>NZ_JAFKLZ010000002.1 GCF_017304615.1 Sphingomonas sp. | reverse complement strand
GACATTTGCCACGAGACTGTACGCCATTGGTGGAACAGGTTAGGGCCGATGTTCGCCAGCGACATTCGCCGTCAGCGGGTCAGTCGCATGCGCGGCTTTCGCCATTGGCGATGGCACCTCGACGAGATGTACGTGAAGCTCAACGGCGAAATGGTCTATCTCTGGCGCGCCGTCGACCACGAGGGCGAGATCCTCGAAAGCTACATGACCAAGACCCGGGACAAGGAAGCCGCGCTGCGCTTTATGAGGAAGGCGCTGAAAGGCACTGTCAGAGCAAATGCACCTATCGTTAGAAGATGCCAGTTAGCGCGGCGCACATGTCTCGGCGCCACAAACCATCAAGCCCGTTCCGCTACTTCAACTCGTCGCCGGAAGTAATCCGCCTGGTGGTTATGATGTATGTCCGGTTTCCCCTGTCGTTGCGCAACGTGGAGGATCTGCTGTTCGAGCGGGGCATCGACATTTGCCATGAGACGGTGCGGATGTGGTGGAACAGGTTCGGTCGGCTTTGTCAGACCAAATGCACCGGTCGTTAGTGGCTGACGGGTAGGCCGGCTTGATGACCCGTCCCCGCAAACCGCAAAGCCCATTCCGGTATTTCCATTCATCGCCCGAGCTGATCCGCCTGGTCGTGATGATGTATGTGCGGTTTCCGCTGTCGCTGCGGAACGTCGAGGATCTGCTCTTCGAACGCGGCATCGACATTTGCCACGAGACTGTACGCCATTGGTGGAACAGGTTCGGGCCGATGTTCGCAAGCGAGATCCGGCGCCGGCGAGTCAGCCGGATGCGCGGCTTCCGCCAGTGGAAATGGCATCTCGATGAAATGTACGTCAAACTGAATGGCGAGATGGTTTACCTATGGCGCGCGGTCGATCACGAAGGCGAGATTCTCGAGAGCTATGTCACGAAAAAGCGCGACAAATCCGCCGCCCTCGCTTTCATGAAGAAGGCGCTGAAGCGCCATGGCCAGGTTGATGCCATCGTCACCGACGTCCTTCGATCCTACCCTGCCGCGATGCGCGATCTGGGGAATCTCGAGTGCCGTGAAATGGGCAAATGGCTCAACAACCGGGCCGAGAACAGCCACCTGCCGTTCCGACGACGAGAGCGTGCAATGGTCAGATTCCGGCGAATGAAGACGTTACAAAAGTTCGCCTCGGTCCACGCCAACGTACACAATCACTTCAACCACGAACGCCATCTCATCGACCGTCAGACTTTCAAGGAACGCCGCTCGGCCGCATTGGCCGAGTGGCAGGCGCTCGCCAGCTAGACCCCTGCCTTCAAAGACCGGACTCCATCGTGGAGAGAGGAGCTCGCTTTAGTCTGACAGCACCGCGGGGAGCAATCTTCGACGATTGCCGTCAGGCGCGGCGCACGGCGGTCTCCCAAGGTCACGCTCGCGGTCCATTCGGCAGCGCCGGGGTCGTATGTCAAAGCGCTGAGATCGACTCCGTAGATCGATCCGGCGAGTTCGTTCAGGAGCCAGGACAATTTGCGCTGCGCGTCAGGATTTATGTCGGGTTCGAAGCGGAAACGAAGTTGTTGAAGACCGCCGCGCGCGGCGCGGGGAAAGGGCACGACACGGGTCCCGGAGACGCGTTCGACCGTGACACTGGTCGCGGCCATGCCTCCCGTGATCGCACCGGGCTTGGCGATGTCGACCGTTACGCACCGGACGGGACCCAGTTCGAGGCAACGCTCCGCCAAGAGACGGGCAAAGTCCTCGATCAGCCCGATCGGACGCGACGCCAGGTCGCGCGCGGCCGCCACGATCGCGCAATGATCGAGCGTATCGGCCAGCACCGCGGGCGCCGGCGCCATGTCCACGTTTGCCGTCACGGTGACGATCAGCGGTCTCGACCGTCCCTGTTCGTCGGCGTCGACGCCGATCATCGCGTCGATCGACAAGTCGCGGACGATGACGGTGGTGGCGGTCTGCGTGTTTGCCATGCCCACTACCGAAACACGACGGTGCGATTGCCGTTGAGGAATACGCGATCCTGGATGTGGCACGCGACGGCCGCAGCGAGCACGCGGCGTTCGATGTCACGGCCCTTGCGTACCAGGTCGTCCGCCGTATCGGCGTGACTGATCGGCTCGACATCCTGTGCGATGATCGGCCCTTCGTCGAGATCGCCCGTGACGTAATGCGCCGTCGCGCCGATCATCTTGACCCCCCGATCATGCGCCTGGTGATACGGCTTGGCGCCCTTGAAGCCCGGCAGGAAACTGTGGTGGATGTTGATGCATCGGCCGGACAGGAATGCGGCGAGGTCGTCCGACAGGATTTGCATGTAACGGGCGAGCACCACCAGTTCCGCGCCGCTGTCCGCCACGATCCGCTTCAACGCCGCTTCCTGCGCCGCCTTGGTCTGCGGCGTCACCGGCAAGTGATGGTACGGAATTTCGCCGATCATCGTAGTGTGCAGCACGTCGCGCGGATGATTGGAAACGATGCCGACCACATCCATCGGCAGTTCGCCGATCCGGCGCCGATACAGCAAGTCACCGAGGCAATGATCGAACTTGGACACCATCATCAGCACGCGCTTGCGCTCGGCCGCATTGCGCAGGGTCCATTCGGCATCGATCACCTCTGCCAAGGCGGCCACCCCGGCGCGAACCGAGTCGATTCCGGTCGTGTCGATGTCGAAGGCGACCCGCATGAAAAAGCGGTTGGTCTGCCGATCGTTGAATTGCTGGGCATCGACGATATTGCCGCCATTGTTGGCCAACAGGTCGGCCACGCTGGCGACAAGGCCGGGCCGGTCGTCACACGAAAGGCGCAGGATATAAGTCGCGGTCATCGCTCTGCCCCGATCCGGCGCGCGCGACTATCCTTGCGGGCTGCATAATCGTTGATCCAATCGACAGTGCGGCCGAGCCCGCCGAACGGGTAGAAATGCAACCGGACCGCCCCGTGCGCTGGCGTCAGGCCGCTGCCGAGCGCGTTCACCAGACGGTCGGGGCCCGCCGTTCCCAGCAAATGCCCTAGCGAGACGCCATAGCGGGCCATCACCGCGGCCGACGCGCCGACGCCGCAATGCGCGGCATAGCGTAACAGCGTCTTGATACCCGCAGGCCCCGCAACCCCGAGCCGGACCGGAGCGTCGATCCCCCGATCGCGCAGCCGCCGCAGCCAGTCGAGGACGGGCGCCGCATCGAAGCCGAACTGCGTGACGATCAGCGTCGCGATCCCGCGGCGAGTCAAATCGTCGCGCTTGGCCTCGAGCGCCGCCCAACGCGTCGCCTCGTCCATCGCCGGGTGACTTTCGGGATGGCCGGCGATGCCGATCGCGCGGATGCCATGGCGTTCGAACAGCCCGGTCGCGAGCAGAGACAGTGTGTCGGGAAAAGGACCAGCCGGGACCGGCGGGTCGCCCGCGACGAGAAACATCCGAGTCACGCCCGCTTCGGCGACGCAGCGGGCGACGGTCTGGTCGAGTTCGGCGTGCGACGCGATGCGACGCGCTGACAGATGCGGCATCGGCTCGAAGCCAAGCTGTCGCGCCGTCACCGCTGCCGCAATCCGGGCATCGATCGATTCCTGCGGCAGGAAGGTGACGGCGATCGGCGTTTCGGGCGCGATGTGCGGGGCCGCCTCCAAGAGCGCTGCGCGATCGCGCGCCGTCATTTCGAGCGAATAGCCGTCGGTCATGTCGCGCGGGGGACGCGACCAGTTTGGATGGATTACGGGGACCGTCGTCATCTGTTTCGCCTCATCCCTCTCCACCCGACATTAGTCCTAGCGGGTCAGATTGTTTTCGCATACACGAATTTTCATGCTTGGGAAGTTTTCGGAAAGCGTCGTGCCATTGATCCTGCTGCCGGGTCTGATCTGCGATCGTCGGATCTTTGCTGACCAGCTTGCCGCGTTTCCGGACTCCATGGTGGCCGATTACGGTCTTTGCGCCAGTATTCAGGCGATGGCGCGCAGGGTACTCGACGCCGCGCCCCGGCGTTTCGCGCTGTTAGGTCACTCCCTGGGCGCGCGGGTTGCCCTGGAAGTCGTCCGGCAAGCGCCGGAGCGAGTCGATCGACTGGCGCTGGTCAGCACCGGGGTCCACCTGCCGCGCGACCATGAAGCCGAAGCTCGATTCGCTCTGCGCGACCTTGGCCGCGCAAGCGGAATGGAGGCGTTGGTCGATTCCTGGCTGCCGCCAATGGTCGCACCTGCCAATCTTGCCGACCCGTCGCTCATGCAGCGATTGCGTGCGATGTGCATCGATGCCGGCCTTGCAAGATTTGAAGCGCAGATCGCCGCGTTACTTGCCCGACCGGAAGTCGAGAGCCTGCTGCCCGCTATCGCCTGCCCGACATTGGTCGCTTGCGGCAGCGAGGATCGCTGGAGCCCACCTGACCAGCACCGTGCGATCGCCACAGCCGTCGCTGACGCCGATCTGGTGGTCGTCGATTGTGCCGGCCACATGCTGCCCGCGGAGGCGCCCGACGCGCTCAATGCCGCCATCGCCCGATGGCTGGAGACCCCGATCCATGAAGAACCCCGGTCCCAAGGAGAGAATGATGACGGCTTCCAATCTACAGCAGCTGCTCGATAACAGCGGCAACATCGTCGAACTGCTGCGCAATCAGCAGTCCGGACCCAACGTCTACCCCGGGGTTCCCGGCGAATATTCGAACTGGCGCGACGAACAGATGGCCTGGATGAACAAGGCGGTATTGTTCAACCAGTCGTTCCACATGGTCGATCTGGCGGTCGAGGGGCCAGATGCCTTCGCGATGCTGAATCATCTGGGCATCAACAGTTTCAAGAACTTCGTGCCGGATCGGGCGAAGCAATTCGTTCCGGTCACGCCCGATGGCTACGTGATCGGCGACGTCATCCTGTTCTATCTGGACGATCAGAAGTTCAATCTGGTCGGTCGCGCGCCAGTGATCGAATGGGTCGAATATCACGCGCAGACCGGCGAATGGAACGTCAGCGTGTCGCGCGACGAGCGGACGGCGGTGCGGCCCGACCCGGAAAACCGGCGCTCCTATCGTTTCCAGCTCCAGGGCCCGAACGCCATGGCGGTGCTGGAACAAGCGATGGGCGCGACGCCGCCCGACCTCAAATTCTTTCATATGGCGCGCATCCAGATCGCCGGGCGCGAGGTGCGTGCGCTGCGCCACGGTATGGCGGGTCAGCCGGGGTATGAGCTGTTCGGTCCCTGGGCCGATTACGACACGATCCGCAACGCGCTGATCGACGCGGGGAAAGACCATGGCCTGACGCTGGTCGGCGGGCGGACCTATTCGTCGAACACGATTGAGTCGGGCTGGATTCCCTCCCCGTTGCCCGCAACCTATACCGGCGAGGGCACGCGCGCGTTCCGCGAGTGGCTTTCGGCGAACAGCTATGAGGCCAAGGCGTCGATCGGCGGCAGCTACGTTCCCGACTCGATCGAGGGCTATTACCTGACGCCGTGGGATCTGGGTTATGGGCCGATCATCAAGTTCGACCACGACTTTATCGGCCGCGAAGCGCTCGAACAGCTCGCCAGCAAGCCGCATCGCAAGAAGGTGACGCTGGCGCTCGACAATGCCGACCTGATGCGGGTGCTGTCGTCGCAATACGGCAAGGAAGACCGCGCGAAATATATGGAAATGCCGTCTGCGGTGTATTCGATGCACCCCTATGACCAAGTGCTGAAGGACGGCGAGTTGGTCGGGCTGTCGACGTGGATCGCCTACACCGCCAATGAGGGCCGGATGCTCACGCTCGCGATGGTCGATGAAGCGGTTGCCGCGCCCGGCACCGAAGTGACCCTGTTATGGGGTGAGCCCGATGGCGGCACGCGCAAACCCACGGTCGAGCGTCATGTCCAGACCGAGATCAAGGCCGTCGTCGCTCCCGTGCCCTACTCTGAGGTGGCTCGCGACAGCTACGCCGAAGGGTGGCGGACGCGGCAATCTCTCTGACTGGAAGCGCTGAGTGGCGAGGAAACGCCGCTCAACGCGCCAGCAATGCGCTGGTGGTCATAAGGAGTTCGACCGCACGCTGTTCAAGGTCATGGTCGAAGCGGACGCTTGGGATAGCGATGGCGAACGCGCCGACCGCCTCGCCATCGACGACTACTGCGCGACCGAGCGCCGTAATCCCCGGGGTGCTCTCACCGCGCGTATAGGCGATTCCGGTCCGTCGAATCTCGGCGATGTCTTCGGACAGCGCTTGCGCGTCCGTGATCGTCGCAGGCGTCACCGCCGGCCGGTCGCTTTCCGCCAGGTAACGCGCAAATTCGGCTTCCGGCATCGACGCGAGCAGCGCCTTGCCTGCGGAATAGCAATAGAGCGGGGTCAAGCTACCGATCTGGACGGCATAGCGCAGTGCGTGATCGCTGCTCTCCGTCACGATCGCTTCCATTTCCCACCCGCGCCGGACGAAGAAGGAAACCGTTTCGTTGATCTGTAGCCGCAACGACCGCACGAGCGGCGCCGCACGTTCGGCGATCGAGAAATTGTGCGTCCGCGCCTGCAACCGCTCGAGGCCTGGCCCAGCGACATAACGCCGCCCATCCCGGACCAGGAAGTCGCGCTCGACCAGCGTGTTGAGCAGATAAGAAAGACTGCTGACGGGAATGGCGAGCGCCGCGGCGATTTCCTGCGCCACCACCGCTCGGTCGCGCGCGACGACATATTCGATGATGTCGAGCGTCCGCATCGCCGACTTGACCGGGGAAGTTGCCGTCTCGACCATGGCCGCGATCCTACGCAACCCCGTGCCACAAGGCTATGGCGTCGGTGCGCGCGCTACAGCTGGAGTTCGGCGCCGCTCTGGATACGCCGTAACAACGCCATCGCGCTCAGCGCCTTGGGCAGGCCGGCATACGGGATCGTCTGGATGATGATCTCTTTCAGCTCTTCGTCGGTGATGCCGATCTTGTGAGCATATTTGAAATGCTTCGCGACACCGTGTGCGCCGACCGCGATTAGGATCGAGATACAGACAATCTCGCGGTTGCGCAGCATCCCGACCGGCTCGTCGGCATGGGGACCGCTCCATTACAGAATGTCGAGATGGCGATCGCCGAGATGCTGCGCTGCGTGCATGATCTCGACCTTCGCGGCATCGAAATCAATTCGAACGTGAACGGCAAGGATTTGCACGCCGAAGAGTTCCGGCCCTTTTTCGCTGCTGCAGAAGAGCTCGGCATCCTGTTGTTTCTCCACCCGCTGGGGTTTTCCCATGCGCAGCGGATGAGCGAATATTATTTCAACAACCTGATCGGCAATCCGCTCGAATCCACGCTGGCCATCGGCCACCTCATTTTCGGTGGGGTGCTGGACAATTTTCCCGGATTGCGGATCTGCGTCGCCCATGGCGGGGGTTACACGCCGGGCTATTGGGGCGGAATGGACCATGGCTGGCGCGCCCGCGCCGATTGCTCCGAACATTGCCGGCATGAACCCTCTACCTATCTCCGCAAACTGTGGCTCGATACGTTGGTATTCGATCAGGACCAGCTCGACAGCCTCGTGCGCACCCACGGTGCCGACAAACTGTGCCTGGGGAGTGACTACCCCTTCGACATGGCCGAACCCGACCCGGTCGGTTTTCACGCGAGACTGAGGGAGGCGGATCAAGCGGCCATATTGGGCGGCAATGCCGCCGGCCTTGTCGGGCTTATCCGCGTGTAAAAATAGCCGGGGGAAGAACAGTCACTTATCAAGCGCCACCCCGTCCATCGACAGACATGCAGGGAAGGCCGCTCGGCCGCACTGGCGGAATGGGGTCTCCTCGCACACCAATTCCCGATCGTTTGCTTAGGCCACAGGCAGGGTGACACGGGCGGCCAGACCGCTCTCGATCGCTTCGTCGAGCGTGAGCGATCCGCCATAGAGGTTCGTCAGTTCGGCGACGATCGACAACCCGAACCCGTGCCCGTCGCCCGCCTCGTCCAACCGGAGTCCGGGGTGCGGCATACTCATGCGAAGGTTGGCCGGGACGCCAGGACCATCGTCGGCAACGGTGATCGCGACTTGGCGGCGATCGGCAGGATCCATCGCGCCGGTGATGCGGACGCGCGACTGTGCATAGCGGGCAGCGTTGTTGACGAGATTCCCGATCACCTCGTCGAGGTCATGCGGGTCGACCGCGACCGCCAGCTCGGGCGCAAGCTCGACATCGAACGAAAGCGCGCGTTCCGCATGGATGCGGCTGACCGCGGTGACAACGCCGCCGACCGCAGGCGCGACCAGCGTCTTCGTACGAAGATTGGCCGCGGACGCGCGAGCGCGGGCCAGATGATGGCGGATGGTGGCATCGATCCTGGCGACCTGCGCCGCGCGTTCAGGATCGTCACGCAGGTCGAGCGCAAGGGTCGCGACGGGAGTCTTGAGCGCGTGTGCAAGATTGGCGGCAGACTGGCGGGCGGCGCCCAGCGCGGCCTCATTGTCGCGCGCGAGCGCATTGAGCTCGACGGCAAGCGGGCGCAGTTCGGACGGCTGATCCTCGTCGATCGTCGTTTGCCGGCCGCTGCGCAACGCCGCAACCTGATCTCGCATGCGCCGCACCGGTCGCAACCCTAGTCGCAACTGGACGAGTGTTGCCGCTGCAAACAGCGCGGCCAGCATAGCCAGGGCAGTCAGCAATGGGGCCAGCGCGGCACGGATCGGACGAGTCAGGATCTCGCGGGGCGCCGCAGCGATCAACGTCACATCGCCGCGCGCGCTACGGATCGTCACTTGTCTCGCGTGGACACGCGAGCCGTCTGTCTCGCTCCCTTCCAGCGCGCCGATCCGCTTGCCGCCATTCTCAGGCCGCCGCCCTTCCGGCGCGTGTGGCGGTCGGGGCGGTCCCAAGTCCAAAGCAGGGAAGTCGGCCGAGCCGATCGTGCCGACGGGTCCCACGACCCGCCATCGCCAGCCCGGCCCCTGCTCGAAGGCGCTAATCCGCTGCTCCAGCCGACTGCGATCGACGCGCCCATTGGCATCCACACTGCTCGCCAGCAGCGACAGCTCGGCATCAAGGCGGCGGTCCAGGCCTTCGACGACGAAACGTTCGAGAACGCCCGCGATCGCCCAGCCCGCCACCACCAGCGCGAGCAACGTGGCGACACCCGAGAGCAGCAACATTCGACCCTGCAACGAACGGGGCATTGCTCGCATTGCCTCAGGCTGGATAGGCGAGGCTATAGCCTCGCCCTCGCACCGTCTCGATGATCTTGGCGCCGATCTTCTTGCGCAGCCGGCCGACGATTACTTCCAGGCTGTTCGAATCGACGTCCGCATCGCCTTCATAGACGCGTTCGAGGAGTTCCAGCCGTTCGACCACGGCGCCGCGGCGCAGCATCAGCTGTGACAGCACGCGCCATTCGAACGCGGTGAGCTTTAGCGGAAGGCCATCTAGCTCGAATTGTCCAGTCTGGCTGTCGAACGAAAGGGGTCCGCAATCTATCCGGGCATTTGCGTGCCCCGCGGCGCGGCGCACCAGTGCCCGCAGACGCATGACGAGTTCCTCGACGCGAACCGGCTTGACCAGATAGTCGTCCGCACCGGCCTTGAACCCCGCAACCTTGTCGGACCAGCCATCACGCGCGGTCAGCACCAGGACAGGCACCGCTTTGCCGGCCTCGCGCCATGCCTTGAGCACCGAAACGCCGTCGAGCCCGGGAAGCCCAAGATCGAGCACCGCCGCGTCATACAATTCGGTATCGCCGAGGTGCGCGGCATCGATCCCGCCTGCGACGAGGTCGACCGCGAAATTCTCCTCGCGCAGCGCTCGCGCGACGATCGGCCCCAGATCCTTATCGTCCTCTACCAACAATATGCGCATGCCCGGCTCCTATGCTGCCAGCCTAAACTCAAACTGAACCGCATGGTTCAGCCGGCATGTTGGGCGTGCCGTCTAAACATCGCTCATCGATCAACCACGGAAGGAGATATGATCATGACGAAAATAGGAAGGCTTCATATGTCGGCGAAGCAACGGTTGGCTCTTGGGGCGACCGGACTGCTCGCCATCGGCGCAGCCGGCGGCGCGGGCGCGATGTCGCTGACGCGGCCAGCCGTCGAGATGGCGCCCACCGTGCAGACGGCGATCGCGAAGCTGAGTTCGACGAAAGGCATCGTAACCGTGCGCGGTCGCGTCGCGGAGGTCTATGGGGATCGCTTCATCGTGCAGGACTCGACCGGCCGCGTGATGGTCGACGCCGGACGCGGCGATAGGTTGGGAATCGCACCTGGCTCTTCGGTGTTGGTCCAGGGACGCTTCGACAACGGCCAGCTGAGGGCGCGATTCCTGGTCAACGGGTCCGGCAACGTAGAGGAAGTCGGCCCACCGCCGCCTGCCGGACCGGGTGCGAAACCCGGCCATGGCGGACCGCCGCCCCCGCCGCCCGGCCGCGACGGCCCACCGCCGCCCCCTGGCACGGACACACCGCCGCCGCCTGCACCCGCCACCCCTGGGGTCGTCCCTGACGTGCCGCAAACCGGCGTAACACCGCCGACATCGCCGGCCCCGCCCAGCGCGACGCCGGCTGCGCCGCGCCGATAACTCGGCTGGAGGGCGGGCAGCTGAGCGGCCATCGCTGTCGAGCCAGACGCCCGCCCTCTAAGACCGAATTCCATCCTGGGAAGAGCAGTTCGCATTAGACTGACAACACCCGTTGGTCTGACAATATCGCTGCCACAGCCAGCGACGATCAACGTCGTCGCTCAGACCGAATCCCGCTCGACAATCCGCACCGGCAAGGTTGCGGAAGGCGTTTCCTCGCCTTCCAGGCGCCGGAACAGAAATTCCACCAGCGCCGCCGCCCCGTGCGCCAAGTCCTGACGCACCGTCGTCAATCGCGGGTGCGAGTGCTCGGCAAGTTCGAGGTCGTCGAACCCGATAACCGAGACATCCTGCGGCACTTCCAGGCCAGCGGTCTGCAGCGCCCGAATCGCTCCCAAAGCGATGACATCGGAGGCGGCGAAGATGCCATCGAACAGCACACCCCGCGCGAGCAAATTCTGGACGGCCGCCAAAGCGGTATCGCCCGTGAAATGGGCGGGCTGGATCAAGGATCCGTCGATCGGAACCCCAGCGCGTTCAAGCGCGGTGACGTATCCGCGCCGCCGCATTTCGATTTCCGGCAGGTCGGCCGCGCCCAGAAATACGATCCGACGCCGCCCGGCCTGCAACAACGCATCGACCGCTGCCCGCGCACCACCGATATTGTCCGACCCGACCGAACAATAGGCCTGTTCCGGTAGATGCGCGCCCCACACCACCAGCGGCAGGAACGTCCGGGCCGCGGCGTTGATCTCGACGTGCTGGTTGCTTTGGCCGACAACGATATATCCGTCCGCCTTTTGTGACTGCACGTGGCGGGTGAGCCAGCCTGGTGCCGGCGCAGGGATGCGCGACAGCAACACGTCATAGTTCCGCGCGGACACTTCGTCGGCGATGTGCCCGAACAACTGCAGGAAGAAGGGGTCGGAGATGAGTTGGTCGGCTTCGTGCCCAAGCGGGATCGCGACACATATCGTACGTGTCCGGTTTGATCGAAGTCGCTGGCCGCGTTGATCGATCACATAGCCGTGTTCGATTGCGATCTGCTGGATCTGGCGGCGAGTCTCGACCGGGATGAGTTGGCTTTCCGCCAAGGCGCGTGAAACGGTCGAGGTCGAGACACCTGCCAGCTTGGCAATATCTGCCATCTTCAACGGCGCGCCAGCAACACCGCTGACAAGATTTGCTTTTGGCGGTCGCATGCCGTGTCATACCTCATCGCCCCGATGGTGCAACGCGCCTGACGCGCCGCGGCGACAGCGGCGCATCGGGCATCACGGCGATTGCGCTGACCCGTACATCTCGATAGAAAGTATCGTACGCAATCGATTGCAGAGCGGTTGCGACTGGGAGAGATGAAATGACGGTGACGCGGCGCGACCTGCATCGGGGTATCCTCGCCACCAGCACCGTGCTCCTGTTGACGCAGGCTACCAAAATGGCGGCAGCGGTCGAGCCTGGCACCGACCCGCTCAAGCTCGTCGACCCGGAACTGCGGCCGGCCGCGCAGGTAATGCTCGGCCAGAAATTTCCTCCGCTGTCACGCGCGGGTCTCCCCGCGCTGCGGTCGTCATGGGTCGCGCCCCCCACGCTGCCGCCGCCGGCTCCAACCGTCACGCTGCAAAGCATCCCCGGACGCCGCGGCGACCCGGACGTCGCGATCCAGGTGATCGGCGCCAAGCCGGGGGTAACCCGCCCCGCCATGCTGCATATCCACGGCGGCGGGATGATTTCGGGCCGCGCCCAAAACATGACCGCCTTCTGCCAGACGATCGCGGCCGAGTTCGATTGTGTTGTCGTCAACGTCGATTATCGCCTCGCGCCCGAAACGCCGTTCCCGGGACCGGTCGAGGACAATTACGCCGCGCTGGTCTGGCTGCATCGCAACGCCGCGGCGTTGGGCGTCGACCGGACGCGCATCGCCGTCATGGGCGAAAGTGCCGGCGGCGGGCTCGCCGCGTTGGTCGCGATCGCCGCGCGCGACCGCGGCGAGGTGTCACTATGCGGTCAGATTTTGCTCTACCCAATGCTCGACGATCGCACCGGGACCACGCCGATGCCGGCCGGCCGGGCCAAACCGATCGGCTGGTCGCCGGAGGCGAACGTGTTCGGCTGGAGCGCCTTTCTTGGCGTGCCGGCCGGGGCATCGCGGGCGCCGGCGGGGGCCGTGCCCGCGCGCGTTGCGGCGCTGACCGGCCTGACGCCATGCTTCATCGGGGTCGGCGCGATCGACCTTTTTGCCGACGAGGACATCGCCTATGCCCGGCGCTTGATCGCCGCCGACGTGCCGACCCAATTGCTGGTCACGCCGGGCGCGTTCCACGCGTTCGACTTTGTCGTGCCGCAGGCCCGCGTGGCGCGCGAGTTCACCGCCGCCTGGAAAAGCGCGCTTCGCGCTGCGTTTGCGGGGCGCGGATAGTGCGTCGGTCCGCATCGAACAAATCCTCCGACCGCGCTGGAGATACCGGAGCCATTGACCGACGCGCGGTGCTGGCCGGCGCCGGGGTCGGGCTGATGCTGGCGCGATCCGCCGCCGCCGAGGCGGCACCGCCGGGGCCTGCGTCCAATCCCCTAGGTCCGCTTTCGCCCGCTTGGCGGGCGGCGGAGACGCTGCCGCTATGGCGGGACCAACCGCCCGAGACGGGATTCCAGTCGCACCCAGTCCCACCAAACGCTCCGCCCGGATTTTTCCGCAACGTCGACAGACCGACACTGCATGTGTTCCGCCCTCGCGCGAGCAACGGCTGCGCCATCCTGCTGATCCCCGGCGGCGCCTACACCTTCATCGTGGGGACCCACGAGGGCGGCGATACGGCGCAGGTCCTGACGGCTCGGGGATATACCGTTTTCGTGTTGATCCACCGCTTGCCCGGCGAAGGATGGAGCCGGCGCAGCATCGTCCCCTTGCAGGATGCCCAACGCGCGATGCGCGTCATCAGGTCGCAGGCGACGCGTTACACAATCGATCCGGCGAAGGTGGCGGTGCTGGGTTATTCTGCCGGGGGGCATCTCGCCGCCTCACTGGCCACCGGGTTTGCCGAGGATACCTACGCCGCCCGCGATTCGATCGACGGGCTGGATGCGCGCCCGATCGCCGCCGGCTTGATCTATCCGGTCATTACGCTGGTGGCGGGTCTGACCAATCCGCAGACCGCGTTGTCGCTGCTTGGCCCCGCCCCAGATGACCCACTCGTCACTCGCCGCTCCCCCGACCAGCATGTCGACGGCACGACGCCGCCGACCTTCATCGTGCATGCGCTCGACGACACGGCCGTGCCCCCCGACAACAGCTTTAGGATGCTGGCGGCGTTGCGCGCCGCCAAGGTACCGGCCGAAGCGCATTTATTCGAACGCGGCGGCCATGGCTTTGGACTAGGAATGCCCGGCACGCCCAATGCGCAGTGGCCCGCTTTGTTCGATGCTTGGCTCGGCGGTCATTTGATGCCGCGCGCGCCCCGGGAGCAGCGTCGATGACTCTTGCCCTAAAGCCGCGTCTGTCGCTGCTGCGCATCATCGAGATGAATCTCGGGTTTCTCGGCCTGCAATTCAGCTTCGGACTGCAGCAGTCCAACATGGCCCCGATCTATTCCTATCTCGGGGCCAATGAAGCCAGCCTGCCGCTACTCCAACTGGCCGGGCCGCTGACCGGGCTGCTTGTCCAACCCCTGATCGGTGCGATGAGCGACCGCACCATGTCACGCTGGGGCCGCCGGACGCCTTATTTCCTGTTCGGTGCGGTGCTGTGTTCGATCGGGCTGTTCGCGATGCCGCTCAGCCCGACAATCCTGACCGCGGTCTGCACGCTATGGATACTCGACGCCGGCAACAACATCACGATGGAACCCTATCGCGCCTATGTCAGCGACCGGCTGTCGAACGATCAGCGCCATTTCGGCTTCCTGTCGCAAAGCGCGTTCACGGGGCTGGGCCAGATGCTCGCCTATCTGGCGCCGACGTTCATGGTCAACGTGCTCGGTTTCAGCGTCAACGCGGTCGATGCGCATAACATCCCGGTGATCACGCGCGCGGCGTTCACGATCGGTGCGGTTCTGTCGTTCACGACGATCGTCTGGTCGATCGTGCGCGTGCCCGAATTGCCGCTGGACGCACCGACGCGCGCAGCGATCGCCGCCAAGCCGCGCACCGTCGGCGCGACGTTGTGGGAAATCTGGGACGCGATCGCGACCATGCCGATGGCGATGCGCAAGCTGGCGCTGATGAGCCTGTTCCAATGGTATGCGATGTTCGCCTATTGGAATTACGTGATCTACGCGATCAGCCGGTCGGTCTATGGCGAGAGCAATCCGCTGTCCGAAGGGTTTCGCCGCGCCGTGCTCGACAACGGCATGCTGGGCGGGTTCTACAACGGCGTAGCGTTCGTCGCAGCACTCGCGATGGTGCCGCTGACGCGCCGCTGGGGCGCGGCGACGATGCATTGCTGTTGCCTGATCGCGGCGGGCCTGGGCATGCTGGCAATCCCGCATATCACGCAGGCAACGTGGTTGTTGCTGCCGGCGATCGGCATCGGCATCGGATGGGGCAGCATCATGGGCAATCCCTATATCATCCTGTCCGGCGCGATCCCGCCAGAGCGCACCGGTGTCTACATGGGGATCTTCAACATGATGATCGTCGTGCCGATGCTGATCAATGCCGCGACGATGCCGCTCTATTTCGATCGCTGGCTCGGCGGCGACGCGCGTAACGTGCTGACATTGTGCGGCGTGTTGATGGGTCTGGCGGCGCTATGCGTGCTGTGGACACGCGAACCGCCGCCCGCCGAGGGCCAAGCCTAGCCGGTTCGGCATGCAAGAAGAAAGCTCAGCGCATCGTCCAGCCGGTCGCGCCACGCACCCTCGTCATGGCCGACCCCCGGATAGCAGCGCATGACGAGGTCAACATCCTGGATGAAGCCACGCGCCTTCAACACATCGGCGACAGCGGTGTGCGACGGACCATAGAAGCGATCGATCCCGAGCGCGCTTCGGTCGATCCATAGCACATGCCGTCCGGCGCGCGGCAGATCGGCCGCAAACCCGGCCGCCGCCGCCGTCACATCGGCACCGAAGCCTGCGGGGAGCTGTTCAGTCCCTGTCACGGGCAGCAGACTGAAATGCGCCGACAGACATAGCGCGCCGCCGACTTGGTCCGGATAGGCCGACAATATTTCCAGCGCGGCCATCGCGCCCAGCGAGGATCCTCCGACGAACGTCGCTTCCGGATCGGGACGGGTCGGGAAATGCCGGTCGATCAGCGGCTTTACGTCCTCGATCACCAACCGAGCATAATCGGCCGACCGCGCGCGTCCGCCCCAGGCCAACTCCACCGCGGCGCGCGCCGGCGCCGGCAACTGCGCCATCATCGATGCCGGAGCGTAGTCGGTGAAGCGCTCGGCGGTACTCGCGATCCCGACGACCATGACCGGCACGATCCCACCCGCGTCGACGAGCCGCGAGACGCTGCGATCGGCCTCCCAAGCCGTGCCGAACGGCACCAGCCGCGCGTCGAACAGGTTCTGGCCGTCCTGCAGATAGAGCACGGGAAAGCCGCCTTGGGGCACGGGCGCGTCGGGCACCCAGACGAACACGTCACGTGGCAGCAGACCATACGATCCCGCCAGGTGATGGACGAACAGGGCGCCCCGTCTGCCCGGTCGCGGCAGCGGCGTGAAACCGCTGGCCGCATTCGGCAGTGCTGCGGTCACGACGGCATCGCCCGGCCGGTCAGCGCCCGAGCTTACGATCGAAGAAGCGGATCATCACGTTGTAGGCGTCGCGCGATTCGGGAACGTCCGCATTATAGAAAAAGCCGTGGAACAGCCCTTCCCAGACGTGGAGTTCCGCATCGACCCCCAACCGGACTAATTGGGTGTGCGTGTGGACCGCCGCGCTGAATTCGAAGCCGCGCGTCGCGGTGATGATTAGCGTCGGCGGAAACTTGCGCATCACTGCATCCGACGAGCCGGGCGACACCAGGGGATCGGCGGGATCGGTGCCGGCAAAATAGGGTAGCTTGGTCGCGGTGCTGCGGTCGGCGGGCGGCCAGGCGGGGGCGGCGCGCGCCTCGCCCAGGGGCGCGGTCACGAAATCGGCGTCGCCGCCAAACCCGAAACCCGACATCGTCATGCCGGCACAGAAGATCCCGATCGCACCTGGGCGGGGCAGGCCGTGGACCTGGAACCAGGCGGTCGCCATGCCAGTCAGCATCCCGCCAGCCGAACAGCCGTAAATGCCGATATTCTGGGCCGGGTATTGCTTGAGCAGCGCGCGATAGACCGCGGCGACATCCTCGCTGGCGGCCGGGAAGCGATGGTCGGGACCCTCGCGATAATCGACCGACACGACCCTGATCCGGCCGAGCGTGGCGAGCGGGATCGATTCGAGTTCGGCACAGCCCGGAAAACATCCCATGAATCCGCCGCCGTGCAGATTGATCAGCACCCGGTTGCGGTTGCCCGGGGCGATGCCAGCGGTCGGGGCATAATCGAATACCCGAACCCCGCCGATCTTGGTGTCGGTGCGCTTGTGCGCGAACAACGCATTCTGACGCGCGAGATAGGGCGCCATGAACACCGGCACGCCGTCTTTTTGCTGCAACAGCGACGGTTGCTGCATCTCGCGCAGATGATCGGCGACATAGGCCTTGGCCTCCGGGCTGAGCAGGCTCGACACGGGGACCGTCATTGCCGGAACCTCGACGGTCCCGTTTGCGTCAACCTTGATCGGGGGAATGTTGGCCGTCTGGGCAGTGAGCGGCGGCGCGCCGAGCGGCGCCAGAGCCACTAATCCTACCGCCATCAACAGACGCAGATGGCTGAACACCCCGCTCTTCATGAAATCCTCTCCCATCCCAATCGATCGATGCCCTTGTCGCTGGCGGCACCGTTCGCGCCACTAAGCATCTTCACGCAATCGTTTGCAAGGATTTCCATCTATCTGCTACAAAAGGTCGCCCGCCCGGCCTAGCCGGAGAGGCAAGAAAAGGAGAGGCCGATGACGATGAACCGCCGGGCATTCCAGCTCGGAATCCTGACCGCGGGGGTCATGGCGCCGATCGCCGCCAGGTCACAGACTCCGGTTTCCGCCGCCCCTCCTTCAGCAACGGACGCGATGCTCCGCCGCGTCGATCCCGAGCTACGCGACGGCGCCCGGCTGGTCCTGGCTCGCCCCTTGCCCTCTCCGCTCACGCCGGCGGCGGTCCGCACCCTCCGGCAAAACGCGCCGCCCCCACCCGCGCCGCTCCCGGCACCGGCCGCGAGCGTCGAGCGGCGCGTCGTTCCGGGCATGCGCAACGCCCCGCCCGTTCCGGTGGTGGTGATCGGCGCTCGATCGGACAAGGCCCGCCGCCCGGCTGTCCTCCATATCCATGGCGGCGGCATGATCCTGGGTCGGGTGGCCGACACGATCGTCGCCTCCCAGCGCCTTGCCGCGGAACTCGACTGCGTGGTGGTCGAAGTCGATTATCGCCTTTCGCCAGAAACACCGTTTCCGGGTCCGGTGGACGATTGCTACGCCGCGCTGGCATGGCTGCACGCCAACGCCGACGCGCTGGGCGTCGATCCGCGGCGGATCGCGGTGATGGGCGAAAGCGCCGGCGGCGGCCTGGCGGCGATGCTGGCGATCGCGGCGCGCGACCGCGGCGCGCTTCCCATCTGTTATCAGGTTCTGATCTATCCGATGCTCGACGACCGCACCGGCAGCACCCGGCGCGTGCCGCCGTTCATCGGCACGATCGGCTGGAACGAAGCGGGCAATCGCTTCGGCTGGAGCAGTTTCCTGGGCCGCCCGGCCGGCGGCGTGACAGCTCCCTACGGCGCGGTCCCGGCACGAATCGCAGACCTTGCAGGCTTGCCCCCGACATTTATCGGCGTCGGCGCGATCGATCTCTTCGTGGACGAGGACGTCGCTTATGCCGCGCGGCTCGTGAAGGCCGGCGTCCCGACCCAATTGCTGGTGACGCCGGGCGCGTATCACGGCTTCGATTTCATCGCGCCTCGATCTCGGGCCGCGACCGAATTCACGTCGACTTGGAAGAGCGCGCTTCGCGCCGCCTTCGCCACGGGATCCTGAGTTATCCGACCGCTGATGACAGCGAACTAGCAGCATCTTGCAGAGCCGCGGATCGCGTGTTAGTTGCATGCAACCGATTGCACAGAACGATCGAATTTTGGGGAGAGGAACTATGCAGAAGCATCTGTACGCGGGCGACTGTCGGGCAGTCAGCAACAACGAACATGAAGAAGGCCGACGGAGCGGACTGCGCATCGCAATCCGTCATGGCGCATCGATTGCCGCCGCTATCGTCGCCATGACCGCCTTCCCGGCCATCGCGCAGCAGGCGACCACGGCCAACCCGGACGCAGCACCACAGACGACGACCGCTTACGACGACGACATCGTCGTGACCGCGTCGAAGACCGGCGCAGAGAAGCTCAACCGCGTGCCTTCGGCGATCCAGGCATTTTCCGGCGCGACGTTGAAGGAGCGCAACATCCGCGATGGCGCCGACTTGATCCAACTCATTCCGGGCGCGTCGCAAGCGCAGGAGATCGGCGCCGGGTATCGCATCTATTCCTTCCGCGGCTCGGGCGCCGGCGGTCCGATCGGCGACGGCCTGGTCGGCTATTACCTCGACGACACGCCTTTCGGCGTGCCCAACAACCAGAGCGCGCCGCCGATCAACTATTTCGATCTCGATCGGGTGGAAGTGCTGCGCGGTCCGCAGGGAACGCTTTACGGCCAGGGTTCCGCGGCAGGCACCATCATCTACCACACCAAGAACCCCGATCTGCAATCGATTACCGTTGCAGGCGAAGCCGAGGTCTCGACGACACGCGACGCCAGCAAGCTGAACTATCGCGGTGCCGCCGCGCTCTCCATCCCGCTGGTAACCGACAAGCTCGCACTGCGGATCAGCGGTGGTTACGATTATCGCGCGGGCACCGCCGACATCTATGCCGGCGCGCCGACCGGGACGCCCCGCGAAAAGGACGCCAACAACGTCATCGCCAAGGATATTCAGGCCGTGCTCCTGTGGAAGCCCGATGCGTTGACCACCGTCCGGCTGCGCGGGTGGTATTTCAGCACCGATCAGAATTATCTCAACGTCATCAATTCGGTGAATCCGCCCTATGCCGCGTATCAAGGCAGCGTTGTTGGCTATGACCGCCGGCGTGCCGAATATTTCTCCGGCACGATTACTCGCGACGTCGGCAAGTTCACGGTGACCAACGCGACATCCTATCAGAAGTCGCTGCCGGGCGGCTTTCAGGTCGGCCTGAACCTCGGTGCGCCGCTCGGGATCGGCGTGCTCAACAATGGCGGTAACGCGCAGAACTTCGTGAACGAATTCCGCGTGGCGACCTCCGGCACGGGTCCGTTCCACGGCGTCGCAGGCGTATTCTATCAGAACGCCAAGGGCCTCTACACGTTCGACATCAATTTCCCGGCGCTGAAGCTCAGCGGCAACACCATCACCAAGACCGAGAACGTCGCGGTCTTTTCGGAAGTCAGCTACGAACTGTTCGGGGGCAAGCTCGTCCCGCTGGTCGGGTTGCGTTATTTCAACGACACCCGGAAATCGGATTCGCTGTCGAACGGCTCCCACGTGCTCAGCAACGCCAACCCCGACGCGCTGACGTGGCGCGCCAATCTGGCTTATTATCCGAGCAAGGACTGGCTGATCTTCTTCAACGCCGGCACGGGCTTCCGCAGCGGCATCCTGCAGTCGAAGGCGCAGGCCGACGCGGTGATCGCCGATGGCGTACCCAGCGCGATTTCGCTGACGCCGGACAAATTGCGTAACCTGGAAATCGGCACCAAGGGCACGTTGTTCGATGGTGCGCTGCGTCTGGCGGTCAGCCTTTACGACATCCAGTACACCAACATCCAAAGCGCGTTTAACACGTCGATCGGGTTGGCGGCGTTCGCCAATCTGGGCGACGGGCGCTCGCGCGGCGTCGACGTCGAGGCGACGTGGCGGACGCCGGCCAAGGGCCTGGTCCTGTCGGTGGTCGGCAACGTCAACGATTCCAAGTTCACCAAAGTTCTGCCCGCGTTCGGCGCGGCCAATCCCCGGATCGGCAACGGTCAACGCTTGCTCAATACCCCGCCGTTCAACTGGCGCGGCGACGCGTCCTACGATCATCGGTTCGGCAACTACGATTTCTTCGCGACCGCATCGGTGACGGCGATCGGGCGTGCACGCAATGGTGACGCAACGGTCAATACGCTCAACCCCTACCAGCTCTATAATATGAGCGCCGGCGTGCGGATCGATCGTTACGAGATCCGGCTGTTCGCCGATAATCTGTCCGATTATCGCGGGCCGACGGCGGCGAACGGCCCGACCTTGCTCGCCGGACCGCGCCCCCGGACGATCGGCATTACGCTGCGTCTCAATTCCAAGTGAATTGTGGTCGACGGTGTCCTCGGCTGGACCGGGGGCGCCGTCGACCGCGAAGGCACTGGCATGCGCGATAGAGTAAGGGGTACGCCCATGGTAAGCGGATCGGGCGCAGCGCCGACGACGGACGGCATCGACCGGCGAACATGGCTAAAAACGGCCGCCGCCGGGATGGCCGCATCAGCCGCGGCTTCCCCAGCCTTAGCGTCGACGGTTTCGAACGGCGCCGGGCTGCCTTCAGGCCGACAGCGCGACACGCTGACCGCTGGAGCGGAAACGGCGATCGCATCGACGACGGCGGGCAAGGTCGCCGGCTACCGCCAGGACGGCATTTTCATCTTCAAGGGCGTCCCCTACGGCGCGGATACCGGTGGCCCCAACCGCTTTCGGCCGCCCCAGCCGCCGACGCCATGGACGGGCGTGCGCAGCGCCCGCGCGTTCGGACCGGTCTGCCCGCAAGACAAGGGAACCGGCCGGCTCAACGACGAAGAAGCGTTCATCTTCCAATGGAACGACAGCGTCGAAGGCGAAGACTGCCTGCGCATCAACGTCTGGACCCCGGGGATCGATGACGGACGGCAACGTCCCGTGCTGGTGTGGCTGCACGGCGGCGGCTTTGCCGCCGGGTCGGGCCACGATCTGCCGGCATTCGATGGTCATGCGCTCGCCGCGCACGGTGATGCGGTGGTGGTGACGCTCAATCACCGGCTCAACCTGCTGGGGTTCCTCGACCTATCGCGTTGTGGAGCTGCATACGCGCAATCGGGCAATGTCGGCATGCTCGACATCGTCGCCGCGCTGCGCTGGGTTCGCGACAATATCGCACGGTTCGGCGGCGACCCGACGCAGGTATTGATATTCGGCCAGTCGGGTGGCGGGGCCAAAGTCAGCACGCTGATGGGCATGCCAGCCGCTCGTGGTCTATTCCACCGCGCCGTGGTGATGAGCGGTTCCCTCGCCCGATGCGCCACACCGGAAAAGGCGAGGCGCCTGTCGGATCTGCTGTTGGCCGAACTCAAGGTCACGCCGGACACGATCGATCGGCTCCGGGCAATGCCGTATGCCGAACTGCGCCGAGCGAGCGAGGCCGTGCTTGCGCGGGCCAATCCGCAGCCTGGCGCGTTCCTGGACGTCAGAAGGCTCGGCGATATGCTCGGTTTCGCGCCGGTGATCGACGGCACGACGGTGCTAGCCTCGCCCGAGGCGCCGGATCTGCCCGATCTGTCAGCCGACGTGCCGATGATGATCGGCAGTACGCTCAACGAGTTCGTGACCGGGATCAATCATCCGGAACGCGAAACGATGCGCGAGGACGACCTGTTGGCGGCGGTCGAGTCTTTCCTCCCCGGCCGATCGAGCGCCGTGATTGCCGCGTTTCGCCGCCGTACCCCCCAGGCATCCCGCTTCGATTTATGGTCGCGCATCGCCACTGCGCCGATCCGTCAAAGCGCCGTAGCACAAGCGCAGGCCAAGGCGCGGCATAGCACGGCCGCGGCGTATCTTTACTGGTTTACCTGGCAGACCCCGGTGCTCGACGCGCGGCCCCGCGCGTTCCATTGCCTCGATATTCCCTTCATGTTCGGCAACACCGATCGCTGTGCGAGTATGACCGGCGGTGGAGCGCGCGCCATGGCGCTCAGCCGGCGAATGATGGACGCCCTGCTCGCCTTTGCCAGAACCGGCGATCCGAACCATGCCGGCCTGCCCGACTGGCGCCCGGTCGGAGAAGGCCATACGCCGACGATGATCTTCGACGACAGGCCCAGCGTGGCTTTCGATCCTGACGCAGCCGAACGCGCGGCCATCGCATGACCGTTGACGCCGATGGCGCCCGCCGCTCGCTGGCGAAGCAACTTGAACTGATCTATCGCGACGCCGCGCCGGTGCTGTTCGATCGCGTCTGCGCGCTCCTTGACGACGCTGCTGCCGCGCGAAGCCCTGAGTTGAAGGCGATCGATCGTGCCCGCCGCGCCCAACCTGGCTGGGTCTCGCAGTCCGGGGAGACGGTTTACACTTTTTATGTTGACCGCTTCGCCGGCACGCTCGAGGGCGTGATCGGCAAACTCGATTATCTGGATGGACTGGGGGTTCGCTGGCTACACCCGCTGCCCCTGCTCGAAACGCGGCCGGGTGACAGCGACGGCGGCTTCGCCGTGGCGAACTATCGCGCGGTCGAGCCAGCGCTCGGCGACATCGCGACGCTGGAGCGGCTGGCGGCCGAAATGCGGGCGCGCGGCATGGGACTGATGCTGGACATCGTCTGCAATCACACCGCCCGCGAGCATGACTGGGCCGAACGCGCGCGCCGCGGCGACCCGAAATACCGTGCTTATTATCACGTGCTCGGATCAGAGGCCGTGGACGCATACAGCGCTACGCTGATCGACGTTTTTCCCGACACTGCGCCGGGGTCCTTCACGTACGATGCCCAGATGGACGGATGGGTGTGGACGACCTTCTATCCGTTTCAATGGGACCTCAATTACGCCAATCCCGACGTCTTCTACGAAATGCTCGACGTCTTGCTGTTCCTGGCGAACAAGGGTGCGCAGGGCTTTCGCTTGGATAGTGCACCATTTCTCTGGAAGCGCCTGGGTACGACGTGTCGCAACCAACCAGAGGCTTACACCATTGTTGCCGCCTTTCGCGCGGCGTTGGACATCGCGGCGCCCAGCGTCGTCCTGCTGACCGAAGCCATCGAAAATCCGGCCGACGTGATCCCATTTTTCGGGAATGACAGCACAGTCGGCTGCGATCTTGCCTATAACAACGGCGTGATGACGGCGTTGTGGGCGGGGTTGGCCGACCAGGATGCCGGCATCATTCGAACGATGCTGACCGCAGCCGCCAAGCGCCCCGATCGAGGGGCGTGGCTGAACTATGTGCGGTGTCACGACGACCTGATCTGGAACGCGCTGGCCGACTATGCATCGCCCGACGATCTGGCGCGCTGGTCCGCCTTCTACGACGGCGGCGGCTTTTCGGCGGGGCGGCGATTCCAGACCGCGCCGGGCGGTGTGCCATCGACCAATGGCATGGCCGCATCGTTGGTCGGCCTGGGCCGGGCGGACGTCGACCAGGATCTCGCACTCGCCCGGCTACGCGCGCTTTACGGCGTCATATTCGCGCTCGACGGATGGCCCATGATCTACATGGGGGACGAGATCGCGCTTGAAAACGACCAGGATTACACATCGGATCCGGCGCGGCGGGATGAAGGTCGCTGGCTCCAGCGGCCACAAATGGACTGGCATCGCATGGACGCGAACGAAGCCGGCCGGACATCCGCTGGGGAGGCGCATCGCGCCCTTCGTGGCTATGCCGAGGCTGCACTCAAGCTCAATGACTTGATCACGCCCGGCCCCGCCGAACCTCTGGACTTGGCGAATGACGCCGTCTTGGGTTTCGTCCGTGGTAAGGGGCAGGTTCTACTTTGCGCGTGTAATTTGTCGCCGACAGTTCAGTCGTTTCAACGTCCCGCGAAGCATGACAGGACGTGCAGAGACGTGCTGTCCGGCCGTCAGTTTCCAGCCGGCGCAATGAGTCTGGAACCCCATGAAATTTTCTGGCTGGTTTTTGACTGATATGACGGGCGCGCTCATAGCAAGTTGACCGCTCTTTAAGGGTAGAAGATCGACCACCACGCAAATTGTGCCGCGAGGACGGCCACACCTCAGCGTCGGGTTCAGCTCTCGCCACGTAGATCGACGATTTTCCCCGCGTCGATCGCGGGCAGGCCGCGCGAAAACTCCCCGTCCTTGGCGGGGTCGAGCAAGATTGGGATCAGGCGTGCATCGACGAACAGGCCGTTCGCGAACCGGGCATCGACGATCAGCGACCGCCACGTCTCCCGGCCATAGCTGCCGTCAATCTTCCGCGTCTGAAAAATAAAGTTGCCCAGCCCGTGGAACAGTGGCGCGCCACGATACAGTTCGTAAGGCTGCATCATCGGCGGGCCATGGCCGACAAAGGCCGCCGCACCGGCATCGACGCAAGCCCGCGCAAAGTCACGCTGCCATGCCGGAGTGTCAGAGGGGCGCGGCTCCCAATAATGATTGTGCAGACACATCAGGACGGTGGCGCCCGACCGGCGAGCCGCGCGGATCGCCAGCAACACCCGGCTGACATCGGCGGGTTCCAGCGTCCCGTCGCCGCGGCGGCGAAGCTCGTTTACGCCAGGACGGCCGGGCATTGCCGCCGCCCCGTCCCGGATCGCTCCGGCCGCGGCCGCCACGAGCGCGACCCGGCCATGAGGCGTGGATTGCACTGCCTCAGCCGCAGCCGTGGCGAGGTCGCCTCCGCTGCCGGCATGTGTGATTCCGCGCCGGTCGAGCTCGGCGATCGCCGCGCGGATGCCGTCGGCGCCGAGATCCCATGCATGGTTGTTGGCAGTGGTGACCATCGTTACGCCGAGCGCCTTCAGGCAATCGATCACCACCGGTGGCGCGGCATGCAGCACTTCGCCAGTCCGCGTCGGCGCGCCTGCGCCGGGCACGTCGATCGCCGTTTCAAGGTCGGTGAACACAACGTCGGCCCGGCGCAATTGCCCGGCAATCGCCGCCATACCCGGCCATCCCGCCAAACAGACGTCCCGTTGGATGAGTGACTGGCCGAGCAGCACTACGCGTTGGTACGTCCGCCCTCGTGCCAGTGCGGCCGGCGTCGCGGCAGCGGCTGCGATCGCGCCAAGCATCGCGCGCCGGTGCGGATGAGGCCGCATCATCGTTCTTTCCCTCCGTTCGATGTCATAATCGCCCGGCATTGGTGGTGGGCAATATCATAACGAAATTGGTATGCTCCGATGAAGTTCGGCCATCAGCTTTCGCTTGGGTCCAACTTGGATAGGCTTTGCGCGATTCGGGATAAGCAGGGGGAAGACATGATCGAACGGGGTGCTTCGGGGCGCGTTGCCGCTAATTGTCGGGCAATGATGCTGGGCGCGAGCCTGGCCGCGATCGCCATGGCCGCGACTGCCACGCCCGCGCAGGCGCAGGACGCGCCGGCGACTCCTGCAGTGCCCGCCGATGCCGATGCCGCGCCGCAGGGCGACATTATCATCACGGGTTCGCGCATTCAGCGACGCGACGCCGACACGGTCGGTCCATTGCTGACGATCACCGCGGCGGACATCGCCAAGTCGGGCACGAGCTCGGTCGGTGACCTGCTACAGAAACTCCCTTCGGCAGGCGTCAGCCTCAACTCCAACGGCACGCAGGGTACTTCCTACGGCGCGTCGTCGATCAACCTGCGCTATCTCGGCGGCGGCGAAGGCAGCGGCAACCGCGTGCTGGTGTTGGTCAATGGGCATCGCTGGGTCGATGCGGTCGGACAGCGCGGCTTTCGCGATTTCGTCGATCTCAACACCATTCCGATGGGTATGATCGACGGGATCGAGGTGCTGAAGGACGGCGCATCCGCAATCTATGGCGCCGATGCGATTGCCGGCGTGGTCAACATCAAGACGATACAACCGTTCGACGGTATTCGCGCATCGGGCAAGATGGGGACGACCGACAAGGGCGATGGCGCCGAATATTCGGCGATCCTCAACGTCGGCAAGCGCTTCGGCCGCGCTTCGATCATCCTGTCGGGCAGCTATTTCCAATCGACCGCAATCCGTACCGACGCGCGTGCGCTGACAACCACCTCGCTGGTGCCGGTGACGGCGCCGGGCACCAGTCCGGCAGGCCTCTATATCCTGCCCGGCCTCGCCAATAACGCCTATTTCGGAACCGCGGCGGGCTTTGCCAGCAGCGCATCGCCAATCGCACTGAACGGCGCAAATACGCTCTATGGCGCGGGAGCGCTGGCGGACAACAGCTTCCACGTCGCATCGCTGCCGGGCGATTTCTACAACACGCAGGCTCAGGGCATCTATTCGACCGGCCCGTCCAAGCGCTACGGCATTTACGGTCGCTTCGATTACGAGATCAGCGACAATCTGAAGTTCAAGATTGAGGGCCTGTACAACGATCGCAAGTCGGACCAGCTCTTCTCGCCCGTCCTGCTCGACATAGGCGGCACCGCCGGGACCGTGCGCGGTTTCGCGATTCCCAATAACCAGCCGTTCAACCCGTTCGGCACCGCCAACGGCGTGCCCGCCGCCAACGCGCTGACCTTCGCGGCGAACACCGCCTGGCGTGTCCGCAAGGTGATGACCGACGTCGGCAATCGCGACAATATCCAGGACGTGCAGACCTGGCGGATCGCGGCCGGTTTCGACGGCAGCTTCCGGCTGTTCGGCAATCGCTGGCACTGGGATGCGTTCGCGAGCTACGCGAAGGACTATATTTCGTCCCGTGCGCTGAACGGCATCAACTACGACAACCTGTTTCTGGCGCTGGGCAATCCGGCGACCTGCGCCGCCAATGCGGGCTGCGTCCCGGTCAACCTGTTCGGGCCGATGACGGCGCAACAGGCCGCCTATATTCGCGCGACAACGATCGAATCGAATTTCACCCAGCTATGGAACGCGACGGTCAACGCGACCGGCACGCTGTTTACGCTGCCGGCAGGCGATGTGGCGCTCGCGGTCGGGTACGAATATCGCCGCAACCAGGGCACCGATCGTCCCGACGCGATCGCCAATGCTGCGCCGACCTATCTGGACGCATCGCTTTACGCCAAGACCACCGCGCAGACGCGGACCGCGACGACCGGCAGCTATGACCTGCACGAATTTTATGGCGAGCTGTCGATCCCGCTGCTCAAGGATTCGCCGGTCGGCAAGGCGCTCGATGTCAGCCTGGCCGGGCGCTATTCGCGCTATTCCACGGTGGGCGGCAAGGCGACGTTCAAGGGCGGCGTCGGATACCGTCCGATCGCCGGGGTGTTGCTGCGCGGGACTTATGCGCAGGGTTTCCGCGCACCCTCGATCCTCGAACTCTATCAGGGCTCGCGCCAAACCAGTTTCCAGGGCACCGATCCATGCAATGGCGGTGCGACGGCCAATTCGGCCAAGCCAGGCTGCGCGGGGGTGCCCGCCGGCTACAACCAGATCAACTATAACCTCAATGGCCTGATCCCGGGCGTGATCAGCGGCAATCGCAACCTGAAGCCGGAAACGTCGGACAGCATCAGCGCGGGCATCGCGCTGACCCCAGCACGCGGGCTGTCGCTGACGGTCGATTATTACAACATCAAGATCAAGAACGCGATCGCCGCGCAGTCCGCGACGCAGATTCTGAACCTCTGCGCGTTGCGTGCGGGCGTGTTCTGCGACCTGGTGAAGCGCGACGCGTCAACCGGGGCGGTGATCAACTTGCTCCAGGGATCGCAGAACCTCAATTCGATCAAGACCGACGGTGTCGATGCGACGCTGCGCTACGAATTCCCGACATCGGTCGGGCGGTTCGCCGCGGTGGTCGATGCCTCGTATCTCGGTTCGTTCCGCACCGTATCACCTGATCCCACCAGCAGCGGCACGATCGTCGATAATCGCGCCGGCAAGGGCGACCAGCCGCGATCGACCTATCCGCGATGGAAGGGACAGACGTCGCTCAGCTGGGACGGCGAGGCGGCGAACGCGGTGCTGCGCGCTCGCTATATCGGCCCCAGCACGGATGTTGCGAACGCCGTGAAGGACAACCGCACCAAATCGGTCACCTATGTCGACGCCGAAGTCGGGTTCAACGTCGCGGACGGCCGCTACCGCTTCGGCATCGGCGCCAACAATTTGTTCGATACCCAGCCGCCGGCCTCCTATGCCAACGCGCCGATCAACTACGATATTTACACCTATGACGCGCGTGGCCGGTTCCTCTACGCTCGCTTCTCGGTGAAGATGTAACGCGCCGGGCGCGGGCTGGAGCACAGGGGATGAACGATCCGGCGGGTGCCGCGGGTCGCCGCCGGCATGGTGGGCTGGACCCGGTGATGATGATGCTGGCAGCGATGGCGTTGGCCATATTGCTGACGTGGATCATCCCATCGGGCGAGCATCGCCGCGTATCGGACAAGGAGAACGCGCCAGTCATCGCCGGCACCTATCGTGAGCTGCCCAAGCCGATTACGGCGGACGCGCTGATCCCGGGGGAGGCAACCAAGGGCACGGCGCGCCCGGTCAGTCCGGCGGCGATCGTCACCGCGATTCCGGCCGGGCTCAAGAAATCGGCACCGCTGATCTTTATGATCCTCGCGCTCGGGGGAATGTTCGGGGTGATGCGATCGACCGGCGCGATCGATGCCGGCATCCGCCGCCTGATCGAGCTGAGCGGCGGCCGGCCGATCGTGCTGGTGCCGGTGCTGATGCTGGCCTTTTCGGCGGGCAGCACGTTCCTGGGCATGATCTCCGAGTATCTGTTGTTGATCCCGGTCATCATCGCGCTCGCCGAGAGTCTCGGTCGTAGCCGGATGTTCGGCTTCGCGATTGTCACGCTCGCCGCAAAGGTCGGCTACCTCGCGTCGGTGACCAGCCCGGTCGCGCTGCTGATCGCGCAGCCGATCGTCAACGTGCCCGTTTTCAGCGGGCTGGGCCTGCGCTTCGCCATCTGGGTCGGGTTTCTCGCCATCGCCATGCTGTTCGTGCTGCGCGAAGGGCGGCTGGTCGGGCAGCCTGAGGCGATCGAGCACCAGCACCTGTCGCCGCGGCATCTCGCCGTCCTGCTGATCGGCGCAGGGACGCTCGCGCTGCTCGTCGTGGGATCCTTGTCGTGGGACTGGGACGATACCGAGTTCACCGCCTTGTTCGTGGCGGCCGCGGCGGCGATCGTGCTCACGGGCAAGATACGCCCCGCCGCCGGCGCGCACCTGTTCGTCGAGGGCATGAAGACGATGATGCTCGCGGCCCTCCTCGTCGGCATGGGCCGCGCGGTCGAGGTGATCCTGCGCGACGGACAGATACTCGACACCATCATCGAAGCGGTGTCGCAGCAGATCCACGGCCTTCCTCCGGTGATCGTTGCGCCCATCGTGATGGTTGTGGAGATGTTCCTGACATTGCTGATCCCGTCAACCTCGGCCAAGGCGGCGCTCAGCATCCCGGTGCTGGGGCCGATCGCCGCGTCGGCGGGCGTGTCGGGCCAGACGACCGTGCTCGCCTTCCTGCTCGGAAACGGGCTGGTCAATATGCTCGCGCCGACATCGGGCATGCTGCTCGCCTATCTCGCCGCGGCGGAAATTCCCTATGGCCGCTGGTTCCGTTTCGCGCTGCCGCTGTTCGCTCTGTTCACCCTGCTCTCGGTCGCGGCGCTGATGGTCGCGGTGATGATCGGATATTGACGGTGGCGACCGCCGCGCGAACAGAGGAAACCGCCGACGTTATGGTGCGGATGCGCGACGGCGTGCATCTGGCGACCGACCTCTACCTGCCGGCCGGGACGGGACCGTTTCCGGTGCTGCTCGAGCGCACGCCGTACGACAAGCGTGGCGACAATCACGGCGACTTCACCCGCGCCGATCAGCGCGTGCGGAGCAAGCCGGAGATCGCGCGATGGTTCGCCGACCAGGGCTATGCCTATGTCCTGCAGGATTGCCGCGGCCGGTTCCGCTCCGAGGGCAGCTTTACCAAATATCTGAACGAGGCGGAGGACGGCGTCGACACCTTGGCTTGGCTGTGTCGCCAGGCATGGTGCGACGGTCGGGTCGGCACGCTCGGCCTGTCCTATGGCGCGCATGTGCAGAGCGCGCTGGCGTGCCTGAACCCTCCGGGTCTGGCGGCGATGTTCCTCGATTCAGGTGGCTTTTCGAGCGCCTATCACGGCGGCGCGCGACAAGGCGGCGCGTTCGAACTCAAGCAGCTGACCTGGGCGCGGAAGCATGCCTTGCTCTCGCCGGAGACAGCCGCAGATCCGGCGCGGCGTGCGGCACTCCTCGCCGAGCCTGTCGAGGAGTGGATCGGCCGACGCTGGCGGATCGGCAATTCCCCACTCGCCGCCGCGCCCGAATACGAATCCTATGTCGTCGAACAATGGGACAATGACCGGCTGACCGATTTTTGGAAGCAGCTCGGCATCTACGCGCTCGATCGCTACGCCGGTTATGCCGACGTGCCGATGGTCCATATGTCGAGCTGGTTCGATCCCTATTCGCAAACCGCGATCGACAATTACACCGGCCTTGCTCCGATAAAGCGCGGGCCGGTCAAGCTGGTGCTGGGGCCGTGGACGCACGGGCAGCGGTCAGTAACCTATGCCGGCGATGTCGATTTCGGCGACCAGGCCCCGCTCGATGGGCATGTCGGCGGCGATTATTTCGCCCTTCGCCGCGACTGGTTCGACCGCCATATGCTCGGGCGGCAAGACGTCGTCGATCCCCTCCCGTCGCCGGTCCGCTTGTTTGTGATGGGTGGGGGTAGCGGGCGGCGCAACGCCGACGGGCGGCTCGACCATGGCGGGCGCTGGCGCGACGAACAGGAATGGCCGCTCGCTCGCACCCGGCAAACCAGGCTCTACCTCCACGGCGACGGCAGCCTGGACGAAGCGCCGCCCTCCGCTGGCGCGCCGCCGTGCGGCTATGATTTCGACCCAGCCGATCCGGTGCCGACAATCGGCGGCGCGATCGCATCGGGCGCGCCCGTAATGTTCGCCGGCGCATACGACCAGCGCGAAACCGCAGGCCTGTTCGGTGCGCGCCATCCGGGACGCGCGCTGGCCGACCGACCCGACGTGCTGGTGTTCGAGACCGCGCCGCTGACGGCGGATGTCGAACTGACCGGCTCGATCGTCGCCAATCTTCACGTCAGTTCCTCGGCTGTCGACACCGATTTCACCATCAAGCTGGTCGATGTCTATCCGGCCAGCGATGATTATCCTCAGGGCTATGCGATGAACCTGGCGCATGGCATCCTGCGCGCACGGTTCCGGCAGTCGTTCGAGGATCCGCAGCCGATGGAGCCGCATCGCATCTATGCCATCGCCATCCGCAGCTTCCCGACCAGCAACCTGTTCCGCGCCGGCCACCGGATCCGGGTCGAGGTGTCGAGCAGCAACTTCCCGCATTTCGACATCAACCCGAACAGCGACTGGCGAGTGCCCGAAGCCCCGCCGCAAATCGCGCACAACAACATCCATGTCGATCGCGATCATCCCTCGCATGTCCTACTGCCGGTCGTTCCTGACGCGAAAGGCTGACGCATGAGGCCGAGGGACGGCAGGCCGCTGTCCGCGCTGGGGGTGCGCGCACTCGAAACGCTGGCCGAGGTGATGCGCACGGGATCGGCCACCGCTGCCGCAGCGAACCTTGGCATGACGCAGCCGGGGGTGAGCCGCACGCTGGCACAGATCGAGCGCGCGATCGGATTCGAACTATTCTATCGCGATCGCGGCAAGCTGGTTCCGACCAAGGACGGCTTGTTGCTCGCCGAGGAAGTCGAATTCGCGCTCGCCGGATTGCAGCGGGTATCGAACCTCGCCAGCGACATCGCCAATTCGACCGCGGGCGAACTCAGCGTCGTGGCGCCGCCGAGCTTCGCCGACGGCGTCCTGCCGGATATTGTGGCGAGCTTTCTGCGCAATCATCCGGGCGTGCGCTTCAATCTCGATTCGCGCAGCCTGGAAACGAGTAAGGCGCTGATCGCGACTCGCGTGGTCGATTGCGGGTTCATGAAAATGCCGGTCGCGAGCGACGAACTGCATTGCGAGCCCCTGGTGTCGAGCGGGTCGGGCTGCGCCCTACGCGCCGACCATCCCCTTGCCAGGCACGACGTTCTCACGCCCGACCTGCTCAATGCAGCGCCACTGATCCTGCTCGGATCAGGCCGGCAGTGGCGCATTCAGGTTGATCAGGCGTTCGCCGGATATAATCTGCGCCCGACCGTTGCGATCGAGACCCATACACACGGCTCCGCTTGCGCACTGGCCTCGCGCGGCGTGGGTATCGCCATCGTCAACACACTGCTCGCGCGAAGTTATGTACGCGAGGGCTTGGTCATGCGAAGCTTCGAACCGCCGATCGTCCATCAGTACGGGATTGTCACTGCGGTCAGCGCACAGAGATCCCGGTTGGTGGCTGCCTTTGCCGAGGAGGCTCGAAAGGCATTATCGCGCCAGCGGCTGGCGTAGGGGCAGGATTGAGCAGGACATCATCACACTAACGGACACAACCGCTTCGCCCTCGATCGCCCTTTAAAGGAAAGCATATCGGAGCGAGTTCGCGTTATTTGGCGGTGATCCGCGGCAGGTGCGTAGCTTTACGGATACCCACCGCCCTAAGCTTCGGTAACCTTGCCCAAATGCGCCTCGGCCCTGGGGTCGCGTTGGAGAAGAGGCTGCGCAGGATGACCGTATTTCATGCAGACCTCGCTGCGCTCGCGGTACCGCGATATACCAGCTATCCGACCGCTGTAGAGTTCAGCGGCCAGGTCGGCCCCGATCAGTATGCCGCCGCGCTCCACCGGCTGTCCGCTGCCGACCACGTCTCGCTGTATTTGCATATCCCCTATTGCCACCAGATTTGCTGGTATTGCGGTTGCAACACGGGCGCGGCGGGCCGCACGTCGCGGCTTGAAATCTACGTGGATGCGCTGATCGCGGAAATTGCGCTTGTGGCCGCCAGTGTCGGCGCGCGGGTAAAACATGTGCACTTTGGCGGCGGCAGTCCCAACGCGCTGACGCCGCGCCAGTTCGAGCGCCTGGTCGTCGCGATTCGGCGCAACTTCACGATCGACCACGACGCCGAATGGGCGGCTGAACTCGATCCCCGTCATCTGAACGTCGAATTTTGCCGGGCACTTTCGCGGTCCGGCATCCGGCGCGTCAGCTTGGGTGCTCAAACCTTTGACCTTGGCGTTCAGGCCAGGATCAACCGCCTGCAACCGTATCGCCTGGTCGCACAGCAGGTCGCCGAGCTGCGCAAAGCCGGTATCGCACACATCAACCTCGACCTGATGTACGGGCTGCCGGGGCAAACGCTCGACTCGATCGCGCGGACGGTCTCCCTGGCAAAGGGCTTGGCCCCGGACCGGGTCGCCATGTTCGGTTACGCACACTTGCCGCGCATGCTGCCACGGCAGCGCATGATAGACGAGCGCCAGCTGCCCGACGCCGAGGCGCGGTTCTGGCAAAGTATTTTGTCGCGCGATCTCTGGGAGGAAGCCGGCCTTCAGGCCGTCGGCTTCGATCACTATGCGCGTCCCGACGACAACCTCGCCCTCGCCGCCGCTAGCGGGAATCTCAGAAGAAACTTCCAGGGCTTCACGGACGATAATTGCCAAACGGTGATCGGTTTGGGGGCATCGGCCATCAGTTCGTTTCCCGACCTGATCGTCCAATCCGAGAAACATGTCGGGCAATACCGCATGCGCGTTGGCAACGGTCGCTTTGCCACGACCCGCGGCAAGCTACGGTCCAACGACGACCAACGCCGCGGGCAAATTATCGAGCGGCTGCTGTGTACCCGCAGCGTCGATTTGACCGCTCTTGGCTGGACGCCAGCGGATGCTCGACAAATGATGGCCGATGCCGCGACAGTGCTCACGCCGCTGGCTGAGCGCGGCCTCGTATCATGCCATGATACTGGCCTTTCCATCACTACCGAGGGGGCACCCTATGCGCGGATCGCCGCCTCGGCGTTTGATCGCTACCGGACGCCGTCCGCCGAACGCTTCAGCGCGGCCATATAGACCAATGGGGATGTCGGTGGCGGGAGCAGATCAGCCGCAGTTCCAGAGGACTGCCGCCTGGTCTGTCGGCACCCTCCACCCCGTTCACCACCGTCGTCACGCGGCAAGAAGGCCCAGGTCGGCCGTGTCGCAATAGGCGTCGAAAAGTTCGCGGAAATGGTCGTCGATCGTCCGTATCGACGGGTGGTGCCGATCTGAGCGGTCGTCTCGGTGAGGGAATGTCGAAATTGCGCGACGCAAGTCGTCAGGATCGGTGGCGCGATACCTGACTGACAATGCGTCATCTGCATGGTCGGCCGCGCCGCCTCGGTCGGGAACGATTATCGGCAGGCCGCTCGCGCGGGCCTCGGCGGCGACCATGCAGAAGGTTTCGGCTTCACAGCCATGTACAAGCGCGTCGCCGCTCGCCAGCACCGTGGCGAGCGCGGTGCGCTCACGGACCGGTTCGCCGACCACGATATGGGGCGACCCGCGGGTTGCCGCGGTCAACGCCCCCCGCGCCCTGCCATCGCCGATCAGTACGAGGCCGACCGCTGACGTTGCGCTGGCGGCGAGCGTGGCTTCAATCACCATCTTCCAGCGCTTTTCCGGCGAGTATCTGCCGACCCCGAGCAGGAGCGTTGCATCGGCACCCAGCCCACACAGATCGAGCAATTGACGACGCAGCGCAGGGTCGCGTCGACGCGGCGAGAACAAGCCGGGTTGAACGCCCATTCTGATCGTTCGCGCGCCGCCGACGCCGCCCGCTCGCAGCCGCTCCGTAAGTTGATCGCTCGCGCAGATGACGGCGTCGAACTGCGCATCAAGCTGACGTAGATGCCGCCAGAACCGGTCGAACCCGCGATCGATCGTGGCGATGCCAGCCACGGCGCCGAACCATCGATAGGCATAGGCCGACAAGGGATCACAATGCATTACCAACGAACGTGGCGCGCTGCCTTGCCAGCGGCCGACCATCGAAGCGCTCGACCATGGCGACGATACCTCGACAAAATCCGGGCGCCACGCCGCCAAGGTTTGGTGAAGCTTCTTCTCGTCGGCGAAATAGCGATAGCGGCGGTCCAGCGGAAACCGCGGCGACGCAATCGTGACCAGGATCGCGCCCTTTCCCATTTGGGTTACCGAGTCGGCTTCCCCCGGCGCGATAACGACGGCTTCATGGCCGAGCAGGGGCGCTGCCGCCAACTTACGGTCGATATAGGTTTTCACACCGCCGCCAGCGGGCGTGTAGAAAGCGCAGACGTCGACTATTCTCATTCGCGACCTCACAACTGCGGCGCTCACGGCCATTGTCATCAGGACGGAATGCTTGCCGGAAACCGCAGCCTGTCCAGCGCACCACCCGCCAAACTATTGCACTCGGCTCGTTGGGAAGGCACAGGATCCGGCCACTTGACCTGCCGGGATGACGCGCCGTTCACGACCAGCTTTCCGGACTGACCGGCGCTTATGCCGAGTTCCGCGAAGAACTGCGCCGCTTCCTCATCGCCCGGCTCGGCGACGCTGCGGAGGCGGACGACGCGCTTCAGGAACTATGGATACGGGCGAATGCCGGGGACAGCGGACCCATCGCCAATCCGCGCGCCTATCTGTATCGCGCCGCGCAGAACCTGGCGCTCGATGTGGTCCGCTCACGAACCTCCCGCCAGCGGCGCGACCGGGAATGGGCGGATTCGCTGCGCGATCGGGCATTCATCGAGCCGGTGGACTTGAGCCCGAACGCCGAAGCCGCGATGTTGGCGCGAGAAGATGCCGCAGCGCTGGCCTCTGCGATCGCCGCATTGCCGGAAAAAGCGGGTCAGGTGTTCCGCCTCCACAAGATCGACGGACTGTCGCATGCCGACATCGCGGCGCGGCTGGGAATCAGCCGTAGCGGCGTCGAAAAGCATATTGCCGTCGCCATGGCGCATCTTCGTCGAGCGATGGCGGACTGAGGTATGGCGATCTCACTGCGTCATAACAGCGAACAGGGACGGCTCGCCGGGGCAGGCGCGCCGGGGGATGCGGTATGAGCGAAGATGTGGACGACATCGACGAGGCTGCGGCGCGCTGGCATGCGATGCAGTACGACGACGCCATGGACTGGGACGGGTTCACGCGCTGGCTCGAAGCAGACCCGCGTCACCGGCCCGCCTATGATGCCATCGCCCTGCTCGACGCCCGGATCGACGCAGCCCTCCCGGTGCTTCGTCATGCGTTGGGGACCGAACCTCCAATCCGGACGCTCCGTCCTCGCCGAGCGATCGGCTGGGCGCTGGCCGGAACGGCGGCGGCTGCAGTCGCGGCGATCGGCATCGCGTTTATGCCGGGCAACCCGATCCCGGCCCCGACGATCTATCGTACTGCGCAGGGACAGGTTCGCGACGTTCAACTCGCCGACGGCTCCAGCACCACCCTGTCACCTGGCAGCATGCTGAAGGTGTCGGGCGCCTCGCGCGATCCCCTGGTGTTGAACGGCAGCGCGAGGTTCGACATCCGTCATGACCCGGCCCGGCCGATCGAGATTCGCGTCGGTGACTATTCCATCCGCGATGTCGGCACCCGCTTCGAAGTCTCGGCAAGCGGCGGCATGTTGCGCGTGGCGGTGACGGAAGGACGGGTTGCCGTCCGTTCGCTCAATGCCGGGGGCGAAGTCGAAGTCCCTGCGGGCCAGGTTCTGACCGCGACGGACTCACGATCCGCCCCGGCCCTGACGGCGATAAGGCGGGCAACGCCGGGCGGCTGGAGAACTGGCCGTCTAACCTATGACGACGTTCCCCTCGGCCTGATCGCCGCCGACATCGCCCGATACTCGGGCAAGAGCATCGTCGTCGATCCCCGCATTGCCAAGCAGCGTTTCTCCGGGATACTGGCAACCGGAAGCGCCGATGCGATGATCGACGCGCTGTGTGAATTGGCGAACCTGCGAAAGCGATCGGAAGGCGATGCGATACGTCTCGACGGTGGCGCTGGCCGCTAGCGTCGCGCTTTGCCCGCAGGCTGCTCTGGCGCGGGACACCGTCTATCAAGTAAATATCGGTGCAATCGATCTGGCCGATGCGCTGGCGACCCTCTCGGCGCAGACCGGCATATCGGTGGCGACCGACGGGCCGATCCCCCGGGAGCGATCGGCTGCGGTTCAGGGGCGCATGTCGGCACGCGAGGCCCTCGACCGCATGCTGCGCGCCAGCGACCTGCGCGCGATCCGGGTGGGCGCAACGACCTATCGCATCGTCCGGCGCAAACATCCGTCATCGAGTGCGGGCCAGCCCAAAGCCGATCCGGAGGCCGAGGCTGGGCCGGATATTGTCATCACCGCACGCAAGCAGAGCGAGGAGCTGTCCAAGATCGCCGCGCCGGTAGCGGTTTATCAACCCGAAGAGAAAGATGGTCCAGGCGTACGCAAGGACAGTCATTCGGTGGCGAATGACACCGACGGGCTGGCGCTCACCAATTTAGGGCCGGGCCGCGATCGGCTGTTCATTCGCGGTATCGCCGACAGTCCGTTCAACGGCTTCAGCCAGTCGACCGTCAGCGTGCAGATCGATGACGGTCGCGTTACGTATGACGCCCCCGACCCGGGACTCCGCCTGGTCGACGTCGCGCGAGTCGAAGTACTCAAGGGTCCGCAAGGTCCACTCTACGGCACCGGGGCACTGGGCGGCGTCTACCGGATCGTCACTAATCGGCCGGTGTTGGGGGTCACGAGCGGCGGTGGCGGTTTCGGATTCTCCGCCGTGTCGAGGGGGGGCCTTGGCGGCGAAGGCGAAGCGGTGCTCAATCTTCCGCTCGTCAACGATCTCGTTGCTGTTCGCTTCCTCGCTTATGCAGCCGCAGATGGCGGATGGATCAACGATGCGGACGGGTCGCGCAACCTGAACCGCTCGATCACGTATGGCGGTCGCGCGATGCTGAGGATCGCGCCGGCCGATGGCTGGACGATCGACTTGTCCGGGCTGTTCCAATCGATCGGTGTGCGTGACAGCCAATATGTCGATCGCGCCGCCCGGGATCTCACGCGCGATCTTTCGATCCTGGAACCGCGCGCATCGCGGGTCCGTATGGCGCAAGCCACCGTCACCGGGCCGGTCGGCTCGCTGCAACTGACGGCGGCGACAAGTTACACCTGGCAGGATCAGGACGACCTGTTCGACGCCACGGCGTCGGCGGCCGCGCTCGGCGTAACCGGTCCGGCCAGCTATCGCGATTACCGCGTCTATCATCTGCTCGACCAGGAGGTGCGGCTGTCCTCATCCTCGGACGCCAACCTGTCTTGGTTGGTCGGGGCGTCGTACCTCGCAGCCGTCACGCGGGCGACGGGCGACATTTCGAGCGGTGGCCAACCGGCTTTCCCTTTTTTCGCCTTGCACCGTATCGTGACCGAAGCGGCCCTGTTTGCCGATGGCTCGGTCGACCTGTCACCGCAATGGCGGCTAGCTGCGGGTATCCGGCTTTTCCGCTCCACGACCGACGACGAGCGGCTGGAACAGATCAGCCAATCCGCCCGCAGCAAATCGCTGATCGGCGTCACGCCCAGCGCGTCGCTTTCGTACCAGTTCACGCCGGATCGTTCAGTCTATGTCCGCGTGGGAACCGCTTTCCGGCCGGGTGGCATCGACCCGACCAATCCAGCCACCGGCCGTTATGACGCCGACCAACTGACCAGTATCGACATCGGCACGCGCCTCAGGCTGGATCGCGGAAGACTGTCTCTCGACGGCGGTTTTTTCGCATCGAACTGGCAGGACATTCAGTCCGACTATCTGGAACCCACCGGGCTGATCGCGACGCGTAACGCCGGCAAGGCAACGAACGTCGGCGTCGAAGCGTCCGCCGACTGGCGGCGCGGCGGCTGGCGAATGAAGGCGGGCTTCACATGGCAGCGCCCGCGTCTGGTGAGCGCAACCGACGGGACCGATCTACCGCCCGACCGCCGCCTGCCGGTTGTGCCGGACATAACGGGACGCGTCCGGCTCAGCCGCGACATCGCGGTCGGCGGCTGGCGCATCACGCCCCAAATCGCCGCCGATCTGGTCGGGGCGTCGCGTCTGAGCTTCGATGCCGGGCTTGATCGCCGGGTGCCGGACTACGTTGTGGCCAGGGCCGGCATAGCGGCCGATCGCGACGGCCTGGTCGTCCGGTTCGACATCGACAATCTGCTCGATGGTCGCGCCGACACGTTCGCCTTCGGAAACCCGTTTTCCGTGGGCGTGGTCCGCCAATACACCCCGCTCCGGCCGCGGACATACAGTCTCTCGGTATCGCGACGCTTCTAATTTTATTTCAATGAACCTGCGGTTTCCGCGTCCGGCTACGTCATTGACGCAATGACCGAACGAAGTTCCGCCGCAGCGCGCCCGCGACGATTGATCGTGTCGATCCACGACGTTTCGCCACGGCACGAGAGCGCGATCGATCAGCTCCAGGCTCAGCTTGAAGCGGACGGCGTAACGCGCCTTGCCATGCTGGTCGTCCCGAACTTCTGGGGCGAGGCCCCGATCGTGGCCGGCTCGCCGTTCGCCACCCGCTTGCGCCATTGGTCCAGCCGCGGGGTCGAGATTTTCCTGCACGGATCGGAACATCGCGATCGGTCGCGACACGACCGCCCAATGGATCGATTCAAGGCGCGCCACATGACCGCCGGCGAAGGCGAGTTTCTCGGCCTGACCGAATGGGAAGCGGCATCCCTCGTCACGCGCGATCGCGCGTTGCTCGAGGATATGATCGGCCAGCCCGTTACCGGCTTCGTCGCCCCGGCCTGGCTGTACGGTAATGGTGCGCTCGACGCTCTCCAGCGCGCCGATATCGGCATCCTGGAAGATCATTGGCGGGTGTGGGACGCGGCAAGCGGACGAACGCTGTCGCGCTCCCCGGTAATAACTTGGGCCACGCGGACGCCGGCGCGAAAAGCGTCGTCTCTCGCGGTGGCGGCGATCGCGCGGTCTGCCCCCGGGCCGCGCGTGATGCGGTTGGCGGTACATCCCGGCGATGTACGGTCCGATCGCGTCAGGCGGAGCATATCGAAGACAGTCGGTGTGCTCCGCCGTCGCCGTGTCGTCAGCCGCTACGCGGATCTGATCGTCGACGAGCGGCTGACCGCGTGATCCGGCCTTCCTTTCATCGAGCTAAAGATCGTCATGCTGCAATCCATTGACGCGTCGGCCGGCCGGTCGCCGCAAGAGATTCTACCGCTGCTGGTCGCGAAAGCAGCCACGCGCGATTTCGTCCGCAAATGGGCGGGCGTCACTTTGTCGGTTGCGATTTTGATCGCTGTCGCGATCCAGGTGCGCGGCATAGATTTCGGAAAAATTCTGTCGATCGCGCCAGGCTTTTCGTCGTTCTGGATCGTGTTTCTCTGTTTCTATCTGCTCGTCCCGCTATCGCATTGGGTCATTTACCGGCAAATTTGGCGCCTGGGTCCGCGCGCGATCGTGCCCCTGCTTCGCAAACAGGTCGCGAACGAAGTGGTGCTTGGATATTCCGGTGAAGCTCACTTCTATTTCTGGGCAAGGCAACATGCGGGCCTGACGGGATCGCCGTTCGGCGCAATCAAAGACGTCTCGATGCTGTCCGCGATCGCCGGCAACATCGTAACGCTAGTCTTGATGGCTGTCATGGCGCCCACAATCGCCCGCATCATGACGGGTACGCTCGCGACGACCTTCCAGCTCTCGGTGATGGCCGTGGTGATCTTGTCGCTGGCGCCATTCGTGTTTGGTCGTCGCCTGTTCTCGCTGACCGCATCTGTCCTGACCCGGGTGTTCGCGGTTCATCTGGCAAGACTGGCGCTTATCGTCATCCTCTCCGCGGTAATGTGGCATATCCTGCTCCCGACCGTGCCGGTCGCGGTCTGGCTGTCCCTCGCCACGCTCAAGCTGATGATCTCGCGCCTCCCGCTCGTCGCCAACAAGGATGTGCTGTTTGCCGCCGCGACAATGCTGCTTCTTGGTAAAGAGGCGGATGTGGCGGCTGCCGTGGCCCTTACCTCAAGCCTTACGCTGCTGGCTCACGTCTCGGTCGGTTTGGTCACTGCGCTTTACGGGTTGATCGAGCGGAGCGAGCCCGCGCAATTGCACCCATCCCGACAATTATCGTGACTTTCTTGCCGACGGCAACGTCCTGGTCGGCTCGGGCAAAGTGTTTCGTCGGCTAGAATGCCAAGCCCACCCGCAACCAAAGGCAGTCCGCTTTGCCATGGCACAAGACGAGATACATCTCTGCCTCGACGAATTATAGAAACGTATCCGACTCTCATCGCGTAGCAGCGCACGAGATATTTGAGAGCCGAACACCGCGGCTACCGCGAATAATAATACGGTGGAATCAACAGGTATCGATGTGGAACTGTCGGAGACATAATCGGGATATAAAGACCAACAGAGGATCTCTGCCGTGGCCGATAAAGCACTTGCCCTTGCCCCGTCTGCTTTGCCCGAAGTCGATCGCCGTTCAGCTTCTCGTATTCGTACGGTCTACCGAGTAGCCCGCGTACGGGCACGCGGCGACGAGGGGTTGGCCCGCGTGCATAATCTGTCGGACGAAGGCATGATGCTCGAACTCGGCTTTCCCGTGATGCTGAACGACACGGTCCGCATCGATCTGACCGAAACGGTTTCCCTGGAAGGAAAGGTCATCTGGACCGAGGGAGGCCGTTGCGGATTGAAACTGCGGCGCCCCGTCGACAGCGCGGACCTGCTTCGCCAGATGTGCGAGGAACAGCGCAGCGGCGCGACGCGGCCATTGCGTCTGGGCATGCGGCGTCCGGCGATGACGGCCAGCGAATTTGGACTGAAGCCCGTGAGCGTCGTCGATATTTCGCAACGTGGTATGAAGCTCGCGCATGACGGCAGCTTCCGTCCCGGTCTTGCGGTCAAGGTGACGACCGACACGGGGATCGAGCGGCGCGGCGTTGTCCGTTGGACGCGCGATGACTTGGCCGGCGTGATACTGACGGAACCGTTCACCGTCGCCGAACTTGGATCGCTGAGGTCGTGGCGGAGTTCCCGCGCGTCATCCGAGACACCGCAAGCAGCAGATCCTTCGTCTTGAAAGGCTTGCGCAGGGTCGGCACACCCTCGAGAAACGGGCGCGCGTCCTCCAGCTCGTCGGCAAAACCGGTAATGAGAATTGCCGGCAGTCGCGGGCGCTCCGCCCGCGCTTCGGCGATCAGCTCTATCCCTGTCGTACCGTCGCCCAACCGGATGTCCGAGATCAAGAGCGCGTAATCCGTCCGTCCACGTATCAGCGCCATCGCTTCCTTCGCATTGCTCGCATCGTCGACCAGATGGCCTGCGCGGTTGAGGTGCAGCGCCAAAACCTTCCGAATCTTGGCGTCATCCTCGACGACGATGACCCGAGGCAGGGCGCCGGCCGCCGCAGCCTCGGGCTTCTCGCCGGACCCTTCGGCCGGGAGTAACAGGTTGACGGTGGTGCCGTGTCCGGGCTCGCTCTCTATCACCGCATGGCCACCGGACTGCGCGGCAAAGCTATAGACCATGCTCAGCCCAAGGCCCGTACCGCGATCCCGGTTCTTGGTCGTGAAAAACGGCTCGAAGGCACGCGCGGCGGTTTCCGCGTCCATCCCCGTGCCATCGTCGGTGACGGAGACCACCACGGCATCCTCCAGTCCTGGCCCGGCGTCGGAGCGACGTCTCGTCGCAATCTTGATCGTTCCGCCACGCGGCAATGCATCCCGGGCGTTCAGTGCCAAGTTGAGCAAGGCGGTTTCGAACAGCGTTTTGTCGACGATGACAGCAGCCAGGTTGGGGCTGAGATCGGCCTCGATCCGGATCGGCTCGCTTATCGTCCGGCTCAGTAGCGAGACGACGTTCCGGACGGAATGATTGACGTCGATCGACTGCGCGGCGTTCGCCTGCCCCCGGGCGAATTCAAGCATGCGCGACACCAGTTTCGACGCGCCGTCGGCCGCGTCTATGATGTCGGCGATCGCCTCGCCCACCGGTGTATCGTCATCGATCTCGTCGGCAATCAGTTCGGCATTGCCCAGGACCAAGGCGAGAATGTTGTTGAAGTCATGCGCGATTCCGCCGGACAACTTGCCCAGCGCTTCCATCTTCTGCGACTCACGAAGCCGTGTTTCGAGTTCCAGGCGAGCGGTCACATCCGCCAGCACCCAAACGAAGTAACGTCCTTCTTCGGCATCGTTGACCGGCGTGATGCTGATCTCGTTCCAGAAGCTTGTCCCATCCTTGCGGTAATTCAACAGGAGTCCGCTAAACGGTCGCCGGGCGGCCAACGCTGCGCTGATCTCGTCCTTTGTTGACTGCGAAGTGCCCGATCCACACAGAAAACGGCAGTTCGAACCGCGAATTTCGGAGAGTTGGTATCCGCTCAGGCGCTCGAACGCCGGGTTGCAATATACGATGGGATTATCGGCCGCGAAAGGGTCCGTAATCACGACCCCCTGTGATACCGCATCGAGCGCCGCGCTCTTGATCTTGGGGATGTCAAATTCCTTTTAAAACCGGTCTCGTTGAAGAGAGAGTGACGCGGCCAGGCGCACTAATTCGAGTGGGTTCGCAGCTAGCCCGCGTGACGGTTTATTGTTATAATATATATACAATTCTGATTAGGAAGCAATGATTTTAGCGACTTAGCCGCTCGCCTAACGATATGTTAACCTCGATCGCTATGATTCGTTCCTCGGAGGCTGAGGCGATCCATGCGAATTTACGTGCTCGATGACGACGCCGCGATGTGTCGGACGCTGGCCCGGATGCTGTCTTCAGACGGTAATCAGGTGTGTGGCTTTACGGGCCCTGCCGCTTTGCTTTCCGCCATCGAAATGGCTTCTCCAGACGTCTTGCTTCTCGATATCGGCCTAGACGGCGCAAACGGCTTGGACGTCCTGACTCAGGTAACGGCGACAAGGACCGAACTGCCCGTCGTGATGATTTCTGGGACCAGTGAGGTCGACGATGCAATTGCCGCGTTTCGCGGGGGCGCGGTGCAATTCCTTCGTAAGCCTTTCAGGCGCTCCGAACTCGAGGCTGCATTGAGCGACGCGGCAAGAATTGGCAAAGAGCGCGCGCATCGTCTGGCGCGCACGCGCACGGCGTCCGCGATAAGCCTTTCGAAGCGCGAACACGAAGTTTTGGCGGGTATGACCGAAGGTTTGCAGAGCAAGTTGATTGCGCATCGCCTCGGCATCAGTCTCCGGACCGTCGACATGCACCGGGCGAATATCTTCAGCAAACTGTCGGCAAAGAACGCCACGCACGCCGTTGCGATCGCCCGCCAGCTCGATCTGGCTCGCTGAAGGTGGTTGCCAGAGCGCCAGCACGCGCGGACGCGCCGATGTCTAGTCTTTCCGCCCAGGCTTAGCCGCACAGACAAAACCGGCAGATGCACGCGGCGAGCCAACCTGCTTGTATTTGGCAGTTGCCGGAAAGGCGCAGACCGGGCGCTGAAATTCGATCCGAGCGGGCTTGGCGGCGGCGAACTTGGTGGCGATGACTTTATCCGGTGCCCTCCCTCGCTCGGTCCAATCGGCCAAAGCCGCAAACAGATCGTATTGCGCATCGGCGGACGGAGGAGGCGCCAAGCCCCCCAAGGCCGAATTGAACGAGTCTGGACCCGAGCCGCCGCCGCAGTGCATGACGCCGGGCACCATGAACAGCCGCACACTCCGCCGAAAGGACGCCATGCCGCCGAGTTCACGCGCCTGCCTCTCGTAGAAGGCGACCGACTGCGCCGGCGGCACGAGTGAATCCGCCAGGCCGTGATAGATAATCAGCTTTCCGCCCAACGCCTGAAATGCGCGCAGACTGCCGCGGGCGGCGTCGTTGACGGACGGTCCAAGCGCTTCGTCGACGATAGGCATGTCGCGTTCGAACGCGAAATCGCGCCATGTCCAGTTCGCCCCGAACACCCACTTGAAGAGCGCGCCAAATTGCGGTTGGCCGTTCGCGGCGGTTTGCAGAAACGACCAGCCATAGCGACCCGGCGCCTCGCTGCCGACCGGCCAGCCGTAGAAGAGCGGCCGTCCGTCCTGCGACGTCGGGCCGCTGTAAAAGGCCCGCGCGGTCGCGACTTCCTGGGACGTCAGGCACTCGCCCATATCGCCGGCCCGACACGCGAGTTCGGCCGGATCGAACCGACAGGCCAGCGGATCGCTGATGAAGGCGTCGCCGGCAAAGCCATAGCCCCGTCGATTGCAGGACAAGGTAGCGGCGGTGTTGAGCAGCCGCAGCTTGGCCTCGGACAGCAGGCTGCCGGGCATCCGGTTTGCGGCCGCGAAGCCCCACAGGACCGCCGCGTGACCCCAGGTCCGGTTGATCACCGGCGCCCCAACCAGGATGCCGTTATAGTCGCGCGGATAGTATAGCGCCTCGATAAGCCCCTGCTGCCCGCCGGTCGAGCAGCCGGTGTAATAGGACCGGCTGGCCCCGCGCCGGTAGTAAGCGCGCGCGATCGCCTTGCCAGTGACCGTCATGACGTGCGTCGAAAGCCGGCCCCAATCCTTCCATTTGCGGGGATGGCCGATCAGCGGGTCACCATCGAGCGGCGTAGCGGGCGCGGTGCCCGTGTCGGTCGTCGCGGTTGCATATCTCCGGCGCAGCCCGCTCAGCATGCTGCCATAACCGGCCGACAGCGTGCCGGCGAAGCCACCATTGCCGTTGCCGTGGAACACGCCGACCCAGTTCCTGACCGGCAGCCAGACTTCGACGCCGATGTCCGAATCGGGCGCCGATTTGACGCGCGCGACGACTCTGCAGAACGCCGGCAGGTCGGACAAAGCAGGCGAATTGAAGGTCGCCGCCGGATCGTCGACCAATACTGCGCTGACGATTGTCGTGTCGCGCAGGCGCAGGTTGACGAGCGACCGGCATTTGGCCCCGGCATCCGCCACGCCGATCGTCTTGCTCGTGGCCGACGGCGCGCCCAGGAGAAACACCGACAGGCTGCCCGCGGCCAGCAGGGAAACCCCAGACACTCGCTTCATGGCTTTGCACTCCCCGTGGCGCATTGCGGCACGCGCGGCGGCAACACCGGCGCCGTGCTCCCGGTGCGCCAGTTCCACGACTGCGTTCCCGCGGCGCGGCGGCGGCATGTCGCTTGCTCGTGCAGGTCGTACATGCCCGGCATGAAATCCCTCCACAAGGTCGGCACATCGGCGAAACGCATCGCGGTTCCAGTGGGGGCGAAGGGAGGCCAAGCCGGTGCGCCCCTCGCCGTCGGCGCGCCCGTGCGGGCGAAGCTCGTCCAGTAATTGAGCATCGCGTCCGAAAAACGCCGCTCGCCCGGTGTGCGCGCAATCGCGGGCCAGTTTGGCGGCGTATCCTCAAGCGTACCGAACACGAACGGCACTTCGCTCGCGTGAAACCCGGTCAGGTTCGCCGCATCTGCGGCCGGATAGCCGTGGTCGAAATAATAGAGGAACGCGCGCTGGCCGATCGCGGCTTGCTTGCGCACCAGCCGCTCGGCCGTCCAGCCGAACACCGTATCACGCGTCGCGGCGAGCAACGTCCGGTCGAAGTCGCGTGGCGGGTAGAGCCGAAGATAGGCGTCGGCCAGATCACCGTAACGTGCCCTGATGTCCGCCGTATAGGCCTCCGCATTGGCTGGTGGCGGCGGCAACAGAAAACGCAGCGTGCGGATCTCGCCGCTGTTGAACCCCGCGATCAAGGGCACCCGGGCCTGCTCGCCGCGATCGAACGTGTCGACCAGTTGCCGCGTCAATATCTTGCCGTCGATCGTGCCATATGGCGCGTATCCGGTCGCGCCGGCGGCAACCACCAGCTTGTTCGCGTCCATGGCCCGCAACGCCGCGATGGTGGGCGCGTTCAGCTTGCCGCCCAGCCATTGCCCCAGCGCCTCGGCCGTCGGCTCTTCGCCCTGTTTGGCACGAAGCGCCGGCGTCGTGAAAAGGTAGCCGCTCTCGACGATCGCCTTGGCGAACAGCCCTCGGGCGAGCGGCGATGCCAGCAAATACTCGACGCTGAGAGCGCCAGCGGATTCGCCGAAAATCGAGACGTTGCGGGGATTGCCGCCGAACGCGGCAATATTCGCGCGCACCCATTTGAGCGCCTGGATTTGATCGAGCAGTCCATAATTTCCGGACACGCCGTCGGGCGATTCCTTGCTCAACTCCGGATGCGCGAGATAGCCCAGTACGCCGAGCCGGTAATTGATCGAGACCAATACGATGCCGCGCTTGGCGAACTCCCGACCGTCGTACATCGCCGAATGGCCCGACCCCCAGATCAGCGTCCCGCCATGGATCCACACCATCACCGGCGCATTGCGCGCGCTGGCGGGCGCGGTGACATCGAGCGTCAGACAGTCCTCCGACATCGGCACCCGGCCCCGGTCGTACGGTCCCGGCGCCATCGGCGGCTGCATGCAGGCGACGCCCATGGTCTGCGCAGCGCGAACGCCCCGCCAGCGCGGCAATGGCGCGGGCGGTTGCCAGCGGCGCTCACCGATTGGCGGGGCGGCATAGGGGATTCCCAGGAAGACATTTGCGTTGCCCGAGCGCAAACCCTTCACGCTGCCTGCCGAGGCGTTGAGGATCGGCGCGCCTGGACCACCTGTCGACGCCGCGACCGGACTGGCAGCCATCGTGCAGGCGGCAATGACGGCGAAAAGAATGCGCGACAGGCAGTTCATCTTTTCGTCCCCTCGGCAGCGCGCTCGTTGCGGCGGATGAGGCGTGCGAGCGCCCAGAACAGAGCCGCGCCGATCAGGTAAATCGGCGCCAGCGCATAATAAGCGGCCTGCAACGCATGAGCGCCGTGCGTCGGATGGAAATAATCGCTTGCCATTCCGACGAAGGTCGGACCCAGGCCAAGGCCGATGAAGTTCATGGCGAGCAGGAGCAACGCCCCGGAAATAACGCGCCGTTCGGGCGGCACTTCGCCTTGCACGAAGGTGACGGTGGCGGACAGGAAGAACGAGTTCAGGAACATCGGCGCCGCAAGGAACAGCAACGCCGGCTGCCAGTTCGGCGCCCAGACGAACCCGAGAAAGAACGGCAGGGCCAGCACCAGCGACAGCGCCGGGATCGCCGCATACGCCGCCTTGCTCCGCCGGCTGAACCGGTCGACCAGCCGGCCGGAAACGTAGATGCCGCCCCCCATGCCGATCGCCACGACCAGCGCATACCAGATCGCGACCTCATTCAGCGTCATGCCCTTCTCGCGCATCAGGAACAACGTCGCGAAGTTGAGCAGGCCGTAGGTGATGAAATTGCCCGCGCCGCTCGCGATCGATGCTAGGAGAAGGACGGGATTGCGGAAGAATTGAGCGATGGTCGCGCCGAAGCTCGCGGCATCGGTGGCGGGTGCCTCCGCCTTTGCGTCATGCCCGCCGCGCGGGGGCTCGCGGACGACGAAATAGACGGCGATTGCGGTCACCACGCCGATCGCGCCGATCGTCAGGAACGGAATGCGCCAGTCGAACGCGGCCGCGAGCGACGCGCCGAACGCGACGCCCAACGCCGATCCGAACGGCGGGCCGAGGTTGAAGATCGCCATCGCGGTCGTCCGCCGCTCGCGCGGGAAATAGTCGGAGATGATTGCGTAGGACGGCGGGACGCCGCCGGCCTCCCCCACGCCGACCATCATACGCGCGACGACGAGCTGACCGTAATTGCCGACCATGCCGCATGCCGCGGTCGCGGCGCTCCATAGCGCGCAGGCAGCCGACAGTACGGTAACCCGATTGGTACGGTCGGCGAGCCACCCGACGGGAATGGCGATAAAACAGTAGAATAGCGCGAAATAGAGACCGGTGATTCTGCCGAGCCGGCTGTCGGTAATCTGGAGCGCGTCCTGAATCGGCTTGGCGAGGATCGAAACGAGCTGGCGATCCAGAAAGTTGAGGACATAGACGAAGGCCAGCATGCCCAGCACCACGCCCTGCGGCGACGCGCTCCGGTTCGGCGCGTCGCGCGATTTTGTCGGTGCCGCCGTCATATCCGCCTCCTGATCACGCTTCGGCCCTCTCGAGCCAGCCCGGCGCAGTACGGCCGCCGCCATAACCGGCAGCGACGCGCTGCTTGAGCAATGCCGGCGGCCGGAACCGCTCGCCATAATTGTCGTGCAGAATCTGCTGAACCTGGAGGCACAGCCCCGAGGTGACCGTATCCATCAGCGCGAACGGGCCGATCGGATGCCCCAGCCCGAGCCGGCAAGCCGTATCCAGATCCCCCGGCGACGCGACGCCTTCTTCGACCAGCTTTACAGCTTCGATCAGCATGGCGTGGAGCAGGCGATTGACCGCGAACCCGGCGACATCGTTCACTCGGATCGGCGACTTGCCGATCGCCCGAAGCGTGGCCGTGACGTCCTCGACGATCGCAGGCTCGGTGTCGAAAGCTGGGATCACCTCGACCAACTGCATGCGCGATACCGGCGAAAAATAATGCGTGCCGATAAGCTGCGCGCGCCGTCTCGGCGCCAGCGCGGCGGCAAGCGTCGAGATCGGGAGGGTCGAGGTGTTCGACGCGATCACGCAGTCGCCCCGGCATATGCCGTCCAGCGAACTCAACACCGCGCTCTTGACCTCCAGCGATTCGAAAACCGCTTCGGTCACCAAGTCGCGATCGGCGAAGCTCGCCAGATCAGGCGCGGGACGGAGGCGTGCCAGCGCCTCACCGCGCTGTGCAGCCGTATAAAATCCGCGCGCGACGCCCCTCTCCGTCAGCGCCGCCAAGCGCGCGATCGCACCGTCGAGCGCCGCCGGATCGCGATCGTTGAGCAGCACGTCCGCCCCGGCCAAGGCGAAGACGAGCGCGATCTCGGCGCCCATCAGCCCGGCGCCGACCACACCGACCTTCATCCCCGCGACGCCGCTCATGCCGAAACCCGCGGCTTGACGTGACCGGCAAGTGCGCCCGCCTCATAGTCCGCGCGCAACCGTACCTTGTCGATCTTGCCCGTGGCGGCGACTGGCATGCGGGGTAGGACAACGACCTCGTCGGGCAACCACCAGTCGGCGATCCGCCCGCGGAGCGTATCGATCAACGCCCCGCCCGCGACCTCCCCGCCCCGGCGCAGTTCGACGACCAGCACCGGACGCTCGCCCCATTTGGGATGCGCTTTGCCGATCACCGCGACTTGCGCGACGCGCGGGTCGCGGCCGACGATCTCCTCGATCTCGGACGGGTTGATCCATTCCCCGCCGGACTTGATCAGGTCCTTCGACCGGCCGCAGATGGTGAGCGCGCCACTGTCGTCGATCGTCGCGAGGTCGCCCGTGTCGAAATATCCCTGCTGGTCGAGCACATCGGAATCCGCACCGAAATAGCGGTCGATAATCGACGCGCCCCTGACCTTGAGCCGCCCGACCGTCCCGCGTTGTTCGGCAAGCGCCTCGCCGTCGGCGTCGGTGAGCTTCAGATCGACCCCGATCGGCGGACGCCCGGACGATCGCTCGGCCGCTGGCGGAAACTGAATCGAATCGACGGTGCCGAGCGGCGACATCTCGGTCATCCCCCACGTCGTCTGAACACGCACGCCGAGCCGCTCCTCCATGCGCCGGATCAGCGCATCGGGGCATTTCGATCCGCCGATGATGATCCGTTCAAGGCTGGGCACGTCCCCGCCGGTCGCGTCGAGATGGTCGAGCAGGCCGATCCATACGGTCTGCACGCCGCCGGCGATCGTCACGTTCTCGCTCCGGATCAACGCGGCGAGGCTGGCGCCGTCAAGATCTCGGCCCGGCAGGACAAGGCTCGCGCCCACCGACGGCGCGGAGAAGGGAAATCCCCAGGCGTTGGCGTGGAACATCGGGATCGCGACGAGGATCGTGTCCTTGGCCGACAGGCAATACGCGTCCGGCTGGATCGACATCAGCGTATGAAGATAATTGGAACGATGGGTGAAGACGACACCCTTGGGCGCACCGGTCGTCCCTGACGTAAAGCAAAGCCCGGCCGGCGCCTCTTCGGGAAAGGCGCCCCAGGCCATAGGCGCGCCGTGCGCCGCGAGAATTGCATCGAGGCCGTCGACCGGAACGGCAAAGTCACGCACCGCCGCATCGCGATCGGCATCGTCGAGCACGATGACCCGCTCGACCGTCGGACACAACGGCAACAGGTCAGCGAGCACCGGCATCAGACTGGCGGCGATGGCCAGCACCCGGTCCTCCGCTTGGTTGATCATTGCGGCCAGATGCGACGTCGTCAAACGCGGGTTCAGCGTGTGGCAGACGATGCCCGCATTCATCGTCGCATAATAGACTTCAAGATGCTGCGCAGTGTTCCACGCCAGCGTGCCGACCCGGTCGCCGACCCGCAGACCCAGCGCTTGCAGCGCGCCGGACAGCATATTGCTGCGCGATCGCAGCGCGGCATAATCGACTCGGTTCGCCACGACGCCGCGGTTCGCGGTCACTACCCTCGCGTTCGTGTGCCACTTTGCGGCGTGGTCGATGAACCGGTCTAGGGTGAGCGGGTAATTCTGCATCCGATATACTGCTTGGCACTCTTGAAGGAACTCGGCGTCGAAACCGCAACGGGTCAGCCCGCTGCCGCCGGAGAGCACGGCTGACCGTGCGCTCCTGCGACAGCGTTCCCCCGCTAGAACTTTTTCCGAAGGTTGATTGCGACGTAACGCCCGATCGCGTTGTAACTGCCGCCGATCCCGTCGGTCGCCGGGAAATACGGCGGCGTCGCATCGAACAGATCGTTGACCTGCGCCGACAGCTCGGTTCCCTTGGCAATCCCGACATCGGGCAGCCGGACGGTCAGCCGCAGATCGACCGTCGTATACCCCTTGGCGGTGTAGATGCCCGTGCCCGTCGGCGTGGCGAACGCACCGGTCACCCCGCTACGATGATTGACGAAGTTCGCGATCGTCACGGGACCCGCCGTCAGACCAAGCGTCGTGCGCAAGGTCGTCCGCGACACGCCGGCCTGTAGCGAATCGCTGGCGGGCGATGTGGCTGAGAGCTGCGTTTCGTATTTGAAGATGTAATTACCCGCCGCGCCCGCAAACACCGTGCCGAACCCGATTGCCCGACGGTAATTGACGTCGAAGTCGAGGCCGTTGGTCTTGCGGGTGCCGAAATTGCCCTGGCGCAAGTCGAGCAGGTTGCCGATCGTCGGCACGGCCGCGAAGGTGAAGTAAAATGGCACCGTCCCGACAAGCGCCGCCGAAACCTGTGCGGCGGTCGGGTTGCGGATGACGCGCGTCGCGAAGGTCGGATCGGTGAACAACAGCGAACCCACGCCATAGGCCGAGCCGATCACGTTGTTATAGCTGATGTCGTAGAACGTCGCGCTCGCGCTGAAGCCGGGCAGGAAATGCGGCCGCAGATCGGCACCGAACGAGAAGGTTCTCGCCTTTTCCGGTTGCAGCGACTTGTTGCCGCCGATCAGCAGCATCGAGTTGACCTGCGCCGCTCCACGCGAAGGATCGCGCACGCCGAACGCATCGACGAGCCCGGCCGCCGAATAATAGGAGCCGACCGTCGACCCCAGATCGCGCAGACCTGGCGCGCGGAACGACCGGCCGTACGTGCCGCGCAGCGACAAGCCGTCGACCGGCTCCCACACGACGCCGAACTTCGGGTTCGTGGTCGATCCGAAATCGCTGTAATGGTCATACCGTGCCGAAAGAGAGAGCGAGAGCCGGCGCATCAACGGCGCGGCATTGCCGTCGCCGAAGATCGGCACGAACAGTTCGCCGTACACCGACGCGATGTTGCGATCGAGATTTTCGGGGAAGCCGACCCCTCCGCTCTGCCCGCGCTGCGAATAGGTTTCGCGGCGATATTCGGCGCCCGCGGCGATCTTGATCGCGCCGCCGGGCAATTCGGCAAGCGGACCGTCGATCTTGATCGCGCCCAGCAACGTGCGCTGATGGTTCACGAACGTCGTGGGATTGTTCAGGATGGCGGCGACGACGGCCGGGCTGGTGCCGGTCCCGAACGGGTCCAGCGCCGTCGCCGTAGTGGTGCCGCTGGCCGCCGCCGTCAGCGCGGTCGTGTTGATCCCCGGCTGGAACGTGTCGTTGCGCGACCAGTCGGCGGTGCCCGAGACGGTCAGGTTGAACGCGCCGAGCCGGGCATCGACCCCGACCGACGAATTGCCGCTCCTGACACGATACGTCTGGTCGAAATGGTCAGCGCCGACGAGATTGTCCGGCCGGAAATCGACATATTCGTAGCCGGCGGCGGTGCCCGGCGGGGCGCGATAGAACGGGTTGGTCGGCAGGATGAGGACAAATGTCTGCCCCGGCAGCGCGGCCTGCACCGTATCCTTGCGATCGGTATAGAGCAGCTCGCCCCACAGCGTCACGTTCGGCGCAAGCGTCTGACGCGCGGACAGGAAACCGGTGTGCATGCGATTGGTCGGGACCAGATCGACCGGCCCGCGCGGATCACAATAGTTGGTCCCGGGCGCCAGGGTCGGCGCGGCGTAGATCGTGCCGAGGAAAAGGTTGACGTTAGCCAGCGGGCAGACCGCCGATCGCGTGTCGACACCGCCGGCCGGCCGGAAATCGAGCGTCCGGTATCGCCTGTCGGCCCCGGTGATGTTGTTGTTGGTGGTGAATTGATAGGACAGCGAGACCGATCCGCTGCCCCAGTCCTTTCCGACGATCGCCCCGGCGCTGACCGTCCGATAGTCGTCCGCCATGCCATAGCGCGCAGTCGCCTCGACGCCGGAAAACGGCTTCCGCGTGATGAAGTTCACGACCCCGGCAACGGCGTCCGACCCGTAGATCGCCGAGGCGCCATCCGCGACGATTTCGACGCGCTCGATGGCGAGTTCGGGGAGAAACGGGTAGTCCGGGTTGGTCTGCTGCGTGCTGCCCGAAATCAGGCGGTGCCCGTTCATCAGAGGGAGCGTGGCGCTCGACGGCAAGCCGCGTAGCCCGGGGGCGAACGATCCCAGCCCACCGTTGCTGGTGCGCGGCGCGGTGTTGAAGCTGTTGAGCTGCGGCACGGTCGCCAGCAGTTCGGCGGTCGTGGTCGCGCCGATCAGCTTGATGTCGTCGCGCGTGACCCTGAGAAGATTGGACCCCGTCGGTGGCACGCCGCGAATGCTGGTGCCGGTGACGACGATGTCGGTGTCCTGCGGCGCATTGGCGTCGTCCGCCTGCGCCGATGACGGAGGGGTGGTCTGCGGGGCGGCGCTCGCGGTCTGGGCGGATGCCGGCCCGGCCATGCACAGCACGGCCGCCAGCGCGGACGTGCCGGACAGTGCAATCCGCCTACGAAGCTTCCAAGTCGCGATCATCTATCCTCTCCCACGCTTTTTTATTGGGAGGCATCGTCGTCGATCCGACGCGGTTCTGGCGATGGCCGGGATGACAGGGATATTTAACCGAAGTGACCAGATTGGTCAGTCACGTTAAGCGGGAGCCTGGTCTCCGAGCAGCAACGTCGCCGCGGTCACGCGCGCGCCGTCCGACTTATAGCGCGTGCGATAATCGGACGGTGTCACGCCCGCCCATTCGGTGAAGTTGCGCGTGAAGCTGCCCGGTTCGCTGAACCCGACGCGGTAGCCCACCTCTGTGATCGGCAGTTCGGTCGCCAGCAGGTACGCGCCCGCGAGTTCGCCGCGCAGGCGCGTGCGGATGTGCTGAAAACTTTCCCCCTCGCGCGCTAGGTCGCGCCGGAGCCGGCGCGGGCGGCTGCGCAACCGCTCGGCCACGGTATCGATCGAGACCGACCAGATGCGCGCGCGTTGAAAGTCGGCGAGCACATGCTCGGTCTGCGCGCGCCAGGTCGAGCGGCCGATCGGCGTCGCAAACCAGTCTGGGTTGCTGGCATTGTACTGGTCGAATTCCGCGAGCGTATGGTGGACGAGCCGGGCACCGAGATCGGCCCGATCGTAGCAGAGCGCGTCGACCGGCGCGTCATATTCTATCGGACAGCCGAAAACGGCGAACCGGTCGAAACCATTCGCCTGCACCGGGCGGGAGGCGCGGACGGAAACGGAACGCAGGCGGAGTGGACGGCCGATCAGCCAGCTGAACCACTGGAATATCCAAACGAAACGCAGCCAGACGAAAATGTCGCGATCGACGCCATCGACCGTGTGATAGACACAGACGTGTTTCAGGCCGGCGCGGTCTTCGATGAGCTGCGGCCCGATGTCCTCCGACAAGGCTTGGGTGAAGCGGATGCTGACCCGGATTGATTCGCCGAACGTCTCGCAGTGCAGATAGGTCAGCGTGCGCTCCAATTCGAGCGCTAAGCGAAAGCGCTCCGCGAAAAAGCCAAAGAACGAATCGTCGAGTGCGACTTGCGCTTGTCGAACCAGTCGGAACAGTTCGCGGCCGTCGATCGCTGCATGGACGTTGCCATAGACGCGCGGATCAATTCCCGCCTGCTGCAGCAACGCGCGCGGATCCTTCCCCCTCAACACGGCGCCCCCGAGCAGGCGCTTCACCGCAACGCCGTCCAGTCCCGTCCGCTTCTCGAGTCCGGGCGTTGTACCGAAAACAGGAGGGCCTTTGTCAGAAAACTCAGTCATGCCGGCCAGACTTCCGGACCCCCGCGCAATCACCACCCCCCTTCAGTAGTGCGCCGGTCTCTACCGTTACAAGTCTGCCAGCCTTGTCAGACTGGATGCGCCACAACGCGGATCACCTCGGGCGACGGGTTGCGCAGCCACGGTGCCCGCAATCACGTAGCCCGCGAACATCATCTCGGTGTTATGCTGTAATCACAGCGAGCAGTGATCAGTCCCTGGATCTGACATGGCAGATCGCGCCAGCAACTCGAGTGTCACGCCATTGGTCCAGCCGAATCCGGTCTGCGACGCATACTCACCGCCACCGCCGGCGCCTCCCTTTTCCACATCGTATTTCTCCAGAAGCCGGCCGGCTTCCCGATAATGGTCGCCCACAGTCGTAAGCCAGCGCAGCGCTATCTGGTCGGCCAGCGCCTGTTCTCCATAGTTTTCCAGGCCTTTCACGGCGATCCACTGCAACGGCGCCCAGCCGTTCGGCGCATCCCATTGCTGACCTGTGCGATCGAGTGTCGTCAGCAGCCCTCCCTGCCCGACCAGCGCCGCCAGCGCCGTTGCAGTGCTTGACGCCCGTCCTGGCTCCGCCGCCCCGGTGAACAAGGGGAAAACCATTGCCGCCGTCGGCTGATCGCTGGGCGCGGCGACATCAAGATCGAAATCGGCATAAAAGCCCGACCCCGCGTTCCACAGATGCGATGCGATAGCCCGCCGCCTCGCCGCGGCATACGTCGCAAACAGCGTCGCGGTTTGCGGGTCGCCGAGCGTGTCCGCCTCCCGGGCCACCATATCTTCAAGACCGTAAAGCAGCGCGTTCAAATCGACGGGCAGCAGCCGCGTGGTGCGGATCGTACCCAACGACCGTCGGTCGCCCAACCAGCGCGAACTGAAATCCCACCCGCTTTCGGCCGCGGCGCGCAAGTCGCGCCATAACTCTGCCGCCACCCTGCCAGGCGTTTCCCTGGCCAGGGCTATGTCCTCGCGCCAGGATTCGTCGCGCGGGGCAGTGTGGTCGTCCCAATAGCGGTTGAGCAACGCGCCGTCGGCAAGTCGCACGACGCGGCCAGCTTCATTGCCCGGCGCGAGGTCACCTGCGCATGCCATCCAGAAACGATGTTCCGCCATCATCCAACGCAGCCGTCGCCGGCGCGCATCGACCGACTGATCCTGTGACAGGCTTGCAATGAGGTAGAAAACGGGGGGATGCGAACGCCCGAGATAATAGTTGCGCGTCCCGTTGGGTATCCGGTCGAAACGGTCGAGCAGGCTGCCGAAGTTGACGACCATATCCTCGACCAGATCCTGCCGCCCCGATCGCGCGAGGCCCAGCATAGTGAAGTAGCTGTCCCAATAATATAGTTCGCGGAACCTTCCGCCGGGGACCACATGCGGGCGCGGCAACGGCAACAACGAGGACCCTGGCGGAGGCTGCTGCGGTTCGCGGGTCAGCATCGGCCACAACGCCGAGATGTGTTGGGTCAGCGGTTGCCAATTTAGGGGAACCGCATTGTCGGGGCCCGGCAACAGGAAATTGGCGTGGACAAAGGCTCGCATTGCCGCCGGATCGCGGGGCGGATCACGGTGCCAGTCCGCTAGGATGGCGGCGGGATCACGGCGGGGATCAGCGTCGGCGAAGGTCTTCGAATCCGCAAACAACGCTGCTTCCTGCACTTGGGAAAACAGCTCGGCGTACAATTCCGAAGGAGGCGGCGACACGGACAGGCTCATGCTGTCGCACCGACCTGCATCGCTCGCTGCCGGCGTCTGATGATCGGCAATGCCATGGCGATCAGCGCGACCGGCAACAGGGTGGCGTAAAAGGCGAACGCCCCGGCGACTTTCTGAAACAGCAACCCGGTCAAGAACGAGCCAAGCGTCCCGCCGAGCGCCGAGAAGATGACAATCAACCCCATCATCGCGGCGTGGCGGGGGCGGGGGAGGTTACTGAGTGCTATCGAACAGAGGGTCGGGTAAATCGGCGCGAGGAAGATGCCGAGCAACGGGAAGAGATAGGCGGCGAGCGGCGCATCGCGCCATCCGGCAATCGCACCATGCCCGGCGCCCGCCGCCAGCGGCAGGGAGACGAGGATCATCAGCGCGATACCCGCCAGACAGGCGAGCAACACCGCCAGCCAGTCGAACCGGCGCAGCGCCAGCCCCGACGCCAGCCGCCCGACCGCCAGCGATCCGACGAAGATGCTCGACATCTGGACGCTCATCGCCGGCGGCAGGTGCAGAACCTGGTTGTTGAAGGTCGGCAGCCACGTGCCGATCCCCTGTTCGATCAGGACATAGAGGAACAGGCCGACCAGCACCGCGACCGTCGCCGGCAGGACGGCAAGCCGCGCCATATCGCTCCAGTCCGCCTTGGGCGTATCGGGCGCAACCGCCGCGCTCTCGTCGAGCGGCGTGCCCAGCCACGCCATGACGAGCACCCCACATGCCGCAGCGATCACCCAATAGACATGCAGCCAGTCCCGGGCGGAATGATCGCCGCCGACGAACCAGCCGAACAGCCATACCCCGGCGAGCAAGCCGATCATGAACACGCCCTCTATGACGCCGGTGACGCTGGCATGGTCGGCGGGATCGCGCGCCAGCAGTCCGATCGTGGCGTAGGTCGCGACCTTGGCGACGCCGAAACTCAATCCCGTGACGACGAACAAGGCCTGCATCGCCAGGAAGCGATCGGCGAACGACGCCGCCACGCACGCGACACCCATCACGGCCATGACGCCGATCAGCGACCGGCGATAACCGATCGATGGAATCCGCGTCGCCAGCGCGAACGACGCGGCGACGACCGACAGGTCCTTGCACGCTTCCAGCGTCGATCCCATCGGCTTGGTCGCGTCGAAATGGCGGATCGATTGCAGGATAACCGCGCCGACGCTGTTCATCAGAATGCCGAGCACGGCGTAGGTCAGCGCCAGCGCGACGATGATGCGCGTCCGGTTCATCGGGCGCCGTTGCCGAGATAGCGTTCGAAGAAGCGCGCGATCAGGCGATAGGCTTCGTTCGATTCGGGCATGTCGGACCACACGAAGAAGGCGTGCGGCAGGCCGTCGAACAGGTAGAGTTCGGACGGCACGCCGGCGGCGGCGAGCCGGCGATGCGCCAGCGTCAACGCGCTCACCGCAAAGTCGCGCCCGCCCGCCAGCACCAGGGTCGGCGGCATCGCCCTGATTTCGGCGTCATTGCTCAGCGGATAGGCGGCGGCGTCGCTCGCCGGAACGCCGGACATATAGAGGCTTGGCACGGTATCGGGCAGGCGCGATCCGGGGGGAGCCGTACCGGCAAGATAGGGACTGTCGCCGGAATAGGGCGCGCCGGTGCCGCAGAACGTGCCGATCGCACCCGGCCGGGGCAGACCCTCACGGCGGATCCACGCGGTCGTCTGCGCGGTGATGACGCCGCCGGCCGAACAGCCATAGATACCGATATTGGCGGCCGCATAGCGTTTCAGCAGGGCGCGATACACGGCGGCGACATCTTCCGACGCGGCCGGATAACGGTGTTCGGGGGCCAGGCGGTAATCGACCGTGACGACGCGTATCCGCATCGTCGCGGCGACGGGAATGGCTTCGACCAGCGCACCGCTGCCCGATCCCCACATGAACGCGCCACCATGCACGTTGATGAGCACGCGGCGAGCATTTGCGCGGGAGACGCCCGCCACCGGTTCGACCGTATCGACCGTGACGCCGTTGATCGTCTCACGCCGCTCGCGTGTCGCGAAGTGTCGGCGCATCTCGGCCAGCCGGTCGTCGTTATACTTCTGGTAGAAGGCGCGTTGCCGCGTGATGTCGCCCTTGATCGCGTCGGGCGCCGTGGCGGCGCGCATCCGATCGAGCACGACGAGCGCAGCCGCGCTCAACTGGTTCGAGGGCGGCAGCGACGAGGAATTGCTCACTTGCGCCCCGGCCGGGGCCGCGAGCAGCATACCGATTACGAACAGCCGCTTGCCACGCCTCCCCAGCGACATCCGTCAGCCCTCGGCCTTGCCGGTGGCGGCCAGGCCTTCGGTCCAGGGGTCGCCGGTTGCTTTGCGAAAAGCTGTAAGCTTCGCCGCCAGGGCATCGCGCTCAGCCGCGCGCGCCCGGCCCGACCCCAGATTGACCACTTCGTCGGGATCCCGCTCGAGATCGTAGAATTCGCGCGCCGGCCTGTTTCGGTATGCGGCCTGGGTGCGCTTGCCGATGCGGGTCCGGGGATCGGCGGCGATCGCCTTCCAGCTGTCCGATCCCGCCACGTCGCCGGCGATCGGATACGGCAATTGCCACGCCAGGTTCTCGATATAGCTGCGGGTTCGGGTACGGATCGCGCGCATTGGATAATATTGGTCGATTTCGTGGAATTCGTGGCTGGCGAAGACCATGTCCCAACCCGGCTTGCCGCGTTCGCCGAGCAACGGCAGCACCGACCGCCCAGGCAGCGGGTAAGCGGGACCAGCGGCGCCGGTCCATTCCAGAATGGTTGGCGCGATGTCGATCCAGCTGACCATCGCGTCGCTGGTCGCGCCGCCGCGCAAGCCCGGTGCATGCACGATCAACGGCAAGTGGAGACCGGGGTCGTAGAGGTTAGTCTTGGCGCCCGGAAAGGGGCGGCCATTGTCGCTGAGGAAAACGATCAGCGTGTCGTCGGCGCGGCCGCACCGTTCGATCGCCGCGCGGATCATGCCCACCCCGTCATCGAGCCGGCTGAGCGATTCGTAATATTGCGCCAGATCGCCGCGCACCGCCGGCAGGTCGGGCAAGTGCGACGGCACCGTCACCTTGGCCGGATCGTACCGCACGTCCTTGACCCGCGGCCAGGGCTGGTTGTTGCCGAAGTTTACTGGCGCGCGGTGGGGGTCGCTGAAGCCGACCGTGACGAAGAACGGCGCATCGCCGATGCCGCGCAGGAACAGTTCGACCGCGTCCGACAACAAGGCCACGTCGCGAATCCCGGCGCGTTCGGGCGCCAGTTCCGCGTCATAGGGAAAGGCGCCTTCGGGCTTGACGTGCTTCTTGCCGACCAGAGCGGTGGCATAGCCAGCCTTCTTCAGCCAGTAGGGCAGGGTTTCGATGCCGTCGCGCAGCCCCTGATTATGGGCGTCATGGGCCAGGCCGTACATGCCGTTCTGGTGCGTATAGAGTCCCGTGTACACCACCGCGCGGCTCGAGCTGCACGACGACACGGCCGCATAGGCCTGATCGAACCGGGTGCCCTGCTGCGCAAGGGCGTCGAGATTGGGCGTTTGAACCGCGACGCCGAGACATCCGAGATCCATCCCCTGATCGTCGCTCACGATGAGGAGGACGTTGCGCCGCTTTGCCCGGTCGATGCCGGCCGACAGCGCGCGCGTGGCAGGCGCCAGGCCCAGCGCCGCGCCAGTCGCCGCACCGAGAAAATGCCTGCGTTTCATGCCTGCCTCCGTGTCGTGAAAAAAAGCGCGGGGACTAGCCCCGCGCCAGGGGAGGTATCAGAACCGGTAGACCGCCGTCGCCTGGAACGAGCGCCCGAAATTGGAGCGCGCGATCACCGATCCGCCGGTCGTACCGATGATGCGGGCATTGCCTTCGGTCAGGGCCAGCGTGTTGGTCAAATTGTTCGCGGTCACCTGGAACTCGATCCGGCCGACCTTGACCGACGCGCCCAGATCGAACGTGTCATAGGCCGGCAGCAGCTGCAGGTTCTGGATGTCGGAGAAACGCGACCCGACATGCGTGTAGGCGCCGAACAAGGTCGCCGACCCGCCGCTGAACGGAATGGTGTAAGCGGGGCCGATCCGCGCCTGGAAATCGGGCTGGCGCGGTACCTTGTACCCGTTCTGCACGCCGCTCGCGACGCCCGCGCTGATGTCGCGGAACCGCGCGCGGAACGCCGTCGCGTTGAAGTCGATCGAAAGGTTTTCGAGCGGGCGGAGCGATCCTTCCAGTTCGGCGCCCCAGGTTCGCGATCCCGCCACCGCGATGACCGTGGTGATTGCGTTCGTCACCGGATCGACGATCTGTTGCGAATAGGTCTGGCCGACAAAGTCGTTGCGGAAGAAGGTCAGCGACGCATCGAGGAAACGCTGCGACGTCTTGAACCCCAGTTCATACTGCTTGATCTTCTGGACGGTGCGGAAGCCGCCAAAGATTTCATCGAACGTGGGGAAGCGGAACCCGGAATTGATCCGCACGAACGTCGTCAGCCGCGGCGTCAGGTAATAGTTCGCGCCAGCGGTATAGGATAATTGCGTCCCCGAATATTCGTAGCTGCGCGTCTGGCCGTTCAGCACCGACACGCTGTTATTGTAGACGGTAAGGACGTTGCCATCCAGGTTGACGTTCGACGCCAATCCGACGCTGCCGCTCACCTTGTAATGCTCGACGCGGATGCCGGCATCCACCCGCAGCGTGTCGCTGATCTTCCATTCGTCGGCCAGGAACCCGGCGATATTGGTGCCGTTGAAGCTGTCGCTGAAATTGTTGGTCGCGAAGCCGGTGAAGCCGTTCTTGGTGATCTGGGCGCCGTTGTTCAGCACCAGGTCGATTCGCCGCGCATTGTTCTCGAACGCCAGCAGGGCGTTATTGCCCTGGTACCACAAGTCGGTGATCGCGTGGGTCGCCAGATACGACCCCAGCGTCAGGCTGTGGTTGCCGAACTGGCGGCTGATGCGCAGGTCGTTGCTGAACGTCTTGATATGCTTGTCGACCGACCAGAAGCCGGCGACGATGACGGGTTGATTGCCATCGGTGATCACCGTGCCCGATGTGCTGAAGCGGGCCGTTCCGGCGGTTGCAAGGCCCCCAGCGGTGACGATCGCCGGCGTCGCGTTCACCGCCGAGATGCGGCCGGCGATATAGGCGCTCAAGGTGGTCGGGACGGCGCTGGTGAAGATCGCCCGCGTATTGGCGGTGCCGGATAGATAGCCGATGCGGTCGCTGATCCGCCATTCACCGGGCGTGAAATCGAAACTGCCGCCGAACTGCGTCAGATCGATGGTGCGGCCGTCGGAAAAGTCGCGACTGATCGTGCCGGGGGTCGAGCCGGGCGTGGTTTCGAACGTGAGCAGCCGGGTGTCCTCACCGGCCAGCGTATCCTTGCGCTGGTCGAAATAGGGATAGACGCTGAGCTTGCCGTCGGCCGACGACAATAACGGCGCGCCGGAGAAGAAGATGTTGGAGTCCTTCACCCGCCGGCCCCAGACCGTGACCTGGCCGTCGTCGAAGCGTCGCGTCAGAGTGGCGCTGATCTGACCGCCGTCATCGGCGCGATATTGCGGGTTGCGGACGCCGTCGCTGACTCGATAGAAACCGCCGATCGTCGCATACCAGCCTTCACCGATCTTGCCGCCGACAAAGCCGTCGAAGCGATAGAGACCTTCGGCGCCGACCGTCACGCGCGCGCTGCCCGCGGGAACGTCCTTCCCGGTTCGCTGGATGAAATTCAGCGTGATGCCCGGCTGGCCCGCGGAGAAGATCGGGCTGGGACCACCCCGCAGCACCTCGACCCGCTCGACCGTGTCATCGACGCGAAACAGGCTGAAACTCTCGATAAAGCCCAGGGTATTCGGCGGAAACAGCGTGGCGCCGTCGAGCTGGACCGTGGAAAACTGACCACCCCCGTTCATCGGGAAACCACGAACGCCGACACGCAGACCGGCCACGCCGCCCGACGATTCGATATAGGTGCCGGGAACGGTCTTCAGCACATCGGCGGTGCTGAGCGGCGTCGTGCGCTGGATCGTCTGGGCATCGACCGTGGTGATCGAGAAACCGGCGTCGAGCCGCTTCAGGCCGCTCGACATGGCGGTGCCGGTCACGACAATATCGTCCTGCCCGTCTCCCGTGTCAGCCGACGTCGCGGGGACGGCGGCGGCCGCACCGACATTGTCCTGGGCGTTGGTTTGCGGCGTCTTTCCCCCGTCGGCCTTGTCGTTGGCGAAGGCAGGCATCGCCGTCGCCATTGCGGCCGTGGATGCCAGCAGGAACAGTCGCGATTTCATAACATCCCCTCCTTGCGATGCCGGCCCGACTGTTCTGGTGACAGGCGTGACCGAGCGGTTGAAGCGGGAAATATCGCCAAATGACATCGATAACAATCGAAAAATGTTATCGATGTCATTTTCCCATTAAGTCTCTCTTTCGACAAGCTGTACGGGCAGGATTCGCGAACGCGGCGCTGCGAACCGATCGGGACTCAGGCGCGCAAACAAGGTGCGGGCCAGCAGCCTGCCGCCCTCGGTCCAATCCTGACGGATGGTGGTGAGCCGCGGCGCATGGGCGGCCGCCGCCGGCGTGTCGTCATAGCCGACGATCGCGATATTGGGGCGAAGGGCGCCGCCCGCCTCGCGCAGGGCATCGATCGCGCCCAACGCAACCAGATCGCTTCCCGCGAACACGCCGTCAAAGGAAATCCCGGCCTCGATCACCTCCCGCATCGCGCGGCGCCCCGCTTCGCGAGTGAAATCGGCGCTTTGCGTCGCCACGATTTCGGTTCCGGCCTGAATCCCGGCGCGAAAGCCGTGGACGCGATCAGCCAGTTCGGCGTGGTGGGTATCGCCGAGGAACACCAGACGCTTGCAGCCGCGGTGCTGAAGATGCTGCGCCGCCAGTATCCCGCCCTGGCGGTTGTCGCTGCCGACGACCGCGGCGCCGATTTCGTTTTCCACGCCGTCGTCCGCCCCCCATACGGCAAGCGGCAGGTTAAGTCCGGCCAGCGCCCTCACCGTCTCGTGCTCCGCGCCCTGGCCAAGCACGATGACGCCACTCGTGTCCATCGCCTCGGCATTCATCTTGGGGTCGCTGGTGGTCAGCACGACCGCGAAGCCGGCGGCTGCGCATTCCTGCATGATTCCGCCCAGCAGCGCGAGCGGATAGGGATCGTATAACGGGCGGTCGTCGCTCGCCTTCATATCGACTACCACCGCGATTCGCATGCGACGCTTCAGCCGCAGGTCGCGCGCCGCCAGATTGACGCGGTAGCCCATCTGGGCGGCCACTTCGCTGATACGCTTTCGAACGGCCGGTTTGACCAGTTCGCTGCCCCGCAATGCACGGGACACCGTAATCTTGGAAACGCCCGCGACCGTCGCGACGTCCGCCAAGGTAACTCGATCGACCGCGGGAGGAACTGAGTTCGCCATGCGGCCGGTCTAGCTGAAAGCGGGAGGATTACGCAAAGGTGCTGCGGCACGCGCCGGGTGTCGAACTAACCTCGACCGTCCGGAAACGACTTCCCGTCAGTCAGTCAGCACTATCTCGAGGCTTTGGCGCTCGGTCCAACTCCCATGCTCCCGCGATTAGCATTAAAGACACGATCATTTGGTCGCATATTCCGGCTTTGACGCGCTTTCCGCGTCCACCGGGGCCTTGGCGATCGTAGCGGCCGCGCACGGCGCCTTCGGCATGAACTGACCCTTCCCGGCGCGGTGATGGCTTGATCCCGTCGCGCAGACCGGCTTGTCGCGCATCCGATAAGTGGCGGCCGGCGTTTTGCCGGACGGTGCCCAGACCAGCTCGTGCGTGTCAGCGAGGGACTGGGCATTGGCGGCCATAGGAAAGGTCACTGCGATGGCGGCGAGGATCGGGACGAATTTCACGGATCGGCTCCTTGATGGAAAGCCGATGGCGCTATCCCAACACGGCAGGACGAGCCTTGCGGTTGTGTAACGAAAGATTGCGAGAACGAGTCGCTACTTGGCCGTATGATTGTGACAAATCGTTGCTGGACCGGCACTGCGGGCTTGAGGCCTCGGCATGCCGGGCCTAGCTCGCACCGCGATGACGACGCCCAACATCATTCTCGTCGAGGACGATCCGCCGCTTCGCACGCTGACCGCGCGCGCGCTGCAGGAAAATGGTTATGCGGTCCGCCCGGCCGCCAGCGCGCCCGAAATGTGGCGCGCGTTCGAGCAGGGGCCGGTCGATCTGGTCCTGCTCGACATCATGCTGCCGGGGACCAGCGGGATCGACCTGTGCCGCGAACTCCGGCGGATCAGCGACGTGCCGATCATCTTCATTTCCGCCAAGGGCAGCGAAACCGATCGTGTCGTAGGCCTCGAACTCGGCGCCGACGATTATCTCGTCAAGCCGTTCGGGACGCGCGAACTCGTCGCACGAGTGCGCGCGGTGTTGCGCCGCCATGCGATGGAACGCGCGCCCGCCGATCGCGAGAAAGGCGAACTGACGTTCAACCGCTGGACGGTCAACCTGCCGCGCCGCGAGCTGAAGTCTCCGACCGGCGCCCTGGTCGACCTGACGGGTGCCGAGTTCGACCTGCTCGTCAGTCTGTGCGACAATGCGCAGCGCGTGATCGCGCGCGAACGGCTGATCGAACTTTCCCGCACGCGGCTCGGCGACAGCTCCGACCGCAGCGTCGATGTGCTGATCAGCCGGTTGCGCCGCAAACTGTCCAGCACCGGCAACCCGGCGCCGATCATCACCGTGCGCGGGGTCGGCTATATGCTCAATACGCCCGTGGAGCGCAGTTGAGCCGGGCACCGCACTTCGCGCTCGGCCTGATCGGCCGGGTTTTCGCCATCCTGCTGCTCGCAGTGCTCGTCGAATATGGCGCAAGCACTTTTCTCTACGAACGCGCCAGCCAGTTTTCGGTCCGGCAGGACGAAGCGCATCGGCTGGCCGAGCACCTGCTGATCGCCAGCAAGCTGATCGAGGAGCAGAAGCCGGCGGACCGGCCGGATGAAGCCGCCGAACTGACCACAGCGCGCTACGCGATCGCCTGGCGCGCCACCTTGCCCAGGCCGCCCGCAGTGTCGCCGTCGCTGGACAAGCTGGCGCGGCAGATCGTCGATTGGGAACCCGACCTTGCTCAGCGCGATCTGCGCGTGTCCTTGACGTCGCCGGGACGCGACGGGTTCATTGCGGGCGCCTTGAAGCTGACCGACGGGAGTTGGATCACGTTCCGCACGCGCCAGCCCGTCGCGGCGCTCGACCTGGCGTTCAGCCGCATCCTGCTTGCGCTGACCCCGGCGGTCGCGCTGATCCTGATCGGCGGGTTGCTGTTGCGGCAGACGCTCCGCCCGATGCGCGACCTGGCGCGCGCCGCCGATCGCGTCGGGCACGGCGCGGTCGCGATCGAGCCGGTGCCCGAGCGCGGGCCGGGCGAGGTGCGCGACGTGGTGGTCGCGTTTAATGCGATGCAGGCGCGTATCCACCGCCTGATCGCCGATCGCACCCAGGCACTGGCGGCGGTCGGCCATGATTTCCGCACCCCGCTTGCTCGCCTGCGCTTGCGCGCCGACGCGATCGCCGACGACGACTTGCGCCATTCCATCCAGCACGACGTCGTCGAAATGGGCCAGATGGTGACCTCGCTGCTCGCCTATCTCGCCGGCGAGGACGAAGCCGATGCAGAAACGCCCGCATCAACCGATCTGGCCGTCATGTGCGCAACCCTGGTTGACGATGTTCGCGATCGTGGCGGACAAGCGACATATCATGGGCCGGATCATTGCGAGCTCACCGTGCGCTATGTCGTGCTCAAACGGGCGCTGACCAACCTGATCGACAACGCGCTCCATTATGGCGATCGCGTCGATGTCCGGCTGGACGCCACCCCCGAAACCGTGACCATCGCGGTCGAGGACGACGGGCCCGGGATCGCGCCCGACGATCGCGCGCGTGCGCTGGAACCGTTCGTTCGACTCGATCCGGCTCGCGGTCGCGATACGCAAGGCTTCGGGCTGGGCCTGGCGATCGTTCAGCGGGCCGTCGCCACCCATAATGGCCGGTTCACGCTCGACACCGCCCCGTCGGGAGGCCTCAGCGCACGGATCACCCTGCCCCGCCGGTGACGGCAACATTTCCTTACGTTTCTGCTGCACTGCAGAAAATCTAGGTCGCTACCTTCTCGGCTCATACTGACGAGGAGCATGTATCGTGAACGACCTGATCGGGCGTGTATTCGATTTCGAGAAGCGGGTCTTCCCCAGCCGCAACGACCTGTATGCCAAGCTGGCGGCGCATGGACAGAGCCCCAAGGCGTTGATGATCTCCTGCGCCGACAGCCGTGTCGTCCCCGAGCTGATCATGCAGGCCGACCCCGGCGACCTGTTCGTCTGCCGGAACGCCGGCAACATCGTCCCGCCGTTCGCGACGCAGAATGGCGGCGTGTCGTCGACCGTCGAATATGCCGTCGCCGCGCTCGGCGTGCGCGACATCATCGTCTGCGGTCATTCCGACTGCGGCGCGATGAAGGCGCTGATGAATCCCGAAATGCTGGAGGGGATGCCCAACGTCGCCGCCTGGCTGCGCCACAGCCACGCCGCCGAATCCGTCGTGAAGGCGGGCTACGGCCCGCTCGACAACAAGGACAAGGTCCGCGCGGCAAGCCTGGAGAACGTCGTTGTCCAGCTCGCGCACCTGCGCACCCATCCGTCGGTCGCGGCCGGGATCGCGCGTGGCGAGATTTCGCTGCACGGCTGGTTCGTCGACATCCACGCCGGTCAGGTGCTCGGCCTCGACGGCGTGAGCGGGCGCTTCCTGCCGATCCGCGACGACCGCCCACTGCCCGTCGCGCTCCCCGCGGGGCAGCGGCTGGCGATGGACGAGCCGATGATGGAGGCCGCGGAATGAGCACCGCCACCAACGCGGCCAAGCCCGCTGGCGGCTTCCTCGCGCGCGATTTCACCGCGTCGATCGTCGTTTTCCTGGTCGCGATGCCGCTCTGTATGGGCATCGCCATCGCATCCGGCGTACCGCCCGAAAAGGGTCTGATCACTGGCATCATCGGCGGCATCGTCGTCGGTGCGCTGGCCGGCTCACCGCTGCAAGTCAGTGGCCCTGCCGCCGGTCTCGCGGTGATCGTGTTCGAGCTGATCCGCGATCAGGGCCTGTCGGCGCTGGGGCCGATCCTGATCCTGGCCGGCGCGATTCAGGTCGCGGCCGGCATCTTCAGATTGGGCGGCTGGTTCCGCGCGATCTCCCCCGCCGTGGTGCACGGCATGCTCGCGGGCATCGGCGTGCTGATCGTCGTCGGCCAGTTCCACGTCCTGTTCGACGCCAAGCCGCTGTCGAGCGGGCTCGATAACCTGACCGCGATGCCCGGCCGCTTGCTCGGCCTCGATCCCGCCAATGTCACCGCGACAGAACTCGCGCTGGCGCTGGCGGTGCTGACGATCGGGATCATGATCGCATGGGACAAATTCCGTCCCGCCTCACTCAAGCTCGTGCCAAGCGCATTGCTCGGCGTCGTCGCGGCGACCCTGGTCGCCTATTTCGCCGGGCTCGACGTGACGCGCGTGAACGTGCCGGAATCGATCGCAAGCGCGGTCGCCTTGCCCGACGCGTCGATCTTCGCGAAGTGGCTCGATCCGTCGATCCTGCTTTCGGCGCTCGCCATCGCGTTCATCGCCAGCGCGGAGACGCTGCTGTCGGCCGCCGCGGTCGACAAGATGCACGACGGCGTGCGCACCGATTACAACAAGGAACTCCGCGCACAGGGCGTCGGCAACCTGTTGTGCGGCGCGGCGGGCGCGCTGCCGATGACCGGCGTGATCGTGCGCAGCTCGGCCAACGTGCAGGCGGGCGCGGTGACGCGGCTGTCGGCGATGCTCCACGGCGTCTGGATTCTGGGATTCGTCGCGCTGCTGCCGTGGCTGCTACGCGAGATCCCGATGGCGACGCTCGGCGCGGTGCTGGTGGTGACAGGCTGGAAGCTGGTCAATCTCAGCCATGTGCGCGAACTGTTCCAGCATCACGGCGTCCTTCCCGCCGTGATCTGGGCGGCGACGTTGATCGTCGTCGTGGCCGAGGACTTGCTGACCGGCGTGCTGGTCGGGATCGGCCTGTCGCTGATCGAAGTCATTCCGCATTTCCGGCGCCTCAAGCTCGGCGTCGAACAGGACGAGGGCGATCACGGCGTCGCGATCCGACTGTCGGGGGCAGCGACCTTCGTGCAGTTGCCCAAGCTCAGCGACGTGCTCGACCGCGCACCGGCGGGCAAGCCGGTAGTACTCGACGGCACGCAACTGGCCACGGTCGATCACACCTGCGCGGAACTGATGCGCGACTGGCTAGCGCGGCGCCGATCGAGCGACAACCAAGTCACCGTGCTGGGCGGATCCGGTCCGCTGGCCCGATTGGCGGCCTAGGAGCGCGGGCCTCGGCGAGCTACAAGCTCCCGAGGCCCGTTGGGTTCGCTTAAGGGCTGGAAGTGCGAACTAACCCGCGGCTTCATTGCCCACCTTCCGTACCTAAATTATAGTGTAGCCAAGCCCTTCGGGTGCTTCCCGCACGACATATTCACGCGGGAGGAACAGGGTCGCGACCAGCGCGAAAGCACGCAAAACCGTGCGTTACACCATGTTACCGGGTGTCAACTTAGAGGAAAGACAGACAACATTAACCATGCCGCACTCGCCGGGCCGATCGGGTCCGCGACATGTGAGGCTTATGATGTTCAAGACCTTTCGCGTATGTGCCCGCTCGCTGCTGTCGTCGACGGCAATGCCGTTTTTGCCCGACGCCGCTCAACAAGCTCAGCGGCCAGCCGCCAACCGCCTTCGCCTCGTAGTCCCGGCGCTGTCGGCGATCGGCCTGATCGCGATGCCGGGCGCGGCGATGGCGCAGAGCGTTGGCGGGGGCATGGCTCCCGCAAGTGGATCGACCACGGCCGGCACCGGCGCCACGACGGGCGGCACCGGCGGCGCGACAAATTCGGTCGCGATCGGCCAGGGATCGAGCGCCAATCCGACGACGGGCAGCAAGTCCGGTGCGACCGCGATCGGCAATTCGGCCAAGGCCAATGCCGAGGAAGTAAGCGTTGACGGACCCAGTACGACAGGGTCCGGGAGGTGCGCCACCGACACGACCGGTATCGCAGCGCATCCCTATCGAGCGTCAATATTGAATCCGCCGCGCCTTTACCCAGGCTGAGAACATGTCGAGCCGGCAAGCGGTCGCGGCTTTGGAATTGCCGCAGCCGGGGATCGGCAAGTACTGGCGATATGGCCCCTCCTTCCCGGTCAGCGGGCGCTGCTCGCGGAGTTGGTCCATCGTCTGCGCGCGGTAGAAGGCGCGGACGTAGCGCGTGCCCTTCGCGTCCTTCAGCACCTCGAACCCCAGGGCGCTGCCCGGCGGCACGTCGTCGGCGGGGTAGCTCGGCACTTTCCAGTGCACCTTCAGGAAAGCACCCAGGTCGGCGATGTTGGTATCATGGCCCGCGAACAGCGCCAGCTTGGTCGCTCCCGGCTGCTCCATCGCGTCGAGCATCGCGCTGATCAGCGGCGCGGCAGCGGCGCGCGCGACATAATCAGGCCGGTTCGAATATTTGAACTTGAGCGGATGGAAGCGCAGCAGCTGTTCGATCTGCGGGCGCGTTACGCGGCCCCAGCCGACGTCCTTCATTGGCATGCCTTCGAGATATTCGAGCAGAAAGGTCTGGCTGGCGGTCGATCCGACATCGACGGGACCGTCGAGTTCAGGGCGGTCGCGATCGACCACGACAAGCTTGTTTGGCTCGGTCAGGAGCGGGCAAAGCACGGGACAGTTGAGCACCTTGGCGAGCAGTTCCAGGTCGCCGCGATACGCCTTTACGTCCGCTTCGACATTGCCGCCCGGCGCAAGCTTCAGCGCTTCCCGATAAGCGCGCTGGCTGTCGAACCCGGCCGGCTTGTCGTCGAGACCGTGGAAGATCGGATCCGGACCATCTTCGGTCGGGTGCGCGACCTCTGCCGTGCAGCCTGGCATGAAGCCGTCGCGCCAATTTTCCGCGGTGCGGATCGCGCGCGACTTGCCGCTCGCCTGGAGCGACACGACGCCGGGCGCGGGGCAACCGGGGCCGAACAGTCCGCGTGACGAGTAATAAGCGCGGTCGGCCTCGCCCAACAGCTTGACGCCCGACGCGCCGCGGTCAGTTAGCAGGCCGTAATCGACCGTCCAGCTCGGCCAGCCTTCGGCGGAATAGCGCTTGGCGACCGGCATCGCCTTGGTCGGCGGTCTGATGCCATGGCGCATCATCATCACGACGCGCTCGAGCTTAAGCGCAGGTGCGGCAGCATTTGCGCGCGGCTGTCTAGCAGTGGCGATCGTCCCGGCTGCAGTGGCGGCCAACAAGGCGATGGCAACGGCGATCTTCATGCGTATTTCCCCCGGCTGATCTCTCTGCATGCGAGCGCCCGACGACAATTTTATGACGGCGCGTACGTCCGCGAATGCCGTCAAGATACTGCAAAGTTTCCGTCACCTAAGCGTCATTGAGCGGGGCTAGGCGCCGATCAACCCAGACCGGAGTCGGCCGGAGATGGGGTTGGGGGGTGAATGCCCCCCTCGGGGGAAAATCGATGACTATTACTTTTCGTGGCCGCGGCTTGGCCGGCGCCAGCGTCATTGCGTTCGCGGTGGTGTGCGCACAGCCGGCGGTCGCGCAGGATGCCTCGACCGCGCCGAGCGCGGCCTTGCAAGATGCCGAGGGCACCGTCGGCGACATCGTCATCACCGGCCGCCGCGCCGCTGAACGCGCCGCCGTCGAGCTGAAAAAATCATCGGACGCCGTAAGCGAGTCGTTGGTGGCCGACGATGTCGGCAAGCTGCCCGACCAGAACGTCGCCGAAGCGGTCCGCCGCCTCCCCGGCCTGTCGGTCGCGAACGACCAGGGCGAAGGCCGCTACGTCATTATCCGCGGCGTCAATCCGAATCTGGTCAACGTCACCGTCAACGGCCAGACCCAGCCCGCCCCCGAACCCGATGGCCGTCAGGTCAAGCTCGACGATATTCCCTCGTCGTTGATCGCCGTCGTGACGATTTCGAAGTCGCTCACGCCCGACCAGGACGCCAACGCGATCGGCGGTGCGGTCGACATCCGCACGCTGTCGGCGTTCGACCGCGCCAAGACCTTCTTCGCCAGCGCGCGCGGCGAATATGGCTGGTACAAGCTCAACGGCAAAAGCCCCTATGCGGCCGACGCGCAAGTTGGCGGCCGGGTCGGCGATTTCGGCATCGTCGCGTCGGCAAGCTATTCGTATCGCCCGATCGAATCGGAAAATTTCCAGGGCAGCACCACGTTCGACAGTGCAGGGCGCCCCGACCAGTTCGGCCTGCGCGACTATAATCTGGTCCGCAAGCGCACCGGCTTCGTGCTCAACCTCGACTATCGCCCAACAGACGCGATCAAGCTGTTCCTGCGCGGCACCTATTCGAAATATTCGGACAACGAATTCCGCGATCAAAATCGCGTCGACAGCCTTTGCTATTATTCGGGCGGCACCACGTGCGGGTTCACCACCGCGCCCGCCAACGCCAATTCGTTCCGCGGCCGTCCGTCGATCCTGATCCGTCGCCGGATCGAGGATGACAATACCAAGTCGGTGTCGGGCGGCGGCTCGTTCAAGTTCGATGGCGGCGCGCAACTCGACGTCGCGGGCGCCTATGCCAGCGCGGTCAAGATCGACAATCTGCGCAGCGAATTCAATTTCCGCGGCAGCGCGACCGGCGCCAATTCGGTAACGGGTACGTATGACATATCGACATCGCCCTACACCTTCACGGTGTCGCCGGCGTTCACCACGGCCTATTCGCTCAACAGCGTCAATTACGACAAGCGCCGCGCGCAGGAAGATCTATGGCAGATCCGTGCCGACTTCACGCTGCCGATCCCGGTCGGCGACGGATCGTCGATCAAGGTCGGCGCAAAATACCTTCACCGCCGCAAGACCAACGATCGCAACTATCAGCAATACGGGCTGGCCAGCGGCCAGACGTTCACCGCGGGTAACGCGTCCTATATCGGCGACACCAGCTTCTACGGCGATCGGTTCGTGTTCGGGCCGCGCATCGATTACGATCGCGCACAGGCCTATATAGCGGCCAACCCAGCTGTATTGTCGCAAAGCGCGTCGAACCTGCAATCGACGCGCAACAACAGCCTGGTCAACGACTATGACGTGACCGAAAAGATCATCGCCGGATATGCGATGGCGACGATCAAGGTCGGCGGGCTGACCATCATTCCGGGTGTCCGTATCGAACGGACCGAGGATTACGCGCTCGGCAAGCTGATCACCGCCACCTCGACGCCGACACAGGGGTTCAACAGCGTCGGCAGCCGCTCGTACACCTACGCCTTCCCCGGGATCAATTTGAAGTTCGAGGCGACCAAGGATCTGATCCTGCGTGGCGCGATCACGACATCGATGGGCCGGCCGAACTATCCCGATCTCACCCCGTTCGTATCGGTCGACGCCACCGCCAGCCCGACCGCGATCACGCTGGGCAACACCGCGATCCAGCCATACAAGGCGGTCAATTTCGACGCGACCGCGGAATATTATCTGGGCAAGCGCGGCATCGTTTCGGTCGGACTTTTCCTCAAGGAAATCGACAACCCGATCTACACGCAGGGAGCGACGGTCACCAACGTCACCTATGCCGGCCAGACCTTCGCGACCGCATTCGTGACGCAGCCCGTCAACGCCGACAAGGCGACGATCAAGGGCATTGAGTTCAACCTGCAATATACGCTCGATTTCCTGCCGGGACCGCTAGGCGGGCTGGGCGTGTCGGCCAACTACACGATCGTCGGCGGACACGGATCGGGGCTGCCGGGGCGCACCGGCGAGTTTCCGCTGTTCTTCCAGTCGAACAATATCGGCTCGGTCCAGCTGACCTACGAGAAATACGGCATCTCGGGCCGCGTCGCCTATTCATTCCGGTCGAAATATCTCGACACAATCGGGACCAGTGCCGCGAGCGACCAATACACCGACTTCAACGGCCAGCTCGATGCGCGTATCGGGATCACGATCAAGAAGGCGGTCGAGGTCTATGTCGAGGGTTCCAACCTCAACAACGCGCCGTGGCGCCGGTTCATCGGCAGCAAGAGCTTCCTGGTCGAACGGGAGCAATACGGCCGTCTGATCAAGGCCGGGGTGCAGGTGAAGTTCTAGGGTCAGGACTCACTCATCAGAGCCAGAAGATGACGGCGGTGGCACGTGCGATGGTGGAGAGTGCTTCCATCATGCGCTTGAACACCGCCATGGCAGCCGGTCGAGGTCACTCACTTTCAGTCTCCCCCGGAGCCTGAAGCAGTTTGCCGCACTCACCTCGACCAGTTCGAGCCTAGAATTTGGCTCCGAGTCGCACGCCCATCGTCTGCGGCGTGATCGGCACGATATAGGGCCGCTGGCCGCAACTGCCGCACGCCACGAACCGCGACAATTGGCCGCGCGTGTCGAAGGCGTTCTGCAGGAACACTTCGAAGGTGAAGCGGCTGAACTCCGCACCCAGCGCGAAATCGGCGGTCGTGAACGATTTCAGCCGGCCGAACTGCGCTGCTGGGTTGATGACGTTGCCGCTGAACGTCTCGTAGACGGCGGTGCGGATGTCGGACGCCGCCGAACTCTGGTAGGACACGACGCCCTGACCATAGACCTTCACTCCACCCACCGGCACGGTATAGCGCGCCGACCCGTTGAGCTTCACGCGCGGCGTAATCGGCAATCGCGTGCCCTTGGGGGCCGAGACCATGTTAGGAATGCCATCCGGACTCGGCAGCGTGCAGGTAAAGCTGGGATCGTCGAACAGGCACAGATTCCGGGTCGTCTTGGCGTCTGTATAGGAACCGGAAGCGGTTAGGTTCAGCCCACCCAGCGTCAGCGAACTGTCGAACTCCGCGCCCCAGATCCGCGCGTTCGGCCCGTTGTGGATTTCGGTGAAGCTGTTCGCGCCGAGGAACGCGAACTGGAATTTCTTCCAGTCCTGTCGATAGACGGCGGCGTTGAACCTCAGCTTGCCGCCCAGCCAGGTGGTCTTCAGCCCCGCTTCGTAATTGGTCAGGAAGTCGGCGGCATAAGGCGGGATGTCGTTGCGGCGATTGATACCGCCAGGCCGGAAACCGCGTGACCAGGTGGCATAGGCCAGCACGCCCGAAATCGGTTTCCACGACAGGTTGAAGCGATACGTGACACCCTCGCCGCTGGCCTTCACGGGCAACAGCTTGCCGCCTGAATAGATGGCGAGGTTCGTACAGGGACTCCCCGCGACCGCCGCGGGCAGCAGGGTCGTGTCGGCCTGACCCGCCAGCTGGGCAGCGCGCAAGCGAGTGCCGCTCGTCGTGAAGCACCCCGCCACGCCGGTCCGGGTCGAATAGGCCGCGTTGGGCGGCGGCCCGCCGTTCACCTGATCGAATGCCGGGTTACGCCCGAACCCGAAGAACCCGATCAACGTATTGTCGTAGATGAAGGCGCGGCCGCCCGCGGTTAGGGTCAGCGTCGGCGTCACGTCGAAGCTCGCTTCGCCGAACATCGCATAGTCCCTGTCGACGCGGCGTTGCTGAGTCAGCCACAGCGTGCCGGGCGAACCGTTGACCGACAGCAACGGGGCCAGGCCGGCGACTTGATAGTCCTGGTGGATCTCGTTCGACTGACGCTGATAGAACGCGCCGGCGACGATGCGGAACCGGTCGGTCGATGGCGAGGCGACGCGGAATTCCTGGCTCATCTTCCTGAAGTGATCGGTGCCGATCACCTTTTGCCGCGGATCGATCGTCAGGCCGGCCGCGTTTTGGAAATAGAAATAGCCCGCAATGCCGCCGACCGACGAATAGAGATTGTCGTACGCCTCGGCATAGTCGGTATAGTCGCTCGACTGGTAATCCTTGCGGTCGAGATAGGCACCCGCATAGGTCAGGTCCCAATTGCCCAGCTTGCCTTCGATCGTCAGCCCCGCCTGCCAGAAGCGGTCGCGACGGAATTCGGGGAAGAAATGCTGGACCTTGAGGTCGCCGACGCTCGGGTCGTAGCCATAGGCGCCGTGGCTGCGCGTGTCCTGGTACATGAAGCTGGGCGTGACCGTCCAACTGTCGTTCAGGTCGATCTTCAGCGCGGCGCGCCCACCGGCGATCTCCGTGTCGTTATAGTTCTTCTTCACGAAGGCCGTGTTGGTGATGGTCCCGGTATAACCCGGCGCGAGCGGGGCGAGCGCCGCCGATACGTCGAAGGTGCGCGTGCCGGGGACATTGTCGATAAACCCGGCGTCACGCTCGTAATAGCCGACCGCGCGGAACGCGATGTTCGCCGTCAGCGGGATGTTGATCATCCCCTCCGCCTTGCCACCGTATCCGCCCTTGCTGACCTTGTTCCCTTCCAGGTCGATGCGGCCGTAGGTGCCCGACAGGTCCGGCTTGTTGGTGATGATGCGGATCGTGCCGGCTTCGGAGGACGCACCGTACAGCGTGCCCTGCGGCCCCGACAGGCTCTCGATCCGGGCGATGTCATAGATATGGACGTCGAGATTGCCGCCGATCGTCGTCACCGGCTGTTCGTCGAGATAGACGCCGACCGACGGCAACGTCCCCGAATGGTTGCCGTCGCCGCCCGACGCGACGCCGCGCATGTAGATCACGTTGGTGCCCGGCGTGCCGCCCAGCGCCTGGAACGACACCGACGGCAGCATCAGGGCATATTGCGAGAAGTTGGTGATGTTGAGGTCGTCGAGCTTCTTCGTCGTCAGCACGGAGACCGAAATCGGCACGTTCTGCAGGCTTTCCGACCGCTTGGTCGCGGTGATGACGATGTCGTCGGGACCAGCCGACGCGTCGGGGGCCGCGGCCGGCGGCGCGTCCTGCGCCATCGCGGGCATGGCGACGAACGCAGCGGAGGCGAGCAAGGCGGCGAAACCGGCACGACGAACGGAAAGCGACATCGCAAGAGCCCCTTATTATTTTGCGACGTCAGACTGTTCGCGGGTGCAGCAAGCGTCAAGCGGGCGGCATGGTTTACGTAACAAAAGTGTCAGGCCGTTGCCCTTTTACAACGCAGCAGGCGCCGCGGGATAAGCGGACAGCACGTCGCCCAGCGCCGCCTCAAGCGGGCCGAGCCATTCGGCGAACGGCTTCCATGCTTCCGTCCCGTCGCGGAAGATCGGCTGGCGGACCTGTTCGGAACTCGCCGTCCGCACAGCGCGCTCGGTCTCGTGAAACGACAGGCAGGCCGGTTCGAAGTCCAGCCCGCAATAGGCGAGCAGCGCGCGCGTCTCGCGCTCCGGATCGTCCACCATTTCCTCGTAGATCACGCGATGAACGCGGCCTGGCAGCACGCTATCGACATGCGCCATCAACCGGACATAGTCGCGATAGTAACGGCCCATGTCAGTCAAGTCGTAACTGAACGCCTGACCGCGCGCGAAATGCTGTTTGAAATTGGAGAAACAACAGCCGAGCGGGTGCCGCCGCGCGTCGATGATCTTCGCATTGGGCAGGATCAGGTGGATGAACGGCAGATGCGCCCAGTTGTTGGGCAATTTGTCGATGAAGAACTGCCGGTCGGTGCGACGCTGGATCCGCGCGCGCCGCAGATATTCCTCGCCCATCGACCTGAGCTTGTCGGCGGTGAAATGACCGACCGCCTCGGGATAATTGTCCTCGCGCCGCGCGAGGGCTGGGATGTCGGGCAATTCGGTCGTCCCCTCGACCAGGCTGTGACTGGCGAGGATCTGTTCGATCAGCGTCGATCCGGCGCGCGGCATGCCGAGGATGAAGATCGGGTCTGGCGCGCTACAGCCGAGGCCGGCGCCGGCCGCGAGGAAATCGGCGGAGAACAAGGCGATGCTGCGATCGACGAACCGCTCGGTCTCGTCGGCGTCGTAGGACTGCCGCGTCCTGCGGAGCGCATTGCCCGCGGCATAGTGACGAAAGGCCGGCTCGGGCTGCTGCCGATCCTCGAACGCCTTGCCCAAAGCGAAATCGAGGTGGAAGCGATCCTCGTCGGAAATGCCGGGTTCCGCGAGCGCGGCCTCCATCGCGGCGATGTCCGCGTCGTCGAAGCGGACAGTTTTCAGGTTGGCGAGGCTCCACCATGCCTCACCAAGCGCCGGCATTAGGTCGATCGCGCGGCGATAGGCGGCGACACCGTCGGCCTGACGCCCGACCGTCTTGAGCATATGGCCATAGCTCATCCAGACGCGCGGTTGGTCGGGCGCTTCGCGCAGTACGCGGTCGTAGAGCGCGATCGCCTCGTCGAAATCGCCGATCCGGCCATAGGCGGCGGCCTGAAGGTTGGCATGGCCGACATTGTCGGGATCGTCGGCGATCACCCGGTCCAGTTCGGCGATCGCCTCCGCCGGACGGTTGAGGCGATAGAGCACCAAGGCGAGGTTCGACCGTGCTGCGGTGAACCCAGGCGACAGTTCGACCGCGCGCCGCAGCAAGTTTTCCGCATCGCGATACCGCCCGATCCGCCCCGCCAGTTCCGCCAGCATCCGCATCGCCGCGACGTCGAAGGGATCGTCGTGCAAATGCCGCTTCAGCAACGGCTCGGCATCGCTCAGCCGGTTGTCGTTGAGCGCCAGCGCCGCCTCGACCAGCCGAGGTGGATAGCGCCCGCTCGCCGCTATGCCCGCCGCCGCCACGCTCTATTTCGACAGATCGGCGAACAGCGACAGGTAATAGGTGATGCCCGGCGCGATGTTCATCACCGGCGTGCGCTCATTGAGGCCGTGGCTGAAGTCGTCGGATTCCTTGAGGAAGGTCGGGCTGGCACCATAGCTCGGCACATTGTGATAGCGGAACCACATGCTGTCGCTCGCACCCGACGCCTGGCTCGGGAAGACCGGGACACCCGGATAGATGCGCCGCATCGCCTTTTCGACGGCGGCGATGAAGTCCGGCCGCATCGGCGAGGCGTCGTTGGGCACCGATCCTTCTGTCACGTCCTTGAACGTCGCCGCCGGTTCGGCCGCGACGCGTTGCAGCTCCGCCATGATCTCGGCGGGCTTGTGGCCGGGGAAGATGCGGCAATTGATGTTGGCGACCGCTTTCTGCGGCAGCGCGTTCAGCGCATGTCCTGCGCTGACCATCGTCGCCACGCAGGTCGTGCCGATCCGCCCGACCGTGCTGGGATTGGCAACCAGCGTCGCGATCGCCCGTTCGTCGGTCGGATCGGCGACGAACGCCAGCATCGCCTTGCCGATCTCCGGCTCCTCATACGGCGCGGCGGCGGTCAGCGCGGCGCGAGTCAGCGGGCTCAGCTCGGGCTTGAAACGATACGCGCCGATCCGCTCCAGCACGCGCGATAGTTGCACGATGGCGTTGACGGGGCGCGGCGCCGACGAATGCCCGCCGGGGTTGGTGATCGTGATCTCGAAATCGGCATAGGTCTTTTCGGCGCCCTGCCAGGTAAAATATTCGGGCTTGCCGGTCGCTTCGTCGAGGACGCCGCCGCCGCCGTCGATATTGAGCACGAGATCGGCATTCTTGAGCCGTTCGGCGATGATCGCCGACGTCTTCATCACCGTTTCCTCGTCACCGGAAAATTCAATGATGATCGTGCGGCGCGGCTTGTACCCCTGGCGGCGCAGTTCGGTCAGCGCGGCGATCGCGATCGCACCGTCCAGCTTCATGTCGGTGGCGCCACGCCCGTAGAGATAGCCATCCTCCACCACCGGCGTGAACGGATCGCGCTGCCAGTCGGACGGCTTGGCCTCGACCACGTCCATGTGGCCGGAAATGACCAGCGGCTTCAGCGTGGGATCGGTGCCCGGCCAAGTGCCGATCAGATAGGCGGTATCATCGACCCGCGTGATCTCGACATCGCTGTCGGCGAACCCGCCCGCTACCAGCGCGGCCTTGAACAACGCGGCAACCTCGGGCGTCTTGTTGCTCGGACCCGCGACCGACCGTAGCGCAATCGCCCGCTTGGCGAGATCCAGCGCCGCGGCGTCGGCGACTGGATGCGCGGACCGAACCTGCGCCGATGCCGCGGCCGCCATCATCAGTCCCGTTACAGCGATCCAGCCCAATCTGTTCATCAACGTCTCCCGCGCGACGCCGGCGTTGTCGGGCAACAATCCGTTCCGCGCAAGGCGATAGGAACGGTTATCGGTTCGGCCGAAACTCGACCGGCACGAGGTGGCCGTGGTCAAGCCCCCAGCGCCGCCGTCAATTGAGCGGCGCGAACCCGAAACCGCGCAGATACTGAACCTTGATGTTCACGGTGGTAATTCCCGGTCCGGCGGTCACCGTGGCCTCGTCGACCGTCGGCTTGCTGCGCCCCAACACGCGGTTGGCGGGTATGCCCGCGCCGTCGCTCCAGAACGAGAATTTGTCGCGGCCGACGCGATTGTGCCGCAGCATCAACGCGTAGCGGCCCGGACGCGGAACGCGGATGCAGATCGCCACATTGCCCGACGCCGGCACAATGGCGCGAGTTCGCCGGAACGTCTTTCCGGCAGCGACCAGATCCATGTCGGGCGCGAGGTAATCCGCCGCAGTCGCCGGATACAGTTCGAGCCACAACTCGCCCTTGCGGTCCTTCAACCCCTGGACATCGACTTCGACCGCCGGCCCGCGGCCCGCCCGGCAGAGCGCGGCATCCTCTCCGATCGTCTCCGCCGCTAGTGGGGTCGCGGTGAAGGCCCCGCAAACGATGAGCGGGAGGGCGGCTAACGTGAAACGCATAAGGGAAATCCGGGCGGTAAGGGTCTGTTAAGCTAGACGGTGCGCAGGCGGTCTTCCCGCACCTCCACCCCCAAATAATCTCATCGATTCCCGGCATCGCGGCGGCGATAGACCAAAAGGCGGTCCGGCCCGCGCGGCGCCGAAAGCACCAGTCGATAGTCGCTGGCCAGCGCCGCGCGCACGACGGCAAGGCTCGCTTCGTTCCATGGCGCGAGCGGATGGTCCATCGTCACGATGACGGGCGGACGCCCGGCGATGATCCTGCGCACCTCCGCCGCCTCGTCGACGCCGGTTGCGCCGCGTTCGGGTTCATAGGCCAGGGTCGACGGAAAAGCATAGGGGGTCGGCAGGCAGGCGTCGGCCAGCAGATACAGAACAGCGTCCCCGGCAAAGACATAAGGGCATTCGCGCCCGCTCTCGGCCTTGATCAGCCGCGCGACATCGCGCGTGGATGTGCCATTGTTCGGCTCGGTGGTGAGGTGGAAAAGGAACAGCATCGCCCCCCAGCTCATCGTCGCCCCCAGCGCGACGCGGTGACGCCCGAACACCGGCGCAGCAAGCATCGTCAGCGGGACCATCAGCGGCAGCGCGTAATGGTCGAAGAACGCGCCGATCATGGCGAACGCGACGAGCGCGGCGATCAGCCATCCGAGGGCTATCGATGTTTCCGCACTGCGCGGAACGTGCCGCCACGCGATGACGGTGCTAACCACGAGCGGCAACAATTGCGCCGTCGTGCCGGCTAGGCGAGCCACGATCTTCGCGGCGGGATAGCCCCGGCGCAGCGCCACCGACGTAAAATTGGCGAACCAGAACGCATCGAAGGTCGCCGGTCCCTGTTGGTAATACCAGGCGACAACCAGCGCGGTCGGAAGAATGCCGAGCACCATCCACGCCACCGCCGCGCCGGCCGTCATCACCAAAGAGGCGCGGGCGCGACGCAGGTACACGACATGCATCACGCCGAAGAAAGCGCCTTCGACCATCGGCGTATATTTGGTCTGGATCGCCAGCCCGGCCAGTGCGCACGTCGCCGCGCCGTTGAGGATGATCGCCCGCCCATCGCGCCGGGCGGCAAGATCGGGCAGCCGCAACGTCAGCAGGCCGCCAGCAGCGACGAACAGGTTGTAGAATATCGGCGACTGGCCGCCCCGGCCGCTGAGCAGCGACAGCCAGAGGACATAGGCGACGGCAGCGGCGAACGCGCCTTCGCGGCTTGCCCCCAGACGCCGTCCGGCCTTGCCGACCAGCACCGCGGTCGCCGCAGCGAACGCCGTCGCGATCATTTGATAGGCGATGATGCCGTCGCCGGGTATCAGCCGGATCGCCGCGAAGATCAGGAAGAGGCCGACCGGCTTGCGATCCCAGACGTCGACATAGGGCACCGCGCCGTGCAGCATCCGGTCGCCGACGAGCAGATAATATTCCTCATCGACATGGATGGCCGGATTGCCGAAATCGTGTGCACGCAACGCAACCACGATGACGAGCAGCGCTGCGAACAGGGCAAGCGAATGGCTTTGCTTCGGTCGGCTCTGAATCGCCGCCGTCGTGAAATACGCCATCTCCATCCGCCATTTTTTAAGGCGGGCGGGTGCCTTGCGTCATGCGACTTATTTTTGCGTCCGGGTGTGAGGTTTGCGCATCCGGCGTCGTCTTAAAGGCCCTGCGGCGCGACCCGGGCGGCGGCATCATGGAAAATAATTTGTAAACTTTTGCAGTTCGGGTGTGCGGGTCCCAGGTCGCCGCGTCGTCGTCAGATCGGGGGCAGCGGAAACCGGTGCCGGCGCAGCGACGGGCGGCATTCTGCTGGAGGGCAGCCGTTTTAGTCCTGTTTCGGCTCCGGTTTCTTTAACACCGACGCCCCGCTGGACGGCAAATGTATCTCGACCTCGCCTCACCCCCGATGACCGACGCTCGCCAGTCTGATCGGCGTTCGGCGGACTGGACCGTGCTGATCCCGTTCTTCAACGAGCGCGACTATATCGCTGCGACCATCGCCAGCCTCGCGCGGCAGACGGTGGCGACGACGATCGTCCTGATCGACAACGGATCGACCGATGGCAGCGCAATCATCGCGCTCGAGGCGTGCCGTGATAACCATATCGCGCACGCCCTGTTCACCGAACGCACGCCGGGAAAGATCGCCGCCTTGCGCGCGGGACTCGACGCGGTGCGGACGCCCTATGTCGCGACGTGCGACGCCGACACGATATACCCCGCGCATTACCTGGCCGAGGCGCAGCGCGTCCTCGAACGACCCGGCTGCGCGATTGCCGGTGCCTATTTCGTCGCGCCCGACGCCGACGATGAGGATCGCCGCGCCAAATCGCGCTCGTTCCTCGCTGTCGCGCGGCTATTGCCCCGGCAATGTCATACCGGCGGCGCCGGCCAGGCGTTCCGCGCCAGTGCGTTGCGGGCAGCCGGAGGGTTCGATCCGCGGCGCTGGAGCTTCGTGCTCGAAGATCATGAGATCATCCATCGCGTGATGCCGTTCGGCACGATGCGATACTCGTCCGACCTCTGGTGCGTGCCCTCCCCGCGCAAACGCGACCGCGCTTCGATCCGGTGGACACTGGTCGAGCGGCTGACCTATCTGGCGACCGCGCCATGGGCCGGGGACTGGTTCTTCTATTCGTTCCTGGCGCGGCGGCTCGCCCGGCGCCGGCTGCTCAGCCATCGCATGCGCGAGCGACGGTTCCAGATGCTCGAGGGGCCGGCCCTTGCCACGTCTCATTCTATGTTCTGACGATTTCGCCTTCTCGCGCGACGTCACCGAGACGATTGCCGGACTGGCGCGGTACGGAAAGCTCAACGCGATCGGCTGCATGACCGCAATGCCGAACTGGCGCGCCGACAGCAGACTGCTCAATGGCCTGCCCGATCACGTCCAGATCGGGCTGCACCTGACGCTGACCGGCGAGCGGCCGCTGACCGCGATGCCGCGGCTGACCCCCGACGGTGTATTGCCGACGATTGAGACCCTGCGGCGATCGGCGCGTAGGGGCATGCTTCCGCTAGGGGAGATCGTGGCCGAGGTGGTCGCGCAGTTCGATTCGTTCATCGCCGCGATGGGCCGCCCCCCGGCGTTCATCGACGGGCATCAGCACGCCCATGCCCTGCCCGACATTCGCGAGATCGTTTTGGCCCAGACAGCCCGCCTCGCGCCCGGCGCCTGGGTCCGCAATTGCGCCGACCGCCCATGGGGCATTTTGGCACGGCCGTTCGTCGGTAAGGCGATCGGCAGCGCCTATCACTCCCGGGGACTGCGCGCAGCGGCGGCGTCGCATGGGCTAGCGTGCAACGACGGGTTCGCGGGCCACTATGATTTCGCCAGCGACTATCGCGACATCTTCCCGCGCTTTCTTCGGCGGCCGGGCAAGATGCACGTCGTGATGTGTCATCCCGGCGCGGGGCAGCGCCCCGGCGACACCATCGCCGCCGCCCGCGAACGCGAGGCCGAAGCCTTGCGAAACTTGCCGATCGCCGACATTGCTGCTGCCGCCGGTTTGGCGTTTCCGACCTGACTCGAGATTGGAGCAGTGTGGCTGACAGCGGCCTGACCGCCATTTTCCTTGCGCAGCGGCCGATGCTGCTGCGGTTGCTGACCGCTCGGCTCGGCAGCCGCGACGATGCCGAAGATGCGTTGCAGGACATGTGGCTGCGGATCGACCAGCTCAGCGACCGGCCGGTCGATCAGCCTGCGGCGTTCCTCTATCGGGTCGCCGCCAACCTGGCGACCGATCGCCGCATCGCCGCCAGCCGCCGCGTGGTGCGCGATGCCGCCTGGGCCGACCATCAGCCAGACGCCGACGACCTTCCCGATGCCGAGCGAGTCTCGATCGGGCGGAGCGAATGGCAGGCGGTCGAGAGCGCGCTGAACGACATGCCCGAACGCATGGCCACCGCGCTGCGGCTGTTCCGCATCGAAGGTCGGCCGCAACGCGACATCGCCGAAAATCTGGGGATCAGCGTCAGCGGGGTCGAGAAGCTGCTGCAGCGCGCGTACCGCAAGATTCACGACCGGCTCGATCGATCCGGTGAGGATTCGGTGGGCTCGCGTCGTCCTGACTATGAAAGGGGCCCGGATCGTGCAGATTGAACGGGGTGCAATCATCGATCAGGCGATCGGCTGGCATGTGCGCCTGGCCGAAGCGCGTGACGACGAATGGGGCGATTTCGTCGCCTGGCTCGAGGCTGACCCGGCCCACGCCGCAGCCTATGACATCGTCGCGCGTGAGGACCACATCGTCGGCGATGCGCGCTTTCCCGAGCCGGTGCCCGAGGCAGCGAACGACAATTCCCGGTCGCGCCGGTGGTTCGTCGCGGGCGGCGCGGCGGCCGCCGCGGCAATCGCCGCATTGCTGGCGCCTGGCATGCTCGCCACGCGCCCTGCGCCGTACGAGCTCGCCACGAAACCCGGCGAACGCCGCATGGTCGCGCTGGATGACGGCACCCGCATCGAAATGAGCGGCGGCACGCGTATCCGGCTGGACCGCGCCGATCCGCGCGTCGCATCACTCCAACAGGGTGAAGCGACCTTCCACGTCCGGCACGACGCCGACCGGCCTTTCGCGATCAAGACGGGCGGGATCACGATTCGCGATCTCGGTACGGTGTTCAACGTCGATCGCGAAGGCGACAAGGTAACCGTGGCCGTGGCCGAGGGGTCGGTGAGCGTCGAACCCGGCCGCGACGGCGTGACGCTGGTCCGCGGCGATGCGCTGACCATCGACCAGCGGAGCGGGAGCGCGGTGCGGAGCAAGGTGTCGCCGGAGTCGGTCGGCGGATGGCGGAGCGGCGACCTCAGTTTCGACGGCGCGACGGTCGGTGAAGCAATCGCGACATTCAACCGGCTTTACGGCGCCGACGTCGTCGCCGACCCCGACTTGTCCGCCCGGCCTTTTACCGGCATGCTTCGCTTCACGGGAGCCGCCGATCGGGATGTACCGCATCTGGCCACAGCGATCGGGGCGAATTGGCGGCGTGACGGGCAGCGGTGGATATTGTCGAACGGCGCGCCGCCTACGCGTTGATCTTTTTGCGCTGTTGATCGCGGGGGCCATCTATTCCCCGCACCCGGCGATAGCGCGCGATGCCATCATCTCGATCCCCGCAACGACATTGGACGTCGCGCTGGTGACGCTGGCGAGGGAGACGAACGTCGAAATCGTCAGCACCGAACCGGCGCTGCGTCAGGTCAGGACGCGCGGGGTTTCGGGAACCATGCCGGTGCGCAAGGCGCTGGCGCTACTGCTCGACGGTACCGGTTTTCGTGCGATCTCGATGCCCGGCGGCGGCTATCGCGTCGTCCGTGCTGCCGCCAAGATCGCGCCGCGCCGCGCTGTGCCCACCGCGCCCGCGCGGCCCGAGGCCCAGCCCGACATCGTCGTGACCGCCAGCAAGCAACGCGTGCCCTTATTGCGCTATCCCGGCAGCCTGACGGTGGTCGAACGGCGACTGCCGACGGATAGCATCAGCGACGGCAACATGTCCGATCTGGCGCGGACCCAGCCGATCCTCCAGAGTACGCAACTCGGCGCTGGCCGCAACAAGGTGTTCATTCGCGGCGTCGCCGACAGCAGCTTCAACGGCAGCACGCAATCGACGGTCAGCATCTATCTGGACGACGTCCAGCTCAACTATTCCGGCCCCGATCCCGGGCTGCGGCTCTACGACGTCAAGTCCGTCGAGGTGATGGAGGGGCCGCAAGGCACGCTCTACGGCGCGGGCGCGATCGGCGGCGTTATCCGGCTCAATTCCAACCCCGTCGCGCTCGACAAGGTTGGGGCGAGCATCGCGGGCGGCGCGACCGCCACGAAAGGTGGCAGCCCCGGGTTCGACGCGGCGGGCATGATCAACCTCCCCATCGTTGCCGATAGGCTCGGTCTCCGCATGGTCGCGTACCGAGTCCGCGACGGCGGCTATATCGACGACTCGATGCGTCGGCTGTCCAACGTAAATCGCACGGACACGGTCGGCGGGCGAGCCGCGCTCCGCTGGGTCGCGGGCGATGGATGGCGGATCGACCTGAGTGGCGCAGCGCAGCAGATCGATACCAGCGACGGACAATATGCCGAACGCGCCGAAGCGCCACTGAAGCGCCGTTCGTCGATCGCGCAACCGTTCAGCAACCGGCTGCTGTTCGGCCGTGCGGTCGTGTCGAAGGAGTGGGACGACGGGCTGCAACTGACATCGGCCACGGGTATCGTCGGCTATCGGTCGAGCGATCAATTCGACGCGACGCCGCCGCCGGCGCCCGGAATGCCGCGAACGCCGGCGACCTACACCTCCACGCGACGCAAACAGCTTTTGAGCCAGGAAACGCGCCTCTCGCGCTCCTTGCCCAACGGCAATTCGTGGGTCGGCGGCTTCACGTTCATTTCCGACCGCGACATCTTGTCGCGATCGATCGGCTCGCCCGACGCCCCGCCCAACATCATCGGCGTCACCAACGTGACCAAGGCGGGATCGGCGTTCGGCGAAGCGACGTTCGGCGTACTACCCGGCTTGTTCGCGACGTTCGGTGGCCGCGCGACCTATGCGCGCGTCGATGGCGAGCCGTCGAGCCGGCCGCGCTCCGAGAATTTCGTCAAGGGCCGGTCGACCCAGCGAGTCGATCCGACGATCGCTTTGTCCTGGACGATCGCGCCGCGGCTGGCGGCCTATGCCCGCTTTCAGACCGGTTATCGCACCGGCGGTCTGGCGGTTGCGCCCGGAGTGGGACGAGTCGCCGATTACCGGGCCGATTCGATCACGGTCGGCGAACTCGGCATCCGCAAACTGCGGGACGGCCCGATCGGAGTCTCCTTGTCGGGCGGCATATCCTTCGCTCGCTGGCATGGCATTCAAGCCGACCTGATCAGCGCGCGGGGGCAGCCCTATACGGCCAATATCGGCGATGCGCGGATCGCGACGCTGGAGGGGAATCTGGACTGGATCCCGGTCGCCGGCCTCAACCTACGCGCCGCGTTCCTGCTGACGAACAATCGAGTCACGGGGCCGATTGCGGACCAATCGAAGCGCGACAATCGCCGCTTGCCCGAAACGCCGCCATTCGCATCGCACATTGGCTTGTCATACGAATGGACCGCGGGGAACCTCAGCCCCCGGATCGGTGCGACGGTCGATTATGTCGGCCGGTCGGTGCTGGGCACCGGCGATCTTCTCGACGTCAATCAGGGGAATTACGCCGTGCTGGGCGCCAGCGCGGGGTTGCAGTGGCGCAACGTCGAACTGTCGCTGACCGTCGACAATGCCGGCAACAACCAGGCCAACCGTTTCGCCTTCGGCAACCCGTTCACCTTGGTGACGCGGAATCAGCTGACACCGTTGCGCCCCCTCAACGCACGCCTGGGCTTTGCCGTCGACTGGTAGGCGACGGCCGGCTGCCGAACACGTCTATCGTCCGTTGGCGACCTAATTATCGGGTCGGCAACCTAGCGCGGCTTCAACATGACGACAGACTCGCTGTGTCCGCCCAGTAGGCGAGCTGCTTGAACTCCTTCAGACGCATTCTTTGAATGTTTTTCACTGTCGTGTGAATTAATATTGCATTTCGCCCGTCTCACAGCCATGATGATTGCGCCGCACCGGAGAGTGCGGGTCATTTGGAGGAGGATGACTGATGGTCAGGTCTATTCTGCTGTGCGGCGTCGCTGCGATCACTCTGCCGACTGCGGCCGCCGCGCAATCCGCGCCGGTAACCCCGCCGGCGGCTAGCCCCGCAGCATCCGATAGCACCACGGCGAAGTCGACCGATCAGGACACCGCGAACGCTTCTTCGCCGGCCTCTCCCGACATCGTCGTCACGGGATCCCGCATCGTCACCAACGGCTTCCAGCAGCCGACGCCCGTGACGGTCGTCGGCGAGGTCGAGATCCAGCGTCAGGCTCCTCCGACCATCGCCAGCTACCTCAACCAGCTGCCTTCCTTCGGTAACGCGACATCGGCGAAGAACCCGGCGATCAACGTCGCGGGCGGCGGTGCGGAATTCGTCAATTTGCGCAACCTGGGTCCGACCCGCACGCTTGTCCTGCTCGACACTCGCCGCGTGGTCGAATCGACCAGCGCCGGCGGCGTTGACACGGTCACGCTGCCGTTCGGCCTGATCAAGCGAGTCGAAGTCGTGACGGGCGGCGCCTCGGCCGCGTGGGGGTCGGACGCTGTCGCCGGCGTGGTCAACTTCATCCTCAATCGCGACTATAAGGGTTTTGGCGTCAATCTCGAGTCCGGCGTCAGCGGTCGCGGCGACGCCGGCTATGTGAAAGGCAACCTAACGGCCGGGTTCGGGTTCGCCGGCGGCAAGGGCCGATTCGTTGCGGAATTCGACTATTTCAACCAGGGAAGGGGCGTCGACCTGATCGACCGCGACTGGTTCAAGAGCCGCGCCGTCGTCAATAACCCCGCTTATACCGCGACCAACGGCCAGCCGCGCCAGATCACCGTTAGCAACACGGGCACGTCGAACACATCGCCGGGCGGCGTCATCGTCTCCGGAATCCTGCGGGGTACTCAGTTCCTTGGCCCGAACGGAACGCCCGCATCCTATAATTTCGGCAATCAGTCGGGTCTGGTCCAATATGGGGGCGATGTCGACAATACGGTCGGGCTGGCCCGGTCGATCTCGACCCCGCTCAACTACGCCAACACGTTCGCGCACGTCGATTACGACGTCACGCCGAATGTGACAGCCTATGCCGAAGGCTTCTACGGCCGGACGAACTATAACGAGAATGGCTACCTATATTATCTGCGTCAGGGCAATCTGACGATCAACGCGGACAATGCCTATCTCGACCCGACCCTGGCCGGACGCCTGGCGACAGCCGGACAGACGACCTTCAGCCTTGGCAAGAGTACGATCAACATGGGTCCGCCGACGTCGCGCAATAACCGCGACATCTGGCGTGCCGTGGTCGGACTGGACGGCAAGATCGGGTCGACCTGGCGGTGGCATGCTTACTACACGCACGGCGAGTCGAAGACCAACCTCTACGCCGACAACGACACGATCATCGCCAACTTCCTCAATGCGGTCGATGCGGTGCGCGTGACGGCGGCCAACGTTGGCTCGTCGGGCCTGGCGATCGGGTCTGTCGCCTGCCGGAGCACGCTGACCAATCCGAACAACGGCTGCCGCCCCTACAATGTGTTCGGCACCGGCGCGGTGCCGGCCGATGTCGTCGCCTATACGCACGGCACCGCGTATCAGCGGTCGATCGTCAAGCTGGATGTCGCATCGATCGATGCGTCGGGCACCCTGTTCCGTCTTCCCGCGGGTGACGTCTCCGTCGCGTTCGGCGCCGACTATATCAAGAACCAGGCCTTCTCCACGCAGGACGCGCTGGCGCTGGCGCGCGCCTATGCGGTCCAGAACTTCCAGCCCTTCTCGGGCAGGCGCCACGTCAAGGAAGCGTTCGCCGAGATCAGCGTCCCGCTGCTGAAGAACGTGCCGCTGTTCCAGAAACTCGACATCAACGCCGCCGGTCGCCTGACCGACTACAGCACCAGCGGCACGGTCAAGACCTGGAAGCTCGGCATTACCGACCAGATCTTCAACGACTTGCGTGTGCGCGCCACGCTGTCGCGCGACATCCGCGCGCCGACGCTGACCGATCTGTTTTCGGGCGGGACGCTGACGCAGCAACCGGTCTTCGATTCGCTGACCAACACGACCTATCCGCAATATACCAATGCGAAGGGCAATCCGGCGCTCAAGCCCGAGATCGCCAACACGCTGACCGCGGGTGTCATCTACAGCCCCAGCTTCATTCCGGGTCTGCAGCTGTCGGTCGATTATTATCGCATCAACCTGAAGGGCGCGATTTCCTCGATCTCCGCGGCGCAGGAGCTTGCCTTCTGCAACGCCGGCCAGACGCAATATTGCCAATATATCCATCGCGACGCGAACCTGGCGATCCTGTCGATCGACACTGTTCCCTTCAACATCGCCAGCCTGAAGACGCTGGGCTGGGACTTCGAGCTTGCCTATCGTCACCCCATTGGGCCGGGACAAGTCAGTTTCCGGGCGCTCGGCTCCTACGTGCCGGTGTTCACGCAGATCGACGCCCTGGGCAACGTCACCAAGTTCGCCGGACAGGTGGCGGACCTCAATCCGGGCCAGCCCAAATTCAAGGCGAACGCCACCCTGACGTACGAGCAGGGACCGCTCTCGCTGACGCTGGCCTCGCGCTATGTCGGACCGGGGGTGCTCCAGAATGCGTGGAAGACCGGCGTCGACGTCGACAACAACCGGGTCGGCAGCTTCATGACGTTCGGGCTCACCGCCGTCTACAAGTTCGACATCAAGGGGGCGACCTATGCGCTGACCCTTGGCGTGGACAATCTGTTCGATCGCGATCCGATCGACCTGCCGGTGGTTCCCGCCACGGTGCAATATTCCGCGCCGGGGCTGGGCGGCCGTTTCGACCTCTACGACCCCATGGGCCGCGCCTTCCGGATGGGCTTCAGAGCGAAGTTCTAGGGGCGGGGGAGATGGCGGGAGCCGACGACGTCAGGATTGCTTGACCCGTCGCCCCCCCCGGCTAGCCGCCCCCGCCCGTCAGGGACGCGGCGTGGGGTTGCGGGCGAGATACGTGCGGCTCTGCGCTGCGACGATCGCGATCAGGTTGCCGATCGAATGATCGACGTCGAGGATGTGCAGCCCCCATGAATAGTCGATCCCGAACGGCCGCACGATCTCGCCCGCCAGCCGGTTGGTCCGCTTGCCGCGCGGATCGGTGTTCACGCTGAGCGCGAGATAATCGAACTCACCGCTTTCGATGCAGCGCGTCGTGATCAGGCCCGGCGTCTTGACGAACGGCGTACCGATCGGCTGCGGCGGGTTGATCCAGTCGGGCTGGGTAGTGCCGCCGGCGTCGTTGAGGAAACCCTTGGTGACGAAATAAGATTCAGCCAGCCCAGCCCCGCCGCCGAGATTGGCGGGATTGGTGCACGCAACCCGCATCCCGTCGCGCGTTCGCCCGAACAGTGTCTTGGCGGGCGGCGGATACGAATCGCGGAAGGTCGCATAGCTCACGATGCAACCCGTCTGCCCCTTTGCGCGGCATAGCGGCACGTTCTTGAAGCTGCCGCCGACATCCTTGCCCGGCGGGACATAGACCGCCGCGCCGAGGATCAACGCCGAGACGATCCGCGACTGCACCGACTTGCCGTCAATATCCTGCGCCAGCAGCCGCGCGATCATCGCCGCGCCCTGGCTGTGCCCGATCAGCACAACGCCGCGCCCCTGATTTTCGTGCGCGAGATACCAGTTCCACGCATCCCGGACGTCGTTCAGCCCGCCGACCCCGTCGGGCAGCTTTTCGCCGACCGGTTGCGGCCCGCCCACGTTGCGGCGCAGCGCGGTCAGCGTGCCCTGCCGGTACATCGGCGCGAACTGGCGACACACCTTTCCGAAGCGCGCGAATTGCTCCTTGACGTCGTCGGTTTCGCGAAAGTCGGGAATGAAATCGGACTGCCAGCCCGGATCCTTGGACACGGTGGGATAGACGAAGAAGCAGTCGATCGGCGGATCCTTGGCGGGGACGTAGCGCTCGATCGTGGTCGATCCGTCGGCGGCGATCACCGTCGCGTCGAGATTGACGCGGCAATAGTTGACCGCAAGATCGGGCCGGCACAGCCACAGCGCCGGATTGGCATAGTCGGCGTGCGGAATCCGGGGATCGGGCGCGACCTGAGCGTACGCGGGAGCGCTAGCCGCGGCCAGCCCCAGCAAAGCGAGGCCCGCCGCCAGCAACGCGCGGCCCGGCTTGGAGAGCGGCCTGTTCGTCAGTCTGATCATCGTTCGGCTCCTCGAACCATGCCTTTTCTAGTTAGCCTGCCGATTGTCCCTGCGGCCGCTCGACCTTCGGAACCCTGGGCAAGGCCGCGGTCATCAGATAACCGGTCAGCTGCGCGAACACCGCAACTTGGCGGCAATAGGACCTGGCATCGAAGCGATCGATCCTCGCCGAATGCGCCCAATAAGCGCCTAGATCGCCCTGCACGCCATAGGTGGGCAGGCCGAGATACTGGCCGCCGCTCGACATGCCGTACCACGGCCCTTGCGATTTGCCGTGCACGCCGTTGCGGCCGGGCGAGCGGATAACCGCGGAGCGCACCTGATTGTCGGACACGGCGCGCAGCGCCTCCGCCAGCATGCCGGTGTCGGGCGACGCGTAGATCCATGTTTCGAGCGAACGGCCGCTCGGCTTTATCGCCTCGCCATCGACGACATATTCGATCTGGCCGAGATGCTCCATCGCGACCATCGCGACGATCTTGTCGCGCGCGCTTGGATTCTTGATGAAATAATCCTGGCTCGCCCACGCGCGTTCCGCCCCCGGCATGAAGTGGCGGCAATCGAGCTCGATCATCAGAGTCCGGGGCCGGTCCTTTTGCGGGATATGGCTGACATATTTCACCACGCCCAACAGCCCGAGCGCACCGTCGTCCTGGCTGATCGACGGGCCGTCGGTATGCGTGCGGAGCTGGACCTGTTCGTCCTTGGCCGTCCCATAGTCGCGGCCGGGCAGATACGCGGTCAACTGATAGGCCTCCGACGCCACACGCTCGCCCTCGACCCGGATGGTCGCGCTGCGCCCGGCCCTGGCGTCGGCCACCAGCACGTCGCCGTTCGTGCGATCGACATAAACCGATGGGAAATCATAATCGGCGGGCACGCGGAACGTGTAGAGACCCTCCGTCAGCGCGCGGTTGAGGTTCATCGCGAACACGATACCCGCCGGCTTCGCGTCGCGCATCTGGGCGACGAATAGAGAGGTCGCGGTCATCTCGTCCCAGACGATGCTCGACACCGAGTTTGTGGTGGCGGGCTCCTGCGACACCGGCTTGCCTTCGACCGGCCAGCTGTCGAACGGCGTCCGCGATTCATAGTCGCTGTCGGCAAACGCATCTCGCACTTCGGCGCGCGGACCGGGCCGGAACACGACGATCTTCCCGGCGACATCCGGCTTGGCGTCGGGGTCCCACAGAACGAGGTCGGCGGTAACGCCTTGCGACCCCGTCGTCCCGCAATTGGCGCCGAAATTGGCGACGTGGATTCGCTTGCCGTTGGACACCAGCCCCCATTTGGAGTCGTCGGGCCAGACGCTGCTCACCAGCCGCTGGAACGTCCATGGCGACCGCCGGACGTCGACGCAGCCATAAGCCTTCAGCTTGGTTTCCAGGAACGCCAGAAACGATCGCCAGGAGTCGTTCCCGGTAAGCGCCGGTCCGTTATCGTCCTTGTACCGATGCCAGTCGACCGCCTCCTTCGGCGTAACAATCCAAGCGCGATTGATCGTTTTCAACGGCGCTCCGGCGGCGCCCGCCCGCACCGGCACCGCACGGGCGGCAACGCCGGCGCCAAGGGTCAGCAGAACGTCTCTCCGCGCCAGCGTCATCCTTCAGACCCTTTCACTTTTTTCCACTCTGCATCGATCCTCCGCGAAGCGCGAGACTAATCCCGATCTTCCAGCCCTTTTCACAGCGCTTTCTTGTCAATCTCGCCGGTCTGGGTGCGCGAGAGCGTCTGCCCGCAGAGAGATTGGCCTGACCAATATCGACAAAGGGGCTATGTTGGTCTAACCGCTATGCCAACGATGACGGGCGACGTCCCGGGGCGGGAGAGATAGAGTGAAACGGATCCCGCATCTGCGGTGGTGGATCGTCGCGCTGATTTGCGCCGGCACGATCGCCAATTATCTGGCGCGCAATTCGCTGGGCGTGCTGGCCCCGGAACTCAAGACCTCGATGGCGATCTCTACTGCCGAATACAGCTATGTCGTGATGGCCTTCCAGCTTGCCTATACGGCGATGCAGCCGGTCGCTGGCTTCGTCGTCGACCGGTTCGGGCTGCGTACCGGGTTCGCGCTGTTCGCCATTGCCTGGTCGATCGCCAACATGCTGCACGCGCTGGCGCGGGGGTGGGTGAGCCTCGCTTTCTTCCGCGGCCTGCTGGGGCTTGCCGAAGCTGCGGCGATCCCGTCCGGGATGAAGGCGATCGCCGAATGGTTCCCCGCGCGCGAGCGGTCGGTCGCGACCGGCTGGTTCAATGCGGGCACCTCGCTCGGCGCGTTGATCGCGCCGCCTTTGGTCGTGGCGGTCACGTTATGGGGCGACTGGCGGCTCGCTTTCGTCGTGACGGGCGCGATCGGCCTGTTCTGGGCGGCGGCGTGGTACGCCTTCTACCGTCCGCCACAGGATCACCCGGCAATCACCCCGGCGGAACAGGCGATGATCGCCGAGGACCGTCCCGCCGCTGCGCCGCGAAAAGCGAGCGCGTGGGAAATCCTGTCGTCCGCGCGCTTCTGGGTGATTGCGGTTCCGCGCTTCCTCGCCGAACCGGCGTGGCAGACCTTCAGCTTCTGGATCCCGCTCTATCTAGCGACCGAGCGGCATATGGACCTGGCGCAAATCGCGGCGTTCGCGTGGCTGCCTTTTCTTGCCGCCGATCTGGGCGGCGTGCTCGGCGGTTATCTGTCGCCGTTCTTCATGAAGCGTTTCCGCGTGTCGTTGATCCCGTCACGCGTGCTGGGGATCAGCCTGGCGGCGGTGTTGATGATCGCGCCGGGGTGCATCGGGCTGGCGGTCAGTCCCTACACCGCCATCGCGCTGTTCTGCATCGGCGGCTTCGCGCATCAGGTGATCTCGGTGCTGATCAACACCCTGTCCGCCGACGTGTTTGATCCCGAGGAGGTGGGCACCGCCAACGGGTTCGTCGGCCAGGCCGGATGGATCGGCGGGCTGATTTTCACCTTCCTGATCGGACGCTATGTCGACAGTATCGGCTATGCGCCGTTGTTCGCCGCGCTGGGCGTGTTCGACTTGATCGGCGCTGCCGTGCTGATCGCCTTCATCCGCCGACTGACCCCTCGCCGAACGGAGGCCACCGCATGAGACGCGCCACCCTGTCCAACCCGCCCCTTTTCACGCCGGCCGGGCGCGAGCGGGGAAAGCTGACGCTCACGTCGGACACCGGCGCGGTGGCGCATCTTTTCGTGCTCGAGGACGACATCGTCCGGCTGTTGCTGCTGGCCGATGGCACGGTGACCAGCCCGCCGAGCTGGGCGATCGCGCCGGGCGCATCGGACATCGCCGAGCCGGGACGCGACCGGCTGGACATCAACGGCTTCACTTGCCCCGATTTCCGCGCGGGCAGGGCCGACGGCGTTCTCGTCGTCGAAACCGCCCGCCTGCGCGTCACCATCCGCCTCCACGGCCTGCATTGCACTTGGGAACAGCAGGATGGCGACGGTTGGCGCCTGATGGCGGCGGACCGCCCCACGCAATCCTACGATTTCGGCTGGTGGGACGGACGGGCGCACCATTATTGCGCACGGCGTAAGGGCGAGCGTTTCTTCGGCCTTGGCGAAAAGAGCGGCGACACCGACCGCGCCGGGCGCAGCTTTCGCCTGACCAACCTCGACGCGATGGGCTACGACGCGGAAGCCAGCGATCCGCTCTACAAGTCCATCCCCTACATTCTCGTCGCGGATGCGGACGGTCGCTGCCACGGCGCGTTCTACGACACGGTCGCGGACGTCCAGTTCGATTTCGGCCGCGAGATGGACAATTATCACGGCTGGTATCGCCGCATGGTGGCGGACGCCGGCGACCTGGACCTCTGGATGATCGCGGGGCCTGACCCGCTCGCAGTGACGCGCCGGTTCACCTGGCTGACCGGCCGGCCGGCGCTGATGCCACGCTGGTCGCTGGGCTATTCGGGCTCGACGATGAGCTATACCGACGCGCCCGACGCGGCCGAGCAGATGGCGCGGTTCCTCGACAAGCTCGCCGAGCACGACATCGGCTGTTCGTCCTTCCATCTGTCGTCGGGCTATACATCGATCGGCGACAAAAGATATGTATTCCACTGGAATACCGACAAGTTTCCCGACCCCGCCGCGTTTGTCGCCAGCTACGCGCAGGCGGGCGTCGAACTCGTGCCCAACATCAAACCGGCATTGCTGCGCAGCCATCCGCGTTACGACGACGTCGCCGCCGCCGGACTGTTCGTCGGCGACGAGGACGGTACGCCCGTCGAGGCGCAGTTCTGGGACGAGGTTGGCAGCCAGATCGACTTCACCAACCCCCACGCAGCCGCGTGGTGGCGAGACCAGGTGAAGGCCGCGCTGCTCGACCAGGGCATGGTTGCGAGCTGGAACGACAATAACGAATATGAGCTGTGGGACGCCCGCGCGCGCTTCGCGGGGTTCGGCGATCCGCAGCCTGCCGCGGCAATGCGCCCGGTCCAGCCGCTGCTGATGACGCGCGCATCGCGCCGCGCGCAGGCCGAAGCGTTGCCGGAACGCCGGCCCTTCGCGGTCACGCGCGCCGGGATGGCAGGACTGCAACGTTATGCCCAGACATGGAGCGGGGACAATTTCACCGCCTGGAAGACGCTGCGCTACAATGCGCGGATGGCGATCGGGATGGCGCTGTCGGGCGTGTCGAACAACGGCCACGACGTCGGCGGGTTCGCGGGACCGGCGCCGTCACCCGAACTGCTGGTGCGCTGGGTGCAGGCGGGCGTGGTGATGCCGCGGTTCAGCATCCATAGCTGGAACGACGACAGGAGCGTCAACGAACCCTGGATGTTCCCCGAGGCGCTGCCCACGATCCGCCGGTTGATGGCGCTCCGCCAGACGCTGATCCCGTTCCTCTACGACCTGCTCCACCGCTACCACGCCGATTACGAGCCGATGGTGCGGCCGACGTGGCTCGATTTCCCGGGCGATCCGAAAGCGTGGGAAGAAAGTGACGAACATCTGCTCGGCCCCGACCTGCTGGTCGCGCCAGTGATGGAACCGAGCGCGGAGACTCGCCGTGTCCGCCCCCCCGTCGGCGCCGAATGGATCGACGTGTGGACCGGCGCGTGCATCGCGGGAGGATCGGAGGTCGAGCTCCCTGCCCCGCTCGACGGGCCGCCACCGTTATTGGCGCGCGCCGGATCGGCGATGCTGGTCGATCTTGCGAAGGGCGGATGGCGGCCGGGACCCTATCGCCGCGGCTTCTGGTTGTTCCCGCCCCGCGACGGCGCGTTCGCCCGATCGGCGATCGAGGATGCGGGCGACGGCACCGGGCCGGTCGATCGCTGGCATCTGTCAGGCAGAGCGGATGCGACGCAAATCATCATCGAGGTACGCCGCGACGGCCCTGGAACTTGGGGTGACGACACGGTCACCTTGCTGTTGCCGCCCGATGAGACTCGACCGCTGGTGGTCAATGGCGGCGCGGGCAGCCCGGTCGAGCATGACCGCCGGCGCGGCGTCACGCTGACGATCGGCGCGTAACCCGCTGACGTTTCAGACGGCGACGCGGCGCGCCAGATCGGTCCGCTTCGCCTCGACTTCCGCCCGCGCCCGCTCGAACGCGTCGCTTTCCGTCGCCTTGAGCAGCCCGTCGATCACGCGCGCCAAGTGATCGCGCATCGCCTTGCGCGCCGCGTTCGGGTTGCGATCGCGCAACGCCGCCAAGATCGTCTGGTGCTCGTCGATCCGCGGCACGACGCCGACACTGCGCGCCCGTTCGAGCATGTGCTGGCATAGCGGTGAGCGGAAGCGCGCTTCCCATAGCGACTGGACCACATCGACCACCGCCGAATTGCGCGTCGCGCGCGCGATCGTCATGTGGAATTCGTGATCGGCATGTTCGCCCGCGACATGCTCCAGATTCTCGCGCTCCATGTCGCCGATCAGCGTTTCCAGCGTGGCGATTTCCTCATCGGTGATCGACACGGCGGCGAGCGCCGCCGCCTCCGCCTCGAACAGCCGGCGCGCCTCGGTCAGCTCGAACGCGCCGATGTCGAGGCTGATCGTCGGCGCGTCGAGCGGAGGATTGTCGACGACGAAGATACCCGAGCCGTGGCGGGACCGTACGACGCCGATGACTTCGAGCGCAATCATCGCCTCGCGGATGGTCGGGCGGCTGACCTTATATTCCTCGGCCAGTTCGCGTTCGGACGGAATGCGCTGCCCCGGCGCGAAATCGCCGCGCTGGATCGCGTCGGCCACCGCCGCCGCAACTTGCTGATAGAGCTTTCGCCCATCGGGCGCGGCGGGCGGGAGTTTCACAACTGGCCTGATCAATCTTTTGGCGGACATGACTTGGTCGAACGTAACGGCACTCACACGAGGGGGCAATAGAGGGCATGCTCACGCTAAAGACTTCGACCCGACATGTCAGGCAGGACTTGCATGTGGTCAGACCATTTGCTAGCTGACTGGCCAAACGCGGGCAGGAAAGAACCTGCCGCCAAGGTCTAGGGGAGAAGAAACATGCTCGGATTGCGTTCATCGGTCGGCCGTGGCGCTCTGGCCATCGTGCTCGCGTTAAATGCGGCGCCGGCGTTAGCGAAAAACGATCCCGCGAAGCCCGCCGACCCGGCGACCCCGGCCCCTCAGACGGCGCCGACTGGTCCGACCAGCGACTCCGCGTCCGATACCTGGGGCGAAGGCGACATCATCATCACCGCCCAGAAGCGCTCGGAAAACGTCCAGCGCGTGCCGCTCGCCGTGTCGGTCGTGGGGGAGGCGCAGTTGAAGGCCTCCGGCATCACCCAGTTCCAGGACCTGGGCAAGGTCGCGCCATCGCTGACCGTTCGCCCCGCCGAACACCCGGTCAACGCAAACGTGTCGCTGCGCGGCGTCGGCACCTTCGCGTTCGGGATCGGCGTCGAATCGAGCGTCGCGGTGCTGGTCGACGAAGTCCCGCTGGCCTTCCAGGCGCGCGCGTTCACCGATCTGCCCGACGTAGAGCGTATCGAAGTGTTGCGCGGCCCGCAGAGCACGCTCTACGGCAAGTCGGCCTCCGCCGGCCTGATCAACATCATCACCCGCCAGCCCACCGACACGCTGCGCGTGCGGGCCAATGTGATGGGCACCACCGACAGCGAATATGGCGGCAATTTCAGTATTTCCGGCCCGCTCAGCCCGCAACTCGGCTACGTGCTGTCGGCCAGCTATTCGCATTGGGACGGCAACGTCCGTAACTTGTTCAACGGTCAGAAGGTCAACGGGCGCGAGGCGTTCAACATGCGCGGCAAGCTGCGTTGGGAACCAGTGTCCGACGTCAGCTTCACGCTGTCGGGCAATTACCTGAACGGCAACAGCACCGTCGGGCGGCCCTTCATTCGCCTCGATCCCACCGCCTTGCTCCGCAACACCGCCGGCCAGACCCCAGCCGTGGTGTTCCCCGGCGTGACGATCGGTCCCGACAATCGCGACATCAGCAACAACTACCCGTCACGCACCAAATATGAAGGCGGTGGGGTATCGCTCCGCTCGGAGGTCGGGGTGGGCGACATGACGTTCGTATCGATCAGTTCGTACGACAAGTTCCGCCTGAACGACTATCTCGACCATGACGACACGTCGTCGTCCGCCGCCGTCGGCAACAACACGCAGATCGGCATCTTTCGCTCGCGGCTGATCACGCAGGAATTTCGTCTGCAGTCGCCCAGCGACAAGCCGTTCCGCTATACGCTCGGCCTGTATGGCGCCAGCGTCCATTTCAAGCGCCCGTTCCTGCGCGGCCCGGCTTTCTCGCTGGCCAATTGGTATGCGACGTCGAATTCGCGCCAGCTTGCCGCGTTCGGACAGATCGACTGGGAACTCGTCCCCAAGCTGACGGTGACCCTGGGCGGCCGGGTACAGAACGAACGCGTATCCTACACCTTCCAGGACAACCTTGCCGTTGCTCCTGCGCGGTCGTTCTTCAGCGGTAGCGCGGAAGATACCGCGGGGACCTATCGCATCAGCGGCAGTTACCAGGTCACGCCAGACGTGATGTTCTTCGCGACCTATTCGACGGGGTATAAGGGCCAGACCTACGACCTGACGACCGGCTTCAACGCCAATCGCGCGGCCGCCGGTCCGATCAAGCCCGAACGCTCGCGCGACAAGGAAATCGGCATGCGCGCGCAGTTCCTCGATCGCCGCCTGACGCTAAACGCCACCTACTTCGATACGAACTACAAGAACCTGCAGGCGCAGACGATCGAAACGCTGGCCGACGGGACGACCAACTTCCGCCTGACCAATGTCGGCGGCCTGAACGCCAAGGGCGTCGAAGTGGAAGGAGGGGCGCGGATCGGCAGCGACCTGAACCTCGCCGCTTCCGTCGTCTATCTGGACGCCAAATACACGTCGTTCGACGTGGCCCAATGTTATCCGCTGCAGACCGCGGCGCAGGGTTGCACGGGCTCCCCGACGCGCCAGAACCTGACCGGCGCGCGCGCCGTGCAAGCGCCGAAATGGAAATTCTCGCTCGCCGCCGATTACTCGCCGTCGCTCGGCGGTGACTTGAAGGGGATCGTGCAGGCCAACTGGCAGTATCAGAGCAGCGTCTATTACGTTGCGGAAGACCCCCAGACGTTCCAGCCGGCCTACGGCATCGTCAATGCCGGGCTCGGCGTCCGCGACAAGGATCGCAAGTGGGAGATCGTCGCGTTCGTCAACAATGTGTTCGACAAGCAATACTACCCCTCGCTCGTCAACACGGCGGGAAACTTCGGCAACAAGATCGCGACTCAGGCGATCCTGCCACGTGATTTCCGCCGGTATGCTGGCGTGCGGCTCGGGGTGAATTTCTGATCGTACGGCGACGCGCCGTCGGCGTGACGTAAACAGGGGCGACATGATGCGTATTGTGATCCTGCCGGCTCTGACGTGCGCGGCGGCGGCGTTGATGACGGCGGCGGTCAACGCGCAGCAGACTCCCCCCGCACGCCCCGGCGTCGATGCGCCCCAACTCGCCGCGCTGGGCCCCAACCCGGTCGGCGTGGTCGATATGGAAATGATCCAGCCTGACCAGGCCGATCCGCTGAAGGGCGAGGAACGGCCTGCGGTGGGTGACCGCCGCCTGCCGCTGAAGGTCTGGTACCCGGCCGCCGCGCCCGGCAAGGGTACGATCTACCGCAGCGCCTTGCCAGGCGAGAACGGCAAGGATGTCGCATTCACCGTCCCCGGCATCGCGACGCCCGGCGCGCTGGCGGCGAAAGGCCGCTACCCGCTCGCGATTCTGGCGCACGGCTATAGCAACACGCCCGAGGCGCTGTCGTGGCTCGGCGAGAATCTGGCGAGCAAGGGCTATGTCGTCGTCGCCCCGGCGTTCCGCGACCCGCCGATCAGCATCCGCACCGCGGCGGCGCAGGCGGGGCCGCTTGCCCGGCGGCCGCTCGACATCGCGTTCGTCGCCGCCGAGGCGCAGCGGCGCGCGCGCCGGGGGCAGGGGCCGTTCGCCGCCGCCGACGCCGATCGCACCGTCCTGATTGGGTATTCGATGGGTGGTTATGGCGTGCTGACCGCCGCGGGCGCGCCGCTCGACCCGGGCATGGCGGGGCGGACGCGCGACGTGCTCAAGCCCTATGTCGCGGGCGGACCCAAAGCGGCGGAACTCAAGGTCGCCAACGTCAAGGCGGTGGTCGCGATCGCGCCGGCGAGCATCCTGCGCGGCGCGAACCTGTGGTCGTCCCCCGGTGTCGGCGCGATCACCGCACCGACCTTGTTCATCGTCGGCAGCCTCGATCGCAGTGTTGGCTACGACCCCGGCGTGCGTACGTTGTTCGATCAGGAAGTGTGCGCCCCGCGATACCTGCTGACGTTCCGCGACGCCGGACACAGCATCGCGCTGATCGGTGCACCGCCGGAAATGCGCGCGTCCTATTGGGACTGGGACTGGTTCGAGGACCCCGTTTGGCGCAAGGACCGGTTGATCGCCATCCAGGCGCATTTCATCACCGCGTTCCTCGATCGCTACGTCAAGGGCGACCAGGCGAAGGCCGCCTTTATCGACGGGCTGGTGCCGAATTCGAACGACGGCACGTGGACCGACGCGCCGACGGGGCGTTATGCAGGCTACAGCCCCGGCGCGCCCGTCACCTTGTGGAAGGGTTTCCAGCCGAACAAGGCGTCCGGAATGACCTTCGAATTCAAAGCGGCGCAATAGGAGCGCGCCCCGGCATGTTCATGACTCAGACCATGCGCTGGTTCGGACCGGATGACCCGGTATCGCTGCGTGACATCCGTCAGGCTGGCGCGGCGGAGGTCGTGACCGCGCTGCACGATGCCGCCAACGGGGAAGTCTGGGCGCCGGACGCCATCGCCGCGCGCAAGGCGATGATCGAACGATCGGGGCTTGGCTGGACCGTCGTCGAAAGCTTGCCCGTGCACGAAGCGATCAAGACGCGCAGCGCCGGGTACGATCGGCTGATCGAGCAATATCGCGACAGCCTGCGCAATCTAGCGGCGTGCGGGATCACAGTCGTCACCTACAATTTCATGCCACTGCTCGACTGGACGCGGACCGACCTGGCCTGGGAAATGCCCGACGGCGCGCTCGCTTTGCGCTTCGAGCTGGAGGCCGTCGCCGCTTACGACATCCATATCCTCGGCCGGCCCGGCGCCACGGCCGACTATGCACCCGATATGGTGGAGGCGGCGGCGCGCCGGTTCCATGCGATGGACGATGCGGCCAGGGCGGCGCTGGCGCAGACGATCATCGCCGGCCTGCCCGGCAGCGAGGAAAGCTTCACGACCGGCGAGTTCCTGACGGCGATCGGCACCTATGCCGATACCGGCCCGGACGAGCTGCGCCGCAACCACATCGCCTTTCTTCAGGCCGTCTGCCCGGTCGCGGACGAAGCCGGCATCCGCCTGGTCGTGCATCCCGACGATCCACCCTTCCCGATGTTCGGCCTGCCGCGCGTCGTCAGCACGGAGGCCGATGTCGCGCATCTGTTCACCCAGGTGCCCAACCCGTCGAACGGCCTGTGCTTTTGCGCAGGGTCGTTCGGGGTGCGAGCGGATAACGACTTGCCCGGAATGGTCGATCGGCTCGGCGACCGCATCGGCTTCCTGCATCTGCGGTCGGTCCAGCGCGAGGCGCGAAGCGCGTTTCACGAGGCCGCGCACCTGGAAGGCGATGCTGACATGGCGGCGATCGTGGGCGCGGTGCACCGGCTGCAACGACGGACCGGCCGGTCGCTGCCGATGCGGCCGGACCATGGCCATCAGATGCTCGACGACCTGCCGAAGCGGACCAACCCCGGTTACTCGCTGCTCGGCCGGATGCGGGGTCTCGCCGAACTTCGCGGATTGGAACGCGGGATCGCCTTTGCGCGCGATCGGGAGCGCGCCGACTAATAACTAACGGGAGAGCGACGTGCAGATGGTGAAGATGATCCGGCGGCTGATCGCCGTAGCGGCGATCGGCGCGATGCCCGCGGCGGCGCAACTGGCGGCTCCCGCCAACCTGCCGCTGGCGACGGTCAAGACCAGCCCCCTGCTCGTATCCGCCGACATGCGCCCCGGTCTCGATTTGTCCGGGCCGTGGCATTATTCGGTCGATCCGTTCCGTGCGGGCATCGCCGGCTTCCACGGCGAAACGCCCGGCGACAGCCAGTTGCGCTACCTCGACCTCGACGTCAGCAAGGCGATGCGCGACGATAGCCTTGCGATGTACGAGTTCGACCTCTCGAGGTCGCCAGTCACCACCCTGCCCTCCTCATGGCTGACCGAAGCGCCCGAGCTGCGTTATTATCAGGGGCTGATGTGGTACCAGCGCACGTTCACTGCGCCGGTGAACCGCAAGGGCCGCTATTTCCTCCGCTTCGGCGCGGCCAATTATTCGACCGTCGTCTATCTCAACGGCAAGCCCGTCGGGCGGCACGAAGGCGGCTTCACGCCGTTCGCGTTCGAAGTGACGAAGCTGCTTCGCGACGGCGACAATCAGATCACCGTCGGCGTCGATTCGCAGGCCACCGAAGCAACCGTTCCGCCGCCCGTCACCGACTGGGAGAATTATGGCGGCATCACGCGGCCGGTCCGGCTGATCTCGACCCCCGACACCTATGTCGACGATGCCTGGGTGCGGATGACGCGCGACGGCAAGCTGGCGATCGACGCTCATCTCGACGGGGCGCAGGCCGCCAACCGCCCAGTGCGCCTGCGCATCGCGGAGTTGGGCCTCGACCTTGCCGGGACAACCGATGCGAAGGGAGACTGGCGCGCGACCGCGGCAGCGCCCAGCGCGCTGATCCGCTGGTCCCCCGACCGGCCCAAGCTCTATGACGTGACGATCACCGCCGGCGGCGACGAATGGCGCGACCGTATCGGCTTTCGCACGATCGAGGTGCGCGGCCCCGACATCCTGCTCAACGGCAAGCCGATCTTCCTGCGCGGCATGTCGCTGCACGAGGAGGAACTGGGCGCCGAGCCGACCCGCGCGATGACGCCCGCCGCCGCCCGCGCGCTGCTCGGGGAGATCAGGGACGGGCTGCACGGCAATTACGTTCGGCTCGCCCATTATCCGCACAGCGAAGTGATGACTCGGCTGGCAGACGAGATGGGCATCATCGTGTGGAGCGAGGTGCCGGTCTATTGGCGCGTCGCCTGGTCCAACCCCGACACGCTGGCGACCGCGCGCAACATGATCGCGGAAAATATCCTGCGCGACCGCAATCGGGCTTCGATCGCGATCTGGAGCGTCGCCAACGAAACCCCGGTGACGGATGCGCGGAACACCTTCCTGCGCACGCTGGTGGGCGACGTGCGCGCGCTCGACGATACGCGGCTGGTTAGCGCGGCGTTGCTGACCGAACGTTCCAAGGGACCGGACGGAAAGCCCGTCATCGCGATGGCCGATCCGCTCGCCGACGCGCTCGATCTGGTCGCTATCAACACGTATTTCGGGTGGTACACGCCCGACCGGCTCGACGATCTGGCGGGTTTCAGTTTCCGCGTGCCGGCGAACAAGCCGCTGATCTTTTCCGAATTTGGCGCTGACGCAAAGGCAGGGTTCCACGACCTGCGCACCATGCCCCAGAAATTCTCAGAGGAATATCAGGCCGAATACTACCGCAAGACGTTGGGAATGGTCGACAAGATCCCGACGCTGCGCGGCATGTCGCCCTGGATCCTGAAGGATTTCCGTTCGCCGCGCCGCCAGAATCCCGATTTCCAGCAGGGCTGGAACCGCAAGGGCCTGATCTCCGAAACCGGCCAGCGGAAACAAGCGTTCGACGTGCTAGGGAGCTATTATGCGGGCAAGGCCAACATGGCGAAGCGCTGAGACGGGACACCCGGGAAGGGGCGATCAGCCGCGCTCGGCTAGCTTGCGCTCCCATGCCAGCGCGTCGCGGACGATCTGATCGAGGTCGTCATATCGCGGCTGCCACGGCAAGGTCGCCAGGATACGGCGATTGTCCGACACCAGCTCGGCGGAATCGCCCAGCCGGCGCGGGCCGATGACGCGCTTGATCTCGTGATTGGTCACGCGATCGACCGCGTCGAGCACTTGCATCACCGAATAGCCATGGCCGTAACCGGCGTTCATCGTCAGGCTCTCGGTCGGCACCGCTATGAGCCGGTCGAGCGCATGGACGTGCGCGGCGGCGAGGTCGCTGACATGGATATAGTCGCGCACACCGGTGCCGTCGGGGGTCGGGAAATCGGTACCGAACACGCTGACCGACTCGCGCTTGCCCGTCGCGGCCTCGACCGCGACCTTGATCAAGTGCGTCGCGCCCGCGGTCGATTGCCCGGTGCGGCCCTGCGGATCAGCCCCCGCAACGTTGAAGTAGCGGAGAGCGCAATAGTTCATCGGATGCGCCGCCGCGACGTCGCGCAGCATCGCCTCGGTCATCAGCTTTGACGTGCCATAGGGATTGATCGGGATCGTCGGGTCGTCCTCCGCGACCGGGATCTTCTTGGCGTCGCCATAAGTCGCAGCGGTCGAACTGAAGATGAAATGCTTCACGCCCGACACGACCGCGCTTTCGATCAGCGCACGGCTGGCGACCGTGTTGTTGCGGTAATATTTGAGCGGGTCGGTGACCGACTCCGGCACGACGATCGACCCGGCGAAGTGCATCACTGCAACGACACTATGGTCGCGCATCGCGCCGCGCACCGCGTCGTCGTCCTCGATATTGGCGCGGACCAACGTCGCGCGCTTGTCGACCGCCCAGTCGAACCCGGTTGTGAGGTTGTCGACCACCACCACGTCCCAGCCGGTGTCAAGCAACGCCAGCACCGCGTGGCTGCCGATATAGCCCGCGCCGCCCGTGACCAGCACACTACCCTTGCTCATGCCCGCATCCTCTTACCGTCGGCGCCGCCCCTACCTATATCTGGACCAACTTGAAAAGGAGCGAATGATGGCGACCGACTATGCGACTCTGGCCGGCGGCTGCTTCTGGTGCACCGAGGCAGTGTACAAGGACGTGATCGGCGTCGAGAGCGTCGAGAGCGGCTATATCGGCGGGCACGTCGCGAACCCGACCTACAAACAGGTGTGCAGCGGCGTCACCGGCCATGCCGAGGCGATCAGGGTCGGGTTCGACGCGAGCCAGGTGACCTATGCCGACCTGCTCGACATCTTCTTCGCGACGCACGATCCGACGACCCTCAACCGCCAGGGCAACGACGTCGGGACGCAATATCGCTCGGCGATCTTCCCGGCGGACGATGCCCAGCGGGCGGAGGCCGAGGCGGCGATCGCGCGCAATGCCGCCAACTGGCCCTCGCCGATCGTCACCACGATCGAGCCGATGGCCGAATGGTATCCGGCCGAGGATTATCACCAGCAATATTGGGAAGGCGAAGGCCAGCGTAACCCCTATTGCATCGCGGTGATCCCGCCCAAGCTGCAAAAGCTGCGCAAGAGCTTTGCCGCACGGTCGAAGGCGGCGAGCGAGCCGGCCTAGTCTGCGAGCCGTCGAGCAATGCTAAAGTGGTGCTGCGGCGAAGGCCGGAGCGTTGGCTATCGCAGGTCGACGTTTCCAACGCTCCAGTCTTCGCTGGAGCACGGCAGCTACCCGACGATCATGATCAGCCGCGATGCGCGGCGCGGCGCAGGCGGTCGTTGATCGCCTCGCCGATGCCGTCCTCGGGAATGCGCGCGACCGCGATCTCGGGCTTGTCCGACGCATCCGCCTTGTGCAGCAGGTCGAACAGCCGCGTCGCCGCTTCGGTCAAATCGCCACTCGGCGACAGGTTGTCGTCGCCCGCTATGTCGCCGAACCCGATCATCCATTCGTCGTCGGCGGGCGCGCGCGCATCGATGCGCAGCGGCTTACGCGGGGCGTAGTGCGACGAAAGCTGGCCCGGCGCCTCGATCTTGTCCGCCGCATCTTCGCCAGTGTCGAAACGATCGACCTTGTGCGCCCCGTCGGTCAGCGCCGCCAGCACTTGCGCGCCGGTGATCGGACCGTGCCGCAGGATGCGCGTCATGCCGAACACTTCGCGCACGATCGTCGATTCGATCCCAGCCCGCGTCGGCCCGTCGTCGAGGATCAGCGGGATGCGCCCGTCCAGGCTATGCGCGACATGCTCGACGCGGGTTGGGCTGATCGTGCCCGACGCGTTCGCCGAGGGGGCAGCGAGCGGCTTGCCGCACGCCTCCAGCAACGCGCGCATCGCGCGGTGCGCGGGGACGCGGATCGCGATCGTCTCCAACCCCGCCGTCACCAACGACGCGATCCCGGACGAGGGCTTGAGCGGCAGCACCAGCGTCAGCGGCCCCGGCCAGAACGCCGCCGCCAGCGCTTCGGCCCGCGCATCGAACGCCGCCAGCTTCTTCGCCGCGTCGAGATCGAGCACATGGACGATCAGCGGGTTGAAGCTCGGCCGGCCCTTGGCTGCATAAACTCCTGCCACTGCAGCGCCATCGGTGGCATCGGCGGCGAGGCCGTAGACCGTCTCGGTCGGCACCGCGACGCACTTGCCCGCCGCGATCAGCGCCGCGGCCTCGGCAATGTTGTGCTTGTTATACGGCAGGATCCGGGTGTTTGGCGCGTCCATGTTGTGCCGCTATAGCGCGCGCGAGTCAGAGAGGAAGCCGATGCCGTTTACCCCCGCCGTCCGCGAACAGCGTTTCGTGCTCGATACCGTCGCCAGGATCGCCGATCTCGCCGCCACGGAGCGGTTCGCCGACGCGACCCCCGATCTGATCGACGCCGTACTGGAGGGCGCGGGCCAGTTCGCGGCGGGCGAATGGGCGCCACTCAATCGGGAAGGCGACACTAACGGCCCGAAATGGACCGAGCAGGGCGTGAAGATGCCCACCGGCTATCCCCAGGCCTATCGCGATTATGTTGCGGGCGGCTGGGGTACGATCGGCGCACCGGCCGATTTCGGGGGGCAGGGGCTGCCGTTCGTGCTGGCGAGCGCCGTGCTGGAGACGCTGGGTACCGCGAACATGGGCTTCGCGCTCGCGCCGACGCTAACGGTGGGCGCGATCGAGGCGTTGCTCCACCACGGCACGCCCGAACAGCAGGCCGCCTATCTCCCCCACCTCGCGACCGGCGAATGGACCGGCACGATGAACCTGACCGAGCCGCAGGCGGGCAGCGACGTCGGCGCGCTCAAGAGCCGGGCGGAACCGGTCGGCGACGGCACATATCGCATCAGCGGCACGAAGATCTTCATCTCGTTCGGCGACCACGACATGGCCGACAATATCGTCCACCTCGTCCTCGCCCGCACCCCCGGCGCGCCCGAGGGAACGCGCGGCATATCGCTGTTCCTCGTCCCCAAATACCGCCTCGACACCGGCGGCAAACCTAGTGCGTTCAACGACGTTCGCGTGGTGTCGATCGAGCACAAGATGGGCCTTCACGCCTCGCCGACCTGCGTGCTGTCGTTCGGCGACAACGGCGACTGTATCGGCGAGCTGATCGGTCCCGAAAACGGTGGGATGCGCGCGATGTTCACGATGATGAACAACGCGCGTTTGAACGTCGGCCTGCAGGGCGTGCAAGTCGCGGAGGCCGCGACGCAGAAAGCGGTCGAGTTCGCGCGCGAACGCATCCAGTCGGCGCGCGCCGGATCGCCCGACAAGACCCCGGTCGCGATCGTCGAGCATCCCGACGTGCGCCGCATGCTGATGCGGATGAAGGCGCAGACCCAGGCGGCGCGCGCGCTCGTCTATCTCGCGGCGAGCATGGTGGATCGCGCCGACAGCGACGAAGCGGCGAAGGACCGGCTCGAAATCCTCACCCCGCTCGCCAAGGCGCACGGCACCGACATCGGCAACGAAGTCGCTTCTCTCGGCGTCCAGGTGCATGGCGGCATGGGCTTCATCGAGGAGACCGGCGCCGCGCAATTCTTCCGCGATGCCCGCATCACGCCGATCTACGAAGGCACCAATGGCATCCAGGCAGCCGATCTGGTCGGGCGCAAGCTCGGCCTGTCGAACGGCGCGGCGTTCAACACGCTGATCGCCGACATGCGCGCCGAGTCGGAGGATGCGGCGTTGCGCGCGCTGATCGACGCGTGCGACGATGTCGGTCGGCGGCTCGCCACCGCCGATGTCGATGATCGCTTGGCGGCGAGCTATCCGTTCCTGACGATGCTGTCGGTCGCCGTCTGCGGCTGGCTGATGGAGCGCCAGGGTCGCCTCGCCGACGGCGATGACGATTTCAGCCGGATGAAGCGCGCAGTCGCGGCCTTCTACGTGGGACAGATCGTGCCCGAGGCTCTCGGCCTGCACGCCGCCGCCACCGCGCCCGCCGCCATCCTCTACGACCTGCCCGCCGACCTGTTCGCCGCATGAGCTTCGACCTCGACGCCTATCTCGCGCGGATAAAGCTGCCCGCACGGCCGACGCTGGACGAACACGGCCTAGCGGCGGTGCAGCGCGCGCATCGGCTGCACATTCCGTTCGAGAACCTCGACATCCGCCTCGGGCGTGGCATCCGCATCGACAGCGAGTCGGTCTTCGCCAAGCTGGTGACCGCCAAGCGCGGCGGCTATTGCTTCGAACAGAACCGGCTGTTCCTCGACGCGCTGACGGAACTCGGCTTCACCGCGAGGACGCTGCTCGCGCGCGTGTTGCTCGGCGCCACTGGAACGCCCGGCCTCACGCACATGTTGCTGTTGGTCACGATCGACGGGCAGGAATGGATCGCCGACGCCGGGTTCGGTGGCAGCTATGCGCCACCAATGCCACTGGTCGCGGGCGCGGAAGCCACCGCTCCCGATGGCGCGCTGTTCCGGCTGATCGAAGACGAGCGAGGCTGGGTGTTGATCCGCAACGGCCCTATCGGCGCAACCGACGGTCGCGGCGGCAGCGGCGCGGTCGACCAGTACAGCTTCCTGCTCACCGAGGTTGCTCAGGCCGATCTCGATATGTCCAATCACTGGACCGCGACCGCGCCGGGGACACGTTTCGTCGACATGGCCATCGTGAGCATCGCCTTGCCCACCGGCTACGCTGCCTTGAACGATCGCAAATACGGGCGGCACGCGGGCGGCGTGGACACGATGGCGCAGATCGACGATCCGCGCGTCTATCGACTACGGCTCAGCATGATGTTCGGGATCGATCTCAGCGCCGAAGACGTCGCGGCGCTCGGGTTGTTCTAAGCGCGCTCGCGTTCCAGAAGGTCGGCGGCGTCGAGCCCGAGCAGTTCGATATGCTCGGCGATCCGGGGCCACTGGTCGTTGACGAAGCGCGCGCGCTCGGCGACGCGCAGTTTCTCCGCCGCGCCCGGCAGCACGAACATGCCGACCCCGCGCCGTACCTCGACGTAACCGTCGTCCTGAAAGCTCTGATACGCCTTCGCCACGGTCAGCGGGTTGGCGCCATGTTCGGCGGCGAGCGCGCGAACCGAGGGGAGTTGGTCGCCGGCGCGATATTCGCCGCGGAGGATCGCGGCGGCGATCCCGCCCCGCAAGCGGATATAGACCGGGCTGTCGTCGTTGCTGAGTGCCATGCTGCTTTAATACACCAATCGACGCCTACGTCCAGTCGATTAACCGCCCCATGTTGAAACAATCTTGCCCGGATCTGGGCGAGGCCTTTCCTCCAATTGCTTTGCCGGGGTGCCAAGGAAGATAAACCCGGCGATCCGTTCCGGCGCTGCGCCGAACGCATCCCGCACCGCGTCGGAAAAAGCCGCCCATCCGGTCAGCCAACCGCCGGCAAACCCCAGAGCATGCGCCGCGTGGAGCAGGTTCATGCACGCCGCCCCCACCGACAATTCCTGTTCCCACAGTGGAATATGACTTTCCGTCTTTGGCGAATACAACACGACCACCAAAGCCGGCGCTTGCGTGGCGAATTGTTCGAGCGACGCAATTTCCAGCGCGCCCGCCTGCGGGCGTTCGGCGCGATAGGCATCGGTGATCACCGCCGCCAGCGCCGCGCGCTTGTCGTCCGGCACCACCACGAACCGCCACGGCGCGAGCTTGCCATGATCCGGCGTCCGCGCCGCGATTTCCAGGATCTGCCGCAACTGCGCGTCGTCGGGTCGGGGCGCTATCAGATCACGCGGTTTGCCCGACCGGCGCGTGGCGAGGAGCGATAGCGGGGTCGAGCGGTCGTTGAACATGGCGCTCATCTAGGGCCGCCGCCCGCTATTTACACCCGGGTCTTTGCCGCTAGTCTCACTTGCAACCATCCGCCGCGCATTCGACGGCGGCACGAGAGTTCAGGGAGCGCATGCATGGTGGACACCCCGACCGCGGACAACCCGCGCGAGCCGGACATTACCCACGTCAATCCGGCGGCCGAGGATACGTGGTTCGGGCACCCAAGACAGCTGGCGCGGCTGTTCACCACGGAGATGTGGGAGCGGTTTGGCTATTACGGCATGCGCGCGCTGCTTACGCTGTATCTTGCCAATTACTTCCTGTTTTCCGATCGCACGACTAACGGGGTCTATGGCGGGTTCACCGCGCTGGTCTACCTGACGCCGCTGGTCGGCGGGCTGCTGGCCGACCGCTATCTCGGGTCGAAACGCGCGGTAAAGTTCGGCGCGATCATCATGTCGCTCGGCTATCTGATCCTCAGCGTGGGCGCGGGCATGGGCACCGAAGCCAAGCCCTTCGCGATGATCGAGGGCCAGCGTTATGAAGTGACGATCGACAAGGCGAGCGGCGACAAGCAGCAATATGTCACGATCGGCGCCGACAAGCTCGCGATCAAGGGCCAGGAGGACGGCAGCGTCAACCTTGTGGCCGCCGACGGCAAGGTCGCCAAGACATTGCCCAAGGGCGGACTCGAATCCGACGGCGAGCGTTCGCCCTTCTTCACGATGGTGCTGCTGATCGGCCTGTCGATGGTGACGATGGGCAACGGGTTCTTCAAACCCAACATCTCGACGATGGTCGGTGAACTCTATCCGAAGGGTGACGGCCGGCGCGACACCGGGTTCACGATCTTCTACATGGGGATCAATCTCGGCTCGCTATTCTCCCAGATCCTGTGCCCGTTTCTTGCTACGGCGGTCGGTTGGTGGGCCGGGTTCGGACTTGCATCGATTGGTATGTTGTTTTCCTGGACGCTGATCCAGTTCGATGGCGGACGACTGGGTGGCTATGGCGAGCCGCCAGCGAACGCCCCCAACCGCGCGATAATCATCTTCATCTGCGCGCTGGCGTCGTTGCCGGTCATCTATTTCCTGTTCACCAACCTCATGAGCGCGCCCGCGCCGGTCGAGGGGTCGGGTTTCGTCGGCTATCTGGTCTCGCTGTCGCTGATGGGCAAGTTGCTGTTCGGCACCTTCCTGATCGGCATCCCCGTCATCCTGTTCTGGTCCTGGCGCGTCGGTAACAAGGTCGAGTTCCAGATGATGCTGGCCGCGATGATACTCATCGTCTTCAACGTCGTATTCTGGACGCTGTTCGAACAGGCCGGATCGTCGCTGACGCTGTTCGCGGACCGCAACACCGACCTGTCGGTATTCGGGCTGTTCAGCATTTCGGCCGGCCAGACGCAGTTCTTCAATGCGGCCTTCATCGTCATTTTCGCGCCGTTCATGAGCTTGCTCTGGACGTCACTGGCGCGACGCGGACTCGAGCCACCGATCCCGGTCAAATTCGCGATCGCACTGATCGGCGTCGGGCTCGGCTTCCTGTTCCTGGTCTGGGGATCGAGCTTCGCGGGTCCGGACTTCAAGGTCGGCATCTGGTGGCTCGCCGGTCTCTACCTGATCCATTCGTTGGCCGAACTGTGCATCTCGCCGGTCGGTCTCAGCATGATCACCAAGCTGTCGATCGTGCGGATCGTCGGGCTGATGATGGGCGTATGGTTCCTGTCGATCTCGGTTGCACAATACGTCGCGGGCGTGGTCGCACAGTTCGCCAGCGTCGAGACGGTGGGCGGGCAGGTAACCAACCTGAAGGTCAGCCTCGATACCTACACGCATACCTTCACCACAATCGCTTGGGTCGCGATCGGGCTTGGCGTGCTCCTGTTCCTGCTGTCGTTCCCGCTCAAGAAGTGGATGCACGGGGTCAAATGACCCCGTGCCGCCCGGCGACCGCTAGAGTTTGACCATCCGCATCCCGCGCTCGGCGTAGCGCGGCCCGGCGGTGCCACCGTTGGGCGCGGCCGCCTCGATCGTCGCGAGATCCTGTTCGGTCAGCGTCACGTCGGGCGCACCCGCCGAATCGCGCATCGTCACGCGACGCTTCACGCCGGGGATCGGCACAATGTCGTCGCCCTGCGCGAGCAACCACGCCAGCGCGATCTGCGCGTTCGACGCATTGTGGTGCCCCGCCACCTCGGCGATGGCGTCGACGATCTTGAGGTTCTGCGGCAGCGTGTCGGGCTGGTAGCGCGGATCGTTGCGGCGCCAGTCGTCGGCGGGCAAGTCGTCGAGGCTGCGGATCGTGCCCGCTAGGAACCCTAGCCCCAGCGGCGAATAGGGCACGAAGCCGATACCGTTCTCCCGGCAGGCATTCAGGATGTCGCCCTCCACATCGCGCTCCCAGATCGAATATTCGCTCTGCAATGCGGTGATGGGATGAACCTGCGCCGCGCGGCGGATCGTCTCCGCCCCAGCTTCGGACAGAGCGATGTGGCGTACCTTCCCTTCCTTCACCAGCTCAACCATGCCGCCGACGGTGTCCTCGATCGGCACGTTGGGGTCGACGCGGTGCTGATAGAACAGGTCGATCGTGTCGATGCCGAGCCGCTGCAACGATCCCTCGCACGCCCGGCGCGCATTTTCGGGGCTGCCGTCGAGGCCGATCATCTCATTCCCGTTCCAGCGCGCCGCAAACTTGGTCGCGATGACGAGCCCCTCACGCTTGCCCTTGATCGCCTGGCCGACCAGTTCCTCGTTGGAGAACGGTCCGTACATCTCGGCGGTGTCGAAAAAGGTCACGCCAAGGTCGATCGCCTCGTGGATCGTCCGGATCGATTCATCGTCGTCGGCATGACCGTAATTGATGTTGCCCTCCCGGATCATCGGCATGCAGCCGATGCCGATCGCCGAGACTTTCAGGCCGCCGTCGTGCGTGCCAAGCGTGCGATATTTCATCCGGGAAGCTCCTCGAGTGCGCGGTCGGTCTCACCCTCGGGGCCGCCGCCGCTGCGGGCCGATATGGTGGCGGTGACAGCGACGTCCATGGTGACGTTGCCGAGCGTGCGAAATAAATCCGGCACCGTCTCGACCGCGACGAGCAGCCCGAGCGCCTCGATCGGCACGCCCATCGCCACCGACACCGGCGCGACCGAGGCGAAGAAGCTGATCGTGCCGGGGAGCGATACCGAGCCCATCGTGGTAATCGCCGCGGTGGCGACTCCGGCGGCGAGTTGGCCCGGACCGATATGCGTACCCGTCAGCATCGCGACGTAAAGCGCGACCGCGAGGTTCATCGCCGGGCTGGTGGCGCGGAACACCGCGACCGCGATCGGCAATACCACGCCCGACACGGCGGCTGGTGCGCCAAGCGCTTCGCTTGACCGCAGCATAGCCGGCAGGGATGCGAGCGACGATGAAGTCGAGATCGCGACGACCTGGCTCGGCAGCACCGCCCGGGCGAACCGCCCGATCCCGACCCGCGCGCCGATCACCGCCAGCGGATAGGCCGACAGCAGCACGAGGATGCCGAGGGTCGAGACTATCGCGATGTAATGCGCCAGCGCCCCGAACGCCGCCGCGCCCGTTTCCATCCCCAGCCCGAACGCCAGGCAGAACACGCCCAGCGGGGCGAGCACCAGCACCCAGCCGATCACCACCACCATCGCGTCGGCGATCGCCTGAAAGAGATCGATCAGCGTCTTGCGGCGGGCCGCTTCCAATCGCGTGATGGCGAAGGCGAACACCATCGCGAACACCGTCAGCGGTAAAAAGGAGTCGGTCGCGGCGGCGTCGACGATGTTGGTCGGGACGATCTTGTCGAAGAAATCGCCCAGGCTGGGAATCTGTCCCGCCGCCTTGGCGCTCGATAGCGACGCGCGCAACGCGTCGCCCCATTCGGCGGGGAGCGGAAAGAGCTCGAGCAGCAGCGGCGTCAGGAATGCCGACAGCAAGGTGTTGACCCACAGGATCACAACGAACGCGATCAGCGCGCGCGCCGCGATTTTGCCGGCGCGCGCTGCCTCGGCCGATGCCGCGATGCCGATCACCAGCAGGGCCACGACCAGCGGCACGATCACCATCTGCAGCCCGTGCAGCCACGCGCCGCCGATCCGCTTGGTGAACAGCAGCAGGAACGCCCCGGCGTCGGGCACCCATCTGGCGAGCGCGATCCCGAGCAGCAGTCCGACCACCAGCGACGCCAAAATCCGAAACGCCTGGCTCATGCTCGCCCTTCCCTGAATGCCGCGCTAAGAGATGGCGACAACGCGCAGAATAGCGGACGGAAACGAGCAGGATGGCAAGAAAATATTTCGGCACCGACGGGATTCGCGGCCTGACCAACAAGGCGCCGATGACCGCTGAGATGGCGATGAAGGTCGGCATGGCGGCTGGCGCGCATTTCGTGCGCGGCGACCACAAGCACCGCGTCGTGATCGGCAAGGACACGCGACTGTCGGGCTATATGCTCGAAAACGCGCTGGTCGCGGGCTTCACCAGCGTGGGGATGGACGTGACCTTGTTCGGCCCGCTGCCCACCCCGGCGATCGGCATGCTGACCAAGTCGATGCGCGCCGACATGGGCGTGATGATCTCGGCGAGCCACAATCCCTTCGCCGACAACGGGATCAAGCTGTTCGGTCCCGACGGCTACAAGCTCAGCGATGCCGACGAACTGGCAATCGAGGCGCTGATCGACGGCGACGTGCCGCTCGCGCCGGCTGCCGAAATCGGCCGTGCCCGCCGGATCGAGGATGCCCGCGGCCGCTACATCCATTTCGCCAAGTCCACCTTTCCCGACGACCTGCGGCTCGACGGCCTCAAGGTGGTCGTCGATTGCGCAAACGGTGCAGCGTATCAGGTCGCGCCGACGACGCTCTGGGAACTGGGCGCCGACGTCATCGCGATCGGCGTGTCGCCGAACGGCACCAATATCAACGACCAGGTCGGATCGACCGCGCCGCAGACCCTGTGCGAGACCGTAGTGGCGTCGGGCGCGCATATCGGCATCGCGCTGGACGGCGACGCCGACCGGCTGATCGTGGTCGACGAGAACGGCCGCGTGATCGACGGCGATCAGTTGATGGCGCTGATCGCGACGAGCTGGGCGCGGTCCGGCACGCTCGCCAACGGCGGTCTCGTCGCGACGGTGATGTCGAACCTCGGGCTCGAACGGCATCTCGCGGCGCAGGGGATCAAGCTGATCCGTACCGCGGTCGGCGACCGCTACGTGCTGGAGGCGATGCGCGGCCAGGGCTATAATGTCGGCGGCGAGCAATCGGGGCATATCATTCTCAGCGACTATGCGACGACCGGAGACGGGCTGGTCGCGGCGCTGCAGATCCTCGCCGAACTGGTGCGGTCGGGCTTGCCAGCGAGCGAATTGCTCCACCGCTTCGATCCGCTGCCGCAATTGCTCAAGAACGTGCGGTTCAAGGGCGGCAAGCCGCTCGACGACGCCGGCGTGAAGGCGGTGATTGCCGATGCCGAGGGCGAACTGGCGGGCAAGGGCCGGTTGGTGATCCGCCCCTCCGGCACCGAACCCGTGATTCGTGTGATGGCCGAAGGCGAGGACGCGAACCAGGTCGAGGCGGTGGTCGACCGCATCTGCGACGCGGTGACGGCGGCGGCCGCCTAGCGGCCCGCGAACAGGATCAGGTTGCCGTCGGGATCGGCGAGGATGAAGGTATGCGCGCCCCAGCTTTCGGTGCGTAGCTCCTGGTAAAACGCGACCCCGGCGGCGGTCAATTCAGCGTAGAGGGCGGCGATGTCGTCGCTTGTGATGGTGGCCGTCAGCGCGTCCGCCTCTCGCGCGCGAAAGCCGGCGTCGAATACCGGCCCGTCGACATGACGCAGGTTGAGCCGCGCTCCGTCGCGCGCGACCTGCGCGTAGAAAGGCGGGTCGCCGTGGACGAAAGCGGTTGCGAACCCGATCCTCGCGAAGAAGTCGCACGACGCCCCGATGTCCGACACGAACAATTGCGGCTCGGCGGTCAGCATTCCTCGTTCACCCAGCGTGTCAGCAAGGTATGCGCGATCGCGAAGCGCGGCGGCGCGGCCATCGGCGCTGTCGGGTCGCCCGCCAGCGCGCGCTTCATGTCGGCGCGGCTGACCCAGATCGCGTCCTGCAATTCCTTCGGGTCGATCGTGATCTTGTCGTCCTCGGCTTCCGAAACGCACGCCATCATCAGTTGGGAGGGGAACGGCCACGGCTGGCTGGCGACGTAGCGGACGTTCTTCACCCGCACCCCTGCTTCCTCGAAGATTTCGCGCGCGACTGCTTCCTCGATCGATTCGCCCGGCTCCATGAAGCCTGCAAGCGCCGAATAGCGCCCCGCAGGCCAATTGGGCCCGCGTCCGACCAGCGCCCGACCCTCATGCTCGGCGATCATGATAACGACGGGGTCGGTGCGCGGGAAATGTTCGGCGCCGCAATGGTTGCACAGCCGCCCCCAGCCCGCGCGGAACATCGCGGTGGGGTTGCCGCAATTGGCGCAGAAACGATGGCGGCTATGCCAGTCGAGCACGCTGCGCGCCGCCGCATAGGTCGCCGCCTCGCTCGATTGCAGCCGGTCGAGCATCGCGAACATCGCCACCGGCCGGCCCGGCGGCGCGTGCATCCCGTCGATGAACGCGGCGAAATGCGGCTTGCCGTCGATCAGGCCCAGGAACACCAGCTCGGTATCGGGCGGCGCGTCGGCCAGGTTCGTCCAGCCGAGCGTGCCGTCATCGCCGACATCCGGGGTGAACGCCGCGTCGAGCCGCAGCAGCTTCGCGCGCCAGTCCCCCATCGCCGCCGCCAACGCGTCCGCATCGTGGCGCAGATGGTCGGCGCGGTCGAGCGGACTGCCGGTAAACCCGGGTGCGATCATTTGTAACCAGCGATGTCGCTCAGGAACGCCTTTGTCGTCTCCGCGCGGACCGGCCATTTTTCGCCAGGGAAGTAATTGACCATCACCGTGCCGCGAAGCTTCTTGATCGGATTGACATAGGCGATCGTCCCCGCCGCGCCGCCCCAGCCATAGGTGCCCGCGCCGACGCTGCCTTCATGGTCCTCCAGAATAACCGATCCGCCCGCGCCGAACCCCATGCGCAGGTTCATCGTGCCCCCGGTCCCGCCGGGCAGCGCGCCGAATATGACGCCCGGCGGCAACAGGTCGGACATCGCGAGTTTCGCGGTTTCGGCCTTCATCACCCGCACGCCGTCCAACTCACCGTAATTCTGCAGCATATGGAGGAAACGGTCATAGTCGCTCGCCGACATGACGAGGCCCGCGCCGCCATAGGGAAAGCTGGGCGCGTCGAGATAGACCGAGGTCGCGGCGGGATCGAGCGGGATCGTCTTGTCGCCCCCCGGCAGGAAGGCGTAGTTGGTCGCGAACCGTCCGGCCTCGCTGGCCGGCACCCGCCAATAGCTCGATTTCATCTTGAGCGGATCGAACAGCCGAGTCTGGACGAACTTGTCGAACGGCATGTCCGCCGCCTTCTCGACCACCGCGGCCAGCACGTCGAGGCCGATCGAATAACTCCATTTGGCGCCGGGTTCGGTCAGCAGCGGCTGCGCCGCGACCTTGGTCGCGAACGCCTGCAGCGTGGCGGGGCGGATCGTGCGGAAACTGAGCTCGGTCGCGCGGCTGACCTGCGCCGGGTTGATGCCGAGCGTGCGGTAGCGGTCGAGCAGCGATCCCTTGACCGTCACCGGCTGCCCGAGATCATAGCCAAGTCCCGCGGTGTGGGTGAGCAAGTGGCGGATCGTGATCTGCGCCTTGGCAGGGTGCGTGGCGTCGACGGATCCGTTGGCGTCGTCCATTACGCGCATGTTCTTGAACGCGGGCAGGATGTCGCTGACCGGCTGGTCGAGCTTGAGCTTGCCGTCCTCGATCAGGATCATCGCCGCCATCGCGGTGATCGGCTTGGTCATGGAATAGACGCGCCACAGGCTGTCCGGGCCGGCCGCGGCGGCCCCGGCGCCGGTCCCGACCTTGCCTGCGGCGAGGAATATCGTCGCCTTGTCGCCGACGCCGAACGCGGCGACGATGCCGGGCATCTTGCCCGATGTTACATAACCATCGAGCAGCGCGCGCGTCCCCGGCAACGGGTCGGCGGCCGGAACGACGGGAACCGGCTGAGGCGCGGGCGCGACCGCCTGCGCGAGGGCGCCGCCGGCCAGGATCGCGGCGAGCGCCGTGCCGGTCACGATCGATGTCAGGAACTTACGCATCAGCCTCTCCTATCGCTGCCGCCGCCTTGGCGAAGACCGTGGGCAACCCCGCCTCGCCAAGCGAATCGACCGGCCACCATTCGCCGCCGACGGGCAGTGCATGGCGTTCGACGCGCGCGGTCGCAAGCGCGAGTTGCAAATTGAAATGGGTGAAACCGTGCGCGACGGTCGCTTTGCGCATCGTCCAGTCGGCGGTGAGCGGTGCTTCGGCGATGCCGGGCTGCGTTTCCTGCCACGGCCCGGTCGGCAAGGCCCGCATCCCGCCGAGCAGCCCGTTGGGCGGCCGGCGGACCAGCATCACCGCATCCCCCGCCTGCGCCCAGAAGATCGTGCCGTAGCGTTGCGGCCTGGCGGCTTTGGCAGCCTTGACCGGAAACGCTTCTTGGTCCCCCACCGCCAGCGCCGCGCAATCGTCGCGAAGCGGGCAAAGCAAACAGCGCGGCTTGCGCGGCGTGCAGATTGCCGAGCCGAGGTCCATCATGGCCTGAGCGAAATCGCCCGCGCGGTCCGGCGGCGTGATCGTCTCCGCCGCTTCGCGAACATTTGCCTTGGTGGTGGCGCGGAACAAGCGCGCGACGACGCGCTCCACGTTGGCGTCGACCACAGTCGCGTGTTCGCCAAATGCGATCGCGGCGATCGCAGCGGCCGTATAGTCGCCGATGCCAGGCAGCCTGCGCAATTCGGCCTCGGTCGCCGGAAAACGCCCGCCATGGTCCGCCACCACCGCCTTCGCGCAAGCGACGAGGTTCCGCGCGCGGGCGTAATATCCCAGCCCCGCCCACGCCGCCATGACGTCATCGTCGGATGCCTGCGCCAGGCTCTCGAAATCGGGCCAGCGCGCGGTCCACGCCCGGAACCGTGGCGTGACGGTCGCCACCGTCGTCTGCTGCAGCATCACCTCGGACAGCCAGACGCGATACGGATCGGCGGCCTCGCCGGGTTTCGCGCGCCACGGCAGGTCTCGGCGATGCGCGTCATACCAATCAAGCAGCTTGGCGGCGACGGATGAATGCTTGGCGGCCACGGGTCGGCTATGGCATGGATGACGCGATGAGCAAGCGCCCCCCCGCCAGACCGCCCGTTCAGGAGCGCCCCCGCGGCGGCCCGGCGCGCACGGTCGCGGACTTGCTGCCCCAGGTCGGCGGCGCGGCGTTCAAGCGCTACGGATTCGTCCAGTCGGGCATCGTCACGCGCTGGGCGGAGATCGTCGGGCTGAAATATGCCGGCGTTTCGACCCCCGAATCGATCCGCTTCCCGCCGGGCAAGAAAGCGGAAGGGGTGCTGACCGTAATCGTGAAGGGCGCGCACGCCGCGATGATGCAGCATATCGCCCCAGAGATCGTGGAGCGCGTCAATCGCTTCTTCGGCTATGCCGCGGTCGCGCGCCTCACGCTCAAACAGGGCAATGTCGCGCCCCGCCCGTCGCGCGTCGCGCCGCCCAGCCTCAAGCCGATCGAGCCTTCCGCCGCGATTGGCGAAGGCCTGCGGGCGATCGCCGATCCCGAACTGCGTGCGGTGCTCGGCGCGCTGGCCGCCGGCGTCGCCGCGACGCGCGGTCCACCCATCGTCGGCGACGAGCTTGCCAGCCTCGTCGTTACCGGCAAAATCAGCTAGTTCTTTCCGTTGGAGTTCCCGATGACGTTTCGTACCCTTTTCGCCGCCGCTCCCCTGCTGTTCCTGGCCGCTTGCGGCGGCAGCCAGGACGCAACCAACGTTACCGCCCCGGCGGGCAGCGTGAAGGCGGTCACCCCGCCCGCGGGCAAGGCCTGGGTCGATACCGTCGTCAAGACGCCTGAAGGTGGCTTCCGTATGGGCAATCCCGACGCCCCGCTTAAGATCGTCGAATATGGCTCGCGCGCCTGCCCCTATTGCGCCTTGTTCGATACCGAAGGGTTCGAGCCGCTCAAGGCCGATTTCATCGCGACCGGCAAGGTGAGCTACGAGTTCCGCGAATATCCGGTTCACGGCCCGCTCGACTTCGCGCCGATCCTGCTCGGCCAGTGCACCGGCGACACCGCGACGTTCTTCCCGATCCTCGACCAGATGTTCAAGAATCAGGAAACGCTGCTCAAGGACGAACAGGCGGTCGCCGCCAAGGTTCAGGCGATGGGCAACGCCACGCCAAATCAGGTCGCCGTCGCCTTCGCCGAAGGACTCGGCTATATCGATTTCATGAAGCAGCGCGGGCTGCCCGAAGATAAGGCGCGCGCCTGCCTCAACGACCCCGCCGGGATCAAGAAGATCGTCGATGGTGCGCAAGCGGCGAACGACAAGTATCAGATCACCGGCACGCCCACCTTCATCCTCAACGACGTCAAGCTCGACGGCGTCGATCGCTGGGAAAAGCTGAAGGCGGTGCTGACCAACCGCGGCGCGTAACGCTGAGCGCCGGGGGCCGCGATCGACATGCAGATAAAGCGGCTCCGGCTCTCGGGCTTCAAGAGCTTCGTCGATCCGGCCGACCTGCGCATCGAGCCCGGGCTGACCGGCGTCGTCGGTCCCAACGGCTGCGGCAAGTCCAACCTGCTCGAGGCGTTGCGCTGGACAATGGGCGAGAACAGCCCGAAGTCTATGCGCGGCGCCGGCATGGACGACGTCATCTTCGCCGGCACCGACGTGCGGCCGGCGCGCGACTTTGCCGAAGTATCGATCCTGGCCGAGATCGACGGCGGGGAGACTGAAGTCGTACGGCGCATCGAGCGCGGCGCGGGGTCGGCCTATCGCATCGACGGTCGCGACGTCCGCGCGAAGGACGTCGCCCTGCTGTTCGCCGATGCCGCGACTGGCGCGCATTCGCCCGCGCTCGTCAGCCAGGGGCGGATCGGCGCGGTGATCGCCGCCAAGCCTGCCGAACGCCGCGCCATGCTGGAGGAGGCCGCGGGCATTGCGGGCCTCCACGTCCGCCGCAAGGACGCCGAACAGAAACTGCGCGCGACCGAGGCCAATCTGGCGCGGCTCGACGAGATCATGTCCGACCAGGAAACGCGCGCCAACGCGTTGCGGCGGCAGGCGCGGCAGGCCGAACGCTATCGCGAACTGTCGGACAAGATCCGCGTGGCCGAGGCGCGGATGATCTTCGCTCGCTGGCGCGACGCGGCGGCGGCGGCGGACGCGGCCAAGACGGATGCGGCGGCCTGCGAGGACAAGGTCGCGACTGCAGCCGAACTGCAGCGCGCCGCGGCCGCGCACCAGCATGCGGCGACGACGGCGTTGGGCGAAGCGCGCGCCGCGGCGCTGGCCGCGCGCGACGCGGCGACCGAGGCAGGACACGCGCTCGCGGGCTTGCGCGCCGAGCATGCGGCGGCGGCGCGGCGGATCGTCGAGCTGGCCGAACAACGCGGGCGGATCGCCGAAGATCGCGAGCGCGAGGGCGCACTGGCGGTCGATGCCGCGGAAGCGCTGGCCCGGCTCGATGCCGAGGCCAAGGCGCTGGCGAAACGCGCCGACGAAGCGGCGGCACGGCTCCCTGCACTCGACGCGACGTTGGCGGACGCAGAACGCGCCGCGCGCGACGCCGATGTGGCGCTGGCGCAGGCGATGAGCCGCCAGGCCGCCGAACTGGCTGATGCGCGCGTCGCGGAAGCGGCGGCGGTGGCGGCGCGCGCGCGGCACGACCGCGCGGTACGCGACCAGGCGACATGGGAAGCCGAGTTCAAGGCGCTGGGCGACGTCACCCCGCTACGCGCCGAGAAAGCGGCGGCGGCCAAAGCACGCGCCGAAGCGCTCGACTCGGCGGAAACCGCGCGAGCGGCGCGGGCACGGGCCGATGCCGACGAACGCGCCGCGCAGGAGGCACGCGACTCCGCCGAGGCGGCGCGGGCCACGGCGCGGGCTGAGCTGGCAGCGATCGAGAGCGAGCTCGTCGCGCTGGAAAAGGCGACTCGGCCGTCGGGGCGAGACCGATTGCTCGATCATGTCCGCGCCGCGCCGGGGTACGAGCGCGCGCTGGCGGCGGCCTTGGGCGACGATCTCGAAACCGGGCTGGACACGAAGGCCGACCGTTATTGGGCCGGGGCCGAGCCGCTGCCGGGCGATCCGGGTCCGCACGGGCTGGTACGGCTCGGTGACCATGTCGAAGCACCCGCGGCGCTCGCGCGGCGGCTGGCGCAGGTGCTGGTGGCGGATAGCGATGGCGGCCAGCCGCTCGCGGTCGGCCAGCGGCTGGTGACGCTTGGCGGCGTCCTGCGGCGGTGGGACGGCTATGTCGCCAAGTCCAACGGCGCGGCGGCGGCGGAACGCCTCGAACGGATCAACCGGCTCGCGGCGCTCGAGAAAGCGCGGCCCAAGGCGCAAGGGTCGCTCGACAAGGCGAATAGCCAGCTCGACGCCGCCGAAGCAAAGATCGCTGTTGCGCGCGCCGATGCGAGCGCTGCGCGCGCCTCGCTCGACCGGGCCGAGACCGCGGCGCGCGACGCGAGCCGGAGGGAGGATCGCGCAACCGCGCAGCTCGAACGGATCGAGGCGCAGCGCGCCGACCTCGACACGCGCGGCCGCCGCGTTGCCGCCGAGATCGGTGAGGCCGAGGCCGAGGTGAAGCGCGCCGACGCCGCACGCGCGGCGCTCCCCGATGGAGCGGCGACCCGCGAGACGGTGGCGCGGCTCCAGGCCGAAGCTGAGGCGCGCCGCGTCGCCTCATCCAATGTGCGGACGGAGCGGAGCACTATCGACCGCGCGGTCGCCGCCGACCGCGAGCGGCTGGCCGCCGCCGATGCCGAGCAGAAGGGATGGAAAGCCCGTGCCGGCGAAGCGGCGAAACGCATCGCCGACATGGCGAAGCGCGAAGCGACGCTGGCCGCCGAGGCGGAGGCTGCCGCGGCGCGTCCCGACGAACTCACCGCGCGGATCGCCGAGCACGAAACCGCGCATGCCGGCCTTCGCGCAGCCGCCGACGCCGCGGCCGCCGCCGAACGCGAGGCGGAAACCAGGCTGCGCCATGGGGAGCAAACCGCGCAGGCCGCCGCCGAGGCGCTATCGCTCGCGCGCGAAGCTCGCGCCGGGGCATCGGCGCGCGCCGAAAGCCAGGACCTCCGCCGAATCGAGATGACTCGCCTGTCGGGCGAACGCTTCGCCTGTCCGCCCCCTCTGCTCGGCGAACGGATCGGGTTCGACGCCGACCAGGTTGGCGATCCGCAGGACGAATCCGTCCAGCACGACAAATTGCTTGTCGATCGCGAGCGGATCGGCCCGGTCAATCTGGTCGCCGAGACCGAACTCGCCGAACTCGACGCCGCGCGGATCGATGCGGCGGCGGAGCGCGACGAGCTGGGCCAGGCGGTCAACCAGTTGCGCGGGTCGATCGGAACGCTCAACCGCGAAGGCCGGCAACGGCTGCTCGCCGCGTTCGAGGCGGTCAACGGTCATTTCCAGCGGCTGTTCGCGACGCTGTTCAACGGCGGTGCGGCGCGGCTCGAACTGGTCGATTCGGACGATCCGCTGGAGGCAGGGCTGGAAATCATGGCGCAGCCGCCGGGCAAGAAACTCCAGTCGCTGACCCTGCTGTCGGGGGGTGAGCAGGCGCTGACCGCGGTCGCCCTGATCTTCGGGCTGTTCCTGACCAACCCCGCGCCGATCTGCGTGCTCGACGAAGTCGACGCCCCGCTCGACGACGCCAATATCGAGCGGTTCTGCGACCTGCTCGACCGCATGGTGGCGGATACCCGCACGCGCTATCTGGTCGTCACGCACAACGCCGTAACGATGAGCCGGATGCACCGCCTGTTCGGGGTAACGATGATCGAACGCGGCGTCAGCCGGCTCGTCTCGGTCGACCTGGGTGGCGCGGAGACGTTGCTCGCCGCGGAATGACGGCCGCGTTAGCGGTGAAGCGACTCACATAGATCAGTGACTTTCGAAGTTTTGGAACATAAAAGGAACGAGTGGCCCAACTCGACACTCGCCAGAAGCTCGAAATTCTCGCCGACGCGGCCAAATACGATGCGAGCTGTGCTTCGTCGGGATCGGTGAAGCGCGATTCGCGCGGGGGCAAGGGGATCGGGTCGACCGACCAAGGCATGGGCATCTGCCATGCCTATGCGCCCGACGGGCGTTGTATCTCGCTGCTCAAGATCCTGCTGACCAACAGCTGCATTTTCGACTGCCATTATTGCATCAACCGCAAGAGCTCGAACGTGCGCCGCGCGCGGTTCACGACTGACGAGGTCGTCCAACTGACGCTCGCTTTCTATCGCCGCAATTATATCGAGGGCCTGTTCCTCTCGTCCGGCATCATCCGGTCGTCCAACTACACGATGGAGCAAATCGTCGAGGTTGCGCGGAGCTTGCGCGAGGACCATGATTTTCGCGGCTACATTCACCTCAAGACCATTCCCGACGCCGATCCGGAGCTGGTGCACCAGGCCGGCCTGTATGCGGACCGCGTGTCGATCAACGTCGAGCTGCCGACGGTCAGCGGGCTGAAGCGGCTCGCGCCAGAGAAATCCGCGACACGGATCGAAGGCGCGATGGCGGCGACCAAGGCCGATATCCTCGACACCGCGGATGCGAAGAAACGCTACAAATCGGCGGCGCGGTTCGCGCCGGCCGGGCAATCCACGCAGATGATTGTCGGGGCCGACGCGGCGACCGACCGCGACATCGTCGGGCGGGCGGCCGGGCTCTACGGCAAGTTCGGGCTGCGGCGCGTCTATTATTCTGCCTTCTCGCCGATCCCGGACGCGAGCGCCGTTCTGCCGCTTAAGCGCCCGCCCTTGATGCGCGAGCATCGCCTCTATCAGTCCGACTGGCTGATGCGCTTCTACGAATTCAGTCCGCAGGAAGTGGCGGACGCCGCGGATGAGACGGGCATGATGCCGCTCGATATCGACCCCAAGCTCGCCTGGGCACTCAAGCATCGCGCGCGCTTCCCGGTCGACGTGAACAGGGCGCCGCGGGAGATGCTGTTGCGTGTGCCGGGGCTGGGGACGCGCGCGGTCGGGAAGATCCTGGCGGCGCGGCGTTGGCGGCGGTTGAGCCTTGCGGACATCGGTCGCCTCACCGTATCGATCGCCAAGATCCGCCCCTTCCTGATCGCGAGCGACTGGCGCCCGGTGGTGCTTGCCGACAAGCTCGACGTGCGAACCTTGGTCGCGCCCAAGACCGAGCAAATGGAATTGTTCGGATGAAACCGCGGCGCGCGCTCGCCGGTTGACGTGCCATGCGCGTGATCACGCTGGAGGCGGAGGACGATTTCGGCGGCTGGCGCGACACTGTGCGGGGCCTTGTGATAGATCACGTCCCACCCGATCAGGTCGGGTGGCAGGTCGGCGACGAGCCGGGCGAACTGTTCGCCGGGCAAGTGCAGCTCGCCCCGCTCGCGACTGGCGTGTTTTCGGTGCCTCGGCCCTTCATCGACCTCGCGCGCAAGGCCATCCTGCACGACGATCGCGAGCGGTTCGCGTTGCTCCACACGCTGCTGGTGCGGCTGCGCGACCAACCGAAGCTGATGGAGGACCAGGCCGATCCACTGGTCCGCAAGCTCGAAGGGTTCGCCAAGGCGGTCCGCCGCGACATCCACAAGATGCGCGCCTTCGTCCGCTTCCGCGAGGTCCACGACGACGGCGCCACACGCTACGTGGCGTGGTTCGAGCCCGAGTTCCACATCGTCCGCGCCAACGCGGCGTTCTTCGTCAATCGCTTCGCGACGATGCGCTGGTCGATCCTGACGCCCCAACTCGCCATCCACTGGGACGGCAAGCGGCTGACCGAAGGGCCCGGCGCGACCAAGGCCGACGCGCCGGAGGGCGACTCGATCGAGGCGATGTGGAAGACCTATTATGCGTCAATCTTCAATCCCGCGCGGGTCAAGGTCGGCGCGATGCTGAAGGAAATGCCGCGCAAATATTGGAAAAACATGCCCGAGACCACGTTGGTGCCGGCGTTGATCGCTGGTGCGCAGGCGCGGGAGAGCGAAATGGTGGCGACGGCAAAGGCCAAGACCATATCCGGAGGCAACATCCAGGCGGCTTGGGAAGCGCTGCGCGAGGAAGCGATGGGCTGCACCCGCTGCCACCTCCACAGGCACGCGACGCAAACGGTGTTCGGCGAGGGACCAGTCGATGCCGACCTGATGTTCGTCGGCGAGCAGCCTGGGGATCAGGAGGATCTGGCGGGCCGTCCGTTCGTCGGTCCCGCGGGGCAAGTGTTCGACCGCGCGATGGCGGATGCCGGCGTGGACCGGGCGCGCGTCTATATCACCAACGCCGTCAAGCATTTCAAATACGAGCTGCGCGGCAAGCGCCGCATCCATTCGAAACCCGATGCCGGGGAGATCACCGCATGCCGCTGGTGGATCGACCAGGAACTGGCGCTGGTGAAGCCGAAGATGACCGTGGCGCTGGGCGCAACCGCCGCGCATAGCCTGTTCGGCAAGGCGATGACGATCGGCCGCGAGCGCGGTCGCGCGCTCGAGCTGCCCGACGGCGGCATGGCGTGGATCACCGTCCATCCAAGCTTCCTGCTCCGCCTCCCCGACGAAGCGGCCAGACGCGAGGAATATGCGAAGTTCGTCGCCGACCTGAAAGCCGCCGCGGCAGCGGCCTCTTAATTGTCCGGGATGCCGTCGGCGGACGTATCGACCTTCGACGTTTCGCGGGGCGTCGGATAATCGCTAGGACCGCCATTGTCGTCGGCGGGGCGCATCTCGCTCGACACCGGCTTGAAGTCGGCACCGCCGTTCATCGGGCACCCGGCACGGCGCAATTTGTCCGCCATCGCCTGCAGCTTGATCACGTTGCGCGCGCCCTCGCCGATCGCCTGAGTCAGGTTCTTCGGGTCTTCGCGCGGGCGGTTCATCATATCGTTCTCGCCGGCGGCCCGCCACGCCTCGACCATTTTCGCGCACTCCTCGGCGCTGGCGCGGGGGCCGTCGGTCAGCTTGTTGAGCTCGCCTTCGACCGCCAACGAAAACAGGCCGGAGGTGATCCCGGTAGAACGGAACGTCGGCGACACCATGTCGTCGGGCGCATCGCCGCGCTTGACGCTGGTGGTGACGCGCGTGCGTTTGCCGCCGTCCAGTTGCTCGAAGGTCGCGGTCATGATCGTAGCGACCTTGTCGCCTGCCATCACCCACCACGTCATATGATCGGCTGCCTTTTCGAGCCGGATGTCGGGCTTGACCCCGCCCGACAGGCTGGGGTCAGTGCCGGGATTGCCGGGCTGGGCGGAGATGTCGAGGTCCTCAAGCGCGGCGACGACGTCGGCCTGCGACCGGTCGACGACATGCGAATAGCCGTTGCCGATCCAGTTGCACCCCACGAGCGCGAGCGCCAGCAGCCCAGTGAAGATGCCCCGTTTGATCATTGCAGGTCCCCGATTCCTGACAGGAATACTGCCCGATCAGCGCTGAAGAATCGTTGAAACGACAGGGTTAATCATCGGCGCTTGACCGTCCGCGCACGCTCCCGCATCGCCGCTACCCATGATCGAGAAAATCATCTCAACGCTGGCGGTCTTCACCATCTGGGTCATTTCGACCGGCGGCTATCTCGGGATCGTCGTGCTGATGGCGATCGAGAGTGCATGCATTCCGCTGCCCAGCGAGATCATCATGCCGTTCGCGGGGTATCTGGTCTCGACCGGGCGGTTCGACCTGTATCTCGCTGCGACAGCAGGGGCGATCGGGTGCAATCTTGGGTCGATCGTCGCCTATGAGGTCGGCAAGCGCGGCGGGCGGCCGCTAGCGCTCAAATGGGGCAAATATGTCCTGATCGGGCCGGGCGAGATCGACGCCGCCGACCGCTTCTTCGAGCGATACGGGTCGATCGCGGTGCTGATCGGGCGGCTGCTCCCGGTGATCCGCAGCTTCATCGCCTTCCCCGCCGGGGTCGCGCGGATGAAGCTGGTGCCGTTCCACGTCTATACCTTCATCGGGTCGTGGCCATGGTGTTTCGGGCTTGCCTGGGTCGGCATGAAGCTGGGCAGCGCGTGGGACAGCGACCCGCGGTTGAAGGCGGCGTTCCACTCGGCCGATCTGGTGATCGGACTGGTGCTGGTCGCGGCGGTCGCCTTCTACATCTGGCACCGCGTTCGTGGGGTCAGGAAAGGCTGAGCTTCTCCGCCACCGCGCGCGTCCGCGCGTCGCGATCGCCCGCCATCCGCTCGGCCATCTTCCGGTAACGGTCGAGGATTTCCGGTTCGACCTTGTCGGGGGAGCCGGCGTCGAACGGCGGGTGCGGATCGTATTCGATGCTGAGCTGCACGAACTTGGCGTGCGCGTCGCCGCGGATCGCCGCGACCAAGGCGAGGCCGAAATCGATCCCCGCCGTCACCCCGCCGCCGGTCACGCGATTGCGGTCGAACACATAGCGTTCGTGGACCGGCTCGGCCCCGAACAAGGCGAGGTTGTGGTGCGACGCCCAGTGCGTCGTCGCGCGATACCCCTCGAGCAGCCCAGCCGCACCGAGCAGCAGCGCGCCGGTGCATACCGCCGTGACCCATTGCGCCTGCGCCCCGGCTTCGCGCACCCAGGCGACGGTCTCCATATCTTCCATCGCCGGCACCACGCCGAACCCGCCCGGCGCGAACAGAATGTCGGGCATCCGCGCGGTCGCGAAGGTCGCGGTCGGCTGAAGCGTGAAACCGGCGTCGGTCGGCACCGGATCGAGAGACTTCGCGACCAGATCGATCGTCGTGTTGCCCATTCGCGTCAGCACTTGCGCCGGGCCGGTGAAATCGAGCTGAGTCATGTCCGGGAAAAGCACGAAACCGATATGCAGAGCGGAAATGCTGGCCATGTCAGGCTCCCTGGCGTGATGAGCGGACGCTCCACCACAGCAACGCCGCGATCGGGAGCGCGATGCACAGGTAGAACACGACCCCCGCGATCGGCGAATAGCCGAAGAAATCACTGGGCAGCGTGCGCAGCGTCCCCGTCGGCCAGTCGACTTTCAGGATCGGATCCCAGAGCGGGAACTTATACTCATCCGACGCGACGATGTCGGCGGCGGCGATGGCGAGGTTGATCGCGACCGACACGCCCAGGATCGCCGCTGCCAGCGCCCGCTCCCACCAAAAGACCAGGCTCGACCAATAGGACGCAAGCCCGATCGCGAGCAGTCCGATCACGGGGATCGCGTGACGCGGGCCGGTCGAACTGCCGCCGTCCCAATAGACATAGGCCGCGTTGACGAGCAGCACGACGAGCGCCGCCGCAGCCAACATGACCGCCAGGCTCCGCTGGCGCTTGGCCAGTTGCCACAATCCGAAGGGCGCGAGGATCAGGACCGGCGCGACCCACAACAGGCCGCGGCGCATCCCGACGACGATTTCGGCCAGCACCGCGAGCTTGGGGCTGGTCAGCCCGAACAGCCCCTGCTGCATGCCGGGGAAATCGTGCACGCCTTCATACCCCAGCCGGAACGGCGTGCCGAACGCGATCATGTTATAGGCGATCAGCGGGACCAGCAACGTGACGGCACCAGCCAGCGCCGCGGCGGCGACCGGGGCGGGGCGGCGCAGGCGGAACGCGCCCCACAGGGCGATGACCGAACCGGCAAGCACTGACTGCAACTCGATCAGCGCGGCGAGACCCAGCGCCGCCCCGGCGATCACGGCGAACCGCACCGCCCGCTCCTGCCCGCCCCGCCACAACGCCCAGACCGCGATGACGAACAGGTCGGCGACCGGCGCGTGCCCGAACAAGGTGGTCGACCAGCCCCAGATCGGCGTGCCGAGCGCATAGGTGATCGCCCCGAAGCACGCCGCACCGGCGCTCCCTGTCAGCCCGAGCGCAAGATCGAACAGCGCAACCGCCGCCAGCGCGGTCAACAACGCGCTCACGCTCGCCACCGCCAGCCTCAGCCGCACCGTCATCCAGTGTTCGAAATCACGGTCCCAAACCGTCGGCGGGATCGGCGGTCGCACGGTGACGTGCTCCGCCGCCGCCATCGCGGGCAGCGCGAGCAACGTCATCCCCGGCGCCTTGTCGAGATAGACGTGGCCGTCGAATTCGGCCTTGTCGATCGTCAGCTTGCTGAACTCGTCGATTTTGGCGTCGCCGCGCTCTACCAGCGCGATCGCGGCGAACATCCGCGTTGAATTGTTGGGGTTGAGCGCCCACGACCCGAACCACGCACACGATAGCCATACGAGCACGAACAACAGAATGCGGACGCGCATATCAGCCGAACAGCCAGTGCCCGAGCAGGCGCGTCTCGATCAACGTGAAATAGCCCGCGACGATTAGCGCCCCCGTCACCAGCCCGCGCACCGCCATGCGATGCCCGGCAATGTTATGGCGCCGCGCGGTCAGCCATACGCGCGGCGCCATCACCAGCACGAACACCGACAGGATGTGGATAAAGCTGAAATGGCCGGGGTTGCTGTAGCGTACGAACAGGCTGATCGCGGCGGTCGCGACCATGGCGGCCACCCATATCTTGCCGAGCAACCGGTGCACCGGCGTTCCCCGCGGGCGAAGCAGGATGTAGGGCGTGAGGACGAGCGCGACCGTGACCGTCGCCAGGTGCAGCCAGATACCACGCGGCACGCGTGCCCAGTCGGCACGCCCCTTCGCCAGTGCGACGACGACGATGACCAGCAATATCGTCGCGACGCCCGCCAGCAGTTTTTCATAAACGTCGGGTCTGGTCGATGTGACGGGCTTGGGCTTGAAGAAGATGGTGGCCATGGGTCCCCCGGTCGGTCGCGGAGGGACCCTAGAGTGGTTGCGTCGTCAATTGAATCGCTTTTGCGAAGCGCCGCGGTGGAATAGCGAATCAGTTGCTCCGCTGACCCTCGACCTCGTCCTTGTCGCGCTGCTTGTCGATCGCCTTGTTCTGCTTGAACTGCTGCCGCGAACAGCCGATCCCGCCCCCAGGTCCGACCGCCGAGCACGAGCCGATTCCGGCGCCGCCCGTGTCGAGCGTACCTTGCGCGCGCAACGCCCAGCTTTCGTTCTGCGGCGTGATCTTGAAATCGCGCAATTCCTTGGGGACGCGGAACTGCTCGTTGGCGTCGCGCCGCGTGCAGACGACGATTTCCGCACCGTTGGCGTCGGTCGGGCAGCGTTCGTTGCCATAGAGCACGAGCACGCCGTTGACCGGCGCGTTCTTCGACACCGTGCCCGGACCGATCGGCTTGGGCGGCGGCGGAACGCCCGGGCCCGATACGGTTTGCGCCGCGGCGGGAAGCGCGATCATCGCGGCGGCCGCGCCCAAAACGATCCTTCGCATCCTCACTCCTCCTCTGCGCGGCTATACGCGCTTGGCGGTGGCGATGGCCAGCCGGCAGCCCAGCCGGATCGCCGCCGACATCAGCGGATAGGCCGGCGCCGATTCCGCCCCGTGCGCCAGCGCGGTGTCGCGATGCTCGACCTCATCCGCCTGGAACTCCGCGATCGCCGCCGACAATGCGGGATCGCTATCGCCCAGCACCTGAAGCTGTTCTGAATAATGTTTGTCGATCTCGGTTTCGACCGCGGCGGTGCAAGCCATCGCGGCTTCGGGGCCGATTGCCGCTGTCACCGCGCCCAGCGCGAAGCCGGCGACGTTCCAGAATGGCTGGAGCAACGTCGGGCGGACGCCACGCTCGGCGACCAGTCTGTCGAAGAACGCCTGGTGCCGTTCCTCCTGCCGCGCCATGCCCGCGATCTCGCGCGCGGCCGCGCTGCGGTCGCCCATCACGGCGAGCTGTCCCGCATAGATTCGCGTCGCGCCATATTCGCCCGCCTGATCGACCCGGATCATCGAATCGGTCGCAGGCCGCCGATCACCGGGGCGCCAGCCGCTCACCGCGCGCGGTCCCGGCGGAGCAGCATGGCGAAGATCGTCAGCGCGCCGCCCAGCGAGATGATCGCGTTGAACCCGGCGAGCGAGATGCCGAACAGGGTCCATTGCGCCTGATCGCAGCGCACGATCGGCGCCTTCATCAGATCGTCGATCGTGACCGGGCCGCTGATCGTCTTGGTGCAGGCGGTAAAACCGTGCCACCAATGATATTCGACCCCGGCGTGCGCGACGCCGATCGCGCCGCTGACTGCGATGGCGAGCGCGGCGAGTGTCACCAGCAGCCGCGTCGGCAATGCGGGGACGAAGGCGAGCAGCGCGATCACCACCGCCGCGTAATGCGGCCAGCGCTGCCAATGGCACATCTCGCACGGGTACAGCCCGCCGAACAGTTGCGACCCCCACGCCCCCGCGAGCAATCCAGCGGGTATCAGGAGCGCGAGTGCGCGGGCCTTGGAAAGGTTGGTCATACGGTCCTCAGCGCTTCACCGGCCCCGGCGCGCGCGCCAGCCGCCCGATCGTCTGCAGCGCGTAATAGAGCTGGAAATCGGTGATGCCGCGCTTTTTCAGTTCGTCAGGCGTCGCCGAGAATCGCGGATCGGTCTTGGTGTCTTCCTCCAGGATGACGTTGTCGGCCTTGACCTCGTTGACCAGGTGTTTGCGCAAGTCGGCCTCGCGGAACACCGGCCGGGTCTTGTAATCGGGGTCGGAAATCTGCGGCACGGCGATGTCGGGGCGGATGCCGCCTTCCTGCACCGAGCGGCCCGACGGGGTGAAATACCGCGCCGTGGTGAGGCGCAGCGCACTGTCGCTGCTGAGCTGCAGCAGGGTCTGCACCGATCCCTTGCCGAACGAGCGGTCGCCCATGATCAGCGCGCGGTGGTGATCCTGCAACGCGCCCGCGACGATCTCCGACGCGCTGGCGGTGCCGGAATTGATCAGCACGATCACCGGCGCGCCGTTGGTCATGTCGCCGGGCTTGGCATAATACCGCTCGATGTCGTCCTTCTCGCGCCCGCGCTGGCTGACGATCTCGCCCGACGACAGGAACACGTCGCTGACCTCGATCGCCTGGCTCAACAACCCTCCGCCATTGTCGCGCAGATCGACGACATAGCCGAGCGGCTTGCGGCCCAGCGCTTTCTCGATGCCATAGACCGCGGCGCGCACATCGGCCCCGGTATTCTCGCTGAACGTGTTGATGTTGATATAGCCGATGCCGTCTTTGACTTCCCACTTGACGGGTTTCTGGACGATGACCTCGCGGACCAGCGAGACTTCGATCGGTTTGTCGCGGCCGGGACGGACGATGGTCAGCGTGATCTTGGTGCCGGGCGTGCCGCGCATCGACGTGATCGCTTCGTCCAGCGTCTCGCCGAAGATGAACTTGCCGTCGATATGGGTGATGAAATCGCCCGACTTGATCCCGGCGCGGAATGCGGGCGTATCCTCCTGCGGCGCGATCACCTTCACCGCGCCATCCTGCATCGTGACGGTGAGGCCGAGCCCGCCATAATTGCCGGTCGTCAGGATCTGCATGTTCTGGAAATCGACCGCGTCGACATAGCTCGAATGCGGGTCGAGGCTGGCGAGCATGCCGTCGATCGCGCCGCGGATCAGCTTCTTGTCGTCGACCTTGTCGACGTAGGATGCCTTGATCCGGTTGAACACGGTCATGAACGTCTCGAGCTCATGATAGGTGTCGCTATCGGCGGCGGCCGACGCCGACGTGGCGACGGGAACGAGCGCGACCGCGCCGGCGATCGCGGTCGCCTGAAGCCAGGAAAATGCACGAGCCATGGTGGGTGAAGGGGTCCGATCGGATGGAGTGTCGAATACCGTTTAGCCGGTCAGCGCGACAGGGTCCACCGCGCGGCCCTTGCGGCGCAGTTCGACGGTGATGCGGCGGTCGTCGCCGGGTTGCGCTGTGCCGATCCGCGCGCCCTGCCCCACCGGATCGTTGAGCTTGACCGCCATCGTGCCGAGGCCGGAAATCAATGTCGTCCAGCCGCCGCGATGGTCGATGATGACAACGTTACCGTAACCCCGGAACGGCCCGGCATAGACCACCTTGCCCGCGGCGGGCGCGATGACCTCGGCCTCGCTCGCGACCGCGAAGGTCAGGCCGCGCGATGTGACGCCGGCGTCGGATATTTCGCCGAACCCGGTGACGAGCTTGCCCGCGACGGGCAGCTTCCACGGCGCCGAGGCGGTCGACCAGGACAGCGCGAGCGGCGGCAAGTCGCCGGGCTGCGCCCGGCGCAGCGACGGCCCGGGCAGCTTCGCCAGCGTCGCCGCGGTGGTCGCCGCGTCGGTCGTCGTCCGCATCTGGTCGACCAGGTCGCGCGCGCGTTCGCCCAGACCGATCGCGCGGTCGCTTTCCACCAGCGCGCCGCGCGACAGGTTCTGCGACTTGAGCCGGTGCTCGGCCTCGAGCCTGGCGAGCGCGACGCGGTTGGCCTCGAACCGCCGCCGGCTGTCGCTGAGGCTTTGCGCCGCGAGCAGGGCGTCGGCGCGCAAGCGGCGATTGCGGTCGAGGTCGCCGCGCAGACCGGCGGTGCGCGCCTGAACCAGCGGCAACGTACTACCCAGCACCGCGCGGACATGGACGAGGTCGGCGACCGATCCCGGCTGCATCACCGCGACCGAGCTGGGCCGCATCGCGAGCGAACAGAGCGCAGCGACGAGCCGCGCGATCGGTCCCTGCTGCACCGCGAGCTTCTGCTGCTGGTCGCTCAGCAAGCGGTCGACGAGCGCGATCCGCGCGGTCGCGGCGACAATGTCGGCCTGCGCCTGCTGCACCTTGGCGGCGAGCGCCTGTTCCTCGGCCAGCGCCTTGGCCGCCTGGTCGCGCTCATTGCTGGCGGCGGCGTCGAGCTTTGCCGCGCGATCGGCGGCGGCGGCGGATTGCGCGCGCGCCTCGACCAGACGGCGCTGCTGGTCGGCGACATCGGAAGCCTGTCCGTCCTGGGCATTCCCCTGGCTCGCGAGCAGCGCCACCGCGAACGGGGCGAGGGCGACGGGGATCAGAGCGAACCGCATGCTCTATCCTTCGCGGTGATAGGGGTGATTGGCAAGGATCGACGATGCGCGCCACAATTGCTCGGCCAGCATCGCCCGCGCCAGCATGTGCGGCCAGGTCAGCCGCCCGAACGACACCAGCCAGTCGGCCGCGGCGCGCTCGTCGTCGCCGAACCCGTCCGCCGCGCCGATGAGGAAGCGCACTTCGCGCACCCCGTCGTCGCGCCACTTACCGAGCCGGTCGGCGAACGCCACCGACCCCGGCGTGTCGCCGGTCTCGTCAAGCATCACGATCTTCGTCTGGGGGTCAAGCGCCGGCATCTTTCCGCCGGTATCGGGCAATTCGGTTACGCGCGTCGGCCACGACACGCGCTTCAGGTAACGATCGACCAATTCCGCCTCGGGACTGCGCCCTACGCGCCCCCGTGCCACGATGTGGAGCAGCAACGCCCTAGTGGGCTAAGGGCGTGGGCGCATCGCCGAACGCCCACATCCGCTCGAGATTGTAGAAGCTGCGGACCTCGGGACGGAACAGGTGGACGATCACGTCGCCCGCGTCGATCAGCACCCAGTCGGCGGTCGGCAGCCCCTCGATCCGCGCGGACCGGCCGGTCTCGGCCTTGATCCGTTCGGCGAGCTTCTGCGCCATCGACGCGACCTGACGCGTCGATCGGCCGCTGGCGATGACCATGTGATCGGCGATCGACGACTTGCCGGCGAGCGGGATCGAGATCGTGTCGACCGCCTGATCGTCGTCGAGGCTCGTCATGACAAGCTGGTGCAGCGCCTCGACGCTTTCGGCATCGGACGAGCGGTACGCATGAGGAGATGTGGCCAAGTCGGTTCCTATTGAGTGGGTGGATCGGCGCTGTCGGCGCCGGGGGCACGCCGCGCAAAACGGCGATGCCAGTTCGGGTCGGCCGCACGCAGCCGGGTAGCGGAGGTCGGATCAGGGCGAAAGCGCAGCAGCACGAGGGCCGGCAGTCTCCACGTCGTCCAGTTCTTCGCCTGGTGTGCGGGCCGGAAAAAGCGCCGCAACCAACCCATGGCGGGGACCGCCTGAGCGGCATGATCATAACCCGGACGCGCGATGACCGCAATCGGGATCGACTTCGCTATGTAGCGCCAGCCCTTCCACTGGTCGAAATTGAGCAGATTGTCCTCGCCCATCAGCCAGATGAAGTCGTGCCCGCGATACAGCCGCTGGACCTTCGCCAGCGTATCGACGGTGTAGCGCGTGCCAAGCCGTTGCTCGATCGCGGAGATGCGGATCGGCGCGTGCGCCGCCATCCGCCGCGCCGAGGCGAAGCGAACGTTGAACGGCGCCATGTCGGTCGCTTTGTCCTTGAGCGGATTGCCCGGCGACACCAGCCACCACACTTCGTCGAGCGCCAGCGCCTCGATCGCCGCCAGGCTGATCGCGCGGTGTCCGGAATGCGCCGGGTTGAACGACCCGCCGAGAAGACCGATGCGCGTGTCAGCCTCCCTGGCGCGATTGCTTGAGCTGGTCCGCTCGGACCGCGCTTTGATACCCGATCATCCACCCGGGATATTCGGCGGGGAGCGCGCTCACCGCGTCGAGCGTCGCCAGCTCCTCGGCGGTCAGCAGGACGTCCACCGACGCCAGATTGTCGGCGAGCTGGTCGGGCCGCTTCGCCCCGACGATGACGCTGGTCACGTGCTTCTGATGGAGCAGCCAAGCGAGCGCGATCGTCGCGATCGACACGCCGTGCGCATCGGCAATCGGCGCCATCGCCTCGATCACCTTGTCGCCGCGGGCTTGATCGACCGGCGGGAAATCGAACTTGGCCCGCCGCCCCTGAGCATCCGTGCCGTCGCGATACTTACCCGACAGATAGCCGCCGGCCAGCGGGCTCCACACCATCAGGCCGAGCCCTTCGGACCGCATCATCGGCACCAGCTCGCGTTCCAGGTCGCGCCCCGCGATCGTGTAATAGGCCTGCAGCGACTGGAACCGCGCCAGCCCGCGATGCTCCGCTACGCCGAGCGCCTTCTGGATTTGCCACGCCGCCCAGTTCGACACGCCGACATAGCGGACATGACCCTGCCGGACGAGGTCGTCGAGCGCGCGGACGGTTTCCTCGACCGGGGTCGCCGGGTCCCAGCCGTGGATCTGGTAGAGGTCGATATGATCGGTGCCGAGCCGTTTCAGGCTGGCTTTGACTTGGTCCATGATGTGGCCGCGAGTCGCGCCGCGGTCATTGGGTCCGTCGCCCATCGACCCCATCACCTTGGTCGCGAGCACGATGTCCTCGCGCTTCAGGCCGAGGTTGCGGATCGCCTGGCCGGTAATCTCCTCCGACTGGCCTTCCGAATAGACGTTGGCGGTGTCGAGGAAATTGACCCCGGCATCGACCGCGGCCTTGACCAGCGCGTCGGCCTCGGCCTGGCCCAGCCCGGCTATCTCGGCGAACCGGCCGCCGCTGCCGAAGGTCATCGTGCCTAGGCAAAGTTCCGAAACGAACAGGCCGGTGCGGCCAAGCTGGTTATAGCGCATGCGACAATTCCCTGGAAAGCAGCCCCCGCCGCCGCGCGCGATATGGGGTCGGGCGAAGGGGCGGCAATGGCGACGGCGAAAGAATCGTCAGGGCCTCACCTGCCCGGCGCCGCGGCCGATCCACTTGTAGGTCGTCAGCCCTTCGAGCGCGACCGGGCCGCGCGCATGGAGCCGGCCCGTGGCGATGCCGATTTCCGCGCCCAGCCCGAACTCGCCGCCGTCGGCGAACTGAGTCGACGCGTTCCACAGCACGATCGCGCTGTCGACCTCGCGCAGGAAACGCTCGGCAGCGGCGGCATCTTTCGCGACGATCGCGTCGGTGTGGTGCGATCCATGCGCGGCGACGTGCGACAGCGCGCCGTCGAGCCCGTCGACCACGCGCACGCTGGCGATCGCCTCCAGATACTCGGTGTCCCAGTCGGCATCTTTGGCCGGGACGAGCGCGGGTTCGATCGCGCGCGCGGCCTCGTCGCCGCGCACTTCGCACCCCGATGCGGCAAGTGCGGCGATCAGATCGGCGGCATGGGCATAGTCGCGATCGATCAGCAACGTCTCCATCGCGCCGCAAATGCCGGTGCGGCGCATCTTGGCGTTGACGACGATCTTTTCGGCCATCGCCGGATCGGCGGAGGCGTGAACGAAGACGTGGTTGATCCCGTCGAGGTGCGCGAGCACGGGAACGCGCGCCTCGGCCTGGACGCGCGCGACCAGCCCCTTGCCGCCGCGCGGCACGACCATGTCGATCACGCCCTCGCCCGCCAGCATCGCGCCGACCGCCGCGCGGTCGGTGATGGGGACGAGTTGCACCGCGTCGGCGGGCAGCCCGGCATCGCTCAGCCCTTTGACCAAAGCAGCGTGGATCGCGCGGTTGCTTTCGACCGCCTCCGATCCGCCGCGCAGGATCACCGCATTGCCCGACCCGATGCACAAAGCGGCGGCGTCGGCGGTGACGTTGGGGCGGCTTTCGTAGATGATCCCGATCACCCCGATCGGCACGCGGACGCGCGACAAGTGGATGCCGTTGGCGGGCACGGTCTCATCGACGATCTCGCCGACCGGATCGTTGAGCGTCGCGATCGTCGCGACCCCGTCGGCCATCGCGGCGATTCGGTCCGGCGTGAGCTTCAGCCGGTCGAGCATTGCCGGCGACAGCCCGGCATCGGCGGCGTTCGCCATGTCGATCCGGTTGGCCGACAGGATGTCCGCCTCCGCCGCGCGGATCGCTTTCGCCATAGCGGCCAGCGCGAGCTGCTTGTCGGCGGTGCTCAGGCGGGCGAGTTCGCCCGCTGCAACGCGCGCATGCCGCCCCAGCGCCGCGACCAGCGCAACGGGATCAAGCTCGACATCGACTATCGTCGCCATAAGAGAGCGCGATACCATGGAGTGTTGCGCAGCCAAAACGGTATCGCCTTTAGCTGCCCCAATGCTATCCATCGCGCATGACAGGGGGAATCGAGGTGGCCGGCGACATTGCGACCGGCGCATTGCTGGGTCGCGCGGTCGAGCCGAAGGCGGGCGAGCATGGCCTTGACGCCGCGCACGGCGTCTGCCTCAATTGCGGCACCGCGCTGATCGGCGAGTTTTGCCACGCCTGCGGCCAGAACGGGCACGTCCACAAGACGCTGAGCTCGATCGGGCACGACTTGCTTCACGGCGTATTCCATTTCGAGGGCAAGGTGTGGCGCACCGTCCCTATGCTCGTCACGCATCCGGGCAGCCTCACGCGGCGCTACATCGACGGCGAACGCGCGCGGTTCGTATCGCCGCTCGCGCTCTTCCTGTTCTTCGTCTTCCTGATGTTCGCGGCGATCCATTCGATGGGCGGCAACGAGTTCAACCTCGACAGTGGCCCGCAGACCAAAGCCGAGAAACTCGCGCGGATCGATGGCGAGATCGGCGGCGTGCAGGCGAAACTGGCGCGCGCGCAAGCGCGGATCGCGACAGGCAAGGGTGATGAAGACACGCAGGACGACATCACCGGCTACAAGACGACCCTCACCGCGTTGCAAGCGGCTCGTGGCGCGGTCGCGGCGGCACCGGGCGACGCGGCATCAGAGAGCAAGCGAGACGAGGCGGTCGAGAAGGTCGTCAGCGGCTGGCCCGCGCTCGACAAGGGCATCAAGAAGGCGAACAAGAACCCAGAGCTCGCGCTCTACAAGCTCCAAAGCTCGGCCTATAAATACAGCTGGGCGCTGATCCCGATCTCCGTGCCGTTCGTGGCGTTGCTGTTCCTATGGCGGCGCAAGTACAAACTCTACGACCACGCCATTTTCGTCACCTACTCGCTGTCGTTCATGATGCTGCTGGTGACGGTGGTGAGCTTGCTGGTGATGATCGACGCGCCGGGCTGGACCTATGGCTTGCTGATCGCTTTCGGGCCGCCGGTGCATATCTTCGCGCAGTTGCGCGGCGCCTATTCGCTGCGCTGGTTCTCGGCGCTGTGGCGGACGATTGCGCTGCTGGTTTTCGCGAACATCACCTTGACCCTGTTCTTCACGCTGCTGCTCGGCCTAGGCCTGATGGAGTGACGCGCTCAGTGGCCGCGACAGGCCAGCGCCTCCAGAACATCGTCGATCCGCGCAGGGTCGCCCGCGGCGATCACGTCGCCGGCGCTGTCGGCGGTCAGCGGCTCACCCGACCAGTCGCACATCATCCCGCCCGCGCCCTCGACTACCGGCACCAGCGCGGCGAAGTCGTGAAGCTTGAGGCCCGATTCGACGACCAGGTCGACATGCCCGCTCGCGACGAGGCCGTAATTGTAGCAGTCGCCGCCGAACACCATCCGTTTGTGCGCGCACTTGGCGGCGAGCGCCATGAAATGCTCCGCGTCGTGGTCGCTGAAATAATGCGGGCCAGTGGTGGCGAGCGTCGCGTTGGCCAGTTCGCGGCAGGCACGAGTCCGCACCGGCTTGCCCTTGAACAGGGTCGGCCGCCCCGCCGCGCCGATCCAGCGTTCGCCGCTGATCGGCTGATCGATCACGCCGATCACCGGCCAGCCGTCCTGCACCAAAGCGACCAGCGTGCCGAAGATCGGCCGCCCCGCGACGAAGCTGACCGTGCCATCGATCGGGTCGAGCACCCATTGCCGCCCGGTCGATCCCTCGGTGGCGCCGAATTCCTCCCCGACGATCCCGTCGCGCGGCGCTTCCGCGGCGAGCAGGGAGCGCATCGCCTGTTCGGCGGCGCGATCGGCGACGGTGACGGGGGATTGGTCCTCCTTTGTCTCGACGTCGACCGCCGCGCGGAAATGCGGCTGGATCGCCGCGCCCGCGGCGTCGGCCAGGGCGTGGGCGAGCGCAATGTCGGCATCGGTGATACGCATGTTTCCGCCCCTAGCGGCGCGCGCGGCGCGGGTCTAGAAAGCGCGGCGTTCCTTACAGGAGAGTCTCCATGCGCCTTCGCCTCCTTGCGCTTCCCCTCGTCCTCGCGGCCGTGCCCGCCGTCGCCGCCTTGTCGCCCGGCGCGGTCGCCCCCGATTTCACGACGCGCGGCGCGATCGACGGCAAGATCTTTCGCCTGACCCTGTCGCACCAGCTCAAGAAGGGGCCGGTCGTGCTGTATTTCTTCCCGGCGGCCTATACCGGCGGGTGCAACCAGGAAGCGCACGACTTCTCCGAAGCGGTGCCGCAGTTCCAGGCGGCGGGCGCGACGGTGATCGGCATGTCGACCGACACGGTCGATCGGCTCGCCAAGTTCAGCCAGGAAAAATGCGCCGGCAAGTTCGCGGTGGCGAGCGCCGGCCCGCGAGTCGTAAAGGCCTATGACGTCGATCTCGGCCGCATGATCCCCGACCCCGTCACCAAGAAGATGCGCCCGGCGACCAACCGCACCAGCTATGTCATCGCGCGCGACGGCAAGATCACCTTCGTCCATTCCGACCTGAGCGCCGCCGATCACGTCCGCCTGACGCTGGAGGCAGTCCGCGCCCTTAAATAAGCGCGCGTAAAGGCCGTTTCCCCATCCGATAAGGCCGGAAACGCATTATTAGCGGTTCTGTCGCTAAAGAGCGGGCCGGGGACAACGGGGAAGCGGATCCATAACGGTGGCCAGTGCGGCACAGAATAGACAGTCGTTCGGCCCGTCCGATCGCCTATACTTGGCGATCGGCGACTTTCTGTCCGATCACCGGCTGAGCGTCGATCCCATCAACTACACCTTCGCGCATCGGGTGTTGAGCAACCCGAAGGGGCCGCTCGCCGCCAATGTCGCGCGGATCACCGATGGCGGCGTGCGGCTGACGTCGCGCGACATCGAGGAAATGGGACACCAGGCGGGCGCGCCGGCCGCGACTGCGCCAAATGGCCCTGCCGAGGCAGAGAGCCCGCCGGGCGAATCGCCCAACGCGATGATGCAGGCGCTGGTCGCGCGCACCCAGATGCAGGTGGAGGATTTCGCCGACACCGTCGCCACGATGCGCGCCGAGACTCAAGTGTTCGGCCGCGACCTGCTCGCCGGCGCGAACGCCATCCGCGCCGCGAGCGGTGCGGCGGTGGACGACATCACGCAACTGGCGAACGCGATGCTCGACCGAGTCCAGGCCGCCGAGGAACGCCTCGCCGCCGCGACCGTCGAGGCGGAGGCGCTACGCCGCGAACTCGAAACCGCGCGTGATGACGCGCGTCGCGATCCGTTGACCGGTCTCGCCAACCGGCGCGCGTTTGAGGATGCGTTCTCCGTCGCCGCCGACAGCGGCGCACCGATCTGCGTCGGCCTGTGCGACATCGACCATTTCAAGTCGGTCAACGACCGTTTCGGCCACGCCGTCGGCGACCGCGTACTCAAGGTTATCGCCGAAGCGCTCCGCGAAGCGTGCGGCCAGCACCTCGTCGCGCGCTATGGCGGAGAGGAATTCGCCATCTTGTTTACCGGCGTTTCGGTCGAGGAGGCCGTTGCGACGCTCGATGGCGCGCGCGGCACGGTCGCGGCCAAGAAATACCGGCTGCGCGAAACCGACGCGCCACTCGGCTCGGTGACTTTCTCGGGCGGGGTAAGCGAACACGAATTCGGCGAAGTGATGGGATCGGCGATGGGCCGTGCCGACCGTTTGCTCTACACCGCGAAGGATGCCGGCCGCAACGTCATCAAGGGTGATAGCGATGGCAATATTTCCCAACTACCGGCGCGAAATTAGCGCATGGGTTGGCGAATGACGCCATCCTCTGCTTGTTTTAAATTATATTCCTTCATATATCAGTATCTTAGAAAACTGGCACACTCCCTGCAATGCTGTTGACATCGGTCGCCGGATCAACCGGCGATCGCAACATCGAAGGGAGTTTTATCATGTCGGTTCGTTTCTATTCCGCCCAGAGCGTCTTCTCGGTCGTCAGCGCGCTGCTCTGCTCGGCGGTGTTGATCAACGTCGCCACCTCGCTCTTCCCGATCGCCTGATCGGGAAGAGGCTTCACCTCCCGCCGAGCAGGAAGGTGAGCGGAATGTCCACGCGAGCGGCCCAGGCGCGCTCGCTATGCTCCGCGCCGGCAAATGCCCGGCTGACCCAGCGGCCGCCCCGGTTTCCGGCGGCCGCGTCGATCCGGGACTGGTACGGCGCGATGCTGCCATCATTGGTCCCGGTGCCATAGTCGAAATAGAGCCGCCCATTCGGCAGATGCGCTTCGAACCAGCGTTCGGTGAAGCCGTCGCCGATCGGCCACGCGGTCGACAGGCACGCCGCCGCGCCGAATATTGTCGGGTAGCGCGCCAGTGCGTAGGCGGAAATCAGCCCGCCCATGCTCGACCCCATCAGCATCGTGTCGCGCGGACCGCGCAGCGTGCGATACTGTTGGTCGATCAGCGGTTTGAGTTCGGTGACTAGGAAGCGGAGATAGGCGTCGCCCGCGATCTTCGCGCGTTCGACCGGCAACGTCTTGAACAAGTCCGTCGCCTTGGGATCGCCCGGCGTCACCACAGGCGGCACCGCGGCCTGCGGCATATATTCGCCGATCCGGTTGTCGTTGCTCCACACCGCGACAAGGATCGAGGCACGCGCCTTTCGCTCGGCGATCAGTTTCGCCAGCGCGCGGTGCACCGCCCAGCTCTTGCCCGACCAGGGCGACGGGTCGTCGTACACATTCTGCCCGTCGTGCAGGTAGATTACCGGATAGCGCCGCTTCGACCGGGCATAATCGGGCGGCAGCCAGACCTGCACGGTGCGCGCGGGCACGAATTTGGACGTCGCGGTGAATTTGGGTTGCAGCCCGTCCGCCGGATCGGCGGCGGCTAAGGCTGGCGTGGCGATAAGCGCAAGGAGCGCGGCGAGCAGGCGGATCATGCCGTGCATTGACAGCGCACCGGCTGCTGCGGTCAAGCTTCGCAATGGCCGACCCCAAGCTGCACCCGAGCTGGCTCGAACCGCTGCGCGGCGAATTCGCCGATCCGTACATGACGGCGCTGCGTCAATTCCTCGTCGCAGAGAAGGCGGCGGGCAAGCGCATCTTCCCGCGCGGATCGAACTGGTTCCGCGCGCTCGACCTGACTCCGCTCGACCAGGTCCGCGTCGTCATCCTCGGCCAGGATCCCTATCATGGCGAGGGGCAGGCGCACGGCCTGTGCTTCTCGGTCCGTCCCGGCACGCGCACGCCGCCGAGCCTGGTCAACATCTACAAGGAAATGGAGACCGATCTCGGCATCCCGCCCGCGCGGCACGGCTTCCTCGAACATTGGGCCGAACAGGGCGTGCTGCTCCTGAACGCGGTGCTGACGGTGCAGATGGGGATGGCCGCCTCGCATCAGGGTCGCGGCTGGGAACGCTTCACCGACGCCGTGATCCGCCTGGTCAACGCGCGCGAAAAACCTGTCGTGTTCATCCTGTGGGGCAGCCACGCGCAGAAGAAGGCGGCGTTCGTCGATTCTACCGAACGCGGCGGCCGCCACCTCGTCCTGCGCTCGCCCCATCCCTCGCCGCTGTCGGCGCATAACGGCTTTTTCGGCAGCAAGCCGTTCTCGAAAGCCAATGCCTTTCTGATCGCGCAAGACGAGAAGCCGATCGACTGGGCGCTGCCGTCACTGGAATAAAGGTAACTCCGGCGCGAGCGGCCAGCGCTCGATGATCTCATGCCGCGTCTCACCGACGAACGAGTGGATCAGGACGAGTTCATCGACATGCCACACGATCGGCACGATCGACCGCACGAACGGTCTATCGTCGCGATAGCCCAGCGTCACGTGCGGACTGAACGTCCAGCCGTCGCGCACAGTCAGCCCGGCATCCCTAACGGCCCCGTCTATAGCACGTTGCAGCAACTTCAGACCGGTCGACCTCGCGCCAGGCCGTAAGGCGACCGACCGCATCGTCCCGACCACGCGATCAAGCGACAGGTCGAACCCCGGCATGTCGAGTCCGTCACCGATCGCGACCAGCGTATCGGCCAATGCTGCCGGAAAACCACTATGGTCATCGAAAATTTCCATCGTGACATGGAGATGTTCGTTCCGCACCGCGCGGCCCGGACAATATCGGCGCCGCGCCTCTTCGATCGCGGGAATGGCGGCAAGCGTGGGCTTGATGGCGAAGAACAGGCGATGGAGCGTTTGAACGAGCATGACATCCTCCGAATCGGTCGGTGTGTTCATGTTATGTTCCAATTACACAGGAGTCGAATCATGCCTGATGATGAAGCCCGCGGTGCTTTCCATCACATCGATCTAAGCGTGACCGACGTTGCCGCGTCAAAGCGAGTCTATGGCCCTGTGCTCGAATTTCTCGGTTATACCCAGGTGCGCAATACCGCCGAAGTGTGTGAATGGGACCTTCGCGATCGCGAGCCGTTCGGCGCGTCGCTCGGCATCCGCGCGGCCAAAAAACCCGGCACGCATGACGGCTATGCGCCGGGCCTCCAACACCTCGCCTGGCGTGCGACGAGCCGCGACGAGGTCGACCGGTTGCACGCCCTGCTGCTCGACTACGGCATCACCGTGCTCGACCCGCCGGCGCATTACCCGCAATATTCGGGCGACTATTATGCCGTGTTCTTCGCCGACCCCGACGGCATCCGGCTCGAACTGGTCCATGCGCCTGGCTGGATCTGAACGAAGGACCGCCCGGCTTCGCCCGTTGATGCTTCCCTGAGGACCATCAAAGGAGAAGTGACGTGCGTAACAAGTTCATTTTCGCCGGTATCGCCGGCCTCAGCGCGCTGGCGCTGGCGACGCCCGCCGATGCGCGGATCAACCAGCGGCAATCCCGCCAGCAGACGCGCATCGCGAACGGCTTGAACAGCGGCGCGCTGACCCCGCGCGAAGGCGCCCGGCTCGAACGCCGCGAAGGGCGGATCGACGCGTACGAAGCACGCAGCCGCGCCGATGGCGGCGGGTTGAGCATGCGCGAGCGCTACCGGCTGGGACGGATGCAGAACCGCACCAGCCGCGCCATCTATCGCCAGAAGAACGACGCGCAGACGCAGTGAGGCGCGAGCGGGAGCAGCCCCAGCCGGCCCCGCTCCCGCCCGCCGCTAGGCGGCCCGCTTCACCGCGCGCCAGCCGATATAGATGAACAGCAGCAGCCCGATCCCCTGCGCCGCGCCAAACGCCGGCTCGGTGCCGGTCGGCGCGAACTGGTTGAGCACCGGTATCTTCTGGAATGACTGGACGATCAGCACGAACACGTTGAACCATTGCGCGATCGTCGCCGTGATCGTGTAGATCGGTTTCCAGACGCCCTCGCGCTTTGCACCGTAGAGCGCGTAAAGCGCGATCGCGAGCACTACCAGTGAGATCGCCCCGACGATGTGCGGCGGACCGATCATCGTGGAATGAAAGAAGAATCCCGTAACGCTGGTCAGGATCGTGAAGATCAGGAACACGCCGTTCCAGCCGCGCAGGAAGCGACCGGCGACGAGTCCGCCGAGAAAAACCAGCCCCGCCAGAATGCCGATCAGGCTGATCGCGACGTGCAGCGTCGTAAAGGCCGGCACCGACATGCCCAGGATGGTATCCATTGCATTTCCCCCTTCGTTCTGATCGCCCAGACCTTACTCCCCGCACGTCGGCGTAGCGAGTCGATTCAAAAGCGAAACGATCGGGCCGCTTCAGGCAATTTTTACACGTTGCTGCCAGGACCGATGCCGACCGGCTGGCATAGGACACCACGATGAAGCAATTTGTCCGACCGATCCTGACGCTCGCCGCGTCGCTCATCGCCGCAGCGTCGCAACCCGCCGCTGCCGATGACGGCCGTCGTCACGTGATGACGCCGCTACAGAAGATCGATCTCGTCCGCGATTTGCCCGACATCCCTGCGTTCGAACGCGACGGCCAGTATTTCGATCTCGGCTATATCTACCCGATCCGCACCGTGAACGGCGCAAGCGTCGCGACGACCGGCGGCGAGGCCGGATATGTACTCTATCACGACGACAAATACCTGCGGGCCGACGCCACGATCATGGCCGACCTCCGTTACGTGCTCGGCGACGACCCGACCCAAGGATATACCCCGCCGACGCCCGCAAGCGCGACGCGGACGAGCGCAGCGGCGGATCCGTGGAGTGCAGACGGCAATACCGGTGGGGACCGCGGCGAACCGATCGCCGCCCCGCCAGCGCGCGGGCGGCGGTCGAGCGGGATGGGCTGGATCGCCTTCGTCTTCGCGATCGTCCTCCTGTCGGCAATCCGCTGGGGCCGCAACATGTTGATCCGGGGCGTGTTCGATCTGGCGTCGCACGGCAACCGGCGCTCGTCGTCGCCCTATTCCGACTATCCGCACGACACTATGGTCAACGAACCGTTCGATTCGCGCGTAGCGGCACGGCTGGCGGAGTTACACAGTGATGTGGCTCCGACGCAGCGAGTCCGTGAATCAGCGGCACCCCTTACGCCCACCACGCGCGGGTTCGGTCGCAAGGGCGTCTAGCCGCCCATCGATCATCGCTGGGACGGGATGGCCTTGCCGTCCCGCGTTGGGGAGACTCGGCAACGGTCTGGCCAAGCGCCGCCGCTTTGCTATGGCGACAATATGAAGGCGGAAAACAATCGCGTGCTGATCGTCGCGCTGGCGGCGAACGTCGGGATCGCCATCGCCAAGTTCGTCGCGGCGGCAATCACCGGATCGTCGGCGATGCTGACCGAGGGCGTCCACAGCCTGGTCGATTCGACCAACCAGTTGCTGCTGATGTACGGCCAGAAACGCGCCGCCAAACCTGCCGATGCCGAGCACCCCGCCGGATACGGTCGCGAGCTGTATTTCTGGAGCTTCGTCGTCGCGCTGCTGGTGTTCGCACTCGGCGCAGGCGTGTCGGTCTATGAAGGCGTCATCCATTTCCTCGAGCCCGAGCCTGCCGTCTCGCCGCTGATCGCCTATGGCGTGCTGCTGATCGCTTTTTTGCTCGAGGGCGGATCGACCTTCGCGGCGTTCAAGGAATTCAACGCTGCGCGTGGTGGGAAGTCTTGGTGGCGGGCGCTCGTATCGACCAAGGACGCAACGACGGTCATCGTGCTGCTCGAAAACGGCGCGGCGATGGCGGGTATCCTGATCGCGGCGCTCGGTCTGGCGATCAGCCAGGCGACCGGCAATCCGAGGTTCGACGGCATCGCTTCGGTACTCATCGGCCTACTGCTCGGTGTGGTGGCGATCTTCCTCGCGCGCGAGGCGAAGGGGCTGCTGATCGGCGAGGCGGCAGACCCCCAACTGATCGACGGCATCCGCCGCGCGGTATCGCGCCAGGGCGTTACAGGCATCGGCGAGATCATGACGATCCACAACGCGCCCGACCAGATCGTCGCCGCGGTCAATGTCGATTTCGACAACCGCCTGAGCGCCGGCGATGTCGAGCGGATCGTCGACGCGATCGAACGCGATCTGCAGGCCACCTTCCCGGCGATCTACCGCATTTACGTCCGCCCGCACGAAGATGCCGGCCTCAAGTTCGGCGAGAATCGGGGATTGCTTCCCGGCGCCTAGCGGATTCCGCTGCCCGACCCCTCGCTCAGCGTGATGGCCCGTTTCGGCGCGCGCATCGGATTGGCCTGGCCCTCGCCCACCTAACGCCCCCTCCCGCGACGCGCACGCCATAGGAGGAGTGGCGAGTCCAACCGCCACATCCGTGTACGGCTCGGTGACGGGCGCGTTCGACTACAGCGCCACCTTCAGCGTCACCCGGATGTCGCGGCCCGCGAGCGGCGCGAAATCCTTGAGCACGCTCGACGCGCGCCGGGCATCGACGTCGAAGATGTTGTTGGCCGACAGCGTCAAACTGGTCTTGTTGCTCGACCAGGGCGCTATGTTGATGCTGGCGTTGACCATTGTGTAGCCCGATGTCGGCGTTTCAAACGCCGCGATGCGGTTCTGGTCGAACACATGTTCGACCTCGATCCGGCCGGACAACCGGTCGCTCTGCGCTTCGATCCCGCCCAGCAACCGCAACGGCGGAATGCGCGGCACCGGACCGACATTGACGATATTGGCGTGGACATAATCGGCGACGCCGTCGGCGTTGATCGCGAACGCCCCGATCGTCGCCAGTTTCAGCGACGCGTCGACCTCGAACCCGTAATAGCGGGCGTTGGCCTGGGTATAGACGAAGCACGGCAGGTCGACCGTGCGGCCCGACGGCGCGGCGGCCGCCTCGCACGTCGCTTGCGGCGCCTGTGCGTCGTAAATGTAGTTGGAGAAGGTGTTGTAATAGGCCGAGGCGTCGATGCTGTAGCCCGGCCCGTGGCCGTGCAGCGTCGCTTCGAATCCCCAGCTCTTCTCCAGCTTGAAATTCGGATTGCCGAGTTCGTAGGCCTGGGTGCCGGCGTGCGGGCCGTTGGCGAACAGTTCCTCGTCCGACGGCGCGCGTTCGGTGCGCGAGACGTTGAGGCCGATCCGCCAGTCATCGGAAAGCCCGTAGGACGCGCCCGCCGAGGCGGACACAGAGCTGAAGCTGCGCGATCCGCGGAAGAATCGCAGATCGTCGGTCAGCGTGCGCGCGGTCAGGTTGGTCTGTTCGTAGCGCGCCCCGGCTTCCGCCTTGAACCGGCCGAATTCGAACTGCTGGAGCGTGAACAAGCCGACCTGTTCGGTATTGTTGCGCGGCAGGAAGGCTTCGTCGCCGACCACGTTGAAATCGCGGTTGAAGAATTGGACGCCCGACGCGCCGCTCCATCCGCCCCGCGTCGATTGCAGCAGTTCGAGCCGCGCCTCGATCCCCTTGTTGTAGAAAGCGGTGCCGATCGAATTGTCCTCCTCCAGCTCGAAATGGCGATACTGCGCCGCCGCCGCGCGGAGGCGGATCGACTTGAGGAAACCCGTCGCGTTGACCTCCGCCCGCAGATCGAGCCGGTTCTGGACAAGGTCGAGCCGCGGCGCTTCCTGTTCGTCGCCGGGGTTGAGCGCGTAGCGGATCGGGATGCCGTAGAGGCTGTCATAGTGGCTGTAGGCGACCCCGAGCGAGCCGCCGTCGGTGATCAGGGCCAGACCGGCACCGGCGGTCCAAGTTTTCGCCGCGCTGTTGGGCAAGGTGCCCTTCAGCCGCGCGGTCGCGGCGAAATCGATCGGGTCGTTCGGCGCTGCCAGCGCGGCGGCATTGGCTTGCGCCCGCGCGATCGGCGACAGGACATAGCCGCCGATCTTGAGGTCGTCGGTCTGGAGATACGACCCGTCGACGTGGAAAACGACGTTCTTCGTCAACGCGACGTCGCCAGCGAGTCCTCCCGACCGCTCGTTCGACGCCGAGCCGTAGGTCGCGATGCCGTTCAGGCGATAGCCCTTGTCGGGCACCGTGCGCGGGATGCGTGAATCGATGACGTTGACGACTCCGCCGACCGCGCTCGATCCGTAGAGCAAGGCGGCGGGACCGCGCAGCACCTCGACCCGGTCGGCGAGCAACGGATCGATTACCACCGCATGGTCGGCCGAGGTGTTCGACACGTCGACCGCGCCGATCCCGTCGCTCAGCACGCGAACGCGATCGCCTTGGAAGCCACGGAGGATCGGCTTCGACGCGTTGGGGCCGAACGAGCTGGCCGACACGCCCGGCAACTTCGCCAGCGTCTCGCCGATCGTCGGTTTGAGATCGCGCGTGAGTTCCTTGTCGCTGAGCACCGAGGTGCCCGACAGCACGTCCTTTTCGCCGCGCGCGATCACGCCGGTGACGATGATGTCCTTGCCGGTATCGGTCTGGCCGTCGGTGGGCGTGTCCGCGGGGGCGGGGGCCGAAGTCGGCGCCGTGACGGGGTCGTTGCTGGCGTGCGCCAGCGTGGGGATGAGCGCCGCGGCGGCAGCGCCGATCAACAAAGTCGTTCGCATGAATAGTCCAATCTTCACAAACCCGGGAAGGATCGACGGGGCCGCCGTCGATCGCGTGGCGGCCGCAGCCGCCTGTTGTCCGTCAGGCCGTGAGAATTGGAGGAGCGCGGCTTCGCCACGCGTGCGACGACGCGCCGAACGACAGCGTCGTCAGAATTGGCGTCGCATATCGATAGGTCGCCTCGACCGGCGCGGCGATCGCGACGGACCCGCCAAGCAGATAGGCGCCGAACAGCGCCCGTTCCTCGCACAGCGGGCAGGCCGGCGTGGTGGGCGTATCCTTCTTGTTATCGGCCGCGGCTGCGCTGGCGAGCGTCGATGCGGACGCGACCCAAATGCGGTCTGCGCCGATATGGCGATGCGTCTGAGTGACGAAACCCTGGAACAGCACAGCGACGACGAGACACAGCAGCGTCAGCCGGCGAGCGGCAGACACGAAGGGCTTAAGCGGCAAGGCGGACGATAGCGTCACGGGGGCGGGAGTATGATACATTGTCTCTAACGACAAGCCCTACGACGCCGGATGAGGCCGCTGGTGGGTCCGCCGGGATTCGAACCCGGGACCTCTCGATTAAAAGTCGCTTGCTCTACCGACTGAGCTACGGACCCCGACCAGCGCCGCGCGGCGTAGGCGCAGGCAGCCGCCGGGTCAACCGCGCGAGCATCTGGCGCACCGTGAAACCGGTCAGCGGGTCGCGCCATTCAGGAGCGATTCGCGCCAGCGGATCGAGCACGAACCGGCGCTGGCGAAAGGCGGCATGCGGAATCGTCAGCCGGTCGTCGGCCCATACCCCGCCCGACCACAGGATGATGTCGAGATCGATCACGCGTTCGCCCCAGCGGCGGCCGGGACGTCGGCCGAAATCGGCCTCGATGCGCTTCAACCGCCCAAGCAGATCCACCGGCGGCTCGTCGCTTTCGATCACCGCCACGGCATTGGCGAAGCGGCGCGACGACGGGCCCAGCGGCGGCGCCGCGATCAGCGGCGATACCGCAACCACGCCGCCGATCGCCGCGATCGCCGCGCGTACCTCATCGGTCGGACCGCCGTGACGGCCACGCCGGTTCGACCCGAGGGCGATGACATAAGACGAGGAAGCGGGGCTGGACGTCATGACGTCACCGCGCCTACCCGAGCGACGTGGATTTTGCACCCAGCCCCTTGCCCGCGGCCGAGCCACCGCACGATTGCCCGCTTTGCCCCCGGCTCGTGGCGTTTCGCGAGGATCTGCGCATCGAGCACCCCGACTGGTGGAACGCCCCGGTGCCGGCGTTCGGCGACCCCGATGCCTGGCTGTGCATCATCGGCCTCGCGCCCGGCAAGCACGGCGCCAACCGCACCGGACGGCCGTTCACCGGGGATTATGCCGGCGATCTGCTGTTCGCGACGCTCGCCAAATTCGGGTTCACGCGCGGCGCGTATGATGCGCGGCCCGACGACGGACTGACGCTGGACGGCGTCATCATCTGCAATTCGGTGAAGTGCCTGCCGCCCGCGAACAAGCCGACGCCCGCCGAAATCCATACCTGTCGTCCGTTCCTGCAAGGCCAGGTCGACGTGCTGCCGCGCGCCCGCATCTTCATCGCGCTCGGCCAGATCGCCCACCAGTCGGCGGTGAAGGTGTTCGGCGGCAAGCTCCCCAAGGCGCGCTTCGTCCACCTTGGTGAACATCGCATGTCCGACGGCCGAATGCTGATCGATAGCTATCACTGCTCGCGTTACAACACGAATACCGGCCGGCTGACTGCGCAGATGTTCGAAAGCGTCTTCGAACGGGCGCTGAAACTGCGAAGCTAGCGGTCCTCCACCAACCGTCCGTAAAGTTCCGGCCGCCGATCGCGGAAGAAACCGAACGCCGCGCGGTGGCGCTTGACGCGGTCGAGGTCGATCGTCGCAGTGATGACGCCTTCTTCCTCGCGGCCCAGCTCCGCCAGGATGTCGCCGCGTTCGTCGCAAATGAAGCTCGTGCCGTAGAAGGTCTGGCCATGCTCGGTTCCGACGCGGTTGGCGGCGACGACCGGTACGACATTCGACACCGCATGCCCCACCATCGCGCGCCGCCAAAGGCGCGCGGTGTCGAGGCTGTCGTCGTGCGGCTCGCTGCCGATCGCGGTGGGATAGAACAGCACTTGAGCCCCCATCAGCATCATCGCGCGCGCTGTTTCGGGATACCATTGGTCCCAGCACACGCCGACGCCCAGCGTCGTGCGGTCGGGGCCGTCCCAAACCTTGAACCCGGTATTGCCGGGCCGGAAATAGAATTTTTCTTCGTAGCCCGGGCCATCGGGAATGTGACTTTTACGATAGACGCCGGCGACCTTGCCGTCCGGGTTCACCATGGCGAGGCTGTTATAGTGATGCGGGCCGTCGGCTTCGAAGAAGCTGGTCGGAATCCATACCTTCAGTTCGGCGGCGAGCGCCTGCATCGCGAGCACGGACGGATGCTCGGCGGTCGGCCTCGCATTGGCGAACAGCCCCTCGTCCTCGACCCGGCAGAAATATTCGCCCTCGAACAGTTCCGGCGGCAGGATCACCTGCGCACCCTTGCCATGCGCGTCGCGCACCATGCGGGACACGTTGGCGATGTTCGCCTCGACATTGTCGGAAAAGCCGAGCTGAAGCGCGGCGACGCTGATTTGGGTCATGGATCTCGCCATAGCGGGGAAGCGCCGAAAGTGGCAGTCCCCGCCGCAGGTTCAAGGGAGACGCGTGATGGAACGCATTTTTGAGGCGGTCGCGAGCAAGGTGGCGGGCTGGGCCGGGCGGCCGCCGGCGTTCATCATCGCGCTGACCATCATCATCGTCTGGGGCGTCACCGGCCCGATCTTTCGTTATTCCGACACGTGGCAATTGATCATCAACACCGGCACCACGATCGTCACGTTCCTGATGGTGTTCCTGATCCAGAATGCCCAGAATCGCGACGCGTCGGCGATACAGGCCAAGCTGGACGAATTGATCCGCGCGATCGAGGGGCCGCGAAACGAATTCGTCGGAATCGAGCACCTGACCCAGGACGAACTCGAAAGGATCAAGGCCACGTTGGAAAGCGAATGCGACGCCGGGACGCACGAGTCGGTCGAGCGGCTTCTCCGGCGGCTCTGAGCTAGACAGTCAGCCCGGCGAGCAATTTGGGCAGCACGCCCGATTCGCCCCGCGCCTCGGCAATGAACCGGTCCTTGAGCGCGGGCGCGCGCTGCACCGCCGACAGGCCGAAGCGGCGCACGGCGTTGGCGGCGTTACCGGGTATGCCGAAGAGGCGTGTAAGGCCGTCGGTCGCGAGGCTGACCATGAACGTGTCGAGGCTCCGCCAGCGCTGATAGCGCGCGAGCAGCGCCGGATCGCCCATATCGAGTCCGATGCGCTTGCCCTCGACCAGAACCTCGACCAGCGCCGCCAGGTCGCGGAAACCGACGTTGACCCCCTGCCCCGCGATCGGATGGATGCCGTGCGCCGCATCCCCGACCAGCGCCAAGCGATGCGCGGTGATGGTGGCCGCGTGGTGAAAGCCAAGCGGATGGGCGAAGCGCGGGCCAAGCCAGGTCAACTCGCCCAGAAACCCGCCCATCTTGCGCGACAGCTCGGCGAGATAGCCGCGTTCGCCGAGCTTCTGCATCCCCGGCGCCTGCGCGCCCCGCACCGACCAGACAATCGCCGAACGGTGCCCGCGATCGTCATCGACCAGCGGCAGGATCGCGAAAGGGCCTTCGGGGTAGAAGATCTCGTAGGCGACGTTTTCGTGCGGCCGTTCGTGGCCAATGGACGTCACCAGCGCAACGTGATCGTAGCTCCAGCGCGCAGTGTTGAGGCCCGCCGCCTCGCGCGTCGGGGAACTGCGCCCCTCGGCGCCGACCAGCAATTGCGCGCGCACCTCGCTGCCGTCGCTCAGCGTCGCGTGGACGCCGAAGTCGTCTCGCGTGACTTCCGATGCGCGGGTCTTCATCCGCAGGTCGACCCCCTTCGCCGCACCCGCCGCGCCGAGCAACGCAAGGCGGAGGTCGCGATTCTCGAACATCGTGCCGAGCGCATCCTCACCATCCTGCGGCACGAAATCGAGCGCGCCCGGCTTCAGCCCGTCGCTGACCCGGATGCCTTCGATCGGGCACCCCTTCCCCGCCAGCCGGTCCGTCACGCCGATCGCCTCGAGCATCCGCATCGGTGCGCTGGCGATCGCCGACGCGCGGCCGTCGAACCCCGCCGCGGTCGTCACCGCCGGGTCCGCAGGATCGACCACGATACTGGTCAGCCCGTGTACATCGAGCGCCACCGCCAACGCGCTGCCGACCAACCCGCCGCCAAGAATAAGGACGTCCGCTTGACTCATATAATCTCCCCTAGCCCCGTCGCGACGAGCCGACAATCGCGCCAGCTTGACGGCGGACTCCGCAGGCGCGAGAATCCAACGCGAACGAACAGCGGACATTTCGGGGGTATTCGATCATGGCGAGCCGCGTGCAGCCGCCGCTTTGGCGTGAGACGGTGAAGGCCGGCGCGGCGCGCGGATGGGCCTTGGTCGCCGCGATGGCGGTGCTTGGGCTGACGCTGGCGCTCGCCGCCGCCTTGCTCACCTATCATTCGGGCGATCCCTCGCTCAGCACCGCGGCGGGCGGTCCGGCCGAGAACCTGCTCGGCGCGCCCGGCGCGTTCATCGCCGATCTGGCCTTCTCGATCCTCGGCCTGCCGGTCGCCGGGCTGCTCGCGGTCGGCGCGGTGTGCGGCTGGCGGATGTGGAGCGACGAACCGGTCGGGCGTTGGGGGCGGGTGCTGACGATCGCCAGCCTGGGCGCGGCCTTGGTCGCAACCGCGCTCGCCATCTGGACACCCGTCGCCTCGCTTCGCTGGCCGGCCGGTCTGGGCGGCGTGGTCGGCATGACCGTCGCGGGCGTGCTCGATTGGGTGATCACGCTGATCGGCAATCCCACCGGAATCCTGTGGACCGAACGGCTGACCGGCCTTGCGCTGGGCATCGTCGGCGTCGTGGTATGGTTCACCAGCCTGGGCATCGGCCTCCCCAACCTGCCGCGGTTCCAGCGCCGCGCGAAACCCGAACGCGTGATCGACGTGCGTGAACCTGCCGCTTCCGCCGAACCGACGATCCGCCAGCCGCGCGCGGTCGCCGTCCCCGATAGTCGCCCCGGCCCGGTCATCGCCGACCGCACAACCGCCAGCGCACAGCCAAAACCCGCCCGCGGTCCCAAGCAGGCGAGCCTCGACCTGCGCGACAATTACCGGCTGCCGACGCTCGACTTGCTCAAGCCACCGCCGCCTTCCGCCAACGGCCCGGTCGACAAAGCCGCGCTGGAACGCAACGCCCGCCTGCTCGAAACCGTGCTGGACGACTTCCACGTCAAGGGCGCGATCACCGAGGTGCGCCCCGGCCCCGTCGTGACGATGTACGAGTTGGAACCCGCCGCGGGCATCAAGGCGAGCCGCGTGATCCAGCTCGCCGACGACATCGCGCGCAACATGTCCGCGATCTCGGCGCGCGTCGCGACGGTGCCCGGCCGCACCGTGATCGGCATCGAATTGCCCAACGCCAAGCGCGAAATGGTGAGCCTGCACGAACTGGTCGATGACGACGCGTTCGAGGATCAGAACGCATCGCTGCCGCTGATCCTGGGCAAGAACATCGCCGGCGACCCCGTTATCGTGGACCTCGCGCCGATGCCCCATCTGCTCGTCGCCGGCACCACCGGGTCGGGCAAGTCGGTCGGCCTCAACTGCATGATCCTGTCGCTGCTCTATAAGCTCAACCCGAAGCAGTGCCGGATGATCATGATCGATCCGAAGATGCTCGAACTGAGCATGTACGACGATATTCCCCACTTGCTCGCGCCCGTCGTTACCGATCCGGCCAAGGCGGTGCGGGCGCTCAAATGGGCGGTCGAACAGATGGAGGACCGCTACCGTCAGATGTCCTCGGTCGGGGTGCGCAGCCTGGCGAGCTTCAACGACAAGGTTCGCGCCGCCAAGGCAAAGGGCCAGCCGCTCGGGCGCAAGGTCCAGATCGGCTATGAGGACGGCAAGCCGGTCTACGAGGAGGAACAGCTCGACTACGAACCCCTGCCGCAGGTGGTGATCATCGTCGACGAGCTCGCCGATCTGATGATGACCGCGGGCAAGGAAGTCGAGTTCCTGATCCAGCGGCTCGCACAGAAAGCACGCGCGGCGGGCATTCACCTGATCATGGCGACTCAGCGCCCCTCCGTCGACGTCATCACCGGCGTGATCAAGGCGAACCTGCCGACCCGCATCAGCTTCAACGTCACATCGAAGATCGATTCGCGCACCATCCTGGGCGAACAGGGCGCCGAACAGCTGCTCGGCAAGGGCGACATGCTCTATATGGCGTACGGCAAGCAGATCAGCCGTGTGCACGGACCCTTCGTCAGCGACGACGAGGTCCGCGCGGTCGCCGATCACTGGCGTGCTCAGGGCCAGCCCGATTACGTCCAGTCGGTTACCGAGGAGAGCGACGACGGCTTCGCGCTCGACGGCGCGCCGCTCGGCGAGGATTCGGCCGAGGACCAGCAGTATCGCAATGCGATCCAGCTCGTCGTCGAGAGCCAGAAGGCGTCGACGTCCTGGCTCCAGCGCCAGATGCGGATCGGCTATAACAGCGCCGCGCGGCTGATTGAGCGGATGGAGAAGGACGGCATCGTCGGGCGCCCGGATCACGTCGGCCGCCGCGAAGTTCTGCGCGACCGCGACGGCAACCCGTTGTAGCGCGGCGCGTTCACAGCGGGTTCAAGCCCGCGCCGCCATCTCCGATAGCGGATTCAGGAGAATATTCGTGACCTCTCGCGCTATCGCGCTGCTCGCCGTGCCCGCGCTGATCGCGGCCGCCCCGGCCCCCTCGCCGGACCTCGCCAAGGTTCAGGCGCATCTCGCCGCCATCCAGTCGATGACGGCCAACTTCAGTCAGACCGACCGCAACGGCAAGACGGTCAACGGTACGCTGTCGCTCAAACGCCCCGGCAAGATCCGCTTCCAGTATGAAAAGGGCGTGCCCATCCTGGTGGTGGCGGACGGCAAATCTTTGTGGTTCCTCGATTATTCGGTAAAGCAGAAGCAACGCTGGCCGATCGGCGGGTCGCCGCTCGGCGTCCTGCTCGATCCCACGAAGGACATCAGCCGGTTCGCGAAAATGATGCCGACCGCCGATCCGTCGATCCTGTCGGTCGATGTCAACGACCCCAAGCATCCGGAATATGGGCGGATCAACTTGATCTTCGAGAAGAACGCGTCGGCCCCCGCAGGACTGTTGTTGCGCGGCTGGGTCGCGCTTGACGCGCAGAACAACCGCACGACGATCCGGCTGTCCGGGCAGCGGTTCAACGTCCCGATTTCAGACGGAACGTTCCGCTTCAACGATCCGACGCCGGCCGGCCCGCGAAAATGACAGATTCGTTCATCTGGGCGACAGCATTGCCCGACTAATACAGTCATCGCGGATGTGGGGCGGTTCGGGATTTTCCCCCTGTTGCCCGAGTTGCTCCACTTCCCGCCTGCGTGACGAACGCTAGGTCGGCCCTCGCTCCATGCCCCCGGAGCGAGGGCCTTTCTGCATGAGGCGGCTGGCGCGCTTCGCGCCAGACTCGCCGAATGCCGGCCGGCGTCGGCAACGCCGACGACCGACGACGCGGCTTTGCCGCGGCGGGCAGGTGACGAACCGCTTTCGACTCCCTAAGTCCACCCCCGTGAAGATCGTCTCATGGAACATCAATTCGGTCCGTTTCCGCCTCGAGATCGTCGAGCGGTTCCTGCGCGAAGCCGCGCCCGACATCCTCTGCCTCCAGGAAACCAAGGTGATCGATCAGGATTTCCCACAGGAAGCCTTCCGCCGACTCGGCTACAAGACGATCATCCTGCACGGGCAGAAGATGCATCACGGCGTCGCGATCCTTTCCCGCGTGCCGCTCGCCGAGGACGATCGATTCGACTGGCAGGCCAATCGCGAAGCGCGGCATGTCGGCGTCCGCCTTGCGAACGGCGTGCGGCTGGAGAATGTCTATGTCCCCGCGGGCGGCGACATTCCCGACCGCGACGTGAACCCCAAGTTCGGACAGAAGCTCGATTTCGTCGAGCGGATGACGGCGTGGTCGCAGAGCCTGGATTGCCCCACGATCCTGGTCGGCGACTTCAACATCGCGCCGCTCGAGTCGGACGTGTGGAGCCACAAGCAGCTGATCAACGTCGTCAGCCATACGCCCGTCGAGGTCGACGCCCTCAACCGGCTGAAGGATTCGAACGACTGGGTCGATCTCGGCCGGCACTTCTACCCAGCCCCATCCCGCCTTCATACCTGGTGGAGCTATCGTTCGCCCGACTGGACGGTAAACGATCGCGGGCGACGGCTCGACCATATGTGGGCGACCGCCGAGGTCGCCAAGCAAGCCACCGCGCACATGGTGTTCGAAGAGTGCCGCAACTGGCTGAAGCCCTCTGACCACGTCCCGATCATGACCGAGTTCGACCTGTGAGCGCACGCGACGTCGGCGCCAGAGGCGTTGCCAGGGCGATCGACTCGCTGCGCCGCGGCTGGCCGATTGCTATCAAAGGCGAGGGAGATCCGGTCGGGCTTCTCGCGATCGAGACCGCCGATGCCGGACGGCTGGCGGCGTTCGATCCGGCGGGCGACTCGCCGATCCTGCTGTCGGCGGGGCGCGCGGCGACGCTGAAGCTCGCCAACCAGATCGAGGCCGCGATTCCCGATTCACCGGTGCTGGTCGAACACAACTTCTGGATCGACTTCGACTGCGCAGTGGCGCTCGCCGATCCGCAGCTCGATATGGCGACGCCGATGAAGGGGCCGTTCTGCGCGATCCCCATCCGTGATCGTGACGTCATGACGGCGGCGCTAGCCCTGGCGCGGACGGCGGGCGTGCTGCCCGCTTTTTTCGTCGGCGCGGCAAGCGAGTCCGCGATCAGCATCGCCGACATCAACGATTTCGAAGACCCGATCCACCTCGCCATCGCCGCCCGCGCCAAATTGCCGGTCGAAGGATCGGAGCACGCGGAGATCGTCGCGTTCCGGTCCCCCGATTCGCCCGGCGAGCATGTCGCGCTGATCGTCGGCCAGCCCGACGGCAACCCGCCGCTGGTACGCCTCCACAGCGAATGCTTGACCGGCGACGTGCTCGGCAGCCTCAAATGCGATTGCGGGCCGCAGCTCCACGCCGCGATCCACGCGATGGAGGATACCGGGTGGGGCATCCTGCTTTACCTGCGGCAGGAGGGGCGCGGGATCGGGCTGGTCAACAAATTACGGGCCTATGCGTTGCAGGATCAGGGGTTCGACACGGTCGACGCCAATACGCGGCTGGGCTTCGCGATCGATGCGCGTGATTTCCGGATCGCGACGCGGATGCTCGACCTGCTCGGCCAGACGCGCATCCGGTTGCTGACCAACAATCCGGAAAAGGTCCGCGTGCTACAGGCGACCGGGATAGACGTGGCGGAACGCGTGCCGATTTCGCTGCCGCCCAACCGGTTCAATGCGAAATACCTAGCGACCAAGCGCGACCGGACCGGGCATCAACTCTGATAAGGTCTGCGAGGGTCACACTGGTGACGTCCGAATCAGATCGATTACTCAATCCACTCGGCCCGAGGCGTCGCGACGGGCACGAGCAGAGATTCCAAACTAAATTTCATTTTTCCAGCAATTTATAAACATCGGCGAAGGCGCTCGCCACGGCGTGAACGCCGACATCGCACAATCTATCGACATGACCGGGCGCGCAGTGACTGCCGGCGCACAGCCCGACGACGAACCCGCCCGACGCGACCGCGCCGGTCGCGCCGACAATCGAATCCTCTATGATCGCGCAGTCCGCGATCGCGACGCCGAGCTGGTCGGCGGCATAGAGATAGAGGTCGGGCGCGGGTTTGCCGCGCGTCACATGCTCGCGGCCGCTGTAGAGATGGTCGCCGAACGACCTCGTCAGACCGATATAGTCGAGGTGACGACGGATCCAGCGCGTCGAACTCGACGAGACCACTGCCTTGCAGAGATCATCGGGCAACGACTCGACGAAATCGACCGCTCCGGCGACTTCGCCGATCCCTTCGGCCATCACGCGATTATCCTCGGCGGCGCGCGCAGTGTGAAAATCCTGCGGCAGCGGGCGGCCGATCCAATCCTCGACTTTCTTCAGAAAATCGATCCCCGAATAACCCATGAAATTGGCCATCGACTGTTCGGGCGTGGTCGGGTGGCCGATCGCGGTGAGGTATTCGGCGATCTGCTTGTTGCCGATATATTCGCTTTCGATCAGCACGCCGTCGAAATCGAAGAGGATCGCCTTGAACCTCATGCGCGCGCGCCGAACAACGCCGAACCGACGCGAACGTGAGTCGCCCCCAACGTCACCGCGGTCGGATAATCGCTCGACATGCCCATGCTGAGCCCAGCCAGGCCATGGTCGCGCGCGAGCTTGGCGAGCAACGCGAAATAGGGCGCGGGTTCGACGTCTGCGGGGGGGATCGCCATCAGCCCGGTGACCGGCAGGTTCGCGCCGCGTGCCTCGGCAAGCAATGCGGGCAAGTCGGCGACCGCGCAGCCACCCTTTTGCGTCTCGTCGCCGATATTGACCTGGACGAAGCAGTCGGGGCGCTTGCCCGATTCCATCGCCCGGGCGATCGCGGCGACCAGCGACGGGCGGTCGAGCGAGTGGATCTGGTCGAACAGCGCCACGGCGTCGGCCGCCTTGTTCGACTGGAGCTGGCCGATCAGCGCGAGGCGGATGTCGGGATGCTGCTCGCGGAGCGCGGGCCATTTGGCCTGCGCCTCCTGCACGCGGTTCTCGCCGAAAGCACGCTGCCCGATGGCGATCAGCGGCTCGATCGCGTCGGCGGCATGCGTCTTGGACACCGCGATCAGTTGGACCGCGTCGGGGCGCCCGGCCAGTTTCCTGGCGCGCTCGATCTCAGCAAGGACGCCGGCGAGCCGCGCGGCGGGGTCGTCGGTCGTCATGGCGCGCGCTATAGGCGGGGTCGTGCCGCGCCGTCACCCCCTTCCGCCAAAAGTCGTACCAAGACTCTGGCTGATGACCGACGAGCGGTTGGGCGAGCGGTTGTGGGACGCACTGGAACGACTTCCGCGCGGGGGCGGAGTGGTGTTCCGGCACTATGCTACGCCGGTGGAACAGCGGCGGCAATTGTTCGCGCGAGTCGTGCGCGTGGCTCGAGCGCGGGGTCTGATCGTGGTGCGCGCGGGAGATTGGTGCGGACCTGGCGCGGACGGCGTGCACAACCGGCGCGGGCGCGGGCTGTGCACGGCCTCAGCGCATTCGCTGGCGGAGGCGCGCGCGGCGGTTAGGCAAGGCGCGGACGCCCTGTTCGTGTCGGCGGTGTTCGCGACACGATCGCATCCGGGCGAGGAGATACTGGGGGTGAGAGCGGCGGAGAAGGTGGCCCGCGGGGTGCGGGTACCTGTGATCGCGCTGGGCGGGATGGACGCGACGAGATTCCGCAAGCTACGCGGGTTTTACGGTTGGGCGGCGATCGACGCCTGGGGCGGCGGCAAAGCGAACTGACCAGTGCTCCTGCGAAGGCAGGAGCCTCGATTGATGCAGCGATGCAGTTATTTGTCGGGGGCGAAGCGCCCGACGCGGCAAAGCCGCGTCGTTGGACCTCGCCATGCGAGGCCGCCCGGGTTGCCGCTGATTGCTATTTAGCGCCGCTAAATAGCGGCGGCCACCTTAGAACCTGAACGTCGTCCCGACATAGACCGCCTGGCTGTCCACGCGGCGATCGTCCGGCATGGGCGCGAGGCGATCACGATCCGGCGACCGGTAACGCACACCGGCGGTCACATCGATCTTGCGGCTGAGCGAATAGGCCCCGCCGACGTCGATCATCTGCGGCGCGTCGTTGGTCAGATGAGTGTCGGCCGGCGGGCGATCCGTGACAGCCTTCAGCTTCGACGGCTTCGACAGGTTGAAGTTCGGGTCGATCCGGCGCGTGCCCGGCGAAGTACCGAGGTCAACCTTCGGCCCATCGGCAGCGCCAGAGACCGTCAGTCGCTTCGCCGCGGTGGTCGCAACCAGATTATACTTGATCGGCGCGATGCCGACCGCCGGGGCTATCCTATCGCCGCCCAAGCCACGCAGCGTAACCACGCCCGTCTTCGGCGTCGCGATCTGAAGCGCGTTGAGCGGGCGAGGCGCGCCGCGCGATTCGGCAGGGGTGAAGCGGAACGAGGTCGCGCCGACGCCGTTGCGCGCGATCAACGCCGCCAGCTTCGGATCGGCCGACGCCGGCGTGAAGAAAATCTGCTTCGAGGACAACGGGTTGGCGACACGGCGCACCGCATCAGGCGTGCCGAACGCGGGCATGGCGAATGCGCCGGCGACGGCTAGCGCCCCGACCATCGTGCCAAGAATAACCCGCTTTTTCACCGCCAATGGTTCCCTACGTCTTCTATACGGGACTCGCCCTAACACGAATCGTTCCGCCGCCGCCACCGCGAATCCATGATTTTGGTCAGGTGTTGCACCATATCCACATTCGGGGTCGCCGCTATGCGCGCTTGCGGCGCGGCCTTGAGCATCTATAGATGCGCTCCACCAAATTTAAGTGTCAGGAAAACGTTCGATGACTCGTCTGCGCTCCGCCGCGTATCTGGCCCTGTTGCTCCCGCTCGCCGCTTGTGGCGGGGGGAAAGAGCGCCTCAAGGCAGACATCGCCGCGTCGAAGGTGACGACGATCGGCGTCAACGCCTATCTGTGGCGCGCGACGCTCGACACGTTGAGCTTCATGCCGCTGCTCCAGACCGATTCGAACGGCGGCGTCATCGTCACCGACTGGTATGTGAACCCCTCGGCGCCGAGCGAGCGGATGAAGGTCACGGTCACGATCCTCGATCAGGATCTGCGCGCCGATGCGGTCCGCGTCGCGGCTCTCCGCCAGGTCAACCAGGGCGGTCAGTGGGTCGCGGCCCCGGTGCAGGCGGCGACCGTCCAGAAGCTCGAGGACATCATCCTCACCCGCGCGCGCGACCTGCGTCGCGCGGCAGTCGTCACGAAGTAAGAATCCAACCCCGGCGGGCGGGTGATGCCCGCCCAACAGGAAGACCATCATGTCACGCTTCAATCCACTGAAGGCCGACGCCCAGTGGCAAAAGGTGTGGGACGACCGCCAGACGTTCACCGCCAAGGACGACAGCCCTAAGCCCAAGAGCTATGTGCTTGAGATGTTTCCGTATCCCTCGGGGCGGATCCATATGGGGCACGTCCGCAACTATACGATGGGCGACGTGCTGGCGCGCTATCGACGGATGAACGGCATGGAAGTGCTCCACCCGATGGGGTGGGACGCGTTCGGCATGCCGGCCGAGAATGCCGCGATGGAAAAAGGCGTGCATCCGGGCGGCTGGACCCGCGACAATATCGCGACGATGAAGGTGCAGCTCAAGCGGCTGGGCTTCGCACTCGATTGGAGCCGCGAGCTGGCGACGTGCGAGCCCGATTATTACGGCCACGAACAGGCCTTGTTCCTCGACATGTTCGCGAACGGCCTGGTCTATCGCAAGGAATCGTCGGTCAACTGGGATCCCGTCGACATGACGGTGCTGGCCAACGAACAGGTGATCGACGGGCGCGGCTGGCGATCAGGTGCGTTGGTCGAAAAGCGCAAGCTGTCGCAATGGTTTTTGAAGATCACGCAATTTGGCGACGAACTACTCGAAGGCCTGAAGGGCCTCGAACACTGGCCTGACAAGGTCAAGCTGATGCAGGAAAACTGGATCGGCAAGTCGCAGGGCCTGCAGTTTCGGTGGCAGGTTTCGGACGGAAGCGAGGTCGAGGTCTTCACCACCCGTCCCGACACGATCTTCGGCGCGAGCTTTGTCGCGGTCGCTGCGGATCATCCTGTTTCCCAAGCACTTGCCGCAAATGACGCCAAGGCGGCGGCGTTCGTCGAACGCTGCAAACAGGGCGGCACCACCGCCGCCGAGCTGGAAACGCAGGAAAAGCTCGGCTTCGACACCGGGTTGACCGTGGCGCACCCGTTCGACACGGCGATCAACCTGCCACTCTACATCGCGAACTTCGTGCTGATGGACTATGGCACCGGCGCGGTGTTCGGCGTGCCCGCGCACGACCAGCGCGACTTCGAGTTCGCCAGCAAATATGGCCTCACGATCCGCCGCGTCGTGTCGGACGGCGACAAGACCGATCCCGGTTTCCGCGATGCCGAGGCCTATTCGGGCCCGGGCACGCTGGTGAACTCGCATTTCCTCGACGGCATGGATGTCGAGGATGCCAAGCGCGAGGTGATCCGCCGCGCCGAAGCCGGTGGCTGGGGCCACGGCACAACCGTATTCCGCCTGCGCGACTGGGGCGTCAGTCGCCAGCGGTACTGGGGCACACCGATCCCGATCATCCATTGCGCGACCTGCGGTGCGGTGCCGGTGCCGCGCGAGCAACTGCCCGTGGTGCTGCCCGAGGATGTGTCGTTCGACATCCCCGGCAACCCGCTCGACCGCCATCCGACGTGGAAGCATGTCGCGTGCCCGAGCTGCGGCGGCGAAGCGGTGCGCGAGACCGACACGCTCGACACCTTCGCCGATTCCTCCTGGTATTTCATCCGCTTCGCCAGCCAGCCGAAGGACAAGGCGTTCGATCGCGCGACCGCAGAACAATGGCTCCCGGTCGGGCAATATATCGGCGGAGTCGAGCACGCGATCCTGCACTTGCTCTATGCCCGCTTCTGGACGCGCGCGCTCAAGCACATGGACATGCTCGACGTCGCCGAGCCGTTCGCCGGGCTGTTCACGCAAGGGATGGTGACGCACGAAACCTACAAGTCGGTCGAGGGCAAGTGGCTGTCGCCCGACGACGTGCGCGACGGGATCGAGATCGAAACCGGCCTGCCGATCACGGTCGGCCGCACCGAGAAGATGTCGAAGTCCAAGAAGAACACGATCGATCCCGAACCGATCGTCGATCAGTACGGGGCCGACGCGACGCGGTGGTTCATGCTGTCCGATTCGCCGCCCGAGCGGGACCTCGCCTGGTCGGAGGCGGGGATCGAGGGGTCTTGGCGCTTCGTTCAACGGCTGTGGCGGCTGGTCGACGGGATCGCGGAGGGAGAGGGCGTCGACACAGCGATCGATCGGAAGCTCGCCCAGACTATCGCCGGCGTCGCGACCGATATAGAGGCGCTGCAATTCAACAAGGCCGTGGCCAAGCTGTACGAACTGGTCAACGCGATCGAAAAGGCCGCGCCGTCGGCGTCGCGCACCACCGCGATCCGTACGCTGGTGCGTTTGGTTGCGCCGATGATGCCTCATCTGGCGGAGGAAGCCTGGGCGGCGATGGGCGAAAGCGGCCTAGTCGCCGACGCGGCGTGGCCGACGTATGACCCAGCCCTGCTAGTCGAGGACGAAGTGACGATCGCGATTCAAATCAACGGCAAACTGCGTGATACGCTGACCATGCCCAAGGGATCGCCCAAGGACGTAATCGAGGCCGCGGCACGCGCCAACGCCAATGTTATTCGTCTGCTCGACGGCGCAGAACCGAAGAAAGTGATTGTCGTGCCCGATCGTCTGGTCAATCTGGTGGCATGAAGCGGCTCGTCCTTCTGCTCGCGCTCGCGCTCCAGGCGTGCGGACTGCATCCGCTCTATGAGGGCGGGGGATCGGGCGCCGTCGCGCGTGGGCTGGCGGGGATCGAGGTCGCGCCGATTGCCGGCAAAACCGGCTATCTGATGAGCAATGCGCTGCGCGACCGGTTGCCCCATGGGTCAGGAGCCGCGGCGAAATATCGGCTCGAGATCAAGCTCGACGATTCGATCGTCGGATTGGGCATTACGCGCGACAATACGGTGTCGCGCGAACGGCGATCCCTCCGGGCGCGCTTTCAGTTGGTCGACGCCGCGACGGGGACCACAGTGCTCGACGCGACCGCCGGCTCCGATGCGGGCGTGGACGTTGTGAATTCCGAATATGCGACAATCGCGGCTGAGAATACCGCGCTGGAGAATTTGACCGAGATTGTCGCCGACCAGATCGTCACCCGCATTGCGGTCTATACGCGACGCGCCGCGGCCAAGTGAAAGCGTCTGAAAATCAGTTAGTTAGTGCACTCGATGCCGCGTCTCCCGCGATACGGCTCTATCTGTTTCATGGTCCCGACGAAGCGGGGGCAGCCGATTATGCCGCTCGCCTCGGCCGCGCGCTGGGCGCCGACGCCGAAAAGGTAGCGATCGACGGGTCGTCGCTGAAAGGCGATCCCGGACGCGTCGTCGACGAGGCGCGGTCGCTGGCTTTGTTCGGCGGGCGGCGCTGGATCCTGGTCAGCGGCGCGGGCGAGGACGCGATCGAGGCAGCGCAGCTGCTGATTGCCGAACCGCAGGTCGAACACCCCGTCGTGATCCTTGCGCCGGGCGTCCGCACCAAGGGCAAGCTGGTCGAGTTCGCCATCGCGCAGCCCGCCGCGATGAGCTTCGCCTGTTATATACCCGACGGGGCGAACGCCGAGCGGATGGTCGCTGCGATCGCGCGCGAACATGGCCTGCGCCCGAGCCAGTCAGCCGCCCGCCGCCTTATGGCCGCCGCCAACGGCGACCGCGCGATTATCGCGCGCGAGACCGAGAAGTTCGCGCTCTATCTCGATGCCGCCGCGGACCGGCCGCGCGACCTCGACAACGACACGATCGACGCGCTGGGCGCCGAACTGGGCGATGCGCAGATGTCCGACGTGGTCGACGCCGCGCTGGAGGGGCGGGTGCGCGACATTGCGGGCGAACTGTCGCGTTTTGCCGAATCGGGCGGCGCGGCGATCCCGCTGCTGCGCCAGATCGTGCGCAAGCTGATGAACTTGGCGGCGATGCGTGGCGAAGTCGATGGCGGGGCTGACGCAACCGCCACGATCAAGAAGCGCCGGCTGCATTTTCGCGAGGAGGCGAGGACGATCCGCCTGCTCCAGCGCTGGCGCAGCGGCGAGATTGTGGCGGCGATCGATCGCTTGCGCCGCGCCGAGCGCGCATTGATGTCGGCAGGCGGGGCGGGCGAGATACTGTCCGACGTCGCGATCACCGAAACCACGCGGATCGCCGCACGAGCACGCTGAATCAGTGCGTCAGAGCGGCTCGCCGGTCAGCCGCTGGCATATCATGTCGAGTTGGTCGAGCGTCGAGTAAGCGACCATCAGCGTTCCACCCTTCGGCCCATAGCTGATTCTGACACCCAGCCCGATGACGTCGCTTAATTGGCGTTCGAGCGCAGCGATGTCGGCATTACGCCCGCCGCCCGATCCGCTTTTCGCATCGTCGCTCTTCGCCGACCGCGCCAGCCGCTCGGTCTCGCGCACCGATAGCCCCTTGGCCACGACCTCGGCCGCGAGACGCTCGACATCGGGCGCGCCGATCAACGCACGGGCATGCCCCATATCGATCTGGCCCTCGACCAACAACGCTTGAACAAACTCGGGAAGATCCAGTAATCTCAATAAGTTGGCGATGTGGCTGCGGGATTTGTTGACCAGCTTAGCGAGCGCTTCCTGGGTATGCCCGAACTCGGTGATAAGCCGTTTGTAGGCGTCCGCTTCTTCGACCGCGTTGAGATCGCGGCGCTGAATGTTTTCGAGCAGTGCGATCTCGAACGTGTCGGCGTCGTCCAGTTCTCGGACGATGACCGGCACTTCGTGGAGCCGCGCGCGCTGCGCCGCGCGCCAGCGGCGTTCGCCGGCGACGATCTGGTAATTGCGACCATGGGGACGAACCAGGATCGGCTGAAGCACGCCGCGCGCCGCGATGGACTGCGCCAGTTCCTCCAGCGCGGTTTCGTCGAAGCTCCGCCGCGGCTGGCCGGGTTGCGGCGTCAGCGCGCCGACCGGCATCATGCGAATCCCGGCCGTGGAATCGCCGGTCGTCGCCACGGGCTCTGCGGCAATATCCCCGAGCAGGGCGTTCAGACCGCGGCCGAGGCCGGAGCGGGGCTTCACGCTCATGCCGCGATCGCCGGCTTGGCGGGCGGCAGGCGGCCGATCAATTCGCGCGCAAGCGCCATATACGCCTCCGATCCCGAACAGCGATAATCATAGATCAACGCCGGCACGCCATGGCTCGGCGCTTCGGAGAGCCGGACGTTCCGCGGTATCACCGTATCGAACACCACCTTGCCCAGAACCGCGCGCACGTCCGACGACACCTGCTCGGTCAGCCGGTTGCGGCGATCATACATGGTCAGCGCCACGCCGAGGATAGCGAGGCCCGGATTGAACCGCGACCGAATGCGCTCGACGGTACTCAAAAGCTGGCTAAGCCCTTCCAAAGCAAAGAATTCGCACTGCAATGGCACCAGCAGCGAATCCGCCGCGACCATCGCGTTGATCGTCAACAGCCCAAGCGACGGCGGGCAATCGATCAACACGACATCCCAGCGATCATCCGCCGCCGACAAAGCGTGATCGAGCCGGTGTGTGCGCTCCTCATAATCGACTAGTTCGATCTCGGCACCCGACAAATCGACGGTCGCCGGAACGATATCGAGCTTGGGCACCGCCGTTGCGATCGCTGCCGACTCGACGCTGGTTTCGCCAATCAGCACTTCATAGCTCGACCGCGCGCGATTGGCGCGATGGATACCGAGCCCAGTCGAGGCGTTCCCCTGGGGATCGAGATCGACAATCAGCACGCGCTTGCCCGTCGCGGCGAGCGCGGTGCCGAGGTTGATCGCGGTGGTCGTCTTGCCGACTCCGCCTTTCTGATTAGCGACCGCGATAACCGTCACTGCCGCCTCACGCCGCGCGCGACCACGATGGCTGAATCGGGACTGGTGATGCTCTGTTCCACGTGAAACACACCATGCCACGCTCGTCGCGCTTCCGCCACCTCCTCATCGGCATTTCGGCCTTTTGGCAGCAGCCAGATCGTTTCCTTATCGGCGCATCGGTGCGCGGACTCGAAAAGCGCGGCAATCCGCGATACGGCACGGGCCGAGATCACCTTCGCCTTGTCCCGCACGGCTTCCACTTTGGTGGCCTTGACAGAGACGTTGGTCAAACCCAGCGCCGCCGCCACTGCGCTGAGATAATCTGCGCGCAGTCGTCGCGGTTCGACCAGGATCATCCTGCGCTCGGGCTCCACGGCGGCCACAGCCAGCCCCGGAAAACCCGCGCCGGTACCGATGTCGAGCCATACACCCTCCGGTCCCAACGCGACGAGCTGCAGCGAATCGACGATATGCCGCCCCCAGATCGAGTCGAGCGTCGATCTCGCAACCAAGTTTTGCCTTTCGCTTTCCACGGTCACGATCGCCGCCAGACGATCAAGGCGAGCCATCGCCGCAGAATCGAAGCGGGCACCAGCCCAGGTGCGCGCCTCGTCTTCGGTCACGCCGCACGCCGGTTGGTGTGAAGCAGGATCGCGGTCAGCGCCGCGGGTGTGATGCCGCGGACTCGTCCGGCGGCGGCGAGCGTTGCCGGCCGCGCGGCGGCCAACCGTTCCACCATCTCGGTCGACAGGCCGGGAATCACTGAGAAGTCGAGATCTTCGCGGAGCGTCGCGCGCTCGCTCGCACGCAATTCGGCGACCTCGGCGTCCTGCCGCTCCACATAGGGCGCATAGCGTGCGTCATCGATCGCTTCCGCCAGTATTGGCGTCATGACCCCATCGAGGTCGGGCACGACATCGGCGAGGGCCACATTGGGGAAGCGGAGCCATTCACCAGCAGTGCGGCGCGCGCCATCCTGGCCGACGCCGGTATGCGCGAGCACAGCGGCTGTGATTGGACGGGCGAACGCCGCGTCGATCGCCGCGCGCTCGGTGTCGCGGGACCGCACATGCGCCAGCCGCTCCGCACCGAGCAGCCCCGCAGCCTCCGCAACGGGCGACAGCCGCGTCTCTGCATTATCAGCGCGCAGCCTCAGCCGGAATTCGGCGCGCGCAGTCAGCATGCGATACGGCTCCGTCACGCCTTGCAACACCAGATCATCGATCATCACGCCTAGATAGCTTTGCGTGCGGTCGGGAAGGAACGGGTCGAGTCCCAGCGCCAGCGCAGCGGCATTGGCACCGGCGACCAGACCCTGCGCCGCCGCCTCTTCATAACCGGTCGTGCCGTTGATCTGGCCCGCGCAGAACAGGCCGGGCAACGCCGCCAGTTCGAGCCGGTGATCGAGCGAGCGCGGATCGATATGGTCGTATTCGACTGCATAGCCGAACGCGATGATCCGCGTCCGCTCCAGCCCGGGGACCGACGCGATCAGATCGGCTTGCGTGTCAGCGGGCAGCGACGTCGAGACGCCGTTGGGATAGACGGTCGCGTCGTCCAGTCCCTCGGGTTCGAGAAAGATCTGATGCCCGTCTCGGTCGCCGAAACGGTGGACCTTGTCCTCGATCGAGGGGCAATAGCGCGGTCCGGCGCCCTCGATCGCGCCGCCGAACAGAGGCGACCGGTCGAGCGCGGCGCGAATGATGTGGTGCGTTCGCTCGGTCGTCCGCGTGATCGCGCAGGCAAGCTGGGGCAGGGGCCGATGGAATGACAGCGGCGACATCGTCCATGGCTCGTCTTCCGACGGCTGGCGTTCGAGCCGCGCCCAGTCGATCGTCCGCCCGTCGAGCCGTGGCGGCGTCCCAGTCTTGAGCCGAGTCATGGGCAGGCCGAGCGACCGGAGCTGATCCGCCATCGCTGTCGCCGCCCGTTCGCCGAGCCGGCCGCCAGCCTCTCGGTCCTCGCCGCGAAACATCCGCGCGCCGAGGAAGGTCCCGGTCGCTAGGACGATAGCCGGCGCTTCGAGCGCCGTGCCATCGGCGAGAGTGACGCCCGCAATCGCCTGTCGTTCGACAATAAGGGACACCGCCTCGCCCGGCACGATTTCGATACGTTCGTTCGCCTTGACCGCTCTTCGAACCGCCGCCGCGAACCGCTTGCGGTCGGCCTGAACGCGCGGGCCGCGCACCGCCGCGCCCTTGCTGCGGTTGAGCATGCGGTAATGGATCGCTGCCGCGTCCGCCGCGCGCGCCATGATTCCGTCGCAAGCGTCGACCTCCCGGACCAGGTGACCCTTGCCGAGCCCGCCAATGCTCGGATTGCACGACATGGTCCCGATATTCGCTTCGGAGAACGTCACCAGCGCCACGCGCGCACCGCGGCGCGAGGCCGCCGCGGCGGCCTCGACACCGGCATGGCCGCCGCCGATAACGATGACATCGAACCTGCTCATGCGCGGCGGTTAGCAGCTTGTTCCACGTGGAACACTCACTTTCCGATGCAGAATTTTCCGAACAGCGTGTCGAGCATCGCCTCGACACCGACCTCGCCGGTGATCTGCGCCAGCGCGGCGTTGGCGCGGCGGAGGGCATCGGCGACGACCAGTTCGTCCCTCGAGTCGATGTCGGCCAGCGCCGTCACGGCGGCGCGGCAATGCTCCTCCTGCCGGGCGTTGAACGCGAGCTCGCCCGGCTTGGGAATCAGCGCGCCCGCACGGCCAACGACCAGATCCCACAGCGCCTCCACCGACCCATCGCGTTCCGCCGACACGGCAAGGACCGGCCCAGGCGGGGTTTCGGCGCGGCCGGGCAAGTCAGCGCGCGCATGAAGCCACAGCATCGACGGTGCAGGGGGGGACTCGTCGCCGAGCCATAGCACCAGGTCCGCGCCACGGATCGCCTCATCCGCGCGCGCGATTCCCATCCGCTCGATCGCGTCGTTGGTGTCGGCACGCAAGCCGGCGGTGTCGGTCAGCACGAAGGGGATGCCCACGCGCGCGACCGAGACTTCGATCCGATCCCGCGTCGTGCCAGCGATCGGCGAAACGATCGCCGCCTCGCGCCGCGCGAGCGCGTTGAGCAGGGTCGACTTGCCGCTATTGGGCGGCCCGGCCAGCACCACGCGCACACCGTCACGCAGTCGCTCCACTGTGGGCGCGGACAACGCCGCCCTCATCTCCGCCGCGACCTGCTCCGCGCGACTGCGGATAGAGTCCAGCAACGCCGCGGGAACGTCCGCTTCGTCGGAGAAATCGAGGGACCCCTCGATCTGCGCGGCGAGACCCAGCAATTCCCCTCGCCATCCCGCTATCCGCCGCGACAGCGCACCGTCGGCCATCGCCAGCGCGGAACGGCGCTGCATTTCGGTTTCGGCCGCCAGAAGATCGCCGAGCCCTTCCGCTTCCGCCAGATCGATCCGTCCGTTGGCGAGCGCGCGGCGCGTGAACTCGCCGGGGTCGGCGCGCCGCAATCCCGGTCGCCCCGCCAGCGCCGCCTCTACCGCCGCGACCACAGCCCGGCCACCATGCAAGTGCAGCTCGATCAAGTCCTCGCCGGTTGCGGTCGACGGGCCCGGGAAGACCAGAACCAGCGCGCGGTCGAGATGATCGCCGCTCGCTGGATCGCGCAGTGTGCGCACGCGCGCCTCGCGCGGCGGGGGAAGGTCGCATGCGAGCGATCGCGCCGCTACGACTGCTTCGGACCCGCTGATCCGAACGATCGCAATCGCGGCGGGCGGTGCGCCGGTCGAACAGGCATAGATCGTATCCATCCGGCGACAGACTGGCGTCAGTCCTTCTTGCCGGTCGCCTGATCGAACAGGCCGCGCCAGAACGCCAGGCTGGCATCGCCCATTGGCATCCAGTTTTTCATCATGTTTTCAAGAAGTTCCGGCTTCACCGCGGAGCCATCCATCGCCCCCATGATCGCCTGGATATATTTGTCGTGGATCGGCGACAGATCGGGCAGGCCGATCGCCCGGCGCGCTTCCTCGGGCGTGCAATCCACCTCGACATTGATCTTCATCGCGACCCTTCCCGCTGCTATTCGCCAGCTATATGCCCCCGTATCCCACGGCCTAGCAAGGAGAGCGACGATGACCGCGACGATCAGGATCGAGACGTTCGACCACGATGGCGCGTTCGACGCCTATGTCGCCGAGCCGGCCGGCGGCAATGCGACCGCGGCGATCGTCGTCATCCAGGAGATTTTCGGGGTGAATGCCGGTATCCGGCGCAAGTGCGACCAGCTGGCGGAGGCGGGCTATCTGGCGATCGCGCCCGACCTGTTCTGGCGGCTAGAGCCGGGCATCGAGCTCGATCCCGACATTCCCGACCAGATGCAGGCCGCGCTGGGCTGGATGGGCAAATTCGATCAGGACAAGGGCATTCGCGACATCGAAGCGACAATTCGCGCGGCGCGCGATCGCACAGGCGGTGGCAAGGTCGGCGCAGTCGGCTACTGCCTCGGTGGCCGGCTAGCCTACATGACCGCGGCACGCACCGACGTGGATGCGGCCGTCGGCTATTATGCCGTGGGCGTCGACGGGTTACTGGGTGAGAAGCACGCGATCGCACGGCCGTTGATGCTCCATATCGCTGGCAATGACGGGTTCGTCAGCCCGGAGGTGCAGGCAGCGATGCATGCCGGGCTGGACGACCATCCCAAAGTCACGCTGTACGACTATCCAGGAGTCGATCACGGCTTCGCGACCGAATTCGGCAAGCGCCGCGTCGATGACGCGGCCACGCTAGCCGACGAACGGACCATGGCCTTTTTCCGCGAAAATATATAGATTATCTTTATATTTCTGATGTTTACATTATAGCTGGCCAGTCACGCCCAGCCGAACAGCCGGCCGACCCCAATCTGCGGGTCAATAAAGCCCTCGTAGATCATCTTGCCCGCGACGTAGAGGATCACCGCCAGGCCGACATAGACGATCCAGTGGAAACGCTGGATCAACCGCGCGACGATGTTCGCGGCGAGGCCCATCAGCGTGACCGACAGCGCGAGGCCGATGAACAGCACCGCGGGGTGATCGCGCGCGGTGCCGGCCACGGCCAGCACGTTGTCGAGGCTCATCGACAGATCGGCGAGCGCGACCGAAACGATGGCGCGGCCGAAATTGCGGGTCGATGGCGGGCCTTCGATCTCCGGCGTGTCGGGGTCGTCGACGGGAGCGGGTGGTGTCGCCGGATGGAGCTCGCGGAACAGCTTCCACGCCACCCACAGCAGGAGCAGGCCGCCGGTGAACAGCAAGCCGACGATGTTGAGCAATTGCGTTGCGACCAGCGCGAAGCCGATCAGGAAGACCATCGCGATGCCCACGCCGATCGCCAGGATCTTCTTGCGCTGCGCTGGCGGAAAACCGGCGGCGAGCGTGCCCAGGACGACCACATTGTCGCCCGCAAGCGTGAGGTCGATCAGGATGACCTGGCCGAGGACGGCTAGGGCGGCTGGGGTGAAGATATCGGCGAAGTCAAACATGGTGCGCGCGGCCTAACGATTTAGCGCAGCTAAAGCGAGGCTCAAGCGCGCACCGGACGGCCTCGCCATAGCGAGGTCCGACGACGCGGCTTTGCGGCGGCGAGTTAGCGGGTCGGAGGTCGAGCCAGACAAAAACGGCGCGGAGTTAATCTGCGCCGTCGGCCGGTCTGTCAGCCCGCCGGCCGATCAGGCCCGAGGTTCGGATTAGCTATCGCTAATCCGGCCCGTTCACTGATTCATGCTGTCGAAGAAATCCTCGTTCGTCTTCGAATTCTTCATCTTGTCGAGCAGGAATTCCATCGCGTCGATCGTGCCCATCTGCATCAGGATGCGGCGGAGCACCCACATTTTCGACAGCTTGGACTGATCGACCAGCAACTCTTCCTTCCGCGTGCCCGACTTGCCGACATCGAGCGCCGGGAAGATGCGCTTGTCGGCGACCTTGCGGTCGAGGACGATTTCGGAGTTGCCCGTGCCCTTGAACTCTTCGAAGATGACTTCGTCCATGCGGCTGCCGGTATCGATCAACGCCGTCGCGATGATCGACAACGAACCGCCTTCCTCGATGTTGCGCGCCGCGCCGAAGAAGCGCTTCGGGCGCTGCAGCGCGTTCGCGTCGACACCGCCGGTCAGCACCTTGCCAGAACTCGGTACCACGGTGTTGTAGGCGCGACCGAGGCGCGTGATCGAGTCGAGCAGGATCACGACATCCTTCTTGTGCTCGACCAGCCGCTTGGCCTTTTCGATCACCATTTCGGCGACCTGGACGTGGCGCGTGGCGGGCTCGTCAAAGGTCGAGCTGACGACCTCGCCCTTCACCGAACGCTGCATGTCGGTGACTTCTTCCGGCCGCTCGTCGATCAGGAGCACGATCAGGAAGACTTCGGGATGGTTGTCGGTGATCGCCTTGGCGATGTTCTGCAGCATCACCGTCTTGCCGACGCGCGGCGGCGCGACGATCAGCGTGCGCTGGCCCTTGCCCTGCGGCGAGACGATGTCGATGACCCGCGCCGACTTGTCCTTGATCGTCGGATCGATCGCGTCGAGCGTGAGCTTCTGCTCGGGATAGAGCGGGGTGAGGTTGTCGAAATTGACGCGGTGGCGGACCACGTCGGGGTCGTCGAAATTGACGCTGGTCAGCTTGGTCAGCGCGAAATAGCGCTCACCGTCCTTGGGCGCGCGGATCTCGCCCTCGACCGTGTCACCGGTGCGCAGGCCGAATTTGCGGACCTGGTTGGGCGAGATGTAGATGTCGTCGGGACCCGCGAGGTAGTTCGCTTCCGGGCTGCGCAGGAAGCCGAACCCGTCGGGCAGTACCTCGATCGTGCCGAGGCCCATGATCTGGTCGCCATTCTCCGCCTGTTCCTTCAGGATCGCGAACAGCAGATCCTGCTTGCGGAGCGTCGATGCACTCTCGACGCCCAGTTCCTCGGCCATCGCGACCAGTTCGGCGGGGGGTTTCTTCTTGAGGTCTTTGAGATGCATTTCGGGCGTGTCCGCGGGTCTTAAGGGGGAGGTTTCGAGCATCTGTCTGCGAAGGAACGCGACAATGCTGGAGGAGAGAGGCTGAACGCACGCCAGGAGGGCGCCGCTCGCCGACAGGATTTATGGACGGCGCGAGGTCAAGTCAAGGCGGTCAGAAGGGTTTCACCACCACGAGGATGACAATCAGCGCGACGAACAATGCAGGCAGCTCGTTGACCATGCGCAACTGCTTCGACGTGAGCGTCGTGGTTCCGCCCGCAAGCTTCTTCGCATAACTGACCATCCAGCCATGGTAGCCGCTCATCAGGATGACGAGCAGCAGCTTGGCATGGAGCCAGCCTTCCTGCCAATGCTGGCCCACGGTCGCGATCACGAGCCCGAAGACCCACACCAGGATCATCGACGGCGTCAGGATTATACGGCGCAGCTTGGTCTCGCGCTCCATCCACTTGTCCGCCTCATGCGTGCCGAGCGATTCCTGGTGATGGACGAGGTAGCGCGGCAGCATGAACAGTCCCGCCATCCAGAAGATCACGAAGATGACATGCGCCGCCTTCAGCCAAAGATAGATCGAGGCGAGGAATTCCATCATCTGTTCCTTACCAGAGCCAGTAATTGCTCGACATGCGCGATCGGCGTGAACTGCCCGATACCGTGGCCGAGATTGAAAACATGCGGGCGATCGGCGAACACGGCAAGCACATGCTCGGCAGCTGACGTCATGGCGTGGCCGCCAGCCATCAATGCGAGCGGATCAAGGTTGCCCTGGACCGGCAGCCCTTCCGGCAACACATCATTGGCCCAGACGGGATCCACCGTCTCGTCCAGCCCGATTGCATCGATGCCCGTTTCGCGGGCGTAGGCGGCAAGCTTGCCACCAGCTCCTTTGGGAAAACCGATCACGATCAGGCCCGGACAACGTTCGTGCAGGCGCTTGGTAATACGTTCGGTGGGTTCGATCACCCATTGCTCGAATTGCGCCGGAGACAGGCTACCGGCCCAGCTGTCGAACAATTGCACCGCTTCCACCCCGGCGTCGTATTGGTTCGACAGATAATCCACCGTCAGGTCGACGATCCGATCAATCAACGCCACCATTGCGCCCGGATCGGCATAGCCCAACGTGCGCGCCTCGACCTGGTCCTTCGATCCCGCGCCGGCGATCATATAGGTCGCCACCGTCCAGGGACTGCCCGCAAAGCCGAGCATTGTCGTGGATGGCGGCAACGCGGCGACGACGCGCCTGACCGTCTCGTAGATCGGCTGAAGCTTATCGTGATCGGGCACATGCAATCGCTCGATCGCGTCCCAATTGTCGGCCTTGGGGGTCAGCCGTGGTCCCTCGCCGGGGCCAAAAGTCAAATTCTGGCCCAGCGCCATCGGCACCGTCAGGATATCGGAAAACAGGATCGCGCCATCCATCCCGAACCGGCGGACCGGCTGAAGGGTGATCTCGCACGCCGCTTCGGGATCAAGTGCGAGCGCGAGGAACCCGCCCTTCTTCTCCCGCAAGGCGCGATACTCGGGCAGATACCGCCCCGCCTGACGCATCAACCAAACCGGCGGCACATCCCGTCGTTCGCCGCGTAGCGTCGCGAGCAGGGGTTTTTCCCCAACCTGGCCCGATTCAAGAGTCATATAGATATATAGATAAGAAGGTTGTTGTTCTTGTTGGCGCGTGGATGCCGGGGGTTAGGCTTCTGTCCCGCAAATGCCAACAGCTTGACGCGTTCGGACCCGCATAAACGCTGGGATTCGCGTGTGCCGTCCCCGTTATTCACAGCCTGTGCGGCGAACAATTCGCTGTTGGCGCAGGTGTGGATGACGCGCGGCTTTTTCCACCGCCCCGCATCGCTTGGCCGACGGGCCAGGTTGCGCTAGCGGTTTTGCCGATGTTCTCCACAGGCTTTTCGGATCGCTGCTCGTGAGGCTCCATTTGCACCTCTTGTCGGACTCCACCGGCGAGACGCTGGAGAATATCGCCAAGGCCGCGCTGGCGCAGTTCGACGATGTCGAGACGATCCGTCATTTCTGGCCGATGGTGCGCAGCGAAGCGCATCTCGAGCGTATCCTGCAGGAGATCGCGCACAATCCGGGCCTCGTGCTGTTCACGCTCGTGTCGAGCGAGATGCGGCGGGCGCTCGAGACGCGGTGCCGCGCGCTCGGCCTGCCGGCGGTGGCACCGCTCGATCCCGTCAACGACGCGCTGAGCAACTTGCTCGGCCAGCAGGCCAAGGCACGCCCCGGACGGCAACACGTGCTCGACGCCGCCTATTTCCAGCGCGTCGATGCGATCCAGTTCACCATCGCGCATGACGACGGCGTCAATTGGGAGAATTGGGAGGAAGCCGACATCGTGCTCGCCGGCGTGTCGCGCACGTCGAAGACACCGACCAGCATCTATCTCGCAAACCGCGGATACAAGACCGCGAACATCCCGATCGTTCCCGAATCGCCGCCCCCGGACAAGCTTTTCAACCTGAGGAATCCGCTGGTCGTGGGGCTGACCACGAGCGCCGACCGGCTGATCCAGGTACGGCGCAACCGGTTGCTGTCGCTCAATCAAAACCCCGAAACGGCCTATGTCGATCAGGAAGCAGTGACGCGCGAAGTCGCCTATGCGCGGCGGATGTTCGCCGACAATGGCTGGCCGGTGATCGATGTGACGCGGCGGTCGATCGAGGAAACCGCCGCGGCGATCATCGCTTTGGTCAACGACCAGGGCGGGGGCGAATGACGCTGATCCTCGCCTCGCAAAGCACCTCCCGCCGGGCGATGCTCGACGCGGCGGGGGTCGCCTATGTCGCGGAACCGGCGCGCGTCGATGAAGATGGCGTCAAGGCGGCGATGGCCGGCCAGCCGCCGCGCGACATTGCCGATGCGCTCGCCGAACTGAAGGCGATCAAGGTATCGCAGGCGTACCCGGCCGCGCTGGCCCTAGGCAGCGATTCGATCGTCGCGCTGGCGGACGGGACCTTGCTCGACAAGCCGGTGAGTCGTAAGGACGCCGCGCATCATTTGCGCGCCATGGCGGGCGGCACGCACGATCTGTGGAGCGCCGCTGTGATCGCGGAGGCCGGGCGCCCGGTGTGGCGGCATGTCGAGCGCGCGCGACTGTATGTGCGACCGTTGTCCGAGGATTTCATCGAGGGGTATCTCGACGCGGAGTGGCCGGCGATCGCGGGCTGCGTTGGATGCTTTCGGATCGAGGGGCCGGGGGTGCAATTGTTCAGCCGCATCGACGGCAACCACTTTACCGTGCTGGGCATGCCGTTGCTCCCGGTGCTCGACTATCTGCGGGTTCGGGGGGAATTGGCGTCATGACCCTTCGACAAGGCTCAGGGCGGGCGTATGCGGAGGTGATCGGCAATCCGATCGCGCATTCGAAATCGCCGGTGATCCATGGTTTCTGGCTGACTGCGCTCGGGTTCGAAGCGGCGTATCACAAGACGCAGGTCGCGGCGGCGGGACTGGGCGATTATTTCGCCGATCGGCGAGCGGATCCCGACTGGCTCGGCTGCAACATCACGATCCCGCACAAGGAAGCCGCGCTCGATTTCGTTGAGGATCGCGGGGACGTCCGCGCGTCGATCGGTGCGATCAACACCGTGTTCCGAGACGGCGACGCGATCGTCGGCACCAACACCGATGCGGCGGGATTCTATGCGCCGATTTCGGGGATGGACCTGGCGGGTCAGCCGGTTGTGGTGATCGGAGCGGGCGGGGCGGCGCGGGCGATCCTGTTCGCGCTATCGCGTGTCGGCGTGGGGCGCGTGACCTTGCTCAACCGCAATCCGTTGAAGGGCGCGGCGTTGCTCGCGAGCTTCGGGCTGAAGGGCGATGCGCTGAAACTCGATGCACCGATTCCCTCGGCCGCGCTGCTGGTGAATGCGACATCGCTCGGCATGACCGGCCAGCCGCCGCTCGACCTCGATCTGTCGGCGCTGCCCGACGATGCAATAGTCTATGACATTGTATACGCACCGCTGGAAACAGCTTTGATCAAGGCAGCGCGGGCGCGCGATCTCGATACGGTCGACGGGCTGGAAATGCTGATCGGCCAGGCGGCACTGGCGTTCGAGATGTTCTTCGGCCGGGCCCCGCCGCGCGACCGCGACGACGAATTGCGCAGCCTGCTGACGTCATGAAGACGATTGGTTTAACTGGTTCGATCGGCATGGGAAAATCGACCGTCGCGCAGATGTTCGTCGACGAGGGCATCGCCGTATTCGATTCCGACGCGGCCGTGCGCGCGCTGCAAGGACCAGGCGGTCGGCTGATTCCGGCGATCGAACAGGACTTTCCCGGCACAACGGGGCCGAACGGCGTCGATCGCGCGGACCTCGGCGCTCGCGTGTTCGGCGATCCCGTGGCGCTCAAGCAGCTCGAGATGATCGTTCACCCCGCCGTCGGGGAGGAGCGCGCCGCGTTTCTGGCACGCCATGCCGACGACGCGATGGTGGTGTTCGACGTGCCGTTGCTGTTCGAAACCGGCGGCGAGCGTAATGTAGACTTCACGGTCGTGGTCTCGGCCGACGCCGCGACTCAGGCAGAGCGCGTGCTGGCGCGGCCGGGCATGACGAAGGAACGCCTCGGGGAGATCTTCGCGCGCCAGATGCCCGATGCAGAAAAGCGGGCGCGGGCCGATTTCATCGTCCCGACCGACTGTCCGATGGATCAAACCCGCGCCGCCGTGCGTCATGTCATAGCTTGCGTGTCGGCAAGCCAAGACCGATAACAGGATCAATGCGCGAAATCGTTTTCGACACAGAGACCACTGGCCTGTCCTTTGCCGCGGGCGACCGCTTGGTCGAAATCGGCTGCGTCGAAATGATCAACCGAGTCGAAACCGGCCGCACCTTCCACGCCTATTTTCATCCCGAACGGCCAATGCCCGCCGAGGCGCAGCGCATTCACGGCCTGTCGGATGCCTTCCTTTCGGACAAACCGCGATTTCACGAAAAGGTCGAGGATTTGCTCGACTTTCTCGGCGACGCAATGCTGGTCGCGCACAACGCGACCTTCGACTTCGGATTCCTGAACGGCGAGCTCAAGAAGCTCGGTCGCGACATTATCTCGCTCGACCGCATGATCGATACCGTCGCAATGGCGCGCCAGCGGCATCCCGGCGCTAAACATTCGCTCGATGCGCTGTGCACGCGATACGGCATCGATCGCAGCCACCGCGTGCTTCACGGCGCGCTGCTCGACGCGCAATTGCTGTGTCAGGTCTATGTTGAGCTGACCGGCGGCCGCCAGATCGGGCTGACGCTGGTCAGCGAAGACGAAGAAGCCACGGTGCCGGTGTTCGAGGTCGATCCGCGCGCCGCGCAGCCGCGGCCGATGCGGATCTTCGCACCGAACCTGGACGAACTGGCGCGGCACGCCGCGTTTATCGGGAAATTGAAGAATCCGCTTTGGGGGGCCGACGCGTCCGGTTGACGCGTGACGTGGGCCGAGCGTAGCAGCGCCGGCCCAGCCAAGATGGAGAAAGAAGATGGATATCCGTGTCTCTGGACATCAGGTCGAAACCGGCGACGCTTTGCAGGGGCTGGTGCAGGATCGTCTCCAGGGGATTGCGGATAAGTATTTTTCCCGCGCGATTTCTGCGCAAGTCACGTTCGGCAAGGGCGCGCATGATGCCGGTTTCACTTGCGACATTGTTGCCCACGTGATGCGCGGGGTCGTCCTGAAGGCGCGTAACGACGGCTATGAAGCGCAGGGCGCGTTCGTCGGCGCGGCCGACAAGATCGAAAAGCAGCTACGCCGCTACATGCGTCGCCTCAATGACCGCAAGGGCGTCGACGGCGGCGATGGCGGCGAAGCGGCTGGCTATGACGATGCCGGCTATACCCTATTCCAGGAATCCACGGACGATGAACCCGGCGACGCTCCGCTGATCATCGCCGAGACTCGCGTCGATGTCCCCGATGCAAGCGTCAGCGATGCCGTGATGATGCTCGACCTGCGCAACACTCAGGCGCTGATGTTCCGCAATTCGGGAACCGGCGCTTACAATATGGTCTATCGCCGCGGCGACGGCACGATTGGCTGGGTCGAGCCCCAGCGCGCAAGCTGAACGGGCGGGACGATGATGAACGATCTGTCGGACCTGATCCGGCCGGAGGCTGTCGTCCGGGGGTTGGCCGTTGCGAGCAAAAAGGCATTGTTCCAGCAGCTTGGCTTATTAGCGGCGACCGCCTACGGACTTGACGCCAAGACGGCATCGGACGCGTTGACCGAACGCGAGAAGCTCGGCTCGACCGGCTTCGGCGGCGGCGTTGCGATCCCGCATGCGCGCGTTGCCGGGCTGGTCACGATTCGCTGTGTCGTGGCAACTTTGGCCAAGCCGATCGACGTCGGCGCGGTCGATGAGCTGCCGGTCGACCTGGTCGTCGCCCTGTTTTCGCCGCCTGGTGCTGGCGCAGACCATCTCAAGGCGTTGGCGCGCGTGTCGCGCGCGCTGCGCGACGGCCAGTTCGTCGCCAAGCTGCGCGGCGCCGGATCCAAGGACGCGATGTATGTGCTGCTCGCGCGCGACGAGGCGCGGGATGCCGCCTGAAGCGGGTGCTTCAGAATCAGGAGCGGGCGCCCATTTCCGGGCGCTCGAATCGCTTTATGATGCCGCACCGATCAACCGGCTGTTTCAATCGCGCCTAACCATTCCGGAGGCGGGAGTCGCGCGGATCAGCTTCAAGATCGAGCAGGACCACTATCACGCGGGCGGCGCGGCGCATGGGACGAGCTATTTCAAGATGCTCGACGACGCCGCTTTCTATGCCTGCAACAGCCTGGTAACCGATCGCTTCCTACTGACCACGGCGTTCAACCTGTTGTTCCAGCGCCCGCTGAAAGCGGGTCCCGTGGTCGCCGAGGGCCGATGGGTCAGCGGGCAACGACGCGTGTTCGTTGGCGAGGCGCGATTGATCGATGCCGATGGCGAGGAAGCCGCGCGCGGCACCGGCACGTTCATGCGATCGTCGATCCCGCTCGCCGGCCTGCCGGGATATTTCGGCTGAGCGCTCGGATCGCCAGCGGTGCTTTGGTCAATGCACTGGTTCGGCGCGCCAGTGTCGAAGGCGGGGTCGTGACGGTACTGGCGAAAGGCGATCCGACCGCTGGGGCGATCCTTATCGTCGCGCAGGAACGTGGTGAACATCCGCGCCTTCTGGAGCGCGGAATCGGTCCCGACGGACGCGTCGCGCTGATCTCCACCGGGCCTTCCGGCGAATTGCAGGAAGTCACCGACTACTGGATACGGCGTCGCAGGAGCGATCCCGATCTATGGGTAGTGGAGGTGGATGTCGCAGCGGCAGAACGATTCGTCGCTGAAACGATCTTAACGGATTGACTTGCTGCACCGCACAACCCACAGGCAACGCCACTATAGTTCGCGTTGTGTCGTGACGGGGTGCGATCCCTTACGGTTACGCAGTCGGGGGGTTGTCCGGATCGGTCGTCGTTAAAGACATTAGACCGAGTCCGCGCGCCAACCGCACTTAAGCAAGTTGAATGTCGTTCTTCTCTCGCGCCACGGTTCCCGTGGCGATTGGCGTCACTCTATTCGCGCTGCTCGGGATGAGCAGCCCCAGCAAGGCCTGGGATCTGACCCGCATGCCCGTCGCGGCAGCCGTGACCGTCATCCCGGCCATTGAAAACCTCCCGGACACCGTTCCGGTTCCGACCGCAACGCTCAAACCCGCTACCGATCCCGCACCGGACGAAGTGTCGGTCGCAACGTCGCCGGCGTCCGCTCCCGGCCTTGCCTTCGCCAGCCTGGCCGCCGCCGTGGCGGCGCAGGACATGGGCGGCGCGATGAGCGACGAGCTGGAATGCCTGGCGGATGCGGTGTATTTCGAATCGAAAGGTGAGCCGCTCTCGGGCCAACTCGCGGTCGCCGAAGTGATCATCAACCGCACGACGTCGGGGCGTTTCCCCAAGACGATCTGTTCGGTGGTCAGGCAGCCCGGCCAGTTCTCGTTCGTTCGCGGCGGCCGCATCCCCGACGCGCCGGCCGGCCAGCAATATCGCACCGCAACCGCGATCGCGAAGGTGGCGATGGCGGACATCTGGGACAGCCCCGCGTCCAACGCGCTTTATTTCCACGCTCGCCGCGTTTCGCCGAGCTGGAACCGCGCGCGTGTCGCGACGATCGGCAACCACATTTTCTTCCGGTGATGGCGCGGGACTTCCCTGCGTTCGCGTAATGTTCTAGAGCGGGGAGATGCTCGACGCGTCTCCCCGTTGTTCTCCAACCCATGATGAGGCGCTGTGCGCGCATGATGTCGCGCGCGGCGTTATTCGCATGCTCGCGCGCCACGATCTGGCGGCGATGACCGAAGTTCCACTCGATGGCGGGCGGCGCGCGGACATCATGGCAATCGACGCGCGCGGCCAGATCGTCATTGTCGAAATCAAGGTGTCGCGCGCCGACCTGCTCGGTGACGGCAAGTGGTTCGACTATCTCGATCATTGCGACCGCTTCTTCTGGGCGGTGCCAGCGGGGTTCGATCACGGTCCGCTACATGGCGAGGCGTTCCTGCCGGAACGGTCAGGCGTGATCATTGCGGATCGCTATGACGCCGCGATCCTGCGCGAGGCAGCGACGCATCCGCTCAACAGTGTGGGGCGGAAGAAAGGCACACTAGCGTTTGCGCGGCGTGCGGCGCGGCGCGCGAGCGGGCTGGCCGACCCGGAACTGGGTTTCTGCTTCAGGCGAATTAGTGCCTGAAATGGCGCATTCCCGTAAAGATCATCGCGAGGCCCGCTTGGTCCGCTGCTGCAATTACCTCGTCGTCGCGGATCGATCCGCCTGGCTGAATGATCGCCGTCGCCCCGGCTTCAACGGCCGCTAACAAGCCATCGGCAAAGGGAAAGAACGCGTCCGATGCTACTGCCGAGCCGATCGTGCGCGGCTCGGCCCAACCCGCCTTGTCGGCGGCGTCCTTCGCCTTCCAAGCGGCGATCCGGGCGCTTTCGAGCCGATTCATCTGTCCCGCACCGACGCCGGCGGTGGCGCCGTCCTTGGCGTAGACGATGGCGTTCGACTTGACGTGCTTGGCGACGGTCCAGGCAAAGCGGCAATCCGCGAGTTCCTGTGGACTCGGCTGGCGCTTGGTGACGACGCGCAGGGCATCGTCGTCGATCGATCCATTGTCGCGGCTCTGGACCAGCCAGCCGCCGGTGATCGATTTGGCGGTCAGCCCGGGACGGCGCGCGTCGGGTAGTTCGCCGGTCAGTAGCAGGCGCAGGTTCTTCTTCGCCGCGAACAGTTCGACCGCTTCCGCATCGGCGTCGGGCGCGACGACGACCTCGGTGAAGATCCCGGTGATCGCCTGCGCCGTGGCGGCGTCGAGCGGGCGATTGACGGCGATAATCCCGCCGAACGCCGACACGGTGTCGCACGCGAACGCCGCCTCATAGGCTTCGGCCAGCGTCGCGGCGATGGCGACGCCACAGGGATTGGCGTGCTTGACGATGACGCAGGTCGGATCGGCGTCGCGGAATTCGGCGATCAACTCGAGCGCGGCGTCGGCATCATTGAGATTGTTGTAGCTGAGCGCCTTGCCCTGGACCTGGCGCGCCTGGCCGATGCCGCGCGCCGCAGGACCGGTCGTGGCGTAGAAAGCGGCGGCCTGGTGCGGGTTTTCGCCGTAGCGCAGTTCCTCGCCCGACCGCTCGAGCACCAAAGGCAGCGTCTGCGGGAAACGCTCGCCCTGATCGGCGAACGCGAACCAGCTCGCGATCATCGAATCATAAGTCGCGGTCGCGGCGAGCGCCTTGGCGGCGAGCTTGCGGCGCTCCTCAAGCGTCGTTTCGCCGCGCGCGATCGTAGCATAGTCGGCCGGATCGGTGACGATTGCGACGAAGGCATGGTTCTTGGCGGCCGAACGCACCATCGACGGGCCGCCGATATCGATATTCTCGATGATCTCGTCGCGGCCCGCCCCCTTCGCGACCGTCTGCGCGAACGGATAGAGGTTCACCACCACCAGATCGATCGCGCCTATGCCGTGTTCGTCCATCGCCGCTGCGTGCGCGGCGTCGTCCCGCACCGCGAGCAGGCCGCCATGCACCATGGGGTGGAGCGTCTTGACTCGCCCGTCCATCATCTCTGGGAAGCCGGTCAGGTCGGACACGTCGCGCACCGTCAGCCCGGCATCGCGCAGCGCCGTCGCGGTGCCGCCGGTCGACACCAATTCGACCCCCTGCGCCGCCAGCGCCTTCGCCAAATCGACGATCCCGATCTTGTCGGACACGGACAGCAACGCGCGTCTGATCGGGACGATGTCGGTCGGCATGTTCGGCTCCTGAGGGGGGTGGTGGCGCCCCAATGGCGGTTCAGGTTGCGCGCTTCAAGGCCCATGCGATGCTTTCGCCACCCGCTGTCGCTTCGCCGAGGACGACGAGTTGCTGTGTCGAGACCGGCCGTCCGTCGGGGTCGATCCACAGGCTTTCCTCGATCGTCAGGCCGCCGCCGCGGCAACGGAATTGCCACAGCTTTCCCGAGGGCAAGCGAAGAAGTGCCGCCATGCCGTCAGCGGTCGGCGCGGCCTCGACGCCGGGGCCGAGGTGGAAGCGGATGGCGAACGTGTTCGCGGCGTTCTTGCGTCGCCGTCCGGCGGGCAGCAGCATGTCGTCGCCGCGCAATTCACGACCGTCGGCGGCAAGCAGCAACTGACGGCGATGGAGGAAGCCGAAGCGTCGGACATAGCCATCGTGACTCGCCTCGATTCGGCTGCCCCCGGCCGATTCCTGTCGTGCTTGCTCCACTTCGGCGACGCCGCGCCCGAAGGTGCCGTCGGCGTGGATTGCGGTCGAATTGCTGTCGCCGACCACCAGGGTCGAATGCGCGGCGGTGGTGCGTAGGCCATCGGCAAGCGCGTGAGGAATCTGTGCGATCGCCGCGCGCGCCCCGCCGCAATTAACCACCAGTCGCTCGGGGCCGTCCGACATCTCGAACGCCAGCGTTGAGGCGCAGCCGCCAGCGGCCAGCCGCGCAATCGGTGGCGGGGCGGCGTCCATGATTACCACTGCCTCCCCCTGAGCAAGCCGCTGATACCCCCAGTCGCGCGCCTGGCGCAGCGGGCGCGCACGCACGCCGGTCGCGGCAACGACCTCGTCGATCCGTTCGGACCGCACCGGTCCTCCGCCCTGCCAGCTCGACAGGCCATGGTCGGCGTGACACACGCCCTGCAGGGCCGGAACCATCCGCCCCAGCGCGGCGGACAAAGCTGCTGGGGGTGCGAGCCGCCGCGTGTCGTAAACCGCGCGCAGCATCGTCAGCAGCATGATGATGTCGAGTTGGACATAGGGCGCGCGTGCGACGACGCCGCCATCCTCATACACTGCCTGCTCGATCGCGCGGGTCAGGCCGTCCTCGCCGATCTGGCGCCGCGTGTCGCCGCCGGGGATCAGCAGCCCCGCCGCGATCACGCCACACCACGCCGCAACCCTTGGCAACCCGGCGGGCGCCTTGTCCGCCACGCGATCGAGGTGCCGCGCGCCCCGGGCGAGCGTGTTGAGCACGAGGCTGCGATAAATCAGGTCGGAAGACGACAGGATGAGCGGCGCGTGCGCGGTCCAGTGCAGGATGCGCCTGCCCCACATCTCCGCATTCCAGGCCGGCTCACCGATCTTTTCGGCATGGATCGCCAGCCACGCGCGCATCAGCGCTTCGGCGACGGGTACCCCGATCGCGCGCGGCGCGACGGTGGCGAGATCGCGCAGCCACGCGAAGCCGTGGACATAATCGCCGAATGCGGGCGACCAGTTCGGCTTGGCAAAGTCGAGATCGTCGAACGCGACGCTCTCCCCACGGAACATCACGCGGCCTTCGAGCAAGGCGTTGCCGCGCCGGGGATCGCCGATGAACGGATCCTCGGGCACCGCGACAAGCTTGAGCGGATGACGCCCCCGCAGGCGGAAAGCGTGGAGCGGCGTGCGCCAGGCCAGGCGGCGAAAGCGTTCGGACACGCGCTCCGCCAGCGAAAGGCCCCCGCTGCCGCCTTGGCGGATTAGCCGCTTGCCTTCCTCGATGCCGTCCTGGGGCGTGTCCTCGTCGCTCACCCGCCCCTCAACGCAGCGATGTTGGCGGCATAGGCGTCCGGGCCGCCCTTGAACGTCGCGGTGCCGGCGACCAGCGCGTCCGCACCGGCGGCGATTGCGCGGGGCGCGGTGACGCGGTCGATCCCACCATCGACTTCGAGATCGACGGTCAGACCTTGCTTGTCGATCATCGACCGCACCGCCTCGATCTTGCGCAGCGACGATTCGATGAAGCTTTGTCCGCCGAAGCCCGGATTGACGCTCATTATGAGGACGAGATCGACTTCCTCGAGCAAGTAATCGAGCGACTTGGCTGGGGTCTGGGGGGTCAGCACGACCCCGGCGCGCTTGCCCAGGCTGCGGATGTGGCGAAGGCTGCGGTGCGTGTGCGGCCCGGCCTCGACATGGATGCTGATCGTGTCGGCGCCCGCTTCGGCAAACTGGTCGAGATACGGATCGACCGGCGCGATCATCAGATGGACGTCGAGCGGCTTGGCGGTGTGCGGTCGGATCGCCTTTACCACTTGCGGTCCGATCGTGATGTTGGGGACGAAATGGCCGTCCATCACATCGACATGGATCCAGTCTGCCCCCGCCCGGTCGATCGCGCGGACTTCCTCGCCCAGTTTGGCGAAATCGGCGCTGAGGATCGACGGGGCGATGCGGACGGGCTGCTGCATCAGGCGGCTCTATCCGGCGCGCACGAATCGGGCAATGAAGAAGCCGTCGCAGCCGCCCGCTTCTTCGAGTGCGCCGGGCAGGATCCGGACCCACCCCTCCGGCACGGGCGCGATGCCGGCGGGGAGTTCATTCTGGACCACTGGATCGATCGCGAAATCGCGGTTGGCCGACAGGAAGGACGCGACTTGCTCCTCGCCCTCCGCGCGTTCGAGCGAGCAGGTCGCATATACCAGCCGCCCACCCTTCTTCAGCCAGCCGGCGGCGTGCGCGAGCAAGTGGCGCTGGAGGTCGCTCATCTGATCGATCAGCGCGGGATGGACGCGGTGGATCACGTCGGGATGACGGCGGAAGATGCCGGTCGCGCTGCAGGGCGCGTCGATCAGGATGGCGTCGACCGGTGCGGGGGAACTCCAGCGCGTCGCGTCTCCCGCGACGATGTCGGCGGACAGACCGGTGCGCTCGAGATTGGCGCGAAGTCGCGCGAGACGACTTTCGGCGATGTCGATCGCGGTGACGCGCCAGCCGGCGGCGGCAAGCTGCATCGACTTGCCGCCCGGCGCGGCGCAGGCGTCGATGGCGGCTCCGGGACCCTTGCCGAGCAAGCGCGCGGGGAGCGAGGCGGCGATGTCCTGCACCCACCACGCACCCGCATCGTAACCGGGCAGATCGGGGATCGCGGTGCCGCGCGGCAGCCGGCGGTGGCCGGGCAGAAGCGTGAGGCCGTCGGGACCCTCCTCTCCCTTCAGGGTGAGGTCGAGCGGCGGCGGCGTCGCCATCGCGCGGGCCGCGGCGGCGACCATGTCCTCGCCCCATTGCTCTGCCCAGCGATCGGCGGTGGCGGCGGGAAGCGCCGGTGGATTGGGCAAGGTCACACCGCGCCGGCTGAGCGTGCCGAACACGCCATGGACCAGCTTGCGCGGGCCGCCATCGACCAGAGGCAACACGGTGGCGATCGCGGCATGGCTGGGCGTGCCGAGCGCGAGCATCTGCGCAAGGGCGATGCGTAACGCAAATCGCGCCTTGGCGTCGTCGGGCAAGGGGCGCTGTGTCGCCGAATCGATCAGCGCGTCGAGATCGGGCAAATGCCGTAGCACCTCGGCAGCGATCGCGCGGGCGAGGGCGCGGTCGTTGTCGGCGCGCAAAGACGCAAGCGTGCGGCCTGCCGCTTGCTCGATCGTTTCGCCCCGCCGCATCACCGCGTCGAGCAGGCGCAGCGCCGCCTGACGCGCGGGAACGCCGGGGGGAAGCGGCTGGTTCATGCTTGAAGACCGATCATCACCGGCCCATGTGGCCGGTTACGGCGCGCATCGCAACGCCGCACCGTCACGAGGACGTTATGCCCCGCCCGCCCAACGCCAAGCCGCCCGCCTATCTAAACCCCAGCCCGCCCGTGCCCGAACCTGAAAAGGTCGAGACACCGAAGGACGACCCGCTTGGCGACGATCCGACGCGCTATGGCGACTGGACCCTGAAGGGCATCGCGGTCGATTTCTAGAGCAACATGCCCTGCAGGTTCGGCCGACCGACCGCGCCGCCGCCGCGCCGCCGCGCGACTTCGGTATCCGCGGTGAAGCGCACGTCGGGGTCGCGGTCGGTCAGGAAGCTGGTGAGGCTCTCCTCCGAAATCTCCTTCCAGTCCTTGCCCCGGTCCGGCCCCCAGCGCACGCGCGGCAGCAGTCCGGGCAGGTTCGACCATTCGAGCAATTGCGCGACCGACGCTTCGTTGAGCATGTCGCGCAAGTGGAACGCCGTGACATAGGCGTCAGGAAAGGCGCGGTGCGCGGGCAGCCCGCGTTCGTGATCCATCCCCTCCGGCTTGCGCCAGTAGCGCAATACTTGATTGGAGAAGCTCGGGCTGTCCGGCCATAGCCGCATCGCGCACTTCCAGGTGCAGATCCAGTCCGCGCCGTGCGTCATGTTGGGGGTGCAGAACTTCATCTCGAAATCGGCGCGATGCGCGGCGAGCGCGAGGCGGCGCGGATAGGGATCGAGCACCGGGCGTCCGACATCGATCCAGAGCGGCGCGTCGGCGACCTGTTCGTCGAGGATGTGGTGGATCGCTTGCGTGATCGGCGGGATCGGGCGGCCCGGGTTGACCAGCCGGCTGCCGCCCTCGCCATATAATTCCCACCGCCCATCCGGCCCGAGCGCGACGTCCTGCCAGCCGACCTCGCACACCCCATGCACGCCGGGTGTCTCGCCGGTGGTTTCGAGGTCGATGACGCGGATGATCGAAGGGGAGGAGGCCATAGTTCCAAATGGGCCTTCCACGCGCTAAATGCCAGTTAGTGCGCCGCTTGCGGCCCGCGCACCAGTCCGCTTGCCGCAAGTTGCGCGTCGATCTGCGCCAGCAAGCGGTCGAGCCCGGCCTGGTCCTTCGCCTCGGCGCGCGCGACGAGCACGTCCTGCGTGTTCGACGCGCGGAGCAGCCACCAGCCGTCCGCCGTGTTCACGCGCGCGCCGTCGGTGCGGTCGACCTCGGCGCCTTCGTCGTTCAACCGTGCGAGCACTTCCTCGATCACCGCGAACTTGCGGCGTTCGTCGACCTGGAAGCGCATTTCGGGCGTGTTGACCATCACCGGCATCGCCGATTTGATCTTGGTCATCGACTTGCCGATCATGTGCACCGCGCGGATCAGCCGGACCGCGGCGTATTGCGCATCGTCGAAGCCGTAGAAATCGTGCGCGAAGAAGATGTGGCCCGACATTTCGCCCGCGAGCGGCGACCCGGTTTCCTTCATCTTGGTCTTGATCAGCGAATGCCCGGTCTTCCACATCAGCGGCTCGCCGCCGAGTTCGGCGATGCGGTCGTAGAGCGCCTGGCTGGCCTTCACGTCGGCGATGATCGTCGCGCCGGGCAGTTCCTTCAGCACAGGTTCGGCCAGAATGGAGAGAATCTGGTCGCCCCAGATCACGCGGCCCTCGCCGTCAATCGCGCCGATCCGGTCGCCGTCGCCGTCGAAAGCCATGCCGAAATCGAGGCTTTTCTCCGCGACGAGCGTTTTCAGATGCGCGAGGTTCTTTTCCTCGGTCGGATCGGGATGATGGTTGGGAAAATTGCCGTCCACCTCGGTAAACAGCAGGTGATGCTCACCCGGCAGGAGCTTGGTGAGCTTCTCGATCACCGGGCCGGCGGCGCCGTTGCCCGCATCCCAGCCGATCCGATACGCGCCGCCGGCATAGCCCGCCATCAAGCGCCCGACATAATCGTCGACGATGTCGACGTCCGTCACGGTGCCCTCGCCTTCCTCCCAGTCGCCGTCCGCCGCCAACTGGCCCAGCTTCTGGATATCCTCGCCAAAGAACGGGCGATGCTGCAGCACCATCTTGAAGCCGTTATACTCTGCGGGGTTATGGCTGCCGGTTATCTGGATGCCGCCATCCACCTCCAGCTCCGCCTCGGCATAATATAGCTGCGGAGTCGGGCCCATGCCGGTCCGCACGACATCGACGCCTGAAGTGACCAGGCCGGCGACCAGCGCCTCCTCCATCGCCGGCGACGAAGTGCGCCCATCGCGTCCGACCGCGACTCGCGTCCCGCCGGCGCGACGCAGCACGGTGCCGAACGTACGGCCGATCGCACGGGCATCGTCGGTCGACAGCGTTTTGCCGACGATCCCGCGAATATCGTATTCGCGCAGGGAGGAGGGATCGAAGCGATGAGTCATGAGGCTTCCTGTCGTGAAAGGGTTTCCGCCCCAATCGGTCTGGGACGCGAAAAGTTCAATCCTGGCCTTTGAGCAACGTATCCCGCGCGGCGTTGACGCGCTGCGCGAGTTCGGCCGAACCGCCGTGATCTGGATGAACGGCAAGGAGCAGGCGGCGATGCGCGGCACGGATGTCGGCCTCGCTCGCGCCCACGCCGAGCCCGAGAATGCCGAGCGCGTCGGCGCGGTCGGGCGGCGGCGGCGGCGGAACGTCGCGCCGCTTACCCGTCGTGTGCACCCGTTTCGGTCCCTGCCACAACCACCAGCCGCACCACGCGACCGCCAGCGCGAGGAGCAGCTTCCAGATCACGCGAAGAGCGGAAGCGCCGGTTCGGGGAGCGCCAGCGCCGCCATCATCTCGCGCAGCTCCTGCCGCGCGGCGACGTGGCTCAAGCCCATCTCGCCGAACTCGCGGCTGTCGATCATCGTCAGCCCCTTGGGGAACAGCTCGCGATAGATCACGCGCTCGCCGAGGCCCGGGATAATGCGAAAGCCGACACGCTTCGCGAGTTGGTCGAGCGCCTCCGACACGCGGCGCATGTTGCGCGCCTCGATATGCTGGAGGCGGTTGCGCAGCACGACCCAGTCGATCGTCGCGCCATCCGACTTCGCTCGCGCCTTGCGCGCGTCCCAGATCAGTTCGGAATAGAAGCTCGGCCGCGTCACCTTGAAACTGTCGGGATCGACCTGGCCGATCAGGTCGAAGTCGACGAAGCTGTCGTTCATCGGCGTGACGAGCGTATCGGCGCGCGCCGCCGCCATCCGGCCGAAGCGATCGTCGCGGCCGGGCGTGTCGATCACCAGAAAATCGGCGTCCTGATCGAGTTGCTCGAGCAATTCGGTGAAGCGCGCGAGGCTCTCGCCGTCGTGCGCCGCGAACTTCGGGGTGGGCAGTTCGCGGCCGGTACGCTTCTCGGTCGCCTGGCGGTTCTCGAAATAGCGCGCCATCGTCTGCTGGCGATGGTCGAGGTCGAGCGCGGCGACGCGCGCGCCACGCGATTGCAGCGCGATCGCGACATGGACCGCGGTGGTCGACTTGCCGGTGCCGCCCTTTTCGTTGGCGAAGACGATCGTGTGGGGTTTGCGGGCGTCCGCCATGCTGACCTTGGTTGCGTGAACTCTCGCCCACCCATTACAGGCGAAACGCCAACTGTCGAAGGGTCAAATGCCGTGCAGGTCGTCCATCATCTGTCCGATTTGAGACGCGCGGTTGCGGCGTTGCGCGGCGACGGCGCGGCGGTCGCGCTGGTCCCCACGATGGGCGCGCTCCACGCCGGGCACATGGCGCTGGTCGAAGCGGCGCGGGCGACGGGGGCGAAGGTGGTCGCGTCGATCTTCGTCAATCCCAAGCAGTTCGGCCCGAACGAGGACCTCGCGCGCTATCCGCGCCCGGCGGAGGCGGACACCAAATTGCTGACCGAGCATGGCTGCGACTTACTGTGGATGCCCGGGGTGGAGGAGATGTATCCGGCGGGGTTCGCGACCAACGTGTCGGTCTCGGGGGTCAGCGACGGGTTGGACGGCACGGCGCGGCCGGGGCATTTTGATGGCGTCGCGACGGTCGTGTCGAAACTGTTCAATCAGGTGCGCCCCGACGCCGCCTATTTTGGGGAAAAGGATTTCCAGCAGCTCGCGGTGATCCGGCGGATGGTCGCCGATCTCGACATGGGGCTGACGATCATCGGCGTGCCGACGGTACGCGAGGACGATGGCTTGGCGCTGTCGTCGCGCAACGCATACCTTTCGGCGGACGAACGAGCGCGGGCGGTGGCGCTGCCCCGCGCGCTGACCGAAGCCAAGCGCGCGATCGAGGCGGGGGAAGACGGCGCAATCGATGCCGCCATGGCGTCACTCGCCGCAGCCGGGTTCGTGACCGACTATGTCGAACTGGTCGATGCGGCGACATTGGGCGCGCCGATCGCCGGGCAGCCCCGCCGCTTGCTCGCCGCGGCGCGGATCGGCACCACGCGGCTGATCGATAATCTTCCGATAGCACCCTGAAAAACACGGTTAAATCGCGTTAACCATTTGTTGACCCCTTCCCGGCCAATCTGATTCGGCCAAGGGACAAAAGGGGTTGGCGTATGGGCAGCAGCCTGAAGAGTGCGCAGTTTCTGATCGAGAGCCGCCTGCGCGATGCCGCGCGCGGTGACTGGGATGCGTGTTACGACCTGGGGGTGGATTATTCGACTGGCGTCAACGGCGTCAGGATCGACCTCGTCGAAGCGCATAAATGGTTCAATATCGCCGCATCGCGCGGGGGGCATGAAAGCGCGCGCTACTGCCGCGCCGAGGTCGCCGACGAAATGACCGCACGAGAAATCGCCGAAGCGCAGACTCGCGCCCGGGCGTGGCTGAGCGATACGAGCCGCCGCGCGGCGTAGCCAGCTACTCCGTGCTCCTGCGAAGGCAGGAGCCCTGGATAGTTCGCGGTGCGCAACCCCAAGCTCCTGCCTTCGCAGGAGCGCTACGGGGGTTAGCTGTTCGCTTTCACCTTCTTCGGCGCGGCCTTCTTCTTCCCTGGCGCTTTTTTCGCCGCCTTGCGCTTGCCCTTCGCCGGGGCCGCCGCGGCGCGCGCGTCGATCAGTTGCGCGGCTTCCTCCAGCGTCAGCGCGTCCTTGTCGATCGACTTGGGGAGTGTCGCGTTGGTCGTGCCGTCGGTGACGTACGCGCCATAGCGGCCCTCCATCAGCTTGATCTCGGCCTCGGTGCGCGGGTGCGCGCCCAGCACCTTGAGCGGCGCCTGGCTGCCGCGCGCCGGCCGGCCCCCGTTCGCCGCCGCTTCGGCCAGCTTGACGACGGCAGCGTTCATGCCGGTCTCGAACACTTCCATCGTCGATTGCAGCCGCGCGTACTTGCCGTCGTGCGCCAGGTAGGGGCCATAACGCCCGATCGACGCGGTGATCGGCTTGCCGCTTTCGGGATGCAGGCCGACCTCGCGCGGCAGGCTCAGCAGCTTGAGCGCCCATTCGAGGTCGAGTTCGGGAATGTCCTTCGGGATCGACGCGCGCTTGGCGTCCTTGCCCTCGCCGAGCTGGATATACGGCCCGAACCGCCCCGATTTGCGCTCGACCTCCAGCCCCGTCGCGGGATCCTTGCCCAGACCTTCCGGCCCCGTGTCCTCGCCCTGCGCGCCGGCCTGTGCGAAGCGGCGGGTGTATTTGCACTCGGGATAGTTGGAGCAGGCGATGAACGCGCCGAACTTGCCGCCGCGCAACGCCAGCTGCCCCTGCCCGCAATTGGGGCACAGGCGCGGGTCGCCGCCATCGGCCTTTTCGGGGAATAGATATGGCGCGAGGAACTGATCGAGCTGCGCCGTGACCTCGGACGGCTTGAATTCCATCACCTCGGCGGTGCGTGGCTTGAAGTCGCGCCAGAACGCCTCGAGCACCGCCTGCCACTGCGCGCGGCCGCCCGAGATTTCGTCGAGCTCGTCCTCCAGGCCCGCGGTGTAATCGTAGCTGACGTAGCGTTCGAAGAAGCGTTCGAGGAACGCCGTTACCAGCCGTCCCGATTCCTCGGCGAAGAAGCGGTTCTTTTCGACGCGGACGTAGTCGCGGTCCTTGAGCACCTGGATCGTCGAGGCATAGGTCGACGGCCGCCCGATGCCGAGTTCCTCGAGCCGCTTGACCAGCGACGCTTCGGAGAAGCGCGGCGGCGGCTGGGTGAAATGCTGTTCGGCGGTGACGTCGCGCTTCGCCGGCACGTCGCCGTCGCGCAGCCGCGGCAGGCGGCGCGATTCCTCGTCCGCCTCGTCGTCCTGGCCCTCCTCGTACAGCGCGAGATAGCCGGGGAAGATCACGACCTGGCCCGTCGCGCGCAGCCCGTGGCGGCCGGTGCCGTCGGCGAGGTCGATCGTCGTGCGCTCCATGCGGGCCGACGCCATCTGGCTCGCCATCGCGCGCTTCCAGATCAGGTCGTAGAGCCGGGCATGGTCTCCCGAGCCCGCGCGATCCTTGGCGAAATCGGTCGGCCGGATCGCCTCGTGCGCTTCCTGCGCGTTCTTCGCCTTGGACTGATACATGCGCGGCTTGTCGGGGACGTAGCTCGCGTCATAGCGATTGGTGATGGCGTTGCGCGCGGCGGAAATCGCGCTGCCGTCCATCTGCACGCCGTCGGTCCGCATGTAAGTGATCGCGCCGTCTTCGTAGAGCCCCTGCGCGATCCGCATCGTGTGGCTGGCGGAGAAGCCGAGCTTGCGCGCCGCCTCCTGCTGCAGGGTCGAGGTGGTGAAGGGCGGCGGCGGGTTGCGCGTCGCGGGCTTGGTCTCGACCGACTGGACGGTGAAGCGGCCGTTCTCGACGTCCGCCTTCGCCTTCATGGCGTCACCCTCGGCGCCGATCGTCAGACGGTCGATCTTGTCGCCGTTCCACTTGACCAGCCGCGCGGTGAAGCTGGTGCCGTCCTGTTCGAGCGTCGCGGCGACCGACCAATATTCCTGCGCGACGAACGCTTCGATTTCGCGCTCGCGATCGACGATCAGGCGCAACGCGACCGACTGGACGCGGCCGGCTGATTTCGCGCCGGGCAGCTTGCGCCAGAGAACGGGCGAGAGCGTGAAGCCGACCAGGTAATCGAGCGCGCGGCGGGCGCGATAGGCGTCGATCAGATCCTCGTCCAGTTCGCGCGGATGCTGCATCGCTTCGGTCACGGTTGCCTTGGTGATGGCGTTGAACGTGACGCGCTGCACATCCTTGGGCAGCGCTCGGCGGCCGCGCAGCACTTCCTGGACGTGCCACGAAATCGCCTCGCCCTCACGATCGGGGTCGGTCGCGAGGATCAGGCGGTCGGCCTTCTTCGCCTCGTCGGTGATCGCCTTCAGCTGCTTGGCCTTGTCGGGATAATTCTCCCAATCCATCGCGAAGCCCTCATCGGGATTCACCGATCCGTCCTTGGGCGGCAAGTCGCGGACATGGCCGTAGCTCGCGAGGACGCGATAGTCCGAGCCGAGATACTTTTCGATGGTCTTCGCCTTGGCGGGCGATTCGACGATGACGAGCTGCATGGGTCTAAAAAAGCGTCCTTACGTGTACGCGCGAGGATGGAGAGTGGAAAACGGGGTCGTCAAGCGGGCGTCTTGAGGGTCCGCCAGGCGATGAAGAAGGCGATCCCGAGGATCAGGTCGCCGTTGGTCAGGATAAAGGTGGAGGTCGGCGTGCGCCCGTTCAACCACAGCAATGCCGTCGGGACCCAGAAACCGAACTTGGCGATCACGCCGAGCGGCATGAACGCGAGATAGCGGACCGGATCACCCCCGATCACCCAATAGACCAGCTGCCACGCCGCCGCGGCGCCGACGAAGCCGTAATAATATTCGGGATGCGCGAACGCAGGATCCGGCGCGGCCGCGACCTTTTCCAGGACATACATCGGCAGGAGCAGGATCAGACCATAGATCGCCGCGCCGCGGAACAGCCAGGTCGCGTGTCTCGCGGTCATGTCAGGCTCAACCTTCCCCCGGCGTGGCGTTCCAGCCTGCCCGCGAGTTCGAGTTCGAGCAACACCGTGGCGACCATCGCGGGCGACAGACCGGACTGGCGGATCAGTTCGTCGGTCGCGACGGGAACGGGGCCGAGCAGACCGGCGATCGCGCGGCGTTCGGCGTCGCCCGGGTCGGTCGGCGGCATGGCGTCAAAGCTGCTGGCGGGGCTGCGCACCATACGGGCGTCGATCGGGCGGATCGATTCTAGGATGTCGGCGGCGGACTGGATCAGGATAGCGCCGTCGCGGATCAACTGATTGCATCCCTGCGCGCGCGGATCGAGCGGGCTGCCCGGCACCGCCATGACGTCACGCCCGGCCTCGTTCGCCAGCCGCGCGGTGATCAGCGAGCCCGATTTGAGAGCGGCCTCGACCACCACGGTGCCGATCGACAGCCCGGCAATGATACGGTTGCGGTGCGGAAAATTGCGTGCGAGCGGCTCCATGCCCGGTGGCTGTTCGGCGATCAGCAAGCCTTGCTCCGCCACCGCTTCCTGCAAGTTGCGATTCTCCGGCGGGAACGAAATGTCGATGCCGCTCGCGATCACGCCGACCGTCCCGGTGGCGAGCGATCCGTGGTGCGCGGCGGTGTCGAGGCCGCGCGCCAGGCCGGAAACGACGACCACGCCCTCGCGCCCCAGCTCGACCGCCAGCCCGCGCGCGAACCGGCACGCGGCGGCGGAGGAATTGCGCGCGCCGACCATCGCGACGGTGGTGCGCCTGGTCAGCGACAGATCGCCGCGCAGCGTCATCGCGGCGGGGGCGTTGTCCAGTTCGGCGAGCAATGGCGGATAATCGGGATCGTCGAGGAACAGGTAGCCCGCGCCGAGCTTCTCCGTCGTCGCGATCTCGCGCTCGGCGAGGCTTGTGTCCGCGACCTTCGGCGCGCGACCGCCGCCCCGTGCGGCGAGGTCGGGCAATGCCTCTATTGCCGCTTCCGCGCCGCCAAACCGGGCGATCAGCTGGCGATAGGTGATCGGCCCGATGCCTGGCGTGCGGATCAACCTCAGGCGCGGGATGCGCGGATCAGCCATCCTTCTTCCCGCCGACGCGCGGCTCGGTCCCGGCGAACAAGCGGTCGATATTGGCGCGATGCTTCCACAGCACCAGCGCCGCCAGCGCGATCAGCAGCAGCACGAAGTCGAATTTGCCGAGCAACGCCGCGGCGATCGGCGTCGACAATGCGGCGGTCATTCCCGCCACCGACGAAATCCGCAGCAGCGCGAGCAACCCGAGCCAGACCACCGCGAAGGTCAGTCCGATCGGCCAGCAAAGCGCGAGGCAGATGCCGAGCAGGGTCGCGACGCCCTTACCGCCCTTGAACTTGAGCCAGATCGGATAGAGGTGCCCAAGGAACGCGGCGGCCGCGGCGGGAATTTCCTCACCGGGAAAGACGTGAGCGGCGATAACGACGGCCAGCGCGCCCTTCGCTCCGTCCAGGACCAACGTCGCCGCCGCCAGCCCCTTGCGCCCGGTGCGCAGCACGTTGGTCGCGCCGATATTGCCCGATCCGATCTGGCGAAGGTCGCCCGCGCCGAACGCACGCGTCAGGATCACCCCGAAGGGGATCGAGCCGAGCAGATAGCCCAGCAGCATCGCGCCCGCCGGCGCCGCCCACAGATACTCGGTCGGCAAAGCTCACCCCCAGTCATTACGCCTATAGAACAGGCCTCCGCTCGCCGCCAATGATCTTGATCGGAAGAGATCGACGGTCCACGGCTTGGCGTATGGACAAGCGGCCGATCCTGTTGTTCGATTCAGGCGTCGGTGGGCTGTCGGTGCTGGCGGCGGTGCGCGACCAGCTGCCCCAGGCCAGCTTGGTCTATGTCGCCGATTCGGCCGGGTTTCCCTATGGCACCAAGAGCGAGGCGGAGATTGCGGCGCGCGTACCGGCCTTGCTCGGGCGGCTGGCCGAACGGTTCGATCCGAGGCTGATCGTGATCGCGTGCAACACCGCATCGACCATCGCGCTCCAGCATGTCCGCGCCGCGCTCGACGTGCCGATCGTCGGCACCGTGCCCGCGATCAAGCCCGCCGCCGGGATGAGCGAGACGCGCGTCATCGGCGTGCTCGGTACCGAGGCGACGGTGCGCCAGCCCTATGTCGACGATCTCGCGGCGCGGTTCGCAAGCGATTGCCTGGTGCTGCGCCACGGCGCGGCAGCGCTGGTCGAACTGGCAGAAGCGAAACTGCACGGCGAGCCGACCGATCCGGCGGCCTATCGCGATGCGGTCGCGGGGCTGTTCGGCCAGCCGGGCGGCGACCGCATCGACGTGATCGTCAACGCCTGCACGCATTTCCCGCTGGTCGTGGACGAACTTTCAGCGGCCAAACCGCACCCGGTGCGATTCGTCGATGGCGCGCCCGGCATCGCACGCCGAGTCGCGCATCTGACGCAAGGCCAGGAATGGCCGGGATCACTCGAGAATCGAGCGGTGTTCACGCGCTTTGGCGAGGCGGAACGCCGACTCGTGCCCGCGTTGGCGCGCTACGGCATCGATCGAATCGAAGCGCTTTAGTTGGCGGCAGGCATCTCCGCACGCAGCCGCGCCGCATAGCCCTTGGCCAAGGTCTCGTGCGCGCGCCGTGCGGCCGGATCGGCGGAGCGCGCCGCCGCGAGTCGCGACTGCTCCTCGCGCTTGGCAAGATACTCCCGATCGGCGGCTATGGGATTGTTATGGGTGGGCATAGTGTTGCTCCTCAACGCAAGCGGGAGCTTTCCAATTACTCTCAGTTGACGTCATGCTAGTGGCGATCGACGGCAATGACGCTTTCATACGATAAGTCAGCACACGTGTCATTGATGCAAGGCAAGCCGTCGCACCGCCAACCCTCCCCCGCATTGGCAATGGAAAAGCGGACGAACACGCGCTAACGGGGCCGATCATGAGCGACACCAGCACACGCCCCGTCGACTATGCCCGCGTCTTCACCCAGGCGATCGATCGGCTGCACGAGGAAGGGCGATACCGCGTCTTCATCGACATTTTGCGCAACAAGGGGATGTTCCCCAATGCGCGCTGTTTCGCCGGGCATAACGGGCCGAAGCCGATCACGGTGTGGTGCTCGAACGATTATCTCGCGATGGGCCAGCACCCAAAGGTGATCGCGGCGATGGAGGAAGCGTTGCACGATGTCGGCGCCGGTTCGGGCGGCACGCGCAATATCGGCGGCAATACGCATTATCATGTCGATCTGGAGGCCGAACTCGCCGACCTGCACGGCAAGGAAGGCGCGCTGCTGTTCACCAGCGGCTATGTCTCCAACGAGGCCACGCTGGCGACGCTGGGCAAGATCCTGCCCGGTTGCGTGATCTTCTCGGACGAGTTGAACCACGCGAGCATGATCGCGGGCATCCGCAATTCGGGATGCGAAAAGCGCGTGTTCCGGCACAATGACCTTGCGCATCTCGAGGAACTGCTCGCCGCCGAGGATCCTTCGACCCCCAAGCTGATCGCGTTCGAAAGCGTCTATTCGATGGAGGGCGACATCGCCCCGATCGGCGCGATCTGCGACTTGGCCGACCGGTACAATGCGCTGACCTATCTCGACGAAGTGCATGCGGTGGGCATGTACGGCCCGCGCGGCGGCGGCATTTCGGAGCGCGACGACGTCGCGCATCGCCTGACGATCATCGAGGGGACGCTGGGCAAGGCGTTCGGCGTGATGGGCGGCTATATCGCGGCCGACCAGACGATCATCGACGTGATCCGCTCCTATGCGCCCGGCTTCATCTTCACCACCAGCCTGTCGCCGGTGCTGGTCGCGGGCGTCCTGGCTTCCGTCAGGCATTTGAAGTCGTCGAGCGCCGAACGCGACGCGCAACAGGCCTCGGCCGCAAAGCTCAAGGGCATGATGGCCGACGCCGGACTGCCGGTGATGATGGGCGACACGCACATCGTGCCGCTGATGGTCGGCGATCCTGTGAAGGCCAAGAAGATCAGCGATATCCTGCTTGCCGAATACGGCGTGTACGTCCAGCCGATCAACTACCCGACGGTCCCGCGCGGCACCGAGCGGCTGCGCTTCACGCCGGGACCGACGCACGACGAAGGCATGATGCGCGACCTGACCGACGCGCTGGTCGAGATCTGGGGTAGGTTGGAGTTGCGGAAGGCTGCCTGATGCAATGGAGCAAACTTCGGTCGCTGATAGTCGAGAGGTTTGCAGAACCGTTGCAGAAGCGGCTCGATATTCACGGCGCGGCATATGGCAACTGCAGTTGCGGGCACGCCTGGCTGACGCTCGACGGCGAAGTGATCGCCAACTTCTGCACCGGGCGCATTACATCGCCGATGCCCTGCTGCCGCTTGAAAATCCCGAGTTGATTTTTAAGCCTGCGGCTAACCCGATGTATCGCAAGCAGCTGACGGCATATGGGGAGCGTAGCCGGCAGCAAGTCTACGAGACGTTGTGGGATTTCGTGCACAACACACCTGTCAATGAAGCGCTGGCGAGTGACGACATGCTGATGCAAGCATTGGCCATCGTCGACGCGCGAGTCGGCAAGCGTCGGCTTGCGCAGCTCGATCCCGAGGAGCTTCATCCGCTTTGCGGCTATCTGTTGCTGTTGAGGCGGGGACAGACAGCGAGCTTGTCGCCCAGCCAGTATGCCCACGCGCGTCACACCAGCGTGGCTGCCACGCAAGCCGTTTAGGGCTTCCCCATCTCGCTGACATTGCCCGCGAATTCCTCGAAGTCGCGGGCCTCGCTGAAATCGCGATACACGCTGGCGAAGCGGATATAGGCGACCGAATCGAGGCCCTTGAGGCCTTCCATCACCAGTTCGCCGATCTTCTTCGACGAAACTTCGGCGTCGCCCAGCGTCTCTAGCTGGCGCTGGATGCCCGATACCAGCCGTTCGATCTGGACTACCTCGATCGGCCGCTTGCGCGCGGCGATCTCGATCGATCGGAGCAGTTTCTCGCGCTCGAACGGTTCGCGCCTGACGCCGTCGGCGCCCTCGCTCTTGAGCACGACGAGTTCGCGCAGCTGAATGCGCTCGAACGTCGTGAAGCGTGCGGCGCAGCCTTCGCACTGGCGGCGGCGGCGAATCGCGGCGCCGTCTTCGGTCGGCCGCGAATCCTTGACCTGGCTGTCTTCATGTCCGCAGAACGGGCAACGCATGGATAGGGGGTCCGTCGTGAGTGGTGGTCAGACGGACCCCTATCGGATCACGCCTTCTTGGCGAAGCGGTTATACGCCATGATCCCGCCGCCGATCAGCGCGCCGGTCGCCATCGAGATCGGGAGCAGGATCGCGGCCACCGCGCCGACCGCGGCCGCGCCGGCGATCTTCTGCGCATCCTCGTTCTTCATCAGGCCGCGCGCGGCCTGTTCGGCTTCGGCGGCGCTGTTCATCACGAAGGTCTTGGCCGATTCGTAGGTGCTTTCGCCATCGCCGGCGACGAACGCGCCACAACTCGCGCAATATTTCGCGCCGTCTGGCAATGCGGCGTCGCAATGCGGGCACATGCGGGTCAGATTCTCGGTCATCTAACTATCCTTGGTAGATCGGGAACCGGTGACATAGCGTACTAACACGCTGCTGCACAGCGAATTCTACCTGCGCGTCGCCGGCTTCGCCATTCTTAGCGAGTCCGTCGAGCACGTCGGCGACCATATGGCCGATCTCGCGGAACTCGGCGGGGCCGAATCCGCGGGTGGTGCCGGCGGGCGAGCCGACGCGGATGCCGCTGGTCTTGACCGGGGGCAGCGGGTCGTTGGGGATGCCGTTCTTGTTGCAGGTGATGCCCGCGCGTTCGAGCGCTTCGTCGGCGTCCTTGCCGGTCACGCCGAGCGGGGTCAGGTCGATCAGCGCGAGGTGCGTGTCGGTGCCGCCCGACACGACCGCGCAGCCGCGCTCGGCGAGCGTCGCCGCCAATACCTTGGCGTTCTCGATGATCGCCGCGGCATAGGATTTGAAGCCCGGCTCCAGCGCCTCGCCGAACGCGACCGCCTTGGCGGCGATGACGTGCATGAGCGGGCCGCCCTGCAAGCCCGGGAAGACCGCCGAGTTGATCTTTTTCGCAATCGCCTCGTCGTCGGTCATCACCATACCGCCGCGCGGACCGCGCAGCGTCTTGTGCGTCGTGGTGGTGACGACGTGCGCGTGGCCGAACGGCGTCGGGTGGACACCGCCCGCGACCAGCCCGGCGAAGTGCGCCATGTCGACCATGAACAGCGCGCCTACCTCATCGGCGATCGCGCGGAACTTCGCGAAGTCGATCTGGCGCGGATAGGCGCTGCCGCCGGTGATGATCAGCTTGGGGCGATGCTCCTTCGCCAGCCGCTCGACCTCGTCGAAATCGATCAGGTGGGTGTCGGGGGTGACGCCGTACTGCACCGCGTTGAACCACTTGCCCGACATCGCGGCCTTGGCGCCGTGGGTCAGGTGGCCTCCGGCGTCGAGGCTGAGCCCCATGATCGTGTCGCCGGGCTTGGTCAGCGCCAGCATCACCGCGCCGTTTGCCTGTGCGCCCGAATGCGGCTGGACGTTGGCGAAGCCGCAGCCGAACAACTGCCTCGCGCGGTCGATCGCAAGCTGCTCGACCTCGTCCGACGGGTGGCAGCCCTGGTAGTAACGCTTGCCCGGATACCCTTCCGCGTATTTATTGGTGAACACCGACCCCTGCGCCTCGAGCACCGCCTTGGAGACGATATTCTCCGACGCGATCAGCTCGATCTGGTTCTGCTCGCGCGCCAGTTCGTGCTCGACCCCGGCGAACACTGCGGGATCCGCTTCCGCGAGGCCGCGGGTGAAGAAGCCGTCGGGCTGGACGTCGGCGAGGGTGGTCGGGTTGCTGCTCATACGGGCTCCTTGGCCGACAATTTGTCGACTCGGTTCTGGTGGCGGCCCCCGGCGAAGGGGGTGTCGAGGAAGGCTTGCAGGCACGCGATCGCCATGCCCTCGCCGGTCAGGCGAGCGCCCATCGCGATGACGTTGGCGTCGTTATGTTCACGGGCGAGGCCCGCGGAGAGGGGTTCGGACACCAAGGCGCAACGGCACGCGGGATCGCGATTGACCGCGATCGAAATGCCGATGCCGGAACCGCATAAGGCGACGCCGCGCTCCGCCTCGCCCGACGCGATCGCGCGCGCGAGCTTGTGGCCGTAATCGGGATAATCGACGCTGGCGGTGTCGTGGGGGCCGAGGTCGGCGACGTCGTGCCCGGCGTCACGCAACCACGCGACGAGCGTCGCCTTGAGAGCGACGGCGGCGTGGTCGGACGCGATGGCGATGCGCATGAACGGGGCGCGGGTCCTTGTGTCTGCGGTGTGAGCGCCCCTTACCGGCGCTGCACGACTTACGCCACCCCGAAACCCGGCTTTATTCGCAACCAGCCGCGCCGGCGGACCATGGCGAGATAGCTGGCGCTTACGGGCAGCCGCGTGCCATCCGCCAGGACGAGCCGCCACGCGCGCCCGTCGCGCACCGCGCCGTCGACGCTGGCAGCGGCTACCCACACGCCGCGATGGATCTGCTCCCCGTCGATCCCGGCCAGTTCGGCCAGCGTATCGGCGAAGCGCGCGAGGATCAGCGGCTTGGTCCCGCCCGCCAGATGGAGGCGGCAATAATGATCCTCGGCTGTGACGGCCTGAACGTCGGCCAGGTCGCGGACCCCGGCGCGGAACAGGATGCCGTCATCGGCCAGCGCGGCGGGGACGGCGCGGCGCGGGCGGGCGAAGAACAGGACGACGAACAGGGTCAGGCTGATCGCCCCTGCCTCGATCCAGGTTCGCGCCGGGTCGATCTCGCTCGTCACCCCGAACAGCCACAAGGCGGCGGGGATTTCGAGCGGGAGTGGCAGGTTGATCACGACCGCGCCGATCGCGCTGGCGCGGGGCCAGTCCTGCGGCTTGCGGACCGTCCACGCGAACCAGGCCAGCCACTTGACCAGGTTCCAGCCGATCAGCACCGCCCAGAATCCGAAGCGCTGGCCAAGCAGCATGTCGATCGTCCCGAACGGTCCCATGATCGTCGCCAGCACGATCGCGGCGCCGCCGCCGATTGTCAGCATGGCAATGCCCGGCAGCGCCAGAACGCGATCCACGAATTTTCGAAAGCGTTTGGCGAAGCCGCGCTTGCGCCATCGCCGACGTCCGGGCTGGTCGGGAAAAAGCGTCGCCATCTGGGCGAAGCTGCCACGTTCGTCAAAGGAGTGCCAGATGCGCAAATTATGGATTGCCGGATTGAGTATCGCACTGATCGCCAGCATGCCGGGCACGGCACAGGTCGCCGACACAGCCGCACTGTCGGCGCAAAAGACCGCGCTCGACAAATTCGCCTGGATGGACGGGACGTGGCGCGGACTCGCCGTCACGAAGGGACCGGGCGGCGAGCATCGCGTGACGCAGACCGAACGGATCGGGCCGATGCTCGGCGGGACGGTGCGCGTCATCGAGGGCAAAGGGTTCAATCCCGACGGCAGCGTCGGCTTCAACGCCTTCGCGGTGATTTCGTGGGACGGGGAGAAACAGGCGTACAATTTCCGCTCCTATGCGCAGGGGCGCAGCGGCGATTTCATGATCCGCCCGACCGCCGACGGCTATGTGTGGGAGATTGCGGCGGGGCCGATGACGATCCGTTATACCGCGACGCTGAAGGACGGAAGCTGGAGCGAAATCGGCGAGCGGATCGCGCCCGGCCAGGCGCCGGTGCAGTTCTTCGAAATGCATCTGAAGCGCGTCGGCGACACCGCGTGGCCCAACGGCGGCGCCATGACGCCAAATTGATTCCGGCGGGGAGCGTCATCAAGCTGTCACCGGCCGCTCATCAGCCCGTCATCCAAGAGTCCTAGCGCGGTCACGCGCGGCGACGCTTCCACGCCGCGCGAAAGGACTTCGCATGGCCAGCCTCGCGCCCGAAAAGAACCGCGCCGTCCGCGACGCGGTCCATCGCCACGATCATCTGTCGAAGCAGGGTATCCTCGAGCGCGCCTTCACCTTCGCGTTCCGGGGGCTCGTCTATGCGCAGATCTGGGAAGATCCAGCGGTCGATATGGAGGCGCTGGCGATCGGGCCCGACAGCCATGTCGTGACGATCGCGTCGGGCGGGTGCAACGCGCTCAGCTACCTCACCGCCAATCCGCGCGCGATCACCGCTGTCGACCTCAACACCGCGCATATCGCGCTCAACAAGCTGAAGCTGGCGGCGGCGCGGCACTTGCCCGATCACGACAGCTTTCGCCGCTTCTTCGGTGAGGCCAGTTCGAAGGCCAACATCGCCGCCTACAAGACCCATATCCGCCCGCATCTCGACGACGTCACGCGGCGCTATTGGGAAGGCCGCGACCCGATCGGGCGGCGGCGGATCGGCGGGTTCGCGCATGGGCTCTACAAGCGCGGGCTGCTCGGCGGGTTCATCGGCGCGGCGCACCTGCTCGCGCGGCTCCACGGCATCGACCCGCGGCGGCTGCTCAAGGCCGAATCGATCGAGGAACAGCGCGCGATCTTCGACCGCGAGTTCGCGCCGCTGTTCGACAAGGCGTTCGTCCGCTGGCTGACCGATCAGCCGGCTTCGTTGTTCGGGCTCGGCATTCCCCCCGCGCAATATGAGGCGCTGGCGGGCGACGACAAGATGGCGACGGTGCTGCGCGAACGGCTCGAAAAGCTCGCTTGCGACTTCGATCTCAAGGACAATTATTTCGCGTGGCAGGCGTTCGGGCGCGGTTACGGCGAAGGACCGGAAGCGCCGGTGCCGCCCTACCTCCAGGCGGAGAATTATCGCGACGTCGTCGACCGCATCGATCGCATGGACGTGCGCCACGCCAATTATGCGGAATATCTGAAATCGCAGGGCGACGGGACGCTCGATCGCTACGTCCTGCTCGATGCGCAGGACTGGATGACCGACGAGCAGCTGACCGATCTGTGGACCGAGATCACGCGGACGGCGCGGCCGGGCGCGCGGGTGTTGTTCCGCACGGCGGGCATCGAGACGATCCTGCCCGGACGCGTGCCCGATGCCGTCCTTAGCCGGTGGCGCTACGCCGCGGAGGAATCGCTCGATTACACCCGGCGCGACCGCTCCTCGATCTATGGCGGCGTGCACCTCTATCTGCTGGGGGATGCCGCCTGACCGGATCCCACGCGGCGCAGATGGATGCGATTTATCGCACCCAGCGCCATTTCTACGACCTGACCCGCAAATATTACCTGCTTGGCCGTGATGCGCTGATCGACGGGCTGGCGCCGCCCGTGGGGGGGCGCGTGCTGGAGGTCGGTTGCGGCACCGGGCGCAATTTGATCCACGCCGCGCGCCGCTGGCCCGATGCTTACTTCCACGGGATCGACATTTCCGAGGCCATGCTGGAGACGGCGCGGGCGAATGTCGCCAGGGCCGGGTTGTCCGACCGAATCGCCTTCGCGCATGGCGACGCCACCGCATTTGACGCCATGGCGTTATTCGGGGTCGCGGGGTTCGACCGCGTGTTCCAAAGCTACACCTTGTCGATGATCCCCGACTGGCGCGGCGCGTTGCGCGAAGGCGTGGCCAAGCTCACAGTGGGCGGGCGGCTCGACGTCGTCGATTTCGGCCAGCAGGAAGGATTGCCGCGCTGGTTCCGCGCGCTGCTGTTCGCTTGGCTCGCCAAATTCGACGTTTCACCCCGCGTCGATCTGTTCGCGGCGATTGACGAAATCGCGCCGCGCGCCCAGCACCGGCCGCTCTATCGTGGCTATGCTTGGAGCGCGCGGATCTTTCGTGACTGACCAACCCCTCAATCAACCGGTTATCGTTCTCGTCCGCCCGCAGCTCGGCGAAAATATCGGCAAGGCGGCGCGCGCCATGCTCAATTTCGGGCTGACCGAAATGCGGCTGGTGAGCCCTCGCGACGGCTGGCCCAATCCCGCCGCGGGCCCCGCCGCCTCGGGCGCCGACGTCGTGCTGGAACGGGCGCGCGTGTTCGACAGCGTCGCGGCGGCCGTCGCCGACTGCCCGCACGTCTATGCCACCACCGTCAGGAAACGCGGCGTGACCAAGCCGGTGGTAACCCCCGAAGAGGCGGCCCGCGCGATCCATGCCGGTCCCGGGCGGTCGGCGATCCTGTTCGGCCCCGAACGCTCGGGGCTCGAAACCGATGATGTCGCGGTGGCGCGCACGATCGTCACCGTGCCGATCAATCCCGACTTCGGCAGCCTCAATCTCGCGCAGGCGGTCATACTGGTCGCCTACGAATGGTCGAAGCATGTCGCGCTCGCGCAGCCACCGGAAACCGAGCTGCCCTCCCCCGCGCCACAGGGCGAACTGGACGGAATGATCGAGCAGCTCGACACGATGCTGGATGCGGCGGGTTTCTATTTTCCGCCAGATCGCGTGTCGGCGTCGAAACGCACGCTTCGCACTCTCCTGACCAAGCCGGGCTGGTCGAGCCAGGAAGTGCGCACACTGCGTGGCGTGCTGTCGGCGCTCGCCAATCCACGACAGCGAAGCTGACGTTTTTACTTTCGCTGCACTTGCGAAATCGCTACAGTCGGCCAAATCGCGGATTTTCGGAGTTTGATATGCGTTTCAAGTTGATGGCGCTTGTCGCCACCGTGTCGTGTGCCTTGCCTGCTACTGCCCAGACCGCCGATCCGGCTGTTGCGCCAATCAAGGAAAAGAAGGTTTGCCGCCGGCTCGACCAGACCGGGTCGATTCTCGGCTCGCGTCCGACGTGTCATACCAAGACCGAATGGGCACAGATCGATGCAGCTAACGCCCGCAACGCTGATAAGACGATGGATGACGGCCGTCGCGTGACACGCAACAATAACGGGATGTAACCAAACTTGACCTTTGCGCGCTTCTCGCCTAGAGGCGCGCCCTTCGCAATCGGCCCCGCATTCCGGTGAAGCGGCGGCCCTGCCGGTCCTTGGACCCCAGCAGAGCGATACCGGAAACAACGTTATAGCGATTGAAGGAAATACCATGACGAAGCGCACCAGCGCCAAGCACAAGCTCGACCGCCGCATGGGCGAGAACATCTGGGGCCGTCCCAAATCCCCGGTGAACAAGCGCGAATACGGCCCTGGCCAGCATGGCCAGCGCCGCAAGGGCAAGGTCTCCGACTTCGGCATCCAGCTGCGCGCCAAGCAGAAGCTTAAGGGCTATTACGGCGACGTCACCGAAAAGCAGTTCAAGGGCTGCTACCAGGAAGCTGCCCGGATGAAGGGAGACACCGGTCAGAACCTGATCGGCTTGCTCGAACAGCGCCTCGACATGATCGTCTATCGTGCCAAGTTCGCACCGACGATCTTCGCGGCGCGCCAGCTTGTTTCGCACGGCCACATCCGCGTCAACGGCGTCAAGTGCAACATCGCCAGCCGCCGCTGCTTCGTCGGCGACGAGATCACCCTGGGATCGAAGGCCAAGGAAATGGCGCTGGTGATGGAGGCGCAGGGCCTCGCGGAGCGCGAAATCCCCGATTACGTCGCGCCCGACGGCAACGCGAAGGTGACCTTCACCCGCGTCCCGACGCTCGATGAAGTGCCCTACCCGGTGAAGATGGAACCGAATCTGGTCGTCGAATTTTACTCGCGCTGATTCGGTCCTGACGATCGAAACAAAGGGGCGGCACCTTGGGGGCCGCCCTTTTTCGTTGTGACCTTACGGTTGCATCCCCATAGACGCCCGCAGGAAGGCATCGGCCTTGGCCAATAACTGAGCGCGCGCTGCGGAGTCGGCGAGCTGGTGATCCAGCCCGTTGAACTCGACAAGCTCGACCTTACCGCCCAGGCTCTTCAGCTTCCCGGCCATCAACCGAGATTCGCCAATCCCAACATTCTGGTCGCGGTCACCGTGGAACAGCAAGACGGGCGCCTTGATCTTCTCGGCGTTGCGCGCCGGCGATCCTTCGATCACCCACGGGCCGTGACCAATGAAAGCATCGACCTGAGGATAGTTGGTGTAGCCCTTCGATTCATCGCGCAAGGCGTCCAAGTCGGTCACCGGCGCCACCGCAACGATTGCCTTGAACAGATTTGCGTTGAGTACCGAGGTCTGGAGCGCTGCGTAACCGCCGTACGACCAGCCGACGATCGCGAGCTTCGACGGATCGGCGAGACCCGATTTTACCGCCCAGTGTCCGGCGTCGTTAACGTCGCCGATCGCGGTCTTCCACGAAACGAACCCGTTCTTCTGGTACCAGACGTCGCCATAGCCCGCCGATCCGCGGAACTGCGGCTGGATCACCGCAAAGCCGCGCGCTGCGAAGAATTGGACCAGCCAGTCAAACCCCCATTCGTCGCGATAGGCGGGGCCTCCGTGCGGCATGACGATCGTCGGCAGGTTCTTGCCGTCGCTGCCCGCGGGTAGCGTCAGGTAGGCTGGGATCGTCGTCCCGTCGGTCGCTTGATAGCTTATCGCCCGGACGATTGCCAGCTGGACGCTCTCCAGATCGGGCCGCACCGGCAGGATGACGGTCAGCGCCCGCGTTTTCTTGTCGAACAAATAGAATTTGCCCGGATCGGTGTCGCTGTCCGCGAACAGCACCAGCTTGTTTTCGTCGGCGCTCGCATCGACGAACGTGATCTTGCGTCCAGGCAACGCCTTCGCCAGCCCCAGGCGAAGCGACTGTAGCGCGGGATCGAAGAACACGGCTTCGCGCTTGTCGGTAATATAGGTCGCGCCGACCACGCGGTTCTGTCGGCCGATCCGGATCAAATCGTCCATGTCGACGTCCGGCCGCTCGAGCACCATTGTCTTCGTCAGCTTGCCGTCGAGCGAGATGCTGTAGAGTGCGGCCCGACCGGTGATGTTTTCCATGCCATAGACTACGTTCTTGTCGCGATCGACGGCGTAGGGGACGAAACCGGTCATGGTCTGCGCCCCCGCCACAACCGTGGTTAGTGGTTTCCAGTCCCGGCTGTCGGCGGTGCGATAGGAATAAATGATGCGGTCGCCGCTATAACCGGTGTTCGACCGGGGTCGAATCCCCATGATGCGAACGTTGCCTTGGCCGTCGCTGATGTAACTGACGGCAGCGCCATGGGGTTGTTCGACGACCTTGCGCGACAATGTATTAGTATCGACGAGATCGACCCCCAGCCCTTCCTTGGTGCTCGCAACCAACGTGCCCGTCGCTTTCTCGGGGACATACGCGCGCGTCATCAACGCCATCCCCGATTCGCCGCCCCAATCGACCAGCCCACCCCCATTGGTGTTGAAACCGAGCGCTTCACCAGTGGTCTTCGCGGTCAGTTGCTTGAGATTGCTGCCATCGGCATTGATCGCGACAACGCGAGTGTAACCGATCCGCGAAAAGCCGTCTGTTGTGGTCAAATAGATGCGGCAGATCAGGCGCACGTCGGTGGCCCAGTTGCAACTGGTCAGCTGATCGCCCTTGCCAGTCGAGGCCAGTATCGCCTTGGGTGTACCGCCCGCGACCGTGTCGTAGATTAACAGCGCGGTTTGCCGCTCCTTGGCAGCGACCAGCAGGGCAACCTTGCTGCCGTCTGGGGAAATGCTGATCTGAGAGACATATTCGCGCTGGCCGAACGCTTCAGCCAGCGCCGCCGCTGACTTCGGCGGGTCGGCTGCCAACGCCTGGGCCGCCAGCGCGGCACCGCCCAAACCTATCATCGCAACGATTACGCCACGCATCATGCCGCCCCTTTATTCGCTTATATAGCCGCAGATTAGCTCGGTCCGCTCAGCGTGCAATGGCTCTCGATCGCCCTGTCGCTTGCACCGCCGCCAGGGCGCTGTCAGACATCGCTCGCCGTTCACGCGAAAGGTCTGTCATGCGCCGCTTCGTCCTTGCTGCTCTCATCGCCGCCACGCCGGCTCTTGCGCAATCGAGCGCGCCCGCGATCTCCGTAGATACGCTGAAGGAGGTCACTAGTACGCTGTCGTCCGACGCGTTCGAGGGGCGCGCGCCGACCACGCCGGCCGAAGCCAAGACGACCGACTATATCGTCGAGCGGATGAAGGCCGCGGGGCTGAAGCCGGGCAATAAGGGCTCGTGGTTCCAGGACGTGCCGCTGGTCGAACTGACCGCGCAGGATGTGACGCCGATGACCTTCACCGGGGGCAAGACGCCGGTCAGCCTCACCTATCGCACTGACATGGTGCTGGCGTCGTATCGCGTGACGCCGAAGATCGACATCCGCAATTCCGACGTCGTGTTCGTCGGCTACGGCATCAACGCGCCCGAAAAGGGCTGGAACGACTATGCCGGGATCGACGTAAAGGGGAAGACAGTCGTCGTGCTGGTCAACGATCCCGACTGGGAGACGCCGGGGAAGCAGGGTCTCTTCGAAGGCAAGGCGATGACCTATTACGGTCGTTGGACCTACAAGTTCGAGGAAGCCGCTCGCCAGGGGGCTGCCGCGGTACTGATCGTCCACGACACCCAGCCCGCCGCGTATGGTTGGGGTGTGGTCCAGTCGAGCTGGACGGGGCCGCAACTCGAGCTTGACGCCAAGGGCGATCACATGGACCAGAGCCAAGCGATCGGCTGGATGCAGCTTGCCAAGGCGAAGGAATTGTTCGCCAGCGCGGGCAGGGATTTCGCCGCGTTGTCGGCGGCCGCCAAGGTCAAAGGGTTCAGGGCCATACCGCTTGGCGTCAAGGCGTCGGTCAGCTTTAGTAATACGATCAAGCGCCAGGCGTCGAAGAACGTGATCGGTATCCTGCCCGGCACCGAGGGGACGAACGAGACTGTGCTCTACACCGCGCATTGGGATCATCTCGGCCGCTGCGACGCGGTCAACGGCGACGACATTTGCAACGGCGCGCTCGACAACGCCTCTGGCATCGCCGGACTGATCGCCATGGCGGAGGCTCAGGCGAAGGCGGGGCCGGCCAAGCGATCGATCGTATTCCTGGCAGTAACCGCTGAGGAATCGGGGCTGCTTGGTTCCAGATATTATGCCGAGCACCCGGTCTATCCGCTCCGGACCACGGTGGGTGGCGTCAATATGGACGGGCTCAACGTGATAGGCCCGACGAAAGACGTCGTCGTCACCGGCTATGGCAAGTCCGAGCTGGAGGACCTGATGAAGCCGCTGATCGAGGCACAGGGCCGGGTGATGATGCCGGAACCCAACCCGGAGCGCGGGGGCTACTTCCGCTCCGACCATTTCAGTTTTGCGAAGCTGGGCGTGCCGATGTTCGACGGCGGATCGGGCGAGGACCTGGTCGATGGCGGGACGGCGAAAGGGCATGCCGCCGTGCTCGACTATATCGCTAACCGCTATCACAAGCCGCAGGACGAATATGATCCCAATTGGAATTGGGCGGGTGCGGTGCAGGACTTGACGCTTTATTTGCAGCTGGGGCGCGAGCTTGCGATGGGCGATGCCTGGCCTAACTGGTATCCCACCGCCGAATTCCGCAAGATCCGTGACAAGGACCGTTCGCCCAAGTGACCAAGTTGCCGCCCCCCAAGCCTGAATGGGCGCCGCACAAGGCGGTGTGGATCGGTTTCCCGAGCCATCCCGAACTGTGGGAACTCGACCTTGAACCCGCGCGCGACGAAGTGGTTGCGTTCGCCGAAGCGGTCCATGCCGACGGCAAGGGCGAGCAGGTCCTGCTGGTCGCCGCCGACGAGGAAGCGGCGATCGCGGCGCGGCGGCGCGCGGGCGATTTCGCGCGGATCGTGGTGCAGCCGTTCGGCGACATCTGGCTGCGCGATACCGCGGCGATCATCCGCGGTGACGGCGTCGCGGCCGATTTCGAGTTCAACGGCTGGGGCGGGAAATACGACCTGCCGGGTGACGACGATATCGGTCTGCGGCTGGCGCAGGCGCGCGGCAAGAAGGTCGAAAGCTTCCACTGGATCCTCGAAGGCGGCGCGATCGACGGCGACGGCACCGGGCTGGTGGTCACGACCGAACAATGCCTGCTCAACCGCAATCGCAATGGTGCGATGACGCGCAACGAGATCGAGGAACTGCTCTATCGCGACCTCGGCTATGACGAGGTGCTGTGGCTGGGCGACGGGTTGCTCCACGATCATACCGACGGGCATGTCGATAATCTCGCGCGGTTCGTCGCGCCCCGCACGCTGGCGGTGCCCGAGCCGAGCGACAACGATCCCAACTGGCAGGTCTATCAGCGCGCGGCGCAGAAGGCGGCGCAACACGACGGTTTGACGGTGGTGCCACTGCCGTCGCCGGGCCGCGTGCTGCGCGACGAGGAGATCGTGCCGGCGAGCTACATGAACTTCTACATCGGCAATGCCAGTGTCGTCGTGCCGCTCTACGGCAGCGAGAATGACGAAGCGGCGGTCGCGGCGATCGGCGCGCTATTTCCGGGGCGGCGGACGGTGGGCCTGCGCGCGGACCATATCCTGACCGGCGGCGGCAGTTTCCATTGCATCAGCCAGCAGATTCCGATCATTTAGTCGTCATCCCCGCGAAAGCGGGGACCCATCTCCCGACCTATCCATCTTCAAACCGGCGCGATGTGCTGCCCGCGTTGGAGATGGGCCCCTGCTTTCGCGGGGGTGACGGTTGGGGGATTATTGCAGCGTCACGCGGTCCTCCCCGTCGTGGCGGCCGAAGAACTGCATCAGCTGGACAATCAGTTCGGCGCGTGCCGGCAGATCGGGTGCTTCGAGCAATGCCTGTTTCGCCGCCGAATCGAACGGCGCGATTTGGGCAATGCCGTTGACCAGCGCCTCGTCGTCGAGCCGCGACACAGAATCCCAATCTACGGCATAGCCCTGCGCCTCGGCGAACCGGCGCGATTCGGTCTCCAGACTGGCGCGGTGGGCGATCGACAGCGCCTCGGACTCGTCGGGCGTGGGAAGCAGGTCGGCCTCGACCTGGCGAAACGGCGTCGTCACGTCGAGTTCCCGGACGATGCGGAACAGCGATAGCCCTTCGAGCACGATGTCGAACCGCCCATCCTCTAGCGCCTCGACCTCCGCGATCCGGCCGACACAGCCCAGGTCGAACAGATCGGGCTTGGCGCGGTCGCCGCCGCGCGGCTGGATCATCCCGATCCGCCGGTCGCGCGCCATCGCATCGCTGACCATCGCACGATAGCGCGGTTCGAAGATGTGCAGCGGCAAATGCATGCGCGGGAACAGCAGCGCGCCGCCCAGCGGGAAGATGGAAAGCCTCGTCGTCACGTGAACAATATCGCCGACAGCCGGCGGCGCTGGCCTGACACCCACGGATCCTCGAGTCCAACCACTTCAAGCAGCTTCAGAAATTGCGCGCGCGCGGCGCCGGCGTTCCACTCGCGGTCCTTGGCGACGATCGCCAGCAGCGAATCGGCGGCTGCATCGCGCTGTCCCGCCGCCATCTGCGCGTTGGCAAGATCGAAGCGGGCCTGAAGGTTTTCGGGATCGGCTTCTGCCGCGGCGATCAGTGGGGCGAGGTCGGCGGCCGGCGGGGCCGATCGCGCAAGGTCGAGCGCCGCCCGCGCGCGATCGATCTCGGGCGACTTCGCCGCATCCTCCGGCACCGCCGCGAGCACCGCATCGGCGTCATCGAGCCTTCCTGCCGCGATCAGCGCCCGCACCCGGCCCGATACCACGTCCGGATGATCGGCGGCGATCTCGGCGATCTGATCGAACACCGACAGCGCGCGTTCGGCGTCGCCTTCCGACAAAATCTGTTCGCCCATCGCGATCAGCGGCTCGATCTCCGCCTCGGTCTGCGCCGCCGCGCTGTCGACCGGCAATTGCTTCAGGATCTGGTCGAGCATCCCCTTCAGCTGTGATTCGGTGCGCGCGCTGGTCAAATCGGCGACCAACTGGCCCTGGAACATCGCATAGACGGTCGGAATCGACTTGATCTGGAATTGCGCCGCGATGAACTGGTTCTTGTCGGTGTCGACCTTCGCCAGCACCACGCCCTTGTCGGCATAGTCGGCCGCGACCTTTTCGATCACCGGCGACAGCGCCTTGCACGGCCCGCACCATTCCGCCCAGAAATCGATCATGACCAGCTTGGTCATCGACGGTTCGACCACGTCGCGGCGGAACGCCTCCACGGCTTCCTTTTCGGCAGCAGTCATTCCCAGCGTCGCCAATGATCGTCTCCGGTGAAGTTGAGGCCCTTATGTGGGCGCTCGTCGCCGCAAGCCAAGGCTTTTCGCGCAAGGATCGCGAGGGGGTTGCGAAGGCCGGGGGCCGGTGCTAGTGGCCCCGCTCCCAACGCGCCCGTCTCTGCACGGGCCGACGCCAGAGCGGGCGTAGCTCAGGGGTAGAGCACAACCTTGCCAAGGTTGGGGTCGAGGGTTCGAATCCCTTCGCCCGCTCCAGACTTTCTTTTGATTTCAGAGGGTTAGACGAATCCTCACCTGGTCGGTGACCGGGGCGCGGTTTCGTGTCGCCACTATGTCGCCACGCGATGGCGTTCTCTGAACCTGGCGCTAGTTGGATCGGCGATTGGCTAGGCGCCGTTCAACACCTGTCGTTCGGCATCGCCAATTACACAGGTCCAAGCTAACGCCGAACATCCGAGCGATCTCCGCAGGCGTCCTTCCGGCGCCACGATGAAGGAGCAAAGCGGCCTCTGGCAACAATAAAGCCGCCCCCAGCCAATCGGCCTCATTTTCTTGATCGTCTGAATAGTCCGATAGCAACACCAAGCCACTTCCCGAAGCGACCGCGCTGGCTGGCGCGTGATCGAGCATTATATGTGCCAGCTCATGCATAAGTGTCGCGCATTGCCGCGCGCGACTGTGACTCGAATTGAGAACGATCAACTTAATGTCGCGCTCGGCTAAAGTCATACCGGACCAAGAATCCGGATCGTGAACCATAAGCTGCGCCTTGTGATCAGGCGCTAGACCAAGTTCATCAGCCCCGCGCACCAATACACCTTGATGTCCCGCTAGGGTCCAAGGGTCGAGAACATCGACTTTAGTGAGCCCAAGGTTAGCCCGGACTGAAGCCGCAGTTCGTTCCGACTCGGCTTTAAAGCCCCGACGCATCTACCGTGGCTGGAGCGTTTGAAAATGTGCATCAAGCGCACCCTGAGCGGCCAAAATAAGCGCTCCGAGCGACGTGGCTGTATCCGGGGAAACAGTCTTTTTTTTCCGAAAATGAACAACAGCGGGGCGTTCATTTGCAGTTCTGGTCTCAACCCCCAAGAACTGAGCAGGATCAATCTCCAGCCACCGACAGATTTTCGCAAATGTTGCCAAATCTGGAACATTTCCATTTTCAACGCGAGATAATGTGGCTGGGCTTACGTTAGCCTCCAAGGCTGCCGTCCGAATCCCTCGGCCTTCTCGCTTCCTGCTTATTAATCGCCCCAATTCCTGTATCGGGAGGCGACCCTGATCCTCGATAGGAAGCGCCATAAAATCTCCGCGTCCCGGCGGGTTGACTAACCCGTCGCCGACGCCCATAGTGTTGCACATGTAAGACAAGTCGTCTCGTGACTGAAACTGTCTTACCGATAGGACGGGGAATCACGTCATCGGGGCTGAGTCAACCCTATGGGCGCGATTCCAGAACGAAAGGTAAGATTGTGGCTGGTAAAAATCAGTATGTGGTCCGCAACGGCGATGGCTGGGGTGTGCGCGGCGAGGGCAACACCCGTCTCACCGCTTCGTGCGACACTCAGCGTGAGGCTATCGAGCTGGGGCGGGAAATCGCGCGGAACCAAGGTTCCGAACTGCGTATCCAGGGACAGGATGCCAGGTTCCGTGAAGCTTGGTCCTACGGGCACGACCCGTTCCCGCCGAAAGGGTGATTTAGATTGGCCGCACCGAATGGTGCGGCCTTTTTTTCATATGGAGAGTTTGAATGCAAATCGACGGAGCATTGGTCCGAGAGCAAGGAGTTGTCTTTGCTGTGGTCGCAGTAAAAAAGCACGTGGTTGATGACAGGGCGCAGGCTCTATCGACTGCCAGAAGCTTCGCCCCCCTATTTTCTAACGTTCCCATTATTTTGATGGGACAGGATAACGCCGGTGGTGCAACCTTTTTTGGTAGGCAGGACATCGTCCGGTTTCTTTCTCAGATTTCGCTCAATCGCCTGCCGTGGAAGCGATACACCATCTGAGGAACCGACGATGTATAAGCCCCGAAAAATTCATCCGCCTCGCCCTCCCAAGCCGATAGACCGAATGCAAAACATGAGAACTATCCGGCCAATCGGCAAAACCAAATGGGTCCGCGCTCACTGGCGATACGACTATGAACGCCGGCAGTGGGAATGGGTTTTGGGGCACTGGGCAAAATAGAGGCCGTCCTAAATCACGTGACTCTATTGGGGAGAAGCATAACGCTTGCCGCTACGCCGTAGTGGGACCCCTTTTTTTATAGTCCGCAAATCGCCTTACTAGCGCGCCTTCGGCCACATCGCGTCCATCATGCGAAGCGTCGCCTCGATCTGGTCGTCCGCCATCGATCGAACCCGGTCGGCAACCGCCGTGGTAAGGATGAGGCGGTGCGATGACATGCCAGCTGTCTCGCTGCCATCATCGAAGAACTCTTTCACCGGCACCTCTAACGCGACCGAAAGACGTTCTAAGGTTTCGAAGCTCGGTAAGCTTCTTCCTCGTTCTAGCTGAGAAATGGCAAACACGGTTCGATCGACGCGCTGCGCAAGCTGCTCCTGAGTCAGCTGCCGGAGTTTCCGGATAGTCTTTATTCTGCTGGCAACGCGATCCTTGAGATTCATTGCCGGAACTTGCCCGCTGCTGACATACGGTGGTATCAAGCGACAGGCTGACTGATGCCATTTTACCAGTAGTATGATACTAGCACCTCCCTTTGGCTCGGCCTTCGAGGGGAGATGCAAGCTATGTTGTCGGCTAGGACCGCTGCGCCGCTGTCATTGTTTGACGGTGTTGATCGCTTGGCGGCCAGTCAGTTGAAGATCGCCAGCATCAAGCATCGATCTGCGATTCAAGGACTGAGCCGGATGCCGCCGGCGACATTCAACGGTGAACGCTTTGTGCGCGGATTATTCGGATTGGTGGCCGAAAACTGGCTTGGATGCATTGGCGCATTGACCAGGCTGCCATCGCATGAAAACTGGCGGTGGTTCGATCCCAAGTGCGATCACGCTGACCATAATTCGAGCCCTGAAGTGACGCTGGAGCGGGCCATCGTCCGCGCGGCGCGGTCACAGGGCCGGGAGGATTGGTCGAATCAGGTTCCCATCGCATCGGGAATAATTGCGGGCGGCGGAGATCGGCGGCGGGCGATTGATCTCGTCCATCGGCGCAGCCTTGATGCCTTCGACTTCGTGGAGTTGAAGGTAGGGAGCGACAATGCGCTCTATGCGGCGGTAGAAATCCTGAAGTATGGTTTTGTTTGGCTGCTGAGCCGAGAGTATCGCGCTCGACTCGGCTATAGCGATAAGTTGCTTGTTGAAGCCTCGGATGTGCGACTGTCAGTCCTTGCGCCGCACACTTATTACAGCGGTCTGGCTCTCGACTGGTTTGAGGCGGGGCTATCGCAGGGCGTAGCGGCGCTGGGGGCAGAACGGCAGAAAGTTCGACTGTCCTTTGCGTTCGAAGCCTTCCCTAAGTCGTTCGTCTGGCCCGATACTGATCTGATGGCGGCTTTGTCGGCGATAGATGACCGGACAAGAGTGTAAGTATGCGCTTCCGAATCCATCGCGGCGCGGCCGTCATCGGTGGCAATTGCGTTGAGGTTGAGTCCGGCGGGAAATCACTGCTGCTCGACTTGGGTCTGCCATTGGAAGCTGGGAAGCCTGATCGGAGCTTGCTGCCTCAAGTTGAGGGATTGGTGGACGGTGACAATTCCGACCTGCTCGGGATCCTAATCAGCCACCCTCACTCCGATCATTACGGGTTGCTCGAAGTCGTGCATCCATCGGTACCGGTCTACATCGGCGATGGCGCACGGCGCTTGTTGGAAGTCGCCTCGGCTTTCACGACAGGTAGGGACTTCGCTCAGCCAGTTACAACTTATGGCCATAGGGGCGCGTTCAATGTCGGTCCGTTCCGGGTCACGCCCTATCTGATGGATCATTCGGCCTTTGATTCCTACGCGCTGTTGGTCGAAGCGGACGGGCGACGGCTGCTCTATAGCGGAGACTTCCGCGCACATGGCCGGAAAGCATGGGCGTTCGATGCCTTTCTGGCCGATCCGCCTGCCTCGGTCGATGTGCTACTGATGGAAGGAACGGTGCTGGGTCGGGAAGACTCGCCCGCCCCGTTGACGGAAGATCAGGTCGAAACTCACATTGCCGCATCGATTGCGGACACCAGCGGGATCGTCCTTGCCTGCTTCTCGGCTCAGAACATCGACCGCCTTGTCACCTTCTATAGGGCGACGCTGCGCTCCGGTAGGAAGTTCATTGCGGACGCCTACACGGCGAACATTCTTGACGCGCTTGGCAAATCATCGCTGCCCAGCCCGCGATCGCCGTCATCGAGTATGAAGGTGTACCTACCGAAGCGGCAGAAGGCTCGGATTGTCAGGGGCAAGCGGTTCGATCTGGTCGAACCTTATCGGCGGCATCGCGTGTTCGCCTCAGATATAGGAGCGAGCGGAGATCAATGGGTGATGATGTTCCGCTCGTCCATGATCGAGGATGCGGAAAGCATCGGTGGATTGGTGGGAGGTAAGGTCATCTGGTCGCTCTGGCCGGGCTATCTGGATCGGGAGAAGCTCGATTTGAGGGCGTGGGCCGACGCTCAAGGCATGAACTTCGAAATCCACCACACCTCCGGTCACGCCCACGTTTCCGACCTTGCCCGTTTTGTCGATGGAGTGGGGGCGAGTAGGCTTGTCCCCATCCATACTATGCAACCTCATCGTTACGCTGAGCTGTTCCCTAATGTCAGGCCTTCACCCGATGGAGAATGGTCGGAGATTTGAGAAAGGTTAGTGTGAGTATGCCTTCACTGGCTCGATGGCTGTCCTGTATCTTTGTTGCCGATCGATCTCACTGTCCATCATCCTGGGGAGCAAGTTAAACCATTGCCCTAGGTTTGAAGCTGTCATCCAAGCAGGTCATGCGTTCGCCGCGCGTCTTGTGAGTACCGACACATGCCAAGCTAACCTCACAATTGGGATTGGACGCGCCAACTGCGATGCGCCGCATCGCTCCCACATCTGTATACTGGCGCCGGGACTCAATCCGAATGATGATTCCACGGTGACGACAGCGGCGAGCGTATTTTGCGTCGTTCTCGCGCCGATGTCATGCCGCCCTAGGGCAGCCAATCCACACAGCCTAAGCGGGCATCCCGGCAACGAGGCATAAAGAGGGGCGTTTCATTCCCTCTCGGAAGTCATTTCACTGCATTTCATCCGAATTGAGCGTCTACCACGCCGTAGAGCATGAAGCGGGCAAAACCCGTTTCATCTGCAGTTTTCGCACCGAGTCATGATTTGCATCTTCAGCTGGCCATCCAACTCTGTTTGCCAAATTGATTCTCGTTTGAGGCGCGCTTATCCACTTTAAGCTGCTTGCATCCGCGCCCCACGAACTTTGATTGGTCGGGGTAACAACGGGGAACCCGTCCAAGACGGGACAAGTTGCGTGTGAAAAAGCGTCGGCATCGGGTAATAGGCGGGGATGCGCTTTTTACCTGATGGTCCCGTACTTCCGTCGCACCTATTGACCCAACGCAATGAGGGAAATGTCATTTTCTTCTGTGGGGCAGGGATATCCCGTCGTGCCGGACTTCCTGATTTTGTCGGGCTGACGCGAAAGGTCGTAGAAAAGTTAGGCGCAGAAAAGGCGCGCGTCGCAATGGAGCGCGGAGACAGTTCGGATCGCGTATTTAGTCTGCTGGTCAGGGAGTTTGGACAGTCAGAGGTTGATCGGGAGATTTTCTCTGCGCTCAAAGTGGTCAGAAAGCCCGACCTGTCCTGCCACCAGATGATTCTCGACCTTTCCAGAGGGGCGGATGGGCGTCCTCAGCTGGTTACGACGAACTTCGACCTCCTCTTTGAATCGATCGAAAAGCGTGTCCCAAGGGTCGTCCCACCGGCCTTGCCTGACCTGTCGCTTCAACCGTCTATAGACGGTGTGGTTTACCTCCACGGTCGGCTTCGTAAGCCTGAGATAGGAGTGGCGTCCGGTTACGTAATTAGCAGTGCGGATTTCGGCCGAGCCTATTTGTCCGAGGGTTGGGCTACCCGTTTTGTGAAAGCCTTGCGTGAAAGATACACCATCGTTCTGCTTGGCTATCGAGCGGAAGACCCGCCGATGCGCTACTTATTGGAAGGCCTGAACGCGGCGGATGGCGTAAGCTATGACTCGCCTATTTATGCATTTACTCAAGGCGACGAAGGCGATGCAGAGGAGGAATGGCAGGATAGGGGTGTGACTCCGATCTGCTATCCGAAAAGCGATGGCCATGCCGGACTTTGGAACACGCTTTCAGCCTGGGCAGAAGCCGTGCGAAATCCGGAAGGTTGGAACAGCAAAATAATAGGGGTCGCCCAGAAACGACCAATTGAGGTCCGTCCGCATGAACGGGGACAAGTCGTTGAGTTGGTCAGCAGCAAACAGGGCGCGAAGCTCTTTGCTGACGCGAAGCCGGCGCCGTCGGCAGAATGGATGTGCGTTTTTGACGCTAATGTTCGTTACGCGGAGCCGCGGGCACGGTCATGGAATGACGATGAGGAGATCGATCCCCTCGATTTGTATGGCCTTGATGACGATCCGCCTCGTCCTCCTAAGGAGTCTAACGGCCAGCAAGTGATTCCTGGCTTCAATCCGCTCGATTGGAAAACCGGGGATGCAAGCTTTCCCGAGAGGACGGGACTGAGAGGATGGAATGCACAATGGGCAAATCCACTGCCCGAACGACTGCATCATATCGCTAGTTGGTTTGGTGATGTGATGCATCAACCCACCGCCATTTGGTGGGCGGCGGGTTGGAAGCAACTGAATCCAAATTTGCTCTGGTTCGTGTCTAGGCGGCTGGATCAGCGAGACACCGACATGCCCCAAGAAGCCACCACTTTTTGGAGGCTATATCTGGAAAGCCACGATCAACGCGGGAATTTTAGCCGCGAATATGCTTGGTACGATTTTCGCTCGATGGTCGGCAAAGAAGGCTGGTCGGCAACTTCCCTGAGATTTTTCGATCGCATTTCTCAGCCATATGTTGAGTTCGGTCGCGAAAGGTTCGGACGCAGTTATCCTATCGAAGAAAGCTGGGGTGACTTACTTCTTCGGCGGCTCATCGATGCCAATGTCAGAGTGTTGGACCGGCACAACGACGAACTCGCTATCCCAGATGAGCACCTTGCATCGGTAACTGGTATCGTGCGGCGTGCTCTCATTACCGCGTCTAGCCTTCTCGATGAGATAGGCACGCAATGGTGGCAAACGCCGACACTCCATCCCACCGGGGAACGGGGAGAATCTTTTCATGGGCGTAAGACGCTATATTTCCTGTGGTTCCGAGACCTTTTCGATAGGCTTGCGAACTTCGATCCCGCGCTAGCCGCGCTCGAACTCGCCCAATGGCCGATCGATGACACGTACTTCTTCGGCAAGTTGTCAATGTATACGGCGATGTTCGGCGAGGTCGTTCCTCCGAACAAAGTCGTCGCGATCCTGTCCGACGTTGATGATCGAGTCTTCTGGGATCCGCATTCGCAGAGGGAACTCCTCATCACGTTGCGAGCGCGGTGGAGCGATCTCACTTTAAAGCAGCGCCGATTGATTGAGCGAAGAATCACGAAAGGCCCTGCTCGATGGGAAAATGAGAAGGCGTCTGAATTCCGACGGCGGAGGGCCGTGTATTCGGCTGAAAGACTTTTGTGGCTGGAGTTGAATGGCTGCCAGTTATCGCCGGTCGCGTCGAAAGCGCTGACATCGCTAAAGGGGGTTGATCCGAACTGGTCTGACGACTGGGCTCGCGGTGCAGATCGTTCGCTCGATTCTCGTGGCGGGATGGTCGAGCGAGTTACCGATACACGTGGGATCGAATCTGTCTCCATTTCCCAAATTCTCCATGAGGCCCGAAACAAGACGGAGAGCCGGCACCGCGAGTTACGAGATTTTCGTCCGTTCGAAGGCCTGGTCGCGTCGCGGCCGTTTAAAGCTCTCGCCGCGCTCCGCTTTGCCATGAGAGGGGGGGACTTCCCGACCGATTTCTGGGAAGCGTTGCTCTCCAACTGGCCCGAAGGCACGTCGCTGAGATTGCGATGGCTCGCGGCCCAAACGATAAGCCAGCTTCCTACCGATGTTTTGGAGGCCTTGAGACATTCGGTCCCAAGATGGTTTGAGAAACACTTGAAAGCCCTGGCGGAGGCGGATCGCCCCCGCGCGCTCGGTATCATCGATAAAATTATCGCGCCTTATGTAGCTGCGCCAGCGGAAGTCACCACAAGCGGAATAGGGCATACGACGGTCGGTGGCGTCGTTCAGGACCGCTCTGAGGTCTCCGTTAGCAAGGCAATCAATAGCCCCATAGGTCAACTAGCCGAAGCGCTATGGGAACTCATGCCAGGCACGGCGAATAAAGACGGCCCGATGCCAGACGGCGTTGGTGAGCGTTTTGAGCTGTTATTCAAAGCGCGTGGTGACGGGGGCGGGCATGCCGCTTGCGTAGTTGCGCGGCATTTCCCTTGGCTTGATCATTGGTTCTCGGAATGGTCGGATCGCGTTCTCCGACCAATGTTCGCGATCGATCATCCGCTGGCGGAGGCGGCCTGGCACGGATTTGGCGCTAACCCTAAATGGCCTTCCTCCAAAACGCTGAAAATTCTCTGCCCTAGTTTGCTTGCTGTGCTGAAAGGCAAAGCGAAGTGGGAGTTGGACGAATCTGACCAGCGACATTGGGTTCAAAAGATGGTGGTTCTCACCAGGCCAGAAAATGAAGGTGGGCCGCCAATCTCGTTCAAAGAAGCCCGCGAAGTTCTGATTGCGATCGATGACAAAGCGCGCGGAGACGCTTTGTGGATGCTTGCCAATATCGTAGCTGAGGACGGGACATGGGCTAAGTTCGTAAAGCCGTTTATCGAGCAGGCTTGGCCCCGCCAGGTAAGGTTTCGGACCGAAAACGTGTCGCGCAGCTTTGTCCATCTGGTGGAGCAATCTGGCGATAATTTCCCCGATGTCGTCCGGGCAGTTGTCGGCTTGCTGCGTCCAGCAGCGCAACTCGATATGATAACCTACCGGCTCGCTAGGGAGTCAGATGACGGCAAGAGCGACTTTGCTCGCAAGTTTCCGGCTGAGACACTTTTGCTTCTCGATGCGGTGATTGCCGAGGACAGGTCTCAGATGCCCTATGAGTTGGGCAAAGCATTGGACGTAATTGCAGACGCCGATCCCAAGTTGCGCCGGACAAAGGCCTGGCGACGGCTATATGATCTGACGGTCTGATTTCTGACATTGCCCTCAGGCCTCAACCGCTCATTGTGGCTCGACGCGGTTGCGCTTTTTCGGATCGACGCCGTTGCGAGCATCGGACCGAAGTTCTCTTGCCAAGTTTCGGGCTTGCTCAAGCGTAAAGTCTCCGACCAATCCGATCGTGTGCTTATGAAGCTTTGTTTTGAATCGAATCCGGTAGTTGACGATGTAAGTTTTATGGCCCGTCGGTCGGACTCTAACCCCAAACCTACGTACCTTGTCGTCCCACACCGTATATTCCGACGATCTCGGCTCCAATCCCTGTATTGTTTCCTCCGACAGAAATGGGCGGACGAACACCTTGACCTCAACCAAAGTCGATCCTGGCGGAAACAGCAAATCAGCCGGATCGCACTCGGCGGCTTGATCGGCGGTTACCTGTCGTTCGTGGAATACGGGCGGCTGATTGCGGAGGGCGCGTATCGCGTAGGAGTGCGGATGTCCTTGAAACCGCAGCGCCCAATAGGCGTCGTTTTTGACGCGAGGGTCGCGATCTGACGCGGGGCGACGACGTAGTCGCCGCATCAACTGCTCGTCGGTTGGGTCGTTGCGCGCCTTCATGTTTCGTCTCCACATACGACGTGTGCCGATGGGTCGCCCCACCGGCACACAATCTGGTCGGCCCTTTCAGTCCCGATGGATGTTAGTGGTTTCCGCATCGAGAAACTGGGCGAGTTGGGGAATGGTCGCCGTCGTATAGATGGACGGTCCGCACATGGCGTAGAGGATTGCCCCGTCACGACCGTTGGCGCGAGCGCCAGCGATCTGGCTTCGGCGAACCAAAGCGCCCCCGCCCGTCGCAGCGGGGAATAGGATGAAGCCATCGGTTTCTGCAGTCTGTTCCATGATGTTCTCCTTGGCATTGCTAGCGGGAGAGCGATTTCTCCCGTCCATGCAAAACCAGACCCGGCGAGGGTGTCAACTATTTGTTTTTGTTATATAAACTGTTGGTCGTATTTGGTGCGGGCGGAATCCATATGCGCTTGCATTTCCGCCTCTTGGTCGAGAAGGCGCGTGATCTCGTCGAAGCCCGGATGCCCGGTAATGAAAAGGTTGTCTTCCAATTCGCAGTCAAACCCGATGAAGTTGTCGATGTACGCGCCCTTTTTTGTGGAGGTGGAATCCAACAAGCCGGTGGTGCGCTGTGACACCCATGATTGAAGGTCGCTCAGCGGGTACATGCAGAGCTTCCCGACTTTGAAGTATCGCGGCCCGCCCCCGCGCGTTGCCATTGTCGCCAGGCTGGCGGTTGTGGTTTTCAGTCCGTACGATTGTAGAAGCCGTGCAGCTTCGTCGCGGCGAAAAGTTCGGCCTTCGGTCATTGGAGCCTCCTGACGGACGGCACCATTGCCAGCCCATGCATTATACAGTGAAAACGGAAATTCGTCCAAAGCTTGCCTATGTGTGGCCTTCAGCGGGCGCGGGAATTGTAGCCGCTGTTTGCATGGCGACCGCGATCTTCTGGCCAATGGCCTCGACTGCGCGGGCCGCCGTACCGTCGATGACGTGGGCATATGTGGCGAGGGTCGTGCGCGGTCCTTTGTGACCCATGATCGCGGCGACGGAAACGGCATCCACGCCGTCAGCCAAAGCGAATGTCGCCATCGCATGTCGTGCGTGGTAGCGAACTCTTCCCGGCAAATTGGCTTTCGCGCGCGCCTGGTTCCATATTTTCTTCGCGCCAGTGAAATGGCCGTCGCCACGGGTCGCGGGAAACACGTAGGGCGACGCGCAGCGACTGATCGCCGACAGTATGTCCACGGCAGCTTGAGACAGAGGGCGAGCCGAGTAGCCCGTCTTGCTCTCCGCCAAACGGAGACACTGATGGTCGGTATCGACCTCTGCCCATTTGAGGCCTTCGATCTCGCTGGGTCGCGCGCCAGTCAAGAGTATCAACCGGAGAATGGCGATACCGGCAGGATTGGCTCCATCCGCTTCAAGTCCGGCCAGCGACGTAGCAATCTGGGCAAATTCCGATGCGGTGAGAAAATCGTGGCGCTTCCCTGCGCGCGGCTTTCGCGCGTGTGTGACTGGGTTGGTGGCGATCAAGCGCTTTTCGACGGCATAGTTGAAAATGATCGAAAGATCGCTTGCCACCTTAAGGGCTGCACCTTCGCCGCCCCTGACTTTCAGGCGACCGCGCTTTTTCCCGGACAGACCATCTTTGGCAGTCTCGCCACGCGCAATGCGTCGGATCATTCCGTTTATGTCATCCACGGTCACGTCGCTGATGCGCTTCGTTCCCAACAGGGGGACGACATGATGACGGAGGCGCGCCAGCATATAGGTTCGCGTGCGATCCTTCATGGGGCGGCCAGTGCGCTTGCCTGCCGGAGCGTCGATCTCCCATTGATCGATAAACTCAGACAGCTTTTGCTCGCGCCGTTTGGTTTGGCGATCGGACAGCGGATCGGTGCCGCGCCGAACATCGGCTAGCCGGTCCCGTGCAATCGCGCGAGCCTGTTCAGGCGTGAGTTCGCCGACGCGGCCCAAGGTCATCCGCTTCTTGGCGACATTGCGTCCCCCACCATCAGGGCGATATTCTATGATGTAGGATTTGACGCCACTTGGCAGGACGAGGATGCCGAAACCCTTCAACTCGGTGTCGTAATGGCGATACGGCTTGGCGGACGCCTTGAGGCCGTCAATGTGGCGTTTGGTGAGTTTTTCCGTGGCCAAGTCGTCTGGTCCAAATCACCACCATGTCGCCACGCCGGTGTAATTAATGGTTATATTAAGCTCGCCACCCTCATGGTGAAGCTAGCTTAATAAAACCATTAAGTCGTTGAAAAGTCAAACTTTTGGAGAGTGATTTTGTAATGTTCGGCAAGTCGCCGTAAGTCACGGTTAGAGACGTTACTGTCCTTGCCAAGGTTGGGGTCGAGGGTTCGAATCCCTTCGCCCGCTCCAACGTTAAAGTACTCTTTTCCGGAAATCGGCTGACCGGTGGCGAGCGCCATGATCGAGGTCAGCCGTCCGATCACCTCGATCGTAACGCCTTTCTCCTGCTCTGACGGTGACACCTTCACCTGGTCGATCAATGCCCTGAGCTGCGGAATTGCCTCGAGCCGGGCCTCCGGATTCCCTCCCAATGCGATATTGAGCCTGGCGACCTGACGGCGATAATCGGCAACGATCGCCGGATGCAGCATGACGGCCGGTAATTGCTGCAATTGTGATATCTGCTCGGCGAGCTGATCGCGGTCACTCCGCGCCTTGGCCAGAACATCGCGGATCTCGACGAAATCCTCGGCACCGTTGGCGATCGCCTCCACCAGCCGCTCGATCTTGGCGACGGCGTCGCCGTGGCGCTTCTTCAAACGGTCGCCCTCTCGGCTAAGCTCTCTGGTCCGCTTGGCGAACTCGGCGCGATATTCTTCGACGTAGATTTCGATCAGGTCCTCGTCGAGCATGTAGTGCTGCAATCCGTTGAGGACGCGGGTCTCAAGCCGGTCGGTCGTGATGATGCGATTGTTCGCGCACGCGTGTTTGCCGCCCTCCTTATGCCGTGAGCATCCCCACCGATTGCCGCTGTGGATCACCCAACCGCCGCCGCACAGGCCACAAGCGACCAGCCCTGAGAGGATGTGCTTGGGACGGCGACTCTTCTGCGGCGCGCGGCTCTGGACCCGGCCCAGCACCGACTGCACGCCTTCCCACAGTTCATCATCAACAATCCGCAGGTCGGGCACCTCCTCGACCAGCCACTCGCTTTCGGGATTGGCACGGATGAGGTGCGAACGGGTGCGTGGATCGAGCACCTTCCTGGTTCGATTGAAGACAAGCTGGCCTATATAGAGCCGGTTCTGGAGGATCCCATTCTTGCGCTTACGATCGCCGTAGATCGTCGAGGCGCGCCAGAACCTCGGTCCGCTGAGCCGCCCGCCCGGTGATTCGACACCGTCCCGGTTTAGCCGTTCCGCGATGGCGCGAGGGGACTGCCCGGCCGCAAACTCCTCGAAGATGCGCCGAACGATCTTTCCCTGCTCCTCGTCGACCTCACGCAGGCCCCGGATGAGTTCGCCGCGATCGTCGAACCGGTTTGCCTTACGATAGCCATAGGCCAGACCTGCGGCCGAGCGCTTCTGCGATATGGTGCCGCGCTGACCACGCTTGATCTTCGCCGCCAGGTCACGGCGGAACTGAGCGTCCATCAGCCCGCGGAAGGTAGCGGTGATGTCGGTAACCTCGCCGTCCGAGAGCGTGAAGAGCCGCGCGCCGGCAAAGGTGATTCGCTCCCGGATCGTAAAAGCGTCGCCCTGATGACGAGCGATCCGATCTGTTGCCTCCGCCACCACCTGATCGATGCCTCCAGCTTCTATGCGCGCCAGCATCGCGCTCAGTCCGGGGCGGGAGGTCTCGTCGATCCCGGCCGCTCCACTGATCGCATAATCGGTGAAAACGTCAGCGACAGGCCAACCTTCGCGTTCGCAGCGCTCGCGGCACAGGGCGATCTGATCTTCAATCGATCGCGCGTTCTGCAACGCGCTTGAGAATCTCGCATAGATGACTGTGATCATGTTGGATCCGGTACGTTGGTGAGGAGTGTCGAATCTCGATACCAAGCGTCCGCATTCACCTCGGGATCGGTATGCTCGAAGCGCGCACCCGCGCCGCCGCGATATCGCGCGCAGCGTTGGCGCGAGCCATAGCCTTCACGAAGTCGGCCAGTGCAACAACAGGCGCGACCAATCCGTGCGAGCAGTTCGCCTCTGTTGCGATCGCTTCGTGACGAGGGTCGTTGGGGAGCGACATCCGCCAACATCTGGCTTGCATGGACGTGCGGTAGCCAAGTCAGTCCCGATATGCGCCCCGAAGAGAATTCGCACGGATCACATGGCGTCCTGCCGGATACGATCGTATCAACCATATGCCTTGTCGGTGGCAGGGATAGACGAGTGGAAAGAACATGCGCGATCTGGTTGACCAGATGACGGCGTTGGCCGACCGGCAGTCGTGGACCGTCGAAGGAAGCAATGACGCGTGTCGGATCATGATCGCCGATGCGCGGATTGATCTTGATGCTCGGGCAGCGGACATCGCCATTGCCTTCGAGAAGCTGGCCGAAGCTATTGAGGCGGCTATTGCAGTCGAGCGAGCGCTTCGGATGATTGAGGCTGCCGGCATGGCATCCCGATCGATACCGCTGTGGTTGGTGAGCGGATCGACCGTTCTTGCCGACTGGTTGCGTTGGGCCGGCACCGGCAATGCGTTGCGCAAGGCGTTGCGTCTGACCAATGCCGTCGGTCTGTCCCCGGTCGCGGGCTATCTCGATCGCCGCGCCCGGCGCGAGCTCGGACAGGGCGGCGCCAGGATCAGGGTGCGCGGCGGAATGGCCGTGGCCGAACGGATCGAGCTGTCCGACCGTCCGCGCTGCGTCGCGACAATCGGCGAACGGGCGCTGATCCGGATCGAGGATCACCGGCTGCCGGACACGCTGATCGCCGGACTGCAGCGGGGAGCGGCCAGCAACGCACGGCGCACGCTGGCCGAGGTTGTCAGCCATCCGTTCTTCGTCGCCGCAGACCTGATCATCGCCGGCGTCGTTCAGGAGGGAGCAGCGCTGGTGTTCGAGGTCGATCACCACTTGACGCCGCTCGAACCGGTACCCGAGGCCGCCTGGTCGGCGCTGCCGCCTGATGCCGATCCGGTCTTCCCGTGGCGGGCGACCACCGGCGAGCGGCGCCGGCTGGGCGGGCTGGTCGAGGAAGCGCGCCATCGCGTCGCCGCTACGCACGGTCCGCGTTGATGATGGTATTGCCGTCGGTCGAATAGATGGCGTGATATTCGGCGCCGGTATCGAGGTAGAATCCGAGGAGCTGCTTGTACTGGATCACCGCCAGCGTGCCGGCGAGCATGTTGAGGTCCGCGACCTGGATGTTGCTGCGATACAGTGCGTCGTCGGCATCGCCGGTCATCGGGATCCGGTCGCGCTCGTGGACGTGCGCGCGCATCGCCGGCGTGCTGGTGGTGACGCGGATCAGGCCCATCAGCCGTTCGTCGACTAGACTGAGTCCAAGGCCGCAATCGATATAGGGCAGGCCACGCGCTTCCAGCGCAGGGACGATGAACGCACGCGCTGCCACGCTGTCGACGCAGACGAACACGAAGTCGGTGTCGTCGAGGAGGCCGATCGTCTCATCGGTAAGATGCACCGCATGGGCTTCGATGCCAGTGTGCATCCGGCCGTATACCTTTGCAAAATAGTCGACTTTGGTCAGCCCGGCTTGGATGTCCTCGATCGCCATCGCGCCCGGCCAGCGGAACGCATTGTGCTGTTCGGCTGCGTCGCCGTCGATCAACAGGATTCGGCCGGCGGGTGTCTTGCTGATGAGATCGAGCACGATCGATCCGGTGCCGCCAAGCCCGATGATCGCGACCGTACCGCCCGCGAGCCGGTCCGACACCGCCTCGATCCCGACGCGAGGCGAGGCGGTGTCCGGATAGACGAACGGGTCGGGGCGGTTGGTGGCGTCCACGGTTCTGCCCTCAGCTGGCGAAGGTGGCATTGACGTTGACCAACAGGCCATCAGCGAGCGGCACGACGTCGCCGGGCGTCAGCAGTCCGGTCAGCCCACTGTCGAGCGCGTGGCGATACGACACCGTCGCCGACCCCGGGGCCTGGCCCTCGCGGTCGGGATAGGCGATCCGCAGCAGCTGCGCATAGCTGACGGTGCTGCCGCGCAATGCGGTCCAGCGACCATTGACCGAGATCATCGTGCGCCCCGCGGTAGCGACTGGCTTCGGCGCGGAGCGCTCCGCCTCGCCGACGAGATACAGGGCACGGCGACGGGGCGCGACCGCCGGCGGCAGGACGGCCAGCACGAGAGAAGTGTTGGAGGAGGCGGTGATGGTGGGCAGCATGGTCGTTCTCCTGGTCAGAAGGGTTCGGGGTCGGAGCGGCGGTCGGTCGGGCGCAGGCATCCGCGCAGCGCGTCGATCATGTCGGCGTAGAGCGACTTCGCGGAATGATAGGAGTGTCGCGGCAAGTGCTCGCTGATCTGATCCCATGAACAGGTGCCCCTACGCGGATCGACGTCGATATCACCCATCGCCTCGAGGCAGATGGAGAGCGCGAGCACGTGATCCGTCCCGCTCGGAATCGTCCGCAGCGCGATCGCATCGGCGTCCGGCGCGACCCACGAGGGAACGGCGCGCTGAAGGTCGCGCTGCAGTATCCAGGTCACCTCGCCGAGATCGACATCGATCCCCAGCCGGTCCTCGCGCCAGCGGCGGCAACGCGCCGGATCGACCATCGCCTGGAACCCGGCGAGGACGTCGTCGCCGACGCGGTCGGCACCCAGTACGGTGACGACCGGATTGGCGCAGCGGGCGGTCGCCATCGCGATGGTGACGGGCGAAGCGCCCATCGCCTCCCCGATCTCGCCAGAAGCTGCAATATTGGCGGCGATGACGGGATCGGTGAGGTTGAGCACGGCATGCGGTACGCCTGCAACACGCGCCAGCCAGCGCGCCGCATGCGTACGACCCGCTCCGGGCACGCCGCCGAGGATCAGCGAGCCGCCGCCAAACCACGGGCGTTCGGCTGCGAGCATCGCGGCGCATCGCCTACGCACCCAAGCGAGGAACTCGGGCTGGTGCTCGTGCATAACCAGGAACGGGATGCCGTCGGGACCGAGTCGGTCGCCACCGAGCAGCGCGAACGGCTCGCCGAGTTCGAGCGGCAGCGACTCGTCGTCCGAACCGTGGCCGACGATCATCGCCGGGGTGGCGGGTTGGAAGGGTGCCAGCATCGCCATCAGTCGCCCCGCCACATTCTCAGGGGCCGCATGCCGCCGGCGCCGCGCCCTTCCTTCTTCACGCGCCGCTCGGTCACGAACATCTCGTTGATCAGCATCCGAGCGAGCGATTCGTCGCCATGCTCGGCGGCGTGGTCGAGGAACTGGAGGAACCGATCCTTCTGCCAGCGCAGCCAGTCGCACAGGCGGTCGCGTTCGACCGCGCGGTCGTATCTGACCGACCAGTCGGCATCGGAACTGCTTCTGCGCTGCAGCTCGAGCAGATGCCGACCGTGCTTGCCCTCGCGCGCGTAGAGATTGACGGTGAGGTGATCGCGTGCCCGCCGTGCTTCCGTCTCCCGCTCCTTCTCCCGCCGAGCCGCCGCGGCGGCGACGAGCGCATCGGCTATCTCGTCGAGGGCTCTGCCGCCGAACATCATGGTGAGACGCCCCAGAAAGACGATGTCGATCTCACGCTCGCTCACCGCGGTCAGCAGCGCATCGCACCCCGCATCATCGGTGAAGCGGCGGCTCCAGATAGCGACTGGTGCAGCGTTACTGCCGGGCGGCTGGACTTGCAGTTCGAGTACGCGACCACCTTGTGTGCGTCCGCACAACCGAAAGGCGCTGTCGGGCGTATCGATGATCATCCTGCTCATCATGGCGCAGAACAGATACGATCGTGTATGTTCTATGTCAATGGTTCGACTTGCTGGATAGCGGGCAACCGGGGATGCAGTGTCGATGCCTGCCACGCCCGCTCTTCGCCTGTCGCTTCGCTATGCGCAGGCCGTCACCGTGCTGATGGCGGCTTGCAGTATCGACCCCGCCGCGCGAACGGCGTTCGAGGCTCGCATCCGCCAGTTGCAACGCCTTGGCCTTCCGCCACGCGAGGGTGGCCAAGTTGGCGGACCAACGTACGGACTTGCCGAACTGGCAGCGTTCGCCGCTGCGATCCGGTTGATGGCGGCGTTCATGGTGCCCTCGCTCGCCGCCCGCTACGTGACCGAGCGCTGGTCGACGCTGGCTCCGGCGCTCCTTGCCGGGGCGAAAGAGGTTCTGCCGAAATCCTATGTCGCCAGACGACCGCTCGGCGACGAGACGGTCATCGTCGTTGCGGCGAGCGCCCTCAACGATCTTGGCCGTCAGGGCCGTCACGACGAACGATACGGTGGCGCGCTGGGCGACGTAGTGCTGCTGTCCCCGTCGTCGGCCATCGAAGCTGTAGGGAAACTGGATGGTGGCGTCGTAATCGACACCACCACATTCATGCCGTTACTCGTCGCCGGGTTCGTCGAAACGACGATCGCTACCGAGCAGGACGCTGCGCGCGAACTCGACCTGCTCCGGTTCGCAACCTCCGGCTAGCGTCCGGGCGCGCAGACGACGCTCGCCTGTGACGAAGCGGTGCACGACATGACCGGATATTCCGTGACGACACACCTTGCGCCGAGCGGCAGTCGTCCGGCGAAATCGGCGGACGAGCGGTTCGGCACCCACCACGAACCCCGGACCCTTTCCGCGAAACGCCGCTTCTGTGCGGGCGTCGCGCCGAACATCACCACCATAGCGCTGACCATGGTCGCCTCGGACTTGCCGTTTTCCCTGAAGAAGTGGGGGCGGCCTTCGATGAAATACACGTCAGCATCTTTCGACAGGACGTGATGGAAGAGCCTGGTGTCGGTCTTCGCGGGCACGAGGCATATAGCTGTAACGACGTTACCGCAGAGCCACTGATCATGCGCGCGTTCGATCCAGCGTTTCTGGTTCGACCACGGCGGGTTGACGAACGCCACGTTGCCCGACCAATCGTCGCGGAGACCATCATCCCCCCGGCGTACATCGAGATACGCGAGCGGGCGTACTGCGCTCGCCCGATGCCAGCACGGATCGAAGCCGATCCTGCCGAAGCTCTGTTCGATCGCCTTGATGAAGGTGGGCGACGTGAAGCGATTGTCGCTTTCCTTGAGTTCCACCCCAGGACCAGTCGTCATGTAGAAATCCTCCTCATTTGAACGTTGTATCGGTGAGACTGATCAGCGCATGCCGGCTGCGTCGCGCGCTCTCGCCTCGGCATCGGCGATCAGCCGCTCGCGCGCATCGCAGGCCATGACCGGGGCATCGTTCGACACCCATGAGATGACACCGCGCTCCTTGCAGTAACAGCGCAGTTCTTTGGCGGTGAGATACCAGTCCTTGGCCGGGCAGGTTGCGCAGGCGGGCTCGGCGTCGGGATAGATGTCCTTGGGCAGCTGGGCGAGCACATTGCTGTCGTCCTCGCCCATCAGTCGCTTGACCGATCCGAACCAAACCGGTGCCTGTTCGGTGAGTGCCATCATGTTCATACTCCTCTCGGTTGATATCAGGCTTCGCGATCGAACCAGCTCTTGATGATCTCGACGAACCGCTCATTGACGAGCCGGGCATATTCGAGGCGGAAGCTGGGGTGCGCCTCGGCCATCGGCTTGACCTTGATCGCGAATCCGCCGCGGTGGTCGGGCTGGATGACGGCGACGACGCGGTCGTGCCGGTTCCTGACCTCGATCGCCTTGATCTCGGCCTTGCCGGCGGCAGCGGCCTTGAGCTCGGCGGCGACGCGCGGTGCGGCATACCCCTTGGCGGCGATGATTGCGGCGCGCTCGATCAGCCTGGCGCGGGTATCGGGATCCTCGACGAGCGGCGCGAGGTCGATCCACTGGCTGAGGCTGATATCGCCCCTGTCGGCGAATGCATCGAGGATGGCGTCGGGCGCCTTGCGGAACGCCAGCCCGCGGCTCAGCGTCGACTTGTCGATGCCGACGGCCCTGGCGAGGTCCGCGTCGGACTTGAACGCGCCGTCCGCCGTCAGCCGCGACCAGCCGCCGGCGAGATCCCAGAAACACGGCGTCAGCGCCTCGCGATCGTCGCGGTACGCGATGGCGATCGCCTCGGTGCGCGAGAGCTCGCCATGGACGCGGATGCGCAGTGGCAGCTTCGCCAGCATGCACGCAGCGCAACGACGCGAGCCGGCGAGCAGTTCAATGACGCCGTCGGCGGCGGTCTCGCCGTGCGCGTCGTTGATCTGGCCGACCTCCCTGAGTTCGAGTGCGAGCCGGCCAAGCCCCTTGGGATCATGTACAGTGGTGGCGCGGGGATTGAGGGGCGAAATGCGCACTGAGGCCGGATCGACCTGAATCACCCGGGTCTTGCCCTTGGGCGTGTTGAGCGGCAACTGGTCGGTCATCGGGATCGTCCTCTTCGTCTAGGACATCTTGATGCCGCCGGATGATGTGCGGCAGCGACGACAGTCGTCGGCCCGTCAAGGAACGTGGGCGTGGTCGTCAGTAATACCGGCGAGCCCGGTCCAGAACGGTACCAGGATACGACGGCGCAGCGCCGTGGGGATTGGCATGCCGAACAATACCGGCATCGCGTCGCCGACCGCCTGTACCTCGCGCGCGATCAGCCCGGCGTGGACGATATTGCTCAGCGCCAGTGGCTGCCACATCGGCGCGCCATGGGCGATCCAGTCGTGGACCGGCGTGTCGATCCCCGGGCAGAACCAGATCGCCGGGATACCGGTCTGCGCGACCGGCGTCACTGCGGTAAGGCGCAGGCGCCCGGACAGGACGCCGGCGAGCGGCTGGTCGTCGCTCGTATCGGTCCAGCTGCGCGCGCGATCGACCATGCGGCGCAGCGTCCTGCCCGGGTCCTTCTGTGCCTTGCGGATCTCGGCGGCCCGGCGGCGGATGCGGCCGCCAGCATCGCCGCGGTCGCCGGTATGGCTGACGTTGCGTTCGTCGAACCGGCGCAGTTCGTGGGTAGCGGGTGTGCGGGTGACGACCGATGCGGTCCGCCAGGCGGCATCGTTGCCGTCGGTGGGTTCGTCGAGCGACTTGAGGATCGACCGGAGCAACTCGCGATGGGCGGCGGTGGCGCTGTCACCGGCAAACGGGTTGCCACCGACCTTGAGGTTGCGACGCTGCGCGTCGGCGGCGCTGGTGAAACGGTTGAACCCCGGTCCGCGCAATTCGCCGGGAAACACGTCCGTCAGCCCGGCGGTGAGGACGTCGCCCACCACCAGTCCCATGTAGCGGGGCAGGTCACGGTGGTAATCGGCGGTGGCGTAGACCGACTTGGCGAGTTCGGTCTCAGTGACCGTCGTCATCGTCGCCGGATCGTACATAGCGTGCTCAAAGTCCCAGCTGAGACGCCCCGTCTGCAATGTGGGAAGCGGATGACGGGCATCGAAGCTGCGGCCATCCAGCAGCGCCTTGATCATGTGATGCGACAGCGCGCTGCTGGCGAGCCAGAACCCGGCGCGACTGTTAGAGCCAAGAGCGCTTAGTGCCTGGCTCGGATCGCCGTAGACTTGCTTGCCGCGCGTCGTATCCAGCCGACCGCCGGCGACGGGCTCACGGGTGCGATGCACCTGTTCGACCGCGATCTCGCGATGCCGGGCGATCTCGAACACCGCGGCTATCGCGCCGAGCGGCCCGCCGAACGTCAGCCGGAACGCGCCGGACGGCGCCGCCACCCAAGGGAGCGCCTCGAACAGCCGGTCGAGCCGGCGGGTGGCAACCAGCTTGTAAATAAGGTCGGTCCGGACACGAGCGAGCGCCGCGCCACGCGCTTGCGGGCTGGTGTCGTACAGACGGGTGAGATCGCCGGTCGTCTCGGTGTCCCATCGCTTCGGTTCTGCCGGCTCGGGCCCGGCCGCGATCGCGGTCTCCAGCCGGTTCGAGAGATCGACCAGCTCGGTGGCGAACGTCGTGTCGAGCGGCGGGGGCTTACGCCCTTTGGTGGGCAGTGCACCGGTGATCCGCAGAACGCTTTCGCCGATCGCGTCGCCGACCGCGGTGAACAGGCCGATACTCTCGACGATATCGCGCGCATGATCGAGCGCGTGGCCGATCTTCCGTTCCCGGTCGACGGCGAGCCTCCGATCGCCGGCGGCGTCTTCGATCGCCCGGACGAACGAGCGTAGCCGCTGGATGATGGCGGCCTGCGCGTCGAGCACCGCGGGCCATTTCGCCTGGACTTGCGGATCGTGGGACGCTGCGCCGATTACGCGATCTAACGCGACAAGCATGTCGATCACCGCGCGCGCCGCCAGCAACACGCCGGTGTCGATCAGTGGTGATCCGCTCGCAGCGTCGGCCCTGAGCGCAAGCCACGCCGCACGCACTGCCGCTGCAGCCTGCCGCTCGACGACGATCAGCTTGCCCATCGCACCGCCGGTGAACAGGCGATCAAGCCAGTGCGCCAGCCAGCCGATCTCCCAGCCCGCGACCCGCCAGAACGCCGCTGGCGCATAACGGACGCCGGTGAGATCGTAGAGCCACGCCAGGATCTCGTCGCGGCTCTGCGGCCGGGTGATGTAGGGGTAGCCGGCATCGAGACTCAGGGCAGTGCCGGCACCGGCGAGCCAGGGGCCGATATCCGGTTCCCGGGTGCCGACGATCGCGGCCCCCATTCCCGCCGATGGCGGCCCGGGCAGTTCGCGCCAGGGAAGGAACGCCTTGGCCAGGTCCACACCCGGCGGCACCGTCGCGACCTGATCCGGCGACGCCGAGCCGTCGGGCAGGATCACCTCGGGCAGCCGGATGCGGCCGCGATGCGCGAGGCCCTCGATATCTTCGCGGCTGTCGCGGTGGAGTGCGCGATCTGGGGTCATGCTTCGTCCCCATCGAACGTTCGCACCAGTTCCCAGACGCCGATGATGTTGGCGCGCTGTCCCTCGACCGCGTCCCAACTCTCGACGATCTCGCGTAGGCGCTCGGCGTCGTTGGCGAGAGCGACGATCTCCGCTTCTCGCGGGAGCAGATGCTCGGGCCTCGCGGGATTGAAGCCGGTGAAGATCGCCTTGAGCTTTGCGCGCACGGTTTCGAGCTTGGTGCGATAGGGTGTGATGTCAGTGACCAGAACGCCTTCGACGGTGATGGTGCTGTCGGCCATCTTCACGCCTCCGGTTTCGAGAAGCGGAGATTCGCGTCATGGTCGCCGAGCCAGTTGGCGGCATGGCCGCGCGTGCGCTCGGCCGGCAAATCGACCCCGAGCGCCCGCGAGGTGGTGACGGCGAGATGACCCTGGCGCGACAGCGGCGGCTTCCACCGCCAGCGCCGGTCGGGGTTCGCCTGCTGGTGGGCCGCGAACCGCGCGCAGTCCTCATGATACCGCGCTTCGGCGTCGCGATGGAATGCGGCCGCACCGATCCGCGCCAAGCGCTCGCCGCCGGTCTCGATCACCGGGACCAGCAGCGCGCCGAACCGCTGGTCGTCCTGTCCGGCGGCAGCGCGCTCGAACCCGCGATGGAGCACCGCGAGCGGCAGGGCGTACAACCCGCGATGGCCATCGGCGTGGTGCGGCTCGACCCCGAACGCCATCGCGGCCTGGCCGAGCCCGAACTTCGGGCGCTTCAGCCAGAACGGATCGATACGCCCTTGTTGTAACAGCCCGAGGTCAGCCGCCAGCCGCTCGCCGGCGACTTCAAGCATCGGGTCCGCCTCGCACATGCTACGCAGGCGGGGCAGGAGGTCGGCGGGATCGGCATCGTCGTCGACGCGCGCGTCGGCGAGCCGGTCGAGTATGTCGCGCCAGTCAAGCGCGTGCACGCCGAGCACCGCGAGAATATGCCCGGCGCCGAACCCGCGCTCGTTGAGCATGCCGCCAGCGACATAGCCGGCGTAATGCGGATGATGGCCAAGCGCGACCTGTTCGGCATCGAGCGCCACGATCTCGGCGGCGGCCGTCTCACGGGCGATGTTCGCCTTGGCGATCAGCCGATCGATCGTCGCGACGAGCGCCTCGTCGCTGGCAGGTGGAATGGGCTTCTGCATCGATACGTCTCCTTCGAGACGCATCAGCCATGACGGGATGTAGCGCAGCGATGTCAGTCGCGGCTGAGCCTGCCCATGCCCGAGCGCGCGCGGCGACGATGCGGGAGGGTTCGGCAGGACGGCAATCATCGGGGCAGGCTCCGGCATAACGCCGGGCACGATGCCCAGCCCCGAGCTTATGGGTTGGTCGCCGGAAATTCGGTAGGCGAATCTGCATCGATCGCCCGCCGTGCCGACCTGCTGCCCAGGCGGGAGTGCCGTGGCTCCCGCACATGCCGATCGCCGATGGGTCGGACATGACCCTGCCGCGCGCCTATCTGTCCAGCCAATCGATCTACCAATATTGGCGGGGTGTGTCAGGTGATCAAGACAGCGCCGACGGATACGGGTCCAGCAGCGCGACAGTCTGGAAGGGGCATTCAGGATTTAGGGGCGGGGGGCGCATTAAATGAATTCGCCTTCGTCGAATTCGGGCGGCTCCGCCGGCCCTGTCCCACCCCCGCCCCCACCTGAGTTCTTTCTCGTCCTGCCCGACGGAAGTTGTATCCCTGCAACGCGTGAGAACCGCCGGATCATCATGCGCCAGATGCGATCCGAGGCGCGCAAACAGGCGAAGATCAAGCGGCACGAGAAGGCCCTCGAACTGCAGATGATGCTCGAGGATCGCGCCGCCGCGCGATCGTTGCAGCGGGAACTGGCCGAGCTTCATCGCGGCTCGATCCGATGGGCCGCACGGTTCAAGGTGCGGGCCGAGCCGAAGCGGCCGGAGAACAGCACGTCACCGGTCACCAAGCGCGTAATCGGCATCGCGATCAGGGGGACCGCAAGAGGTATAGATGCGCCGCGCCCCGCATCCTCCTGGGCGGTCGATGCGCTCGGCATGAGGGGCGTGATCTGGCAGCAGAGCTATCTAGGTCGCAAGTCGCCAGGCTTCCATAACGGCAAGGCGCGCGAGAACTGGGAATACATCGTCCGCGATGAGGCGGTACTGCTCGACGCGGCGGGCGAGCCTGTCATCATCAGCAACATGGGCGACGACTGGATCGAGATCGGCACTGCCTGGCAGGCGATGGAGGACGCCAGCACCCGCGCCAACGCCAAAATCCAGATGCTCGCCATCGCGCCGTTGGACAGCGACATGAGCGAAGCCGAGATGATCGCGGCGTTGCGCCACTTCTGCACGACCGTGCTGGACCCGCTCGGCCTCCCATATTCCGCCGCGATCCACGCGCCGCCCGCGCAAGGCGATCAACGCAACTTCCATCCGCACATCGCCTTCTCGCTACGACCGATGCGTCGGGTCGAGCCCTATTGCTGGGACGTCGCCGACGAGGTGTGCGGCGAACTCGACGGCCGCGATGGCGTTCAGATGCTTCGGCATCTTTGGTCGCATTCGACGTCGGAGGCAGCGGAGCAGGCGCAGAGCAACCGACGCTATACTGGTCTCGGCTATGGCGCGCGGCGGCTCGATCTCGATGTCGGCGAACATCTCGGCGAAGCCCGTGCCGCGATCGCCGCGCGAGGCGGTCATGTATGGGCGCACGAACGCAACCGGATCAAGGCAGCAAAGAACGTCGCGCGGCGGGCGATTCGCGACGCCGACCACAAGATCGCCGCCCTGACCAGGGTGCGCGACGCGGCGATCGAACGGATGGCGCGTCACGAGGAGGCGATCGTCCCGGCGAAGGTCTTCCGCGCTACTCCCCCGGTCGAACCCGCAGCCATCCGGACCGTAAAAGTGGTCGCGCCGTCAGCGAGCGCCCTCATATCTTCAGCGCCCGCCGTGCCGGCGAAGACCCTCAGTCCGGCGATCACCCACCGCCCTGCACGACCGGCGCTCGTCGCCAGGACCGGCACACCGGTCGAACCTTCGGCCTCGCTGACCCCGGCGTCGACGCCCCCCGCTGCGATCCGCCGGGAAGCGACACCGCCAGTCCGCCCGGCGGCGCGGCTTTCCGTGAGGAAGCGTGCGGTTCCGGCGGACCGCATGACCATCGGACGGGTCTTGACGCCGGCGGTGATCCGCATGCCGGCTATGCGCGTGCGGTTTGCCGCGCAATCTCTCATCACCGCGGTACCGACGACGGAAGCCCGCACTTTGACCGTCGCCCCGCGCCCGCGGCCGCGGGCGGAACTTGCGGTCACCCCGACCGTCACCACGGTATCCGCACCCATCGCATTCGATCTGCTCGATGCGTTGGCACGCGCCCGGAAAGCGCGGCTGCGCCGGCTGCGGCAGCGCGTAGCGGGCGAAGCCCTCCGGCAGGACGCGCTGCCGACGCTGGCCGCGACGACGACGCTCGAGACATTGCCGAGCCTCGATCGGCTCGTTGCCGAGGCGGTGTCGCGACCGCGCGCCGTGGACCGAAAAAACGAAGCGGACGCGGCCCGACTGGCGCGGTTGAAGGCCCTCGACCCCTATGTCGCCGATTACCGTCACGAGCACGGACAGGTCGAAACCGACTATCCGGCACTCGAGGCGATCGGGGTCGGGTGGGACTGGCTGGAGCAGCCGGGCGTGCAGCGCGGGCTTTGCGCGTTGCGCGCCGAACAGCAATTGGTGGTTGCCGAGCTCGCTCGCGAGGCGAAGGCGCGACCGCTGGCGTTTGCCAGGACCGGCTCGCGCTTCTGGCCGCGTGATCTGCCGCCGGACCAGCTCCGCCGGATCGATCGCTGGGCGACCGACCCGGGGTTCCAGCAGGATGTGGCGGCGATCCAGAAGGGCGTCGCGCGGACCCACGCCGGACGTGACGCCGATCGCGGGGCTTCCGCCGCTATCGGCCGCCATCCGGCGACGCTTGAACCTGCACGGGGGCTAGTCGAGTCGGGCGGCGAACGTCAGGGACCCGTCCCGGTATTTCAGGATGACGGCGTATATGTTCGCGTCCCGGCGTTCGATGCGACGGGCAGGCCGACCGATCAGTTGCTCATGCTGCTGATGCTGGCCGGGCGGCATCCCGACCGGATTCGTATCGCAACCGATGGTCGGCTGATGGCCATGCCCGGCAAGATCTCCATGCTGCCGGCGCTGCTCCATCCGTGGCGGAACCACGATCGCGTCGCCGCGCTGGTCACCGAAACGGCGCGCGCCAGCGCCGCCGCCGGTCACGCGGTCTGGCCGGCGAGCGTCGCCGCCGCTGTCCGTGCCTATGCCGATCGAGCGACCGGCAGTTCTCCGACCCGAAGCCAGCGATCGGACATCGACCGTGGCCCGGCGCGATAGTTACCTGGGGCACCCTTTATTTTGATCGATCGATGGAAAAGCGCGCCCCTACGCCAGGCATCGCGCCAGCAAAGGATAGCAGGGCAGAAAAGTCTGAAGTGAGCCGGAAGGTGATAGGAAAAATGCAGATAGCATTGATCCGTCCCTGACGGCTCCGCGCGTCGCAACGGCGACGCGCGATCTCAGCCTGAAAAGGAATACGTAGAATGTCCGACATCATCACCATGCCTCGCACCCGCGAGGCAGGGCGCAGCATCCTGCGCCCGCGTCCGCCGTTCAACGCGCGGCCCGTCTGCGCCGCAGGACGCGAGAGCCGGTCCACCGAGGGGCCGTACTCGACCCATTACACCGCCACCGCCAGCTACTTCTACATCAACCGGCTCAGCGGCAGCGACCGGTTCGGACCGGTGCCCGACGGTTATGTCGCGCGGGGCGATCTGGTCGCCAGCGGACGTTGCCATCCGCAGAAGCTGCCGCCGCGACTGCGCTCGGGCGATACGCTGTGGCGCGAGGCCGACGACGCGGCGGCCCTCGAGGGACCGCGTGCCATTTCAGCGACGCACATCGTCGCGGATCTGCCGCCCGATGCCGACCCGGCGCGCTGGTCGTGGCTCGTCGAGAAATATGCGTTCGATCATCTCGTCGATAAAGGGATGGTGGTAGATTGGGCTATCCACGCGCCCAAGGGCAATGGCGACAAGCCGTCGGCTCCGCCCCACATCCATCTGTTGGCCACGGCGAGGTTCTGGCGCCCGACCGGCCGGTTCGGATCGCGCCAGTGGCAGTGGCTCGCCAACGCCGATCAGCTCCGTACTGCCGAGGATGACTGGCTCCGCCTGATCGGGTTGCGATCCGCGACCGCTGCCTGACGTCCACCTTCAACGCAATCTGACGCCCGTCGCTCCGTGGAGCGGCGGGCGTTCGCGTATCCAGGGAACAGCATCATGTCCTTCTATCATCTCAATCCCAACCGCCGTGGCGAGCGCATGGCGCGCCGGATCGAACAACTTGACGACTATCGTGTGCTCCGCCGCCTGCCGCGCCCCGACGAAATGTGGTGCCGATCAATGCCGTCGTCAGACAACGTCATCAAGCTCGCGATCGTCGATTGCGAGACGACCGGACTCGATTCCGAGCGACACAAGATGATCGAGTTCGCGGTGGGGACGTTAACGATCGATGCGGATCATGGCGACGTAATCGACGTCACGCCGCCAAAATCATGGCTTGAAGATCCGGCCGAGGATTTATCGATCGAGATCGAACGGCTGACCCACATCACGTCCGACATGCTCATCGGCAAGTGGTTTCCGGATGCGGCAATCATGAAGGCGATGACGGGCGTCACGGCCACCGTAGCCCACAATGCCAGGTTCGATCGGGCGTTCACGACCAAGCGGTTCCCGGCGCTCGCCGACCTGCCCTGGATTTGCTCGATGAGCGAGGTGGATTGGTCGTCACTGGGCTGGAGTGGCGGACGAAGCATCGGCGCATTGCTTACCGGCGCTGGATTCTTCCTCCCCGACGCGCATCGTGCTGCCGCCGACGTCTGGGCGACGACGTGCCTGCTCGCATTCACCGCGCCCGATGGCCGGGCGATCGCAGCTCACATGGTCGAGACGGCGCGTCGACCGAGCGAGCGGCTCTATGCAAACCGTGCACCGTTCGAGTGCAAGGATGCTCTCAAGGCCGCCGGTTATCGCTGGTCGCCCGAACGTCGCGCTTGGTGGATCGAAGGCGACGAGGAACGCATTTCAAATGAGGCATGCTGGTTGCAGCAGCTTTCGCACCTGATTGCCCCTGTAGTCGAAACCCGAAATTGGCAAACGAGACACGCGTAGATGTAATCGAACCGCAAAGTCATTAGAATGACTAGTTGACTACATCTTTGTGTAACATCTCTAACTAACAATTTTGTCAATAAAACCGAGCGTTGTGCAATTCTCCAACAGTGTGCGGACTTTTGCCCTATCGAGGCCTCCCGGCACCTCCGCATCAATCTCCAGCTTCAGCGTCACTTCGCTGCCCGGGATCGTCGTGAGTTGCTCCACGATCGTTTCAACGATCTGATGGATTTCGCGCGCCGGTCGCTCGGCCGAGATCATGACGGTCCCGAAAAACCGGGTCGGCTTACGCTCCGGTGCCGGGGCATCCGGCGTTCCATCCGCAGGACCAGCGGCCGGGGGCACACCGTCTGGACTGGCGGGAGCGCCTGCAACGGGGGGCGGGCCGAGCTGCACCGGCGCCGGACGATGCGCTTCAGCGATGTCAGGTTTGATGATGACACTGTCGCTGTCGATCACAACGGCGGCGTTGGTGGCGCGCTCGATCGCCAGGCCCAGATAGGTGTCGGTCTTGTCGTCGCACCGCTCCGCATAGCCAAACGGCCCTGACAGCATTCCCGTAATGGCGGCCTGCACTGTCTTCACCAGCACAGCCTGGTTCTTAAGCCGGGGCAGGTAGGTGTAAGCGAGCGTTGGGCACACGGGCACCGATGGCGATCCCGCAGGAACCCAACCAGCGTTGGAGCCTCGACTTCGTGTCGGATGCATTGGCCTGCGGCCGGCGGTTCCGCTTGCTCAACGTCATCGACGATTACAGCCGGGAATGCCTGGCGTGCATCGTCGATACCTCGTTGTCAGGCCGGCGTGTCGTGCGCGAGCTGACCGCCATTGCCGAGCGGCGCGGGCTGCCGTGCATGGTGGTCAGCGACAATGGCACTGAGCTGACCAGCCATGCTGTCCTCGCCTGGTGCCAGGACACCGGCGTGGAGTGGCATTACATCGCTCCTGGCAAGCCGCAGCAGAACGGCTTTGTTGAATCGTTCAATGGTCGCTTGCGCGACGAATGCCTGAACGAGCACCTGTTCCCCTCGCTGGCTGCGGCGAGACGGATCATCGAGGCATGGCGGACGGACTACAACACCGTGCGTCCGCACAGCAGCCTTGGCGGCATGGCACCCGCCGAGTTTACCAACCGCCCCCGCCATGGGCATGAGGACACCGAAGCTAACTTACCAGCGGCCTGAAAACGGGGAGCAGGTCACAGGCGGTGTTTCGGTTACGGGGCTGCTCGGCGAACTGAATGCCATTGTCCGTCAGAATGGTGTGGATGCGGTAGGGTACGGCTTTCAGCAGGTGCTCGAGGAACTCCCAAGCTGTTCGCCTGTCAGCCTTGTCGATGAGCTGGCCCCCAAAATGACCTGACAGGGTCTCGCTCTTAGATAAGAGTGAGGCATATGACTGAGCATACGACCATCCGTGATCTGATGGTGGCCACCGTCGAACACCGCTTCGGCCCGGTGAACCGCCTAGCAGAGCCGATCGAATGGCTCACCGACAATGGCAGCCCCTACGTCGCTGGTGATACCCGCCGCTTCGCCCGCGCCATCGGCCTGGTGCCGCGGACAACGCCGGTCAGCTCTCCGCAGTCAAACGGTATGGCAGAAGCCTTCGTGCGCACCCTCAGGGCGACCCCGATCCAGACATCGTATGTGAAGAGGCTGCAATCTCATCATCAAAGAGGCGAAATGCAGCCGCCGCGATACACCATCTTGGCGTAGACCACCCAGCGCTTCTTCCGGGCCGGCGACAGGTGGTGGAGGAACGCGCGGCGCTCGGCGAGAGGCGCCATGCTGCGGAAGAAGCCGAGCTGGCGGGCATCGTGAAGGGCGAGCAGCCGGGTACCCGATCGCGCTCGCTCGATGGAGGGTCCTGAAGTTACGGAACTCGCCGATTTCCTCAACGACCTTCCATGGTGAGTCGAGAGGAGCGCGCTCGGCGATCTGTTCGGCGTCTCGGCGGTCCCGGGACTGTCGAGCGCAACCGGCCTGGTGCGGGAGGCGGACGAGGCCGCACTCATCGGGCGGATCGACGCATGCGACCTCGCGCCTTCCAGTTCCATCAATGGACCGGAAAGCGGATGCGCTTCAGACGGCGCCGCATGGACGGCTTCGACCGCGCGAGCGCCCGACCTGGCGCCACGCTCGGTATCCCCTCAGCGGCGAGGTCCGTCATGGGAAGGACACAGTATCGCCGATGGATCGTCCCCGCAGGTCGACCAAGTTCCGCAGTCTGTCCATCCGCAGCCGCTCCGCCCTGGCTCCTGCGGACGGGGCGCGCTGAATGGCGCAGGCCACCGCCACCGATGCCCTGATCAAGCGGCTCGGTGGAGTCTTGCATTCGGTTTTCGTGGGAGGGCGACAATTCCCGCCGTGCAGCATCGACAGCCGGCGAGCCCTTGCTCCATACTTGACCGCATGGTACGCGGGAATCCGGTATGAGAGGGATAGCATGTCATACGAAGTGGCGCTGAGCGACAAATACATGCTGGATCAGGGGCGCGTGTTCCTGTCCGGCACGCAGGCGCTGACCCGCGTACTCCTGTCCCAGCGGCGATCGGATGCGGCTCAGGGACTCAACACCGGCGGCTTTGTCTCGGGCTATCGCGGCTCGCCGCTGGGCTCGCTCGACACTGCCCTCTGGGCGGCGCGGGGCGCGCTGAAGGACGGGGGGATCGTCTTCCAGCCGGGCGTAAACGAGGAACTGGCCGCGACCGCCGTCTATGGTTCCCAGCAACTCGGCTTCTTTCCCGGCGCGCGCCATGACGGCGTGTTCGCCGCCTGGTACGGCAAGGGGCCCGGGGTCGACCGGGCCGGCGATGCGCTCAAGCACGGCAATCTCGCGGGGACTGCCGCGCTTGGCGGGGTGCTGGTCCTGGCCGGGGACGACCATTCGGCCAAGTCGTCGACGACCGCGCACCAGTCCGAACAGGCGCTCGTCGCCTCGCTGATCCCGGTGCTTTATCCCGCATCGGTTGCCGAATTCCTGGAATTTGGGGCGTTCGGGATCGCGCTGTCGCGATTTTCGGGGCTGTGGGCCGGCTTCAAGTGCATCAACGACACCGCCGACGCGACCGCGACCGCGTCGCTGGGCGATCCGCTGCGCCGCTGGCTCTGCCCCGAAGTGGAGATGCCCGCCGAGGGCCTCAACATCTTCCAGGGCGAATCGCAATTGTCGATGGAACGCCGGACGACCGATTTCCGACTGCCGGCGGCACAGGCGTTCATTCGCGCGAACCGGCTCGACCGGCTGCTGCGGGACGGTGATCGCCGGACGCTCGCCATTGTCACCGCCGGGAAGGCCGCGCTCGATGTGATCGAGGCGCTGAATCAGCTCGGCCTGAACGACGCGCGCTGCCGCGCGCTCGGCATCCGCGTGCTGAAGCTGGCGATGACCTGGCCCGTCGAGCCGGACGTGACCAGGGCCTTCGCGCGCGGGCATCGCCAAGTGCTGGTGGTGGAGGAGAAGCGCGCGTTCATCGAACCGCAAGTCGCCTCGCTGCTGTATCACCTCGATGCCGGCGAGCGCCCGGTGCTGACCGGAAAGGCCGACGCGACCGGCCGCCCGTTGCTTCCTCAGAACGGGGAACTCGGCCCCACCGAGATCGGCGCGGTCCTGTTCGGCCAGCTCGAGGCGCTCGGCCTTGTCGACGAGCCGCTGCGGGCGCGCCGCGCGGAGATTGAGGCTAGGCTCGCGGCGGGAAGCGCGGCGTTGACGCCGTTCAACCGCATGCCGTTCTTCTGTTCCGGGTGTCCGCACAACACGTCGACCGTCGTGCCCGACGGATCGGTCGCGCTGTCCGGGATCGGCTGCCACGTGATGGCGGCGATGATGCCGCATCGCAAGCACGTCTGGCCGGTGCAGATGGGGGGCGAGGGGGCCAATTGGATCGGCGTCGCCCCGTTCACGGACACCCGGCATATTTTCCAGAATCTGGGCGACGGGACCTACCATCACTCCGGTTCGCTGGCTGTCCGGGCCGCGGTGTCGGCGGGTATCGGCATCACCTACAAGCTGTTGTTCAACGATGCGGTGGCGATGACGGGCGGCCAGCCCGTCGAGGGGCAAATGACGCCGTGGCAGATCGCGTCCGAGCTGTTGCAGGAGGGGGTGCGCAAGGTCGTGGTCGTCGCCGACGATCCCGACAAATATCCCTCCACAGTGCGTTTCCCGGACGGCGTCGCGATCCGCCCGCGCGAGGAGCTGGACGCCGTGCAGCGCGACCTCGCCACGATCGACGGCGTGACCGTGCTGATCTATGATCAGGTGTGCGCGGCGGAGAAGCGCCGTCGCAGAAAGAAGGGGACCTTCCCCGACCCGGCAAAGCGGATCTTCGTCAACGACCTGGTGTGCGAGGGATGCGGCGACTGTTCGGTCAAGTCGAACTGTGTCAGCGTACAGCCCCTCGAAACCGAATTCGGCCGCAAGCGTCAGATCGACCAGTCGAACTGCAACAAGGATTTCAGCTGCATCAACGGGTTCTGCCCGTCCTTCGTGACGGTCAGCGGCGGCAACCTGAAGGGGCGTGCAGCCGCCGCCCCGGCGGCTGCGATTCCGCCGCTGCCCGCCCCGCCGCCGCCCGTCGAAGGCGCGCTCGCGATTCTGATCGCGGGGATCGGCGGCACCGGCGTCGTCACCATCGGCGCCGTGCTGGGGATGGCGGCGCATCTCGACGGCAAGTCCGCAAGCATCATCGACGTGACCGGCTTGTCGCAGAAGAACGGGGCGGTGTTCAGCCATCTGCGGATCGCGCCGAGCGATGACGCCATCGCGGCGGCGCGCATTCCGATCGCCGGCGCGGAGTTGCTGCTCGGTTGCGACATGATCACCGCGGGCGGGGCCGAGGCGATGGCGCTGGTTCAGCCTGGGCACACGCGCGGCGTCATTAACGAAAATCTTACTCCCACGGCGGCCTTCACGATCGACACCGGCATAGACTTTGCCGGCGCGCAGACGCTGCGACGGTTGCGCGAAGTGCTGGCCGCGGATTCCGCGTTCGTCGACGCCACGCGGGTCGCGGCCCGCCTGATGGGAGACGCCATCGGCGCGAACATGTTCGTCGTCGGGGTCGCGCTGCAGCGTGGCCTGCTGCCGGTATCGCTGGCGGCGGTGGAACGCGCGATCACGCTAAACGGCGTCGCGGTCGACTTCAACCTGCGCGCCTTCGCGCTGGGCCGGCTGGCCGTGGTCGAGCCCGGCGCCATCGAGGCGCAGCTCGGTGACCAAGTTGCCGCGGTTGCAGAGGGATCGCTCCGGCTGTCGACGGATACCGGCGACGCGATCGAGCGGCGAGCTGCTCTTCTCGCCGACTATCAGAATGCGGCCTATGCCGCGCGTTTTGGTCGGAAGATCGCGGCGATCGCCGCGGCAGAGGCCAGGGTGGCGCCAGGCCGCACCGAGCTCAGCGACGCGGTGGCGCGAAACCTGTTCAAGCTGATGGCATACAAGGACGAATATGAGGTCGCCCGGCTCTATACGTCCGGTGAATTCCGCGCGAAGCTGGGCGAGCAGTTCACCGGCGATTACCGCGTGTCCGTCCATCTCGCGCCGCCATTGTTCGCGCGCAAGGATCCGTTGACGGGGTTGCCGCGAAAGCGAGAGTTCGGGCCGTGGATGCTGGCCGCCTTCGGCCTGCTGGCGCGGGCGAAGCGGCTGCGTGGAACCGCGTTCGACCCGTTCGGCCGTACCGCCGAACGGCGGATGGAACGCCAGTTGGTTCGCGATTATGAGGCGGTGCTCGACAGCATCGCGACCCATCTCGACCCCGTGAAGTACGACGCGGCGGTGGCGCTGGCCCGTTATCCGGACAAGATCCGCGGCTATGGCCATATCAAGGACCGGTCGGTGCCCGGCGCCCTCGCCGAGCGCGACAGCCGGCTCGCCGCGTTCCTCGTACCGATCGAGGAACTCCAGGCGGCCGAATGATCGGCCGCCGGACATCGCCGTTCTTAAAGTCGGGGCCGCTGTAGTTGAGGCGCCGGCGGCCTGCACCGGTCGTCCGGTGCATCGGAGACGAAGCGCGCTTCGATCGCGGCGGCGCAGGACAGTAGATCCGCCAAATGCCGCTCGGCGATTTCTCCGGGCGCCACGACGCGCCGAAAGAAGATGATATTGATGGCGCCCAGGACCCGCCCATCGCTGCGGATCGGAACCGCGATCGCGCCGACGTCGGAATCTGGAGAAGCTATGGGGCGAGCGGCGGCGGTATGGCACCATCGTCGTTCGATAGAAGCGACAGATAAGGTGCCCCATGACCAAGGTTAACGATTTGAGCCGTTCGCTTGTCTCGTTTGAGCAGAATAGCAGCGTGACGGTCGTTGTCGAAATGAGTGCATCGAGCTGGCTGGTGGCGGGACAGGTTCCCCGTCTCGACCGCCAGCCCCTGAAGAAGTTGGAACCGGATCCAGCCGCGCTGCTGCGTCTCGTGGAACGTTGGCGCGACGAGGCGGTGAAGGCGGGCAGGACGATCAAGCGGGTCGCGCTGGCCTTTGGGGCGGGACGCGACGGGTTCTGGCTGGCGCGGTGGCTGCGGGCACGCGACATCGAGGTGCATGTCATCCATTCGACCAGCGTTGCGGTGTCGCGCGAGCATCGCCGTGCGAAGACCGACCGGTTGGAGACGGCGATGCTGACGCGCGTTTTCCTGGGCTGGTTGCGCGGCGAGCGCGGGCATTGTGGGATGGTCGTGATCCCGACACTCGAGGAAGAAGATGCCAGGCGCCCGAGCCGTGAGCGGGAAAGTCTGGTGGTCGAGCGCACGCGGATCATCAACCGCATCAAGGCGATCCTGGCGTGGCTCGGGATCCGCGGCTTCAATCCCAAATTGCGCAAAGCGGTGGAGCGCCTGACGCGCTGCGGACACCGGACGGTGTACCGCTGCCACCGAACACGATTGACGAACTGCGGCGCGATATGGCTCGACTCACCATGATCCGCGAGCAGATCAAGGTGATCGAGGAGGCACGCCTCGCGCGTCTGGAACAGGCCCCCGCGACGGGGCCACATGCGATGGTGCGTCTGATCGTCAGCGTCGTTGGCATCGGCGTCGAGACCGCCGACATGCTGGTGCAGGAGGTGCTATCCCGCAACCTGCGCGACCGACGGGCGGTGGCCCGCTATGCGGGGCTCACCGGCGCGCCTGACGAAAGTGGCTCCAAGCGACGCGAGAAGGGATTGGCGAAGACAGGCAACGCCCGCGTACGCCGCGGGCTGATCCAGCTCGCATGGCGCTTCCTGCGGTTCCAGAACGACAGCGCGCTCGCCCAATGGTACCGGGCGCGAACGGAGGGCCCGAGCGGTACGCGCAAAACGAAGATGATCGTAGCGCTCGCCCGCAAGCTGCTCATCGCGTTGTGGCGCGTGGTCACGATCGGCGAAATCCCGGTTGGCGTCACGCTGCGACAGCCGGCCTGAGCAGGTCTGCGAGGAAACCAAACAAGCAGGTCGACGTACGGTCGTTTTTCTGACCGGCCGTCGATGATCCGAGGTGGTGGTGACCCGAACAGAAACCTGGCTCCGATGCCCGTCTGGAGAATGGGCCCGCCGCCTCGGAGCCTTGCCGCCGAAGCGAATGGATGCTTCATGGTCGGGATCCAGCACGATCCCACCGAATACAAGGCCGCGGCGCATGTGGTGCGCGCGATGGTGGGCTCCCCTCGGATCCTCTCAAATCAGGCGGGGCTATCGACTCGTCGGGATCGGCAACGCAAAAAAGCAGGAAAGTGGCAGCCGCGTGATGGCTTGACAAACAAATCCCCATACAAGGGTTCTGTGAGGTCGCGCACCGCGCCAAGATCGTCGCTCACCGCCGCGCGACCTCACAGAACCCTCCAGATTCCGATGAGCGGCATTCCAGGAATATGGAGCGATGTGCGAGGGATTCTGATATTGCGCGTTTTGGAGGCAGCCGGCAGAGCGATTAATCGGCGCAGTCGACGACGAGGTCGGCGAAACCGGACATGGCGAGCCGGTAATGGCGGCCGGCCGTCATCGGCGCCAGAGGTCCGAACGCCCCCGACAGCACGATGTCGCCGGCGGCAAGGGGACGGCCGACCTCGACCATCTTGCGCGCCAGCCATGCCAGCGCCGTCACCGGGCTGCCCAAGCAGGCGGTTGCCGGACCATGTGACACCCGCACGGCGTCCTCGAAGAGTTCCATCGTGAGGGCGTCGATCACGGCGCGGTCGAACGGACGGCGGTCGTCGCCGATGGCGTAGCGCGCGGAGGATGCGTTGTCGGCCACGGTATCGGCGATCCTGATCTGCCAGTCTCGGACGCGGCTGCCGACGATCTCGATCGCGGGCGCCATCCACTCGACCGCATCGCTCACCGCGGCTTCGTCGACCGCGGGATCGGTCAGCGCGCGGCGGATGCCGAAGGCCAACTCACCCTCCGCGCGCGGCTGCGAAACGCTCGCCGCCGCGAAGGCGCCGCCGGGCGCGACCGCCATGTCGGCGAACAGCATGCCGAAATCGGGCTCGCCAACCCCGAGCTGGGCCTGGACCGCAGGCGAGGTAAGGCCGATCTTGCGGCCGACCAATTGTCGGCCTTCAGCGATCCAGTGCGCTGTGTTGATCTCCTGGATTTGATAGGCAATCAGGCGGTCGTTGGGCACCAGCCGGTCGGCGACTGGGTCGATTGCGCCTGTGTGATAGGCCTCGCGCAACTCCAGCGCGGCACGGTGGACAGCATCCTCGGTCATTCTTCCTCCTGTCAGATCCTCGCCAGCAACCCGCCATCGCTGACGATGACGGTGCCGGTCATGCCGCGCGAGTTATCCGCCGATGCGAGCAGCACGTAGGCGCCGGTATGGTCCTCCGGGGCGGCCGCGAATCCCAGTGGGGTGGCCGCTCCAACTGCCGCGACGATGCGATCGTCATCTTCCAGCCGGCGTCCGGCGCTGCCCAACGAATCGATCCCCGACAAACCGGTCACGGTGCCGCCCGGTGCCACGCCGTTGACCCGCACGTCGGGCGCCCATTCATGAGCGAGCTGGTAGACGAGGCCGCGCACCGCGAACTTGCTCGCGGTATACAGCGCCCCGCCGCCGCCGCCGCGGAAACTGGCCGTGGAGCAGGTCATCACAAGGCTGCCTCGGACCTCCTTCAAATGCGGGTAGGCTTCGCGAGCCATCAACGCGTGCGACCGCACGTTAATTGCGAACATCTCGTCGTGCGCGGCCATGCAGTCCTCGGGCGAAAGACGGTCGAGCCGCTTGTGCCAATCGAATACTCCGACGTTCGAGATGACGGTGTCGAGGCGCCCGAAGCTGGTGATTGCGGCGGCTACGGCGCGAGCGTTGGCGTCCGGAAGCGAGGCGTCGCCCGCCACCGACGTGCAGGCCGAACCGAGCTCTGCCCGCAGCGTCGCGAGCCCTCTCTCGGCGCGGTCAACAGCGACTACGCGCGCTCCCTCGGCCACAAATCGCACAGCGACCGCTCGACCGATGCCAGACGCGGCACCGGTGACGATCACCACCCGTCCTTCAAGCCACCCCATGCGCATCCTCCTGCCGATCAACATACGCATTGGTACTGTCTGTGGCAATCTCCGACAATGCGAATGAAACCCTGTCAGTCAGATTTGACTTGGAAATTTGGCGATGCTAGGCACAATACCATAAAGTATGGAGAGGCGTTGCCATGGTACTTCCCGACTTCGGCCGCACCATTACAATTGGTGGCGTGACCACCAACTATCACGAAGCAGGCGCCGGCCGCGCGGTCTTGTTGCTGCACGGCTCCGGGCCGGGTGTGACGGCCTGGCAGAACTGGCAGCGAATCATTCCCCGACTGGCGGAGCGCTATCGTGTCATAGCTCCCGACATTGTAGGTTTCGGCTTCAGCCCCAAGCCCGAGGGTGAGAAGCCTGGCATCAAGCTATGGCTAGCGCACCTCGTTGGCATCCTTGATGCGCTCGAGATCGAGGAGGCGACGCTGGTTGGCAACAGCTTCGGCGGCGCCCTGTCGCTGGCCATGATGGCGCGCCATGCGGATCGTGTCCGCGCTTTGGTGCTCATGGGGACGCCCGCAGGCGAGTTCGAGCAAACCGGGGGCCTGGCGGACAGTTACGCTTTCGAGCCCAGCTTGGAAAATATGGGCGCAATGATGCGCCGTTTCCCGTTCGACCCCGCGATCGTTACCGACGAAATGGTCGCTGCGCGTTACGCGGTAGCGCGGCATAATGCCGGGCTCGAGACCATACGCGAACTTCAACCTCGGCCGACGGAGGGCAAACCGGCGACCGTACGCGGCGTTCCGCTCGATCAACTGGAAGCCATCGATGTGCCGACGCTGGTTCTGCACGGTCGAGAGGATCGCATGATCCCGCTCGACGTCGCGGTCCGGGCACATCGCCACATTGCCAATTCGCAGCTGCATGTGTTCGGCCAGTGCGGCCACTGGGTGCAGTTGGAGCGCGAGGAGGAATTTCTGGCGCAGGTCTTCATGTTCCTTGCAGCAACGGAGTCGCCGCGATGAGCCTCAACGCTGTCGAGCAATGTGTATTCGACCTTGGTAATTCGGGCCGGGTACGCAAAGGCTACGCCGCTGAACCCGAGGCCTTCCTCGCGCGCTATGCCCTGAGCGAAGGGGAGAAGACACTGATCCGCGATATGGACGTAGCCGAACTCTTCCGGCGCGGCCTGAACCCAATGCTCCTGATGGGATTCTATATGAGTTTTCATGGGCCCGCGTCGATGGCTGACTATCTGCGCAAGATGCCGACCCTTGCATCGACGCTCGGCACGGGAGAGTAATGATGGGCAAGATAGTCGGCGGCTTCATGATGCCGCACGATCCGACGGTCTTTATTAATCCCAAAAAGCTGGACAACAGCCACCTGATGGACGCGTACGCCGAAATCCGGCGCCGTATCGTTGCGCTCGGGGCGACCTCCGCAGTGATCGTCGGCGCCGATCATTACATCCTGTTCACCCCGAAATGCCTCCCGCAGATCCTGATCTGCCTGGGTGAGCTCAGTGGGCCTGTGGACCAACTGCCGGGACTGCCCGGCCGTCCGATCCCGCACAATGCCGCGCTTGCCGGGTACATCTTCGATCATGCCCAGGATGTCGGGTTCGATCTGGCGGTCGCGCGGTCGCTCGGCGTGGATCACGCCATCGGGGCGCCGGCTCACCTCTGCCTGCCGGAGGACGGCTCGGTGAAGACGGTGGCGGTTTATATGGCAAGCGGCGTCGCGCCCTACCTGCGGCTGCGCCGCGCGCACGCATTCGGCGCGATGGTGAAGGCTGCGGTCGAGGCCGCGAACGACGAAGAGCGCGTCGTGGTGCTGGGTAGCGGCGGCATCAGCCACTGGGTCGGCACGGGCGAGATGGGACGTACCAACCCGGCGTTCGATCGAATGGTGCTCGATGCCATAGTCGCGGGCGACGCGGACTCGCTGCTCGCTCTGACCGACGAGGAAATCCTGCGCGAAGGAGGCAATGGCGCGATGGAGATACGGCATTTCCTGGCCGTGATGGGCGCGATGCCCGGCGGCTCGGGCGAGGTGATCGCCTATGACGCGTGGGAGGGTGCAGTGACCGGCCTGGGTTTCGCTCAGATGAGACCGGCGGCATGACCACGCCGCTAGGGCAGGGCATTACGCCGGCGGAGCTGCCGCGCGACCGGGCGCCGGCCCCGGATTCCGCACCGCTCGATGCCGCGACGATACGGGCGATGGTCGACGGCGAACAGGGCTGGATCGATCGGCGGATCTTCTGGGATTCCCAGGTCTATGCGCTGGAGATGGAACGTATCTTCGCGCGCTGCTGGATCTTCGTGGCGCATGACAGCCAGATCCCGGAGGTCGGCGATTTCGTCACGACCTATGTGGGTGAGGACGCCGTCATCGTCGCGCGGGCCCGCGACCGCCGGGTGCATGCCTTCATCAATTCGTGCAGCCACCGCGGCAACCGCGTGTGCTTCGCCGAGGCAGGCAGCGCGCGACGGTTCACCTGCAACTTCCATGGCTGGTCCTATGCGCTGGACGGGTCGCTGTCCGGGGTGACGGCCGAGGAACTTTACAAGGACAACCCCACCTTCGACCGCAGCAAGCTCGGGCTGCACAAGGCGCGGGTCGAGAGCCATGGCGGCATGCACTTCGCGTGCTTCGACCCGGAGGCGCCCTCGCTCGCGGACTATCTCGGCGACTTCCGCTGGTATCTCGACGTGCTGCTCGACAACGACGACGGCGGGATCGAATTCGTTGACGGCAACATCAAGTCGCGGCTGAAATGCAACTGGAAGTTCCCGGCGGAAAATTTCGTCGGTGACGCGTATCATGCGACCTGGACGCACAGCTCGGCATTGCAAGCGCTGTTCGGCGGCGTGCCGACCATGAAGCCGGATCGATCGTTCCAGGTCAACGCCAACGGGCACGGCTGGGAATTCGGGCTCGACTTCATCGGCAACGCGGCGACCCTGTGCGAGCCTGAGATCGTCGACTATCTGCGCGAGAACGAAGCCAGGTTCGCCGAACGTCTGGGCAAGATGCGGAGCCGGATGGTCGGCTCGCTCAGTTCCGCGACGGTGTTCCCCAATCTGTCCTTCCTTGCCGGGCACAACACCTTTCGCACCTGGAACCCGAAGGGCCCGGCCGAGACCGAGCTTCACACCTGGGTGTTTCTCAACCGCAGCGCGCCGGACAGCCTAAAGGAAAAATACCGGCGTGGCGTCATGCTAACGTTCTCGCCGGCGGGGATCTTCGAGATGGATGACGGGGAGAATTTCGAGCATTGCACCGCGTCGAACGCGGGCGTGGTCACGCGCCGTCGCAAGCTGCATACCGGCCTTGGCCTCGGATCGGAGGTCGACCACCCCGAACTGAAGGGGCATGTGCACCGCAACCAGGTGAACGAGGCCAATCACCGCGCTTTCTATCAGCGCTGGAGTGACCTTATGACCGCACCCCGCTGGTCGGACGTGCCGGCACGATGAGCGGCATCGAAGGCAATGCGGGTACCGCCCGCGTCGACCGCGACCTGGCGTTCGAGATCGAGCAGTTCCTCTATCGCGAGGCGCGGCTGCTCGACGAGGAGCGCTATGACGAGTGGCTGACGATGATGGCGCCCGACATCCATTACTGGATGCCTGGGATTCAGGCCCGCTATCGCGCCGACAAGGGAGACGTGATCAGCCGGACGCGAATGGCGTTTTTCGATGATGACCTGGATTATCTCACCAAGAGGGTCGATCGCGCCAAGCAGACCACCGCCTGGGCCGAGGATCCGCCAACGCGACATTTCCATATGGTGGGTAACGTCGAGGTCGAGCGGACGGATAAACCGAATGAATGGGTGGTTCATTCTCTCGTCCACAATCTGCGCCATCGTAACGAGGCAGAACAGCAAACGCTGACAGCTCGCCGCCAGGACCTCGTCCGCCGGGGCGAATCGGGTGAATTGAAGCTCGCACGTCGGCTAATACGCCTGCAGCAGACGGTATTGCAGGCAAAGAATATCAACACATTCTTATGAGCGGTGTGATGGATCCTGATGCGGAGCAGTCGCAGCCGAATCACGACGAAGTATTCGGTCGCGCCGATTTCGGGACGGTTGTCGACATGTTCTGGGATGCGGTCGACGTCGCGGGCGGTCACATCGCCCTGATCGAAGGCGAACGGACGCTGAGTTACCGCGACTACGGTGCTGCCGTCGCCGCGCTGGCGGCGCGGCTGGCTGCGATCGGCGTGTCGCGTGAGAGGGTCGCGATCCTGGTGCCAAATTCGATCGAGGCGAACGTCGCGATCTACGCGGCGCTGGCCGCCGGCGCGCAGGTCGCGCTGCTCAATCCTGGCTATGGCGCGGATGAACTGGCGCCGCTCATCGACATCGCCCGGCCCAAGGTCATCATTGCCGGGGCCGACGGCGCGCGGGCGGCGCGCGGGCTCGCCGCTGCGCACCGCATTGACCACGTGCTGGCGGTCGGCGAAGGTGACCTGTCAACACCGGCGCTGGTGGCGCAGGCCGCCACGAGGCCGGCGGTGAGGATCGACCGCGGCGATCTGGCCACCTTGCTTTTCACCGGCGGCACCACCGGCGTGCCGAAGGGCGTCGATCGCCCCCACGGCACCCTGGTCGAGATAGTCCACGGGATGCATCAGGCGTGGCCGACCCGCATCGACCAAGAGGTATGGCTGAATGTCGCGCCGGTGTTCCACGTCTGGGGTTCGCTGATGGGGTGCCTCAATCCTGTCTATTGCCGCAGCCCCGTCGTGATCATATCCCGCTACCAGCCCGACCTGGTCCTTGCCGCGCTGGAACGGCACCGGGTGACGGTGTTCAGCGGCGGGCCTGCCGCGATCTATGTCGGCCTCCTTGCCGCAGCGGGAATCGATCGCACCGACCTGTCGTCGCTGCGCATCTGTCCCGGCGGCGGATCGCCGTTCCTGATGGAGACGCTGACCACCTGGTATGCGCGAACTGGGGTTCCGATCCTCGAAGCCTTCGGCATGACCGAAGGCGGGCCAATCTGCGCCAACCCGACCGACGGCACCCACAGGTTCGGCACCGTCGGGCGGCCGCTGCCAGGGCTCGAGGTTTCGATCGCGGCGCTCGACGATCCGGAGCGCACGGTGCCGACGGGCGAACTGGGCGAGATCCGCATCCGTGGATCGCGCGTCGTCCACGCCTATCGCGGGCAGGGCGCGGGGCGGGCGGATGGCTGGCTGTACACCGGGGATGTCGGCGTGTTCGACGCCGACGGCTATCTCCGGCTGGTCGACCGGACCAAGGACATGCTGATCGTCGGTGGCTTCAACGTCTACCCGCGCGAGATAGAGGAAGTGCTGGCGCGCCATCCCGCTGTTGCCGAAGCGGCCGTGGTGGGGACGCCCGACGCGCGCAAGGGCGAGGTGCCCGTGGCCTTCGCGCGGCTGCGCGACGGGGCAACGGCCAGCCCCACCGCCCTCGCGGACTACTGCGCCGCCCAACTGGTCGCGTACAAGCGTCCGCGTTCGGTGACGCTGATGAATATGATTCCCAAGACCCCTGCCAACAAGATCTGCCGCAAGACGCTCGCAGCCCTTGCGGCGGGCCAGCAGCCAACGGGAGAGAGCGAGTGAGCAGGATCAAGGCGGCCATCATCGGCTCGGGCAACATCGGCACCGACCTGATGATCAAGATGCTGAAACGGCCGGGAAATATGGAACTGGTCGCGATGGTGGGCATCGACGCCGGTTCCGAAGGGCTTGCGATGGCAAGGGAGCGCGGCGTGGCGACCACGCACGACGGGATCGACGGACTGGTGGTGATGGACGCCTATCCGGACATCGGGATCGTGTTCGATGCGACCTCCGCCTATGCGCACCGCGATCACGACGCCGTGCTGCGCCGTGACGGCAAGCAGGTGATCGACCTGACGCCGGCCGCAATCGGCCCGTTCACGGTGCCGACGGTCAATATCGACGAGCACCAGGACGCACCCAACGTCAACATGGTGACCTGCGGCGGTCAGGCGACGATCCCGATGGTCGCCGCGGTCAGCCGGGTCGCGCGGGTCCGCTATGCCGAAATCGTCGCGTCCGTGTCGTCGCGCTCGGCGGGGCCGGGAACGCGCGCCAACATCGACGAATTCACGCGCACGACCGCGCGCGCCATCGAGGTCGTCGGCGGGGCCGAGCGCGGCAAGGCGATCATCATCTTGAATCCCGCAGAGCCCCCGATGATCATGCGCGACACTGTGTTCACGCTGTCGGACATGGCGAACGAGGATGCGGTGCGCACTTCGGTCGCGACGATGGTGGCGGCGGTACAGCGTTACGTCCCCGGCTATCGCCTGAAACAAGAAGTGCAGTTCGAACGGTACGGCGCGAACCGGCCGCTCGTCATCCCAGGACAGGAGGATTTCGTGGGCCTGAAGACGGCGATCTATCTGGAGGTGGAGGGCGCGGGCGACTACCTGCCCAGCTATTCGGGCAATCTCGACATCATGACCGCATCGGCCCAGGCCACCGGCGACGCAATCGCCGCGCGCAAGCTTCGGGCGGCAGCGGCATGACCCGCGATCCCGATCGGCGGCTCTATATCCAGGACGTGACGCTGCGCGACGGCATGCACGCCGTCCGCCACATGTACACGCTCGATCATGTCCGCGCGATCGGCCGGGCGCTCGACGAAGCGGGGGTCGATGCGATCGAGATTGCGCATGGCGACGGTCTTTCGGGCGCTTCCCTGAACTATGGGTTCGGCGCGCAGACCGATTGGGAATGGATCGCAGCGGTCGCCGACGTGGTGGAGCGTGCCGTGCTGACCACGCTGATCCTGCCCGGCATCGCGACGGTGGACGAACTGCGGCGGGCCTACGAACTCGGCGTCCGCTCGGTGCGGGTGGCGACGCATTGCACGGAGGCGGACGTCGCCCGGCAGCATATGCGGATCGCGCGCGACCTCGGCATGGACGTGTCGGGCTTTCTGATGATGAGCCACATGATCGATGCCGAGGCGCTCGCGCAGCAGGCGCTGGTGATGGAAAGCTGCGGCGCGCACTGCGTATATGTCACCGATTCCGGCGGTGCGCTGGACATGGACGGGGTGGCCGACCGGCTCCGCGCCTATGATCGCGTGCTCAAGCCGGAGACCGAGCGCGGGATGCACGCGCACCACAATCTCGGGTTGGGCGTCGCCAATTCGATCGTCGCTGCCCAGGAAGGCGCAGTGCGGATCGACGCCAGCCTGGCCGGGATGGGCGCTGGTGCCGGCAACGCGCCCTTGGAAGTGTTCATCGCTGCGATCGATCGTAAGGGATGGCAACACGGCTGCGACGTGATGAAGCTGATGGATGCCGCAGAGGAACTGGTCCGCCCGCTCCAGGATCGGCCGGTTCGGGTCGACCGCGAAACCCTGACGCTGGGATATGCGGGGGTCTATTCCAGCTTCCTGCGTCATGCCGAAAAAGCGGCTCTCGAATATGGTCTCGATACCCGCGAGATCCTGGTGGAACTCGGCCGTCGCAAGATGGTCGGTGGCCAGGAAGACATGATCATCGACGTCGCGCTCGACATGCTCAAGGCCCGCGTGGCCTAATCGAAAGACCCTTTCATGAGTGAAGTGCTTATTGCCGTCCCCGAAGCCGACGGCATGGCCGATGGCGACGTCCGCCGCCTGTGTTCGCCAGCGACCGGCCCGGTCGCGATCTTCCGCATGGATGGCGCGTTTTACGCCATCGCCGACACGTGCAGCCACGGCCAGGCGTCTCTGGCCGAAGGCTGGCTCGAAGGGTTCGAGATCGAATGTCCGGTCCATTCGGGGCGATTCGACATCCGGAGCGGAGCGCCGCTCGCCTTTCCCGTCACCGAGCCGGTCGCCACCTACGCTCTCCGCCGCATCGACGGCGTGCTGCACGTGGTGGTGCCTGCCTAGCCTTCGCGTCGCCGGGCCTCGCGCTCGCGTAGAGCGAGGCGTGAGATCTTCAGGTTCTCGTTGCGCGGGATCTCGTCGACGATCTCGAGCAATTTGGGGATTTCCATCGGCGACAGCAGGTCGGCCAGGAACAGCCGCAGATTCTCGATCGTGAGTCCGGCGGCGTCGCGCAGGCTGACGATCGCCTTCACGGTCTCCCCGCGATAGGCGCAGGGTACCCCGATCACTGCGGCTTCGCGCACCGCGGGGTGCTTCAGGACCGCGCTTTCCACATCGGCAGGATAGACGTTGTAGCCGCTGGCGATGATCACGTCTTTCAGCCGGTCGAACACGGTGACCGCGCCGTCGGCGTCCATGGTGCCGATATCGCCGCTGCGGAAGAAGCCGTCGACGAACGCCTGCGCGGTCGCATCGGGGCGCTGCCAGTAATGCGGCATGACCTGCGGACCCCGGATGCAGATCTCGCCCGGCTCCCCAGTTGCCACGCGGATCGACGGGTCGCGCGTCGAGCGGACCTCCACCTCGGTGAAGGGCAGGGGGATTCCGGTCGCTCCGTCATGGTGCCGTGCCGGTGAGGAATAGATCGCGGCCGGTGAGGTCTCGGTCATTCCGTACAGGGTCGTGATCGTCAGGCCCGTCGCATCGCGAAAGCGCTTCTTGAGCTCGGCCGAGACCGGCGCGGCGCCGCACTGCGCGTTGCGCAGCGACGACCAGTCGAACTTGCCGCGCGTTTCCGCGGCATGCAGCAGCGCGGTGAACATGGTCGGCGGCGCCAACAGCAACGTAATCCTCCGCTGCTCGATGGTGTCCAGCGCCGCGTCGGCGTCGAACCGGGGCATCCAGGCCATCTCGCCTGCAATGTTGACCATGAAGTTCTGGATGGGTCCGACGCCCGACACATGCGTGACGGGTGCTGCGGCGAGCACGGATTCCGCACCAGGCCTCAGTTCGGGGAACCAGCTGTGCATCTGCACGACGTTGACCGACAGGTTCGCATGGGTCAGCACCGCTGCCTTGGGCGCGCCGGTCGTGCCGCCGGTATATTGCAGCACCGCCGGCTGCGTGAGCGGGTCGACCGTGGCGCGTGCGACCCGGCCCGCTCCAGCCATGATGGCAGCGGTGGTCAGCGTGCCTTCGCCGTTGCCAACCGATGCGGGCGCGTGGGGATCGCCGCTGCGCGCGCTCGTCGCGATCAGCGTCGGCTTCACCGCCGACGCGCGCCGGATCTGGGCCGCCTTGCCGAGCAGCGCTGCATCGTCGAGCGTGAAGATCGCCTTCAGTCCCGCATCGTTGGCCTGGTCGGTAAGGCGCCTGACGGAATAGAGCGGGTTCAGCCCGACTCCGATTGCGCCGACGTGCCACAGGGCGAAGGTGAAGACGGTGAATGAAGGATGGGCCGGGGCGAGGAAGCCGACCCTGTCGCCTGCGCCGATGCCCGCCGCGGCGAAACCGGCGGCGAGGTCCTCCACGAAGGCTGTGACCTCCGCGTAACTAAAGCTCTCCTCGGCGAACGACGAACATGGGCGCGCGCCGAAGGTCGACGCTGCCCGATCGAGCAGGACGGACAGCGGCATGGGGTCGGGCGACGCCAGCGCCGCGGCGCGCGGATTATAGAAGCGGGCCCAGGGCTGGCTCATTGCGGAGGTCGTCATGGCGGTCGTTATCCTCTCGATATCCCGACGTCGGTGCGCCTTGCCCGAAAACATACCTTTGCGTATGGCTGGATGCAACAGGGGGGTGGCGCGATGAAGGCTTGGGTGGTTGAGGGGTATGGGACGCTGGACCGCGTCAGCATCCGGGACGTTCGCATTCCCGTCGTGCCGGCGGGCTGCGCGCTGGTCCGTGTGCTGCGCGCGGGTTTGAATTTCGCCGACGTCATCAGCGTGCGCGGCGAATATCAGGTCAGGACCGATCCGCCGTTTATCCTTGGTGCGGAAATCGCCGGCCAGGTCGTCGATACGGGTGGCTTCGCACATCTTGCCTTTGGCGACCTGGTGATGGCGCAGGTTACCTCGGGCGCCTATGCGGAATATTGCGCAGTGGACGCTGCGCGGCTGATCCGTCTCGCGCCGGGCACAGACCCCACACAGGCCGCCGCGATCCCGATCTCCTATACAACTGCGTCGATCGCGCTCTTCGACACCGCCGGCTTGCGAGCGGGCGAGACCGTGCTGATACACGCCGCAGCGGGCGGCACCGGCATCGCCGCGACGCAGCTCGCACGCAACGCCGGCGCGCGCGTCATCGCGGCGACCGCCGCGCCGGAAAAGGCAGCGGTGGCGACCGCCAACGGTGCCAGTGCCATCGTCAACAACCGCGCCGCAGACTGGGTCGAAACGCTACGCGGGATCGCGCCGGGCGGGATTGATGTCGTGCTGGATCCGGTGGGCGGAGACATCACGCTGCAAAGCGTCCGCGCGCTCGCCTGGGGCGGGCGTCTTCTTATCGTCGGCTTTGCCAGCGGGGCTATTCCCGCGATCCCCGCCAACCGCCTGCTCGTAAAGGCGGCGTCGGCGCGGGGCGTGTTCTGGAAATTCGATGCTGATCCATCCGGCATCGCCGCGGTCCAGAGGGGGCTTGCCACGGCATTGGCAGAGGGAGCTATCCGTCCCACCATCGGCGCGACAGTGCCGTTCGCGGCGCTCAAGGAGGGGCTTGCGGAACTTGCAGGCGGGCGCACCATCGGGAAGCTGGTTCTCGACGTGGAAAATGCTTGACCCGGTGTCATGGTGATTCCGGTTTGCCGACGATTGCGATATGGGCCCGGGCAATAACGGAGGTGGCGGTCTACATGGCAAAACAACAGGCGCAGGCAAATGCCGATCAGTCAGAGCGGCTGTCGAAACACGACTGGATCGTGGCCGCGCTGCAGGAAGTCGGGAATGGTGGCGTCGCGCAGGTCCGTATCGAGGTGCTGGCACGCGTCCTAGGCGTGACGAAGGGCAGCTTCTACTGGCATTTCAAGGACCGCGATGCGCTGCTGGGCGAAATGCTTCGGTTCTGGCAGCAAAGCCTGACCTCCGAGGTCGGCCGCTTCGTGCGCACGAAGATCGAGACGCCCCGTGAACGCCTCTCCTACCTTCTCGGACTAGCGTCGGAAGATCGCAGCGACGTCCCCGGCGGAACGACTGAACATGCGCTGCGCGAATGGGCGCGGTCTTCCGAACTGGCGCGCCACGCCATCTCCGACGTCGACAGCGAACGGCTTACGATCATCGCCGAAATCTACCGCGACATGGGGATGAGCAAATCTCGCGCCGCCGCCGCCGCGCTGCTCGCGCTGTCGCATCTCATCGGAGTCAACGTCATTCACCGAGATGTCGGACTTCAGGCCTTTCGGGCGCAGCGGGAGGTCTGTTTGGAATTCCTTCTCGAACTTCCCGAACGGATGCAGTGACCTCATACTGATGGCCGAGCCGAACCGCCCCTATCGAGAGGTTCGGGCTCTGGAACGCGGGCTCGCGCTGCTGGACGCGATGGCGGACATGGGCTGGTCATCGCCGACCGCGCTCGCAAACCGGGCCGGCATCGACCGGTCCAGCGCCTATCGGTTGCTGGCGACATTGGCCGCGGCAGGGTTCGCCGTGCGCCGCGACGACGGTCGCTATTATCTTGCGCCGAAGGTGCAACGGATCGGGCTGGAGATTCGGCAAGACGATCTTGAACTGCAGACCGCACAGTCTGAGTTGGATGTGCTTGTCGTCCGAATCGGCTGGCCGAGCGACTACGCCGTCATCAAGGACGGGCGCCTGACGATCGCCGCTTCCACGCACCCGCGGACTACAATGACGGTTTTTCGCCGGCTCATCGGACAGCATCGCCCCCTGCTGCGCTCTGCCCTGGGCCGTGCGATGCTGGCGGCAATGGACGATGGGCAGCTTGCGCAAACGCTTGAACTGGTGCGCGCCGCAGCGGGGGAAGACGCTAGTGAGATCGAAGTTGATGGCGCAGTTACCCGGGCCATTGAGCAGGCGCGGCGGGATGGATTCGGCGCCAGCCATGGCCTGATTGAATCCGGTACCAGCGCGATCGCGCTTCCCCTTCGCCGAGACGCTCACGTTATCGGTGCGGTCAACATCGTCTTCTTCTCTACGGTGTTGACGCCAGCGACAGCGGCGGCACGGTTTCTGCAGCCGCTGCGCGACTGCGTCGAGCGCATCGAAAGGCAAATCGGCTCGCTCCATTAACTGTTCACTACGTGAACAGCATGCAACTTCGCCTTTGGGCAACCACTGGCTCGAGTTAAATACTCTCCCGTACGGTACTGTTGATCGGCGGGAGAGAGTTTATGGGCGTGCGGACGGGTGCCGAGTATCTGCAGGGGTTACGATCGAGTCCGCGCGACGTCTGGGTCGGCGGGCAGCGAGTTGACAACGTCGCCGATCACCCGGCGTTCAGTGCGGTCGCGCGCGAGATTGCGGCGCTGTATGACATGCAGCACCATCCCGAGCATCGCGACAGCCTAACCGCCCTCGACGCGGTCACGGGCGAGCGCTGTGGTATTGCGTTCGAGCCCGCGCGGACCGTCGATGACTTGCGCAGGCGGCGCGAAGGATACAGGCTTTGGGCGGAGGCGAGCTTCGGGCTGCTGGGGCGGTCCCCCGACTTCCTCAATACCACTCTGCTGGCGCTGTGGGAGGATCGTCACGTCTTCGGCGAGGCCGGGCAGCGGTATGCGGATAACGTCGCATGGTATTACGACCATGTCCGCCGTCACGACCTGTTTCTGAGCCATGCGCTGATCCCACCGCAGAACGATCGCACGAAGCAGAGCCACGAACACGGCGCACTTCACCTTCGCGTCGTCGGTGAGGAAGGCGGCGGGATTCGCATCGGCGGCGCCCGCATGATCGCCACTTTGGGGCCGGTCGCTGACGAAATCCTGCTGTACAATTTGCCGGGCATGAGGCCCGGCGACGAGGACCATGCGCTGATCTGTGCGGTGCCCGCCGGTGCGCCGGGCCTGCGCCAGATTTGCCGCGAGCCCTACCAAATGGCTGGCGAACGCGCCGCGTTCGACCATCCGTTGTCGACGCGGTTCGAGGAAAATGACTCGCTTTTGGTGTTCCACGACGTGTTCGTGCCGTGGGAGCGGGTTTTCAGCTACCGCGACGTCAAGTTGTCGGGAGACATGTATTTCCGCACCGCGATCCGCAACCACACGGCCTACCAGACCAATACACGTGCCTTGGCGAAGATGCAGTTCGCTACCGGCCTCGCCATGGCGGTCGCGCGCTCGATCGGTGCCGACGCCTTCCTGCATGTGCAGCACATGCTGGGCGAATGCATCGGCTATGTAGAGCATCTCAAGAGCGGGTTGGCACGCGCCGAGGTCGAGGCAGAGCGTACCGCAAGCGGCACGCTGCGACCTGCCCTCGCGCCGCTCCAGGCGCTGCGTACAATGCTGCCGCAAGCCTATCCGCGGGTAATCGAAGTCCTCCAAACGATCGGCGCCGGCGGGTTCATGCTGATGCCGTCGGGCGCCGATCTGGCGGCGGAGGAGATAGCGGGCGATACCGCGACGTATTATGCCGGCGCACAGCTGTCGTCGATCGATCGGGTGAAGCTGTTCAAGCTCGCTTGGGATCTGGCCGGCGAGGCGTTTGGCCAGCGGCTCGTCCAGTATGAGCGCTATTATGCCGGCGATCCCGTCCGCAACATCGCCGGCACCTATCTCGCGGTTGACGACACCGATTACCGGCGGTTGGTGGAGGCGGCTCTCGCGCTGGCAGGGGAGCCGCAACCCGCCGGGCTCGCGCCGGCGTCGGCGGCGTGAACGGCCGGGCCGAGGTGCAGGCTGCACCCTGCGTTAGCGCGGAGTCGTTCCGCGGCGCGATGGCGTGTCTGGCCAGTGGTGTAACCGTGATCTCCACTCGGGACGCGCAGGGCGCCCCCCACGGCGTCACCGTCAGTTCGTTCGTTTCGCTGTCACTCGACCCGCCGCTGATCCAGTGGAGCCTGCGCCGAACCGCGCCATCTTATGCGGTTTTCAGCAAGGCGCGCCACTTCGCGGCCAACATCCTGGCCGCCGACCAGGAGGAGGTGTCCCGGCGATTCTGCGCTCCGGTCGATCGCTTCGCTGCGCTCCGTGCGGCGACCGGCATGGCAGACGTACCCCTGGTGCCGGGCGCGCTCGCATGGATCGAATGCGAGAGGGTCGACGAGTTTCCCGGGGGTGATCACGCGATCTTTCTGGGCCGCGTAATGCGCGCGCGCCACCGCGACAGGCCGCCGCTCGTCCACTGGCGAGGTGGCTATCACAACATCGCCTGACCACGCAACGACGACAACAGGATCTGCCAATGGAAACGCCGTACCACAGCATCTGGACCGATCTCGGTCCCACCGAGTTTCGCCAGGGTTATATTGATGCCGGCGGTGTCCGAACGCGGTTCATCAGCGCGGGCGACAGCGACAAGCCGTTGCTGCTGCTACTCCATGGCACGGGCGGCCACGCGGAGGCCTATGTGCGCAACTTCGCTGCGCATGCGGAGCACTTTTGGACGGTGGCGATCGACAGCGTTGGGCATGGCTGGAGCGACAAGCCGGCCGGCGGTTATGAAATTGGCGATTATGCGAGGCACGCGCTGGCAGCGATCGACGCGCTCGGGCGCGAGCGGGCGCACGTCTCGGGCGAATCGCTTGGAGGCTGGATCGCGACTTATCTTGCGGTTAACCACCCGGATGCGGTGGACCGGGTCGTGCTCAATACCGCGGGCGGCTGGACCGCGCACCCGGAGGTGATGGACCGGATCAGGCGCCTGTCGACGCGGGCGGTGGAGAATCCCGACGCCGCGATGATCCGCGAACGTCTCGAGATGCTGATGCACGACAAGACCAAGGTCACCGATGATCTCGTCGAGGTGCGCCGGCGCATCTATCGCCAGCCGGGCTTCGCCGCCGTGATGCGCGAGATCCTGTGCCTTCAGGACATGGAGGTCCGGCGGCGCAATATGATCACGCCCCACCAATATGCATCGATCAGGGCGCCAACGCTGGTGTTGTGGACCTCGCATGATCCCACCGCGACCGCAGTCGAAGGCAAGCAGATCGCCGACATGATTCCGGGCAGCCAGTTCGCCGTGATGAACGAGTGTGGGCACTGGCCGCAATATGAGGATGCGGACACGTTCAACCGTATCCACCTGGCGTTCCTGCTGGGTCGCGACGCCGGTACCGGGGGAGAATAGCGATGCCGTTCGCTCTCGCTTGTGCCTCGCACTCCCCCGTCATGCTCAACGCGGACCTCGCGGACGATGCCACGTGCATGGCGGTGAAGGCATCTTTCGACCGGATGGCCAGCTTCATCGAAGACTTTGCTCCCGATCACATCATCCAGTTCGCGCCCGACCATTTTCACGGTTTCAATTACGGTATGATGCCGAGCTTCTGCGTCGGGACGGCTGCGCGTTCCTATGGTGACTGGGCAACGTCAGACGGCCCGCTGAAGGTCGACGAGGTGTTCGCGCTGCAGGTGCTCGACGCGATACGTGCAGGAGACGTGGATGCAGCGCTTTCTTATGCGATGGTGGTTGACCACGGCTTTGTCCAGATGTGGGAACTGATGTTCGGCCGGGCGGACCGCTATCCCGTCGTGCCGATCTTCGTGAACTGTGCCGCCCCGCCGCTGCCGACCTATCGCCGCGCGCGCCTGCTGGGCGAAGCGGTAGGACGTTTCGCGCGGCGCTGTAGCCTGCGGATCCTGTTCGCCGCATCGGGCGGGCTGTCCCACGATCCCCTGGTGCCCCGCATCGCTGGCGCGAGCTCGGAGGTGCGGGACCGCCTGACCGGGGCGGCAGCGCTGACCCGTGACGAGCAGCGAGCACGGGAAACTAAGGTTCTTGCCGTCGCAGCGGACGCCGCGCGCGGGGAGGGGCCGGTACGGCCGCTCAACCCGGCCTGGGATGTTTGTGTCCTGGAAATGATCGCGGCGCAGGACTGGGAGGCTCTCGACGCCTTGGATACCGCGGCGGTCGACGCGGTCGCGGGTTCGGGAGCCAACGAACTCTTGGCATGGGTCGCCGCGTCCGCGGCGATGGGAGCAACCGGTCAATACCGTATCGCACAGAAGGAATATAGGCCGGCGCCAGGATGGATCGCAGGTGTCGCGCACCTCACCGCCACGGGCGAGCAAACATAAGTATTGACAAGAATCGACTATAAACATACGACGACGTATTGACGAGCGGGAAGTCCGCCGGATGAGCTGCGCGTATCTTGGTGTTGCCCAACGAGGCAAAGGGGAGAGGAATATGGGAATGCAGGTTCTGAAGCGGCCGTTCGCATTATTTTGCGCGGTGAGTTTCCCGGCGATCGCGCAGGCGCAAGCGGTCGCGCCAGTTCCTTCCGCTGCGGCCACGCCGCAGGACACGCCGACGACCCCCGCCGCGACCCCGCCCGATAACAGCGGCATTGCCGACATCGTGGTCACCGCTACGCGCCGTGAAGAACGGCTTCAGAATATTCCGGTGACGGTGACGGCGATCGGTGGCGAAGCGCTTGCAAGTTCTGGCGTACGCGACGTTCGCAACCTCACTCAGATCATTCCGGCATTTAACGGCGGTCGTAATCAAAACGTGATGCAGCCGAGCATTCGCGGAGTCGGTTCGGCAGGGAATTCTACCGGGGACGAGAGTAATGTCGCGATCTACGTCGATGGCATCTATCAGGCGGACCCATATTCGACGCAGATCGACCTCGTCCAGGTCGAGCGGGTCGAGGTGTTGCGCGGCCCGCAGGGCACCGTGTTCGGCCGCAATGCCACTGGCGGGCTGGTCAACGTCATCACGCCGGATCCCAGTTTCACGACGAGTGGCCGGATCGCCGCGCGCTACGGTCGCTCCCGAGAAGAGGCGAATGACGTCGATGTTCGCGGTTATGTGACCGGAGGGCTTGGCAAAACAGTCGCAGCCGATCTTGCGGTGTTATACCGCAAGAGCGACGGTTACATCAGTGACCTCAACACCGGTGGAACGTTGGGCGCTGCGCGGACGATTTCGCTACGCAGCAAGCTAATGTTCGAACCCAGCGATTCGGCAAAAATCATCCTGACCGCGGCGTATGTCGATTCGAAAGATCAGGTGGCGTCGCAGCAGCCGTTCCGGGGAAACACCGCCGCTGCGCCATTCCCAGGAGTGATTATTGCCGACCAGCCATGGGAGGCAGCGCTCAACGGGCGCGGTCGGTCCGACTACAACCGGTTCGATCTGTCGCTGCGCACGCAATTCGATCTGGGCGGTGTGAGCCTAGAGACTACTAGTGCCTTCATGGCAACGCGGGTAAATCAATTCGCCGATTCGGACGCCTCGAACATTCTGCTGGGCTATACTGACATGCGGGTCCGGCCCAAGACGTATAGCCAGGAGGTGCGGCTGCTTTCCACCGGTGTCGGGCGCTTCAAATGGATCCTCGGAGCCTATGCGTTTCGCCTGACCGGCGAACAACCGGTGTTCGTCTACAGCGCGACATCTCCCACTGCGGTGCCGAGCCAAACGCTACTTGAGCCGAAGGTCACGACAACCTCCTTTGCAGGCTTTGCGGAGGGCACTTACGAGATCGTCGATTCTCTCTTCTTTACGGGAGGTGTGCGCTACACGACCGAGAAACGTACCTTCGAGCAATCGGTAAATGGCACACCGCTGCCGTTCGGCACCGCCCGCAGATCATTTGACAAATTTACCTATCGCGCTGCGCTGCGATATAATTTTGCCAATCACGCTAATGTGTATGCAAGCTACGGCACCGGTTTCAAGAGCGGGGTGTTCAATACCTTCGGCACGTCGCCAATCGCGGTGAATCCGGAGTCGATCAAGGCGAGCGAAATTGGGTTGAAAGTGGACCCTGCGTCATGGCTCAGGACCAACCTGTCGGTCTATCGCTATGACTATAGCGACCTGCAGGTGACGGCGCGTTCGGCCAGCAATGCCTTCATCTTGCAGAATGCGGCGAACGCGAAGATCTACGGCGGAGAGCTGGAAGTCACTGTTGTTCCCATACACGACCTCAACCTCCGCGCCTCGGCGGTCTACACACATGCCGAATATGACAAGTTTCCCCAGGCGCAGGTCTTCATCCCTAGAACAACCGGCGGCAATATCGTGAGCTCCGCAGATGTTTCCGGCAAATGGATGATCCGCACACCGCGCTATACCTTTAATCTGGGCGGTACGTATGGCGTCGACATCGGCAAAAGCCGCCTCACCGCGAGCGCGAACCTGTTCCACAGCGGCAAGGTCTATTATGACTTCCTCAATTCGTTGGTGCAGGCTTCCTATACGACTTTGTCCGGGGAAATCGGCTGGCGCCTTCCCGGCGAGAAGATCAGTTTTAGCTTGTTCGTGAACAATCTGACCAACGCGAAGGTGGCACAGCAAATCTCGCCGGGTCCGCTTGGCACCTATATTATCTACGAACGGCCGCGGCGCGTCGGTATCGGTGCGGAAATCCGCTTCTAGGTAGCGGGGACCGACGAGGCCGGCATGACCATGATCGGAACGATCGCTATAGTCGGCGCCAATCTTGCCGGCGCTCAGGCGGCGGCCGCCGTCCGCTCCGGCGGGTTCGAGGGGCGCGTCGTGCTGATCGGCGAGGAGCCGTGGCGGCCCTATCAACGGCCGATGCTGTCCAAAGAATGTTTGCGGTCGGACACGGTGCCGGCGGGGTTCGAGCTTCGAGACGAGCGGTGGTACGACGACAATCAGATCGACCTGATACTCGGGACGAGGGTCGAGGCGCTGGACCGTGCCGGGGGCCAACTGCGGCTGGCCGACAGCCGCTGCATCCCGGCAGATCGGGTCCTGCTGGCCACCGGCGCGCGGGCGCGCAGGCTCAATCTTCCGGGCGCGGATGCGGCTAACGTGCATCACCTCAGGACCCGCGCCGATGCGGACGACCTGCGCGCGGCGCTTCGGCCGGGGGCCGCGATCGTCGTGGTGGGGATGGGCGTGATCGGCGCGGAGGTCGCGGCGAGTGCCGTCCAGGCCGGATGTCGGGTCACCGCCGTGGAACCGGGCGGCGCGGCCATGCTGCGCACGCTGGGTGGCCGTTTCGGAGGGTGGTTATCGGAACTCCACAGGGCGCGGGGCGTGACCGCGCATTACGGAGTGGGCGTCTCTGCGCTGGAGCGGGAAGGCGGTACGGTACGCACCGTGATCCTGACCAACGGCGTGCGGCTGGAATCGGACGCCGTGGTGGTGGGCATCGGCGTCGATCCCAACGTCGAACTCGCCGCGACCGCAGGCCTGCGTGTGGCCAACGGGATCGTGGTCGATGCGCGGGGCCGGACGAGCGATCCCCATGTCTGGGCAGCGGGCGACGTGAGCAACCAGCCCGGCTTCTTCGGCACGCGGGTCAGGCTGGAGACCTTTCGCAATGCCGCCGATCAGGCGGAGGTCGCGGCCGCCGCAATATTGGGCGGCGCTGGCGGGTATCTCCAGCCCTGCTGGTTCTGGTCCGACCAGTATGACTGCAACATCCAGGTCGCAGGACGGATCGACGACAGCCTCAGGCTAGTCCTGCGCGGGGACCTGGAGTCCGACGCCTTTACCGCCCTCTTCCTCTCGGAGGGAATTGTAGAAGGTGTCCTTACCGTCAACCGGGGCGCGGACATGGCGGTCGGTCGACGGCTGGTTGAACGACGCGCGTCCGTCGACCTTAGCGCCGCAGGTGACCTGCAGGTTCCGCTCCGAAGCCTGGTCTAAGCCATTTTATACTATAGAGGCTAATGAGTGCAGACGGAAATACTCTCGATCGAAGGTTCTGGAGGCCTAACTCTTGTGGCTGAGGCCCGGGGGGCGAGGAGCAATGCCGGTCCTGCTCGCCCATGGGGGCGGTCAGACCCGGCGCGCTTGGAAGCGGGTAATGAGCGATCTGGCCGATGCGGGGTTTCGCGCAATCGCTGTCGATGTGCGCGGACATGGCGACAGCAGCTGGTCCAGATCCGTCGGCGAGCGCGAGGGCGTCCTCAATGTCAACGCCAAGGTACCGCACCGTGCTCTCGATCCTGGTATGGCCGAGCAGGATTTGGACCGCCCGACCCCGAACCTTCTTGGCGTGGTCGAGCATGAAGCGAATGGCCCAAATCTCTTCGGCTTCAGCGCTCGCTTCGCGCCAATTTTTCGTCCGGCGTTCCAAGCAGGTCCCGTGTCGGCTGGGTCAAATGAGGAAATGTCCCATCCCTTTTCTTCGTTGGCCGGAATTGGCCACCGGGAAAACGCGATGCGAAACGATCGCCGAAGGCAGACCTTTCAGATATCCAACGCGGCGTGCGCGAAAAAACCGCCCGCTCGCGGATTAATAAAGGGCCTGCCATCGCCAATTTTTCCTAGAGCATCTTCCGAGCTGACAGACTCGTTGGGGATTCCCAAGGCGGTCGCGATCTGATTCAAGCTGCGTGCTGGCGAGGGAGGCTGGCATGCATGACCAAAGCGCTGTCGATTGATCTTCGTGAGCGGGTGGTGGCGGTGATCGACGGCGGTCTATCGCGGCGCCAGGCGGCGGCGCGGTTCGGGGTCAGCGTGTCGAGTGCGATCCGGTGGCACGCGCTGGCGCGGCGGACCGGTACGGCTGCACCCCGGCAGCAAGGTGGCGACCGTCGCTCGGGTCGAGGCGCACGCGGACGTGATCCTCAGCGCGATCGCCAGACAGCCGGACATCACCCTTGCCGAACTGCGCGAGCTGCTCGCCGGACACGGCGTCACTGTCGGCATCGCGACGCTGTGGCGGTTCTTCGCGCGCCGGAAGATCACGCTCAAAAAAAGTCCGGGCATGCAGCGGAGCAGGATCGTCCCGATGTCGTAGAGCGCCGCGAGGCATGGTTCGACGGCCAGCTCGATCTCGACCCCCACACCCTCGTCTTCATCGACGAGACCGGGGCGAGCACCAAGATGGCGCGGCTGCACGGCCGCGCGCCGCGCGGGCAGCGGCTCCGGGCGAGTATCCCGCATGGCCATTGGAAGACGACGACGGTTACCGGCGCTCTGCGGCTGACCGGCATGACCGCACCGATGGTCCTCGACGGCCCGATGACGGGCGAGTGGTTCCTTGCCTATACCGAGCAGGTGCTGGCGCCGACGCTAAAGCCCGGCGATGTCGTCATCATGGACAACCTCCCTGCCCATAGCCGCGCGTTTCTCAAGCTGTTCAGCCTGACCAGCGACGAGATTGTCGGCCGCCGTCTGCGCGACCTCGATCAGGGGCAATGGGATGTCGCAGCGCTTCGCGAACTCCTGGAGCATGTCGTTCCCGATAGCGCCGCGATTAGGTGTTTGATCCCCCGGTTTGATGGTGCGATCCTTTCGTTGGAATGGAAGGAAGCCGTATGGGACAGGTACGTCATGGGTGCGCCACGACCACGCACGCCGTCCGAGCAGCAATACAGCATGTCGCAAGCTTCGCTCGCGACGCTGAGCCGTGAGCTGGGGATCAACCCGAAGACTGTGGCGAAGTGGCGTAAAAGGGCGACGGTCGAGGATTTAAAGACCTGAGCTGCCCCCTTCTGAGTGGTCCATCGACTATGACAGTCTGGATCGAGGTGAGCTTCACCCCATCTCTGGTCCGGTCTTTGTGAGAAAACCGGCTTCTCTTTTCGTCAGGGCAGGCATGCCTGCCCTGACGAAAAAGCGCGCTCCATCGGGGTTTGGTTGCCGAGGGAGCTGTGCGGACGGAGCTCGTTATAGTCCCGCCGCCATGCCTCACATTTTACCCGAGCGTCGTCCAAGCTCAAGAACCAGAACGCGTTGAGGCATTCGGCCCGCACGCGACCGTTGAAGGCTTCGGCGAACGCATTGTCGGTGGGTTTGCCGGGTCGGCTGAAGTCCAGCACCACATCGTGCTGATAGGCCCATAGATCGAGGTCCTTCGAGATGAACTCAGGGCCATTGTCCAGACGAATGCGTCTGGGGCGGCCGTATGCCGCTGCGATGCGGTCAAGCGTCTCAACAACGTCGGCGCCGCGGTAGCTCGTCCATACGTCGAGGGCCGGCGACACGCGCGTGAAGTTGTCCACGATCGACAACACGCGGATCTTGCGCCCGTCGAAAAGCTGGTCCGACAGGAAATCCATCGACCAGCACTCGTTCGGTGCCGTTGCCGTCGTCCGGTCGTCGCGCAGCTTCGCCTTCACCTTGCGCTTGGGTGTCTTGTTGCGCAGCTGCAGCCCCAGCTCGCGATACAGGCGGTGCGTTCGCTTATGGTTGATCTCCCAGCCTTCGCGCCGGAGCAACACGTGGATGCGTCGGCACCCGTAGCGAACACGGGTCGCAGCCAACTCCTTGATCCGCATCTTGAGGCCGGCCTGATCGAGGCGGCGGGACTGGTAGCGCTGGGTCGATCGATTGATCGGAAACGCGCCGCAGGCTCGCCGTTCGCTGACCTGGTAGCTCGCCTGCAAATAGCCGACGATCTCCCGGGCTCGGCTGCTCGCTGAACCTCGACTTCTTCATCGGCGGATTCCCTCGTTCGGCACCTGCCAAACCTAACCGGGATTTTCCCACATAAAATGGACCAGTTTGAAGGGCTCAGGTCATCAGGTGGAGCCGGGTCTCGATCCCGTTCTCGACAAGGAACATGGTTCCCTGCGGCGCATCCTCCGCGATCGGCACACCGTTGAACGGTTCACCGCCCGCCAACAGCCCCCGCAAGACGCGCAGCGTCATGCCGTGACTCACCACCAGCACATCCCGGTCGGGTGACAGCGTCACCAGCCAGTCCCGCAGCCGCGCCGCAACGGTCGGATAATCCTCTCCGCCAGGCGGCTGCACCGTGAAAAGACGCCGATCGGTGCACAGGATCACGCCGTCCGCAGCAATGACGTCCGCGTAGAGCCGCCCCTCCCACGCGCCAACCTCCAGTTCGACCAGTCGAGGATCGGTGGACACGTCGAGGAAATCCCGGTGAAGATGCTCGACAATGATCGCGACGGTTTGCAACGCCCGTCCCGCCGTCGATGCCCAGATGTCGATTTCGCGAGGGTCGGCCAGGAAATCGGCAAGCGCCGCGCCCATCGCTTCGGCCTGAGCGATGCCGGTGCGGCTGAGTGGCGTATGGACGCTGTTGCCCTGAATTCGGGCGGCCGCATTATAGACGGTCTCACCATGGCGAGCGAGGAAATAGCGCATCTGAAATTGCTCGCTAACGGACAGACAGTGCATGTCGATCCGACGGCTGCCGGTTCAGGACAAGTGCAAAGGATGCACGACGCGTTGCGATCGGTTGAAAGCGATCGTGATATGGAGATCAATGAGGGGCGGCTGCCGGATCGGGCACGAGCGGCACGAATGTCAACACTTGGGCGCGTTGCCAATGGCCCGCTTCGACCAGTCCGATCGGCCGCTTCCATCAGGGCCGGACGTTCACCGTAGTAGGATTGAAAGACTGGCCCTGGTCGACAGCCGTCATCGCTGCGGCGGCGCGAGGAAGGGCAGCTATCTGGGGTTCGCTGCCCGGAACCTGACAGTCGGCAGACGGCCCATAAGCCGCTGTTGAAGGTTACACGGTGGCCTTGAGGAATGACGGTAGCGAACGAATCCCTTCGCCCGCTCCAGCTTCTTGCCGCGAAATAGCGGCGCTATTTCGCGAATCGCAAGAAGCACGGCCGGCATGGCGAAGCCATGGCCGACGACGCGGCTTTGCCGCGGCGGATTCCCGATCACCGCGCCAGCTATCGCCTCTTGCCCCGTCACCGCCTATCCTCCTCGCCATGGCGAACATCCGAATCGGAATCGGCGGCTGGACCTATGAGCCGTGGCGCGGGACCTTCTATCCCGACAAATGGCCGCACAAGCGCGAGCTGGAATATGCCAGTCGCCACCTGACCGCGATCGAGGTCAACGGCACCTATTATTCGGGGTTCAAGCCGGCGACGTTCGCGGGCTGGGCGGAAGTCGTGCCAGACGACTTCGTGTTCACATTGAAGGCGTCGCGCTTCTGCACCAACCGCAAGGTGCTGGCGGAGGCGGGCGAATCGATCCGGCGCTTTACGAGCCAGGGAATCGTCGAGCTCGGGCCGAAGCTCGGTCCGATCCTGTGGCAGTTCATGGCGACCAAGAAGTTCGACGCGGACGATTTCAGGGCGTTCCTGAAACTGCTTCCCGCCGAGCAGGACGGCGTCGCGCTGCGCCATGCGGTGCAGGTCCGGCACGACAGTTTCCACGTGCCCGAATTCGTCGATCTGTGCCGCGCCGCCAATGTCGCGATCGTCTATGGCGAATCGCCGGACTATCCGGCGATTGCCGACGTCACCGCCGACTTCGTCTATGCGCGGCTCGAAAGCAGCGTTGAGGAGGAGCCCATCGGCTATTCGCCCGACGCGCTCGATCGCTGGGCCGGCGCCGCGAAGCGCTGGGCGGCGGGCGCCGCTCCCGATGGCCTGCCCTATTTCGGTGCGCTGCCGCCCAAGCAACCGCGCGACGTCTTCGTCTTCATGATCTCCGGCGCGAAGGTACGCAATCCCGCCGCGGCGCAGGCGTTGATCGCCCGCGTCTAGCGGGCCGCGGGGGTGGCTGGATTGACGACTCTGCCCTGCAGCGCGGCGGTCTCCAGCGTGTCGAGCGCCTTTCGCGTTTCGACATAGCGTTTCGCCCCGGTCATCCAGCCGGTCGCCTGCGCCGCGCCGGGCAGCTTGCCCACTTCCTCGACCGCCGCTTCGACTTGATCCTGCGACAGCATCCGCCGCACGCGCGCGAGGCGCTCGCTCGGCACCGGCGACGGCATATTCTTCGGATGGACGACGATCAGGCTGCCGAACAGCCGCCACACCGCGCCGCCCCAGCCCGCGCTGCCCGACGGGCCGAGCGCGAGCTGCGGCCCGATCTGGTCGAGTCCGAGCCGCAAATCCTCGACCGTCACCGGATTGCGGGACGCCGCGATGACCGCGTTGACCTCATTGGGCTGGGTCGCGCCGAAACGGTCACGCAATTGCTGTTCGAGATAGCCTAGCCCCTGACCGCGACTGATCTGCCGCCGCGCGGCGAAGGCGACGAGCAATCCCTCGGCGCGGGTTGCGTTGCCGTAAGCGTTGGCCGAGGCTGCGGTGATCGCCGCGCCGCGCTGTTCGAGCGCGGTGAGTTGCGCGCCAAGCAGTTCCTGCCGCGCCGACAGCGAAGCTGGATCGGTGGCGACCGGCGGCGTGACGATGACCTTGGTGGGTTGCGGCGCGACGGCGGCCTGCGGTTGCGTCGTGGTATCGGCGGTCCGGAAACGGTTGATCGCCCAGACCGCGATCATCACGCCGACGACGAAGGTCGCCAGCGCGATCCAGCCGACGGTCGCCAGCGTCAGTTGCCGCAAGGCGGGGGGCGTAGGCGGAACCGGCGCGGGGGGCGGCGTAACGTCGCTCATCGTCCCCTTATCGGCGGCGCCGCGCGCAGGGTCAATCGGCGAGACGCCGCGCGAGCGCCACCAGGCTTGCGTCGTCCGGCATTGCGGCAGCGGCCACCCCGGCCCAGCCCGGCCCCGCCCCCGCTGCGACGGCGTCGCTGATCGCAGCGAGGCGGATCGAGGCGCGGGCGTCACCGACGAGGCTGGCCAAGCGCTCGGCGGCGCGCGCGGAGTGGAGCAACGCGACGGCGCCCGCCAACGAGGCAATCCCGGCGGGATCCATCGGCAACGGATCGCTTGCGTAAACCGTGATCGCTTCGGCAACCACGCCGCCCGCGTGCACGCGCCTTTCGCGCCCACCGAGCAAGAGCGCGCGGGTAAAGCCGCGCTCCGTGAGCGTGGCGACGATTTCGGCCCCGTCGCCGTCGCCGGTCGCGGCGATCGTCAGGCCGCGCGTCCGGGCCGCGGCGGCGGTGGCTGGCCCGACCGCGAACACCGGCAATCGCACCAGCGCGTCGAGTCCGGGACCGGCCAGTCGCGGCGCGTTGGCGCTGGTCAGGATCAGCGCGTCGAAGCGGTCGGGATCGGGCACGGTCCAATCGACCGCGCGCACGTCGAACAGCGGCAGACGGATCGCGGTCAGCCCAGCGGCTTCGACGCGAGCGACGGTGGCGGCATTGCCGGGTTCGGGCCGCAGCACCGCGACCGCGCGACTCATGCGCGGAAAGCCGCGCGAACCGATGGCGGTGCGCGATCGAGCAAGGCGCGAGCAAGGTCGCGTGCCAGCGTGTGGTCGTCCACGCTAGCGGCGAGGGCTGGCGCTTCTTCGCGCGACAGCCGCAGTGCCTGGGCGTCGGCCGCGACATGCGCCGCGCCGTCTTCCGAAAATAGTTCGGCGCGTAAGGTTACGAGGTTGCCTTCGACCGTCGCCAACGCGGCCACCGGCGAGTGGCACGTCGCGTCCAGCGCGGCGAGCAAGGCGCGCTCGCACCGCACCGCGCGGCTGGTGTCTGCATGGTCGATCGCGCCGAGCAGGCCGCGCGTCATGGCGTCATCGGCGCGGCATTCGATCCCGACCGCGCCTTGCGCCGGGGCGGGGAGCATCTGGTCGATCGGCACCGCCACGCCGACATCGTCGCGCCCCAGCCGGATCAGCCCCGCCGCCGCGAGCAAGGTGGCGTCGGCTTCGCCCGCCGCCAGCTTGGCGAGGCGCGTATCGACATTGCCGCGGAACAGTACCACCGACAGGTCGGGCCGCGCGCGCAGCACTTGCGCACGGCGGCGCGGGCTCGACGTGCCGACCACGCCGTCCGGCCGAATCGCGGACAGGCTGTCCGCACCGACCAGCCGGTCGCGCACGTCGGCACGTTCGAGCATGGCTGCAATCACGATCGCATCGGGCCGGACCGTCTCGACATCCTTCATCGAATGCACTGCGATGTCGATCTCGCCGCTGAGCAAGGCGCGGTCGAGTTCCTTGGTCCACAGCGCCTTGCCGCCGATTTCGGCCAGCGCGCGATCCTGCACGCGGTCGCCGGTGGTCTTGATGACGTGGATTTCGCACGCGACGCCGTGCGCGGCGAACAGCGCATCCTTGACCATAGTGGCTTGCGTGAGGGCGAGCGGCGATCCGCGCGTGCCGAGACGGATAGGGGGCATGGCTTGTGCTACCGGGCGAGAGGCCTAGATGGAAGCCATGCTCATCCTGGGCCTCGAATCCTCGTGCGACGAAACCGCGGCGGCGCTGGTCACCGGCGACCGGCGAATCCTGGCGCACAAGCTGGCGGGACAGGAAGCGGCGCATGCGCCCTATGGCGGGGTCGTGCCGGAGATTGCAGCCCGCGCGCATGTCGAGGTGCTGGAGCCGCTGATCGCCGCCGCGCTCGACGAAGCAGGCGTGACACTGGCGGAGGTCGATGCGATCGCCGCGACCGCCGGGCCGGGGCTGATCGGCGGCGTGATGGTCGGGCTGGTGACGGGCAAGGCGCTGGCGCACGCGGCGGGCAAGCCGCTGGTCGCGGTCAATCACCTCGAAGGGCATGCGCTCAGCCCCCGGCTGGCCGATCCCGATCTCGAGTTCCCCTATCTGCTGCTGCTGGTGTCGGGCGGGCATTGCCAGTTGCTGCTGGTCGAGGGCGTCGGTCGCTATGGCCGGCTCGCGACGACGATCGACGATGCCGCGGGCGAAGCGTTCGACAAGACCGCCAAGATCCTGGGCCTCGGTTTCCCCGGCGGCCCGGCGGTCGAGCGCGCGGCGGCGGTGGGCCAGCCGATCGTCCCGCTGCCGCGGCCCTTGCTCGGATCGCCCGAGCCGCATTTCTCGTTCGCTGGACTCAAGAGCGCGGTGTTGCGCGCACACGAAGCGGGGACGTGGTCGAAGGAGGATATTGCCGCGAGTTTCCAGCAAGCGGCGGTGGAGTGCCTGGTCGATCGTACCCGGCGGCAACTGGGCGAGGTTGATGCGACCGCCTTGGTCGTCGCGGGCGGCGTGGCGGCCAACACGGCGGTGCGATCGGCGCTCGAGGCGCTGGCGGGCGACTATGGACTGCCGTTCAGCGTCCCGCCGCAATGGCTCTGCACCGACAATGCTGCGATGATCGGCTGGGCGGGAGCGGAGCGTTTCGCCGCCGGGCTGACCGACCCGCTCGATGTCGCCGCGCGCCCGCGCTGGCCGCTCGATCCCGACGCCGAAAAGGTGCGCGGCGCGGGCGTGAAGGCGTGAAGATCAGCTCATGAAGATCGGAGTCATCGGCGGCGGGGCGTGGGGCACGGCGCTGGCGCAAGTCGCGGCGCAGGGGGCCGCACCCGTATTGCTATGGGCGCGCGAGCCGGAAGTGGTGCAGTCGATCAACCACCGCCACGTCAACGACCTGTTCCTGTCGAGCGTGCCGCTGTCGCCGACGATCAGGGCGACCGGCGATCTCGATGAATTGCGTGGCGTCGATGCGGTGCTGGTGGTCGCGCCGGCGCAGCATGTGCGCGGCGTGCTGGAGATGGCGGATTTCGGCGCGACTCCCCTGGTGCTGTGCGCCAAGGGGATCGAGGCGGGGACGCGTATGCTGGTCGGCGAAGTGGCCCGAGAGGTGCAGCCAAGGGCGTCGATCGCGGTATTGTCCGGTCCGACCTTCGCGCATGAAGTGGCGGCGGGGCTGCCGACCGCGGTGACGCTGGCGTGCGAGGATGCGGCGCTGGGGGCGGCGCTGGCCAAGCGGATCGCGGCCCCGACCTTCCGCACTTATGCATCGGACGACGTGACCGGCGCGGAAATCGGCGGCGCGGTCAAGAACGTGCTCGCGATCGGATGCGGCGTGGTCGAGGGCGCGCGGCTGGGGCAGAATGCGCGCGCCGCGCTGATCGCGCGCGGCTTTGCGGAAATGACGCGGTTCGGGCTGGCGCGCGGCGCGCGGTCGGAGACGATGGCGGGGCTGTCGGGACTCGGCGACCTCGTCCTGACCTGTTCGTCGACCAGCAGCCGCAACTTCTCGCTTGGCGTCGGGCTGGGGGAGGGCCGGTCGGCGCGCGAGCTATTGGCCGACCGCCATACCGTCGCGGAGGGCGCGTTCACCGCACCCGTGTTGCGCGAGGCCGCCGCCGAGGCGGGCGTCGACATGCCGGTGTGCGAGGCGGTCTGCCAGTTGCTCGACGGCGCGCCGGTCGCCGACGTGATCGGCGCGCTGCTCGTCCGCCCCTTGCGCGAGGAGCGCGGTTAGGACGGTTTGCGGAACTTATAGACGAACTGGTCGGTGACGCCGCGGATCTTGGGATCGAAAATCTTGAGCGTGTGATCGTCCTTGGGGTCGGCCAATACCCTAGACTCGCCAACGAACACGAATCCCGCGGCGAGTACTTGCTTCTTGACGATCGCCGGGTCGATGCGGTGCAGCGTCTCGGTGTCGCGCAGACCCGATCCCGCCGCCGCCACGTGATCGATCACCAAATAGATGCCGCCTGGTTTCAGCGCCTTGAAGACTGCGGCATTGAAGGCCTTGATCGCGACTTCGCCGCCGCCTTTGTTGGGAACATCGTGATAGTTCTGCACGGTCCAGACGAGATCGACGGGCTTGTCGACGGTCAGGATTGCGGGATCGACCGCCGCCGACACGTTGGCGAGGCCGCGCGCTTCGAGCGCCGGCTTGGCCTTTTCGGCATAGCCGGCCGAAGCGGCGGGCCACACGGCCCAGACATGCCCCGTCGGCCCCACCACGCCAGTGAAGATCCGCGTCCAATACCCGGCGCCGGGGATGAGATCGACGACGGTCTGGCCGGGTTTCAGTCCGGCGAACGCAATCACTTCGGCGGCCTTGCGACGCTCGTCGTCCTTGGCCTGATCGGCGCGTGCCGGGTCGGCAATCGCCTTGGTGATGGCGGGGGAGACGGCCTGCTTCGCGACGATCGCGGTCGGTACCGCCAGCGCGGCGCTCGCCGCCAAAACCATGCTCCACCGCATCATCCGTCTCCCTTTATGTTGTCAGTGTTCACGAAACCAATTGTCTGCGGAGCCGGCTCACACAGAATCAACAGGTTAGCGCAAAAGTGGAATCAATTGGCTGTTCCCGCTGAAACCAATAGCCTGCCGAAACCATCATTTTGAAACCATTATACTGCCGATCTCTCCAGGCAATAGGCGAGAACGGCCGTGATCGCCTCGGGACGAGGAAAAAGACGAGTATATTTTAAAGGTAGCAACGGTTCGAGGCCGGAATCGCGCAGGACCCAACGTATCCCGCGAAGGCCGTTGTGCAGGGGGTGGATCGCCGCCAGGTCCTTCAGCGTGGCATATTGCTGAGAGAAGGCATGGGCGTCGGCGTCCGCCACGAAGTTCTCCCGGCGCCAACGGGACGAGGGGATCAGCCCCTGCGCGATCAGGTGCCGGGCCGTCATCGGAGACACGCCGATCGCCCGCGCCAGATCGAACTGATCGAGTTGGGCTCCACAGCGCCGCGGCGCGGGCTTCGGCAGGTCAGCCCGCGCGACCAGCAAATCGCTGATCTGCAAGCGGCCGGCAGTGCTGCGGGTGGCGCGCAACTCACCATGGATGATGCGGTCTATCAGACAATGGAACGGGCGCCTGGACCACCTGACCGCCGCGTCGAAAACATCGGTCCACTCTAGGTCTTCAGTCGGCGGGACCAGCTTGGCCTCAATCCGGTCCAGCCACTCGTCGAGCTCGACCCGAAAGAAGTATTTCACGTGATGCCGCTCGGAATACCAGACGGGCATCACGAAACGTGCGCCCACCATCCTCGAGAAGAAGGTATGGGACAGTCCGATATAGGGGGCGGCTTCAGTCGCAGCGAGCAGCGCACCGGCAGCGCGACCGACATTCTTGGCATCCTGCCGCCAACCCCGTTCAGGAAGCGCGCTGGGCAGGATGCGCTCGAAACGCTGCCGCTCCGGCACCGTCAGCGGTATGCGGGTGTAGATCCTGTAGCTCGGATGCTGGCCATGATCGCCATAACTGGGGCGCTTCAGGGGATCGTTGCGGCGCAGATGTTCCCGCAACACCTCATCGATCACCTTCCGGATCGGGTTGAAGTGACTGCCGAGCCACGCGCCGAACGGGTGCCCATATAGCGATGACATCGAAGCACGGCGCCCTGGTGGGGCTTGGCTCGCGAGGTCGTCTAAAAGGACCTCAATCGACCGCGAGCCGTCACGGCAACATTCAAGGCCTCGACTGACGATCAGGCCCAGTTGGCTCGGGGCCATGTCAGGGCTTTCATTCCTCTCGTCGCGCACTCCGACATTCCCGGCGTCGATGCCGAACACCGCGCTCGCACCGAGCCGACTCATGACCGAGAAGGCCTGGGCTAGGCCGACTGCGTCGAGTGTGGCGCACGGGATCCGCTCGCCGATGCCGATGCGGCCGGTGAGGTAGTCGCTCCCCGCCATCGCCGTCTCGTCCAGCGGCACTGCCTCCGCATCCCACAGCCATGCACCGCAGTCGTGCCGATGCATCGGAAGGCTGTCCCGACCGATGCTCTCCCCGCATCCTGGACAGCGTTCGATCATGGCGCACCGGTGTTCCGGGCATGCGTAGAAGATCGATATCGACCACCACGACCGATGATACGGCCCGTTGGAACGCGGTTCATCGGGCTCCAGGCGCCGAAGGTCGTCCTGAAGGCACATCGGGCAGAACCTGCGCCATCGCGACCTGACTTTAACGATGGATATCGTCGTGTCGCGGTATTGAACGATGCCATGTCGGTCCGTCGGGCGCTGTGACCACTGCTCCAATTCCTGCCGGTCCGCTCCGGCGAAAGCCGCCAAACGGGCTATCGACGGTGGGTCGAACACTGCCACTTCCGGCAGCGACATCCACTTCGTGAACTCCTGAAGGCTAGCGCATCCCAAACGATCGGCGGACCGGAGCGCCAGTTCGCGCGCACCTTCGAAAGGCTTGTGCCTGATCCGCAGCGCGGCGCGATCGGGAGCGGCGGAGGCCAACGACCGGCCAGTCGAACCCGTCGTCACGACCTGCCGGCACCCGGCAAGTCAGCCAGCAGCACCCCCCTCGCGATCGTGCGGTCGTAGAACAGCTGGCGGAAGGCGGGAGGGAACAACGTGGGGGCGAGCCCGGCGCCCCGCAGCCTGGCCACGACGGACCGCGGGGACGTTCCGAACTCACCCGCCAGATCCCGCGGCGTTGCGTTTGCGCGTGTGAAGTCCAGCAGTCCCTGGGGAGTGACTGCGCCCACCGGACCCACCAAGCCAGCGCGCACCAGCGCCGATGCGGCCTCGGGATGGATGACCAGCCTCCTCGCGACACCCCCAACGGTCAGCGGGTCGGGATCGCGCAGGGCCTTCATCTCGCGGCATGAGACGACGACCGAGGTCAGGCGCCCCTTCTCGCCGCGGAGACCAACGGGCGTCAGGACCCCCGACGAGATGGCCTGGCAGACGTCGACGAGCGAGAGGGAGAAGTTGCGACACGCGGTGGGCAGCGGCAGGCAGGACGTCGGCGTCCTCGACACGGCCGGGACTCCCACGGCGAGGGACGCGACCCAAGCAACCAGCCGCTCGACGTCGTAGAGCGCGCCGGATCCCAGTCGCCCAGCCTCCTCGTCGGGCGCGACGAGCCCGGCGGCGACGAGCGAGCGGAACTGGCTTCGGCCGATGCCGAGCAGCGCGGCCGCCGTCCGTGCATCCACGAGCGACGCCAGTCGGCGCGCAAGTTCGCGAGCCGCATCCCGATCGATGGCGAAGTTGACGCCGCGACGGGAGCCCGCCGGCACGAGCCCCGCCCGGGCCGCGATGCGGCGGGTGCGGTCGTGTCCCATGCCGAGGATCTCCGACGCCTCGCCGAGGGTCACCGCATTCTCGGATGCCTGCAGCTCGTCGGTCGCGATGATGCCGCGCCCCGCGGCGTGGCGGAGGAGCGCATCGCGAAGGATCCCCCCGCTGTGGTCGCCGCCGGGCGGCGCCAGCCAGCTGCGGTAGGTCCATCCGTATGAGGCCATCAGTCCCACGGCATCGCCACCTGCGCCCGTGACTACATCGTCCAGGATCCTGGGAAACGCCGTCTCGAACGTGCGCGCGGTTTGGAAGCCGTCCGCGGTCAGGCGGACCAGATCGGCCCCGGCGACGTCCGGGCGGGATGTGGCGAAGCCCAACCCGCATTCACCGAGCCGACCCATTGCCGCCGCGGCTCGACCGAGGGTGAGCCCATCGAGCAGCGGGACGGCCTCTCGGGATCCACCCTCCAGGCGGGCGAGAAGATACGCGTCGCCGTCGCAGCGGGGCAGTTCCCCTCCATGGTCCAGCCAGAGCGGCGCGCCGCACCTGCAGATGTCGATCGACGGCGATCGCCAGTCCACCTGCTTGCCACACGATTGGCAGGTGTTGGTCAGGAGCGAGCGGTGCGTCGGGCACGACAGCACCATGGAGGCGTCCCACCAAGTCCGGTGCCATGCGGCATATCGCTCGGACAGACCCGTGGCACGGGCTGCCGACCGGTCCTCCGCCAGGCAGCGCGGGCAGCGCCGCCGCGGCGAAACCGACAGATCACCGCGTCCCAGCGTCTCGCCCATCAGCGTCAGCTGGCCCGGCCTAGACCCGCGGCTCGCGGTGGACCGCGATAGGGTCGCTGCATCGACGCCGACGGCGCTCGCGAACCGGTCGAGCCCGTCCCCCCGGGCGAGCGCCGAAACTTCGATTCCGAGGTCGGCCGCGAAGGTCGCTGGGGTGAGCCTGAGCCTCGTGGCCGTGCGGGCAAGCAGTCCGTGCGCCGGTTCAGTCGAAATGGAGGGCACGCGGAGGGCGATCGTTCCGCTCACAGCGACAGACCCTGCGCGTCGCGCTTGGGCGCCCGACGGATGCCGGTCTTGCGTGAACGGTCGACGGGAGGCGCAGAGTAGCGCGCCTTCCACATCGCCTTGAACTTGGCGGCGTCGACGAGGAACGGATCGTCGCGTCCGCCGACGGGGGCGACGAAGATGTCCGGATCGTCGGCGACCAGGACCGACGCTGGGTTCTCCAACCGGAACGCCTTCGAGAGGACCTGCCTGTCGATCGCGCCCGCACCGGCCTTCAGCGCCAGCTTCAGGGCCTGCGACAGGATCTTCGTGACCAGGCCCACCGAGCCCTCCGACGCGAAGTAGAGCCGGCACGCGAGTTCCGTGTCGGTGCTGAGCGCGGCGTCGGTGCCGAACCCCATGGCGTCCTCGAGCTGGCCGAGGATGTCGAGGAACTCGAGCTGCTCGTCGGGATCGGACCAGGAGTAGGGGCGCAGTTCCACCAGCGCGTCGGTGCGCCGCTTCAGCGCCTTCGACGTGCGCAGCTCCTCGAGCGACTCCTCCCCCGCCATGGCGATCGGGACGCCGCAACTGTTGAGTAGGAACTTGAGGAACTTGCCGTTGGCGCGGAGCCCGGCCTCCCCCTGCCCGTCGACGAACGAATGCGCCTCGTCCAGCATCAGCAGCCGCGTCTCGAGCTGCTGGAACTGATACCGCAGCCGGCTCGCGACGCCGTTGCGGGTGAGCCGCTTCGGCACGGGTGCGCCGACGGCGCGCATAATCTCCACCACCGTCTGCTTCGGATTGGCGAAGTCCGGCACGTCCAGCCTGACGACCGGCCGACGGTCACCGTAGCGACCCGAAGTGTCGACCTGCATCTCCGGCAGAGCCTGGATGCTGGTAAGGACGTGGCTCTTCCCGGTGCCCGCAGGGCCGACGATCATGACGCAATACTGGGTGAGCGCGCCGCCGCCCGGAGGCGCGTCCTCGAGACCATCCTCGGAGAAATCGAACGGCACGTCGTCCTCCGCCGTATCGGCGGGCGGGCCCGCATGCGGCCCGGCGGGCAGCGCCGCCGGCCGCCGCAGCTCGAGGTCCAGGATCGCGTCCTGGGCGGCCACGAACTGCGGGTGCCGAATGACCAGCGTCTCCAGCCGCAGGATGCGCGCCTTAATGTCGTCCTTCGTCACGATCCGACCCTTTCCGCCCGCCGCGCGGCGAGCCTCGCCTGGACGTCCGCCGCGGCCTTCTGGGCGGGAGTGGTGATGAGCGCAGGGGCAGACTGGTGCATGAGGCGCGGAGCGCCGCCGCCGAGCGGATTGCCGGACCCGTCGACTAGCGCCGGGACGGGCGTCGCCAAACCAGGAAGGAGCAGCGGTGCAGGCTGCGAGAACGTGATGAGGCCACCGCTGTCGGTGCCGCCGGTGACGACGGGAAGGTAGGGCTGCAGGGGAGCGGGGAAAAGGCGGATCGGCGTCAGGAACGCGCCCTGCTCCAAGTAGCGCGCGAGCTTGACCTGTGCAGTCTTGGTGCGGCCCTGCCTGCCCCGCCCGATGATGAGATCCCGATCGGCCTGGGCGGCGGCGCGGGCGCGCTCGAGGCCGTCCTCCGTCACCACGCCCCCGCGCGCCATCTCGCCGGCAAGCTGGGCATGGAAGGTATGCTGCCACGCGGTCGTGCCGTTCGCGATGTCCGGCCGGGTGCACCACAGCGTGAGCCATTCCCCGGTGACGTGGTCCAGCAGGTCCACGCCCGCGAGGTCGTATGGATCGTAACGCACCTCATACCAGTCGACGTCGGATCCGTGGCGATCGCGGATGGCTCCCAATCCCGGTCCGTTGTAGTTCAGGCCGTGCACGCGGATGCCCATGTGCGAGACGCGGCGGCGCACGCTCACGCCGAGCAGGCGACGCAGGCCGCCGGTGGAATCGACCGGCGTGACGCCGAAGTTCAGATCGACCTGCGACTGCCAGAAGTCGTTCGGCGCCATCTGCCCGTCGAGGCCGGAATGCCCGTTGGGGTGATAGTCGCGGGCGATCCACGTCACGATGTCGCGACGGAACTCGGCGTAGCCTACGCTGGCGTTCTTCCGGCCGTCATACTCCTTCAGGTCCCACGAGATGAGGCCATCCCGGTAATCGTAGGCCTGGAGAGCGAAGCGCTTGAACAAAGATTCGATCCGGCCCTTGAGCCACGGGCTGAAGCCCGGAAGGTTCGCGATCTCGAAGTGGAGAAGCTGCGCCGAGCGCCGGGCGGGATGGCTGATGAAGTCCATGCCGCGGTCGGTGTAGGCCCAGTCCCACTTGCCGTGCTGGGACCATTCCAGTCCCGGATAGGCGGTCATGTCCTTGGGCCACAGCGCGTGCGCGATGCACCGCGACAGCGTCGCCCACGACGGTGGTAGGAAGGAGACGTGGCAGCCCAGGATGCACCGGGTTAGCCGATCCATGATCATCGTGATCCAGGGACGGCCGAGCAGGACGCCGCTGGCGTCGTCGACGACGTTGAGGTTGGCGAGCGTGTGGTCGATCTCGACCTGCTGCAGCAGCCAGTCGGGGTCTGGCACGTATTCGTTGATCCGGCACGCCTCGTCAGCGGCCCGCTGGCCCTGCTGCGACTTGAGGGTCTGCCTGCGGTCGGCCGCGGCGCGGACCTTCTTGGCGAAGGTCACCCGGCTGGGCACCGGCTGCCCGACGCGTTGCAGCTCGCGCTCCAGCAGCCGGTGATAGGCCGCGAGGTTTCGGATCGGACCCTTCTCGAGCGCGCGCGCAATGAACTCGCCCATGACGGCCTCGACCTCGGGAGTGAGATGGGAGCCGCGATAGCCCTTGCGATCATCGTAGGAGACGAGCGCGAGCACACTCTGGCCCATCTCGAGATAGCGGGCGATCCATTCGGATGTCGTCCGCGCGCACGGCGCCGTCATCGCCTGCGGCTCCTGCGGGCCGGCGCCGGGCTCGATCGGAAGGCCCGCGGCCCGCCGCGCATCGAAAGTCGCACGGGCGGCCTGCCGGTCCTCCTCGGCCCACTTCTCCCGGTGCTCGTCGAGCACGGCACCCGGCACGTCGAGGAGCACGGTGCCCACGGGTTCGCGCGCGCGGATGGCCTTCAGGCAGGCCTTGACGATCACCTCGCGCCGCAGCGCGCGACGCTGGCGGTCGGGGGATTGCGCGTCCCACGCCATCCTCATGCGCTGGCGCCGCGCCTCGTCGAAGTGCGCGGCGTCGAAGGGCTTATACTCGAGCCGCCCGGCGAGATAGACCTCGAGGATGTCGTCGGCGCCATGGAAACGGCGCTCGCCCGGCTCGTCGTTCGGCTCGAGGAGGTATCCGTCGCGACGGCGCTCGCGGACCGTCCACCAGCGCTTGCCGCCATGGACATCGGTGATGACGATGGTGTGGTTCAGGCCGAACCGGAGCGGCGCGCTGCTCATGGCCTATGCCAGCCGCATCATGGTGTCGAAGCCGATCGCCATACCGAGATCGACATGGCACCGCCGCGCCGCCGCAAGGGCGAGCGCGGCATAGTGCCCCGCCGGTCCGAGGCCTGATTCGCGCGGCACCTCCGATAGCGGCAAGGCGCCGCGGCGGCTCAGCAGGTCCGCTACGGCGGCGAGGTCATCCGCGCGGGAACGGCGGAACGCGTGGCGCAGGAGGTTGGCGTTCCTGAGACGGACGGGGTCGCTATACCAGCGGTCCGTCACGATCTCGAAGTCCGCACTGCGCTCGGCGCAGGCCCGCCGGATGGGATCGACCCTGCCGTCGAGGTCGGGCTTTTCGATCAGCTTCTCGTCGGGCTTGACCTCGCGGTAGGTGACGCGGCCATCCCTCCACCAGATCTGCACGTCGGGCGTATAGGTCCCGCCGTCGTCGAGATGCATCCGCTCGGGCTGCGTCCTGAAGCCGGCGACGTCGTGGCTCACGTCGAGAATGATGGCCGTCCGCATCTCCCCCAGGCTTTCGAAGACATGGCACACCGAATCCCGGACCGAGATAAGCTCACCGGTGATGGACCTGGCGTTGCGGCGCGTGCGCGGATCGCGGACGGGATCGTAGCGGACGCCGTAGGCCAGCTCGTCCAGACAGCTGTCGTCGGGCATGACGAAGGCGAGTTCAGAAGACATCGTCGGACGCCAGGTGGATCATGCTGTCGTCGCTGAACTCGTGCTCCTCGGGCGACCAGAGCTTGCCTTCGCGGATGAGGTGACGGACCGCCGCCTCGACCGCACACCGCGAGCCGAGCGCGGACACCAGGTATCCGAACGACAGGGCGGGGCCGCGCCTGTTGAAGATTCCCAGCACGGATTGCGCGTCATCCAGTAGCTGCGCGAGCCGGGCCCGCCGGCGGAAGGCAGGGCGGCCCGTTTCGGAACGGGCGGCGACAACCTGCCGCACCGGCGCCGCATCCCTGCCGCGGGCACGGACCCGCTTCGCCTCCGTCGCGCGCCATACGCCCATCGGCGTCGTCGATGCGGCGCACGGGAAGCTGACCTCGGCCCTCGCGTCGAGCCAGCCCTGATCCCCCTCAACCCGAACTGAACCCGAGAGCGTGATCAGCGGCCTGCCGAGCGGCGAGCCGTTCGCGTCCACCACGATCAGGTCGATGGGAACCTGTCGGTTGAACGTCCAGCGCACCTCACGGTGCCGGTCGAACCACCGCTGGATCGCTGCCATTCGCCGGCGCACTGCGTCATAGGACACATACGGCAGTCCTGCTTCGCGGAGCTCCCTGAGCGCCCGGTCATGCGCCCGCTTGGAGCATGCCCGCATCGGGGGGAGGAACTCGGTGCCGATCGCGTGCGCGAGCACCCTCTCGACCCGCTCGCCGAACCGGCCGCCGAGGAAAGTGCACCCGTCGAATCTCAACGCCATCCGTCGTCTCCCAAGCGCCGCGGCTACCGGCGGGCCTCGATGAGCGAAGCGTCGGTCAGGTAGCCGGGCGTCGCGACGCGGACCGCCCCGCGCCCGAGGAGCGCGAGCACCGCGAACCGCGCCGCGACGCGGGAACCGAGCGACGCCACGACCGCACCGAACGTCACCGGCCCCTCGGAACATGAAACGAGCGCGAGGACGACGACGGCGGCGACGGAGTCAACGGCGCTCATTATGGCGTGTGCCGCCAGCGGGTCGAGCACGTCCGATCCCGGCCTGGCCGCCGCCGCCGACATCGCCGTGCGTGCGAGCTCGAACGACAGCGGTCGGCCGATCCTTCTGACTTCGACCGGCCTCGATCCGTCCATCGTCGGTTTCGCGTCCCTCCGCCGGGTCGCCACCCGCTCCCTGACCATCATTCCAATTATACTCCTGGACTCGTTGCAAGCGAACGTGACAGTAACAAGAGAGGAAAAGTCATGCCTTGTCAATCCCATTCCGACCACGTTCCTTCGTGGCAGCGTGCATTGAGGCGCTTCTTGCTGCCACACGAACGATCGCCTATCGTCGCCCGCGATGATGCAGGGGCGTTCATGACGACCGACGGCGAGGACTGGCGGGGCGATCCGCGCTGGCTCGAGCTGACGCTGGAAAAGCGCGCCGCGGCGCTGAAGCGGATGGACGTCATTAAGCGCTACCTCGCGCTCGAGAGCCGTTCCGCGGCAAAGGCCGATGATTGCGCGGCCGAACTGGGCATCGGCCGCTCGCGGTTCTACGGCCTGTGCAAGCTGTGGGAGCGGACGGCATCGCCCGTCCCGCTGGCGCCCTACAGCGAACCGGTCGTGCCGAAGCGGCCCTCGGTCAAGGCCGAACGCGCCGCGGAGATCGAGACCAGGATCGGAAGCGCGCTCGGCTCGACCCGCGACCGGACCCCGAACGTCATCGTCGACGCGGTGGCCCGCGGCTGGGGCGACAAGACCAAGCCGCCGGCGCGCGAAACGCTGCGGCGCTTCGTGCTGCAGGCCATAGCCAAGGAGGAGGCCGGCGACGGCGAGCTGCTCCGCCGCGAGGCGAACGAGGTGGCCCGCGGCTTCGGCGAGGTCATCATCTTCGACCATTGCCTGGTCGATATATTCGCGGAGGACGGGCCCAACCCCACGCGTCCCACCCTTACTCTGGCGATCGACCTGTTCACCGGCGCGCCGATCGGCCACGCCGTCGCACTGGCACCGCCGAATGCGGAAATGATAGTCGCTGCCATCGCCGACGCGACGCTGCGGTCGGCGAACCTCTCCGGTGTGCCGGTCCGGCCGCGGATCGTTTTCGGATCCAGCTATTCGGCCGACTGGACACGGCTATTCAGGCGGTTCAAGTCGTCGGGCATCGTGGTGTCGGGACGCCGGTCGCCCGAGTTGCCCTTCGGCGCCCCCACTGCGCGGCTCGTCGGGCCGCGCCTCGGCAGGCTGCGCCTGCTCGCGCGTGCCGGGCACGAAGAGGATGGCTCCACGGCCGGCTTCGATCCGGCGACACACCCGGTGCTAACCCTCGAGCAGGCGCGGACCGTGATCGTCACCAACATCGCCACGGTGCTGACCGAACGTCTGGGCGATGCCGGCGGCTGCCCCCTACACTTCGACCTCGTCGACGAAGTCGAGGAAATGGCCGAGGGCCAGCACCAGAGCGGCAACTGACCGCGCCGCATTAACGCGATATTCGGCGATCACGACTAGCGTCTACGGATGCCGCAACATCCCGAAGTCGAATGGCTACTCGACCTGCTCCCTCCGCACAGGCGCGGAGAGGTGGCGGCGGCGATCGCCGGCGCCGGCATAACGAGGCTGCCGCCGATGATCTCGGGATGCGCGATCCATCAAGGATACCTGATCGACGTCGACCAGCGGCGTATCATCGTCCCCGATGCCTTCGGGCCCAAGCGTCGCGCCAGGCGCCTGCAGGAATTCGCCGATGCCCTGCGGGTGGGCCGCGGCGCCGAGATCCGTGAATGCCTTATAGCGATCGACGGCCGCGTCCAGTGGGACCCGCCCGCCTGGGCATGGCGCTGCTCGCGGGTGCTCCGCGATGCGCTGGCGATGGCAGGTATGCCGGCGGAGGACATGCTCGACCGCGCGCGCTGGGCACCGACGAACAGTAACGCGCTGCCGATAGACATCCACATCAAGGACCCGCCGACCGGTCGCCCCAAGAGGGTCGCGTCGCTCAGCGTCGAGCGCCCGCCGATCGGCGACCTGCTGCGCGCCACCATCGACCTGGGCGGTGGTGTCATCTACCGCGAGGGCGGCGACGACACGTTCCTGTCGACCCGGCACGAGATCGTGGCGCGCGGCCACCGGATCGCCGCCACGCTTTCGGTCGCGCTGAGCGGAAGGCAGGTTTCGTCGCTCATAGCCCACCCGCTGCTCGCCAGACCCGAATACGCCATACGTAAGGCATGGACGGGGCGGAACTACACGCGGGCCATCATCGACGTGCCCGAGTGCTCGCTGGCCCGCCTGCCGGGCAGGTTCGCGGCGATCCTACCCGAGCACGACCGATCGGATCTCGCCGCATCGCCATGGCGGTGAGGTCAGTCCGCAGCGTCATTGAAGACGGCGGTATCGGCTGCCGGCGTCGATCCGGTCGATGACCGGACCCGGCGCGCGGGGCCGATGGTCCGGCGAATACACCTGCAGCCGCAGCCACTCGCGCTCGTCGTCGAGCAGCTCGTCCACGACCTCGCGCATCCACTCGCCGGAAGCGCCGTTCCAGAAATATCCCCGACTGCGAAGGGCGTCCTTGCGGTCGTAGTGCGCGCCGTGCGCCCGGACGAGCCAGCCGCCACGCTCGGCCCCGGCGATGACGTGCGACAGCACCGTCGCGCCATCGCCCAGCCGGTGACGGAGCAACTCGATCAGCGCATCGACATCGTCACCCGCCCGGTGCGCGTCGTAGAACCAGCCCGCCTGATCCAATAACCAGCGCAACGCGCGACCCTCGTATCCCGCGGCGGCCCAGTCGACTTCCTCCATGCTGCACGACCAGCGCAGGCCGGCCGCGGCAGGCAGACGTTTCTCGACGAACGGCCTGTCGAACCGACTATTGTGCGCCACGACGAGCGAGGCGGACAGCATCAGCTCGACCGCCGCGCCGTCGTCGATGGTGCAACCGGCGAGGTCGGCGTCGGAAAGCCCGGTGAGGCGTGACACGACCGGATCCAGTGGCTGGCCCGGATCCTCCAGCCATGCGAACGGCGCGTCGAGCGCGACGATCTCGCCAGCGGATGTGTATCTGAAGCGCCGCAGCGCGAGCTCGACGATCGTGTCGGCGGACGGATCGAGACCGGTCGTCTCGGTGTCGAGACAGATGCCGATCCGCGATCCCGCCGTCGGGCCGAGCGACACGCGCCGATCGGGCAGCGCGACACGCTCCAGCACCCTGAAGCGGCCATCGGCCAGCAACAGCCGCTTGGCGCGCTCAACGTCGAGCTCGTCGGAACCGTCCACCGCGCTGAACTCAGTGAACCGTGTGGCTGGTCGCGGCGACCTGGTTGAGGAGCAGCAGCAGGACCCGGCGGAACCCGACCTCGCCGTCGTCGACGAGCAGGTCGCGGATCGAGCGTCCGCCGAAGGCCGCACGGGTGTCGTGCACCCAGGCCGCCGCGAGCGCGTCCTCAACCCCCACGATCAGGCGCAGCTGCTCCACGACGATGAGGCGGCGCGCGCGCTGCGCCACGACGGGCGGGATGGCGTCGCCGCCGTTCTCGGCCGCGTGGGCGATCCACCGGTCGAGGATCTGCTCGCCGACGCCGACCACCCTGGCCGCCTCGGCGCTGTCCCAGCGCCAGTGCCACATCAGGTAGACGAGGTCGGCGAGCAGCAGCGCCCGGCGGTCGGCGACGTCATTGGCGCGGATGTAGCCGGGCGTCGTCGGTCGGTGGTCGGCGTGGGTCGAGATCCACATGTCGCCGCGCTCGAGCGACAGCTCCCCCATCGGCCGGCCGTCGCGGCAGCCCGCGACGTAGAGGAAGACGTCGGAGTAGGAATCCGCCCCGACGGCGTCCAGCGTCACGACCACGTTGGTCAGCATGTCCATGAGCTGCGGCAGGCCTTGGGCCTCCCCGGTGGCATTCTCTTGCATCGTCTTCCCTTTCGTCAGGTCCCTTCGATCGCCGGCGCGCAACAGCGCCGCCGCACAGGATCGTCCTGCGCAAGCTAAACCCTGACATGATGTCAAGGTTATGTCAAGAACGGATCGAGAACGGCGGGACTTCAGGGTCCGGACCAGCAGTTTCGAGAAGGAAGTCGGGGGCAGATAGCGACTTCACGCCGGTCCGCGTTTGCGGGCTATTCCTCCGCCAACTCATCGATGATCGGGCAATCGGGCCGCCCGTCGCCGTGACATCTGCCGGCCAGGTCGACGAGCGCGGCGCGCATGCGCTCCAAGGCCACCGCCTTGCGCCCGAGATCCGCCGCCCGGGCGAGCGCGATCGCCTTCACGTCGGCGCTCGCCCGGTCGCGGTCGTGCCACAGCGACAGCAGGTCGGCGATCTCGGTGATCGGGAAACCAAGATCGCGCGCGTTGGCGATGAAGCGCAGCCGGTGCACATCCGAATCCGAATAGTCGCGGTAGCCGCTGTCGCGACGCGGCGGTGCCGGAATCAGGGCCAGCTTCTCGTAGTGGCGGATCATCCGCTGCGAGACCCCGCTCGCCTTCGATGCCTGGCCGATGTTCATCACCTCCACTTGTATGATGGCGCCGTTCGAACGAGAAGCAGAAAACCCGGGATGGCGCGGCATGGCCCGCGACGATGCAACCGGGACGAATTGGGGGCGTGCCTTAGGATGGGGATCGGCTGGGGCCCGGGCGGCCCGACCGACAGCGTGAACAGGTTCGTGGCGCACGAGGTCCGCCGGCAGCTCGCCGGCAACCCTGTCGCGCGCCGCGCGCGCTATGCCGCCGGCCACCGCCTGCTGCGCAGCCTCATGGGCGCGCCGTTCAGCATCTTCCTCGCCCGCTACCTGATCGTCGACCTCGCCGTGCTGAATGTCGAGGCGTGGTCGCGGATCGTCGCCCCCGGCACCGCGGCGATGTCGGCGGCACGGGCGGCCCAGGTCGTCGACGTGCTCAAGACCGTGCCGAGCTACCTGCTCGGCGCGCAGATCGGCCTGCTTGGCGTGATCTCGCTGGCGTTGGCGCTCGTCACGCTGATCGCCCAGCGCGACGACGCGACCACCGACGTGAAGGTGTATTATCACGAATCGATGTTCTTCGGGATCACGGCAAGCGGGATCGCGCTGGCGGCCGTCCTGTCCATCCAGTTCCTCTGGCCGCTGCAGACCGCCCTCCACCGGCTGGGCGGCGGTTCGGCCTCGCCGGTCTTCAAGCTCGCGCTGGTGTCGGCGCACACCGCATGGTTCGTCGTCAACCTGTGGGCCGTCGCTCACTTCGTCTCGGTGACGTTCCGGTTCGTGCAGCGTTCGGCCCGTGAACGCCTGCGGGAGCGATACACCGCGAACGTGGTCGTGCCGCGGCAGCTCACCGACCGCCTCCGCCAGCAGGTCTACGGCGCGGCGGGCGGCCGGGTCGAGCCGGGAACGCCGGGCGCCTTCTTCGGCTACTCCTTCGGCACCGGCAGCGAGATAGAGATCGAGCGCGAGTTCGCGCCCAACACGATGCTTGTCGACGTGCACATGGGCGTCGTGCGGTGGGTGCTGGCCAGATGGGCGAAGCGCTGCTCGGCCGAACCGGCACCGGCTGCGGGCGCAGCGCGCTCCGGTCCGCGGATCTGGTTCACCCCCGCGCTCGACCGCTCCATGCGGGGACGGGTCGCGTGGTGCCGGCGTAACGGCGGCGTGCCGCTGACCGCGTTCGAGCGATGGGCGCTCAGCCGCGCGTTCCGTTTCGAGGAGCGCCGCGATGAGGGATGACCTGCCGACCCCCGAGCAGATCATGGAGGAGCTGGCGGACCGCGCCATCGCCCAGATCGATCGCCGCGCGCCTGTCGCCTTCGAGGGCGCGCTCGACGAGCTCGTCCGCTACCACCGCTTCCTCCTCGGTCTGCACGCGACCGAGACGGAGGAGGGGCGACCCTTCAGCTACGCCGAGGTGAGCGGGGCGGCGTGGCACGCCCCCCACATCGACTGGATCCGCCAATACCGCCGTCTGTTCGACCGCGCGGCCGAAAGGATCCCGGACGAGCAGCGATTCCTCGATGCGCTCGCCTACGTGCCCTATCGCCTGCTCGATGCCGAACCGGGCGTCCGCCTGTCCAGATCGGTCGCCGAGGGCATCCTGGACCTGCAGCCGATACTGATGCACGCGATCGAGGCGTGGGTGACCCGCCGGTCGATCCTAGAGGGCGACGCCAACGCCGTGGGCGAACGCGTCGGCCTCAGCGGTTCGGACGCGCGCGCCCTCGCCAAGGTGATGCCGGGTATGATCGGAGGGTGGGAGGCGAACCTCAACACCGCTTCGCCCGTCTACGGGTGGCAGGTCGAGGCCGACACGCCGGACGAGGAGGTGTGGTCGCGCTACGTCTCGGCCTGGCCCTTCCTGCGCCAGCACCTCGCCAACACGGCTTACTGCCTCGCGGTCGCCGTGTGGAACGGGGACAAGACCGGCGCCCGCCTGTTCCGCGAGGCGCTCGTCCGCTGGCCGGGATCGGCGCTGCTCGACGTGCAGCGCGACGGCCTCGACCGCTTCCCCTGGCTTCTGATGCCCGAACTGCTCGACGGCGGCTGGGCCGCGGCGGCCGGCCGATCGGCGAGGATGGACCACCCGTTCCTGCCGCAACCCGCGCCCGGCGGCATCTTCGCCGAGATCGTCGACGGGGCGCGGCAGGACGTGCTGCTCGTCACCGCCTCGCTGATGCTGGTCTGGTCGATCGGCGGCGGCGCCGTCGGCGACCTGGCCGCCGTCACGGCGCGCGAGCTGGTCGGCGGCGCGGGCTCGGATCCAACAGAGCCGAACGCTGGCGGCCTCGACTTCAAGACGGTCGTGGAGGGGTTGATCCGTCTCCAGCTCGTCGGCGAACGCTATCAGGACGGCACCCACGGACACTGGCTAGACAGGCTGGTCTCAAGCATGGACAACATGCGCGAGGGCGCCGTCGTGCCGGGCCGCGTCTACACGCCGACCACGATGCACGACCGCGAGCAGTTGGTCATGGGCGACATGGCGCTGATCGCCGCGCTCGCGCCCGCCGAGGGCTCGGGGGGTGTCGCCGACGACCTGGACGCAATCGCGGCGGACGAGGCCCTGCCACCGCTCGGCGACCGGTCGCTGCGCGACATGTTGATGGAGTTCGACCGCTACCGGCACATCCTCACCACCCAACCGCCGGGTCTGTCGCGCGCCGTCCTGGCGTTGGCGCCGGACGCCGACCCGGCCGCCGCCACCGCGAACCTCGTGCGCGTGATGGACGACGCCACCACGGCGATCGCCCGCCGCCGCCGCGAACGGCTGCTGGCCAAGGAGATCGACGCGCCCGCGATGGAGGAGCTGCGGACGGCCATCGAGGCCGACGTGCTCGCAGAACCCGCGATGGTGCCGGTGTTCGACGAGGTGGGCGTTTTCCTCGCCGACGAGGGGCAGGGCGACGAGCGGCGAACGCTGTTCAACGGGATCGGGAAGGGTAGGCTGGTCCGTCCGGAGATGGAGCAGGCGAGCTCCAACTGGACCGAATTCATCGCCAAGCACGCGCGCGAGGCCGCGGGCGGCTACGCGTTCGCCGTGTTCGCAAGGATGCCGAAGGAATTGGTCGAGGCGGACGGCGAACTCGACGATCCGGCGTTCTGGCGCGCGATGACTGACCTCGTGCGCCGCGTCGGCGGCAGGCCGGTCCTCATCGTCGCGCACCAGGACTCGATCGACCGGCTCGGACGGCTGCGCTTCGGGCGCGACGACCCGCTCGCGGGGTTCTCGGTCTCCTACCAGCGGACGCCTCGCGAGCGCGGGCGCCATGTCGTGACGATCGAGGGTGTCGAGGTGTTCGCGGCGGACATCCCGCGCGGCACCGCGTGGCTGACCTCGGCGCGGCACCTGCGGCGCATCGGCTACGCACCCGTCACCGGCGGTCGTGTCAGCTTGGCCTACCAACCGGACGATGGTGACGAGCCGACCGTCGGCAGTCTCGTCGTCGGCTTCCGCCAGGTGCTGGAATGGGGCGACGGACCAGTGCTTGAACTACGCCTCGGGCCGATCGAGCGCGAAGCCGACACGGCGGCGCCAGAAGAGGCATGATGGAGCGGTCGCGCGGGGATCTCACCCCCAGCGCGGCCTCGCCGGCGGCATTGCTTCGCGCGCACCATCGCGCGACCAACCGACGGGCGCGCCGGTTCCAGGGATATTGGATTGCAGTGGTTGCCAGCGGCAACAGGAGGAAAAAAGGCTTCTGAACGTCGATGGCCAGACATGACCATCGAGGAACAGGAAAATGCTTCAGGACCGCATCGACAACGACGAACAGTATCGCATCTTGATCGACCACCGGAACCCGCTGCGCATCGTGCTCGCCAGTCAGGCGATGCTCGAGACCGACGGACCCGTGGAACCGCTCTGGCACCGCGAGGCCGGCGACGCGCGCTCGATGGACGCGCTGCTGCGCTGGGTGGCGATCCGCCGCGACCGCTGGCGGGAATGGGGGCAGCTAGCCGAGAGCCTGGGCCGACCCGCATTCTACGCGCACATGCGCGAGCGCATGGAGATTGAGCCCCCGGCCGAGTGCATCGGCACGATGGTGACCCGCATGGACGATGAACACGAGATCGCGATCTCGGAATCCATGCATGGTCCGCAGGGACTGTTCTATCAGCCCCTATACGTGCACCGCTTCAAATCGGCGGACGCGCGCGACCGCTTCTACGAATGGCTCTATTCCGACGACAACATCCATGCCGTCGATGCGCTCGCCCGGCTCGGCTACGCCGACGGCGCGATAGCGCTCGGCAAGGCGCTCGACCGTCTCGCGGAACCCCGCCCCGCCGGAAACCGCGCCGAGCGGCGGCGTCGCGCCAAGGCAGAGGCGAAGGCCGGACGCCGGCAGCCATCCACCGTGGCGTGAGGCAAAAGGCGCGGTCGCTCGACGGTGACCGCGCCGCCACCTGCACATCCTAAGGCCAGCGCATATCCCCCTTTCTGGGAATAGCGGGGCCGAAAGGGATGTGCCTCTTCTCGCCGCGGCAAGCGTGAAAGGACCAATCATGAAGCATGCTCCAACGACCCGGTCGGTCGCTTCACACAACCACGCGCCGACCTGCGACACGGAACATCCCACCGACCCGTGCGGTCGTCCGACCGCGCTGACCCGCAGGTCGATATTGGTCGGCTTGGCATCGGCGCCTGCCGTGGCGGCGATCGCGGCTCCCGCCGCTGGCAGCCTTGTCGGCCAAGCAACGGCCAATGGCGATGGTATCCCCAGGTTGGCGCGAAACCGAGAACAGCGCGCGCTCAGCCGGTTCCGCTACCACAACGCCGAAGGCTTCTTCCTCGGCCTGGACCCGGCGGTCAGCATGCGACCGAGCGACCGGCTGTATCGCGCCGGGATCGTGTTCCAGCTCGCGCTCAGCTCGCATCTGCTCGATGTGGGTTTCGATGACGAGTGGTGCCGCGGGAACATCGGGCTCGACGTCGGCAAGGCGCTTCGCCTGGCGAATGCCACGGGACTTGGAGCAACGGACGAGCAGATCGACCGCCTGGCGACCGCGATGTCGCCATACTCTAAGTGGCGCGACCCGGCTTCAACGAATCCGAACGCTGACGAGACCACGATGGCGGCGATCGCGCGCATGACGTCGCGACGGTTGCTTGACCACGTAAGAGAGGCGACCGGCCATCCTCGTCGCGCCCTTCGCGGGCGTCGCTCGGCGTCGAGCGGCTAGGCGACGCGAAAAGGGTCCTCAAGAGGCGGCCGTCCAGCCACCAGGTCGTCGTAACGGCTTGCCTTGGCGACCCGGCCGAACAGCCGGGCGAGCTCGGGCTCCTTCTGGATCACGCGACGAAAGTCCTCATGGGTTCGCTTATCGACATAGAGTTCGTCCGTGTAGGCGGCGAGCACCGCCAGGTGCTCGTCGTGCATGTCGCTGCCAAGGCGCAGCGCCCGCTTCTGGCCGTGCCTGCGCAGCGCCTGCCCGATCCGCCAGCTCGGCAGCGCCTCCATGCGCACCCGCTTCAACCGCTCGAACGGGAGATTGGTCTTCTCGGCGACGACGCGCAGGTGAGACCGGAACGTGCCGAGTCGGGAAAGCTCGGCGATCGTGCATTCGTCGCGCACCTCGTCGGCATCGACGCCCTGTCCGGCGTAGGTCGCGACGATCATGTCGCGCACCGGCATGTCGTCGGCCGGCGCCAGTTCGAGCACCCGCGCCATGAAGTCGTCGGCCATCGCCCGCGCCTCCTCGACGCTGCGCCTGGGATCGGCCTCCACCGCCTCGCGCACCGCCTTCGCGTGGATCCCGGCCATCGCGGCCCGCCACTCCTCCGGCGGCCGGCGGCTCTTCCTGGCGAGTTCGCCGACGGTCTGGCTCTCGTCCATCGTGCGCATGCCACTCAACGCCGTCACCATGCCCAGGTGCGGCCGCCGCTGCAGCATCACCGGCCGCGCCACGCCCCATACCCAGCCTTCGCTGCCCACCGCCTCGACCGCGGGGCCGGTGCGCATCATCATCGACCGCACATGGTCGCGGACCGCCACGACATCGGCGCATCCGGCATCGGACGCGATCGCCTCGGCCGCGATTATGTCGGTGATCGCGCCGATCCCGTCACGCTCATCCGGTAAGCGCATCCATGCGATCATCGGAACGGCCTGGAGGTATGTCACGCGTGCTCGCGCATTCGCCGTGCTGTCGACGCACAGCAGTTCCTCGAGATGGTGCCACGACAGGAAGGGCACCTTCCCCGCGTCCAGCAGCCGCTCATGGAAGTGTCGCGCCGCGTATCGCTTCGCCGGATCGGAACCCAATGCGGCGTCGATCCAGTTCGCCCAGTGCGACGTGTCGGGTGCGACGACGCGGGGGCGGATCAGGCTCATCGCTCGTTGTTGTCCTCCTCGTAACCGTCCCACTCGTCCTGCGACTGGGTGTAATATTCCGCGGCGTCATACACCTGGGTGCTGGTGTAACGGTCCGCCAGGCCGACCACGGCGAGCCGCGACAAGCCACCGATCTTCAAGCCGCAAGCGATGCACTCGAAATGGCCCGGCAGGTATTCCTGCCTCTCGACGATCTCGTCGTCGTTGAGCTTGCGCACCGGTGCCGACACCGGGGCGCCGACCACCAACGCCGGCGATCCGCAGGCCGGACACTGGACCCGATGGCCCGACTGGCGGGTGGCCCACAGCTCGGCCTGCGCGAGCAGCAGGGCGCGTTCGTCGGCCCCCTTGGCCTGCCAGACCTTGCTGTGCGCCTCGACGTCGCCCTTCACCGCTTTGGCGCTCTCGTCCGCGGCGGCAGCCATCAACGACTCCGCCACCTTCGCCTCGTCGGCGCCGACGAACTCCTCGAGCGTAAGGCCCATCGACGAGAGCAGCGCAGCACACGTCTGATAGAACCGCGGCTGCCAGGACGAGCCCTTCCAGCCGTCGAACGCCGTCTCGCCGGAGTGCAGCTCGGCGTTCCGGCGACCGGTGAACTGGAGTCCAAATCCCTCGTGCTCCGCGGAGAAGTCGGGCAGCATGGCCGCCAGGCGCCGGAAGACCTCGGCAACGGCGATGGACCGGGGCGAGAACTTCTTCTCGATCGGTTCGAAGCCCAATGCGCTGACGAGATTCGACCCGGCCTTGTCCGGCTCGGCGAGCAATGCGGGGTGGATGTTTGCGAGCGCCGCGCGCGCCAGCAGCTCAAGCGCCAAGCTCGACCATAGCGCATGATCCCATTCGTCGCTGTCGAGGCCATGCACCTGCTGAATGTAGCGCTCGGCCTTGTCGTAGAGCGCCTGGGGGTCCCACGTGGCCGCAAGGGCGCTCGGCTCAACCGTCTGCTTCAATGCAACCTCCCAAGGTAGACCCGATCCAGGCACCGGTCCTCGCGACCCGCGGCCACCGGGGGACGCGAATGCAGCATCCGCCAGTTGTCGATGACCAGCGTGTCGCCGGCGTCGACCATCGCCACTTCCATCGGCATCGCCGATTCCAGCTCCTCGCCAACCTTCCCGAACGCGAAAGCGCCGATCCGGCTCGCCGGCTTCAGGAACACCTCGTCCCAGCGAAGGAGGTCGCAATCGCCGGTCACAGGCTGCCATAACCGCAGCAAGCGCATCTCCCCCGAACGGGGCCGGCGCGGCCGGACGACAGAGCGGCGTAGGATGTCGAGGGACACCGCGTCGATGATAGAGCGCCCGTCAAGCAGCAGGGTCGGGACATCGGCGTAACCCTTCACGCAGCGGAGCACGAGATATCGCGGTGGAAGTCGCCAATGCGCGAGATCGGTGTGGAAGGGGAAGCGGCCCAGACCAAACAGGCCACTATAGGTGTTGGGCGTCGACGCCTCGCGCGGCACAAGCCGCTGCACGACCGTCCCGCCCCAAGGTGCGATCGGCTCGCCAAGGGCGGCGGCCACCGACGTGACGTCGTCATCCCCTGCGTGTCGCGGCAGGAACACGTAGCCATTCGCCTCGAGTGTCGAGATCAATGCCACCCGCGCCGGTCTAGCGTCGGCGCTGCGCCATCCAGTCAGCCCCTCGGCCTCACCAGTCATCATGTTCGGTCGGGTCGAATCGGGGCGCAGATGACCTCGGTCACGAACGCCTTCGGGATGAAGCGCGCATCGATAGTCCTAGACGCTCCGCAGCTAGGGCATGACATGATGGCGACGATAGACTCAGGCGATGTCACGGCAAGGCCCACGGCGCGCGTATTAAGTGCCAGATCGGATGTATCGCAGCCCGCCGCCGGGCTGCGATACGGCCGGACGCTCACTGTCGATGTATATCGGGCACGATCCCGCGGCCATCACATGTAATAGCGATAATCGGACTGATCGCGATCACCATAACTCACATGCCTGAGCACCTTCCCGACCTCGCGCGCCGCCCGGATCGGGATCGGCAGCCCCTGGTCGAACTGGGTGCTGTTCCAGTTCATCTTGGTGAGGGCGAGGAACTCGGCAGCGAGGCTAGCCAGCGGCGTCTCGCACTCGTGCGGCCTCAGGTGCAGCGGCCGTGGAACGCGGGCACCGGGATAGGTGCCGTAATACGGGACGCTGCCGCGGGTGTAGAGCACCCCCGTCCTGCCAAGCTCGACGAAGCTGCCGCGCAGCGGCGGATAATCGCCCTCGCGCAGCAGCATCGTGTGACCGCCTTCCGACACCCATACCATGTCGGTCATCGCGACCCTCATCTCCTCGATCGCTGCCGCGAACCCCTCGGCCTCGCCCTTATCGAAGCGGCTCGTCTTCATGATGACCAGCCGGGCTGGCATCTGCAGATGCGTGCGGTGGTATTGCTCGAGCGAGCGCTTCACCAGCTCGAACGCGTCCTCGCGCGCGAGATAAGGGTGCTTGCCAGGTCGATCGGTGCGGGCTCGGGCGCCCCGCAGGATCAGACCCTTGCCACGTTCGTCGAACATCTGCGCCGTGCTCGTCCACAGGCGATGCCCGTCGAGATCGCGATAGAAGCCGATCCCGAGATAGCTGGTGGCGTATCCGTCGTCAGGCTTCGGCAGACGCCACGGCGCCTTACCCGCCTTGTAGAAGATCGCGTTCAGGATGTTCCAGGCACGGGTCGCGGGGTCCTGCACCCGCCGGTCGGTGTTCTTCATCTTGTGCGACAGCTTGAAGGTGTCGTCCCACACCGACGGCCAGGCGATCTGCGTCGGGACGTTGAGGGCGAGCGCACGGGCCTTGAACAGGTCGCGGAAATTGAGCTCGACCGGTCCGGCCTCGTCGTCATCCGCGTCGTCCGCGTCGTCCGCGGCGAACGACGTCGCGTTGACCACCTTCTCGATCAGCGGCTTGGGCAAGGCGACCACGATGACCTCGGGACGGGACGAACCCTCTAGCAGCGACCGCGCCTGGTCGATCAGCAGGTCGACCGCGGCGCGCACCGCCTCGTCATGCTTCCGGATACCGACGATCTCCTTCACGTCGCGGGCGAGGATCGGCTTGCAGGCATCCTGCGGGACGTCGAACCTGCATCGGAACGGGTTGCTGTTCCCCATCCCCGGAAAGCCGGGATGGAGGTTGCCGAGGTGCTGGTTGTCGCCCTCGATGCCGGTCATCGCCCGATCCATGTAGCCAGCGAACCCGTCGACGGTCTCGGTCGTGCCGATCACGCCGATGCGGATCTGGTCGCCGGGCTTCGGCTGCAGCGGCCCGTGCGCCATCAACCCGTAGCGGGGGTCGAGGTGGCGTCCGCCGTCGCCGAATTCGAGATCCGGTTCGGCGAGGCAGTGCGTGTCGAACCTCATGCAGTCATCCTCAGGCTGTGCTGTGCGGGCGGCTCGGTCGGTTCCGGCTCGGCCTTCATGCGGGCGGCGTTGGGGTCGACCTTCACCCAGGCGTCCTCGGGCACCGAGACCTCCATGGACACAGGCTCGAGCGACTCGAAGCGGAGGACCGGCTGCGGCCCCTCCCCGACGTCTACATCGGGCACCTCCGCGGGCGTGAAGAACATGTCGACAGGCGCGTCGTCGGGAATGCTCTCGCGAGACAGCAGGAAGCGATACATGAAGAACTGGCCGCGAACGGTGCCGTTGCGGTCGAACCGCTTCTTGCCGGCGACGAGATCGGGCGCGAAGCGGTGCGGCCTGAAGCCGTCCTCAGTGAAGAAATAGGTCGGCGAGATCGACAGGAACCAGTCGTCGCCGATCCGCTCGAAGCGCGGCGAGAAGGCCTGGTGCCGCACGCTGTGAACCTGTTCGGGCCGCTTCTTGTTCATGTAGACCTGGACGACCATCGCCGCAGTCATCTCGCGGAGCGAACGGTAGCGGTATTGGCGCGTCTGATACCGGTCGGCCACCCGGAAGTAGAACACGCGGCCCGCCTTGTCGTAGGCGAGGTCGGCCGAGAACTCCTCCTGCATTGTCCGACGCAGCAACTCGATCATGACCAGCTCGTCGTCGGGGTCGTCGCTCATCGCGACGAGTTCAGTGTCGATCGCCTCGACCGTGTCGGGATCGACGATGGCCTCGAGCGGCCCACCGCGCGGATCGCGGAACGACACGAACCTGCGGCCCCGGATCACCCAGTCGAAGTGCTGCCCTTCGGCCTGGATCAGCGTGGGCACCGCGTCCCGACCGCTGGCGAACGGCGAGTCGGCGACGAACAGCTCGTCGGGAAGAACCACCCGCATCAGGTTGAGGTGCGCCGGCTCGCCCGTGCGCATCGGGGGCACGAAGGAGCCGAGCCGGCCGCGCTCGACCGCTAGCATCGCGATGCGGTCCATCGCCGCCTCGTCCAGCCGGTCCGTCGCCTTGTCGAAGACGAGACGCCGCTCGTCACCCGCGATCCCGTCCGTGACGCTCTTCCAGAAGAAGGTGTTGTCGGAAAGCCGGTGCAGCACGATCACCACGGGAAGGTTGGTGTTCCGCCAATACGAAAGGTCCGCGGGCTTCAGCAGATACTCGAATCCGGCCGGAGTCTCGGTGGCATAGACGCCTTCGGCGGTGGTCTTCACCTGGACGGCGACCATCTTACCCGTCATCGTCCTGTTCACGGGGTTGCGGAACTCGATTGTGCCGTCGACGCCGGTCTCGAGCCGCCCACGACCCTCGAACACATGCCCGAGCTGGTGCACACGTGCCTTGACGTTGGTCTCGCCAAGCTCGCCATTCAGCTGATTATCCGTGACCTTCTTCATCACGCCTCCTCGAACAGATGACGATCATAGCGGAAACACCTGTTCCTGGGAATGAGGGGCGGGGTCCATCTCCACAAGATTCTGCTTTCGTGGCCAAGACCAACGCGATCCTTGTGCAAGCCCGTCGCGCATCGTAGGAACATAGCGAGAACGATTGATGGAATCGCGTCGAGATGAATCGATTGCCAGTCGAAAGGTGCAACCGGGAAAGCTGCCCGAAGGTTCGTCCACAACGTGGTCCACAGCTCCTTCCACCGCTAATTTCCCGGAGGGCATCACGGTCGTTGAGCAGCGCGCGCCGGAATGCGACAGGGACCATCATGAGGATTGGACGATGACCCTGACGATGGAAGCCGCACCGAGCGCTGCGGTCCGGCCCCAAGCCGAGACGCCCCATCGTGAGGAATACGTCTGCTGGTCGCGGATGCAGGCCGAGGCCGGCCAGGGGCTCGATGCGATCGTGGAACGCAAGGAGCGCGAGCGCCAGGCGGGCGGCGGCTCGTTCCTCTGGGGCGTGGGCAATGCGCCCGCCCAAGTGACGAACGTGCTGGCGCGGGCGGGCATACCGGTCCGCGCGGTTTTCTCGGTGATGAAGACGCGGCCGAAGGCCATCGACGTCTCGCCGTCGCGCACCGTCATCTGGCGCCGCTACGTAGACGCGCAGGGTGTCGAGCGGTCGCTGCCGCCACATGCTCTGGTCACGAGCCGCGGCGACAGCGCGGGTGGCGCCAAGCGCATCCACCACGCGCTCATGTGCAGGTCGGACAAACCCCTCACCATCAGGCGCGGCGACGCGTTCGACCCGGCGGCGTTCCGGAACGCTGGCGGCACTGGGGCGCCTGTCGGCTTCTCGCAGGTGACCGCACTCCTGCGACGCGTGCAGTTCGACCACGACCGTTCGGACTACGAGGCGAACCTCACCGCTTGGCTAGCCGACAGCTACTGGGTCCGCCTGTCCGATCCCGTCGAACTAGATGCCGGCCGGCTGGCCATCCTCGCCGACATTTCGCGCCAGCCCCTCGACAGCTGGTGCGACCTCGTCTCCCAGATCCGCGGGGCGCCTGCGACAGAGACCGCCGCGCCGGGCAGGCTGATCTGAGACGCGTCCTTCGCGATGGACTCGCGGTGTGCTAGCCGGAACGCGTAAACGCTGCAGGGGGGACGGTGGCGGGCGACGATGAAAACCTGATCGAACGGCTGAGGAAGGCCGGATTCAGCCGCGCCGCGATCCGCGCGGCGTGGCCTTCGTGGTGGAGCGAGGAGGCTGGCGAGACTCCATCGGGCCGCGCCGAACTGCGGTTCGCGCTCGCGCGCCGGCTCGGCCTCGAGCCCAAGCCACTCCTTGGCGAACGCGTCGAGTTCGTCTGGAACGACGAGGCGCGCTTCAAGCACCTGTCCACTCACGACGACGCCCAGAAGGCCGCGCTGACGTCGTTCGGGATGTCGGTCGGTCGGCTGCTGCTGCGCGCCACGCCATCCGGGCCGATCGACCCGATCGCGGCGGAAGCGCTTCGCGACGCCATCATGGCCGGGTCGCCGTTCGTCGATCTCGGGTCGCTGCTCGGCACCTGCTGGGCCCTGCGCATCCCGGTCATCCACCTGCGCGTCTTCCCACTCGAGGCGAAGTCGATGCACGCCATGGTCGTGGGCATCGACGGGCGGTTCGCGATCCTGCTCGGACGCGACGCCGCCTACCCGGCACCGGTGGCGTTCACGCTGGCGCACGAACTGGGCCACGTCATGCTCAACCATCTCGCCGACGCGCCGGCACTGATCGACCTGGAGGACCCAGCCCTCGCGCGCGACGGCGACGAGCAGGAGGACGAGGCGGACAGGTTCGCGCTGACGTTGCTGACCGGCTCGCCCGAACCCGACATCCAGACCAACATCGACCACTTCAACGCCCCCACGCTCGCCGCGGCGGTGCTGCGAGCGACGGGCGAATACGGGGTCGAGCCGGGCACGCTGGCACTGTGCCTTGCGCATGGCCGCAGCCTGTGGCCGGTCGCGATGTCCGCGCTCGGTTTCATCTACGGCGAGCGCAAACCAGCCTGGCGGGAGGTGAACGGGATCGCCGACGGTGAACTGGATTGGGACCTGCTGGGGGACGAAGCCGCCCACTATCTCCGAAACGTCATGATCGGCGACAATGTCTGAGCGCGTCCTGCTGGACAACGACGTCATTCTGAAGACCGCGTCCTATGCGCTTGCCGACGAGACGCTAGCGGTGACGACCGTCGACGAGATCCCGCCAGCGATGCTAGGCGTCGGGCGCTTCGTCGTCCGCAGCAGGCTCGCCCGTGCTTCGAACATCGCCGATCCCGCACGCGCGACCGCAGCGTTCGAGCGCATGCTGACGGCGATGACGCTGGTCGAGCCCGACGATGCCGAGATGGCCGCCGCCGCCGACCTGGAGGCCGAGGCCATCCGCCGCGACCTCGAGCTTGACGGGGGCGAGAGCCAACTGCTGGCGATGCTCGCGAACCGCGCGTGCAGCCTGCTTGTCACCGGTGACAAGCGCGCCATCGCGGCAATGGCCATCGTCGCCGCGGCTCAGGCAGGCTCGCGTGTCGCCTGCCTTGAGCAGCTGATCGCGCATGTCGTCGCGGTAAACGGAACGGCCGCCGTCCAACCGCGCATCTGCGCCGAGCCGAACGTGGACCGCGCGATTACCAGCTGCTTCGCCTGCTCCTCACCCAACCCGCCAGGGGATGCCGACGTGCTGGCCGGACTGGCCAGCTACACTAGCCACCTCAACCGATCGGCACCCGGCGTGCTGTTGGCGGGCGACGACCTGCGATCGGCGCACGCCTAATCGACGTGGCCGATCGGACCCGAATTGCGTCAACGGAGCGGCTCGGTCGCCAGTCAATCCCGAAGGCCCGCCGCTTCGACTGATCCAGAACCGACGCGCCGGAACGGAGCGGCAGGCGCGAGCGTCCGTCACACGGCCGCGACGAGCGCATCCATGATCGGGCATTCCGGCACGTCGCCGCCGGCGCACCGGGCCGACATGTCGGCGAGCGTGCGCTGAAGCCGCCGCAGATCCGATATCTTCCTGCCTATGTCGTCGAGATGGCGCTCGGTGACGGCCAGCACCTCGCCGCACGTGTATACGCGCGAATCGGACAGACTGAGCAGGCTGCGGAGCTCGTCGACGGAGAAGCCCAGTTCCCGCGCCCGCAGGATGAACCCCAGACGCGCCTGGTCCCCTTGCGAATAGACCCGGTGCCCGCCCGAGGTGCGTTCCGGCGCAGCCAGCAACGCGATGTTCTCATAGTATCGGATCGTCTCGATGTTGCACCCGAATCGCCGAGCCAGGGCGCCCCGCTTGAGGGGGTGATCGGCTGCGGCGAATGACATCGCAAATAACCCCTTGAACCTGTAGCCACTACAGACCTTACATGGAGCACAGGCCGGAATCGAGAGCAAGGCGTGATGACAGGAGCAGAAGTGGAAAACGGGCGTTCGAAGGCGCCGCGCGACGTAAAGAACCGCAGCCACTGGTTCGCCGCGGGCGGCGTCATCGGTGCCGTGCTGGCGTCCTCATGCTGCATCGTCCCGCTCATTCTCGTCACGCTCGGCATGTCCGGCGCGTGGATCGGCAGCCTAACCGCGCTTGAACCCTACAAGCCCTATTTCGTCGTCGTGACGCTGGCCTTCCTCGCAGGCGGATTCTGGCACGTCTATCTTCGCCGGAAGCCCGACTGTGTCGATGGCAGCTACTGCGCCCGCCCCGAATCCTCGCTCATCACCAAGACGGCATTGTGGGTGGCGACAATCATCGTCGTGCTCGCCATGACGCTGCAGTGGTGGGCACCACTGTTCTACTAGGAGAGACAACATGAAACGCCACCTGACCATCGCCCTTGCCGGATTCGCCGGCGCTGCCGGATTCGCCGCCATCGCCGCCCCGGCCAGAGTCGCGGTCGCCGCACCGGCGAGCGAGCAAACGAGGACGTTCGCGATCAAGAACATGACCTGCCCGACCTGCCCCATCACCGTGAAGACCGCGATGAGCCGCGTCGCGGGCGTCAAGCTGGTCAAGATCGACTTCGATGCGAAGACTGCGACGGTCACCTACGACGCCTCGGTTGCGACGCCCGCGAAGATCGCCGCCGCTTCGACCGACGTCGGCTATCCGGCTCAGCTGCGCGGCGGTTGACCACCCGACCACCTTGGCAGGGAGACGAAGGGACGATCATGGAACTGCAATCCACTCTAACGTGCCCGAATTGCGGGCACGTCGAGACCGAAACGATGCCGACCAACGCCTGCCAGTTCTTCTACGACTGCAGGGGCTGCGCGGTGGTGCTCCGTCCGAACACGGGCGACTGCTGCGTGTTCTGCTCGTTCGGAACGGTTCCCTGCCCCCCCATTCAAGAGTCCCGTGCCACGGGGACGGCCGCGTGCTGTCAGGTCGATGCTTCACCGTGATCCGGTCGTTCGACCTCGTCGTGCTCGGCGTCGGCATGGCGGCGGTGAGCGCGGCCGAGAAATGCGCGGCGGCGGGCTGGTCGGTCGCGGTCGTCGACGAACTCCCCTACGGCGGGACGTGCGCGCTACGGGGCTGCGACCCCAAGAAGCTGCTCCGCCGCGGCGCCGAGATCATCAACGACGCGCAGCTGATGCGCGGCAAGGGCATCGAGGACGGCGGCCTCAGGATCAACTGGCCCGAACTGGTCGCGTTCAAGCGCAGCTTCACCGACCGGATGCCGGACCGAATCGAGGACGGCCTCGAGAGCAAGGGCGTCGCGACCTTCCACGGCCAGGCACGCTTCCTGAACGAGAACACGGTCGAGATCGGCGGTCACACGCGGCTTCAGGGCCGCAACGTGCTGATCGCGACCGGCGCGGAGCCACGTCCCCTTGCGATGCTGGGCGCCGAGCACGTAATCGACAACGCGGCGTTCATGGAACTCGACGACCTTCCACCCCGCATCCTGTTCGTCGGCGGCGGCTACATCTCGTTCGAATTCGCCCACATCGCGGCCAGGGCGGGCAGCCGCGTCTGCGTCGTCGAACACGGTGGCCGGCCACTGAAGGGGTTCGACCCCGACCTCGTCGACCGTCTCGTCGCGCACGGCCGCCGTCTGGGCGTCGAGGTCCGCCTCTACACCGCGCTCGAGTCGATCGAGCGCCTGGAGGGCGGGCTCCGGGTTCGCGCGAAGTCGAACGGGCTGATCGAGGAGCTCACCGTCGACCTCGTCGTGCATGGTGCCGGCCGGATTCCAGCGATCGACCGCCTCGATCTCGCCGCCGCCGCTATCGAGCGGACGGATGAGGGAATCCTCGTGGATGCGCATCTCCGAAGCGTCTCGAACCCGGCCGTCTACGCCGCGGGCGACGCGGCAGACACGCCTGGTGCGGCCCTCACTCCCGTCGCGGTGTTCGAAGGCAAGGTCGCGGCATCGAACATGTTAAAAGGCGATCACGCCGAGCCCGACTACCGAGGCGTCCCGAGCGTCGTTTTCACGATCCCCGAGCTGGCGCGGGTCGGCATGATGGAAGCGGAAGCGCGCGCCGCCGGCCACGAGGTCCGCGTCATCTCCAACGACACGAGCGAGTGGTTCTCCAACTTCCGTGTCGGTGAGACGTGCGGCCACACGAAGATTATCGTGGATGCGCGAACGGACGAGATCCTCGGTGCGCACCTTCTCGGGCCGGGCTACGCCGAGATCGTCAACCACTTCGGCCTCGCCATCCGGCTCGGGCTGATGGCCGGCGACCTCAAGAAGATGGTGTCGGCATATCCCACGATCGGATCGGATCTCGGCTCGATGCTGTGAAGCCGTCGGGGCCGGCTTGCCGCCGACGCGGGAACGCGGTCGGACCGATCAGCGCTGGCCGCGAAGAAACACCGCGTAGGGCGCCTGGAGCGTGGCGACCAGGTTGATCTCGATCTCGCGCGGATCCGCGTCATTGGTCAGCTCGGGAGCGTCGAGCACCTCGAGGCAAGCCTTGTCGACCCGGCCCTTGATGTAACGGCTGCCCAGCCGGCCGGTGCTCGGCCCGACCGGCACCCGTGTCTGATCGAGCGGCAGCATGAAGCGCTCCTCGTGCAACCGGTCTATGACCAGCGCGTAGCGCGAGCCCCTGACCTGGATTGTCTCCGGTATTTCCTTCCATGTCACGCCGTCGGGCGAATATTCGGCCGCGCACAGTGGCTCGGCGAAATGGTTCGACTCCATCTGCTCCATGCACAGATGGATGGTGCGGTCGCGCGAGGCGAAGGACTTGGCAAAGGGCTGGACCATCGAGGAGGGATGGCACGTGTTGCCGCCATAGCCCCACATGCCGAACCCGGTCTGCCGGATCTCCTCGGTCTTGCGCGCGATGATCGCGGCGAGATCCTCTCGCGCGTGCGTCCCGATCTTCATGAAGAGCAGCCCCGCACCAGGCACAACGATGTCATTCACGGTCGCTCTCCAACAGTTCCAGCTCGTATTCGTCCTCGTGCGCCACCCCGTAGTCGAGACGACGGCGAGCCCGAACGTAGCGGACGCGCGGCTCCTGCGACAGCCCGTAGAAGTTCTCGAGTCGGCGCGGATCGCTGATCGCCTCGCTCGTCGGCCGCGTCAGGTTGCCGGGAACCGCGGCGAGATAGAGATTGCAGGACTTGAGCTCCGGCGCGTCGTCCAGATGGTATTCGTGCAGCTTGCGCTGCATCTTCGACACGTAGAAGCCCTCCAGGGCGGCGAACCGCTGGACGCTGGCCAGCACGTGCTTCGGCCAAGGAAGCTCGTCGTCGTCGGCGATCACGACGACGCCCTCGCCGACGTGACCGGTCGCCTCCATCCCGCGCTCGACGAACACGTTCACGCTCTCACCGTTGTTCGAGGCACCCCAAGGGGGATTGGTGTAGAAGCAGTCGAACAGCTCGCCCGGCTCCATAGCGTCGAGCACGTTGTAGAGCCGGGCGTCGAGGTTCGCGATGCGCTCACGGTCGGCGAAGTTCATCACCGCCTCGACAGTCCGCTCGTCGAAGTCGAACACGGTAATGTGCGACGGTCCGAAGTTCAGCACGTCGCGCGCGCGCAGGTAGGCGACGCACACGCTGATCGCGTCGCCGTCGCCGATGAAGGCCAGGCGCTTCCCGTCGGCCCAGTCGGCGATCATCTCGCTCTGCAGCACCATGTCGCCGGTCTTCATGTGGATCTGGTCGAACACGCGCAGCGGCCGGGGCCGGTTCTGCACGACGTCCGACACCGCGTTGATGGCCTTGCGCAGATCGACGCGCCTCCGCTCCTGCGGCGCGGGGCGCGCCACCTGCTCCGGCGGCTGGGCACCACCGCGGACGATCCCGCCGATCCATCCCAGCACCCCGGTCATGCGAACCTCGCCGCCAGGCGATCGACCAGCGCGCCACGTTCCGCCGCCGTGTCGAAGAGATAGACGGGCCGGCCTAGGGACATGCCGTAGGTCGCGGCCACCGACGACTGGAGCAAGGTGTGCGTCCTGGCCTCCTCCACCGTCACCATCGGTCGCCCGCCTCCGTCGGCCTCGATGCGCCGCCGCGTTTCCTCCGGGCTGGCGTAGAGAACCCAGATCTCATCGGGCGCGAGCTGGGCGAAGCGCGCCAGCGAGAAGGGCGTGATCCGGTATCCGTATTCCTCCTTGGTGACCGCATGGCTGTCGATCAGGACGTTGCTGCGCTCCCGATGCTCACCGACGAATGCGATCAGGGCGTCGTCGACCTCGTCCACGTCCGCTGGCGTGACGATGCCTGACGAACGCGTCCGCAACTCGTCCTGGCTGGCGACCCCATCGACCCGCGTCCGCACGTGCTCGGTCAGACGCGCGCCATATTCCCAGACCTGCAGCCCGGGCACGCGCTCGGCCAGCATCCTCGTGGTCGAACTCTTCCCCGACGCCGGCGCGCCGGTCAGGTATATGACCTTAGTCATGAAAATCCCCCCGATGCTCGGATCGTCGCGGATCGCCGCCGCGAGTCAAGGGGGCCGGTCCAGGATGGTTCGATCTGGTCGAGCCGCCGCCCAAGGCTAGGCTTGGAAAATCACGTCATCCCGCGGCAGCGCGAGCACGCCCTCGACAGCGGTCGACAGCGCCAGGCACGCCGCGTCGAACGCCGCCCACGCCTGCGCGTCGTCGCGGCCATATCCCAGCGCGTTGGTGTGCATCTCGAAGCACCCCGCATGCCCGAACAAGGCGCGCAGCGGCGTGATCGTGATCTCGAAGGTGTAGTGGTGCGCTTCGCTGCCGGCGGTCCGGCCCAACACGGCGCGCGCGAGCTCGTAGATGCGCGCGGCGGTGTTCATTCCGGCCACGCGGAAGGCGATCGCGACATAGGATCCGATGTAGCGGTCCGGCGCTTGTTCGGACTCGGGTTCCCGCAGAAAGACCCCACACTCGCAGCCGAGCGTCATCAGCGGCGACCCGACCCCGTTCACCGTCTCCAGAAGCGTGCGCAGCCCCGCCGAACGTCCCGCCTCGGGAATGTCCGCCGCTAGCTCGGGCCGGTCGGCGAGATCGACGAAGCCGTGGTTGCGGTCGCCGTTCTCCCGGTCGACGGCGGCATAGGGTATCGAGGAGTGCGCCTCGTCGTCCTGCGCAACCGTGTAGCCCGGCCCCTGCGCCAGGATCGTGTAGGCCATGACTTCCTCCAATGCCGCCGGATATGGACGCGGCGGGCGCCATGGCCAAGGCCGCAGGCTGGACCGCCCTTCAGAGCCTCGCCGCGTTCAGCCGCAGCGCGTTCGTCACCACGGTGAAGCTCGACAGCGCCATCGCGGCGCCGGCGATCATCGGCGACAACAGGATGCCGGCGACCGGATACAGGACGCCCGCGGCGACCGGCACGCCGATCCCGTTGAACAGGAACGAGAAGAACAGGTTCTGGCGGATGTTGCGCATCGTCGCCTTGGCCAGACGCCGCGCGCGCACCATCGCCGCGAGATCGCCCTTGGTGAGCGTCACGCCCGCGCTCTCGATCGCGACGTCGGTCCCGGTGCCCATCGCGACGCCGACATCGGCGGCGGCGAGCGCGGGGGCGTCGTTGATGCCGTCACCCGCCATGGCGACCACGGCACCCTTCGCGCGCAGCTCGGCGACGATGCGCGCCTTGTCCTCGGGTCGGAGTCCCGCGTGGACCTCGTCGATGCCCCCGATCGTGCTGGCGACCGCCCTCGCGGTGGCCTCGGCATCGCCCGTCAGCATCACGATCCGCAGACCCTCCTCTCGAAGCGCCGCTATCGCGGGGCCGGCGGACTCCTTGACCGGATCGGTCACGACCAGCAGACCCGCCAGCCTACCACCGATCGCCACGAACATGACGCCCGCGCCGGTGCCACGATGGCGCTCGGCCGCGAAGGCGAGCGGGGCGGCGTCCGCGCCGACGCGCTCCATCTGTTCGGCATTGCCGACCGCCACCGTCCGGCCGCCCACCACGCCACTGACGCCAAGTCCGGTCTGGGATTCGAAGTCGATGGCCTCGGCCGTCTCGATGCCCTGGTCGCGCGCCGCGTCGACGATGGCGCGCGCGAGCGGATGCTCCGACCGCGCCTCGACGGCGGCCGCCGCCGAAAGGACGTCCGCCGGGAAGAAGCCCGATGTGACCTCAACGTCGACGAGCCTCGGACGGCCCTCGGTCAGTGTGCCCGTCTTGTCGATGACCAGCGTGTCGACGCGCTCGAGCAGCTGCAGCGCCTCGGCGTCCTTCACGAGCACGCCGGCGTGCGCGCCGCGTCCCGTGCCGACCATGATCGACATCGGCGTCGCGAGACCGAGCGCGCACGGACAGGCGATGATCAGCACGGCGATCGCGTTCAGCAGGGCGTGGCCGAAGCGCGGTTCCGGACCGACGAGGTTCCAGACTATGAACGTCACGACGGCGATCAGGACGACGAGCGGCACGAACCAGCCGGACACGCGGTCCGCCACCGCCTGGATCGGCGCGCGGCTGCGCTGCGCCTGCGCGACCATCTTGACGATGCGCGCCAGAACGGTGTCCGCGCCAACCGCCCGTGCCTCGATCGTCAGCGATCCCGTGCCGTTGACGGTGCCGCCGGTGACCTCGGCGCCGGCGGCCTTCAGGACCGGCGCGGGCTCGCCGGTCAACATCGCCTCGTCGACCGACGAGCGCCCCTCGACGACGATCCCGTCCACCGGCACCGCCTCGCCCGGACGGACCCTCAGCCGATCGCCCGCCGCGACGTCCCCTAGCGATACCTCCTGCTCGGTGCCGTCCGCGTCGATCCTGATCGCCGTCTTGGGCGCAAGGTCGAGCAGCGCCCGGATGGCGCGGCCCGTCGCGGCGCGGGCGCGCAGCTCGAGCACCTGGCCGAGCAGCACCAGCGTCACCACCACGGCGGCGGCCTCGTAGTAGACCGGCACCATGCCGTGCATGCGGAAGGTGTCGGGGAAAACTCGCGGCGCAACCGTGGCGACGACGCTGTAGGCGAACGCCGCGCCGACGCCGATCGACACCAGCGTGAACATGTTGAGACGCCACGTGACGATCGACGTCCAGCCGCGCTGGAAGAAGGGAAGGCCCGCCCACAGCACGACCGGTGCAGCGAGCAGCAGCTGGACCCAGGGGTTCCACGCGGCCGGCACCAGCGCCAAGCCAAGCGCCTCCGCGACCATCGACACCGCCAGCAGCGGCAGGGTCAGCGCGCCCGCCACCCAGACGCGGCGGGTGAAGTCGACCAGCTCGGGGTTGGGCGCGTCGTCGAGCGACGGCTCCTCCGGCTCGAGCGCCATGCCGCAGATCGGGCAGGTGCCCGGGCCGTTCCGGCGGATCTCGGGGTGCATCGGGCACGTCCACATAGCGCCGGGCGACGCCTGTGGCGCGACACGCGGCGCATCGTCGAGATACCGCGCGGGGTCGGCGACGAACTTCGCGCGGCAGCCGGCGGAGCAGAAGTGGTGCTCGACGCCGGCGTGCTCGGCGTGATGCGCCGTCGCCGCCGGATCGACGTCCATGCCGCAGACCGGATCCTTGACCGTTTTTCCGCCATCGGTCAGATGATGCCCACCGCAGCAGCCTTGCCCCATGTCCTTTGAGGCGTGTCCGTGATCGTGCATGTCGGTCCTCCGGCACCCTAGATGGTGTTTGACATCATGTCAGGGTCAAGAGCTTTTTCCGCGCTGCCGCCCATGAGGGTTTACGCATCGCGGCGCGTATCCCCTCCCGACAGGAGGGGCCGGTGCCGAAAACAGATCAGACGACGCGTGGATTCACTCCCGCGCTAGGGCGGGGGCCGACCGTTCTCTATGACGCCGCACTGCGCGTATTCACCCGCGAACAGCGATGGCGCCGGGCAGTCGTCGATGCGGTCGCCGACGCGGAACCGACAACCGTGCTGGACGTGGGTTGCGGCACCGGGACGCTCGCCGTCGCCTTGGCCTGGCGGCTGCCAGGGGCGGTCATCACTGGCCTCGATCCCGACCCGGATGCGCTCGAGATAGCACAACGCAAGGCGAAGGATGGCCACCATTCGATCGCATGGCGGAGTGGCTTCGCCTCTGACGCCGCGCGCGATGGACGTGCGGGCACGCTGGACCTCGTCACTTGCACGCTGGTCCTCCACCAAGTTGGACTCGAGGGCAAGGCGAGTGGTCTTGCGGCCATGCTCGCGGTTCTACGCCCCGGCGGGCAGCTAGTGCTCGCCGACTATTCCGAGCAGCGCTCGCCGCTGATGCGCGCGCTGTTCCGAATGACCGTCCAGCGGATCGACGGCCGGCGCGACACGCAGCCGAACGCCGACGGCGCGCTGCCCGGCCTGATCGCCGGGGCGGGCTTCACCGACGTTACCGAATCGATGGTCATCACCACGCCGTCGGGATCGATTAGCGTCTTCACCGCCAACAAGGCCGGCTGAAGCCGGTCCGCCGGCGCGATCGCGCTCGAAACGGCGCGCCGGACACGCTAGTTCCGACCACCAGACGGAGGAAAGATGGCCACTACCGCCCTGCAGATCGCCGGAAACGGCCGGGTTCCCCGCATTCGGGAAATGATCCAGCGCTGGCGCGACGACCCCGGCGCCACATACCGCTCCTGGTTCCTTTGGGATGAGCGCCTGAAGAACTTCCGCTCGATCCGGCGCGGCCTGCAGCAGGTCGTGGGCGAGATCGGCGGCGGCACGTTCGGCGTCACGTATCGCGGGTCGTCGCTGGAGACAGTCGTCCACTCGGTCGCCGAGCAGCGCCAGATCTTCAAGGGCGCGGACCACGCCTTTCTGTGGAAGCCGAAGCTGCGCATCCCGGACATCTACGAGAGTCCCGAGAACCAGCGCGCGTTCGGTCGCCTGCTCGACAACTGCTCGTGCTGCGACACCGCCGAGGAGATCATCGACCACATCCACGCGATCGACCGACTGAAGATCAAGGGGCTCGGTCCGGCGGTCGCCAACCTGCTCTACTTCCTGCACCCGACGCTGGTGCCGCCGTTCAACACCGCGATCGTCAACGGCTACAACGCGCTGACCGGCGCCAAGGTGAAGCTCGGCAGCTGGGACCAGTTCCTCGCGATGCGCACCGGCGTCCTCGATCTCAACGACCAGTGTCGCGACCTTCTGTCCAACGACCTCGGCGCTATCGGCGGCCTGCTGTTCGACATCGGCTCCGGCCGCTATCCGGCACCGCCGCTCGACGACGATCTGGAGTCGGCGGCAGACTGGACGTCGCGGCTCGAGCGCGCACGCGCCGAGGCCCAGACGCTCGGCAAGGCCGCCGCGGCGCAGCAGGAGGGCGATCGCACCCACGCCGAGGTGCAGGCATGGCTGCGCGACCTCGGCATCGCGCTCGGACATGACGTCTGGATCGCCGCGAACGATCGGGGGCGGCTGCATGCCGGGATGCCACTCGGCGAGGGCTGCCTCGATCGCCTGCCTGACGCAATCGCGACCGCCAGCGGCGCGGACTCGATCCGCCTCATCGACGTGCTCTGGCTCGAGAAGGGAGCCGGCCACGTCACCGCCGCGTTCGAGGTCGAGCACTCCACCTCGATATACTCGGGGATCGTTCGCATGCTCGACCTCGCTCTGTCCGGCGGCGACCTGCACAAGGCCGCGGGGCTGTTCCTGGTCGCGCCGGACGCGCGCGAGGCGGACGTCCGCGCGCAACTGCGCCGTCCCGCGTTCAGCCGGATCGCCGACCTCGACTTCTCCTACCTTCCCTACGGCGAGCTCGAGCGTCACCGCGAGGCGATCGCGCGCTTCGGCAGCGGGCTGAAGGCAATCAAGTCCATATCGAGGAGCCTCGCATGACATCCCAGGCAACCACCACGCCGAGCGGCGCGACGCTGATCAACCTCGAGCCCGGCGACCTGGACATCCTCGTCCATCGCACGTTCTCGTTCGACCGCTTCGTCGATCTGCTCCGCAGCCGCGAGAACGGGCTGGTCAGCCCGGGCCTGTGGGACGATCCGTTCGAGAATTTCCTGCTCGCCCACACGCTCGTTCGCACGCCCGACGGCGAGCTCGGCACGCTAGAGCCGCTCGCGGCCGACTGGTATGGGCAATGCTGGACCGGGACCGCCGACAGCGACGCCATGTGGCGAATTTACAGTGCGACGCACACGGGCATCAAGGCGACCGCGCGGCTCGGCGATCTTCTCGACGGCCTTGCCGTCTCGGCCCGCCTGGCTCCGAGCTTGCAGGCATTCGCCGGCAGGGTGGAGTATCACGACCAGCAGGCCATCGCCGCCCACATGTCCTCGCTCACCTTCACCGATCTCGCGCTTGGCGGCACGAACGACCGCTTCGCCGAACTGCTCTGCGTTAAGCGCGAGGCGTTCGCGCACGAGGACGAGATCCGCCTGCTCTATTGCGACGTCGAGCCGAAGCAGGCCGACGGCACGGTATTCCGATACGGCTTCGACCCGAATTCGGTGCTCAAATCGATCGAGGTCGATCCTCGCATGTCGCACCAGGAAGCGGCCACCGTCATCGGCAAGTTGCGGGCGGAGGGCCTGACCGTGCCTGCGGCCAGATCGACGCTATACGATGCGCCGTCGTTCACGATCCCACTGGAATAGATCGCCGGGGCCACGGCTCGCCTCGACCGCACCCTTGGCCGAGGTGCCGCGCCGCTACCGCCCGATGCGTCCGATGACGCCGAACAGCTCGGCGGTGAACGAGGTGAGCAGTTCGACCACCGCCGCCCCGAACACCACGAGGCACAGCACCAGGGCGAGCAGCTTCGGGACGAAGCTCAGCGACTGCTCGCTTACCGATGTCGCGGCCTGGATCATGCCGACGATGAGGCCGACGATCATCATCGGAACGAGCAGGACCGCGCAGATCAGCCCCGCGACCACGAGCATCCTGCCCGTCTCGTCGAGGAGCAGCGACCCGTCCATCAGGGTGTCACGCAGCGACGGGCCGTGAATACGCTCGCTCCCCCCACGCGCGTCACATCGCAGACACGGTCGGCTGAAGCGTCCCCAGCCACGCGACCAGCGCGAGCACGAGCGCCGCGCATCCGGTCTCCAACGCGACGCTGACCCTGAGCGCGACGACGGCACCACGATGGTCCCGCGCATCGATCCGCGCGGCGAAGGCTGGGGTCAGGCGGTAGCGGTTGACCGCCGCGAAGCCGAGCATCACCGCGAAGAGCAGCAGCTTGGCGATGAGGAGCTGGCCGTAGAGCGTGCCCGGCAGCGAGAAAATGTTGGCTGCGCCGACGAGCAGCCACGCGTTCACCACGCCGGTGACCACGATGACGGCCACCACCACCGTCCCGACGAGCGAGAACCCGTCGAGCGCGCGGTGGGTCGCCCACAAATGCGCCGGATCGGTGCGGGCCGACGGCCGGGCGACGAGCAGCAGGAGGAATGCGAGGGCGCCGACCCAGATCCCGGCCGCCAGAAGGTGCGCGATGTCGGCGGCGAGGTGCAGCCAGCCAATCGCGCCTTTGCCCATCGCGCCGTGACCCGCCCAGGGGAGACCACCGACCGCGACCGCGCCGCCGAAGCTGGCGGCCCACAGCGCGGTAGTTGGTCGTCGCGGGACCAGGCGGGCCGCGGCGACGACTAGCGCCAGGCCCCCGATCCGGACCATCCAGGCCGTGCCGAGCGACATGCCGGTCAGGACCATGGATACGCTCTCCGCATCGACTTGGGCGAGGGGGACGCCCGCCATCGATGCGGAGAGGACCGCCAGACCCAGGATCGAAAGAACTATCCCGGTGAGTCCGGCGGATGCGAGCAGGCGCGGAAGCGGGAGCGAGTCGCGAACCTGCGGCGCGCAGAGCGCGAAGAAGGCCATGCCGAACGCCAGCGCCAGATCCAGATAGAGCGCGAACCGGACGACGACGTCGAGCGTGGCCAAGCTCACTTCACCTTGAAGGCGTAGCTGCCCTGCACGCGGTGCGTGTCGGTGGACACGACGTGCCAGTCGAGCTTGTATCCGCCGCGTGCCAACGCTTTCGCCAGGGTCACGACCACGGACTTGCCGTCGGGAGCGAGGGCGGTCGACACGGTCATCCGCATCGGCGACGACATCTTCATGCCCGGCATGTCGGTCATCACCAGCTCCACTCCGGAGAAGTTGGAGACGAGGGTTTCGGAAAAGGTCAGCTGCAGCCGGACCGGCGAAGCGACGACCGAGTTCGGAGCCGGGGTGGCGGAAAGCAGCTTGGGGTGGGCGACGGCAGGCGCCGCCGCGAAAAGGGCGGCGGTCGCCGCAACAAGGCCGAAACGCATCGATCCATTCTCCGTGAACCGGCCAATCGCCGGCACGATGGATACGCGGCCCGAGGCATCTCCCCTCGATCCATGTTAGTCCGGCCTGAGGCTGGAACCGGCCTCGGCATGGAAGTGCAGGAAGTAGGATAATCCGAGGGTGTGCGCGCTCAGGTGCGTATCGCCATTCGAAGGAACTGGAGCACACGATGATGCAGACCGACATCGACATGGCGTTGCGCCGGCTATCGGCGACCGACCACCCCGGGCTGGAAGGCATCGAGGATGCAGTGATGGCCGGGGTGCGCTCGCGACGCGAGACACGCACGGGGATCAGGATGGCGGCGTTCGCAGGCGTCGGCGCGGTAGCGCTGGGTGCGATGGCGGCCGGCCCCGGCGCGCCGCCCGCGTCCGCCGCCCCGCTCGCCCCCTTCGGCCTGTCCGCGCCACTCGCCCCCTCAACCCTGCTCGCAGCCGACCGGTGAGGACGGCCAAGCTCGCCGCGTTGGTCGCGGTCATAGCCTTCATCGCGGCCGTCGCCGGCGTGTGGGTCGGCCGCACGTTGATCGCCACGGACCACCGGCAGGGGTCGGAACTGCACGACGTCCTGCACCACCAGCTCAACCTGGACGATCGCCAGAAGGCGCAGATCGAGGCATTGGAACAGCGGTTCGCCCTGCGGCGCCGCGCGCTGGAGCTCGAGCTCAGGTCCGACAACGCCCGACTGGCCGACGCCATCGAGGCCGAGCACGGCATCGGCCCGCGCGTGACGGCCGCGGTCGACGCATCGCACGGAGCGATGGGCGAGCTGCAGAAGGAGACGCTCGCCCACATCTTCGCGATGCGCGGCATCCTGCGGCCGGACCAAGCGGCCGCGTTCGACCGCGCAGTGGTCAAGTCGCTCACCGCCGACGCTCAGTGAGGCCCGACTACGGCTCGCTCCCCGACGGGGAGCTCGCCACGCTCGCCGTGGCGGGAGGCGATGCCGCCTTTTCCGAGATCCTGCGCCGCCACCGCAGCCACGTCTACCGCCTGATCGTCGGGAACGTGGCCGACGCCGACGAGGCGCTCGACCTCACGCAGGAGACCTTCGTGTCCGCGCACCAGGCGCTGCGCCGCTACGACGCCGGACGGCCGATGCGCGCCTGGCTGGCAACAATCGCGATCAACAAGTGCCGCGACTGGGGGCGGCGGCGGGCGGTCAGGCGCTTCCTCACCTTCGCCCGCCCGATCGACGAGGCCGCCGAGGCGGTGCCCGCTGCCGGCCCGGGACACGACGTCGTCGCCGCCGACCGGCAGGAGCTGGAACGCCTGCGGCGGGAGATCGCCGAGCTTCCCGCTTCGCTGCGCGAGCCGCTGGTGCTGCACACGGTCGAGGGCATGAGCCAGGCCGAGACCGCCGCGGTGCTCTCCATCACCGAGAAGGCGGTCGAGACGCGCCTGCGGCGCGCCCGCATCAAGCTCGCCGAGCGGATCGGGCGCTAGCTCCGCGCGATGCTACCGCGATCACTCGGTCGCTCCGATCATCGCGGCGATATCCCCGCGCCCCAGGGCAGCATCCCGCCGACTTGACCCTGCCATTGTGTCAAGGCGCAGACCCAATCCGAGCAAGAGATTTCTTGAGGGGTCGCCCTGGGCGCCGCGTAGTCGATTGAAAGGAAGCTGTTCCATGCCAGGGGCCAAGATGAACGAGATGATCGACCGACGCGCGTTGCTACGGGGCGCAGGATACGGCGTGGGCAGCCTCGCGCTCGCCGCCTGGATGCCCGCCTGGGCGCAGAGCGTCTCGGCCGGAGTCCCGTCCGACCTGCCGACCGTATCGGGCGACGACATCACGCTCAGGATCGCGCGGCAGACGATGATGATCGATGGCCGGCCGTCGAACGCTGTCGGCATCAACGGCACCGTGCCCGCGCCGCTAATCCGGCTCCGCGAGGGGCAGAACGTGCGACTGAAGGTGATCAACGACCTGGACGAGGACAGCTCGATCCACTGGCATGGGCTTCTCGTGCCGACCCAGTTCGACGGTGTGCCGGGAGTCTCGTTCCCCGGCATCAAGCCGCGCTCGACGTTCACCTACGAGTTCCCGATCCGGCAGAATGGCACCTATTGGTATCATAGCCATTCCGGAGGGCAGGAGCAGCTCGGCCTCTACGGACCGATCGTCATCGATCCCGCTGCCGCCGATCCGGTCAAGTTCGACCGCGAGCACGTGATCGTGCTGTCGGACCACAGCCAGCTGTCGCCCGAGTCGATCTTCCGGCGGATGAAGGTCGATCCCGGCCACTTCAACCGCCAGCGCCAGACGCTCGCAGGACTGCTCGCGGGTCGTGACCAGCCGCTCAAGGATCGCATCGACTGGGGCAAGATGCGGATGGACCCGACCGACATCTCCGATGCGACCGGGGCCGCCTACACCTACCTCGTCAACGGTCACGGACCGTTCGACAACTGGACGGCCCTGTTCACCCCCGGCGATCGGGTGCGCCTGCGCTTCATCAACGCGTCGTCGATGACCACCTTCAACGTGCGCATCCCCGGACTGCGCCTGACCATCGTCCAGGCCGACGGGCAGAACGTGATGCCGGTCGAGGTCGACGAGTTCCAGATCGGAGTCGCCGAGACCTACGACGCGATCGTCACGCCGGCCGAGGACAAGGCGTTTACCCTGGTCGGTGAAGCCGTGGACCGCTCGGGCATGGCGCGCGCCACGCTCGCGCCTCGCGCCGGAATGGCGGCCGCGGTGCCGCCGCTGCGCCCGCGCCCGATCGCCACGATGAAGGACATGGGCATGGACATGTCGAACATGTCCGGCACCGGCGGCGACAAGCCGAGCGGCATGGCGGGCATGGACATGTCGAAGGGCGCCATGCCCGGCATGGACATGTCCGGCGGCCAAATGGACGGCGCAATGGCGATGGAGCCAGGCATGGCGATGCCGCAGGCGCGCGGCGTCGATCCGACCGCCGAGCAGAACCGCTCGGGCAAGCTCGGCGGCGCGCTTTCGACCATGCCAGCGATGCCCGGCATGTCGAAAGACGGGGCGATGACGGGCATGGCAGGCGGATCGGGCGGCATGGCCGAAATGGACATGGGCGCAATGAAGATGCGCGACTTCTCCTATGCGCCAGATGTCAGGAAGGGACCGGGCGTGCAGACCATCTCGCCAATGCCGAAGGATCGCACGGGCGAGCCTGGCCAAGGCCTGGAGGACGTCGGCCACCGCGTGCTCGTCTACAAAGATCTGATGGCGCTGGAGCGAAACCCCGACGTGCGGGCACCGTCGCGCAGCCTAGACATCCATCTCACCGGCAACATGGAGCGCTTCATGTGGGCGTTCGACGGCGTGAAGATGTCGGACACGATGGAGCCGTTTCCATTCACGCTAGGCGAGCGCGTCCGCATCAATCTCATCAACGACACGATGATGGGGCACCCGATCCACATCCATGGCCACTTCTTCGAACTGGTCACAGGCCACGGCGACCACGCTCCGCGCAAGCACACCGTGGTCGTCCAGCCGGGCGGCAAGGTGACCTGGGACTTTACCGCCGATGCGGTCGGCGACTGGGCGTTCCACTGCCATCTGCTCTACCACATGATGGCAGGGATGATGCGGACGATCAGCGTGCGGCCGAAGGGAGAGGCGGCATGAGCCGGCTTCTGGTGGCGCTGGCGACCGGCGCCGCGCTCGGTCTGGCGGCGCCCGCTCTCGCGCAGAGCATGGGCGGCATGAGCATGCCCGGCATGAAGATGCCGAAGCCCGCGACGAAGCCAGCGACCAAGAAGCCCGCCGCGCGCAAGCAGCAAGCCCGCAAGCCGGCTGCGAAGGCGCAGCCGAGAAGGCCGGCGAAGAAGCCGGCCGGCAAGCCCGCGCATCCCAAGGCCGACGCGATGCAAGGCATGGACATGGCGCCACCCGCCAAGGGGGAGAAGCCTTCCGGCGCGATGCCCGGGATGGACATGGGCGCCGGCAAGGCGGGCGGAACGAACGCGATGCCGGGCATGGACATGTCTGGCAACGGGTCGTCGCCTGGACCGATGCCCGGCATGAAGATGCCCGGCGCAATGGCTGGGATGGAGATGACCGGCACGGCCCTTCCTGCCGGCGACGCGCCACCGCCGTCACCGCCGGGCGACCACTATGCCGACCGCTTCTTCCCGGCGACCGACATATCGCGAGCGCGGGCCAACATGATGCGCGAATCGGGTGGACAGTCATTTGGCCAGATCATGTTCAACCTCGCCGAATACCAGGTCCGCAACGGTCGTGACGGATACCGCTGGGATGGCGAGGGCTGGTTCGGCGGCGACATCAACCGCCTGACCATCAAGACCGAGGGCGAGGGCAACTTCCGCGAGGGCGTCGACGGCGCGGAGGTGCAGGCGCTCTACAGCCGCGCGATCGGACCCTACTTCAACCTGCAGGCGGGCGTCCGACACGACTTCCAGCCCACTCCGAACCGCACCTACGCGACCATCGGATTCGAGGGCCTCGCACCCTACATGTTCGAGGTATCGGGCGCGGCCTTCATCTCGCCGCAAGGCGAGGTGCTGGGCAGGCTCGAGGGATATTACGACCAACGCCTCACGCAGCGCCTCGTCCTCCAACCGCGCGTCGAACTCAACCTGTCGGCGCAGGACATGCCGGCCCAGCGCCTCGGCGCGGGACTGACCGACGCCGAGTTGGGTCTGCGGCTGCGCTACGAGGTCACGCGCCAGTTCGCGCCCTATGTCGGCGTCTCCTATCAGGCGAAGACGGGCCGCACGGCCGACTATGCCCGCGCGGACGGGATGAAGCCGACGTCGACGAGCCTCGTCGCCGGCGTGCGGCTCTGGTTCTGAAGAACAGCGGCTGACAAGAGAAGGGGAGAACGAAAATGACGCGGATCAACTGGAGGCACCATCTGCCGAGCCTCAGGTTCCTCGGCGCGAGCGTCGTCATGCTGGTCATCGCGACGGCGGCGTTCCTCTATTTCGGCTTCTACAACATCGCCGCCGACGATCCCCATACGCGACCGGTCTATGCGCTGCTGGAAAGTTTGCGCGATCGGTCGATCGCCGTGCGCGCACGGGGCATCCAGCCCCCCGCCGACCTGACCTCTCCTCAGCGGGTGGCGGTCGGGGCGGGCCTCTACAACGAGATGTGCTCCGGCTGCCACCTCGGCCCGGGCGTCGAGGCCTCCGAGATGAGCAAGGGCCTCTACCCGCAGGCGCCCCTCCTGTCCGAAATCCAGGACCTGACCGCCGGCCAGCAGTTCTGGGTGATCAAGCACGGCGTCAAGCTGAGCGCCATGCCGGCCTGGGGGAAGACGCATCCGGACCCGCTGATCTGGGACATGGTCGCGTTCGTCCGCAAGCTGCCCGGCATGACGCCCGAGGAATACAAGCGGCTCGTCGCGACCGCGCCGGCCGACCACGACGAGATGATGAAGGATATGCCGAACATGAAGTGAGGCGCGGGGGCGGCCAACGGGAGAAGCAACATGGAAGACATGAAGGGCATGAAGAACGGCTACGTCAGCCTGGCGGTGCAGACCGCGGCCAGCGGCGTGATAATGTATCTGGTTATGTTCGTCATGATCGATGGGCTCGGCAGCTTCTACAACAACCTCAACATGGTCTACATGACGCTGATGATGGCAGCGCCTATGACCATGATGGTCATCGCGATGAAGAGCATGTTTCCGTCCAAGCGGGCGAGCGCAGCGATCGTCGCGGTTTCGGTGGTTGTGTTCTTCGGAGCGTTCGCACTCATTCGCACCCAGACCACGATCGGCGACACGGCCTTCCTGCGCTCGATGATCCCGCACCATTCCGGCGCCATCCTGATGTGCCAGCAGGCGAAGCTCCACGACCCCGAGGTCAAACGTCTGTGCGACGGGATCATCAAGTCGCAGCGAGGCGAGATCGATGAGATGAAGGCGATCCTCCGGCGCTTGTGACTCGGGCATCGAGAAACATGCGAGGGGTGAGCACCCTGGCTGCGTTGCCCAGTTGGGCGGGTGTAACAGGAGATCACATGTGAAGACTTTCAAGATCGCCAGCCTAGCCGTGGCCGCCCTACTCGCCACCCCGGCGCTCGCCCAGTCGAGCGGCATGCAGAGCATGGGCGGTATAGACACGTCCATGATGAAGCCGACGCCGGCGAATCCCTATCCGCCAGCCGAGATGGACATGCACAAGAAGATGATGTCGGCGATCGGCGCCGATGCCACCGAGACCTGGGTCCGCAAAATGGTCGAGCACCACCGGGGCGCCATCGCAATGTCCCGTATCGTGCTCAGGGACACAAAGGATGCCAAGATCCGGGCGATGGCGACCAAAGTGATCGCCGAGCAGACCCGCGAGGTCGGCGAGTTGGACGCCTGGCTTCGCTCGCACAGCAAGCGCCCGCAATAGCCCGGATCCATCGCGGCCGGGTGCGTCGGGATGACAGCGGAGCTCAACGAAACCGCTCGAAAGCTCAGTGCGGGCCTGTTCTGAATCGGATCCTTACCGGTTGTGGTCGATGTGACCGCTCACCGGCCTGCTAGACATCAGAAGATCGATTTCCGAAGCAACCGAGTCCGCAGCTCCTCCATCGTCACGGCCTCGACTGCTGCCGACCGGTCGGCGGCGGCGAGGATCGCGCCGACATGAGCGAGGATCTGGCAGGCGATGTCTAGATTCTGAAGGGCCTGCGCGTGGCGCTGGAGGACGATCGCGTCATCGGAGAGCTCGTCGCCGACGTGGTCCAGGATACGTCGAGCGTAGGCGATTTCCTCAGCGAGACGGGTTTCGAGTTCGGCGGCCGCTAGCGCGGTTTGGGTTTCCGGCGTGTCGTCGGACACGGGAGGGTCGCCGCGGCGAACGGCGGCCTGGATCGCATCGACGCGGGCTTGGCTCCGCTCCTGGCCGTGTTCAGGAAGTCGCCCGCCCGCGACCCAATCCTCGACCGAAGCGGCGCCTTCGAACTTCACCCCACAACGCCCAGCCCTGCGCCAGACGACGGTGGCGGCGATCTCCATCTGCAACCGTCGCAGGACGAACGAGTCGCCGACATTAGGGAGGACCGCAGCATCGAGCATGGCGCCGCCTTCCGACAGATTTCGGATTCGAGCGGGGGTCGAAAGACCCTGTCTTTCAATGCTGGCGGAAAGCAGCAGGTTCTTGCGGATCCCGCGGGCGCGCTCGCTCGGGGTCGAGGTGCAGTCTGGTGGCGGGTCGTCCTCGTCGGCGTTGGTCACTGCGATCTCGGTCGGTAATCGTCACTGGCGCTGATGGCGCGGCACATGTTAGCACGCGATTGGGAAGTGGTGAACGTGCAATGCCATACGGCGCGATTGCCCACCGGAGCATTCAGCCGGCCAGCTGGGCCCGCACCTGGTCAGTTCGTTGCTTGACCGCTGGTCGTGAAGCGACAGACAAGCCCTTCCGGCGCGTAGTCTATCTCCGCCCTGCCGCCGAGTTCCCGGGCGATCCCGCGCTGGATCAGGCTGGAGCCGAACCCCTTGCGGGTAGGCGGCAACACCGGTGGTCCGCCGCTCTCGCGCCATTCGAAGAAGAACGCGCCATCCTTGTGTTCGTCCTCGCGACCCCAGGTGATCCGCACGTGGCCACCGTCGACGGAAAGGGCACCGTATTTGAACGCGTTCGTGCAGAGTTCATGGACCGCCAGGGAAATCGAGACGGCGCTCGACGCCGGCACCTCGATGTCGGGTCCGGACACCGTGACCCGTCGGTCGTCGGAGCCGCATCCGGTCATCGCCATGTCCACGATCTCCCGCAGCGACGCCCCCGACCAATCCTGCGCGACGAGCAGGTCCTGCGCGCCCGACAGTGCCATCAACCGGCTCATGAACGCTTCATACCCCTGTTGCGGATCGGCCGCCCCCGCCAGGGACCGGTGCGCGACCGCCTGCACCACCGCCAGGATGTTCTTCACGCGGTGGTTCAGCTCGTTCATCAGAAGCTGCTGCCGGTCCTGCGTTCGCTTGCGCTCGAAGACCCGGCCGACCTGCTCGCCCAGCGTCCTCACGGTCAGGAGCAGGGCGGAGTCGGGGGAAATCGGCGATTCGGTGAAGAATTCCAGGACCGCGATCACGGTCCCCTCGTTCTTGAGAGGGAAACCAAACGCTCCGCGGAAGCCCGTGCCCTTGCGCGGCAAGTCGGATGCGTGGTCCATGTCCGATACCCACAAGGGCTCGCCATCTGCGAGTATCTTTCCCGGCAGCCCGACCCCGGAGAAGAACTGGGTTTCCGCGGTCGCCCGCTTGAGGTCAGACGCGGCCCCCTCTCTAGTCTCCACCCATATCGGGGTTGATACGAGAAGGCGGCTGTCGCCCGCCGAGACAACCAGAGCATGGCCTACAGGCCAGCCGGTGATCTCGCAGATCGCGGACAGGGCGCTTTCCAAGGCAACCTCGAACGAGTCGGACTCGGCGGCCATCTGCGTGATCTCGAAGGTGAGGCGTGCCTCCAACGCCTGATTGCGGAGCCGCTCCTCGGTTTCACGTCGCTCGGTGATGTCGCGCAGGAAGCCAACGAAGCATCGTCCATGGTCGCCGGCCGTGGTCGTGATCGAGAGCTCGATGGGGACTTCCCTCCCATCCTTGCATAGCGCGAAGATCTCAATCCGGCGGTTCAGCACGCGGGCCTCTCCACCTGCGACCAGGCGACGCAGCCCTTCGTCATGGGCTTCGCGATAACGTTCCGGGATCAGGCTTTCCGCCAAGGGTCTGCCCACGGTGTCTTCCGCGGTCCACCCGAACGTCGCCTCGGCGACGGCATTCCAGGCCAGGACAAGGCCAGCCTCGCTCATCACCACCACCGCGTCGAGAACGGTCTCCAGGATGGGTGTCAGGTCCGGAGAGAGGAGGCGTGGGATTTCCATGATTAGGCGCTGACTACGTCGAAAGTGAAGTGTTCGTCCATGACTGCTCGTCCTCACCGACCGGTTGACCCCCTCCCCCCTAGGGGGTAGGGGGCAGCATGTCACATGCTTCCGATCCCGAGGTCCGGCGCGGACTGACCCAAGCGCAAGGGCACCTCGCATCCATTCTAACCATGCTTACCGACGGCCGATCCTGCCTCGACCTCGCGCAGCAACTTCAGGCGGTCGAGAGCACCGTGCGCACCGTCAAGCGCGCGCTCATCCACGACCACATGGAGCACTGCATCGCCGACGCGGTCGCCGACGGCGGCATCAGCCCGGAACAGGCGCTGCGCGAGTTCAAATCGCTCACTAAGTATCTTTGAGGAACACCGCATGACGAGCATCCGCGAATGGCTGGGCTTCGGGGGCCAGGCGTCGATCGGCCATGCCGGGCACGGCCATGATCATGGCAGCGGTGGCGGGCATGGCCACACTCACGGCGTCATCGATCCGTCGCTCACCACCACCGACCGCGGCATCTGGTCGATCAAGTGGTCATTCTTCATCCTCGCCATCACCGCGGCGCTGCAGTTCGTCGTGGTGATCCTGTCGGGTTCGGTCGCGCTGCTGGCGGATATGATCCACAACGTCGGGGACGCGACCACGGCAATTCCGCTGTGGTTCGCGTTCGTCCTCGCCCGCCGCAAGCCGTCCAAGACGTTCACATACGGCCTCGGCCGGGTGGAGGATCTCGCCGGCATCCTCATCGTTTTGATCATCCTCTTCAGCGCGGTAGTCGCGGGCTATCAGGCGATCAGCCGCCTGATCCATCCGCAGGCCGTCACGCATCTCGGATGGCTGGCCGCCGCCGGCGTGATCGGCTTCGCCGGCAACGAGATCGTCGCGGTGTTCCGCATCCGCGTCGGGCGGCAGATGAACAGTGCGGCGCTGATCGCCGACGGATACCACGCCCGCACCGATGGGCTGACTTCCCTCGCGGTCGTGCTGGGCGCGGTCGGCGTCTGGTTCGGCTATCCGCTCGCCGATCCGATCATCGGGCTGCTCATCACCATCGCGATCCTGGGCATCGTCTGGCAGTCGGCACGCGCGGTCATCACCCGCACGCTCGATGGCGTGGAACCGGGCGTCACCGAGGAGATCCGCCATGCCGCCGAGCACGTGCCGGGCATCGTCAGGGTGCTTGACGCGCGCGCTCGCTGGATGGGGCACCGGCTCCATGCGGACGTCGCCATCGTGGTCGACGAGGCGGCGCCGATGGCGGAAGGCGTCGCGATCTCGCGCAGGCTGAAGGCCGAACTGCTCGGGCACATCCCAGCGCTCCGCAGCGCGAACGTCACGTTCGACCCCTCGGACCTGCCCGTGCCCACGGCGCAACCGGCTGGCGACTCGGGCCACCACCACGCGCCCGACCCGTTCCGGTTCAGTGGAGATCTGGCCCAGGGGGTTCTGGAAATCGTGGACACGCCGGACGGTGAGCGGATGCGGGCGACGTTCACCCGGGCGCAGGGCGACATGGTCGCAGAGGTCGTCATCGACCGCCTTGGTGGCGAATGCGAGACGCTCCATCTCGTCCCAACCGACCAGCGAAACGTGTTCGAGAGCACGGTCGCTCCGCAGGAGCCGCACGAGTTCAAGGCAGTGCTGGAACTGGCTGAGGGCGGCCGAGCGGAGGCGCTGCCCTTCGCGATGACCGAGCCCGCCGGCCACGACGGGCATCCGCATTGAATTGGGCGATCGGGCACGGGAACTCGTGCCGCGTGGCACGCCGTGACCCGCCCGACACTTCTCACGATCGGACGAAAGAATGGCCTCCGCATCACTGAGCATCGGCAAGCTCGCAGCAGCCACTGGCACCAGGGTCGAGACGATCCGCTACTACGAGTCGATCGGCCTGCTGGCCGCGCCCGGGCGGACGGCGGCGAACTACCGGACCTATTTGCCCGACCACCTCGCCCGGCTCGCCTTCATACGCCGCGCGCGTTCGCTCGGCTTCTCCCTCGACCTGGTAAAGGCGCTGGTCGGGCTGTCCGACCAGCGGGACGAGCCTTGCGAGGCCGTCGACCTGATCGCGCGCGAGCATCTCGCGGACATCGACCGCAAGCTCGCCGATCTGACCACGCTGCGCGCGGAGCTGGATAGGCTCATCGTGCAATGCGTCCACGGGACGATATCCGAGTGCCGCATCATCGGCTCGCTCGGCCCGGATCCTGACCCGTGCGGCGGAATGAGGGGCGTGGATCGCTAATGCAAATAACTCGCAAAACTGCTTGACCCTCTAGCGGCTAGAGCCTTTATCAGACGCGGATGCCGACATCCGACCATCCCCGACCCCGTTTCCCGACGATGCCTGGGCAGCACGCGTTGCGGCGCCTTGTGGCCATGCTGGCCGCCATGCTCTGCGTTCTCGGCTGTGGCGCCGCGATCGCGCAGGCTGCTGACGTGCCGACGGCCTGGCGCCTGCTCGACTACGTGGCGGTCGACTATGCAGGCGCGGTCGACCGGGGCCAGGTCAAGAGTCCGACCGAATATGCCGAGATGACCGAATTCGCCGCCTCCATCACTGAACGGTTGACCAGGCTGCCGGCCTCGCCGGCCAAGGCGGCGCTCGTTGCCGGTGCGGCGCGGCTCCGATCGCTCATCGCCGCGAAGGGGGCGCCCGATGAGGTCGCACGGCTCGCCCACGGTCTGGCGGCCGACCTGCTGAAGGCCTATCCGATCCCGCTCGCGCCAGGCCGCGCGCCCAACCTGGCGCGGGGCGCGGCCCTGTTCGCTCAGAACTGCACGAGCTGCCACGGCATGAACGGCGATGGACGCGGTCCCGACGCCGCCAAGCTCGCAACGCCCCCCATCGCGTTCGCCGACATCGCACGGGCGCGGCAGCGCAGCGCCTTCGCGCTCTATCAGGTGATCGACCAGGGCATCGACGGCACGGCCATGCAGAGCTTCGAGTCGCTGCCGTCGGACGACCGCTGGGCGCTGGCCTTCTACGCCGGACGCTTCGCCTTCACGGACGCCATGGCCGCCGAGGGCGAGCGGTTCTGGAAGAACGACGCTTCCCTCCGCCGACGTATCCCCGACCTCGCCACGCTTGCGGGACTGACGCCGCAGGCGCTCGCCGTCGAGATCGGGCAGGCCAAGGCCGACGCGGTGATGGCCTATCTCCGCCGGCATCCGGGCGCCGTAATGCAGTCCGCGGCCGGTTCACTCACCGTCGCCCGAACCAAGCTCGCGCAGAGCCTTGCGGCCTACCGAGCCGGCGACCGGCGGACGGCGCGCGAACTCGCGCTGTCCGCCTATCTCGACGGGTTCGAGCCGGTCGAGCCGACGCTCACCGCGCGAGACGCGACGCTGATGGGTCATATCGAGGGGGCGATGGAGGAGTTCCGCGCGGCGCTCCAGGACGGCCGGCCTGTCGACGAGATCGCGACGCGCGTGCAGGTCCTGGACGGGCTTTTCGACGATGCCGAAACCGCGCTGTCGCCCGATGCCGCGAGCAGCGCCTCCACGTTCATCGGCGCGTTCACGATCCTGCTGCGCGAGGGCCTCGAGGCGCTGCTGATCGTCGTCGCGATGATCGCGTTCCTGCGCAAGGCGGACCGCGCCGAGGTCCTGCCATACGTCCACGGCGGCTGGATCGGCGCCCTGCTGGCCGGCGCCCTCACCTGGGCCGCCGCGACCTACGCCATCGGGATCAGCGGCGCGAGCCGCGAGCTGACCGAGGGATTCGGATCGCTGTTCGCGGCCGTGGTCCTGCTCTCCGTCGGCATCTGGATGCACGGCAAGGCGCAGGCAGACCAGTGGCAGCGCTACATCCGCGAGCGGATGTCGCGCGCCCTGTCGCGGCAGTCCGCCTGGTTCCTGTTCGGGCTGGCGTTCGTCGTCGTCTACCGCGAGGTCTTCGAGACGATCCTGTTCTACGCTGCGCTCTGGACGCAGGGGAATGGCGGGATGCTGCTGGCCGGTGCCGGGTCGGCCGTCGCTCTGCTGGGCCTGATCGCGTGGGCGATGCTGAGCTACAGCCGCGATCTGCCGATCGCCAAGTTCTTCTCCTACAGCGCCTGGCTAATGGCCGCGCTGACCGTCGTGCTGGCGGGGAAGGGCGTGGCCGCGCTCCAGGAAGCGGGGATCATCGACATCGCACCGCTCGCCGGCGCACCGCGCGTCACCATGCTCGGCCTGTTCCCCACCTGGCAGTCGGTCTCCGCCCAGCTGGCCATGATCCTGGCGGTGGCGGCTGGATTTCTACTCAACCGGCGCCGCGCGTCGGGACCGTTCCGTTGAACGCCATGCAGCGAGGTTCGCGCTACCGCACGGCCTCCACTCGACTTCTCGTGGCATCTGCGCAGGTTCCGGCAGAGCCTCCATACATTTCAGCGTCCACGAAAATGCACGGCGCGGGCCTCCCCTGACCCGCGCCGCGACGATCAGTCGGGGTTCTTGCCTTCAGCGGCATTCTCCAGCACCGCCCCGGTCTTCGCGTCGACGCCGACCTCGTAGGTCCTGCCGGCCGACTTGACGTCGAACGAGTAGCGCAGTCCGCTTCCGCCCTTCTCCCTTTCGAGCTCCTGATCGGTGATGGTGCCGCCGCGTGCCTTGAGCGCGGTCGCCCGCGCCTGGGCCAACGTGACCTTCGCCTGGCCCATATACTGGCCGCCCTTCAGCTTGCCCGCCGGCATGGCAAGTGCGCCGGTGGCGAGGCCGGACGTCAGCAATGCAAGGGCGGCGATCTTCAACGTGTTCATGTGTCATCTCCTGAGCGGGGGTGCTCATTGAGAACCCTACGACAGCGCGGGTTGGGTAGAGGTGGCCGCGACGTTGAAAAGTCCCAACCCGCCCGGCGCCGCCCATTCTACTGCGGCGCGATCGCCTTGGCCCACAGCGCCAGGAAGTGCTGGCGGGTGAGCTGGTCGTTCGACACCAGCAAGGCGGGCCCGACGCGGATCGCGCGCAGCGGCGTGGTGTAGGTGCCAAGTGGTGGCGGAAGGTCGATGTCGCCGCGCGCAGGCGTGATGCGTCGCTCGGCCAACCGCCTCTGTCCCTGACGCGACAGCAGGAAGTCGAGGAACAGCTTCGCCGCGGCGGGGTGGCGCGCACGGCTTGGGATCATCGCGATCCGCGACATGACGAGCGTGTAATCCTGCGGCAGGACGACGCCTATGTTGGGGTTCTTGGACATCTCGTCGAGGGCATAGGATCCGACGATGTTGTAGCCGATCGCCACCCTTCCGGCCGACACATCGCGCAGGACCTCCTCCGCCGACGTGTATAGCCGGACGTTGTTGCGCGCCATCGCCCGCACCAGGCGCCAGATGTCGTTCGACGCCTGCTCGTCCTGGGACAGATAGAGATAGCCCACCGCGGAGCGCACGGGATCATACGTCGCGACCTCGCGGCGATCATTCGGACCCGTCGCCTCGAGCCACTTGCGCAGCGCGACATGGCTGCGCGGAACCTGGTCCTCGGCCACCAGCTTCTTGTTGTAGACGATGACGATCGGCTCAGCGGTGATCCCCCAGGCCTGGTCCTTCCACTTCGCCCAGTCGGGCAGGTTGGGCGCCTCGGGTGAGCGGTAGGTCATCGCATAGCCATCGTTGAGCAGCTTGACCTGCAGGTCCATGGCCGAGCTCCACAACAGATCGGCGGTGCCGTTCTTCTCCTTGGCCGCACGCAGGAAGGCGGACTGCATGTCGCTCCCGTGCAGGTCCGAATAGACGACCTCGATGCCAGGATGGAGCCTGCGGAAGTCGGCGAGCAGTTCCCTGACCCGGTCGCTGTCGGTCGTCGACCAGATTTCGAGGACGCCCTCGCGTTTGGCCGCAGTGGGGAGATCCTCGCGCGTCGCCAGCGTCACGATCCACCAGACGAGCGCACCGAGCACGGCCAAGCCGGTGATCGCGAACAGCAACAGGACCGGTCTCGGCATCCTCCCCGTCACCTTGCTGTTCCCTCCCCGGGCCATCGAGCTTCCGTTTAGCCAGGAAAGTCGCTTTATAGCCGACACGAGTCAACGACTGGGGGTGACGGTGGCGAGGATCCTACTGGTGGAGGACGACCCCTCGCTCGCACGTGGGCTCTCGGCGACGCTGCGCGCCTCGGGCTACGCCACGGATATCGCAAGCGACGGCGAGGCCGCCTGGCAGATGGCGTCGGACGAGCCCTATGCGCTCATCACGCTCGACCTGGGCCTGCCCGAGATGTCGGGGCTCGAGGTCCTCCGAAAGATCCGCGCTGCTGGCAACAAGGTGCCGGTGCTGATCCTCACCGCGCGCGACGCCCTGGAGGATCGATTGGCCGGGCTCGACTCGGGCGCCGACGACTACATGCTCAAGCCGTTCGAGCCGAGCGAGCTGGAGGCGCGGATCCGCGCCTTGTTGCGCCGGGCGAGCGGGGAGGCCGACCCGGTGCAGACGATCGGGCGGCTGACAATCGACACGGCGCGCGCCACGGTGGCGATCGACGGCCGCGCGATCGACCTGCGACGCCGCGAGTGGGCCGTGCTCGAACGGCTCGCGGCGCGCGTCGGCAAGGTCGTCGACAAGGATCGCCTGTCGGCGGAAGTGTTCGGCTACGACGAGGCGGTCGCGCCCAACGCGATCGAGGTCTACGTGGCCCGGCTCCGGCGCAAGCTCGAGCCCGACGGGCCACGAATCCGCACGATCCGCGGGCTGGGCTACGTGCTGGATGCCCAATGACGTCGGACGTGGCGCCAGGAAGCGGTCAAGCGCACTCGCTCGCTTCGCGCATGCTGCGCGGCATGGTGATCCCGGTGATGCTGCTGGCGCTGATCCTCGGGTTCGGCGGCGCATGGGTGATCAACCAGTCTGTCCAGGCGGTCAACGACCGCATCCTGAGCGCCGCGTCGCGGGCGATCGTCGACTCGCTGACGGTGGAGGACGGCAATGTCGGGCTCAACCTGTCACCAGCGGTGTTCGGCATGCTCGAGGACGCCGCACGCGACAATGTCTACTACAGCGTGCGGCACCGGGGCCGTAACCTGACGGGCTATGCGGACCTACCCAACATCGCGCCAACCGATCTGGGCGACACGAACGTGGCGTTCGGCGACGCCGTCTACGCGGGTCGCCCGGTGCGCGTCGTGGCGGAGGCTCGCCGGCTTCCGCAGGTCGATGGGCTGGTGATCGTCGAGGTCGCCGAGACACTCGACGCGCGCCAGCGGATCGCAAACCGTCTCCTTGCCGGGCTCGTCCTTCTCGAGCTCGTGCTGATCGGCGCCACGCTCGCCCTGCTGCCGCTGGCGATCCGCTGGGGCCTGCGTCCCTTGCACCGGGTTCGCGCGGAGATGGATCGCCGCTCGGCGGCCGACCTCACCCCGTTGGCGCTCCATCAGGTGCCGGGCGAGCTGCGGGAACTTGTCGGAGCGTTCAACGCGATGCTCGCGCGGCTCGAGGCTGCGGTAGCGGGCATACGCCGCTTCACCGCCGACGCTTCGCACCAGATGCGCACGCCGCTGACGATCCTTCGCACGCACATCGCTTTACTCCGAGGGGCAAAGCCGGGAAGCGACGTCGCGCGCGAGTCGATAGAGGACATCGACCTGGCGACCGACCGTTTGCAGCATCTGATCGTCCAGCTGCTCGCATTGGCGCGCGCGGACGGGGCGGACCAGTCCCGAGTCGAACTGCTGGCGGTCGACGCGAACGAGATCGCCACTGCAGCCGCGTCCGAATACGCCTTGTCCGCTGTCCGCGCCGGCATCGACTTCGCGGTGGAGCGCATGCCCGGCGCGCCGGCCGTCGTGACCAACGACATGTTTGCGGTCGAACTGGTAGGCAACCTCATCGACAACGCGATCAAGCACAACGTGCGGGGCGGGAGCGTTCGCGTCGCGATTGAGCGCGAAGGCGACCGACTTAGCGTGGTTGTGGAGGACGACGGTCCCGGCATCCCGCCCGAGCAGCGCGGCACGGTCTTCCACCGGTTCGCGCGCGGGCACCGGGACCCTGCGCGCGGCACCGGCCTGGGCCTCTCAATCGCGGAGGCGCTGGCGCGCGCGATCGGCGCCGACATAGCGCTCGAGACGGCGCTGTCTGGCAGAGGCCTGCGCGCCGTCGTGACCTTCGACATCGCCACCGGGTCGCCTGCGACAGCGTCGTGACAGGTTGAGGCGGCACAAGGATCAGCAGCGGATCGGCGTGCGCCGGATTCGAGGACGGGAGAGGGTGATGCTGAAGGGTCTGGGCGCCGCGGCTTGTTTGGCGGCGGTTGCGGCGGTTGCGGCGGGAGCGGCGGTCGCGCGCGTGGCTCCGTCCTATCGCCTGAGCGCGGTGCCGCTGCCGGGTGACGGGCGGGGAGACTACATCACCGTCGATCGCGACGGCGGACGGCTATACGTTACGCACACCGCGTCAGTGCACATCCTCGATCTCGCCACCCTGAAGCCGCTCGCGACACTGACCGGACTGAAGAAGGCGCACGGCGTCGCCGTGGACCGCGCATCCGGTCACGGCTTCGCCAGCGACGGGGGTGCCAACGCGGTGATCATGTTCGACCTGGCGAACGGCGCGCGGATCAAGGACATCGCGGTCGGCAAGAACCCCGACAGCATCCTGCGCGACCCGGCCTCGGGCAAGATATTCGTGTTCAACGGCGCGACCAGGGACACGTCGGTGATCGACCCGGCCAGCGGCCAGGTGCTCGCAAGCATCCCGCTGGGCGACAAGCCGGAATTCTCGCAAGCCGACGGCAAGGGCATGGTGTGGGTCGCGCTCGACGAGAGCGGATCGATAGCCGCGATCGACAGTCGGACGATGGCCGTGGTCCACGTCTTCAAGCTCGCCGGATGCGAAGGGGCGGCCCCGCTGGCATTCGACGCCGCGCACCGCCGGCTGTTCACCGCGTGCGGCGACAAGCGCGCATACGTGATCGACGCCGATAGCGGGAGGGTCGTCGCCCACGTGCCGGTCGGCGAGGATCCCGACGGCATCGTCTACGATCCGAGGCGGGCGAAGCTGTTCGTCGCCAACCGGGACGGAACGATGACGATCATCCGCCAGAACGGCGCGAACGCCTATGCGGTCGAGCGCAGCCTGCGCACGCCGACCTATGCCAAGACGGTCGGGATCGACCCGGCCACGCGTCGCGTCTTCTCGAGCACCGCCGAGCTGATCTGGCCGAAGGCCAGGCCGGGCGGGGAGGTGCTGCCCGACGCGCGTCCCGGCACGTTCCGCCTCGTCGTGATCACCGGACGCTAGGCGCATGCCGCCGCTCGACGGGAATGTCGGCATGCTGTCGCTGATCGCCTTCGCGATGGTCGCGACGTTCATGGCGCTGATCATGACCAAGCGCGTGTCCGCCCTGGTCGCCCTGATCCTCGTGCCCACCGTGTTCGCCCTGCTCGCGGGCTTCCATCTCGGTCTGGGCGATATGATGATGAAGGGGGTCAAGGAGCTCGCCCCGACTGGTGTGATGCTGGTGTTCGCGATCCTCTACTTCGGCCTGATGATCGACGTCGGGCTGTTCGATCCGCTGATCAAGCTGATCGTCCGGCTGGTGCACGGCGACCCGGTGCGCATCCTGGTCGGCACCGCGATCCTCGCGCTCGCGGTGTCGCTCGATGGCGATGGCGCGACGACATACATGATTACCACCGCGGCCATGCTGCCGTTGTATCGCCATCTCAGGATGGACGTGCGGATGCTCGCCTGCATCGTCATCATGAGCGGCGGGGTGATGAACATCCTGCCCTGGGGCGGGCCGACCGCGCGCGTGATCAGCGTGCTCAAGCTCGACGCAGGGACGATCTTCGTGCCGCTGATCCTGCCGATGGTCGCGACCGCCCTGTGGGTGCTGTTCGTCGCCTATCGCTTCGGACTGCAGGAGCGCGCGCGCCTGGCGACTTTGCCGGTCGAGGCCATCGACGAGGACGCCAGCGCCGCGACGATACTCACGCAGGACAACGAATCGCATGTGGAGGCGCGCCGGCCGCGGCTGATCTGGGTAAACTTCGCGCTGACCGCTGGCCTGATGGTTGCCCTGGTGATGGGCCTGTTGCCGCTGGCCGTGCTGTTCATGCTGGCGTTCGCGGTCGCGATGACGATCAACTTTCCCTCGCTCACTGCGCAGCGCGAGCGGCTTTCTGCGCACGCCGGCAACGCGCTGGCGGTAGGCGGGCTAATCTTCGCGGCGGGCATCTTCACCGGCATACTGTCGGGAACCAAGATGGTCGATGCGATGGCGGCGACGGTCACGGCGAACATCCCACCGGTGCTCGGACCCTACCTAGCGCCGATCACCGCCCTGCTCAGTGCGGTCTTCACCTTCTTCATCTCGAACGACGCCTTCTATTTCGGGATGCTGCCGATCCTTTCGGAAAGCGGCGCGCATTATGGCATCACCCCCGCGCAGATGGGCCGCGCCGCCTTGATGGGGCAGCAGATCCACCTGCTCAGCCCGCTGGTGGCGTCGACCTATCTGCTCGTCGGCTTCGTCGGGATCGAACTCGGCGAGCATCAGCGCTTCACGCTCAAATGGGCGTTCGGATCGTTCGTCGTGTTCTTCCTGGCGTCGCTGCTGCTCGGTGTCTTCCCCTTCTACTCGACAACGTGACGCCCGTGCGCGACTGGCGCGCATGGCTGGGACTGACCGCCACGTCGATCGCCGGCGCGCTGCTGCTGGACGCGGTCGGGCTCCCCGCCGCGTGGCTGCTGGCGCCCATGGCGGCGGCGATCGTCGCCGCTGTGTTCGCCGGGGTCGAGCTGAGCATGCCGGGGCGGCTGTCGGTGGCGGCGCAGGCGCTGATCGGGTGCCTCATCGCGCACGCCATCACGCCAGGCATCTTCGCGACCCTGCTGCGCGACTGGCCGTTGTTCCTCGCGACGACCACGGCGACGATCGTCGTCAGCGCGTTGCTTGGCTATCTGCTCGCCCGGTGGCGCGTGGTGCCCGGAACGGTCGCAATCTGGGGGTCGACGCCGGGCGGCGCGACGGCGATGGTAATCATGGCGCAGGCGTGGGGCGCCGATGCGCGACTGGTCGCGGTGATGGTCTATCTGCGCGTGGTGATGGTCGCGGCGCTTGCGTCGTGCGTCGCGTTGCTGTTCGGTCGCCACGCGGTGCCGCTGACCCACGTCTCGCCGCTCGCCGTCGATCCAGCGGCGCTGCCGCTGACGATCGCCATCGCGGGTGCGGGAGTCGCCGGGGGACATCTCCTGAAGCTGCCCGCCGGCGCCTTGCTGTGCGCGATGGCGATCGGCGCGGCGCTAAACCTTGCCGGTATTGCCCAGGTCAGCCCACCGCGGCTGTTGCTATTGCCGGCCTATGTCGTGATCGGCTGGCGCATCGGGCTGGGGTTCACACGCGAGACGCTGGAGGCCTCGGCGCGGGCGCTGCCACGGTTGATGCTCGCCGCCGGCTTGCTCCTCGCGTTCGGCGGCGTGATGGCAGGGCTGCTCGTCCGATTCGCCGACATCGACCCGCTCACCGCCTACCTGGCGACGAGCCCGGGCGGCATGGATGCCGTCGCAGTCATCGCCTCGACCAGTGGGGCCGACGTGCCGTTCGTCATGGCGTTGCAGGTGGTCCGCTTCCTGATGGTGATGATCGCCGGGCCGACGCTCGCTCGCCACCTCGCGCGCCGGGCAAATGCTGATGGACCATGACAGGTTCGTGACAGCAATGCCGACTAGTAACGACCAAGCCGGCCATCAGGATCGGCGAATAATAAACAGGCATGGAGGGGACCAGAAATGGGCTATCGGGGGCTATCCGATCACGAGCAAGGCCTTGGGGGCAAGCGTCGCCGCGTCCTTGGCACCGGTTCGCAACTGGCGATGGCCACGGGGTTCCTGACCCTGATGCTGGCAGGCACAGCCACCGCCGCCCAGGCCCAGACCACTCCGCCCAGCCAGCCCGATGCCGTTACCGCCGGGTCCGAGAGCCAAGCGCCGACGGAGGAAACCAAGGGTGCGGACATCGTTGTGACCGGATCGCGCATCACGCGCCGCGACTCCACCTCCTCCAGCCCGATCTCTACCGTCAATAGCGACGTCCTGGCCGCGAGCGGTCAGCCTTCGCTGGACAAGGCGATCGGGCAACTTCCGCAATTCTCCGGCGCACAGGGCGCGGCCGAGGTCGGCGACGCGCAGGGCACGATCGGGTTCGCGGGCGGCCAGTCTTATAGCGATCTGCGCGGGCTTGGCCCCAACCGGTCGCTAGTGCTGCTCGACGGGCGGCGGCTGATGCCGTCGAGCCCCGACGGCGCGATCGACCTCAACACCATACCGTCCTCGCTGATCGGATCGGTCGAGATCATCACAGGTGGCGCGTCTGCGACCTACGGCTCGGACGCGGTCGCCGGCGTGGTCAACTTCAAGCTGCGGACCAATCTCAACGGCCTCGAGCTGTCCGGAAAGAAGGGCATCACCGGCCAGGGCGACGGTGCGACCACGAGCCTCAGCGCGGCGTTCGGCGCCAAGTTCGCCGACGACCGCGGGCGCTTCCTGTTTGCTTTCGAATACGCGGACCGCTCAGCCGTCGAGGGCAAGAACCGTCCGTTCTTCGCCAACATCCGGCAATTGGCCCGCCCGCCGGAGGGCATCATCGCCGCGGGCAACTATGGCGGCGGCGCGCCGACGATCGCAGCGGTCAACGCCGTCCTGGCCACGTATCCCGGCACCACGCCCATCGCCGGAACCGGCGCCTACCCGGGAGCCATCGGCCTGAACCGCGACGGCACGGTGTTCACAGATCTCGCCGGCAGCAACTGCGTCCAGAACTACCGTGGCCTCGACGGTAGCACGCTGGGGCTCAACATCAGCCCCAACTGCCGCCAGGTGCAGGTGGCGCTGGGTCAGTATTTCGCGGTCCAGGTCCCGCTCACGCGCTACAACGCCTTCGCCAAGGTCGAATACGACCTGAGCGAAGACATATCCTTCTACGCGCAGTTCAACTTCCTGAACTCCAAGGCGCTGAGTCAGACCAGTCCTGGATCAACCAAGCCGTCGATCCCGCTCCTAGTCCCCCAGAACAACCCGTTCATCACGGGGAACGCGGCGCTGCAGCAGATCCTCAACTCGATCACGCCACGGCCGACGGGCAACATAATCGTGACCAAGCTGATGAGCACGCTCGGCAACCGGATCGAACCCTTCAAGTATAACGTCTGGCAGGCGACCATCGGGCTGAATGGGAAGATTCCGGGAACCGGCCTCAAGTGGGACGTCTACGGCACCTATGGCAAGTCGCAATACATCAACGACATGTATGGGGACGGAAGCCTCGCCGCGATAACCACGATCCTGAACGGAACGGCCAACTACACCGGCGCCGGCGGGACGTGCAAAGGCTATGCCTGGAACCCGCTCGGCCTCACGCCGCTGACCCCGGCATGCCTGGACTATGTCAGCCGCACCAACCACAGCACCAACGACCAGTCGCAGAAGATGGTCGAGGCCACCATCGAGGGGCCGCTGTTCAAGCTGCCCGGCGGTGACCTGAGCTTCGCGGTCGGTGCCGATTACCGCGAGACGTCGTTCGACTACATTCCCGACTCCACGCTCAGGACCAACGACTCTATCGCCTACGGACTGGTCAGCGCGGCATCGGGGAAGCAGACGGTCAAGGAGGCATATGCCGAGCTTCTCATCCCGATCCTGAAGGACACGCCGTTCTTCCAGGACCTCACGGCTGACCTAGGCTACCGCTATTCGTCCTACAGCCTCTTCGGCAGCCAGCACACCTACAAGGCCGACCTGACCTGGCGCCCGGTCAAGCCGCTGCTGATCCGCGGCAGCTATTCGGTGGCGATCCGCGCACCGAGCCTGGGCAACCTGTTCGGACCGACCTCCGTCGCGCAGCTGCCGATCGGGACCGGGCCGAACGCCGGCGATCCCTGCGCGGTCGGCAGCGTCTACCGCACCGGGTCGAACGCCACCCAGGTCCAGGCGCTCTGCCTGGCGCAGGGCGTGCCCTCGAGCCTCTATCCGACGTATTCCTACGGCATTTCGACGGTGCCCGGGCAGGACGGCAGCAACCCGAGCCTGACACCGGAGAAGGCGAGGACCTATTCGTTCGGCGCGGTCCTGACTCCTCGCTTCGCGGGCAGCCTGTTCAGCGGCATCAACCTGTCGGTCGACTACTACCACATCACCATCAAGAACGCGATCGGGTCGCTGCTGCTGTCCGACATCCTGCCCCGTTGCTTCAATTCGGATGGCGCCAGCAATCCAAGCTACTCGGCGAGCAACGCCTTCTGCCAGCGCATCGCCCGGGATCCGCTGACCGGCCAGATAGCGCTCGGCCAGCAAGGCCTGTTCAACTTCGCGTCCTACACCGTCGCCGGGATCGACACTCAGTTCAACTGGCGGATCGGGCTGGATGACTTGGGCATGGCCGCCGGAGCCGGATCGATCGAACTGAGCTCCACCGCATCCTACCTCAAGACATATCGGGTCGCCGGTCTGCTCGGCTCACCGACGCTCAACTACGCGGGCAGCGCGGGATATGGCGGTGTCGGCGGCGGGATCACGCACCCCAAGTGGAAGATCAACACGAGCCTGAGCTATCTGGGCGATGCCTTCAGGGCCACGCTCCTGTGGCGCCACATCTCCAGCATGATCCATTCGGACCTCGTGGCCAATCCGGCCTCGACCACACCCGGGATCAAGGCCTACAACTATCTCGACTTCAACTTCGAGTTCAACGTCGACAAGCGGTTCACGCTTGGTTTCGGGGTAAACAACCTGACGGACAAGGCACCACCCTTCATCAGCGCCTCCCCCCTGACCACCGACGCGGCCACCTACGACGTCATCGGCCGGGCATTCTACGCCACGGTGAAGGCGAAATTCTGAGCGGCCGGGCGCCGTCGTCGAGCGAAGACAAGGGATGAGGATCCTCGTCCTTCCCGGCGACGGTATCGGACGCGAGATCAGCAGCGCGGCGCTGACTGTGCTGCGCGCGGCGGACGCGCGGCTATCGCTGGGTCTCGAAATCGAGATAGCGCAGATCGGACTGGCTAGCCTGGCCACAGACGGCACGACCCTACCCGACGCCGTGCTCGAGCGCGTGCCTCAGGTCGACGGCGTCATCCTCGGGCCCGTGTCGCACTATGACTATCCGGCGCCGGAACGGGGCGGGATCAACCCGTCCGCGGCGCTGCGGACGCGCTTCGCGCTGAACTCGAACATCCGGCCCTGCCGCAGTCGCCCTGGCCTTGCCCGAATTGCCCGACCCTTCGATCTGGTTATCGTGCGCGAGGCGACCGAAGGATTCTACGCCGACCGTAACATGCACGCCGGCATTCCCGAATTCATGCCCGACCCCGACACCGCGCTGTCAGTGCGCAAGATCACCGCCGGTGCATGCCGCAAGGTTGCGCGAACCGCGTTCGACCTCGCCCGCTCCCGTCGACAACGCGTGACAGCGGTGCACAAGGCGAACGTGCTCAAGATGAGCGACGGACTGTTCCTCCGCGAAGTTCGCGCGGTCGCGGCGGACTTTCCCGAGGTGACGCTCGACGAGGTCATAGTCGACGCGGCCGCGGCGCTGCTCGTCCGCGACGCCGCGCGCTTCGACGTGATCGTGACGACCAACATGTTCGGCGACATCCTGTCGGACGAGGCGTCCGAACTGGCCGGTGGGATCGGCCTGGGCGGGGCGATCAACGTCGGTGACGAGATCTGCGTCGCCCAAGCGCAGCATGGCTCGGCGCCCGACATCGCCGAGCGCGGCATCGCCAATCCGGTCTCGCTCATCGTGTCGGCTGCTATGCTGCTCGACTGGCGCGGCCGACGCGACGGCGATCCACGCCTGGTCGAGGCGGCGAGGCAGATCGAGCACGCGGTCGACATCGCTCTCGAGGATGTCGAGGCGCGCACGCCGGATGTCGGCGGCACCGGCACGACCGAAGCCTTCGCGGCCAGGGTCGCGGTGGGAATCGCCCGAGCCTAGGCCGCCGCGGTGATCATGATCAGGAGATGTCGGGCCATTACCGGACGACCGTCATGGGTCCCCCTGCTCCTTCTCGATGGCGAGCCCCACTGGTGCCGTCGATCCAGGAACGCCCTTGCGCCTATCGGTCCCGCGGCGGACGTCCGCGCCGGCGCCGATGGGGATAACGCTTGAACAGTCGCAGGACCAGCAGCACCCATGTGGCCCCGGCCGCAAAAAAGAGGAAGAGACCGACGATCATTCGGGATCTTCGAGACTGAACTGGTCGCTGCCCTCGTCATAGGCGAAGATCTCCCCATAGCGCCCCCAGAGCGTGACCGTCCGCAGGGTCTCCTCAGCGTAATCAGATGACATATGATCTTCCAGTTCATCGCGGAAGCGGCGTGCCGGCGCGGTGTGGCTGATCCGCTCGTCGAGGATCCGGCGGATATGCTGGGCAATAGGGACATGCGCGACGAGCGCCTGGGCGAACAGCGCCTTGCGCTGATCGACATCTGCCTGTGCATAGTGGCGCGCGGCGGGCGTTAGGACGAGGTCTGCCCCCTGCAACTCGGCGAAGCGCAGCAGTTGCAGGGTCTCGGCCATCGGAAACAGATCATCGACTTCCAACTGAAGCGAGTCCGCGAGTTCGGCCAAGCCGGCGCGCCCCTCGAAGGGCGTGCCGTCCACCTCCTCCATCAAGCCGGCAAGGCTGTTGGTCGAGACGCGCGGCAGCACCATCGCGATGCCCGTGCCCGGGAACAGTCCGTCGCGCGTCGGCGTGGCGGGCGCGCGCGCCGTCATTCGCGCATAGATGGCATCTACCAGCGCGCGGAACGGCGGATCGAGCCGGTTGCGCGGTTGCGGCAGGTCGACCTTGATTTCAGCCGCCACGCGGCCCGGATTGGACGAGAAGACGAGAATGCGGTCGCACATCAGCACGGCCTCCTCGATATTGTGCGTGACGATCAGGATCGACTTGATCGGCATCCGTCCTTCCGACCACAGATCGAGAAGGTCGGTGCGAAGCGTCTCGGCGGTAAGCACGTCGAGCGCGGAGAAGGGCTCGTCCATCAGCAGGAGCGAGGGATTGACGACTAGCGCGCGTGCCAAGCCGACGCGCTGGCGCATGCCACCCGACAGCTCCTTGGGATAGGCGTTCTCGAAACCGTCGAGCCCGATGAGGTCGATCGCCGCGAGTGCACGCGTGCGGCGCTCGTCGACCGGCACCCTCTTCGCTTCCAGGCCAAGCTCGACATTCTGGAGCACGGTGAGCCAAGGGAACAGCGCGAACGTCTGGAACACCATGCTGACGGTGGGCGCGCGGCCAGCGTCGTCGGGCTGGAAAACCACCCTACCCTCCCGGGGTTCGATGAGCCCCGCGATCGAACGCAACAAGGTCGACTTGCCGGATCCTGACCGCCCTAGCAGGCCGACGATCTCGTTTTCCCTGAGCGTCAGGTTTACGTCGTCCAATACCAAGTGGCCACCGGGCGCTACCCCATAATAGTGACGCAGCGCATCAACATCGACGAGCGGACGGGGCAGGAATGCGACCATGGCAGGGCTCCGAAGCAAGGGTCAGGCGAGGCGGAGGCGGCGTTCGGCGAAGGCATACATCGGCCGCCACACGAGCCGGTTGAAACTGAGCACGAACAGAGACATCACCGCGATGCCGAGCGCGACACGCGGATAATCTCCGGCAGCCGTCGCCTTGGCGATGTAGGTGCCCAGGCCGTGCGCCTCCAGCCGTTGATTGCCCCATGAAACCGCTTCGGCAACGATTGAGGCGTTCCACGATCCACCGCTCGCGGTCAGCGCGCCGGTTACGTAGAACGGAAAAATTCCCGGCAACACCACCTGCCGCCACCATTGCAACCCGCGCACGCCAAACATGCCAGCGGCCTCGCGCAGGTCGTTCGGGATCGCGCTCGCGCCGGCGATGACGTTGAACAAAATATACCACTGAGTGCCGAGGATCATCAGCGGCGAGAGCCAGATGTCCGGACTTAGATTCCAGCGGACGATCACGATCACCGCGAACGGGAACATGACGTTGGCCGGGAAGGCTGCGAGGAACTGCGCCACCGGCTGCAACCGCTCCGCCCAGACCGGGTGAAGCCCAACCCAGACCCCGATCGGCACCCACACCAGACTGGCGAGCGCGATCAGCACGATCACCCGGAGCATCGTCAGGCAGGCAAGCCCGAACGCCTCGCCGACATCGCCGATGCCGAGCGTTGTGAACAGATAGCGCGCCGACCACCAGAAGGCTGCGACGACGGCAACCAGCACGGTCAACTGCCACGCCCGCTCGATGAACGGATTAGGCTTGGCGACCCGCGGTGAGCGCAAAGTTCTTGGTCCGGGATCCAGGGCAAGCAACAGCCGCCCGATCCCCGTGACCGGAGCGAACAGGAGCGGTAGCAATCGCGTGCGGCGCATCAGGTCGTAGGCCCAGGAGCTCGGGCGCTCGTTGCTCGCCGTCTGCTCGAACCGGAAGCGGTCGGCCCAAGCCAGGATTGGACGGAAGAAGAGTTGATCGTAAATCAGGATGACGGCCGCCATCATTGCAACGGCTTCGCCAATCGCCTGGAAGTCCTGCTGCTCGATGGCAAGCGCCAGCCACGAGCCGATCCCAGGCAGCGTTACTGTGGTGTTGCCGACCGTGATTGCCTCCGAAGCGACGACGAAGAACCAGCCGCCCGACATCGACATCATCGCATTCCACACCAACGCAGGCGTCGCGAACGGCAAGTCGAGTCTCAGGAAGCTGCGGATCGGCGACAACGCAAAGCCCCGGCTCACTTCCTCCAGGTCGGTTGGGACTGAGCGCAGCGACTGGTAGAAGCTGAACGCCATGTTCCACGCCTGACTGGTGAAGATCGCGAACACCGCCGCGCATTCGACGCCGAGGATATTGCCGGGGAACAATCCCATGAAGAAGGTGACGGTGAAGGTCAGAAACCCCAGGATCGGCACAGATTGCAGGATGTCGAGCGCGGGCACGATGATCTGCCCCGCCCGGCGGCTCCGCGCGGCCAGCGTCGCCACCACCAGCGTAAAGGCAGTCGAGGCGACAAGCGCTGCGAACATGCGGATCACGGTGCGAAGAGCGTAATAGGGCAGATAGACGGGGTCGAGCGACACGGGTTCGAGGTGGAGTCTGGCAAGCGGTTCAACCGCGCCCTCAGCGCCACGTAACACCAGCAACGCCAGCGCGGCGAGAATGACGAACGCGATGCCGTCGGCCCGATTGGGCTGGGTCAGGCGTAGCATGCGCGAGAAGGGCGGCAATGCGCGCGAGGGCTGCTTGTCTGCGCTCATCCCTCACCGCGTGAAGTTGGCTGCGGACCGTGGCATGGCGTAGCGGCGGCAGGTGCGCTCATCGCCCTTTGCCTCGCCGGAAGCGACATGAAAGAAAGCCGGCGCCATACAGCCGGGACGACAATCTCAGACCAGCGAATCTCAGCGCGGGCAATCGCAGGCGGGATCGGGATCATAGCGGCTTTTCCGTTTTCACGACTCGTTGCACCGAGTCCTGAAAGTCGCCGCCCGCTAGTCAGCCCCTAGGCAAACCCTCGAACAACGGCCTTTTGAGGACCCGGTCGTTATCGACAATGGCGAGCGTCGAAGACGGGCCTCGACTGTCGCCATCGCCGGACAGGGGCTGGATCGGCTGTTCACTCTCGTTCCTGTGCTAAGCGTTCGCCGCCGCCCACGCGGCACGGCCGGCTTGCTGTAGGCGACTCAACAGAGGGCCCGATATACCTTAGGGGGCTATATTATCAAGAGGGTATGGAAGTGGAACTATGAGCCACGTCATGAAAGAGAAACAGAAGCTGCTCAACCGGCTCAAGCGGCTGCGCGGCCAGCTTGAGGCAATCGAGCGCGCGGTCGAGGCCGACACCGAATGCGCGCGCGTTCTCCAGCAGGCCACTTCATGCCGTGGGGCGCTCGACGGGTTCATCGCCGAGGTGATCGAAGACCATATTCGCGAGCACATGCTCGATCCCGACGCATCGCGCGACGATCCGCGCACCCAGGCCGCCGAGGAATTGGTAGCCATCGTCCATGCCTATCTGACTTGAACAATCCGAGAGCCGCGCACTTCACCCACATAGCGATCGGCGCACAGACCTGAGCACGGACCTCCGGGCCAGTCATCCCCGCAAACCGGCACCACCAAGGGCCTTCGCGGCCAGGGTCGCTGTGGGGATCGCCGGAGCCTAGGTTCGCGTGACGTGCATGCTATGGAGAATGCCGAACGTCACCGAGGCCGCGGTTGCCCGCCGACTGTCCGGAATAGGCTTGGCAGCTACAGCTTACGAAGCTGGAGCCAGATGTGTCGAGCGACATGACGTTTGGCACGTCGTCAACCTAAGACGCAGAGCTAACGCAACACAGCGATCGCGTCACATTCGAAAGCCGCTCGACGGCCGATCCTTCCCGCGGAAGGACGATCTGCGATAGGCCGAGCCGCTGCGCGGAGCCATAGCTCGCCCATCTCGGCGTCGAGCGTCGGCGGGTCGAACGGGTCGAGCCCCGACCCGGGATAGAAGCTGATCTCGCCAAAGAGAGGCTGGCGTTCCGGTTGATAGAAATCGACACGGACGAAATCGAAGCCCTCGGCCAGCGTCTCGGCCGCGCTCAACATGTCGGAGAGCGCGGCCGGCTGGCGCACAGCTGACGCGTCGTTGGCCAACGGGCGCCAATCCCTGTCATGCAATATCCACCGGTGGCGGTGCTCTCGGTCGATGTGGACCTGGACGTGGGTCGCCCGACCACCGAACACGAAGATCTTGTAATCGAGCGGGAGGTCCTCGCCTGAGCCGATCATTGGCTCGATGAGCAGCCCGCGCGGAATTTGGCTGTAGAGCCACTCGTCGAGCCACCAGCCGTAGTCGCGCCGCATCCACCTGGCTGATGCTGCCATCGCCTGCCGCCAGTCGCTGGCGCCCGCGCGGACGAACGCGTTCTGATTGCAGCCATGCCGGGACTTGACGACCACCGGCCGATCCCAAGGCGAATTGGCGGGCAATTCATCACCGGACCACAGCATGGGAATGATCCAGTCGCGGCCCAGCTGGGAGGCGACTAGCGCCTTGGCCGCCACCTTGTCGGCCATTGCGGGCATGCGGGGGTTGCGGTCGCGTAATTTGCGAAGCTGAACGAGCTCTGTGAACAGGGTGGGATTCGAAAGGTCGGGCAAGCGACCGTGTCGCCACAGGTAGGTCAGGCCTATCCGCAGTCGCGCGGCTTGGTCACCGCGGACGGCCTGACTATTTCGATTTTCCATGTCAGCTAAAGCAGCGGCAACGTCCGCGGTTCCACGCTCGCATCGCACAGCGCTGACGAAGGCGCCCATGCGTATCTTAAGCAGGCCGCCACCGAGGCGCCGCGGGGTCAACCCGCGAGGTCGCGCCGCTCTAGGCCTCGCCGAACAACTCTCGCTGCGCCTTCTCCAGCTCCTCGGCATAGCGGCGGCGCACGAACGACTCCGATAGGATGCCGAGCACCCTGCGGTCGCCGTCCAACACCGCCAGTTCGTCGGTGCCCGACGCATCGAAGCGGGTCATCACCGCAGAGATGTCCATGTCAGGGGCCAGCGCTGCGTCGCGGTTCACGGCCAAGCTGCCGATGGAGGCCGATGGGTCGACCCCGTCCGCGTAGGCGGTCGGGGTCTGGCAGATGCCGGCATACCGGCCGGCCTCGTCCACAATCACCACGCGGCTCGTCGCCCCCAGCGAGAAGCGATGCCGGAACTCGGCGACCGTCAACGTGGCCGGCGTCGCGCGGGTCTCGCGGCGCATCATCCGACCTGCGGTCAGCGTCTTCACCCATCCGACGTCACGGGCGCTCTTGATGGTCTCACCGCGGAGATGCAGTCGCCAGGTCGAGAAGCTGTATCCGAACGTCTCCCGGACGATCGTCGAGGAGACGAGCGACGCCGCCAGCACCGCTCCGGTCAGCGCGAAGTCGTGGGTCGCCTCCAGCACGAGCATTGCCATCGTCATGGGTCCACCGACGATGGCGACGGCGAGCGCGGCCATCCCAACCAACGCGGCATTGTGCGCATCGACGGCCGCGACACCGGTGGCCGCGGTCAAGATGCCGGCGAAGAGATGGCCGACCAGCGTGCCGAGGAAGAGCGAGGCGAAGAACAGCCCGCCCCTGAACCCGAACCCCAGCGACACGACCGACGCGACCGACTTGGCGATCAGGATGGTCGCGATGAATCCGAGTGTCGCGCCCTCGGCGAGGTCGACGTGAAGCGCGCCGTGGCCCGACGACAGCACCTGCGGCGACCAGACGGCGATGCATGCGAGCAGCGCGCCGCCGATCACCGGCCGGCTCCAGCCCGGCACGGGTATGCGACGGGTCGCCTGCTCAACCAGCGCCACGGCGCGCATCAGCCCTATGCCAAGCGCGGCGCAGATCGCGCCCAGCCCGGCGTAGATCAGATAGTGATGGGTCTCGGTCACGCCGCCCGCGGCGGCGTTTATCACGTAGGGCTGCACGCCGAACGCCTGTGACACGAACACCGCGGTGAGTGTGGCGGCCACGACCGGGGCGATGGCGGACGGCGTGTAGGCGCCGATCACGATCTCGAAAGCGTAGAAGGCGCCAGCCAGCGGTGCCCCGAATGCCGCCGCGATGGCCGCGCCGGCCCCGGCGCCGACCAGATTGCGCAGGTCGGCCCGACGCAGACGCAGAGCACCGCCGGCGAGGGATGCGATGGCGCCGCCCATCTGCGCGTAGGCGGCCTCCAGACCAACCGACGCGCCGAAGCCGTTCGAGAGGACGGTCTGCCCGGAGATGACCAGACTGTCTGTTATCGACATGCGCCCGCCGTGCAACGCGTTCGCCTCGACCGCGTCGACCAGCCGTCGCCGACGAGACCGCACCAGCCAGGAGAAGGCGGCCAACGCCACCCCGCCAAGCGGAAGCGCGAGCAGCGCCCAGACCGTAAGGCCGGGCATGGCGCTCAGCCGAACGTCGCTCGGGAGCGCGAACAGCCAGTGCTGCAGGGTCCGCGCGACCGCACCGAGCAGGATGCTCGCGAGTCCCGCTCCCGCCCCGACCAGCACCGAAAGGGCGATGAATGCCCACTCGCTCGCACGAACGCGGCGACGGGCCCACGCCCAAGGCAGGATCATTCGGCGGAAGAGTGACAAGGTTGTTCTTCTGAAAAACGAGACGGTGCAGGGTCCCGTAAGCCCAGAGCCATGCAGCTTCCAGAGGGCATTGCGATGCCGGTCCCCGGTGGCACAAACCCGGCAGACCGGCACCGCGCCCGACGCATGATACTCGCGCGCCGGGCATCCAGCACGGGAGGTCGGAGCGGCTAGGCCCTTTCCTTCCGGCCGAATTCCTCGACTCTGTTACGTCCCTCCTGCGGGGCCAGGGTGATGCCCAACTCGACACGGTGGCGCCGCCGCTGCTGACCTGCGTCCGGCATCACGCGGCGTCCGCGATCAGGTCGTGATAGCGGCTCACGGCATGGCTCCGCGCGAGCCTCGCGACCGTAGTGGTGATGCTGCGCAACACCACGCGACTGGTTACGTCGCCAGGGTGGACGGCGACGCGCACCACCCGCGGAAGCGGGACGCGCCGCGCCAGTCCCGCGACGGCGAGGGAGGACGCCATCCGGACGGGAGTCCGGGTGGCCCAGGTGATGACGGGCGACCGCGCCAGCGTCTGGTCCAACGCCGGATCCCACACCCGCCAATGGTCCTCGACCATCCCGACCCCTGTATCGGACAGTGCGGCGAGTGCGCCGGGCCCGTAGAGCCACGCCGGCGCGACGAAGCCGCTGATCGCCTTGCCCGTCACATCCTCTACCAAGGAGCGACCGTCCGCGATGCGCCGCCGCGCCTCGCGAGCCGTCAGCCCGAGGAACTCGCCCTCGCCAGCCGTCATGCCACGGGCCTTCACCCTGTCGATCCATCGCGGATGCCGGCAGTCGTCGCGATGGCGGTAGCCATGCAGGAACATCTCGACGCCCTCGTCCGCCCAGTCCCGCAGGCGTGCCGCGAACGCGGAGCCCGGGAGAATGGGGGATTCGCCCCAGAAGTCGGGCACAACCAGCATGGCGACCTCGCTAGCCCCGATCTCTATCAACGCGCACCTCAGTTCCTCGATCGCCGCGGCGTGCAGCGGTGCCACGTCGTGGATCGCCACGAGGAGCCTGCGAGGACGGCCAGTGGGCGGCGCTCCAGGCGTCGGATCGAGGTTGTTGGTCACGGTGGTGGGACGCCGACCGGCAATCTAACCGCAGTCGTGTATGGTCAGCATTAAATTATCCCAATCTCCGCGCGGCGACGGCTTTGTAACAGAAGTGTCACCTGCGATGCATAGCCTTGGCGGACTCACAGGCTTCGCGAAGAGATGAGCGCGTTGATACCTCGCACCCAGCGACGCGATATGGCTCGCTTGCGACGATACCCCCTGCGCTCGCGTCGCTCCCCCCGACCGCGCCAGCGCCGGAGGCGCCAGTGCGAGAATGGTGCGGCTTCCTCCAGTCCGCCTCGCCAGTCTCGTCCTGCAAAGTGCTCCCCGCGCCCTGACCTCGGGTGACGGGGAGCACACCTGTTGCGGCCAACTCCCATCGATCGAGGGGGGGCGACACGGTCCGCCCAAAGATGGCGATGCTAGAGGGATGGCTTGTTCGCCGTGGGCACTCCACTGAACATGAATCGTGACTGCGGTTTTGAATTTATACAATATCCCAACCATCGCACGCTGACACACAAACGTCATCGCCCGCCGCAACAGGAGAAAGCGCGGCGAACGGCGCCGCCACTCTCAAAGGCGGATAAGCCATGCGCAGCGCGTTATTGTCGGCGACGGCCATGCCGATCTCGTTTTGGGCCGGGATTGCTACTGCCCAGACCGCTCCACGCCCGTCCTCAGACATCGTCGTCACGGCCCGCCGCGCCGACAGCGCACGCAACGAACAGAAACAGGCGCCGAACCTCGTCAACATCCAGCCTGCCGAAACCATCGCCAAATATCCCGACGTCAACGCCGCCGAAGCGTTGAGCCGGATCCCTGGTGTCGCCCTGTCGATCGACACGGGCGAGGGACGGTTCGTGAACATTCGCGGGCTCGACGGAAATCTGAACGGCGCGACCTTCGGCGGCGTGGTGCTACTCAACACGCAGCCGGGCGGAACCTATTTCAACGCGACCGGCCGCGCGGTCGAATTCGACACGGTGCCTATCGGCGCGATCGACCGGATCGTAGTGACCAAGACCGGCATGCCAGACCACGATGCCGAGGGGTTGGGCGGCTCGATCGAGCTCAGCCCGCGCACCGCGATCGGGCGAAACAAACTGTTCGTGGAGGCGACGTTCGGTGGCGGTCTGGAGACGCGCCAGAAGACCGGCTTGTATCGGGACGAAATCGTGCTGGGCGGTCCGCTCGGCGGCACCAATGCGCAGGGCAAGCCGGTCTTGTCGTTCGTGCTGACCCAGTTCCTCTACAACGACCGGCGCTCGTTCGACGACATCGAGGCTGCCTATGCCGATAACCAGCCCACCACGCCCGACAAGGCGTTCGCAGGGCTCGAGCTGCGCAAATATGCATATAATCGCAAGCGCTTCGGCTATAGCGGTGAGCTCGACTTCACGCCGGACGACGAAAGTCGCGTCTATTTTCGCACCAGCATGGCAGGCTATAACGAGAGTGCACAGCGCAACCGGCTGGAGATCGACGGGCTAGACACAGTTGTTCCAGATCCGGCCAATTCCAACGGCTTCATCGCACCCGATGCCTCGACCGTGAAGACACTGCGGCACTATGACGAAACGCACCGCAATATCGTCGCGCAGTTGGGCGGCGACCATAAATTCGTCGGGGCCAGGTTCGACTGGTTCGCCGCCTTCTCGCAGGCCAGCTACCGCAAGCATTACGACTATAACACGACCTTCGACGGGCCGGCGGGCCTGACCCTCGCCTACGACAACACCACCGATCCCGACTATCCGGCATTCCGGGTCGTCTCGGGGGCGAGCATCACCGATTCGGCGAACTACACACTGAAAAAGATCGGCAACGCGCCCGAATCGGATCGCGATCGCGAGTGGTCGGCCGCGGCCAATCTGGCCGTCCCGCTGAATTTGGGGACCGACGACGAATTCAAGGTCGGCGTCAAAGTGCGGTTCCGGCACAAGGTCGCTACGCCGCTCGGGACGACGTTCGTCTATACCGGCACACCGAAGGGGCTTGGCGACTTCTCGACCGACCAGACCGTAAACGACTTCTACGGCCGCTATGCGATCGGCGCGCTGCTCGACCCCACCAAGATCGAGACATTTCTCGCGGCAAATGCCAGCGGCGGCGGCCAGCCCGGAGCCGCGCCACCGTTGTTTGACGATAACGAGGACGTAATCTCCGGCTACGGGCAGTATAAAGCGACATTCGGCGACTTGGGCATCCTTGCCGGATTGCGCGTGGAGCAAACGCGCGCAGTCTATCGCGGGACGCGAACGGTGACTGACGCGAACGGGGCCGACATCTCGACGCCGGCCTCGCGGTCCAAGACCTACACAAACCTGTTTCCGACCGTGCAGCTACGATATTCGCTGGCGCCGGATCTGGTGGCACGCGGCACTTGGTCGACCGGCATTGCCCGGCCGGGCTTCTTTCAGACGATCCAGTCGTTGAGCGTCGATGTCGGGGGTGGAACGGTCAGCACCGGCAATCCGAACTTGCGGCCGATCACCGGCAACAATTTCGATCTGTCTCTTGAATACTATCTCCCGGGCAACGGCGTCCTGTCGGTCGGCGTGTTCGACAAGGAGTTCCGCAACTATATCGTCGCGCGGACGCTGCGCGGGACCTATCCCGGGATTACGGGCATCGCCACGATCAGCACGTATTCGAACGTATCGGGTGCGCGGGCGCGGGGAATCGAGGCGGCGCTCGACTATAAATTCTCGGGCCTGCCCGGCCTGTTGTCGGGGTTCGGCGTCGAAGCGAATGGCAGCTATGTCGATAGTTCGGCTCGGATTCGCGATGGCGAGGCCACCGTCGCCCTGCCGGGCACGTTCAAATACACGGCCAACGGTGCGTTGTTCTTCGAAAAATACGGGCTGCAGATGCGGTTGTCAGGCCAGTATGAATCGGCGGTCCTGTTCGGGGTGGGCGGGAGCCGCGCAACCGACATCTTTCAGGACAAGCGCTTCACGCTCGACTTCAACGGGAGTTACAAGGTCACGCCGCGCGTGTCGCTCTACGCCAACGCGAAAAATCTGACTAACGCGCCGCTGCGATTTTACGAGGGGGCGGGCAATCGGCCGATCCAGCGCGAATACTACAACTTGAGTTTAGAGGGCGGGATTAAGATCAGCTTGTGAATTGCGTCCCGGGCGCCTCATTCCCGTTATCATTGCCCGCCCTCGTTCGGGCGTCCGCCGAAGACCAGTTCTGGCCTAAGGGCGCTTGTCGGCAATCGTGGCAGCTGAGCCTTCCGCCCGTGGGTCTGCAATCCCGTCGACACTAGGCAGCATGCGGCGCAACAGGCCGTCCCGCCAGACGTAGTGATGGACCAAGGCCGCAGCCGCATGGAACAATGCCAGACCCAGCAATATGTTGGCCGCCAAACCGTGCCAGCCCGTGATGGGCTTGCGCCAAGCGCGATCGCCGATCTGGGGGAGGTGGGCGAGGTCGAACAGGTTGTAGCCCCGAACGAATGCGTTGACGACGCCAAGGGTCAGCGTGGTCAGAAGCAACGCGTATAGCGAAAAGTGCGTCGCCTTGGCGAATGCATGGAGCGTGCCCGTATCGGCGGGTGGTAGGCGACGGCCTCTCGAACCGCGCCACGCCATCCGCCAGCCGATGACCGCAGCTAGCGCGAAGCCGAGCACGACATGCACCGACCAGTAGCGCGTGTTGACGGGACCGTTCGGGATCCAGTCGGCGGTCTGGCCGATGATCCAGAGGACTACCACAAGGATCGCGGTAACCCAATGCAAGGAGATGGTCGTGGAGTCGTAGCGCTGATCGGAAGGGGGTTCGCTCATTCTCGTCATCCTCTATTCAGCCGATGTGGCTTCCGCCCGGAAGCCGCGAAACGTCGACGGACGCGGCGCCACTCACGGCGTGGCGCCCGCCAGCTTTCCGGCGAGCGCCGTCACGGCCATCGCCAGCCCCCCAGAACAGCACGCGGACGGCGGCCTTGAACGGAGGAGCGCCACCAGCCTGCGCTCCGATGACTCTTGGAAAGATCAGGAGCAGGAGCGACATCGTAGTGACTCCGACCGCGATGTATGGTGCGGGCACGGCGACCCGTTCATTCGGCGATCCCCTTTCGCCGTCTGCTGCGAACCTTTTCGGGCTGGGGTAGCTTGCGAACGAACACAGGCGAAACCACGGCATCCCCGTAGCACAGCCTGATGTCCTGATTGAGCATCCCACGCGCCCATGGGGGCCGCTGCCCCCTGCCCGTCAACGGCACGAACATGGCCCAGCCGAGCGAGCAGGTGTCGAGCGTGGTGGGCCCGGTCTTCGTCATGACGAGGATCTGCTCGCTGGCCCAGGTCGCCCCGACCGGCATCACGATGCGACCGCCGACCCGCAGCTGATCGACCAGCGCCTGCGGCACCTTGTCGCTTCCGGCGGCGACGATGATCGCGTCGAACGGCGCGCGGTCGGGCGCCCCCGCGTAGCCGTCGCCCGCACGCACCTCCACGTTCCCGTAGCCCAGGCGGGCCAGCCGCTCTCGCGCCGACGTCGCGAGCGGCTCGACGATCTCGATCGACGTCACCCGACGCGCGATCTTCGCAAGGACGGCCGCCTGGTATCCCGACCCCGTGCCCACATCGAGGACGTTGGCGTCGTCGGGAAGGTTCGCCGCGGCCGTCATCAGGGCGACCACGTAGGGGTCGGAGATGGTCTGGTCGTATCCGATTGGGAGAGACATCTGCGATTCATAGGCATAGCGGCGGTATTCGGGCGGGACGAACTCCTCGCGCGGCACCGCCGCGAGGGCGCCAAGGGCCCGCGAGAGCTGCGCGTCGTCGGCCTTGAGCGTCTCCGCGCGGACCTGCCGCCGAATCGTGACGACCAGCGCCGCGCGACGCTGTTCCATGGACCGTGCGACCGCCGGACCGCTGGAGACGGTGGTCGCGAGCAGGATCGCGGTGACCAGCTGGCGAAACTTCACGATCGCGTCAGTCAGCCGGACGCACGACCAGGACGTGGAAGCTCCCCGGCACCGCCGACGGCCGCGCGGCGGGTGACGCTGGAGCCGAGAACCTCGCCGTCGGCAGGTAGATCGTGCCGGTGGCGGGGTCGAGGGCGCCGGTCCGCGCGCCGACCTCGGTCGTCACTCGCCCGACGCGGGCGACCCCGCCGGGCGCATCCAGCGACAGGATCTCGAGCACGCCGTCCCGACCACAGGGAATGAACGCAAGGCGGCGGCGGTAATCCATGATCACCGCGTCCGGTCCCCGGCCGATGTCGATCAGCTTCACCAATCGGCGCGACTTCGCGTCGACGATCGCCGCCTTGCCGTTCGCGCATGCGGCTATCAGGGTGTCGTGCTGCGCGTCATAGGCGATGCCGGTCGGCCCCTCGCAACCGTTCAGAGCGATCGGAGCTATAGGCCGGTTGGCCGCGAGGTCGGTCACCTCGATCTCGTTCGAATCCTCGTCGTTGACGAACAGGGTCGTGCCATCGAGCGCGGCGTATTCGAGGCCAGGCTTGAGCTTGATCGTCCGCGTGACGCGCATGGCGTCCGCGTCAACGACCGACACGGTGCCGTCGGCCGAATTCATCACCAGGACGCGATGATGGATCATGTCGGCTATCGCGGCGTCCGGCTTCCTGCCCACCGCCACGCTTCCGGTCTGCTGGCCGGACTTGACGTCGAACCACCTGACCGTCGCGTCGTTTCCGCTCGTGACCAGGATGCGTCCGTCTCGCAAGGGAACGACGGCATGCGCGCGTGCGACGCCCTTCCACGACGTCGTGATCCCCTCCTTGAGATTGAACATCGTCACGCCGTCTCCGCGCGCGACGAACAGGCGCCCCGTCTGCGGATCGACGCTCGCATAGTCCCAGGAACCGTCCGGTCCCGCGATGGTATCGACCACCTTGTAATGCGGGACGGGGGTCGCCGCCGACGCGAGACCGGCGATCCCAGCGGCGAGGACGGCGAAGATAGCTGCGCGCATGGTATTCTCCTTCGTGCTGCGGCGCGGTCTGCGCCAGACGACCGGCCATCGCCAGCGCCGACGCGGCACATTGGGAAGTTTCAATGAAACGCCTGGGCAGCCCGGAGTGCACATCCCCGGTTGCCCGCCGTCCTCACGCAAGAAGGGAATCACTGCCCGTCCGGCCGGAAGGAAAGGCCGTGCCGGTAGTTCACGACGATACGCACGACGGTGATGCCTTGGGCGACCGTCGTGCTGGCGGTGGCGGCCTTGGGTTTGCCCCACCCCAGCCGCGGGTTGCCGGCGAAACCCACGCCGTCGCTCGAGATGTTGAAGCGGTGGTTGCCGTCCCTGTCGTGGAGCAGGCTGAGCGCATATCGTCCCGGGCCGGGCGCCCTGATGCACAGCACCGCAGGGCCGTTCTGCGGTGTCCGCACCTCCACGCGGCGGAACACCTTGCCGGCGGCGATCAGCACCGTGTCGTCCGCCAGAAAGTCCTGGTCGTTCGCGGGATATAGCTCGAGCTTCAGCAGCCCGGCGCGATCATGCAGGCCCACCACCTGGACGCGGAACGCGGGGCCCGTCTCCCCCGGTCGGCAAGCGGCGTTGGCCTTGCCGAGATCAGGCGAGGGCAGGACGGTGCGGTTCGCGACGGCGAGCCCGAAAGCGAGCAGGGTCGCGATCATCGCCGCGCCCCCGACGCGATCTCGCGCATGCCCGCGACAGCGCCGACGACGGCGTTCAGCCCCAGCAAGATCCCGGCGATCAGGGCGAGGGCGCCTGGCAGCACCGTGCCGTGGGAGCCAAGTGCGAGCACCGCCCCAGCGAACAGGGCATCCTTGCCAGGGACGAACGGTAGCCGGGAGATCATCATGCGGATCGTGGCGAGGCCCAGCAGCGAGCCGAAGGCGAGCCCGGGAACCGCGCAACTCCACAGGACGGCGCTCAATCCGAGCAGCGCAACCACGCGTATTAGATGGACCGCCAGCACCAAGCCGATCTGCCGACGCGAGAGGCTGAAGGCGAACAGGCGTCCCTGCGCGAGCGCGAGCGCGATGGCCGCGCAGACGATGGTCAGCACGGCCCATGCCGCGCCGCGCGCGATCGATCCGGTGATGATCCCGGGAATCCACATCCAGGTCACGCCCATCAGCGCCAGCGTGGCGACGTTGCCGGTGAAGCCCGACAGGATCGCCATGTCCCGCAGGGTGGCGAACGGCGCATTGCCGGGATCCACGTTGCGACGAGCCCACAGGTAGAACTGAGCGTCGCCGGAATACCCTAGCAGCAATTCGTTGACCGCCTGCTTTCGCATGAGCGGCACGATCGCGCCGGCCCGCAGCCCCCAGAGCCGCCGCAGGACCAGCCACTCGCTGACGGGCATCATAAGGAAGGCCGCGACGAGGGCCATCCAGAAGACCGGTGAGCTCGACAGGCGAGGCAGGCCGCTACCGTTGCCGAGCCTTCCCGCGATCATCGCGACTCCCGCGAGCGTCGCGAGCGTGATGGCGAGGCCGGCATACGACATCGCCCGCTGCCACGAGCGCGTCGCGGGGTCGAGGTCGATCGTGAACTGACGCCCGTCGCCTGGTAGCCGTTGCGCTGCCTGGACGCAGGCGGGGGAAGAAGCCATGTGATTCCCTTGTCTGAATGGCGCGGCCGCAGCCGCGACAACCGGTCGTTACCGGTCAGACGCCGCCGCGCGGCTCGACCTCAGCCCGCAGGTGGCCATGGTCTAAAAGTCGTGGGTCACGGCGACCGTCATCGTTCGTGGCCGAAGCGGCGTGTATTGCGGCAAGGCGCGAACGGTGAACGGATTGCCGTAGGCGTAGGTATCCGCGCGCAGGCCGAGGATGTTCGCGACATCGAGGCGGACGACCAGATCCTTCAGGTCGACCATCGCGCCCGCGTGCGCGTCGACGTATGCCGGCATGCGTCGATCGAGCCCGTCGTCGAAGCTCAACCGTGTCGCCCCGACGACGTTGATGGCGAAGGAGGGTTTCAGGGTGACCCCGCCGAGGTCGAACGACCGCGCGCCCGAAAGCCTGAAGGCGAGGTCGGGTGCCAGGGGAAGGCGGCGATCCTTCGGAAGGTCCGCGCCTCCAACGGCGCGGGTGAGCCTGGCGCGCTGCGCGGTCACACCGGCCGAGAACTCGAGCCGCGAGTCCGGTCGATACGTCGCGGTCAGCTCGACGCCGGTAACGTTCGCATCCCCGGCGTTCCGCGTGGCGATCAGCCCATCGGGCTCAAGATAGTCCGACTGGACGTCGCTCCAGCGCACCACGTAGAGGCTGGCGTCCAACGCGACGCGACCGCCGGCCGACCTGATCTTCGTCCCAATGTCGAGACTGCGGACCTCGTCCGCCCGGTAGCGTCCGGTCTGCGCGTTGCCGGGGTCGAGGCCACCGGGACGGAATGCGCTGGCCAGCCGAAGATACACGATGCCCGTCTCCCCGAGGTCGTAGGACGCCGACAGGTTCGGCGTAAAACCCGTCAAGGTACGCGCGGCGCTGCCCGGTGTGGAGGGTTCCTGCCTCTCGTCGTCGGTGGAAGAGCGGAAGAGGCGGAAGCCAGCCGACACGTTCAGCCTGGGCAGCACCGGATAGGTCCCGTCGGCGAACACGGCGGTCTCGGCGACGCCGCGATGAAGGGCGAAGTAGGGCAGGCGGGCGCCGTCAGCGAATTCGACCTGGCCCGTCGCCCGCGTCGAGGCCGACAGGTAGGAGGCACCGGCGGTCCACGAGAGGCGGCTTCCCGGCAGAGACGAGAGCCGGAGCTCCTGGTCGAACACCCGATACGCCCGCCGGTCCCGCCACATGCGGGCTCCTGGAAGCTGCAAGGCGTTCTGCGACGATGACAGGTCGTAGCGATCCTCCTGATCCTGCCAGCTCTGGCTCGTCGCCGCCACGATCTCCACGCCGCCAAGGGTGCCCGCGACCCGGGCCTGCGCCAGCCTGAACGCGGTGTAGCGCGGTTCGGGCGGGCCGTCGCGCGCCAGGTCCTCCGCGATGCGGTATACGTAGCCGCCGTTGCGCGCGTCGAGCCGTTGACCGGCGATCGTCACATCCACCGTCCAGTCGTCCGCCGGCACGACCCGGAGCGACGCGCGGCCACCCATGACGCGGGTCTGGTTCGATCGCCCGCCGAACGCCCCCTGGTCGATCCATCCGCCCTCGAGCGACGAATAGGCGGTGACGCGCAGCGCCGCGAGGTCGGGCAGCAGCGGGGCGTTGACCGTGGCCTCGGCCGATCCGCCGAGTCCGCCGGCGCCGACATCGGAGACCGAGAAGGTCGCGCTTCCCTGATACTCGCCGAGCACCGGCCGGTTCGTGACGACGCGATACACGCCGCCCAGCGCTCCTGTCCCATAGAGCGGTCCCTGTGGACCCTTGAGCACCTCGACGCGCGCCACATCGACCAGCCGCAGCCCGGGCTCGGGCGCATCGTATGTGATCCGTCCCTCGTCCAACTGCACGCTCACCGTGCCCTGGCTGAACCCGTTGAACGGACTGTCCGCCAAACCTCGGATGAATGCGCGATCCGCTCCGGCTCCCCGTCCTGCCACCAGCAGGCCGTCGATGGCGCGACCCGCATCCGCCTCCCCCGTCACCGCGCCGGGCAGGCCGCCGTCGGACGGCACATAAACCGCGATCGGCGCAGCCGTGCGCGACAGCAGTTCGGGCAGCTTGCGGCCGGTTATGACGATGTCCGGCGCCGGCCGGTCAGGGTCTGGCGACGAACGCGGGGCAGGGCGCGCGACCGGCGCGCGGGCGTCGAGGACGATCCGGAAGGTCGTAGGCCCGATGCGCACGGCGCGGATCCCCGTTCCCCGCAGAAGCCGATCGAGCGCACGCTCCGGCGCCATGCGGCCACGGACCGCCTTCACCTTCCTGGCAGGGATGGGGACCGCGTAGCCCAGCGATATGCCGGTCTGGATCGCCAGCGAGCTCAGCGCATCGCTCAGGTTGCCGGGGGCGGTGCTTACGTTCTGGGGTCGGTCGCGATCCCGGGCCGTGGCGGGGACCGCATGCAATGCGGCACTACCTGCGAGGATCGGGGCCCAGAAGTATCGCATCCCCCTCCCTTCGTGTTCGAACGCCGGCGAGCTGCCGAAGAGACTCGACCATAGAATCGCGGCTGCCCCGAGCCAACACGCCGGAGAAGGTCTGCCCGCCCACCGTTGAATCCGTCCGCACCGGCTCCCCCGTGAAGCGCGAGATGTCGGCCGCGACCAGCGACAGCGGGACGCGGTCATAGATGAAGCGGCCCGAGCGCCAGCCCCCGACGGCAGTGACGTCTGTCCTGACGAGGTGGACCTGGCCGTCCGCACCCCCGGTCGCCGCGTAACCCGCATCGACACGGACGGGGCTGGCCGAGCCCGGCGCGCGCAGCGACACGGCGCCCTGGGTGACGGCGACCCGGACGGACACGCCATCGCTCGCGACCTCGAACCGCGTGCCCACGTCGCGGATCTCGTATCCGGACACGTCGACCACGACGGCGCGCGATGGGTCGTGGCGGACGTCGAAGAACGCGCTCCCCTGCAGCGACAGGCGCCCCGCGCCCCGCACGGTGAGACGGCTACCTCCCGACACCGTGGCGGACAGTCCATCGGCGACGGCAACGTTCCGGTTGACGCCCGTCGCGGCCGCGTAGGTCACAGGTTCGACGACGGGTCTCGACAACCATGCGCCGCCGACCGCCAGGATGATTCCGGCCGCCGCGGCCGCGCCGCCCCAGCGCCACAACCGGCCCCGTCCGTGCACCGCGACACCGTCCACGTCACCGTCGAGGTCGTTGGCGGCGTGGTCGCGCGCGAATTCGTCGCGCAGCCCGTCGACCCGCTCGTCGAGCAGGGCGACGTCGTCAAACGCCTCCCGATGACGCGGGTCGGCCTCCAGCCACGAGGTGAAGGCCTGCCAGTCCATGTCGTCGCGGGCCTGAGCCTGAAGCCAGACCGCGGCCATCTCGTGGATGTCGTCGTTCATCGTCTGCACCGCGCCGGGCCGAGGCCCGACTTCCCCTGTTCGACAGTAGGACGCCGCGCGGGAGTCATACCTCAGTCCCCATCGCTCTCCGCAGGTGCGCCATGGCGACCGCGATGTGCTTCTCGACCCCGCTCCTGCTTATGCCAAGCCTCGCCGCGATGTCGGAATGCGACAGCCCCTCGAGCTTGTGCAGCCTGAAGACGCGGCCGGCACCCTCCGGAAGCCCTTCGATCGCACGTGCAAGCGCCACGTCGCGCTCGCGCTCGATCATCGCGTCCAACGCGTCCGGACCGGAATCGATGACCTCGCCGTCCGCGCTCGAGGCGGCCGCGGCGTGCCAATGCGCCTCGCGGGCCTCGCGTCTGCGCCGCTCGCGCACCTGGTCGAGGACGAGGTTCTGGGCGGCCCGGTAGAGATACGCGCGGCCGTTGCCTATCGGTCCGGGCTGCACGCTCTGGATGCGCAGCCACAGTTCCTGCGCGAGATCCTCGGCGTCGGCCGGGCTACCGGTGCGGGCCGCGAGGAACCGCACCAGCTCGGCGCGCAGTTCGGCGAACAGCAGGACGAGACCTGAGGGGGAAGTCGAGGCGGCGGGCTCCATCCGGCCGCGGCATGCCGCAACCGCCGCCAGCGGGCAACCCGCACGGATCACGCCGGGCGACTGCGGATCGGCCATGCGATGGCGTCACACCGGCATGAGGATAGTCGACGTATGCGCGTTCTACACGCCCCACGGTGGAGGGGTCCGCACCTACATCGAACGCAAGCTGGCCGTCGCGAGCGCCGCCGGGCACGAGATGATCATCCTGGCGCCCGGCGCCACAAACGAGGTCGTGGTCCGGGACACGAACGCGATCGTCGCGACCATTCCGGCGCCCCGCCTGATGTTCGACCGCCGCTACCGCTACTTCGGCGACGAACGCTCTCTCCACCGCGCGCTGGACGAATGGCGGCCGGACGTGGTGGAGGTCTCGTCGCCCTGGAGCAGCGCCTCGATGGTGGCGCGGTGGCAGGGCTCCGCGCGTCGATCGCTCATCATGCATGCCGACCCGCTGTCGGCCTACGCCTACCGGTGGTTCCGCCGGTTCGCGAGCATCCGCACGATCGACAGGGGCTTCGACCGCTACTGGCAGCATCTGCGCCGGCTGGATTCCTCCTACGACCTCGTGGTCGCCGCGAGCGCCGACCTGAGCCGGCGCCTCACCGCCGGCGGTCTCACCAAGGTCGTCACCAATCCGATGGGCGTCGAGCCAGGGGTCTTCTCACCAAGCCATCGCGACGAAGGCCTTCGCAGGCGGATGCTCGCCCAATGCGGGCTGGGCCCTAACGCGCTGCTGCTGCTCGGCGTGGGACGGCTCGCACCGGAGAAGAGATGGGGAATGGTCATCGACGCCGTGGTGGCCTCGGCCACCGAGCGTCCGGTGGGACTTCTGCTGATCGGTGAAGGACGCCAGCGGGGACGGTTGGAATCGCGGGCCGCCCGCGCTCCGCAGGTCGTCCTCGGCGGACAGGTGCGCGAACGGGGGTCGCTCGCGGCGATCATGGCCAGCTCGGACGCGCTGGTCCACGGCTGCGAGGCCGAGACCTTCTGCATGGCGGCAGCCGAGGCCAAGGCCAGCGGTCTTCCTTTGATCGTGCCCGACGCGGGCGGCGCGTCCGACCACGCCAGCGGTGCGGCCGACCGCCGCTACCGGTCCGCCGACGGAGCCTCGCTGCGCGACGCGATCCTCGCCGCTTCCTATGTCGCCGGCGCGCCGCGCAGGACGCCCCGCTCGATGGACCGTCACTTCGACGAACTGTTCGGCAGCTACGAGGGGCTGCTGTCGCGCCAGCCGCTTGCAGCCTGAGACCTCACTTCGGCGGCGCACCCGTGGGCGCGGCCGAAGGATCGGGCGCCACGGCCCCGCCGCCGCCGGCCGCGGGGCGAGCGGCCTTGCGTCGCCCGTGGAGATTGTCGATCTCGGCCTGCCGCCGGTGCAGATAGAAGTCGCGCGACGCCGCGTAGGGATCGTTGGATGCCCTGATCTTGCCAAGCTGCTCGTCGAACTCGGCGCGGCGGTCGAGCAGGCGCAACGTCCCGGTGACCGCGTTGAACGCCGGCTTGTTGAACGGGCTGCCGAGATAGAAGGGGACGGCGAGGCGATCGACGGTTCCACCGATCAGGTCGCGGAGCGTCGTGGGACCGATCAGCGGCAGGAAGAAGAACGGGCCCGGCCTCACCCCGTAGAAGCCCAGCGTGTCGGAGAAGCTGTTCTTGCGGCGCGGAAGCCGGAAGGGCTTGCGCTTCGCCATGTCGACGAGTCCGGCGCCACCGATCGTGCTGTTGATGAGAAAGCGCCCCGCGGTCTCGGCGGCCTTGCCGGGCTTCAGCTGCAGCATATAGTTGAAGAAGACCACGGGCTCGTGGAGGTTGTTGAAAAAGTTGCGGATGCCGCTGCGGATCGGGTCCGGCACGTTCCGCTCATAGGCGATCGCGACAGGTCCCACGACCGCCTTGTCGATGGCCTGGGTCGCGGCAAACGTCTGGGCGTTGACGCCCCTGAGCGGGTCGTCGGGGCCGTGGAGACGCCCGGTCACGATGATGTCGTCTTGGCTCGAGGCCGATTGATCCGCGGTGGGCGCCGGTCTGGACTCGGTTGCGGCGGGAGGTGCCGCGCCGGGAAGCGAACTGACAGGCATCGAGGCGGGACCCGGCGGGACAGGCTGGACGCCGGTCGCCTGCTGGTCGGCCGACGAGAAGAAGGTCTCCCCTCGACCCTGCCGCTCCGCGAGATCGCCGCCGGCCAACAACATCGCGGCCGCCAATACCGGAATCATCACAACACGCGCCTCCAAAACAGCCCGCCAGCAGCGCTGGTCGTGGACAGGTGCCGGGCATCCCGTGAACGGGCTGCCGACGTCGACGCTGTGACGCCGCCGGTTGACGCAACCGCAGTGGCGCCGAGGGGCGGCCGCGACGCGCCGACCGAGTGCGCTCCAAGAAGGCGCGAGGGTGGCGCGGATGATCGTCATCGATTCCGTTAATGAACATTGGGAAATCTAAAGTGACGCTCAACCGTGAGCCAATCTATGGTGTGCCATCGAGGCGGCGCGGTCGATCTGGACCGCCAGTCAAGGAGTTCGAACGATGAAGGCCCTTCTCTTGGCCACCGCCGGCGCCGCATTGGCGCTGTCGGGTGGCGCCGCGGTCGCCGCCGGCAAGGCTCCGAAGCCCAAGCTGTCGATGGCATCGGCGCGTGCGATCGCGCTGAAGCGCGCACCCGGCCGCATAAAGGACGCCGAATACGAGTTCGAGAAGGGCGGCTGGCGCTATTCGTTCGACATCGCGCAGGGCAAGCGGATCCACGAGATCGGCGTCAACGCGATGAACGGCAAGATCGTCGAGGATTCGTTCGAAGCCCCCGGCGGGAAGGACTGAACGTTGCGCGTGCTCCTCGCCGAAGACGATGCCGAGGCAGCCGCGTTCATCGAACGCGGCCTGATCGAGCTCGGTCATGTCGTCACGCATGTCGGCAATGGGGAGGACGCGCTGCATCTCGGCACCACCGAGACCTTCGACGCCATCGTTCTCGACCGGATGATGCCCGGCGCCGACGGTCTCGACGTGCTCCGCCGCCTGCGCAGCGTCGGGGTGCGCACGCCCGTCATGGTGCTGACCGCCAAGGGAGGCATCGCCGACCGCGTGGACGGCCTCGACGCCGGTGCCGACGACTATCTCGTCAAGCCGTTCGCGCTCGCCGAACTGGTGGCGCGGCTCAACGCGCTCATGCGCCGACCGCCCATCTCCGACGTCCCCACCCGGATCGAGGTGGGCGACATCGCGATCGACCTGCTGCGCCGCGAGGTCACGCGCGCAGGCCACGTGGTCCACCTCCAGCCGCGGGAGTTCGCGCTCCTCGACCAGCTGATGCGCAACGCCGGCCGCGTGGTGACGCGAACGATGTTCCTCGAGAACGTCTGGGGCTTCCATTTCGACCCCCAGACCAACATCGTCGAGACGCACCTCAGCAGGCTGCGATCGAAGCTGCGCGTCGGATCGCTGGACGACCCGATCGAGACGGTGCGCGGCGCGGGCTACCGGATGCGCGCGGATGGGTAGTCTGCGGTCGAGCGCCGCCTACCGCATCGCCTTCACCTACGCATGCGCCTTCATAGGCGCGGTGCTGCTGCTGGGCGTCGCCGTCTACTTCGCCGCGGACGCGGAGTTCCGCCAGCAGCGCGACCAGGCGATATCGGCCGAGGTCGCCGACCTCCTGCGCGAAGGCGGCGGACCGGAACTGCGAAGCGAGCTCGCAGAGCGCAGGGGCACCAGAGCGACCGGCGGATTCATGTATGCCCTGTTCGATCCAGGCGGGAGCCGGGTGGCCGGCACGCTAGACACCGCGATGCCGGCGCCCGGGTTCAGCATGATCATGTTCAACGACCCCAAGGAAGGCCCCGACGTCGCGCGCGCCGACACCAGGGTGCTAGCGGACGGGACAAGGCTGGTGGTCGCGGTCGATTCCGAGTCGGTCGAGGCGATCGACGCGACGATCCTCACGCTCTTCGGGGCGGTCTTCGTGGCGATGCTGGCAATCGGGCTAGTTGGGGCGCTGCTCCTCGGCCGCTACCTTCGCCGGAGACTGGACGCTATCACCGCAACCGCGAACGACATCATGGCCGGCGACCTGGCGCAGCGGATGCCGGTCGGCGGCAACGGCGACGAGTTCGATTCGGTGGCGTCGGCACTCAACGCCATGCTGGACCGCATCGCCGGCCTGATGGAGAACCTGCGGCAGGTCTCCAGCGATGTCGCGCACGATCTCAGGACGCCGCTGCTACGACTACGCGGGCAGCTCGAGCTAGTGGGACACGTCGATGGCGCGGCGCAGAAGTCGATCGAACTGGGAGACGAGCTGATGCGCCTGTTCGCATCGATCCTGCGCATCGCGGAGGTCGAGGGCGGGGGCATCGAACGGCAGTTCCAGCCGGTCGACCTATCGCTGCTCACGGAAGACGTCGCGGAGACATTCCTGCCGGCCATGGCCGACAGCGGCAGGTCGCTCGAATGGATCATCAGTCCCAACGTTCGGGTGCTCGGCGACCGAGAGCTGCTCGCCCAGGCCATCGCCAACCTTCTCGACAACGCCCGCATCCACACCCCATCGGGCACAGCGGTCGACCTAAGGCTCTACGCCGACCAGACCAATGTGCTGCTTTCGGTCAGTGACGACGGGCCGGGCGTGCCCGCGGAGGACCGAGCCAAGATCCTGCGACGCTTCTTCCGAGGCGAAGCGAGCCGGTCGACGCCGGGAAACGGGCTAGGACTGAGCCTCGTCGGTGCCGTCGCGCGATCGCACGGCGGCGAGGTGCGGATCGGCGACTCCGCTCCGGGCCTATGCGTGACCATCGAGCTGCCGAGATTGCAATGAAGAGACATGTCACCGTCGCGGCGGCGCTGCTGCTGTCCGCTTGCCAGAGCTACGCGCCGGCACCGCTGTCGAGCAGTCCCGGCCTGCTGGCCGGACCCGACGCGGCTGCGCTGTCGCGCGCATCGTCGGAGATCGACCGCCCCTACCTCACGCCGGTAGCGATCGATCTCAGCCGTCCACTGGACGCCAACGCCGTGGCGATCCTGGCGGTGATCGCGAACCCCGACCTCAAGGCGCTCCGCACACGGGCCGGCGTCTCGGAGGCGCAGGTGTTCGCGGCCCGGCTGATGCCGGATCCCACGCTCAACCTCGGCGTCAGCAAGGTCCTGAGCGGTCCCGACACGATGCTCGACCTGCTGAGCGCGCTGGGTCTCGACATCAATTCACTCAGGACCAGGGGCGCCCGCATCGCGCAGGCGCGGTCGGCTGCCGCGCAGGTCCGGCTCGATCTGGCCTGGAACGAATGGCAGGCCGCGGGGCAGGCCCGTCTGCAGGCCGCGCGGACCGTGCTGCTGGGGCCGAACGTGGCGCTGGCGAACGCGACGCGCGACAGCGCTCGATCGCTGCTCGACCGCACGCTGCGTGCCGCCGGTCGCGGTGACATCGCGGGCGGACAGGTCCAGGCGGCGGCCACCGCGCTGGCCGACGCGGAGTCCAAGGCGAGGACCGCGGAAACCGACCTCGGCACGGCGCGCTTCGCGCTCAGCCGCCTCCTCGGCCTTCCGCCGACGTATCCGCTCGCGCTCGCCCCGCCCATCACGGTCGACACGCCGCTCGACGGCGATCGTCTGTTCGCTCTCGCCCGCGTCAACCGTTACGACATCGCGGCGCTGCTGGCGGGCTACCAGTCGCAGGAGGCAGCGCTTCGCAAGGCGATCCTGGATCAGTTCCCGACGCTGAATCTCACGTTGACCTCCAATCGAGACACCGCAGGCAACCTTATCGTGGGTCCGTCGATCGACTTCACGCTGCCGCTGTGGAACCGGAACCGTGGCGGCATCGCGGTGGAGAAGGCGACGCGCGAGGCGCTCAAGGCCGAATACGAAGCGCGCCTGTTCCAGACGCGGTCGGATATCGCAGCAGCAGTCGCGGGAATCGAGCTAGCGCGGCGCCAGCGGAACTCGGCACTGCGGGATCTGCCGTCGGCGCAGCGCTACGCGGACGCCAGCCGCCGGGCCGCCCGGCGGGGTGACCTGGCCGCCGCCACCGCGGAGTCCGCCGAGCAGGTGCTCCGCGACAAGCAGATACTGCTCGCCCAGAGCGAGCAGGCGATCGCCGAGCAGATGATCGCGCTCGAGCTACTAACCGGAACGCCAAGGGAAGCATGGACGCAATGAACCGATGGTCTATTCTCGCCCCTCTGCTGCTGCTGGGCGCCTGCTCGGGATCCGGCGACGCGGGCGACACCGCCGCGCAGCCCGTGGCCCTCGTCAAGCTAGCGCCCGCCACGCAGGGGGCGGCTCCGCGGCAGCTCACGGTCTACGGCGCCGCCGAGCCGGGCCCCGCCGGCAAGATGTCCCTGGCGGCGCCGGCAGAGTCGAAGGTAGTCGCGATCGACGCGCCGCCGGGCACGGCGGTCCGTGCGGGCCAGACGGTTGTCCGCCTGGCGCCCTCGGCTGTCACCCGCGCCGACGCGGCGAAGGCCGCCAGTGACGCCGCGGCGGCGGACAAGGCGCTCGCGCGTGCCCTCCGGCTTAGAAGCGATGGGCTGTCCAGCGACGCCGATGTCGAAGCCGCGCGCGCGGCTGCGGCTTCCGCGAACGCCCTGAAGGCGAGCTTCTCCGACCGCACCGGCGGTCTCACCCTTCGGGCACCCGCCGCGGGCATCGTGGACGCGGTCCCGGTCGTCATCGGGGACCTTCTCCAGCCGGGAGCCGCAGTCGCCTCCGTCACCAGGACAGGTGACGTGCGGGTGAAGTTCGGCATTGACCCCGACGGTGCGCGCTCGGTTCGGCCCGGGATGCGCCTGCACATCGCCGGCGTGGGAAGCCGGCCGCCGATCGACGCGCTTGTCGAATCGGTCAGCGTCGCGGTCGACGCGCAAACCAGGCTGGCATCGCTCTACGCCCGGCTGCCCGCAGGCAGCGGCATCGTCGCGGGTGAGGCTCTCACGGCGACGGTCGAGCTCCCCGACACCTCGGCGGGCATCTCCGTCCCCTACGCCGCGCTGCTGGACGATGCCGGACAGCCATACGTGTTCGCGGTGGCGGGAGGGGTCGCGCACCGGCGCAATGTCACCGTGGCGCCGTCCAGCGGCGACCGCGTCACGATCACGCAGGGCTTGCGGGCGGGCGACCGCGTCGTCGTGGAGGGGGGAACAGCCCTCGAGGACGGGATGAAGGTGCGGACGCGATGAAAGACGCGCTCCAGCGGCACGCCCGCGCCCTCTGGCTGGCTGCCGTCCTCGTCATCGTCGGCGGCGTGTTCGCCGCGACGCGGATGCCGGTCAGCCTCTTCCCGCACATCGACTTCCCGCGCGTCGTGGTCGCGGTGGACGCGGGCGACCGCGATGCTCAGCAGATGGCCGCCGAGATCACCCGGCCGATCGAGATCGCGCTCCGCGCCGTCCCGGGCGTCACGCGCGTGCGCTCGACGACCAGTCGCGGCTCGGCAGAGGTGGCGGTCGACTTCCCATGGACCCAGGACATGGTGGCGGCGACCCTCGCGACGCAGACGGCGCTCGCGACCACGCTGCCCAATCTTCCGCCGGGCACCAAGTTCGAGGTCAGGCGGTCGGATCCGACCATCTTCCCGGTCATCGGCGTCGCGCTCACCTCGAAGACGCTAGACCAAAACGCGCTGCGTCAGATCGCGGAGCTGCAGGTGCGGCCGGCGCTGACGGCGGTCCAGAGCGTCGCCGGCGTGGACATCCTCGGCGGGGCACCCCGCGAGCTGGCGGTCGATGTCGATCCCGGCAAGGCGCAGGCGCTCGGACTCTCGCTGGATGCGATCGCCACGTCGCTCGGCAAGAGCAACGCAGTCAAGGGCGTCGGCAAGCTCGAGGACCGCCACCGCCTCTACCTCGTCCTGAGCGAGAACCGGCTCGCGTCCATCGCCGATCTCGCGGCGACGCCGGTGAAGGGCGGAACCACGGGCGGTGCCGGCCTGGTCACTCTCGGCCAGATCGCCACGATCCAACCGTCCGTCGAGCCGAGCTACACGAAGGTGACATCGGGTGGGCAGGAAGCCGTGCTCGTCAACATCCGACAGTCGCTCACCGGTGACACGGTGCGCATCGTCAAGGACGTGGACGCGCGATTGAAGACGCTGGGGCTTCCGCCCAGCGTTACCGTCACGCCCTTCTACGACCAGTCGGAGCTCGTGACCGGGGCGGCCAACGCCGTGCGCGACGCCATCCTGATCGGAGCCGTCCTCGCGGGCCTGGTGCTGTTCCTGTTCCTGCGCTCGGGAAGGCTCATGCTGATCACCGGCGTCATGCTGCCCGCCGTGCTCGCCTCCACCTGCCTCATCCTCTTCGCGCTCGGCATGAGCTTCAACATGATGACGCTGGGCGGGATGGCCGCGGCGGTCGGCCTGGTGGTCGACGACGCGGTGGTCATGCTCGAGCACATCATGCGGCGGCTCCAGGAGCGAGCCGGGTCGGTCCCCGAAGCTGCGCGCGAGATGTCGAAACCGCTGTTCGGATCGACCGCCGCGACGATCGTGGTGTTTACGCCCCTAGCGTTCGTGAGTGGCGTCACCGGCGGATTCTTCAAGGCGCTCGCGCTCACGATGGTCGGAGCCCTCGGCCTGTCGCTGCTGTTCGCCCGGTTCCTGCTCCCACTGATCGCGGAGCGGTGGGTGCGCGACAAGGACGTCGAGGCGGCTGATCGCGCCGGCAACTTCCTCAAACGGCTCGAGCGGTGGAACGGAAAGGCGACCGACCGCGCGCTGGCGCGGCCGCGCCTGTTCGCGGCGCTGCTGGGGCTGGGCATGGCGGTGCTTGGGTATGCGGCCTGGAACCACGTCCCGTCTGGATTCATGCCGGCGATGGACGAAGGTGGCTTCATCCTCGACTACAAGGCGCAGCCCGGCGCGGCGCTGACCGATACCGACCGACTGCTCCAACAGGTCGAGCAGATCATCGTCGCGACGCCCGAGGTCGCCAGCTACTCGCGGCGCACCGGCGTGCAGCTCGGCGGCGGCCTGACCGAGGCCGACGAGGGCGACTTCTTCATTCGCCTCAAGGGCGGTTCCAGGCGCTCGATCGACGCCGTCATGGCCGACATCCGACAGCAGGCCGAAGCGAAGGTTCCCGGTCTCCAGATCGAGACGGCGCAGCTGATGGAGGACCTGATCGGCGACCTGACGGCCGTGCCCCAGCCGATCGAGGTGAAGCTCTTCGGGGACGATCCCAAAGTCCTCGCCGACTCGGCCAAGCGCGTCGGCGAGACGATCGGGAAGATCACCGGCATCGTCGAAGTCGTCGACGGCCTTCGCGTCGCCGGCGACGCGCTGACCATCAAGGTGGACCCGGCGGCGGCCCTTCAGCAGGGACTGGATCCCGACGCCGTCTCGACCCAGGTCGAGGCGCTGGTCGCGGGGTCGGCGGCGACGAGGCTCCGCATCGGCGAGCAGCTCGTCACCGTCCGGGTCAGGGCGCCAACGGGTCTTCGCTCACGTGCGGTCGATGTGGCGGCGCTGCCGCTCGTCGCCCCGGACGGGCATCTCGTTCGCGTCGGACAGGTCGCCACGGTCTCCGTCACGCCGGGCCAGCAACAGATCACGAGGGAGGATCTGGCCCCGTTCATCGCGGTCACGGCGAGGCTCGAGGGGCGAGACCTCGGCTCAGGCATGAAGGACGTGCGCGCGGCGGTCGCCAGGCTGAATCTGCCCGCCTCGGTGCGCGTGGACTATGGCGGACTCTACGCGCAGCAGCAGCAGAGCTTCGCCGACCTCACGGTCGTGTTTCTCGCCGCCCTGCTCCTAACCGCGCTTCTCCTCACCCTCCTGTTCGAGAACATCGTCTGGACGGCCTCGGCGATCGCCACCGTCCTGCTCTCGGCGGCGGCGGTGCTGTGCGGTCTGTGGATCACCGGCATTGAGCTCGACATATCGGCACTGATGGGCCTGACGATGGTCGTCGGCATGGTGACCGAGCTCGTCATCTTCTTCCTGGCGGAACTGCCGCCGGGACAGCTGGCGGATCTGACGTCGCTTCGCGAGGCGGGAGAGAAGCGCCTGCGGCCGATCCTGATGTCGGCACTGATCGCGGTGCTCACCCTGGCGCCGCTAGCGGTGGGCATCTCGCGCGGCGCCGGACTCCAGCGGCCGCTGGCGACCGCGATCATCTTCGGGCTCACGGCGGCGGTGCCGCTGGTCCTGCTATTCCTGCCCGCGTGCATCGTCGCGTTGACGAGGTCTGCCGCAAGAAGTGCCACCGCGGCGCGGCCAGCCGATACCGCGTCCGCCAATGGCGGGAAGTAATCGAGACGCTGGTGGTGGGTCGGCATCAAGTGGTTTGAGAGGTGTAAGCAGTCGAGCTTGGTGTTCCGGCAAATCGGGTTGATCGGCAGCTGTCAGCGTAAGAACCGCTCCGACGTTTCAGGTTCAAGGCCCGCGGGGATGGATGAGTCGTTAACCCTGTCGGCGCAATTGATCCGATGTGATCCTGACCTGGACCTACCTCATACGCCCCACGCGCGCCCAGCACCGTCTGCTGGAGGCGGCGCTCGAGCGGGAGCGGCAGCTCTACAACGCGGCGCTCGAGGAACGGATCGGTGCTTGGCGCAAGGCGGGCAAGTCCATCACCAAGTTCGACCAGATGAAGTCACTGACGGCGATCAGGTCCGATGATCCATTGGGCCCTGGTGCCGGTCCGGTTACCATGGGACGCTGGACGCTCGCCGAGCTAGACAAGGCGATGCAGAGCTTCTTCGCGCGCGTGAAGAAGGGCGGCACCGCCGGATTTCCGAGGTTCCGGTCCTACGCTCGCTGGCGCACCTTCGGCTTGGCGGAGTGGCGCGGGATCCGAATCACGGGTGACCGACTGTCGCTCAAGGGGTTCGACCGCCCGATCCGGATCAACATGCATCGCCCGCTGCCATTGGACGCGGTTCCGAAGCGGGCATCGCTGACGCGCAAGGGGCGGCGTTGGTTCCTCAACATCGCGATCGAGACCGGCGCGGTAATCGAGACCCACTCCGGCACCGGCGGCGCGGTCGGGATCGACGCCGGCGTGGAAAGCCTCGCCACTCTGTCCGACGGCATTAAGTTCCTGAATGCCCAGCCGGGCAGGCGCAATGCTGCCGCCATGACACGTGCTCAGCGCGCCCTGGCGCGCTGCAGACGCGGCTCGCGCCGGCGACTGAAGGCGCGCGCGAGGCTCGCGCGACTGAACGAACGGGTCGCTAATGCCCGGGCGACGCATCTGCACAAGGTCACGGCCGTCGCGGCACGCTTCTACTCAACCATCGTGGTCGAAAATCTGGCGCTGCGGAACATGGTGCGTAGCGCAAAGGGTAGCGTTGAAAAACCGGGGGCCAACGTTAAAGCGAAGAGCGGCCTCAACCGCTCGATCCATGACACCGGGATGGGCAAGCTCATCCAGTTGCTGACTTACAAGGCGGAGCGATCCGGAGGTCGGCTGATCAAGGTGAACGCACGCTACACGTCGCAGGACTGCTCGGGCTGCGGCGCGCGCGTGCCAAAGACGCTGAGCGTCAGAACACATAGCTGCACCGCTTGCGGACTAGTCCTCGACCGCGACTGGAACGCGGCCAGGAACGTCCTGGCGCGCGGCCTTGCGAAGGCAAGCGAGGGGGTTTAATCCCTCGGGGAGCGCAACGTGGCCGGTCACGGCGTGCGTGCTCTCGGAACCCTCGTCATCGGGATCAACCCGATGCTCGAGATCTGGCACGGATTGCGCCGCAATGCGGATCACCGAGATTTGCCGGAGAACCAAGCAGGTCCACGATCTCGTCGGTTTCGTCGGCCTCGAGCCCACGGGACCGCGGTCGGCCTCCTCCAACTCTCCGCCGAGCTCGTTCGCGCCGGGGTGCTCGACGAGGCGGCGGTCGATCGCATCAAGAACGCCATCGCGAACGACCTCGCGCTCTCGAGGCCCGGATCGATCTCGAAGGAAGAGTTCAGGCGGACCACGCGTCTGCGGCTCGATCGATTGTTCTCCGGCGAGGACAGCCTTCCCCTCCACCAATCAACCCCCGACAAGTCGGACTAAGTCGCGGCTGGCCAGACCGGTCGGAACGCGGTCAGCATCATCTCCTAGGCCGAGACTTTCGGCTTGGTGAAACGCGCCTGCCCGGGCGCAGTTGATTGCGGTCAGCCGCCGGGTTCGTCAGGCGAGGCGACGCTGACGGGGGTCCGTCGTCCCGCCGTGCCGATCAGCCAGAGCCCGGCGACGACCATCGGGACGGTCAGCCACTGGCCCATGTGCAGCCCGGTCCGCGCGGCGAACTGGACAAGCTGCGCATCGGGTTCGCGAAAGAACTCGACCGTGAAGCGGGCCAGACCGTAGCCGATCAGGAACGCGCCCACCAAGGCGCCCGGCCTGCGCCGGGCATCCGTGCGCCAGAACAGGAAGGCGAGGAGCGCGAACAGCGCGAGGCCCTCGAGGCCGGCCTCGTAGAGCTGGCTCGGATGACGTGCCAGACCGTCGCCCGACCTGGGGAAGACGATCGCCCAGGGCACGTCGGAAGGCTTTCCCCACAGCTCGCCGTTAACAAAGTTCGCGAGGCGCCCGAAGAGCAATCCCAGGGGCGCGCAGCATGCGACATAGTCGTGCACCCGGAGCCAGCTAAGGCCATGCCGCCTCGAGAAGAAGGCGATGCCGAGCGAGACGCCGAGCGCACCGCCGTGGAACGACATCCCGCCGTCCCACAGCCGAAGAAGCGCGAGTGGATGGATGAACATCCCGGGATCGTAGAAGACGGCGTAGCCCAACCGCCCACCGAGGATCACGCCCAGCGTCGCGTAGAACACGAGGTCCTCGACCTGCCGACGGACCATGGGCGCGGCAGGCTGCGCGAGCAGGCGCAGCAGATACCACCCGCCCGCGGCGATTCCGGCAATGTAGGCGATCGAATACCACCGGATGTCCAGCGGCCCGAGAGAGAGCGCGATCGGGTTCAGGTGGAGGTCCGCGAAGTTCAGATGGTTGCCTGACGGCGGCATAGGTTCTTCCATGAGCGATGGATTGGCAGTTGCGGCACGGGATCGCGCTCAGAAACGCCAACGGGCTGCCGGGTCGCATTACGGCCCCCGACCCGAACGCTCAAGTCGGTGACGGCGGGCGCACTATCCCCTTGCTCGCTCACGCGGCCTGCGCTTCTAACGACAGTCCGGCGATGGTAGATCGACCGGCCGGCACGGATGCCGGTCCCAAGGACCCGCTATGCGCAGATCATGGAGAATATGCTTGCTGGCCGGCGCCGCGTCCGCGAGCCTGTCGTTCGGCGGCTGCGCGTCGCAACGCGCTTTCCGCGGCCAGATGCTGCTCGTGCCGGGGCAGCCCGTTGTCGTCGTGAGAACCTGGGCGAGGGCCGAGACCGAAGGCCTCGTCGTCGGTGGCGACGTCAAGAGAGCGGAAGGGCAACGCGGGCGGGTTCGAGGCCATCTCCATTTGGTCGGCCGGGACTCCGAAGGCCGCATCGTGGCGAGCACCGACGCTCCGTGGGGGGACTTCATCGCCCGCCGGTTCCACCTGGCCTACTTTCGGGCGTTGCTCAGGACCGATCGCGCAACGTCGATAGCGTCCGTCACCGTCGTGGGAGTTTCAGATCCAGCGCCATAGCGGGCAGACTGTCCATGGTTATGCCGCAGCCATAACGGGACTGGGCCAATTCTTGGAGCGCCCTCGAAGGTAGCATCGAGCAAAGGCAGCGCAAACGTTAAAGGGGAAGCGTCTACGGTCGGCCGAACGACCCTCTCATCGGAACGAATTGCACGGGCCCCAACGACTCCATAGTCACATCGCCTGCTGACCTGGTTGTCACGATCAATTCCTCGGCACCAACCGAGCCGATCGGCATCACAAGTCGACCGCCAATTTTTAGCTGCGCCACCAACGGCGGGGGCGCAGCCGCCGCGCCGGCGGCGACGACAATGGCATCGAATGGTGCCATGCAGGGGCTCCCCAAACTTCCGTCGCCGGTCTCTACGCGAACTCGGTCGTAGCCCAAATCGCTCAATCTGGTTCGTGCTGAATCGGCGAGTTCCGAAATGACCTCGATTGAGACGACCGACGATGCGAGTTCAGCAAGAACGGCTGCCTGATATCCGCTGCCCGTCCCTACATCGAGCACAGATGAGCCGGCTGTAATGCCGGCCGCCGCCGTCATTGCCGCAACCACGATCGGATTTGAGATCGACTGCCCGTGGCCGATGTCGCCCGCCATCGGCAAATACGCCAATGGCGCGAACTCGATCGGGACAAATCGTTCCCTCGGCACTGACCCCATTGCCGCCAGCGCCCGCCTGAGATCCGTATGGTCCAAACTCGTATCGGCGGACAACCGGTTCCAGATCAGCTGCAATAACTGCCTCCGGCGTTCGGACGGCGAGGTCGGTTGGGCGCACGCCCACGCCAGGAGGGTCTCCCCATCGTAGCCTGGACTGAGCGGCCAACCTTCCGAGTGGGAGGGCATCGAGCCTGTTTCGAGCTCGGCCGCCATCCCCAGGTCGTGCCCCATCTCGATAAACCTTGCGAGCAACGCATCGAAACGCGCCGTCAACGATACCTCCGCAGTTTCAAGAACAGACGCGTTCCTCTCGAAGCCAGGACGCCACCAGATGGTTTGTCCGCAGGTCAATCTCGCGCGGAATCGAAAGTTAGTGCGGGCGACGACCGTGTCGGTCAGCATCGTCGTGCTGCCCCGCCACCATTGCGGTTGGTCCTCGTCAGCAGCGCATCGGATCCGAAGAAGCTAGGCGCGGCGGCCCCACAGCCACGCCCCCGTAGCCAAGGGGAAGAGTTTGCCGATCCGGGTGATCAGAGCCAACGCACACGCTAGCGCGGTCCAAGCTCCTCCCCGCTAGCTTGCCGCGGCAACGGTGCCACTGCTGCCGAGCACGTTGATGGTAAAGGCGATGACGCCGATGCTGAAGATAAAGGCCATCATCGCGTGGAGCGTTGCGACCTTGCGCACGCGCGTCGACGTTATGTCGGTGTCCGACGTCTGGAATGTCATGCCGAGGCAGAACGCGAAATACACGAATTCCCAGAAGAACGGCTCGGCCGCGCCGGGGAACGCGATGCCGCCGGCATCGCCGCCGTCAGGTCCCACCTGATAGTAGCTGTGCGCATAGTGGAGCGCGAAGATAGAATTGGTGAAGAGCCAGCTGCACAGAAGCGTGGCGATGATCAGTCCGATCGCTGGCGACGAGTGAGCTTGCTTGGCCGCAAGCTCGACTGCAAGCGCGCCGAGGACGGCAAGCATTATGAGTGCAGCGAGCAACAGCAGCACGGCCCGGTTGGCATCGTTGGCGGCCGCCTGCCGCCGCATGGCCGCGGCAGCACGGATCCGCGACAGCGGCCATAGCGAGCAGAGGAACACGACTGAGCCGAGATCGAAGCCGCCGAGCAGCGCGTGTCGGAGATCGGCGCTCTGAGCAAAGAGCGTGGTGCCCCCCGTAGCGCACGCGAAGAAGAGCAGGAAGCGCGGCGGTGCAAGCCACCGGCCGACTCCCCAGCTGCGGTCCGACGCGCGAGCGGGCGCCATGCGCCGCCAGGTCACGCGTCGGTTGGCCTTGCGTCAACCTCGGGAGCCGCGGCCGTCACGCGCGCGCAAGGTTCGGGAGGGGACGGCTTCGACTATCTGGGTCGGAGATCATTGTTCATGACCTTGTTCCACGCGATGACGAAGTCCGTCACGAATTTCTGCTGGGCGTCGTCCTGGGCATAGACCTCGGCAACAGCGCGAAGTTCGGAGTTGGACCCGAAGATCAAGTCGACGGGCGACGCTGTCCATCGCATCCGACCCGAGGCGCGATCCCTGCCTTCGTAGAGCGCCGGGCTTGTCGTCGACTTCGTCCAGACGGTCCGCATGTCGAGCAGGTTGACGAAAAAGTCGTTGCTCAGCGTGCCCGGCCGGGTCGTCAGCACCCCGACGGACGAGTTGCCCGAATTGGCGCTCAACGCGCGCATTCCGCCGACCAGCACTGTCATCTCCGGAACCGACAGGTCGAGCAAATAAGCGCGCTCGACCAAGGCATCGGTCGGTGAAAGCCTGTCGGCTGGATCGTAATAATTGCGGAAGCCGTCGGCCGTGGGTTCCATCGCCGTATATCCGCTGATGTCGGTCTGCTCTTGCGTCGCATCTACCCGCCCGGCGACGAACGGCACATCGACCTTGAAACCGCGTTCTGCGGCCGCATGTTCGATCGCGGCGTCGCCGGCGAGGACGATCAAATCCGCGAGCGACACGTCCGGCCCGCCGTCGCGGTTGAAGTCCTGTCGGATGACCGCGAGCCGTTGCAGCACAGCCACGAGTTCTTGCGGAGAATTCGCGAGCCAGTGGATTTGCGGCTCGAGCCGCACGCGCCCGCCGTTCGCGCCACCCCGCATGTCGGTCTTGCGGTAGCTCGCGGCGGAGGCCCAAGCGGTCCTGATGAGCGCCGCGTCGCTGACCCCCGAATCGAGGACCATCCTCTTGATACGCTTGACCTCGGCGTCGCCTATGACCTTGCCGGGCGCTGCGGGGAGGGGATCCTGCCAGGAAAATTCCTGCGCCGGGATCTCGTTGCCGAGATAGAAACGTCGCGGGCCCATATCGCGGTGGATCAGCTTGAACCACGCCGCCGCCCAGGCCTTGTCGAACGCCGTCGGATCGTTCTTGTAGCGCAATGCGATCGCCCGATACGTGGGGTCCATCTTGAGCGCCAGATCGGTGGTGAACATCATCAACGGATGCTTCCTGGACGGGTCCGTGGCATCTGGCGTCATCGTGCTTGCCGACAGAACCTTGGGTCGCCACTGGCTGGCCCCGGCCGGGCTCTTCGTCAACACCCAGTCGTTATCGAACAGGTTCGACAGATACTCGTGGGTGAACTTGGCTGGCTGACTGGTCCAGGCGCCTTCCAGTCCCGAGCCCACCGCGTCAGCCCCTGTTCCCGTCCCGCACCCGCTTTCCCAGCCCAGGCCCTGCTTCTCGATACCGGCCGCGCTCGGCGCATCCCCGACGCACGTCTTGGGGCGGGCGCCGTGCGCCTTGCCGAACGTGTGCCCACCCGCGATCAGGGCGACAGTCTCCTCGTCGTTCATACCCATGTTGCCAAAGGTGGCGCGAATTTCCTTCGCGGCGGCAAGCGGGTCGGGCGTCCCGTTCGGGCCTTCCGGATTGACATAGATGAGTCCCATCTGCGACGCGGCTAGCGGCTTCTTGATGACGCCGGGCGCGGTGTGGCGCCGATCGGCCAGCATCTTCGTCTCAGGACCCCAGTAGGTCTGGTCCGCCTCCCACTCGTCGCGACGGCCGAAGGCGAAGCCGAGCGTCTTGAATCCCATCTGCTCGAGGGAGACGTTCCCGGTCAGCTCCATCAGATCAGACCAGCTGATCTTCGACCCGTATTTCTGCTTTATCGGCCAAAGCAGGCGCCGCGCCTTGTCGAGATTTACATTGTCGGGCCAGCTATTGAGCGGCTCGAAACGCTGTTGCGCCCCGCCGGCGCCACCCCGGCCGTCGGCCTGCCGATAGGTCCCGGCGCTGTGCCACGCCATTCGAATGAAGAACGGCCCATAGTTGCCATAGTCTGACGGCCACCAAGGCTGCGACGTCGTCAGAACCTTCCCGATGTCCTTCTTCAACGCCGCAACATCGAGCGTCTCGACCTGCCGCCGATAATCGTAGTCGCCGCCCATTGGATCTGACTTCGCAGCATCCTGGCGGAGCGGGCTGAGATCCAGCAGGTCGGGGAACCACTGCTGGTTGGTCTTGCCTTCGACCTGGGCCGAGACCGGGCTGGTGACGGCTAGCGCCAAGACTGCGGTCGAGCAGAGGATTGCGATGGTCAAGCGAGCCCTTGGCATGTCGATATCTCCAGTAGAGTAGAGGCAGATTGCTACGCGCTGGCACCGTTGCGAGCGGTTCCGGCGCGCAGTTCGCAGGGGCTTGGCTCTAGGTGCGACCAAGACCGCCTCCGCAGGGATTTCGCGAGTGAGAGGCGCCGGCCGGCCTCGGGGGGTGAGAGGCCGACCGACGCCTGCGGCTGGCGCCCGAACGGGGAGAGGCGCCAGCGCAGCCTGATTGCCGTGTTCCTTGCGGCATGAACACATCGTCGGGCGTCTGCCGTTCGCGCAAGACCATTGCAGAACTCCCTGCCGCCCGAACAGCGACGTCCGTCCTATCGGCCTCAGTTCTGACGCGAACCTGACGAACCGCTGCAGCGCCTGTTTTTACTGGGCTCGCTCAACCGTCAGGTTTTGGTCAGATAATGCTGTCAGCGCGACAGCGGTGTGCGATCACGCCCTCGAAGGAAGCTGATGCCTAACTATCCTCGCGGCGCGAACGATCTTCACCACGGTGGCTACGGTCCTCTTGAGCCGGCCAGTGGCGTTGTGGCCGGGGGGTTGTCGCAGACGCCGCATCCCGACGCGACGACCGGAGGCCTTGCGTTGCGGGGCGGTGACGAGACGCCCAAGCCGCTCCGGATGCGGATAGGTAGTGGCGTCGCGACGACTTCGCTCGGCGTCGGCCGCACCGACCTCGACGATCAACGCCTGCACGGATCTCCCAAGTCGTCCGCCAATGGCCTACAAGCGGCCCTCCACTGGAACCCACGGTAGCCATGCGCCTGCTGCTCATTGAGGACAATGCGAGGCTTGCCAGCTTGATCCGCGAGGGACTGGATCGGCAAGGCTTCGCCGTCGATTGGTATGAAACGATCGAAGGAGCGGAACTGGCGTTGAAAATCGCCGTCTACGACCTCATGCTGCTCGATCTGGGCTTGCCCGACGGCGACGGGCTCAACTTGGTCCGCAACGTGCGACAGCAGAAAAATGCCGTCCCGATCCTTGTTCTGACGGCGCGGGGTGGCCTCGACGACCGGGTGAACGGGCTCGATGCCGGCGCCGACGACTATCTGGTCAAACCGTTCCAAATTCCCGAGCTGGCGGCGCGATGCCGCGCCTTGCTGCGCCGTCCGGGTGCCTCGCTCGGTGTCCAATTGGCCGCGGGAAACGTATTGTTCGATTCGACCGTCCGGTCGGTTGTCATCGCCGGCCGACCAGTCGAGGCCTCGCCGCGGGAAGTCGATCTGCTCGAGGCGCTGCTTCGGCGTGCGGGAATGGTCGTCGCCAAGCCGACGCTGGAAAACGCTCTCTACTCCATGGATGCCGAGGTGACGCCCAATGCGCTGGAGGCGTCAGTCTCGCGGCTGCGTAAACGGCTGGCGGCAGCGGGCGCGGACGTAAGGGTTCGCACGGTCCACGGTGTGGGTTACGCGCTCTTCGCGCCGACGCCCGCCGATGGTTGAGCCGGTCCCCAGCGCGCGTGGCGGCGGGCCGACGCTATTTCGCCAGATCGCGACTCGGCTGGCGCTCTTCACGCTGCTGTTCGCCGGGCTCGACGTGGCTATCGTCGTGGTGACCTACAGCCGCCAACCCGAGGCGCTCGCCGAGGAGCTTCTGACCCTGGAAGCGTCGAAGGCAGGGGCCGGGGCGGCACTGCCTGCGGAGCTCCACGCCGGACCGCCGGGCGCCATGCAATGGTCGGCACGCTATGTCGAGCCAGACGCCCCCGAACTCCAGCCTACGATGCCGGGAACCCCGCGCGACGGTGCGTCGCCATTGGTGGATTGGACGCGGCGAGAAACGGCACCCCGCGGCTATCGCATCTCAGGCGTGCGCGCGGTCGACGACGGGGGCAAGCGACGGTGGCTCGCAATGCAATTCGAGGCGGATGGCATCCGGCCCTACATCCCCGTCATCGTGAACGAAATCGTCCAGCACGTGCTTCTCCCGCTGATCCCGCTGTCGCTCCTTCTCCTCCTCTTCAACGTCTTCGCGGTCCGTCGCGTGCTCCAGCCATTGCGGCGCGCCGAGCTCGAGGTCGATGCGCTGGATCCCGGCAACGCCGTCATGCGGCTTTCCGAACCGCTCGCGCCCCGCGAGGTCAACACGCTCGTGCGCGCCGTGAACCGCGCGTTGGCGCGGCTGGACCGAACTCTGGCGATACTGCGCGGCTTCACCGCGAACGCCGCGCACGAGTTGCGCACCCCGCTGTCCATCATGCAATTATCGCTCGACCGGCTGCCCGCGGGCAAGGTCCGGGATGATCTGCAGGCAGACGCGCGATACTTGACCAGGCTCGTCGAACAGATGCTCGACCTGGCCCAAGCCGACGCGCTCGCCAGCGCGGGGCACAATCCGTTCGACCTGGCCGACGTCGGACGCGAGGTCGTGGCCGCCATGGCGCCCAAGGCGTTTGCGGAGCACCGCGAGCTTCGGTTCGAAAGCAGGGGCGATACGCAGACGGTCGGTCATGCCGAAGCGGTGTTCCGCATCTATCGCAACCTGATCGACAACGCCCTCAAGCACGCACCGGGCACGACGCCGGTTGACGTGACGGCCGGCCCGGGACCGCAGCTTTCGGTTCGCGACTACGGCATCGGCATCGCGGCCGAGGACATGCCGCACCTGTTCGAGCGATTCTGGCGAAGGGATCGGCGTGCGTCGGACGGCGCCGGCCTCGGTCTGGGGATCGTCCAACGGCTCGTCGAAGCACATGGCGGCACGATCTCGGTCGAGAATGCCCAGGGCGGCGGTGCGAAATTCACCGTGCGCCTTCCGTCCACAGGTGCTTGGCAATCGGGATAGCCCGACGCCCAGCGCAGGAGTGCCGGCCCTGCGCCCATCATTCTCGAAGGAAAGCTCAAAGTTGGATATGCCCACATCACATTCGGCGGCTCATGGCGAGGCGCATTTCCTGACGCGCATCGGATGGTTGCGAGCTGCAGTCCTCGGCGCAAACGATGGCCTGCTCTCCACCTCGAGCCTGATGGTTGGCGTGGCGGCGGCCGCTGCGGCACCGGGCCAGATCATTCTCACCGGTGTCGCCGGGATCGCGGCAGGCGCGATGGCGATGGCCGCCGGCGAATACGTGTCGGTCAGCTCCCAGGCGGACTCGGAGAACGCGGACATCGAGCGCGAACGTCGCGAGCATCTCGCAGATCCGGAATATGAGCGGCGCGAGCTGGTCGCGATCTACGTCGATCGCGGCTTGCCACATCCCTTGGCCGAGCAGGTCGCGGACGCCCTGTCCGAAAACGGAGCGCTCGAGGCACATCTTCGCGACGAATTGGGTATCAGCGATCACAGCATCGCTCGGCCGGCCCAAGCGGCAATCGCTTCGGCGGCGTCGTTCGTCACTGGCGGGATCGTCCCCCTTCTGACTGTCCTCCTCGTCGCAGAGGCGAGCGCAATCTGGGCAATTTCCGCCGTCGCGATCTTCGCGCTGGCACTCTTGGGTGCGGCCGGCGCCAAAGCTGGCGGCGCACCGCTTGCCGCCGCGATCGTGCGCGTCGTCCTGTTCGGCTCACTGGCGATGGCAACGACCGCAGGCGTCGGACGCATCTTTCATGTCGCCGCGGGCTAGCATCCTCCGAAAGAGCAGGACGAGAACGACGTGTTCCACGATAACCAGTTTCCGGGGCCGTCCCGTAAGCGAAGACATGCAATGCTTCGGCCGGTCTGGATCCCGATCATGGCTGCGATCCTTGGCGGAAGCCTAGTCGTCGCCGGGCTGTCCGGGGTGGATCCGCACAAGCTGTCTGCGGGGAGCATCGCGCTATCCGTCCTCGCGATTTGCTATGCGCTGTTCGTCCTCGCCCGGTCACGAGCACGCTTCGACAGAATCAGCGCAAAGCTCGATGCGATCATCGCCGACACAAGCGGCGGAACGGCGGAAGCCCTGAGAACGACGTCCGACCAGAATGATCCGGCTGCTCGATTGCCGCTGAGAAAGGGATCTACGATGAGCAGGAAGCGAGATGAGACCGGCATTGCACTGGCGCGACCAGCGGCATCGCGGCCTGACGACCGTTACACAGCAACGGCGCGCCTGTTCCACTGGACCGTCGTTGCCCTCATAGTCGCACAGTTCGCCATCGCGTGGACGATGCCGGACATAGGGCGAAATACCAGTCCGACCGGGTTGGTCGGATGGCACCTTTCAATCGGCGCAACGATTCTGGTCATCGCGTTGGCACGCCTGGGTTGGCGGATGTTGCATCCGGCACCGCCGGCCCCGAGCGACCTTCCCGTCATCCTGGCGCATACGTCCCGGCTCACGCATGCCGGCCTCTATCTGCTGCTGATCGCGCTTCCCATCATGGGCTGGGCGAATGCGAACGCGCGCGGCTGGGACGTCTCGCTGTTCGGCGCGATCCCGCTTCCGCGGCTGGTGCCGACCGGCGCAGCTTTCGGTCGTTCGATGGGCGACGTGCATGCCACGACGGCCATCATACTGCTCGTCCTGATCGGCTTGCACGTCGTGGGGGCGCTGTATCACGCGCTGATCCTTCGCGACCGGACGCTCCAGCGCATGCTGTGACGTGCCGGCGCGGCGTCGAAAACTCACCCAATCTCTTGTGTAGGAATCTGCGTTGCTCTTGCTCGATCGCCTGTTGACCAAGCTCATAAAATCCGGCCCGCTTTCGGTCATCGACAGCAAAGGGCCGCGTGCGGCGTTACGGCAACGCAAGCCCGGTCACTGTGCCGGTGACCATCCGTCTCGTGGATCGCATCACGCCCTGGCGGATCGCGGCGAACCCGGTGAAAGGGGCGGGCGAGGCCTACATGGACGGACGCCTCGTGATCGAGGACGGCGACATCCAGTCCTTCCTCGATCTGATCGGCCACAACGCCCGATGGGATGCCGACAATCCGACAAGGGTCGCGCTGTGGCGCGCCCAACGGATCGGGTCGAAGCTCGATGTCTGGAACTGGCAGCGGCGGTCTAAGCGCAACGTCGCCCATCACTATGATCTGTCGGGGTCGCTCTACGACCTCTTTCTCGACCAGGATCGTCAATATAGCTGCGCCTATTTCCAGCGTGCCGACACCTCCCTCGAGCAAGCTCAATTCGACAAGAAGGCGCATATCGCCGCGAAACTTTCGCTGGAGCCTGGGCAGCGCGTGCTGGACATCGGCTGCGGGTGGGGTGGCATGGCGCTCTACCTGCACGAGGTCGCCGATGTGGACGTTCTCGGCATCACGCTGTCCGAGGAACAGCTGAAAATCGCTCGCGCACGCGCGGCGGCAGCTGGCGTCGCGGACCGCGTGCAGTTCGAACTGATGGACTATCGGAACGTCACCGGCCGGTTCGATCGCATCGTGTCCGTCGGCATGTTCGAGCACGTCGGCCCACCCCACTACCGCACCTTCTTCAGGAAGTGCTGCGACCTCCTCACGCCGGACGGGGTCATGCTCCTCCACACGATCGGCCGTGCCGACGGACCCGGCGCAACCGATCCGTGGCTCGCGAAATACATCTTCCCCGGTGGCTACGTCCCCGCGCTCAGCCAAATCGTTCCGGAGATCGAGAGATCATACTTGTGGCTGACCGACCTCGAGGTGCTGCGGCTTCACTACGCATACACGCTGGAAGCATGGCTCGACCGTGTGAATCGCAATCGCGCGGCGATCGTCGCTCTATACGACGAGCGGTTCGTTCGGATGTGGCAGTTCTACCTCGCCGCATCGATCAGCGCGTTTCGTCACGACGGGCATTGCGTTCATCAGCTTCAGCTCACGCGGAAGCGGGACGCGGTGCCGATCGTCCGGGACTATATGCTCGCCGGCGAGCGAGCGTTGAACGCAAGCGGTCCGGAAGCGAGCACGAACGTGGCCGGCAAAGATTCGTGGCGCAACGAGGCGGCTAAGGACCCCACCCATGCTTCCTGAGCGATCATTGGGAAAATATAATGTTGGCCGCACACCGCCGCCACACCGTGGCGTGGCTGGGCCGCCGTGCCCGCCTTGCCTTGGCTCAGTGCCTTCCGGCCAGCGCAACGGTATGGCCGCCCTGTCGCGTGTTCCGAGGCTGCCATGCCGTTCACCATTGTCCTGCTGAATGACACCACCGAGTTGGGGTCGATCCCGCGCGGTGAGAGCCTGAGGGAAGCGACCGCCTATGCGCTGAGCCGTTTCGCGGTCGAACGCGTGCGTCACCAGGCAACCGAAGTCCAGGTCCGCAACGAGTTCGGCGACATCCTGTTTCGTCACAAGCCGGAATAGCTGGCCTTGATCCTAAATCCGGCCTCGCGGCGTGCGCTTGACGGGCCCGGCGTTGACGTGGGTATTGTCGACTGGCGCTCGCTCGGTTGCTCCAGCTGGTCGTGCGTCGCTGCCTTCGCTGTCGGGTTCGCATTTCCCGCAACCGCCAAGGCGCAAGACGCACCGCCCTCCCTGACCCTCGCTGTGCGGGATACTGCTGATCTGTGGATTGTGACGAGCGGCAGCGATCCCGGAACCGTGGGTCTGAACAAGCTACAGCTATCCGCAACGCTGAACGGCGACCGCGCTGGTTTCACAGGCTGGAGCCTCCATGGCCAAGTGTTTCGCGCCGATGGCGGCAGTCTGAGCGCTCGCCTTGGCGATATCCAGACCGCCGACAACATCGAGACCGCGCCGGTCACGCGGCTGTTCGAGGCCTGGCTACAAAAATCGTTAGGCACGGGCGATCGCACGCTCGCGCTCCGTGCGGGACTCCTGGATTACAACGCCGACTTCGACTCGCTTGATACGGCCAGCCTGTTCCTGAATTCATCCCACGGCATCGGCGCGGATGTCGCGCGCAGTGGTCGTAACGGGCCCTCGATCTTCCCGGTAAGCGCTTTCGGCGTGAGGGCGGCGTTCTCGCCCTCGGCGACATGGACCTTCCGGTTGGCCGTCTTCGACGGCGTGCCGGGCGACCCGGCAGACCCACGTCGGTTCGTGACCGTCCGGTTGCGGCCCGGCGATGGCGCGCTCATCTCGTCCCAGGTCGATTATCACCTTTCGGACAAGGCACGGATCGCGCTCGGCGCGTGGCAATACTCGCGCCCGCTGCCACAAGTCGCGCAACCGACAACGTCGGCGCTCGATCACGGCATCTATGCGGCGATCGAAGGGCCCTTGCCCGGACAGGACAAGATCAGCGGCTGGCTTCGTATCGGCTACGCCGCCGGGAACGTGCAACCGATCAGGAGCTATTTCGGGGCAGGCGTCGTGGTCAAGGCGCCCTTGCCCCGTCGACCTGACGATCGCCTCGGCTTCGCCTTGGCGCGCGCGAGCGTGAGCGCCGACAATGCGGGCTTGCCCCTTGTCGGCGCGGAAACCAGCCTCGAGGCGACGTATCAATTCAAGGTGAGCGACGGCTTGGCACTCCAGCCCGAAAGCCAATACATCTTCCGTCCGTCCGGCCGGTCCGACGCGCGTGGTGGGTTCGCGTTTGGACTGCGCCTCATCTTCACGGCCGGCTATCCGCGCAAGGCACCCGCCACGCAATCCAGCGATCCGACCGTTCCCCCGGACGGTCCGCAGCCGCCAGACCAGTCTTCGGACAAACCGTCGTGAAGCCAGGAACATCGAGGCGCACCCCGGCGCCTGAAGTCTTGCTAATTCTCGGAGCACAGCATGGTTGACGAAGCAGCGGCGACGGACGCGCCCGATGCGATCAAACGGCCCACGCGACCCAAGCTGCTGGAGGTCTTGGGTCCGGGACTGATCACCGGCGCTTCCGACGACGACCCGAGCGGGATTGCGACCTATTCCCAGGCAGGAGCCCAGTTCGGCTACGGCCTGGGCTGGGTGATGCTGTTCAGCTGGCCGCTGATGTGCGCGATCCAGGAAATCAGCGCGCGGATCGGCCGCGTTACGGGACGCGGAATAGCTGGCAACCTTTATCGTCACTACCCAGCGCCCATCGTATACGCGCTCGTCTTCCTGTTGGTCGTCGCGAACACCATCAACCTGGGCGCGGATCTGGGGGCGATGGCAGCCGCGCTCAAACTCCTGATCGGTGGGCCGCAGCTTCTGTATGTCGCGGCGTTCGCGGTTGTCTCACTGCTGTTGGAAGTGTTCGTCCGCTACTCGCGGTATGTGTCGGTGCTGAAATGGCTGACCATCTCGCTGTTCGCCTATGTCGGCGTCGCGTTGGTCTCGCACATTCCCTGGGGCACGGTGGCCAAGGCGCTCGTGGTCCCGACCCTGTCCTCCGACCCAAAATATTTGACGGTGATCGTCGCCATCCTGGGGACGACGATCAGTCCGTATCTGTTCTTCTGGCAATCCGAGGCGGAGGTCGAGGAGATCAAGGAAACAACGGGCGCAAGGCCGCTCGAGAAAGCGCCGGAGCAAGCGCCGACTGAACTCAAGCGCATCCGTTTTGACACGCTGATCGGCATGGGCCTCTCCAATCTCGTGGCATTGTTCATCATATTGACGACCGCAGCCACACTCCACGCCCACAATGTGACCGACATCCAGACTTCCGCGCAGGCAGCCGAGGCGCTCAGGCCAATCGCCGGACAATTCGCCTTCCTCGTATTCGCGCTCGGGATCATCGGCACCGGTCTGCTGGCGCTCCCGGTCCTCGCCGGTTCGGCGGCTTACGCGCTTGGCGAGACTTTCGGGTGGCACGTCGGGCTCTCGCGCACCTTGACGAGGGCGAAGGGGTTCTATGGCGCGATCGCCGCCGCCACCGTCATCGGCGGCCTCATCAACTTCACGCCCATCGATCCCATAAAGGCGCTGTTCTGGAGCGCCGTGATCAACGGGGTCGTTGCCGCCCCGGTCATGTTCATGATGATGCTGCTCTCCTCGAACCGCGAGGCGATGGGGGAGTTCCCACTGCCGACCGTCCTCAGGGCCATCGGATGGATTGCGACCGCGGTGATGGCTGCGGCGGCGGTCGGCATGTTCGCGACCTGGAACGCGTAGAGAGCCGGTGTCGGGTCGTAGGATCGATGGGGTCGGTGGGCGGCGGGCGGTCTCCGCAGTTCGCGTGACGCCCACCGTTCCCAAGGCGGGAGTTCGCGCCGTCACGCCCTGACCTCAACCCGACGGGATAGGCCGTGATCGGCCGGCGCGCCCGAATTTCCACCTGCCGCTCCACGGGGAGCAACTCGCCGGACCCGTTATTCTCACCCTTCCGGCGGCTCCAGCATGCGGAAACCTGACGCGGCGGCGTCATGGGATACGAATGGGGAAGGCTCCGATTGTCTGCCGCGAGATCCTAACGCGCATATCCCGATGCCGGCGGCGTCGCGGCCTCCGATTCCCCGACCTTCTGCCTGCACCGCTGCTGGACCGAGACGGGCCATTCGCGAGCTTGAGGGGCCCGACGGTGGACGGCGCCCCATCCTCGAATATCATCCGGCCGTCCTCCACAGTTTCCATCAGTGAGCCTGCTTCCGTTGGCTTCGCGGAGGCACCTTAGAAAATGGCCCCGCCATCCTCCGCTGCCAGCCGCACCCAGCCGACAAGAGCGGGGTTCGGTGCACAAAGCGGAACGCGTCGAATCATCCTCGCGACCGTCGGCACCCAGGGTGATCTTCACCCGTTCATCGCTATCGGGAAAGCCTTGCAGAGCCGTGGCTTCGTTCCGATCCTCGCCGTGGCAGACGATCAGGTCGGAAAGTGCCGCCGTGCTGGGCTGGACGCGGTCTCCATCCTGCCCGGATTCGAGGTGACGGCGAAACACATGGGGTTAAGCCATGAGGACGCGGTCCGCCGCATCATGGGAAACCAGCGTGTGATGCTCGAGCAGGTGCTGCTTCGCGACTTGTCGACATGTGCCGCCGCGCTGGACTCTGCGTCAACGGACGTCGCAGCAATCGTCGCCTCGATCTTCGTCATCGCGGCGCCGATCGTGGCCGAGAAGAGGGACGTGCCGCTGGTTTCGGTCATACTCCAGCCGATGGCCATGCTGTCGGCGTTCGACGCCCCCCGCACCCCGGATTTCTGGATGATGCTCCATCACCCCGTCGGCGCGGTTTCCGCGCGCTGGAATCGGGCGGCCTACGCGACGCTCCGCTGGCTGCTCGACCGCCTTTACGGCCGCCGGATCGATCGCGTCCGCGCAGAGCATGGCCTGCCGCCGGCCGGCGCTCGCAATCTGCTGGATCCTCCAAAGCACGCGCGGCTGCGGCTGGGATGCTATTCGGCGCAGCTAGCCCAATTGCCCCCGGATGCCGCCGCCGCGACTCGCATCGTCGGCTTCCCGCTGTTCGACAGCGAAAGCGGTGCTCCGGAGATGCTCGAACCGACGGTGAAGGAATTCCTGGCCGCCGGCGCACCGCCGTTGATCTTCACGCTCGGCACCTTCGCGGTCGACGGGGCAGGTAGTTTCTACGAAACGGCGGCTCAAATCGCACGGCATATGGGGATGCGGGCGATCCTGCTTGTCGGCGGGACCGAGCCGGTCGGCGTGCATGCCGACGTGCTACGCATTGGCTACGCTCCGCACTCGCTCCTATTCTCGCGCTCGGCGGCCATCGTCCATCACGGCGGCGTTGGAACGACGGGGCAGGCACTTAGAGCCGGCAGGCCGCAACTGATCGTGCCCCACATGGGCGATCAGCACGACCATGCACACCGCATCATGCGATTGGGGGCAGGGCTGCGGTTGCACCGGCGCCGCTTCACGCTGTCGCGGGCGGCTAAGCTGATCGAAACCCTGCTAAGCGAGCCGTCATATCGCTTCGTCGCCGAACGCATCGCCCGCGACATGACGGAGGAACACGGCGCGGAGGCCGCGGCGGATGCGATCATCCGGGCGATAGGCGAACCGCGTGCGTAGCGTCATTCCACTGCCATCTCACACTAACCACAACTGTTCCGCTGGTAACGATCGTGGGGTTTCCGCCCCGACAACCCGGTCGGTCTGGCCCAGCCAGATAGCACTTGACCCTATAGCAGCTACAGGGTGCATTGCGGCGACATGACTTCGAGACGAGCCGACCACCATGGTCTGTAGCAGTTGCCCGACCGATGCTCCCTCCCGTCCGGATCCACGCTGGCGCCGCGTGCTGTGGATCGCGCTCGGGATAAACCTTGCGATGTTCGCCGGCGAGATATTCGCCGGCATCGCGTCCGGATCGCGCTCGCTCCAGGCAGACGCGCTCGACTTCCTCGGCGATGCAGCGAACTACGCGATCAGCCTCGGCGTCGCCGGTCTGGCGCTGCGCTGGCGATCGCGAGCCGCGCTGCTGAAGGGCGGGACCATCCTCGCGTTTGGGCTCTACGTGCTGGTCACGACAGTCATCGCCGCGTTCGGGACCCGAGTGCCGCAGGGCGAGACAATGGGCGTCGTCGGCATTTTGGCCCTCGCTGCCAACGGCGTCGTCGCGCTGATGTTGTTCCGCTACCGCACGGGCGACGCGAACATGCGCTCGGTCTGGATCTGCTCGCGCAACGACGCGATCGGCAACCTCGCCGTGGTCGCGGCGGCCGCCGGGGTGCTGGGCACCGGCACGCAGTGGCCCGATCTCGCCGTCGCAGCGATCATGGCTGCGCTTGGCGTGTCGGGTGGACTGCAGATCCTCCTGCAGGCGAACGAGGAACTGAGGTCGGAGAGGGAAAAGTGCGATCTCGGCGCGACTTCCACGCTGCCGAATATCGTGACCGAATAGCGGTTCCGGCATGCTGGCACTGACCTACACCGTATTTCCCCTACTTGCGGTCCTCATAGGGGCGGTCGTCGCGGTGCTCCAACCACCGGGCCCGAAGCTGTCGAGCGCGATCCAGCATCTCGCGGCCGGGGGTGGTCTTCGCCGCCGCTGCAGCCGAGATCCTGCCGCAGGTCGTCCACGGTGGATCGCCGGCCGCGACGCTGATCGGGGGCGCCGCCGGCGTGGCGGCGATGCTGTCGCTGAAGTCGCTCGAGGGCCGCTTCGAAGGACCGCTCGGCATGCTCGGCGCGGTCGGCACCGACATCCTGATCGACGGACTGGTGCTCGGGCTGGCGTTCATCGCGGGGGCCAAGGCCGGCATCCTCCTGACGGTCGCGCTGACGCTCGAGGTGCTGTTCCTCGGCGTGACCGTGACCGAGGAACTGGGGGAGACGGTTCGCTCTAAGGCCCGGATCGTCGCCACCACCGCAGGCCTCGGGCTGCTTCTGCCGGCCGGCGTGCTGCTGGCGACGCCCATCGCAGGCTTCCCGCCCGCGGTCATCGCCGGGTTTCTCAGCTTCGGGTTGATCGCGCTGCTCAACTGGTGACCGAGGAGCTGCTGGTCGAGGCGCACGCCAAGCCCGACAGCCCCCTCATCAGCGCTATGTTCTTCGTCGGCTTCCTCGGCCTGCTCCTGCTTGAGGAAGTGATGGGCTGAGATCATAACGCCTGCGAATAGCATCCGCGACCCGATCATGCCTGTAACCGGCCGGGGTCGTCGCGCGAACGACTAAGCAGGGTCCGATTGACAGCCCTGACCGAACACCACAGGATGATGACGTGAAGCGCATCGCCACCCTGCTTCTCCTGCTGGGAGTGATCGTCGGTCTCGCCGGCCGGCCGGTGCAGGCGGCGACACCGCCCATGGCCGCGATGAGCATGGCGAAGATGTCGCAGGCCGACATGGCGGCGATGCCCGACTGCATGGCCAAGATGTCGAAGGACGCCGAGCACAAGCCGTGCAAGTGCGGCATGGGTGGATGCATCGCGATGATGGCCTCGGGCGTCAGCTTCATGCTCGCTGACGGAATGTCAGCGATCGCGCCTACCGCCTCGAGTAAGCGGACGGATCGTCCATCACCCATAGCGGCGCTGCGAGGCAGATCGACCGCACCGGAACCCGAGCCGCCCACACTCCTTGGTTGAACCGAACGGCGCCGGAATGCGCCCCGCCGCGTCGTGCCCAGCACGCGCCGCGGGGTGACCGTCCGACGCCCCACCGCGTCAAAACCAAGGAAATCACCATGAACATCTACCTCCGCGCCGCCGCGATGGCGGCCGCGCTCGCCTCGTCCGCCTCGGCCATTCCGGCCTTCGCCGACACGACCTCCGCTTCGCAGACCCGCCACTTCGAGTGGCGAACCCAACCGTCCTACGGTCCCCGCGCGCCCACGCGAGCGCCGGTCCGTGTGTGGGTCGATGGCGACCGGCCGATGGCCGCAGGTTGCGACTGCCCGATGATGCGCGGCACCCAAGCGCCGGCGTCCGCCTGCATGGGCATGTCCGCGAATGATCGCGCCGACCCAAGAGGCTGAACGGGCCGCCGACGCGGGGGTGCTGCCGGTGGTCGATCCATCGCCCGCACCTCCGCGCGGAGGACGCCCGTGCACTTCCCATCCACCGGGAGACCGTGATGAAGGCACTATGCATACTACTGCTCGGCGCGGCGCTACCCTCGGCAGCGCTGGCCGGTCCGTTGACGTTCGACGACGCGCTGGCCAAGGCGAAGGCGGGCGCGCCATCGGTGAAGGCCAAGGCGCTGAGCGCCGACGCGACGCGCTCCGCCCGGATCGCAGCCGGCCAGCTTCCCGATCCGAAGCTCGCGCTCGGGATCGACAGCTTCCCGATCTCGGGGCCGCTGGCGTTCCAACCCTCGCGCGACAATTTCACCTGGGCGAGGGTCGGGGTATCGCAGGACATCCCCAACCTCGCCAAGCGCCGGGCGCAGCGCGGCCGGGCCGACGCAGAAATCGCGGTCGCCGACGCCGGGACGCTCGTCGAGATCCGCACGGTTGAGGTGCAGACCGCGATCGCCTGGATCAACCTCGCCTATGCCGAACGCCGGCTCGTCGCGCTCGACGAGGTGCTCGCCAGGCTCGGCCGCATCGTGCGGACGACGCCCAGCGCGGTCGCTTCGGGCAACGCCCGTCCGGCGCAGACGCTTGCGGGGCGCGCCGCGCTCGCCCGGCTGCAGGACCGCCGCGACGAGCTCGTGTCGGCGGTCGCGCGCGCCAAGGCGGACCTCACGCGGTGGACCGGCGAAGCCGATCCCGAGATCGCCGGCGCGGTTCCAGACCTGACCGTCGATCCGGCAAGGCTCCGAGCGGGACTGGAGCGGCATCCCTCGCTCGCCCTGCTGACGGCGCAGGCCGGCCGGGCGGACGCCGACCTGCGGCTCGCGCAGGCCGACCGCCGGCCGGACCTCGGCGTCGACCTCTCCTACCAGCGCCGCGACCCCCGCTTCGGCGACTACGTATCGGCGGGCGTCACGATCGGCCTTCCGCTATTCAAGAAGCGACGGCAGGATCCACTGATCGCCGCACGCACAGCCGATGCCGGCAGCGCACGCGCCGACGCAGACGCCGCCCTACGGGCGCTGACTGCCGACCTCGAGGCCGGCCTCGCCGACCACGTCATGCACCACGACCAATGGATGCGCGCGCGAGACGTGCTCCAGCCGCTCGCGCAGGAGCGGGTGACGCTGGAACTGGCCAGCTATGCCGCAGGGCGTGCCAGCCTGGTCGACCTAGTCGACGCGCATAGCGCGCTCGCCGACGCGATCCTCGAGACGCTCGGCCGCGAGGCAACTGATGCCGCCGATGGCATCCGGCTCAACCTCCTGTTCGGGAATACCGACCGATGACCCTCAACTCGCTTCAGCGTTCGCAGCTTGCAGCCGCCTTCGCCGCCGTCGCGCTCGCGGCGGGCGCGGGCGGCTTCTATCTGGCGGGATCGAAGGACGCAGCGCCCGGTGCCAGCGTGCCGACGGCCCGCAAGCCGCTCTATTGGTATGACCCGATGGTTCCGGGGGAGCATTACGACAATCCGGATTCGCTCTCGTCGATGGGCATGAAGACGGTCCCGAAATACGCCGATAACAGCGGCGGTCCGGCCGCCGCTTCGGGTGTCAGGATCGATCCGTCGTCTATGCAGAGCCTCGGCATCCGGCTCGCGACCGCGACCAACGGCGCGCTGGCCGGCTCGCTCGAGGTCACCGGGTCGATCGACTTCAACCAGCGCGACGTCGCCGTCATCCAGGCGCGCGCCGCCGGTTTCATCCAGCGCGTCTATGGCCGCGCGCCCGGCGACGTTATCCGCGCGGGGGCGCCGATCGCCGACGTGCTGGTCCCCGAATGGGGCGGTGCGCAAGGCGAATACGCGGCGGTGGCGAAGACCGGGGATCCGGCGCTGATCGCGGCGGCGCGGCAGCGGCTCCGGCTGCTCGGCGCGCCCGGCGGCGCGACAAGCGGGCGCGGCATGACCACCATCCGCAGCCCGATCAGCGGGGTGATCACCACGCTCGACGCGCGTGCCGGCGTGACGCTCGCGGCCGGGCAGACGCTCGCCCAGGTCAACGGACTTGGCACCGTGTGGCTCAATGCCGCCGTGCCCGAAGTCCGCGCCGCCGATGTGCGCATCGGCCAGCCGGCAAACGCCGAGCTCGCAGGATTCCCCGGCGAGCGCTTCACCGGGCGCGTCATCGCCGTGCTGCCGACCGCGCAGGCCGACAGCCGGACGCTGACCGTGCGGATCGAACTCGCCAACCGCGACGGTCGGCTGCGTCCCGGCATGTTCGCGACCGTGCATCTCGGTGATACGTCCCGTTCTGCGCTGCTCGTGCCGAGCGAGGCGGTTATCCGCACCGGAAAGCGCACGCTCGTCATGCTCGCCGACGGCAAGGGAAAATTCCGGCCAGCCGAAGTGCGCATAGGCCGCGAGGCCGGCGGCCAGACCGAGATCCTCGCCGGGCTTTCAGCTGGCGAGAAGGTTGTCGCCTCGGGCCAGTTCCTGCTCGACAGCGAGGCGAGCCTGACCGGCATCGCGGCCCGTCCCATCGCAGGCGACGCCAAGTGATCGCCCGGATCATCGAGGCGTCGGTCCGGCTACGCATTCTCGTCCTGCTGGCAGCACTGACGCTCGTCGTCATCGGCGTCGGCGCGCTCCGCTCGACCCCGGTCGACGCGCTGCCCGACCTGTCCGACGTGCAGGTCATCATCCGCACGACCTATCCGGGGCAGGCGCCGCGCATCGTCGAGGACCAGGTCACCTATCCGATCGCCACCACCATGCTCTCGGTGCCGGGGGCCCGCGTTGTGCGCGGCTATTCGTTCGTCGGCGACAGCTTCGTCTATGTGCTGTTCGACGAGGGCACCGACCTCTATTGGGCGCGAAGCCGCGTGCTCGAATATCTGAGTCAGGTGCAGGGCCGGCTACCCGATGGGGCAAAGGCGTCGCTCGGTCCCGACGCGACCGGGGTGGGATGGATCTACGAATATGCCCTGGTCGACCGCAGCGGGCGTCACGACCTCGCCCAGCTGCGCAGCATCCAGGACTGGTTCCTGCGCTACGAGCTGAAGACGGTGCCGGGCGTCGCCGAGGTCGCCAGCATCGGCGGGATGGTCAAGCAGTATCAGGTCGTCCTCGATCCCCAGAAGCTCGCCTCCTACGGCATCACACATGAGGCGGTGATCGAGGCGCTGAAGCGCGGCAATCAGGAAAGCGGCGGCTCGGTGCTGGAGATGGCCGAGGCCGAATACATCGTCCGCTCGACCGGCTATCTCGCCTCGCTCGACGACTTTCGAGCGATCCCCTTGAAGACCGTTGGCGGCACGCCGGTGACGCTCGGCGACGTCGCGACGGTCCAGGTCGGACCCGACATGCGGCGCGGCGTCGCCGAACTGAACGGCGAGGGCGAGGTCGCCGGCGGCGTCATCGTTATGCGGCAGGGCAAGAACGCGCGCGAGATCATCGACGGTGTGCGGACGAGGCTCGCCGAACTCAAGAAAAGCCTGCCACCGGGCGTCGAGGTGGTGACGACCTACGACCGTTCCGGGCTGATCGACCGCGCGGTCGACAACCTCACCGGCAAGCTGATCGAGGAGTTCATCGTCGTCGCGCTCGTCTGCGCGCTGTTCCTGTGGCACGCGCGCTCGGCGCTGGTCGCGATCCTGACGCTGCCACTCGGTATCCTGGCGGCCTTCATCGCGATGCGCGTCCAGGGGCTGAACGCCAACATCCTGTCACTCGGCGGCATCGCGATCGCGATCGGCGCGATGGTCGATGCAGCGGTGGTGATGATCGAGAACGCGCACAAGCATCTGGAACATTGGACACGCGACCATCCGGACGAGACGCTGTCGCAGCTGGAACGCTGGCGCGTCATCACGGCCGCGGCGGTCGAGGTCGGGCCAGCGCTGTTCCTCTCGCTGCTGATCATCACCTTCTCGTTCGTGCCGATCTTCTCGCTGCAGGGTCAGGAAGGACGGCTGTTCGCGCCGCTCGCCTTCACCAAGACCTATGCGATGGGGGGCGCCGCGCTCCTGTCGATCACCCTGATCCCGGTGCTGATGGGATACCTGATCCGCGGACGCATCCCTTCGGAGGGCGCCAATCCGATCAACCGCGCGCTCACCCGCGTCTACCGCCCCGCACTCGACTGGGTGCTGGCGCGGCCAAAGCAGGCGCTGGTCATCGCCGGGCTGGTGTTCGCCACCAGCATCTGGCCGATCAGCCAGCTCGGCGGCGAGTTCATACCGCAGATGAACGAGGGCGACCTGCTCTACATGCCCTCGGCACTGCCGGGCATCTCGACCGCGAAGGCCGGACAGCTGCTGCAACTGACCGACCGAATGATCAAGACCGTGCCCGAGGTCGAGAGCGTGTTCGGCAAGGCCGGCCGCGCCGACACCGCGACCGATCCCGCGCCGCTCGAGATGTTCGAGACGACCATCCGGTTCAAGCCGAACGACCAGTGGCGGCCCGGAATGACCCAGGCGAAGCTGATCGACGAGCTCGATCGCGCGGTCAGGGTGCCGGGGCTCGCCAACTTCTGGATCCCCCCGATCCGCAACCGCATCGACATGCTGTCGACGGGCATCAAGAGTCCGATCGGCATTAAGGTCGCGGGCTCGAATCTGGCCGAGATCGACGCCACGGCGCGCGAGATCGAACAGGTCGCGAAGACGGTGCCCGGGGTGAGTTCGGCGCTCGCCGAGCGCCTCACCGGCGGGCGCTACATTGATGTCAACATCAACCGGGCGGCGGCGGCGCGCTACGGACTCAACATCGCCGACGTCCAGTCGGTTGTGTCGAGCGCGATCGGCGGCGAGACGGTCGGTCAGACGGTCGAGGGGCTCGCGCGCTATCCGATCAGCGTGCGCTACGCGCGAGAGCTCCGCGACAGCGTGGATGCCTTGCGCAACCTACCGGTCCTGACGCCGTCACTGCTGCAGGTCACGCTCGGCACGGTCGCCGACATCAGCGTCAGCGACGGCCCGCCGATGCTACGCACCGAGAACGGGCGACCTGTGACCTGGATTTACGTCGACGGTCGCGGCGCTCCGCTGACGACGATCGTCGGCAATCTCCAGCAGGCCATCGCCGCCAAGGTGAAGCTGCCGCCTGGCATCAGCGTCAGCTACACCGGCCAGTTCGAGTTCCTCCGACGCGCCATCGAACGTCTGAAGATCGTCGTGCCCGCGACGCTGCTGATCATCTTCCTGCTGCTCTACGCGACGTTCCGGCGGCTCGACGAGGCGGCACTCGTGATGGGCACGCTGCCGTTCGCGCTGACGGGAGGCGTCTGGCTGCTCTACCTGCTCGGCTACAACCAGTCGGTCGCGACTGGGGTCGGGTTCATCGCGCTTGCCGGGGTGTCGGCCGAGTTCGGAGTGGTGATGCTGATCTACCTGAAGCACGCACTCGCCGATCGCGGGCCGGCACCGGATGGCGATGAGGTCAAAGCGGCGGTCCGCGAAGGCGCGCTGCTGCGGGTGCGCCCCAAAGCGATGACGGTCGCGGTGATCCTCGCCGGACTCCTGCCGATCCTGGTTGGCACCGGCACGGGCTCGGAGGTGATGAGCCGCATTGCCGCACCGATGATCGGCGGCATGCTGACGGCGCCGCTGCTCTCGATGCTGGTCATTCCTGCGGCCTATCTGCTCATGCGTCGCCGCCAGCTTTAGGTCCTACGACGCCTGCGGCCGGGCGGATACCCTCTTCTCGCCGACGCTCCTCGCTTATGTGGTGGAGATAGAGCGCTGATCCTCCCCGGAGACGAGTCCCAGCTTCGCAGCCTTTGGCAGCTGTCCCTCCAGTTCATCGCGGGCATGATCTGTCGAACCGGCCAACGTCTCGCGAAGGGTCGGCGTGCGAAATACCCGCGCGCGCCTTCGTGCGCACGCACGATCTGCGGTGTCTATCCGTGAATCATTCGGCATTTCTTAGAGTGTTTCTGAAAAAAAATGGCGGGCGCGAGCGCCACGCAGGGTGCCCAAGCGCCTTTACGCAGGGGGGCGGCAGCGGCCGCCGTCGAACCGCGAAAGCGGTTTCAGCGATCCCATCAGGAGAGAGGAAAAGAGATGCAGCCCTGAGCCAGCCGCCCCAGCGACCTCACAATCGACAACTTAACATCCGTGCGCGCCGACCGCGCCAGCGACGAGATTTCCACATCACCACAGCGCCGACGCCTCCGCGCCGAAAGGACAATCATGAACACCGCATTCGACCTTAGAACCATGAACCACATGGTCACCGCGATCAGCCACGAGATGAGCACACCCACGCGCAAGCCGCGCCCGGAGTGCGATACGCTGTTCATAGGAGGTCCGGTCCCCAACGACCGAGACCAGCACGAACTCGCGCAGTTCGGCCTGCGCAAGAACTGGAAGATCGTCTACCCGTCGTTCGACGCGGCGAACCCTCTACGCGGTCCGGTGACCTATCACGTCGTCGTGACCGACGGACTCAACGAGACGATGGTCCTGCCGGACGGCCGCCTCTGGAAGAGGGACCGCCGCAGCCAGGCGGTCATCGTGTTCGCCAAGCTCGGCATCACGATCAAGGTAAGCTCGAAGGGCCGTCTCGTCGCCCGCGGGATGGCCGGACAATACCACGACCACGGCTACGACCTCGCCCTGGAGGCCGTGACGGCGCGGGCGGCGCGCGAGCCGGGCCACATCCCCGTCGTCTCCACCATCGGGATGCTCCCCGCGGTGCTCGACATCCACACGATTAACCAGGTGTTCGCGAACGCGGAGTGAGCGAAGGGAGGGTCCGTCACGCGGACCCTTCACCCTTTCTGCGCGCACGCGCGCGATTCACCAGAAGTTATTGAAGTGAATCAGCAGTTAGAGGGGAAAAGGTATTCAGCTTCGGGCAACCGCCCCAGCGGAGCTTACACACTCAAGCTCCTAAGATTCTCTTAACGCGGCGCCCGCAGGCGGCGCTTTTTCCCCTCATCAATTCAACCCGAAACAAAATCCGAGCCACCGAAAACCGCTCGCTGCACAGCCGCGCGCGTGCTCGCGAAAGGAGAGAACATGATCGCCACACTGCCACACGATCCCCGGATCGACAATCGCAACGCCCACATCTTCGCGGTCAAGGCAATGCTCGCGAAGCCGCCCCATCCAGCCGAAGACACCGAAAGCGTGATGTGGGTGGGCGCCAACCGCGCACCCGGCGACACCCAGGACCTGGTCCTCGGAGAGATGGCGGCATCCGTCTGCCGCGACGCGATCCTGCTTGTGTTCGACAACCTGCGTGGCAGCGACGCTCCGCGCGGCTTCACGGTGATAACGATCGGCGACCACCCCAAGATCTGGCCTGGCTGCCGCCTCTGGGCGCCAGTCAACGGCGGACCCGCGCTGCTCATCGCGAAGGATGGCTGCAGCTTTGGCTGGGACGGCAGGTTGCTCGTCCGGGGCGCCCGCCGGCCGCGGGCCGCCATCGACCGGGGACTTGCGCGGGCGCGTTCGATCCTGCACCGCGAAGTCCAGGCGGTGACTGCCGAGCAGGCCGGGATATACGTCCGTGTCGGGATCGGAGACGTCAGTTAAGAGCTCGTCTGAGCCTTTCCGGCAGGTTGTCCCAGTCAATCTCGTCCATCGGCACCCACCTCGCAGCCTCGACATAGAAGGCGATCGGATAGTCCGTCTCCAGCCGGTCGGACCTTCCAATTGGATGCATCGCGGAAGAATTGACGTTGCCCGCCGTCGATGACCACAGGGTCGGCGGTGCGTCGGCGCTAGAGCCTTCGCGTCACCAGGCGCTCGCCGAGGCAGAGCGAGCAGATGTCGCGGCGGCGCTCGAAACCGGCGCTCCCGGCGACTTCCCTAACCTTGATGTTCGCCGCCTGGGTGCTCCCCAAGCCGAGCCTCTCGGCCACGCACATGTCGCAGACCGGAGCCGGCGACAGGCGGGATATAAAGGCATGGACGCGGTCAATCACGACGACGACAAAGCAGATCGGTCCCTGCCGCACAAGGCGGCGGTCGATGTAGGGATGTGTCGTCGGACGCGTCCGGCGCCGCAAGCCCACAGGGCTGCGCACCTATCGACCAGGTGCCGATCGATCAGCCGCTTCCGCGGCTGGGCATCCCGACAGCCCACCGGCTCCAGCGGCGCGGCAAAAGGCGCTCAGCGGGGGCGGCCAACGCCCAGACGGACGTCGCGACAACGTTGCTCTTGCTGCTCTAGCAACTTGTCGATGCTTCGCCGACGCGCGGGACCCGTCATGTGCGGGTGGCTGGCATTGGGCGAGCAAATCAGCAATTCGGGGCCGCATGGCGAGCTTCTGGGGCAGTTCCGCCGACAGCCGCTGCCGGCAGGCTGGTGTAGAGACACTGGCAGTCGCAGTAGCAGACCCCACGAAACACACGGTGAACCACCGATGTCGGACATGACGCGCCTCGGATCAAAGTGACGCAGCTGTGACGTAGGTCCCCACCGCGATGACGACGCTGGCGAACGCGCGCTCAAGCATTCCCTTCCGCGAGCTGAGCAACCGGCCGAGCGACATGCCTGCTAGAGTTCCCGCCACTCCGCCGATGATCAGCAGCGACGTCATCGTCCAGTCCACAAAGCCCGACGCAGCATAAGAGGTCGCGGTGGTCAGCCCCAGGGCGGTGACGATCACGAGCGATGTTCCTACCGCATAGGACAGCGGCATGGACGTAGCGAGGATCAAGCCTGGGACGATCAGGAACCCTCCCCCGATGCCGAAGAAGCCAGCGGCAAACCCGACGCCAAAACCAATCGGCAGGAGCCGGGGCAGCAGCGTCGCGGCGCTGTCACGGGTCAGCCGAACGTCGGGCACATCGAGGGCGCGCCGCTTGCGCAGCATTGACAGCCCGACCCCGATCATCAGCAGACCAAAAAATACCAGTAGGCGCTTTCCATCGATCGACTTGCCGAGTTCCGCACCGAGGGCGGCACCGGCCACGCCCGAAAGCGCGAATACACCGGCGCATCGCCATTTCACACGGCCAGCCCGGGCGTGGCCGACCAGGCTAGCGAGCGCGTTTGCGGTCACCGCGACCGAAGCCGTGCCAATCGCGGCGTGCGGCGAGGCGACGCCGACCACATAGATTAAGAGTGGCACGGCCAGTATCGACCCGCCGCCGCCGACCAAGCCGAGAACGAGGCCGATTAGACAGCCCGACGCAAGCGCCGCGATGATGGTGATGACCGCCATGTCGGCCTCACGCAGCCGCGCGCCGGTTCCACGGCATCACCCGGAGCAGGCTGCCCATCCCGCACCAGCCGGTCACTCCGGAGAATACCAACCCGGCGCCAACAAACGCGGATAGTCCAAAGAACGGTGGCGCGACGAAAAGGCCCAGCAGCAGACCCGCTAGAACCAGTGAACCCGCCGTGATCTGCACCTGACGCATGATCTCGAGCGGCTGGGAGCGATCGGCGACCGTCGCGAACCCGGCGTCGCGCCACGCATCGATGCCGCCGTCGAGGATAAAGGTGGGCACATCGCCCACAGCTTCGTCGAGTAGAATTGCGTTGGCCGCTGTGCGCATCCCGGAGCGGCAATGGAATACTACCGTCCTCCCGTCGCGGGGTAGCGCGGAGATGCGTTCGAGCGGCAGGTTGATCGCACCGGGGATGCGCTCCCGCGCATGTTCGTCGGCACCGCGAATATCGACGAGGCGTGCGCCGGCATCGATCGCTGTGCGGGCCTCGGCGGGAGTGAGGGTTCTGATCGTCATCGCATCAATCCTTGCAGTAAAGCTGGTAAAGGGTGGCGAGGAGTGTTTCGACGCGAGGATCGGCAATCCGATACCAAAGCGTCTGACTTTGACGCCGGAAGCCGATAAGGCCCTCTTCGCGCATTCTCGCGAGATGCTGCGAACAGGCCGATTGAGACAGGCCGACCTCGCGGGCGAGGTCGCTGACGGTCATCTCGCCATGCTCCACTAGCTTGCACAGCAGCATCAGTCGGCGCGCGTTGCCGATCGCTTTCAGTGTGTCCGCGACCTCCCCCGCCTTCGCCTCGAAGGTCGCGAGGTCCATCGTCGGCGGCTTTAGCATCCAAGAAACTCCATAAGGCATTGCTTAAATAGCAATCGCTAATATATAGTCAAGGCATTCGCGGAGGACGATCATGACCCAGCCAGCTATCGAAGCCTTCTTCGACGAGCCCACCAACACGATAAGCTACCTCGTCGGCGATCCGGCCACCCGCGCCGCAGCCATTATCGACCCCGTGTTGGACTTCGATCTCGCCAGCGGCATAGCCGACACCCGATCGGCGGAACGGATCATCGCCTTTGCCCGAGAGCATGACTGGCGGATCGAGATGGTGCTGGAGACGCATGCTCACGCGGATCATCTGTCGGCAGCGCCGTTCATCAAGGCGCATACCGGGGCTTGGATCGGCATCGGCGCGCATATCCGCGACGTCCAGCGTCTCTTTCGCCCGGTTTTCGCGATGACAGACTTAAACACCGATGGATCCGACTTCGACCGCCTATTCGACGACGGCGAGCGCTTCGCGATTGGCGGCTTGGAAGTCGAAGCGCTGCACGTTCCTGGCCACACACCGGCGGACCTCGCCTATTTAATCGGACACTCTGCGTTCGTCGGTGATACGTTGTTCATGCCAGACTACGGCACCGCGCGCGCCGACTTCCCCGGAGGCGATGCGCGCACGCTGTATCGTTCGATCCGTCGCCTGCTATCGCTTCCAGACCAGACGAGGCTGTTCCTATGTCACGACTACAAGGCGCCGGGGCGTGACGAATATCGCTGGGAGACGACTGTGGGAGAGCAGCGTCGTTCGAGCGTGCACGTCCATGACGGCGTCACTGAAGATGAGTTCGTGGCCATGCGCGAGCGTCGCGATGCCGGACTGTCCGTTCCGAAATTATTGCTGCCATCGATCCAGGTGAATATCCGGGCTGGCCACTTCGCCGAGGCGGAGGCGAATGGCGTCGCATACCTGCGAATACCGGTGAAATGGAGAGGGCCGAAAAGCGAAATGTGAGTGGGGCTATCTCTACCACACTGGGTTCGTCAGACATGGTCGTGACTAGCGCGGGCTTGCGACAGAAGCTAGAAAAGGCATGCATCTGAAAAGGTCGATAACGCGCAAGGAGTTCGCCCAACTACTGGTCGTTGTCCTGGTTGGGTGGTTCATTGGCGCGCTGCTGAGAGACGTTGCCCCGGTGGGTCGCGATGTCGGCGCAAATCCGATAGCGCGCGCGATGCTTGAGGACGAAGTCTCGCCCTCTTGGACGGTCGGCGCGCCAACGCTCTCCGTAGTGGTGTTCACAGACTATCAGTGTCCCGCATGCAAGCTGGCGAGCCCGGCGTTTCATGCGGCCGTCGCACGGGATGGCCACACGCGCGTAATATATCGCGATTGGCCGATCTTCGGCCTACGGTCGGAACGCGCTGCCCGTGTCGCCATCGCTGCCGCCCGCCAAGGCATCTACCCCGCGCTACATGACCGGCTCATGGCGGAACGGCGCGTTATCGACGAAATGGTGCTGCGCGAAGACTTGGAGGCAGCCGGCGGCAATTGGGCGATGACGCAGCGTGATCTTCGGGCGCATGCGAACGATATCGACGCACAACTGGAGCGGAACAGCCGGGATGCCGCGTCGTTGAAGGTCGCTGGGACGCCGGCTTACCTGATAGGCCCGCTGCTCGTCACCGGCGCACTCGACGAATCCGGGTTTACCAAGGCCATCGTCGCCGCGCGCGCCCAAGTCCGATAGTGTCGCCAACAAGCGTCGTGCCAAAATGTCGGAGACGAGCGTCCCAGTGGGACCCGCCAGCTTAATCGAGTCCAACAACAGTCTAATTGAGGCCAAGGGGAGCCTATTTGGGTCCGTTAAGAACAGTCAGATCACACATCCAGGTTCGCGACGCTCAGCGCATTTTCCTGGATGAATTCGCGGCGCGGCTCGACGACGTCGCCCATCAGGCGGGTGAAGATGTCGTCCGCCAGGTCGGCCTGGTCGATCGCCACGCGCAGCATCGACCGGTTGGTCGGATCGAGCGTGGTTTCCCAGAGCTGTTCGGCGTTCATTTCGCCCAGCCCCTTGTAGCGCTGGATCGCGAGGCCCTTGCGCCCCGCCGCCAGCACCGCGTCGAGCAGTTGCGACGGGCGTGCAACCAGCATCTCGCCCTTGCCGATGATGAGCGCCTCTTCCTCGGGCTCCTCGCCCTCGACATCCGCCGATTCGGTCGCGGCTTCCTCGACGGCGGTCGTTCCCTTGATCGACACGAGCTTGCGCGCGCCGACGTAAAGCTCGGCTTCCTCGGCGGCGAGACCGTGAAGCTTGCGCGCCTCCGCCGAAGTAACGAACGCCGCCTCGACGATGTGGTGGTCGGTGACGCCGCGCCACAGCCGCTCGAAATGGAAGCCGCCCCCAAGACCATTAGATTCCTCGATCATGCGCGCGGTCCAGCGCGCCTCGGGGTCGCCCTGATCGAGCCGCCGCGTGACTTCCGCCAGCCGCGAAGCGCGGTCCCCGCTCGTGATATCGGGATCGAGCGCCCCGCCCAGCGCCAGCGTCTCGATTATTACGGGGTCGTAACGACGTGGCACGTATCGCATCAGCGTGCGCATGCGCCGGGCGTGTTCGACGAGCTTGAACAACGGCTCGCCCGATCCGATCCCGTCCAGCGAGGTCGATTGCGTGCCGTTGCGCACCAGATAATCGTCCAGCGCGCTTTCGTCCTTCAGATATTCGACCGCCTTGCCGCGCGTCGCCTTGTACAACGGTGGCTGCGCAATCAGCAGGTGCCCGGCCTCGATCAGTTCGGGCATCTGGCGGTAGAAGAAGGTCAGCAGCAGCGTGCGGATATGCGCGCCGTCGACATCGGCGTCAGTCATGATGACGATCTTGTGGTAGCGCAGCTTTTCCAGGTTGAACTCGTCGCGTCCGATGCCGGTGCCCATCGCCTGGATCAGCGAGATGATTTCCTTCGACGACAGCATGCGGTCGGTGCGCGCGCGTTCGACGTTCAGGATCTTGCCGCGGATCGGCAGGATCGCCTGATATTCGCTGTTGCGGCCCGACTTGGCGGAGCCGCCGGCGGAGTCGCCTTCCACGATGAACAGTTCGGATTTGGCCGGGTCGCGTTCGCGGCAATCGTGCAGCTTGCCGGGCAAGCCGCTGACCCCCATCACCGACTTGCGGCTGGCATCGCGGGCCTTGCGCGCGGCCTCGCGCGCGGCGGCGGCGTCGATCACCTTCTGGACGATCGCGCGCGCGTTCTGCGGGTTTTCCTCCAACCATTCGGCGATCTTGTCGGCGAGCAGGCTTTCGAGCGGCTGGCGCACTTCGGACGAAACCAGCTTGTCCTTGGTCTGCGAGCTGAACTTGGGGTCGGGCAATTTGACCGACACGATCGCGGTCAGCCCTTCGCGCATGTCGTCGCCGGTCAGGCTGACCTTTTCCTTCTTCAGCAGCCCTGACTTGTCGGCATAGGCGTTGAGCGTGCGCGTCAGCGCCGACCGGAACGCCGCCAGGTGCGTGCCGCCATCACGCTGCGGGATGTTGTTGGTGAAGCAGAGGACGTTTTCGTAATAGCTGTCGTTCCACTCGAGCGCGACGTCGATGCCGATATCGTCTCGCTGTCCGTTCACCGAAATCGGCTCCGGGAACAGCGGCGTCTTGGTGCGGTCGAGCCACTTCACGAACGCCGCGATCCCGCCTTCGTAATAGAGTTCGACGGTCTTCGGCTCCTCATGCCGCGCGTCGGTCAGGAACAGCCGCACGCCCGAATTGAGGAAGGCGAGTTCACGGTAACGATGCTCGAGCTTTTCGAAGTCGAACTCGGTGATCTTGAACGTCGCGGGACTCGGCAGGAAGGTCACGCGCGTGCCCTTCTTGCCCTCTGCGGGGCCGACGACCTTGAGCGGAGCGACCGCGTCGCCATGGGCGAAGCGCATGTAATGCTCCTCGCCGTCGCGCCAGATCGTCAGGTCGAGCCATTCGCTGAGCGCGTTGACCACCGACACGCCGACGCCATGCAAGCCGCCCGATACCTTGTAGGCGTTGTCGTCGGACGTGTTCTCGAACTTACCGCCGGCGTGGAGCTGAGTCATGATGACCTCGGCCGCGCTGACGCCTTCCTCGGCATGGATACCGGTCGGGATGCCGCGGCCATTGTCGGTCACGCTGACCGATCCGTCCGGGTTCAGCGCGATGTCGATGCGGTCGCAATGCCCGGCCAGCGCCTCGTCGATCGCGTTGTCGCTGACCTCGAACACCATGTGGTGCAGGCCCGATCCGTCGTCCGTGTCGCCGATATACATGCCAGGGCGCTTGCGGACGGCGTCGAGGCCTTTCAGCACCTTGATGGAATCGGCGCCGTATTCGTTCTTGTTGGGGTCTTCGCTCATGCCAAGCATATAGGGATGAGGGGGGCAATAAGGAAGCGAAATGGGTGCTTTCGGCCCAGCAAAACGCCGCCGGGATCGCCCCGGCGGCGTCTGGTTTTTCGCTGGTCAGGTCAGAACAGCAATTTGCGGATTCCGATCCTGATCGTGCGGCCCAGCGGGTCGAGATAATCGGGCTGGTAACTGACCGGCGTGTCGCCCGCCGCGTCGCGCACGCGCTGACGCGAATTGAACACATTGTCGACGCTGACCACGAACCGCGTGCCGATCAGCCATTTGTGCTTGGCGATCAGATCGGGCCGTGTCGTCGGATCGAAGAACAGCCGCAGATTGGCGGTCGCCAGGCTCGAGAAATCAAGCGTCGTCGGTGTGGCGGCGGTGCCGCCGATCACGCGCGTCCCGCTTTGCCAGTTGACCGAGACGCGCGCGCCGAGGCCGTTGTTCGAATAGCCCGCCTGCGCTTCAAGTTCGTGGCGCGACTGGCCGCCCGATCCGATCGCCCCGCCGTTGAGCAGGTCGATCGACGGTACGCCCGGCGCGATGTCGACGCGGTCGACGAAGTGCCAGGTGTGGTAGAAGGCGAAGTTGATCCGCCCGCCGCCGCCGCCCGGGCCGCCACCGAATCGTCCGCCACCGCCACCGCCGCCACCGCGGAACCCGCCGCCTCCACCGCCCGGCCCACCGGGGCCACCGGGACTACCGGCGGCGTTGGGCGGCGGAGGAGAGCCGTCAGCCGGGGGCGGTGGCGGGTTGGTCTGTCCGCCCTGGCCGCCCTGGCCGCGGTTTCCACCCCCGAACCCCTGCGCCAGCGTCCCGCCGAACACGCTCGGCTGGTTGGCCAGGCTGCGCAGTCCGGCGAGCGCGGGCCGCGGGTCCGGTCCGGTGCCCGCGCGGAACGCCTCGATCTGCTTCTGCAGTTTCGACTTGAGCGGCTTCGAGAAGTTGATGCCCCAGCGCAGTTCGGAGCTTTCCGTGCGCGCGAAATTGACTGGGCGCGCGTCGATCGCGGTCAGATTGCCGAACGCATCGCGCGTGAAGCGGCTCGGGAAAGCCGCCTCGATCGCGGCGGTCGCCGCAGGGAAGCTCGCGCTGGCGTTGCGCACCGACGTGTTCACGTAATTGGCGGTCAGCGTCAGGTCGGTCTTGTCGAGCGGCTTGATCGTCACGCCCAGCTTGAAGCTGTGCTTGGTGTCGGCGACCAGGAGCGGGTTGCCGCCCGAGGTGCGCGACACGGTAACCGTCTGGCCGGTGACATAGTCGAAGATGCGCACGTTCGGCGTCACGATCACCGGATCGCCGAGCTGGTTCGCCGTCGGCGCCTCGTCCTGGTCGATCATCGATGCGATGACGCGCACTTGCTTGATCGGCGCCCAGTTGACGCCGTAGCCGATCGTCTTGAGCGTGCTGAAGTCCGACACGCTGTCGAGCGCGAAATTGCCGTTGATCGACAAGTCGCCGAGGAACGCCAGCACGTCCTTCGACTTGCTCGCGATCGGCACGTCGACGTTGATCTGGCCGTTGGCGACGTTGCGCGTGATACTGCCGCGCTGGGTGATGCCGAACCGCTGCGAGCGGCTGTCGAGTTGCGACAGCGACCCGCCGACGCGGATCGCGGTCGACACGTCGCCCGCCGGCAGCTTGAACAGCTTGCCGTTGACCAGCGCGTTGACGTTGCCGGTGTTCGACGTCGAAAAACCGCGATTGGCGGCCGGCACGCCCGGCGTATCGACCCCGGCGTCGGTGAAGGTCTGGCTGTCGACGCGGTCGTAATTGCTGGTCAGGTTCCAGCGCCAGTTGCCGCCGAAATCGCCGTTCGCGGTGCCGCCCAGGTGATAGGTCATCGACGTGTTGCGCTGGCCGATCACGAACCCCGACGAAGGGTTGCCGGGAGCGAAACCCTGCAGGCCGTTCGATTCGCTGTAGGCGACGGTGCCGTTGAGCGTCGTCGACACCTTGCCGATCGGCCGCGCATAGACGGTGCCGAAGTCGAGTGAGCGCGTGAACGGCAGGAGCGAGCGGTACGCCCGGTCATCCAGCGTGTTGCCGGCGATCGGCGCGATGTCGCGTTCGCTTTCGAGCAGCACGGACGACTGCGTATAGCCGGTGTGAAAGCTCAGCCGCGTGTCGCGGTTGATGTCGAGAATGTCGAGCTTCGCGCCCGGCGTGTTGCGCCCGCCGTCGGTCGCCAGCTGATCGCCCAATTCGGTGGTGATCGCGCGGAAGCGGCGGCGCAGGACGAAGTTCACCACCTTCTGGTCGGCGCGATAGCCATATTTGAGCGCGACTTCCTCGGGCAGGATATCGACGCGCGCGATCGCCTCGGTCGGCAAGTCGCGGATTTCGGCGAAGCTGGAGATGCGGCGGCCGTTGAGCAGCACGACCGGCATGCCGCCACGCCCGCTGGTGGTCTGCGGCGCGAGTTCGGTGAGCAGGTCGGCGACGCTGCTGACACCGTAGGAGCGGATGTCGGCCGGGCCGAGCTGCTGGTCGGGCGGAATGTCGCCGATCACCGACCCGGGCAGGTTGCGCGTGCCGGTGACGATGATGTCGGGCTCGTCGCTCATCGACCCCTCGTCGGGCTGCGGCGCGGGGGCGGGAGTGGGCGCCGGCGCGGGCTGGGTCTGCGCGTGAAGCGCGGTGGGCGCGATGCCGCTGAGCAACAGGGCAATGGAAAACGATCGACGCATTGTTGTGTTGGTTTCCGCTGATGGGGATGCGATCCCCCTAAAGTCCAAATGTCGCAAAAATGTGCCCGTTCTGGCCGATTTGGTGGGCGAAATGCCACACCGATACCGATATCGATGCTTGGGATCTGCGTCCGACCGCCTAGTTCACCCGGTCGAAATGCAGCTCCCACTGCACCGGATCGACCGAGGTCAACCGCACGCGCATCGTGTCGCCCGGGGTCACGTTCTTGGCGTCGACGCGCGCCACGACGGGCAGGTCGGTCAGCTGCATCCGCGCGCCGCGTTCGTCCAGATCAGTGATGACCGCGGGAAAGATCTTGCCGACATCCGCGCGCAACAGCACCGTCTCGGCCAGATCGACCACCGCGCGCTCGACGCGCCCGGACAAGGCGTCGGCCCGCGCCATCACTTGCGGCAGCTTGGCGAACGCGTCGGTGAGAAGCGCCGTAACAGGTTGCCCATTGGCGATCGCGAGCGTCGCCATCACCACATAGCGGTCGGCAAGGCGGCGAAGTGGCGCGGTCGCGTGCGCATAGGTCGCCGCCATCGCCGCATGCCATGGCGTGACGCCCTCCTGGTACGGAACGTAGGACGCGCCGCGCCCGGCCCGGCGGATCGCCAGCATGAACGCGGCCTGTTTCGGGTCGGCGGGATCGAGTGTGCGTTCGAACGGTTCGAGGTCGACATTTCCCGGCCAGGTCAGCCCGAACGCCGCAGCGGTGTGGCGCAGCCGCCGGATGGCGCCCGCGTCCGGCTCGGCCATGACGCGGAACAGCCCCGTATGATGCGCCTGCAGCGCGTCGGCGATCGCCATGTTGGTCGCCAGCGACAATGCGGCGTTGCGATCCTCGAACGGCGTATAGGGGCGGAAGGCGAGTTCGAAGCCGCCGCCCGGCACCGCCTCGACCTCCTGCTGCGGCGGATCGACGCGGGCCGCGCCGCGCGCGTCCTCGGCTGCGGCGATGCGCGCGGCGAGGTCGGCGAAGCCGGAGGGCAGATCGGCGTCGGTGACGGTTTCGTAGCCGAGCTTGGCCTGGCTGCGGATCACCGCGCGCTCGGCACCGTCGAGCTTCACCCCGCCGTCGGACACGACGCGGACGGTGAAGACCACGGCGGGGCGCGGACCATCGGGCAACAGGCTGGCGGCTCCCTGGCTCAGCACCCGCGGATAGAGCGGCGCCTTGTCGTCGGGCAGGTAGATCGTTTCGCCCCGCGTCCAGGCCTCGGCGTCGATCGAACCGCCATCGTCGACGAACCACGCCACGTCGGCGATCGCATAGTGCAGCAGCAGGTCGCTGCCCGCCGTCTCGATCGCGAATGCCTGGTCGAGGTCGGTCGATCCTGCCGGGTCGAGTGTGACGAAGCGCGTCGCAGTGCGGTCGGCATGCGCGGTCGGCGCGCGCTTCGCCGCTTGCTCGGCGGCGGCGAGCACGGCGGGTGGAAATTCCCCCGGCACCTTGAACTGCTCGCGGATCGTGGCCAGCCCGCGGCCCAGCGCATTGTCGGGATCGGCGATCGCTTTCATCTCGGTCGCTATAGAGTCCGTGGCCTTGCTGTCGAGCGATGCTAGAGCGCCATCCATGCGGCGAACCCTGTTCTTGCTGGCGACGGTTTGGTGCGGCGCGGCGCGGGCGCAGGACGCGCCGGGCGACGACATCGTGGTGTTGGGTCGCGGCCTCGACGTGCCGCCGGGCACGCCCGCTTACGGTTCGGTGGTGATCGACCGCGACCGGCTGACCAACGACGCCTCGGGCCGGGTCGAGGATGTGCTGAGCGACGTCGCCGGGTTCCAGCAATTCCGCCGGTCCGACAGCCGTTCCGCCAACCCCTCGGCGCAGGGCGCGACGCTCCGCGCGCTCGGCGGCAATGCGTCGAGCCGGACCCTGGTGCTGCTCGATGGCGTGCCGGTCGCCGATCCGTTCTTCGGCTATATCCCGTTCACCGCGCTGGTCCCCGATCGGCTGGCGGCGATTCGCGTGACGCGGGGCGGCGGGTCGGGGCCGTTCGGGGCGGGCTCGGTGGCGGGCACGATCGAGTTGATCAGCGGCGATCGCGGCGACTTGCCGCCGGTTGCGGGCGAAGCATTCTACGGCAGCCGCAATTCGGAAAGCATTGCCGCCAGCCTGTCGCCGACGCTCGGGCGCGGGTTCGCGAGCGTGTCGGGCCGGTTCGAACGCGGTGACGGGTTCATGACCACGCCGCCGGACCAGCGCGTCGCGGCGAGCGTGCCGGCGCGCTACCGCGACTGGTCGGCCAATGCGCGCGCGGTGTTTCCGGTCGGCGGCGATGCCGAGCTTCAGGTGCGGGGGACCGCGTTCGGCGACAACCGCACGCTGCGTTTTCGCGGCGCCGATTCGAGTTCGGAAGGGGAGGATGCCAGCGTCCGGCTGGTGGCGCGCGGGCGGTGGCAGATCGATGCGATCGCCTATCTTCAAGTGCGCAACTTCACCAACAAGGTGATCAGCGCGACCAATTTCCGCCTGACGCTCGACCAGCGCGATACGCCCTCGACCGGGATCGGCGGCAAGATCGAGCTGAGACCCCCGGTCGGAGGCGGGCATGTGCTGCGGATCGGCGGCGACGTGCGGCGCGCCGACGGCGAATTGTTCGAGGACGCCTATAGCGCCGCGGGCCTCGTCACCGCGCGGCGCAATGCGGGCGGGCAGGCGACCGTCGCCGGGCTGTTCGCGGAGGACGACTGGACGATCGGTCGGCTGGTGCTGACCGGTGGCGCGCGCGTCGATCGCTGGACGATCGCGAACGGTTTCTTCCGTGAACGCGACGCCGCCGGCGCGCCGACTGTGACCAACGCCTTCGCCGATCGCAGCGGCACCGAAGCGACCGGGCGCGCCGGGCTGCTGTTCCATGCCGCGCCCTGGGCCGATCTGCGCGCGGCGGCCTATGCGGGGTTCCGCTTGCCGACGCTCAACGAACTCTATCGCCCGTTCGTGGTCTTCCCGATTACGACGCAAGCCAATGCCAATCTGAAGCCCGAACGGCTGCGCGGGATCGAGGGCGGGGTCGATTTCCGACCCGCCAGCGGCATGCAGGTCAGTCTGACCGGCTTCTACAATCGGCTGGGCGACGCGATCGCCAACGTCACGATCACCCCGACGCTGCGCCGCCGCGACAATGTCGATTCGATCGACGCGACCGGGATCGAGGCGAGCCTGGCGTGGCGGCGCGGCCCGTTTTCGCTGAGCGCGTCCTACGCCTATAGCCTCAGCCGAGTGCGCGCGCCGGGCACGCCGCTCGACCGCCTCGCACCCGCGCAAAGCCCGCGCCACGCGGCCAGCGCGACCGTCGCCTGGGCGCTGCAGTCGGGCGCTTTGCTGTCGCTGACCGCGCGATACGTCGGCGATCAGTATGAGGACGACCTCCAGACCAACGTCCTGCCCGCCGCAACGACCGTAGACGCGGTTGCAAAGGTGCCGATCGGACGCCGCGTATCGGTGATTCTGCGCGGCGAGAACCTGTTCGACGAGAAGGTAGTGACGCGCAATCAGGCGGGATCGATCGACCTCGGCACGCCGCGCACGCTCTGGATCGGGCTGCGTATCGCCGGATGACCGCAAAGGGGCTATAGCCGCTCCCATGGCGGAATTCTTCGATCGGCTATCGGACCAGCATATCGCGTTCGTCGAGCGCCAGCCGGTGTTCTTCGTCGCCACCGCCGCGGCCGACGCGCGGATCAACCTCAGCCCCAAGGGCATGGACAGTTTCCGCGTGCTGTCGCCGGCCCGCGTCGCCTATCTCGACGTGGCGGGATCGGGCAACGAGACCAACGCGCACCTGATCGCCGACGGGCGCATCACCATCATGTTCTGCGCGTTCGACAATCCGGCCCTGATCTTCCGCGTCTATGGCCGTGGCGTCCCCGTCCTGCCGCAGGACGCCGGTTGGGGCGATCTCGCGACGCACTTCACGCTGCTGCCGGGCACACGGCAGATCTTCGACGTCGCGGTCGAGCAGGTCCAGACCAGCTGCGGCTGGGGCGTCCCGCACATGACCTTCGACAGCGAGCGCGAGACGCTGAGCAAATATCACCGCCAGCACGACGAGGCGGCGCGCTTCGCCAAATATGCCGTGCGCACGCAAAGCATCGACGGCCTGCCGGTGCGCAACCCGACCCAGGCCCCGCAGCAGCAGCAATGAGGCCGACGAATTGAGCCTGGTGGAACTCGGCCGCTACAACCGCAACGAAGCGATGATCATCGTCGGGCGGCTCGACAGCGAGGGGATCGACGCGGTCAGCTTCGACGGCAACGCCTCGATCGCCGACGGCAGCTATTTCCTGATTCCGGTGCGCGTGATGGTCGACGAAGACGATCTCGAGAAGGCGCAGCGCGTGCTGGATATATCGGCAGGATAGCTGCCCATTTCTTGGGCACCTGTTCGCAGCTGCACAAATTTTAACGCTCCCGTAACATTTGATTGCGCGATTCTGCCTGAAATCACGCGGATTCGACTCTGGCACGCCCCTTGCGACGCAACATTTCGGTACAAAAGCAAGAAGGGGGTTCGATGAAGCTCGTCATAGCCATCATCAAACCGTTCAAGCTCGACGAAGTGCGGGAAGCACTGTCGGGCGTGGGCGTCGCCGGCATGACCGTGACCGAGGTGAAGGGGTTCGGCCGTCAGAAGGGCCAGACCGAGATTTACCGCGGCGCGGAATATTCCACCAACATGGTGCCGAAGATCAAGATCGAGGTCGTGTGCGGATCCGACCTGGTCGGCGCGGTCGTCGAGGCGATCCAGGCGTCGGCGAACACCGGCGCGATCGGCGACGGCAAGATTTTCGTGCTCGACGTCGGGCAGGCGGTGCGCATCCGCACCGGCGAAACCGACGAAACAGCGCTGTGAGGGGGGTAGCAATGAAGCACACCAACAAGATTCTGGGCTTTGCGGCGCTCGGCGCGGCTGGTCTGCTCGCCGCGCATCCGGCGTGGGCACAAGCCGCTGGGCCGATCAAGGCACCCGATGCCAAGGCGATGGCCGGCATGGTCAACAAGGGCGACACGACCTGGATGCTGATCTCGTCGGCTTTAGTGCTGATGATGTCGGTGCCGGGCCTCGCGCTGTTCTATGGCGGCCTTGTTCGCACCAAGAATATGCTTAGTGTGCTGATGCAGGTGCTGATGATCGTTTGCGTCGCATCACTTGTCTGGGTGTGCTGGGGTTATTCCGAGGCGTTTACCAGTAACAACCAGTTCGTCGGCGGCCTGAGCAAGGCATTCCTGAAAGGTGTTGACGGCACGACGTTCGCGGCGACGTTCTCGAACAACGTCTATATTCCTGAATTCGCGTTTGTCTGCTTTCAGATGACTTTCGCGTGCATCACGCCGGCGCTGATCGTCGGCGCGTTCGCGGAACGCGTGAAGTTCACCCCGCTTATCCTCTTCGTGGTCGCGTGGCTGACGCTCGTCTATTTCCCGATCGCGCACATGGTATGGTACTGGGCGGGCCCGGACTTCCTGCCTGACACGCCGACCGACTATGGCTTCCTGTGGGGCAAGGGCGCGCTCGACTTCGCGGGCGGCACCGTAGTGCACATCAACGCAGGTATCGCTGGCCTGGTCGGTTGCCTTGTGATCGGGCCGCGGCTCGGCTTCAACAAGGAACCGATGCCGCCGCACTCGCTGACTATGACGATGATCGGAGCCAGCCTGCTGTGGGTCGGCTGGTTCGGGTTCAACGCGGGGTCCAACCTCGAATCGAATGGTGTGACGGGGGTTGCCTTCATCAACACCTATGTCGCCACCGCCGCTGCGGCGGTCGCCTGGGCCATTATCGAACAGATCGTCCACAAGAAGCCGTCGCTGCTGGGTGCCGCGACCGGTGCGGTCGCTGGTCTTGTCGCGATTACGCCAGCGTCGGGTTTCGCCACGCCGATCACGTCCATCATCCTTGGCTTCGTCGTGTCGATTGTCTGCTTCTTCTTTGTCACGACGGTGAAGAGCAAGCTCAAGTATGACGACTCGCTGGACGTGTTCGGCGTCCACTGCGTTGGTGGTATCGTCGGCGCGCTCGGCACCGCCATCGTGGCTGACCCGAAGCTCGGCGGGCAGGGGTACTTCGATTACACGAAGTTCCCCGCCGTCGCCGTGACCCCCGAAGCGTACAGCATCTCGACACAGCTCTGGACCCAGCTCCAGGCGGTGCTCTTGACCCTAATCTGGTCGGGCGCGGTGTCAGCGGTGCTGTTCTTGGCGCTCAAGTACACGATCGGCCTTCGCCCGACGGCGGATGTCGAACAGGAAGGCCTCGACCTCGCCGAGCATGGCGAGCGGGCCTACAACTACTGACGAAATTGGGGACCGGCCGCTTCCGGGGGGAAGGCCGGTCCCCAGACGATGTTCCTCCTGCGGACACACTGGCCGGTGGCGAAAGTCACCGGCCATTTTTTCAAGCATCAAATGTCGGAGACATTTGATGCGCAGCCCCCGCGAAAGCGGGAGTCTCGCGCCATCTAGCTCACGCTAGGCGAGGTCGGCCCGCACGAAGTCCGCGCAGCGCTCGCCGATCATGATCGACGGCGCGTTGGTGTTGCCGCTGACCAGCTTCGGCATGATCGAGGCGTCGGCGACGTAAAGCCCCTCGACCCCGCGCACGCGCAGCTTCGGGTCGCACACCGCTTCCGCGTCGCTGCCCATCCGCGCCGTCCCGACCGGGTGATAGACCGTGTCCGCCCGGTTGCGGATCAGGTGGTCGAGCGCCGCGTCGTCGTCGAGATTGACCGGATAGCGGTCCTTCGCGCCGTGGCGGTTGAGCGGCGGGCTGTTGAGGATGCGATACATCGTGCGCACCCCGGCCTTCAGCACCGCCATGTCGCGGTCGTCGGTCAGGAAAGCGGGGTCGATCAGCGGCGCGTCGCGCACGTCGTTCGACGCCAGCCGCACCGTGCCATGGCTTTCGGGACGCAGCACGCAGACATGGCACGAAAAACCGTGCGCCTTCACCGCGGTGCGGCCATGATCCTCAAGCGGGATCGGCACGAAGTGGAACTGCACATCGGGGGCCGGCGCGCCGGGCGTCACGGTCAGGAACCCGCCAGCCTCGGCGAAGGGCGAGGTCAGCGCGCCTTCACGCTTGCGCATCCAACGCAGCAATTGCCCGAGCATGTGCAGATTGCCTGCGAACGACTGGCCGAGGAAATAGCGCCCCGGCACCTCGAACGCCGCGACATAGTCGATATGGTCCTGCAGGTTGGCGCCCACCGCCGCCCGGTCGACGACCGGCGTGACGCCGTGTTCGGCGAGGTGCGCGGCGGGGCCGATCCCCGACAGCATCAGCAATTGCGCGGTGCCGAACACGCCGCCCGCCAGCACCACCTTCCTGGCGCGGATCACGCGTTGCTCGCGGCCCCGAAGATAGGCGACGCCCGACACCTTGCCGTCCTCGAACAGCACGCGCTCGACGGTCGCGTCGGTGATGATCGAGAAGTTGGATCGCGCGCGCGCCGGTTCGACATAGCCGCGCGCCGCCGTCCAGCGTTCGCCGCCCGATTGCGTGACTTGATAGAGTCCGACGCCTTCCTGCCGCGCGCCGTTGAAGTCGTCGTTGCGCGGCATTTGCAGGTTCGCGCCGGCTTCGACGAACTCGATGCTGCCGGGGTGCGGGTTGACCTGGTCCGATACCCGAAGCGGCCCGTCGGCGCCGTGATACTCGCTCGCCCCGCGCACGTTCGCCTCGGCGCGCTTGAACACGGGCAGCACGTCTTCATACGACCAGCCGTCACAGCCCAAAGCCGCCCAATTGTCGTAATCCCACGCCGCGCCGCGGATGTAGAGCATCGCGTTGATCGCGCTCGACCCGCCCAGGCCTTTTCCGCGCGGTTGATACCCGCGCCGGCCGTTCAGCCCTTTCTGCGGGACCGTCTCATACGCCCAGTTGGTCTTCGGCGTCTGCTTGCCCATGAAGCCGGGGACGCGCGTGATCAGCCCGGTGTTGCGCCCGCCCGCTTCCAGCAACGCTACGGTGTAGCGGCCGCCTTCGCTGAGCCGGCCTGCGGCGGCGGCCCCGCCCGATCCGCCCCCGATGACGACGATGTCGGCTTGTTCCACGTATTCCTCTCCCGCTCGCGCTGTTCCCACAGCTCTTTTATGCTTTCCGATGTCTCGCGGCTGCCGTCGTGGCTCCAGCCCGGCGGCTTGATCATATAGTTGATCTTCGCGCGCAGCGTCGGCGCCGACCACACGTCCTTCGCGATCCCAACCCACTCGTGGAACGCCGCCCAGATCAGGTTGAAGCTGCCCAGGTTCTTGACGATGCCGTAGCGCGGCTTTTCCTCGTCGAGTTCGGGCGTGAAGGTGCCGAACATCTTGTCCCACACGATGAACACGCCCGCATAATTCATGTCGAGATAGCGCGGGTTGGTCGCGTGGTGGACGCGGTGGTGGCCCGGCGTGTTCATCACCGCCTCGAACCAGCGCGGCATGCGGCCGATCACCTCGGTGTGGATCCAGAACTGGTAGATCAGATTGATGCCGCCGACGAACAGGATCATCGGCACCGGAAAGCCGATCAGGAACAGCGGCAGCTTGAGGATGAAGGTCGCGCCGAAAAAGCCGGTCCAGGTCTGCCGCAGCGCGGTCGACAGATTATAGTGCTGGCTCGAATGATGGATGACGTGCGCCGCCCACGCCCAGCGGATGCGATGCCCCGCGCGATGCACCCAGTAATAGCCGAGGTCGTCGAGCACGAAGGCGAGTGCGAACGCCCACCAGGTGTAGCCGATCTCGAACAGCCGGAACTGGTAGACCCACAGTGCGATCGCGACGAACATCCCGCCGGTCAGGATGCCCGCGATCGTGCTGCCGAACCCCAGCGCCAGGCTGGTCAGCGTATCCCTGGGTTCGTAGCGGCTGCGGTCGCGGAGCCGCGCGACGATGATTTCCGCGAGCACGAGCAGGACGAAGCCCGGCACGGCATAGTCGACGGGGCTCAGATCGGCGAGGTGACGCAGGTCCATGACGGCGCTTGCTTACACTAATGTCAGTGGCGCTTCCAGCCCATGAACCTGATCGGCGGTGATCCCGAACAGCACGACCGGGCCGAACAGCCGCTCGCCGGTCTCGACCGTCGCGCCCTCGACCGCTTCGCGCACGCGCAACGGGGGTATCAATCGCCGCACCGCGACTTGCGCACCGTGCCGTTTCAGTACCGCGATCGCGCCGCTTCCCGCGACCAGTGCCGCGCCGCCGTCGCCCGACACCAGCGCCCGTCCGCCCTCGAACCCGACCAGCGCTTCCTCCGCGAAGCGCCGGGCATCGTCCTCGTTGGCGATCCGGCTCTGGCCGAGCTTGAGCATCCGCGCGACCCCGGCGAGCGCGAGGATCGCGACGACCGATCCGACGAGCTGGACGATCAAATCGTGGCTCATGCCTGCGCCGCCAGCTGATCGAGCAACGGCCGAAGCCCGGACAGATCATATCCCGCCCCGGCGCCCTTCGCGATCAGGGCGTCGGGCGAATCGCCCATCCGCGCGCGGGCCAGCGCCCATAGATTGCACGACCGCGTGCCTGATCGGCAGAACGCGAGCACCGGACCCCCCGCGCCGTCGAGCAGATCGACCATCGCCTCGATCTGCGGATGGCTGAAGCCGGCATGCCCGATCGGGATCGCGGCATAGGTCAGCCCCGCCGCCAGCGCGGCCGCGCGGATCGTATCGCCCGCGGGCTGGCCATCCTGCTCGTCGTCAGGCCGGTTGTTGACCACCGCGACAAACCCCGCCGCCTTGATCGCGGCGATGTCGTCGGCGGTGATCTGCGGCGCCACCGAAATGCTGTCGTCGACTTTACGGATATCGGCCATATTCTGTCTTCCCCGGCGTGAAAACTATGCGGCGTCGCGTATCACCCGCAAGAAGGCGTCACCATAGGCCTCCAGCTTGCGTTCGCCCACGCCCGAAATCGTGCCGAGCGCGCTCAGGCTGTCGGGCTTCATCGCCGCCATCTCGCGCAGTACCGAATCGTGGAAGACGACATAGGGCGGCACGCTGGCCTCTTTCGCCAGCTCGCGGCGCTTGTCGCGCAACGCCTCGAACAGGGGATCGCCGATCGGGTTCGCGCCACCCGCCGTACCCCCGCGCCGTCGCCGTTCGCGCTTGGGCGGGACGATCAGCGACAGTTCGGCCTCGCCCTTCAGCAGCGCCTTGGCCGCCGGGCCGAACTCCAGCCCGCCGAAATCATTGGCCCGCAACGCATCCTTGAGCAGCAACGCGCGCGCGACCGGCTTGATCAGCGCGGCTTCCTCCGCGCCGTCGACGATCCCGAACACGCTCAGCGCCTCGTGCCCGTTCATCAGGCTGCGCTCGCTCGACTGGCCGGTCAGGATGCTCTCGATATAACCCATGCCGAAGCTCTGACCCGTGCGGAACACCGCCGACAGGAATTTCTGCGCGACTTGCGTGGCGTCGGTCGCAGCGGGCGGGTTGAGGCAATTGTCGCAATTGCCGCAATTGTCGGGCGACTCGTCGCCGAAATGCGCGAGCAGCAATTTGCGGCGGCATCCGGACGTTTCGACCAGCGCGCCAAGGGCATTCAACCGCGCGCGCTCTCCCGGCTGGCGCTCGGGTTCGACCTCGCCGATACGCTGGCGCGCCTTGGCGAAATCCTCCGCGCCCCAGAACAGATGCGCCACCGCCGGGTCGCCGTCGCGGCCCGCGCGGCCGGTTTCCTGGTAATAGGCCTCGATCGACTTGGGCAGCCCGGCGTGGGCCACAAACCGCACGTCGGGCTTGTCGATCCCCATCCCGAACGCGACCGTCGCGACGATCACCATGTCCTCGCTCGCGACGAAATCGGCCTGGTTCTTCGCGCGGATATGGGGTTCGAGGCCCGCATGATAGGCGCGCGTCGGGCGACCCGTCTTGGCCAGCGCCTCCGCCAGCTTCTCGGTGCCGCTACGCGTCTGGGCATAGACGATGCCAGGCCCCGGCTGCTCGGCGATCAGGTCGGCGATCTGGCGTGTCGTATTGTCCTTGGGACTGATCGAATAGCGGATGTTGGGCCGGTCGAACCCGGCGACGATCAGGCCGTCTTGCGGGATGCCAAGCTGGTCGAGGATGTCGGCCCGCGTATGCGCATCGGCGGTCGCGGTCAGCGCGAGCCGCGGGACGTCGGGAAAGCGATCGAGCAATGGCCGCAGCAGGCGATAGTCGGGCCGGAAATCATGCCCCCATTCGCTGACACAATGCGCTTCGTCGATCGCGAACAGGCTGAGCCTGCCGCGTTCGAGCAAGTCGCGGAAATCGCTCCCCGACGCCCGCTCCGGCGCGACATAGAGCAGGTCGAGTTCGCCATCGAGAAACCGCCCGCGCGTCTCCGCGCGGTTCTCGTCGACCGAGGTCAGCGTCGCGGCGCGGATGCCGACCGCTTCCGCCGCGCGCAACTGGTCGTGCATCAGTGCGATCAGGGGCGAGACGACGACGCACGTCCCCTCCAGCATCACCGCCGGCAATTGATAGCACAGCGACTTGCCCGCCCCGGTCGGCATCACCGCCAGCGTCCGCTCTCCGCTGAGCACGCGCGACACGACGCTCTCCTGCACGCCGCGAAAGCCTGCGAAGCCGAAGGTCGAATGAAGCACGGACGCGGGATCGATCATCGCGGGGCATGTAGCCATGCGCGGCTCAGACTTCCATCAGGTCGTGCCGCCCGATTTGGGGGCACCGCGCGACATCGTCGTCTCGAGTATTGTGACGATCTCGGCGATGCCGATCGTGAAGACGCCGCCGTTCGCCGCGCGCCATTCGGCAATGCCGGCGGTCATGTCGGGCCAGTCGCGCTGGACGTCGCTGCGCTTCGTGACGCTGGCGTCGAGTGTCTGGCGCGACACCGGACAGTGCACGAGCAGGCTCTTGCCCGGCGATGCCCCCGCAAAGCTCAGCCCGATGATGCTGACATGATAGATCCGGCCGATCTTGCCGCCATCCTCGATGCGCTGGATCTTGATCAGCGATCCGGCGTCCTGCGGCCGGGTGCGATATTCCCAGACCTGACCCTCGGCATAGCGATCCGGCTCGGCGGCGGGCGTCGCACCTGTTGGCACTGCGAGCATCAGCAGCAGCAACACGCCGAGCCACCGCATCATCTTACCTCCTCGCGCACGATCGGACGCCAGATAGCCGACGCGCCGGGGATTTGTCTGCGCCGCGCTTGCATGGCGCCACGCTATCGCCGATTGGCGACGCCTGCCAGCGGAGACCGAGCATGCCCGACACCGTCACCGACAATCGCGCCGAACACGAATTCGAACTCGACGTCGACGGCCATCGCGCGATCGCCGCCTATCAACTGGAAGGCGATACGATCGTCTTCACGCACACGCTGGTGCCCAAGAAGCTCGAAGGCCGCGGCGTGGGATCGAAACTGATCCGCGGCGCGCTCGACGCCGCGCGCGACCGGGGACTCAAGGTCATCCCGCAATGCCCGTTCGTGAAGGCGTATATCGAACGGCACGCGGAATATCGGGATCTGCTCGCCTAGTCCTGCATCAATGATTCGGTAAGCACGCACGTGCGATAGCTATCGCTGTGCAATCGCTCCCTAATTTCTTTTTTGCTTTGCTCGTTCTCGGCCTGATAGCCGCGTCGGTATTGCAGCCCGCCAAGGGAAGACGTGGTGGTGCGCGACGCAGCGGCCCGCCCATGGCGTATAGTCGGGACGACCGCTTGGCACAGCCCCATGGCGTTCCGGATGCCGCCGATCAGTTGCGCACGGTCGAACGTGTCAATTACGGCAAACAGCGGTTGCTGCGGCATCAGGAAAGCCAGGTCTTCGCGGCCGTGGAGGCGGCGGTGCAGGAAGCGGGCCTGCCGTGGCGCGTGTTCGCGCAAGTTTCACTGGGTGAAGTGCTAACCTGCCCTGATCGCGAGGGGTTCAGCGCGATCAATGCGAAGCGCGTCGATTTTCTGATCGCCGATGCCGGCTTCGCGCCCGTCGCCGCGATCGAATATCAAGGCTCGGGGCACCATCTCGGCAAGGCGGCGGCGCGCGACGCAGTAAAGAAAGAGGCGCTGCGCAAGGCGGGCATTGGCTATATCGAAATCACGCACCATGACGGTCCGCAGGACGTCCGGCGGGCGATCAGCCGCCTCGCCTTTACGCGGACCCTGACGGAAACCGGAACCGAGCGACGCGCCACCGGCGGATGACAGCTCATTCCGCGGCCAGCGCTTCCTCGCGTTCGCGCGCCTGACGCGCCCACATCTCCGCATACAAACCGCGCTTGCGCAACAGCTCGGCATGCGTGCCGCGTTCGGCGACCTGGCCCGCCTCCAGCACGACGATCTGATCGGCATGGACCACCGTGGACAGCCGGTGCGCGATGACGATCGTGGTGCGTCCGCGCTCGATCGCCTCCAGCGTTTCCATGATCTCGGCCTCGGTGCGGCTGTCGAGCGCGCTGGTCGCTTCGTCGAGGATCAGGATCGGCGGGTCCTTCAACAGCGTGCGCGCGATCGCGACGCGCTGCTTCTCGCCGCCCGACAATTTCAGCCCACGTTCGCCGACGCGCGTCTCGTACTGGTCGGGCTGGCGTTCGATGAATCCGGCGATCGCCGCGCCCTGCGCCGCGCGGACGATGTCCGCCTCGCTCGCGCCCTCGCGGCCATAGGCGATGTTGTAGCCGATCGTGTCGTTGAACAGCACGGTGTCCTGCGGCACGATACCGATCGCGGCGCGCAACGACGCTTGCGTGACACCCGCAATATCCTGCCCGTCGATCGTGATCCGCCCGCCGGTCAAATCGTAGAAGCGGTACATCAACCGCGCGAGCGTCGACTTGCCTGCCCCCGACGGCCCGACCACCGCCAGCGTCGTGCCCGGCGCGATGTCGAGGTCGATGCCCTTCAGGATCGGCATGCCGGGGTCGTAGCCAAACTGCACGTCCTCGAACCGGACGTGGCCCGTCGTGACCGCCAGCGGCTGGGCGCCCGGCGCATCGACCACTTCCGCCCCGGTATCGAGCAGGTCGAACATCGCGCCCATGTCGATCACGCCCTGGCGGATCGTGCGATAGACCATGCCGAGCAAGTCGAGCGGGCGGAACAGCTGGCTGAGCAGGGTCGACACGAACACTGCGTCGCCCGCCGAAAAGCGCCCCTGGCTCCACCCCCACACCACGAACGCCATCCCGCCGCCCAGCATCACATTGGTGATCGCCGCCTGGCCGATGTTGAGCCACGCCAGGCTGTTCTCGCTCTTCACCGCGGCATTGGCATAAGCGTTGATCGCGTCGTCATAGCGCCGCGCCTCGCGCTCCTCCGCGCCGAAATATTTGACCGTCTCGAAGTTGAGCAGCGAATCGACCGCATGCGCGACCGCGCCGGTGTCGAGGTCGTTCATCCGGTTGCGCAAAGCGTTGCGCCAATCGGTCACTGCGCGCGTGAACCAGATGTACAGCGCTACCATCACGACGGTCGCGACGACCAGCCACAGCCCGAAATTGACCCAGAAGATGCCGAGCACCAGCGCCAGTTCGAGCACGGTCGGGGCGATGTTGAACAGCATGAAGTACAGCATCGTGTCGATGCTCTTGGTCCCGCGCTCGACGACCTTGGTGACGGCACCGGTGCGGCGTTCCAGGTGGAAGCGCAAGCTCAGCTTGTGGAGATGCCGGAACACGCTTGCCGCCAGCCGCCGCGTCGCTTCCTGCCCGACGCGCTCGAACACGACGTTGCGCAGATTGTCGAACAAGGTCGTCGACAGCCGCGACCCGGCGTACCCCAGCACCAGCGCAACCACGATCCACACCGCGCCGCGATCGCCCCCGGCCATCCGGTCGACCGCATATTTCAGCGTATAGGCCGCGCCGAACACCTGGACGAGCTTCGACGCGAGCACCAGGCTCATCGCGCCGATAATCCGCGCCTTCAGCGCGGGCGCGTCGGCGGGCCAGAGATAGGGCAGGAACCGCCGGAGCGTCGGGATCAGCGGGCGATCCCGAGTCGGCGATGAGGCTAAGGGCGGCATTGCCCACTCATGTGGGCGATGCCGCCGTCAGCGCAAGTTACTTCGCCGCCGCGGCGCCCAATCCCTTCACGTACCCGTCGTCGGCCTTGACCATCGCCGTCGACGCCTTGATCGCGCCGCCGATCGGTTCGGCCCGCCCGCCAAGGCATGAGGACAGGAAATTCTCGGCGACCGCATTGAAGGCGATGTTGTTCTGCGGCCGGGCGAAGCCATGTCCTTCGTCGGGGAAGACGATGTAGGTCACCGGGATGTTCTTCGCCTTCATCGCGGCAACGATCTGGTCGCTTTCGCGCACGTTGACGCGCGGGTCGTTGGCGCCCTGGCCGATCAAGAGCGGCACCTTGATGCGGTCGGCGAAGGTCAGCGGCGAACGCTCCTTGAGCAGCGCGCGGCCCGCTTCGGTCGTCGGGTCGCCCATTCGCTTGTAGAATTGCTGCTTGCCCGCCTCCCAGTAAGGCGGGATCGTCTGGAGTAGCGTGAACAGGTTCGACGGACCTACGATGTCGACGCCGCACCGGAACGTATCCGGCGTGAAGGTCAGCCCGGCAAGCGTCGCATAGCCACCATACGACCCGCCCATGATCGCGACCTTGTCCTTGGTCGTGACGCCCGCCTTGATCGCCCAGTCGACCGCGTCGAGCAGGTCATCGTGCATCTTGCGGCCCCATTGCAGGTCGCCGGCGGAGATGAACTTCTTCCCGAAGCCCGTAGAGCCGCGATAGTTGACGCTGAGCACCGCATAGCCGCGATTGGCGAGCCATTGGTGGTAGCTGAAATAGCCATAGCCGTCGCGGCTCCACGGCCCGCCATGGACGAACAGCACCATCGGCACTGGCCGGTCGGGCTTGCCGTCGCCGTTCGCATCGGCGTCCTTCGGCAACGACAGGTACGACACCAACGTCAGCCCGTCGCGCGACTTGATCTCCTCCGGCCACATCTTGACCATCGGCGCGCCCTCGAGCGCGGGGCGATTGGTGTAGAGCTTGGTCAGCTTCTTCGCGGTGCGGTCGTAGAGCCAGGTCGAAACGGGTTGGTCGACCGGATCGAAGCTGACCAGCCACTTGCTGTTGTCGGCGGTCTGCGAGGTGATCGCGAACTCGCCCTGGTTCTGTGCCGCCAGGAAAGCGAGGTCGCCCTTCACCGCGGCGCCGACCGGCACGTAATCGTTCTTGAGGTACTCGATCGTATAGGCATCGACCATGCCGGTGCGCGGATCGACCAGGATGTTGCCGATATCGGCCTTGGCGCTTTCCGCGACGATCCGCGTCTTGCCGGTGGCGACGTCCTGCGCCGTCAGTGCGGCGGTGTCGCGCCCGCGCGAATCGACCCAGTAGAGCGTCTTGCCGTCGTTAGTGAAGCCGAGCGGCTGGGTCGTCAGCGAATCGTCGAGGCCCCAGCTCGCGATCGGCGTCGCACCGACCTTGCCGCCATCGACCTTGTAGTAATCGCTGCCGCCGTCGTCGCGCGACTTGGTGGCGAGGCGGATGACCAGCCCGTCATCGGCGACGTACCCGGCATAGCCGCCGTCGTTGCGCATCACTTCGGTCAATTTGCCGCTGGCGAGATCGAGGCTGTAGATGTCGTGCCACTTCGCATCGCGGTTGTTGATGCCGATCAGGATGCGGTCCTTGATCGTGTTGCTGATCCCGACGATCTGGACGCGCGTTTTCGGGAAATCGGTGAAGCTCTTTTGCGCCCCGCTCGCGGCGTCGACGCCGTAAAGCTGGAAGTTCTCGTCACCGCCCTTGTCGTTGATGAACAGCACCATCTTCGAATCGGGCGACCAGAAGCTCTGGCGGATCGGCCGTACCGTCTCGCCGGTCAGCGGGCGCGCCTTCGCCATGTCGCCGATCGGCGCGACCCACACGTTCATCACGCCGTCGCGCGGCGCCAGCCAGGACAGCCATTTGCCGTCGGGGCTGATCTGTGCGCCGGCCTTGTCGGGATTGCCGAACAGCTTCGCGCGCTCGATCAGCGGCGGCGGAGCGTCGGCGGCGAGGATCGGAGTGGTGAGCGCCAAAGCGGCGGTGGCGAGCAGGACGCGGCGTAACGGCATGTCGAATATCTCCCCATTTCGATGGGTCGATCCTGACTCTGTTCGTGCGCCGGGGCAAGCACGGGAACCCGACCCGCGGCCTTTCCGTTATTGCCGCGACGGGAGAGTGTCATGAATTCAGTATTCTACGTCATCGCGATCATGGGCTGCGGCGACGGCCAGGCGCAATGCGCGCAACAACGGGTCGAGACGGCCCGGTACGCCAGCGCGGCGCAATGCCAGGCGGCGATGCCGGCGGCGCTGATGCGCAACACCGATCTCGATTTCCCGACGATCACCGCCGCCTGCCGCCAGATCGGCACGTCGATGGCTGGCCGCCCGGGCCGGGATCGCCGCGGTTGATCGCGCCCCGCTGAACCGTCTACTTGGGATGGCATGCGGAAAGTCATCGCCATCATCGTCGGACTGGTCGTCGCCATCGCGCTGATCGACCTTAGCTGGGAAATGGCGGCGCGCTGGTTTCCGTCGCCGGTCGATCCTGTTTCGGACGCCGATATGCTTGCGAACTATGTGGTGCGCATGCCAGTTGCCGGGCAGGTGCTGGTGACCGCGGGCTGGCTGGTCGCGGGCGTGGCCGCCGCGTTCGTCGCCTTGCGCATCGCGCAATGGCGCCCGGCCGGGTGGATCGTCGGCGGGCTGATCGTCGCGCTTGGCATCTGGAACCTGACGCAACTGGCGCAGCCGTTGTGGATGCAGGCGATGAGCGTCGCCGCGCCCTTGCTCGGCTGTTTCCTCGCCGAGCGTCACTTTCACCGGGCGCGGCCCGGCGACCCCTTAATCAACTGACGCTGGTTCCTCGGGCGTCGCCATCGGCAGCGCCCAGCGGATCTGGTCGCGCAACATCGCCTCGAGTTCCTCGGCGCCGGTGTTGTGCGCGGCGGCGCGCTTGCGTAGCAGCGTGACCAGCAACGATGCGCGATCCGCCGGGGGCGGCGGCTCGGCGCGTCCACCGGACAGGGCGCGCGACAATTTGAGAGAAAGCATCGTCATACGAATGATTTAGCGGCGTTGTTCTTGTCGCTTCGACAAGGGCTGTGGTTAGCGGCGCGTCAACCGCGTGGCCGCGTCCACAAATCCGGATCGCGCGGGGCGGGCGGATAGAGGCGCTTGCGCTGCATCGCCTGTCCCCCGGCACGCATGATCCAGCGGAGCTTGGCGGCGGCGGAGGTGGTGACGCGATGGTCCCAGGCATGCTCGCCGCCCGCCACCACCGCGCGGCCGATGTCGCCGTAAATCCCCGCCGCCGCCAGCACCGCCCAGGCTGCGCGGAACGGGAGTTTCGGCGTGCCGATCCGTGCGCTCGCCTCATAATCGGCGGCATAGTCGACCAGCCATTTCGCCAGCACCGCGAGGCGATGGCGGAACGGCGGCTTCATGTGCTGGCCGGGCGGGAAATCCATTTCGACCAGCCATTCCTCGGGCAGATAGCAGCGCCCGCCGCGATCATCCTCCTCCACGTCGCGCGCGATATTGGCGAGCTGGAACGCGATTCCCAGGTCGCACGCGCGATCGAGCGTATCCTCGTCCCGGGGATCGACGCCCATCACCACCGCCATCATGCACCCGACGACGCCCGCGACATGGTAGCAATAACGATAAAGATCCTTCTCCGACCGCGGCCGCCAATCCTCGAGGTCGAGCCGGAACCCTTCGACCAGGTCGTGCGCGAAACGGTGCGGCAGGCCGGTCTCGGCCGCGACGATCCTGAGTGCGTCGAACGCCGGGTCGCCGACCAGTTCGCCCGCCAGCGCCGCGTCGGTCATCGCCCGCATCCGCGCGAGGCGCGCGGCGGGATCGGGCACCGCGCTCAACGCATGACCGTGATCCTGCCCGTCGGCGAGGTCGTCGCACCGCCGGCACCAGGCGTAGAGCAGCCACGCGCGTTCCCGCGTGCGGCGGTCGAACAGCAGGGAGGCAGCGTAGAAACTCTTCGAGCCCCTGGCGATCGACTCCCGCGCCGTCGCGACGATCGCGGCGCGGCTGGGGAGGTCGCCGCTATTCACTTTCGTGCTCCGGCGCAGGCCGGAGCGCCGGCCTCATCGGCTGCGTTCGCGATTGCCAACGCTCCGGCCTGCGCCGGAGCACGGCGATAGTATTGCTCCCTCACAAATCCTTCGCGCCGATCTGGCCGACCGTGACCGTGGGCTTGGCCGTCGCCATCTTGTCGAGCAAATCCTCCAGCGTATCGGCGACGATCAGCAGCCCGACATGCTGCGGCCGCACGAACCCGACCTCCGCCATCTTCTCCCAGAATTCGATCAGCCCGTCATAATAGCCGTCGAGGTTGAGCAGCCCGACCGGCTTGGCGTGATAGCCGATCTGCGCCCAGCTCAGCGCTTCCCACAATTCGTCCATCGTGCCCGTCCCGCCGGGCAGCGTGACGAAGCCGTCCGAAAGATCGGTGAAGGCCTGCTTGCGCTGGTGCATGGTGCCGACGACCCGGAGCTCGGTCAGACCCTTGTGCGCGACTTCGGCGGCGACCAGCGCCTCGGGGATGATCCCGATCACCTCGCCCCCCGCGGCGAGCGCGCTGTCGGCCACCGCCCCCATCAGCCCGAGCCGCCCGCCGCCGTAAACGACACCGATTCCCCGTTCCGCAAGGCTACGTCCGACATGGCGGGCATTGTCGATGTAACGCGGTTCGCTCGGGCTGGCCGATCCGCAATAAACGGCGAGGCGTTTCATGGTCACCAGGGGCAAGAGTTGAGTGTGTCGAGGTTGAACGTGATCGTTGGCTCGAAACCGATACTGAGTTCGGCGGTGCCCGTCAGCCCCGCTGGCAGATCCGCGCGGTAGCGGACATTGTCCAGAAAATGCCCTGGCTCGATCCAGCGCACAGGACCACGCGTCTTGAAGGTGGGTTTGAGGATGCGGCCGTCGACACGGAGCTCCGTGTTCCAAATATCTGGGTTGCCGGGAACCCAGATCCTGGAATCGTTGATCAGCGTGACGACTAGGACCAGCCCATCTCGACCGCCACAGACCGACCGTACAGCGGCGGAGGCCGTCGGCGGCAGGGCTGGCATGGTCGGGTAGCAGTCGGGTGGCACGCACTGAGCATTGGCCGAAGTGATTGATGCCAGCGCAGCGATAACGGCGCACTTGACGGCGGCGGAGGTCATTTCTTCTCCAGCATCAGCCGCGCCGTGGCCTTCGCGCTCCCCACCACGCCCGGAATCCCCGCGCCGGGATGCGTGCCGGCGCCGACGAAATACAGGTTGGCGATGTGCGGGTCGCGGTTGTGGACGCGGAAATAGGCGCTCTGCATCAGCGTCGGCTCGAGGCTGAACGCACTGCCCAGATGCGCGTTCAGGTCGTGCGCGAAATCGTTCGGGGCGTAGCTGAACTTGGTGACGATCCGCTCGTGGATGTCGGGGATCAGCCGCTGCCCGATCTCGTCGAGGATGCGCTTTTCAAGCACTGGCGCGATCTCGTCCCAGTCGACCGGGAACTTGCCCATGTGCGGCACCGGGGCCAGCACGTAAAAGGTTGAATGCCCCTCCGGCGCCATCGATGGGTCGGTGACGGTCGGGTGGTGGAGATAGAGCGAGAAATCCTCCGCCAGCACGCCGTGATCGTAAATGTCGGCGAGCAGTTCCTTATAGCGCGGGCCGAACAGGATCATGTGGTGCGGAATGCCCGGCCACGTCCCCTTGACCCCGAAATGAACGAGGAACAACGAGGGCGACCAGCTTTTCTTCTTTAGCCCGCGCACGGTCCGCTGTGCGCTTCGCGACGTGCCGAGCAAGTCGCGATACGAGTGCATCACGTCGGCGTTGGTCGCGACCGCCTCTGCCTCGCCGCGCCAGCCGCTTTGCGTGACGACGCCGGTCGCGTGGTCACCTAGAGTCTCGATACTCGCGACCGGATCCCCGAGCCGGATCGTCCCGCCGAGCCGCTCGAACAACGCGACCATCCCCGCCACCAGCCGGTTGGTGCCGCCTTTCGCGAACCACACGCCGCCGTCCTTCTCCAGCTTGTGGATAAGCGCATAGACCGAGCTTGTCGTGAACGGATTGCCGCCGACCAGCAGCGTATGGAAGCTCAGCGCCTGGCGGAGCTTCTCGTTCTTCACGTAACTGGAGACGATCGAATAGACCGATCGCCACGCCTGGTATCGCATCAAGGCGGGCGCGGCCTTCACCATCTGGCCGAAATCGAGGAACGCGGTGGTGCCGAGCTTCTCGTACCCCTCGTGATAGACGCCCGCCGAATAATCGAGGAAGCGCTGGTATCCGGCGACGTCGTCGGTGCTGAGCCGCGCGATTTCGGCGCGCAACTGCGCCTCGTCGTTCGAATAGTCGAAGTTCGTCCCGTCGCGCCAATTGAGCCGGTAGAACGGCATCACCGGCATCAGCTCGACGTCCTCGGATATGTCGCGTCCCGACAGCTTCCACAATTCGTTGAGCGCGTTCGGGTCGGTGATGACCGTCGGTCCGGCGTCGAACGTGAAGCCGTCCTTCTCCCAGAAATAGCCGCGCCCGCCGGGCTTGTCGCGCGCCTCGACGATCGTGGTCGCGACCCCCGCCGATTGCAGCCTGATGCCGAGCGCCAGCCCGCCGAAGCCGGCACCGACGATGATCGCCGACTTCATCGTGATGCCTCTCTGGCAACAAAGCACTGTGCTCCGGCGCAGGCCGGAGCGTTGGCAACCTTGCGCGCCGCCTGTGGCCAGAGCTCCGGCCTGCGCCGGAGCACAGCAGGTTTGACTATCATCGTGCGCCTCGAATGGCGGCGATCGCGCGGCCGATCGGAATTGGCGGCTTGCCCGTCAGAATTCGCGCCTTGTCTCTCATCGTCGATCGTCCGGCATAGAAGCGGCCTATAAGCGCGGGGTTGAGGCGATAAAAGCGCTCAAAGATCCGGTAACGCTCCTCGGGCTCGGCGGCGTGGAACAGCATGGCGTCGAGCATGCGATAGAAACCGCGGTCGTCCCAGGCGCGCTTCGCCATGCGGTAGGTCAAATCGTGGAGCGCGGCGGACGACAGGTCGCTTGCCTCGGCAACCGCGACCGCTAGCCGGATCGCGTCGGGCAACGAATAGCCGGTGGTCGGGTGGAACAGCCCGGCGCGCAGCCCCGCTTTGGCGATCTTGGCCCCGCCGACGCCCCAAAGGGCGTCGAAATCCCCGCCGATCGCGACCGGCAGCGCGCCCGACTCTTCGCGCCCGATGCTCTCTACGTGCCAACCCCGGCTGGCGGCATAGGCCAGAATCCGCTCGTTGAGCACAGCGCGGTCGATGTCGGGCGTATCGCTGTAATAGGTGTCCTCGACGAACATTCGCCGCTCGCCGAACGGCAGGCAATAGACGAAGCGATAGCCGTCGATCTGGTCGACCGTCGCGTCCATTACGATCGGTCGCTCGATCCCATGCGGTTCGACCAGCACCAGCTCGCGGCCGGCGAATTTCTGCCAGCCGAGCTCGAGGGCACTCATGTCGGCCGCGCCGCGCGCGTCGATCACCCCACGCGCCTCGATCCGATCGCCATTGGCGAGCACGACCGCCCCAGCACCGACGCCGACCGCCTTCGCTGCGATCCGTTGATCGGGCGTCAGTGCTGCGCCGACCACCCCGGCGAACCGTTCGGATTCGATGGAATAATAGCTTTGGTCGAGCGTCTGGCGATGTCCAGGAAACGCCACGTCATAGGCAGGCCAGCGATAGGAAACGAGCGGGGCTGCGAGCCAGCGGTCGGCCTCGACGACGTCGCCCGAAAAGAACGACCAGACGTGATCGCCGCCGATTGGCCCCGGTTCGATCAGCCGGACGTCGATATCGGGCCGCTTCTTGCGCAGCGCGAGCGCGATCAGCCCGCCGGCGAGTCCGCCACCGACGATCGCCACGTCGCACTGGATGATCGCGGGCATAGGTCCCGCTACCCGAATGCGCGCGCGGGGCAAACCCCTTGGCGGTCGCCGGCCCGCTCGCTAGCATCCCCGCCATGACGAGGGGGCCCATTACCGTCGATCGCCGCGCGACGATCGCCGCGATCGCGCTTGTCGCGATCTATTGCGCGATCGAGTTCAGCTGGCATCGCCCGCCGATCTGCCCATGCGGGACGGTCAAGCTGTGGACCGGCGCCGTATGGTCCGCCGAAAACAGCCAGCAGATTTCTGACTGGTATTCGCTCAGCCACATCATCCACGGCTTCCTTTTTTATGCTTTGGCATGGCTCGTCCTGCCGGGCCGCGCGCGGCTCTGGGCGTTGCCGTTCGCCGTCGCGATCGAGGGAAGCTGGGAATTGCTCGAAAACTCGCCGATCATCATCGACCGCTATCGCGCGGCGACCGCGGCGGTCGGCTATTCGGGCGATTCGATCCTCAATTCGATGGCAGACATCGGCATGATGGTGATCGGCTTCGCGCTCGCGCGGCGCTTTCCGGTGTGGTGGACGGTCGGGATCGCGATCTTCTTCGAACTGCTCGCACTCGCGGTGATCCGCGACAATCTGACGCTCAACGTGCTGATGCTCACTTACCCGGTCGAATCGATCCGCGCCTGGCAGGCTGGCGGTGCATAGGGGGATAGTTAGCGTGCCGGATCGGGACAGGGTCGGGCGCAACGCTGACAGCGCGGGCGATTGATGCTAACGCGCGATTAACAGGATACGAGTCGCCTTCGGGCGAGGGGATATGATGAAGTCTATTGTCTGGGGGGCGGCGCTGTTCGCCGCGATGGTTGTCGGCGCGCCCGCTTATGCGGCGGTGTCGGTCGATGGCGCGTGCGCGACCGACCTCTCGCTTGGCGTCGGCTCGACCCTGACCGGCTGCGCCGATCGCGACAATAGCGGCGTGCTCGACTCGGTGCGCGATCCCGAACTCAATGCGGCGCTGGCGAAGCTCGGCTATGACGGACCCGCCGTCACCTATCGCGGGTTGCCCAGCAATGCCTTTCTCGGCTCGCTCAATGGGTCGCACACGGTCAATTTCCCCGGCGTGCTCAACGGTACGGTCTATGTCGGCGTCCAGTACGACGACGATAAGGGCGCGCCCGGCAAATCGATGCGGATCTACAAGATTTCGGCGTCGGATCTCGACCGCATCACGCTGAACCACAAGGCGGGGTCCGCCGTGGTCCTCGCCGCCGTGCCGTCGCGGCTTCCCGAAGCGGCGACCTGGGGCATGCTGCTCGTCGGGTTCGGCGCGGTCGGCTTCGCGCTCCGCAAGGCCAAGGCGCTGTCGGACGCCCGGTTCGAGGAAAAGATCAAGCGCCTCGCCGCCGGCGAGAACGCCTGACCGTCATCGCGTCGTAGGGTTAGTCACCATTGCGGCTTGGGGCCGCAATAGCGGTAGGACGTGCCGTCCATGCTGAACTGCGTCGGGCTGGCGATCTTCAGCACCCGCGGTTCGCCATCGATGGCGTAGCCGCTCTGCAAGTCTTTGCACAAATCCGTGACGGTGTAGGTCGTGCCCGCCTTGACCAGTTTCTTGATCGTGCAGGTGGCTTGCGCGACGCCGATCGAGCTTTTGCCGCCCCAGTAATTGACCATCTCCGCGTTCGACGCGCCCTTGCACGCGCTGCCGACGGGTACGAAGATGCCCTGTTTCAACGGCAGCATGTCGGCGGGCGCCGCCCCCACCGACAGGATCGATGCCCCCACGATCGCCAGACGCGCCTTGATCATCCCGAATCTCCCCGTTTTGCCGACTCGCGGCCATCCGGCGCACAGGTTGGCACATCGATGCGCGCGCGGGGAGTCGCCTTGAACGGGACGGAGCGATAGGGTGTCCTAGTGACGGCTGTCCTCGCCATTCTCGTTTCGGCCGCAGCGATGACGCTGATCGTAGGCTTGCGCTATCTCGCGAGTTCGGGCGCGTTCGCGCTGGCGACGCGCGCCGTGCGGCCTGGCCTCTATGCCGGGCTCGACAAACAGATCCGGCGCGAGATCGGGTGGAGCCTCGCCTCCGCCGCGATCTACGGCGCGCCGGCGGGGATCGTCGCCTGGGGGTGGCGCGATCGCGGCTGGACGCAGATCTACACCGACGTCCACGCTTGGCCGCTCTGGTATCTGCCGCTGTCGGTGCTGTTCTATCTCGCCGCACACGACACCTGGTTCTACTGGACGCATCGCTGGATGCATCGCCCCGGACCGTTCAAGCTCGCCCACGCCGTCCATCACGCCAGCCGTCCGCCGACCGCTTGGGCGGCGATGGCGTTCCACCCGGTCGAGGCGCTGACCGGCGCCGTGGTCATTCCGCTGCTGGTATTCGTTATTCCGATCCATGTCGGCGCGCTTGGCTTGGTGCTGGGAATCATGACGGTTATGGGGGTGACCAATCATATGGGCTGGGAGATTTTCCCGCGGTTCATGTGGCGCGGCGCAATCGGGGAATGGCTGATCACGGCCAGCCATCATCAGCGGCATCACGCCGAGTACAGGTGTAACTATGGGCTCTATTTTCGATTCTGGGATCGATTGTGCGGGACCGACAGGGGAGTCGGGGCGTTCGACCCTGCGGCTCGCCGCGTTGGGCGTGCTGGTGGCGATCCTGCCCGCGAACGGCGCCCCGGCGGCGAGCCTTGACCTGTCGATCACGGGGCTGCGGTCCGGCAAGGGCATGATCCGCGTCTGCCTGACTGCCGATCCCGCCAACTTTCCCGGCTGTATCGATGACAAGCGTGCGATCACGCGATCGGTCCCTGCCACCCAGCACGACATCCGCATCGCCGGCCTCGCCCCCGGCAACTACGCCGCCGCAGTGATCCACGACGAAAATTCGAACGCCCGGCTCGACACGTTCGCCGGCATCCCGCGTGAAGGGTTCGGCTTCTCGCGCAATCCCGCCATCCGCTTCGGCCCGCCGCGTTTTTCCTCGGCGGCGTTCGCGGTCGATGGCGTTGCCCAGACGCAACAGGTCACGATGCGCTACATGTTCTGACGGAGCGAAACGCGCGCATGGGGCGTTGCCGCCTCGTCACGACCTTGTTTTTTTGCCGGAGTTTGCCTGTGCGTCTTGTTTCTTGCCTGACCGCCATTGCTCTTGCCGCGGCGGCCGGCCCGGTCTTCGCGCAGGACGCGTCCACCACGCCGCCCACCGCCCCCGCGACGCTCGACGTGGGCGGCGATTCGGTGACGATCGGCGCGGGGGGCATCTACCTCAACGACTATGAAGGGTCGGACCATTACGTCTGGCGCGTCGGACCCGGGGCGATCGGCTCGGTCGGCGGGTTCAACTTCATCGTGGCGGGCAACCGCGCGTCGGTGGACCTGATTCCCGACAAGCCCGGGCCGGGCTGGGATATTCAGGCGGGTCCGGTCGGGGTGCTCAACTTCAACCGCTCGATCCTCAAGAACATCGACGACCCGCGCGTCCGGGCGCTCGGCAAGCGGTCCACCGCGCTGGAGGTCGGCGGGTACGTCGGCATCGGCAGGACCGGCGTCGTTACCAGCGACTATGACCGGCTGTCGCTGTCGGTCAGCTACCGCAAGGGCGTAACCGGGGCGCACCGGGCCGGCATCTGGACGCCGACGATCAACTATTTCACGCCCCTGTCGCGCAAGACGGCGGTCGGACTGTTCGCCTCGGCCGATTATGCCGAGCGGGGATATGGCAAGGCCTATTTCGACGTCGACGCGGCGCAGAGCCTGGCGAGCGGCCTGCCGGTCTTCACGACGCGAAAGGGGTGGAAGGACTGGTCGGCCGGCGCGATCGGCACGGTGGCGTTGACCGGCGACTTGCTCCACGGATTCAAGATCGTCGGCGGCGCGACCTATACCCGTCTGCTCAACGATTTCGCCCGCTCGCCGGTCGTCTCGATTGCCGGCGACCGCAACCAGTGGATCGGTATGCTGGGGCTGGCCTACACCTTCTGAACGCGCCGATCGGGGAGCGTCTGCGACATTTAGCGGGTTGCCGTGTGCCCAAACGCGGGGCTAGCACGAATCTGCCTTGATGCCGTCCAATTCCGGCACAAGAGAATGTCTGCCCCCAAGGATTGCGGAAGAAGAGGAAAACGGCATGGCCGAAGACCAGTTGCTCGAAGCGTTCGATTCGAGAGTCAGGCAGCGTTCGGAACGGCGCGAATTTTTCAAGGTGGCGATCGGCGCCGCGGCGATCGGCGCGACGGCGCTTGCCATATCCGAACGCGCATTCGCGCAGACCGTGACCGACGCCGACATCCTCAACTTCGCGCTGAACATCAAATATCTGAAGGCGCAGTTCTACGCTTATGCGGCCGGCGGTGCGGGCATCGACACCACGCTGCTCGGGACCAGCCCGGGCGCGGTGACCGCGACCAATGCGCGGCGCGTCGACAATCTCGATTCGGATGCGCTGGTGCGCGACTATGCCCGCGAAATGGCCGCCGACGAGCTCGCCCACGTCAAGTTCCTGCGCACGCAGCTCGGGACGTCGGCGGTGGTGCAGCCCGCGATCGACATCAGCGCGACCGCGACCAGCGCCTTTTCGACCATCGCCCGTTCGGCCGGGCTGGTCGGCGCGGGCGTGGCGTTCGATCCCTATGCGTCGCCCCAGAACTTCCTGCTCGGTGCTTTCGTCTTCGAGGATCTCGGCGTGACGGCGTACAAGAGCGCGGCGCCGATGATCCTCAACCGCACCTATGTCGAGGCGCTGGCAGGGATCATGGCGGTCGAGGCCTATCATGCCGCGATCATCCGCACCACGCTCTATGACCGGGGCGCGACGACGCCGAGCTTGCGAACCTCGGCAGGCGCGCTGTCCGATGCCCGCGACAGCCTCGATGGCACGACCACCGATCTCGATCAGGGGATCGGCCCGGTGACGCTCAATGGCGGTGCCGCGTCGAACGTCGCGCCGCTCGATGGCGACGGACTGGCCTTTGCGCGCAGCACCGGCCAAGTGCTGAATGTCCTCTATCTGAACAGCGCGGCGGTTTCGACCGGCGGGTTCTTCCCGGCCGGCATGAACGGCAACATCAAGACCAGCGCGGCAAACTGAACGGCGAGCGAACGGAGACCATCATGACCGACAACGATTCCGCGCTCGCCATGCTCGACGCGACCGAACGCAAGCGCGCCGAACGCCGGCGCTTCCTCACCCTCGCGGGCAGCGGGGCGGCCACCATCGGCGGGCTCGGCCTGTTGAGTGCGTGCGGCGGGGGCGGCGGCTCACCCACGCCAACGCCAACGTCCAGCCCGACTCCCACGCCGACCTCGACCGCTACCGGACCGTCGCAATCGGACATTGACGCGGTCAACCTGGTGCTCAATTTCGAATATCTGTTCGCCCAATATTACTCGTATGCGGTCTATGGCACGGGTCTGCCGGGGACGCTGACCGCCAGCGGCGCGGGCGCGGCGGGCGGCACGGTAACGGGTGGGCGCGCGGTCGCCTTCGCGGATCCGCTGGTCGCGCAATATGCCCGCGAAATCGCGTTCGAAAAGGCGGCGCACGTCAACTACCTGCGCACTCAGCTCGGCACCGCGGCGGTGGCGATGCCCAACATAAATATCGATGGCAGCGCGACCGGCGCGTTCGCGACCGCGGCGCAGGCCGCCGGCGTCGTCGGGGCGGGCGCGGCGTTCGACCCCTACGCCAGCGACGAGAATTTCCTGCTCGGCGCGTTCATCTTCGAAGACGTCGCGGTCACCGGCTATAAGGGCGCGACGCCGATCGTCATCAACGCGACCCTGCTGGCGGGGCTGACCGGGATGCTGGCGGCGACGGCATACCATGCTGGGCTGGTCCGCACGGTGCTCTACGCCAAGGGGGCGGCGAACGCGAACCTGCGCACGCTGGCGGGCAAGTTCAGCGACTGGCGCGACACGCTCGACGGCAGCGGCGACGACGATCAGGGCATCACCGGCGACGCGACGACGTCGAACATCGTCCCCGCGGACGCCAACGGCATCGCCTACAGCCGCACCACCGGCGCGCTGCTCAACATCGCGTACCAGACCAAGGCCGCGGCGACGGCCGGCGGGTTCTTCCCCAACGGCGCGAACGGCAACGTCAAGACGAGCACGGCGCAACCGTAAGCGGGCGCACCGGGATTGCTGTGGCAATCCCGGAGACGCCGCGGCGGCCGGCGGGTCGCGCAGCGAACCCGTCCGACGGCGCGGATTTACGCCGCGCCGCCTTTCATTCCGTGTAGAACGCGCCTACCATCGGCCATCCCCGGGGGACCGCTCAGTCGCGGTTGAGAGGGAGGCCGCAGCCTCCGACCCGCTGAACCTGATCCGGTTGAGACCGGCGGAGGGAGTGGGCGGTTTTCATCCGAAATCCGTGTCCTCGCTCCGACAACGGAGTGAACACGCATGGCCGACGCCCCCGCCCGCACCGAAATCGGCGTGACCACCGGCCCGATCCGCGGATCGCGCAAGATCAGCGTCGGCCCCTTGGGCGTGAAGATGCGCGCGATCGACCTCGAACCGTCGTCGGGCGAACCCCCGCTCAACGTCTATGACACCAGCGGCCCCTACACCGACCCGACCGCGAAGATCGACATCCATGCCGGCCTGCCCAACCTTCGCCGCCAATGGATCGAGGCGCGCGGCGACGTCGAGAGCTACGACGCCCGCGAAATCCGCCCCGAGGACAACGGCCAGCTCGGCCCCGACCGCTCGGGCGGCGTCCCGCAATTCCCCAACCCCGTGCGCCGCCCGCTGCGCGCCAAGTCGGGCATGAACGTCAGCCAGATGCACTATGCCCGCCGCGGCATCATCACCCCCGAAATGGAGTATGTCGCTACCCGCGAGAATCTCGGCCGCGAAATGCTCGCGAACTACGCCCGCGACGGCGAAAGCTTCGGCGCCGCCATCCCCGATTACGTCACACCGGAGTTCGTCCGCGACGAGGTCGCGCGCGGCCGCGCGATCATCCCCAGCAACATCAACCACCCCGAATCCGAACCGATGGCGATCGGCCGCAACTTCCTGGTCAAGATCAACGCCAACATTGGCAACTCCGCGGTCGCCAGCGACGTCGCGAGCGAAGTCGACAAGATGGTCTGGTCGATCCGCTGGGGTGCCGACACGGTGATGGACCTGTCGACCGGGCGCAACATCCACGACACGCGCGAATGGATCATCCGCAATTCGCCCGTGCCGATCGGCACCGTCCCCATCTATCAGGCGCTGGAGAAGGTCGGCGGCATTGCCGAGGACCTGACCTGGGAAATCTTCCGCGACACGCTGATCGAACAGGCCGAACAGGGCGTCGATTACTTCACGATCCACGCCGGCGTCCGCCTGCCCTACGTCCCGCTCACCGCCAAGCGCGTCACCGGCATCGTCTCGCGCGGCGGGTCGATCATGGCGAAATGGTGCCTGGCGCACCACAAGGAGAGCTTCCTATACGAACGCTTCGACGAAATCACCGAGATCATGAAGGCGTACGACATCGCCTATTCGCTCGGCGACGGCCTGCGCCCCGGCAGCATCGCCGACGCCAATGACGAGGCGCAGTTCGCCGAGCTCTACACGCTGGGCGAGCTCACCCACCGCGCCTGGGCGCAGGACGTGCAGGTGATGATCGAGGGCCCCGGCCACGTGCCGATGCACAAGATCAAGGAGAATATGGACAAGCAGCTGGAGGTGTGCGGCGAGGCGCCCTTCTACACGCTCGGCCCGCTCACGACCGACATCGCGCCCGGCTACGATCACATCACCAGCGGCATCGGCGCGGCGATGATCGGGTGGTACGGCACGGCGATGCTCTGTTACGTGACGCCGAAGGAGCATCTCGGCCTGCCCGACCGCGACGACGTGAAGGTAGGCGTGGTGACCTACAAGCTCGCCGCCCACGCCGCCGATCTGGCGAAGGGGCATCCGGCGGCGAAGCTGCGCGACGACGCGCTCAGCCGCGCGCGCTTCGAATTCCGCTGGCGCGACCAGTTCAACCTGTCGCTCGACCCCGACACGGCGGAGCAATATCACGACCAGACGCTGCCCGCGGAAGGCGCCAAGACCGCGCATTTCTGTTCGATGTGCGGGCCGAAATTCTGCTCGATGAAGATCACGCAGGAGGTGCGCGACTTCGCGGCCAAGCAGAATGCGAGCGCCGAAACCTTCATCGCCGCCGAGGACGCGGAAAAAGGCATGGCCGCGATGAGCGAGCTCTACAATGAAACCGGCCGCGAACTGTACATGGGCGCGGGCGGGCGGGAGCACGATTGACCAAGGGCTGACCTGTGATAGCCTCCCGTCACCCCGCGCCACACCCGCGCGGGGCGGGAGAGGGGGCTTTTCCGATGAAGAAATCCACACGCGCGCTGGTCGGCATGCTGGTGATCGACTTGCTGATCCTGGCCGGCACCGCCTGGTTCGTGATGTACATCCGAAACGGCGCATCGCTCACCGTCCCTCCCGCCGAGGCGATCGGCACCGTCACGACGATCGGCGGCGGCGCGATCGGGATCGTGACGGGAATATTGCTGGTGGCGTTCTTCGTGCACCGGAAGCGGGGGAATTGAGGGGCGATTGGATTAGCTTGATCGGCGACGCTGAAACACGAACCATTTGTATTTAAGCAGAAATCAATTTACCGTTCCCCACTTGTTCCTCGGAGGGGCCGATGGTTGCGCAAGCATTTGGCGATGAACATACACGACGCAAACTGGAAATCGTTGAGAAGTACCTGTCGACCTACACGACTGCTCTAAAGAAGCAGGATTTCGAGTTACTGTACGTTGATGTGTGCGCAGGCTCAGGCTCTTCAATTCCAAAGTCTGTCCTGGCGGAACGCCAAACCGAAGATCATCAGATTCACCTACTCGGCAGCCCCAAGCCAGTGGCGGACGCTGATCAAATCATTGTCGGGTCAGCCCTCCGGGCTCTCAAGGTCGAACCGCATTTCGATCGCTATCTGCTGAACGACGTGAAGAAATCCAACGTTGAGGCGCTGAGGAGCGCGATCAACGCCGATTTTTCGCATCTCAAAGATCGGATTCAACTGACTCGGTTCGATGCCAATCAGATGCTCATCGACTTATGCAAAGCAACGAATTGGCGAGCGACTAGGGCTGTTGTTTTTATCGATCCCTTCGGCCTGCAGATAAAATATTCTACCCTCGAAGTGCTGGCAAAAACTGCCGCTGTAGATGTCTGGTACCTTGTACCCGTGTTCGCCATGTATCGCCAAGTTCGCCAAGACGGGGGTGTTTTGGAGGACGGTGGACGTAGCGTTGATGAGGCGCTGGGCACCACCGAATGGCGAAACGTGGTTGCAACCGAAGAGAAGGGCCAGATCGATTTATGGGGGAATAGCCAAGCCGTTTCGAAGCGCGCAGTCGACGTAAAGTGGTTTGAAAATGTTGCGAAGGAACGTCTGAAGGCGGCGTTTCATGGGCGGGTTGTTGACCAAGTCCTGCCGCTAGGGCGTAACGGGCTTCACGAATTTTCGTTAATGTTTGCGTGGGCAAATCCGAGCGACCGAGCTAGATTGGCGTCCAAGCTTGCAAGTGCGGTTTTGAAGTAATGTCTGGAACGTCCGAGATTGAATGGACCGATGTCACTTGGAACCCGGTAGCGGGCTGCAATGTCGCGTCTGCGGGCTGCACTAATTGTTATGCTATGCGAATGGCAGCCCGGTTGCAGGCGATGGGGCATCCCAAGTACGAAGGAACGACGCGAAAAAGCGGTAAGCGGACCGTTTGGACCGGGCGCGTCAACGTTGATTCTTCCACGCTGAACGATCCGATTAATTGGAAGCGCGGCAAACGAATTTTCGTGAATTCGATGGCTGACCTGTTTCACGAAGACGTGCCGACGGCCTTTATTCAGGCCGTTTGGGCTACAATGGCGCAGTGCCCGCAGCATCAGTTTCAAGTCCTGACAAAACGCCCCGAGCGTATGGCTGCGATGTTCGCGTTGGGGGAACTCCCGCGTCTCTCGCAGGTGTGGATTGGTACTTCAGTGGAAGATGAAGCCGTCGTAAATCGGATCACGCATCTCGTTGCGATCTCCGGCATGACTCGATTTGTGTCTTTTGAGCCACTGATTGGCCCAGTGGGATCAATAAACTTGCACGGAATTGATTGGGCGATCGTTGGCGGGGAATCTGGCCCAGCTTCACGCCCAATGGAAATTGAATGGGTCGAACAAATAGAGAAGGCATGCCGCAGAACAGGAACAGCCTTCTTCTTTAAGCAATGGGGAGGTCGCAACAAGAAGGCGGCTGGGCGCGAACTTCGAGGTCGAACCTACGACGAATATCCCCACGAACTAGCCGCCTGACTGCCCCGCCGCGGCAAAGCCGCGTCGTCGGTCGTCGCTCGAGCGACGCCGGCCGGCACTCGGCTATTCCGTGATTAGCTTCGCTACTCCCGGCCTCGTGCTGATCCACAATCCCGGATGACCGACTCATCCGATCCTCGCCAGCCAGCGCCGGGCAACGCGCTGGCCGCCACCGATTTCGCCGACACCGATCTCGACGCGCCCGAACCCTACGACCCCGCCGACTATCGCTGGGTGCCGGTCCGCCGCACGCCGCGCTACGACGGCTGGACCGAGGAGAAGCAGCGGCGCTTTATCGAGGTGCTTGCTGACACCGGCCTCGTCGGCGCGGCGGCCAAGGCGGTCGGCATGTCGCGCGAAACCGCCTATCGCTTGCGCCGCTCGCCGCACGGGGCGGCCTTCGCGCGCGCCTGGGACGCGGCGCGGCGCCACGCCGCCGGGCTGATCGAGGACATCGCGTTCGAGCGTGCGATCCAGAGCGTCGAACACGAAGTCTATAACGATTGCGGCGAAGTCGTCAGCGCGCGGCTGGTGCATGACAACCGCTTGCTCCAATGGCTGCTCGCCCACCTCAATCCCGAACGCTATGGCGATGGCGCGCGCGGCCGCGATGCGCGGGTGGGCGGCCGCGATGCGCGCGCGGGCGGCGCGGTGGTCGACGCCATCCCGACCCCGGCTTCCATCCCCACCCTGGAAGACACCCTGCGTGAAATGGAACCGGCGCTTCCCGCGCCGCCCGAAACGCTGCTCACGCCCGAGGAATTCGAGGACGCGCTGGAGGACGCCGCCGCCGCGGACGGCGTGCTGCCGCATTATGATCGCGAACAGCGCCGACCCAAGTCGGAACGGCAGCTTGTGATGGAGGAGCATGAGGCCCGCATGGCGCGCGGCGCGGCGGCGATCGCCAAGGAAGATGCTGGCGGGACGCTGACCGACGAGGAGTTTGCGGACGAATGCTATTATCTCGATCCGGCCAGCAATCAGCGGCGGCGGCGACGATCGCGTTAGTGTGACCCTGGTGTGACCTTCGCCGCGCCGCCGGCCGGTCGCTATACCGCGCGTGGCACTCGCGGCCGGCCCAGCGGACATTCGAGCGCCGCGCGGTCCCAATTGGCCAGATCGGCCGCGGCGTCATAGGTCGACTGGCAGAAATCGAGCAGCATCGCCGCCGGGTCGGGCGCCGTGCGGACCGCGTCGTAGTCGAGCAGGAACTCGCCCATTTCCGCGTTCCACGCTGCTTGCGCCGGTTGGACCTTGGCATCGACATACCCATCGGGTGACGGGTAGGCATAGGCGTAGAAGGCCGCGTGCGGATAGGCGTCGCTGCCGGGCCAGAAGCCGACGCTCGCTTCCTCATGGCTGTACGCTTCGCACGTCACCGCGTCGGGCAGTCCGGGCATGCCGCCGGGATGACGCGGCGCGACGCGGCCCGAAAAGCGCGTCACGGCGAGATCGAAGCTTCCCCAGAACAGGTGGATCGGACTTGCCTTGCCAAGGAAGCCGGTGCGGAACTGGTAGAAGACGCGCTCGACCTGGATCAGCGAGCGCCAGAACGTGCGGGCGGCATCGGCATCGTAGGGCCGTAGGGCGCGATCCTCGGCGAAGGGAACAGCATCCGGCATTTCGCTCGGACTGCCGTCGAAATTGGTATCGCTCCCCAACGCGTCGAGCGCGGCGATGGTCGCGGCGTGGAAGTCGGCGATGGTCCCCGCCGTCAGCGCGATCGTGCGCCTCGCGCCATCGCTGGTGATGAAGATCAGGTCGTCGCCGATCAGGTCGAAATCGATCTGCAGGATGCGATCGCCGCACGGGATCGCCGACGTGCTCCAGCCGCGTGCGGTCAGATAGAACGGCACATGCCAGCTATGGTTGAGCCACGGCGTCAGCGCGAGCCGGACCTTGCCGATGATCTGACAGCGCAATTGCAGCGCGATCGCCGTCTCGCGCCACGCGGCCCAATCGAGCACGGGCCAGGCGTCGCTCATACCGCCGTCCCGCCGACTGTCAGCCCTTCGAGAAGCAGAGTCGGCTGGCCGACGCCGGCCGGCACCGACTGCCCGCCCTTGCCGCACATGCCGATGCCTTCGTCGAGCGCGAAGTCGTTGCCGATGCCGGTGACCTTGGTCAGGCTGGTCGGGCCGTCGCCGATCAAGGTCGCGCCCTTGATCGGGGCGCCGAGCTTGCCGTCCTCGATCAGATAAGCCTCGGTACAGCTGAACACGAACTTGCCGCTGACGATGTCGACCTGGCCACCGCCGAACGCCTTGGCGAAGATGCCGCGCTTGACGCGCGCCATCAGCTCGGCGGGATCGTCCCTGCCAGCCTTCATGAAGGTATTGGTCATCCGCGGCATCGGCGCATGCGCGAACGACTCGCGGCGGCCGTTGCCGGTCGGCGTGACGCCCATCAGCCGGGCATTGAGCCGATCCTGCATATAGCCCTTCAGGATGCCGTCCTCGATCAGCACGGTTTCGCTGGTCGGCGTGCCCTCGTCGTCGATCGATAGCGAGCCGCGGCGATCAGTGATCGAGCCGTCGTCGACCACGGTAACGCCCGGCGCGGCGACACGCTGACCGACCCTGCCGGAGAAGGCGCTGGTGCCCTTGCGATTGAAGTCGCCCTCCAGCCCGTGCCCGATCGCTTCGTGCAACAGGATGCCCGGCCAGCCCGGGCCGAGCAGTACCGTCATCTCACCCGCGGGTGCGGCCACCGACTCGAGATTGACGAGCGCCTGCGCCAGCGCCTCGTCGATCGCGCGTTGCCACGTCGCTTCCTCGAACAATGATCCGTAGAGGTAGCGTCCGCCGATCCCGAACGTGCCCGTCTCGCGCCGCCCGTTGACCTCGGCGACGATCGAGACGTTGAGGCGCACCAGCGGCCGCACGTCGGTCGCGACGAAGCCATCGGCGCGGACGATCTCGACCACGTTCCACGATCCGGAGAGACTGACCGACACCTGCGCCACGCGCGGATCGCGAGCGCGCGCGGCGGCGTCGATCGTCTGGCACAGGTTCACCTTGTCGGCGAACGGCACCAGGTCGAGCGGGTCGGTGTCGGTATAGAGGTGGCGGTTGGTGCGGCCCGGGGGCGCGGCCTTCGGGCCGGTCGCGGGGTCGATCAGCGCCATCGTATCGGCGGCGCGCTTGATCGCCGGGGCGCTGATTTCGTTGGCGTGCGCGAAAGCAGTGGTCTCGCCCGACACCGCGCGCAGGCCGAAGCCCGAATGCGTATCGTAGCTTGCGGTCTTCAGCCGCCCGTCGTCGAACCCGAACGCCTCGGATCGCGCATATTGCAAGTAGAGCTCGCCATCGTCGGCCTTGCCGAGTGCTTGCGCGGTCAGCCTTTGCGCTTCGTCGGGCGACAATTGGTCGCGATAGAGGAACTGGCGGGGGTCGGTCGGGCTGGTCATGCCCGACGATATAAGGCGTTTAGAGCGACGCGCCAGCCGGGTGGTCGGGCAACTGGCTCTGGTCCACGCCGTCCGCCGGCTCGCCGATCAGCACGAAACGGCGGTCGCAATAACCGCAATCGACATAGCCTTGCTCGTCGATCTGCAGGAACACGCGCGGATGGCCGAGCGCCGCGCCGCCGGGAATGTCGGTCGCCCCGTCGCAAGCGACACGGGCATGGGAGACGCGGATGACTTCGGGCGGCGGCAGCATGCGCTCGCGATAGCAAGCGCGGGCGGGCGCATCAATCTCCTCCCGCGACTTGCCAAGCGGCACGCGTCGCCGCACCATGACGGCCATGACCATCTTGTATCGCTTGGCCCTCGCCGCGCTGCTCCTCGCCAGCCCGGCCGTCGCCCAGAAGACGGCCAAACCGGCCCCGAAACCCAAACCGCCCGCCGCGAAGCCGAAGCCCAAGACCCCGCTCATCGCGATCTCCCCGCTCAGCCACGATGAAAAGGACGGCTTCAGCATCCTCCAGGTCGCCGTGCCCGATTCGGCCAAGTTCATCGCCGGGTGGAAGCTCGGCGCGGGCGGCGGCAGCGCGACGACCAGGACCGTCGCCAACCAGCCGCTGTTCACCTTCCTGATCTTCCGCGGCTGCAAGGCGAATGCGCAAGGGAATTGTGACGTCGTTGCTGACTATGTGATCCATCGGCCCGATGGCACGACGAACGAGGAGAACAAGGATTTCGTCGTGTGGAACAAGACCGCGCCGACCGACCCGAAGAAGCCGTATCTGAGCGACGGTGCGCTCGGCTACGGTGTCGATGACGAGGGGCCGTTCGGCGACTATCGCGTCGTCGCGACGGTGACCGACCGCGTCGCCGGGATCACGCTGACCACCGAACAGACGCTGACGATCAAACCGGCGAAGGCGACGCCGCCGGCAAAGGCGAACGACCCCAAACCCGCCGACCCCGCGCCCGCCAAGCCGATGGGGCCTGACTTGCCCGCCGAACCGCCCGCGAAGTGACTTGCGCTCCGCGTCGGCGAGCCTAAGTCCGCAAATATGGATGCCGCAATCGCGATCGACCAGCTCTCCAAGGTTTACGCTGGAGGCAAGCAAGCGCTCGACAACGTCTCGTTCGACGTGCCGCGCGGCAGCATCTTTGGGCTGCTCGGCCCCAACGGCGCCGGCAAATCGACGCTGATCAACATCCTGGCGGGGCTGGTCAACAAAACGTCGGGCAAGGCTGCGATCTGGGGCTTCGACATCGACGAGCACCCCCGCAACGCGAAGGCGTCGATCGGGATCGTCAATCAGGAGATCACGTTCGACCCGTTCTTCACGCCGGTCGAAACGCTCGAAATCCAGGCCGGGCTCTACGGCGTGCCCAAAGCGAAGCGCATCTCGATGGAGTTGCTCCGCGCCGTTCACCTCGAGGACAAGGCGAAGGCTTATTCGCGAACGCTGTCGGGCGGGATGAAGCGGCGGCTGATGGTGGCGAAGGCGATGGTCCATTCGCCGCCCGTTCTCGTGCTCGACGAACCGACCGCCGGGGTCGACGTCGAACTGCGCCAGCAGCTCTGGACCTATGTAAAGGAACTCAACCGGCGCGGCGTGACGATCGTGTTGACCACGCACTATCTCGAGGAAGCCGAGGAATTGTGCGACCGCATTGCGATCATCAACCACGGCCGCGTGATCGCCAACGAGCCGACTCGCGATCTGGTCGGGATGGCGCAGGAAAAGGTCGTCGCTTTGACCGTCGATCGCGACGTGACCGCGCCGCCGACGGCCGCGTGCTTCCAGAAGGTCGAGCTGAAGGGCGAGCGCGTGCTGGAGATCACGTATCGCAAGGACCAGGCGAATGCCGGTCAAGTGCTCGCGGCGGTGCAGGGCGACGGCTACGGCATCGTCGACGTCTCGACCAAAGAGCCGGATCTCGAAGACGTGTTCCTGAACCTGACTCGCGCGGCAAACGCAGGCTGACGCTTACCGCCGCCGGTGCGCGGCGAAAAAGGCCCACATCGCGTCGTTGTCGACCACCCAGTCGTGCGGGCCGCCGATCGTCACGCGGGCGCGGACGTCGGCGCCCTTGCGGCAGGCGGTGTAGCCTTCCTCGTAGATCTTGGCGGAGACCTCTCGCCGGGCAAGCGGCTTGCGGCAGCCGTTGAGGTCGGCCCAGCGCGCTTCGGCGGCGGTCATCGGATATTGCCAGTAAGGCGCGCCGCCGCCCGCGATCGGGTTGGTCGTGTCGGCGTCGCCGGCGAAGGCGAGGACCGGCATCGGGCGGCTCGGGCGGCACGTCGCGGGGTCGGGGTGAGTCTTGTCGGCGGCCAGCGGATTGCCCGCGCGCAGGCCCACGACGGGCGCGATCGCGGCGAAGCGGTCGGCGGCGACGCACCCCAGCCACGAACTCAACCGCCCGCCGCCCGAAATGCCGGTGGCATAGACGCGCGTGCGGTCGGCGCAGCGCTGCGCCGTCAGCCAGTCGATCGTCGCCAGGACGAACGCGACATCGTCGGCATCGGTCGCGGTCGGCATCCGTCCGGTGACTGCCGGCACGCCGGGGATGTTCCACACGAAATTGCGGCTGGTTATCGGAATGCCGCCGTCGGGCGCGACGACGATGAAGCCGTACCGGTCGGCGGTCGTGGCGAGCTTTGCGTGTTCGAGCGCGCCTAGTCCGTTGCCGCCGCTGCCGTGGAACAGGAAGACGAGCGGCGCGGGGCGATCCGCGCGTCCGGCGGGCATATGGATCACCACCGATCGTTCGGTGCCGGGGACTGCGACGCGCACGGTCTCCCCCGGTTTGCCGATTGCGCATCCGGCGGCCTGCGCGGCGGGACTCCAACTCGCGGCGAGAAGGAGGAGGATGGCGGCGGTCAGGCGCTGGATCATCGGCATGGGGGCGAGCCTATCGCTCGCGGGGGCGCAGGTCCACTTAAGGCTGTCCCTTCCGACCCCGAATGTGCCACGATGCCCGCATGAGCGTACCCCATCAGTCCGACGTCCTGATCATCGGTTCCGGCGCAGCGGGCCTCACCGCCGCGCTGAACCTGGCCGAGCGGTTCAAGGTCACGGTGCTCGCCAAGGGCGGGCTCGCCGAAGGATCGACCGCCTGGGCGCAGGGCGGGATCGCCGCGGTGCTCGAGCCCGGCGATACGTTCGAAAGCCATATCGAGGACACGATGATCGCCGGGGCGGGACTCAACGACCGCAAGACGGTCGAGTTCGTCGTCGAGGGCGCGCCGCGCGCGATCGAGCGGCTGATCGAACTCGGCGTGCCGTTCAACAAGGAGGCCGGCGACCTCCATCTGACGCGCGAGGGCGGGCACAGCCACCGCCGCATCGTCCACGTCAACGACGCGACCGGCTGGGCGGTGCAGGAGGCGCTGCTCCACGCCGCGCAGTCGCATTCGAACATCACGCTGGTCCCCGACATGGTGGTGATCGACCTCGCGACCTCGAAGCATGAGGAGCGTTATTCGGGGGCGGGCAATGTCTGGGGCGTCTATGCGGTCAACCGCGCGACGGGGCGCGTCGAACTGTTCACCGCGAACGCTACCATTCTCGCGACCGGCGGAGCGGGGCGCACCTATCTGTTCTCGACCGCGCCGCGCGGCGCGACCGGCGACGGCATCGCGATGGCGTGGCGCGCCGGATGCCGCATCTCCAACATGGAGATGATGCAGTTCCACCCGACCTGCCTCTACAATCTCGAGGTCAAGAACTTCCTGATTACAGAGGCGGTCCGGGGCGAGGGCGGGCATCTGCTGCTCCCCGACAACGGGTACCGCTTCATGCCCGATTTCGATCCGCGCGCCGAACTCGCGCCGCGCGACGTCGTGGCGCGCGCGATTGACCATGAGATCAAGCGGCTCGGTCTCGATTACGTCCATCTCGACATCAGCCATATGGGCGCGGAGTTTGTCACCCATCACTTCCCGACGATCTACGAAAAGCTGATCGGCCTCGGCATCGACATGACCAGGGAACCGATCCCGGTCGTCCCCGCGCAGCATTACACCTGCGGCGGGATCGTGATCGATCTCGACGGCCGCACCGATCTGCCCGGCCTCTATGCCGCGGGCGAATGCACCCAGTCCGGCTTGCACGGCGCCAATCGCCTGGCGTCCAATTCGCTGCTCGAATGTTTCGTGTTCGGTGAGGCCTGCGCAAATCATATCAACGAGCATTGGGACGACCTGCCGCCGCCGCCCGCGATCCGGCCATGGGACGAAAGCCGAGTCACCGATTCGGACGAGGAGGTGGTGATCAAGCAGAACTGGACCGAGATCCGCCGCTTCATGTGGAATTATGTCGGTATCGTGCGGACCACCAAACGCCTCGAACGCGCCGCGCACCGCATCAAGATGCTGACCGACGAGATCGGCGATTATTACGGCCATTTCCGCGTGACGCCCGACCTGATCGAACTGCGGAACCTGCTCCAGACCGCCGATTTGATCGTGCGGTCGGCGCTGCATCGCCACGAATCGCGTGGGCTGCACTACACGCTCGATTACCCCGAAACGCTGGCGGTTGCGGTCGATACCGTCCTCGTCCCTTGATTCTGGCGCCTTTCCAGCCGGTTGATCGACTCGATCCACCGCTTTTCAGGCGCGGTTCATCGCGCGCGGGGTAAGAAAAGGGATTCCTCAACCAAAGCCGGGCGATACAGTATCTCTCGGTCAGTAGTGGCGGGGGCTGTATGGCGTTTACGGTGCGGCGTTTCGGCAAGGTGATGATGGGCGGTCTGGCGGGGTTCGCGATCGCCGGCTGCGTATCGGACAGCCGGATGGTGCGGGCGGACGCGCCCCCGTCTGTGGTGTTCGCCCCGCCCCGGCCCGTGGTCCAACCGCTGCCGCCGAAACCAAAGCTGCCGCCAGAGGCTCTCGTCTCCCTCGTTCAGATGCTGACGCGCGATTTCGGCGGGAAAGTGGGGATCGCGGTCAAGAGCCTCGATGACGGCTGGACGGTCGAATCGAACGGCGACCTGAAGCTGCCTCAGCAAAGCGTGTCGAAGCTGTGGGTGGCAATGACCGTGCTCGACGCGCGCGACCAGGGTAAGCTGACGCTCGACGATCCGATCACGGTCAAGAAGGAAGATTTGACCCTGTTCAACCAGCCGATCGCGGCGCTGGTGAAGGATGCGGGATACCAGACGACGGTCGGCGAACTGCTTCAGCGCGCGATGACGCAAAGCGACAACACCGCCAACGACCGGCTGCTGCAATATGTCGGCGGACCGAGCGTGGTGCGCGCGTTTCTGGCGAAGAAGGCGATCGCCGACATCCGCTTCGGCCCCGGCGAGCGCGCGCTACAAAGCCTGACCGCCGGGATGGACTGGAAGCCCGAATATTCGAAGGGCAATGCGTTCGAGCGCGCGCGGTCGCAAATCCCGGCCTCGACCCGGATGGATGCGTTCGAACGCTATATCGCCGATCCCCCCGACGGTGCCGCGCCGCGTGCGATCGCGACCGCGCTGGGCCGGCTCAAGCGCGGCGAATTGCTGTCGCCCTCGTCGACGCAATATCTGATCAGCACAATGGAATCGTCGCGCACCGGCAAGCAACGGATGCGCGGCGCGGTGCCGGAAGGCTGGACGTTCGGGCACAAGACCGGGACCGGCCAGAATTTCAGCGGTCGCACGGCGGGCTATAACGATGTCGGTTTCCTCGTGTCGCCCAACGGCAAGACCTTCACGATCGCGGTGATGATCGGCGACACCAACAAGACGATCCCCGAACGCCAGGCGCTGATGCAGGCGGTGGTGATGGGCGTCGTGACCAACTATCGCTGGTAGGGTTACGCGCCTTGACAACCGGGGAGGCGGCGGGCACAGGCGCGCCTCCCGTCCGCTGGCCCTAGGCCCGACGCGAGTGCTGCCGTAGCTCAGTGGTAGAGCGCATCCTTGGTAAGGCTGAGGTCGTGAGTTCAATCCTCACCGGCAGCACCATTTTCCGTTAGATCATTGCCGTCAGCAGGTCGTCCACCTTGCACGACGCAAACGCGGCGAAATTGTCGGCGATGCCATAGGGCAGCAGCAACGTGCGATCGTGGACCATCGCCCCGCAGCTATAGACGACGTTAGGGACGTAACCGTCGCGTTCGTTGGGGCTCGGGCTGAGGATCGGTTCGGCAGTGCGCGCCAGCACCTTTGACGGATCGCCTTTGTCGAGCAGCGCCGCGCCGATAGAATAGTTGCGCACCATTCCGACGCCGTGAGTGATCACCAGCCAGCCCTCGTCCAACTCGATCGGAGACCCGCAATTGCCCATCTGGCAAAGGTCCCACGGGAATTTCGGTTGGATCAGGATGTCGCCGCCATCCCAGGTGTAGAGATCGTCCGAGCGGAGCAGCCAGATGTTCTCGTTGTCCTGCCGCCCCAGCATCACGTAGCGCCCGTCGATCCGGCGGGGGAACAAGGCCATGCCCTTTGCCTCCGCCGCCGACCCCGACATAGGGTGCATTTCGAATTCATTATGCGCGAACCCGCGCAGCAGTTCGGACCGCGCGCTCCGCCCGTCGAAGGCGGTGTAGGTGCCGAGATACTCGACTGCGCCGTCATCGTCGACGAAGCGGCACATGCGTAGATCCTCGATCCCCTGTCGCTGGCTTGGCGTGACGGGAAAGAGCACGCTTTCGGAAGGATTTCTGCTGCCGCCGCACAGGATGCGCGTCACGCCGTCGACGGAGACGTCGGCATCCTCGATCCGCGGAGAAATGGCGGTCTCGCTCGCCTTGTCGACGGTGAAACCGTGTTTCGGACTCCAAGAGCCCGTGCGAAACGTCACCGACGAGATATGCCCCTCGCCGATCCCGCGCAGCGACAGGAGAAAGCGCACACCGCCGTCGGGCGCGCCGTTCTGGTCGGGATCGAGCACCATGCTGGGGTTGAAGAGCGCGGCCGCTTCGAACGAATATTCTTCGCTGAAATACGCGCCGATGATCGGCTTGGCCGCGTTCGACGCGCTCGCCGCGGCAGGGACGCGCTGTGCGACTTCCTCATAGCGGCGCAACAGCAATTGCTCGAGGTTGCGGTGTCGATGGTCGAGCGACTCGACCATGTCGTGCCGGCGGGCGGCGAGCTGCGCCGAATCCATCCCCAGCACCGCATCGACGATCCGCTCCATCCTGCTGGGCGCATTGTCTTTGAAGGCGTCGGGATATTGCGGGTCGAAGGGACGGATCACCGTCCGCCCGGCATCGGGCGCGAGGTGCAGTTTGGAATGCTTGAACAGGCTCATGCCCGCCATACGCGCGAAACTGGGTTTTGAGCCATCAAGCGCTGTTGCGATCGACCAATGGCGCGAAGCGGGCGACCTGTTTGCCGACCAGACATAGCTGTTCCATCACCGCCGGGTCGGTGACGCCGCCCTGGTCGTCGAACTTGGTGATCTGGGTATTGATCGCTGCGGCAAACGGCGTCGGCCAGCCGCGCAGCGCATGGACGATCGATCGCAGGGCGGCGATCGTGCTCCCCGTCGCCTGCCATCCATAAGCGGTTGCGATCAGCCCCACCGGCATGTCGGCGAGATAGGGGCGATCATCCTTCGCCGTTTCCTCGAGCAGGTCGAGCGCGTTCTTGACCACGCCGGAAATGCTGCCGTGATAGCCCGGGCTGGCGATGATCAGCGCGGACGCGCTGCGCACCGCATCGACGAAATCCTGCTCGTGGTGGGTCCGCGCGGCGCTGCGCGGGTCGTAGAGGGGCAGGCGCGCCATGTCCTCGCCACCGAACAGCCGGGTGCGGAAGCCTTCGCGCCCCGCGGCCTCCAGCGCGATCCGCAGGGCGCGTTCGGTCGACGACACCGCGCCGATCGTACCGCCAATTCCCACTACCAGCGGCACATCGGCCATATTCGCGATTCCCCGCCGCGAGGTGCGGCCGACTCAGCGATAGCGGCCCGCGCGCCCGTGCTCAATGTGGAGACTGTGCGGCGCGCTTCGTTTCGGATAGATGGCGACCGACGTGGGCGACTTGCATCATCTGTGTTACATGAGTAATACGCTCATCGGCTATCTGGCCGTGTGGACCATGCGATAATGCCCAACGATATTGTGGACGCCGGTAAGCCAGACCCTCGCTGGGGCGCGCATGTCGCCTATCCGGCAGAGGCGGAGCCGCCCAATCCGTTCGAGAATATCCCGCCGCTCGATTATCCGGGCGGGGAAAAGCCGCCGAAGAAGAAGCGCCGCTGGGGCCGCATCCTGGTCCGCACGCTGGCGGCGTTCATCATCCTGTTCGTGGTGCTGGTCGGCTGGCTCGCGGTGACGGCACCGCTGTCCAAGTCGCTCCAGCCGCCGACCCCGCCGTCGATCACGCTGCTCGCGAGCGACGGCTCGCCGATCGCCAAACGCGGGGCGCTGGTCGGCAAGCCCGTCGATGCGTCGAAACTGCCCAAATATGTGACGGGCGCGTTCATTTCGGTCGAGGATCGACGCTTCTATTCGCACTGGGGCGTCGATCCCTGGGGGATGGGCCGCGCCTTGTTTCGCAATATCGGCGCGGGCGGCGTGCGCGAGGGCGCGAGCACGATCACGCAACAGCTCGCGAAGAACGCCTTCCTCGATTCGGACCGCACCGCCGGGCGCAAGCTGCGCGAGATATTCATCGCCTTCTGGCTCGAAGCGTGGCTGTCAAAGAACGAGATTCTGTCGCGCTACCTGTCGAACGTCTATTTCGGCGATAACGTCTATGGACTGACCGCGGCGGCGGAGCATTATTTCGATTGCGAGCCGGGCGAATTGACGATCAGTCAGGCGGCGATGCTGGCTGGACTGGTCAAGGCGCCGTCGCGGCTCGCGCCGACCGGCAACCTGAAGGGCGCGCGCGACCGCGAGAAGGTCGTGCTGGCGACGATGGTCGACAATGGCGTGCTTACCAAGACGCAGGCGCTCGGGATCAAGCCCGCGACGCCGCGTCCGCGCCCGGTCAAGCTGGTCCCCGACGGCACCTACTTCGCCGACTGGGTGTTGCCCGAAGCGCGCGATACGGCGGGCGACCTCAGCCAGGAATCGACCGTCACGACGACGCTCGACCGGCGCCTGCAGAAGGCGGCGGAGCGCGCCGCGAACCGCGCCGGGCTCAAACAGGCGCAGATCGCGATCGTCGCGATGCGCCCCGACGGCCGCGTCGTCGCGATGGTCGGCGGCAAGGATTACGCCGCCAGTCCCTTCAACCGCGCGACTCAAGCGCAGCGCCAGCCGGGCTCGGCGTTCAAGCTGTTTGTCTATCTGGCGGCGATGCGCGCTGGCCTGACCCCCGACGACATGATCGAGGACGAGCCGGTCACGATCGCCGGGTGGAGCCCGAAGAACAGCGACGGCCGCTATGAAGGCAAGATCACGCTGCGCCGTGCGTTCCAGAAATCGTCCAATGTCGCCGCCGCGCGGCTGATCCAGAAGGTCGGGGTCGATGCCGTCATCAAGGCGGCGCGCGACCTTGGCATCACTACCCCGCTGCCGCGGGAGGCGACGATCGCTCTCGGCACGGCTACAGGGTCGCTGCTGGAACTGACCAGCGCGTTCGCGGCGGTGGCGGGCGACGGCTACCCGGTCGCCGCGCGCGGGATCGATGCGACCGCCGAAAAGAGCTGGTACGACCGGCTCGTCGGCACGCGCAGCATGTTCGGCGGCAAGGTGCGCGACGAAATGCTCGACTTGCTCTCCGCCTCCGCGACCAGCGGCACCGGGCGCGAGGCGGCGCTGTCAGTGCCGACCTATGGCAAGACCGGAACGACGCAGGATGCGCGCGACGCGCTGTTCGTCGGGTTCGCGCGCGACCTGGTGGTCGGCGTGTGGGTCGGCAATGACGACAACACCCCCAATCCGGGCCTGTCGGGCGGCGGCGTGCCCGCGCGGGTATGGAAGGATTTCATGCAACAGGCTTTGGGCATCGCCCCGCCGCCACCGCCGCCCGCCGCCGAGCCTGACGACGGCAACTCGACCGACGGCAATTTGACGATCGATCCGGGCATCGGGCCGGTGCCGGTCGAGGGCAGCATCGAAGGGCTGGGTATGAACGTCCAGGTCAAGAAGGACGGCACGATCAAGATCGCGCCCGTGCCCGACACCGGCGATCGCCCGCCAAGGCCGCCCGACCAGTGATAGTCGCCTCGTCATGCCGGACTTGATCCGGCCTCCCGCGTCTTCTGCGTCGGAAAAGCGGGACCCCGGATCAAGTCCGGGGTGACGGAAGAATTGAAGCCGGTCCTCCTTGCGGGCAAAGAGCCGCCATGCACTTCTTCTCCGACAATGCAGCCCCCGCCTGTCCGCAAGTGATCGATGCGATCGCCGCCGCCAACACGCTCGACGTCGCGTATGACGGCGATCGCTGGAGCCGCCAGCTCGACGGACGCTTTTCCGACCTGTTCGGGACCGACGTGCGCGTGTTGTGGACGCCGTCGGGCACGTCCGCCAATTGCCTCGCGCTCGCCGCGCTTTGCCAGCCGCATGGCGCGGTGGTCTGTCACCGCGAGGCGCACATCAACACCGACGAAGCCGGCGCGCCGGGTTTCTTCCTGCTGGGCGCGAAGCTGCTGCTGGCCGAAGGACCGGGGGCGAAGCTGACGCTCGACGCCGCGAAGGCGGTGCTCGACGCGATCCGGCCTGACGTCCACCAGGTTCAGGCGCATGCGCTGTCGATCACAAACGCGACCGAATACGGCCTGACCTACATGCCCGACGACGTGGCGGCGCTTGGCGATCTCTGCCGGGAGCGCGGGCTCGGCTTCCATATGGACGGTGCGCGGTTCGCCAATGCGGTCGTCTCGACCGGCGCGGACCTCGCCGACCTGACCTGGCGCGCCGGGGTCGATACGTTGAGCTTCGGGTTCATCAAGAATGGCGGGATGAGCGCCGAGGCCTTGGTGTTCTTCAAGCCCGAACTCGCCGACGCCAGCCTCTATCGCCGCAAGCGCGCGGGGCTGCTCCTGTCGAAGGGGCGCTTCCTCGCCGCGCAGATCCTGGCGATGCTCGACGACGACGTGTGGCTCGACAATGCGCGCGCCGCGAACGCCGGAGCGGCGCTGTTAGCGAAGGCGGCGGGCGACCGGCTGGTCTATCCGGTCGAGGCCAACGAGGTGTTCCTGCGCGTGACTCCGGACGAAGCGGCGGGGCTTCGCGCGCTGGGGTTCGACTTCTACGACTGGGCGCCAGGCGAGGTGCGGCTGGTCACGTCATGGGACCAGCGAGAAGCCGCGATCAGGCCGCTCGCCGACGCAATCGCGGCGCTTCCATGAGCTAGGCTTGTCATTCCACAAGCATAAGCGGGGTTGTCGAGCGGTCGCGCCGCGATAAGGCAATAAACGTGCTCCAGCCACCGCCAGCCAAGCCGCAATCGACCCGGCTCGCCATCCTGATTCCGTTCGGGATCGTCACGCTGATTTGGGGATCGACCTGGCTGGTGATCCGCGACCAGCTTGGCGTGGTGCCGCCGAGCTGGTCGGTGACCTATCGCTTCCTCGTCGCCGGTCTGTGCATGGTCGGATACGCGCTGTGGAAGCGTGACAGCTTCCGGCTCGGCGCGCGCGGGCTGGCGTTCGCGGCCGTGTTGGGGATCGCGCAGTTCGCGATGAACTTCAACTTCGTCTATCGCGCCGAACAGCATGTCACGTCGGGCCTGGTGTCGGTCGTGTTTGCGCTGCTGCTCGTGCCGAACGCCGTGCTGGCGCGGATTTTTCTGGGACAGAAACTGGGGCGGCAATTGGTAATCGGCGCCAGCATCGCGATGGCCGGGATAGTCCTGTTGTTCGTCAACGAAGCGCGGATCGATCCGCACGGGCCGGGGCAAGTGCTGATGGGGATCGGCTTCACGCTGTGCGCGATCCTGGCCGCCTCGACCGCCAACGTAATGCAGGCGACGCCGACCGCGGCGCGCTATCCGATGGGGTCGTTGCTCGCAGTCGCGATGCTGACCGGCGCGGCGATCGACGCGCTCTACGCGCTCGCAACCGTCGGCCCGCCGGTGATCGAAATGCGCGGCGCTTATTGGCTCGGCATCCTCTATCTCGGCGTGTTCGCGTCAGCGCTCGCCTTTCCGCTCTATTTCGGCGTGCTCAGGACGATCGGCCCGGCCAAGGCGGCCTATTCGAGCGTGATCGTGCCGGTGATCGCGATGCTGCTGTCGACGATCTTCGAAGGCTATCGCTGGTCCGGGCTGGCCGTGGCGGGGGCGTTACTGGCGGCAGCGGGATTGGTGATCGCCCTGAGGGCGCGCAGGCCCGTGCGGTAATCGGCGTAGCGGGACCGCCAGCCGAGCACGCGCTTCGCCTTGCCGTTCGCGACCCGGCGATTCTCGGCATGGAAGGCGCGGGCGGCGGGTGAGAGGGACTCCAGCGGCACGATGGGCGGCGGCGCAATGCCCAGCAGTTTGGCAGCAAAGGTGACCACATCGTCCTGTGGCGCGGGGCAATCGTCGGCGAGGTTGTAGGCCCCTGGCGGCGCGTCGAACCCGGCTATCACGCCCTGCGCGAGATCGTCGACATGGATGCGGCTGAACACTTGCCCCATTATGCCCGTGCGATGCGCCGTGCCCGCCGCGACCCGATCGAGCGGCGAGCGGCCAGGGCCGTAAATGCCGGGCAGGCGGAACACCCGCGCACGGAGCGCTAGCCAGGCCGCGTCGGCGCGGTTGCGCTCGTCCCGCCGCCCCTTGACCGGCGCGCTTTCATCGACCCACGCCCCACCCGTATCTCCATAGACGCCGGTCGAGGAGAGATAGCCGAGCCACTTCCCACTCAGCCGATTGCCATAGGTGGCGAGGACCGGGTCGTCCTCGCCCGGCGGGACCGACGACAGGATATGCGTTGCCGCGTCGATCGCCGCCATCACGGCATCGCGATCGTCGAAATCGAGGTCGCCCGCGCTGCCCGTCGCCGACACTTGCCACCCGTCGAGCCGAGCCGCGACGGCGCTTGCCGCATAGCCCAGCCCGAAGATCAGCAGGCGCCCGTCACTTCGCGCCATACCCCCCAAACACCGTCCCGAAATAATCGCCCTTGTTCCAGCGCGGGCGATCGTCGCCATCGGCTATTTCGCGCGCGATCGTATAGTTGACCGTCACGAACCGCATCCCCTGCTCCCAGTCGAGCGGCAGGCCGATCTCGTCCGATGGCTGGTGGTAGTGGTTCTTCATGAAGTCCTCCCACGCCGCCTTGCCCGCGCCCTTGTAGCCAGGCCACAGGAACACCGAGGGAATGCCCTTCTGCACGAAGCGGAAATGATCGGATCGGACGAACAGCCCTTCGTCGGGCATCGGATCGGGCGCGAGGCCGACCCCGACGCTCTCGACCGCCTTCTGCACGATCGATCCCAATGTCGATCGCGGCGCGCCGAACACCACCATGTCCTCGAACTTGTAGGTGATCAGCGGCATGTCGAGATTGACGTCGGCGACAATCGACTTGAGCGGCACGGTCGGGTTGTTGGCGAAATAGTCGGAGCCGATCAGCCCCTTTTCCTCCGCCGTCACCGCCAGGAACATGATGGTGCGACGCGGCGGCTTGCCGGACGCGGTGAAACGCTTGGCTTCCTCGATCAGGCTGGCGATCCCGATCGCATTGTCCTCCGCGCCATTGTTGATTGTGTCGCCGGTCTTGTCGGGCCGTCCCACGCCGATATGGTCGAGGTGTGCGGACAGGATGACGACTTCACCCTTCAGCTTGGGGTCGGCGCCGGGGATGATGCCGATCACGTTGGACGACGGCATCGGGCGCATCACGGTCTTGGTCGCGACCGACAGATTGCCCTTGAGCATGAAGGGCGTGAATTTGGCGTCGTCGCTGTCGGCGGCCTTCTTCACGTCGTCCGACGACATCTTCGCGCCGGCGAACAGCTTGGTCGCGCCCTTCATGGAGATGGTGCCGAGGATCGGGATGCCGTCATTCTTGCCACTGCCGTCCGACCGTGACCACGTGACGCGCTCGCGGTCCCAGGTACGCATCGTCACGGCGAAAGGCAGCGACCCCCGACCGACGCGGGGGCTTTCGATCTGGATCGCGCCGACCGCCCCGTGCTGGAACGCGATCGCCGCCTTGGTCCCGCTGCTCGAGAAGAAGGCGCGTTCCTCGCCGTCATAGCCCTTGGGCGCGCCGCCAACGAAGGCGACGATCTTTCCCTTCACGTCGACGCCCTTGTAGTCGTCGCGCTTGTAGTCGGGCGCGACGATGCCGTAGCCGACGAACACGACCGGGGCACTGATGCTGGTTTCGGTCTTGCCGGCGTTGGGCGCGGGCGAGAAATCCTCACCGAACACCAATGTCTGCGGCGCGGCGGCCTTGCCCTCGGCGGGCGTCCACACGAAGCTGCCCTTGTCGGCGAGCTTGTAGCCGACCAGCGGCACCTTTTGCAGGTAGCCGCCATCCTCTCCGCCCGGCCGCAATCCGGCGGCGTAGAATTGCGCAGCGACATATTGCGCGGCGATGTCGAATTCGGGGCTGCCCGCCTCACGTCCGCGCATCGCGTCCGACGCCAGGAACAGGACATGCGCCTTCATCGCCGCCTGGTCGGCGGGGAGGGGGGCCATGACGCGCGCGTTGACGCTGGCCACCGATTCCTTCTGCGGCGGGGCGGCTGGGGTCTTGTCGGTTTGTGCGATTGCGGCGCCCGCGACGACGGTCAGAGCGGCGGCGCCGATCAGTTTGAACATGGCTTTCCTCTTGGCTGTCCTCGACCGGCGGCGTAGCACGGCCTGAAACCTTGGCAACACTGTATTGTAACAGTGCGACAGCCAGTCGCACCGCATCGTGGAATTCGAATGATCGACGCCCAGTCCGCTCTCGCCGCACCCGCTATCACCAGGCGTGAGGATTACCGGCCGCCCGATTGGCTGGTCCCCGACATTGCGCTCGATTTCGATCTCGATCCGGCGGCGACCCGCGTGACGGCGATGCTCGATGTCGTGCGGGACGGGGCGCACGATCACCCGCTTCGGCTCGACGGCGACGGGCAGGCGCCGGTCAGGGTACTGGTCGACGGCGTTCCGCATAACGACTGGCGGATGGATGGCGATACGCTGGAGATCGACTTGCCCGGCGGCGAGCATCGCGTCGAGACCGAGGTTGTGATCCACCCCGACCGCAACACGCAGTTGATGGGGCTGTACGCGTCTGGCGGGAATCTGTGCACGCAATGCGAGGCGGAGGGGTTCCGCCGCATCACGTTCTTCCCTGACCGGCCCGATGTGCTGGCGCGCTATTCGGTGAAGATGACGGCGGACAGGAAGCGTTTCCCGGTGCTGCTGGCGAACGGCGATCCGATCGCTTCGGGCGACTTGGGCGACGGCAGGCACTGGGCCGAATGGCGCGACCCGTTTCCCAAGCCGTCCTATCTGTTTGCGCTAGTGGCGGGCGATTTGGCCGTGAACCGCGCCACGTTCACGACGATGTCCGGGCGCGAAGTGGAGCTCGGCATCTGGGTGCGCGAAAGCGACTTGCCGCGCACGGAACACGCGCTCGACGCGCTCAAGACCGCGATGGCGTGGGACGAGCGCGTTTATGGCCGCGAATACGATCTCGACGTCTTCAACATCGTCGCGGTCGACGATTTCAACTTCGGGGCGATGGAGAATAAGGGGCTGAACATCTTCAACAGCCGCTACATCCTCGCCAACCCCGACACGGCGACCGACTATGACTATGACGCGATCGCCGCGGTGGTCGCGCACGAATATTTCCACAACTGGTCGGGCAATCGCGTGACGTGTCGCGACTGGTTCCAGCTGAGCTTGAAAGAAGGCTTCACCGTCTTTCGGGACCAGGGTTTCTCCGCCGACCAGGGATCGGCCGCGGTCAAGCGGATCGAGGATGTCCGCACGTTGCGCGCGTCGCAATTCCCGGAGGACGCCGGCCCGCTCGCGCACCCGATCCGCCCCGATTCCTATATCGAGATCAGCAATTTCTACACGGCGACGATCTACAATAAGGGCGCCGAGGTGATCCGCATGATGGCGACCATTCTGGGCGCCGAGGGTTTCCGCGCCGGCACCGATCTCTATTTCGACCGCTATGACGGGACGGCGGCGACGTGCGACGATTTCGTCCGCTGCATGGAATTCGGCGGCGGGGTCGACCTGACCCAGTTCCGGCGATGGTATTCGCAGGCGGGCACGCCGCGCGTATCGGCCGCGATCGACCACGAGACCGGGTCGGGCCGTGCCACGCTTCGCCTAGCCCAACGCACCCCACCGACTCCGGGCCAGCCCGAAAAGGAGCCGTTCGTCCTGCCGCTCAAGCTCAAGCTGTTCGGTGGCGAGACCGGCAGGGCGTTGGGCGACGAGCAGCTCTACATGTTCGATCGCGCTCAATCGGAGATCATGTTCGACGGCCTTACCGAACGCCCTGTCCTGTCGATCAATCGCGGCTTTTCCGCGCCCGTCATCATCGAAAGCGACCGGTCGCCCGACGACCTCAAATTCCTGTCGGCGCATGATGACGATCCGTTCGCGCGCTACGAGGCGATGCAGCAATTGATGCTCGACACGCTGGTCGCGTCGGTGACGGCGGGACGCGCCGCCCATGCGCCGGTGATCGAGGCGGTGCGCCGGACGCTGGAGGATCCGTCGCTCGACCGCGCGTTCGTCGCCGAAGCGGTGCTATTGCCGTCGGACAGCTTCATCGGCGACCAGTTGGCGGTCGTCGATCCCGAATCCGTCTTCCGCGCGCGGGAAGCGTTGCGCCAAGACTTGGGCAAGAGCCTCGCCGACCTGTGGCGCTCGGCCTATGCCGATTCGAGTCAGGCCGACGCATTCGTCTATTCGCCCCCGGCCAAGGCCGCGCGCCGGATGCGCACCGTCGCGCTCGGCTATATCGCCGCGAGCGGGGGATCGGATGCCGCCGACATCGCGTTCGCGCAGTTCGAGGCTGCGGACAACATGACCGACCGCCAGGGCGCGCTGACGACATTGGTCAATGGCAATTCGGACAAGCGCGTCGCGGCGCTCGACATCTTCTACAATCGCTATTCGGGCGATGCGCTGGTGCTCGACAAATGGTTCCAGACGCAGGCGCTGTCGATGCGCGACGATACGCCCATGGTGGTCGCGGAGCTCGCGCGGCATCCCGATTTCAGCCTGGCCAACCCCAATCGCGCGCGGTCATTGGTCGGGGCGTTCGGCGTCAACCAGCGCGCGTTCCACATGGCGGGCGGGGCCGGTTATCGCTTCCTCGCCGACCATTTGATCGCGCTCGACAAGCTAAACCCCCAGACCGCCGCCAAGTTGCTACCGCCGCTCGGCCGGTGGCGCCGGTTCGATGAAGGCCGCGCGCGGCTGATGGTGGCGGAACTGGAACGGATACTCGCGACACCCGGCCTGTCGAAGGATATGTTCGAACAAGCGTCGAAGAGTCTCGACGGCTAGGCGATCGGACGTCGCTAAACCATTGCCGAAAAGTAGCTTATTTTGTCGAATCCGGGGCGCCTTAACCAATCGGTAAGGTCCCGCGGCAATCCGTCGTTTTCGAACGAGAGACGGATCAAACATGGCATTGGCTGCGCAATTGTATCGGGACGCTCGGGCGGCGGAGCGTTTCCGCGTCGGGCTGGACGCCACGTTGCGCGACCCGGAGCATGTGCCGCTCGACGTGATGGTCGAGGATTTGTCGGCCAGCGGCTTTCGCGTGCTGACTGCGACCGATCTCGCCGTGGGTGTCGAGATCGGGCTGGGACTGGCGGGTATCGGCATGCAACGGGCCGTCGTTATCTGGTGCGATGGCGGGGTGTGCGGTTGCGCGTTCGTTCAGCCGTTGTCGAAGGCAGCGCTCGACCGAGCGCTCGGTGCGCCATCGACCGCGCCGGTGGCGCTGCCCCGGGTCGGACCCTGGGGTCCGGTGCCCGTCGACGCGAATTCGGACGAGCGCCCGGTCAGGAAATTGCCGATTCCCGTCCGGTTGCTGGTGATCGTGGTACTGTCGGTGCTGGCCTGGCTATCGGTGATCGCCCTCGGCCTCCTGGTCGTCCGCGGGCGCCTCTTCTGACGCTTGTCCTTAAAACAGCCGACCGCCATTTGGCACTGCTTCGCTCGGCGCGATCAGCACCACCTTGCCGTCGGCATCGGGAAATCCGAGCGTCAGCACCTCCGACCTCATCGGCCCGATCTGGCGTGGCGGGAAATTGACCACCGCCGCAACCTGACGCCCCACCAGTTCCTCAGGGGTGTAATGCTCGGTGATCTGGGCCGAGGATCGCTTGACGCCGATCGGCTCGCCGAAATCCACGCTGAGCTTGTAGGCGGGCTTGCGGGCCTCTGGAAACGGCTCCGCCGAAACGATCGTCCCGACACGGATGTCGACCTTCAGGAAATCGTCGAAGCCGATCGGCTTCGCCGCCGGCGCGCCCGCGTCGTGCGTCACATGCATGTCAGAAGTTCACGTCGTCATAGTGGGGTGCGGCCGGTATCCCTTCCATCCGCTCACTCAATAAAGGGCGGAAGCTGGGCCTCGACTTCATCCCCGAATACCAGCGCGCGGTTTCCTCGTGGCTCTTCCAGTCTATTCCGCCGAGATAGTCCGCGACCGAAATCTGCGCCGCCGCGGCAAGATCGGCGAGGCTGAGCGTCGACCCCGCCATCCAGTTGTGCCGCCCTAGCAGGTAATCGGTGTAGTCGAGATATTCGACCGCCGACTTCATCGCCTCGCGCAGCACCTTGGCGTCGGGTCCCTGCTTGGTGACGATCCGCTTGATCATCCGCTCGCCGAGCAGTTTCTCGGTCACGTCGCGGTAGAAGAAGGTGTCGAACCAGGTCGACAGCCGCCGGATTTCCGCCCGCTGCGCCGCGGTGCCGTTGATCATCTGCGCCTTGTCGACCGTCTCGTCGAAATATTCGCAGATGACGAGCGAATCGATCAGGCGGACGTCGCGCTCGGGGTCGGCGATGACCGGGGTCTGCCCCGCCGGGTTCATGTCGATGAACTCGTCGCGCCGCTCCCAAGGATTTTCGCGCATCAGCGTGTAGCCGACACCCTTCTCGCCCAGCAGCAGCCGGACCTTGCGCGAGAAGGGACAGAGCGGGAATTGATAAAGCTGCCACATGACCTCACCCTAGCGAGCGCCGGGGTGAGGCGGCAACCCGGTCAGCGGCGATAGGAGTCGATAATCCGCTGCAGCCGGGCGGCGGTGGCGTCGATCGAATCGGTCATCGCCGCGGCATCGCTCGCGGCGCGGCCGGCGACCGCTACGGCGCCGACGGTGCCCATGCGGAGCTTGTTGCGGAACGCGGGATCGCGACGCGCCTGCACCGAACCGACCGTGTCATCGGGGCGGATGTCCGAATCGGGCGCAAGATCGGCGAGCGGGCCGACGCGCGTGTCGAGCACGGCGGTCGTGAGCTGGTCAAGCAGCACCGCGACACCGGCCTGCACGCGCGGATCGCTCAACGCGCGAGCGGTGGCGCGCACGTCGTCGCGCGGCGGCGGGGCGTCGTAACGATCGCGAGCGAGAGCGGGAGTCGCCACAGTCGCGGCGAGAAGAAACAGGGTAATCTTACGCATGGCACACATCCGATCGATTATCGGTAACACCGTCCCATACCACTTTGCTCCCGCGATTTGAAGTGTCTACTCCGCCGCGACCAGCACCTCGCTGTCGTCGAGCGGGTGCGCCATTCGTCCGACCATTTCCTTGGGCACCACCTGCCAGAACGCCTCACGCGTGCGATCCCAGTCGTCGAGCAACGATTGCGACCAGGCGCTGTCGGTCGCGACGGCGTGCGCCCGGACCAAATTCTTCAACACCGCCTCCCAATGCGCCGAGGCCAGCCGCTGCCACAGGATCGATTCGCCGTTGGCGCGGCGTTCGAAGCTCTTGCTCGCGTCATAGACGAACGCCATCCCGCCGGTCATGCCCGCGCCGAAATTGGCGCCGACCGCGCCGAGCACGACCGCAATGCCGTTGGTCATATATTCGCAGCCGTTCGCGCCACATCCTTCGACCACCACCGTCGCGCCCGAATTGCGCACTGCGAACCGCTCGCCCGCCTGTCCCGCCGCGAACAGCCGCCCGCTGGTCGCGCCATAGAGGACGGTGTTGCCGATGATCGTGTTTTCCTGGGATCTGAGGGGCGACGACACGACCGGGCGCACGACGATCGTACCGCCCGACAGCCCCTTGCCCACATAATCGTTCGCGTCGCCGAACACTTCCAGGGTCACCCCCTTGCACAGGAACGCGCCCAGGCTTTGTCCCGCCGATCCGCGCAGCCGGACGGTGACATGGCCGTCGGCGAGCTTGTTCATCCCGAACGTCCGCGTGATTTCCGACGAAAGCCGCGTGCCGACCGCGCGATGCGTGTTCCGCACCGAATAGGTGAGCTGCATCTTCTCGCCGCGCGAGAAGACGTGCGCGGCGTCCTTGATCATCTGTGCGTCGAGGCTGTCCGGCACGTCGTTGCGCCATGTGCCCAGGCTGAACCGGCGCTGGTCGTCGTTCGCGTCGACCTTGGCGAGGATCGGGTTGAGGTCGAGATCGTCGAGATGCTCGGCCCCGCGGCTGACCTGACGGAGCAATTCGGTGCGGCCGATCACCTCGTCCAGGCTGCGGAAGCCCAGCCGCGCAAGGATGTCGCGGACTTCCTCGGCGATGAAGGTCATCAGGTTGATGACCTTCTCCGGCGACCCGGTGAACTTGTCGCGCAAGGCCGGGTCCTGCGTGCAGACGCCGACCGGGCAAGTGTTCGAATGGCATTGCCGCACCATGATGCAGCCCATCGCGACCAGCGACAGCGTGCCGATGCCGAATTCCTCCGCGCCCAGGATCGCGGCGATGACTATGTCGCGCCCGGTCTTCAGCCCGCCGTCGGTGCGCAGCTTCACGCGACCGCGCAGGCCGTTGAGCGTCAGCGTCTGGTTGACCTCCGACAGCCCCATTTCCCACGGCGTTCCGGCATATTTGATGCTGGTCTGAGGTGAAGCGCCGGTGCCGCCATTGTGCCCTGCGACCAGGATGACGTCGGCATGCGCCTTCGCGACGCCCGCCGCGACGGTGCCGATCCCGGCCGAGCTGACCAGTTTCACGCACACGCGGGCGCGCGGATTGATCTGCTTGAGGTCGTAGATCAGCTGCGCCAGATCCTCGATCGAATAGATGTCGTGGTGCGGCGGCGGACTGATCAGCGTCACGCCGGGCGTCGAATGGCGCAATTTGGCGATGAACTCGGTGACCTTGAAGCCGGGCAATTGCCCGCCCTCGCCGGGCTTCGCGCCCTGGGCCACCTTGATCTCGATCTCGTCACACGCGTTGAGATATTCGGCGGTCACGCCGAACCGGCCGCTGGCAATCTGCTTGACCCCCGAATTGGCGTTGTCGCCGTTCTCGTAGGGCTCAAAGCGGATGCTGTCCTCGCCACCTTCGCCCGACACCGCGCGCGCGCCTATGCGGTTCATCGCGATCGCCAGCGTTTCGTGCGCCTCGGGACTGAGGGCGCCCAGCGACATGCCGGGCGTCACGAAGCGCTTGCGGATCTCGGTGATCGGTTCGACCTGGTCGACCGGGATGCCCTCGCCGGGATAGTTGAACTGGAGCAAGTCGCGCAGATAGACCGGCGGCAGGTCGGCGACCCCGCGCGAGAATTTCTGGTAGGTCGAATAGCTGTCGGTCGCGACGGCGGTTTGCAGCAAGTGCATCAACTGCGCCGAATAGGCATGCGTCTCGCCAGTGTGCCGCTGGCGATAGAAACCGCCGATCGGCAGCGTCGCCACCGCCGGATCGAACGCCGCCTGATGCCGCAACTGCGCGTTCAGATGGAGCGACGCATAGCCTTCGCCAGAAATCTTCGCCGGCATGCCGGGGAACAGGTCGTTGACCAGGCTGCGGCTCAGTCCGACCGCCTCGAAATTATACCCGCCGCGATAGCTGGAGATCACCGCGATCCCCATCTTCGACATGATCTTGAGCAGCCCTTCGTCGACCGCCTTGCGGTGGTTGGCGAGGCATTTGTCGAGGCTCAATTCGCCGAACAGGCCGCGCGCGTGGCGATCGGCGATCGCGGCTTCCGCCAGATAGGCATAGACCGTGGTCGCGCCGACCCCGATCAGCACCGCGTAATAATGCGTGTCGAGGCATTCGGCGGTCTCGATGTTGATCGAGCAGTATGAGCGCAAGCCACGCCGGACGAGGTGCGTGTGCACCGCCGCCGCCGCCAGTACCCCGGCAATGCCGACCCTGTCCTCGCCGATGTCGCGGTCGGACAGGAACAATTCGCTCTTGCCCTCGCGCACCGCCTGTTCGGCCTGGTTGCGGATGCGCTGGATCGCGGTGCGCAGCGCATCGACATCGCCGCCCGACGCGAAGGTACAGTCGATCTCCGCCGCCGCGGCGCCGAAATGCGCCTTCAGTCGCGCCCAGTCCCTGCCGTCGAGCACCGGGCTTTCCAGCACCAGCACGCCGTCCTGCGCCCCATCGGTGTCGAGGATGTTGGCGAGGTTGGAGAAGCGCGTCTTGAGCGACATGACATGGCGCTCGCGCAGACTGTCGATCGGCGGGTTGGTGACCTGGCTGAAGTTCTGGCGGAAGAACTGGCTGATGAGGCGCGGCTTGTCCGAAATGACCGCGAGCGGCGTATCGTCGCCCATCGACCCGATCGCTTCCTTGGCGGTTTCGACCATCGGCGACAGGATCAGCTCCATATCCTCGATCGTCTGGCCGGCGGCGACCTGGCGGCGCATCAGTTCGGCGCGGTCGAACCGCGTCACGTGATCGCCCTTTGGCGTCTTCAAGTCGTCGAGCGTCAGGAACTTGCCGATCATTGCGGCATAGTCATGCTCGCCGGCGATACGGTCCTTGACCTCGCGGTCGTGGAACAACTTGCCCTGGTCGAGGTCGACCGCGATCATCTGGCCGGGGCCGAGCCGGCCCTTCTCGACGATCATCGTCTCCGGCACGACGACCATCCCGCTTTCCGACCCGACGATCAGCAGCCCGTCGGACGTGTGCGTATAGCGCAAGGGACGGAGCGCATTACGGTCCATCCCCGCCACCGCCCAGCGCCCGTCGGTCATCGCCAGCGCGGCCGGGCCGTCCCACGGCTCCATCACGCTGCCGAGATATTTGAACATATCGAGATGCGCCTTGGGCATCTCGCCCTTGCCGCCCCACGCCTCGGGCACCAGCATCAGCTTGGCGGTCGGCGCGTCACGGCCCGAGCGGCAGATCGCCTCGAACACCGCATCCAGCGCGGCGGTGTCCGACGCGCCCGCCGGGATCACCGGCTTGATGTCCTCCGAATGCTCGCCGAACGAGGTCGCCGCCATCTTGATCTCGTGGCTGAGCATCCAGTTCTTGTTGCCGCGGATCGTGTTGATCTCGCCATTGTGCGCGAGACAGCGGAACGGCTGCGCCAGCCACCATTGCGGGAAGGTGTTGGTCGAATAACGCTGATGGAAGATCGCGACGCGGCTCTCGAACCGCGGGTCCTTGAGGTCGGGGTAAAAGACCGACAGCGACTCCGCGAGGAACAGGCCCTTGTAGATGATCGACCGGCACGACAGCGAACAGACGTAGAAGCCGTTGATCTGCGCCGCGATGATGCGCTTCTCGATCCGGCGGCGGACGAGATAGAGGTCTTTCTCGAACTCCTCGGCGGATTGCTGGTCGGGCAGGGGGCCCGCGATCATGATCTGCTCGATCTCCGGCCGCGTTTCCTGCGCCTTGCGGCCGATCACCGACACGTCGACCGGCACCTGGCGCCAGCCGTAGATCGTATAGCCCGCCTCGATGATCGCGCTTTCGACGATCGTCCGGCACGCTTCCTGCGCGCCCAGATCGGTGCGCGGCATGAAGATCATCCCGACCGCGAGCCGGTTGTCGGCGACCTTATGCCCCGACGCCTGGATTGCCTCGTCGAAGAATTTGTGCGGCAGGTCGATATGGATGCCCGCGCCGTCGCCGGTCTTGCCGTCGGCATCGACCGCGCCGCGATGCCACACCGCCTTAAGCGCATCGATCGCCGACTGCACGACGCGGCGCGAGGCGAGGCCGTCGGTCGCGGCGACGAGGCCCACGCCGCAGGCGTCGGATTCGAACTCGGGACGATACATCCCCTCGGCGGCGAGGCGGGCGCGTTGGTCGGTCACTTGCCGGTCTCCTTGAGCGCGGGCTGGCCGCGCATGGCGCGGCGCTGGGCCGCTTCGCGTACGAGCCGCTGATAATCGGGTCTCTTGCGCAGTTCGGCCAACCACGCCTCGCGGCTGTTGAAGAAGCCGGCCCGCATCCGCGGGCAGACAAAGCCGTCATCGGCCATTCGGGGGCCAACACTCGCCCAGAATTCATCGACCGCCCGGCCGACCGAGCCTTGCGGGTCGAGCACTTTCCACATCGGCGTCCGCTTTGCGCGTGCGCTCGAGAAGTCACCGTGAAGCTTCACCGGCGGTTCACGTTTTTCGCCGACAAAATCATAATATCGGTAATAGCTACCGTCGCCGCGGTCGAAGGCGAGCGCGATATAGGCCTGATCGAGCACCTCCGGTCGCACGCGGGCGCGTAACAAGGCAGCGAAACTTGCGCGAAACTCGACGTTGCAAGCGCCAGGGTTGTAACCAATCCTGCGATAATAGGCCCCGTTGGTTTCTGGATCGAGACCCTCAAGCTCGGTACCGTCGAATTCGCTCCCGTCCCACAGGTTCTTCGCGCTGCCGAGCGTGTCATATTCGTTGCTGTCCCCGCAACTATTCTGCCAGATCCGCACCGCTCGCACGTTCGGGATCAGCATGTCGGCCAGCCCGACTGCAACGTCGACGCGTCCCTCGCGCACCTCGGCAGCGATCCGTGTAAGACGTTCCGTTGCGATCTGCTTCGCGACCTGCGCATCGAACCGGGCCTGCGCACGCTTGCTCAACGGCTTGCCGAGCGTCTCGGTAAAGACGGTTCGCACGCAGGCATGCGCCGGCGCAGCAACCAGCAACGCCACGCCCACGGCGATCGCCGCCGCGCCCCTCACGCCGCTTTCCTCTCTTCCTTCGCCTTCGCACGCAGATACTTGTCGATGTGTCCCGCGACATCGCGCCCGTCGCGGACGGCCCACACCACCAGGCTCGCGCCGCGGACGATGTCGCCTGCGGCGAAGACGCCGTCCAGGCTGGTCATCAGGCTGGCATTGTCGACCAGCACCGTCCCCCAGCGCGTCACGCCGAGTTCGGGGGAGTCAAACAGCGTCGGCAGATCTTCGGCGTCGAAGCCGAGAGCCTTGATCACCATGTCGGCGTCACGGACTTCGGCGGGGGCGCCGTCGGGTTCGGGTGCGCGGCGGCCGCTGGCGTCGGGCGCGCCGAGCCGCATGCGGGCGATCAGGACGTTTTCGATTTTGTCCTGGCCACCGAACGCTTGCGGGGCGGAAAGCCAGACGAACTCGACGCCTTCCTCCTCGGCATGGCCGACCTCGCGCTGAGAGCCGGGCATGTTGTCGCGGTCGCGGCGATACAGGCACGCGACCGACGCCGCGCCCTGGCGGATCGCGGTTCGCACGCAATCCATCGCGGTGTCGCCGCCGCCGACCACGACGACGTTCTTGCCTGCCGCGTCCAGCGCGCCGCTGTCGAATTCGGGCACCGCGTCGCCGAACCCCTTGCGGTTGGAGGCGGTGAGGTAATCGAGCGCTTCGATCACGCCGCTTTGGTCCGCCCCGGGCGCACTCAGCCCGCGCGCTTTGTAGACGCCGGTCGCGATCAGCAGAGCGTCGTGGCGCTCGCGCAATTCCTCTAGGGTCGCGTCGCGACCGACTTCGAACCCTTCGTGGAACACGATCCCGCCCGCCTTCAATCGGTCGACGCGGCGCATCACGATCGGCTTTTCGAGCTTGAAGCCGGGAATGCCGTACGTCAGCAACCCGCCGGCGCGATCGTGCCGGTCGTAGACGTGCACGTCATAGCCTGCGACGCGAAGCAGCTCGGCGGCGGTAAGCCCGGCAGGCCCCGCTCCGACGATCCCCACCGACTGGCCACGCGGGCGGCCCGGCGCCAGTGGCTCGACCCAGCCTGCTTCCCAGGCGGTATCGGTGATGAACTTCTCGACCGACCCGATCGTCACCGCGCCGTGACCAGAAAACTCGATGACGCAATTGCCTTCGCACAGCCGATCCTGCGGACAGATGCGGCCGCAGATTTCGGGCATGGTCGACGTGGCGTTGCTCAGCTCGTACGCCTCGCGCAGCCGACCCTCCGCTGTCAGCCGCAGCCAGTCGGGGATATGGTTGTGCAACGGGCAATGCACTGAGCAATAAGGCACGCCGCATTGCGAACAGCGCGCCGACTGTTCTTCGGCGGTCGGGACGGCGTAGCGGTCGGCAATTTCGCGAAAATCTTCCGCGCGCGCCTCGGCCTCGCGCTTGGGCGGGTAAGCCTGCGAAACCTGCACAAATTTGAGCATATCCCCGGCCATCGCCCGTTCCTTTCGAAGCGGCCGGTATCGTGATTCTATCTCTTCGTCACGCAGAATCGGACAATTAGGACAATAAAGCTGTCCTTAATACCGTCGTTTTCAGCGCTGGAGGTTCGGTAGGCGATCAACATTTCCGATTTAACGCCCGGATCGGACTCATTTAAGCAGGAGAAAGAGGGCAATCGCTCCAACGCCGATTCGGTACCAGCCAAACGGGCTGAACCCCGTCCGGCCGACCAGTCCGACGAACCACCGCACCACGATCAGGGCGACAAGGAACGCGACGACGAAACCGATGGCGATCAACCCGAACCCGACGGTGTTGCCCGCCGCCAGCTCGTGCCGCTTGCTGACCAGTTCGAGCACGGTCGCGCCAAGCATCGTCGGGATGGCGAGGAAGAAGCTGAATTCGGCCGCGGTGCGCCGCTCGACCCCAAGGCTTAGCGCGCCCAGGATCGTCGCACCCGACCGGCTGACCCCCGGCACCATCGCCAGGCACTGGATCAGCCCGATTCCGACAACCTTGGGCAGCGGGATGTCGGCGACGCCTTTGACGTTGCCTTCGCGCACGAACCGCTCGATTCCCAGGATCGCGAAACCTCCCACGATCAGCGCAACCGCGACCGTGATTGGCGACCCCAGCAGCGCCTCTATCTGCTTATGAAGCAATACACCGAGCACGGCTGCTGGAATGAACGCGACCAGCAGGTTGCGGACGAACCGCACCGACGTCGGATCGAACCGCAGCAACCCCATGCCGACCGCCCAGAAGGTCCGCCAGTACAGCACGACGATCGCCAGAATAGCGCCCAACTGGATGACGATGTTGAACAGCGCCCAGTAAGCCGGGTCGTATTTGAGCAGCGCGCTCGCGAGGATGAGATGACCGGTCGAGGAGACCGGAATGAACTCGGTCACGCCCTCTACGATGCCGAGGATGATGGCGGCGATGATGTCGGACACGGAAAGCCCCTAATGGCGGCGGCTGACCGCGCGCCGGAAAAATTCAGGCGGCGGCGCGCACGCCGAACCGGCCGGCCTTGCGATAGCGGACCAGCCATCCGGGCGCGACCGCCTCCATCGGCGTCGGCGCGATGCCGAGCGCGGACAGGCCGGGTAGCGTACCGCTCGCGACATTGTCGGTTTGCAGCATCTTCCACTGGTCGCGCTTGATCGGCGCGCCGGGCAGGAAGCCGAACAGCGACAGCAAATCGCCCGCGACGTCGGGCAACTCGGCAATCGCAGGCGCACGCCCGATCGACTGCGCGAGCCAGCCGATCAGCTCGCCCATGGCGATCACTTCCGGCCCCGCGAGTTCATAGGTCTTGCCCGCATGCGCGTCCGGCTCCGCCAGCACGCGTGCCACCGCCTTGGCGACGTCCACGACATGAACCGGCTGGAACCGCGCCTTGGGCTTGAGCACGGGCACCACCGGCATCGCGGCCACCATCGCGGCGAAGCGGTTGATGAATTTATCCTCCGGCCCGAACACCACCGAAGGACGCAGGATCACGGCGTCGGGAAAGGCCGACCGTGCAGCGGCCTCGCCCGCGCCCTTGGTCGCATAATATTTCGAATCCGATTCGGCGTTCGCGCCGATCGTGGAGATGTCGACGAAAGCCTCGGCGCCCGCCGCCTTGGCGGCGTCCGCGGCCGCGCGCAGGCCGTCCTCCTGCAGACCCTTGAAGTTCGGTCCCCATGTGCCGACCAGATAGACCACCGCATCCGAACCTGCGACCGCGCGCGCCACCGTATCCGGCTTGGTCACGTCGCAGGCCGCAAACTGCGTCTGGCCGAGGCCCCCAAGGGGCTTCAGGAACCAGGCGCGGCGCGGATCGCGTTCGGCGATGCGGATGCGCGCGCCCGCGGCAAGCAATTCCTGCGCGATATAGCGGCCGATAAATCCGCCACCGCCGATCAGCGTTACGACTTTGTCCTTCACGACGCGCCTCTTGTCCCGGGTCCGTCGCTTCCATGCCGCGTCGCGCTCGCGCCGACAAGCCGCGACCGCGCGGTTGACAACCTCCCGCCCCGCTCATAGAGCCGCGCGCCTACCCCGTGCCCAGATGGCGGAATTGGTAGACGCACCAGCTTCAGGTGCTGGCGCTCGCAAGGGCGTGGAGGTTCGAGTCCTCTTCTGGGCACCAATACTGGCTCTGGATGCGTCCAGTAGCGTCCAGTAAGCGGCTGGTTTCACAGCATTTTTAGACCGAGAATCGCCAGACACCGTCCGGCGAAATCCGGCTAAGGGCATGTGCAGCGACCACAAATGCTGCCCTTTTTGTTGCCCTCGGATCGACCCGGCATTGCTGGGAAAACGACCATGCTGACCTACATCCAGATCAATGCGGCCAAGCCGAGAGCGAAGGCCTGGAACCTTTCCGATTCTCAAAACCTCTATCTCGTCATCCAGCCCAACGGCTCGAAGCTGTGGCGCTTCAACTACCGTTTCCTGGACAAGCAAAAGAAGCTTCATCTCGGGGGCTGGCCAACCATTAGCCTCGCCGAGGCACGGGCGCGGCGCGACGAGGCCAAGAAGAAGATCGCGGAGGGGATCGACCCGGCGCTTGAGAAGAAGCGCGCGCGGATCGCCGCGAAATATGCCGCTGCCAACACTTTCCAGGCGGTCGCCGAGGAATGGCTCATCAAATGCGAGCGCGACGGTTTGGCGCCGGTGACCGTCGACAAGATCCGCTGGCTTCTCGCCAAGGCATATCCGCTGATCGGCACCATCCCGATCGCGCAGATCACTCCGCATGAAGCCCTCGCTGTGCTACGAAAGGTCGAGGCGACGGGCGCCTATGAAAGCGCGCGGCGCATGCGCAGCGTGCTCAGCCGGGTGTTTCGCTATGGCGTGGCAACCGTGCGATGCGACAAGGACGTCGCGGCTGACCTTCGCGGCGCGATCGCCGTGCCCAAGGTCAAGCACTTCGCAGCCATCACCCGGCCATCCGAAGTCGGTGCGCTGCTCCGGGCGATCGATGGCTACACGGGGCACAAGGTGACCGTCATGGCGATGCGCCTATCGCCGCATGTGCTGCTTCGTCCCGGCGAACTCCGACAGGCCGAGTGGACGGACATCGACTTCGAAGAGGCTATCTGGTTCATCCCAGCGGAACGGATGAAAATGCGCCGGCCGCACCGGGTGCCGTTGTCACGCCAAGTGATCGAGATGCTCAAGGAACTTCACGAGCACACGCACTGGTGGAAGTATCTGTTCCCGTGCCTCGGCAAGCCGCGCAAGGCGATGTCGGAGAACGCCGTCAACCAAGGCCTGCGCAAGCTCGGCTACACGACCGACCAGATGACCGCGCACGGCTTCCGGGCGATGGCCGCAACGCTGCTCAACGAGATGGGCGAGTGGAACCCCGACGCGATCGAACGCCAGCTCGCCCACGTCGATACCAACCAGGTCCGGCGCGCCTATGCCCGTGGCGAATATTGGGATGAGCGCGTCGTCATGATGCAGCGCTGGTCTGACTATCTCGATCAACTGCGCGATGGTGGAAAGATCCTCCGCCCGGTCTTCCCGGCGGCGCGCCGCGCCTGACGCTGGCAGGGAACGTGTCGGTACCGAACTGGACCGGCACGTTCCCAAAAGCGGTGCGGTGGTTGTCTTTGCTCTGAACTAAACCCCGTGAGCACGAACCATGTCGAAATACATCAAGCCAACTCCGCTCGCTTCACCCGAGCCCGGCGGCGTGGCTGTCGGAAGCCTGCCGCAGGCCAAGCGACACAAGCGCAAGTTCGACGCCGTAATCACGATCGAGGAACCGGGTGCCCGGCCGAACCTGCGACTCCGGTTCGCGCCCGATCCGGGCCGAGCGCATCTCGTCCTCCAGTTCGAAGACGTTGACACGGATAGCCTCGGCATCCGCGTGGCGACGCTGGAAGACGTCGAACGGGCGATCATCTTCGCGCGGTCTTGGGCCGATCGCTCGATGCTGGTGCATTGCTTCCACGGCGTGGGGCGCTCCGCGGGGATTGCACTGGCCGTCCTAGCCGACCGGCTTGGCCCCGGGAACGAGGCGCAGGCGCTGGACCGGCTGCTGGCGGTTCGGCCCGAGGTCACGCCGAACCTTGTCGTGGTCGCGCTCGCCGACAGGCTGCTCGAGCGATCAGGCAGGCTCTGCGAGGCAGTAGCGGCATGGGAGGCCTCCGCACCGGGCCTTGCCGAAGCCCGCGCGGCGCGACTGCACTTTGCCCGGACCCGCCCCGAACTCTACGCCGCGCGAGATAGTCATGTAGGAAATGGCGGAAATCCGCCATTGCCCCGAAATCGCGAGACCCAGGCGTGGTGCCATGCCTGACGACGACTTCACGCCCAAGCTCGGCCGCAAGCGACCCAAGGATGGCAAGAAGGTCGTCAAATACGGCGGTCGCATCCTCGCCGCCGCTCGACTCGCCGGCACCAAGACCGGCGTCCGCGCCCCCCGCTTCGACGGCAGCCGAATCGGGCGCGGGGCGAGCATCGGCCGCTTGCTTTCGAGCCGGGATCGGCTGGCCGGATATCGCGGTCGCCGGGCGGTGGTTAAGGCGAGCCTCATCCGCCTGCAGGGAAAGGCCGGCCAGGTCGCGCGTGCGCACATGCGCTACATCCAGCGCGACGGGGTTACGCGCGAGGGATTGCCGGGCGAACTATATGGTCCGCAGGAGGACCGCGCCGACGGCAACGATTTCCTCAAGCGCACCGCCGGCGACCGGCATCAATTTCGCTTCATCGTCTCGGCCGAAGACGGGGCCGAATATCCCGACCTCAAGCCCTATGTCCGGCGGCTGATGACGCAGGTCGAACAGGACCTGGGCACCAGGCTCGATTGGGTCGCCGTCGACCACTTCAACACCGAGCGCCCGCACACCCATGTCGTGCTGCGCGGCGTCGATGACCGTGGCGACAACCTCATCATCGCGCGCGAGTATATTGCACACGGGCTGCGCGAGCGCGCGTCCGAACTGGTGACGCTCGACCTGGGACCACGCACCGACCAGGAGATCGAGGCGCGGCTTCGTCGTGATGTCGACCAGGATCGATTGACCGCGATCGACCGGCGCCTGCTTCGTCGCATGGATGTCGATCGTACCGTGGCGGCGACGGACAACGATCCGTTCCAGCAATCGGTCGCGGCTGGGAGGCTGCGCAAGCTCAAGGCGATGGACCTGGCCGAGGATGTCGGCGGTGGCCGCTACCGGCTCGCCGAAGGGTTGGAGGACACGCTGCGCCGGATGGGTGAGCGCGGCGATGTTATTCGGCTCATGCAGCGCGAACTGACCGCGCGGCGTCTCGACCGGGCGGGCGTCGAGCAGGTGGTGTCGAGCGACCTGCGCGAGCCGCTGGTGGGACGCGTGATTAGCCGCGGCTTCTCGGACGAGCATCGCGACCGGCACTATTTGATGATCGACGGCGTCGATGGCCGGGTCCATTATGTCGATATCGGCCGGGGCGACGCCACGCCGGCCGTACCGGGAAGTGGGACAGTGCGGATCACGCCGTCGCGGATCGAGGCGACGCAGGCCGATCGCACCGTCGATGCGGTGGCGCGCGCCAATGGCGGCCATTATTCGGTCGATCTCCACCTTCGTCACGACCCCAACGCCAGCGAGACCTTTGCGGCGAGCCATGTCCGCCGGCTCGAGGCGATGCGGCGGGAACGTGCCGGTCCCGAGCGCCTGGCCGACGGCAGTTGGTCGATCCCCGACGACCACCTCGCTCGCGCGGAAGCATTGGCCCAGCGCCAGCAGCGCGACCGGCCCGTGATGCTGTCGGTCCTTTCGCAGTCGCCGGTCGCCGAACTTGCCGGAAAGGACGCGCCGACCTGGCTCGATCGGGAGCTTGCCGAGGGCGGTCACGGGGCTGTCCGCGATGTTGGCTACGGGCGCGACGTACGCACTGCCTTGGCAGCGCGGCGGCAATGGCTGATCGAGCAGCAGTTGGCGGACGGCGAGCGGTCCGCGTTTCGATATCGAGACGGCGCGTTGGACACGCTGCGCCAGCGTGAATTGCAACACGCCGGCGAGCGGATCGGCGACGATATCGGGAAACGGTTTAAGCCGGCCCGGATCGGCGAGCGGATTGAGGGCAAGATCGCCCGACGGCTGGATCTTGAAGGCGGGAGTTTCGCTGTCGTCGAGCGATCGCGGGACTTCACGTTGGTCCCGTGGCGCAAGGTACTCGAACGCAACATCGGGAAGACGGCGTCGGGCATCCTGCGTGCGGCAGGGATCGACTGGCAGTTCGGGCGCGGTCGATCCGGCCCGACGATTTCCTGAAGCTGGGCTCGGCCGGAACGAGTCTGCCATCAACGCACTTCTTGGGCGGTGAAGACCGTGACCTATAATGTGAAAGGCATCAACGGCCGCCTGGCGGTGTTAGGGCGCTGGCGTGTCTTGTTGAGCCTGACGGGTCTGCCTGCTGGGGTTGAAGTCATTCTCGTATACATTGTCTTTGCTGATCCGACACCTACATGCGCGGCATGGCCCGCGCTATATCTTCTTCCAAAAAGATCCAGGCGGGTCTTCAACAGGACATCCTATGGCTGCTAATCACGATATACTCTTACGTCACCCGGATGCGCTTTGAGCGCATGCGCGAGATGTCGCGCGAGGAGTTCCAGGTGGAGGCAATCCTCCTTGAGAGCGCGAGCCGCGATATCGTCTCTCGGCTGGCAGCTCTCGACGACGACGGGAAAACCAATCGATCCTTTCAGACCCTCTTCGGCGCTCTGAAGCGAGAGGGGCTTGGTCCTGAGCGAACGAAGGACCTCGACCGAAAGGTGAAGGCCTTCCGCCAGATTGTGAACGGCCTCAAAGTCGCGCACCGCAATTCGTACATCGCGCATGTCGCGACCGACGCGGAGGTGAAGCCGCGCGTCCTCGACAATCCCATCGACTTCGGTCCGGCAGCCTCGATGTCAGTTGACCTTCTCGACGACATCGCCGGCCGACCGTTGTCGTACTTCTTCCGTCTTGGATCTGACGGATCGATCGATCTCCGGAAGGCGCTGGCTTAGAGGATTTCATCCCGCCGCTGCCAGCCGTGCCCACAATCCCGCGAGTGTATAGTCGTCCGGCGCGAGCGACGCGAGGTGCGCGGTCTGGATCCGGATCACCGCGGTGGCGCGGTCTGGCAGCCGCTCTGGTGTCGGCACACCGTTCACCGGGGCCCAGCTGCCGGCAGCCAATCTGGGCCCAGGATGTTCGGTCGCCCATTGATACTGCATGCGCCGCTCGCAAGGGAGCAGGTCCTGAAGCGGGTCCCAGCTCCAGAAGAGCCGGTAAGTGTAGGCGAAGGGTACGAGCAGGCACATCGCGTAGCGAGTGCGATTGCGCTCCGCCTTGCCGCGCTCGAGATCGGACCAATAGATTCGTTCGGTGGCGAGCGTCTTTACCTCGACATGCCAGGCACCGTCAGGGCGGTTGACCACGATGTCGCTTTCCCCGTTCAGCGCGTCGCGGGCATTGCGTTCAATCGTCGTGCCAGAGGGTGCAGTGGCTGCGACGCGCGCTGCCAGCCAGGCCTCGCCATCGGCACCGAGCTCTTGCTGGCGTTGGGACCAGGAATTCCCATTGCCGCCGCCGCCACCGCCGCCCTGGCCCGGCTCAGGATCATACAGCGGACGATTGGAGAGATCCCCGGAGGCGTAATAAGTCGCGCCGAGACGCCGGGACGGATCGGCGGTCTGGCCGGGCGATGGCGGAGGAGGCGGCGGTGGAGGAGGAGGTGGTGGTGGCGGTGCGGGCGGCTCGGTCCCGCCGCCATCCGCCTCCTTCCTGCCGTCGTCCGATGGAGCGGCCGATTCCGGTTCCTCTTCATCAAGCTCAGGATCATCCTCCAGGCGCACTGCGGCGAGCTGGTAGGGCGGAATGCCGTCTTCGAGTAGCGCTCGTATGACCTCGTCGCGGTTCCTGGCCCTGAGGATGGCGGCAAAGCGATAGCGGAGATCTGCCCCATGCCCCACGCCTTCGGCGAGGGCGCTCGCCAGACCGTCGGTGACGTTGGTCAGATCGATGAGCCAGACATCGCCTTCGAGGAAGTTGGAGGCGCTGATCTGGGTAACCGGCGTTTCGCCAAGCCCGATCGACAGAGTGAGACCGTTCACCATCCGCAATTTCGGGACGGCGGGCGGACGGACACGCTTGGCCTCGCATTGCACCGCGATTGCCCGCCAGCGCGATTGCAGCAACTTCTCATAGCGGCGAGTTGACCCGTCCGCGGGGCTATAGTCCGGAGTAATCCGGACCAGCGCCGAGGCACGCGGCGTCTTCAATCGCTCTGGCGCGCTGGCGCCACGGTCCAGAAGCGGCGGCAAATAGCGAAGGCCCGCCTGGGCGAGCGCGTCGAGAATCTCGGGTGCCGCGAGCGCCGGCTTGTCGATCCACGCCGCCTGGGCGCGGGGCACCGCTTCCAGCCCTCCGTCGGCCCCTGCAGTCACGCACACGAGCGTGTCGGGAGGATTGCCGCAATGGGTGAAGCGCATGTCGAGCAGCGCCTCGTAAAAGACGCGGGCTGTGCGCGCGCCGCCGGGAACCCGGTTCTCCCTTGCGGCGGTCACCAGCGCCTTGTTCCATTCCATCCATTCGTCCCAGCCGGTGGGAAGCTCGCTGCGGATGGCAAGCGCCTTCCCGACACTGTTTCGCAGCTGGGCGCGGCGCGGCTCCTTGATGCCGAGGAGATCGAGATTTTGCGTGACGCCGGGGATGCCGCGCCTCGGCCAATAGGCCTTGCTGCCGACCGCATGAGCCGTACCGAAGATGTTTGGGCGGACCGGCAGGAAGGCGGTGCGGCGCAGCTGGAATTGTACGAACGACTTGAACGGCCTTGGCTGATGGGCCGTCGTCGAGTTGGATTGCTTGTAATAGGCGCCTTCCAGGCTCTCGGCGGCGCGCTGGACGTCCTCGACCATCGTCATCAGCGAGCTGGCCGGCACGTCGTCGCCGAGGCATTCGGGAAAGGCCTCGAGATACCAGTCCTGGCCGCGATAGCGCAGCGTCTCGGTCTGGGCGTGCCAGAAGTCCCGCTCGTTTGGCGCGCCGAGCTCGGCACCGATGTCATCATCGAATGCCCAGATCTTAGGCTCCCAGGAGACACCGAGATAGCGCAGCAGCGCGCGCCAGGTCTCGCGGGAGAAACGCTGGCGCGCCTCGCTCGGAAAACTGCACAGATATCGGCCCGGCACCTCCTTGTAAAAGCGGCCGAAACAGGCCGGCGCGCCGAGCTCGGTGCGGGCAAAGCTGTGGCGCGCAGGCACCCAGGCTCGCGGTGTCGGCACTCGCGCCACTTCCGCAAGCGCATCTCTGGCAGTCTCGCCACCCTTCGGGGGCGCATAGGGCTTCATGGCGTTGAACTCGCCGAGCGAGGCCCAGTCAGCGATGCGTTCGAGCGCTTGCCAGCCATGCCGCTCCCAATCGGCGTCGCCCCAATCGGCGAGCGTCGGCGCGAGGCAGGCGTCCAGATAGGCCTCGAGCGTGCGGTGGAGCGCGTCGTCGATCAGCGGCAACCAGTCCTTGCCGACCGCCTTGCCCGGAAATACCGCAGCGACGAATGCGGGCGCCAGCGCATCGGCCGCGCTCCAGGCAGGCCAGTCGGCGGGCCGCTCGAGGAGCAGCGGCGGCCCGTCCTTGAGCGAGCGCACCGACCCGTCGCCAGTCGGCCAGATCGGCGCAGCGTGCAGGCGGGTGAGCGTCGCTGCACCGACATGTCCGGTAAGGCAGGTGCGCAGCATGACGCCGGCAGCGGTGATACAGGCGTCGATGGTCGGGCAGCGCGCATGCTGGAGAAGTGCTGCATATTCATGCTGGACGAGCCGCGTGCTGCCCAGCTTCGCCAGCACGTCGACGCCCGGCTCGAGCTCGGGCCGGGCGATCGCCGCCTCGGCCACCGCGCGCTTTTGCGGGCTGAGCAATGCCGCGAAACCCGGCGCGCTGATCCGCGCGGCTCGCGGAATCTCCTTGCTGCGGGCACGCCCCACCACCGGCACAAACGCAGTTTCGCGAAGTGCCCCCATGATCCGGAACTGCAGCTGCCGGTCGACGGCCTTTTGCTTACGCGCGGGTGCTGCGTCGATAATTTCGCGGAAGACGGCCAGGGTCGCCTCGGCCGGAATGTCGAGCGCGATCCGCGACGCCAAAGCCGCCATCCGGTCGAGCAAGGCGGTGTCATTGTCGCCTTGGCGGACATGCTTGCGGTTGCCCTGGACGTCGAAGGCGCCGTGGATGAGGAAGCGCGCGGCGACCTGGTCTTCGGTCGGATAGAAAACGAACACGGGCAGCGGCTCGGCGGTCGGTGCCGGCACGCCGCCCTGAAGCTCGAGCGCGATGGCGACGCTCAGCCGCTTGGAGCGGTCATGCTCGGGCGGCCAGACATCGCGCCACACCCGCCACTGGCTCTCGCGCCATGCTTCCTTTCCCGCCCGGACCCGAAGCGTTGCCAACGCCCCGGCCAGGCTGCCGCGCGGCCCGCTTCGCACAAGGTCCCGCCGCTCGCCCCCCTCAAGGCGGATTTCCACGGCCTCCAGATGCTGGGCAAGCAGCAGGAAATGCGGCTCGAGCGCACGGAGCTCAGCGAGCGCGAGCGTCCGCGCCGCGGCATCGCGGAAGGGCAGCCGGATCACGGTCGAGAAGCCAGCGCGGAGCAGCTGGCCCGCGCGCGCGTCGGGATCGAGCATGTGCGGCAGGCGGAACACGCCGACGCGGTCGGCATGGGGATGGTCGGCAAGGAGGGCGCGCGAGCGCCCGACATCGAACTGGAAGCGGAAGGGCCCGGAAAAGATTTGCGGATTGTCGGTCAGCTCCAGCACCGACTTGAAGCCGAGCCCCTTCGCGCCGATGAGTTCGGCGGGCGAGGAGCCAACCGGTGCCATCGCATCGTCTGAGTTCTGGAGCAGCTCGAGAAGGCAGCGGCCGGCATAGTCGCGCGTCGCCTCGTCCTCGGCATTGCGGTTCTCGAGCAGCAGGTTCGGGTCGATGCGGTAGAGTTCGAGCTGGCGCGCCTGGATTGCGGGCACAAGATCGGCATCGGCGCAGGAAGGCAGGCTGATGTCCTGAGCGCTCGCTCCCTTGGCGCTCAAATTCTGCCGGCAAATCGAAATGACGCCGGCCTGGTCGAACGCGCTGCCGCTATTCGCGACATAAAGCGCGTCCTTGGTTGCCTCAAACCTGATCCTGGCAAGCGATCCGCCAGCTTCCCGCCCCGTCATTTCCGGAAGCTGCAAGTGAATGCGGCCAGCTGCAAATGGAAATTGATTTCGCTCTTCAGAAGCGGCGGCCAGAAGGGGGGCGGACGGAGTCGTCGATCTCAGAAGTAGCTGCGAATTTGAGCAGGGCTTGATCGACGACGAGCGCGTCTCCATCGAGCGAACGGAATGCTTGACCGGCGGGGGTTTGGTTTCGGCAGCTTCGCCATCTAATCTGTCCGGATCATCAGCACGGCCTCCCCCAACTCTCGCCCGCGACGAAGCGTTGCTTCGGCTTCGCGCTGCGCGCGTGTTGCTTTGCCGAGAACTTGGCTTCGCGCGATGAGCATACGTCGCGTGTCGTGCGCGCGCACCGTCTGTCGCTTGAGATCGACGACCGTTGCGCTGCTCGACGATGGGAATGTTGCTTTGCGGTCGTCCAGCGGCAAATAGGTGACGCTGCGCTGCTGGCTATCAATCCGGATCAGTCCGTCGGGATCGGGCTCGCCCGCGAGATAGGTCGCGCAGCCGAGATACACGCGTAATACGCCTGGCAACGCTTCGCTGGCGCGAGCGTCGAGCAACAAACGACCTTTCTGATCGCGCGCTGCGACACCGCTTGCCGCCGCCTCTAGCATGGCACCGCCGACCTTTTGCTCGTCAGCCAGCGCCATCAGATAGTCCATCGCCGCAGCCATCACTTCGCGCTGGCTCCCAAAATGCGCGCGGACGTCGCGGACCATCGCTGGGCTTGGTCGGTCAGCCGTGCTCGACCGGTTGATCCGCGCCAGCGCATAATGGACCAGCAGATCCTCGCGCATCGCCGCGGCTGCGGTGTCAAACGCCGCCTGACTGAGCGGGCCATCCAACATCAGGTCGAGCGCGCGTGATAGCGAGACGCGCTCGCTGGCGAGCTGCTCGAGTACATCGGCAGACACTTCTTCAACGACTGGTGTCCGACCTCGCAGCTGCGTCAGTTCCGCCAGATGGGCGAGCGCCTCGGCAACCCGCTCGCTGGCGGCTGGTTGCAGCTGCGCCTCTCGACGCGGCCGCGGCGCACGATAGGCCAGCGTACTCGAGCGGCGACCAATCCGGCGGCGCAGGAGAAACTCTTCCTCATCTTCGCTTGCCCGAAACACGAAGAAGATGCCCGGCGCGGCCGAGACTGGCGCGCGTCCCAAGGCGTCGCTGATCAGTGTGCGCAACTCAGGCACCGAGAAATACTTCTGGAACGTGCCACGACTGGTCAAATAGCCATCACGGTAGGGCTTCAGACCTTCGGTCGGAACCTGTCCAACAATCATTGTCGAGACGGCCAGCGCTCGGGTGGCGAGCGACCACGCCGTGACCAGCGCCTCGCGGCGTTCGGTGTTATCCTCAATTACATTGAGCACGAAGCCCAGATTGACCACATCGGCCGCGTGGCGCGACTGCTCGGGACAGAAATGCGGATCCCAGCCTGCCGCGCTGATCCCCGCTGTCGCCAGCGCGCGCAGGTCGTCCCCTTGACCGCAACCATAGTCGAACACGCTGACCCCGGGATGGATCACGCCGTGCTGAACCATCAGCGACATGGGCTGCGACATGCTGTGGCGTACCATCGCCGTACGATGCCGCTGCACGGGCTGCGCTGCGCTCATGCGATCATCTGCCCCTGCCCATCACGTCCTGCATCCGCCAGCATCGTGTTCCACACCTCGCGGCGGCCGATCCGGTTCCAATCACGGAACAAGCCAAGCAGCTCCAGCTCCACCGTCAGCGCTGCCCACGCAGCCCGATTTGGATGGTCCAAGCGCACCAGCAATTCCTTGCGGTGGAGGATCAGCGGATTGGGGGACTTTTGGTAGTTTGTGAAGCGCACGCTTCGCGCACTGACGTCGACCAGAGCGGCGCGCGCAAGCGCTGGAAAAGCATCGCTATCAAACGCGAGATAGTCGAGCAGCCCAACGATATCACCGGGATCAATGCGCGCGACGTTCCAGCTGAAATCCTCAACCAAGCGGCTCGCCCGCTCGATCAATTCCCGCTCGGCCGCTGGCAAATCCGCAATCGCGTTTCGGTGAATATAGAGCGCGCCACGCAAGCGCTTTCCGACCGCATGCGCCACGATCATTGCTGGGCGGGCGCGCCGCGTTTCCACGTCGCCACGATGGCATCGACCAGCTCCTCGACATCGTCCTCATCGATGAAGGGGACTTGCGCGTAGATCTTCTCGTCGCTGTCGAGCTTGGCGATCAAATGACCCTTGCCGAGCAAACGGTCAGCACCTTTCTCGCCAAGGGCGATTTTGGAGCTGCCCTCGTCTGGCAGTCGCAGGATCAGCCGGTTGCCGAGGTTGGTGCGCAGCTGCATCGTCATCACCTGCACATCGGCACGCTGATAAATCATCACGAGATGCAAGCCCGCCGCCCGCGCACGCGTGGCGATCTTGTTGAGCAATGTCTCAACAGCCTTTTTGAAGTCCTCGTCCTGCATCCAGTTGGCGACTTCGTCGAAGAACACCACCACGCGCGGCAGGCGCTCGCTCGGTGAGACACGCTCGTTGAACTGGTTGATGTTGCGATAGCCTCTCTGCGAGATCAGCGCATCGCGCTCTTCCATCTCGACAACGAGCTTTTCGAACAGGGTCACCGCTTCGGCCTGATCCGAGATGATCCCGCCCCGCAGGTGCGGCAGCCGCCGCGCCCAATTGTAATCGAGGCCGCGCTTTGGATCGATCAGGTAGAGCTCAACTTCATCGGGCGCGTTGCGCGCACAGAGATCGAGCATCAAATTGGTGACCAGGATGCCCTTGCCGCTGCCCGTGCTGCCCGACACCAACGTATGGGGTGCAGCGCGCGGTTGCCCGCCAAAATCGCCAGCCAAGGGAAGGTACAGCAGATTGCCGTCATCTTCCTTTTCACCGACCACTGGTGCGAAGCGCTCGCCTGGTCCGGCGTTGCGGCTCGGCACTTGCCGTAGCCACGCATCAGCCAAATGCAAGATCGCGCGTTCCGGCCGTTTGACAGCGATGGCGATACTACCGCGCTGCGGCGTGATCCGCATGATCTCGATGCTGTGCCGGGTCATCAAATCGGTCTGGCGCCGTTCGAGCCAGCCGACCGTGAGCATCCGCGCGCCCACATAAATGAGGCCGCTATTTGGGGTCAGTCGCGATTCAATGATCGGCGCGTCCATGCCTTCGGCTTGCAAGGCATTCTGCAGGTCCTGGACAATCGTCTTTAACCACGCTTCGCCCTGCGCCTGGTCGTCGACTTCGCTCATCCGCGCTAGCGCATCAGCAATCGCTGGCGGCCAACCTGTCGGCGTGTCGCTGGCGGTGGACGCGCCGTCGCCAGCGTCCACTATTTCGGTGCCGTTTCCTGGTTTGTCCGTAGCCGTCGGCTCATCCGCACCAGCGTCGCCGTGCAGTGCAATGTCAGTGTCTGATGGATCCGACTTGCCATCACCCGCCGGACCGCCTGAAGTCGTGACAGGTGCGGCAACCGGCTCCGCTCCCGTCATCGCCGCGTCGTGATCGAGGTTGTCCGCTGCCATGGCATCGCGGTGGTGCGTCGGGTCGGTGCGGCTGGCCGTACCGCTGTCGCTTGTCGCGCCTCTAGCATCGGGCGGTGACGGGGTTGGGAGAGGGGGCGGGCCATCATCGCCCCCATCTGACGCCACATCGCCAGCGCTGTCGCCGCCGCCTGGCCAGCCCGCTGGCAGGTTCAGTGGCGGGGCTGGCTGATCTTCACCCATTGCGGTGAGAAGGGCCACAACTTCAGCTTGGCCGTGAACCCATTGCGCCAGCGGCCGGCGTTCTTCCGCTGGCATATCGATATCGGGCATGATCGGTGCGTTCGGCGCATTGGGCAGATCGTAGCTGAACACCATCGAATGGCCGCTGACCTCGATACGTACGCTTTCCTGGCGCAGCGCTTCGATCCATTCGAGCTGGCTCATACCAGCAACCGTATCGAACGGATCCATTTGCTCGAGCAACATGTCCGCAATGCGGTTGCGCCAGATCGACGGATCGAGACTGGTCTCCGATTGTTGCAGCCGTCGATGCATCTCGGTGAACGTCGCCTCGAGCTGCCTAAGCGACGTCGTCCGCATCTTGCTGATCGTGCCAGCCGTGCAATATTTTGCTTCGGCTATGGCGATCTTGATAACCGGGCCACCGGCGTCGCTCGTGAAGGCGACCGACAAAATATCGGCCATCTCTCCGCGCAGGTCGAGCCACGACCGATTGTCATCGAGGAAGAACCAGGCCGCGGCATGCTCGCCGCCCTCGGCGAACCAGCCTTCCAGACGTCGTTGCGCCAGGACCAAGCCGATCAGCTCTTGCGCGAAATTCTGCCACTGCGCCGCCTTCATCACCACCGCACCCGACAGGCGTGCCGCTGTCGCATGCAGGCGTTGCAACACCGCAGTGCGCAGCTCGATCGAGGCGTTCGGCAACAGCTTGGCGAGATCATTGTCCAGGCGATCGCCGAGGTCGCGACTGCTGACCTCTGCCGACACAATCACATTATGGGCTGAATTTGGCGTCGAGAAATAGCGGATGATGCGACGATCATCCTGCACGATCAGTCGACGATCGGCGATCCGATCAAACGTCACCACCCAATTGGCCAGGCTGTGCGCGCGTTTTAGCACATCGGCAACGCCTGTATCGACAAATTCAGCGGTGCGCAGCGGCAGCCACGGCGCGGTCCGCGTGGACACTTGCCGCATCAGCACATCGCGCAGGGCATTGGTCCAGGCGATAACGGCGTTGGGTTGAACCGTGGCGGTCAGATACAGACCAGACTCAACGCTGCGTTTCCTGAATGGATAGCGCTTCGATCGCGACGTTGGGACATGCGTTGCAAAGTCGACCTCGTCGCTGATCGCTTCGCCCTCGACCCAGCGGACCGTTGCCGAGCGCGCGATCACGTCCTGCAGCAAAACAAGATCGCTACCCTTGCCGGTTTGCGAAGACGCCAGCCGGTCCGGGCCGACGAGGCTGATCCGCAGCCGCGACATGAAGGACCGGCTCGGGTCACCCGTCGCGTTATTGTCAAAATCGGCCCCCATCCGCCGGTTCTGACTTTCGTATAGATCGCGCAGCCGCGCCGGGTCGTCATGGGTAACGACAAGGTCGCAGCGCACATCCGGGCTCTGATCGACTAGCCGTGTTAGGCTCTTGGCCAGTAACACGGGAATATCGTCGGATTCCGCGCCCAACAGCACGATAGAGAAGTTGGCGCGCTCGTGTGGCCGCAGGTCGAGATATTCGGCGCTAACGCGGTGCAGCGATTCAACCGCTTCCTGCGCGCCTTCTTCACCGATATTGCGAACTCCGTCACCTTCGGCTTCTTCGAGCATGCTGCAATCCAGCACCCGCTGAGTCTCGGCCAATAAAGTCGAGCGCGTGCCGATGCCGCGGCCGATGTCAGCGTAATAGCTGCCCGCCAGCGTACGAATACGGCTCTCAAGATAGTCGCCAGCGCCTGTCCGCTGCGCAGCATTGGCGGGTCAGGATTGCCGTGGCCGCTTCTGCCATCTGGAGCGCCTTGGCGCGGATTTCTGCCAGGCGCAGCGGATGCCAACTGGCAATGATCGCAGCGGCACGCTTGCCCTCAACCTGGATGCAGCCAATCTCGAGCAGTGGCGCCACCAGTTCGCGCAAGCCGGGCTCGGACGCGGCATGGGTATACAAGGTCTCGAACAAGCGGCCGTAAGCTTCGGCCTGCTCGATCAGCGCCGGATCAGCCAGGCCGTCGCCGTCGATCAGAGCGCTGATCGCGGTGGTGTAACGCTCGCGGAACGTCGCAAAGCTTGCGGCAATCGCGACAGCACCCGCATCGCTGATGACAGCGTCACCGCGCAACTCGCCCAGCGCCGTCTCGAACCGCGCGCAAACATGATTGCGCTGATCCTCGGAGTTTGCGAGCACGCCCGCCTGCATGCCGAACGTATCGACGAGCGAGCCTGCATCCTCGAGATCGATGCCGCTCGCGCCGCGCCGCGCGCGCCGGTTTTCGGCAACCGATCCGGTCAGCAAAAAGGCGCACACAGCGCTTGCTGGCTTAAGGAAGCGCAGCTCCGCTTGCAGCGCATAGCCAACCGCATTGGGTTTGGGCCGCCAGCTCATCTGCGCTCGTGCGAAGGGGTTGCCGACTTTCCCTGAGGACAGCGTCGGGAGGTCAGCCACATCGACCAGAAAGGCTTCAAACTCGATCGTGGTCGTGCTCGAGGCACTCTCGATCGTCTCATGTTCCCAGTCGGTCGCCCAGCAACGACCGAAATCCAGTTTGATTGCAGGCGCCAATAAGGTTGCCAGCCCGCGGTAGCGATCGCGCAAATACAGGAGTTGCGGCTTGAGCTTTTCATTCGCCCAAAAGCTCGCCTGATCGGAACCGCGCAGCCACAAATAGACAACGCGCCCACTGCCGTCGTCTTCGGAGCAGACCCGGTCAATCAGCCGCAGCAGACCTTCGGTGAGATCGTCGACCTCGATCGACTGTTTGAAAATCAACTTTTCCCAGCGGCGGTAGAGCGGCGGCCGGCTCTTCAATCGCTCGCGATGCGTCTCGAAGAAGTCATCGATCTTTTTGACGCCAGGCTTCGCGACATCACTTTGCAAGCCTTCGAGGAAGTCGGTCTCCTCCTTGGTCAGCGTGCCGCGGAACTGCTCGTCAAACAGCCGCTTGGTTTCTTGCCCAAAGCTCGGCTTCTCCGTTTTCTTGGCCGACACAAAGATGGCGCTAAGGTCGTCCCAGGGGATCTCGGCGGCATCCGCCTGAGCCTTGCTCCACTGACCATCGCGCACGTTGCGATCATCGCAGAGCGCGTCGACGCGAGCGGCATTGTCCGCACTTATCGCATGCGTCTGGCGGAGGTCATCGAGCTTGCGCCGCAAATCACCGGACGCCAGCGTCTCACCGTCGCGGGCACGCCGGTAGAGATAGGGCTGCGCCTCGCTGCGCAAGCGCTGAAAGAAATCGCGTGCCGCGCCTGGCGATTCCGCAATTGTCGATTTCGCGTCACCCGCATTTCGGGGCAAGCGCAACGCTGGCAAGCTCTCGCGCACGGCATTTTCGAGCATCGACCCGCCATCGCGCATTGTCGTAGCTACGCGCGCGCAAAAGGCTGCAAGCAACACTGGCGTGACGACAAGATCGCTGCAGATCAGCCCGTCGAGGATCGTCCCAAAGTCCTTGCGCGTACTCTCAACACTGTGCGCAAGTGCCGTCTGCGCCCAAAGGTCAGGACGTTCGAGCAGCCAGCTTTCGTCGATCCGCGTGATATGGTTGAGGCTCTGCTCGACCGCGCGGATCTGCGTGGCTGGCACCGAAAAGATCGCCGCACGCACACCTTCGGTAGGGTGGTTGCGGTGCCAGGTCGCCGTCCTGCGCGATTCTTGGGCTGCGCCGATATTGCCGTCCTTGAGCGAGGGATGGACGAATACCTCAATCTTCCCGACCGCTGGGATCGCCGCCACTTTGCGCGCGATCGCGCTGGTAACATCGGGCTTCAGTCCCATGATGCCGAACAGCGCTCGTGTGCCCGGACGCTCGAGCATATCGGCGAGCCGCGTCGCGGTGACCTGACCGATAATCTCAAGCGGCGACATCATGATCCCCGTCGGTCAAGCTGGTGTCCGGGTGGAAAGGGTTGAACACAAAGGCGCAGTCATCGGATTTGCGTTCGAGAAACCCGAGCATGCGCAAACGATCTTCGAAACTTCGCTCATTCTCACGGAATGTCGCGTCGACCTCGGGTAGCTCGCCGTCGAACGCCCGCATTGCCTCCTGCGCGCCAATGACGATGCGGTAGCGGTCGAACAGCTTTTCCAAGAACGCGTCGAGCTCAATCGGGCCAGCAACATTGGCGAGCACCAGCGCTTCGATCAGTTCATCATTTGGCGCATACCAAGTCCCGACGCCCGCACGCGCCGTGATCGCCCCGATTTGCCGGCTGTGCGCCACATACATCGCGCTCACTGAGTGACTGTGCGACTTTTGCACTTCATTGATCAGCAGTTCGATCTGCTCGCTCGGGCTCGGCATCGCGTCCGGATCGGTACCGATGTCGCGCTTCCACAAGAAACGCTGCTGGAGCCGGTTGCAGGCCGTCAGACTTGCCTGGTCGGTCCCTTCAATCGCCTGCCACTCGTCACTCTGGCGATAGGCCTCGACAAATGCGCGTGTTGCGCTCGGCATCAAGCGTCGGTGCTGCTGCAACAGGTTCTGTGACAGCTTGCGCAGCCCATTCCCCGACGTGTTGCCGACCATGTCGAACACATAGGGTGGAACATAGCCGCCCGGACCTTCGGTCACTTCAACCGCCCGCTCAACGATGTAGAGCAAAAGGTTGAAGCTGCTCAGTCGAGCCAGCGGTGCGAGGGAGGTCGCAACCGGCATCTTCTTCAATGACAGAATTGCCCGCCAGTCTTGCGCGAGCCGCTCATAGGCCCCATGCTCGGCGAGCGGCAAAAATCCGGTGTTCAGCGACCGAGGCTGATCCTCATAGGCATCCCCGCCCATCAGTTTGCGCGCCAGGCGGTTCCACGGACTGTCCGCGCCGATCAGCTCGCTCTGGATCAGGTTGGCGACCTCGGTGCGCAACGACGACCGATTAAGCATCAGGAATATGAGCTCGCCATTGCGTCGCATGAAGCGTCGATCTGACGTGTGCTCGACCTCCTTCACGTCCGCAAACAGCATTGATGGGCCGAGCGGCAGCAAATGCCGGGACGTTGGGCGCCGGCCATTATTGCCATCGACCTGGCCGCTGCGCAGCAAGGCGACCGCGTTGGCCAAATCCTGAAATTGCGGGAACGTCTTGCGCAAATGCGCAATGTTCACGGGCGGCTTGACCCCGAGCTCGGCGATCCAGGTCGACCACATCGTTCCATTCTCGGTACCGGAGCTGGCGATCTCGTCGATGTGCTGATCTTCGAACAGCAAATGGCGCAACCCAAGCGCCAACGGCGCCTCGTAATTGATCCACTCATGCTCGCCATCGCTGGTCTCCGGCGGGAAAACGGATTTCTTGTGGCTCACCCGCGCGAAACAGATATGCAGCGTCTCGAGCAACGTCAGCCACGGTGTTTGATTATCGTAGAGCAGCAATCCCCAGATCGGGATCTCGCACCACAGACCGATCTGCGACACCTGCAAATTGCGCGGTGGCTCCAGACTGTTCGCGACTAACAGGGGCGAGCGTTCGACCTCTGCCATCGTCACACCTCTAACGTCTTTGCGTCGACATTCCCTGTCGCGCTCAGGGACAGCACAAAGACGCTGCTCACATCGCCTTCATCGCCCTCGTCGCCAAAGGCAGCGTTCGTAATCAGCGCAAACTGGCGCACCTCCTGTTGGCACTGGCGGGAGAAACTCGATGGCAAGCTGCCCTCGTCGACGCGCAGGAGGTACTCGAACAACAACGGCCGCAACTCGAGCGGCTCAATGGGCTCGTCGAGCGACTTGCTGCGCACCAGGAGCACCGGGCGGCGCTTGCCGCGGTCCATGTCCAGCTTGATGCTCTGCGCGCGCGTTGCCCGCGCGATCGCGTCGACGGTCGCTATCCGACCTACCGTGTCGTCGGTGCGACCGATCGTGCCAGCGAGCCACAATTTCTCGGTCTCCTCGGCCATCATGCCGAGATAGGCGCGGTTGAGACCCTTGATCAGCCGCCGCGTGATCTGGTCGAGGAAGGTCTTGTTGGCGTCCGCATCGGTCAGCGCCGCGATAACATCAAGATAGGTGCCAGCATGATGCAGCACCGTGAACCGCCAGGGCGACGCCATGCCCTCATGAGACGCCGACATCCGGAAAAACGCGCGGCGACGCTGCGTCGCAATGCTGCCGCGAAACTCGTCCGCCTTGCTGCGATCCGCAGTCACATAATAAGCATGGTGCGCAGGCGCGAAGAGCCGCTCGCCATACATTTTCTCGGTCGCGAAGATTTCCTCGGCCAGGGCCTTGGGTTCGCCTTTGGTCAGTGCCTCGTCGAGAAGATTGTTGGTCTCTTCGCCGAGACCGAGCGAGGCCAGCTGGCTGAACACGACATTGGCGTCGCGCTGGCGCTTGGGCATGTTGAGCCCGAGCGCATTGTCATACGGGTTGCATAGTTCGTAATTGCCCTTGGCCGCACGCTGTTTGGCGCGATCGCAATCGAGTAGAGGATCGTCGGCCACTTGCCGGTCGCCCAACAGAATATTGACCGCAAGCATGATCAGATAGCGAATAGGGATATGGCTGTCGTTGGCCGCACCGACGCGCAACGCATCCTTGATTCGGGTGCGGAAATTCAGTCCTGCACCGTCGTCGCCGCGCAAAATGCTCTGGTTGAGACGGATAGGGCAAGGGTTGGCCACTCCAGTTCCCGGGCATCCATCGCACGAGCTGGCCCAATCAGGGTGATCGATCACTGCATCGAATATCTTGTCGACGGTCTCGCCGCTCCAACTGCGGCTTAAATTGAGCAGCACCAGGTCGAGCGCACTCTTACCGACCTCGGACCGCAACATCCGCGCGAGCTCGGCGTGGATCGCGCCCGCACCAACCGTCGTGCTGTCGCGAAAATAGCGCAGCAATTGTCCGTCGTTCGCGGCAATCAAATAGCGGACGTCGGTTCGTTTGCCCTTGAGGCAGGCGATGATCGCCGCGAGCTCTGCATCCTTCTCATCGTCTTCGAGCTCACTCAGGTCGCGAATGACGCGTAGCGGAATTCCGCTTGGCAACGACACTTCGAGCACGGGTGCGTCGCCTGGCCACAATTCCGGCGCCATATTGAGCTCGCCGAGGAGCAGCTGCCGGATATGGTAGGTCTTACCGTCGCCAGCGGTACCAGTCAGGATGACGTTACTCGGCGTCTCGCCGCATAAGGCCGTCTTGAGCTTCTCGAGCTGCGGCGCTGGCGTGACGATTGGCTGCACCCCGAACTCTGCCAGCGCCTTGCGGACATTCTCATCGCTCAGCGCGTCGGTTTCAGCCGACGGACCAAAGATCCGCAGAAATGAAACCAGCGAACTCGACTGGCAGGCACTCACAGATGACACACCGCACAGCCGTCATCGGCCTTGGCCTTGATCGCGCGCCGCGGCATGCGCTCGACATCGTCGAGCGAACGCCCATCGACCCAAGTGTACTTCCGGCCGCCCTTCATCGTCTCATAGGCTTTGGCACGCTCGTACAGCGTCGGGTGACGCTCCTTCAGGCCCTGCCATTCGCCAATCTGCTGATAGAAGCAGAAGTAGCAGCCCGAGCGACTGCGCCACTCATAATAGTCCGGCAACCTGAGCCCGGCGCTCTCGAGAATGCGACCGACCTCAGCCACGTCGATACAATCGTCACGATAGGGATAGACAGGCGTGATGTTGGGCTGTTCGGAAATCACCACCGGCTTGGCACCCGCCGTGCCAGTGCCAAGATAGCCCGCACGATTCTCGTCGGCGCGGATACCAATGTACGAATACGCGCGATCCGTGCCGACAAACCGCTCGAACGGCGCGATCTTCATGATCCGTGTGCACCAGCGTGCACGCGGGCTGGGCAGAAACCCGGCGAAATGTTCATATAGCGCGACGTCGAAGGCCGTCCGCCCCGGCTTTTCCGCGACGTCAAACAGGTCCATTGCCGACACGCGGTGGACTTCGATCCCGAGCACATTCTCGAGCCGGTCGAGGAAATCATAGGTTTCGGGCAGTTCTACGCCTGTATCCGAGAAAACATATTCAAACTTCACCTCGGGATTACGCTGACGCAGATACACCGCCAGCGCTGAAGAATCCTTGCCGCCAGAGATCGGCACAATGTGACGAGCACTCTTATCGCGGACAGCGTCGTCGACACTTGTAATGGTTACGCTCACCGCACCCCTCCCACGATCTTCACACTATCCCCGCCACTGCTGTCCTTGCTCTCATCGATTCGAGCAAGCATTCCGGTAAGCTCGCCCAATTTTGCTTCGATGATAGGCCTCAGCGCAGCGCGCGGGCGATCGGTATCAAGCGCGGCCGCTTCGACCCGCTCGCGCGCCTCGCGGAGTGCTGTCCGAAATTGCGGTGCGGTTCGATCGTCCCATTTATCGAGACTACGCTGCAGCAGAATTGAGCTCAGCGCATTGGCCAGCGACTTCTCCGAGAAGCGACCATTGGCGGTCTCCAACGCCTTGCGCACCACCGACCGGTCGACGATGCGCAGCGATGCCGCCGCGTCGAGATCATCGACCGCGAAACAGCCCGCCCAACTCTTGATCGCGTCGACAGCCGCCGTCTTATCGGTTGCGTAGCGCTCGAAGCTGCTGCGAATGACCTCGACCGCTTCATCGGCATAGTCATCGCGCAGCTTGTCTATCTGGTGCCGCGCGTGCTCAACCCGCTCAACCAGGCGCACGCTTGGCGATGACGCGCCAAAGGCTTCCGGGATATCTTGGATGAGCAGATCGATCGGATCGCTGGCATTGCCCACCGCGCGCAGCAACGCCCGCGCGGGCGCTCCCAAGCGTGTCGAGCGGCGAGCGCCGTCGGTCACGGTCAACAGCCAACCGCGGACCGCATCATGCGCCTTGCGGATCAATTCATCATCGGCCGCTGGCCGCTCATGGGCGAACGCGTAACAGATTTCCGACAGATATTCGGTGAGTTCAGGGGTCACCTTGAGCACACGCACGCAATAGCTCTCGGGCGTCGATACCATCTGGTCGAACGGGAAGCCCAGGATGTCGGGCACATATTGACCGTCACGGTAGAGGGCGACGGCGCGCGCAAAATGTCGGTACCCAGCCGCAATCAACACCGGCATCACCGCGCGGGGCAGTCCGATCGGCGGTGCGGCCAGCATGTCGGTCAACGTTGCCAGCCCGCGATAGGCTGGTTGCCGCGATTGGCTCGGCTGACGGAAAAAGCCAGCGATCTGCAGCCACACTTCCTTGAGCCCAGCGTCATCGACCTGATCAGGGTCGGCAAACCGGGCTTCACTCGCGCGTCGCAGTCCCGTGCGTTCGACCACAGTGCGATAGATCGACGCTTCGGCGCTCCCGTCACTGTCTTCATAGCCGAGCGTCGGCTGATCGCTACGCTCAAGAATGGAGCTCACGACGCGAACTCGCGCTGTCTGCATCGTGCGCGACGCGGTGCTGCGCATCAGCTGCTCATTGGCGATCCGCGGCGTTTGCGCATACCATTCGCCGAGCAGGCGCGAGGCTGACACCGAAGCTGGTCGCTCGGCCGTGACCCGCAACTTCTCACCTGCGCTGAACCAGCTTGCATGGCTCCCACTTGGATCAAGCAGCACGCGCATCATCCGCGCGAGCTGCTCGAACGCCACCGAGTGCAGTTCGTCGATCTCGGTCGGGATCATCGGATCCGATGCCAGGAAATCGGCGTCCTTGCTCAACGCTTCAATTGCGACCAGCTCGAGCGCTGCGCCGGTGATATCGAGCGGCCGGTCCGGAACCACCAGCACGACACGCGCTTCATCGGACTGCGCAGCGGCCTTGCGCGCGCGTTCGATGTCCGCACGATCTTCCGCCAGCAAATAGCCGACGACGCCGCTCGTACTGACGTCGAGCCCAATCGGCGCCGCCATGTCTGCAGGCAACAGATAACGTCCCTCAAGGAAGCGATTGACCCCGAAATCGGCGTTGTGGCCAGGCGCGCGCACATGCGGCGCGGGAAAGCGCTGATTGAGGAAATCGCGCAGTCCAAAGTCACCTGAGCGGCGATCGCGTTCTTCGCGTACGCGCAGGGCCACATCGATATCAGCGCCATGCCAGACGGCGACGTCGTCATTATGTTGCCGCCACAGCAAGAGCCGCGATGAGACCAGCTCATCGAACGCGTGCGCGATCGCTTGCCGTGTGTTCACATCACTGGCTACGGCCAGTTCGACAACCGCACGTGAAACCCGCCGCCGTTCGCCGCTTCCGCCAAGCTGCAACAGGCAAGCGGCCGCCAGCAGCTCGCGTTTCAGCGCACTATTTGCCCGCGAGCGTGCGCTTTCGGTCTCGACCCATCGGCGGTAGGTGCCGCCAATACCGACATCGGTGCGCATCGCATCGGCAAAGGCAACGTAAACATCCTCAATCCCAGCCGGGAAGCTGAGATCCTGCTCACGCAGGAAGGAGAATAAGCTGCGCTCATTCTGTCCGACCCGGGCGACCAGGGTTGGCAGGACCTGCAAGGCGCCCGCAGACAAAGGGGCTGCGCCCTTGAGCAACGCACTGACGCGCTGCTCATCGTCCATACCGTCAAACCATCCGGCCTCGATCGCAGCGCGCACAAGGCTAGCGGCGGGCGCCGCTGGTCGCGATCCCGCCCCGCGCAAACTTGTCACGACTTCAGCGACGAGCTCGAAGAACTCCTGGCTGTCCTCGATCAAGCGGAGCGCAGAAAAACGCCCCTCGATCTTGCGCCATTCATTGCGCGACGTTTCGTTCAGCCGGGTGGCATAGGCCAGGAGATTTTGATGAAGCAGCAGGGTCAGGCTGAGACTGGGGTCATCGGCGCGCGCAGCTCGCTCTGCCAATCGCTGAATGATGTCGAGCTCGCTCGACCGGCCATCGGCGATCAAACCCTCAAGATGCCGTCCGAACTCATCCCAGATGATCGCAACATGATCCCAACCAGCATCGCGCATCGCCTTGCCAAAGCCTTCAACCGACTTTGGAACATGGGCCATGCCTATCGCGTGGGCGATCGCCGCGAGCGGATCTCCGATCAGCCCCGACAACACGACCACTTTGCCGCGCGTGCCCGCCGCAACCCGCTCGCCCAGCATTGCCGCGAGCGGCGGATCGACGCGCGCGATCCGTTCTACCAACTGCCCTAGCGACACGGCATGTTCGTCGGCATTGTCGACGAACAATCCGCCAACGCCCGCCGCCAGGCTCTTGCCGCTGCCGTAAGGCGCGATCACCATTGTCGCCGCACCAGGGCGAAGCACTTGAGCCACGATTGGCAGGGCCCGCCGCGTCGGATGATAATGCAGAAACCGGTGGGGATGGGGCAGATCCTCGACCAAGCTCATCGACCGGAAAAAGGCGCTCAATGCCGTCACGCGCTGGCCTCGAGGCGCTCGTACAGATCGCTCATCCACGCGGTCATCGGTTGCGGTTCGACTATGAGCATGCGTTCGCCGGCGAGCGAGTCGAGCTGCGCGTGCGGTGAGGCGGCCGCGGCGTTTGCGACCATCGTCTCCAAGGCGTCTAACCCCGCGCAGAATATTCTCCCTGGCCCATGTGCAATCGTTGCGAGCTCACGCAGCGAGAAAGCACTGCGACCACTATCCTCGACCAGCGCCGACACGCACGCAAGTAACGCTTCGGGGGGCACGCCCGCGGGAAGACGGGTGCGCTCGAAGCGCTGAACATGCGCGTGGCGATATATCAAGCCGAGCTCGCGCAACGGGCACGCGCCGAGATCGTCGGGATCAACATAGTCGACTCCCGGACGACTGCCGTACGCCGCCAGCAGACAGGCCACGTCCTTTTGCGCCATCTGCGGCGACGCCGCCCGGATCGCACGCGCGCGGGTATGCTCGATAAATGCGTCGATGCAGCCATTTCGATCGAAAATGCGATCAGCATAGACATTGAAAAACCACGACCACACGGTGCCAGGTGTCCGCGCCAAGGCCAGGTGCAGGAACCACCATGTGCCAGGCAGCTCACAGAACCGATCGCGTTCGGCAATCAGGTGGGCAATTTCGGATGCACCGCGCGTCTTGGTGTCGGCGTCTTCGACACTCAAACCCATGGCGCGAAGCCAGAAGCCAAGCGAGTCCACCATCTTCGAGCCAAGTCCGAGCGCATCGGCCACATCGGTTGAGGCCGAGAAGCCGCCAGTTTCGACCAGTCGGTTGATGCCCTTCGGTAGCCAACCATACCGCACCGGAAAGGTGTAATGGCCGCCGTACGCGTAGCGCTGCAGGGCGATCGTCACAGCCCGCCTCGCATCTGTGCCACGATCTCAGCGATGGCTCTGGCTGCCAGATCAACATCGCTCGCCTGATTATGGACCGACAACGACAGACGGATCGCCGAGAAGGCCTCGCCTTCGCTCAAGCCCATCGCAACCAACACGGGCGACGGTTCGGGCCGGCGGCTCGAGCACGCCGATCCTTGCGACACATATATGCCGCGCGCATCAAGGTTGGCGACCAGCGCCATCGCATCGATCCCAGCAAACCGCACGTTCGTCACATTGGGAAGGCGGGGTGAAGCCGCACCGTTGATGATGGCGCCGTCAATCGCGGCGAGCCGCGCTTCAAGCGCGCTTTGCATTTCGGTCAGAGTGCGCTGTCGCTCGCCGCGCATGCCCGCCCATTCTTGGCATGCAGCCGCGAGGCCGGCGATCGCTGGCACAGCCTCGGTGCCTGCGCGCAATCCATGCTCCTGTTCGCCGCCGCGCAATAGCGCTTGCAGCGGAATGTGGCTGTCAGCGGCCACGACAACCGCGCCAATCCCCATCGGTGCGTGGAGCTTGTGCCCCGACAAAGTCACGACATCTGGCCCAACACCACGACCTACAGTGAGGTCGATCTTTCCGACAGCCTGGGCGGCGTCGGCATGAAAGAAGCAATCGGCCGACCCTGAGACGATCGCTGCGATCGCACGAGCGTCTTGCAGAATGCCAGTTTCGGAATTCGCCAGCTGGATCGACACCAAACATGGTCCGCTTGCCGCATTCACCGCGGTGCGCAGTTCCGTCAGATCAATGCCCCCATCGCCGTCAACGCCAAGGATGGTCACAAGGCCGCCGGTCGCACGAATGTCGTTGACCGTCGCGATCACCGACGGGTGCTCGACCGCAGTAGTGATAATCCGCGCGGGAGCGCCTGCAAAACTACGCAAAACAAGGTTATTCGCCTCAGTGCAGCCCGAGGTGAATGTGACACCGTCCTCGCTCGCTCCGCTAATCAGTTCGTTCACTGCATCGCGAGCATCAGCCAGGATCCGACGGGCTGCGTCACCGCGGCCATGGCCGCTCGACGGATTACCGTAACCTTCTGACATGGCAGCAACTACCGCTGCAATGACGCCAGGCGTCGGCGCCGTCGTTGCACTCGCGTCGAGGTCGATTTCAGTCACACTTGCCCTTGCGTCCTCGCGCAACGACGACGCGACTGCTTCAAAATTCATGACCGACTCCCGCACCATCGCTATAGGGTGACCCCGATCATCGCGCCACCTTAGAATGCCAAAAAGCGAGACTATTCCGCCGTCCGAGTATAACAAAGGTTCCTTCTTTGTTCTAGACCGTACCAAGGGGAGAATGCGGCGGTAGCTACGTTCAGCCGTGGGTGCATTCACTTGTCTCGTTCGCCGGAACGAGACCGGAACAAACTCTTGACACAGCATCTTGTGATGCCTATTAAAGCGTCAGGAGATGCGTTATGAGCAATGTTGTTGCCCTACAGCAGCCGGCTGCAGTCGTTGGCGCCCTTCAAAATTTTGCCGGTGATGACGATCGTCGGCGTTTGACACCGGCCGCCGCGAAGGCAGTACTTCGTCTGGTAGACGCTTGGGGTGGCAGCAATGCGGAGGGCGCTGCGCTCCTTGGCGTTTCTGAGAGCACGTGGGACCGGATAAAGTCCGGAAAATGGGAAGGTGTGTTCTCGCAGGACCAGCTCACTCGTGCTTCAGCATTGATCGGGCTATTCAAGGGGCTCCACCTGCTTTTCGCCGATGACATGGCCGATCGGTGGCCAACGTTGCCTAATCGCGGTCCAGTCTTCGATCGGATGTCGCCTGTGCAGGCGATGATCTCAGGCGGCATCCCGCGTATGCTCGAGACGCGACAATATGTAGACGCGCTGCGTGGCGGACTCTGACCCAGGCGTGATGGATGGCATACCGCTCGTGCGCGAAGCCTTTCCGCGCACAGTTCGGCTCGTCAGCAGTGCGCGTCTGCGCGACGCTGTCATGGCGCCGTTGGTCGACGACGCGGATGAACTCGCGCTGCTCGCCGAAATCGAGGCGGCGACGAGCAGCCGGCTGATCGCCGAAGAGCGTGGCCAAGGCGGCATTCCCGCCGCCGAACTTGTGCATGGCGTGCCGCATGCAAAGTTCATCAATGCGAGCTTCGCGTATGCAAAGCCGCGCGAACCAATGCGATTCAATCCGGCAGACCGAGGCGCGTGGTATGCAGCTATTGATGTCGAGACCTGCATTCGCGAGGTCGGCTATCACCTGACCAATGCGCTGGCCGACGCCAACGACTTCAATGCCGTTGTCGAGTATGGCGAGATGCTTTCAAGCATGTCGGGCGTTTTCGTCGACCTTCGGCAGGTGCCGGACCACCCCAGCCTCGATGCCAACCCGTCGATTGGATATCCGGCGGGCAATGCCATCGCCGCGAGCGCCCGTGCCGCTGGCCACAATGGGATTATCTATCCATCGGTGCGGCATGGTGGCGAGCCCTGCATCGCAGCATTGTGGCCCAATGTTGTGCAATCGGTCGTTCAAGGCGGAATGTATCGTCTGACCTGGTCGGGAAAGCCCGAATTCAAAGTGGAAGTTCTCTGAATCCAATTCGGTGTCGGTCATATCAGCAGGAGCGAGAGCAAGATGGCTGAACCGGTTGCTGCGGAATTCACGAGCTGGACACTTATTCAAGCTTCGCGCGGAGCGTGCGGTTCTCAGGTCGTTAAGGCGGGGCTCGAATTAGCGCGTCCGACGATGTCCACCCTTTTCCACGAATTCAGATCATGATATCGTTGCCTCTGGCGACTTCGCAAGTCTCTGATTTGACTGTGAAATCAATCGCTTAGGTGCTTTGCTAGAAAGCTCTTCTGGGCACCATTTCCTGCCTTTGGCGCGTGGCGGCGTCAGGCCGATCGGCCGCGGGCCGTCACTGGCCAGATCGCCACCAACATTTCCCGTCGCACGACGTGATAGGCGTCGTAGAGGTTGACCGTCGGGTCGCAATGAGGGGTCATCAGCGACAGGCGGGTTCCAAGACCGGGCGCGGACGCGCCGCCCGGGACGATGACGGCGCCATGTTCGTCGCCCATGAACCGATAGGAGCTACCGTCCGGCGCGCCCGACAAGATCACTGGCGGCCCCGCTTCGGTCGCGAACGCCTTAATCCCTGCATCGAGCGTCGCCATGCCGGGCGCGTTGGCACTGATCACGCTTGTGTCGACCGTCAGCGCTGTGGCGAACGACGCGCCGAGGTCGCAGTCGCGATATTCTCGGTCCATGAACACATAGGATCCGACCTGAAGCTCGGTCAGCACCCCGAGTTCGGCGTCGATCCGGTGCGTGCCGGTGCCGCCGCCGGTGACGGTCGGGGGCGGCAGGCCGGCTTCGGCCAGCGCGGCGATGATGGATTGCAGATAGGCGGTGCGGTCGGCGATCGCAGAGCGCCGGTCCGCGAAGGCCGCGATATGCTGTTGCAATCCGCAATAGAATTGCACGCCGCCATAGACGAGTTGCGGGGCGTCGGCGATCCGCTGCGCCAGTATGACGGCGTCGGCGGGCGACGCGACGCCGGTTCGATGGGTGCCCGGATCGACATCGACCAGCACGCGTAGTGGGCGGCCCGTGTTGGCGTTGGCGATGGCCGCGACAGCATCCGGGTGATCGGCCACGACGGCGAGGCGGGGGATATGCCGGTTGAGCGCGGCCAGCCGTTCGATCGCGGGGCCGGTGATGACGGGCGAGGTAAGCAGGATCGACTCGATCCCTTCCGCCGCCAACGCTTCGGCCTCCCCGATTTTGGCGCAGCATATGCCGATCGCGCCCGCGTCGATTTGCAACCGGGCGATGTCGGCGCTCTTGTGCGTCTTGGCGTGCGGCCGGAGTGCGACGCCTGCCTCACGCGCGAACGCCGCCATCGTCGCGATGTTCGCCTCCAGCGCGTCGAGATCGACGATCAAGGCCGGCGTGTTGAGCCGGTCGCGCGAGCCGGGTTGGCCGATCAGGTGGCCGTGGAGATGCTGGCTTGGGGTCACGGCGCCGCATTTACCATGCCGCGCCGCGCCGTCGTCAAGCCGATGGGCTACCCCAGCGCCGCCACGGCGCGCGCTTCGGCGGCCGCGTGGAGTTCCCAGAAATTCTCCACACCCTTGCCGACGATGCGACGTTCGAGCGCGTCGAGATGCGATCCCCAGCCGCCGCCGAAGCTGCGCGCGTCGTCGGGGCCGCGCAGGCCGCTGTGCGTGAGGACGAGCCGCGTCCTGCCTTCGTCTATCGGAGTCAGCTCGATCGTCACCCGTCCCGCTTCGCCATTGTCCCAGGTGAAGGACAGCAGGTGCGGCGGGTCGATCGCCTCAATCGTCTCGAACCAGGCCTTGCCGGCATTCTTCGCATAGCGCTCCGGCCCCGGCGCGTCGCCGTCCGACAGCGCATCGTGATTGAAGGTCAGCCCGAACTTGCCGCCGACGCGCGGCTCGGTCTCGCCGCCCATGAACCAGCGGGCGCGCAGGTCGGGCTCGATCAGATAGCGCCACACGGTCTCGACTGGTGCGTCGAGCACGCGGTCGAAGCGCAGTTCGCGCGTAGTGATGGTGTCAGTCATGCTTATCCTCCGCGATAATCGCTTCGAGCCGGTCGAGGCTCGCATTCCAGAATTGCTCCCATTGCCGCAGCCATTGGTCGGCCTCGCGCAGCCGGTCGGCCTTGAGCCGGCATAATTGCTGGCGACCGGCGCGGCGGCGCTCGACCAGGCCCGCGCGTTCGAGCACGCCGACATGCTTGGCGGCCCCGGCGAAGCTCATCGCGAAGGGGGCGGCGAGTTCGCCGACCGACCGTTCGCCCGAGGCGAGGCTGGCCAGCATCGCGCGGCGCGTCGGGTCGGCGAGGGCGGCGAAGGTCAAGTCGAGTCGTTCAACCATACGGTTGAATTACGGCGGCTCGCGATAACTGTCAACCAATTAGTTTAATGTCACTCGCCGGTATCGTCTTCCTTGTCGGGTCGCGCGCCGGGCGGCCGGCCGCCAAACCCGCCACGCCACCGTGGGCCGTCGTCCATCGGCAGCTCGATGCTGGGCAGTTCGCCGCGCGTGATTCGTCCGTCATGGTTCTTGTCGAGCATCGCGAAACGATCCAGCGCGGCCGCGCGGAACTCGTTCGGATCGACGCCGCGGTTGAAATTGGTGTCGGCCACCACGACCGGCTCTGGATAGTCGAAGAACGAAAAGCGCGCGGCGCCGCGTTTGGTGTCGGAATATTTGGGCGTTTTGGCCGATCCGCCATTGCCGAACGAGAAGCCGCCCGGCTGGCCACCGCCCATGCCGCCACCGCCGGGACCGCCACCGCCCCCTCCGCCACGGCGTCCGCCGCCGCGCCGCCCACCGCCGCCGCTGGCTCGTGGGCCCGCCGCCGCGCCTTCACCGCCGGTGCGGATTTCCGGGGCGAGCTTGGTCTCGTAGAATTCAATGTCGTCGGGATCGATCTCGCCGTCCTTGCCGCGATCGAGCACCGCGAAGAATCGCATCGCATCGGCGACGAACTCGTCGGCGGTCAGCGCGCCGTCCTTGTTGGTGTCGGCGCCGTCGAACCATTGCCGGATCGGATCGGATCCCCGGAACGGTTCCCCCATCGGGCTGATGAACAATTTCCCGCGCGGACGATCCTCCCGCCGTTCGCCGGCCGGCCGTGGCGGCGGGAGGGGCGGCAACGTGCCGGCAAGCGGCGGCGCGTCCTGCGCCGCCATCAACGCCCAGACCAACATCGTCCCCAGCATCGCCCACGCTCCGTCGTTACCGGCGCAGCGCTAGCCTTGCTTTGTCGCACAAATATGTCGCGGTGTTGCGGTTAGTCCGCGAACAGCAACACCGGCGTCTCGAGATACTTCCTGAGCGCCTGGACGTAGCTCGCCGCGTCCCAGCCATCGACGACGCGGTGGTCGCAGCTGATCGACAGGTTCATCAGCTTGGCGCGGATGATGTCGTCGCCGCGGAACACCGGACGCTCGACGATCTTGTTGGGGCCGATGATCGCGACTTCGGGGCGGTTGATGACCGGCGTCGTCGCGATCCCGCCGAGCGGGCCGAGGCTGGTGACAGTGATCGTGCCGCCTTGCAGCTCCTCGGACTTGAGCTTGTTGGCCCGCGCGGCTTCGGCAAGGCGAGTGATCTCGCTCGCGAGCTGCCAGACATTCTTGTCCTGCGCGTCGCGGATGACGGGGACGGTCAACCCAGCATCGGTCTGCGTCGCCATCCCGAGATGGACGCGGCCCGACCGTGTCACCACGCCCGCATCGTCGTCGTAGCGCGCATTGAGCATCGGGAAGTCGGGCAGCGAGCGGCAGATCGCGACGATCAACAGCGGCAGCATCGTCAGCTTGGGCCGGGGTCCGCGATTGGCGTTCAGGTCCGCGCGCATGTCCTCGAGCGCCGTGACGTCGACTTCGTCGACATAGGTGAAGTGGGGAATGTGGCGCTTCGCCGCGGCCATGTTCTCCGCGATGCGGCGGCGCATGCCGATGACTTTGATCGTCTCGTCGTCGCGCGCGCGACTGGCGTGCGGCGCGTGATAGCCCTGGTCAGAGCCATAGCGAAGGAACGCGTCGAGATCGGCATGGCGTACGCGGCCGCCGTCGGCCTTGACTTGCGCCAGGTCGACGCCGAGCTCCTTTGCCCGCTGGCGGACCGCGGGAGAGGCGAGCACGGCCTTCGCAGGAGCTGAATCCTCCGTTCGTGCTGAGCTTGTCGAAGCACGTGTATCCGGGACACGCCCTTCGACAGGCTCAGGGCGAACGGGGACGGAGGTTGCGTTATCGGCGACCTCTTCGAACCCCGGCGTCTCTGCCTCGAACGTCTCCTCGTCTTCGATGCCGAGCTGTTCGGCGACTTCCTCGCCAATGTCCTTCGGCGCAGGCACGGCGGGGGCGTCGCCCGCAACCTCGATCACCACCAGGGTCGATCCGATCGGCACTTGATCGCCGACCTCGCCCGCCAGCTCGATCACCGTCCCCGCGACCGGCGATTCCATCTCCACCGTCGCCTTGTCGGTCATCATGTCGGCGAGCTGTTGGTCCTCGCTCACGGTGTCGCCGACCTTGACGTGCCACGCGACGATCTCGGCCTCGGCGATGCCTTCGCCGATGTCGGGCAGGCGGAATTCGAAACGCGCCATCGCGGTCAGTCCTTCATGATCTTCTTGAGCGCCTGTCCGATGCGGACGGGGCCGGGGAAATAGGCCCATTCCAGGCTGTGGGGATACGGCGTGTCGAACCCGGTGACTCGCTCGATCGGCGCTTCTAGGTGATAGAAGCAACGCTCCTGCACCAGCGCCGACAGTTCGGCGCCGAACCCGCTGGTGCGCGTCGCTTCATGGACGATCATGCACCGTCCGGTCTTCTTCACCGATTCCTCGATCGCCTCGATGTCGAGCGGCACGAGCGTGCGCAGATCGAGGATTTCGGCATCGACCCCGGCTTCGTCGACCACCTTCTGACAAACATGGACCATCGTGCCGTAGCAGAGGATCGTCAGCGCCTCGCCGCTGCGCACGACGTTCGCCTTGCCCAGCGGCACCTTATAGTAGCCGGTCGGCACCTCGCCGCCGGGATGCGACGACCAATTCTCCGCCGGACGATCCCAATGGCCGTTGAACGGGCCGTTATAGATGCGCTTGGGCTCGAAGAAGATGGTGGGGTCGTTGTCTTCGATCGCCGCGATCAGCAGCCCCTTGGCGTCGTACGGCGTCGCCGGGATCACCGTCTTAACCCCTGAAACGTGCGTGAAGATACCCTCGGGCGATTGCGAGTGCGTTTGCCCGCCGAAAATGCCGCCGCCGTAGGGGGAGCGGATCGTCATCGGCGCGATGAACTCGCCTGCCGAGCGATAGCGCAACCGCGCCGCCTCGCTCACCAACTGGTCGAGTGCCGGGTAGATGTAATCGGCGAACTGGATCTCGGGCACTGGGCGCAGGCCATAGGCGCCCATCCCGACCGCAACGCCGACGATGCCGCATTCGGTGATGGGGGTGTCGAACACGCGGGTCTTGCCGTGCTTGGCCTGCAAGCCCGCGGTCGCGCGGAACACGCCGCCGAAATAGCCGACATCCTCGCCCATCACGATCACGTCGGGATCGCGCGCCATCATCACGTCGAGCGCCGAATTGATCGCCTGAATCATGTTCATGCGGGTGGTTTCGCCGGTGCTGGCGGTGTTTTCGATTTCCAACACGTCGCTCATTTCTTGCGAGCCCATGGCCGGCCGCTTGCGGTTTCCTCGGCGATCATCTGCGCCTGCTGCTCGCGCAGATGCCACGGCATTTCTTCGAACACGCCGTCGAACAGGCTGTCGAGCGGCTGGTGCAGGCCGTGGCCAAGGATGCCGTTCTTCTCGGCCTCCTTCTGCGCCGCCTTGACCATTTCGGCGAGTTCGAGGTCCTGCGCGGCGTGCCGTTCCTCATCCCACTCGCCGATCGCGATCAGGTGGTTCTTGAGCCGCACGACCGGGTCGCCGAGCGGCCAGGCGGTCGGTTCGCCCGCCGAGCGATACTGGGTCGGATCGTCGGAGGTCGAATGGCCTTCCGCGCGATAGGTGAAATGCTCGATCAGCGTCGGACCCTGGTTGGTCCGCGCGCGCTCCGCCGCCCATTCGGTGGCGGCATAGACGGCAAGGGCGTCATTGCCGTCGACCCGCAGCCCGGCGATGCCATAGCCCACCGCGCGCGCCGCAAATGTCGTCGCCTCCGCGCCCGCAAAGCCCGAAAAGCTCGAAATCGCCCACTGATTGTTGACGACGTTGAAAATCACCGGCGCGCGATAGACCGTCGCGAAGGTGAGGGCGGAGTGGAAGTCGCCCTCCGCCGTCGATCCCTCGCCGCACCATGTCGCCGCGATCCGCGTATCGCCGCGCGACGCCGACGCCATCGCCCAGCCGACCGCTTGCGGATATTGCGTCGTGAGATTGCCAGAAATCGAGAAAAACGAGAAGCGCCGCTCCGAATACATGATGGGGAGCTGCTTGCCCTGCAGCTTGTCGCCGGCGTTCGAATAGATCTGGTTCATCATGTCGACGATCGGGCACCCGCGCGAGACCAGCACGCCCTGCTGGCGATAGGACGGGAAGCACATGTCGTCGGCGGCGAGCGCGGCGGCCGCGCCGACCGACACCGCCTCCTCGCCGAGGCTCTTCATGTAGAAGCTGGTCTTGCCCTGCCGCTGCGCGCGGAACATGCGTTCGTCGAACGCGCGGACCAGCGCCATGTTGCGGAGCATCCGGCGCAGCGTGTCGGGGGTCAGCTTGGGGTCCCACGGCCCGACCGCGCGGTCGTTCTCGTCGAGCACGCGGACCATCGTATACGCCAGGTCGATGAAGTCCCTGGGCGCGTCGGTGGTGTCGGGTCGACGGACGCTGCCCGCGGCAGGGACTTCGACCGCCGCAAAATCGACCGTATCGCCGGGCCGGAACTTGGGCTCGGGAACGTGCAGCGACAGGGGCTTCAGATTGGCGCGCGGTGACTCGCTGGCCATGCTCTCTCCGGGTTCGACTCGACGGCTAAACGCTTGGCCGCCGCCTTTCACCCGTTGTTATTTTATTTCAAGCGGCTTGGCGAGTCACCGTAACGCCGTCACGCTCCGACAGTTTGCTCGATGACGCCGAAGATCGGGTGATGCCGGTCGTCCTCGGCCCAGATGCGGACGGTATCGCCTTTCTTGAGGAATGGCGTGACCGGCTTGCCGGCCGTGATCGTCTCGACCGTGCGCACCTCCGCCAGGCACGAATAGCCGACGCCCCCATCGGCGATTGGCTTGCCCGGACCGCCATCTGCGTCGCGGTTGGACACGGTGCCCGACCCGACGATCGTGCCCGCGCCGAGCTTGCGCGTCTTGGCGGCATGCGCAACCAAGGTGCCGAAGTCGAACGTCATGTCCTCGCCAGCATCGGCGCGGCCGAACGGCTCGCCGTTGAGGTCGACCATCAGCTTGCGGTGGAGTTTGCCGTCTTTCCACCAGTCCCCGAGTGCGTCTGGGGTGACGAACACCGGCGAGAAGGCGCTGGCGGGCTTCGACTGGAAGAAGCCAAACCCCTTGGCGAGTTCGCCGGGGATGAGGTTGCGCAAGGATACGTCGTTGGTTAGGCCGACCAACAGGATCGCGTCGAGCGCCTGATCGCGGCTCGCACCGAGCGGCACGTCGCCGGTGACCACCACGACCTCGGCCTCCATATCGCAGCCCCAGCTTTCGTCGGCGAGCGGGATCGGGTCGCGCGGGCCGAGGAACCCGTCCGATCCGCCCTGATACATCAACGGATCGTGCCAGAAGCTGTCGGGCATCTCCGCCGCGCGCGCCTGCCGCACCAGCGCGACATGGTTCACATACGCCGACCCGTCCGCCCATTGATAGGCGCGCGGCAGCGGTGACGCGGCGTCGTGTTCGTGGAATCGCTCCAGCGGGATCGCCTGGTTGCGCACATCCGTCGCCAGCACGATCAGATCGGGCAGCAACCGGTCCCAATCATCGAGCGCGGCCTGCAGCGTCGGCGCGATGTGCCCGGCATCAGCGTACCAGGCCAGATCGTCTGACACGACGACGAGCTTGCCGTCGCGACCTTGCTTCAAGCTTGCCAGTTTCATGCGCTCTCCTTTTGTCGTCGGTGATCCTAGCCGCACCTACGGGGGATTGACCAGCCGCCCGGTTGCCCGCCACATCAGGGAAAAGGTTGCAGGAGAGGACTGACATGACCCCCGACAGCGTGCCCGGCCGCTTTGCCTATAACGAGGATCACGAGGCGTTCCGCCAGACCGTGCGGTCATTCCTTCAAAAGGAGGGCGTGCCCCACGTCAACGAATGGGAGCAGGGCCGGCTGGTTCCCAAGGAGTTCTGGCGCAAGGCGGGCGAGATCGGGATGCTGTGCCCGACCGTGCCGGAGGCCTATGGCGGGCTGGGGCTGGACTTCGGCTACAATGCGATCGTCGACGAGGAGATGTCGTATATCGGCGTCCCCGCGGGCTTCGCGCTGCAATCCGATATCGTGTGCGGCTATCTCGAGGCGTACGGATCGGAGGAGCAAAAGAAGCAGTGGCTGCCGCGGCTCGTCAGCGGCGAGACGATCACCGCGATCGCAATGACCGAGCCGGGAACGGGGTCAGACCTCCAGTCTATCCGTACCAGCGCCAAGAAGGACGGCAACCATTACGTCGTCAATGGCAGCAAGACCTACATCACCAACGGCCAGAACGCCGACCTGGTGCTGGTCGTCGCCAAGACCGATCCCGACGCCAAGCCCGCCTATAAGGGCATGTCGATAATCCTGGTCGAGGCGGATCGCGAAGGGTTCAAGCGCGGGCGCAAGCTCGACAAGATCGGTCAGGACGCGGCGGACACGTCCGAACTGTTCTTCGAGGATGTCCGCGTGCCGATGACCAATTGCTTGGGCGAGGAGGGCAAAGGCTTCATCTACCTGATGAGCCAATTGCCGCAGGAGCGCCTCTCGATCGCGGTCGGGACGCAGGCCAGCGCGCAAAAGGCGTTCGACGAGACGGTCGAGTTCACCAAGACGCGCAAGGCGTTCGCGGGGATGGTGTTCGATTTCCAGAACACCAAGTTCGTCCTCGCCGATCTCGCCGCCAAGCTTCAGGTCGGCTGGGCGCATCTCGACTGGGCGATCCAGCGCCACCTGAAGGGCGAACTCACCCCGACCGAGGGCGCCGCCGCGAAATTGTGGCACACCGAACTGCAATGGGAGGTGATGGACAAGTGCCTCCAACTTCACGGTGGCGCGGGCTATATGAACGAATACCCCATCGCCCGCATGTGGCGCGCGGCACGAGTCAGCCGGATCTATGGCGGGACCAACGAGATCATGAAGGAACTGATCGGGCGTTCGCTGTAGGCGCGACCTCGTCCCGATCTTGACTTTTTGCGCTGCAACATGCATATTCTTCTCATCGAGGCGTTATGCAGCGTGATCGAACCCTCACGGGTTCAGGCTCCGCCTCGGTCGTTTTAGCGACAGGCTTCCCAAGTCACGCGGGGTGTCATTTACCCCCGCCGCCCGTGCGCCTCCCCGGCGTGCGTGAGGCTATTTTGAAAGTTTCCATGACCAAATTCACCGATCTCGGCCTAGCCGAGCCGCTCGTCCGTGCGCTCGAGGCCAAGGGCTACACCACGCCCACCCCGATCCAGGCGCAGGCGATCCCGACCGTCCTCGAAGGACGCGACTTGCTCGGCATCGCGCAGACCGGCACCGGCAAGACCGCGGCGTTCGTGCTGCCGTCGATCCAGCGCCTCGTCGACGGCGGCAAGCGCGTCCTGCCGACGCATTGCCGCATGCTCGTCCTCGCGCCGACGCGCGAACTCGCGAGCCAGATCGCCGAAAGCGCGCGCCAGTACGGCAAGTTCAGCCGCATGTCGGTCGCGACCGTGTTCGGCGGCACCAGCATCAACAAGAATCGTCAGGACATGAGCCGCGGCGTCGACATCCTCGTCGCGACGCCCGGCCGCCTGATCGACCTGGTCGAGCAGCGTTTCGTCAGCCTGCAGCTGATCGAGACGCTGGTGCTCGACGAAGCCGACCAGATGCTCGACCTGGGCTTCATCCATGCGCTCAAGAAGATCGTGAAGATGGTGCCGCGTCAGCGTCAGACCCTGTTCTTCTCGGCGACGATGCCCGCGTCGATTCGCGAGCTGGCTGGACAGTTCCTGACCGATCCCGCCACCGTGTCGATCAAGCCGGCGGCGACCACCGCCGAGCGCGTCGATCAATATGCGACCTTCGTCAACCAGACCGAGAAGCAGTCGCTGCTGACGATGACGCTGGCCGACCCCAGCATCGACCGCGCGCTGGTCTTCACGCGCACCAAGCACGGCGCCGACCGCGTCGTGCGTCTGCTCGGCCAGAACGGCATCGCCGCCAACGCGATCCACGGCAACAAGTCGCAGCCGCAGCGCGAGCGTGCGCTCGCCGCGTTCAAGTCGGGCGACGTGCCGATCCTGGTCGCGACCGACATCGCCGCGCGCGGCATCGACGTGTCGGGCGTCAGCCACGTCATCAACTTCGAGCTGCCCAACGTGCCCGAACAGTATGTCCACCGCATCGGCCGTACGGCGCGCGCGGGCAATGACGGCATCGCGATCAGCTTCGTGGCGGACGACGAGAAGCCGTACCTGCGCGATATCGAAAAGACGATCCGCCAGAAGGTGCCGCTGAAGGCGCTGCCCGAGGGCTTCATGGCCGAAGCGGCGCGGCTAGCGTCGGTGCGCAAGAAGGCCGGTCCTGTTGAAGTGCCGCGCGACGAACGTCCGCGTGGTCCGTCGGGCCAGCGCCCGCCGCGCAAGACGCACGATCCGCGTCCGACCGGTAACCGCTTCGGCGGCCGTCCGGGCGGCGGCCAAGGCCAAGGTGGCGGTCAGGGCGGGGGCAATCGCCGTCGTCGTGGCGGCCGCGGTGGCCAAGGCGGCCCGCGCAACAGCGTCACCGCCTGACCTTATCCTCTCATCGGAAACGGTGAGGAGCAGCGATTCTGCACGGATCGGGCGCGGCCTTTGGCCGCCGCCCGCCATCCTCCCGCTTCCCGCGTTGCGCGCGGACCCCGCCCCTCACCCATGGGGAGAGCGGGTCAGGTCCTGACGTTCAACCACTCGCCTTCCGGTGCGCGCTCGGTGCGCAACCGGTTGGCGGGTTCACCCTTATCCTCGTAGCCGATCGCCATGCCGCAGAAGAGCATCCGCTCGGCGGGCGTGCCCAGGAACGTTTCGATCGCCCGCGGATAGACTGCCCAGCATTCTTGCGGGCACGTCGCGAGGCCAGCCTCCACTGCCAGCAGCATCACGTTCTGCAAATACATGCCGAGGTCGGACCATTGCGGCGGCCCCATTTGCCGGTCGACCGTGCAGAACAATGCCGCCGGCGCGCCGAAGAACTGGAAATTGCGCGCGAACCACGCCCGCCGCGCGGCCTTGTCCTCGCGCGGGATGCTGACATGCCCGTACATCGCCTCGCCGACCGCGAAGCGCCGGTCGCGATACGGCGCGGTGAGCGCGCGCGGATAGATGTCGTAGCCTGGCTCCTCGGTCTCGCCCGCCATCAGCTTGGCGGCGACGATCGCCTTCAGTTCGGCCAAGCTGTCGCCCGTCACCAGGTCGATATGCCAGGGCTGGAGGTTGCCCCCGCTCGCCGCGCGCGCGGCCTTGACGGCGATCTCGCGCAGCAACGCCGCATCGACCGGCGTGTCCAGGAACCCGCGCACCGACCGGCGCGCCGCGATGGCATCGGAAACGTTCATTGCCCCACCCTTGCCGAGCGGCGGGCGCCCGGCAAGAGTGGGGTTACACGACGCCTATTTCTCCATCGTCATTTCGGTCCACTGACCGTCGTCGAGAAACTGGCGATACTTTTCGTATCCCGCCACCGCGATCTTGCCCTGTTCTTCGCTGAACGTGGCAAGGATTTCCTTTTCAACCGCTTCGTCGCGCGCCTTGTCCGGATCGAGCAAAGCCGCGCTGGGGACGTGCGTCATGATCAGCACGTTGGGCGATCCTTTGCCATAGCCGTTGCGAACGAGGAACTTGTAGGAATCCATTAGCCCGCGCTTCTTCAGCACCTCGAAGCCCGGCACTTGCGACTTGCGCAGGCCAGCCAGGTAATCGTCGATATGATTGGGATCGACTTCAATCGCGCTAATCTGCCAGAAGCCCTTTTGCGGTGTGTAATCGACGTATTGCTTGGCCACTGCCACACCGGCGAATGCGAGCGTCGCGGTCGCAGCGCCCATGACGAACGAACGAATCATGCCTAGTCCCCTCTTGTCGTGGAGGCGGCAGAAGGAACCTGTCCGCGGCCGTAATCAAGTCAATTCGCAGAAGCGCGAAGTGGACGATCAGTCGCGCCGCTTGTACCGGGCGCACACGATCCCGCTGGATCGAGTTAAGTGACGAAAGAAGGGGAAGTATTTCATGCCGATCACGATGTTCAGTTTCGTCGATCTCTACGATCGCACGCTTGGATCACTCACTCATCTACTCGACAAAGGCGAAGCGTTCGCGACCGAGCATGGCTTCGAACGCGAATCGATCCTCGACTGGCGGTTGATCGACGACATGCATCCGCTGCGCTTTCAGGCGGAGGTGGTCATCAGTTTCTCGCGGCAATGGACTGCGCGCGTTGCCGGGCTATCGGTGCCCGATCGCTTGCCCGAAGGAGCGACGCTCGATGGTCTGCGCGGCGCCATCGCGACCGCACGCGCTGAACTCGCGGTCCTGACCCCGGAACAGTTCGCAGGTCGCGACGACGAGGCAATGACGTTCCAGATCACGGAGACGATGACGCCGACTCTTCCCGCAGGCCAGTGGCTGTCGGTGTTCGCCACGACCAACATCTATTTTCACCTCTCGATGGTCTATGCGATCCTGCGCATGAAGGGCGTATCGATCGGCAAAATCGATCTGTTCGCGGGCAGATTGTAGTGCGATGTCCAGTGGCTCGGTCGGCAGGCGACGGTGACGTAACCATCCGTATCCTCGTCGCGAATATGTTTGGCTGACATCGGTCTGCCAGCTCAACGCGATTGGCGGCGCTCGAGCGATAGTATAGATTGATTTCATGGAAGAGGCCGCGCCGCCGCCCGACCCCGATCTGCCGCCGCCGCCCGCGCCGCCCACCGTCTATCGCCACGCCCTCGCAACGCGCGTCTGGCACTGGGTCAACGCGGTTACGATCTTCGTGATGATCGGCAGCGGGCTGTCGATCTTCAACGCCCATCCTCACCTTTATTGGGGGCAGTACGGCGCGAACTACGATCATGCCTGGTTCCACGGTCGCTGGATCTTCGGGACCGACCGATTCCCGGTGCCGGGCTGGCTGACGATTCCGTCGAGCTACAATCTCGCGCTGGCGCGACGCTGGCACCTGACCTTCGCGCTGCTGCTGGCGTTCGGGCTGCTGATGTTCATGATCGCGAGCCTGATCAACCGCCATTTCCAGCGCGACCTGCGCGTGCGGGCGAAGGAGGTCGCGCCCGGCCACCTGATCGACGACGCCATCGCGCACGCGAAGTTCGATTTTCACAATCACGACGACCCCGCCGCCTACAACACGCTCCAGAAGCTGTCCTATATCGCGACGATCTTCGTGCTGATCCCGGCGATGATCCTGACCGGGCTCGCCATGTCGCCGGGGATGGACGCGGCGTGGCCGTGGCTGATCGAGATATTCGGGGGTCGGCAATCCGCGCGGTCGATCCATTTCATCGCGATGCTGCTGCTGGTCGGGTTCATCGTCGTGCATCTGGCGCTGGTGATTCTGGCCGGCCCGGTCGGCGAGGTGATGTCGATGATCACCGGGCGCTGGAGGTTGCCCGACGCGGCGCCCCCAGCGCCCGAACCGGAGCCAGCGGAATGACCATCGTTACCAGGCGCGCGCTGGTCGGTTTCGGCGCGACGGGCGCGGGACTGCTGCTGTCAGGCTGCGACAAGCTTGCCGAGCAACCGACGTTCCGCAAAATTCTGTTCTCCGGCGATAAGATCAACATGGGCCTGCAACGCGCGCTCAGTAATCGCAATGCACTCGCCCCCGAATTCCGCGCCGACCAGATGTCGCCCTTCTTCCGCACCAACGGCACGCGCGACCCCGGCACGGCGGAGTATGGCGAGCATGTCGCGACTCGCTTCGCCAATTGGCGGATGCAGGTTGGCGGGCTGGTCGATCGTCCGCTGAGCTTGAGCGTGCGCGATCTCGGCGCGATGCCGCAACGGGCGCAGATCACCCGGCACGATTGCGTCGAAGGCTGGAGCGCAATCGGCAAGTGGCAGGGGCCGATGCTCGGAAACGTGCTCAAGGCTGCGGGCGTGCGATCGGCGGCGCGCTTTGTCGTTTTCACCTGCGCCGATCTCTATAATGGCGCTCCGTATTACGAATCGATCGACATGATCGACGCATTCCATTCCCAGACCATCCTTGCCTGGGCGATGAACGACCAGCGCCTGTCGGTCGGTCACGGTGCCCCGGTGCGGCTGCGCGTCGAGCGTCAGCTTGGCTACAAGCACGCCAAATATGTCATGAGGGTCGATGCGGTCGCCAGCCTGGACGGGATCGGCCGCGGGCAGGGCGGCTATTGGGAGGACGCGATCGGATACGACTGGTACGCGGGGATTTGATCGGTCAGGACGGTTAGGGGCTTTTTCCCGCCTCAATCCGCCGATACGACGACTCGCATGGCGCTGCTCGATCTTTTCCTCAACCGCGCGATCAAGCGTGGTGAAGTCACCATCACCTATCCCGACGGGAGCGAACGGACGTTCGGGAAGCCCGACCCCGAACTCGGTGATGTCGGGATCAAATTCACCGACAAGGGCGCGATCAGCGCGCTGGCACGCGACCCGGCGGTGGGTGCGGCCGAAATGTACATGGCCGACCGGCTGCAGATCACGCGCGGCACGCTGATCGACTTGCTGGTGCTGTTCACCGCCAACAATCGCTATGAAGACAATACCAGCGGCCTCAACCCGACGCTGCTCATGCGCGCGGGCGCGGTGCTGCGCTACAAGCTCGGCCGCTACAATTCTCTCCGCCGCTCGAAGCGGAACGTCGAACATCACTACGATCTCTCCGACCGGCTCTACGACCTCTTCCTCGACGCCGACCGCCAATATAGCTGCGCCTATTTCGCCGATCCGGCTAACACCCTGGAACAGGCGCAGCACGACAAGATGGCGCACATCGCCGCCAAGCTGGCGATCAAGCCCGGTATGCGCGTGCTCGACATCGGCTGCGGCTGGGGCGGGATGGCGATGTACCTTCACCAGAAGACCGGCGCCGAGGTGCTGGGCGTCACCCTTTCGGAGGAACAGATCAAGGTCGCGCGCGAACGCGCCGCGGCGGCGGGCGTCGCCGACAAGGTCAAGTTCGAGCTGATCGACTATCGCGAAGTGACGGGCACATTCGATCGCATCGTGTCGGTCGGCATGTTCGAACATGTCGGACAGGACCAGTACGGTGTGTTCCTGCGCAAATGCTACGAGTTGCTGCCGCGCGACGGTGTGATGCTGCTCCACACGGTCGGCCGCGCGAACGGGCCGGGGATCACCGACAAGTTCACCGACAAATATATCTTCCCCGGCGGCTACACTCCGGCGCTGTCGGAGATTCTTGTCGCAAGCGAGCCGCTCAACTGGTTTACCGCCGACATCGAGCAGCTGCGGCTGCATTACGCCTATACACTCAAGAACTGGTACGACCGCGTCGTCGCCAATCGCGAGGCGGTGATCGCGCTCTATGACGAGCGTTTCTACCGGATGTGGACCTGGTATCTCGCCGCCTTCTACGTCAATTTCCTCAACGGCATGCTGGTCAACTACCAGATTCAGTTCGTGCGCGACCGCAACGCCGTGCCGATCACGCGCGATTACATGGCAGAGGAAGAAAAGCGCCTGCGGGGCTAGCCCGCCCAGGCGGCGGCGATCAGTTCGTCGAGCACCCCGGCGTCCACGTCCGTCAGCTTCTTGATGTAAAGGCACCCCTTGCCAGTGCTATGCTTGCCGAGCCGCGTGACGACCCCGGCGTTGCGCTCGATCCCCATGCCGTAGAGCGTCAGCGCCGCCTTGCGCGGGGAAAAGCCGATCTTGCAGATGCTGCCTTCGCGCCCGCTCTCATACTTGTAGTGATTGACCCCGAACCCAACGATCGACGGCCCCCACATCGTCGCCGGCTCGCTCGAAACCCGCGCCATCGCGGCGCACAAGGTTTCGGCGTCGGCGCGGCGGCCGTCGTCCACCCCGGCCAGATAATCGGCGACGCTCAGCGCGGTCGCCCGGGTCTTGTTTTCGGCCACCGTCGCTCTCCGCGACCGACTCGGTTGCGAACCGGCCCCCGTCACCTTAATGCGCCGCGTCATGAGCGAAAATATCAACCGCGTCGTCCTGGCTTACTCCGGCGGGCTCGACACCTCCGTCATCCTGAAATGGCTTCAGCAGACCTATAATTGCGAGGTCGTGACGTTCACCGCCGATCTGGGTCAGGGTGAGGAACTCGAACCCGCGCGCAAGAAGGCCGAGATGGCGGGGGTCAGGCCCGAGCACATCTTCATCGACGACCTGAAGGAAGAGTTCGTCCGCGACTACGTCTTTCCGATGATGCGCGCCAACGCGCTGTATGAAGGACTGTACCTGCTCGGCACGTCGATCGCGCGGCCGCTGATCGCCAAGCGCCAGATCGAGATCGCGAAGCTGGTCAACGCCGACGCCGTAAGCCACGGCGCGACCGGCAAGGGCAACGATCAGGTGCGGTTCGAGCTCGGCTATTACGCGCTCAATCCCGACATCAAGGTGATCGCGCCGTGGCGCGAATGGGATCTGACCAGCCGCGAACGCCTGATCGAATTCGCCGAGAAGAACCAGATCCCGATCGCCAAGGACAAGCGCGGCGAGGCGCCGTTTTCGACCGACGCCAACCTGCTGCACACCTCGTCCGAAGGGAAAGTGCTCGAGGATCCTTGGCAGGAAGTGCCGGATTATGTGTACTCGCGCACGGTCAACCCGGAGGATGCGCCCGACCAGCCCGAGACGATCACGATCGATTTCGAACGCGGCGACGGCGTGGCGCTGAACGGTCAGGCGATGAGCCCCGCGACTCTGCTGGCGGCGCTCAACGATCTCGGCCGCAAGCATGGCATCGGCAGGCTCGATCTGGTCGAGAATCGCTTCGTCGGCATGAAGTCGCGCGGCATGTACGAGACGCCGGGCGGCACGATCTATCACCTCGCGCATCGCGGGATCGAACAGATCACGCTGGACCGCGGCGCCGCGCACCTGAAAGACGAACTCGCGCCGCGCTATGCCGAGCTGATCTATAACGGCTTCTGGTTCGCACCCGAGCGCGAGATGCTCCAGGCCGCGATCGATTACAGCCAGGAAAAGGTGTCGGGCACCGTTCGGCTCAAGCTCTACAAGGGCAGCGTGATCGTGACCGGCCGCAAGTCGCCCAACACGCTGTACAGCGAGAAGGTCGTGACCTTCGAGGACGACCAGGGCGCCTACGACCAGCGCGACGCGGCGGGCTTCATCAGGCTCAACGCGCTGCGGCTGCGATTGCTGGGTCGCAGAGATCGTTAATTTCGGGGTTTTAGGGGGTCGTTAACCACTTTGCCGCCAAGGCTGCTCGCGACCAATGTGGGTCGGGGGAACTCTCAGCATGCGCGACGACCAGGCCGTTGATGTCGCGATCATCGGCGCCGGCCCGGCGGGACTGACCGCCGCGTATCAGCTCACCAAGGCAGGTTATTCGGTGACCGTGATCGAAAAGGATCCGGTCTATGTCGGCGGCATCAGCCGCACGGTCGAGCATGAGGGATTCCGCTTCGACATTGGCGGGCATCGCTTCTTCTCGAAGTCGAAGGAGGTCGTCGACCTCTGGAACGAGATACTGCCCGACGATTTCATCGAACGCCCGCGGATGAGCCGCATCTATTACGAGGGCAAGTTCTACTCGTACCCCTTACGCGGGTTCGAGGCGCTGATGAACTTGGGGCTGTGGCGCTCGGCGATGTGCATGCTGAGCTACGCCAAGGCCAAGGCATTCCCCAACAGAAATCCGCGTTCGTTCGAGGATTGGGTGGTCAACCAGTTCGGCCACAAGCTCTATTCGATCTTCTTCAAGACCTATACCGAGAAGGTCTGGGGCATGCCGTGCGACGAAATGTCGGCGGACTGGGCGGCGCAGCGCATCAAGGGCCTCAGCCTCGGCGGCGCGGTGATCGACGGGCTCAAGCGTTCGCTTGGTCTCAACAAGGCCAAGAACGACGGCATGGCGGTCAAGACGCTGCTCGAAACGTTCCGCTATCCGCGCCAGGGTCCGGGGATGATGTGGGACGCCGCGCGCGACAAGGTCGTCGCCGGCGGCAACCGCGTGCTGATGGGCACCGCGCTTCACCAGATCAGCCAGGATCAGTCGAGCGGCCGCTGGCGCGTGTCGGCGAAGTGCGGCGACGAGACGCTGGTGATCAACGCCGGCCACGTCATTTCCTCCGCGCCGATGCGCGAGCTGGCCGGGCGTATCCACCCGCTGCCCGCGACGCTCCCCAATGCGCTCGACCTCTCCTATCGCGACTTCCTGACGGTCGCGCTGATGATCCGCTCGGACGATTTGTTCCCCGACAACTGGATCTATATCCACGATCCGCGCGTGCAGGTCGGCCGCGTGCAGAATTTCCGTAGCTGGTCGCCCGAAATGGTGCCCGACGAGAAGCTCGCGTGCGTCGGCCTCGAATATTTCTGCTTCGAAGGCGATGGCCTCTGGGCCGCGTCGGACGATGATCTGATCGCGCTGGCGACGAAGGAACTCGCGACGCTCGGTCTCGCCGATCCGGCCACCGTGGTCGGCGGCAAGGTGGTGCGGCAGGAAAAGGCCTATCCGGTCTATGACGACGCCTACAAGGCGAACGTCGAGGAGATGCGCGCCGAGCTGGAGGCGAAATATCCGTCGCTGCACATGGTCGGCCGCAACGGCATGCACCGCTACAACAACCAGGATCATGCGATGATGACGGCGATGCTGACCGTCCGCAACATCGAGGCGGGAACACGCGTCTACGACATCTGGGCGGTCAACGAGGACGCCGAATATCATGAGGCCGGTACCGAAGGCGAACAGGCGGCGCTCGCCAGCGTGCGCGCGGTGCCCGAGCGGCTGAAGGCGGCGGCCTGACATGCGAGTCGCGATGCTGCTGTGGCGGGTGACGTGGCTTCGTTACGTTGGCGCGAGCGCGATTTCGCTCGGCGTCGATCTGGCGATCTTCCTCGCCTCGCACGCGAGCGGGCTGAGTGCGGCATCGGCCGCTGCGGTCGGCTATAGCGCGGGCATCGTCGCGCACTGGCTGCTATCGAGCCACCTGGTGTTCGGCGCTGGCCGCCGCAACGGCGCAGAGCGCGTCCGCCAGCAGGGGCTGTTCGTCCTATCCGCCATCGTGGGCCTGTTGCTGACGGTCGCGATCGTTGGTCTCGGCTCGGTGATCGGCATGCCCGCGATCCTGGCCAAGCTCGTCGCCGTCGGCGTCAGCTTTCAGGCGACCTATCTTTTGAGGTCGCGGATCGTCTTCGCGTGAACGGGGCGGCTGCGGCAAAGCCCGCGGCCGCGCGGCGCGATTATTGGCGTACGGTGCTGTTCGGCTTCGTGCTGGCCGCGATCGTGCTGAGCGCGATGAACGCGCACGACATCTTCCTCCGCCATTTCGCCGACCCCGACGACACGATGCGGTTGCTGGAGGTGCGCGACTGGCTCGCCGGGCAAAGCTGGTGGGACGTCAGCCAGCATCGCCTCGGCGGGGGCACCGTTTTCCAGATGCACTGGTCGCGGCTGGTGGATCTGCCGATCGCGGCGGTGATCGGCGGACTGACCCCGTTGATCGGCGCAGAGCCGGCCACGACGGTCGCGCTGTTCGCGGTGCCGCTTTTGACCCTGTTCTGCACGATGGCGCTGGCGTCGGCGTTGACGCTCCGGCTGAACGGCGCGGCGGCGATGCGCATCGCGGTCGTGCTCGCGCCGATCACCGGACCGATCCTGGCGCAGATGCAACCGGGACGGATCGACCATCACGGGTGGCAGATCGTGATGGCGCTCGCCGCCACGCTCGCGCTGGCGACGCGAACGTCGTGGCACAGCGGCGTCGCCGCCGGGCTGGCGCTCGCAACGCTCGTCACGATTTCTTTCGAAGGTTTGCCCTTCGCGTTGGGGGCAATCGCCATTGCGGCGGTCGCCTGGGCGTTCGATCCCGCGCGTCGCGGGCAGTCGGTCGCGCTGACCGCCACGGTCGCCGGCTGGGCAGTGCTGCTGCAACTCGCCACGCGCGGCCCGGCCTTCTGGCGGCCGGCCTGTGACGCGGTCGCGCCGGCCTGGCTCGCCGCCCTCATCGTCGCCGCGCTGGCGTTCGCCGCGATCACCGCGCTGCCCATGCGCACTTACCGTTGGCGGCTGACTATGCTCGCCGTTCCGGGCGTCGCGAGCGGCGTAGTCCTGCTCTGGCTCGCGCCGGATTGCGTCGTGCGAGGGCCGTTCGGCATGCTCGATCCGTTCGTCCGCCATTGGTGGTTCGACAATATTTCCGAGGGTCTGCCGGTGTGGCGGCAATCGCCGAGTTTCGCGCTCACGACGCTCGCGCTGCCGGTCGTCGGCATGATCGGGGCGATCCTGTCGCTCCGCCGCGCCGAGGCCGATCGGCGCAGCGCGTGGCGCATGATGATCGCGTTGCAGGGTTGCGCGTTCGTGCTCGCGTTGCTGGTGATGCGCGGCGGCGGGTCCGCCAATGCGCTCGCCATTCCCGGCGCGGCGGGATTGGTCGCGATGGCGCTGGAGCGTGCGCGGAAGATCGAGCCGGTCCTGCCCCGGATTCTCGCGATGCTCGGCGCGTTCGTGCTGGCGGCGCCGTCCACCTTCTACATCGCGGCGCTGGTGCTATTGCCGGAACATCGTGCGACCGTTAGCGCTGCCGCAATGGCGCGGCCGGTCTGCACGGTCGATTCCGACGTGGGGGCGCTGGGTCAACTGCCGCCATCGCGGCTGTTCGCACCGATCGACGTCGGACCAGAACTGTTGATGCGGACGCGTCACGAAGCCGTGGCGGGCGGCTATCATCGCAACAACAACCGCATGCATTTGGTGATGGCGGCGTTCATGGGCAGGCCAGACGACGCGCGGCGCGCGATCGCGGCGACGGGATCGGCCTATGTCGTCGGCTGTCCCGGGCTGGGCGAGACCGAGCTCTACGCCAAGGCTGCCCCGAACGGCTTCTGGGCGCGGCTCGAACGGGGTGAACGATTCGATTGGCTTCAGCCCGTTCCGATCAAGGGATCGCCGGTTCTCGCATGGCGAGTCTTGCCGGGAACACCGCCCCGCCGGTAAGGATCGCGGCTCGATGACGAGCGCGATCACTTCAGAACCGCTGCGATGGTGGCAAACCCGGACCTTCGTCGTCACAATGGCGTTGCTGTCGATGGTGCCGCTGCTGTGGCCCGACATTCCGCCACTGGTCGACCTGCCCGGGCATATGGGGCGCTATCGGGTCCAGCTCGACCTGCACACATATCCGTGGCTGACCGACTGGTACAATTTCAAATGGCAGCTGATCGGCAATCTAGGGATCGACATCCTCGTCCAGATTTTCGCGCCCTTCCTAGGGCTCGAACTGACCGTCAAGCTGATTGTTCTGTCGATCCCGCCGCTGATCGTGATCGGATTGCTCTGGATCTCGCGCGAGGTGCACGGGCGTATTCCGCCGACCGCCCTGTTCGCGTTGCCGCTTGCTTACTGCTTCCCGCTGCAGTTCGGGTTCGTCAATTTCATGCTGTCGATGGCGCTGGCGCTGCCGCTGTTCGCCTTGTGGCTGCGGCTCGGGCGACTGGGCAAGATCAAGCTGCGCGCCTGGATTTTCGTGCCCATTTCCTGTGCCTTGTGGGTGTGCCACACGTTCGGCTGGGGCGTGCTCGGCGTGCTTGCCTTCTCCGCCGAAATGGTCCGCGAGCACGACCGCGCCCGGGGACCAGAGCGGCCGCTGCACCGCTTCGGCCCGCCTACCGCCGCGGGTGTTAAGCGCTGGGCGATGGCGTGGTTCCGCGGCGGCCTGCAATGCCTGCCGCTGGCGCTGCCGATCCTGCTGATGATCGCTTGGCGCAGCGGGGAACATGTCAGCGGGCAAACTGCCGACTTCTTCAACTGGCGCGCCAAGCTCGCCTGGCTCACGATGATGCTGCGCGATCGCTGGCTGGGGTTCGACATCGCGTCGAATGCGCTGATCGGGTTGATCCTCTACAAGTCGTTCCGCGACCGGAATATCGAGTTTTCGCGCAATCTCGGCCTGTCGGCGTTGTTCCTGATCGCCGTGTTCGTAGTGTTGCCACGGATCGTGTTCGGATCGGCCTATGCCGACATGCGGCTAGCGCCGTTCATGATCGCGATTGCGGTGATCGCGATCCGCCCGCGCCCGCTGCCCGGCGATACGCGACTGCTCGCGCTGGAAAATCCGGGACTGAACGACACGCAGCTGCAATCGATCGTCGTGGCTCGGCGGCGGCGAACGATGACTCGGTTCGCGGTGCTTGGGCTGGCGTTCGTGGTCGCACGCACCGCCGCGACGACGGTTAGTTATGTTCTGTTCGACCATAGCTATAGTCGCGAACTGAAGGCGTTGGAGCACGTGCCGGTCGGGGCGCGACTGATCAGCTTCGTCGGACAGAATTGCGTGGCCGACTGGAAGATGACGCGCCTCGAACATCTGCCCGCGCTCGCGCTCGAACGGCGCATGGCGTACACCAACGATCAATGGTCGATGGCTGGGGCGCAGTTGCTGACGACCAAATACGTGCCCGCGCGCCCTTTCGCGCACGACCCGTCGCAGATCACGACGCTGACGCAATGTCCGCGCGAATATTGGCGGCCGATCGACCGCAGTCTGGCGCGCTTCCCGCGCGCGGCGTTCGACTATGTCTGGCTGATCAGCCCGCCCCCCTATGACGCGAAATACACGCAGGACCTGACGCCGATTTGGCGCGACGGCACCAGCGTGCTGTTCAAGGTCGAACATGTCGAGGTCGCGCCGGTCAGCAAGAACGGCGATTTTCCTCTGCCCCCAAGAGGCAAGAATCCGCTCTACTGATCTCGCTTGAACGGCGTAAGCGCAGCCAGATGGTGCTGGTCGCACTCGACCCCTTGCCGTTCGCGCTCCAGGAAATCTGAGACGGCGCGGCGGAAATTACGGTCGGGGATGTAGTGTGCGGACCAGGTGGTGACCGGCACATAGCCGCGCGCGAGCTTATGCTCGCCCTGCGCCCCGGCCTCGACCGTCGCGAGGCCCCGCGCGATCGCGGCATCGATCGCCTGATAATAGCAAAGCTCGAAATGGAGGAAGGGCACGTCCTCGGTGCAGCCCCAATAGCGGCCGTAGAGCGTGTCGGCGCCGATCAGGTTGAGCGCCCCCGCGATCGGCCGGCCATCGCGTTCGGCGAGGATGACGAGCGTCCGGTTCGCCATCCGTTCGCCCAGCAGCGAGAAGAACGGCCTCGTCAGATAGGGGTGGCCCCATTTGCGGCTCCCCGTATCCTGATAGAATTTCCAGAACGCGTCCCAATGCGCCTCGGTAAGATCGGCGCCTGTCAGGTGGCGGATCGTCAGCCCCTCGGCCGCTTTTGCCCGTTCGTGCCGGATCGCCTTGCGCTTGCGCGAGGACAGGGCCCCAAGGAAATCGTCGAAGCTCGCATAGCCGTCATTGTGCCAATGGAACTGAGTGCCGGTGCGGATCAGCCAACCCGCCGCTTCGAACAATGGCACCTGATCGGGGCCGACGAACGTGGCGTGCGCGGACGACAGGTTGTTCTGGTCGGTCACCGCCTCCAGCGCGCCGATCAGCGCCGGGGCGAGACTGGCGTCGCGCAGCAGCAACCGTGGCCCCGCCACCGGGGTGAAGGGCGCTGCGACCTGCAGCTTGGGATAATAACTGCCACCCGCGCCCTCCCACGCATCGGCCCAAGCGTGGTCGAACACATATTCGCCCTGGCTGTGGCTCTTGGCGTAAGCAGGCGCGACCGCGCCGGGCGATCGGTCCGTGCCGTCGACGATCACCGGGAGCGGTTGCCAGCCGGTCCCGCGCCCGACGCTGCCCGATTCCTCGAGGATCGACAGGAAGGCATGCCCGACGAACGGATTGCCGTCACCGGCGCAGGCGTCCCAATCTGCCGCAGGGATAGCGGAGACGCCGTCGGTTATGCGGGCGGTGATCGGCTGGGAAGTCACTGAACCCTAGATAGGGTCAGGCGGTGAGCTTCACCACCGCATCCACCTCGACCGCCGCGCCGCGCGGCAGCGCCGCGACACCGACCGCGCTGCGGGCGTGCTTGCCGGCGTCGCCGAACAGCGCTTCCATCAGGTTCGACGCGCCGTTGGCGACTTCGGGCTGATCGGTGAAGTCGGGCGCCGAATTGACGAACACGCCGAGCTTCACGATCCGCTCGACGCGGCTCAGGTCGCCGCCCAGCGCCGCCTTGATCTGCGCGACCAGCATCAGCCCGCACAGCTCGGCGGCTTCCTGACCCGCGACCTTGTCGACCGTGTCGCCCAATTTGCCGGTCACGACCTTGCCCTCCTTGAACGGCAACTGGCCGGAAATGTGCAGTAGGCCACCGGCGTCCACCGTCGGGACATAGGACGCGACCGGCGCAGCGGCGGTCGGCAGCGACAGGCCCATTTCCTCCAGCTTGCGGTCGATACGGTCGGTCATGCAGTCGTTTCCCCTGTATTGGCCGGCAGGTCGTCCGCGAAACGCTGGGCTATCCAGTCGCGAGCTTCCCCCCAGTCGTCGATCCTGGCGTGCGCGAACGGTGCGGGCGGCACGTTATCCGCCATCGCGGGTTCGGCAACGAGGTGGAGCCGGTGCACGCTCGGCGCATGCTTGGCAACAGATTCGTGGTGCACGGCGAGATCATCAACGAACACCGTGACCGGATTGCCATATTCGGCGACGAGTCGTGCGACCGGATCACCCTTGCCGCCGCGATTGGTCTCGACTCGGTGGTTGATGCCGTACGCCGCGAGCTGCGTGATGCGATGGTCGCGGCAATGATCGCCGAGGTTGGTCAGGATGACGATGTCGGCGTGCTGGCCGATCGCCGCGAGCGCTTCGGCGGCGGCGGGGACCAGGGTCTGGCGCTCCATCTCCGCCGGGAAGAACTCGTCAAGCATCTCGAACGCGCGGGCTGGTTCGACGGGCGTGCCGTCCGCCGCGGTGATCGCGACGAAGCTGCCAGTTTCGTACGCAAAATGCATATCGTGGCGCTCGCGTAGCCATGTCCCGAAATGCCGCACCATATGGAGCAGCACTTCGTCGCAATCGCAGATGAGCAGAGGGCGCGTCATGCCGCGAGCGCCCGGTGCGCGGCGACCAGCGCCTCCGGCCTGACGCCGATCCCGTCGGCGCAGGCGATCAGGTCTGGCTCGTGCGCCTCCAGGAAGCCGAGCAAGGCGGCCAGGGTCGCGGGATCGCTGGCCGATGCCCTTAATTCGGCGGGACTCAGCCCGGTCGTGTCGAGTAACCGATTCGCTCGGGCCGGCTCCGCCAGTGTCCAGACCAGCGCGTTTAGCGCGATCATCGCTGGATCGTGGCTGGTGTCTCGGGCGGTCATCGCTATCGTTGCATCATGGAGAACGAACTCCCCGTGGCAAAGCGCGTGCTGGTTGTCGAGGACAACGAGCTGAACCTGAAACTATTCTGCGACCTGTTGCGCGCGCACGACTTCGCCGTCGAACCGGTGCGTGACGGGCGCGAGGCCATTGAAAAGGCGCGGGGATTCGCGCCCAACCTGATCGTGATGGACATCCAGTTGCCACACGTCAGCGGGCTGGAACTGATCGAGCAGATCAAGGCCGACGCGGCGCTCGGCGTCACGCCGATCATGGCGGTGACGGCCTATGCGGGCCGCGAGGACGAGGACCGGATTCGCGCGGCTGGCGCAGATGCCTACGTTTCCAAGCCGATTTCGGTCGCGCGGTTTGTCGAAGAGGTGAGCGGCTTGCTGTAGCCGATCGGCATTCTTCGGGTCCGTTTTGCACCAGGCGTGCAAAAAGCCGCGAAGAAATCCCTCGCGGCTCTGGGCCCGGCCTTCGCCGGATGACGTGGCGGCAGCCTGACGGCTGCCTGCTACATCACTTGATCTTCGCTTCCTTGAACTCGACGTGCTTGCGCGCGACCGGGTCGTACTTGCGGAACGACAGCTTCTCGGTCTGGTTACGCGGATTCTTCTTCGTTACGTAGAAGAACCCGGTATCGGCCGAGCTGACGAGCTTAATCTTGACGGTGGCCGGCTTTGCCATGACCCAAATCCTGTAAGTTGAAATGCAAAAGCGGCGGAAACGAGCCGCCGCTTGTCAGGGGCGGGCCAATGCCGAACGCCGGTGTGTTTGTCAAGCTTGAGCGATGTTGATGCCACGGTGCCGGCCCGCTCCCCATATCATCGGCGTTAGCCGATCGAATTAAGCACCCGTTTACCAATTGTAGCGCACCCTTCCATTCGTCCCAACAGGAGTTCGGGCAATGGGGGTTCAGGAACACGATCTCGCCGCGGCGTGCGCAAAGCTCAACGTGATGGCGGGGCATGCCCGCCCGGCCGATCTGGCGGGTGCAGTCGATGCGATCCGCGCGATGGCGCAGATCGAGGGGCGGTTGCCCGTAGTGGCGGTGGCGCGCGCGATCGAGGCGGCGCTGGCGCGCGGCGAGCGCGGCGTCGTCATTCGCGGCTGGATCGCGATGCTCGGCGAAGCGGTGGGCTGCGACCGCAGCGACATTGATTGCTCCAGCATCTATCTCGCCGCCGGCGCGGTGCGGCTGGCACACTGAGCCAATGGATTCGCTGATGGCGGCGCTGGTCGCGGCGCTGCTGATCCGCGCGAGCGACCCATCGACGGATATGGTCGCAACCGCCGCCGAACGATCGGGGCGGCCAGGCAGCGTCCTGTCCGGCATCCTGATCGCCCTCATCGTCACGCAAGCGGCGGCGGCGGCGGGAGGGTATTTCATCGGCCCGCATCTCGCGCCCAACGCGCAGCGCCTGTTCCTCGCCTTCGCATTGCTGGCGGCGGCAAGTAGCGCTTTCTGGCCGGGCAAGGCAAAGCCGATCGATGCCGGGCGCTTCACTGCGACCGGCGTGGCTACGCGACTGATCCTCGGCGGCTGGACGGGGCGCAGCGAGTTCGTGACGCTGGCCGTGGCGGTCGGCGGCACTGCAGCCCTGGCCGGGATCGGCGGGCTGATCGGCAGTTTCGTTGTGTTAGCCACCGCTGCGGTCGCGGGCGAATCGTTGTGGGCAACCCGGCCACGCCGGGCGATCGACTGGACCATCGGCAGTGTGCTGGCGGTCGCGGGAGCATGGCTGGCGCTGTCGGCGCTGCGGCTGATCTAGCCGGACGATCACACTTACCGAATTTAACGCGCGCGGCGATGGACCCAATCGGATATGGATTCGTTTACGAAACGAACCCCATCCAGGAGCCGTTATGACCACCGCCGACCTCAAGACCCCTACCGACTTGGCCACCAACGCGGCGAAGAGCGTTCAGGATGCGCTCAATACCATTCTCGCCGACAGTTTTGCGCTGTATCTCAAGACCAAGAACTTTCACTGGCACGTTAGCGGCCCGCATTTCCGCGATTATCACCTGTTGCTCGACGAACAGGCGGCGCAGATCTTCGCTTCGACCGACGACATCGCCGAGCGTGTGCGCAAGACGGGCAACACCACTCTGCGGTCGATCGGCGACATTGCTCGGCACCAGACGATCAAGGACAATGACAAGGATTTCGTTGCGCCGGAAGCGATGCTGAAGGAGTTGCGCGACGACAATCTGGCGCTGGTCGAGTCGCTTCGCGAGGCAAAGGACATTGCCGACGACGCCAAGGACAACGCAACCAGCGCGATGATCGACAATTGGACCGACGAGGCCGAACGCCGCGCCTGGTTCCTGTTCGAGGCCGGCCGGAAGGCCTAAGGACCCAGCGTCAGCAGCCAGAGGTCGGGTGGCGCGTTGAGTCGCAGCGCCATCGGGCCGCTGGTGCCGAGTCCCGCGGTGACCACGACGGTCCGCGCGCCTTCGATCCTGACGCCGCAACGGTAGCGGTCGCCGAATTTGCTGACGTCCGATACTGGTCCCCAAAGCGGCAGCACGACTTGCCCGCAATGCGTATGACCGGCGAGTAGCAGGCTCGTATCGGCCGGCATCTCCGGCGCAATATCTGGCGAGTGGGTCAACAGCATGCGGGCGCCGGCCAGCTTCTGGAGCTTCGCTAGCGTCGCCGGTAAATTGTCATGACGTGAATAGCGATCGCCCACCCCGCCGATCGCTAGGGGTCCGCGCGTTATAGCATCGTTTTCTAGGACGGTGACGCCAGCCCGGGTAAGTTGATCGCGAACGACACCGACACCAGTCCACTGGTCGTGATTGCCGAGGACCGCGACGACGCCGAACGGCGGCTGCAGCTTTGCCAGCGCCGCGAGTCCCGATCCGTACCTTTTCGCCCCCGCAGGGTCGTGACCGTAGATATAGTCGCCCGCCAGCAGCACGATGTCGGGCTTGAGCGCGTCGATCTGCGCGACGATGCGGGCGAGCCTCGCTTCATCCATCGCCTGGTTGTCGAGATGGATGTCGCTGATCAGGACGGCGCGGATCGGTTTCGCGCCTGAGGGCCAGTCTGGCAGCTTGATCGTGGCGGTGCGGACGATCGGATCGCGGAGCGCTTCGCGGTGCGCATAGATGACGAGTCCAGCGCCCGCCAACGCCAGGACCAACAGGGCGATAAACCACTTCCGCATGCCCGAACGTTAGCGCGGCGAAACGGGCGGCGGAACTCCTAGTTTCGCGCTAGGTTGACCTGTCATGCACGCCTTCGCGCAGCTTATCGATTCGTTGATCTACACGCGGTCGCGCAACGCCAAGCTGAAGCTGATCGGCGATTATCTGCGTGCGACCCCTGATCCCGACCGCGGCTGGGCGATGGCTGCGCTGACTGGCGATCTCGACTTGCCGGCGGTCAAGCCTGCGGTGATCCGTGGGCTGATCGAGGCGCGAGTCGACCCGGTGCTGTTCCGGTTGAGCCGCGACTACGTCGGCGACACGGCGGAGACGATCGCGCTGCTGTGGCCCGGTGCGAACGACGGAGCGGGCGAGCCGCTGTCAGTTTCGGCGGTCGTCGACACGCTCAACAGCCTGTCGCGCTCGGACGCGCCCGCCGCGCTCGCTGCCATGCTCGACCGGATGGATGCCGAGGAACGGTTCGCGCTGCTCAAAATGGCGACCGGCGCTTTGCGGATCGGCGTGTCGGCGCGGCTGGCGAAGACCGCGCTGGCCAATGCGTTTGGAGTCGACGTCGATGCGGTCGAGGAAGTGTGGCACGCGATCCGTCCGCCCTATGCCGAGCTGTTCGACTGGGTTGAGGGGCGGGGCGCGCAGCCGACGGCCGCCGATGTGCCGGTATTCCGCCCGTTCATGCTGGCGCATCCGCTCGAGGAATTGCGTGTCGACCTCAAGTATTATGCCGCCGAGTGGAAATGGGACGGCATCCGCGTGCAACTGGTTCATGTCGGTGGCGAGACTCGGCTCTACAGCCGGGCGGGGGACGACATAACCGGCAGTTTTCCGGACGTGGCGGGCGCATTCGCGACGCCTGGGGTGCTCGATGGCGAGCTGATGGTGAAGGGGGAGTTCCAGGGCGGGGAAGCGGCGAGCTTCAACGCGCTGCAGCAGCGGTTGGGGCGCAAGCTGGTGTCGGGCAAGATGCTAAGCGACTATCCGGCGTTTGTGCGGCTCTATGACATCCTGTTCGATGGATCTGAGGACCTACGCCCGTTGCCGTGGAGCGAGCGGCGAAAGCGGCTTGAATCTTTCGCGGGGCAACTCGATCGCGACCGCTTCGACGTCAGCGCACTGATCGATGTCGAGGATTTCGCCGCGCTCAAGGAAGTACGGGCCGGCGCGCGCGACGCAGCGATCGAGGGCGTCATGCTCAAGCGGCGCGATTCGGACTATGTCGCCGGGCGCCGCACCGGTCTCTGGTACAAATGGAAGCGCGATCCGCTGACGGCCGATTGCGTGATGATGTATGCGCAGCGCGGCAACGGGCGCAGGTCGTCCTATTACAGCGATTATACGTTCGGCTGCTGGACCGAAGACGGGGAACTGTTGCCGGTGGGCAAGGCCTATTCGGGCATTACCGACGACGAGTTGAAGATGCTCGACAGCTTCGTGCGCAACCATACGCTCAACCGTTTTGGCCCCGTCCGCGAGGTCGAAAAGAGTCTGGTACTGGAGATAGCCTTCGATTCGATCCACGAATCGAAACGCCACAAATCGGGCGTTGCGATGCGGTTTCCCCGTATCCATCGCATCCGCACCGACAAGCCGGCGGCGGAGGCCGACCGGCTCGAAACGCTCCGGCGAATGATTACCTGATCGCAGCTGGGGCCAGGCAGGAAAAGGCCCGGCGCGCGATGGTCTCGCACGCCGGGCCTTTCATCCCTGCAGGAACAGCGATCAGATCGCGGTGAGGTTCACCGCCGCGTATTTCCCGCGGCGATTGTCGACCTCGAGCTCGAATTCGAGCCGGTCGCCCTCGTTGAGGTTGGTCATGCCGGCGCGTTCCACCGCAGAGATGTGGACGAACGCGTCAGGCTGGCCGTCGTCGCGCTGGATGAAGCCGAAGCCCTTCATCGCATTGAAGAACTTGACCGTGCCGGTCGCCTTCTCACCGGTCAGCTCGCGGCCACCGCCGCCACCACCACCACCGGCACGCGGACCGGCATCGCGGTCGCGCGGCGGACCACGGTCGGTCACCGGCATCGGCTCGCCATCGATCTTGAGATCGGTCGCCGAGATGCGGCCGCCACGATCGACGAGCGTGAAGCCGAGCGGCTGGCCCTCGGCCAGGCCGGTCAAGCCAGCCTGTTCGACCGCGCTGATGTGAACGAACACGTCCTCACCGCCGTCGTCGCGCACGACGAAGCCGAAGCCCTTTTGGCCGTTGAAGAATTTCACAACGCCGGTGCCTTCGCCGACGACTTGCGGGGGCATGCCGCCACCGCCACCGCCACGGAAGCCGCCACCACCGCCGCCGCCGCCACGGAATCCACCGCCGCCACCGCCGAAGCCGCCGCCCCCACCGCCGCGATAGCCACCGCCGCCGCCGTAACCGCCGCCACCGCCGAAGCGGTCACCGCCGCCGAAGCCACCGCCGCCGAAGTCACCGCCGCCGCCAAAATCGTCACCGCCGAAACCATCGCGCTTGTCGCGGCCGCGTCCACCACGGTTACCGCGGCCACCTTTATCGAAACTCATGCCCTGTTCGTCTTTCCGGTCCGCCCAATATTCCATTCAAGGATCTAAACGCCGGACGACGGGCGCAGTCCCTCGGGCGCAAACAACAGCGCCTCTTTTCGAGTCTTAGACCAAAATAAGGCCGCTCGCGAACAAAATCGTCTGTAATCCTGCCCTTCTCATCGCGATACTTGCGCGAGCGTGTCGCGGACGGCACACCGCGACCATGCCCATCATGGAATTGCTCGCCAGTCCGGCCGCCTGGGCGGCGCTCGTCACCCTGATCGTGATGGAGGTCGTGCTCGGTATCGACAACCTCGTCTTCATCTCGATTCTGTCGAACAAATTGCCCGAGGCAGAGCGATCGCGCACCCGGCGAATCGGCATCACGCTGGCGCTGGTGATGCGGATCGCATTGCTGTTTTCGATCTTCATCATCGTCGGGTTGGTCAAGCCCGTGTTCGACCTTGGCCTTCAGGCGACCGACGCGCAGGGTCACACGATCTACGAGACCGCATTCTCGATTCGCGACTTGATCCTGATCGCTGGCGGCGCGTTCCTGCTCTACAAGGCGACGAAGGAAATCCATCACAGCGTCGATCCCGCCGAGTCCGATTCGCCGCTCGACAAGACCAACAACCAGAAGACGCTCGGCTTTACCGCGGCTATTGTGCAGATTCTCGCGCTCGACTTGGTGTTTTCGATCGATTCGATCCTGACCGCGGTCGGCATGACCGACGAACTGCCGATCATGATCGCGGCGGTCGTCGTTGCGGTTGGGGTGATGATGCTCGCAGCCGATCCGCTGGCGAATTTCATCGCCAAGAATCCGACGGTAGTGATGCTTGCGCTTGGCTTCCTGCTGATGATTGGGCTCGTGTTGATCGCCGACGGGTTCGGCGTCCATGTGCCCAAGGGCTATGTCTACACCGCAATGGCGTTTTCGGCGGGAGTCGAAATGCTCAACATCTGGAGTCGCCGCGCGCGGGAGAAGCGCATAGGCAACACCGCCGGCCATTGAGCGTTCAGCCGGATCGGACTAGGCGAAGGCGATGACGGTTCATCTCCACGAAGAAGACATTCCCGCCTGCCTGTTCGCGCCCGGCGCTGCGATCGCGGTCGATACCGAGACGATGGGGCTGATCACGCCGCGCGACCGGCTGTGTCTGGTCCAGCTTTCTGACGGCGGTGCGGACGAGCATCTAGTGCGATTCGCGCCCGGCAGCGATTATGCCGCCCCCAATTTGAAGGCGTTGCTCGCCGACCCGGCGCGGGAAAAGCTCTATCATTTCGCGCGATTCGATCTGGCGGCGATCAAGCATTATCTCGGCGTGACCGCGGGGCCGGTCTATTGCACCAAGACCGCGTCGCGGTTGGTCCGCACCTATACCGACCGGCATGGCCTGAAGGAGCTGGTCCGCGAACTGCTCGGGTACGAGATTTCGAAGCAGCAGCAATCGTCCGACTGGGGCGGCCCCGAACTGTCCGAAGCGCAGAAGGAATATGCCGCGTCTGACGTGCGCTATCTCCATCGCCTTCGCGAGGAACTCGACCGCCGGCTGGCGCGCGAAGGCCGCACCGACCTCGCCAAGTCGTGCTTCGACTTCCTGCCCTGGCGCGCCGAACTCGACCTCGCCGGCTGGCCGGAAATCGACATTTTCGCGCATGTCTGATGTCTGACATCGCGGCCAAAATGCGGTCCGAGCGCCAGCATTGGGCGGCGCCGGGAAGCGGACACGATCACCTCGTCGCGGTGCTGCGCATCGTGCTGCCTTCGGCGGTCGGCGTGGTCGCTGCGCTGATGGTGTTCCTGCCGTTGACGTCGGGCGGCGACGTCAGCTTCGTGCTCGACCGGAACAAGGTCGAAGTTTCAAAGGAACGGCTGAAGGTTCAGTCGGCGACCTATCGGGGGCAGGACAACAAGGGTCAGCCGTTCGTGCTGACCGCGGAGAATGCGGTTCAGAAAAGCGCCGCCGAGCCGATGATTAACATGCAGAAACTGATGGCGGAGCTGCAGATGCCCGACGGCCTTGCGAAACTCGTCGCGCCGACCGGGAATTTCAATCCGACCACGCAGCAGATGGATTTGGCCGGCCCGATCACTTTCGCGGGTCCGAACAACTATACGCTGCAAAGCAACGGCGCTACCGTCGATCTCAAGACCAAGACGATGGAGGGCAAGGGCGGCGTGTCGGGTACCGTGCCGCAGGGCACCTTCACCGCCGACACGATGAGCGCGGACCTCGACGGGCGCGTTGTGCGGCTCGACGGACGTGCGCGCTTGCGGATCGCGCCGCGACAGGCGAAATAGGCCACCATGCGTTTTGCTATTCCCTTATTCGCGCTCGCCGCCGTGGCAGTCACCGCCGGGGGCGTGGCTCTGGCGGACTCTCGCCACGATTCGTCTGCCCCGATCGATTTCGCCGCCGACCATATCGAATTGCAGGACAAGGCGAACCGCGCGATACTCTCCGGCAACGTCCGCATCACCCAGGCCGAAATGGTGTTGACGGCGGCGCGGGTGACGGTCGCCTACACGGGCAAGGTCACCAGCGGATCGCCCCAGGCATCGCGGATCGACGCGTCGGGCGGCGTGACGGTCGTGCGTCCCGATCAGCGCGCGAGCGGATCCTACGGGGTCTATGACGTGACGCGACGCACGATCATCATGCTCGGCGGCGTCAAGCTCACGCAGGGTGCCAACACCGTCAACGGCAGCCGGCTGACCATCAACCTCGACACCGGCAAGGCTGTGATCGACGGCGGCGGCAGCGTGTCGAGCGGCCCTGGTGGCACGACGACCTCCGGTGGTCGCGTGACCGGGCGCTTCTCGGTCCCCAAACGCGACCAATAAGCTCTCTTTTCCGCTCGATCCGTCGCGTCGGCGCTTCCAATCCATGAGCACAGGGGGCATTGGCATGCATGAAGCTTGCCAATTGGCTTGGCCGTAACCATTCGGTAACCAACAAGCGGGCACTGACGGAGCCGGTATGGACGAGATCACCACGATGGATGCGATCGAACCGGTCGCCGAAGCGCCGAAGATGGACGGGCTGTCGGTCGTGTCGATCGCCAAGTCGTACGACAAGCGCACCGTCCTGACCGACGTGTCGTTGTCGGTCGGCAAGGGCGAGGTGATCGGGCTGCTCGGCCCCAACGGCGCTGGCAAGACGACGTGCTTCTATTCGGTCATGGGGCTGGTGAAGCCCGATTCGGGCCGCATCATGCTCGACGGCGACGACATTACCGGCCTGCCGATGTATCGCCGCGCGATTCTCGGCCTGGGCTATCTTCCGCAGGAAACGTCGATCTTCCGCGGGCTGTCGGTCGAAAAGAACATCCTCGCCGTGCTCGAACTCGCCGAGCCTGACAAGGCGGCGCGCGAGCAGCGCCTCAATCAGTTGCTCGACGAATTCGGGCTGACCCGGCTGCGCGACGCGCCGGCCATGGCGCTGTCGGGCGGCGAGCGGCGGCGCGCGGAAATCGCTCGTGCGCTGGCGGCGAACCCGTCGATCATGCTGCTCGATGAGCCGTTCGCCGGGATCGACCCGCTGTCGATCAGCGATATTCGCGACCTGATCGTCCAGCTGAAGTCGCGCGGCATCGGCGTGCTGATCACCGACCACAATGTCCGCGAGACGCTCGAAATTGTCGATCGCGGCTACATCATCTATGACGGTCGTGTGCTGTTTGCCGGCACCCCGCAGGAACTCGTCGCCGACGAGAATGTGCGGCGGCTGTATCTGGGCGAAAGCTTCACGCTGTAGCCATGTCTCTCGCGCCTCGCCTCGACCTGCGGCAGTCGCAATCGCTGGTGATGACGCCGCAGTTGCAGCAGGCGATCCGCCTGCTCGCGCTGTCGAACCTGGAGGTCGAGACCTTCATCGCCGAGGAAATCGAGCGCAATCCGTTGCTCGAAAGCGCAGTGCTCGACGATGACGGCCCAGTAATCGAACGCGAGGCGCCTGTCGCGGCGGGCGACGAACCGGCCAGCGCCGATTCGCTAGTGATGGGGGAGGGCGGCGGTGAGGCTGCGCTCGACGTCGATTTCGCGACGGAAAGCTTCCACCACGATTCGCCGTCCGATCAGGTTGGGATGGATGGGTCGCTGGGAATGAACGGGGGGTCGGGCGGGATGCCCGAGGATGGTCCCGACCTTGATGCGTTCGCCGACACGTCGCTCAGCCTCGCGGATCATTTGCTTCAACAGGCGGGAGAGGTGCTGAGCGGGCGTAGTCTGTTTGTAGCGCAGCACCTGATCGATCTGATCGACGAGGCGGGGTATTTGGCCACGCCACTGCTCGACGTGGCCAACCGGCTCGGCGCGCCTTTGGTCGAGGTGGAGGAGGTGCTGGGCGTCATCCAGACCTTCGACCCGACCGGCGTCGGCGCGCGTGACCTCGCCGAATGCCTGGCGCTGCAGGCGAAGGAGGCCGACCGCTACGATCCGTGCATGGCGCGCTTGATCGACAATCTCGACCTCGTCGCACGCGGCGACCTCGCGCGGCTTAGGCGGTTGTGCGATGTCGATGACGAAGATCTGGCGGACATGATCCGCGAGCTCCGCAACTACGATCCCAAGCCCGGCTGCAAGTTTGGCGGTGAGGCGATGCATGCGGTGACGCCGGACCTGTTCGTCGCACAACGCAAATCGGGCTGGGCGATCGAGATCAATGCCGCGACCCTGCCACGCCTGTTGGTCAATCGTTCCTACTATGTCGAATTGTCGGCGGGGCCGCAGGACAAGGCGTCGAAGGCGTGGCTGTCGGACATGCTCGCCAGCGCCAACTGGCTGGTCAAGGCGCTCGATCAGCGCCAGCGCACGATCATTAAGGTCGCGAGCGAGATCGTGAAGCAGCAGGAGGCGTTCTTCCTCCACGGTGTCGCGCATCTCAAACCCATGACGCTGAAGCAGGTCGCCGATGCGATCGAGATGCACGAATCGACCGTGAGCCGGGTGACGTCGAACAAGTATCTGAGCTGCGCCCGCGGGCTGTTCGAACTCAAATATTTCTTCACCTCGGCGATCCAGTCGGTCGATGGCGGCGACGCGGTGTCGGCGGAAGCAGTCAAGTCGGCGATCCGCGCGTTGATCATGGCCGAGGACCCCAAGGCGATCCTGTCCGACGACACGCTGGTCGACATGCTCAACGCCAAGGGCTTCGGCATCGCGCGGCGCACCGTCGCCAAATATCGCGAGGCGATGGGGATCGGCAGCTCGGTCCAGCGCCGCCGGCAAAAGGCGCTGGAGGGCGTGGGTTGAGCGAGTCCGGCGCGGCGACGCTCGCCCGGGCCGCCGCCGCGTTCGAGGCAAACGACTTGCCGGGGGCGGAACGGTTGGTCCGCGAGCGATTGCAGCAGGCGCCGGAGGATGTCGCGGCGCTGCGCCTGCTCGCGGCGATCGCGGCGCGGAGCGGGCATGACGCGCCAGCCGAGCAACTCCTCCGGCGCGCGCTGGCGATGGCCCCTGACTTCACGCTGGCACGGCAGGATTTGGCGCGATTGCTTTACCGGTTGCATCGTTATGCTGAGGCGTTGCCCGAGTTCGACCGGCTGATCGCCGCCGATCCCAATCATCTGGGCGCGCGCAACCTAAAGGCGTCGATCCTCGATCGCACCGGCGAGCATGAGGCCGCGATCGCGCTTTACCACGAGTTGCTGGCGGAGGAGCCGGGCCGCGCCCGGGTGTGGATGACGATGGGGCATGTGTTCAAGGCACTCGGGCGGATCGACGAAGCGATTGACGCGTATCGGCAAAGCATCGCCGCCGAGCCGGGGCTGGGGGAGAGCTGGTGGGGCCTCGCCAACCTCAAGACGTTCCGGTTCACCGCCGAGGACCTCGCGGCGATCGACGGGTTGCTGGCGAGCGCAAAAGTGTCGACCGACGACCGCCTCCATCTCGGCTTTGCCCTCGGCAAAGCGCGCGAGGATCTGGGCGACGATGCTGCCGCGTTCGCCGCTTATGCCGAGGGCAACCACTTGCGCCGCTCCGCCGTGCCGCACGATCCCGCGATGCTGCCAAGCTTGACCGCGCGGTCGGCTGCGACCTTCACCTCCGACCTGATCGCGCGCCATATCGGCGTCGGCGATCCGGCCGCCGACCCGATCTTCATTGTCGGTTTGCCGCGCTCGGGATCGACGCTGGTCGAGCAGATTCTCGCGAGCCATCCCGCGATCGAAGCAACGATGGAGCTGCCCGATTTGCCCCGGCTAGCGGGCATGATCCCCAACTATCCCGGCGGGTTGGCGAGCCTGACCGCCGCCGACTTGCGCCAGATCGGCGCGCGCTACCTTGCGACCACGCGGATTCAGCGCAAGACTGATCGTCCGTTCTTTGTCGACAAGCTGCCCGCCAATTTCCTGTTCGCTGGACTGATCTGTCTCATCCTCCCCAATGCGAAGATTGTCGATGTCCGGCGTCATCCGCTCGGCTGCGGCGTGTCGCTGTTCCGGCAGCATTTCGCGACCGGCCATGCCTTCGCCTACGACCTTGCCGAGATCGGGCGTTATTATGCCGATTACGTGAAGCTGATGGCACTGTGGGACGAACGCTTCCCCGGCGCGGTGCACCGGCTGGTCTATGATGATCTGGTCGCGGATGCGGAAGGGGAGGTGCGGCGGTTGCTCGGCTATCTCGGACTGCCGTTCGATCCGGCGTGTCTGCGCTTCCACGAGACCGCGCGCGCGGTGCGGACCCCCAGTGCGGAGCAAGTCCGCCGCCCGCTCAACATGGATGGGCTGGACCAGTGGCGGCGCTATGCGCCATGGCTTGGTCCGCTCGAAGCGGCGCTAGGTGACACGCTGGAGAACTGGCGAGGGGAAAAGGCATGATCATCGTCACGGGCAGCGTCACGGCGAAACCGGGCAGTTTCGAAGCGCTGCTCGAGGCGAGCCTCGCGCACGTCCACCGATCGCGCACCGAGGACGGCTGTATCAGCCACGCGGTGCGGATCGACAGCGAGGATCCGATGAAACTCGTTTTCTTCGAGGAATGGCGCGACATGGCGGCGCTTCAGGCGCATTTCGTCACGCCGGGCATCGCCGACCTGCTGGCCGCGTTCCGGGAACATTCATGCGCGAGCGAGAAGATCACGGCGTACGAAGCGACGAAGCTCCCGCCGATCGGCTGAGTGCTAGATTTTGGGTTGAGTCGTCGCTTTCAACTCGCGCCCGAAGTCGGTCAGCGCCTTCTCGTCGAAATATTTGTCGACCCGGTCCATACTTTTCACGACCGACTCGTCCCCCATCAATCCCTGCATCGCAATCTGCCCGAGCACGCCGAAACTCGCCTGCATCGCGCTCGGCCCGTCATTCTTGATCGCCGCTGCGGCTTCGGTCCGGCAGTCCTTGGTGACCAGCCGGGTAAAGATCGCCGCCGTCTCCCGCGCCAGCGATTCGCGCTGTTCGTCGTTCACCTTGGTCAAGTCCTTGACCCCGTCCGCGGCGGCGATCGCGGTGAATATCCATCGGACCAGCGCCAGCTTGTCCGCCTCGCTGGTCTTTGTGACCAGGCAACGGCTGAGATCGTCCGTGAACACGCTCGCCTGGGCGGGGGGTGCCACAATGCCCGTGGCGGTTATGCAGACAGCGGCGACAGCGATGCGCAACATGGATTCCCCGTTCGAGCCAGACGCGACGATCGTCGCCGCGGGGCGTGGTCAATGCAAGTCCTTGATCGAACTGTCGGATCGCAAATTTCGTATCGATGACGACGGGTCAGTCGTCCTCGTCCTCATACCCGACCAACGCCAACACGCGCGCCTTGATCTGCCGCGTCATGCACCAGTGGATCAACGCCTCCTCGCGGCCGTGCGTGACCCACACTTCCTGCGGCGCGATCTCGGTCAGCGTTTCGGTGAGTTCGTCCCAGTCGGCATGGTCCGACAGGATGAGGGGCAGCTCGACCAGCTTCTGCCGGGCGCGCTGGCGGACGCGCATCCAGCCCGATGCCATGGCGGTAATCGGGTCGGGCAGGCGGCGCGACCATCGGTCGTTGAGCGCAGAGGGCGGGCACATCACGATGCGGCCCTGCAATTCCGCCTTGGGTACCCCGGTCGCTGGGCGCAGTTCACCGAGACCCACGCCGAGTTCGACATAGAGATCGCACAGCCGCTGCAGCGCGCCGTGGAGGTAGATCGGATCGTCGAACCCCATGTCGCGCAGCTCGCGGATCACGCGCTGCGCCTTGCCGAGCGCATAGGCGCCGACCAGCACGCACCGTTCCGGATTGGCACGAAGTGTGGCGAGAAGTTTGTCCATCTCGTCGTGCGTGTCGGGGTGGCGGAATACGGGCAGGCCGAAGGTGGCCTCCGTTACGAAGACGTCGCACTTGACCGGCTCGAACCGCGCGCATGTGGGGTCGGGGCGGCGCTTGTAATCGCCCGACACGACGATCGTCTCGCCGCGATGCTTGAGCACGATCTGCGCCGAGCCGAGCACATGGCCGGCGGGGACGAACTCGACCTCGACCCCGCCCATGTCGAGCTTTTCGCCATATTCTACCGCTTGGCCGGCCTGTGGGCCGTAGCGCGTTTCCATGATCGCCAGCGTCTCGGGGGTCGCCCACACCGCCTGATGACCGCCGCGCGCATGGTCGGCATGGCCGTGCGTCACCAGCGCGCGCGCGCTCGGTACCGACGGGTCGATCCACGCGTCGGCGGGCTTCACGTAGATGCCGTGGGGCTTGGGATCGATCCAGTCGCCGAGTTTCGCCATGCATCCTATATGGTCGGGATGCGCTTGAGTTCCCAGTGACCGAACTTCCCGAAATTCTTGCCGAATGGTTCGCCAACCGCGGATGGCGGCCGCGGCGGCATCAGCTCGAGATGCTGGACGCGGCACGGGACGAGCATCATGCGCTGCTGGTCGCGACGACCGGGGCGGGGAAGACGCTGGCGGGGTTCCTGCCGACGCTGACCGAACTGATCGAGGCGCCGCACGACGGCCTGCACACGCTCTACGTCTCGCCGCTCAAGGCGCTGGCGGTTGACGTGCAGCGCAACCTCCTGACCCCGATCGAGGAGATGGGGCTCGACATCCGCGTCGAGACGCGCACCGGCGACACGCCGAGCGACCGCAAGGCGCGGCAACGGGTGAAGCCGCCCAACATCCTGCTGACCACGCCCGAATCGCTGTCGCTGCTGCTCAGCTATCCCGACAGTTTCAAGATGTTCGCAGGGCTGCGCACGATCGTGGTCGACGAGGTCCACGCCTTCGCGACCGGCAAGCGCGGCGACCTGCTCAGTCTATGCATGGCGCGGCTGCAGCGGATCGCGCCCAATCTGCGCCGCGTCGCGCTGTCGGCGACGGTCGCCGATCCCGACGGCTATCGCGCCTGGCTCGCGCCGGATGGCGACATCGATACGGTCGATCTTGTGCTCGGCGAACGCGGGGCGGACCCCAACCTCTCGATCGTCCTGCCACAGGGCCGAGTGCCCTGGGCGGGGCATTCGGGGCGCTATGCCGCCGAGCAAGTGATGGCGGAGATCGAGACGCACCGCACGACGCTCGTCTTCTGCAACACGCGCAGCCTGGCCGAACTGATCTTCCAGGACCTGTGGAAGGTTAACACGATGTCGCTGCCGATCGGGGTGCATCACGGCAGCCTGGCGCGTGAGGCGCGGCGCAAGGTGGAACAGGCGATGGCGGATGGGCGGCTGCGCGCTTTGGTCGCGACCGCCAGCCTCGACCTCGGCGTCGATTGGGGTGACGTCGATTGCGTGATCCAGATGGGCGCGCCCAAGGGATCGTCGCGGCTGCTCCAGCGCGTCGGGCGCGCCAACCACCGGCTCGACGAATCGTCGGAAGCGATCATCGTCCCCGGCAACCGGTTCGAATATCTGGAAGCGCGGGCCGCGATCGACGCGGTCGAGGAGGGCGCGCTCGACGAGGACGTGTTCCGGCTGGGCGCGCTCGACGTGCTGGCGCAACACGTCATGGCGTGCGCCTGTGCCGCGCCGTTCGGGCAGGACGACCTTCTCGACGAGATACGGTCGGCCTTGCCCTTTTCGGCACTGTCGGCGGAAATGTTCGGCCGCGTGCTGGGGTTCATCCGCGACGGCGGGTACGCGCTCAAGGCGTACGATCGGTTCAAGCGGCTGACGCAGGATGCGGACGGCACCTGGCGCGTCAGCCACCCGAAGTTCGTCACGCAGCATCGACTCAACGCCGGGATCATCGTCGAGGCGACGATGCTGAACGTGCGGTTCAAGAACGGGCGGTTGCTGGGCAAGGTCGAGGAGGGGTTCGCGGCAACCCTGTCGAACGGCGACACCTTCTTCTTCGCCGGGATCAGCTGCGAAGTGATCCGCATCGACACCGAGGACCTTCTGGTCCGCGCCTCGGCCAAGCCGGCGCGCATCCCGACCTATGGCGGCGCGCGGATGCCGCTGTCGACCAACCTCGCCGATCGCGTCCGCCACTTCCTCGCCGAACCCGAACAATGGGCGCGCTTCCCCGACGACGTGCGCGAGTGGCTGGAGGTGCAGTCGTACCGTTCGACCCTGCCCGACCCTGGCCAGTTGCTGGTCGAGACCTTCCCGCGCGAAGGGCGCAACTACATGGTCGCCTACAGCTTCGAAGGGTGGAACGCGCATCAGTCGCTCGGCATGCTGCTGACGCGGCGGATGGAAACGCAGGGGCTGCGCCCGCTTGGCTTCGTCGCGAACGATTACGCCATCGCTACCTATTCGCTCGATCCCGTGACGGACCCGGCCAGCCTGTTCTCGGCCGACATTCTGGAACACGAATTCGTCGACTGGGTAAAACAGAGCCACTTGCTCAAGCGCGCGTTCCGCGAAGTCGCGGTGATCGGCGGGCTGGTCGAGCGCCAGCATCCGGGCAAGCGCAAGACCGGCAAGCAAGTCACCTTCTCGACCGACCTGATCTATGACGTGCTGCAGAAATACGAGCCGACGCATCTGCTGCTGCAGGCGGCGTGGGACGATGCGCGGGCGAAGATGACCGATGTCGGGCGGCTCGCGCATCTGCTGGACCGTGCCGCCGACACGATGGTGCATGTCGATCTCGAACGCGTATCGCCGCTCGCCGTGCCGGTGCTGACCCTGATCGGCCGCGAGCGAGTCGCAACCGGGACGGTGGACGATGCATTGCTGATCGAAGCGGAGACGCTGGCGCAGGAGGCGATGCGGCTGGATTAGCGACTGTATTATCCGCTTGGTACATGCCCCGAACAGGCATACACTCCTCGTCGCGATGTGCAGGTGGAGGATCTGTATCGCGGTCGCGGCAAGCGCAACGGCGTTGCCGTTATTCGCGGAGGGCGGTCAACCGCAGAAGGATGCCGGCTTGCCAGCGGGCACGGTCCAGCCAGTGCCCGCACCGGCCGAGACGATCGGTGTCGGCGAGCTGACCAATCGTATGACTGTTCAGGTCCAGATCGACGGAAAGGGACCGTACCCGTTCATCGTCGATACCGGTGCCGAGCGCTCGGTCGTATCGAACGAACTTGCCAGCACGCTCGGACTCGATGCGGGAGATCGCGCGCGACTATTCGATTTCACTGGATCAAGCACGGTCAACACGGTCAGGGTGCCGATGCTGTCGGCCGGCTCGCTGAGTACCACCGACATGCAGGCGCCGTCGCTGGCGGAGGCAAATCTCGGCGCGCCAGGTATGCTGGGGATCGATGCACTGCAAGGCCATAAAGTGGTGATCGACTTCGACCGCAAGCGCATGACGCTGGTTCCGGCCAAAAAACATCCCAAAGGCGAGATACTGGTCGGCGCAGAGCCGCGATTGGGCCAGCTTATCGTGACGCGAGCCGAGTTTAACGGCCAGCCGATCGCCGTCATCATCGATACCGGATCGTGGGTGAGCGTTGGCAATAAGGCGATGCTGGCGCTCGCGAAGCGAAAGCCGCGCATGCTAGGACCAATTTCGGTCAAGTCGGTCACCGGCCGCACGTTTAACGCTGACTATGTCGCGGTTAGCGACCTGCATGTCGGCGACGTGCGGTTCGACAATTTCGGCCTATCGTTCGCCGACATGCCGCCGTTCGAGCGATTCGGGTTGAAAGACAAGCCGGCGCTGATCCTGGGCATGAGTTCGCTCAAGATGTTCCGCCGGGTCGAGATCGATTTCGTCAACCGAGAGATCGCCTTCACACTGCCAAAACCCAAGATCGACTTTCTCAACGCGTGCCGCGGCGTTTCCGCGTGTAAGCGCTATTGATGGCGCGATTCGCACTCCTGGCGTTGATGAGCGCCGCGATCGCGGTCCCGCTGCTTGCGCAGAATGCCAAATTGCCGCAGCCGCCGCCTGCCGACCCCGCGCTGGCGCTGCCGGAAACACTGGGGATCGGATACGAACAGAGCAACCGGATGACCGTGCCGGTGTCGATCGGCGCGAGTGGGCCGTACAGGTTCATTATCGATACCGGCGCCGAGCGGAGCGTTGTGTCGAACGAACTCGCCAGCACCCTCAACCTCGCCGCCGGGCGGCGGGTCAAGGTCACAACCATGGCGGGGCAGAGCGAACTCCGCACCTTCCTGTTGCCCGCGCTTCAGGTCAGCCTGGTCAAGCCCGATACGCTGGAGGCGCCCGCCGTGTCCGCCGCCGATCTCGGCGCGCCCGGGATGCTGGGGATCGACGCGCTCAAGGGCCATGCCGTCGCGATCGACTTCGACCGCAACGTGATGGAGGTGCGCCCGGCGACGAAACGCCGTGTGGCCGCGGGCCCGGACGACGTCGTGATCCGCGCGAAGAACCTCTACGGCCAGCTTATCGTCACGAACGCTTCGTACAGGGGCCGACGGATCTCCGTCGTGATCGATACCGGATCACCGGTCACGATCGGCAATCTTGCGATGCTGAAGCGTGTCCGCACGGAAAAGTCGCTGGGCCAGATCGGCTTGATCGCGGTCACCGGCCAGTGGTTACACGCGGACTATCGCGTGATCGATTCGCTGGAAATAGCCAAGGTCGGGTTTCACAGCATCCCGATTGCGTTCGCGGACGCGCTGCCCTTCAAACGCTTCGGGCTGACCGATACGCCGGCGCTAATGCTCGGCATGGACACGCTCAAACTGTTCCGCCGCGTCCAGATCGATTTCGCCAATCGTGAGATCCGGCTGACCCTGCCCAAGGATGCGATCGTCGACCGGGGGCGGTTCGAATAGCGTTGCCAGGGCGGCGGATTGCCGCTTTATTCACCATTACCATAACATCGGCAGGGGGCGGACATGCGCGCATTGGGGTGGGTCGTCGCGGCGGCGCTGATCGGACAATCGATGGGCGGCGCGGTGGCGCAGACCCGCCCGGATCAGCAGGCGTTCTTCGGCCTGTACAAGGAGCTGGTCGAAACCAACACGGTGGTCGATGTTGGCAGCTGCACCCAGGCCGCGGCGCAGATCGCTGCGCGGCTGAAGGCGGCGGGCTATGCCGATGCCGACATCGTCCAGTTCTCGACGCCGGAGCATCCCAGGGACGGCGGCATCGTCGCGGTGCTGAAGGGCAGCGACGCGAAGGCCAAGCCGATGCTGCTGCTCGGCCATATCGACGTCGTCGCGGCGAACCGCGCCGACTGGGCGCGCGACCCGTTCAAGCTGATCGAGGAAGGCGGCTATTATTACGGCCGCGGCACCGTCGACGACAAGGCGATGGCGGCGATCTGGGCCGACGCGATGATTCGGTTCAAGCAGACCGGCTACAAGCCGAAGCGCACGATCAAGATGGCGCTGACTTGCGGCGAGGAGACGACCTACGCGTTCAACGGGGCGGAGTGGCTGGCCAAGAACAAGCCCGACCTGATCGCTGCCGAATTCGCCCTCAACGAGGGTGGTGGCGGGCGTTACAACGCCAAGGGTGAGCGCGAACTGCTGGCGATTCAGGTCGGAGAGAAGGCGGCGCAGAACTTCACCTTCACCACCACCAATCCCGGCGGTCACAGCTCGCAACCGGTGCCGGACAACGCGATCTACGAGCTGGCCGACGCGATCAAGCGTGTCCAGGGCTACGAATTCCCGGTCAAGTTCACCGACACGACGCGCGCCTTTTTCGGCATGGTGGCGAAAGCGCCGACCACGCCAAAGCCGATGGCCGATGCGATCACCGCGTTGCTCGCCAACCCCAATGACGTGGCGGCGGACAGGATCGTCAGCATGGACAAGGCGATGCACTCGACGCTGCGCACGACCTGCGTCGCGACTTTGCTCAAGGCGGGCCACGCCGAAAACGCTCTGCCACAGGCGGCGACGGCGAATATCAATTGCCGCATCTTTCCCGGTGAAAGCGTCGACGGCACGCTCGCGAAATTGAAGGAACTCGCCGGGCCGAAGGTCACGGTCAGCGCCAACCAGCCAATCCGCCCGATTGGCATCCCGCCGAAGCTCGATCCCAAGATCACTGGGCCGATGACGACGTTGGCGGCGAAATATTTCCCCGGCGTGCCGCTGCTGCCGACCATGTCGACCGGCGCGACGGACGGTATCTTCCTGGAAGCGATCGGCATCCCGGTCTATGGCGCGCCGGGCGTGTTCGTCGACAGCGATCTTAGCGGGATACACGGACTCAACGAGCGAATCCGGGTGGAATCGCTCTACGCAGGACGCGATTATCTCTACGACCTCGTAAAGGCCTACGCCGGCTGACACGCCGCCATTTTCGGTTTGGGAAAGTGCCGTGCTCCGGCGCAGGCGGGAGCGTTGGAAATCGAAGGCTGCATTCGCCTGCTCCGGCCTGTGCCGGAGCAGGCGCACACGCCTATGCGGCGGTTCAAGGCTTCGCGGGGGTGTTCACCGCCTTGGCGCCGTTGGTCAGGTCCATCGCCGCCGCCTGATATTCGCGTTCGCAGCGCGCGCCCTCGATCGGGGCGTTGATGTTCGATCGCTTCGCCTCGGCCGTCGCCGCCGCGAGCAGCTTGCCGAAATCGGCGGACGGATTGCGCGCGCGAATCTTGCCGACGAAATACATCGTGCCAAGCTTCGCCTGAGCCTCCTGCGTAGGATTTCCGCGCGACCCGAAATAGCCGAACAGGAACACGCACCGCGTGTCCGACAGATCGACGGGCGATGGCGCCGGCGTTGCCGCCTGCATCAGCAAGAAGGGCAATATACTCAGCACGACTAACTCCTCGCGATCACACAGTAACTTGCTCGCCCAGCTCCAGCACCTTGCCCGGCGGGATTCGCAGGAAGTCGGTCGGGTCGCTGGCGTTCCTTTGCAGGAACATGAAGATGCGATCCTGCCATAGCGGCATGCCGACGTCCGCATCGGCCTTCAGCGTGTTGCGGCCAATGAAATAGCTCGCCTTCATCGGATCGAGGTCGATCGTCCCCGCCTTCGCCGCCGCCGCCAGATCGTGCGGCACGTCGGGGCTTTCCATGAAGCCGTAGCGCAGCACGACGACGCTGAAATTATCGTCGAGCCGCTTGATGTCACACCGCTCGGCCGGATCGACATAGGGCATGTCGCTGGTCTTGACCGTCGCGATCAGGTTGGTCGCGTGGAGCACCTTGTTGTGCTTGAGGTTGTGGAGCAGCGCGCCGGGAGCGGCGGTCGGCGTGCCGGTCATGAAGATAGCGGTGCCCTCGACTCGTTCGGGCGGGCGGCGGGCCAGCGCGGCGGCGAGGTCGGCGAGCGGCACGCTCTGGCGCTGTTCGAACGTGCGCACGATCGACTTGCCGCGCACCCAGGTGAAGATCGTGAAGCCGATCGCAGCGGCGATCGCCAAGGGCACCCAGCCCCCCTCGATCACGCGCAGGCTGTTCGCGCCGAAGAAGATCAGGTCGAGGCTGAGGAACGGCAGGATCAGCGCCAGCGCCCAGGGCCGCGACCAGCGCCAGTTATGCCGCACCACGATATAGGCCAGGCACGTGGTGACCACCATCGTGCCGGTTACGGCGATGCCGTACGCCGCCGCCATCGCCGATGACGTGCGGAACTGGATCACCAGCACTAGCACGCCGACCAGAAGCAGCCAGTTGATCGACGGCAGGTAGATCTGCCCGGCATAATCCGCCGATGTGTTGCGCACGCGCAATCGCGGCAGGAAGCCGAGCTGCACGGCTTGCTGAGTCAGAGAGTAGGCACCGGTGATGACCGCCTGGCTGGCGATGACCGTCGCGATCATCGCGAGCACGATCAACGCCGGGCGAACCGCGTCCGGCGCCATCAGGAAGAACCAGTCGGCGTTGACGAAGGGCTGGTTCGCCGCCTCGAGCGCCTCCAGTTTGTTGAGCGCATAGGCGCCCTGGCCGAGATAGTTGAGGACCAAAGCCGGACCCGCGAGCGCGAACCAGGCGAGCCGGATCGGGACGAGACCGAAATGGCCCATGTCGGCGGTCAGTGCCTCCGCCCCGGTCACCGTCAGGAACACCGCGCCCAGCACGAACAACCCGAGCGTGCCGTGGGTGAGGAGGAAATGCACCGCCTCCCACGGATTGAACGCCCACAGGATCCCCGGCTCGTCGGCGATGTGCCACAGCCCTAGCCCGCCGATCACGACGAACCACAGGATGCAGACCGGGCCGAACAGCTTGGACACGCGTGCGGTGCCGCGGGCCTGGATCAGGAACAGCCCGATCAGAATGACTATCGTGATCAGGATGATTTGCGTCTCGTTGATCGCATCGGCCGCGCCCGGCAGCGTGCGCAGACCCTCGACCGCCGACAGCACCGACAGGGCGGGAGTGATCATCGCGTCCCCGTAGAACAGGGCCGCACCAGTCGCGCCGAGCACGATCGCGGTCCGCGACCGCCACCCGAGTGCGCGCCGCGCCAGTGCCGCCAGCGCCAGCACGCCGCCTTCGCCGTTATTGTCCGCGCGCATCAGAAAGGTGACGTATTTGACCGACACGATGAGAAACAACGACCAGATGGCGAGGCTCAGCACACCGAAAATCTCGTCCGCGACGAGCCCGTCCGACGCGGCCTGGCCCAACGCCTCGCGAAACGCGTAGAGCGGGCTGGTACCGATGTCGCCGAATACGACGCCGATCGCGCCGATACTGAGCGCGATGAGCGCGGATTTGGGGAGCGTGGTCGTCTTGTGCGAAGACATGGAGGACATGGCCTACCGGAATGGACGGCGCGCTTTACGCCTGTTTGTGTGGCGATCAAGCGCTATCTGCCGCGGTGCAGCAGGTGATTGATCGCGCATCGTTAATACGGCATGGCCGCGCAATGGTTCCCTTTTCGTTCGCTGGCCACCAACTCGCTGCCCTGCCCGAGGGCGCGCTGTACTGGCCGGCGCGGCGCGCGTTGATCGTCGCCGATCTGCATTTCGAAAAGGCGAGCTGGTTCGCGAGTTTCGGCCAGATGCTGCCGCCGTACGACAGCGCGGCGACGCTGGCGGCGATCGAAGCGGCTGTCGCAGCGACCGATCCGGCGGAGGTCTGGTGTCTCGGCGACAGCTTCCACGATTCGCGCGGGTGCGACCGGCTGCCCTCCGCCGAACAGGCACGGCTGCGCGCGTTGACGGCGATGCGTCGCTGGACGTGGATTGTCGGCAATCACGATGCGGCGATCGGCAATCCGTGCGGCGGCGACGTGATCGACGAGGCGATGGTCGACGGGCTGGTGTTCCGACATGAGGCCGATCCGGCCGATCCCCGGCCCGAACTGTCGGGGCATTTCCACCCGAAGCTGCGCGTGCGGGTGCGCGGGCGGCTGGTGTCGCGGCGGTGCTTCGTTGCGACGGAAAGCAAGCTGATCCTTCCCGCCTTCGGAGCGCTGACCGGCGGACTCGACATCCACCATCCTGAAATCGTCCGTGCTGTCGGGCGTCAAGGCGAAGCGCTGGTGCCGCTCGCCGACCGACTGCTCAAGTTTCCGCTCGCGGCCTGATCATTTCGCCAGTTGCGGGAACGCCGCCCGGAAGGCCGCAACCTTCGGTTTGTCCCAGGCGACGATGTACGGATGGTTCGGGTTCTTGTCGTAGAATTGCTGGTGATATTCCTCGGCCGGGAAAAAGCGACCGCTCTCCAGCTTAGTGACGATCGGGCGCGGGAACGCCTTCGCGCGGGTCAATTGATCGATATAGGCCGCCGCGACGCCACGCTGCGCCTCGTTCTGCGGGAAGATCGCCGAGCGATAGCTGGGGCCGGCATCGGGACCCTGGCGGTTCAATTCGGTCGGGTTGTGCGCAACCGAGAAATAGACTCGCAGCAGCGTGCCGTAGCTTACCTTGCGCGGGTCGTAGGTGATCCGCACAGCTTCGGCATGGCCAGTACTTTCGGTCGATACCTGGTCATAGGTCGCAGATCCCGCGGTGCCCCCGGCATAGCCCGCGGTCACATTGGTCACGCCTTTCACTCGCTCGAACACCGCTTCCATTCCCCAGAAGCACCCGCCGGCGAACACCGCAACGCGCGGGGCGGCGGTCGGCACCACGTCACGCGCGGGGGCCGGGATGATGACGGCGCGTTCGGGCGCGCTGTTCGCGTGAGTCGCCGCCAGCGCCGCTGCCCCGGCCAGCGCGATCGTCAGGAAAGGCTTTATCATCGTGGGTCGCTCCGTCGTTCCGCCGATATAATACGGAACGACGCGCGTTAAAGTTTCAACGCGCGGACGCGACCGCCGCCGTCGGCGTGGCGGGCACGGTTTCCGCGGTCGCCGGGTGGAGCGCCAGCACGCCGAGTCCACCGACAACGAACCCGCCGAGGAAACGCCACAGCATCGCGGATTTGAGGATGGTTCTCATGTCCCTTTGTCCCTTCGTCGCGGCTGAAGTCGGCGCGTCCCCGCGGTCTTTCAACCATCAATGCATGAACATTAGGTTTCCGGGACTGAACCGATCGTGGCCGGGCCGTTCATCGGGCAGCAGGGATGTTTAACGCAGCGCGGCGCACGCCGTCTGGATACGCTCGCACGCTTCGCGCAGCAGATCGTCCGACGTTGCATAGCTGATCCGCATCGCCGGCGAGAGGCCAAACGCTTCGCCCTGCACCGCCGCGACTTTTGCATCGTCGAGCAAATAGCCGACAAAATCCTCGTCGGTCGCGATCACCCTGCCAGCCGGGGTCGACTTGCCGATCAGCGCGGAGAATTCGGGATAGACGTAGAACGCGCCTTCGGGCCGCGGGCACGTCACCCCGCTCGCCTGGTTGAGCATCGATACGACGAGGTCGCGGCGCGACTGGAACAGCGCGGCATTGTCCTTCAGGAACGCCTGATCGCCGGTCAGCGCCGCGACCGAGGCCGCTTGCGCGATCGAGCAGGGGTTGCTGGTCGATTGCGACTGCAGCTTCGACATCGCCTTGATCAGCCACACCGGACCGGCGCCGAACCCGATCCGCCAGCCGGTCATCGCATAGGCCTTCGAACAGCCATTGGCGGTCAGCGTGCGGTCGTAGAGCGACGGGCAGACCTGCGCGATCGACCGGAAGGCGAAATCGTCGAACACGATATGCTCGTACATGTCGTCGGCATAGATCCAGACGTGCGGGTGCCGTTCCAGCACTTCGCCCAGCGCCTTCAGTTCGGCCTCGCTATAGGCGGCGCCCGTGGGGTTGGACGGTGAATTGAGGATCAGCCACTTGGTCCGGGGCGTGATCGCCGCTTCGAGCTGTTCGGGCTTGAGCTTGTAGTTCTGGTCGGCGCCCGCGGGGGCGAATACCGGCGTGCCGCCCGCGAACTGGACGACATCGGGATAGGTCACCCAATAGGGCGCGGGGATCACCACTTCGTCGCCCGGATCGAGCGTCGCGACCATCGCGTTGAACAGCGTGTGCTTGCCGCCCGAATTCACGCTGATCTGGTCGATGCCGTAATCGAGCTGGTTGTCGCGCTTGAACTTGAGCTGGATCGCCGCCTTCAGCTCGGGCGTGCCGTCGACGTTGGTGTATTTGGTCTGGCCGTCGCGGATCGCCTTGATCCCCGCTTCCTTGATGAAATCGGGCGTGTCGAAATCGGGCTCGCCAGCGCCCAGCCCGATCACGTCGACCCCGGCGCGCTTCAGCTCCAGCACGCGGCTGGTGATCGCCAGCGTCGGCGACGGCTTGATGCGGTTGAGCGCGGCGGAAGGTTGCATGAACGTTACCCCTATGACGGGCGCGCTATAGCGACGTCGCGCGCGCTCGCAACCGCAACAAAACTTTCAGGCCAGAGAAGCCGGGATCAGCCCGCGCAGCGCATTGCCGATCAGGAACCCGTTGGCGAGATCGTCGTACGTCAGCGTCGCCTCGACCGCGCGGCCGCTGTCGATCAACTCGCCGCGCAACACACCGGGCAGCAGGCCGAGCGCGAGGGGCGGGGTGAGGAGCAGGCGGTCGCGTTCGACGAACAGGTTGGTGAAGCTGCCCTCGGTCAATTGTCCGTCGCGCTCGAACAATATTTCGAACGCCGATCCCCGTGCTTGGTCGTAGAAGGCCCGGTCGCTGGTCTTGTGGCGCAGGCGGAAATCGGTGCGGTCGGCGGGCATCGGCACGATCGCGACGGCGACCGGACCGGGCGGCGCGAGAGGCGGCGGCGCTACCTCGATTGCCAGCGCGCCCGATTGCGCCAGCATCAGCCGGATGCGTTTCGGCTCGCGTAACCGGAAGGTCGCGGCGTGAAGCTCGTTGCGCGCCGCATGACGGTCGAAGACGAAGCCGAGCGCTTCCGCGCTTTGCGTCATCCGCGCCAGGTGCCGTTCCAGCAGCTTGATCCCAGCTACCGGATCGAACGCCATCGTCTCGATCAGGTCGACGGTGCGCGCGCCGGCGGTCACGAAATCCATCTTGGCCAGCGCCTCATCCCATTCCCCGCTCGCTTGCGAATCGGCGACGATCCCACCGCCGACGCCAAGCGTCGCATGGCTGTCATCGCCTGAAATCGCCAGCGTTCGGATCGCGACGTTGAACATCGCCCCGCCGTCCGCGTCGAACCGCCCGATCGCCCCAGTATAGGCCCCGCGCGGCGCGCTCTCCACCTCGATCTCCGCCAAGGCCTCGATCGCGCGAATCTTGGGCGCCCCGGTGATCGAACCGCAGGGGAACAAAGCCCCGAACACGTCGATCCCGTCGTGATCGGGCGATAGCGTCGCGGTGACGGTCGAGGTCATCGTGTGGATCGTCGGATAGGTCTCGACCGCGAACAGCTCGGGCACGGCGACGCTGGCCGGGGCGGCGACGCGCGACAAATCGTTCCGGAGCAGGTCGACGATCATCAGGTTTTCCGCGCGCTGCTTGGCGTCGGCGCCAAGGTCGGCGGCGAGCTTGCGATCCTCGTCCGGAGTCGCCCCCCGCCGCGCAGTCCCTTTCATCGGCTTGGCGGTCAGCGTCTCGCCGTCGAGCGCGAAGAATAGTTCGGGCGACAGCGACAGCAGCCAGCCGTTTCCGGTCGACACCACCGCACCGTATCCGGCCTGCGCGCTCGCCCGGAGCCTGGCGTAGATCGCCAGCGGGTCGCCGGCCACGGGCACGCGGGCGCGATAGCTGAGATTGGCCTGATAGATGTCGCCCGCCTCGATCAGCGCGCGCACCCGGTCGAAGCGGTCGGCATAGGCGGCGCGGTCGATGTCGGGCCGTGGCGTTCCCGCCCAGCCGGATGCCGGGTCGGGCAACAGCGCGGGCACATCGCCCGGCGCAATCTCGTCAAAACCTTCGAACAGCCCGAACCATAGCAGCGGTCCGTCCCCTGCGGGCAGCGCACCCAACGCCGCCTCGAACGCCGCCGCTGCTTCATAGGCGACGAATCCTGCCGCATGCAGCCCGCAATCCCGCGCCGCGCGCATCTTGTCGAGCGCGGGCGTCACGTCAGCCAGCGTGCGCGCCTCGACCACGCCGATCGGGGCCTGATACAGCCGCGCCGAGGCGGCACCCGCGGCACGGGCATCGTCGAGCAGCACGAAGGGGCGGTCGCGGCGGATCACTGCCCGGCTGATGCAACCGGTCATGCCCCCGGGGCAAGCCCAAGCTTGCCGCGTCCGGCCGGGCGGCTTACCTCGCCACCATGACCGATCCCGCCCAGCCGCTCCGCGCGGCGATCATCCCCGTCACCCCGCTGCAGCAGAATTGCACGCTTCTATGGTGCACGAAGACGATGCGTGGCGCCTTCGTCGATCCGGGCGGCGACTTGCCGATGCTGAAATCGGCGATGGAGAAATACGGGGTCGAGGTCGAAAAGATCCTGATCACCCACGGCCATTTCGATCATGCCGCCGGCGCGGCGCAACTCGCCGAGGAGCTGGGCGTCCCGATCGAGGGGCCGCACCCGGACGACAATTGGCTGATCGAGAAGCTCGGCGAGGACGGGGTGAAATATGGCGTGCCAGGCCGCTCGTTCGTCCCTGATCGCTGGCTCGATCAGGGCGACGAGGTGATGGTGGGGGAGGTGCGCTTCGCGGTCCACCACACGCCCGGCCACACGCCGGGGCACCTAGTGTTCCATAATGCCGAATCGAAGCTGGCGATCGTCGGCGACGTGCTGTTCCAGGGGTCGATCGGCCGCACCGATTTCCCGCGTGGCGACCACCAGCAGCTGATCAACTCGATCGTCACGCGGCTGTGGCCGATGGGCGACGACACCGTCTTCCTGCCCGGCCATGGCCAGCCGAGCACCTTCGCGCAGGAACGCGCGACCAATCCCTTCGTCGCCGATTCGGTGCTTGCCTAGCCCTTGGCGGGCGGGGCGGCGATGATGACCGGGCCGGTCGTGGGCTGGGGCGTCGCGCTCTGATAGCTGATTACCAGCGCCCAGCCCGACAGCGCGAGCAGTACGACAAGCGTCGTGATCGCGCCGATTCGGCGGAGGATGCGCGGGGCAGTCGGGTCCATGCCGATCCCGTGGCTCAGCCGTGCCAGCGTAAACGCCACCCCCAGCGCCCATAGCCATATGCTCGGCCCACGCGCCAACTCGATCAGCCCGATCAGGATCAGCACGAACGGCGCATATTCGACGAAATTGGTGTGCGCCCGCGTCCGCGCGACGACCGGTTCTTGTCCGCCATCGCCCAGCCACACATTGGCCTTCGACCGCACCTGCGTGACACGTACCGCGAGCCAAATGTTGATCAGCCCCGCCGCGGCGGCGATCGTGAGCGTTACCGGCAATATCATGGACAGGCTCCCCCTTGTTGTCGCAGAGGACCGTGCCACCACCTGCTTCGGGTTGCAACGGCGCGTCAAATCGCTATAGGCGCACGCTTCGCGATCAAGCCGCCGAATTGCGCCGCGCGCCGACCTGTCGGTTGCGCGGTTCGTGTTCCGGGCCTAATCGTCCTTATAAATTCGATTTTGTTTAGAAGGTTGTCGCCGCAATGGCCGTTCCAAAACGCAAAACTTCGCCCTCGCGTCGTGGCATGCGCCGCGCGCACGATTCGCTGTCCGTCGAAGCATTCCAGGAATGTCCGAACTGCGGCGAGCTGAAGCGTCCCCACAATCTGTGCGGGTCGTGCGGGCACTATAACGGCCGCGAGATCGTTTCGGTCGAAGGCTGACCCCTAAAGAGGAATAGAGCGTGACCACCGGCTCCTGGATCGCCGTCGACGCAATGGGCGGTGACGAGGGGTTGGCGGTGATGCTGGCGGGCGTCGCGGAAGCGCGGCGTCGCTATGACGGCACGCATTTCTTCCTGGTCGGTGACGAGAAAGCGATCGCCGAGGGGCTGAAGGCGCACCCGAACCTAACGGCCAATTCCGAAATCGTTCACGCCCCTGACGTGATTCGGGGCGACGAAAAGCCTAGCGCCGCTTTGCGCCGCGCCAAGACGACGTCGATGGGCGTCGCGATCGATCTGGTGAAACAGGGCCGCGCCGCCGCCGCGGTCTCATCCGGCAATACCGGCGCGCTTATGGCGATGGCCAAGCTGTCGCTGCGCACGATGAAGGGGATCGATCGCCCGGCGCTGGCTGGGCTGATGCCGAGTCTGGGCGAACACGATACGGTGGTGCTCGATCTCGGCGCCAATACCGAATGCGATGCGCGCAACCTCGAGGAATTCGCGATCATGGGCGCGGCCTATGCGCGGACCATGCTCGACCTGAAATCGCCCAAGGTCGCACTGCTGAATATCGGCACCGAGGACATGAAGGGTACCGAGGAAATCCGCGAGGCCGCCGCCGCCTTGCGTGCCGCGACTCACCTGCCGCTGACCTTCGAAGGCTTTATCGAAGGCGACAAATTGTCGCGTGGCGATGTCGACGTGATAGTGTGCGACGGTTTTTCCGGCAACGTCGCGCTCAAGACCGCCGAGGGGACAGCGCGGTTCGTCGCCGATTTGCTCCGGATCGCGTTCTCGAGTTCAGTGCGCTCGAAGATCGGTTTCCTGATCTCGCGCCCGGCGACCGCATTGCTGCGCGACCGGCTCGATCCCAACCACCATAACGGCGCGGTGTTCCTGGGCCTCAACGGGCTCGTCGTGAAGAGCCATGGCGGCGCGAACGAGACTGGCGTCGCCAATGCGATTGCGGTGGCGGCCAAGAGCGTGCGCGATAATCTCGCAACCAGGATCGCCGAAGACCTTCAGCATTTCGCCGCTCGCGCCGCCGTCGAAACCACGGAGGCCGCGGCATGAGGCGCGCCGTGCTGATCGGCACCGGATCGGCGCTGCCCGCGCGGCGCGTGTCGAACGCCGAACTGGCCGAAACCGTCGACACCTCGGACGAGTGGATCGTCGAGCGTACCGGTATCCGCTTCCGTCACATCGCCGGTCCCGACGAAACGACCGGCACGCTCGGCGCCGACGCGGCCAAGGCGGCGCTGGCGGCGGCGGGCAAGCGCGCTGACGAGATCGACCTCATCGTTCTCGCGACGGCAACGCCCGACCAGACCTTTCCGGCGACGGCGACCAAGGTCCAGGCGATGCTGGGGATCGATGATTGCGTCGCGTTCGACGTGGCGGCGGTGTGTTCGGGCTTCCTCTACGCGGTGCAGGTCGCTGACAGCATGATTCGCGGCGGCGTCGCAAACCGCGCGCTGGTGATCGGAGCGGAGACGTTCAGCCGCATCCTCGACTGGGAGGATCGCGGGACGTGCGTGCTGTTCGGCGATGGTGCCGGCGCTGTGGTGCTCGAGGGGCAGGAGGTGGCCGACGACGGCCCCGGCATCCTGACCACCAAGCTCCACGCCGACGGGCGGCACAACGAACTGCTCTATGTCGACGGCGGCCCTTCGACGACCGGCACCGTCGGGAAAGTCCGCATGAAGGGTCGCGAGGTGTTCCGTCACGCGGTCGTCAATCTGGCGAGCGTGATGGACGAATCGCTCTCTGCGATCGGGCTGTCCGCCGCCGATGTGGATTGGGTCGTCCCGCACCAGGCCAATGCCCGCATTTTAGACGCGACCGCGCGCAAGCTCGGACTGCCGGCAGAAAAGGTCGTCGTCACCGTCGATCAGCATGCCAATACATCGGCCGCCTCGGTCCCCCTTGCGCTCGACCTCGCGACTCGCGACGGTCGCATCAAACCGGGACAGATCGTGGTCTTGGAGGCGATGGGTGGGGGGTTCACCTGGGGCGCTGCGGTGGTACGGACCTAATGGTCGGCGTCACGTGCGGGTAACGGTAGCGTAACTATCGCTTTTCTTCCCCGTGCTCATTGTGTTACGTCGGTTTTCTAGCACCTGGGGAGGGGCGTAGATGAGTGTGGGTACGTTGACGCGAGCTGATCTGGCCGATGCGCTGCAGCGCGAGGTCGGGCTGTCACGCGCCGACTCGGCCAAGCTGGTCGAGGAAATTCTGGAATTCATGTGTGACGCGCTGGCAAAGGGCGAGAACGTGAAGATTTCCGGCTTCGGAACCTTCGTTCTGCGCGACAAGGGTCAACGGATCGGGCGCAACCCCAAGACCGGGGTCGAAGTGCCGATCGCACCGCGCCGCGTGCTGACGTTCCGGGCCAGCCAGATGATGCGCGATCGCATCGTCGGCGCGGGCTAGCAGGCTGGCGATGGCCGGTCCCGAAAAGGCGGCTGGCGCGTTTCGCACGATCGGCGAGGTGTCGCGCGACACCGGTTTGCCGCAACACATCCTGCGCTACTGGGAAACGCGGTTCCCACAATTGCGCCCGCTGCAGCGCGCCGGCAATCGGCGCTACTATAGGCCGGAGGATGTCGCGCTGGTGCGGCGTCTCGACTCGCTGCTCAATCAACAGGGCTATACCGTGCGCGGCGTGCAGCAACTGCTCGCCGGCGAAGCGAAAGGTGCGCCCGCGCCGACCGCACCTGTGCCGGTCGCCGGCGCGCCCGTCGATGCCGCGAGTCTGACGTCGATCCGCGATCTGCTGGTCAAGGCGTTGGGCAACGCCTGATTCCGCCTTTGCGAGCGAAGCGAAGCAATCCAGACGGATCGCGTGGCGCTAGATTGCTTCGCTGCGTTCGCAACGATGGAAGATTGAACGGTCTTATTTAGGCGCGAGCCCGGCGCGCAGCATGTCCGCGACCGTGTCGGCCACCGCATCCGGCGTGCGATCCTCGTCCCACACGCCGTAACGCAACCCCAGGAACACGTTCATCCCCATGATCGCCCAGGCGTGCACGGCGGAAACGTCGGCGCGGATTTCGCCGCGTGCGGCGGCCGCCTTCAGGCGCTGCTCGATGCGCTCGGCAGTGGTGGAGTAATGCGCGTGGAAGCTTTCCGGGTCGACGAACTCGGCTTCGTCGATGATGCGGTAGATTTCCTTGTGGCCGCGCACGAATTCCAGGAAGCTGAGCAGCCCGGCGCGCTCGGCGGCGATCTGGTCGGGCGCCGCACGCAGCATCGGGGCGACGTGATCGCGCACTTGATCGGACATGTCGCGGACCAAAGCGCGGAAGATCGCGTCCTTCGAATCGAAATAGGTGTAGAAGGTGCCGAGCGCGACGCCGGCGCGGCGCGTGATCCCGCTGATCGATCCTTCGTGGAAACCCTTGTCGCCAAACTCGGCGGCGGCGGCGTCGAGCAGCGCGCGTAGCGTCCGGCGGCCGCGATCGGTGCGCGGCGCCTTCCCCGCGCTTGCGGTCGCGTCGAGCGCGCCCTGATCGCCGCTTCGCTCCGTCACGGGCGTTGCCGTTTCGCCACGCTTCCGCATTTATCGTCTCTCCCCAACATCCCGAAGTTGAAACCCGGTTCAGGTTTCAGTATACGCGGGATGTACAAGCGTTCAACCGGGTGCCGCCCGGCAGGAACGATATATGGATTTGGGAGGGAGATGACATGATCGGCACTCGCATGCGCAATGTTTGCACGGCACTCTATGGCGGAGCCGCCGCCGTCGCATTGTTCGCGACGCCTGCGCACGCGCAGGACGCGCCCGCTCCGGCCGCGCCCGAGGCGCAGGACGACAGCGGTACTGGCGACATCGTCGTTACGGCACGCCGCCGCTCGGAAACCCTGCTTAACGTTCCGATCGCCGTCACCGCGCTGAGCGGCGACAAGCTCGACAAAATCGGCGCGATCGACTTGACCGACCTGCAGACTGTCACGCCCAACACCACGATCAAGGATGCGCGCGGCACCAACTCGACGCTTGCCGCCTTTATCCGCGGTGTGGGCCAGCAGGATCCCGTGCCGGGGTTCGAAGCGGGCATCGGCATCTATCTCGACGACGTCTATCTCAACCGTCCCCAGGCCGCGGTGCTCGACATCTATGACGTCGAGCGGATCGAAGTGCTGCGCGGGCCGCAGGGCACGCTCTATGGCCGCAACACGATCGGCGGGGCGATCAAATATGTGACCAAGCGGCTGCCCGACGATTTTTCGGCCTCGGTGCGCGGCACGTACGGTTCGTACAATCAGGCCGACGGCATCGTCAGCCTGTCCGCGCCGATCGGCGATCTGGTGCGCATCGGCGTGTCGGGCGCGCGGCTGACGCGTGACGGGTTCGGCAAGAACCGCTTCCTTGGCATCGACAATTACAACAAGAACGTCTGGGCGGGCCGCGGCACGATCGAGTTCGAAAGCCCCGATGGCGGACTGTTCGTCCGCGTGACCGGCGATTATACTCACGACAAGTCCAATCCGCGCAACGGCCACCGCCTCTTCGCCGGTTTGCTCAACGGGTCGCCGGTGCTGTCGAACGAGTTCGACACCAATGCCGGCCTCACCTTCCCGAAGCAGGACATCCAGGCCGGCGGGTTGTCGATGGCGGCTACCGCGAAGCTCGGCGGCGGCTTCACGCTGCGGAGCATCAGCGCGTGGCGCAAGGATCGCAGCTTTACGCCGATCGACTTTGACGCGACGCCGCAGACCGACGTCGACGTGCCCGCAGTCTATCGCAACGAGCAGACCAGCCAGGAATTCCAGCTGCTCTATTCGAGTCCGAAGCTGAACGGCCTGGTCGGCTATTACTACCTGGGTGCCAAGGCATCGACGGCGTTCGATGTGCTGATCTACCAGCAGGGCGCGCTGCTTGGGCTGCCGACCCTCAACGCCTACACCTCGGGCGACGTGCGGACCGAGACCTCTTCGGTGTTCGCCGACTTCACCTATGACTTCACCCCGCAGTTCAGCCTGTCGGTCGGTGGGCGCTACACCTGGGATCAGCGCCAGTCCTATATCTACAAGGCCAACAAGCTGGGCGTGTCGCCCGAATTCGGCGGCACGGGCGTCGTGATCGGCGCGCCCGCCACCAATTTCCGCGGCACCGCCAACTTCAAACGCTTCACGCCGCGCGTCAGCCTGGCGTTCAAGCCGAACGACAACCACATGCTGTACGCTTCCTATTCGGAAGGCTTCAAGGGCGGGGGGTTCGACCCGCGCGGGTCGGGCACATCCGCGCCGATCAGCAATCCGGCGGCCGGCCGCACCTATCAGGACATCTACAACTTCCTGTCGTTCAAGCCCGAAGTCGTGAAAAGCTATGAAATCGGCTGGAAGGGTTCGGCGTTCGACAAGCGGTTGACCTGGGCCATCGACGGCTTCCACGCCAACTATTCGAACGTCCAGATTCCCGGATCGGTCGCGTGCACGGTCAACGGTCTCGCCAGCTTCTGCGGCATCACGACCAACGCCGCGAAGGCGGAGATCAACGGCGTCGAACTGGAAACGACCGCCGTTCTCGCCAAGGGTTTCGCCGGACCGGGTTCGAACGTCACCTTCGCCGGCACGCTTGGCTATATCGACCCCAAATATAAGAGCTATATCGGTCCGACCGGCGCCGAGGTGTCGCAATACCGGCAGTTCCAGAACACGCCGAAATGGACGATGTCGGGCACGCTCGGCACGATCGTGCCGGTGGGTTCTGGCTCGATCAACGCATCGACCACGGTATCCTATCGCAGCCTGACGCATCAGTTCGAAGTGGCGAGCCCGTTCCTCGACCAGCCGGGTTATACGCTGTGGGACGCGAACCTGACCTACACCTTCGGGTCGAAGGGCCAGTATTCGTTCGGAGTCCACGCCAAGAACATCACCGACAAGCGTTACAAGACGGCGGGTTACCAGTATCTCGCGGCCAATGCGGCGACGGGGGCGATCATCTACACCCCGACCGGCGGCGTCACCCCGACGCTGGGCCGCGAGGGCGTGGCGACTGTGTTCTACGGCAACCCGCGCCAGGTGTTCGGAACCTTCTCGCTCAAATTCTGATAGCGCGTTAAGGGGGAATGGAGCCGGGTGCACAGCGGTGCGCCCGGCTCTGTTTTTGCAGGGGAGAGGCGAATGACCACGCGGACCGAACGGCCGGGCTATCCGGGGATCGTGCTGGCGATGCTGCTGGTCGTGTACACCTTCAATTTCCTCGACCGCCAGATCCTCGGCATCCTCGCGAAGCCGATCCAGGCGAGCCTCAATCTCGACGATGCGCAGTTCGGCGCGATCGGCGGGACCGCCTTTGCCATCCTCTATTCGGTGCTCGGCGTGCCGCTGGCGCTGGCGGCGGACCGCTGGGGCAAGACGCGCGTGATCGCGGGATCGCTGGTGGTGTGGAGCGGGTTCACCGCCTTGTGCGGCACCGCGGTCGGCTTCTGGCAGCTATTCCTCTATCGCCTCGGCGTCGGGACGGGCGAAGCGGGCGGCGCGGCGCCGTCCTACGCGCTGATCGCCGACTATTTCCCGGTCGAACGGCGCGCCAAGGCGCTCGCAATCTATTCGATGGGTATCCCGATCGGGCTGGGCCTCGGCGTCCTGCTCGGCGCGTATATCGCGCAGAACGTGAACTGGCAGACCGCCTTCATCGTAATGGGCGTCGCCGGCATCATCGTCGCGCCGCTGTTCCTGCTGGTGGTCCGTGACCGCTACCCGCCGATCGTCGCGGTGAAGGGTGCGCCGTCGCCGCTGTCGGTGATGCCCATCGTGATGCGCAAGCCGGCGTATTGGCTGTTGTCGGTCGGCGCGGGGTGCAGCTCGATGGCGGGATACGGCCTGGCGCTCTGGGCGCCCAAGATCATCGCCGTGCAGTTCGGCTGGACCGCGCATGACCAATTGATCAAGGTCGGCCAGTTCATGGGAGCGTTGCTGCTGATCGGCGGGTCGGTCGGCATCTTCCTGGGCGGGGTCGTGTCGGATCGGTTAGGGAAGATCGATCGCGCCTGGTATTGCCGCGTGCCCGCGATCGCGTGGCTGATCACGGCGCCGATGTTCATCCTCGGCTTCAACACGTCCCAGCCGGTACTTGCCTGGGTTATTCTGTTGATACCGAACGCGCTCAATACGCTGTGGCTGGGGCCGATCATCACCGCCACCCAGCACCTCGGCCCGTCGCGGATGCGCGCGGGCACGTCGGGGACGTTCCTGCTGATCAACAATCTGTTGGGGCTCGGGCTCGGCCCATGGCTGATGGGCGCGCTGTCGGTATCGCTGAAGGCGAAATATGGCGACCAGTCGCTCGCGGTCGGCGCGATGATCGGCGTGTGCCTCTATCTCGTCGCTGCGGTGCTGGCGTTCCTGGCGATCAAGCCGCTCAAGCGCGGCTGGATCGAGGAAGGCGATGACGTGCCGACCCCGCCGCCGTCGCAGATCACGGGCTCGATCCTGCTGATGGCGGCGCTGGTGGTGTGGATCGTGGCGCTGGTTCTGTTCCCGATCTGGCCGGTGAGGATCGTCGCCGGGCTGTTGACCATCGCCGGGCTGGTGATGCTGGTACGCCCGGGACGGGCGGTCGCCTAGCGTTCCCTGGTCGCCGCGAACCGCACCTTGGGATAGCGGTCGGCGACATAGCCGACGTCCCACGCCGTCTTCGCCATATAGACCGGGTTGCCGTCGCGGTCCTTGGCCATCGCCGACCGGTTGAGGTCGGCGAAGTTCTTGAGGTCGGCGGGATCGTCGGCGGAAATCCAGCGCGCGGTCTCGAACGGCGCCATTTCCAGCCCGGCGGCGACCTTGTACTCCGCCTCCAGCCGGCTGATCAGCACTTCGAGCTGGAGCTGCCCGACCACGCCGATGATCCAGTTCGATCCGATCTCCGGATAGAAGACCTGCGTCACGCCTTCCTCGGCCATGTCGTCGAGCGCCTTGCGGAGCTGCTTGGTCTTGGTCGGGTCCTTCAGCGCGACGCGGCGCAGGATTTCGGGCGCGAAATTGGGCAGGCCGGTGAAGCGGACGTCGGCCCGTTCGCTCAGCGTATCGCCGACCCGCAGCGTGCCGTGGTTGGGAATGCCGATAATGTCGCCGGGAAACGCCTCGTCGGCGACTTCGCGGTTCTGCGCGAAGAACAGGATCGGCGAATGCACGGCGATCGGCTTGCCGTGCCCGGTCGGTGTCAGCTTCATGCCGCGCTTGAACGTGCCCGAACACAGCCGCATGAACGCGATACGGTCGCGATGCTGCGGGTCCATGTTGGCCTGCACCTTGAAGATGAAGCCGGTGACTTCGGGATTGTCGGGCGCGACCGGCGCGGGCTCGGCCGGCTGTGGGCGCGGCGGCGGGGCATAGGCGGCGAGCGCGGCGATCAGCTCGGCCACCCCGAAATCCTTGAGCGCGGAACCGAAATAGACCGGAGTCAGGTCGCCGTTGCGATAGGCTTCCGCGTCGAACGCGGCATAGCCGCCCTGCGCCAGCTCGATCTCCTCGGCGATTGCGTCGGGCAGGGTCGGGTCGCCATCAACCTTGCCCTGGAACGTGCGGCTGTCGCCCTCGGGCCGCGCGACCGTATTGTCGGCCAGGTTCAGCACGCCCTCGAACTGCCCGCCCATCCCGACCGGCCATGACATCGGGCATACGTCGAGCGCCAGCATATCGGCGATCTCGTCGAGCAATTCGAACGGGTCGCGGCCCTCGCGATCGACCTTGTTGACGAACGTGATGATCGGCACCGACCGCAACCGGCACACTTCGAACAGCTTGCGCGTCTGCGCTTCGATCCCGCGCGCGGCGTCGATCACCATCACCGCCGAATCGACCGCGGTCAGCGTGCGATAGGTGTCCTCGCTGAAATCCTCGTGCCCCGGCGTGTCGAGCAGGTTGAAGGTGATGCCGTCGCGCTCGAACGTCATCACCGATGAGGTGACGGAAATCCCGCGCTGCTGCTCGATTTTCATCCAGTCCGACCGCGCGCGGCGGTTCTGGCCGCGAGCCTTCACTTCACCGGCCAAGTGGATCGCGCCGCCGAAATACAGCAGCTTCTCGGTCAGCGTGGTCTTGCCGGCGTCGGGGTGGGAAATGATCGCGAACGTGCGGCGATCCGAAATCTGGGTCATCGCGCGGCCCTTAGCGGGTCAGGCGAGCAACGTCACCTGCATCGAACAGGTCCACTCGTCGCCGGGTGCGATCTCGATCACGCCCGGCTTGTCGCGGAAATCGCCGGTGAAGCCCGCCGGATCGGCATGGCCATGCCACGGCTCGATGCAGACGAAGCGCGCGCCGGGCTTGGTCCACACGCCCAGGTCGGGCGTATCGGGGAAATCGACCCGCAATTGCGGGCCGTCCGCCGCGCCATAAGTGACCGACTGCGAGGCGACCGGCGACCAGATCAGCGCGTCGTCGGCGAACAGGTCGTCCGCCAGCGCCAGCGCGCGCCCCGCCAGCGGCGACGGCCGCGTTGCGGCGAACAGCCCGTCCTGCAGTTCGATGACGCGGCCCTCTTCTTCGCGATCGAACACGATGCGATGCGCCCCGCGCGGCTGGCCATAGGGCAGCGGCCAGGCGAACGCAGGGTGAAAGCCGATGCTGAACGGCAGCGGATCCTGGCCGGGGTTGGAAACGCGGACGACCCAGGACAGGCTCGTTTCCTCGATCGCGTAGAGGATCGCGAGATCGAACGCGAAGGGGTAGCTGGCGCGCGTGGCTTCATCGTCGCGCAACCGCAGCGTCACCGCGTCCGCCCCGGCCCCGACCACATCCCACGTCATCCGGCGCGCGAAGCCGTGCTGTTTCATCGGATAGTCGCGCCCGCCGATCCGCAGCACGTCGCCGTTCAGCCGGCCCACGATCGGGAACAGAATCGGCGCGTGGCCGGTCCAGAACGCTGGATCGGCGTCGGTCATCAACTCGCGGCCTTGGGCGTCGCGCAGGCTGATCAGTTCCGCGCCTAGCGGGTTGATCGTGGCGGACAGGCCGGGGCCGACAAGTTCGATCATGTCAGCCCCGCAAACTCGCTCCCAGCTTTTCCGCCGCCGCGACGACCTTCGCCGCGATGCTTTTCAGGTCGTCGTCGGTGAAGCTTTTGTCGGCCGGTTGCAGCGTGACTTCGATCGCCATCGACTTGACGCCGTCGCGTTCGAACAGGTCGAAAACGCGCGCGGCAACGATCGTCATCTTGTCGGCGCCCCTGACCGCGCGCACCAGCGCGTCCGCCGTCAGGCCTGAGGGCACGGTGAAGGCGAAGTCGCGCTTGACCGCCTGCAGCGCGGGCGGCGTGTAGGCCGGGCGCATGAAACCCGTAGCGCCGCGCTTGGCCGGGATCGCGTCGAGATACAGCTCGACCGCGGCGACCGGACCATCGAGGTCGAACGCCCTGGCGGTGAGCGGATGGACCATGCCGAACGCGGCCAGCACCGTCTTCGGCCCAAGCCGCAGCGTGCCCGACTGGCCGGGATGCCAGGTGTCGCCGGCCTCCCCCATCACCTGCAGATTGTCGACGGGCGCGCCCGCCGCGGCGAGCAGCGCCAGCGCTTCGGCCTTGGCGTCGAACGCGTCGTACGGCGCGGCCTTGCCCGCCGCCCAACCGCGCGCGCGCTTGTCACCCGCCAGCACCACGCCCAGCGTCGGGCGCTCGGCATCGGCGAGGTAGCGGCGGCCGAGCTCGAACAGCCGGATGCCGGTCGCGCCGCGATTGGCGTTGCGCGCCGCCGCCGACAACAGCCCGGGCAGCAGCGAGGGGCGCATGACCTTGAGGTCCTCGCTGATGGGGTTCGCGAGGCTCCACGCCCCACCGCCGAACGCGTCGGCTTCGGTCTGGCTGACGAAACTCCACGTCACCGCTTCGTCGAGCCCGCGCGCGGCGGCGGCGCGGCGGACCTTGCGCTCCAGCTTCTGCTCGGGCGTCGCGGTCGGGCGGGCGACGCCGGGCATGCGTGGCAGCGGGGTCGAGGGCACGTTGTCGATACCCTCGATGCGGATCACTTCCTCGACCAGGTCGGCGGGGCCATCGACGTCGCGGCGCCACGTCGGCACGGTGACGGCCCAGTCGTCGGCGACGGTGAAACCGAGGCGTTCGAGGATGTCCTTCTGCCGATCGGGCGCGACCATCAGCCCGCCGAGCGTCTCGGCGCGCTGCGGATCGTACTGAACGGTGCGCGGCGCGACCGGCGGCCGGCCCGCGCGCGTCACCGCGCTCGCCGTCCCGCCGCACAGTGCCAGCACCATACGCGTCGCGATCTCCAGCCCCTCGTCGAGGAACGCCGGATCCACGCCCCGCTCGAACCGCTGGCGTGCGTCGCTGGTCAGCATCAGCTTCTGGCCGGTGCGCGCGATATGATCGGGATCGAAATAGGCGCATTCGATCAGCACGTCGGTGGTGCCGTCCGACACGCCCGAATGCTCGCCGCCCATGATACCGCCGATGTCGTGCACGCTCGCGTCGTCGGCGATCACCGTCATGCTCTCGTCGAGCGCATAGGTCTTGCCGTTGAGCGCCAGCACCTGTTCGCCGGCCTTCGCCTTGCGCGCGACCAGCGCCCCGCTGAGCTTGGCGCGGTCGTAGACGTGCAAGGGCCGGCCGAGGCCGATCATGATGAAATTGGTGATGTCGACCAGCGCCGAAATCGGCTTTTGCCCGATCGCGAGCAGCTGGCGCTGCAGCCAATCAGGAGACGCACCATTTGTAACGCCCGTTACAATTTGAGCGTAGAACGCCGGGCAGCCGGCGGTGTCGCCGGTGCGCACATCCGGGCCGGCACCCTGCGCGTCGATCGCTGGCAGATAGGCGAGGATATCCGCCAGCGGCTTCAACGTCCCGAGTCCCGCCGCCGCCAGATCGCGCGCGATCCCGCGCACGCCCATGCAATCCTGGCGATTGGGCGTGATGCTGACGTCGATCACCGGATCGTTGAGCTGGCGATAATCGGCGAAGCTCGTCCCGACCGGGGCATCCGCGGGCAGTTCGATGATGCCGTCATGGTCGTCGCCGAGTTCGAGTTCGCGCGTCGAGCACATCATGCCGTTCGATTCGACGCCGCGGATCGCGGAGACCTTCAGCTCCATGCCGTTGGCGGGCACCGTGGCGCCGGGCAGGCCGAGCACGCCGACCAGCCCGGCGCGCGCATTGGGCGCACCGCACACGACCTGGAGCGGCTTGCCGTCGCCGGTATCGACGGTCAGCACTTGCAGCTTGTCGGCCTGCGGATGGCGTTCGGCGGTCAGCACCTTGGCGACGCGGAACCCCTCCAGCCGCTCACCCGGATTCTCGACGCCCTCGACCTCCAGCCCGACGCGGGTCAGCGCCTCGACGATCTCGTCGAGCGAGGCGTCGGTGATCAGGTGGACCTTGAGCCACGAAAGGGTGAACTTCATGCGCCGACTCCTCCGCTGAGCGTGGGGACGTCGAGGCCGGAGAAACCGTAATGCTTCAGCCAGCGCACGTCGCCGTCGAAGAAGGCGCGTAGATCGTCCATCCCGTATTTGAGCATCGCGAGCCGGTCGATCCCGCAGCCGAACGCGAAACCCTGCCACTCATTCGGGTCGTAGCCGCCAGCTTCGATCACGGTGCGGTGGACCATGCCCGAGCCGAGCACTTCCATCCAGCCGCCGCCGTTGCCGCCGCCGGACCCGCCGATGACGCGCTTGCCGTTCACGATCTGATAGCCGACGTCGACCTCCGCCGACGGCTCGGTGAAGGGGAAGTAACTCGGACGCAGCCGCAGCACGATATCGTCGCGCTCGAAGAACGCTTTCAGGAACGTTTCGAGCGTCCATTTGAGGTGGCCGAGCGTGATGCCCTTGTCGATCACCAGCCCCTCGACCTGATGGAACATCGGCGTGTGCGTCGCGTCGCTGTCGGAACGATAGGTGCGGCCGGGCGCGATGATCCGCACCGGCTGGTTGCCGCCCGCCGCCTGCATCGCGCGGATTTGGACCGGCGAGGTGTGCGTGCGCAGCACCATCGGCTGCTCATGCTCGCCCGCGAGGTAGAAAGTATCGTGCATCGCCCGCGCCGGATGCGTCTCGGGGATGTTGAGCGCGGTGAAATTGTACCAGTCGTTCTCGATCTCCGGCCCGGTCGCGACCGCGAAGCCCAGGTCGGCGAAGATTTCCGCCAGTTCGTCCATCACCTGGCTGACCGGATGGATCGTGCCGGTCGGCGGGATGTCGGCGGGCAGCGTCATGTCGAGGGTCTCGCTCGCGAGTCTCGCGTCGAGCGCGGCGCGTTCCAGCCCGGCCTTGCGGCTGGTCAGCGCATCGCTCACCGCTTCGCGCAGACCCTGGATGCGCGGCCCCTCGACCTGGCGCTGTTCGGGCGACATCCCGCCCAGCGTCTTGAGCAACGCCGTGACGCTACCCGACTTGCCGAGCGCGGACACGCGGATGTCCTCAAGCTGCGCGAGATCGGCGTCGGCGATGCGGCCGATCAAGTCCGCCTGCATCTGATCCAAATCGCTCACTTGCCCCACTCCAACACCCATTGATCCACGATGCCATCCTCCGGATGGTCGAATTGACCGATGCACGTAAAACCATTGCGCCGGAGCAGTGCCGGCGATGCTCCACTGTCGGGCAAGGTCTCCGCGGTCAAGCCGGAGGCGCCGCTTGCACGGGCGACCTCTATGAGCGCAGCCACTGCGGCGGAGGCGTGGCCCCGCCTCTCACGCGACGGCGCGACGCCGTAGCCGATGTCCCAGCGCCCCTGCGGATCGCGTTCCTTGACGCTGATCATCCCCACGCCCTCGCCGTCTACCACCATCATCCACGCCGCCTCGCCGCCGACCTCCGCCGCGACGCCACGCAGCAGCTCCGTGATCTCGGGCGGCGTGATGCCACCTTCGGGCAGGCGAGGCGCGTCGGCCGGCGCAGGCTCACCGAGCAGCCAGGCGAAATGCGCGTCGGTCATGGGTAACAGGTGCATGCTCAAACCTTCCACAACGAAAAGGGCGCCGGTGTTGCCACCGACGCCCCATGTTCTTCGCTCGCTACAGGTCGCTTCAGGCGGCCTGGGGCAGCGCCGCCTTCGCCTGCGCGATGATGGCGGTAAAGGCTTCGCCCTCGTGCATCGCGATGTCCGCGAGCACCTTCCGGTCGAGTTCGATACCGGCGAGCTTCAGCCCGTGCATGAACTGCGAGTACGTCAGGCCTTCGGCCCGGACACCGGCGTTGATGCGCTGGATCCACAGACCCCGGAAGGTCCGCTTCTTCACCTTGCGGTCGCGATAGGCGTATTGCCCGGCCTTCTCGACGGCCTGGCGAGCGACGCGGATCGTGTTCTTGCGACGACCGCGATAGCCCTTGGCCTGTTCGAGGATGTTCTTGTGCTTGGCGCGGGTGGTTACACCCCGTTTGACGCGTGCCATGTCTCTCTAGCTCCTCAGTTCAGGCCGTACGGTGCCCACGCCTTCACCGTCTTGGTGTCGGCGTCCGACAGGACGGTCGTCCCGCGGTTCTGGCGGATATACTTGCCGTTGTGGCTGATGAGCCGGTGGCGCTTGCCGGCGACGCCGTGCTTCAGCTTACCGGTGGCGGTGAGCTTGAAGCGCTTCTTGACGCCGCTCTTCGTCTTGAGCTTGGGCATTTTGGTCCTTTCGTTTGGCGATACGCAAGCATGCCGCGGCAGCCCTTGATGGCCGGGCAAACTTCATCCGCATCGCTCGGAAGTGGGCGCGCATAACGGCGCGGGCCGCGAAATGCAACCCGCGCCGGTCAGCGCAACGTATTATGCTCCGGCGGGGGCCGGGTTGCCGAACGGACCGTTGGGGCGCTTGGTCTTTGGGATCGACGTACCCGCGGCGGGGACGATCGTCGCCGATGCGCCGGGATCCGGGCGGCCAATATCGCCGTCGTCGAGCAGCTTCTTGATCTCGTCGCCCGACAGTGTCTCGTACTGGAGCAGCGCGCCGGCCAGCAGATGCAGCTGGTCGAGATGCTCGCTGAGCACGTCGCGCGCACGCGCCAGCCCGCCTTCGACGATCCGCTTGATCTCATCATCGATCAGTTGCGCGGTCTGGTTCGACATGCGGACCGGGCGGCTGGACGAATAGCCCAGGAACGATTCGCCCTCCGGCTCGGCATATTCGATCGGGCCCACCGCGTCGGACATGCCCCAGCGCGTGACCATGTCGCGCGCGAGGCTGGTCGCCATCTGGATGTCGCCCGATGCGCCAGAGGAGACCTTGTCGTAGCCGAAGATGACTTCCTCGGCGACGCGGCCGCCCATCGCGACCGCGAGGTTCGCGTACATCTTGTCGCGGTGATAGCTGTAGGAATCACGTTCGGGCAGGCGCATGACCATGCCCAGCGCACGGCCGCGCGGGATGATCGTCGCCTTGTGGATCGGGTCGGATGCCGGCTCGTGGACGCTGACGATCGCGTGACCGGCCTCGTGATAGGCGGTCATGCGCTTTTCGTCGTCGGTCATCACCATGGAACGCCGCTCGGCGCCCATCATGACCTTGTCCTTGGCTTCCTCGAACTCGGCCATGGCGACCAGGCGCTTGCCCTTGCGCGCCGCCATCAATGCGGCTTCGTTGACCAGATTGGCGAGGTCCGCGCCCGAGAAACCCGGCGTGCCACGCGCCATCACGCGTGCATCGACGTCTGGCGCCAGTGGCACCTTCTTCATATGGACCTGCAGGATCTTGATGCGGCCTTCGATGTCGGGGCGCGGCACCACGACCTGGCGATCGAAGCGGCCCGGGCGCAGCAGCGCGGGGTCGAGCACGTCCGGGCGGTTGGTCGCGGCGATGATGATGATGCCTTCGTTGGCGTCGAACCCGTCCATCTCGACCAGCAGCTGATTGAGCGTCTGCTCGCGCTCGTCATTGCCGTTGCCAAGGCCCGCGCCACGATGACGGCCTACCGCGTCGATCTCGTCGATGAAGACGATACACGGCGCCGATTTCTTGGCCTGTTCGAACATGTCGCGGACGCGGGACGCGCCGACGCCGACGAACATCTCGACGAAGTCCGAACCCGATATGGTGAAGAACGGCACGCCTGCTTCCCCCGCGATCGCGCGGGCGAGCAGGGTTTTACCGGTACCGGGCGAGCCGACCAGCAAAGCGCCCTTGGGAATCTTGCCGCCCAGGCGGGCGAACTTGTTCGGGTCCTTCAGGAATTCGACGATTTCCTGCAATTCCTCACGCGCTTCGTCGATGCCGGCGACGTCGTCGAACGTCACGCGGCCCGATTTCTCGGTCAGCATCTTCGCGCGGCTCTTGCCGAAACCCATCGCGCCCGAGCCGGACGACTTCTGCATCTGGCGCAGCACGAAGAAGGCGATCGCCAGCATCAGCACGAACGGCAGCGACTGAACCAGCAGATACTGCCACAGCGACGCCTGCTCCTCCGGCTTCGCGACGACGTCGACATTGGCGGCGGTCAGTGACGGCATCAGCTGGGGGTCGGGAACCGCCGGCAGGTTGGAGCGGAAGGTCGAATTGTCCTTCATCGTGCCGGTGACGACGGTGCCGGCGATCTCGACCTTGGTGACGCCGCCCTGCTTCACCTGGTTGAGGAACGAGGAATAGGACAGCGTCTTGCCCGGTGCGCCGGCGTTGCGCTCGCCGATCAACGACACGACCAAAGCGAGCGCGACCAGGATACCGACCCAGATCACCAGGTTCTTCATCCAATTGTTGCCGCCGTCGGACTGCTTGTCGTCGTTCATGTTCGTGGCTTACCTTTTTCGTCGCCCCTTAAAATAGGCGAGCAACTATTAATGGCAATGGAACAAGCCGCGCATTGCGTCGATCAGTCCGATCGGCGCGGCGGAGCCATCGCAAAACGCCATTTTATTGCGCCATCGTCCGCCCGAGCAGGGTTGCACGCGACGTTACCCAGCATCGTCGACCCACCTGATTCGAGCGCGCGCACAGCGGCGGCAAGGGCGCCACCGCGTGGTGACGCCATGGCGTCGATCGCGAGCACGCACCGTTCGACCAGTCTCCGGCGGAGTTCGAACGGTAGGTCGCCGGGCACCTCCAGCGCGATTCCCGTCGTGTCGCGATGGCACAATTGGTCCCACAGCCGATCGACCATCCAGCCGATCGCCTCCTCGGCGTCGCCCAGCGCCGTGGCGCTCGCGGCTACCCGCCCGGCGTCGAGCCAGTCCACTGCGGCGAGCGACTTTCTCAGGCGCGCGCGGTCGAATCGGTCGCTGACGTTGCTCGGGTCGTCGATCGGCGCGATGCCCTGCGCGGCGCACAGCGCCACCAGCTCGGCGTGGCGCCAGCCGAGCAGCGGCCGCACGATCCGCCCGCTCTTCGCGCGAACCCCGGCCAGCCCCGCAACCCCCGCGCCGCGGTTCAGCCGCATGACCAGCGTTTCGACCTGATCATCGGCATGGTGCGCGGTGGCGATATGAGCCGCGCCGATCGCATCTGCTTGCTCCTCGAGCAAGCGATAGCGCAGCGCGCGCGCGCGGGCGGACAGGTTGGCGGTGCGCCCGGCGCGGTCGGGCAGCGGCGCGGTCAGGATCGCATGGGGAATACCGCGCGCGGCGCAAAGGTCGGCGACCCACGCCGCTTCGCTCGCCGATTCGGGGCGCAGGCCATGGTCCACCGTCGCGGCACGGCACCTTTCCCCCAGCGCTGCATGCGCGAGCAGTAACAGTGCGACGCTGTCGGGACCGCCCGACACCGCGACGAGCAGCGGCGCGTCGGGATTGGCCAGCGCGGCGAGATCGCGCGCGAACCGCGCGACATCGCCCGCGCTCAGCTCAGCGGCATTTGTAGGTTGCACGGCCCTTGTCGGCTTCGGCCTTCTGCGCCGTATTCAGTTTGTCGCCGTACACATCGCCCAGTTCCTTATAGACTTGGCAAATGTCGCCGGCCGGGCGCTTCATCACGATCAGCGACTTGGCGAGGTTGAGCAGGCTGTCCGGCGCACGATCGCCATCGGGCAGCTTCGAATAATTCTCGTAGAAAATCTGTGCCGCCTCGCGCGCCTTGTCGTCGTCGAGATAGATCAGCCCGAGCACGTTCTGCGCGCGGCTGGTCAGGCGATGCTTGGGAAAGCGCGTCGCGAATTTTTCGAGCTGTCCCTCGGCCTCCGGATAGAGCTGCGCCTTCCACAGCCGGTAGCCGTAATTATAGGCATAGGTGCCCTTGTCAGGCGCGTCGGCGCCGGTCGGCTTGGGCACTGCTGCCACGCGTGCGGCGCGGTCGGGGTCGGCATCGGTCGCGGGGGTCGGACCCGGCTTGGGTGTCGTCGTCGCGGGCTTGGTCGGCTTGGCCGGGGCGGGCGTCTCGGTCACCGCGATCGGCGCTGCGTTCTTCCCGTTCTCCAGCGCCGTCAGCCGGGCATCGGTATCCTTCTTGTATGCTGCGAAATCGGCTTCGAGCTGCCGCAGCCGATATTCCGCCGTTTCGACGCGATTGGTGAGGCCGCTCAGTTCTCCCTCGACGCTGGCAACGCGCGCTTGCAGGTCGGCGAGCGGTGCGCTGGCGGGAGTGCCCGCGGCGCTGACGGTTGCATCGGGCGGGCCGATTTCGGGCTGCACCATCGGCGCGCCGCCGTTCTGGCGGGAAATCACGCGCTCGACCGTGTTGAGCCGCTTTTCGACTTGCGTCATCCGCGCGTCGAGCGATTGCCCGGAACTTTGCGCGTCGACCGGACCCGCGACGCTCAGGCCGCCGACGATCAACGCCATCATCGCAAACTTACGCATACCTGTCCCCGAAATGATCCGCCCAACCCAACCTATCGCCGACTGCCGTCCGACACCACCCGATCAGGGCGCCGGCGTCGTGGCCGGCGCAGGCGTCGCGTCAGCGTCAGGCGTCGGCGTGACAACCGGCTGGAACGCCGGCGGCACCTTCGTCGTTTTTGGCGTCGCGGTGGCGACGGGTGTCGGGGCCGACGTCGGGGTCGCGGCGGGTGTCGGTGCACTGCCCCGCGCCTGGAGCGCGGCGGCGCTGATCGGCACGTCCTTGATCGCGACCTTGCCGTCGCCGAGCGGCGCCACCGCCGATCCGTTGACGGTCACCTGAATCTTGTCGGGGCGGCCGATATTGATCATCGGACCGTTGGCGTCCTGGGGCACGTCGTAGCGTTCGCCCGCCGCCATCGTCTTCTCGAACAGCGTCTTGCCCGTCGCGTCATAGACCTTGAGCCACACGCTGTCGGTCGCGGTCAGCGCGACTTGCCCCCCGGATACCGGCGTCGGCGTCGCTTCGGGCGCCGCGGCAATGGTGTTTTCGACCGGCGGCGCGACAGGCTCCTCCGATCCGCGGAACAGGTTGGTTCCGTACCACAGGATCGCAGCGATCAACACGAGTCCGGCGATCAGCCCGGCGATCGCCGCCAGCCCGAACGACGGCACGCGCTTCCCGTCGCTCGGCTGGTAGGCTTCGTAATCGGTGACGGGCGCGAGCGGCAGTTGCGGGTTGTTGCGCACCTCCGCAGCGATGGCCTTCTCGTCGAGCCCGACGGCACGCGCATAGGTCTTGGCGAACCCGATCGTATAGGTCGGGGAGGGCAAGCTGCCATAATCGCCATTCTCGATCGCCTCGAGGTGGCGCATCGGCACGCGCGTCCGGCTGGCGATGTCCGCCAGCGTCAGCCCAAGCGCCTCACGCGCTTCCCGCAACTTGTCGCCGGTGCTCTTCGGAAAGAGCGAAGCCTGGTCCGGCGTTTTGTCCTCGTCCATCAATCTCTCCGGCAACGGGGTGCGACCCTTCATTGGACCCGCGCCTTGACGAAATGATGTCGGCCAAAGCCCCGTCGCCGTCAACGCCAATCGGGCGCGGTTCGCCGTCGATTCAGGCGAGCTCGACCCCGTTTCGGGCCGCCCAGCCGGTCAGCGATCCGCGCATGTCGCGTGTCGGCGCCGCCAGCAGCCGATCCATCTCGGCCGTGATAGCCGCGTGGTCGAGGCTCCGCACCATCGCCTTGATGGGACCGACCGCCGCCGGCGTGATCGACAAGCGTTCGATGCCGAGCCCGATCAACGCCATGGCTTCGAGGGGGCGGCCGCCCATTTCCCCGCAAACTGCCAATGTCACGCCGGCGTCGCGGCACGGCCCGACGACGCGCTTGAGGAAGCGCAGGATCGTGGGGCTCAGCCAGTCGTACCGTTCCGCGAGCTTGGGGTTGGCGCGGTCGGCGGCGAACAGGAACTGGGTCAGATCGTTGGTCCCGACCGACAGGAACTGGATGTTGGGCAGCAGTACGTCGAGCTGCTCGGCAAGGCCCGGCACTTCCAGCATCGCACCATAGCGGATCTCGACCGGCAGCCGCTTGCCGCGCGCGCTCAGCCAGTCGCGCTGCGCCTCGAAGAGCGCCTTGGCCTCGTCGAATTCCCAAGGCTCGCTGACCATCGGGAACATGACATTGAGCGTGCGTCCCCCCGCGGCCTCGATCAGGGCACGCGCCTGCGCCTTCATCAAGCCGCCGCGTTCGAGCGCCAGCCGGAGCGCCCGCCAACCCATCGCCGGGTTTTCCTCATCCTCGTCATGCGCGTTGAGGTAGGGGAGCGCCTTGTCGCCGCCGATATCGACGGTGCGGAACACGACCGGCTTGTCCCCGGCGGCGTCGAGCACGTCCTTGTACAGCCGCAACTGGCGTTCGCGCTGCGGTAGCGTCGCCGATACGAGGAACTGGAATTCGGTGCGGAACAGCCCGATGCCGTCCGCCCCGGTCACGTCGAGCGCCGCCACATCGTCGCGCAGGCCCGCATTGCACATCACCGTCAACCGCACGCCGTCCTTCGTGACCGGCGCCTCGTCGCGCAACGCGGCGAAGGCGGCGCGGCGTTTCTGCCGCAGGAGAAGCTTGGCGTCGAACGCCTCCTCCATCGCTGCCGAGGGGCGAACGGTCGCCGTGCCGTTGCCGGTGACGTCGAGCAGCAGCAGGTCGCCCTCGCCGACATGCTGGCGCACGTTGCGCACGCGGCCCAGCACCGGCACGCCCATCGCGCGCGCGACGATGATGACGTGCGCGGTCAGCGATCCTTCCTCCAGCACGACGCCCTTCAGCCGGCGGCGGTCATATTCGAGCAGTTCGGCGGGCCCCAGGTTGCGCGCGATCAGGATGGTGTCCTGGCGCAGGCCCAGTTGCGCGGCGGTGCCCATCTGGCCCGACACGATGCGCAGCAGCCGGTTGGACAGATCCTCCAGGTCGTGCATGCGATCCTGGAGCAGGGGGTCGCCGATCTGGCGCATCCGCATCCGCGTGCGTTGCTGGACGCGCTCGATCGCGGCTTCGGCGGTGAGGCCCGAATCGATTGCTTCGTTGATCCGCCGCGACCAGCCCTCGTCGTAGGCGAACATCTTGTACATCGCGAGCACTTCGTCGTGCTCGCCGCCGACGCCGAATTCGGCCTGTGCCGACATGCGCTCGATCTGTTCGCGCATCTTGTCGAACGCGGCATAGACGCGGTGGCGCTCGGCCTCGGTATCCTCGGCGACGGTATGTTCGATGGTGATGCGCGGCTGGTGATAGACCGCGTGGCCGATCCCCATCCCCTCGACCAGCTTGAGCCCGTCGAGCCGGATCGCGGCGGTCGATTGCGGGCGGGACGCGGCGTCGGCGCGCTGATCGACCAAGCCGGCGCTCGCGATCAGTTCGGACAGCACCATCGCGACCGTTTGCAGCGCTTCGATCTCGACATCTTCGTACTTGCGCGGGTCCTTGTGCTGGACCGCGAGCACGCCGATCGACCGTTCGCGGCGGATGATCGGCACGCCGGCGAAGCTGTGGAATTCGTCCTCGCCGGTTTCGGGGCGATAGGCGAAATCGGGGTGTGCGGCCGCTTCGTCGAGGTTCAGCGTCTCGACATTCTGCGCGATCGTCCCGACCAGTCCCTCGCCGAGCGCCAGCCTGGTGACGTGGACCGCCGCCTGGTCGAGGCCTCTCGTGGCGTAGAGTTCGAGCAGCCCTTCGCGCAGCAGGTAGATCGAGCACACTTCGCTATCGAGCGCTTCGCCGATGATGCGCACAACGGCGTCGAGTTTCGCTTGCGGACTCGACCGCGCCGCCATCACCTCATGGAGGTTGACGAGAATTTCGCGAGCGTTGGCGGCGGCGGTGACGGCCATGCCCGACCGCTAACAGATCGGCGGCGGCGGCGCTATCGCCACCGCAGCAACTTAAACTTCGGCGTCAGAAACCGCCCGGCGCGACCTGAACCCTCGCCGCGGCAGCGACGACCGCCGTCGATCCGTGCCCGTCGTCGGCGAACTGGGTCTGCGGCTGCGGCGCCGGGCTCCAGAACGGCGCTTCGAGCGTCGGCAGGTTGGCCTGCGCAAACGCCATCAACGCGCCGGGATCGACGCCGGCGATTGTCGCAAGCACGCTTTTGGCGGTCGCGCAGAATTCTGCCTGCGCGGTCGGCTGGGCGAAGAAATTGTAGAGCTTGGTCATGTCGCGTTCGCGCTCGCTTTGCCAACGGGCACCATATTGCGCCTTGTACCGGGCATCGACCGCGTTGTTTGCCGCCGCGAGCGCCACGCCCTGTCGGCGGATAAGCGTGTTGTAGGCGGCAATAGTGACGGTTTCGTCGGCGTCCCGGCAAACCAGCGCGGCGACGTTGAGGGCGACGCGGACGTGCCACAGCGTTTCCAGTGGCGAAATATCGGCGTCGACGACCGTCGGCTTGAAGGTCTGCGCTGTGGCGGTCATGCCCACGACCAGTGCGCCAGACAAAATTGCAGAACCCAATAAGGCACGGAAAATACGCATTTTTACAGCCCCCTTCTGTGCATCGCCCCTTGCTATGCACAGTCGGGAAGGTCACCCCGTCGCGGCCAACAACTCCTTCACAGGAAGCGGCAATTCCGCGTTAGGGACGTTTATTCGGAACTTTTCCGTGCAACGTCTCGTGCGCGGCGCACATCGCGACGAACTTGGCGATCCGTGCGGCACGTGTCTCGGGCTTCTTCGCGGTGTGGATGCGGTAGAGGATGGCGTAGCGGTTGGCACCGGTGAGCGTGTCGAAGAATGCGCGGGCATCGGGATGCGCGTCGAGCGCCGCGCGTAAGTCGTCGGGCTCGGCCGCAGTCGATGCTGGCGCGTAGGCCGCATCCCACCGCCCATCGGCTCTGGCTGCGGAAATCGCCGCATGTCCCGCCGGTGAAACTCGTCCGTCCACCGTCAATTCCTCCGCGCGCCGGCGATTCCGCTCCGACCATTTGCTTTGCGGCTTGCGCGGGGTGAAGCGGGTCAGAAACCAGTCATCGTCATATCTGTCGATTTGCCCGTCGATCCATCCGTGGCACAGCGCTCCGTCGATCGCTCGCGCCTTGGTCAGCGCCGAGGCGGCGTTCCCCGCCTTCGCGATCTTGAGCCACAGCCCCGTCGCACCGGCGGGCTGATCGGCCAGCCACGCCTCCCATGCCGCAAGGTCGGCGAACGCGATGATCGGCAGCCCGGCTTTCGTCTCCACGCCCGCGGCTTCGCACCACCGGCTTGACTCGGCAACTACTGTGTATCATACAGTGTGTGACATACACTATGCGAGGCACAGGCTTTGCCGACGGAAGACGATCTGTTCGAAAAGATGCGCGTCGAGTTGCGCCGCGGATCGCTGGTGCTCGCCGTGCTCGGGGCGCTGCGCGAGGAACGCTACGGCTATACGCTGCGCCAGAGCCTGGAGGAGGCCGGGCTGCCGATCGACGAAGGCGCGCTCTATCCGCTGCTGCGGCGGCTCGAGAGCCAGGGGCTCCTGACGAGCGAATGGCGCGAGGACGCCAAGCGCACCAAGCGATTCTACAAACTCTCGGCCCAGGGCGTCGAAACGCTCGCGCAATTGCTCGGCGAATGGAACGCGATCTCCGAATCGATCCTGCGCCTCACCGAAAAGGACAAGTGAGATGGACCTGATCGACCGCTATCTGGCCGCGATCCGCTGGAACCTGCCGCGCGAGGCGAACGCCGACGATGTGATCGCCGAACTGCGCGACGTCATCGCCAGCCAGATCGAGGACCGCGAGGATGCGCTCGGCCGGCCACTCGGGGAAAAGGAAGTCAGCGCGATATTGCGCGATTTCGGCCACCCCTTGGCGGTCGCCGCGCGGTATGGCGCGCAGCAATCGCTGATCGGGCCGGACCTGTTTCCCTTCTACTGGTTCGTGCTGAAGGTGGTGCTGGCGATCGTGCTGGCTGTCGGCGTCCTCTCGAACCTCGCCGATGTCGTGTTCGGCGGCAAATCGCTGGCCCACGCGCTGGCGGGGGCGACGGGCGGCCTGTGGTGGTCGCTGCTGGGCAATGCGGCGCTGGTGACGCTTGGGTTCGCGGTGCTCGAGCGCACCGGATGGCTCAACGCCTATCTCCAAAAGTGGAAGCCGGAGGAACTGCCGAACCTCGCCGACCTCAAGGTCAAGCCGCAGAGCGCGTGGAATTCGGCGTTCGAGGTCGCGGCCGGTATCGTCATCATCCTGTGGTGGGTGGGGATGATCCACGTGCCGCTGGCGTGGACCGACGAAAAGGGTCTGACGCTCACCCCGGCGCCGGTCTGGGCGACGTTGTGGACGCCGATGCTGGCGTTGATGATCGCTCACCTGATCTACAATGTCGTCCGCTGGGTTCGCCCGCGCTGGAAGGCGACGCGCGCGCTGTTAGGCGTCGGAACCACGGCGGGAGCGCTGGCCTTGCTGGTGGTGATCTATCGCGCCGGTCGCTGGATCACCGCGAGTTCCGCGACGATGCCGGCCGATCGAGTCGCCGACATCGACCGCAGTATAAATCTCAGCATCCATTACGCCATCATCGGTGTCGGCTTGATCTGGGTGTTCCAGTGCGGACAGGAATTGTGGCGGCTCTACATGGTTCGCCGGTAGCGAGGATCAGGCCGCACGTTTCTCCAGCGCGTGCGCGGCCTCTGCCATCAACTGCGCGATGATGTCGGCGACGGGCTCCTCTTTCGTCACCATGCCCACGGATTGCCCCGCCATCAGGCTGCCATGCTCGACATCGCCGTCGATCACCGCGCGGCGCAGCGCCCCCGCCCAGTAATGCTCGATCTGGAGCTGCGCCTCCAGCATCTCGACCTTGCTTTCGTCGAGCAACTGCGCGACCTCGCGCTGCTTGGCGGTGAACAGCTCGCCGCCCGCATTCTTGAGCGCGCGGACCGGGATTACGGGCAGGCGCGGGTCGATCTGGACGCTCGACACCGCGTCGCGGGCGGAAGCGCGGAAGAACGCTTTCTTGAAATTGGGGTGCGCGATGCTCTCGGTCGCGCAGGCGAAGCGCGTACCGAGCTGGACCCCAGCAGCGCCCATGTCGAGATAGGCGGCGATCGCCTCGCCGCGCCCGATCCCCCCGGCGACGAACACCGGCACGTCGGCCGCGACCTCAGGCAGGATCTCCTGCGCCAGCACGCTGGTCGACACCGGCCCGATATGCCCGCCGGCCTCCATCCCCTCGACCACCAGCGCGTCGACGCCCGACCGGATCAGCTTCTTGGCGAGGCTCAGCGCCGGGGCGAAACAGATGACCTTCGCGCCCGTCTCCTTGATCGCCTCGAGCGAACCCTTGGGCGGCAACCCGCCCGCGAGCACGACATGCGTCACCCCATGCTTGGCGCAAACACCGATCAGATCGAACAATTGCGGATGCATCGTGATCAAGTTGACGCCGAACGGCTTGGTCGTCAGCGCCTTGGTACCGGCAATCTCCGCATCGAGCAGGTCGGGCGTCATCGCCCCGCACGCGATCAACCCGAACCCGCCCGCGTTGGAGATGGCGGCAACCAGGTTGCGCTCGCTGACCCACGACATCGCGCCGCATAGGATGGCGACCTCGGAGCCCAGGAATTCGACACCCCGCGCCATGCGGCGGGCCAGGCGCTCGGCGCCGATGGAAGATTCAGTCATCGCGGCGGGTTAGCCGCTGGATCGACGTCGTTCCAGCGGCAATCGCCTTATGACGCGATCGCGACCTCTGGCGCCCGCTTGCGGCGCATCGCCGCACCGACCAGGCCGAACCCCATGATCAGCATTGCCCAGGTCGACGGCTCGGGCACGCCGGCAATGGCTTGGGGTACATAGGCGTTGTTGAGGTCCGCATCGGACACGCCGAACACGTAAAACTGGTTCGGTCCCGAACTCGCGAGGAAATCATTGTCGGTCGACACGTAGAGTGTGTGCAGCAACGTGCCGTTATACATCACGTCCTGGCCGAACGAGAGTCCCTCGATCTTCGACGGCACCTGCGACAGCGGCACGCCCGCGGCGACCAACGCGGCGGTGATGTCGAGGAACGGAGTCGCGCTCTTGGTCACGGTGGGGAAGGTGGCGGCCGGCCCGGCCACCGACGTGATGTCGGTCGCCCCGGCGATGTCGATCAGAAAGACTTTCTTGGACACATTGCTGCCAGCGTCGCCGCCCAGCCCCTCGCCATCGCGCTCGTCGACCAGAAACTGGTGGTCGTTGATCGCGACGATCTCGCTGACGCCGCTGCCGGTAGTCAGGCGATAGCCGTATTCGTGCGTCGTGCCGGTCGCAATATCGACGGTTACGAGGCGCAGATAACCCTTCTTGTCCTGTTCAAGTGCGGCTTGCATGATCCCGACCAGCGTCTTGCCGTCCGGCGTGATCGCCAGGCCTTCCATGCCCTTGTTGGCGACGCGACCGACGGAGTTGCCGCTTATTTCCGTGCTGCCGGACGGCGACAGGGTGGTGACGTCGAGATTGGCGGGCAGCGTGAAGGTCTTGATCAACTCACCGGTGGTGCGGTCGAACTGGCGTATATAGGGGCCGTATTCGTCGGAGATGAACACGCTCTTGCCGTCGTTCGATACGCGGATCGCTTCCGGATCGAACCGGGCATTGGCGGGATTGCCCGAATTGCCGGCGCCGTAACCGTCCGACCGGCCGGTGAAGTAATAGGCCGACGCGGTATTGATGCCCGGCACGCCCGATCCCAGCGAGGTGCCGTTGTCGTTGGTCAGGCCGACGCCGCTACCATAGTTCAGCGCGGTCGGGCTGTAGAGCAGGGTCGTCGCGCTCAGCGTCGGCGTCAGGGAATAGGCCAGCGCCGATCCCGGCGCATTGAGCGTCAGGCCCATCGTCAGCGACTGGAAGCGCGTAATGTACGAGGTCGTGTTGTCGATGCCCGCATTGTACGCGATCGCGTTAGGCCCGCGGTCGGGAAGCGCGAGGAAGGTGTTGCCGCCGGCATAGGCGATACCAGACCCCAGCCCGCCGAGAAGATTGCCCGCCTGGCCGTTCTCCAACAGTCCGGTCAGCCCGGACAGATCGACATTGGCGCCGGCCGAACTACCGGTCAACGATCCCGACGCGAGCAGGATCGGTCCGGCGACGGCCGGGGTGGCGAACAGAGATGCGGCGATGGCAGCGGTGAGAGCAGCGCGTTTCATGAATATCCCCCTGTGACGACTCGGTCGTGGTGAAGGGGGCGTTAGGCACGCCATATGACGGTCCCGCGTCGGAACCGTTACGGCCGCGAGACACCGCGCGTTTAGTTGTTAAGCCGCTTCCTCGGCGTCCAGCCCATAGGCCGTGTGCAGCACGCGCACCGCGAGTTCGGTTTCGTCCTCGTGGATCAGCACGCTGACCTTGATCTCGCTGGTCGAGATCGCCTGGATGTTGATGCCGCGCTGGCCCAGCGTCGTGAACATGGTGCTCGCGACGCCCGCGTGGCTTTTCATTCCGACGCCGACGACACTGATCTTGGCGACGCGCGTGTCGTGGACCAGTTCCTCGAACCCGATCCGCTCCTTTGCTTCGTTAAGCGCCTGGATCGACTTGGCGAGGTCGACCGCGGGCACCGTGAAGGTGACGTCGGTCGATCCCGCCCGGCCCTGAGACTGGTGCGCGATGTTCTGGATGATCATGTCGACGTTGATGTTCGCCGCCGCCAGCGGTTCGAAGATCGCGGCGACCGATCCGGGCGTGTCGCTGACGTTGGTCAGCGTGATCTTCGCTTCGTTCTTGTCGTGCGCGATCCCGGTGATCAGCTGGCGTTCCATCTCGTCGATCTCCTCTTCGCCCACGATCATCGTGCCGGGCAGCGTGTCGGCCATCGGCGCGTCGTCGCCGGTGAACGACGACAGCACCTGGACGCGGACGTTTTCCTTCATCGCGAGCCCGACCGAGCGCGTCTGGAGCACTTTCGCCCCCACGCTCGCGAGCTCGAGCATTTCCTCGTACGTGACTTGGCGCAGCTTGCGCGCCCTCGGCACGATGCGCGGGTCGGTGGTGTAGACGCCGTCCACGTCGGTATAGATGTCGCAGCGATCGGCCTTCATCGCCGCCGCCATCGCGACCGCCGACGTGTCCGATCCGCCGCGGCCGAGCGTGGTGATGCGACTGCCATCGGCCAGACCCTGGAACCCCGGGATCACCGCGACCTCGCCGGCGGCCAGCGACGCGTCGAGCGCGGCGGTGTCGATTCCCTCTATCCGCGCCTTGGCAAAGGCGTCGTCGGTGTGGATCGGCAATTGCCAGCCGAGCCAGCTCCGCGCTTTCACCCCCGCCGCCTGCAACGCGATCGCGAGCAGCCCGCTCGTCACTTGCTCGCCCGACGAGACAACCACGTCATATTCGCGCGGATCGTAGAGCGACGATGCTTCGCGGCAGAAGTTGACCAGCCGGTCGGTGTCGCCGGCCATCGCCGAAACGACCACCGCGACCTGATTGCCGGCATCGACCTCGCGCTTCACGCGGCGCGCGACGCTGCGGATGCGTTCGATCCCGGCCATCGACGTGCCGCCGAATTTCATCACGATGCGCGCCACGGCTGCGGGAAGTCCTTTGGAATGCGAGAGGGGCGCTGATAGAAAGCGTCGATGGATAGCGCAACCGTAACAACCGCAACTACCGTGGACCCCTCCGAGGCCGCACATTTCGGCAAGCTGGCGAAGGACTGGTGGGACCCGAAAGGGTCGTCGGCGATGCTCCATCGTCTCAACCCGCCGCGGTTGAAGTATGTCCGCGAGCAGGTCGACCGGCATTGGCAGGGCGATGGCGTCGGGTTCACGCCGCTCGCGGGCAAACGTGCGCTCGACGTCGGGTGCGGGGCAGGGTTGCTGTGCGAGCCGCTAGCCAGACTTGGGGCGGCGGTGACCGGACTCGACGCGGCGGCGGAGAATATCGGCGTAGCGCGCACCCACGCGGCGCAGAGTGGTCTCGCGATGGACTATCGCGTGGGCGGCATCGAGGCGCTGACGGACGAGACCTTCGACCTCGTCACGTCGATGGAAGTGATCGAACATGTCACCGATCCCGCGGCGTTCGTCGCAGGGCTGGCGCAGGGGCTGGCGACGGATGGCCTGCTGATCCTGTCGACGCCGAACCGCACCGCGCTGTCGAAGCTCGCGATGATCACGGTCGGCGAAGGACTGGGGATGATCCCCCGGGGCACGCATGACTGGGACAAGTTCCTGACCCCTGAGGAACTGACCGCCCTGGTCGTGGCGGCGGGATTGCGCGTGATCGACGTCGCCGGCCTGGGTTTCTCGCCCGGCAAGGGATTTGCGGTCGGCGAGAACACCCAGCTCGATTATTTCGTCACGGCGGTGCGCGCCTAGGCCATCACGTTCCTGCCGCGGGCGATCGTCGCGGTGTGCCCGACCACCGCGTTGGCCGACCTGGTCTTCACCGAATCGACGAACAGCCAGTCGTTCGACACCTTGGTCGGCGTGATCGTCAGCGCCATGTAGCCGCGCCGCGACGTGTCGCACCATTTGAGTTCGGGGTTGGCTGCGACCAGCCCGGCGGCGACGACCTTCGGGTCGGTCTTGATCGATCCTTCGTAGCCGTTCGACGTGACGCTGTGCCCGGCGAATTCGACGCCCGCCGGTTTGCCGTCCTGGCCCAGATCATAGGCCCAGCCGTTATGGCTGTCGCCCGATATGACCACCAAGTTCGCCCCCGCGCCCTGCGCTGCCTTGAGGAAACGTTCGCGCTCCGCCGGATAGCCGCCCCAATTGTCGTAGTTGAACGGCAGCCCGACCTTCGCCGCCTGGATACCGGCGAGCAAATAGTTCTTCGCGCGTTCGCCGGCGTTCGGATCGAGCCAGCCGAGCGCCGCCTCGGGCATCACGGTCTTGCCCATGATCGTGCCGAACCCGACGACCTGCCACTTCTGCCCGGCTTTTACCGACCGGCGCAGTTCGTGGAACAGCCAGTTCGCCTGCTGCGTGCCCATCATCGTCGCCGCGGGGTCCATCCAGGCGCCGTCGCGAAACGCCTTCAATGCCGCGGCGGGGTCCTTTTCCCTGAACAACGGCGCGATGTCTGGTTGCTCGGTCCTCGCCAGGTCGCGCGTCTCGGTGCGGAACAGCGTCGCGAGCGTGCCGATCTCGTACGTTTTCCACGGCTCGTCGCTGACCGGCATCCATTCCCGATAGGCCTGTAGTGCGGCATTCCGGCGGCTGCTCCAGTCGCCTTCGTCCGGCTGGTGGTTCTCGGCCCCGCCCTCCCACGAATCGTTGGCGGTTTCGTGGTCGTCCCACTGCACGATCCACGGCACACGGGCGTGGATCGCCTGGAGGTCGGGATCGGCGCGATAGCTGGCATAGCGGATGCGGTAATCGATCAGCCGGATCAGCTCCCCCGCCGGTTCGGTCGGACGCACCTGATCCTTGAGCGGCGGATAACCGCCCGTCTTGTACTCGTAGAAATAGTCGCCGAGGTGAATCGCGAGGTCCAGGTCGTCGCGCGTCGCGGCATGAGCGTAGGCGTTGAAGAAACCGAAGGGCATATTGGAGCAGGAGAAGATCGCCGCCTTGAACGAAGCCGTCGGCCCTTCCGGCAGCGTCTTTGTGCGGCCGACCGGGGAAACGGCGCCGCCCGGTCCGATGAAGCGGTAGAAATAACTGGTCCCCGGCGCGAGTCCGCTGACGGTGATCTTGGTCGTCCAGTCGCGCCACGGCCCGGTGATCGCAACACCCTTTGTAACGATCGTCACAAAGTCCGGCGTGGTCGATACTTCGGCGGTCAGGTGGATCGGCTTCTCGTCGTCGGGGACGAAGCGCGTCCATAGCAACATCGAATCGCTCGCCGGCTCGCCCGACGCGACATTGTGGGTGAAACCGCGCAGGTTCGCGACGCTGCCGCTCTGCGCGAAACCGGGGACGGCATAAGCGCCGATGCCGAGCGTGCCGGTCATCAGAAGCGAACGACGATCGATCCGAAACATGCTTATCCTCCCTGTTCCCGCGCTCTGTGCGCCGTCTGCGTGGCGTTTTGGTGACAGTCCGTGACGAGGCTGATAGGCGCGGCGGCCGTGACCCAATCCGGCCCAATTCACTTCCTCGCCCGCCAGCCGCGATGGCTCATGCTGTCGCTGGTCGCGATCATCGCGCGCGTCGCCACGTTCGGCAACCCGATCGTGCATGTCGATGAAAGCTTCTACTTCGTCACCGCCCGCGCGATGCTCGACGGCGCGCTGCCGTTCGTCGACGTGTGGGACAGGAAGCCGATCGGGCTGTTCCTGGTCTACGTTCCCGCCGCCGCCTTCGGCCTGCCGCTTGGCATCTGGGTGTATCAGGCGATGGCGCTGGCCGCGGTGGTGGCGACCGCGTTGTTGATCGCGCGGCTGGCCGATCGCGCCGGGTGGCGGCGTGGCGCGCTGGCGGGGGCGATCACCTATATCGTCTGGCTCGACCTGCTCGAAGGGCAGGGCGGGCAGGCACCGGTTTTCTACAATCTGCTGACGGTCGGGGCCGCGGCGTTGATCGCGTCGAGCGACCGCGATCACGATCCGCGCAGCCGGTTGCGCCGCGGGCTGGGCGCGATGGCGCTGGTCGGAGTCGCGCTTCAGATCAAATATTCGGTGGTGTTCGAAGGGCTGTTCTTCGGGCTGTGGTGGCTGTGGCGCGAACGGATGCGGCGGCGGCATGCGGTGCCGATGCTGGCGGAAGGCGCGTTGCTGGCGGTGGTCGCGCTGATCCCGACCGCGCTCGCCTGGGGCTATTATCAGGCAATCGGGCAGGGGCCCGCGTTCCTCTACGCCAACTTCACGTCGATCGCGGCGCGCCAGCCCGACCCGATCCTCGAACAGCTCGGTAATCTGTTCAAGATCGTCCTCATCACCTCACCGTTGTTCGCCGCCGCGATCCTGGCGTTCCTGCGCGGCGAACGGCGTGGCATTCGCGGCTGGTTGTTCGCCTGGTTGGCGGCGGCCGTGTTCGGGCTGCTCGTGTTCGGGTCGTGGTTCGATCACTATGCGCTGCCGGCGCTGGTACCGTTGAGCATCTGCGCCGCCGGGTTCGCCGACGACCCCCGGCGTGCGTCGAAGATTACGGTCATCGCACTGCTGATCGCGTTTCTGGCCGGTGAAGTGACGGTGGTCACGAAAAGGATGGGACGCGGCGGCCCAGAACAATTCGCACAGGTCGTGGACGCGATCGGGCATGGCCCGGGATGTCTGTACGTCTATTCGGGCGATTCGATGCTCTATCCGATGAGCGGACGGTGCCGCCTGAGCCCCTACGTCTTCCCCAGTCATCTTGGCCGCAAGCGCGAACGCGGCGCGATCGGCGTCGACCAACAGGCGGAGATCGAGCGGATCCTCGCGCTCAAGCCTGCGGTGGTGGTGCTACGCACGCCTTATTTCGGCGAGCGGTCCGAACTGCGCGCGCTGGTGATCATGCGGACGGCGCGGGACTATCGGCTGAAGGCGGCGGTGCCCATCGGGCGCGATACCAACTTCGTCTATGCGCTGAAATCAGGCGACCAGGCGCGCTGACCGGCCGTCACGTTCGGCGATGCGGTCTTCGTAATAGTTCATCAGGTCGATCGTATGTTCGCGGTCGGTGCGGACACGACCCGCGGCCACCACCGCCGCCTTGCGCAGCAGCGCTGGCTCCCGCGCGAACAGCCGTTGGATCGCCAATGCAGCGTCGACGCCATCGCGCGCGCGATATTTCTCGCTGGTCAACGGATCGGCCGCCTCCGCGCAGCCTCCGGTATCGGGAACGATCAGCGGCAGGCCGGACGCCATCGCCTCCGACGCGACCAGCCCGAACGGCTCGGCCTCCGACCCGTGGATCAGAGCATCGCAGCTCGCCATGATCCGGGCGAGTTGCGTCCGGTCATAGACCGGGCGGAACATTCGGATGTGCGGGCTGCCCGCGATCCGCGCTTCGATCCGCTTGCTCTCGGGACCGGTGCCGAGCAGCATCAGCCCGACCGGCAAGCGATCGCCCGCGCGCTCGACCGCATCGACGATCATCGGCCAGCGCTTTTCGCCGTGATGCCGCCCGAGGCCCAGGAGCAAATGCCCGTCGGGCGGTAGATCGAGCTGGCGCAGCATCGCCGCGCGCAGCCCTTCGTCGCGCAAGTCGGGCGAAAAGTGGCTGCGTTCGATCCCCAAGGTCATCGACGCGTCGATCCGCACGCCACGTCGTTTCAGCCTTTTCTCGAGTGCGGGGCCGTTGGTGACGACGGTGTCGTACATCTCGAGGAAGCGGTTCATATACTGCGCGTAGATGAAGCACATGTCCTCGATCTGATCGGGCGGGGCGAGCCCCTCCAGCCAGCGCATCGGATAGGCGGCGATATTGTCGTTGTGCATGAAGAACGACTTCAACGCGCGGCCCTGCCATCGCCCCACGATCCAGGCGGGCCGCCACACCGACGAGGTTTCAACAACGTCGGGATCGAGTTCGTCGAGCAACCGCCAGATCGGCTCGGCTCGCGAAAACAGCCCGTAATTCTTGTCGAACGGCAAGCCCGGCGACTTGAGATAGATCACCTTGCCGCCGCCGATCCGTTCCTCGACGAATTCCTTGTCGCGGCCGCACGCGATGCAGATCAGCTCGTGGCCCATCTCCGCCATCAGCGCCATCTTGCGGTCGATATACGTCCGCACCCCGCCGCCGGTCGGCGAGTAGAATTCGTTGACGTCGACGATGCGCATGCGCCGGCTCAGATCTCGCGCTTGATCAGGCTCTGCACCGCAAAGCCCGCCGCCAGCACGACGTGGGTGAGCAGGATCGCGGCGGCAGTGAAGGCCATCAGGCTCGACAGGTCGCTATTCTCCCCCAGGAGCGCGATGGTGACAGTCGAGAAGACCAGATCCTTGTTCGGGATGAAGGGCAGGCGCGACACCATCATCCGCGTCGCGGACAGCACCAGCCACGCGCCGATCGCAATGCCTGGCAGCGCGAAATGCCAGGCGAAGGCGATGAACAGGCTGCCCGCCGCGAGCCGGCCCATATGGACGCCGAACACCCACCACAACGTCTTGCGGTCCAGCGAGAAGACGCGCCGGGAAAAGAGCAGGAAGGGCAGGCTCATCGCCACGACGACCACCATCCCGATCAGCATCGGTCGAACATATTCCGCCGGGAGCCAGGGCAGCGCCAGTGCGGTCATCGCCAGCGTCATCAGGTTGCCGGCCATCGCCGACAAGATCATCACGTCCTTAACCGCGCCGAACGGGGCGGCGACCATCTGCGCGCGCTGCCGCGCCCATGCGTAGAAATACGCCTCGCCCGAATAGCCGAACACGACCTCGTTCGCGATCCGCTTCTTGATCAGTGCGCCCAGCCCCTCAACCGGAATGCGCCACAGCTTGCGGAAGATGACGTAGTCACCGATCGGCGGCGCAAAATAGAGCAGGATGAAGGCGACGTAATAGAGCCAGCTGTCCGGCGTGGCGTGGCTGAGTCCGCCCAGCCCCGACTTGAGCAGCTGACGCGCCAGCCCGATGATCATCGCCGCGGTCAACAGCCCGGCGATGATCATCGGCCAGCGGCTCTTGATCGTCTTGACCGGCTCGAGTCCGGCCAGATCCTCCGCCGCGTGCGCTAGATTCGGAGCCAGATTGGCTGCGGGATTAGCTGGGGCCTCGACAAAGCCGCTGTTCATCGACGCTCCAAAGTCCTGAAAGTCCACGAAGGGAGAATATCCGATCTGCACCGGAATGCCCGGGAATAATGGCGGCTTAACGGCAAAGGTCCTGACCTCGCAATGATCGCCCCCGATCGATTGGCGCGGCATTTGGGGGCGAGCGACGTTTTTGGCAAGTAAATGTTGCGGTGCGATAATGGTGACGCCGTCGTTCAGCTTGATTTGCGTCCGCCTTATCCGGCGGCTTGCGAAAAGGCGGTTACGGTCGGAAAGGGCAAGTCAGATGTCCGACCGTACCACTCCCCATATCGCCGCCCGCCATATATTGACCTACGCGCTATCGCTTGACGGCGGAGGGGTGGAGCGCGCGATGCTTCGGCTCATGCGCGGCTGGGTGGCGGCGGGCCGGCGTGTCACGCTGGTAATCGGGTCTGGCGACGGCCCCTATGGCGGCGAGATACCGGACGGGGTCGAGATCGTCGTGGTCGGTCGTTCGTATCTCGGCCTGACTCGCGCGTTGCCCGCTCAGGTGCGGCGCTTTCGCCCCGACATCGTCTTCTGCGCCGGTAATCACTATACCGGCGCGGCGGTGTGGCTTCGAACAAGGCTTGGTCGCGACTGCCCGCCGATCGTCGCCAAGGTATCGAATCGGCTCGATCGCGACGATCAGCCTTTCCCGGTGCGGCAGGGCTATCGTGCCTGGCTGCGCGCGCATCCCCGGTTCATCGACCATATGGTGGCGATGACGCCGGCGATGGCGAAAGAGACGGCCAGGATGACGGGAATACCGGCCGACCGGCTGAACGTGATCGCCAATCCGCCCAACCTCGCGCCCGTGGGTGACCCGACGCCGCAGCCGGATGGGGACTATCTGATCGGGATCGGCCGGCTGGTCCCGCAGAAGCGCTGGGACCGCGCGATCGATGCGTTCGCTCAATCCATGCGCCGCGATACGAAGTTGGTGATCCTGGGCGAGGGCGAGGCGCGGGCAGCTTTGGAAAATCAGATCGCAGAGTTGGGACTCCGCGAGCGCATCAGCCTGCCGGGCTACGCCGCCAATCCGCGCCCCGCGCTCGACAAGGCGCGTGCACTGGTGCTGACGTCCGATTTCGAGGGCGTACCCGGCGTGCTGGCGGAGGCGCTTTCGGTCGGAACTCCGGTGGTCGTGACCGATTCGAGCGTCGCCATGCGGGAGATCGTCGACGATTCGCGCCTCGGCGATGTCGTCAGGACAGATGACTTGGTAGGGCTGACCGCAGCGTTCGATCGTTGGCTCGCCCCCGGCGTGACGCGTCCCGACCCGGTGCCGCAGCGCGGCGCGGATTCGGTCGAGCGCTACCTCGCGCTGTTCGACGGTGTGCTCAGCTGGGCGGGCTGAAATTGTCGGGGTGCGCCGCCGCGAACGCGGGGAGCGCCATCAATGCAGCATCGATCGCCACCAGCCGGGGGTAGGCGTCGAGCGGCGTTTCCAGCCGACGCGCATTGTACATTTGCGGAACCAAGCACAAGTCCGACAGATCGGGCGCGTCGCCGCCAAGATAGGGTCCGTTTCCCGCCATCGCCTCCAGCGCGGCGAACCCTTCCCCGATCCAGTGGCGATACCAATCGTCGCGCGCCGCCTGGTCGATCCCCATCGTGCCCAGCCGTTTGAGGATGCGCAGGTTGTTGACCGGATGGATGTCGGCGGCGATCACGAGGGCGCGTTGCAGCGTCTGTGCGCGGGCGATCGGATCGCGCGGGATCAGCGGCGGTTCGGGGAACGCCGAATCGAGATAGTCGATGATCGCGAGGCTCTGGCCGATGGACTGCCCGTCCACCTCCAGCGTCGGCACGAACCCTTGCGCATTGCGTGCCCGGTTGGCGTCGCCGCTTTGTTCGCCCGCCAGCAAATTGATGTCGTGGCGTTCATAAGCGACATCCTTCATCGCCAGCGCGATGCGCACGCGATAGCTCGCCGAAGAACGCCAATAGTCGTAGAGCCGGATCATGTCTTCTTCGCGCGCGTTCGTCGTCGCGGTTGCGTGGGGGCTGGCGCAGGGTCGGCCATCGCGCGTTCCGAATTGCGCTCCATCGCGACCTTGATCATCGCCGTCAGCGGATCGGCCAGCGCGAGGCCGAGGATGCCGAACAGGGTAGAGAACAGGATCTGGGCCGACAGCGTCAGCGCAGGCGGCAAGTCCACCGTCTTCTTCGCGACCAGCGGAATCACTACCCAGCCATCGAAGGTCTGCACCCCGAAATAGATCACGATCGCCCACAGGCCCTTGTCGACCCCCGCCGAGAAGCCGACCGAGATCATCAGCACCCCGCTGATGAATGCGCCGATATTGGGGATGAAGGCCAGGATGCCGGTGATGATGCCCAGCACCAGCGCCATCGGGATGCCGGCCAGCGCCAGCGCCAGCCACATGAACACGCCCTCGAAGGCCATGCCCGCCAGGCGGCCTGCGAGCAGACGGCGAAGCTGTTTCGCCATCCGGTCGAGCGTCAGGGCAAATTCAGCGCGATGGTCGCTCGGCACCATCCATTGCAATCCGCGGTCGTAAATGCGCGGCTCCATGGCGATGAACAGCCCGATCACCATGATGATGAACAATGTCGAGACCGCGCCAAGCGCAGTGCCGATCCAGCTCGTCAGCTTGCCGACCGATCCCACCGCCTGCTGCGCCAGCCCCTTGAGGTCGTCGGCGCCCGGCACGAATCCCTGCGCGGCGGCCCAATGCGACAGCCGGTCGAACTGGATCGTCAGCGTCGTCTGCAATTGCTGGAACTGGACGACGATGCCTGACCCCGTCTTGTAGACGGTGAGGCCGATGAAGGCGACGGTCAGTACGACCACGATCAGCAATCGCCAGCCGCGCGGGATTTTCAGGAATCGTCCGAGCAGCCGTACCCCGCCGTCGAGCATCGAGGCGAAGACGAGGCCGGCCAGGATCACCAGTATCGGCTGAATCAGGACCACGACCAGCGCCATCGCCGCCGCCAGCCCCAGCCAGATGCCCGCGCGCCGCAACTCCAGCCGCATCGCCGGGTCGCGCATTTCGTGCGGACTCGGCTCCGTGACCAGATCGGTAGGCTTGGGCGCCGTCATTGGTCGCGCGCCGGATGGAGCGAGGTGCCGGCGCGTCCGCCGCGCAATCCGCCCCGCCATGTCAGCGGGTTCCAGGTCGCGGAACCGTTCTTGCTGAACGTGATGAACTCGGCGCGCCCGCCGACATATTCCCACGGTACCGGGCCGCCCAGACCTTGCGCCGCGAGCGAGACGCGGCTGTCCGCCGACCGGTCGCGATTGTCCCCCATCAGGAAGACATGGTCAGCGGGAATCTTTTTCGGCCCATAGAAATCGCCGTCCGAATAGCCGAGATCGACCGTTTCGTAGCTGCGCCCGTTGGGCAACGTCTCGCGCACCAGCGGCAATTGGCAATAGGGCTTGCCGTTCACCGTGCGCCGCCCGTCGGGCACGTCGTTGCAGGTCGTGTTGGCGTCGATCGGCACCAGGAGGTTATGCACAGGTCCGCGCTTCACCGCCACATTGTTGATCAGCACCACGCCGTCGCGCACTTCGATCGTGTCGCCGGGCAAGCCGATCACGCGCTTGATATAATCCTGGTTGCGGCCCGGCGGCGTGACGATGACGACATCGCCGCGCTCCGGCAGGCGGCCGAACAGCCGCCCCTTCGTGAACGGCAATTGCACGCCCCAGCTTTCCTGCGGCTGCTTGAGCACGACATCCTTCCAGATCGCAACCGGATTGGGGATCGTTAACGAGATGAACGACCAGCCATAGGGATATTTGCTCACGACCAGTTGATCGCCGACCTGCAGCCCCGGCAGCATCGATTCGGACGGGATGTAGAAGGGTTTGGCTACGAAGCTGTGGAACGCGAGCACTGCGAGCACCAACCAGAAGATGCCGCGAATCTCGCGCCACGCGGCCTTGGCGCTCGCCGCCAGCCATGGCTGGCGCGGGGTGGCTTCGGCGGCGGTTTCGCCGATCTGATCGTCGTTCAACGCCAACTCTTCACTCATACTCGGGAGCTTCCGTCAGGCGCCGGCAGCGCCTCGATCACGACGAACGCCTGCGCCCAGGGATGATCGTCGGTCAGGGTGATATGGATATGCGCCACGTGGCCCGCCGGGACCATCGCGTCAAGCCGCGCCCTGGCCCCGCCGGTCAGCGCCAGCGTCGGCTTGCCGCTTGGCGCGTTGACGACGCCGATGTCCTTCATGAACACACCGGCTTTGAACCCAGTGCCCACCGCTTTCGAAAAAGCTTCCTTGGCGGCGAAGCGCTTGGCGAGCGTTCCCGCCTTGGTGAAGGGGCGACGGTTGGCCTTGGCGCGCTCTGTCTCGGTGAAGCAGCGATTCTCGAACCGCTCGCCGAACCGGTCGAGCGAGTTCCGGATCCGCTCGATGTTGCATAGGTCGGAGCCGAGGCCGATGATCACCGCGCCGCGTCCATCAATGCGCGCATCCGGCGCACGACAGGCGCGAGGCCGTCGAATATCGCTTCGCCGATCAGGAAATGGCCGATGTTGAGCTCGGCGATCTGCGGGATTGCGGCGATCGGCACGACATTGTCGAACGTCAGCCCATGCCCGGCATGCGGCTCGATTCCGTTTTTGACCGCGAGCGCGGCGGCGTCGGCGATACGGCGGAGTTCGACGGTCTGTTCCTCGCCGGCCAGTTCGCAATAGCGGCCGGTGTGGATCTCGACGACTGGCGCGCCCAGGCTCAGCGCAGCCTCAATCTGGCGCGGGTCGGGCTCGATGAACAGGGAGACGCGCACGTTCGCAGCCCCGAGTTCACGGACCATCGGGGCGAGGTGATTATGCTGCCCCGCGGCGTCGAGACCGCCCTCAGTCGTCCGCTCTTCGCGCTTTTCGGGAACGATACATGCGGCGTGCGGGCGGTGGCGCAGGGCGATCTCCAGCATCTCGTCGGTCGCCGCCATTTCCAGGTTGAGCGGGATCGGCAGTTCGGCCGATAACCGCGCGATGTCATCGTCGGTGATGTGCCGCCGGTCCTCGCGCAGGTGCGCGGTGATGCCGTCCGCGCCAGCTTGTGCGGCCAGCAACGCCGCCCGGACGGGGTCGGGATAGCCCGACCCACGCGCATTCCTGACGGTCGCGACATGGTCGATATTGACGCCCAGGCGCAGGGAATTGGCGGTCAAAACGCTCATCGAATGCGACAGATACGGACCCGCTCGAGGCCGCGCAACGCCGGTTCCGAAGCAAAAGTGTGCGCCGAGCCTTGATGATCGCGCCGACCGCGGCGTATAGGCCCGGCGACAAGGGCGAAAACCGCCTGACGACATGGGTATGCCGACCGCCGCGGCCTGCGGCGATCGAATCAACAGGGTGACGCGACACGATGCGCTTTATCGGGCTCAAATCTGCGATGCTGGCGGCGGGGTTGATGCTCGCCGGTGCCGGTCATGCAGCGCCACAGGCAACAACCGCGCCGGCTCCGGCCGCTGCCCCGGCGGTAGCGGCGCCAGCGCCCGCTCCAGTTGCGGCGCCCGTCGCAACGACCGCGGCTCCGGCTGCGAAGCCTGCCGCCGACCCCGAAATGCTGGTCCGCGACGGCGCGCCGGAAATGGCCCCGACCAAGGGAATCGGTGACGCGGTCGACGGCAATATCGGCATCCAGCCGCAAGTCACCAAGAATGGCGAGCGGGCGGCGAACTTCCACAATCACTGGCTGCTGCCGACTATCATCATCATTTCGGTGTTCGTCCTGCTGCTGCTGATCTGGGTGATCTTCCGCTTCCGGGCTGCGGCCAATCCGGTCCCGTCGAAAACGGCGCACAACACGACGATCGAGGTGATCTGGACCTTGGTCCCGGTGCTGATCCTCGTCATGCTCGCGATCCCCTCGATCGGGCTGCTCCAAGCGCAGTTCAAGCCGGCCCCGGCCAATGCGATCACGCTGAAGGCGACCGGCAACCAATGGTATTGGACCTATACCTATCCCGATAATGGCGGGTTCGAGATCACCTCGAACATGCTCAAGGAAAAGACCGATCCCGATTTCGGTCCCGGCGATCGCGCGCGGACCGAAGCCGATGGTCCCCGCCTGCTTGCGGTCGACAATCGCGTGGTGCTGCCGGTCGGCGTGCCGATCCGTCTGATCACCACATCGGCAGACGTCATCCACAGCTGGGCGATCCCAGCGTTCTGGATCAAGCTCGACGCCGTTCCCGGCCGGATTAACGAGACCAGCTTCACGATCGAGAAGCCGGGCCTCTATTTCGGTCAGTGTTCGGAACTGTGCGGACCCAAGCACGGCTACATGCCGATCGCGGTCCAGGCCGTGCCGCTTGACGTTTATAACCGCTGGGTCGTCGCCAAGGGCGGCACCGTGGCGGGCGCTGCGCCGCCGGCGGCTGAGTCGGCTGCCGCCCCCGCGCCCGCCGCTGCGCCGGAAGGCAACGCGACCGCCCCCGACAATGCCGCCGACGGCAACGCGACTGGACAATAAGACATGAGCGACATCGCCCTCACCCCCGAGCGCTTCGAGGCGCATCATGACGATCACGCGCATCACGACGCGGATCACAAGCCCGGTTTCTTCGCGCGTTGGTTCATGTCGACCAACCACAAGGACATCGGCACGCTCTACCTGATCTTTGCGATCACCGCAGGGATCATCGGCGGCGCGATTTCGGGTCTGATGCGGATCGAGCTCGCTTCGCCGCACCTCCAGTATCTCGGCACCTGGGCCAATTACCTCAACCATCTGCGCGGCGGCGGCGACGTCAATGTCGACCAGGCCAAGCATTTGTGGAACGTGCTGGTGACGGCGCATGGCCTGATCATGGTGTTCTTCATGGTTATGCCGGCGATGATCGGCGGGTTCGGCAACTGGTTCGTCCCGATCATGATCGGCGCGCCGGACATGGCGTTCCCGCGCATGAACAACATCTCGTTCTGGTTGCTGGTGCCCAGCTTCACGCTGCTGCTCGCCAGCCCGTTCTTCGGCGGGGCCGATGGCGGTGCGGGGACGGGCTGGACGGTCTACGCCCCGCTGTCGACGCAGGAAGCGGGCCCGTCGACCGACATGGCGATCCTGTCGCTCCACTTGGCGGGCGCGTCGTCGATCCTGGGCGCGATCAACTTCATCACGACGATCTTCAACATGCGCGCGCCGGGCATGACGCTGCACAAGATGCCGCTGTTCGTGTGGTCGGTGCTGGTGACGGCGTTCCTGCTGCTGCTCGCGCTGCCGGTGCTGGCCGCGGCGATCACGATGCTGCTGACCGACCGCAATTTCGGCACGACATTCTTCCAGGCCGAAGGCGGCGGCGACCCGATTCTCTACCAGCATCTGTTCTGGTTCTTCGGCCACCCCGAAGTGTATATCATGATCCTGCCGGGCTTCGGCATGATCAGCCAGATCATCGCGACCTTCTCGAAAAAGCCGGTGTTCGGCTATCTCGGCATGGCCTACGCCATGGTCGCGATCGGCGTGGTCGGGTTCATCGTGTGGGCGCACCACATGTTCACCACCGGCCTCAGCGTGAATACCAAGATGTATTTCACCGCGGCGACGATGGTGATCGCGGTGCCGACCGGCATCAAGATCTTCTCGTGGATCGCGACGATGTGGGGCGGCAGCCTGACCTTCAAGACCCCGATGGTCTGGGCGCTCGGCTTCATCTTCATGTTCACCGTCGGCGGCGTGACCGGCGTCGTGCTCGCGAACGGCGGCGTCGACGATTACATGCAGGATACCTATTACGTCGTGGCGCACTTCCACTACGTGCTCAGCCTCGGCGCGGTGTTCTCGCTGTTCGCTGGCTTCTATTACTGGTTCCCGAAAATGTCGGGGCGGATGTACAGCGAGGTTCTCGGCCAGCTGCACTTCTGGGTGTTCTTCGTCGGTGTGAATATCCTGTTCTTCCCGATGCACTTCCTGGGTCTGCAGGGCCAGCCGCGCCGCATGCCCGACTTCCAGGACGGCCTGGCATACTGGAACCATATCGCATCGGCGTGGGGCTATTCGATCATGGCCGCGGGGATGGGGATCTTCTTCATCAACATCCTGTGGTCGCTGTTCGCTGGCAAGAAAGCGCCCGACAATCCCTGGGGTTCGGGCGCGACGACGCTGGAATGGACACTGTCGAGCCCGCCGCCCTACCACCAGTTCGAAACGCTTCCCGTTATAGACGAGGGCGATTCCCATCATCACTGATCGACCCGAGGTCGACACGGAACGCGCCCCGGAGCAATTCGGGGCGTTTTTCGTTGGAAGGCGCGGGATCACGGCCCTATAGCGCGCGCATCTCATGACCACGCAGACGATGTCCCTACCCGCCGACTGGCGCGATTTCCTGGCGTTGACCAAGCCCAGAGTGATGACGCTCGTCGTCTTCACCGGGCTGTGCGGGATGCTCGCCGCGCCTGGCACGATTCACCCGGTGATCGGCTTCACCGCGATCCTGTGCATTGCGCTTGCCGCCGGCGCGGCGGGTGCGCTCAACCAATGGTATGAGGCCGATCTCGACGCGCAGATGCGTCGCACCGCCGCGCGGCCATTGCCCGCCGGGCGGATGGACAAGCAATCGGCGCTCCATTTCGGCGTCGGACTCGGCGCGTTCTCCGTGCTGTTGATGGGGCTGGCGGTGAACGTGTTTGCGGCGACCATCCTTGCGGCGTCGATCCTGTTCTATGTGCTGGTGTACACCGTCTGGCTCAAGCCGCGCACGCCGCAGAACATCGTCATCGGCGGTGCGGCCGGGGCGTTTCCGCCGCTGATCGGCTGGGCGGCGGCGACCGGCAGTCTCGCGCCGCTCCCCGTGCTGCTGTTCGCGCTCGTATTCCTGTGGACCCCGCCGCATTTCTGGGCATTGGCGCTGTTCGTGAAGACCGACTACGCCAATGCCGGCATCCCCATGCTGCCCGTCGTCGCCGGCGAGCGGACGACGCGGACTCAGATCGGCCTCTACACCATCCTGATGGCGGCGGCGGCAATCGCGCCCTGGCCACTGGGGCTGACGGGCGCGATCTACGGTGCGGTGGCGATCGTGGCGACTGGCTGGTTCGCGCTGCTGGCGGCGCGCGTCGCGACGCGAACTAAGGGCGAAGGCGATACGATGCGCCCCGAAAAACGGCTGTTTGCCTTCTCGATCGTCTACCTGTTCGTCATGTTCGGCGCGGTGGTCGTCGACCGGTGGCTGGCATGACACCCGATGAGGAGGAGCGTCGGCTGTCGGCGCAGCGGCGCAACGCGCGCGTCATGGCGATCCTGCTCGGCGCGTTTGTGGTCCTGATGTTCGCGGTGTCGATCGCCAAGATCGGGATGCGCCACCCATGACGAGCATGACCGGCACGCGCCGTACCGTTATCCTGCTGGCGCTTGGCGTCTGCTGCTCCACCGGTCTCGCCTGGGCAAGCGTTCCGCTTTATCGCCTCTTCTGTCAGGCGACCGGCCTCAACGGGACGACCGGTCGCGGGTTACGCGCGCCCGGCGCGGTCGATGGCAAGATCACTATCGCGTTCGACACCAACGTCTCTCCCCAGCTCAAGTGGAAGTTCAAGCCGGAGGCCGAATCGGAAACGATCGACATCGGCGCACGGGACATGGCGTTCTTCACCGCCACCAACACGTCGAACAAGACCGTCACCGGCACCGCGACGTTCAACGTCATGCCGGCGCAGGCGGGGATATATTTCAAGAAAATCCAGTGCTTCTGCTTCACGCAGCAGACACTCAAGCCCGGCGAAACGCAGCGCATGCCGGTGATCTTCTACGTCGATCCGGCGATCCTCAAGGACCCAGACGCGCGCGACATCCAGACCATCACGCTCAGTTACACGTTTTACCCGGTGGATTCCGGCAAAACGCCGAGCTAGAGCGATAACTATACGTAACAGGGAAGCACGCATGGCCGGCGCCAAGAACCACGACTATCACATTCTCCAGCCCGATCCCTGGCCGATGATCGGCGCATTTTCGGCGCTGATCCTCGCGATCGGCGGGATCATGTGGATGAAGGGTGCGGCGCATGCGCCGATCGTGTTCGGGCTCGGCGTGATGTGCGTTCTGGTCACGATGTATTCGTGGTGGTCGAACGTCATCAAGGAAGCGCATGCCGGCGACCATACGCCGGTGGTGCAGCTTCACCTGCGCTATGGCATGATTCTGTTCATCGCGTCCGAAGTGATGTTCTTCGTCGGCTGGTTCTGGGCATTCTTCGACTTCTCGCTGTTCCCAGCGCCGGTCGTTTGGGACGCCGCGTCGAAGAGCGCGAGCATCGTGACCGAGGGCGCCAAGGCCGCCGCGGTTTGGCCGCCCAAGGGCATCGAGGTCATCAACGCGTTCCAGTTCCCGCTGCTCAACACGCTGATCCTGCTGCTGTCCGGCACGACCATCACCTGGGCGCATCACGCCCTGATCCACAACCAGCGCGGCGGCGCGATGAAGGGCCTGTGGGGCCTGATCGGCGTCGGCGAGAATGACAGCGTCAAGAAGGGGCTGTGGCTGACGATCGTGCTCGGCCTGCTGTTCAGCACGATCCAGGCCTATGAATATTCGGAAGCGCCGTTCCCGTTCAAGGGCCTGAACTATGGCGCGTCGTTCTTCATGGCGACGGGCTTTCACGGCTTCCACGTGCTGATCGGGACGATCTTCCTGATCGTGAACCTGGTCCGCGTGTACAAGGGCGACTTCACCCCGAAGCAGCATTTCGGGTTCGAGGCGGCCGCCTGGTACTGGCACTTCGTCGACGTGGTGTGGTTGTTCCTGTTCGTCACCATCTACGTCTGGGGCGGCTGGGGCGCACCGATCCACGCCGGCTGATGGCTGAGGAGCGGGCGGTCGCCTGCCCGACTCCCGTGGAGGTAGCGCTGAAGGGCCTGTGCCCGCATTGCGGCGCGCGGACATTGTTCGCCGGCTGGGTGCGCTTCGCCGATCGCTGTGGTGGGTGCGGGCTTGAGTTCAGCCGGTTCAATGTCGGCGACGGGCCGGCGGCGTTCCTGACATTGCTCCTCGGCGCGGTCATCGTGACGCTGGCGATCGTGCTTGAACTGACCATGCATCCGCCATGGTGGGTGCATGTCCTGTTGTGGGTTCCGGCCACGGCGGCCGCGGTGCTGGCGGCGTTGCGCGTGTCGAAGGGCGCGCTGATCGCGCTCGAATATCGCAACCGCGCCGCCGAAGCGCGCAGCGGGGACGTGCGGTGAAGCGAGTCCCGGTCGTGCCGACGATCCTCGTCGCGCTGGCGGTCGCGGCGATGATCGGGCTTGGGCTGTGGCAGTTGCTGGACCGGCTGCCGCAGAAGGAGGCGTTTCTTGCCCAGCTCGCCGCCAACCCGTCGAGGCCCGCCATCGCGATGCCGGCCCCGGCGATCGGCGACGACCTGTTGTTTCGCCGTGCGAGTGCGACGTGCCTCTCGCCGATCAGCTTTTCGACCGAGGGGGCGGGCAACGCCGGCTATCGCGTCATCGCACATTGCTCGACCGGAGCGGAGGGGCCGGGGTTCGCGGTGCAGATCGGCACGACGCGCGACGTGGACTTCAAGCCCGACTGGCGCGGCGGGCCGGTCTCCGGCCTGATCAGCCACGCGCCGAGCCACGAGCCGTTGATCGCCGGCCTGTTCGGGAAGACCGCGCCGAAGCCGTTGCTGCTGGTCGCCGACACGCCCGTTCCGGGCCTGACCGCCAACGCGGTGCCGAGTATCGAATCGATCCCCAACAACCACCTCGCCTACGCTGTCCAATGGTTCGCATTTGCGACGATCGCGCTGGTGATCTACGGCCTCGCGCTGCGCCGCCGCGCGCAAAGGGGATAGATTGATGCGTTACGTGAGCACGCGAGGCGCCGCGCCCGCGCTCGATTTTCGTGAAGTCACGCTCGCCGGATTGGCGAATGACGGCGGGTTGTATCTGCCTGAGGCGTGGCCGACGCTGACGCGTGACGAGATCGCCGGCCTCGCTGGCCTCTCCTATGTCGAGACCGCCGTCCGCGTAATGCGGCCGTTCGTCGGCGATGCGCTGAGCGAGGACGATTTGCAGTCGCTCTGCGCGCAAGCCTATGGGCGGTTCGACCATGATGCCGTGACGCCGCTGGTGCAACTCGACCGACAGCATTGGCTGCTCGAACTGTTCCACGGCCCGACTTTGGCGTTCAAGGATGTCGCGCTGCAACTGCTCGGGCTGCTGTTCGAGAGGTTCCTGGCGGGTGCCGAACGCCCGTTGACCGTGGTCGGCGCGACCAGCGGGGATACCGGCTCGGCCGCGATCGATGCGCTGGCCGGGCGTGAGCATGTCGAAATCTTCATGCTCCACCCCAAGGGACGCGTGTCCGACGTCCAGCGCCGCCAGATGACCACGGTGCTGGCGCCCAACGTCCACAATATCGCGATCGAAGGCAGCTTCGACGATGCCCAGGCGATGGTGAAGGCGATGTTCAACGCCAACGCCGCGGGAACGGGGCCGCTCGGGCACCTCCGGCTGTCGGCAGTCAATTCGATCAACTGGGCGCGGCTGATGGCGCAGGTGGTCTATTATTTCTACGCCGCCGTGCGGCTCGGCGCGCCGGAGCGAGCGATCGCTTTCTCGGTACCGACGGGCAATTTCGGCGATGTGTTCGCTGGTTATGTCGCGGCGAAGATGGGGCTGCCAGTCGCAAAGCTGGTTGTGGCCACCAATGTCAACGACATCCTGCATCGCGCGCTTTCCTCGGGCGACTATTCGGCGAAGGGCGTGGTCGCGACGCCGACGCCGTCGATGGACATCCAGGTCAGCTCGAACTTCGAACGCTTGCTGTTCGACGTTGGCGGTCGCGATGGGGTGGCATTGCGCGAGCAGATGACCGGCTTCGAAGCATCGAAGGCGATGCGGCTGACCAACGCGCAGCTTCAGGGCGCGGCGGCATTGTTCGACAGCGCCCGCATCGACCTCGACGACATGGCGCTGGCGATGCGCTGGGCGTGCGAGCGCGCGGGGCAAGTGATCGACCCGCATACCGCGATCGGCCTGTCGGCGGCGCGGGCTGCGGACCTCGACGCGCCGATGGTGACGCTGGCCACTGCGCACCCTGCGAAATTCCGCGACGCGGTCGAGCGCGCGACGGGCGTGCGGCCAACGCTGCCGGCGCGGATCGGCAATCTGTTCGAGCGCGAGGAACGGTACGAGACGCTGCCCGCGACGCTCGACGCGGTGGCCGGATATATCGCCAAGACCGCACAATGAAGCTCGACACGCTGATCGGCGAACCCTGGGCCGATTACGGCCTGATCGACAGCGGACATGGGCGCAAGCTCGAACGCTACGGTCGCTTCCGTTTCATCCGGCCCGAACCGCAAGCGATGTGGGCGCCCGCCAGCGCCGACTGGAAAGCCGATGGCGAGTTCATCCCCGGCTCCGACGAGGACGGCGGCGGGCGCTGGGAATATAGCGGGCAAGTCCCGCGCGACGGCTGGCCGCTGAAGTGGGACGACGTGACCTTCACCGCGCAAAACACCGCGTTCCGTCACCTCGGCTTCTTTCCCGACATGGCGCCGGTGTGGGGCTGGATGCGTGCGCGGCTCGACGGCGTGGCGGACGCGGAGGTGCTCAACCTGTTCGGCTATACCGGCGTCGGCACGCTGGCGCTGGCGGCGCGCGGCGTGAAGATGGTGCATGTCGATGCCTCCAAGAAATCGGTCGAGGGCGCGCGGGCCAATGCGCGGCTGGCCGGGATGGACGACAAGCCGGTGCGCTGGATGGTCGACGACGCGACCAAATTCGCGGCGCGCGAGGTGCGGCGCGGGCGGCGCTACGACGGCATCCTGCTCGATCCGCCCAAGTTCGGGCGCGGGCCGGAGGGCGAGGTATGGCGGCTGGAGGAAGGGTTGCCAGGCCTGGTCGCCGATTGCCGCAAGTTGCTCGACGAGAAGTCGCGGTTCCTGTTCCTGACCGTCTATGCCGTCCGCATGTCGGCACTGGCGATCGGCGAGCTTGTCGCCCAGGTGTTCGCCGATTTGCCCGGCACGGTCGAAGCGGGCGAACTCGCGGTGCGTGAGGAAGCGCGCGGGCTGCTGCTTCCAACCGCGATCTGGGCGCGGTGGAGCCGCTAATCGAGTGACGCGCGGATCGCTGCCCCAGCGACGAAGGGTGCGCCCGCGACCAGCAGCAGGCTGACCGCGCCGAGCAGTTTCAGCCCGCCCGAACCGCCGTCTAGGCTGCCCGCCCCGAAGATCAGGAGCGGAATCGCGAGTGGCAGGATCAACAGCCCCGCCAGCGCGCCGACACCGCGCAACGTCGCCGTCAGCGCGCCGACCGCGAGCGCCAGTGCGGCGAGACCGGGCGTGCCGATCAGCAGGCCGATCTCGACCCGGATCAGCGTGTCGGTTGGCAAATCGAGCAGGGCGGCCGCGGGCAAAGCGGCGAGCAGGATCGGGGGAGCGAAACTCAACCAGTGCGCGGTGAGTTTGGCGAGCGCGATCACCGCCGCCGATTGTCCGCGTACCAACAACTGGTCGATCACGCCGCTGGAGAGGTCGGGCGCGACCAGCCGCTCGACCGGGATCAACGCGGCGAGCAAGGCTGCCGCCCACAACACCCCGCCGCCGACACGCGCGAGCAGGGCCGCGTCGGGGCCAACTGCGAAGGGAAACAGGATCGCGACGAGCAGGAAGAAGGCGACCGGCAGCAACGCTCCGCCCCCGATCCAGGCCCGGCGAATGTCGCGGAGGATGAGGGCCGTGAGGCTCACGTTCTCGCCTTACTTCTCGAGCCACCCCGGCGAAGGCCGGGGTCCAGCATCGGGCCGCTCGCGACTGGACCCCGGCCTTCGCCGGGGTGGAGCAGGGGGACGGTCACCGCGTTCGGCAGCGCGATCGGCGTATGGCTGGCGACCAGCGCCGCGCCGCCGCTGGCCCGATGGCTGGCGATGGCGCGTTCGAGTAATCCCAGCGCCGCCGTGTCGAGTCCGTTGGCGGGTTCATCGAGCAACCAGACCGACGCGCCGCTCGCGACGACGCGCGCGATCGCGGCGCGGCGGCGCTGGCCCGTGGACAACAAGCGCACCGGCACCTCGGCCAGGTCGCTCAGCGCCATCGCCGCCAGGGCGTCACCTACCGCATCGGCGCGACCATCGAGCCGCGCCCAGTAACGTAGCGCCTTCGCCAGCGGCAACTCCTCGTCGAGCGATGCCGCTTCGGTCAGCAAGGCGCGCGACGCCTCCGCTTCGATCGCGCCAGCGGCGGGCCGCAACAAGCCGGCGGCGAGGCGGATCAGGCTCGACTTGCCCGCGCCGTTCGGGCCGCTGACGAGGATCGCGGCGCCCGGTTCGAGCGCGAACGACAGATGCTCGAACAAAACACGCCCGCCGCGCACGCACGTCACCTCGCGAAACGCGAGCTGGGTCACGCTTCGTCCTCGAGCCGGTGCATGTCGGCGTCGGACAGCCCGAAATGGTGCCCGACCTCGTGGATCACGACATGGCGGACCAGCGTCGCCAGATCCTCGCCGTCCGCCACCCATTCGTCGAGGATCGCACGGCGATAGAGGTGGATGCGGTCAGGCGGCGACCCCGAATCCATCGATGATTTCTCGCCGATCGGGCGGCCGTGATAGACGCCGGTCAAGTCGTAGGGATCCTCGATCCCGAGCGCGTCGAGCGTCCCGTCATCGGCATATTCCTCGACGATCAACAGCACGTCGCCGAGATGCGCCGCGAATTCGGGCGGCAGCGATGCCAGGGTCGCCCGCGCGATCGCCTCGATCTCCGCCGCGCTTGGCGCGCGCTGCTCTTGCCCGCTCATGCCAGCCGGCATAGTCCGGTAGTCAGGCACGCGGCAAGCAAGGGAGAGCGGCGATGGTCGATCAACTGACCGAGGACGAACGCGCCGAGGCGCTCGATGAACTCGACGCGTGGGATTATGACGAGGGCCGCGACGCGATCAGCCGCAGCTTCACCTTCGAGGATTTCAGCGAGGCCTTCGCGTTCATGACTCGAGTCGCGTTGCTCGCCGAGAAGGCCGATCATCACCCCGAATGGTCGAACGTGTGGAACCGCGTCGATATTCTGCTGACGACGCACGATGCGGGCGGGTTGTCGGCGCGGGACGTCGCGATGGCGGAGGCCATCGACAATCTCGTTGATTGAGAGCGTGAGCAATCTCAGTGAACATGGTCGCAGTGCTAAACCCTAAATCCTCACCAGCACCTTTGCCTTGCACAGCACGCGGCCGATCAGGCAGCCGCTGCCCTTCAGCGTGTTGCGATCGACGACCGTCATGGTGCCTGAAAAGGTCTTGTTGAGGTCGGGCACGAACACGCGGCCGCTCCAGCCGCCGTTCTTGTCCTTGTGAAAGTCGCGAAAAATTTCGGTCCCGATCAGGTTGGTCGTCCCGCCGCGGCGTGCATCGGCGATCGCCTCGTCGCTGGCCCAGGCGACCTTGCCGCAGATCGAATCGCCGCAATGGTACATCTGGATGTGCATCGTGTTGCGCATGTTGCGCCAGGTTCCGACGACGGTGTCGTCCGCCGCCTGGGCGGCGGCGAAGGCGTTCAGGCCCAGCAGGATCACGATTAGCGCACGCAGCATTTGCATCTCCCTTTGGGAGGTCAACTGGGCATGCGGGGGAGAGGAATCAATCGTGAGCGGCGGGAATATAGCTCAGTCAGGCGCGGCGATCCCGCGGCGCATTTGCTTCCGGATCTGCCGGGGCAGCCATTTTGCGGCGAATTTCAGCCGGAACGCGGTCTTGCCGACATAGGTATGGACCGCGTCGCCATGCACCGCGCGCCACGCAGCTTCGGCGACGTCGGCGGCGCTCGTGAGTTCCAGCCCCGCCGCGGTGACGACTTCGCGAATGTTCTGGTTGCTGCCCTCGATTCCACCCTGCAGCAGGGGCGTGTCGATAAAGCCTGGGATCAGGTCGCGGACCTTGATCCCGTCGCCATACCATTCGCCGTCGAGCCCCTCGGTCAGCGCGCGGACGCCAAACTTGGTCGCCGAATAGACGACGAGGCCGGACGTGCCGTAGATCGCCGAGGCGCTGGCGGTGTTGAGCAGGCACGATCCCGGCGTCTTCGCGAGATATGCGTGGCCGATCTTCGCGCCGTTGAGCACGCCGCCCAGATTGATCGCCACGACGCGGTCCATGTCCTCGAAGCTCATTTGCGCGATCGGGCCGCCGGTGCCGATCCCGGCATTGTTGAACAATACGTCGAGCCGCCCGCCGGACTTGGCGGTGAAGTCGTCGAGGTTCGCCTTCCACGCGTCGCGATCGCGCACGTCCATGATGTAGGTGTCGACCATGCCTGGGGGCAGCATCGCCGCGGTCGCGCGCAGCCCCGCCGCGTTGACGTCGGCCAGCCCGACCCGCCAGCCTTCGCGCGCAAACCGCTGCGCGACCGCCTGACCGATGCCCGATCCGCCGCCGGTGATGAAGATCGCCTTGGTGGTCATCCGGCCCTCCCCTTGTTGTTTGATCTCTCTTCCCGCATCACGAGCGCGGATGCCAGACCCTTCGCACCCCGCCGGTCCCTCGGTCGCGCTCACCGGCGTGACCAAGACCTATCCGGGGGGCACGACGGCGGTCGATGACGTCACGGTGGAGATTGCGGGCGGCAGTTTCGTCGCCCTGGTCGGCAGTTCGGGGTCGGGCAAGTCGACCCTGCTCAAGACGATCAACCGGCTGATCGAACCCAGCGCCGGGTCGGTCGCGATCGACGGCGTAGATGTGACCGATGACGACCCGTTCCGCCTTAGGCGGCGGATCGGTTACGTGTTCCAGAACGTGGGTCTATTCCCGCATATGTCGGTCGCGGAGAATGTCGCGATCGGGCTGCGGCTGGAGGGGCGGAAGGCGACCGCCGACCGTGTCGCCGAATTGCTAACGCTGGTCGACCTGCCCGCCGATTTCGGGAGCCGCACGCCAGACGCGTTGTCGGGTGGGCAGCGGCAGCGTGTCGGCGTGGCGCGCGCGCTGGCGACCGAGCCCAGATTGCTCCTGATGGACGAGCCGTTCGGCGCGCTCGATCCCGTTACGCGCGACCAGCTCGGCACCGCGATCCACGAGTTGCACGACCGGCTCGGGCTGACCACGGTGATGGTCACGCACGATATGGCGGAAGCGCTGATCCTGGCCGACCGCGTGCTGGTGATGGACCAAGGCCGGATCGTCGCCGACGCGGTGCCGAAGGCGCTGCTGGCGGGCGAGGGCGGCGCGGCGGCGCAGGCCCTGGTCGCGGTGCCGCGCGATCAGATGCGGCGGCTGGCTGCGCTGGAGGCGGGGGCGTGAGCGACTTCCTCGACGCGCTCGGCCGCGTGCCCGACCTGCTCGCGCAGCATCTGTTGCTGGCGATGGCGGCGCTGGTGCTCGGCATCGTGCTCAGCCTGCCGCTCGCGATATGGTCGGCGCGGGTGCCGACGGTGGGGCGGATCGCGCTCGGTTTCGCCAGCCTCGTCCAGACGATCCCCGGCCTTGCGCTGCTCGCCCTCTTCTATCCGCTGCTGCTGTCGCTTTCGACGCTGATCGGCGGGGGGATACCGGCGCTCGGGTTCCTGCCGTCGCTGCTCGCGCTGACGCTCTATGCGCTGCTGCCGATCCTGCGAAACGGGGTGACCGGGCTCGCCGGGATCGACCCGGCGGTGATCGAGGCCGCCGACGGGGTCGGGATGACCGCTTGGCAGAAGCTGCGGCTGGTTGAGGCGCCGTTGGTCGCGCCGGTGCTGATGGCGGGCATCCGCACCGCCGCGGTGTGGACGATCGGCGCGGCGACCTTGTCCACCACGGTGGGCCAGCCGAGCCTGGGCGACATGATCTTCGCCGGGCTGCAGACGCAGAACTGGGCGCTCGTGCTCGCGGGGTGCTGCGCGGCGGCGGGGCTGGCGCTTGCGGTCGATGCGCTGCTCGGGGTGATCGAGCACGGCATCGCGCACCGCAAGCGCGGGCGCATATGGATCGCGCTTGCCGTGTTGGCGAGCGGCATTCTCGTCGCGCTCGCGCCGATGCTCCCCGCGTCGAAACCGACCATCGTGATCGGCGCGAAGGGCTTTTCGGAGCAATATATCCTCGCCCGCGTGATCGGGCACCGGCTCGAGGCCGCGGGATATCGCGTCCAGTACAAGGAAGGCCTCGGATCGGGCGTGATGTTCGCCGCGCTGACGTCGAGCGAGGTCGATGTCGCGATCGACTATACCGGCACGATCTGGACCAACCAGATGAAGCGCAGCGACAACGTCCCGCGCGATGCGATGCTCGCGGCAATCGCGGCGTGGGAAGGCCGGCAGGGTCTCAACCTGCTCGGGCGGCTGGGGTTCGAGAACGCCTATGCCTTCGCGATGCGCGGCGACCGGGCGAAGGCGCTGGGGCTGACCAGCCTCGACGATCTGGTGGCGAAGGCGCCCGACCTGCGTTTCGGCGCCGACCTCGAATTCCTCGAGCGCCCCGAATGGAAGGCGGTGCGCGCGACCTATCCGTTGCGCTTCGGGGCGGCCAACGCCTATGCGCCGACCTTCATGTATCGCGCGCTCGAAAGCGGACAGGCCGACGTGATCTCCGCCTTTTCGTCGGACGGGCGGATCGCGGCGGACAGGCTCGTCGTGCTGACCGATCCGAAGGGCGCGATCCCCAATTACGATGCGATCCTGACGATCGCGCCGCGCATGGCGCATGACCAGCGCTTCGTCGCGACGCTTCGTCCGCTGATCGGCAAGGTGTCGGTCGAGGCGATGCGCGAGGCGAACTATATGGTCGATCGCGACACGGGCAAGGTCAGCCCGGAGGTGGCGGCGCGGTGGCTGGAGAAGAAGATCGGGCTGTGATCCGCCCGTCGGCGAGGTCGAACCATGTGGCCTGGGCGATGCCGTCGAACGGCGCGGGTTCGGTACCGGTCATCCAGACCTGACTGCCGGTCGCCGCCAGCCGATCGAACAGGGCGGCGCGGCGCGACGGGTCGAGGTGCGCGGCGACTTCGTCGAGCAGCAGGACGGGCGCGCGCCCGGTTCGCGTGGCGGTCAGTTCGGCGTGCGCGAGAACGAGCCCGAGCAGCAGCGCCTTCTGCTCGCCGGTCGAACAGAGCGCGGCGGGCTGACCCTTGTCGAGGTGCGTGACGACGAGATCGGCACGATGCGGCCCGACCAAGGTCCGTCCAGCGGCGGCGTCGCGGTGGCGTCCGGCGGCGAGATCAGCCGCCAGCGTCGCGGCGCCATCCCATCCCTCAAGAGCGATTCCGGCGCGGGCGAACGGCCCCGGCGGTTGCTCGGCGAGCCGCTCCGACAGCGCGGCGATCGTCTCGCGCCGCGCCGCGTCGATCGCCGTTCCGTGCTCGGCCATCTGCGCTTCGAGTGCGGTGAGCCAACTCAAGTCGGGCGGGCCTTCTTCCGCCAGCAAGCGGTTTCGCGCGCGCATCGCCGCGTCGTAGCGGTTGGCGTGGCCGGCGTGATCGGGCCGTAGCGCCAGCGTCAGGCGGTCGAGGAACCGTCGCCGTTCGCTGGCGGGTTCGACGAACAGCCGGTCCATCGCCGGGGTCAGCCACAGTACCGTCAGCCATTCGGCGAGCGCCGTCGCGGCGGCCGTTGCGCCGTTGATCCGCACGACCCGCCGTTCGGGCGCGGCCGCTTGCGTGCCGGTGCCGATCTCAACGTCGCCGTCGAGCGTCGCGGCCACGCCGAACCCCCCGCCCCCGCCTTGCCGCGCCATGTCGGACAGCGGCGCGCGGCGCAGGCCCCGGCCCGGCGCGAGCAGGGACGCCGCCTCCAGCACGTTGGTCTTGCCCGCGCCGTTGTCGCCGGTCAGCACGACGAAGCCGCGCCCCGGTCGGAGCACGGCTTCGGCATGATTGCGGAAATCGGTCAGGACGAGGCGCGACAGCATCGCGGCGTCCTTAGCCGCTGTTTCAGCAAAGCTGAAACATCGGAGGGCGGGCTATTCAGGCCGCGAGTTTCTCGGGCAGTACGGGGGTGTCCGCCTTGGGCCGGCTGAGGTACGAGGCCAGGGGTCCCAGTTCGCGCTGCGCCTTCAGGTACGCGACCGGCTCACCAAGGCCGAGACGCTGGCGCGCCTGGTCAATCGGCTCGTGCATCAGCTTTTCGTAGTCCTCGCCCGAAACCCACTTGGCCTTCCTGCCGCGCTGATAGCCTTCCCACACGGCCTTCATGAACAGGTTGTTGCCCGTCACCTTGCGGCTCTTGAGCGCCGCCGCGCCACCGATGAACGCCCAGCCCAGTCCGCCGACCTGCGCGTAGGAAAACGCGACCAAGGCCGCTTCGCCCAGGCTTTCGTCGGCCTTGTACCCGGTCAGCACATGCCAGATGTCGTGCGTGTCGCGGATGCGGCGCCCGAACCAGGCGTAGGGATGGAGCATGTCCTCGTCGCGGTTGATCCTCGACACCTCGGCCAGGCCATCGGCTGAATAGCCGGTGGATTCGAGGAACTGGTTGTAAGCCGCGCCGACCGTGCCCGGCGCGAACTGCCTGGCATAGCCCGGCTTCGAGAAGACCTGTGCGAGTTCCTTACGCTCATAGGCCATGCGGCCGCCTTCTTCGGTGGCGATGAACTTCGCATAGTTCATCGGCGCATTGCCGGCGTTGAGCGCTTGCATGATGCGGAAAACCTGAGTCGTGTCGTCGCCGTTCGCGAGCAGTTTCCTGATCGCGTCGAACGCGGTCTTCCAGTCGCGCTTGCCGGTCGTGCCGGGGAAGGGGGGGAGCTTTGCTGCCATGGGCGTGATTCCTTACTGACATTGTTGTTAATAAGGAAGTCCGTCGAGTAGGTCAAGTCCTTATGATAATTTCACACCTGGATACGAATTTGTCTGTTTCTTCCAATTCATCGGCGGATTAGGGTAACAGTAAGCGCCCTAATCTGCATCAATGATTATGACTCGGTCTCGCCTCGATCGCGATCCGTGGTTCGCAGTATAACGGAGAAGCACGACCCGATGGCCGACGAACGCGACGCGCTGTTTTCCGGCGACTGGCGGGGCGGGGCATCGAGCCAGACGCCGCTACCGTCCGCGCCGGGCCGGCCACGCGCGACGTTCGGCCGGGCTCAGGCGCTCCATCTGCGCAGCCGCCCGGCCTCGCATCAGGAGGAACGTGCCCGCGCGCAGGCGGTGCTCAGCGCCGGGTGCGAAACGATGGCCGAATCGTTCGTGGCGGTGCAGGCGGGCCGGGCGCTCGAAACGACCGAGCTGGTCGAGATCGTCGACGCCGTGACCGCGTCGCTGGTGCGCGATCCGCTGGCGTTACCCAGCATTACCCAGCTGCGCGAGCGGCACGAACAAAGCTATCTGCATTCGGTTGCCGTGTGCGGGTGGATGATCGCGCTCGCGCAGGAGCTGCAACTCAGCCCCGAACTGGTCCGCGACGCCGGGCTGGCCGGGCTGCTCCACGACATCGGCAAGGCGACCCTGCCAACGGAACTGCTTGACGGATCGCGGTCGCTGACGCCGTCCGAAGAAGCGCTTCTGCTGGACCATGCGCAGCGCGGATACGACATCGTCGCCGGGATGCCCGATATGCCCGACATCGTGCTCGACGTGTGCCGCAACCATCACGAACGCCCCGACGGTAAGGGCTATCCGCGGGGTCTCATGGGCGATTCGATCAGCATCTACGCACAGATGGCGGCGGTCAGCGATTTCTATGACAAGGCGACCAATCCTTCGCCGGGCGGTGAGAAGTGGCCGTCGAGTCAGGCGATCGACCATCTCCGTGCCCATCCCGGCGCGTTTGGGGAGCGTGTCGTCCGCGCCTTCGGTCGCGTGGTCGGCACGTTCCTGCCCGGCGCGCTGGTGCGGCTGCGGAGCGACCGGCTGGGGGTTGTGCTCGATGAAACCGATCGCGATCCGCTCCACCCGATGGTCGCGGTGTTCCGCTATGTCGGCGGCGCGCCGGTCACGCCGCAGCGGATGAGCACCAAAACCGACCCGATCATCGGCATAGAGCGGCCCGAGACGTGGGGGTTTGAGGACTGGCCGGGGTTGCGGCGGAAGCTGCTGGAATTGTCGGAATAGGCAACAACCGCAGGGCGATCAGACCCTCATGGGCATGAGGACGTAAAGCGCCGGGGATTTGTCGTTCTCGCGGATCAGCGTCGGGGCGCTGGCGTCCGCCAAATGCACCTCGACCGAATCGCCTTCGATCTGGCCGAGGATGTCGAGCAGATAGCGGCTGTTGAAGCCGATCTCGAAACCCGTTGCGGTATAGTCGCCCGGCACTTCTTCCGCCGCCGTCCCGTTTTCCGGGCTGGTCACCGACAGCGTGATCTTGTCGCGGTCGAGCGCCATCTTGACCGCGCGAGTCTTTTCGGTGGCGATGGTCGAGACGCGATCGACGCCTTCCTCGAAGCTGCGCGGGTCGATCTTGAGGATCTTGTCGTTGCCGGTCGGGATGACCCGGCTGTAGTCGGGGAAGGTGCCGTCGATCAGCTTCGACGTCAGCAGCGCCTGGCCCATGTCGAAGCGAATCTTCGACGCCGACAGCGATACGCCGACCGACCCGTCGATCTCGTCGAGCAACTTGCGGAGTTCGGCGACGCATTTCCGCGGGATGATGATGTCCGGCATCCCCTCGGCGCCGTCGGGGCGCGGCAGGGTGACGCGGGCGAGGCGGTGGCCGTCGGTCGCCGCCGCCTTCAGCACCGGCTGGCCGTCATCGGCGACGTGCCAGAAGATGCCGTTGAGATAGTAGCGCGTCTCCTCTGTGGAGATCGCGAAGCGCGTCTTGTCGATGATCTGCTTGAGCGTCTCGGCTGGCAGTTCGAACGAAACCGGCAGCTCGCCCTCCGCGATCACCGGGAAATCGTCGCGCGGCAGCGTGCCGAGCTGGAACCGCGCGCGGCCCGCGACGATCGTCATCTTGCCCTCGGCCGCCGACAGCGAGACCTGCGATCCCTCGGGCAGCTTGCGTGCGATGTCGAACAGGGTGTGCGCCGACACGGTGGTCGCGCCCGGCTGGTCGACGGCGGCGGGAACGCTTTCGTTGATCTGCAGGTCGAGGTCGGTCGCCATCAGCTTGAGCTGGCCGTCGGCGGTGGCGTCGATCAGCACGTTCGACAGGATAGGGATCGTGTTGCGGCGTTCGACCACCGACTGGACATGGCTCAGCCCCTTCAGGAGCGTTGCGCGTTCGATCGTGGCCTTCATGCTCGCATTCCCCCGGGCCGTCGCCCAATCATCCCGCCAGACGTCACGAATCCGGGGGCAGTTCGCCGTCTCCTTTCCTTACCGAGAAAAGGGGCCGGAGCAAGCGCTCCGACCCCGGTTTCCCACAGCTTTTGCTGCTTGTGTTCACGCTCGTGCGCGAAGGCGGCGCCAGTGGGCCGGCGCCGCCCGCCAATCAGAAGCGCACGCCGAAGCCCGCCATCACCTGATGCCGGTCGGTATCGACCGAAAAGTTGTTGGTGTTGGCGCCGTTCGCATATTCCAGTCGGGCGTTGCCATAGTTCGAATAGCGGTATTCGATTTTGGCATAGGTGTTACGGCCGAGCTTCTGTTCGAGGCCCGCGCCCGCGCGCCAGCCGTCGAGGTTGAAATGCTGGCCGGTCTGGGTCGTGCCGTCCGACGCGACAAGATCAAGCCGCTGGTTGGTGTAGCCGCCCTTGGCGTAGATCAGCGTGCGCGGCGCGACGGCAACGCCGATCCGGGCACCCGCATAGAGATCGCGGCCTGCCTTGACTCGGCCGTAGCCGAGCGCGCCGGCGGCGGACGGATTGTTCGTCACCTTGGCCGTGGAGCCCGTCACTTCGCCCTCCACGCCGAACACGACGCGACCGCGCTGAATGTCGTAGCCGACATCGCCGCCATAGGTCAGGCCGTCGGCCGAATTGGTGTCATCGATGTTCGAATTGGCGATCTGGCCAGGCTGGACTCGGTCATAGCCGAGCAGGATGCCTGCGCGCGCGCCGTTAAATTCCGTGTCGGGGTCGGACGGCGGCCCCGACTGTGCGAAGGCGGGGGTGGCGAGAGCCAGCGTCGCGATGCTGGCGGCGGCGAGAACGTACTTACCCATAATCAACTCCATTGATGCCCACCCGAAACCTTGGGTGAGGGTGCGCCAAGCGCGCGGCGGCGGCAGAGGTTGCATGAACCCCAGATAAACGAGGAAATCCGTTGCTTTCGGGCCACAGTGGGTTGAAACGGCGGCGATGCGAACCAACCGGCGCGGCCGCGATTTCATTGCCCGACACGGCGAAACCGTCTTCAACGCCGCCGCCCGGTTGCAGGGCGATGCGCCGCACACGCCGTTGACGCGCGCGGGCTTTCGCCAGGCGGACGAGATGGGCGAGGCGTTACGGAACGCGATCGGCGACAAGCCGGCGCTGACCCTGTGGGCGTCGCCGACCGGGCGCGCGCTGCAGACGCTGGCGGTGATCGCCGAGCATGTCGGGCTTGACTGGCACGATGCAAAGACGGATCCCAGGCTGACCGAGATCGGCATGGGGAGCTGGGGCGGGCGTTATTATGCCGATGTCATGGCCGAAGCGGGCGACGTGATCGACCGGCCGAGCGGGTTGCTGCTCTCCGCCCCGGACGGCGAACTCTATCACCAGATCGCCGACCGGGTGTCGGGCTGGTTGGCGGATACTGACGATGACGACGGCGATCGGCTGGTCATCATGCATGGCATTTCCAGCCGGGTGATGCGCGGGGTAATGACGGGTTCCCCGGTGATCGAGCGGTTCGGCGCGCCGGCTGCGAGGCATTTGCCGCAGGGGTCGCTGGTGATGATCGAGCGCGGGGTGGAGAGGACCGTCCATCTCGGCGGCGGCGGGGAGCGCGTGTGAGCATCGCCGCCGCGTTGCTGCTGATGGGCGCGCGCGAAACGATCGGCGTCTATGGCGGCTGGGGCGCGTTCAGCGACGACAGCCCGCGCCGCTGCTATGCGATCGCGCAGCCGGTCGATCCGCGCCAGCGCGCCGGGTTCCTGAGTGTCGCCACCTGGCCCGGCCAGAACATCCGCGGGCAACTCCATGTCCAGCTCAGCCGACCCCGCGCCGGTACCGCCCGCGTCACGCTGTCGGTCGGCGAGCGGCGGTTCGATCTCGTCGCGAACGACTCCGACGCCTGGGCCCCTGATGCGCGTACCGACGCCGCGATCGTCGCCGCGATGCGATCGGGCCGCTCGCTCAGCGTCGAGGCGCTGGATCGAGGCGGCACGCCGTTCGCGGACACCTACGCGTTGTCTGGCGCCGCCACCGCAATCGACGCCGCGGCGCTGGCCTGCCGGCAGTGAGCCTATACTAGAAAAGCGCCGCGTTTTCCCTTATGTGCGCTGCCATGCAGACAGCGTCGGCAGCTCCCATGGCCATTCCTGGCCACATCGATCCCGTGCCCGTGCCGCGCGCCGTGGTGCCGCGCGCGGATGGCCGGATCGACTTGCTCGGTCTGTCGAAGGACGATCTGCGCATGGCGCTCGAGACCTCGCAGCTCGAGCCCAAGCAGGCGAAGTTGCGTGCCAAGCAGCTATGGCACTGGATCTACAATCGCGGCGCGACCGATTTTTCGGTGATGACTGACATTTCGAAGACGCTGCATGCCTGGCTCTCCAACCGTTTCGTGATCAGCCGACCGGAGGTGATCGAGCAGCAGGTGTCGACCGACGGCACGCGCAAATGGCTGCTGCGGTCGCCAGACGCGCAGGATTACGAGATGGTGTTCATTCCGGACGCCGATCGCGGGACGTTGTGCGTGTCGAGCCAGGTCGGCTGCACGCTCAACTGCCGCTTCTGCCACACCGGGACGATGCGGCTGGTGCGCAACCTGACCCCGGCCGAGATCGTCGGGCAGGTGATGCTGGCGCGCGATTCGCTCGGCGAATGGCCGTCGCAGCCGGAAGGGCGGATGCTCACCAACATCGTGATGATGGGGATGGGCGAGCCGCTCTATAATTTCGACAATGTGCGCGATGCGCTCCGCCTCGTGATGGACGGTGACGGCCTTGCGCTGTCGAAGCGGCGGATCACGCTGTCGACCTCCGGCGTGGTGCCGATGATGGCGCGCGCCGGCGAGGAGATCGGGGTCAACCTCGCGGTGTCGCTCCATGCGGTGACCAAGGAAATCCGCGACGAGATCGTGCCGCTCAATCGCAAATACGGGATCGACGAACTGCTCCAGGCGTGCGCCGACTATCCCGGCGCGAACAATGCCCGGCGGATCACGTTCGAATATGTGATGCTGAAGGACAAGAACGACAGCGACGCCGACGCGCGCGAACTGGTCCGGCTGATCCGGAAGTACAAACTCCCTGCCAAGGTCAATTTGATCCCGTTCAATCCCTGGCCCGGCGCGCCGTACGACACGTCCACACCGGAGCGCGTGAAGGCGTTTTCGAATATCGTGTTCGAGGCGGGCATTTCGGCACCCGTGCGCACCCCGCGCGGGCGCGACATCGACGCGGCATGCGGCCAGCTCAAGACCGCCAGCGAAAAGAAGAGCCGCGCGGAACTCGACCGCCAGGCCGAGGAAAAGCTGGCCGCGCTGGGCTGAGCGCTACAATGCGCGGCGGGTTGTGCTGCGCGGCGTCACGACGACATCGCGGGTCGCCGACGCGCGCCTCACTCATGGCCGTTGCTGCGATTGCGAAAAATTTGACCGGCCATGCAACCTTTACGCTCCATTAACCGTCTAGCCCCCGACAAAGACGGCGAGAGCGGTTCGGGCCGCTGCCGGCGTGGTGCGTCGACAGGACGAAGCACGACCGACGGGGTCGGCTCGGTTTCCCAGACAAGGGGTTGTGTATGAAGCGTATTCTATTTGGGCTGGCGGCGTCGACCTTGGCGATCGCGGCGGCGGCCCCCGCCTCGGCGGCAATCTTCATCGGCGTATCGATCAACGGCGGCCCGATCACTCAGGTCGCGCTCGATGGCGGCACCGGGTCGGTCAACTACAACGTCACCAATGGTGGCGTGTTTTTTAACACCAACGGCACTGGCTATCCGTTGCTGGGTCAGCCGAACCTGCTGACTCAATCGGTCAATGTCGGCCAGTTCGGCGCCAATGGCGGAACGGTCAGCATCTACATCACGCAGACCGATCTGAATGCGTTCGCCGGCGCGCTGACCAGCACGTTCACGTCGAACACGATCGCTAACGCGACTGTTGCGCTCAGCACCTATTACAGCGCCGCCAACGCGCTGTTCGGCGGCACGCTGCTGCAATCCGCGAACTTTTCCGGGACGGGGACGTTTGCCGGCGTCAATCCGCTGACGCTGAATCTGCCGTTCTCGGAAACGGTGCGGTACGATCTCGTCTTCGGTCCCGGCGCCGGCAATTTCAACGGCACCGCGAACCTGACCATGGTGGCGGTACCGGAGCCGGCGACCTGGGGGTTGATGATCCTTGGCTTTGCAGGCCTGGGCTACACCGTGCGCCGCCGCAACAAGGTGAGCATGCGCGTCCGCTATGCCTGACCTTCAGGTTACGACGACATAGGAGCCGCCGGTCGCGGGATCGGCGGCTCTTTTGCGTCATGGACAAGTGCCCGGGCAATCGCGATGAGCGGCGCCGTGACGATGCTCTCGCTCCTTTTCGCCCTTGCAGCCGGTTTCGTCGGCGGGGCGATGAATGCGCTGGCGGGCGGGGGGACGTTCGCGACCCTGCCGTCGCTACTCGCGCTGGGACTGCCCGCCAATATCGCAAATGCGACGTCGAACGTCGCGCTGCTGCCCGGCGCGGGCACGAGCGCCTGGGCGTTCCGCGACGAGCTTGGGCCGGTTGGCGGCGTCGATGTGCGGACGCTGGCGGCGATCACGTTCGCGGGCGGGCTAGTGGGCAGTGCGTTGCTAGTGGTGACGCCCAGCAAGTCGTTTGACGTCATCATTCCCTGGCTGGTGCTCTACGCGTTCGTCGTGCTGGCGTTCGGCAAGCGCGCGTCGGGCTGGTTGGAGCGGCGCGTGACGATCGGGCGCAAGACACTGTTGAGCGCACAATTGTTGCTCGGAATCTATGGCGGTTATTTCGGCGGCGGGGTCGGGATGATGACCACGGCAACTTATGGCTTGCTTGCGGGACACAGCCCGCGCGAACTTTTCGCACCCCGCACCCTGATGCTCGCGGTCGCCAACCTCGCCGCAGCGATGGTGTTCACCCTCGCTGGGATGGTGCGCTGGACGGCCTGCCTGCCGATGCTGGCGGGCGCGATCGTCGGGGGCTGGGCGGGCGCGCATGTCGGCAAAAGGCTGCCCGCGAGCTGGGTGCGCGCCTGGACCCTGCTGGTGACGGGAGTGACGGCGATCGTGTTCTTCGTCCGCGCCTACACCTAGTCCTGAAACGTCGGCGCGCGCTTGCCCATGTTTGCAGCGACCGCCTCCATCATGTTGGGCTTGCCGATCACGGCGACCTGCTCCTCGGTTTCCATTTCGAGCAAGGCGCGCGGGTCCATGTCATGCGCGGCGTTGGCGAGCCGCTTGATGCCGCGGATCGCGTGCGGACTGCGCCCGGCGATCGCGGTCGCCAGCTCCATCGCGGCGGCGTGCGGATCGTCGGCGATACGCGTGACGAAGCCGTGGGCGAGCGCTTCGTCGGCGTCGAACTCGCGCGCGGTATAGGCTAGTTCGCGCAGCACGTCGTCGCGGACCAGGCCGCGCCAGATCGGCCATCCCGCCATGTCGGGGACGAGGCCCCAATAGCTTTCGCGGATCGAAAAGCGCGTGCTGGGTGCCGCGATGCGGATGTCCGCGCCCGACATGATCTGGAAACCCCCGCCGAACGCGACGCCGTGCACCGCCGCGATCACCGGCATCGGCAGGTTTCGCCAGCCCCAGGTGACGTGCTGGGGCAGGATGCTGCCCTGATCGTTCCGCTCGCGCGACGACAGGCCGGAACCGCCCGCCGCCATGCTCGCCATGTCGAGGCCGGCACAGAACGCCTTGCCCTCCCCCGACAGCACGACGCAGCGCACGTCGGTGCGAGTCGCCAGACTGTCGATCGCCGCGCCGATGCCTTCGAACATTGCCGGGTCGATCGCGTTCATTTTGTCGGCGCGGGTCAGGCGGACATCGGCGATCTGGTTGGTGACGGTAATCGAAACGCGGTCTTCGGTCATTCTTCTCTCCATTTGCTCCTGCGAAAGCAGGAGCCTAGGGCCGCAAGCGATGCGCCCGATCGCCCTGGGCTCCTGCTTTCGCAGGAGCACGAAAGCTAGACGATGCGGCTTTCCTTGTTGCCCCAATACTGGTCCCTCAGCAGGCGCTTGTAGAGTTTTCCGGTCGGGTGGCGCGGCAATTCGGCGGTGAAGTCGATCTGGCGCGGTATCTTGATGCCGGACAGTTCTGCGCGGCACCAGCCGGTCAGTTCCTCGGCGAGCGCGGGGCCGGCCTCGGCCATATCGACCGGTTGCACCACCGCCACCACGCGTTCGCCCATTTCAGGGCAGGGCGCGCCGATCACCGCGACGTCGGCCACCTTCGGATGCGTGATGATGCGGTTCTCGATTTCCTGCGGATAGATGTTCACGCCGCCGGAAATGATCATGAAACTCTTGCGGTCGGTGAGGTAGAGGAACCCGTCCTCGTCGATCCGCCCGATGTCGCCGAGCGTCGACCAGCCGTGCGCGTTGCGGGTCTCCGCGGTCTTGGCCGGATCGTTGTGATATTCGAACTGCCCGCCGCCCTCGAAATAGATCAGCCCTTCGCTGCCCGGCGGCAATTCCTCGCCATCCTCACCACAGATGTGCGCGACGCCATAGGCCGGCTTGCCGACCGACCCCTTGTGTTCGAGCCATTGCGCCGAGGTGATCGAGGTGAAGCCGTTCCCCTCCGACCCGGCATAATATTCGTAGATCACCGGTCCCCACCAATCGATCATCGCTTGCTTGACCGGGATCGGGCATGGCGCGGCGGCGTGGATCGCGGCCTTCATGCTGGAAATATCGTGGCGCGCGCGCATGTCGGGCTCGAGCTTGAGCATGCGGACAAAGTGCGTCGGCACCCACTGGCTGCAATTGGCCGTATAGGCTTCGATCGCCGCCAGCGCCGCGAGCGGATCGAAATGCTGCATCATGATCACCGTCCCGCCGAGCCGGTGGACGGTCATCGACCAGCGCAGCGGCGCCGCGTGATACATCGGCGCGGGGCTGAGATAGATGCTGTCGGGCCCGAACCCGTAGAGCCCCGCGGCGAGCTGCATCAGCACGTTGGGCGCGGCGGGATCGGGGTCTTCGGGCAGGGCGACGCGCACGCCTTTGGGCCGCCCGGTGGTGCCCGATGAATAGAGCATGTCGATCCCGGCGCGTTCGTCGGCGATCGGGGAATCGGGCTGTGTGGCGAGCGACTCCTCGAGCCGTTCCCATCCCGGTATGTCACCGCCGAGAACCAATTTGATGCGGTCGCCGATCAGCGGCCCGAGCCGTTCGGCGACGTGCGACAGCGCGGCCGACGCGACGACCAGCTTCGCCCCCGAATCCTCGACGATATAGTGCGCTTCGGGCGCGGTCAGTTTCGACGAGATGCAGACATAGAACAGCCCGGCACGCTGCGCGCCCCAGGTCAGCGCGAAATAATCGGGCACATTGTCGAGGAAGAAGGCGACGGTATCGCCGACCGTGAGACCGCGTGCGCGGAACAGGTGCGCCACGCGATTCGATCGGCGGTCGAGCTCGGCATAGCTCCACGTCTCGCCGGTTTCCGCGACGATCAGCGCCGCCTTGTCTGGGGCCACCTTGGCATGGACGCTCGGATGCATCGCCTCTCCTTTTTTCCGCCACGCTAAGCGGGGTTGGCGGCGGCGGCAACCGTGCTAGGGCGCTTTGGGTATGAGCGGCTTCACCGGCTTCGATCCCGAACGCTTCTTTCGCGCCGGCCTGGGCCACGGTGGCGCGCTGGGCATTCAATATCATGCGCACGGCATGGATTGGGCCGAACTCGCGCTGCCCTATGACGATCGACTGGTCGGCAATATCGGCACCGGCGTCATCGCGTCGGGACCGATCGTCTCGCTGATGGACATGGCGACGAGCCTGGGCGTGTGGCTGCGCGCCGACGCGTTCGTCGCGCACGCGACGCTCGACCTGCGCGTCGATTATCTGCGCCCTGCGACGCCGGGCAAGACGGTGATCGGCCGCGGCGAATGCTACCGCCTGACGCGCTCCATCGCGTTCGTGCGCGGACAGGCGCATGACGGCGATCCCGACGATCCGCTGGCGCATGTCGCGGGCACCTTCATGGCGCCGGAGGGGTATCCACGATGATCGGGATGCCGCCTTATGCCGATTTGCTTGGGCTGGTCGCAGAGACCGGCGACGACGGCGCGCCGGTGTTGATGATGCCGTTCGCGACGCCGGTGCTCGGCCGGCCCGGCTTCCTGCATGGCGGCGCGATCAGCGGGCTGATGGAGATGGCGGCGATCGTTGCGCTGCACGCGGCGCTGGAGAGCGAGGGCGGCGGCGAGATCAAGCCGATCAACGTCACCGTCGATTTCATGCGCGGCGGCCGCGACAAGGAAACGCGCAGCCGCGGCGTCGTGACTCGACTCGGCACGCGCGTCGCCAACGTCGAGGCGACCGCCTGGCAGGGCGACCCCGCCAAGCCGATCGCCGCGGCACGGATGAATTACCTGATTGTCAGGACTTAGGGGTCAGCCGGACGAGCTTGCCCTCGTCCTGCAGCAGCCAGATCGATCCGTCGGGGGCCTGCGCGATGTCGCGAATCCGCGCGCCGAAATCCCAGAAATGCGCCGGCTTTGCCCTGTCGCCCGACAGGGTCACGTGCATCAGCCCGGCGTCGGACATCGCGCCGATCAGAAGCGACCCCTTCAATGCCGGAAACATGTCGCCCGAATAATAGATCATTCCGGTCGGGGAAATCGACGGGTTCCACCATAGTTTTGGCGCTTCGAAGTCCGGCCTGCTCGGATGATCGGGGATCGGCTGGCCCGAATAATTGTCGCCGTTCGAGACTATCGGCCAGCCATAGTTCTTGCCGGCCACGATCAGGTTGAGCTCGTCGCCGCCGCGCGGACCCATCTCCTCCTCCCATAGCCGACCATCGGGGGCGAACACCATGCCGTAGGGATTGCGGTGCCCGGTCGACCAGGTCATCGCCTCCACCCCGCCCTTGTCGTACATCGGGTTACCGGGCGCGGCCTTGCCGTCGAGCGTCAGGCGCAGGATCTTGCCGAGCGCCTGTTTGGGGTCCTGAGCCGGCGTGAAACGCTGGCGCTCCCCCGAACTGAGGAACAGGTATCGGCCATCGGGCGAAAACAGGATGTTGGCGCCGAATTGCCCGCCCGGCCCGTACATACCGGATCGCCATATGACTTTCGCGCTGGTCAGCCGTTTCGTCCGAATGTCGAGTGTCGCGCGCATCAGCGCCAGCGCGCTGCCGTCGGCGCCCGGCTCCGAATAACTGAGATAGATCGACTTGCTCGTGGCAAAATCGGGCGCGATGGCGACGTCGAGCAACCCGCCCTGTCCGCCGCTGGCGACCGGGGGTGTCCCCGTTATCGTGACGACCGATCCGTCTACCGCGCGCAGCCTTAGCCGACCTGCCTTCTCCGTCACCAATAGCGACGAGTCCGGCAGGAACACCATTGCGAACGGCTCGTCGAAGGCACCTATTGTTGTGGCCGTGAAGGGTGGCGCGCTTGGTGGCAGATTGGCGCGGCCGGCGGTTGCGGGGATGTTGGCGATGTCGGGTTGGAGCGGCGAGTTGCGCGGCACCCGGGTCGATGCGTTTGTCCTCTCGGCGCGATTTTGATCCTCTGGGCTGGCCGAACAGGCGGTGGCGATCAGCAGGGCGACGGGAGCAAGGCGCAGCATCGGGGCATCCGGCAAGGCACAATCTACCGGAAAAACGCGCCTGCGCGGTTCAGGTTGCGCTGAGTTCCACGAACATCTGAGAGGTGCGGGCGAAGCGGCCGCGGATCATGTCGATCGCGCCGAACCCGGCGAGCAACGGGCCGAACAGCGGATGGTCGCACATCGGGCGATCCCGCCGAATAGTGACCAGCCCCTTGCGCGAAAGGAATTCGAGCATCGACACCGCCCAGAACGGCGCGCCCTGCGTGAGCGACAGGCGGTCAACCCGAAGCGCGGCCTTGCCGGCCGCCCGGCGAAAGCTTTCGGGCGTGAACACGACCCAATGGCGCGGCGCATGCAACCCGCCCCAGCTGTGGTGGCGGAACATCCGTGCATCCAAGCTGTCGTGATTGGGTGTCTTCACCAGCACCCGACCGCCGGGTTTCAGCAGTCCGCGCACCTTTGCCAGCACGGCGACGGGATCGTCGACATGTTCTATCAGGTTGAGCATCAGGATCACGTCGAATCGCCGGTCGGTCTCGAAATCCTCGATCCGGCCCAGGAAGAATTCGTGCCCCGCAGTTCTTGCCGCGGCTTCGGCCGAGCCGTCGATGTCGACGACCTGCGTGACGGCCAGCCGCGGCTCGACCGACTTCGCCTGGGTCAGCAACCAGCCGGCGCCACCCCCGACGTCTAGGGCGGACAGCCGATCGCCGGCGATCCCCGCGAACAGCTTGCGGAACGTGCGGCGGTCGAGCGCCTGTTTGACGCGCTCGGCAAACGAGAGGTCGCCGGGTGAAAAACTGTAATAGGTATCGGGATAGATTTCGCCCAACCGGCCGCGCGGCACCGGATCGATCGACAGCGCGTCGCAATCGGCGCAGCGCAGATAGTCGAAGCTTTCTGGCGTCGAAAGATATTCGACGTCGCGGGCCGTCGCCCAATGGCGCGTGGCGGCCGAACCGCAAGCGAGGCAGGTCATCGGATACGCTCCTGGATGAGCTCGGCGAAGGTGCCGACATAGCTTGCGCGGCGCGCATCAAGGTGTCCGGCCATCGACGTGCCGCACAAATAGGCTTCCAGATCGCCGAGCCGCGTATAGCTGATCTGCGGCTCCAGATGATGCAGCAAGTGGCGGTTGAACCCGGCGCCGCCGAACGTGCGCGCGAACGGGCCGTCGCCGAACAGTCGTGTCACCGCGTCGCCTTCGTCGATCATGCCTGGCGTGGGACGATGTTCGAGCAATTGTCGCAGTGTCGCGAAGAACGGGAACACGATCGCAACGCCGCCGCACCAGGCGAGCGCGGCGGGCCAGCCGCCGGCGAGGACCAATCCAGTAAGCAGGATCCCGTGCAGAACTAGGCCGCGCAACAACGGTAAGCGGCTGGGCGCGGCTGCTTTCGTCCGGGGCTGAGCCTTGCGCTCGGCGAACACGCGCAGCGCATGCACGCCGGTCAGCATTTCCGTCACGAAGCGAAAGGTCAGCGCGTGGCGATAGGATGTCTCGGTATCGCCCGGTTTGCCGAGATGGCGGTGATGCTCCGCATGGGTCGAGCGATAGGCGGCGATCGACGTGCCGACCTGCCAGCAGATCAGCCAGTCGGCGATGCGGTCGTTGGTCCGGCGATCGGCGGCGAGGTTGTGATGCGCGCCTTCGTGGATGAACAATTGGAGATAGGCGACGAAAAAGCCGATGCCGATGCTACCGATCGCGGCCGCACCGATGCCGCCGGCCAAACCTGTCGCCTGCGCGGTCAGCCCCAGTAACGCGGCAAGCGCGGCATAGCCGAACGCGATGTCGATCAGCACCCGGCCGTACCGTGGCGTCAGCGTCTTGCGGAACGCGGCATAACGCTGTCCGGTTTCCACCAGCATGAGCTGGCGGAACGCAGCCGGCGTGACCGGAGGCGCATCGGCGGCAACGATCGGGCGTTGAAACATGAACGAAAGCTAGGCGATGGTGGTTAACGAAGGGTTGCCGTCGCGTGCGAAGCGGAGTGGAGGACGCCCGGACAATCGCTCTTGCCGAGCACCGCCGACCGGCCTATATCATCGCCACAATCTCTACATCGCTAGGTGAAGAGGTCGGGGGCAGAAGCTTCCGGCGCCGAACCTGCTTATCTGGACCAATCATGGCGGACATCGCCCGACTGACGCAATTGATCGAGCCCGAGGCGCAAGCGCTCGGCTTCGATCTCGTGCGCGTGCGGATTTTTGGCGGCGGGGACGACCTGACGCTGCAAGTGATGGCCGAGCGGCCCGATACGCGCCAGCTGACGATCGATGATTGCGCCGATCTGTCGCGGCGGATTTCGGAAGTGCTCGACGAGGCCGATCCGATCGAAGATGCCTATCGCCTCGAAGTGTCGTCGCCGGGCATCGATCGCCCGCTGACGCGGCTCCAGGACTTCGCCGACTGGGCGGGGCATGAGGCGCGAATCAAGCTGACGAGCGAGATCGATGGCCGCAAGCAATTGACCGGCGATCTCGCCGGGCTCGACGGCGACCGCATCGCCATCGACGTGAAGAAGCATGAGCGCATGACGATCGGCTTCGATCAGGTCGCCGACGCCAAGCTGCTCATCACCGACAGACTTTTAGCTGCAACCGCGCCGCTTTCCGACGAGGGCGCGGAAGAATTCGAAGAAGAAGGACAGGATTGATGGCCACCGCCGTTACCGCCAACCGTGCCGAGTTGATCGCGATCGCCAATTCGGTCGCGACCGAGAAGATGATCGACAAGGGCATCGTCATCGAGGCCATGGAGGACGCGATCCAGCGCGCCGCCAAGGCTCGCTACGGCGCCGAGAACGACATCCGCGCGAAGCTCGACCCGAATACCGGCGACCTTCGCCTGTGGCGCGTCGTCGAAGTGGTCGAGGCGGTCGACGATTATTTCAAGCAGGTCGACCTGAAGGGTGCGGAAAAGCTCCAGCCGGGCGCCGCGATCGGCGACTATATCGTCGATCCGCTGCCTCCGATCGAATTCGGCCGCATCGCCGCGCAAGCCGCTAAGCAAGTCATCTTCCAGAAGGTTCGCGATGCCGAGCGCGAGCGCCAGTTCGAGGAATTCAAGGATCGCATGGGTGAGATCATCACCGGTGTCGTCAAGCGCGTCGAGTTTGGCCATGTCGTCGTCGATCTGGGCCGCGCCGAGGGCGTGATCCGCCGCGACGCGCAGATTCCGCGCGAAGTGGTGCGCGTCAACGACCGCATCCGCTCGCTGATCCTCAACGTGCGACGTGAAAACCGTGGCCCGCAGATCTTCCTGAGCCGCGCGCACCCCGACTTCATGAAGAAGCTGTTCGCGCAGGAAGTGCCCGAAATCTACGACGGCATCATCGAGATCAAGGCGGCCGCCCGTGATCCGGGCTCGCGCGCCAAGATCGGCGTGATTTCGCATGACAGCAGCATCGACCCGGTCGGCGCCTGCGTCGGCATGAAGGGCAGCCGAGTTCAGGCGGTCGTGCAGGAAATGCAGGGCGAGAAGATCGACATCATCCCCTGGTCGGAAGACACCGCGACCTTCGTCGTCAACGCGTTGCAGCCGGCTAGCGTCAGCCGCGTCGTGATCGACGAGGAAGAGGACCGGATTGAAGTCGTCGTCCCTGACGACCAGTTGAGCCTCGCGATCGGCCGCCGCGGCCAGAACGTGCGCCTCGCGTCGCAGCTGACCGCCAAGGCGATCGACATCCTGACCGAGCAGGACGCGAGCGAGAAGCGCCAGAAGGAATTCCTCGAGCGCACCGAGATGTTCCAGAACGAGCTCGACGTCGACGAGACGCTCGCGCAGTTGCTGGTCGCCGAAGGGTTCGGCAGCCTCGAGGAAGTCGCATACGTCGAGGCCGACGAAATCGCGACGATCGAGGGCTTCGACGAGGACCTGGCCGCCGAGCTGCAGAGCCGTGCGCAGGAAGCGCTGGAGCGCCGCGAAGCCGCCGCGCGCGAGGAGCGCAAGGCGCTGGGCGTGTCGGACGATCTCGCCGCGATGCCCTACATGACCGAGGCGATGCTGGTCACGCTCGGCAAGGCCGGGATCAAGGAACTCGACGATCTCGCCGATCTCGCGACCGACGAACTGATCGAGAAGAAGCGCCAGGAACCGCGCCGCCGCGCCGAGGATGCGCCCAAGCGTCCGGAGCACAAGGGCGGCGTGCTGGCCGAATATGGCCTGACCGAAGAGCAGGGCAACGAGATCATCATGGCGGCGCGCGCGCACTGGTTCGAGGACGAGGAAGCGCCCGTAGCGGCGGAGGGTGAAGAGGCCTGATGCCGTTCGTCTCGATCCGTATTTCGGGCACCGCCACGAAGGACCAGAAGTCCGCGATCGTGGCGGACGTCACTCAGTCGCTCGTCGAGCGACTGGGAAAGGATCCGGCTGCCGTCCAGATCGTGATCGAGGAAGTGTCGACCGAAAATTATGGTGCAGGCGGCGTCCTGATCGCGGATCGCGACGCCCCGAAAGCGAAGGGAGACGCGCATGCGGACCCCTCGCAATGAGACCGCTCTAGGGCCTGAGCGTACCTGTATCCTGTCGCGCGAGCATGGGTCGCGGGAAGGGTTCATCCGTCTGGCGCTCAGTCCGGACGGTCAGGTGCTGCCCGACATTCGCGCCAAGGCCCCGGGGCGTGGCGCGTGGATCGGCGTGTCGCGCGCCGAACTCGATGCCGCGATCGCCAAGGGTAAGCTGAAGGGCGCTCTCTCCCGCGCGTTCAAGACCGGCGAGCTGGCGATTCCCGCCGATCTGAGCGACCGGATCGCCGATCAGTTGCAGCGCGCGTTCCTGGACCGGCTCGGGCTGGAGGCGAAAGCGGGCAACATCACCACCGGCACTGCGAAGATCGACGCGGCGGCAAGGAGTGGCCAGGTCCACCTCTTGCTCCACGCAGCGGACGCCAGCGCCGACGGTGCCGGCAAGCTCGCCCAGGCGTGGCGCGTCGGGCGCGATCTGGAAGGATCGGGCGAGCAGGGCTTGGCTTTGCCCGTCCCGCGCCCCATATTGTCATTGGCGCTTGGCCGCGAAAATGTGGTACATGTCGCCGTGACCGACCCCGCCGCCGGGGCCCGCGTTAAGCACGCGCTGGACCGCTGGCTGCATTTTATCGGCCCTGATTTGACACCCGAGCCTTGCGAAACGGCCTCGCAGGGCGCATCGGCGCTCCGCGTGGACGTCGGGATGGCCGGCAACGACGAGGATTTTGAGTGAGCGATACCGACAACGAAAAGCCGAAACTCGGAATGCGCCAGCCGCTGGGGCTGAAGCGCACGGTCGAGACCGGCAAGGTGAAGCAGAGCTTCAGCCACGGGCGCTCGAACACCGTCGTGGTCGAGGTCAAGCGTCGCCGTATCCTGGGTCCGGGCGGTGCGCCCGCCGAAGTGCCGGTGGTCGAGGAAGCACCCGCTCCGGCGCCCGCCCCCGCCGCGCCGGTTGCGCGCGCTCCGTCGGCTCCGGCCGGCGAGACGGCGCAGGAGCGTCAGGCCCGCCTGCTGCGCGAGGCCGAGGAACAGCGGATGCACGCGCTGGAGGAAGCGCGCCGCCGCGAGGACGCCGAGCGCCAGCAGGCCGTCGAGGACGAGAAGCGCCGCGCCGAGGAAAAGGCCAAGGCGCCGGCGGACAAGGCTGCCGAGCCGGCCGCCGCGCCCGCTGCTGCGCCTGCGTCCGAACCCGCACCGGCGCCCGCCGCCGCACCGGCCCCAGCGCCGGAGCCCGCGCCGATCGTCTCGCTCGAGCTCGACCCGTCGATGCCCGCGCCGCGCCGCTTCACGCCCGTCGCGCGTCCCGAAATCCCCAAGCCGCAGCCCAAGCCCGCACCGGCGCCGGCTGCTGCCGCGACGTCGTCGGCGCCGACCGCCCGCGCGTTGCCGACGGGTACCGGCCAGGCGACCCCGCGTCGGACCGAGACCGCGCAACCCCAGCGCCCCGGCCAGCGCGGCCGCACCGGCGACGAGCGCCGCGGCGGCAAGCTGACGGTCAATCGTGCGCTCGGTGGCGAAGACGGCGCGCGCGCCCGTTCGCTCGCCGCGCTGAAGCGGGCGCGCGAGAAGGAACATCGCCGCATGGGCGGCCCGCGCGAACTGCAGGCCAAGCAGGTCCGCGACGTCGCCGTCCCCGAATCGATCACCGTCCAGGAACTCGCCATTCGCATGGCCGAGAAGGGCGCCGACCTGGTCAAGGCGCTGTTCAAGATGGGCATGCCCGTCACGCTGACCCAGACGATCGACCAGGATACCGCCGAACTGCTGGTGACCGAATTCGGCCACAACATCACGCGCGTGTCGGACTCCGACGTCGATCTGGCGAGCGATACGGTCGAGGATGCGCCCGAGAGCCTGAAGCCGCGTCCGCCCGTGGTCACGATCATGGGTCACGTCGATCATGGCAAGACGTCGCTGCTCGATGCTCTCCGCGGTACCGACGTCGTTAAGGGCGAGGCCGGCGGCATCACCCAGCATATCGGCGCCTATCAGGTCACGCTGAAGGACAAGTCGAAGATCACCTTCCTCGACACGCCGGGCCACGAAGCGTTCAGCGAAATGCGCGCGCGCGGCGCCAACGTCACCGACATCGTCGTACTGGTGGTGGCGGCCGACGACGGGCTGATGCCGCAGACGATCGAGGCGATCAACCACACCAAGGCGGCCGGCGTGCCGATGATTGTGGCGATCAACAAGATCGACAAGCCCGAAGCGAACGCCCAGCGTGTGCGCGAGCGTCTGCTCGAGCATGACGTCCAGGTCGAGGAAATGGGTGGCGAAACACAGGACGTCGAAGTGTCGGCGACCAAGAAGACGGGTCTCGACCAGTTGATCGAGAAGATCCAGCTCCAGGCGGAATTGCTCGAGCTGAAGGCCAATCCCGACCGCGACGCCGAAGGCACCGTGATCGAGGCCAAGCTCGACAAGGGCCGCGGGCCGGTCGCGACCGTGCTCGTCACGCGCGGCACGCTGAAGGTCGGCGACGTGTTCGTGATCGGCGCCGAAAGCGGCAAGGTCCGCGCGCTCGTCAACGACAAGGGCATGCAGCTGAAGGAAGCCGGCCCGTCGATGCCGGTCGAGATCCTCGGCATTACCGGCGTGCCCCAGGCGGGCGATCAATTGCAGGTGGTCGAGAACGAAAGCCGTGCCCGCGAAGTCGCGGCCTATCGTGCCGGCGTCATCCAGGCCAAGCGCACGACCAATGCGCCCGCCAGCCTCGATTCGATGTTCTCCGCGCTGAAGGAGAAGCAGGCGATCGAATATCCGCTGGTGGTCAAGGCCGACACGCAAGGGACGGTCGAGGCGATCGTGGGCGCGATCAACAAGATTTCGACCGACCTCATCAAGGCGCGTGTGCTCCATTCGGGCGTCGGCGGCATCACCGAGAGCGACGTGACGCTCGCGGGGGCCAGCGGCGCGCCGATCATCGGCTTCAACGTCCGCGCCAACGCCAAGGCGCGCGAAATCGCCGATCGGCAGAAGGTCGCGTTGAAATATTACGACGTGATCTACGAACTGACCGACGAGATCCGCGCCGGCATGGCGGGCGAGCTCGGGCCGGAAGCGTTCGAGACGGTCGTCGGCCGCGCCGAAATCCGCGAGGTCTTCTCGGCGGGCAAGCACGGCAAGGCGGCGGGTCTGCTGGTCACCGAAGGCGTCATCCGGAAAGCGCTCAAGGCGCGCATCACCCGCGACGACGTCATCATCTATACCGGCGAAATCGCGTCGCTGCGTCGCTTCAAGGACGACGTGGCGGAAGTTCGCGCCGGCCTGGAATGCGGCGTGACGTTCAGCCAGAACTTCGTCGACATCAAGGCGGGCGACTATCTCGAAACGTTCGAGGTCGAACTGCGCGAGCGGACGCTCTGATCGGACGGCTCCGGTGAAAACCGGGGCCGCTTTTCGCCATGAAGCATAACGACGGCGCCCAGGAAAAATCAGTCCGCACGCTACGCGTCGGCGAGCAGGTGCGGCATGTCCTGTCCGAAATCCTGCAGCGCGGCGACGTGCACGACGAGACGCTCGCCAGTCATATGGTCTCGATCACCGAAGTCCGCATGTCGCCCGACCTGCGCCACGCGACGGTCTTCGTGAAGCCGTTGCTCGGTAAGGACGAGGCGGCGGTGCTGAAGGCGCTGCGCACCAACACCGCCTACCTTCAGCGCGAAGTCGCGCATCGCGTGAAGATGAAATACGCCGCGCGGCTCAAGTTCCTGGCGGACGAAAGTTTCGATGAAGGCAGCCATATCGATGCGCTGCTGCGCGACCCGCACGTCGCGCAGGATATTGGTTCGGACGACTAGCCGCGCCCCTGGCGGACCAGCAGAGTGCCGCTTGCCTATAGGATCAGCGCTGCGGCGACGCCGGTGGCGATGGCGCGATGCTCCGGCGGGAAAAAGCACGCTGCCCCTCCGATGGCGACCAGTCCGGCACCCGTACGATAATATAGCGGCACCGGAATCCACCGCGCGAGCGGAATGAAGTGCAAGCCGACGATGATCGCGATCGCGGGCATCACCAACGTCGGCAGGTGCAGGTTGATCAGCACGTTCGCGGCGATGAAGATCGCTATGCCCTCGACCCCCGTCGCGATCCCCACCACGCGGCCGACATGGTCGCCCTCAGCCGGATTGCCGGTGCCGACTGGCTGTCGTCTCGCCCAGAAAAGGATCACCGCCGACACCAGGATAGGCACGACCGCCAGCGATGCCGGAAGCCGCCCGACCATGATCGCGGCGATGCCCCAGATCGCGGCCATCACGTTGAGCACCCAGATTCCGCCGCGCATCGCTCGCTCCTTTATGTCGCCTGCATAGACGGGCGCCGCAATCCGTGGCTAGGCTGGAGGCCATGGCCAAGCTCTATTTCTACTACGCGTCGATGAACGCGGGAAAATCGACCACCCTGCTTCAGGCCGATTTCAACTATCGCGAGCGCGGCATGGCGACGATGCTGTTCACCGCCGCGATCGACGATCGTTTCGCGACGGGGACGATCACCTCGAGGATCGGGCTCGACCAGCCCGCGACGCCGTTCGACGCGGCGACCGATATCGCCGCGATTGTCGCGGAGAGGCACGCGCACGAGAAGGTCGCGTGTGTGCTGGTCGACGAGGCGCAGTTTCTGACGGGTGCGCAGGTGGATCAACTCGCGCATCTCGCCGACGTGGTCGGCATTCCTGTGCTCGCTTATGGTCTCCGCACCGACTTCCAGGGGCAATTGTTCGAGGGCTCGGCGCGGTTGCTCGCGCTGGCGGACTCGTTGGTCGAACTCAAATCAGTGTGCGAATGCGGGCGCAAGGCGACGATGAACTTGCGGGTCGATGCGCAAGGGCGCGCGGTGGCACATGGCGCGCAGACCGAGATCGGCGGCAACGACCGCTATGTCGCGCTCTGCCGCAAACACTTCACCGAGTGTTCAGCCGCCGCGGCCTAGTTTCGTCATCGGAGAATGACGATGAAGCGCTTCCTTTTCACGCTGGCGACCGCGGTTCTCGTTGCGGCGCCCGCTCTCGCCAAGCAACCCGTCTGGCCGGCCGATCAGATCGGCAAGGAGAAGAGCATCCCGTTCGTCGGCACGATCGGACTCTATGATTTCCAGCCTGATGGTGATCGTGGAGTCTGGCTGCAGGACCAGCGGCGCCGTTGGTATTATGCGACGGTGGTGGGGCCGTGCATCGGCCTTTCGGTTGCGACGCGAATCGCGGTCGATACGCGGTTCAACGGAACCCAGCTAGACCGCACCGGATCGCTGCTGGTCGATCGCGAAAGCTGCAAGATCGACAGCCTGACAGCGAGCAACGGTCCGCCGCCCAAGCCCAAGAAAGCCAAGAAGGGCTGACCGCCGCGCGCCGACCCGCTAGGGCCGCGCGGTGCATGGGTGGATCGTACTCGACAAGCCGCTGGGGCTCGGCTCGACGCAGGGCGTGAGTGCGGTCAAGCGCGCGCTGCGTCAGGGCGGTTACGGCAAGTTGAAGGTCGGGCATGGCGGCACGCTCGATCCGCTGGCCACGGGCGTGTTGCCGATCGCGATCGGCGAGGCGACCAAGCTTGCCGGACGGATGCTCGACAGCGATAAGGTGTATGACTTCACCATCGCGTTCGGGATCGAGACCGATACGCTCGACCTGGAGGGGAAGGCGGTCGCGGAGAGCGACGTGCGGCCGACCGTCGAGCAGATCGACGCGGTATTGCCGCGCTTCACCGGCGCGATCGAGCAGGTGCCGCCGGCCTATTCAGCACTCAAGGTCGATGGCGAGCGAGCCTATGATCTGGCGCGGGCGGGGGAAGAGGTCGCGCTCGCCACGCGACACGTGACGGTGCACTCCCTTACTCGTCACCCCGGCCTTGTGCCGGGGTCTGCCGCGCCTCAAGCGGGATCGCCGGTCGAGACGCAGATCCCGGGACAAGCCCGGGATGACGAGCGGGTTGATGAGGCGACCCTAACCGCGCACGTCTCCAAGGGCACCTACATCCGTTCCCTCGCGCGCGACATCGCCCGCGCGCTGGGTACCGTCGGCCACGTCACCTATCTCCGCCGCATCAAGGCCGGTCCGTTCGACCTGTCCCACGCGATATCGCTGGACAAACTGGACGAAGCCGCTAAGGGCCCCACCCTTGAACAATATCTCCTGCCGCTGAGGGCGGGGCTGGACGACATCCCGGCTCTCGCGCTCGATCCCGACCAGGCAGGGGCGCTCCGACAGGGGCGCGTTCTGGTCGGGATTGCCAAAGACGATGGCCTTCACTTCGCGACGCTGGGCGATACGCCGGTTGCATTGGTGGAAGTCACCAGCGGGGAAGCCCGTGTTGTCAGAGGCTTCAACCTATAGTCCGCGATGTCGAAGGAAACAGAATGTCGATTACGCCGGAGCGCAAGGAAGCGCTGATCAAGGAACATGCCCGCGCCGAAGGCGACACGGGTTCGCCCGAAGTCCAGGTCGCGATCCTGACCGACCGCATCAAGACCCTGACCGAGCATTTCAAGACCCACGCGAAGGACAACCATTCGCGCCGCGGCCTGCTCATGATGGTCAACAAGCGTCGCTCGCTGCTCGACTATCTCCGCAAGACCGAGGGCGATCGTTACCTCGCGCTCATCGCGAAGCTCGGTCTTCGCAAGTAACGCAATCGTTCGGCCCGCCTCGGCGGGCCGTTTACGTATTGCGTTACCCCCGCGCAGGCGGGGATCCAGAGCCACGAGCAATTCGGCACGTGGCTTCGGAGCGACAACTCGCTCCACACCGCGCGGGCCGGCTAGCCCGCACATAGGCCCCCAATCGCATCGGGCGATGGGAGTGAAGGATACAAAATGTTCGATACCAAGAAGGTAAGCATCGAGTGGGGCGGCAAGACCCTCACGCTCGAAACGGGCAAGGTTGCCCGTCAGGCCGACGGCGCGATCATGGCGACGCTCGGCGAAACCGTCGTGCTGTGCGCGGTCACCGCCGCCAAGTCAGTCAAGGAAGGGCAGGATTTCTTCCCGCTCACCGTCCACTATCAGGAAAAATATTCGGCCGCCGGGCGCATTCCGGGCGGCTTCTTCAAGCGCGAGCGCGGCGCGACCGAGAAGGAAACGCTGGTTTCCCGCCTCATCGACCGTCCGATCCGCCCGCTGTTCCCGGAAGGGTTCTACAACGAGATCAACGCGATCGCTCAGGTGCTGTCGTATGACGGCGAGAACGAGCCGGACATCCTGGCGATGGTCGCCGCGTCGGCCGCGCTGACGATTTCGGGCGTGCCCTTCATGGGTCCGATCGGGGCCGCGCGCGTCGGTTACCTGAACGGCGAATACATCCTCAACCCGACCGACGAGCAGGTCGCCGAGGGCGATCTCGACCTGGTCGTGGCCGCGACCTACGACGCGGTGATGATGGTCGAATCCGAAGCCAATGAGCTGTCGGAAGAAGTCATGCTGGGCGCGGTCCTGTTCGCGCACGACGCGTGCAAGGAAGTCGTCAAGGCGATCGTGAAGCTGGCCGAGCAGGCCGCCAAGGATCCGTGGGAAGTCGCCTCGGGCGACGACAATGCCGCGCTCAAGGACAGCCTGAAGAAGCTGATCGGCAAGGATATCGCCGCCGCCTACAAGCTGACCGACAAGTCGGCTCGTTCGAACGCGCTCAACGCGGCGCGCGCGAAGGCGAAGGAGCAGTTCACCGCCGACGGGCTGACCCCGCAACAGGTCATGGCCGGCATCAAGCTGACCAAGAAGCTGGAGGCGGAGATCGTCCGCGGCGCCATCCTGAAGGACGGCACCCGCATCGACGGCCGCTCGACCACGCAGATCCGCCCGATCGTCGCGGAAACGCACTTCCTGCCCCGCGCGCACGGTTCGGCCTTGTTCACCCGCGGCGAGACCCAGACGATCGCCACGGCGACGCTGGGCACCAAGGACGCCGAGCAGATGATCGACGGCCTCAACGGCCTGTCCTACCAGAACTTCATGCTGCACTATAACTTCCCGCCCTATTCGGTCGGCGAAGTCGGCCGCTTCGGCGCTCCCGGGCGTCGCGAAGTCGGCCACGGCAAGCTCGCCTGGCGCGCGCTGCACCCGGTGCTGCCGACGAAGGAGGAGTTCCCCTACACGATCCGCCTGACCAGCGACATCACCGAGTCGAACGGCTCGTCGTCGATGGCGTCGGTATGCGGCGGCAGCCTGGCGATGATGGACGCCGGCGTGCCGATCAAGCGCCCGGTCTCGGGCATCGCGATGGGTCTGATCCTGGAAGGCAAGGATTTCGCGATCCTGTCCGACATCCTGGGTGACGAGGATCATTTGGGCGACATGGACTTCAAGGTGGCGGGAACGTCCGAAGGCATCACCACGATGCAGATGGACATCAAGATCGCGGGCATCACGCGCGAGATCTTCGAAGCCGCGCTGAACCAGGCGAAGGCGGGCCGCGCGCACATCCTGGGCGAGATGAACAAGGCACTTGATCACACGCGTGAAGAGCTGTCGGCGCACGCCCCGCGCATCGAGACGATGCAGATCGACAAGTCGAAGATCCGCGACGTCATCGGCACCGGCGGCAAGGTGATCCGCGAGATCGTCGCGACGACCGGCGCCAAGGTCGACATCGACGACGAGGGCGTGATCAAGGTCTCGTCGAGCGACCTGACCCAGATCGAGGCGGCGATGAAGTGGATTCGCGGCATCGTCGAGGAGCCGGAAGTCGGCAAGGTCTATGACGGCAAGGTCGTCAACCTGGTCGACTTCGGCGCGTTCGTGAACTTCATGGGCGGCAAGGACGGCCTGGTCCACGTCTCCGAAATCAAGAACGAGCGCGTGGAAAAGGTGTCCGACGTCCTGAGCGAAGGCCAGGAAGTCAAGGTCAAGGTCCTCGAGATCGACCAGCGCGGCAAGGTCCGCCTGTCGATGCGCGTCGTCGACCAGGAAACCGGCGCCGAGCTGGAAGACACTCGCCCGCCGCGCGAACCGCGTGAGGGCGGTGACCGTGGCCCGCGTGGCGACCGTGGTCCGCGTCGTGACGGCGGCGGCGGTCGCGACCGTGGCCCGCGTCGCGATGGCGGCGATCGGGGTCCGCGCCGTGACGGCGGCGACCGCGGCCCGCGCCGCGAACGCTCGGAAGGCGGCGATGACCAGGGCCATGTGCCGGCGTTCCTGACGGGCGGCGACGATTAAGCCTGGCGCTTAGGTTGCAGAAAGAGGGCCTCGGCGGGAACGCCGGGGCCTTTTTTTGTTGGAATTTGACAGCTTGTCCGTGCTTCAAGGCCGATAAGCGGCGTCACCCGGCATTAGCGATGTGCGCTAGATCGTGCGGCTTGTTGACCGGCGACGGGGATTCATCTCGCAGTCTTTGCAACCTCTGCATCGACGGCAGCTTCGGCGGGTGTCTTGCCGGATTCGGCATCGTAGTTGGTTACCCTAGCGATCATACCAACTGGACGTTCCGAATCCGCGTCTGGGGTCCAAGTTAAAAAGGGCTTCTTCTGACGCAAACGAATACCTACGGCACCGCTGATCTTCATTGTTTCAGTTAGATCGCCGTCAGCCGGTCCATACTTCACCCTCCAATCGATCCGGCCTTCAAGGTATTGACCTGCCTTCAATGGAAACGAAATTGAGTCCATGTCAGCGTTCACGCTGAGGCTGGGTCCAATTGTGAGTTCGGGAAAGTCGCCTCCCGGCCTATCGGGCTTGAACTCTGCCACGCTCGATGTGACCTCGGAAACTCGAGAGCGGATTGGGTCCGCTCCTAGGTTACGGAGGATTGCCGAGAAATTGATGCGGTATTGTCCGGGCTTTTGATTAGTGCCGTCGGGAGCAACTGACATATCGACATTGACCAGACCCAACTTAACATCGGGCTCGATCTTGGGCTTTGCAGTAACCGCGTCGAAGGTCTTTCGAAGCGAGTCCAGCCCGCCAAAAAAAGCACCATAGGCTGATATGGCTCCTACGAGCGTAATCACGCTGGTCACTACCCAGTGCTTTTTGATGCTCTCCAACATTTTCCGGCCCCCACCGCTCTGTCAGTAGCCTAATCATACCAACAGCTTATTCAAGGGTGAGCCGGATGTATCGTCAGTGCTGGGCCGTCGGTGGCCGCCTCGCCTGTGGAGTAAATCCCGCGTCGTCAGACAGCGCTGGTGGCGTCGCCGGCCGACTCGGTTTTCCAGCGCGACATTAGCTGTCGCGAATGTCTGGTCGCCGCGCTTAGGCTTTCAACCGCGCGATATGGTCCACGATTGCGGGGTGCAGCGGGGTGTCGAATTCGATCCCGAACCGGTCGTCGACCGCATTGTGCCAGACGACTCGCCCCGCGAAAGACTGGAAATTGGCGATCGTCACGAACAGCCGCGCCCCGACCGGATAGACGCCCGGCGCGACGATCGCGCAGCCGCCGACCGACAGGTTCTCGATCATGCCGGTCTCGCGCCCGCTCTCGCGCGACCGCACGCTGACCGGCGCGCCCAGCTCGATGCGGGTGAACTTGCGCTGTTCGACGCGCGGCGATTTCTCCAGCGTGCAGGCAAGGTTGAGCATGCGCGCCAAGCTGACGCACAGCCGTTACCGATTGGTAAATGCGGGTGCGCGCGGGAGGCTAGTTGCGGAAGCTCGGGTCAATGCGGTCGAGCTTCCTGAGGAGCGCAGGCCAGGCGAGCCGTTCGGCGACCATGCCCATGCCCCCGGGGGCGGACTGGATCGCGACCTTTTCCTCGGTGCCCTGCGGCGGGTTGTTGAGGCCGTCGCGGCCGGCGGCGAGCATATGCACCTGCGCCTCACACGCGCGCTCCAGGAAATAGAGCCGCAGAAAACATGCCGCGACCGAATTGCCGACGGTCAGCGTGCCGTGATTGCGCAGGATCATCGCGTGCTTCTCGCCGAGATCGGCGACCAGACGCTCGCGCTCGTCCAGGTCGGTCGCGATTCCCTCATAGTCGTGATAGGCGACGTTGTGCTTGGCGATCATCGCGGTCTGGGTGTGGGGGAGCAGGCCGAATTCCATCGCCGACACGGCCTGGCCATAAGGGGTATGGAGGTGCATCACCGCGCTGGCGTCCTCGCGCGCCATGTGGATCGCGGAATGGATCGTGAAGCCCGCCGGGTTGACCGGATGTTCGGACTTGCCGACCGGATTGCCCTCGACGTCGATCTTGACCAGGCTCGACGCGGTGATCTCCTCGAACATCATGTCGTAGGGGTTGATCAGGAAGTGATGCTCCGGCCCCGGCACACGCGCCGACAGGTGCGTGAAGATGAGATCGTCCCAGCCATAGAGTGCGACGAGGCGATAGGCGGCGGCGAGATCGACTCGCGCCTCCCACTCGCCGGGGGCCATTTCGCTGCTGGTATCGACCGTCGCCAGTGTCGCCATCATCACTCTCCGAGTCTGTTTGGGAGAGCATACCGCAATTTCGAAGGGGAGGGGAAGTGGTACCGCCTCTCGTCACGCCGGACTTGAGCCGACGTACGCTCTCCAACGCGCCGGAAGCAGCTGGACCCCGGCTTAAGGCCGGGGTGACGGAGGGAATATCGTAAAGGGATGCGGCGTGGCGAAGCCACCCCGTCGGTCCTCGCGGGCGCGAGGCCGGCCGTGCTTCGTGTCGGGCGCGGACTAGCCGTGCTAATCCGCTACACGAAGCAGTGGAGAGGCTTCTGTTGCCCGGTGCCTCTCCGAACCGCTGGAATCCCTTCTGTTGCCCGGTGGGTCCAACCGCGCATTTTAGTCTAACCTTGGGCCGTTAGGCCGTAGGGTTAGGCCGCAATAGCGAGTGCTTCGTTATCGTTGGCACTTGTGTACGGGCCGTCACGGTGGTCCCATTCCGAGCAAAAGACAGCGCCTTTCAACACACGTCGATCCTGGTTCGGCCCCGTCAGAAACGGTGTCCAGTACACCACCTTTTATGGTGGAGCCGCCGGGTACTGCCCCCGGGTCCGCTGCGTCTATTATACGTCGTCGTTTATCGCCATAGCCGGGCCGAAGCCCTTGCACGGGCCAATATAAGGACTCGGCGCTTAAAGAAAAGTGGGCGCTTTTTTGCGGCGCTCTCACGCCCGATAGCTGTGATGATTGAGCCACGCCGTGACGTCAAAAAGCACCGCTTCGCCTTCCCTGCGCCACAATATTGCGTAATAAAGTATCGCACCATGTTGACGCAGCGTTCCCGGTACGCGCTCCGCGCGATGCTTTATCTGGCCGAAGCCCCGGTGGGCGGTCCGCCGATCCCAATGAACCGCATCGCCGACAACGCCAACGTCCCGCGCAAATTCCTCGAACTGATCCTCGCCGACCTGCGCGAGGCCGGGTTCATTCACAGCCATCGCGGCAAGGCCGGCGGTTACTGCCTGTCGCGCCCGACGCACCTCATTTCGCTGGGCGAGATCATCCGCGTGATCGAAGGCCCGCTGGCGCTGGTGCCGTGCGTCAGCCGCACCGCGTACCGCCGCTGCGCCGATTGCAAGGACGAAGCGACCTGCGCGATCCGCAACGCCATGGCGCGGGTGCGCGATGAGACCGCGCGCATCCTGGACGGCACCAGCCTCGCCGATGCCGTCGCTGAGGATCTGGCGGCTGCTTGAACCCGGTATTTTCCTGATCTGATCGAGTCGACCGTGCTCCGGCGAAGGCCGGAGCGTTGGCCGGGTGGGGTTTCGGTTGCCAACGCTCCGGCCTTCGCCGGAGCACAGCGTCTACCAAGCAGTGTCGGTCAGCTTTTCTTCTTCAACTCATCCCTGATTTCCCGCAGCAACACGACGTCGGCGGGGTCGCCCGCAACCTCTTCTACGGGCGGCGGCATCATGCGGTTCACCGCGCGGATCATCAGGAAGATGATGAAGGCGATGATGACGAAATTGACCGCCTGGGTGATGAACTCGCCATAACCGAGCAGCGGCACGCCGGCCTTCTTGAGCGCGGCGTAGTCGGTCGACCCAGCCAGCGCCGCCGGCACCTTTTCCGGGTTGAGGACGAGGAAATGGCTCGAGAAATCGAGTCCGCCGAATATCTTGCCGATCACCGGCATGATGATGTCGTCGGTCAGGCTGGTGACGATCTTGCCGAACGCCGCGCCGATGATCACCGCGATGGCCAGGTCCATCACGTTGCCGCGCATGATGAACGCCTTGAATTCCTTGAACATTGCCGCACCCTCTTCGCCGTGGACGCGGCGAGGTTAGGCCGCGCGCGGCGGACACTGCAAGCCGCGATTGTCGCATTTCCCTTTTCGCGCAAATGACGACCCCCTACATTGCGGCGCGCAAGGGTTCTGGAGGGTCGTTCCCATGAAGTTTCGTAGCGTTATCCTGTTTGCCGTCGCCGCCACGCTGTCGGCGTGCGGGGTCAATTCGGTGCCGACCGCAGAGGAAGCGGCGAAGGCACGCTGGGCCGACGTCCAGAACCAGTATCAGCGCCGCGCCGATCTGATCCCCAACCTCGTCGCGACGGTGAAGGCCGCCGGCGCACAGGAGAAATCGATCCTGGTCGAAGTGACCAACGCGCGCGCCGCCGCGACCAAGGTCCAGGTGTCGGCGGGCGACCTGACCGACCCCGACAAGATGGCCGCGTACCAGCGCGCCCAGGCGGGCATCACGCTGTCGCTGCAACGGCTGCAGGAGGCGTATCCCGAGCTCAAGAGCCAGGGCAATTACACCGTGCTGATGAGCCAGCTCGAAGGGACCGAGAACCGCATCACGATCGCGCGGAGCGATTACAACAATGCGGTGCAGGCCTATAACACCAAGATTCGCACGTTCCCCGACGCGATCGGCGCCAAGATTTTCTACGGCGCGAAGCCGATGGTGCCGTTCCAGGCGACGACGCCGGGCGCGGACACCGCGCCATCGGTCAATTTCGGCAATTCGAACTGATCGCTGATCGATAGGAGGCCGGGGCGATGACGCTCCGCAAGCTCGGCTGGTTGCTGGCGTTGCTGCTGTTCGCAGGAGCAGGGCCGGCAACAGCGCAGACCTTTCCCAAGTTCACGGGCTTCGTCGTCGATGCGGCGAACGTGCTGGATCCCGCGACCGAGGCCGCGCTGACAGCGAAGCTCGATGCGTTGCAGAAGGACACGCACCGACAGTTGGTCGTGGCGACGATCCCCGATCTGCAGGGCTATCCGCTCGAAGATTACGGCTATCGGCTCGGCCGCGCCTGGGGCGTTGGGCTGAAGGACGCCAATAACGGCATCATCCTGTTCATCGCGCCCAACGAGCCGGCCGGGCATCGCGGGCCGCGGATCGAGGTCGGCTACGGGCTGGAGCCGGTCGTCACCGACGCGCTGGCGAGCGTCATTATCAACCAGAAGATGATGCCGCTGCTCAAGGCAGGGCAAGTGCCGCAGGCGATGACCGCGGGTGCCGATGCATTGATCGAGCAGCTTCGCGCCTCGCCCGATGAAGCGAAGGCCCGCACTGACGCCGCGGTCGCCGAGTTCGACCGCACGCATAAGCGGTCGTCCGGCGGCGATGCCGAGATTCCGGTGGGGCTGATCATCTGGGGGCTGATCATCGCGTTCGTCATCCTGTCGAGCCTCCGCGGCGGACGGCGCGGGCGGGGCTATCGCGGTGGCAGCGCGCCGGTGATCCTGTGGGGTCCGGGCACGAGCGGATGGGGATCAGGCGGATCGTCATGGAGTTCCGGCGGATCGTCCTGGGGCGATTCGGGCGGTGGCGGCGGCTGGGGCGGCGGCGGCTTTTCGGGTGGCGGCGGCGGATCGTTCGGCGGCGGCGGGGCGTCGGGCGGATGGTGATGCCGCGCTTTCCCCTGAACGAGCAGGATCACGCGCTGGTAACCGACGCCGTGACCGCTGCTGAGGCCGGGACGGATGGCGAGATCGTGACGATCGTCACTCAGCGATCCGATGAGTATCGCGACACCGGATTGGTCTGGGGGGCGATGGCGATGCTGCTGGTCGTCGCGCTGGCGGCGGCGATGCCGTGGGCGATCGACACCAAGATAGCGCTGGTGACGGGCGGCTGGGGCGAAGCGCCTGGCATGGCGATGCGCTTCGTGGCGCTGCTGCTGATCGAGGCGATCGTGTTCGGGCTGGTTTTGCTCGCGTTCCGACGTTCTCGATTGCGCATGTTCCTGACGCCGTCACATGTCCGGGCACGGCGCGTGCGCGGGCGGGCGATCCGCTATTTCAAGGTCGGCGCGGAAAAGCGCACCGCGGCGCGGGTCGGCGTGCTGCTCTACCTGTCGCTCGACGAGCGGCTGGCCGAGATCGTCGCGGACCAGGCGATCCACGCCAAGGTGCCGCCCGAGCGTTGGGGCGACGCGATGACCGCGCTGGTCGACGAGGTGCGCGCGGGCCGCCCTGCTCAGGGCATGGCGGCGGCGGTCGCAGCGATCGGTGTCATCGTCGCCGAACATTTCCCGAAGACCGAAGACGATCGCAACGAACTCCCCGACCGGCTGATCGAATTGTGAGCGTGACCGACGCCGACGCGGCGGAGGAGGTGGTCTGGGCGGGCCGTTTCCTTGAGATGAAGAAGCGCGGTCGCTGGGAATATGTCGGTCGCGTCGGCGGCGTGCAGGCGGCGGTGGTGCTGGCGATCGATGACGGGGATGTGATCCTGGTCGAACAATATCGCGTGCCGCTAGGGCGGCGATGCCTGGAACTGCCGGCGGGGTTGGTCGGGGACGAGGAAGCGGGGGAGAGCGCGGAAGCGTCCGCCGTGCGCGAGCTGAAGGAGGAGACGGGCTATCGCGCCGATCGCGTGACTTCGCTGGGCGCGTTCTACGCCTCGCCCGGCATGGTCAGCGAATGCTTCACGCTGGTGCGCGCCGAAGGGCTGACCAAGGTGGGTGATGGAGGCGGCACGGCGGACGAGGACATCACCGTTCACCGCGTCCCGCTGACCGGGATCGCCGATTTCATCGCCGAGCGCCGCGCCGCGGGCGTCGCGATCGACGTCAAATTGCTGACGCTGCTTGGGCCGTCTTTGCTTTAGCGGAAATTGTCGGCGTAGGCCTGGATCTTGAGCGTCCGCGTCGGTGCGGGCACAACCTCGAACGCCAGCCCGTTCTTCTCGGCATAGGCGATCGCGGCTTCCACGGTCGCGAAGCCCAGCCGCACCTGCTCCCGCGTGTCGCCCGACCCTGCCCAGCCGGTCAGCGGATCGGGGTGCTTGGCTTCGGCAGGCTCGAATTCGAGCATCCAGCGATCGGTGCGATAGCGCCCCGACTGCATCGCGTTCTTGGGGCGTTGGAAGATACGGGCTTTGGCCATGCGCGTCCTCTAACTCTTCTTCGCCGTCCTTGCATCAGCGTTTTTCGTGCGCAGCGTCGGGTTGGCGGCGGCGGGATCGTCGGGCCACGGATGGCGCGGATAGCGGCCGCGCATTTCCTTCGCGACGGCGGCCCAACTGCCCGCCCAGAAGCCGGGCAGGTCGCGGGTGGTCTGGATCGGCCGGCCGGCGGGCGAGGTGAGGCTAAGCACCAGCGGCACTTGACCATTGGCGACGGTCGGGTGCTTGGCGAGTCCGAACAATGCCTGCGGGCGCAGCTCGACGGTCGGCCCGCCTTCCGCCGCATAGTCGATCGCGGCGCTCGACCCGGCGGGCGTGTCGAGCCGCGCCGGGGCGATCCGGTCGAGCGCGCGCATCGCGTCCCAGCCGATCAGGTTGCGCAGAGCCTCGGCAAGGTCGGCGTCGGACAGCCCGGAAAGGCGGCGCTTGCCCGAGAGGATCGGTGGGAGCCAGTCGTCGAGACGTTCGGTCAGCGCTTCGTCACCGAGCGAGTCCGTCCAGCCGTGCGCGGCGGCGAACGCGGCGCGATGGCGGAGCGCGGTCGCGGCGTCGCCCCAGGGGAGCAGCGACAGGCCATGCTCGCGCACCCCCTCGACCAGCGCGGCGGCGATCGCGGCCGGATCGGCGTTGCTGTCCGGCCCGCGCGACAAGGCGATCGCGCCAAGCCGCCGCTCGCGCACCGCCTCGACCGCGCCGGTCGCGGGGTCGAACGCGAAGCTGCGTCGCGTCTCGATACGGTCGGCGAACAGCGTTTCCACCGTCGTCTGGTCGATCGCCGCCGCCGACAGGATGCGCGCCCCGGCCGCCACGCCCTGCGTTTCGGCGACCGCGAGCCATTCGGCGGTCGCGAGGCTATCGGCCGGGTCGAGCCGGAACCCCCGCCCGCCGACCGACGCCCAGCGCTCGCCCGACGCGTCGCGGCGGCGGGAGACGCGGTCGGGGAAGGCGAGCGCGATGGCGATCGCGACGCCGTGCGCGTCGGGCGACCGCTGCTTCGCCTCACCGATCGTCCACCGCTCCGCCAATCTTCTCGCGCTGTCCGCCCGCGGTCCGCGCTCGCTGCGGAACCGGCGCACGCGTGTCTCCAGGTCGGTGCCCGGCCCGCCGAGCCCGCGCTCGCCAAGCAGCACGGCGACCTCTGCGGCCTGCTTCGCCAGCCCCATTTCCCCCGCCCGCACCAGCATGTGCGCGAGGCGCGGCGGCATCGGCAGCCTGGCGATTGCGCGGCCGTGCGCCGTGGGGCGGCCGTCCGTGTCGAGCGCCTCCAGCGTCGCGAGCCGTGCGCGCGCTTCCGCCACGGCGGCGTCGGGCGGCGGGTCGAGCCACGCCAGCGCGTGTGGATCGGCGACGCCCCAGATCGCGCAGTCGAGCACCAGCGCCGACAGATCGGCCTCGAGAATTTCGGGCGGGTCGAAGCGCGGCAAACCGGCGGTCGCAGCTTCCTCCCACAAGCGATACGCGACCCCCGGGCCCTGCCGCGCGGCGCGCCCGGCGCGTTGCGTCGCCGCGGCCTGGCTCGCGCGTTCGGTGACGAGGCGCGTCATCCCGGCCGCGCGGTCGTAGCGCGGGCGGCGGGCGAGGCCTGAATCGACCACCACCGAAATGCCGTCGAGTGTCAGGCTGGTCTCGGCGATGCTGGTCGCGAGGACGAGCTTGCGCATGGCCTCGGGCGCGATCGCGGCGCGCTGCGCGGGCGGCGGGATCTGGCCGTGGAGCTTGTGGAGCGCGACGCGGGGGATGTCGCCGAGCCGTTCGGCGACACGCTCGATCTCCGCGACGCCGGGCAGAAAGGCGAGCACGCCGCCCGTTTGCTCGCGCAAGGCGAGGCGGATCGCGCTCGCCATCTCGTCCTCGATCCGCGCCTCGCCGCGCCGTCCAAGGTAACGCAGGTCGAGCGGGTGGCTGCGTCCCTCGCTTTCGATCACCGGCGCGCCGCTGAGCAGTTTGGCGAACCGCGCACCGTCGAGCGTCGCCGACATCGCGACGAGGCGGAGGTCGGGGCGCAACGCGGCCTGCGCGTCGAGCGCCAGCGCCAGCCCGAAATCGCTGTCGAGGCTGCGCTCATGCACTTCGTCGAACAGCACCGCCGACACGCCCGCCAGTTCGGGATCGGCCTGAATCCGAGCGACGAAAATGCCCTCGGTCACGACCATTACGCGCGTCGCGCCCGACCGCTTCGAATCCATCCGCGTTGCGTAGCCGAAGGTCTTGCCGACCGGCTCGCCCGCGAGTGCCGCCATCCGCTCGGCGGCGGCACGCGCGGCGATGCGGCGCGGCGAAAGCAACAGCACCTCGCCCGCGCACCACGCTTCGCCCAGCAGGGCCGGTGCGACGGCGGTCGTCTTGCCCGCGCCGGGCGGCGCGACGAGCACGGCGTTCGACCGCTCGGCAAGCGACGCCAGCAAGTCCGGCAGGACGGCGAGGACGGGAAGATCGGTCATTCTGTCGCGCGTCCTAGTATCACATGCATCCGCGATGCTAGGCAGCGTTACGATGCCCCCGCACGATCATCACGGCCACGACCATGCGCACGATCATGGCAAGCCGCACAAGCACGATCACGGCCATGCCGGGCACAGCCATGGGCCGGGCGGGCACCATCACGGGCCGCTGACGTTCGACCGGGCCTTTGCGATCGGGATCAGTCTCAACATCGTCTTCGTTATCGTCGAGTTCGGACTCGGCTTCGTGTCGCAATCGGTCGCGTTGATGGCCGACGCCGGGCACAATTTGTCCGACGTCCTGGGGCTGGCGGTGGCCTGGGCCGGGGCGACGCTTGCGCGGCGCGGGGCGACCAAGCGGTTCACCTACGGCTTCAAGGCATCGACCATCCTCGCCGCGCTGCTCAACGCGTTGCTGCTGCTGATGGCGATGGGCGCGATCGTGTTCGAGGCGGTGATGCGTTTCGGCGAGCCTGCCCATGTAAAGGGCGCGGTCGTCGTCGTCGTCGCGGCGATCGGCATCCTCGTCAACGCCGCTACCGCCTGGCTGTTCGCGCGCGGGCAGAAATCCGACATCAATCTGCGCGGCGCGTATCTCCACATGGCGGCGGACGCGACCGTCTCGGCGGGGGTCATGCTGGCGGGCGTCGCGATCTGGTTCACGGGCGCGAACTGGATCGATCCGGCGACGTCGATCGTCGTGTCGGCGATCATCTTCTGGCAGACCTGGGGCCTGTTGCGCGAAACGATCGAGATGTCGCTCAATGCCGTGCCGCGCGCGATCGATATCGATCAGGTCGAGGCGGCGCTGAAGGCCCTGCCCGGCGTGAGCGCGATGCACGATCTGCACATCTGGCCGATGTCGACGACCGAAACCGTGCTGACCGCGCATCTGGTGATGGCCGACACGCCGGGGGCTACTTTCCTGGCGGAGGCGCAGACGATGCTGCACGAACGCTTTGCGATCGGGCACGCGACGATCCAGATCGAACAGGGCGAGGCCTGCGCGACCGGTTGCTAGAGCGGTTTCTTATGGTCTGAATCGTGCTCCGGCGAAGGCCGGAGCCGTGGCGATCGGCGCCTGAAGCTTTCAACGCTCCGGCCTTCGCCGGAGCACCGATGTGTTCCCATTTGTGTGGCTTAGGCGCTAGGCGAGGCCGAGCCGGCGCATCGGGCTGCCGACGATCCCCGCCACCATCGCCGCCATCACCCTGGGCGCGGGCCACACCTTGGTCAGCGGGGCGACGATGACGTCGCGGAGCAACGGCAGCATCGCGCCGTCGGACTGATAGACCGGGGTGAAGAGGCGGCTCATTAGCTGGTAGAGCGCGACATGGTCGCGGCGGAGCGACAGGGCCAGCGCCAGCGCGTCCCCCAGGGCCTCGCGTTCCCGCAGCGCGAACGCCAGCGCCCAGGCGTCGAGCAGCGCCATGTTGACCCCCTGGCCGAGCTGCGGGCTGGTCGAATGCCACGCATCGCCGAGATGGATCAGGCCGGGTTCGGCGGGACGGCGGAGCGTACGGTGGGCGTAGCGCGCGAAGGTGAGCTGGTCGGGATCGGGGATCTGGTCGAGCAAGGGCGCGGTCGCGGGCCAGAGCGCGCGTACCTCTTCCTTCCAGACGTCGAGGCCCGCGGTGCGCCAAGCATCGACCTGGTCGGCGCGGAGCGACCAGAAGAAGGCGGCTTGCCCGCGCCCGATCGGCAGCACGCCGACCATCCGGTTAGCGGCGCGATAGCGTTGTTCGAGCGCGTGGCCGTCGAACCCGTCGGTCCAGTCGAGGCTCGCCCATAACGCGCCATAGGCGAGGTCGCGCCCGGTCGGCGGCGCCAGCGTGCTGCGCGATCCGAGCGCATCGACAATCAGGTCGAACGGCCCCGCGCGCTTGCCGTCGGCGAAGGCCAGGGATCCGTGTTCATGGCCCGCGATCGTGCGCCCGCCCTCGATCGCGATCCCCGCCGCCGCGACCGCCGTGTGGAGCAGATCGAACAGGCTCGCGCGGTGAATGCCGACCCCGAACGCCCCGGCGTCGAGCTTGCCGTAGCGCACGTCGAGCACCGTCCGGTCGCGGTCGTTGCGCCCGAAGAGCCGATCGATCCGAGCGCCGCTTTCGACCAGCGCCTCCTCCAGCCCAAGCTGCCGCAACACCGCGCGCCCGGTCGGCTGGATCATCAGCCCCGAACCGATCGGCCGCGGCGTCTCGAACCGTTCGAACAGGGTCACGCGATGCCCGTCGCGGTGCAGCAACAACGCCGCCGCCAGCCCGCACGGCCCGCATCCGGCGATCGCGATGTCGAGCGCTTTGGTCAGGTTAGACCTTCTTCAGCCAGGCGAGCAGGTGGTCGAAATAATAGGCCTGGTCGTCCCACATTGCCATATGGCTGCCGTTGGGACAGACGAACCCCTGCGCGTTGGGCATCAGCGTCGCCATCTTCAGCATGTCCGCCGGGTCCATTTCGTCATAACGCGCCCCGATCGTCAGCGCGCGGGTCTTGATTTCGTGCAACCGGTCCCAGCGTTCCCAGTCCTTCAGGTTGCCGGTGACAAGGAACTCGCTCTTGCCCTGCATCTCCTCGTAGATCTTCGCGTTGAACCGCGCGAACGACCGCGTGACGGGCTCGGGCCAAGGCACGGTGCGGCACAGCATCTGCGGGTAGAGCGTGCCTTCGACGATGCGGTGATAATCGGCATTGTCGTAGTCCTGCGCCGCTTCGAGCTCGGCGAGCCGTTTGCGATCGGCGGGCGACAGCCAGTCCTTGATCGCCGCGGTGCGCCGCAGATAGGCTTTCATTCCCGCCGTCATGTTGGAGATGACCAGCCCGCGCAGATGGCGTTGATATTGCAGCGCATAGTCGATGCCGAGGATGCTGCCCCAGCTGTGGCCGAGCAGGACGAACTGGTCGAGCCCCAGGCCCTGGCGCACCTCCTCCAGCTCGCTGACAAAGCCGGGCAGCGTCCATAGCGCGGGATCGTCGGGTATGTCCGAATTGCCGCAACCGAGCTGGTCGTAATAGATCATCTGGATACCGGCGGGCGGCAGGAAGCTTTCGAACGCTTCGAGGTAATCGTGCGTCGCGGCCGGCCCGCCATGGAGTAACAGCACCTTGATCGGTCCGTCGCCGATCGTCTTGGTCCACACCTTATACTTGCCGCCGCGCACCGGGAGCATCTTGATTCCCGCCGTCTTGATGCCGGGCGGGTTGAGCGGGTCGGCGGAAGGGGTGGCAAATCCGGGTGCCGACGCCGTGCCAGCAAGCGTCAGCGCCGCACCCGACATGAGGAAATCGCGTCGATCCATGGTGTGTCCCTTATTGTTAAAACTTATCGTGATCGCGGGGAGATGGAAGTGGCTAGCGGCAGAATGGTGGGTGCTACATAATCTCCGGAAAGGGAGAACAGCATGCTGCGATTATCACCGATCATTCTCGCCGTGGTTGCATATGCCGCGCCGGCCCACGCCGTCGATTCCTGCGCGGCGACGATTCCGCCAGAGGCTGCGGCGAAGGCAAAGGCCTTCCTAGACCTGCTCGTCGCAAACAAGGGTGCGGAAGCGGTGTCCGGCGTCCTTGACGCCAACCCGATTTGGTCTGCAAAAATCGGTGCGAAGGAGCAGATGATCGGCCAGATCGACGCCGCCACCAAGGCCTATGGCAAGCCGACCAAATGGGAAGCCGTGTGCGGTGACGCGGTCGGAACCATGGCGTTCCGCGAATATTACCTGGTGCAATATCACGACGTCATCACGCGCTGGGAATTCGACTTCGCGCGCACCGCGACCGGTTGGCAGATCGGGTATTTCGGCTTCAACGACCAGATACCCACTTGGTTCTGACGCGGGTCAGTACGCCCGCGCCACCGCGAACTCGACTGCTTCGGTCATAGCGTCGCGGGCCTTGCCGGGAGCGAAGCCCGCGATCGCGTCGATCGCTCGTTGGCCATAGTGACGGGCGCGGGCGAGGGTATCGTCGATCGCGCGGGTTGCGCGGACAAGATCGACAGCGCGCGTGAAGTCTTCGTCTGACGAGCGGAAGCCGAGGATGGCGTCCTTCCAGAACTTGCGGTCCTCGTCATTCCCGCGCGCATAGGCCAGGATTACTGGCAGCGTGACCTTGCCCTCGCGGAAATCGTCACCCGAGTCCTTGCCCATCGTCCCCGCGTCGGAAACGTAATCGATCGCGTCGTCGACGAGCTGGAACGCGATGCCCAAATTGCGGCCGAATGCGTCAAGCGCCGCTTCCTCGGCCTCGGGTCGTTCGGCGACCACTGCGGCGATCTTGCAGGCCGCGGCAAACAAGGCGGCGGTCTTCGCGCCGATAATGTCGAGATAGCGTTCCTCGCCCAGGTCGACGCGGCGGGCGGCGGTGAGCTGGTTGACTTCGCCTTCCGCGATCACGGCCGACGCGTTCGACAGGATCTTCAAGACCTTCAGGCTGCCGTCCTCGACCATCAGTTCGAAGCTGCGGGAAAACAGGAAATCGCCGACCAGGATCGATGCCGGGTTACCCCAGATCAGATTCGCGGTGCGCTTGCCGCGGCGCAAATCGCTGCCGTCCACCACGTCGTCGTGGAGCAAGGTCGCGGTGTGGATGAACTCGACTGCGGCGGCTAGGCGATAGTGGCGGTTGCCGGTGTACCCCAACAGCTTCGCGCTCGCGAGCGTCAGCATCGGCCGCATCCGCTTGCCGCCGCCCGCGATCAGATGGCCGGCGAGTTCGGGGATCAGCGGGATTTCCGACTGCATGCGGTCGAGGATCACGGCGTTGACCGCGTTCATGTTGGCGGCGACCAGGCTCATCATCGGCTCGAGGCTCGGGGCCGGGCGGCTGGGATCGAGGCGGTGGATCGTGGCGCTCATCTGAGCGCGATGTGGCGGACGCGCGCAACGAAGGCAAGCGCCGGTTGCGCATGCTGGCGTGCATGCGCCACAAGGCGGTCGACTCGGGAGGGATCATGAGCGACGAAATCCTGGATGCGTATCGCAGCAGCATCGACAATATCGACGCGGCGCTGGTCCATATCCTCGCCGAACGATTCAAGGTGACGCAGGCGGTCGGCCGCTACAAGGCGAAGGCAGGGCTGCCCCCCGCCGACCCGGGTCGCGAGGAACGTCAGATCGCTCGGCTGCGCAAACTAGCCGAGGACGCCCGGCTCGATCCCGAATTCAGCGAGAAATTCCTGCGCTTCATCATCGACGAAGTGATCCGTCACCACGAACAGTTTCGGGACGAAGGCTGATACGCGTACCGCTTGCGACTCGAGGTCGACAGGTGTAATTTCTCTCGAGACGCGACCGAAAAGATAAGCCGATGGCGCGTCCGGGAGAGGATGATGCACGGCTTCCACGCCAGCGAGTGCAAGTGCAGCTACGGCCTGACCATGTTCGTGGTCAGTTTCGGGCTGGCCAGTGCGCTGTTCACGGTCGCCTGGTTGATCGCCTGACGCGATCTCAGGCAAGCTCCTCATCGGGGAGCGTTTCGGTGTCGATCTGCGCCTGCATCGGTGCGGCATAGCGCGCGCCGCGGATCGTTCCCTCGAAGATCTGGTCCACGGCGGCGATCAGCGCGGGCGTGAGCGTGACGTGGGCGGCGGCGACATCCTCCTCCAGATGCGCTAGGCTGCGCGTGCCGGGGATCGGGACGATATGGTCGCCCTGCGCCAGCACCCAGCCGATCGCCAGTTGCGCCGGCGTGATGGCCGCCTCCGCCGCCAGGGCCTCGAACCGGGCGACGACGGCCAGATTGTGCGCGAGGTTCTCGCCGTTGAAGCGCGGCATCGAACGACGGATGTCGCCCTCGACGTAATCGTCCGCCTTCACCCCGCGCGCCAGCATGCCGCGCGCGACCGGCGAAAAGGCGACCAACGCCGCACCGATGTCGCGGCAGGTGTCGAGCACGGCGACTTCGGGGTTGCGCACCACTGGCGAGTATTCGCTCTGCACCGCGGCGACGGGGTGGACGGCATGCGCGCGGCGAATCGTCGCCGCGCCCATTTCCGACAGGCCAATCGCGCCGATCTTGCCCGCCTCGACCGCGCGCTTGAGAGCGCCGACCGACTCCTCGATCGGCACCTTCTTGTCGAGACGGTGGAGGTAATAGAGGTCGATATGGTCGGTCTTGAGCCGTCCGAGCGCTCGCTCTAGCGTCGCCGTTATGGCTTCCGGCCGGCCGTCGAGCGTGCGCTTGCCGTCGACGACCTCGAGCACGCATTTCGACGCGAGCGTAAACTCGGCCTTGCGATGCATGACGTAGCGCTGGATCAGGCGTTCGCTCTGGCCACCGCCATAGATCGCGGCGGTGTCGAGGAACGTCACGCCGAGGTCGAGCGCGCGGTTGAGGAGCTTGCCCGCTTCCTCCTCCGACGGCGGCGTGCCGTAGGCGTGGCAAATGTTCATGCAGCCGAGGCCGATCGCGGAAACGCTGAACGGGCCGATCTGGCGGACGGGGAGGGTCATGCTGTGCTTTCGGGGTTGGGAGTTCGCTGTCCGATACCGGCGCGACGTGGCGCTGGCGAGGCTCCCGGACCCAAAAAATGAGCAGGAGCACCGTGTTGGGTGTTCGAACGCGCCAGCGATATAGACCTTATTGTCCTGCGGCTCTCTCTACACCGCGCCTGGCGGTCACGACTGCCTCGGCCCGGAGAGGAGCATCGGGTATGGTATCGTCAAGGCCTAAAGCTCGGTCCGCACATGCCACAGTTCGGGGAACAGTTCGACTTCGAGCATCCGGCGCAGATAGGCGACGCCCTGCGTGCCGCCGGTGCCGCGCTTCAGGCCGATGACGCGCTCGACCGTGGTAACGTGGTTGAACCGCCATCGACGGAAATAATCTTCGAGATCGACTAGTTTTTCCGCGAGTTCGTAGAGCGGCCAGTACCGTTCGGGTGCTTCGTAAACGGCTTTCCATGCAGCCTGTACGCTGGCGTTTTCGGCGCGCGGTTCGGCGAGGCTGGGACGTTCGCCGCCGACATCGAAGCCCGATCGCGCGAGCAGGCGGATCGCTTCGTCATACAGGCTCGGCCGCGCGAGGATCGCCCGTAATTCGCCGATAATTGCAGGCCGGTGTGCATGGGGTTTCAGCATCGCGGCGTTGCGGTTCCCACACAGGAATTCGATCGCGCGGTATTGATGGCTCTGGAACCCCGACGACTGGCCCAGATCCTCGCGAAACTCGGTATATTCGCTCGGCGTCAACGTGCGCAGCACATCCCACGCGCCGTTGAGCTGTTCGAGAATGCGCGACACGCGGGCGAGCATCTTGAACGCATGCGGCAATCGGTCCTCCGCGATCGCGTCGCGCGCCGATTCGAGTTCGTGGACGGCGAGTTTCATCCAGAGTTCCGACGTCTGGTGCTGGATGATGAACAGCAGTTCGTCGTGCGCCGCCGATCGCGTCTGCTGCGCGCCGAGGATCAGGTCGAGGCGCAAATAGTCGCCATAGGCCATCTTACCGTCGAAATCGGTTTCGGGCGTATCGGTCATGTTACCGCAGAGCGCGTCGCATAAGCGGGGTTATCCCACAAGCGTTCGGTCATGACGCGTTCGATGATGCGCGCGGCTTCGACCACCTCGTCCTCGCTCAGATAGAGGGGGGTGAAGCCGAAGCGGATTAGGTCGGGCGCGCGGAAATCGCCGATCACATTGTTCGCGATCAGCGCCTGCATGATCGCATAGCCCTGAGGGTGGCGGAACGAGACCTGGCTACCGCGCGCCAGCGGATCGCGCGGGGAGGCTAGTTCGAGCTCCGGACACCGCGCCTCGACCTCGGCTATGAAGCGTTCGCTCAAGCGGATCGATTGGGCGCGGACGTCCGTCATATCGACCGCATCCCACGCATCGAGCGCGGTATCGAGCACCGAGAGCGCCAAAACCGGCGGCGTGCCGACGCGCATCCGCTCGACGCTGGCGTGCGGGCGATAATCGAGGTCGAACGCGAACGGCGCTTCGTGGCCCATCCAGCCCGACAGAATCGGCTGCGCGCTGTCGGCAAAGCGCGGCGCGACATAGATGAAGGCTGGTGCGCCCGGCCCTCCGTTGAGATATTTGTAGGTGCAGCCGACCGCGAAATCGGCGTCGGCGGCGGTCAGGTCGACCGGGATCGCGCCTGCCGAATGCGCCAAGTCCCAGACCGTCAATGCCCCCGCTGCGTGGGCCTTCGCGGTCAGCGCCGCCATATCGTGCAGTCGCCCGGTGCGGTAATCGACCTCCGTGATGAGCGTTACCGCGACGCTCTCGTCGATCGCGTTGGCTACCTTTTCGGGCGGCACCAACCGCAGTTCGAGTCCGCGCCCGAGCGCCTTGAGCAGCCCCTGCGCGATGTACAAGTCCGACGGGAAATTGCCGGTGTCGGACAGCACGACCGTGCGATCCGGCCGCAGCGCGAGCGCCGCCGACAGCGCCTGGAACACCTTGATCGACAGCGTGTCGCCGGTCGCGACGCTCCCCGCCGGCGCGCCGATCAGCCGCCCGATGCGGTCGCCGATGCGGGCGGGCAGCGTGATCCAGCCGGCGCTGTTCCACGCCTTGATCAACTCGCCGCCCCATTCGCCGCGCATGACCTCCGCCACGCGCGTTTCCGCCGCGAGCGGCAGCGGCCCGAGCGAATTGCCGTCGAGATAGATCATGCCCTCGGGCAAGTGGAACAGCGCGCGGGTGGCGGCGAAGTCGGTCATCGGTCGGGATACACGGATGCCGACGCGTCGATGTAGAATTGCGCGTCGTTGGCGCGGCACCATTCTTCAAGTTCGGTCTTGAGCGCCGGCCAGAGCGACCGCGCCCAGGCAGGCGCACGGCGCTGCCACTCGTCCTCGGTCGGCAGATAAGCGGACAGGATGCCCATCGGCAGCTCCAGTACGAACGTGCCGCCCGAGCCCGTCACCACCAGTTCCTCTTTCCAGCGCGGCATGAAGCAGAACAACGGCTCGGTCATGCCGCGAGCATTATGACCCGCATCGGAGTCATGCAACGGCGGCCGGCGCCGATGGCGGACCGGCGCGTGCTGAGCTATCGCGTTGTCCATGACCGGCATCCGCAACATCGTCATCCTGACCGGCGCGGGCATTTCGGCGGAGAGCGGGATCGCGACGTTTCGCGGGCCGGGCGGGCTGTGGGAGGGGCATCGGGTCGAGGATGTCTGCACGCCGCAGGCCTTGGCGCACGACCCGGAACTGGTGCATCGCTTTTACGATCTGCGTCGCGCGGCGCTGGCGGGGGTCGAGCCCAACGCAGCGCACCGGGCGCTGGCGAGGCTCGACGCCGAGTGGCCGGGCGAATTGCTGATCGTGACGCAGAATGTCGATGATTTGCACGAGCGCGCGGGGGCGGCGCGGATGTTGCACATGCACGGCGAATTGCTTTCGGCCTTGTGCGCGGATTGCGGGGAGCGCGCTGCGTGGCCGGGCGACATGCCGCCTGGCGAGGTGTGCGGGGCGTGCGGCGCCCCGGCGCTGCGCCCCGACATCGTGTTCTTCGGCGAGATGCCCTATCACATGGACACGATCGAGCGCGCGTTGTCCCGCGCCGACCTGTTCGTGTCGATCGGCACGTCGGGCGCGGTCTATCCCGCCGCCGGGTTTGTCCAGACGGCGCGCTATCATGGCGCGGATACGCTGGAGATGAACCTCGATCGCTCCGAAGGCAGCGGCTGGTTCGCCGAGAGCCGGCGCGGGCCGGCGGGGGAATTGGTGCCGGCGTGGGTGGATAGCCTGTTGGGTTCCGGCGCGAAGTGAATTCGCGCCGTCGGGCGCCGCTATCGCGGCGCCGGCCGGGCGCACCGCTTATCGCGAAATAGCGCGGCTATTTCGCTGCGGTGAGCCTAGTCGACCCAGTCGAGACCTATGTCGCGAAACACCTCGCGGTCCTCGTCCCAATCGGCCTTCACCTTGACGTGGAGGTAGAGGTGCACCGGCCGGTCGAGCAGTTCCTTGAGCTGCGCCCGCGCCCGCGCGCCGATTTCCTTGATCCGCGCGCCGCCCTTGCCCAGCACGATCGCGCGCTGCGTGGGCCGCGCGACGAGGATCTGCTGATGGATCTCGACCGATCCGTCGGCGCGCTCCTCGAACTTCTCGGTCTCGATCGTCGAGGCGTAGGGCAGTTCGGCGTGGAGCTGGAGGTAGAGCTGTTCGCGCGTCACCTCGGCGGCCAGCGCGCGCTCGGTCGCGTCGGACACCTGGTCCTCGGGGAAATGCCAGGGCCCCTCGGGCATGTTGTAGGCGAGCGACTTCTTGAGCTCTGGCAGGCCGTCCCCGGTCTCCGCCGACACGAAGAAGGTCTCGTCGAACGCGACCGCCGCGTTGAGCCGCTCGGCATGGACGAGCAATTTGGCCTTGTCGGCGAGGTCGACCTTGTTGAGGACCAGGAACTTGCGCTCCGGCCGCCCCGCGATGCTCTCCGCGATCGGCATCACCTTGGGGCCGAGCCCGCCCTTGGCGTCGACCACCAGCGCGATCACGTCCGCGCCCTCGGTCCCGCCCCACGCCGCCGCCACCATCGCCCGGTCGAGCCGGCGCTGCGGCGCGAAGATGCCGGGGGTGTCGATCAGCAACAGCTGCGTCTCGCCCTCGATCGCGACGCCGAGCAGGCGGGTACGCGTGGTCTGGGCCTTGGGGCTGACGATCGCCACCTTCTGGCCGACCAGCGCGTTGACTAACGTGGACTTGCCGGCGTTGGGCGCGCCGAGCACAGCGACGAGGCCGCAATGCTGGGTCATGCCGCGACCTGCGCCAGTAACGCGGCGGCCGCGGCGGTTTCCGCTTCCTGCTTGCTCGTGCCCGTCGCCTCCGCCTCGGCGAACCCGCCCAAGCTCACGCGCACCGTGAAGCGGGGGGCATGCTGCGGGCCGGAGCGGTCAGTAACTTCGTAAAGTGGTGTCTTGCGGTTGTGCGCGGCCGCCCATTCCTGAAGCGCGGACTTGGGGTGTTGCGGTGCACGGGCGTCGGCGTGCACGCGGCCGCCCCACGCGCGGCGGACGAAGTTGCGCGCCGGGCTGTAGCCGCCATCGAGATAGAGCGCCCCGATCAGCGCCTCCATCACATCGCCCAGCACGTTATCGCTGTCGCTCGCGCCGTCGTCACGCGCTTGCTTGCCCAAGCGGAGCCAGGGCTGCACGCCGATCGCCCGCGCGACATCGGCGCAGACATGGCCGGTCACCAGCGCGTTGAGCCGCTTCGACAACCCGCCTTCAGGTTCGTCGCGGAAAAGCTCGTACAGCCACTCGGCCATCGCCAGCCCAAGCACGCGGTCCCCGAGAAATTCCAGCCGCTCGTAATTTTCCGCCGCCTGGCTGCCGTGCGTCAGCGCGCGGGCAAAGCTGGCGAGGTCCTTGGGCCGGTAGTCGAAGGTCTCGCCGACCCATGCGGCGAGGTCGGATGCCATCAGAAGCCTTGCCCCATCCTGCCCCAGCGCGCCGCGGTGAACCAAGTCCAGGGCAGCAGCCATTGCGCGCTGCCGTCGGTCGACCAGAAGGTAATGACCGCCTTGCCCTCAAGATTCTCCATCGGGACCATGCCGAGTCCGCCCGCGCTGACCGGAAATCGGCTGTCGCCCGAATCGTCGCGATTGTCGCCCATCATGAACACATGGCCAGGGGGCACGGTGAACAATTCGGTGTCGTCGGCGCCGGGGCGCGGACCGCGATCGAGCACCAGGTAGCTGGGGCCGCCGGGTAGCGTTTCCCTATACTGTTCGTATTTGCACGCAGGCGCGCCGTTCGCCTGGGTGATGTAGGGAGCGGGGCAATCCGATTCCTCGAGCGGGTTGGCCTTGGGCTTGTCGTTGTAATTCGGCGTCAGCGGGATGACGAAGTCGGCGACGCGGACCTTGGGCACCGCGACGCCGTTCAGGATCAGTTGCCCGCCGCGCATCTGGATCGTGTCGCCGGGCAGGCCAATGACGCGCTTGATGATGTCCTCGCCATTGCCCGCGGGGGTCTTGAACACGGCGACGTCGCCGTGCGTCGGGTTCTTCGCCAGGATGCGCCCCGGGATCAGCGGCATGCTCCACGGCAGCGAATGCCGCGAATAGCCGTAATTCCATTTCGAGATGAACAGATAGTCGCCGATGTATAGCCGCGGCAGCATCGACTGCGACGGGATCGAAAAGGGCGAGAAGAGGAAGCTCCTGAAAATGAACACGACGATCGCGAGCTTCACGAGGAAGCTCAGCGTGTCGCGCCAATCTTCCTTCTTCTTTTCCTTAACGGGCTTCGCCGCAATCGGGATCGGATCCGGCGCGATGGCGGGCGCCTCTGGCGTATCGGTCATGGCGCGCGGTTTGCGCATGGTGTGTCGTGACGTCAAGGCACTCCCTCTTCCTTGAACGGGACGGCCGGAGCGCCCATTGAGGCTGCGCGAGTCACAAAGGAGCGTGTCGATGGCCGACTGGAGCGAGATCGAGGCACTGAAGCGGACCCCGCTGACCGAGCTTTTCGCCGACGATCCCGACCGGCTGTCAAAATACAGCGCCGACATCGCCGGCATCCATTTCGACTGGTCGAAGACGCACCTGACCGATGACGGAATCAAGGCGTTCGAGCGGCTGGCCAAGGCATGCGACCTGGCGGGCAAGCGCGAGGCGTTGTTCGCGGGCGACGTCATCAACACGACCGAGGACCGCGCCGTCACGCACACGATGGAGCGCGGGGAGGGGAACAAGGAGGACGTGGCGGTCGCGCAGGGGTTTCATGCGCGGATGCGCGCGCTGATCGACGCGATCGAGCAGGGTGCGCTGGGACCGATCCGCAATATCCTGCACGTCGGGATCGGAGGATCGGCGCTGGGACCCGACCTGCTGGTCGACGCGCTGGGGCGCGACGAGACGCGGTACGAGGTCGCGATCGTCAGCAACGTCGACGGCGTCGCGCTGGAGGATGCGTTCAAGCGGTTCGATCCGACCGCGACGTTGCTCGCCGTCGCGTCGAAGACATTCACCACCACCGAGACGATGCTCAACGCCGAAAGCGTGATCGAGTGGATGCAGGCGGGTGGCGTCGAGGACCCGTACGGCCGCGTCGTCGCGCTGACCGCGAGTCCCGACAAGGCGATCGAATGGGGCGTCGACGAAACCCGCGTGCTGCCGTTCGCGGACACGGTCGGCGGGCGCTATTCACTGTGGTCGTCGATCGGCTTCCCGGCAGCGATCGCGCTCGGTTGGGACGCGTTCAGCGAGTTGCTCGAGGGCGCAGCCGAGATGGACCGCCATTTCCGGCTCGCCGCGCTGCATGAGAACGCGCCCGCGCTCGGGGCGTTCACCGACCTGCTCTACACGCAAGTGTTCGGCTGCGAGACGCGCGGGGTGTTCTGCTACGACGAGCGGCTGCGGCTGTTGCCCTCCTATCTCCAGCAGCTCGAAATGGAATCGAACGGCAAGGGCGTCACGATCGACGGCAAGCCCGTCGGCCGCCCGACCGCGGCGATCACCTGGGGCGGGGTCGGCACCGACGCGCAGCATGCGGTGTTCCAGTTGCTGCATCAGGGCACGCACCTCGTCCCGCTCGAACTGATCGGGGTGATCGAGCCGGGCGACTCGCTGAACGAGGACCATCACCGCAACCTGCTCAACAACATGTTCGCGCAAGGGGCGGCGCTGATGGCGGGCAAGGACAATCCCGGCGATCCTGCGCGCCACTATCCGGGTGACCGGCCATCGACCACGCTGCTGCTCGACGATCTCGACGCGCGCACGCTGGGCGCGCTGATCGCGTATCACGAGCACCGCGTGTTCGTGAACGGCGTGCTGCTCGGCATCAATTCGTTCGACCAGTTCGGGGTCGAGCTGGGCAAGGAAATGGCCAAGGCGGCGGGTAAGGGCGGTGGCGATTTCGACGTGTCCACCAATGATTTGTTGAAGCGGGCGTTCGGGTAAACTGCCTCGACCGTCATGCCGGGCTTGTCCCGGCATCCACCGTGCAGCAAGACCCGCACGGTTCGGACGGCGCGGCACGGTGGACCCCGGCACAAGGCCGGGGTGACGAAGGAAAGTAAGGCGAAAATGAGCGACTACGACTACGACCTGTTCGTCATCGGCGCGGGATCGGGGGGTACGCGCGCCTCTCGCGTCGCGGCGGCCCACGGCGCGAAAGTGGCGGTGGCGGAGGAATATCGCGTTGGCGGCACCTGCGTGATCCGCGGCTGCGTGCCCAAGAAGCTGCTCGTCTATGGCGCGCATTTCGCGGAGGATTTGCAGGACGCCAAGCGGTTCGGCTGGGACGTGCCGCAACCGTGCGCGTTCGACTGGAAGACGCTGACCGCCAACGTGTTCGAGGAAGTCGACCGGATCAACAAGGCCTATACCACGACGCTCGACAGCCACGGCGTCGAGATCATCAACGAACATGCCGAGATTACAGGACCCAACAGCCTGAAGCTGGCCAGCGGGCGCGATGTCACGGCGAAATACATCCTGATCGCGACCGGCGCGCGGCCGCACGTCCCGACCTGTCCGGGGCACGAATATGGCATCACGTCGAACGAGGCGTTCCACCTGGAGGGCGTGCCGAAGCGCATCCTGATCGCGGGCGCGGGCTATATTGCCAACGAATTCGCCGGCATCTTCCACGAATTCGGCGCGAAGGTGACGCTGATCAACCGCAGCGACCAGATCCTGCGCGGCTATGACGAGCAGATCCGCGACCGGCTCCTCCAGATCAGCATGATGAAGGGCATCGATTTCCGCTTCAACGCGAAATTCCAGGGGATCGAGCAGCTGGCGGACGGCAGCCTGCAGGTCAGCATGTCGAACCACGAACCGATCGAGGTCGATTGCGTGATGTTTGCGACCGGGCGCGTGCCCAATACCGAGAATCTGGGGCTGGAGGCGGCCGGGATCGCGCTGACCGAAATGGGTGCGGTCAAGGTCGACGAGGACAACCGCACCAACGTGCCGAGCATCTATGCGGTTGGCGACGTGACCAACCGCGTGCAACTGACTCCGGTCGCGATCCGCGAGGGGCAGGCGTTCGCCGATACCGTGTTCGGGGGCAAGCCGACGCGGGTCGATTACAATTGCATCCCCGCCGCTGTGTTCAGTCACCCGCAAATGGCCGGCGTCGGCCTGACCGAGAGCCAGGCCAAGCAGAAATACGGATCGGTGAAGGTCTATGTCAGCGATTTCCGCCCGATGAAGAACGTCCTGGCGAACCGCAACGAGCGCGCCTTGTACAAGATGATCTGTGAGGAGAATTCGGGGAAAATCCTCGGCATCCACATGATCGGGCCGGAGGCGGCGGAAATCCTGCAGGCGGCGGCAGTCGCGGTGAAGGCCGGCCTTACCAAGGACGCGTTCGACCAGACCGTGGCGCTGCATCCGACGATGGCGGAGGAATTGGTGCTGATGAAGTAGGTCGCGGGCGGTCCGGAATAGCGCAGCTATTCCGGGACTCGTCACGTCGGGCAGCGAGGCGGCGCAGCCGGCTCGTCTGACGGCGTGGCCGTTAGTGGCCGTTGCGACCTGGACCCGCGACAGGCAATATCTGCCGATGAAGTCGGAGAAAGCCAAACTGCCGAAGGGTCACAGTTATCCCTTAAGGCCGACAGCGTTGGAGGCGGCGTTGTCCGCTGCCGGCATAGCGATTGATACAAGCCTAATTCGCAGCCCCGGCAATTTGTTTGATGCTCATTTCTGGCCCCCAAATGAGAATGTGGCGTATGAGCGGCTTTACGTGCGCGCTGGATCTGTGCCGATCGCCGAGGCTACCGAAGCACGCCGACAGATTGAGGATGTGACCCTTCCAGCCTTGGTCAAATGGATTGGTGATATACTCGCGCTAGATCGAAAATCGCCCATTCGGCGTGAGCAGCATTATCTCAATCTAAAACCATAACTCTTCGTTGGATAAAGCCCGAGCTCGCCAATCGCCGCCGTCACGCCGTCAGACTGACCGGCTGCGCCGGCCCGCTGCCCGACGTGACGAGTCTTGGATTTGCTTGGGCAAATCCAGGCCGTCCGCTACTAACTCAATGCCACCCCCGAAATCGTGATCCGGTGCATCAGCCGCCGGTGCCCGTGATAGTCGTTCATCGCGAGGTGCCAGGTCGATCTATTGTCCCACACCGCGAGGCTGCCCGGCGCCCATTGCAGGCGGCAATGGAATTCGGAGCGCATTGCGACCGAATAGAGGTAGGCGAGGAGTGGCATGCTTTCTTCGCGCGTCCAACCTTCGAAATGCAGCGTGAAGGCCGGGTTGACGTAGAGGATCTTGCGGCCGGTCACGGGGTGGCGGATCACCGCGGGGTGGATCGCCGCGGCGTGGATCTCATGGCCCTTCAGATCGGCGGCTTGATCGGTCTTCGCATAGACGCCATCGCTGCCGTAGATATGGTCCGCCGAGTGCACCGCGCGCAGCGTTTCGAGTGTCGCCTTGAGGCCGTCGGATAGCGAATCGTAGGCCGCGCCGAGGCTGGAAAACAGCGTATCGCCGCCGGTCGGCGGGGTCTCGCGCGCGAGCAGGATCGATCCCATTGCGGGCACTTGGTCGTACGAATGATCGGTGTGCCAGCCGCCGCCGATATTGGTGGTCTGCGCCTCCGCCTTGCGCACCTCGGCGATTTCGGGATGGCCGCCGTTCGCGGGGAAATAATTGTTGATGTCGATCTCGCCCCAGCGCCGCGCGAAGGCGATGTGATCCTCCGGGCTCAATTCCTGGTCGCGGACGAACAGCACGCCGCGGTCGGCGACGGCGGCCTTCAGCGCGCTGAGTTCCGCATCGTCGAGCGTTTTGAGATCGATGCCCGACGCTTCGGCGCCGCAATGATCGGCGATCGGCTGGATGTGCATTTTGCCTCTCCTTTGTTGCGGGGATCATAGCGAGTCGCTTGCGATACGAATGCTACGATCGTAACAATTGCTGCGATGGACGTGATGGCCGCCCTGAAGCGCGGACGCTGGTTCGCCGGGTTGGACCCGAAGCTCGCTGAGGCACTGGTCGCGGCGGGCCGCGTTCGCGCGCTCGACGAGGGACAGTGGATCTATAGTGAGGGCGACGAAGAACCGGGCCTGTGCCTCGTCATCGACGGCGTGCTGCGGCTGGAGGCGAGCGCGGGGGCGGATCGCGGCGTGCTGCTCGCGCTGGTCGGGCCGGGCCAGGCGATCGGCCAGTCGCGGCGGTTCGGCGGCGGGCGGCGGATCGTCACCGCGTCGGCGCAGCGCGCGAGCCAAGTGATGCTGGTGCCCGATTCGGCACTGCCCCGGATCGCCGACCAAGCGCCGGGCGCGTGGGCGGCGGTGATCGCGTTGCTGTATGACCAGCTCGACGCGGCGGTGCATGCGGCGGCGCTCAACCTGTGCCTGACCCCGCGCCAGCGGATCGCGGCGCGGCTGGCGCAACTGGCGGATAGCGAGGGCGTGGTGGCGGCGACGCAGGCGGATGTGGCGGAGATGTGCGGACTCAGCCGCAAGTCGGCGAGCGGACATATTCTGGCGCTGGCGGAGCGCGAATGGGTGGTGCCGCTCTACCGCTCGGTGCTGGTGACGAACATCGCGGCGCTGCGCTCGTTTGCAGGCATCTAGGGCTCGATGACGATCTTGCCGACCATCCGGCTGTCGCGCATCGCCTCGAACGCCGCGCGCCAGTCGGCCAGCGGGTAGCGCGAATCGACGCGCGGACGGATTTTGCCAGCGGCGGCGAGCTGCCAGATCGCGTCCTGGTTCTCGCGACCCTTGGCGGGGAACTGCCGGCCATATTCACCCGCACGCACACCGATCACCGAGAAGCCCTTGATCAGCGGAATGTTGGTCACGACGCTCGCGATCCGGCCCGAGGTGAAGCCGACGACCAACAATCGCCCGCCGAACGCAATGCAGCGCGTACTTTCGTCGAACACGTCGCCGCCGACCGGATCGTAGATCACGTCGGCACCGCCGCCGGTCAGGTCCTTGACCGCCTCGCGGAAGCCGGGGACGGGAAGCGTGGCGTCGGGCGCGTATTCCTCCGCGACCACCGCCAGCTTTTCCGCCGATCGTGATGTGGCGATGACGCGCGCGCCGAGCGCCTTGGCAAGATCGACTGCCGCCAGCCCGACGCCGCCGGTCGCGCCGTGAACGACGACCCACTCGCCCGGCTGCACGTTGGCCAGCCGCACTAGCGATACATAGGCGGTATTGTAGGCCGCCCCGATGCTCGCAGCATGCGCGAAGTCGAGGTTGGCGGGCTTGGCGCGGACGCTCCGCGCATCGACCGCGACGAATTCGGCGAACCCGCCGAGACGAGTCGCCGCGACCACCGCATCGCCAACGGCGAAGCCGCTATCGGCTTCCGTCGCAACGACCTCGCCCGCCACCTCCATGCCGGGCACGAACGGCAAATCGGGTTTGAGCTGATACTTGCCCTCGGTCATCAAGAGATCGGGGAAGTTGAGCGATGCCGCGCGGACGCGGATCAGGATCTGGCCGGGCGCACGTACGGGGTCGGGGACGTCCGCCAGCGCACAGCCGGCGAAGTCCGGTGCAAGGCTGGAGATGACGAGCGCTTTCATCGCTCCACCCTAGCGGGCGTCACGCCGTCAGACGAGCCGGCTGCGCCGGCCCGCTGCCCGACGTGACGAGTCCTGGATTTGCGCAGCAAATCCAGGCCATCCGCACCTTACCAAATATGCACGCGCTTTTCGGGCGACAGGTACAGCGCGTCGGTCGGCTGGATGTTGAATGCCTTGTACCAGGCGTCGACGTTGCGGACGATGCCGTTGACGCGATACTTGGCTGGCGAATGCGGATCGGTCAGCAGCAATTGCCGCGCCACCCCTTCGCGCCGCTTGTTCTGCCATGCCTGCGCATAGGACAGGAAGAAGCGCTGGTCGCCGGTGAGCCCGTCGATCACCTTCGCCTTGCCATGCTTCGCCTGATACTTCTGATACGCGGCATAGGCCGCCTCGACGCCGCCGAGATCGCCGATATTCTCGCCCATCGTCAGCTTGCCGTTGACCTTGGTGCCCGGGATCGGTTCGTAGGTGTCGTATTGCGCGCCGAGCGCGGCGGTGCGTTCGGTGAAGGCTTTCTTCGACGCTGGCGTCCACCAATTCTCGAACTTGCCGGTCGGGCCGAACTGGCTGCCCTGATCGTCGAAGCCATGGCCCATTTCGTGACCGATGATCGCGCCGATCGCGCCGTAATTGACCGCCGGGTCGGCGTTTGGATCGAAATAGGGCGGCTGCAGGATCGCGGCCGGGAAGGTGATCTGGTTCGCCAGCGGGCTGTAATAGGCGTTCACCGTCTGGGGCGTCATGCCCCACAGCGTCCGGTCGACCGGCTTGGGAAAACGCTCAAGCTCGAGTTGATGCTGGAATTCGCCCGAGCGCATCACGTTGCCGAGCAGGTCGCCGCGTTCGACCTTGAAGTTCGAATAATCGATATATTTCACCGGATGGCCGATCCGCGGCTCGAATGCGGCAAGCTTGGCCAGCGCCTTCGCCTTGGTGTCGGCGTCCATCCACGTCGAGCCGGAGATGCGGTCGTGATAGGCGGCGCGCAGGTTTTCGATCAGCTCGGCCATCTTGGCCTGGCTCGACGCCGGGAAATATTTGTCGACGTAAAGCTTGCCGACCGCCTCGCCGAGCGCGCCGTTGGTCAATTGTACGCCGCGCTTCCATCGGTCGCGCTTCACTTCGACGCCCGACAGCGTCTTCGCGTAGAAATTGAACTGCGCGTCGTCGAACGCCTTGGGCAGGAATTGGGCGTGATCGCTGACGAAGTGGAAGGCGAGATAGTCCTTCCATGTCTGCAACGGCGTCGCGACCAGGATCTTGCCCGTCTCGGTCAGCGCGGTGTTGTTCGTCATCAGCACCTGCGGCGACGAGTCGAGGCCGGCGGTCTTGAGGATCAGCGCCCAGTCGACCTCGGGCGCCTTCGCCTTCAGCCCGGCGATCGTCTGCGGATCGTTGAGCTTGGCGATGTCGCGGCTCTGTTCGGGCGACCATTGCTTTTCGGCGAGCGCGGTTTCGAGCGCGAAGATCGCATCGGCCTTGGCAGCGGCGTCGGGGATGCCGGCCAGTTCCTGCATCTGCTTGATGTACGCCTTGTACGCTGCCCGGAACGCGTCGTATTTCTCGCCCTTCAACAGGTAGTAATCGCGCGGCATGCCGAGCCCGCCCTGGCCGACCACCGCGGTATAATGCGTCGGGTCGCTCAGGCTGGGGATCGTTCCCACTTCGATCGGCGAGGCATAGCCCGTGGTCGCGAACAGTGTCTGCAGGCCCGAAAGGTCGCCGACCGCTGCGATACGGTCGAGATAGGGCTTGAGCGGTGCGGCGCCCTTCGCCTCGATCCCGGCCTCGTCCATCCAGCTCGCGTAGAAGTCACCGACCTGCTTGCCGGTCGCGCCATAAGCGGCGGGGTTGGCCGACATGTCGTCCAGGATCTTGCGGACGTTCGCCTCGGCCTCGTCGGTCAGGACGTTGCCGTACCCGACCGATCCCTTGTCGGCGGGAATCTGCGTGCGCTTGTCCCACGCGCCGTTGGCATAGGTCCAGAAATCGTCGCCGGGCTTGACCGCCTTGTCCTGCGTGGTGAGATCAATGCCGAACGCGCCATACCGCGCCTTGGTCACCTGCGCGATCGTCGGGATCGCGATCGCCGCCGCCGCGACGCCCAGCATCGCCCGCACCATAACCTTTTTCATCGAGACTCTACTCCGCCCGTTTGAGTGTATTACGACGCCATATCGCCACGGCCCCAGCCGCGCAATCGCCCGCACCTCCATTTCATTGTCATCGCCGCGGCGGCGTTTGGTCCTTGAGAAACGTCAGGACGCCCGGTTCGCCACCAGATCGTCGACCACCGACGGATCGGCCAGCGTCGACGTATCGCCAAGGCTCGAGACGTCGCCCTCCGCGATTTTGCGCAGGATGCGGCGCATGATCTTACCGCTGCGCGTCTTGGGCAGGCCGGGGGCGAACTGGATCGCGTCGGGGGAGGCGATCGGGCCGATTTCCATCCGCACCCAGGCAACCAGTTCCTTGCGCAACTCATCGGACGGCGCCTCGTCGGCGTTCAAGGTGACATAGGCGTAGATGCCCTGGCCCTTGATGTCGTGCGGGAAGCCGACGACGGCGGCCTCCGCCACCTTGGCGTGGAGGACCAGCGCGCTTTCGACTTCCGCGGTGCCCATGCGGTGGCCGCTGACGTTGATCACGTCATCGACACGGCCGGTGATCCAGTAATAGCCGTCCTCGTCGCGGCGGCATCCGTCGCCGGTGAAATACTTCCCCGGATAGGTGGTGAAATAGGTCTGGAAGAAGCGATCGTGGTCGCCCCACACGCCGCGCATCTGTCCCGGCCAGCTCCGCGCGATGACGAGATTGCCCTCGGTCGCGCCGGTCAGGACGAGGCCTTCGCTGTCCACGATCTGCGGGTCCACGCCGGGGAACGGGAGCGTCGCGCTGCCGGGCTTGAGGTCGGTCGCACCGGGCAGGGGCGTGATCATGTGGCCGCCGGTCTCGGTCTGCCACCAGGTATCGACGATCGGGCACCGGCCTTCGCCGACGACGTCGTGATACCAGCGCCACGCCTCGGGATTGATCGGCTCGCCGACCGTGCCGAGCAGCTTGAGCGTCGATCGGCTGGTACGGGTGACGAACTCGTCGCCTTCCTTCATTAGAGCGCGGAGAGCGGTGGGAGCGGTGTAGAGGATCTCGACGCCATGGCGGTCGCACACTTGCCAGATGCGGCTAGCGTCGGGCCAGTTGGGGACGCCTTCGAACATCAGCGACGTGCCGCCGTTCGAAAGCGGGCCGTAGAGGATGTAGCTGTGACCGGTGACCCAGCCTATGTCCGCGGCGCACCAATAGATCTGGCCGGGGCGATAGTCGAAGGTCAGTTCGTGGCTGAGGCTGACCCAGACGAGGTAGCCGCCGGTGGTGTGGAGCACACCCTTCGGCTTCCCCGTCGATCCGCTGGTGTAGAGGATGAACAGCGGATCCTCGGCCGCCATCGGTTCGGGGCGGCAGTCGGGCTCGGCGGCCGCGAGGAGATCGTGATACCAATGGTCGCCGTCGCCCATCGCGACGTCGCCGCCGGTCGCCTTGACGACGATGACTTGCTCCAGCCCCGGCGCGTGATGGCGAGCGGCATCGACATTGGCCTTGAGCGGCACCTTCCTGCCGCCGCGGCGCCCTTCGTCGGCGGTGATGACGATGGTCGATCCGCAGTCCTCGATCCGTCCCGCGAGCGCTTCGGGCGAAAAACCGCCGAACACCACCGAATGTATCGCGCCGATGCGCGCGCAGGCGAGCAACGCCACCGCCGCCTCGGGGATCATCGGCAGATAGATGGTGACGCGGTCGCCTTTCGCGACGCCGCGGTCCTTCAGCGCGTTGGCGAATTTGCAGACCTCGGCGTGAAGCTCGCGATAGGTTATCCGGCGCGGCTGCTCGGCGGGATCGTCGGGTTCCCAGATGATCGCGACGCGGTCGCCGTTCGCCGCGAGGTGGCGGTCGAGGCAATTGGCCGCGACGTTAAGCTTGCCGTCGGCGAACCAGCGGATGTGGAAATCGGCCTTGTCGAAGGACCAGTCGCCCGCGATCTCCGGCCGCTTGATCCAGTCGAGCCGGCGCGCCTGTTCGAGCCAGAAGGTGCCGGGATCGGCCAGGCTGCGGCCATAGAGCCTTTCGTAGCCGGCGCGGTCGACCTTGGCGCGCTTCGCCCAGGCAGGCGGCACAGGATAGACGCTCTGATCGGACATTCGGCTCTCCCCTAGACAATCCCCTTGTGGCCAAAGGCAAGGGCGCTTGGCAAGCGGCGGCGATGTGGGCAGCATGAAGCGGAACTTTAGGGGGTGATGGTGAGCGAGCAGAGAAACGACCAACCGCTGCACCATGGCGCGCCGGCGCATGCGCTGGAACGGCTGGTGTTCTTTTCCGACGCGGTGTTTGCGATCTCGATCACGTTGCTGGTGATCGAACTGAAGTTTCCACATTTGCCGCGCGGCGCGAGCAACGAAGCGTTCCTTCAGGCGCTGGTCGACATGACGCCGCAATTCGTCGGCTTCATCATATCGTTCTTTGTCGTCGGCGCGTTCTGGAGCGGGCACCACCGCGCGTTCGATTGCGCGCGCCACTGGTCGCCCGGGCTGCTGATGCCCAATCTGTTCCTGCTGCTGTCGGTCGCGGGGATGCCGTTTTTCACGGCTTTGGTCAGTGACTATTACGGCAAGCTGGTTCCGTCGGCGGCGTATTGCGCGTGGCTGATGTTCGTCGCGGTATGCAACCTGTGGAACAACAGCATGGCGATTTCGCCGCCGGTCGCCGCCGACGACCTGGAGCCCGAATATGCCGCGATGATCCGGCGGCGGGGATGGGCGGTGCTGCTCGGCACGCTGACCGCGTTGCTGCTGTGCTTCGTCAATCCGTGGCTCGGGCAGCCGGGGCTGCTGTCGATGCCGGTGTGGCGCAAGGCGCTCGATGCGCTGCACCGGCGTGGCGTGATCCAGCGAGTCTGATCAGCCGAAGCGTTCTTTCAGCGCCAGCATTGCAAGCGCCGCCTTGGCCGCGCCGCCGCCCTTGTCGAGCTGCACCGGATCGGCGCGGACGATCGCCTGGGCTTCGTCCTCGGTGGTCAGGATCCCGTTGCCGATCGCGATGCCGTCCATCGTCAGCGCCATGATGCCGCGCGCGCTTTCGTTGCTTACGATCTCGAAATGATAGGTCTCGCCGCGGATCACCACGCCGAGCGCGACGAACGCGTCGTAGCGCCCGGTCTCGACCGCGAGCGCGATCGCGCCGGGAGCTTCGAGCGCGCCGGGCACGGTCATCGTCTCGTGGCTGTGCCCGGCCGCCTCAATCGCCGCGCGCGCGCCGGCGAGCAGCATGTCGTTGAGATGGTCGTAGAACCGCGCTTCGACGATCAGGATATGGGCCATGTTACTCCTCGGGTTGCCGTGTCGGGCGAGCGAGGCGCCCTGATAGCGTGGATCGGTGCTGACGTCGCGGCCGAACCAGGCGGGCGCCACGAGCGTACGGAGGCCAGCATCGTCGGGCCATTCGATCTCGGCCGTCTCCAGCCCCGCCAATGCGCCTTCGTAGCGATCGACGCTCCACGTCGCGCCGTCCTGCACCACGGCGTAGCGGCGCTTCGTCAGCGGCAGCGCCGGCAGCGTCGCGAACAGCGCGTATTCCACCTCGTCCAGATAGGCGGTGACGATCGGGCGGGCGAGCGGATCCGGCGCGTCGTACTTGCGCGTCAGCTTGACCACGGTCTCGCCGGTCCCGGCCTCGGTCACCCGCCGCAGCCGGCAGCGCGTCCCGGTCAGATAGCGGTCCTCGATCAGGACCGCGCGCAGGCCGTCGAGCGACGGGCGGCGGGCAGGATCGATCCGCCAGCGCCGCTCGCGCTCCACGAACGCATATTTGGGATCTGCCGCCTCGGTGGCGGCGGAGCGCATGCTCATCCCGCCGTGATCGCGCGCTCGCCGACGATCGACAGGCCGTAACCGTCGAGCGCGACCAGCGTGTGGTGGGTGTTGGTCAGCAGGATCATGTCGTCGATCCCGAGTTCGGTCAGGATCTGAGCGCCGACGCCATAATCGCGTATCTCCTCACTCGCCGGGCCACCAGCCTTTTGCTGGAGCGCCTGGCTGAACGCCCCCGTGCCGCCGCCGGTCGACAGCAGTACCACGACGCCGGACCCGGCGGCCCCGATCAATTCCATCGACCGCTCGAGTATTCGTCCACGATCGCCCTGTTCGCCGAACGTGTCGGCGAACAGGTTCATGGCGTGCATGCGGACCAAAGTCGGCTTGTCGGGATCGATGCGGCCCTTGATCAACGCGACCTGCTCGGTGCCGGTCGCCTTGTTATAATAGGTGCGGGCCAGCCACTCGCCGCCCCAGCGGCTGGTGAAGCGCGCCTCGGCACGGCGCTCCACGAGGTGGTCGTGCTGGCGGCGATAGGCGATCAGGTCGCGGATCGTGCCGATCTTCAGCCGGTGCGTTTCGGCGAAGGCAATCAAATCGTCCATCCGCGCCATCGTGCCGTCGTCCTTCATGATCTCGCAGATCACGCCAGAGGGGTTGAGGCCGGCCAGCCGCGAGACGTCGACCGCCGCCTCGGTATGCCCGGCGCGGACCAGCACGCCGCCGTCGCGCGCGACCAGCGGGAAGACATGGCCTGGCGTGACGATGTCCTGCTTGTGCTTGGAGGCGTCGATCGCGACCGACACGGTGCGCGCGCGGTCGTGCGCGGAGATACCGGTGGTAACGCCTTCGCGCGCCTCGATCGAGACGGTGAAGGCGGTTTCGTGGCGCGTGCCGTTGTTGCGGCTCATCAGTTCGAGGCCGAGCTGATCGACGCGATCCTTGGTCAAGGCGAGGCAGATGAGGCCGCGGCCGTGCTTCGCCATGAAGTTGATCGCGTCGGGAGTTGCCATCTGCGCGGGGACGATCAGGTCGCCCTCGTTCTCGCGATCCTCGTCGTCGACCAGGATGAACATGCGGCCGTTCCGAGCTTCCTCGATGATCTCCTCGATGGGCACGAGCGCGGGGCGTTTCTCGCGCTGGGTGAGGTAGCTTTCGAGCTTCTTCAGCGTGTCGGCGGTGGGATTCCATTCCTGCTCGTCGAGGCTGCGCAGCGAATTGGCGTGGAGCCCGGCGGCGCGGGCAAGCCCGGAGCGGGAAATCCCGCCCGAGGCGACGAGATCGCGAACGCGATCGATCAGCATCGTGCTCATGAGCGGGCGAATATCACATCACAATGTGATATGCCAAGATGATTTTCACATCAGGCTGGCTTTTGCAGCAGGCTCTGCATCCGCTGGAGATAGCGCGCGAGGACGTCGATCTCGATATTCACCGCCTGGCCCGCCTCGATCGCGCCGAGCGTCGTCACCGCCTGGGTGTGCGGGATGATGTTGACCGCGAAATGCGTCCCATCCTCGGCATCGCGAACCTGGTTGACGGTCAGCGACACGCCATCGACGGTCACCGACCCCTTGGCGGCGACGAACGGCGCAAGGGCCGGTGGCAAGCGAAAGCCGATCCGCTTCGAATCGCCGTCCGCGCATATGCCGAGTACTTCCGCGACGCCGTCGACATGGCCGGTCACGATATGGCCGCCGAGTTCGTCGCCCAGCTTCATCGCGCGTTCGAGGTTGAGCTTGCGGCCCTGGCTCCACTGGCTCGGCGCGCTGCGCGAAACGGTTTCGCCGGAGACGTCGACGGTGAACCAGCCTGGCCCCTCCGGACCGGATTTGTCGATGACAGTCAGGCACACGCCCGAGCACGAGATAGACGCGCCGAGATCGATCGTCGCGGTGTCGTACGCGGTCGCGATCCGCACGCGCAGGTCGCCGCGTTGCTCGACGCTCTCGATCGTGCCGATGTCGGTGATGATGCCGGTGAACATTATCGCACCCGTTCAAATTCTTCGAAAGTATCGATGCCCAACATCCGCCGGTCGCGCAACCGCCAGCGGCCATGCGCGTCGGCAAGATCGGTCAGGCCGATGTCACTGATCGCGGACTTGCCGCCGCCGATCAGGATCGGCGCGCGGTAGAGCAGGAGGCGATCGACCAGATCGGCGGCGAGGAATGCCGATGCGGTCTGCGCCCCGCCTTCGACGAGGAGGTGGTCGACGTTTTCGAGATCGGTGATTTGGCCCGGTGCATCGATCATCTCCCAACCGTCACCCCGGCCTCGTGCCGGGGTCCGCGCCGCCTCGGGCGATATAGCCTGCGGCTCGGCGGATGCCGGCACTAGGCCGGCATGACGACTAAGGAGAACCCGGCGCGGGCTGCGATCCTCCAGCCCGGCCAGGCGCACATCGAGGGCCGGGCTGTCCGTCTCAAACGTCCCACGTCCCACCAGGATCGCCTCATGCCGCGATCGCTCGACATGGGCGTGCGCACGCGCCGGGGCGCCGGTGATCCATTTGCTCTCGCCGTTCGCCAGCGCGATGCAACCGTCGAGCGAGGTCGCGAGCTTGAGCGTCACATGGGGTCGACCCAAGGCCCGCCGCGTCAGGAATCCTGCCATCGACCGCCGCGCATCGTCAGCCCGCAGGCCAGTTTCGACCGCGATCCCCGCCGCGCGCAACCGGTCGTGCCCGCGTCCATCGGTGCGCGGATCGGGATCGCTGAGCGCGACGACAATTGCCGCCACGCCCGCCGCGATCAGCAAGTCGCTGCACGCCGGCCCGCGGGGCGAGACATGCGCGCACGGCTCCAGAGTCGTGTAGACCGTGCTCCCGCGCGCGGCGTCGCCCGCCTCCGCCAGCGCCATCGCCTCGGCATGCGGCCGCCCGCCGGGCTGAGTCCAGCCGCGCCCGACGACTTTACCGTCCTTGACGATCACGCAGCCGACATTGGGATTGGGCGCGGTTTCGCCTCGCCCGCGTTCGGCGAGCGCCAGAGCGGCCCCCATCCATCGCGGATCGGCGGTCAGATGCCCCACTTCCTCAACTGGTCGCCCACGCGCTTGAACTCGGCGCGCTTCTTGGCCTCGAACTCGGCCTCCTTGGCGTCCTGGATCTTCTTCTTTTCCATGTCGATCTTCTGCTGCGCGATGATCTCCGCGTCGGTGCGGTCGGCACGCCACGACTGGACGTAGATGATGTCCGGCGCGACATAGGGCTTGTCGACCTTGGACGCGACCGCGAAGCCCACGACGATTCCCCCGCTAATAAAGAGGGCGGCGAACAGGAAGATGATCTCGTGCCGGCCGCGCGACGCCAGGAAGCGGCGCAAGTCAGCGAAGGCGCGCAAGGGATTGAAGCGAGCGATAGTACCCATACCGCCCAAGATAGGCGCCGGGCCGGCGAACCGCCAGCCCCGCGCGGCGTTCACTGATCCTGCAGTTCGAAGCGCAGGCTCATCGTCTTCCATTGCTCGATGGGCGTACCGTCGCTGGTCGCGGGCTTGAAGCGCCACTTGGTCAGCGCCTGTTTCTCCGCCGCGGCGAAGAAGGCGTCACTGGCGGCGGAGATGCGCTCGACCTGTTTCACGCGTCCGTCGGCGCCGATCAGCACGCGCAGCACGACGCGGCCGCTGTTGCCGGACCGGATTTCCGCCGCCGGATAGGGAGGCTGAAGCGCGCTGGCGTAGCTTGGGTCGTAGGCTGCGCCCACGATGACCGGCGCGGGCGGCGTCACCGGTGGCTTCAGGACCTCACCCGTACCCGGCGGGATAGGCGGGGGCGGCGTTTCCGGGAAAGTGGGGGCGGTGATGACCTTGTTGTCGGTGTCCACCTTCGTCGCGATTGGTGGAGTATAGACCTTCTGGTCGATCGGGTTCGACTTGGGCTGCGGCTTGGGATCGGGCGGGGGATCCTTGGGCGGAGTGATGTCGACGATGGTGATCGGCGGATGGATGATCCGCGCGATCTTCTCCGCCTGGGTGGACAGGATCAATCCCGCGATCGGCAGCGCCGTCGTCGCGAGCGCCAACGCCATGCTGCCGGGCTTGAACCCGCGGCTGGCAGCGAATTGGTTCGCATACATATGCCGTATCCTCTCTCATCGTCCCGACTTTGGTCGCCGAGTCGTGTTATGATACAACGTTACAAAATGTTGCACAAGAATGTGTCATATTCCGCGCTCCGGCGAATGCCGGAGCGTTGGAGAGGGAGCGCTTCGATCGCCAATGCTCCGGCCTTCGCCGGAGTTCTGACGGCTATTGGGACAGTCTTTCCAATGTCCGCATCCGCCCGATCAGCGGGAGCAACGCCGCCATGTCCGGGCCGTGATCGCGGCCGGTCAGCGCGCGGCGCAGGGGGAGAAAGAGCGCTTTGCCCTTGCGGCCGGTTTCGTCCTTCAGCGTGGCGGTTAGGGTATGCCAAGGGTCACGGTCCCACGCCATCTCGCCCACGACGCGATGCGCGGCGGCGAGGAAGTCACGATCCTCGGGATCGACCGTCGCGTCGATCGGCCCTTCCACCACGCGCCACCAGTCGGCGGCGTCGGCGACCTTGGTCAGGTTGGGCCGGATCGCTTCCCACCCGTTGCGGTCGATCCCGGCGGGCAGGCGATCGGCGACTGTCTCGTAATCGAGTTGGTGCACGATCCGCGCGTTCAACTGTGCCAGCTCCGCTTCATCGAATCGCGCCGGCGCGCGACCGAATCGCGCGAAATCGAACGCGGCGATCAGCGGGGCGGGATCGACGAACGGCTCGACCGGGTCGCTGGTGCCGATGCGGGCGAGCAACGACATGATCGCCTGCGGCTCGATGCCTTCATCACGGAAATGCTCGGCGCCGAGCGAGCCGAGCCGCTTCGACAATTTGCCCTCGCTGCCGGTCAGCAAAGCGGCGTGCGCGAACAGCGGGATCGGCGCGCCTAACGCCTCGAACATCTGGATCTGGAGCGCGGTGTTGGAAACATGGTCCTCGCCGCGCACGACGTGGGTTACGCCCAAGTCGATGTCATCGATCGCCGAGGGCAGCATGTAGAGCCACGAGCCGTCCGCGCGGCGGATGACGGGGTCGCTCATCGTTGTCGCGTCGAAATGCTGGTGGCCGCGGATCAGATCGCCCCATTCGATCGCGCCCGGCTCGAGCCTGAAGCGCCAGTGCGGGCGGACGCCGTCGGCTTCCAGCTTGGCGCGCTCGGCGTCGCTCAGCCTGAGCGCGGCGCGGTCGTAGATCGGGGGCAGGCCACGGCCCAACTGCACCTTGCGCTTGAGGTCGAGTTCCTGCGCGCTCTCGTACGCCGGATAGACGCGACCGGCGGTCCGCAATTCCTCGAACCGCGCCTCATAAAGATCGAACCGCTCCGACTGCCGCACCGTCACGTCCGGCGTCAGGCCCAGCCAGTCCAGATCGGCGCGAATCGAATCGACATAGCGCTCCTCGCTCCGCTCCCGGTCGGTATCGTCGATCCTGAGCACGAACTGCCCCCCGCCATGCCGCGCGCGCATCCAGTTGAGGATCGCCGTGCGGATATTACCGATATGGAGGTTGCCGGTCGGGCTGGGGGCGAAGCGGGTAACGGTCATCGCGGCGCTTTAGGGATCGGGAGCATCAGCGGCAACGGGCGGCGGATGTTGCGCTGGCGGAACGATGCGATAGACTTTGCCCATGCTGGCCTATCGCATCCTGTTCGGCGTCGTCGCTGCCACGGCCGCGATCTTTGCCTTCTTCTTCGTTTGGGGCCTGAGCGACGCGACGGTGTCGGGCGACAATATCGGGCTATGGCTGGTGATGCTCGGCGTGCCGGCTGCGGTGCTGTTCCTTGGCGATCGGCTGGCGGCGGCGGGGCAGCGGATCGCGGCGTCGGTTGTTCTCGCGCTGGTCGCGATTCCGGCGACGCTGACCGGGCTGTTCTTTCTGTCGGTGATCCTGCTCGTGCCCGACTGGAAATAACCCGGATCAGCGACGTTCCGCTTGACGCAAGACCCGCGCGATCCGATCTCGTTTCGCATGGAACACATTTCGCTCCCCGAGTCCGAATGGCGCAAGCGCCTGACGCCCGAACAGTATCACGTACTGCGCGAGGCGGGCACCGAACGTGCCTTCACCGGATTGTACAACGACAACAAGGCGGACGGCATCTACGCCTGCGCCGCGTGCGAGCTCGATCTGTTCGACAGCGCCGACAAATATGATTCGGGGTCGGGCTGGCCGAGCTTCACCCAGCCGATCGCCGAGGATCATGTCACCAACCATAGCGACATCAGCCATGGCATGACGCGGACCGAGACTCGCTGCGCGCGGTGCGACAGCCATCTGGGCCATGTCTTCCCCGACGGCCCGCCGCCGACCGGGCTGCGTTATTGCATGAATTCGGTGAGCCTCGATTTTCGGCCGCGAGGCGATGATTAACGGCCGCTTGTAGGCGCGACTCCTCTCCGGTATCTCGCGTCCGTGGCGAGTAAATCCGTTCGTATCGTGCCGAAGTGGCGGCGCTGGCTGATGCTGGCGCTGAAGATTACCGGCATCGGCTTCATCCTCGCGCTGCTGGCGCTGGTCATCGCGGTCTATGTGACGCGGGGGCAGCTGCCGAGCTTCGATGAGCTCAAATCCTCACCCAACGGCCAGATGATCCGCGTTCTCGCCGCGGACGGGACGCCGATCGTCAGCCTGGGGCCGAGTTACGGCGAATGGCTGACCTACGACCAGATCCCGCAAGTGATGAAGGACGCGATGGTCGCGGTCGAGGATCGCCGCTTCCGCGAGCATCCCGGCGTCGATCCGATCGGCATGATCCGATCGGTGCAGGTCCGCGTCACCGAAGGCCGATGGAAACAGGGCGGATCGACGATCACGCAGCAGCTGGCGCGCAACATCTTCCTGTCGTCGGCCAAGCAGTTCGGCCGCAAGTTCCGCGAGGGCATCCTGGCGCTCGCGATGGAGCGCAAGTTCACGAAGGACCAAGTGCTCGAACTATACCTCAACAAGGTTTATTTCGGGGGTGGGGCGTACGGCATCGACGCAGCGAGCCGCAAATTCTTCGGCCATGGCGCCGATCACCTGACGTTGAACGAGGCGGCGATCATCGCCGGGCTGGTCAAGGCGCCGTCGCATTATTCGCCGACCGCCGACGCGGAGGCCGCCGTCGGTCGCGCGGGCGTGGTGATCGGGCTGATGAAGGAAACCGGCAAGATAACCGCCGCGGAAGCGGCAGCCGCGAACCCGAAACTGGTCAAGCTGGCGCCCGAACCCAACCAGAACAGCGTGCGCTATTTCACCGACTGGGCGCTGCCGCAGCTCGAAAACCTGATCGACGAACCCAACCGTCCGCTGGAAGTGTGGACGACGATCGACATCAAGATGCAGAAGGCCGCCGACGCAGCGATCGCCGCCAACGCGCCATCCAATGCGCAAGGGGCGTTGATCAGCCTGGACCGGGACGGCGCGGTGCGCGCGATGGTCGGCGGCAAGGACTATGTGACGTCGAACTATAACCGGTCGGTCACCGCGCTGCGCCAGCCAGGGTCGTCGTTCAAATTGTTCGTCTATCTCGCCGCGCTGGAGGCCGGGAAGCGACCGACCGATCGCGTCGTCGACCAGCCGGTGACGATCAACGGCTGGAGCCCGCGCAACTCGTCGGGGCACAATTCGGGCGAAATGGATCTGCGGACGGCGTTCGCCTATTCGGTCAATACCGTCGCTGCGCAACTGGGCGAGGAGGTCGGCTTTTCGACGATCGCCGACATGGCGCGGCGGTTCGGCATCTCGACTCCGATCTCGACCTATCCGTCGATGGTGCTGGGGTCGAACGACGTCCGCGTGATCGACATGACTCGCGCCTTCGCCAGCGTCGCCAACAAGGGCGTGGCGGTGACGCCCTATGGCATCACCAAGGTCACATCGATGGGCGAGACGATCTACGCGCATGAGGTCGACCGCAGCCATGTTTTGGTAGCGCCCTATGTCGCACAGGAGATGACCGACCTGCTCCAGACCGCGGTCAACACCGGCACCGGCCGCGCGGCGCAGATCGGGCGGCCGGTCGCGGGCAAGACGGGGACGACCACGTCGAACAAGGACGGCTGGTTCATCGGCTTTTCCTCCGGGCTGACGACGGGCGTTTGGATGGGCCGCGACGACGCCAAGGTCGTGCCGGGCCTGCAGGGCGGCACCGCGCCCGCTCGCGCCTTTGCGGCGTTCATGAAAGTCGCGACCGCCGGGCGGCCAATCGAGCAGTTCGACACCGCGGTCACGCTGCCCGAATGGCAGTTGGAGAATGAAAGCGATTTCGGCATGCCGGACGACGGCCCGCTGGTCGACCCTGACGGCAACCCGATCCAGCCTGACCGGATCGCGCCAGACGACGGCATGGGCGGCGGCGACGCCGGCCTGCCGCCGCAGTCCGAGGGCGATACGCCCCAGACCGCGCCCGACGGAGCCGGAGCCGCGAAACAGCCCGAACGGCTGGACAAGAAATGGCTCGACCGCGTGACCGGCGACGATTCGAGCGGGGGCAAGCCGCGCACCCCGCCGCGCGACCATTCACAACCGGCCGACCGCCCCCGCGACGTTCAGGATCGCCGCCCCAGCCAGTGAAGCCCCGCGCCGTGGCGCTTGAGCCAAGCGCGCGCCGGGGCCGGGTCCGCGCCGTACAAATCGCGCAAGGCCGCGTAGAAAGCGGGCGAATGGTTCATGTGCAGCCGGTGCGCGACTTCGTGCGCGACGGTAGCGCGGCGGACATGCGGCGGGGCGAAGATCAGTCGCCAGCTATAGCGGATCGCGCCGGTCGACGCGCAACTGCCCCAGCGCGCCTTGGGATCGGCGACTGACACGCGCGTGATGCCGACCCCAACCTTGGCGGCGTAATAAGCAGTCTCGTCGGACAGGACGGAAAGGGCGCGGCGCTTGAGCCAAGTCTCGATGCGGCGGGAAAGGCCCTCGATCGGGCCGCCGCATGCCAGTCGTCCGTCCTCGATGCGGATCGTTCGCGGCCGTTCCGGCGACCAGTCGATCACGACATCCTCGCCCTCGACCGGCATTATCGCGCCGGGTTCGAAGGGTCGCGCCTCGGGCAGCTTGACACGTTGCGCGTCGATCCAGCCGCGATGTTCCTCCACCCATGTCATCGCGCGCTTGAGCGAGGCACGGGGCGGCAGCGTCAGGCGCACGCGCCCGCTCGCCGGATCGACCGACAGCCGCATCCGCCGCGCCCGGGCATGGCGCACGATCTCGATCTCGCTGTCGGTAAGCGGGTTCACAACTTACGATCGACCATGTGGAATTCGAGGTCGCCGGCATCGTCCTCGCTGACCGTCCAGCCGCGCGTCGATTCGCCCGCGCGATGCACCGCTTCGCGGTCGCCACATACCAGATAATGCCAGTCGGGCAGCTTCTCGCCGTTCGAGCGTAGCCGATACGCGCAAGTCGATGGCAGCCATTCGGTCGTGAAGACGTTGTCAATGTCGAGCCGCACGCAATCGGGCACGAATTTGCGGCGGTTCTTGTAATCCTTGCACTGCGCCGTGCGGCGATCGAGCAACTTGCACGCGACGTTGGTCGGATAGAGCTCGCCGGACTCATCGTCCTCCAGCTTGTGCAGGCAGCATTTGCCGCAGCCGTCGCACAAAGCCTCCCATTGGCCGCGGTCGAGTTCGGCCAGCGCCTTCGTTTCCCAGAACCTGTCCGTGGTCATTTGACCCAGCGCTTGATCTCGTCGGCGGTCGCTTCGGCTCCTTCGTCGGTCGGGAGCAATGCGATCGGCTTGTTGTCGGGATCCATCAGATAGGCGGCGTTGCTGTGATCGACCAGATAGCCGCCGCCCGGGGTGGTTTTCCCCTTGGTGGCGAACACGCCATATTCGCGCGCTACCGCCTTGATCACCGCGGGGCTGCCGGTGAGCCCGACGAAGCGCGGGTAAAAAGCGCGGACGAACTGGCCGACCACCTTGGGCGTGTCGCGTTCCGGGTCGATCGTCACGAATACCGGCACGACCTTGGCCGACAAAGCGGGGTCGCTCTTGTCGAGACTGCGCATCGCCGCGCCGATCGTCTGCGCCGTGGTTGGGCACACGTCCGGGCAGAAAGTATAGCCGAAATACATGATCCGGTATTTGCCGGCGAAGCTCTTGTCGGTGGCCGTCTTGCCGTTCTGGTCGGTCAGCGCGAAGGGACCGCCGATCTTCGCACCGGCCAGCGGGGGCGGCGGCGACGTGCAACTCGCCAGCGCCAGCGCCACAACGATCGACATTCGGGAAAAATTCATCGCGGCGCCAGCCTTGATCCTTTAGGGGCGGAGACGCAAGTTAGCCGCTCCCTTCCAAGGTATTCGCTCATGGCCCCTTCGTTTCTCCGCCTCGCCCTCGCCGGCGTCCTGATCGTTGCCTCGGTTCCAGCCGTCGCGCAGCTGAAGGGCTCCCCGGGTTATGAATTCCTCAATGCGGTTCGCGAGGACAAGGGGGCCGATGTCGATAAGATACTCGCCAAACCCGGGTCGCGGATCATCGACACGCAGGATGTGACGACCGGCGAAACCGCTTTGCACATCGTCGCAAAGCGCAACGACTCGCGCTACATCAGCTATCTGCTCGCCAAGGGCGCCAATCCCAACATCAAGGACAATGCAGGCAACACGCCGCTGATCGTCGCGGTTGATCGCGGCTTCGCCGGCCTGATCCCGATCCTGCTGAAGGGCAAGGCCAACCCCAACTTCGTCGGCGAAGGTGGACAGACCCCGCTGATCAAGGCGGTGCTGCGTCGCGACGAGGAAATGGTCCGCACGCTGCTCGACGGCGGCGCCGATCCTGATCGCAAGGACTATCTGGCCGGCAAGTCGGCGCGCGATTACGCCAATGAGGACGCACGCAGCGCAACGCTCGCCAAACTGTTCAAGGATGTGCCGGTCAAGACTCGCCGCGCGGTGTCGGGGCCGACGCTCTAGCTAGACCGTGTCGGGTCGCCCAGCGCCGGGCAGTTTCTGGAACAGGGTCCGGTCCTCGGCCTTGAACGCGTAGCGCCACACGACAAACAGGAACGCCGCCACCAAAGCAGGTTCGCCGAACACCAGTTCCGCCCATTCGAACCGCTTCGGCAGCAGCGTGAACAAGGTCCCGACCACGACCGACGCGCCGATCGCCGCCAGGAACGACCAGCGCCACGCCATTACCGGCGCGCCGAGCATCCGGCGCAGCACGCTCGCCTTGATCAGCGAGGTGAGTGTCAGTGACAGCAACAGCGCCAGTGCGGGGCCTGCCGCCTGGTAGTTGGTCGGCCAGCCCATGCGGCGCATCACGAGGATCAGCGCGAAGCTGAGGCCGATCTGGAACGCAAGCATGAAGATCGAGATCATCAGGTTGCGGTGCCGCGCCATATAGACGAGCGCGGCTTCGCTGACCGCGCCTTGCGTCGCCAGCACCTCTCCCCACAACAGGAAGCCGAGCGCGGCGGTGCCCGCGACGAATTGCGGGCCGATCAGCCCCATCACCGCTTGGCCCGGAATCGACCCCATCAGTGCGACGATCGCCTGCGCCGACATGATCCAGAACCCGACCTGGCGGACTTGCTGCGCGATTGCGGCGCGGTCGTCCTTCGCCAGGCTCTGAGTAATGACGGGGCCGAGGATCGGGTCGAAGCTCGATTTCAGTTTCTGCGGTATCGAGCTGATCTGCTGCGCCATGTAGTAGATGCCGACATATTTGGGCTCGAACATCACGCCCAGGATGAAGCGGTCGACGTTGCGCGTGCCCCATTCGATCGTCTCGGCTCCGGCCAGCGGCGCGTTGCGCCGCGCCATCGCCGCGACGCGTCCCAGATGCGGGCGCCAGCCGTGCGGGCGGCCATAGCTGCGGATCATCGGGATCAGCGACGCGACCATCGCCGCGGTCAGCGCGGTCATATAAGCGAGCATCAAACCGTCGCCGCGCGCGATGTAATAATAGACCAGGACCGCGACCGAAATCGTCCAAGGCTCGACGATCGCGCGCGCCGTCACCGACGCCGCGATGTTGCGGCGATAGGCTAGCGCGGCAAGCGATACGTCGGACAGCGCGATCGGAATGATCGTCAGCGCGAACCAGCGATCGAAGCCGTCGGTGACGCCGTCGGGGAACATGGCTTGCGGGAAAGCGAACAGCAGCCCACCGATCGCCAGCGCGGCGATCAGCGCGAGGAGCAGCGCATCCCACACCGTCCCGGCATCACCGCGCCCTTCTGGTCCTTCAGCCAGCGCGAGCGCCAGCCCGCGCTTTAGCCCCAATGTCGCGATCAGTGCGCCGAGTTCGATCACCACCACCGCGAGCGCGTAGCGCCCCACCGCGTCCGGGCCGTACATCCGCCCCGCGATGAACAGGAACGGCATCCGCGCGATCAGCCGGATGGCGAACCCGCCGATATTGGTGCGGCCGCCCTTAGCGAGCGTGCCGATGTCGGAAGGGGTTTCAGCCACGACGCACTTTCGTGAGCGCGACCCCGGCGAAGGCTAGGGTAGCGTCGCGTGTGGCTGGTCGCCGGACGCCGGCATTCGCCGGGGTGGCGAGAAAAATTCCAACGCCCGTCATCTAGTGCGCCGCACCCCAGCTCGGCCCGGTGCCAATCTCGATCCCAAGCGGGACGTTGAGCTTCACGGCCGGTTCGGCGGCGGTCGCCATGACGTGTTCGATCACCGGCTTGGCAGCCTCGACCTCGTCGTCCGGGACTTCGAACACCAGTTCGTCATGGACCTGGAGCAGCATCTTCGTGCCCGTCACTCCCGCTTCGCTCAGTGCTGGGCCCATCCGCGCCATCGCGCGTTTGATGATGTCGGCCGACGTGCCCTGGATCGGCGCGTTGATCGCGGCGCGCTCGGCGCCTTGGCGGATATGCTGGATCGAGGCCTTGATCTGCGGGAACCACGTCTTCCGCCCGAACAGGGTCTGAGTGTAGCCCAGACGCCGCACGCCCTCGAGCGTTTCATTGATGTACGCCGAGATGCCGGGAAACCGCTCGAAATAGCGGGAGATCATCGCCTGCGCCTCGTCCGGGTCGATCTCCAGCCGCGACGCCAGACCCCAGCGAGAAATGCCGTAGAGGATCGCGAAGTTGATCGTCTTGGCGCGGCCGCGCGTGTCGCGATTGACCTCGCCGAACAGTTCGTTGGCGGTTGCGGCGTGGATGTCCTCGCCACGCAGGAAAGCGTCGCGCAATGGCGGCACGTCGGCCATGTGCGCGGCGAGGCGCAGCTCGATCTGCGAATAGTCTGCGGCCAGGATCACATGGCCGGGTTCGGCGATGAAGGCGTCGCGGATCTGTCGGCCGGTCTCAGTGCGGATCGGGATGTTCTGCAAATTCGGGTCTGTCGAGGACAGGCGCCCGGTCTGCGCGCCGGTCAGGCTGTAGCTGGTGTGGACGCGGCCGGTGTCGCGGTCGATCTGCGCCTGTAGTGCGTCGGTGTAGGTCGACTTGAGCTTCGACAGCTGACGCCAGTCGAGCACCAGCCCTGCGATCGCGACGCCCTCCGCCTTCATCTTTTCGAGCACGGTGACGTCGGTTGAATAGGCGCCGGACTTGCCCTTCTTGCCGCCCTTCAGCCCCATCTTGTCAAACAGGATCGCGCCCAATTGCTGCGTCGATCCGATCTGGAAGGGCTGGCCCGCCTCGGCCTGGATCGCTTCCTCCAGCCGCGCCATCTCCTGCGCGAACTGGCCGGAGAGGCGTGAGAGTTGGTCGCGATCGACCTTGATCCCGGCGCGCTCCATGCCCGCGACGACCCGGATCAGCGGTCGGTCGACCATCTCGTACACGCGCGTCGCGCCTTCATAGGCGAGCCGCGGCTTGAATCGCGTCCACAGCCGCCACGTCACGTCGGCGTCCTCGCCGCCATACCGGGTCGCCTGGTCGAGCGGCACCTGGGCGAAGCTGATCGCCTTCTTGCCGGTGCCGGTCACGTCCTTGAAGCTTATGCAGGTGTGTTCGAGGACGGCGTGGGCGGCCTCGTCCATGCCGTGCCCTGCAAGGCTCTGGCCGGCGTCGAGGTCGAAGCTCATTACCATCGTGTCGTCGATCGGCGACACGTCGAGACCGTGGCGGATCAGTACGTTCAGGTCGTATTTGATGTTGTGCCCGATCTTGAGCACGCCGGGATCGACCAGCAGCGGCTTAAGAAGCCGCACCACGTCGGCAAGCGGCAGTTGCGGCGGCACTTCGCCGAACATGTCGTCGCTCGACCGGTGTGCGATCGGAATGTAGCAGGCACGCCCCGGCTTCGTCGCCAGGCAGATGCCGACCAAATTGGCGGCGATCGCGTCGAGCGAGTCGGTTTCGGTATCGATCGCGATCGTGCCGCTGGCACGGCTCTCCGCGACCCACGCCTCGAGCCGTTCGATCGTCGTGACCGTCTCGTACGCGTGGCAGTCGATCGGGGGCAGGTCGACGAAGTCCGGGGTCGCCGCCGCGACCTCGCCGACCGCCGCGGCGACGGGATCGGCGGTCTCGCGGCCCGGCGCATGCGCGGCCATGCGCGACAGCATGGTCTTGAACCCCTGGTCCTCCAGAAAGGCGCGCAGGGGTTCAGGCGGGATGCCCTCCAGCTTCAGTTCGTCGAGCGTCAGCGGCACGTCGGTCTCGGTGTGCAGCGCCACGAGCTGACGCGACAACCGCGCCATTTCCTCATGCTCGATCAGATTGTCGCGCATCTTCGATGGCTTCATGCCGGGCACGGCGGCGAGAACGGCGTCGAGATCGCCATATTCGCCGATCAGCTTGGCGGCGGTCTTCGCCCCGATGCCCGGCACGCCCGGCACGTTGTCGACCGCATCGCCCATCAGCGCGAGCACGTCGCCGAGCTGGTCGGGCCGCACGCCGAACTTTTCGTGCACGTAGGGCGCGCCGCGCCGTTCGTTCTTCATCGTGTCGAGCATGTCGACACCGGGCAGGGCGATGAGCTGCATCAGGTCCTTGTCGGAACTGACGATGGTGACGTCCCACCCCGCCGCCACTGCGCGCATGGTGTAGGTGGCGATTATGTCGTCGGCCTCGAACCCCTCCTGCTCGATGCACGGCAGGCTGAACGCGCGCGTGGCTTCGCGGATCAGGGGGAATTGCGGGATCAGGTCCTCTGGCGGCGGCGGGCGCTGCGCCTTGTATTTGTCGTAGAGGTCGTTGCGGAACGTATGCGACCCCTTGTCGAGCACCACTGCGAGGTGAGTCGGCCCCTCTGCCTTGTCGAGCGCGTCGGCGAGCTTCCACAGCATCGCCGTATAGCCATAGACGGCCCCCGCCGGGACTCCGTGTCGGTTGGTCAGCGGCGGCAGCTGGTGATAGGCGCGGAAGATGTAGCCGGAGCCATCGACAAGGTAGAGATGAGGCATCGTGTGGGTGGAGATAGCCCAGCCGCGGGCCATGACAAAGCCCGGTTATAGCTGTGTCCAGATGTTCCCATGCTGGCGATCGAGCATGCACACGTCGCCCAGGCCGTAGCGCGCGGCATAGGCGCGGGCGCGATCGGGGAAATCGGCACGCGCGGGATCGGTGAAGTCCCAGCCGGGCGGGTTGAAGCTGGAAAAGCCGTTGAGCATCGGCAGGCGGTAAACCTCCGCCAGCACCATCGCATCGACATTGTGCGCGTAGATCGCGTCGTTCTTCGGGTCCTGCACCGGATAGGGATAGGGGCGGCCCGAGCGGATGACGAAATAGCGGCAGAGCGGTGGCGGTGCTGGCATGGTCGCGATCATCGCCAGTTGCTGCGACTGGTCGAGCCGCACGGGCGCGTCGGTTCCGGCGGCTTGCTCGGCGATCAGCGCCGTGGCGAGCAGGGAAGCGGACCATCGCCCCTTCATCCGGTCCAGGAAGCGTGCCGCCAGCGCGATGCACGGCACCAGCAACACGAGTTGGAACCGCCCGATCACGCGCAGCGCAGACGCGCCGGGGATCAAATGCATGGCATACCACGGCGTCACGGGGCCGATCCGCAGCACCAGCAGCCAGCTCACCCCGAGCGCCAGCGCGACCAGCCGCCAGGCGGTCAACGGCGTCTTCAGGCGCATCGCGCGAACGATTGCGATCAGAGCGACGATGAGCAGAATCGGCAACACGCCGAACACCATGTCCTGCCCCGCGCCGCCATGCAGCAGCCACGACCAGATCGCGTTGTTCGCGCCGGGGTCGACCATGGCCGGTAGCGTGAGGGTCGTGCGCGACACGCCGGTAAAACCGCGTGATCCGGTCTCGAGCGCCTTACTGACATAGACGGCCAGGAAGGGAGCGAGCAGGATCAGCGCGGCTACACCGATGATCGCCAGACCGCCGCGCAGGTGGTGCGCCGCCGCGAAGACCTGTCGCCGCGCGTCGCGCCCGGACGCCAGGCGCAGCATCAGCATCACCAGCAGGAAGAAGGCGAAGAACCACGCGGTGTAATAGGCCGTGCTGATCCAGACTGCGAAGATAGCGACGAACGCCAGCCCGTTGCGCAGCAGGCCGGGTCGGTCGCCGCGATCGAGCGCCTCGATCGCGCCCCATGCCCAATAGCCCGCGATCGGCGCCAGCGCGATCGTCAGCAACTGGGCGTGGTTGACGTGGATGAGCGTGAGGTCGGCGATCGTGAACAGCACCGCGCCGAACAACGCCCAGCCTCTGCGAACCTCTGCCCGGCGGCGCAGGAACGCATACATGCCGGCGAACCCGATCAGCTTCATCGTCACGTTGACGATCTCCGCCGCCGCCACCAGCGGTAAACCGGCGGTGCGTGCGATGCTGTAAATCAGGCCATAAAGCAGGTAGCCATCATTATAGCCAAGCGAGTTCGCGGCGGGCTGGAAATAGGCCATGCGGTTCCACGGCTCGACCCCGTGGAAGACATTGTCCCAATGCTGCAGGATCGAAACCTCGATCATGCCGTCATAACTGTCGCCCGAAAAACGCGTGAATCCTGATGCGATGTGGAAGCGGAAGAACCACGCGACCGACGCGACGGCGGCGACGATCACGGCGGCGCGCCAGGCGAACGAACGAAGGGTCGGCGCGGTCATCGCCCGTGGCGATAGCCGAGCTTCCGCCTGTCGGTAAAACGCTTTAGGCTCACCCCATGCCAGCAACCGACGAGAAAGCCGCTCGCCTCGCCGCGCAGCTTCGCGCCAACCTCCGGCGCCGCAAGGAACAGGCGCGCGGGGGCGCCGCCGCGCCGATGACGAAACCCGATGACGCGGGCGACCGAGACGCCTAAGGAGCGCCGCCATGCACCGACCGCAACTCTCGATCGTCGTTCCCTGCTACAACGAAGCTTTGTCGCTGCCGCAGCTCCACGCGCGTGTCAGCGCCGCCGCCAGGGCCGAGGTCGGCGAGGATTACGAACTCGTGCTGATCAATGACGGATCGAAGGATGACAGCTGGCCGATCATGCAGCGGCTGTCGGCAGAAGACCCCCGGCTGGTGGCGATCAACCTGTCGCGCAACCACGGGCATCAACTCGCGCTGACGGCCGGACTCGATCTATGCGCGGGCGAGCAGATCCTGATCATCGATGCCGACCTGCAGGATCCGCCCGAATTGCTCGGCGAGATGCGTGGCATGATGGCGCGCGAACAGGCCGACGTCGTCTATGCCGTGCGCCGCAAGCGCGAGGGCGAGACCTTCTTCAAGAAGGCGACCGCCGCGATGTTCTACCGGTTGCTCGACCGCGTTACCGACACGCCGATCCCCCTCGACACCGGCGATTTCCGGCTGATGAGCAGGCGTGCGCTCGACGCGTTCCTGAGCTTGCCCGAACAGGCGCGCTTCATTCGCGGGATGGTGGCATGGGTCGGGTTCCGCCAGGTGCCGTTCCCCTATGACCGCGCGGAGCGGTTCGCGGGCGAGACCAATTATCCGTTGTCGAAGATGCTGCGGCTCGCGTTCGACGCGATGACGGGGTTTTCGACCAAGCCGCTGACGCTCGCGAGCCATTTCGGCGTGGCGCTAGGCGGAGCGTCGGTGCTGCTGCTGCTCTATATCGGTTATGGTTTCCTGCGGGGCAGCACGGTGCCGGGCTGGACGTCGACCATGTTCGTCGTCGTGCTGCTGGGATCGGTGCAGATGTTCGTGCTCGGCCTGATCGGGGAATATCTCGGGCGGCTCTATGTCGAGGCGAAGCGTCGGCCGCTTTATCTGGTGTCGGACGTGGCCGGACCGGTGAAGGGCACGGCCAAGCTCGGCTATCGCGCGGGTGACGGGCACAACATCACCGTCGCGCCGACTGCGCCCGATCCCGTCGAGCAGCCGAAGGCAGCGGAATAGGCGCTCAGCCCTTTGGTATCGCCAGCGTCAGGATCGACACGCCCGGCGTCATCGGCATACGGCCGACCATGTGGCGCTCCAACCGGAAGATCGCCTCGAACGCCTTGTTGAGCGGCTTGGCCGGCGGCGAATCGTCGCTGTCGTCGCGACCGGTCAGCCGGCCTGCGACGCGCGCCGCGGCGGCGACGGGGAACAGCAGCGAGTTGAAATAGCCCAACTTTTTCGGCGCCAGCCCCGCTGCGTCGATCGCCGCCTTCAGGCTCGCCTTCGAATAGCGGCGATGATGATGGTTCACGACATCGTGCGCCGACCACATCCATTGATGCGCCGGCACCGCGATCAGGATCTTGCCGCCGGGCTTCAGGCATTCCTTCATCGCCTTCAGTGCAGCGACGTCGTCCTCGATATGCTCGACCACGTCGAGCACAGCGATCATGTCGTAGGCGCCACGCTCGATCCCCGGCAGCGACGGCAACGGCGCATCGCTGACCGGTTTGCCGAGGCGTTTCGCGGCGATATCGCGCGCCGCCGCGTCGATCTCGATCGCATCGACCGTACCGAATTGCTGGAGCATCGGGATGTTGTGCCCGGTGCCGCAACCGATTTCGAGAATGCGCGCATCCTTCGGCAAGTCCGCATAGCGTGCGACGTAATCGTGCAGGATGTCGCGGCGCGCGGTGTACCACCAATGCGTCGAATCATGCTCCGCCATGCGGTCGTAAACGATACGGTCCATCTTATCCGAATACCCACTGGCGGTTGAGCGCGAAGGTCGCGAGCGGCGTGATCGTCACGATCGGGATCAGCGGCAGCCATGCCGGTCCGTGGAACAGCGGCCCGGTGATGATCCAGGTGAACAGTGCGTTGAGCACCAGCCCGAAGCCCTGGACGAGCAGGAACTTGCCGTGCTGCTTCCCGCTATTGTCGCGCGTTCCGTGCCCCTTGAAGCTCCACGCCGAGTGGAGGAAGAATCCCGCAGTCACCGCGACCAGAAACGCCGGCGGCACCGCGATCACTGCCTTGTTGCCGGTGAACACCCACCAGGCTAGCGGCAGGTAGACCGCCGAATAGATCACGGTCGAGATCACGCCCGCGATGCCGAAGCGGATAAGCTGGCCGAGCACGCCGCTCGCTCGCATTGCGTCGAATTGTTTGAGGATTGCCGTCACACGCTTGCCTAGAAACCGTGCGCCGCACTAATGCGGCGAGGGTCGCGAGGGAAGCATTTTGACGAGTTTTGAAAAGCGCATGGCGGCCCTGGCCGAGGATGTCGACCGTCACTGGATGCGCTACGCCTTGCTCGCGTGGTTTCTGTTTGCGGTCTGGTCCGTCGCGACCGACTGGCCGCGCATCCAGTCGCTCGGGCTGGGCGATACCGACGACAATATGCGGCTGATGCAGGTGCGCGCTTTCCTCGCGGGGCAGGGCTGGTACGACCTGCGCGATTACCAGCTCAATCCGCCGGGCGGGTTCGACATCCACTGGACACGGCTGGTCGACTTGCCGATCGCCGGGCTGATCCTGTTGCTGCGACCGTTCGTCGGCACGCCCGAGGCGGAGCGGATAGCGTGCGGGATCGCGCCGCTTCTCCCGCTGTCGATCGCGTTCCTGGGGCTGGGCACGACCGCGCGGCTGCTGATCGACCGGCATGCCTGGCCGCTGGCGATCGCACTGCTGGCGTTCGCCTGTACCTCGACGATCCTGATGTTCGCGCCGGAGCGGATCGACCATCACGGCTGGCAGCTCGCGATGCTGAGCCTGACCGTGGCGGGCCTGTCCGACCCGAAAGGCGCGCGGGGCGGCGCGATCGTCGGTGCGGCGAGCGCGGTTAGCCTGTCGATCGGGCTCGAGATGATGCCGTACGCAGCGATGGCGGGGGCGATCATCACCCTGCAATGGATCTGGGATCGGGCGGAGTCGCCGCGGGTGCAGGGTTATGCGCTCGCGCTCGGCGGCGGGACCGCGCTCGGCTACGCGGCGTTCGCGTCCTACGCCAATAGCGTGATGCGCTGCGACGCGCTGACGCCGGTATATCTCTGCGTGATGGTCGTTGCGGGCGCGCTGCTGTTCGCGCTGGCGCGGCTCAATGCGGCGAACCGCTGGGTGCGGCTGGGGCTGGCCGTCGCGGCGGGAGCGGTGATCGTCGCGGGGTTCGTCCTGCTGTTCCCGCAATGCCTGGGCCGGCCCGAACAAGTTTCGGACGAACTCGCCAAGAACTGGCTGAACAACGTGCGCGAGGCGAAGCCGGTGTATACCCATCCGTTCCGCACGGCGTTCCCCATCGTGACCTTGCCGCTGATCGGCCTGCTCGGCGCGTTCGTCGCGGCGAAGCGCGCGTTCGACAATCGCGCGCCGAACATGGTCGGCTGGGTGGCGGTCGCGCTGTTCACGCTGTTCGCGTGCCTGATGCTGCTGTGGCAGACGCGCGCCGGGCCGGCGGCGCAGATGCTGGCGGTGCCGGGCGCGGCGGCGTTGATCTGGATCGCGGTGCCGCTGACGCTGGGCAGTGGCAACATGCTGGTCCGCGTGTTCGGGACCGTCGCGGTGGTGATCGCCGCGTCGGGCGCGTTCGCCGCCTGGTCGATCCAGTTCCTGCCGATCGACAAGCCCGACAAGCGCAGCCAGACGATCAACAGCGCCGCTGCGCGCTGCCCGTCCTACAACGCGATGATCGCGCTCAACCGCTATCCGCCGGGCGTGATGTTCAGCTTCGTCGATCTGGGGCCGCGGATCATCACCATCTCGCACCACAAGGCGGTGGCGGGGCCGTATCATCGAAACGGCGAAGCGATCCTCGACGTCCAGCATGCGTTCGGCCGATCGCCCGACGAGTTTCGAGCGACCGCCGCACGGCACGGCGCGAATTACCTGCTGGTTTGCCCGAACATGCCCGAATCGACCATCTATCGCGCGCGCAATCCGGGCGGGTTCTACGACCGGCTGGCGAAGGGCGAGCAGTTCGCGTTCCTGGAGCCGTTGCCGTTGCCGAAGAACTCGCCGCTCCGGCTGTTCCGCATCAGGTGACGTGGAACGCCTTGCTGAGGCCGTCGATCACGAACTGAACCGCCAGTGCGCCGAGCAGCACGCCGAGGATGCGCGTGATGACCGATTCCACGCGCGCGCCGAGCAGCTTCATCAGCGGCCCGGCGGCGAGCAGGGCGACCAACGTCAGTGCTAGAATCGTCGCCAGCGCGGCGAGCACGATCGCGACGCGCTCCAACCCGTGATTGCGGCTCATCGTGAGCATGACGCTGGCGATCGAGCCGGGTCCGGCGATCATCGGCATCGCCATCGGGAAGATCGACACGTCCTCGACCTCCGGCGTCGAGGCGACCTTGGCGGCGCGGTCCTCGCGGCGTTCGGTGCGGCGCTCGAACACCATTTCCAGCGCGATCAGGAACAGCATGATCCCGCCCGCGATGCTGAACGCGGGGAGGCTGACGCCGAGCGCATGCAGGATCGCTTCGCCGACCGCGGCGAACACGAACAGGATGATAGCCGCGACGACCGTGGCGCGGATCGCCATCGCCCGCCGCGCGGCCGGCGTCGCACCGTTGGTCAGCCCCGCATAGATCGGCGCGCAGCCCGGCGGATCGATCACGACAAAGAACGTGACGAAGGCGGAGAGGTAGAGTTCGATCATTTGTTAGCTGGCGATCCGGTTATAGCGTCACCGATGACAGAGTTCCGCTTCTTCCCGTTCCAGAGTCTCGCTTCGAAAACGCGCGAGCCATCCGGCGACACTCTCCAATACCACGATATCGTATGATCTGGCGATGCGCCGCCGCCATCCTCGCCCTCAAAGAACAGCCCTTCGTAATAGGCTTTTTTGGTATTCTTACAGGAAGCAACTTGCACTTTGATTCGCGATGGAATCGGACGTGCGTCTTTCAACCCGTCGCCGCCATCGACGACCCATTTCCAGCCGCCATCCGGCTGCCGCACCCACACGGTCGAAAAGTATCCGACGGCGCCGTCAGGTCGTTTCCAGCCGCCGGTGTTGACGGCCACTTTGCCGTCACACGAAATGTAGCTCGCGGTCGGCCACCAATCGATCGCCTTGGGCGGGTCCTTGCGGTCCTTCAGGAAGCCGTGCGCGTTGACCGGCTGCGGCACGAACATCACCGCGTCGTCGGTCGACCATTTGCGGAAGGCGGTCCATTGCCCCAGCGTCTTCGCGTCGGCGGCGAAGGCGCGCTCGGCGTCGATGGGTGTCGGCTCACCCGTTCGCCCTGAGCTTGTCGAAGGGCGTGTGGTAGGCGAACCGCTTTGATCACGTGCTTCGACGGACTCAGCACGAACGATGAGGAGGATCGCAACGAGCGCGATCGTTGAGCGCATCACAGCGCGTCCTTGTCGTACGCCACGCCCTCGCGCCGGTGCGCTGACACTAATGTATTCCGGAGCAGCACCGCGATCGTCATCGGCCCGACCCCGCCCGGCACCGGCGTCACCGCGCCCGCCACTTGCATCGCGCCGGCGAAATCAACGTCGCCGACCAGGCCGCTATCCGTCCGGTTGATGCCGACGTCGATCACGGTCGCGCCGGGCTTGATCCAGTCGCCCTTGACCATTTCCGGCCGTCCGACCGCCGCCACGACGATGTCGGCGCGCTTGACCACGCTCGACAGGTCATGGGTCTTCGAGTGGGCGACGGTGACGGTGCAGCTTTCCTTCGTCAGCAGCGCCGCCATCGGCTTGCCGACGATGTTCGACCGCCCGATCACGACCGCGTCGAGCCCCGCCAGGTCGCCGATCTGGTCCTTCAAGAGCATCAGGCAGCCGAGCGGGGTGCAGGGCACGAAGCCGTACAAACCGGTCGCCAGCCGTCCGGCATTGACCGGATGGAAGCCGTCCACGTCCTTGTCGGGATCGATCCGCGTGGTGACGACGCGCTCATCGATATGATCGGGGAGCGGAAGCTGGACGAGGATGCCGTCGACCGCCGGATCGGCGTTGAGCGTGTCGATCAGCGCCAGCAGGTCATCCTGCGCGGTGTCGGCAGGGAGCTTATGCTCGAAACTCTCCATCCCCGCGGCGATGGTCGCCTTGTGCTTGGAACGGACATAGACGGCGGAGGCAGGGTCTTCGCCCACCAGTACGACCGCGAGGCCCGGCGTGCGCCCTGCCGCCTCACGAAACTGCGCGACCTGTGCCGCGATCCGTTCGCGCAAGCCCAGCGCGAATGCCTTGCCGTCGATGATCCTAGCCGTCATGCCCCGGCTGATAGAGCGTGGCGGCGATCCGCGCCAGCGCTTCGGCATCGCCCGCGATCGACACGCGCTTCAAACGGGCGCGATCCCCGGCGATCAGCCTTACCGCGCGCCTCGCTACGCCGAAGTGACCCGCGACGAGGGCGATCAAGGCGGCGTTGGCGGCGCCATCGACGGGCGGCGCGTTGAGCCGCGCGATCGCGTGGCCGGGGCCGGGCTCCAGCGCCTCGCGCGACGATCGCGGCGTCACGCGCACCGCGATCTCGATGCCGTCGGCGGTCGTCCGCCAGCCGGTCAGAGCGCGCCCTGGCTGAGATACCACGAGGCGATGTTGGGGATGACGATCCGCGACAGGATGCCGATGACGAGCAGCACGACCAGAGGCGACAGGTCCAGCGCGCCGAAATCGGGCATGATACGGCGGATTGGGCGATAGAGCGGCTCGGTCATGCGCTGCAGCGCCACCCAGATGGCGCGGACCGTGTCGTTATAGGTGTTGATGACGTTGAACGCGATCAGCCAGGACATCACCGCCTGGACGACGATGATCCACCACACGATGTCGAGAATAAGCTGAAGGATCTGCAATATCGTAATCAAGGGACTCTCCGTGCGACCGGTGTATTAGTCATATAGGGCGGTCGTTACGCCCTTACCAGCGTGCCTGCGCCGCGCCGGGTGAATATTTCCAGCAGCATCGCGTGCGGCACCCGCCCGTCGAGGATGACGGCGGCTTCGACCCCGGCCTCAACCGCGGTGACGCAAGTGTCGACCTTGGGGATCATGCCCCCCGAAATCGTGCCGTCGGCCTTAAGCGCCTCGATGCTGGCGCGATCGAGATCGGTCTGGAGGTCGCCCGCCTTGTTCAGCACGCCCGCGACGTCGGTCAGCAGGAAGAAGCGCGTCGCGCCCAATGCGCCGGCGATCGCGCCGGCCATCGTGTCGGCGTTGATGTTGTAGGTCGCGCCGTCCGCACCCAACGCGACGGGCGCGACGACCGGGATGAACCCGTCCTTCGCCAGGTTGGTCAGGATCGTCGGGTCGACCTTCACCGGTTCGCCGACAAAGCCCAGATCGACATGGCGCTCGATCCCCGAATTGGGATCGGGTTCGCGGCCGGTGACCTTTTCGGCGAGCACCAGATTGGCGTCCTTGCCCGAAATACCGACCGCGCGGCCGCCGAGCGCGGCGATCCAGCCGACGATTTCCTTGTTGATCTTGCCCGCCAGCACCATTTCCGCGACCTCGGCGGTGGCGGCGTCGGTGACGCGCAGGCCGCCGACGAAGCTCGATTCGACCCCCAGCCGCTTGAGCATCGATCCGATCTGCGGCCCGCCGCCGTGCACGACCACCGGGTTGATGCCGACCGCCTTGAGCAGCACCACGTCCTCGGCGAAGTCACGCTGCGCCTCCGGGTCGCCCATCGCGTGGCCGCCATATTTCACGACGAAGGTCTGCCCGGCGTAGCGCTGCAGGTAGGGCAAGGCCTCGACGAGCGTTTCGGCCTTGGCGAGGAGCGCCGGCGAGGGGCTGTGGTCGGTCATGCGCGCCCGTTAGGGCCTAGCCCCCTGACTGGCAACGGCCGTGACGGAGCCGATTTTGGTGTTGGGCAAGAAGCGAGGAGAGAGCGATGCCGTAGTGCATCGTGACCGACGAGCGACGCCGCCCAGCGCCAAAATCGGCCCGCCGCTTCGCGGTCGCCCGGAGAAGCCCGCTGGACGACGTCACTTGCTTGCGTGTAGCTTCGGCTACGCGACTGCGCTGCGTTTCTTGCCAGCGGGCTTCTCCAGGCGATCACGACCATTGCCAGTCAGGGGGCTAGGCCCTCGGCCGGTGCGCGGGTTCCGTCCAGCCAGCGGCCCAGTGCGACGAAGCCGGTGATCAGGAACGGCACGAGGACAATCGACAACACGACCTTGGTCAGCATTTGTCCTTCCATCAGCCCCAGGATCGGGCGCTCGCCATAGAAGGAGATGGAGATGAACAGCACGGTGTCGACGATCTGGCTGATCACGCTCGCCACCATGCCGCGGAACCAGACGAGGCGGCCCTGGCCTTCCTTGCCCTTCAGCTTGCCGAAGATGAAGACGTTTAGCGTCTGCGAAATGCCGTAGGAGATGAACCCCGCGAGCATCATCCGCACGCTTTGCCCGACGACGATCGGGAAGGCGTCGATCGCGGGTGGGTACATGCCCGGATCGTGCGGCAGCGCGAGCACGAGCTGGATCAGGGCCGCGGAGGTGAATAAAGGCACGAAACCGAAGCGGACCAGCGCGGTCGCGGTTTTCTGCCCGTGCAGTTCGGCGACCGCGCTCGACAGCACGACGAGGATCAGGAACCCGAAGATGCCCGCCTCGACCGCGAGCGGTCCCAGCGCGACCTGCTTCACCCCTAGCACGCCCGCCATGCAGACCATGCCGCCGTAAAGGATCGAAAAGACGAAAAGCGAACGCGGGATCGCGGGGGCGGGTGTTTCCATGGAAGCCGACGCTAGCGGGAAACGCGCGCGCGTCAAACGAACAGGCTCTGGTCACCTCAACCCGTCGTGCCGGACTCTATCCGGCATCCCGCTCTCTTGCGTCCGACGAAAAAGCGGGATCCCGGATCAAGGCATGGGTGACGGGGTGAGGGAAGGTCGAGCGTGCCTACTTCATCCGTTTGTTGCAGGCGCTCCAATATTGCGGCCAGGTCTGGCCGGCGGGGACTTTCTTGGCGGCGCTGTCGGCTCGCCATTGCGCGCCGCACTGGCGTTCGCGGGCGTACATCGCGGATTGCGCGGCGGTCGGCTGGCCCGGCTTGGCGGCTGGCTTGGGCAGCGTGCTCCGGCATTGCGCAAGATACTGGTTCCAGGTTTCGCCGGCGGGAATCGTCTTGGCCGCCTTCGCCGCCTGATATTTCGCGCCGCACACCTTCATCGCATTGTCCGCCGCAAGCGCCGGGCTGGCTGACGCTCCGCCGATCAGCACGGTTGTCGCCATCGCCATCATCTTGGCCGTGTGGTTCATCGCTTCACTCCCTAAGCGGGCGTGGATCGCGCAGGGGAAGCGCGGCGTCCGCATCCAAGAAGCTGATCCTCCGAACATTAACCTCAGCTTACAATCAGCGTCGCGGGCGGGGCTGGGCAGCCGGATTTTTTGCCGCCATAACCATGATCAAGAACGAAAGCCCGGGGGCCAAGATTTCATGCGTATCCTGATCGGCCTGGCCGGTATCGTCGTCATCCTGTCGATTGCGCTGCTGCTGTCGTCCAACCGCAAGGCGATCCGCCTGCGCGTCGTCGGGGCGGCGTTCGCGTTGCAGGCGTTAATGGCGGTGCTGGTGCTCTATGTGCCGGCCGGTAAAATGGTGATCAGCAAGATGGCCGAGGGCGTGACCGCGCTGCTCGGCTACGCGCACGAAGGCACGAACCTGATCTTCGGTGCGCTCGCGACCGACCCCAAGTTCGGCAATTCGTTCGCGATGGGCGCGTTGCCGGTGATCATCTTCTTCGCGGCGCTAGTCGCGGTGCTCTACCATATCGGGCTGATGCAGTTGATCGTGCGCTGGGTCGGCGGCGCGATCGAGAAGGTCATCGGCGTCAGCAAGGTCGAATCGTTGTGCGCGGCGGCCAACATCTTCGTCGGTCAGTCGGAAGCGCCGCTGGTGATCAGGCCGTACCTGGCGGCGCTGACGCCGTCGCAACTGTTCGCGGTGATGTCGGTCGGGATGGCGGGTGTGGCGGGGACCATCCTCGCGGCCTACGCGCTCCTGCTCGGGCCGACCGCTTTGCCGTACCTGCTCGCCGCGTCGTTCATGTCGGCGCCGGGCGGATTGCTGATGGCCAAGCTGATCATGCCCGACGACATCCCGTCTTCGCGCGAGGACGAACTTCCGCTGGAGGATCATGCGGCGGTGCTGGCGCAGGAGGACGAAGCGGTGCGGCTGGCGGACGGCCATCCCGAGGAGGAGCGCGCCGCCAACATCATCATGGCCGCGGCGTCGGGCGCGCAGACCGGCGTCAAGATCGCGGTCGCGGTGGCGGCGATGGTGCTGGCGTTCGTGTCGCTGGTGGCGCTGGCCAACGGTATCCTTGGCGGCATCGGCGGCTGGTTCGGCTATCCCGAGCTGAGCTTCCAGCTGATCCTCGGTTATATCTTCGCGCCGGTTATGTACCTACTCAACGTTCCTTGGGCGGAGACCGGGGCGGCGGGCCAGTTGTTCGGGACGAAGGTCGTGCTCAACGAATTCGTCGCGTTCATCGACCTCGGCCAGATGAAGAACCTCTCGCCGCACACAACCGCCGTGGTGACGTTCGCGTTGTGCGGGTTCGCCAATTTCTCGTCGATCGCGATCCAGATGGCCTCGACCGGCAGCCTCGCGCCGAACCAGCGGCCAATGATTGCGAAGCTGGGCTTGCGCGCGCTGGCGGCGGGGAGTCTTGCCAACCTGATGTCGGCGGCGCTGGCGGGGATGCTGATTCCCTAGCGCTTCAGCGCTAGGCGAATCAGGCCGATCGCGGCGATCAGCGCCCAGGCGCTCTCGATCACGGCAGCGGACAGGTTGAAGTCGTGGGAAAGGCTGATCAGCACCGCGCCCGCGCCAAAGAAATTACCGGCGAGCGCAGGCGCACGCTGCGGATCGATCTTGCCGAGCACGGTCAACCCGTAAGTGACGAGCATTACCAACGTGCCGCTCAACCCGATAACGTCGTAGATAGTCATGCTGCCGTCACCGCGTCGGGACCGGCTCGGCGCCCGAATAGTCATAGAAGCCGCGGCCCGTCTTGCGGCCGAACCAGCCGGCCTCGACATATTTGACCAGCACCGGCGCTGGGCGGAATTTGGGGTCGCCGGTCCCTTCAAACAGCACGCGCGTGATCTCCAGGCACGTGTCGAGGCCGATGAAATCGGCGAGCGTCAGCGGCCCCATCGGATGGTTGAGCCCGAGTTGGCAGGCGAGGTCGATGTCCTTGATCGTCGCGACGCCCTCGCCAAGCGCGAAGCACGCTTCGTTGAGCATCGGCATCAGCACGCGGTTGACGATGAAGCCCGGTGCGTCGTTGGCGCGCACTACCTGTTTGCCCAGCGCAGCGGCATAGGCTTCGATCGCGGCGACGGTCGCGTTGCTGGTGGCCAAGCCCACGATGATCTCGATCAGGCCCATCACCGGGACGGGATTGAAGAAATGCACGCCGATGAACCGCGCCGGATCGGGGCTGGCCTGGGCGAGGCGGGTGATCGGAATAGACGAGGTGTTCGACGCCAGGATCGCGGACGTGGTCATCACCTTGCCGACTTCGGCGAAGATCGCGCGCTTGATTTCCTCGCGCTCGGTCGCGGCCTCGATGATCAGGTCGCACTTGGCCATGCCGGCAGGGCCGTCGATCGTCTCGATCTTGGCGAGCGCCTGATCCGCCGCAGCGGCGTCGAGCTTGCCCTTTTCGACCGCCCGGGCGAGCTGACGGGCGATGCCGGACTTGCCCGCATCGGCGCGCTCCTTGCTCACATCGGCGAGCAGCACGCGATAACCGGCCTGCGCCGTCACTTGCGCGATCCCCGCGCCCATCTGTCCCGCCCCGATCACGCCGACTGTGTGCATTGCTCGCTCCTTCGATTTGCGAGCAGCCAATAGCTGGTTTGGCCCAGACTGCTAGGGCGCGGGGCGCGGGGCCTGCGCTTCGGCGAGGTAGAGGGCGAACTGGTCTGCGGGATCAGTCCATTCGGCGATGGGGGTCCAGCCGCCCGCGCGGAGCAGGATGCGGGCGTCTCGCGGGCCGTATTTGTGGCTGTTCTCGGTGTGGATCGTCTCACCTGCCGCGATCGAGAAGGGGCGGCCCTCGACCGTGAAGGTCACGTCCCGCGTCGCCTCCAGGTGCATCTCGATCCGCGCGCGGTCATCGTTCCAGATCGCGCGATGGCGGAACGCGTCGATGGGGATCGTGCCGTCCAGCTCGCGGTTGATCCGTTCGAGCAGGTTGAGGTTGAACGCCGCGGTCACGCCCTGCGCATCGTCATACGCGGCCTCGAGCACGCCGACATCCTTGATCCGGTCCATCCCGATCAGCAGCATCGCGCCTTCCCCCAGCGACGCCCGCATCGCGCGGAGCAGATCGGCCGACGACAGCGGGATCATGTTGCCGATCGTCGAGCCGGGGAAGAAGCCGAGCTTGGGCAAGTCGCGGACCTGCGGCGGGAACGGAATCGGCTTGAGGAAATCGGCCTCAACCGGGAAGACCGGCAGGCCGGGAAAGCGTTCGGCCAGTGCCCTGGACGATTCGCGCAGGAAGTCGCCCGAAATGTCGATCGGGACATAAGCGGCGGGATCGACCGCCTGGAGCAGGATCGGCGTCTTGGTCGACGAGCCGGACCCGAACTCGACCACCGCACGACCCGCGCCGACCTTCTCGGCGACCTCGCCGGCGACCGACCGCAGCAGCGCGGTTTCAGTGCGCGTCGGATAATATTCGGGCAAATCGGTGATCGCCTCGAACAGCTCCGACCCGCGATGGTCGTAAAACCACCGCGCGGGAATCGCGCGCGGGCGGCGCGTTAGCCCGTCGATCACATCGGCGCGAAAGGCAGGGTCCGCAAAGCTGCGCGTACCGTCCTCGATTTCCTGCTTGAGCATCAGATGTCTTTCGCGAGCCGCACGCCGGTGAATTGCCAGCGTTGATGAGGATAGAAAAAGTTGCGGTAGCTCGCGCGGGCATGGCCGCGCGGGGTCGCGCACGACCCGCCGCGCAACACGAACTGTCCGCTCATGAACTTGCCGTTATATTCGCCGACCGCACCCTCGGCGGGCTTGAAGCCGGGATAGGGACGGTACGCGCTGCCGGTCCATTCCCACACGTCGCCGAAGAAGGCAGGACCACCGGGCGAGGGGCGTGGTTCGACCGGACCGGCGGCGTCGAGCTGGTTGCCGGAATCGGGGTCGTGACGTGCCGCGGCGGCTTCCCATTCCATTTCGGTCGGTAGGCGTGCGCCGGCCCAGCTCGCATAGGCGTCCGCCTCGAAGAAACTGACATGCGTGACCGGCGCGGCGGGGTCGATCGGGCGGCGGCCGTCGAGCCCGAACCGCGTCCAGACCTCGTCGCGCTCTTCCCAATATAGCGGCGCGTCGATCCCTTCCGCCCTTACCCAGGCCCAGCCGTCCGACAGCCAGTGGCGTGGGTCGGCATAGCCGCCATCGGCGATGAACGCCGCCCATTCGCCGTTAGTCACGGTGCGGTTCGCGATGGCGTGGGGCGTCAGCAGCGCCTGGTGTCGCGGTCCCTCGCAATCGAACGCGAAATTGGGACTGTCATGCCCGATCTCGACCAACCCGCCGTCCCGCTCGATCCAGCGGATAGGCTCTGGCATCGCGACCGGTACCTTGCGTCCGCCGGGCCAGACTGCGGGCTCGACCGGATTTTCCGACATCAGATGGAGCAGATCGGTAAGCAGCAGCTCCTGGTGCTGCTCCTCATGATGACAGCCGAGCCGGACGAGTTCGCGGGCCGCTTCCGGCAAATCGGGCAACGCATCGCCCAGCGCGCTATCGACATAGGCCCGATAGGCCAGCACTTCGTCGAGCCCCGGCCGCGTGATCATCCCGCGCCGGTCGCGCGCATGGCGGCGCCCCTCTGCTTCGTAATAGGAATTGAACAGGAACGGGAAGCGTTCGTCGTGCAGCGCATAGCCGGGCACGAAATCGCGCAGCACGAACGTCTCGAAGAACCATGTCGTGTGCGCGAGGTGCCATTTGGCGGGCGACGCGTCGGGCATCGACTGCACGCTCGCGTCCGCGTCGGACAGCGGCGCGACCAGCGCCACGCTCAGCGCGCGTACGACCGCCAGGCGCTCGGCCAGCGCTCCCGGCGTCGGTGAAAGGCCCAGCCGCGTTCGCATTATGTTCTCCGTAGGCGCAAAATTACGCCGCCGCAATGATCGAGATCATCAACCCGGAAAAAGAATCAGCGGGATGCGCCGGGCACCCATAGAACGTCGCCACCCGCCGATTGGTTCATCACGCGCGCGGCGACGAACAGCCAGTCACTGAGGCGGTTGATGTAGCGCAGCGCGTCGGGGTTGAGCGGCGCGGCGGCATCCGCCGCGACGGCGCTGCGTTCCGCGCGCCGGACGATTGCGCGGGCAAGATGGAGGTGCGCCGCGATCGGCGCGCCGCCCGGAAGGATGAAGCTGGTCAACGGTTCGAGCGCCGAGTTCATCGCGTCGATCTCATGCTCCAGCCGCGCGACCTGGGCGGGCGTGATGCGTAAAGCGCCCTCGATCCCATCGGGCGTCGCGATGTCCGCGCCGAGATCGAAGAGATCGTTCTGGATACGGGCAAGCGCCGCATGGGTTTCTTCTTCCGCCAGCGTCGCCGCGATCCCGATCGCGCTGTTGGCTTCGTCGACATCGCCGATCGCGGCGATGATCGGATCAGCCTTCGACACGCGCGAACCGTCGACAAGCCCGGTCGTGCCAGCGTCGCCGGTCTTCGTATAAATTTTGGTGAGTTTGACCATTTTAACGTCGCAGCGCCCGCCATGCGCATGAGCGCATCGACTTAACGCTGCCCGGCGACGAACAGGATCAGCACGACGATCAGGATCGCGGCCGCCTGGAAGAAGATGCGGAACTGCATCGCCTTGTTCGACTTGAGCGCATATTCGCTGGGGCCGTCGCCGTGGACCTCGGCCGACGAGTTCTTCAGGAACATCACCACGCCGTAAACGAGGGCGGCGAGCGTCGCGAGCATCGCGGCGAGGAGCAGGATGGCGAGAAAGGTCATGCTGTGTATTTAGGCGCTTGCATAGCCCTTGGGAAGCGCGCCGCTGCGCAACTGGTCGGCGAGGACACGACCGTCGGGATAGGCCGTGCGGAGATCGGCGAGCGTCGGCGCGCCGTGACGCTTCGCGAGGCGCTCGCCGTCCGTTCCGACCAGCAATGGATGGTGGTGATAGACTGGCGTCGGCAGCCCGAGCATCGCCTGCAGCAGGCGATGGACATGCGTCGCTTCGAACAGGTCGCGCCCGCGCACGATGTGCGTGACGCCCTGCGCGGCGTCATCCACCACGACGGCCAAGTGATAGCTGGCCGGCGCGTCCTTCCGCCAAAGCACAATGTCGCCCGCGGCGAAGGGCCACGCGACTTGCATGCCGGCAATCTCGTCCGCCCAGCCGATCCCGAAATAGGGCGCGAAGGCGTTTTCCATGTCGAGCCGCCACGCGAACGGCTCGCCCCGCGCCAGCCGCTTGGCGATGTCCTGCGGCTTGCGATAGCGGCACTTGGCAGGATGCGGTGGCGGCTTGTCGCCGGCGTGCGGGGCGTGGCCGGCCGCGGCGATGTCGGCCTCGATCTCCGCACGCGTGCAGAAGCAGCGATAGGTGCGGCCGCTGGCGTGCAGCGTGTCCAGCGCATCGGCGTAGAGCGGCACGCGTTCGGACTGAAACACGACCGGCCCGTCCCACGCCAGCCCGAGCCACGTCAGGTCGTCCAGGATGCCTTGCACATGTTCAGGGCGCGAGCGTGTGCCGTCAATGTCCTCGATCCGCAGCAGAAACCGGCCACCCGCCTCCCGGGCGCGATCATGCGCCTGCACCGCCGACCAGGCGTGGCCCAGATGCAACGCCCCGGTAGGGCTCGGCGCGAACCGCGAGATTATCAACAAACCGGCCCTTGACCACGAGTCGCGCGCTGTGCTGTCATCACCACGTCATCCTAATCGGGTTCAGCGCCGATAAGGAAGTAGAGGGGGATCTAGCGTGTTCCATCCCGACCTGATGCGGCATCCGGACAGTTGCCCGGCCCTGGTGCTGAACGCGGATTACACCCCGCTCAGTTATTATCCGCTTTCCGTCTGGCCGTGGCAGACCGCCGTCAAGGCGGTCTTTTTGGATCGGGTGGACATCGTTTCGCACTACGAACGCGAAGTGCGCAGCCCGACCGCCAGCTTGAAACTGCCCTCGGTTATCGCGCTCAAGCAATATGTCCGGCCCAGCCAGTTTCCCGCCTTCACCCGGTTCAACCTGTTCCTGCGCGACAAATTCTGCTGCCAATATTGCGGGACGCACAAGGACCTGACGTTCGATCACGTCATCCCGCGCGCGTATGGCGGCCGCACGACATGGGAGAACGTCGCGACCGCCTGCGCGCCCTGCAATCTGCGCAAGGGCGGCCGCACCCCGCGTGAGGCGAAGATGCCCCTCCACGTCGAGCCGATCCGCCCGACGAGTTGGCAGTTGCAGGACCACGGCAAAAGCTTCCCGCCCAACTACCTTCACGATACGTGGCGGGACTGGCTGTATTGGGACGTGGAGTTGGAAGCCTAGGCCAGCGCCGGCATATCCCGCTGACGCCGCCGCAGAGCGCCGCCGATCACGCCGAACCCCATGATGATCGTCGCCCAGGTCGCCGGTTCGGGCACGCCGCCCGGCTGACGCGCCGACAATTGCAGCACGACGTTGTCGATGGCGTTCGAATAGTCGGACGACGGGTCGCCGTTGGAGATGCTGAAGGTCGTCAATGCGCTCGTCGCCACGAACGATCGCGAGCATTGCTGCCATGTCGTCGTCAGCGTCTGGACGGTATTCACGCAGGAAAAGCTCGACCCGTTGAGCAGGACATTGACCAGGCTCTGCGTCCCGAAATACTGGCCGCCCGTCACGTTGCCCAGCCAGAAGCTGAAATCATAGCTTGCGCCGATCGTCGTCGCGACAGTTTGCTGGACGCCGTCGGGGGCATTGTCCGAATAGCCCGCCAGATCGACCCATAATTTCCCGTCCTGTGCGGGAAAGCTGTAGCCGGGATTGCCGGCATAGGCCTGGTCGACCTGCGAGATGTGCGTGCCCGCCGGGCCGATGATCGTCCAGCCGGGCAAATCGGGACTGCCGACCAGCATGTCGCGATAATTACCCGGCGAAAGCGTATTGGTTTCGAAACTGCCGTTGACGACAAGGTTCTGCGCCGTTGCGGCGGTGGCGTGCAGGCCGATCATGACGGCCGACAGGAGGATGATGCGTCGAAACATGCTGGTCGCTCCTCAAGTTCATATACCTTGCGACCATGTTTTCATGGAATCTGTCGGCATTTCTGCCGCGATCATCATGAAATAGGCGCGCTGTGCGCCGAAGAGTCAACAGCGCCGTTAACCATGCCGACCCGAAATGGCGCTGCGGGGCCATGCGTAACAAAATTCTGTCGCATGATCGAGACACGCAATGATTGACCCGGAGCGCGCTGCAGTGCAGCAAGAAACCATGGCCGACCTCCCCGCGATCACCAACAATCCCGACATTCGTTTCCTGGGCAAGCTGCTCGGCGACGTGATCCGCGCCTATGGCGGCGAGGAATTGTTCCGGCGCACCGAATATATCCGGTCGGCCTCGGTCGATCGGCATCGCGGGGTCAGCGGCGACGTCGACCTCGGGCTCGACCGGCTGAGCCTCGACGAGACGCTCGATTTCGTGCGCGGGTTCATGTTGTTCTCGATGCTCGCCAATCTGGCGGAGGATCGACAGGGCGTCGCCGCCGAACCGGGGGCGGATGTCGCCGCGGCGATCGATCGGCTGGCGGAGGAAGGGATCGGCAAGGATCAGGTCACGGCGCTGCTCGACCATGCGTTGATCGCGCCGGTGCTGACGGCGCACCCCACCGAGGTGCGGCGCAAGTCGATGATCGACCATCGCAACCGCATCGCCGCTCTGATGGCGCTGCGCGATACCGGCGTGACGACCACGCCCGATGGCGACGATGTCGAACAGGCGATCACGCGGCAGATCGCGCTCCTGTGGCAGACCCGCGTGCTGCGGCGGGAACGGCTCTACGTCACCGATGAGGTGGAGACGGCGCTGTCGTATCTGCGCGACGTATTCCTGCCGGTGTTGCCCGGGCTCTACCAGCGCTGGGACCGTGCCTTGGGTGAGCGCATACCGAGCTTCCTCAGGCCGGGAAGCTGGATCGGCGGCGACCGCGACGGCAATCCAAATGTCGTCGCGGAATCGCTGACCACGGCGCTTGCGCGTTCGTGTGAGGCGGTGCTGGGTTATTATCTCGACGCGGTGCACGGTCTCGGCGCCGAACTGTCGATTTCGACCGAACATGTCGCGGTGGGTGACGACCTGCTCGCGCTTGCAGCGCGTAGCGGTGATACCGCGCCGAGCCGCGACGACGAGCCGTATCGTCGCGCGTTGTCGGGTATCTACGCCCGCCTCGCCGCGACCCACCTTGCGTTGACCGGGAAGCCCGCGCCGCGACCGGGATCGCTAAAGGGCGAACCCTGTTCGAGCCCGCAGGCGCTGCGCCGCGACCTGGTGACGATCGCGCATGCGCTGGCGGAGGAGGGCGACGGGCCGCTCGCCACGGGCGGTGCGCTCGGGCGCTTGATCCGCGCGGTCGACACGTTCGGGTTTCACCTCGCGACGCTCGACCTGCGGCAGAACAGCGCGGTGCACGAAAGCGTCGTCGCCGAGATGCTAAAGGTGGCGGGCGTGGAGTCCGACTATGCGGCGCTCGACGAAGGCGCAAGGGTCGCGCTGCTCCGCCGCGAACTCGCCAATGCGCGGCCGCTGGTCAGTCCCTTCGCGAGCTATTCGGACGAAACAGCGAGCGAAATCGCAATCCTGCGTGCCGCCGCCGACGCGCACGCCAAATACGGCCCGGGGTGCATCCGCCAGTATATCGTGTCGATGGCGATGTCGGTCAGCGACTTGCTCGAGGTTCACCTGCTCCTGAAGGAAGTGGGGCTCTATGTCCCCGGCGAAACGCCGACCGCCGCGATCATGGCGGTGCCGCTTTTCGAAACGGTCAGCGACTTGGAAGCCGCGCCCCAGATCATGACCGATTGGTTCGCGCTGCCCGAAGTCGCCGCCATCGCGACCGCGCGCGGCGTTCAGGAGGTGATGATCGGCTATTCGGATTCGAACAAGGACGGCGGCTACCTAACGTCGACCTGGCAGTTGAGCCGGGCGTCGGAAGCGCTGGCGCCGGTCTTCGCGAAGGCCGGGGTGGGGATGCAATTGTTCCACGGGCGCGGCGGGGCGGTCGGGCGCGGCGGCGGCTCCGCCTTCGCCGCGATCCGTGCGCAGCCGCCGGGGACGGTGCAGGGCCGCATTCGCATCACCGAACAGGGCGAGGTGATCGCCGCCAAATACGGCACCCGCGAAGCCGCAACCACCAATCTGGAGGCGATCGCGGCGGCGACGTTGCTCGCCAGCCTGGAGCCGCCCGCGCTGTCCGATGCCGATCGCACGCGCTTCGGTGCGGCGATGGACGAACTCTCCGCGAGCGCGTTCAAGGCCTATCGCGGGCTGGTCTATGAGACCGATGGTTTCCGCACCTTCTTCCGCCAGATAACCCCGATCGCGGAGATCGCCAACCTGAAGATCGGCAGCCGCCCGGCGAGCCGCAAGAAATCGGACGCGATCGAGGATTTGCGCGCGATCCCCTGGGTGTTCAGCTGGGCTCAGGCGCGCGTGATGCTGCCCGGCTGGTACGGCGTCGGCCAGGCGCTGGCCGCGTTCGCCGACAAGGGGTTGCTCCGCGAAATGGCGGAGGGCTGGCCGCTCTTCGCCGCGACGCTCGCCAATATGGAGCAGGTCATCGCCAAGTCCGACATGGGCATCGCCGAACGCTATGCCGCGCTGGTCGAGGATCGCGCGCTGGCCGATGCAATCTTCCCGCGCATCCGCGACGGGTGGGAACAGGCGAAGGCGGGACTGCTCGACGCCACCGGCCAGTCGCGGCTGCTGCAAAAGCACCCCGCGCTCGATACGTCGATCCGGCTGCGCCTGCCCTATATCGAGCCGCTCAACTTCCTCCAGATCGAACTGCTCAAGCGCCACCGCGCGGGTGAGGAGGACCCGCGCGTGGCGGAGGGTATCCTGCTGTCGATCAACGCCATCGCGACGGCTCTGCGGAATTCGGGATAGCGCAGAGAGGTAAATGTTAACCCTGCGCCGTTACCGCACGGGGCGTGAAACGGGGCGGGATCTTCCTGGCGGCGCGTGTAGCGCTCGGCCTGATGGCCGCGCTGGCGGCATCGGCATGTGCGCAGGGCGACGACGGGTCGACCGCGACGTTGGCGATCCCCAAGCTGGCGCCGAAGGTCATGCTCGAAAAGCTCGACCTCAACGTGCCCACCGACCTGTCTATTCCCGATGGCGTCGCGGGTGACCAGCCGACGCTGGATGCGGCTCCGGCGTTCAATGCGCCGGCGGGCACGCAAAGCCCCGACGATGCCTCGCGCGCGCTCGATTGCCTGACGCAAGCGGTGTATTACGAGGCGGGCAACCAATCGGACGATGGCCAGCGTGCCGTCGCCCAAGTCGTGCTCAACCGCGTCCGTGACCGCGCGTTTCCGTCGAGCGTATGCGGCGTCGTCTATCAGGGGTCGACGCGATCGACCGGGTGCCAGTTCACCTTCACCTGCGATGGTTCGCTCAACCGCACGCCGACCGCGGCGGGCTGGGTCCGTGCCCGGGCAGTAGCGTCGGCGGCGCTCGCCGGTGCGGTCTATGGCCCGGTCGGGTCGGCGACCTTCTATCACGCGAATTACGTCTCACCATGGTGGGCGACGAGCATGGACAAGGTCGCGACGGTCGGCGCACACATCTTCTACCGCTGGCGCGGCGGCATGGAATCGGCTCTCGCGTTCCGCCAGCCCTATTCGGGGGTCGAGCCGGCCGTAACTGGGCGTACCGGTGGCGGCGGTGGCGGTGAGATGACGTACGCCGGTGTCGAGATCGTCGGATCGGTGCAGATCTATCGCGGCGCCGTGGCGTCGGCTCCAAAAAGCGTGGCGCTGGCGTCGGGCACGAGCACCGCCGCGGTAGCCAAGGCCAGCCCCGCTCCCACGTCGAGCGCCAAGATCATCCGCGTCGGCGGCGGGCGCGGCGTGCGCGTTTATCGCGGGGCGACCGGCGCCGCGTCGGGCGACGACCTGTCGGACCAGGCGACGATCGACTAGAAACAATCGTACTCCGGCGCAGGCCGGAGTGCTGGCGGGGCCATGCCGGTGTCGCCAACGCTCCGACCTGCGCCGGAGCGCGTGATGGTCAGTTTGCCTGTTGCTCCAGTGCGAGCAGAAATTTCTTTCCTTCCAACCCACCGGCAAATCCCGTCAGCGATCCGTCGCTGCCGATCACGCGATGGCAGGGGGCGACGATCGAGATCGGGTTCCGGCCGTTCGCCGCGCCCACGGCGCGGGTAGCGGTCGGACGCCCGATCTGCGCCGCGATCTCCGCATAGCTGCGCGTTTCGCCCGAGGGGATCGTCAACAGTGCCGCCCACACGCTTTTCTGGAAATCGGTGCCGCGGAAATCGAGCGGCAAGTCGAACCGGGTGCGCTCGCTCGCGAAATATTGATCGAGCTGATGCATCGTCTCGGCCAATACTGGATGGCCGGGCTGCTCGGTCATCGTGCCCAGCTTCACTCGATCCTCCCGGTCGTTCTCCCACAGGATCGCGGCGAGTCCGGCCTCGCTCGCGACCAGCTTGAGCTGGCCGACAGGCGAAGGATAGGTCGTGCACGCATAGGTCATGGCGGGGTCCTTTATCGCTGTGATCAGCGACCTAGGCGCGCCGCCTCTGGCATGCTTCCCGTGGCTTGCCGCCAATGTCAGCGTCCGATCCCCATGCGCCGCAATCCTCGGTGGCCCTCGACTTGATGCTTGATCGCCCCGGCGAGGTGCAGCGCGACCAGCAGATAGACCAGTTTCGCGATCAGTTCGTGCGCTTCGCCGAAGGTCGAATGAACCCACTCCCTGGTCGCGGGCGGCATGTTCATGATGAAGCCCAGCCTGGGCCATTCGAACGTGCCGAAATAAAGGTTCGGATTGTGGGCCGCCTTGTCCCACGCCGAATCCATCACCCAGCCCGTGATGGGCATCGCCAGGATCACGAAATACAGCCCCCAATGCACCACGTGCGACAGAGTGGTCTCCCAGGGCTTGTAGGTCGCGGGATAAGGGGGCGGCTTATGTCCGATCCGCCACAGCAGGCGCAGCACGCCGAGTCCCAGGATCGTGATGCCGATCGATTTGTGGCTGTTGATCATCGGGCGGACATAGTCGCCGATCGCGGGGTGCGCATCGCCGAGCGGCCAGATCCACGCCAGCGCGACATTCACGATCAGCCCCACCGCGATCAGCCAGTGCAGCCAGATGGCGACTTTTGTGTAGCGTTGCAGTTCCACGATCACTCCTTCGTCATCCGCCGTTCAGGCTAGTGCGGTCAGAAAACGAACGCTAGTAGCTCTTCGCTGCTCCCCCAGGTGTCCTGAATGCTTCAGCTTACGGCGGCCGATGCGCTCGCCCAGACCTTCGCGACACAATCGCCCCGGCTGAATCCGCGCCGTATCGGCTGGCCGAGCCTGGCGGTCAGCGTCCTGGTCTATGCGGCGTTCGTCGCGTTGGTGGTGCAGGCGTTCCTGCGCCAGGGCGTTCTCGTCTGGTCGGTCGGGGTCGCGTACATCCTCTACGATACAGCGTTGCTGATCTTTACCGCCGTTCAAATCTGGCCCTTGCGGCACGGCGCGAAGGTGCCCGCGATCGAAGGCGCCGCGCCGACCCTCGCGGTGATCGTCGCCGCGCGGAACGAAGCGGCGGTGCTCGATGTGACGATCAACCGGCTTGCGGCGCAGGAGGGCGCGCCTGACCTGATTCTGATCGCCGATGACGGATCGGACGATGCGACCGCGGTGACGCTGGCGCGCTATGGCCTTGTCGAGCCGGCGGTCGGCGAGATCGGCGCGCCCGCCCGCGACTTGCCGAGCCTGCGTTGGCTGCGGCTCACCCATGGTGGCAAGGCGCGCGCGCTCAACGCCGCAATCCTGCATGTCTCCGAAGACATCGTCATAACCGTCGATGCCGACACGTTGCTCGAACCCGGCGCCATCGCCGCGATGCGTGCCGCCTTCGCTGCCGAGCCCGAACTGGTCGCCGCGACCGGCGTGATCCGGCCGATGTGCGGACCGAGCCTGTCTGGGCGGCTGTTCGAATGGTTCCAGACATACGAATATGTCCGCAACTTCCTGTCGCGCTATGCGTGGGAGCGTCTCAATGGCCTGCTGCTCGTGTCGGGCGCGTTCGCGGCGTTTCGGACCCGCGCGGTGATCGAGGTCGGCGGGTTCGACCCCGATTGCCTGGTCGAAGATTACGAGTTGATCCACCGCCTGCATCGCCATGCGCACGATACCGGGCGCGACTGGCAGGTGCGCGTGGTCGGCGGCGCACTGGCATCGACCGATGCGCCTGCGACGCTCCCCGCCTTCCTGCGTCAGCGGCGGCGCTGGTTCGGCGGGTTCCTCCAGACGCAGCACTGGAACCGCGACATGGTCGCCAACCGGCATTTCGGGAAGCTCGGCACCGCGATGCTGCCGGTGAAGGCGGCCGACACGATGCAGCCGGTGTTCGGCCTGGCTGCATTCGCCATCCTGATCGCCGTGCTGGTCAGCGGCAAGTTCCAGATCGTGCTGCCGATCCTGATCATCATGCTCGTCAAGATCGTGATCGACCTGACATTCCACCTCGCCTCGCTGAAACTCTATTCACGCTGGACCGGGCAAGTGAAGGGGCTGAGTTTCGGTCCGGCGCTGGCCGCCGCGGTGCTCGAGCCGTTCAGCTTCCAGTTGTTCCGCCACTGGGGCGCGATCCTGGGGTGGAAGGCGTTCCTGACCGGCCGCGAGACATGGGCGCGGCAGAGCCGCACGGCGATCGCGGAAGTGAAGCGGGAAGGCGAAGCTTAGGCCATGAACGGCGCGGCCAGTTCCGGCCGCACGCGCATCAACCGCCCCGTCGCGCGGTCGATCAGGGCCCAGGTCGTCACCGCTTGCACCTTTACCTTGCCATCGCTGCCGGTGAATTTCACATGCCGGTCGAACCGCGCGCCCTGCGGCGGGTCGCTCACCCAGGTTTCGGCGGTGACCGTCTCGCCCGCTGCGACGTTGCCGCGATAGTCGATCTCGTGCCGCGTCACGACCCAGATCATCGCCGCGCGCTGCTCCGGCGTCGCGATCGCGTTCCAGTGTGCGACGGCAATGTCCTGAATCCACCGCACCCACACCGCATTGTTGACATGGCCGAGCTCGTCGATGTCGGCTTCCGTCGCGGTGATGGGATAGGAAAAGGTCATTCGGCTTCGGCGACCTCGGCGATGGTCCAGATCGTCGCGGACGTGGGCGCGCGGCTCAGGCTGGCGGCGCGCGCGGCGACTTGCCCGCGCGACCCCGCCTCGTAGAAGCTCCGCGTGTCGGGTACCTTGCGCAGCCGCTCGCGAAAGCTCGGCCGCCAGCAATCGACGATCTTCAGATGCGGCTTGGTCGAGGACAGGTTGGCGCTGAAGCCGTGGCGCCATTCCTCGCGGATCACGCGCAACGCGAACATCTCTGCGCCCGGCTGTTCGGGCTGGTTCACCGTCATGGTCGCGAAGAATCCGACGGCGCCTTTTGCGGTCAAGATGCCAGACCCTTCGATCAGCACGCGGAACAGCAATTACGCTTCCACGCCGAGTTGCCACAGTACGAAGGCGTGTTCCTCGGCCGCTTCGTACAAGCTGTCGAACCGCCCCGACTTGCCGCCATGCCCCGCTCCAATATTGGTCTTCAGCAGCAGGATATTATCATCAGTCTTGGTCGCCCGGAGCTTCGCGGCCCATTTCGCCGGTTCCCAATAGGTCACGCGGGGATCGTTCAGGCCGCCCGAAATGAACAAGGGCGGATAGGCCTGCGGCTTGACGTTGTCGTAGGGCGAATAGGAGCGGATGAGGTCGAAGGCCGCCTTGTCCTCGATCGGGTTACCCCATTCGGGCCATTCGCCCGGCGTCAGCGGCAGGCTCTCGTCGAGCATCGTGTTGAGCACGTCGACGAATGGCACGTCGGCGATCACCGCGCCCCACAGTGCGGGGTCGGAATTGACCACTGCGCCCATCAGTTCACCGCCCGCCGAACGCCCCGCGATCGCGATCTTGCCTTCGCTGGTCCAGCCGTCCGCCACAAGACCCTTCGCCACATCGACGAAATCGTTGAACGTGTTGGTGCGCTTTTCGAGCTTGCCGTCGTGATACCATTGCTGGCCAAGATCGTCGCCGCCGCGAATGTGCGCGATGGCATAAGCGAAGCCGCGATCGAGCAGCGACAAGCGGCCGGTCGAGAAGCCGGGCGGGATGGCGTAACCGTAGGCGCCATAAGCGTAGAGGAAGAGCGGTCGGCTGCCGTCGCGCGGGAAGTCCTTCGGGTAGACGATCGACACCGGCACCTCGGTCCCATCGCGCGCTTTGATCTTCAGCCGCTCGGTCGCGTATTCCCCGGCGTCGTAGCCCGAGGGAATTTCCTGCACCTTGAGCACCGTCATCTTGGCTGTAGCGACCTCATAGTCGTACACCGTCCCCGGCGTGACCATCGATTCGTAGCCTAGCCGCAGCACCGGCATGTCGTATTCGGGATTGTCGCCCAGACCCGCGGCATAGCTCGCCTCCGGGAACACAATCCGCTGGGGCGCGACGCTGGGATCGTAGCGATGGATCGCGATCTGGTCCAAGCCGTCCTCGCGCCCCTCGACCACGAAATAGTCGCGATAGCATTCGATGCCGGTCATGTAGAAATGGGGCGATGGCGGGATCAGTTCGGACCAGTTGCCAGGATCCGTGATCGGCGCGGTGACCAGCCGCCACATCGGATCGGTGTCGTTGGTATGGATGTAAAGCGTGTCGCCATGCGTCTCTACATCATACTCGCGGCCCGGCTTGCGCGGCGCGATGAGCAGCGGCTCGGCGGTCGGATCGTTGGCGGGCAGCAGATAGACTTCGCTCGTCGTATGGTCGCCGCTGGCGATGACGATCCACTGGCGGTCACTCGTCTCCGACACGCCGACGCGGAAGCCCTCGTCGGCCTCGTGATAGAGTTCGACATCTTCCTTCGGATCGGTGCCGAGCCGGTGCAGCCGCGCATTGTCGGTGCGCCATTGCTCGTTGGCGAGGCCATAGAGGAAAGCGCTGTCGTCGGCGGTCCACACGATCTCCGACAGCATGCCGGGGATCGTGTCGGGCAGATGCTCCCCGGTCGCGAGGTCCTTGACCCGGATCGTGAAGCGCTCCGACCCGTTGTCGTCGATCGCGTACGCAAGGAGCTTGCCGTCGTTCGACACCGAAAACGCGCCGAGCCGGAAATATTCCTTGCCCTCGGCCAGCGACGGTTCGTCGAGGATCAACTGGTCGTCGCCGCCCGAAACGGGCTTGCGCCACCATTTGCGATATTGCCCGCCGGTCTCGAACGCGGTCCAGTAGAGCCAATCGCCGTCCTTCTGCGGGACGCTCGAATCGTCCTCCTTGATGCGCCCCTTCATCTCTTCGTACAGCCGGTCGGTCAGCGGCTTGTGCGGCGCCATCACGGCCTCGAAATAGGCGTTCTCTTCCTCGAGATACGCCAGCACGTCCTTGTCGGTGACGGTCGGGTAGTTGGGGTCTTTGAGCCACGCCCAGGGGTCGCTGATCGTCACGCCATGCGTGGTGAATTCATGCGGACGGGTCGCGGCGACGGGAGGCGTGGGGTCGGTCATCCACGGCTCTCTAGCCACCTCGTCATCCCCGCGAAAGCGGGGACCCATCTCTCAGACGCGCTGCTGGGCGAAATCGTTGGAGATGGGTTCCCGCTTTCGCGGGAATGGCGGTAGAGAAAGCCATGCCCGGCCCGCACCACCCGCGCCTGACCCTGCTGGCGACGATCCTGGCGTCGAGCCTCGCGTTCATCGACGGGTCGGTGGTCAATGTTGCGCTGCCCGCGATCGGGCGCGATCTGCAGGCGAGCGCGGCGGACCTGCAATGGACGATCAACGCCTATCTGCTGCCGCTGTCGGCGTTGCTGCTCCTTGGCGGGGCGGCCGGGGATCATTTCGGGCGGCGGCGGATGCTGATAGGCGGCATTGCGCTGTTCGCAGCGGCGTCGCTTGCTTGCGCGCTGGCGCCGGGGCTCGAGCTGTTGCTGGCGGCACGTGTCGTCCAGGGGATCGGTGCGGCGATGCTGATGCCCAACAGCCTGTCGATCCTGAGCTACGCTTTTTCGGGCGAGGAAAAGGGGCGCGCGGTCGGCACCTGGGCAGCGGTCGGCGCGATCGCCAGCGCGTTCGGTCCGCCGCTCGGCGGCTGGCTCGTCGAGGCCGTCGGATGGCGCTCGATCTTTTACATCAACCTGCCGGTCGCGGCGCTGGCGATCGGGCTGGCGCTCAAGGGTGTCGAAGAGAGCGGCGATGGCAAGCAGCCGCTCGATTGGGCGGGCGCGGGGCTGGCGACGGTCGCGCTCGGCGCGCTGACCTGGGCGCTGACTTTATGGTCGAGCAAGCGCGTGATGACCGAGCAGGCGTGGGTCGCGCTTGGCCTTGGAATCGTGACGCTCGCATTGTTTGTGCTCGTCGAGCATCGCCGCCGCGACCGCGCGATGATGCCGCTGGCCCTGTTCGGAACGCGCGCGTTCGTCGGGCTGACCGCCTACACGTTCCTGCTGTACGGTGCGCTTGGCGGCCTGATCCTGCTGTTACCTTATGTTCTGATTACCGGGGGAGGCTATTCGCCACTCCAGGCAGGGCTAGCCCTGCTGCCTTTCTCGTTCGCGGTCGGGCTAGGCTCGCGGCTGATGGGCGGGCTGACCGGGCGGATCGGGCCGCGCTGGCCGCTGACGATCGGGCCGAGCATCGTCGCCGCCGGGTTCGCGCTGATGCTGCTGGTCGGCGAGCGAGCCGATTACTGGACGCACGTATTACCCGGCATGCTGGCGATCGCGCTCGGGATGGCGGCGGCGGTCGCGCCGCTGACCACCGCAGTGCTGTCCTCGGTCGATGACGAGCATACCGGCACCGCCTCCGGCTTCAACAGCGCGATCGCGCGGACCGGAGGGCTGATCGCGACCGCATCGTGCGGCGCGGTGATCGCGGCGAGCGGACCCGCGCTGATCGACGCGTTTCATGTCGCGGCGCTCGCGGGCGCCGGGCTGGCGGCGGGAGCGGCATTGTCGGCATTCGCCAGCCTGGGCAGCGCCGCGCGCTGACTCTTGTCCCCTGCGCCGGGTTTCTGGCAATGGTGCGGCATGTCCACTTATGCCGACCGCCTCGCCGCCTTGCGCGAGCAACTCAAGCGTGACCGGCTCGACGGGTTCGTCGTGCCGCTGACCGACGAACACATGTCCGAATATGTCGGCGCCTATGCCCAGCGGCTGGCATGGCTGACCGGGTTCCAGGGGTCGGCGGGAACGGCGGTGGTGCTGCCTGCGGAAGCGGCGATGTTCACCGACGGGCGCTACACGCTGCAAGTCCGCGAGCAGGTCGATGGCGGCGACTGGCAATTCGTCGAGGTGCCGGCGACCAGCGTCGCGGACTGGCTGGCTGGCCACACGCCACAGGGCGGGCGGATCGGCTACGACCCGTGGCTGCACACGTCGGATTGGGTAAAGGCGGCGGAGAAGGCGCTGGCCGCGAAGGGCGCGGCGTTGGTGGCGGTCGACACCAACCCCGTCGATGCGATCTGGCCCGATCGCCCCGCGCCGTCGGATGCGCGGCTGGTGGTGCAGCCGGACGACCTTGCCGGCAAATCCTCTGCGCAGAAGCGCGCCGAGATCGCCGACTGGTTGACCGACAACAAGGCCGATGCGGTGGTACTGTCGGCGCTCGATTCGATCGCCTGGGCGCTCAACGTGCGCGGCGCCGACGTCGAGCGCACGCCCGTCGCGCTGGCTTATGCGATCGCCAATGCAGACGGCACGCTCGACCTGTTCGTCGCGCCGGAAAAGATGAGCGAGGACGTCGCTGCGCATCTCGGCAATGCCGTGCGCATTCATGATCGCACGGACTTCGCGCCCGCGCTCGGCCGCTATGCCGGCAAGCGCGTCGCCGCCGATCCCGAACGCGCGGTGGCGGCGATCTTCGACGGGCTGCAACGGGGCGGCGCGACGGTGTTGGCGTTGCGCGATCCGGTGGTGCTGGCGAAGGCGATCAAGAATCCGGCCGAAGCCGCGGGCCATCGTGCGGCGAGCGTGCGCGACGGGGTCGCGCTGACGCGTTTCCTCAAATGGTGCGAGGAGACGTTCCCGGGCGGCACCGAAACCGAACTGACCGCCGCCGCCAAGCTGCAGGAACTGCGCGAGGCAACCGGACTGCTCAAGGATCTGAGCTTCGACACGATTTCCGCCACCGGCCCGCATGGCGCGATCCCGCATTACCGCGTGACCGAGGAATCGAGCCTGCCGATCGAGCCAGGGCAGCTCTACCTGGTCGATTCGGGCGGGCAGTATGCCGATGGCACCACCGACGTGACGCGAGTCATCCCGGTCGGCGAACCGACCGCCGAGATGCGCGACCGCTTCACCCGCGTGCTGCAAGGGCATATCGCGCTCGCAACCGCGGTCTTCCCGGAAGGGACGAACGGCGGCCAGCTCGACAGCTTCGCGCGCCGGCCACTTTGGAACGCGGGTCTCGATTTCGCGCACGGCACCGGGCACGGTGTCGGCAGCTATCTCGCGGTGCATGAGGGGCCGCAGCGGATCGCCAAGCCCAATTATCCCGGCGGCGGCCCCGCCGAGCCGCTGCGCGCGGGCATGATCATCTCGGACGAGCCGGGCTATTACAAAGCGGGCGAATACGGCATCCGCATCGAGAATCTCGTGCTGGTCGAACACCGCGACGTCCCCGGCGCAGAGCAGACGATGCTGGGGTTCGAAACCCTGACCTTTGCCCCGATCGAGCGCCGTCTGATCGAACCGGCGATGCTGAGCCAAGCCGAGCGTGCGTGGCTCGACGCCTATCATGGCCGCGTGCTGGACGTGCTGGGACCGCATTTGACGGCCGACGAGCGCACGTGGCTGCTCGCGAAGTGCGCGACGATCGGGGGGTAATGATCCTCCCCGTCCCGGGGAGGATTTAAGGCCGCATTACCGCACTCACAGCGTCGGCGGCGCGCAGGGCGGACATCAGCTTTTCGAGGTGCGCGACGTCGCGCACCTCCAGGTCGATCAAGTTGGTGTGGAAGCCGGTGTCGCTCGTGTCGAACCGGATGCTGACGATGTTCGCGCGATGCTGACCGATGATGGTCGACACCGTGCCGAGCGCGCCGGGTTCGTTCTTCAGCGTGACTTCGATCTGGGCGAGGCCCCCCTCGGCCTTGTCGCCCCAGGCGAGATCGACCCAGTCGGCATCGTCCGACTTGGCGAGCACCGGGCAGTCGATACGGTGGACCGCGATCTCCTCGTCCGGCCGGCGCAGGCCGACGATGCGGTCGCCGGGGACCGGGTGGCAGCATTTGTCGAGCTTGTAAGCGACACCGGGGGCGAGCCCGCTGATCGATACCGCCGATTGCTGCGGTAGCGCCCGGCCAGCGTCCGTACCCGCCGATCCGGGCATCAACGCTTCCATCAGCTCCGCGTCGGTTATGCGCCGTCGCGCGACCGCATCGAGCAGCGCATCCTCGTCGGCCAGCTTTAGTTTCTTGAGCGCGGTCTTGACCGCGTCGACTGACAGCGGCGCGGGCAGGCGCTGGACGATCTCGTCGTACAGCTTGCGCCCCAGCGCCAGCGTCTCCTTGCGCTCGGTCAGCCGCAGCTTGCGGCGGATCGCGGCGCGCGCTTTCCCCGTGATCGCGAAGTTGAGCCAGTTGGGCTGCGGCGCCTGTGCCTTCGACCGCAGAATCTGCACTTGGTCGCCATTCTCGATGACGGTGCGCAAGGGAACATGCCGGCCGTTGATCTTTGCCCCGACCGCCTGGTCGCCGAGATCGGTATGGACGGCATAAGCGAAGTCGATCGGTGTCGCGCCCTTGGGCAATTGATGCAATTCGCCCTTCGGCGTGAACGCGAAGATGCGATCCTGATACATCGCCATCCGCGTGTGTTCGAGCAGCTCCTCGGGACTGTCGGCGGTCTCCAGGATTTCGACCAGATCGGCGATCCAGCTATGCTGGGTGTCGGCGCGCACCTTACCCGATTTGTAGGCCCAGTGCGCGGCCAGGCCGTATTCGGCCTCGGCGTGCATTTCCTCGGTGCGGATCTGGATTTCGACGCGGGTGTCGCCGGCGTGCATCACGCTGGTGTGGAGCGAGCGGTAGCCGTTGCGCTTCGGCGTCGAGATATAGTCCTTGAACCGTCCGGGGACCATCGGCCAGCGGCGGTGGATGATGCCGAGCGCGCGGTAGCAATCCTCCTCCGTCGGCACGGTCACGCGGAACGCCATGATGTCGGAAAGCTGTTCGAAGCTGATGTGGCGTTCCTGCATCTTTTTCCAGATGCTGTAGGGGTGCTTCTCGCGGCCCGTAATCTCGGCGTCGACCCCCGCGCGGGAGAGGAGCAGCTTGAGCCCCGACCCGATCTTGGCGATGCGATCCCCGCCGCCTTGCTTGAGCTGGTTGAGCCGCCGCGTGATCGACGCATAGGCCTCCGGCTCGAGTTGTTCGAAGGCGAGGCTCTGCATCTCCTTCATGAACTCGTACATGCCGATCCGCTCGGCGAGCGGGGCGTAGATGTCCATCGTCTCGCGCGCGATCCGCTTGCGCTTGTCGGGATTGGCGATGTGGTGGAGCGTGCGCATGTTGTGCAGCCGGTCGGCCAGCTTGACCAGCAGCACGCGGATGTCGTCGGACATGGCGAGCAGGAACTTGCGGAGATTTTCCGCGGCGCGCTCGCTCTCGGTCTGCGCCTCGATCTTGGACAGCTTGGTGACGCCGTCGACCATCCGCGCGACGTTGTCGCCGAACAGTTTCTGGATCTGGTCGGGGGTGGCGACCGTGTCCTCGATCGTGTCGTGCAGAATTGCCGTGGCAATCGTCTCGTCGTCGAGGTGAAGGTCGGTCAGGATGCCGGCGACCTCGATCGGGTGGCTGAAATAAGGATCGCCCGATGCGCGCTTCTGCGATCCGTGCGCCTGCAGCGAAAAGACATAGGCGCGGTTGAGCAAAGCTTCGTCAGCTTGCGGGTCATAGCCCAGGACCCGGTCGACCAGTTCGTATTGGCGCAGCATTATTGCCTAGATGGCGTCGTGTCGTGTTGCTTTGCAATACAAATGCTGACGTTTTTCATAACGACGCCGGCCCGCTCCCCAATCCGGGAAGCGGGCCGGCGTAGAAAAAATCCGGCTGCTCGCACGCGAGCGCGAGCAACCGGTGAGGGGATGGCTTAGTTGGCCGCCTTGGCGTTGCACTTCGCCAGGCTGTCGGCGTCGAGTGCCTGACCACCCGCGGTGAACGACGTCAGCTTGCCGACGCGCTGCGCGACGAGCTGGCACAACACCATGTCACGCTCCGGCGCCTTCGACGCGGTGAACGCGCCGTCGCGGAACTTCCACATCGTGTCGCGGGTGATGATGCTGGTCTTGGCCGGCGCCTCGGCAGGGGTGGCGGCGTAATAGCCGGAACCCTGGGGCTGCGCGAGCGCGACGGTCGAACCGAAAGCCGTGGTGACGGCGACGGCGCCGATGAAACCGAGAATGCGGGACATGTTTTCCTCCTTCGTCCTTGCAACGCACAATAGGTTGCGAATCACTACCTAGTGCAATAGGTAGCGAGTTGCAACTGAAAACTGACATGGCATTTTCATGACCGATGAATTGGGTTACGCTACGGCAGGCAGAGAGGAATTCTGATGGGGATGGGCGGACTGAGAGAACCGCTGCGCGATCTGGTCGAGTGCAGCCTGCCGGCCGCTTTGGAGGCGATGGGTGAGCGTTGGTCGTTCATGATTCTGCGCGCGGCGTTCAACGGCCTGCACCATTTCGAGGAGTTCCAGTCCGAGCTCGGGATAGCGCGCAATATCCTGGCCAACCGCCTGGCGCGCCTTGTGGAACACGGGATTCTGACGCGCGAGGCGCTTGCCGATGACCGCCGCAAGATCCAGTACAGCCTGACCGACAAGGGGTTCGCGCTGTTGCCGGTGATGGTCGCGCTGCGCCAATGGGGCGAACGCTGGGAGACCGGCGTTCCGGCCACTCCGGTGTTGGTCGACGCCCGCGACATGCGGCGAGTCCAGCCGGTTCAGGTGCTGTCGCACGACGGCCGACCGCTCAGCAAGGGCGACCTGCACTGGGCGCTGCCGGAAGATGTAGTCGGCGATAACGAGCCGCTGCAGCAGGCGGCGGAATAAACTAACCGGGCAAATTCGCGATAAATTGCCGCACTGCGTCATCGATCGGCGCTGGCTTGCCGGTCGGCAGATGGACGTTCACGATCACCATATCGACGGCACAATGCAGCTCGCCGGTCGCTTCGTTCACCATCTCGTAGCGCTGCGTCATGCTGGTCGAGCCGACGCGGTCGATCCGCACCCAGACGCGGATCGTGTCGCCCCACACGAACGGCTTGAGATAGTCGAGTTCGGCGCGGCGAACGTGGAATTCGGTTTCGGTCCAGACGGGTCCGAGCGCGTCGGCGATCCCGGTCCATTCCCAGAACTCGGTCGCCGCGACATCGACATACTCAAGGTAGCGCGAGTTGAACACGACCTTCTGTCCGTCGATCTCGGCGTAGCGGACCTTGAAGGCGGTCGAAAAGGCGAAGCCGTCTCTCGTCATTGCGGGCGCACCATCAGAACAGCAATTTGACGCCGACGAGCAGCAATACCGTCGCCAGGATCGGACTGAGGAAGCGGTCCGACACGCGCGACGAAATCAAGCTGCCGACGATGATGCCGGGGATCGATCCGCACAGCAGCGAGACCAGCAGTGCCCCGTCGACCGAACCGAGCAGCCAGTGCCCGGTCCCCGCCAGCAGCGTCAGCGGCACGGCATGTGCGATGTCCGATCCGACCAGCTTGTTCACCGGCAACTCGGGATAGAGGATCAACAGCGCGGTCATCCCCAGCGCCCCCGCCCCGACCGACGTCAGCGACACCATCGCGCCGAGCACCGCGCCGAGCAGCACGGTGAGGATGACCGGATGCTCGTGGCCGACCGTGTCGACGCGCGGCGCCACGAACGCGACGATGCGTGCGCGAAACAGCGCGGCCATGGCCGACAGGATCAGGACGATGCCCAGAATGACCGAAATCGCGTGGCCGGTATGCGCCTTGTTCGATGCGCCGAGCGCCAGCAGCGTGACGATCGTCGCCGGCACGCTGCCCATCGCCAGCCGCGCTACCACTTTCCAGCTGACCGTGCCGCGCCAGCCGTGGACTGTCGTGCCGACCGCCTTGGTCGCCGAGGCATAGAGCAGGTCCGTGCCGACCGCGGTGGTCGGCGCGACGCCGAACACCAGCACGAGCAGCGGAGTCATCAGCGATCCGCCGCCGACGCCGGTCAGGCCGACGACAAGCCCGACCAGCACGCCGGCCAGCGAATAATGCCAGTCGATCACTCTTACAGTGCTCCGGTGTAGGCCGGAGCGCTGGTCTTCTGGCGATGCGATGGTCGCCAGCGTTCCGGCCTGCGCCGGAACACGATGTTCTGATTGTCAGCGATCACGCGAAACGTCGGCTCAGCCCGCCGATGCGCCGGGAGTATTGACCCCCATCGATTGGAGATAGCGCTTCACGTTGCGCGCCGCCTGGCGCAGCCGCTGTTCGTTCTCGACCAACGCGATGCGCACGAAGCCTTCTCCATTCTCGCCATAGCCCACCCCTGGCGCAACCGCGACCTGAGCGTGAGTCAGCAATTGTTTGGAGAACTCAAGGCTGCCTAGGTGCGCGAGCGCGGGGGGCAGCGGGGCCCAGGCGAACATGCTCGCGCGCGGGGCCGGAATGTCCCAACCCGCGCGGCCGAAGCTTTCGACCAAAACGTCGCGGCGCTTGTGATAGAGTTGGCGGTTCTTCTCGACAATGTCCTGCGGGCCGTTGAGCGCGGCGCACGCGGCGGCCTGGATCGGGGTGAAGGCGCCGTAGTCGAGATACGACTTCACGCGCGTCATCGCGGCGATCAACTGCTTGTTGCCGACCGCGAACCCGATCCGCCAGCCGGCCATCGAATAGGTCTTGGACAGGCTGGTGAATTCGACCGCCACGTCCTTTGCGCCCTCGACCTGCAGGATCGAGACGGTCGGGTTGCCGTCGTAATAAAGCTCCGAATAGGCGAGGTCGGAAATGATCCACACCTTGTTCTCGCGCGCCCAGGCGACGAGGCGTTCGTAGAAAGCAAGATCGACCGTTTCGGCCGTTGGGTTGGACGGATAGTTGACCACCAGCACCGATGGGCGCGGCACGGTGAAGGCGATCGCGCGCTCGAGCGCCTCGAAATAATGCTCGTCGGGCGTGGTCGGCACCGCGCGGATCGTCGCGCCGGCGATGATGAAGCCGAACGTGTGGATCGGGTAGCTCGGATTGGGCGCGAGCACGACGTCGCCCGGCGCGGTGATAGCCGTCGCAAGGCTGGCGAGCCCCTCCTTCGACCCCATCGTCACGACGACTTCGGTCTCGGGATCGACCTCGACGCCGAACCGGCGACCGTAATAGTTCGCCTGGGCGCGGCGCAGGCCGGGAATACCCTTCGACTGCGAATAGCCGTGCGCGTTCGGTTTCTGCGCGACCTCGACCAGCTTCTCGATGACATGCGGCGGCGGCGGCAGATCGGGGTTGCCCATGCCGAGGTCGATAATGTCCTCGCCCGCCGCACGCGCCGCTGCCCGCATGCCGTTGACTTCGGCGATGATGTAGGGCGGCAGCCGCTTGATGCGGTAGAAATCGTCGGACATGCCCGCGCTTCTGCACCGCAACGCTCGTTGGCGAAAGTCCAAACCGTCCGATGTAAAATAATCGTGCGCGGGTTTCCCGCGGCGTGCAAACGCTGCCCGGATAAACTAGACCGGCGACATGGACGAGGATTCCGCGCCGCAGACCGATTCTGTTACGCCCGCTGCCGGCGTCCGGGCACTGCTCGACGCCTGGGGGCAGGTGCTGGCGCCGGTGGCTGCCGTCGGGCGCAACGCGGTCGATCCGAAGGATCGGCGTTTTTCGGGTCCGGAGTGGGAGCATCCGCTGTTCGACCTGATGCGTCAGGGCTATTCGGTGATGGCCGAGGCGATGATGAAGTCGGTCGAGGATGCGCCGGGTCTCGACGATGCCGCGCGGGAGCGCGCCCGCTTCGCGATGCGGACGCTGGTCGAGGCGATGAGCCCGGCCAATTCGCCCTTCACCAATCCCAGGGCGCTCAACAAGGCGCTTGACACCAACGGTGCGAGTCTCGCCGAAGGGTTCGCGAAGATGCTGCGCGATTTCCAGCGCGGGCAGTTGACGCACACTGACAGCGAGGCGTTCGAACTCGGCGTCAACATCGCGGCGACGCCCGGCAAGGTCGTCCACGAAACGCCGCTCTATCAGCTTATCCAGTACAGCCCGACGACCGATCACGTCGCTGCGACGCCCCTCGTCATCTTCCCGCCGTGGATCAACCGCTTCTACATCCTCGATCTCAGCCCCGAGAAAAGCTTCATCCGCTGGGCGGTCGACCAGGGGCTGAGCGTGTTCATGGTCAGCTGGAAGTCGGCCGACGCGTCGATGAAGGACGTGATCTGGGACGATTATATCGCGGCGCAGATCGACGCGATCGACACGATCCGCGACGCGCTCGACGTCAAGTCGGTCCATGCGATCGGCTATTGCGTGGCGGGCACCACGCTCGCCGCGACGCTCGCGGTGCTGGCGGCGAAGGGCGCCGCGAAGAAGGTCAAGAGCGCGACCTTCTTCACCGCGCAGGTCGATTTTTCCGAAGCCGGCGAACTGCTCAACTTCATCGACGATTCCTATCTGCAACTGATCGAGACCTTGTCGGGCGAGGGGTATCTCGACGGGCGCTATCTAGCCGCGACGTTCAACATGCTGCGAGGGCGCGACCTGATCTGGTCGCCGGTGGTCAACCATTACCTGATGGGCGACAAGCATCCGTCGTTCGACCTGCTGCATTGGAACGGCGACGTCACCAACCTGCCTGCCAAGTGGCACAAGGCGTATCTGATCGATCTGTATCGCGACAACAAATTGTCGCAGCCCGGCGCGATCGAAGCGCTCGGCGTGGGGATCGACCTGTCGAAGGTGGAAACGCCCGCCTACATTCAGGCCGGACGCGAAGATCATATCGCGCCGGTCGAAAGCGTGTGGAAGATCACGCACCACTTCGCCGGGCCGATCAAGTTCGTACTAGCGGGGTCCGGGCATATCGCGGGCGTCGTGAACCCGCCGAGTGCCGGCAAATACCAATATTGGACCGGAGATTCCGCAGCCAAGTCGTTGGCCGATTTCGTCGCGAGCGCGACCGAGCATAAGGGAAGCTGGTGGCCCGACTGGATCGAATGGATCCGCGGGTTCGGTGCCAAGCAGGTCGAGGCCAAGGGCGCGCGCGTGCCGGGCGAGGGCAAGCTCGCCGCGATCGAAGACGCTCCGGGACGCTACGTTAAGGCGCGGTGACGGTTCCGTGCAGCTTATGTTGCACTGCACAAAATCTGCTTGACTATTGCAGCAACCATCCTATTTGTGCACTGCAGCAATGACGTTGCGGAGTGCAGTGATGGCCAGCAAGACCCCCGTTTCCAAACCTGCGGCGCGCAAGCCCGCGGCGAAGAAACCGGCCGTCGCCAAGCCGGCCGCACCGGCGCCGCTCAAGGCGGAACTGGTCAAGGCCGATCCGGTCGAGGCCGCGCCCGCCGTCGTCGCCGAAACGCCTGCCGTAGAGCAGCCGGTCTGGCCGGTCGTCGAAGCCGCCGCCGAGAAGATTGTTACCGCAGTTACCGAAACCGTACCCTCTGCCGTCGCCGAAGCCGCGCCGGCCATCAAGAAGGAAGTGACCAAGATGACCGACACCATCAAGGACGTGGCCGAGAAGGGCCAGGCCTATTTCGCCGACATGACCGCCAAGGCGAAGGACGCCGCGGCCAAGGGCCAGAAGGCGTTCGAAGAGCTGAACGAGTTCAGCAAGGGCAACGTCGAAGCGCTCGTCGAATCGGGCAAGATCGCGGCCAAGGGCTTCGAGACGTTGGGCCAGGGCTATGCCGAATATGCCCGCAAGCAGTTCGAAGGCACCACCGCCGCGCTGAAGAGCTTCGCCGGTGCCAAGTCGCCGACCGACTTCTTCAAGCTCCACACCGACTTCGTGAAGGGCCAGTTCGATTCGATGGTCGCCGAGACGTCGAAGAACACCGAAGCGATGATCAAGCTGGCCGGCGACGTCGCCAAGCCGATCTCGAACCGCGTCGCGGTTGCCGCCGAGAAGCTGAAGGTCGCCGCGTAAGCGAAACCTTCGCCGATCAGGCAGGAAAACAAAGGCGGTCGCCGGACATCCGGCGGTCGCCTTTTTTCTTGTCGAAGCGGTCAGGCCGATAGCCGTTGCCGCCCACATTTTGTGTGCTATAGAAATAAGACAGCTTGACTGAAGCTCTCCGTTGACTACAAATGTAGTCATTGCATGCGATGGCGTGTGCGGGAGGGTGTGGTCAATGTCGCGTCAGTTTGTCTTTCGCTTGCGGGCGGCTTTGCTCGCCGGCGTCGCATTGGTCCTGCCCGACCTTGCCCGTGCTCAATCCGCGCCGTCCTCCGGCCCCGCGGTCGCGCCGGCGCCCCGGCCGGTATCGGATGCCACCGCGAAGCGGATCTATTTGCCCGCCGACTTCGCCCGCTTCGCGCCGCAGACCGCGTACGACATGCTCACCCAGCTGCCGGGCTTCACGATCAAGAGCGTCGACACGGATGATCGCGGCCTCGGCCAGGCGTCGGAGAATGTACTGATCAACGGCGAACGCGTCGCCAACAAATCGGGCGGTGCCGTCGCCGAACTGCGCAACGTTCCTGCCGTCAATGTCGAACGGATCGAACTGGTCGACGCCTCCAGCCTGGGCATCGCCGGGCTGGTCGGCCAGGTCGCCAACGTCATCGTCAAGGCTGGCGGCGGCAAGGGCCAGTTCGAATGGACCCCCGATTTCCGCCCCCACTTCGCGCGAGCGCGGCCGATTAGCGGGTCGATCAGCTATTCGGGCAAGCTCGACTGGCTCGATTATACACTGTCGGTGGTGGACGACACCGGGCGCGGCGGGTTCGGCGGGCCGGTGCTGATCACCGACGCGACTGGCGCGCTGATCGAGCGGCGCTACCAGATCTATCACAGCGAATCGGACCTTGTGACGGTCAGGGCCAAGCTGGCATTCCGCGGACCGGGCTCTTCCAAGGGCAATCTGACACTGTCCGCCACGCCCTATTGGAACCCGACATATAACGGCGATCGCCGTGTGCGCACCGACGGCGACAATCGCGACCGGGTGATCCGCAACACGCTCAAGGGTTTCTACTACGACATCAGCGGCGACTATGACTTCCGACTCGGGCCGGGGCGGCTCAAGCTGATCGGCGTGCGGCATTTCGATCACGAGCCGCTTTATCAAAAGCAGGTCACGACCTTCGACAGCGGCGCGCCCGATACCGGCATCCTTTACGGTCGCAACTCGTATATCGGCGAGACGGTCGGCCGCGCCGAATATTCGTGGAAGACCGGCAGGAACGCCTGGCAACTGGCGTTCGAGCGCGCCTATAATTCGCTCGATCAGCGCGGGTCGCTAGCCAATCTGTCGCCGACCGGCAGCTTCGAGCCGGTGCCGTTCCCCGGCGGATCGGGCAAGGTCGAGGAAACCCGATACGAGGGCACCGCGACGTTCAGCCGGCCGCTCAATACCAAGCTCGACCTGCAGGTCGTGCTCGGAGCAGAACAGAGCACGCTGGCGCGCGTCGACGGCAACCTGGCACCGCGCAAGTTCTTCCGGCCCAAGGGCAGCATTTCGCTCGGCTGGCGGCCGTCGCCAGGCTGGGATGCGACCCTGAAGCTAAGCCGACGGGTCGGCCAGATCAGCTTCTACGATTTCCTGTCGCAACCGAACCTCAGCCAGGATCGTCAGAATGCCGGCAACCCCGAACTGGTGCCGCCCCAAAGCTGGGAACTGGAAGGCGAAGTAGGGCGTGAACTCGGCAAGTGGGGCAAGACGCGGCTGCGCGGTTATGCTCATCGTATCACCGACATCATCGACATCGTTCCGATCGGGACCAGCGACGAGGGCGTCGGCAACCTGCCGCGCGCGACACGCTATGGCATCGTCAGCACCAGCACGCTGCAATTCGATCCGCTGGGTTGGCGCGGCGCGAAGCTCGACGCGACGATGGGGATCGAACGCACGCGCGTGGCCGACCCGCTGACCGGTGTCGAGCGGTCGATCAGCGGCAACCACGATGTGTGGCTGGACTTTGCGTTCCGCCAGGATGTGCCGCGCAGCCGCTTCGCCTGGGGGGCGGAGGCGTCCTACGACCATTTCAACAAATCCTATTACCCGACCCAGGTGCAGCGCAGCTGGGAAGGCCCGTGGTGGCTGAGCAGTTTTATCGAGCGCAAGGACCTGGCCGGGATGACGGTGCGGCTTACGGTGCTAAACCTGCTCAACGCGCGTCACCGCCTGGATCGCTTCGTCTACACCGGTTACCGCACCATCTCGCCGCTGTCGTTCCGCGAGCAGCACAACCAGTTGATCGGCCCGATCATCGCCTTGTCAGTGAAGGGAACATTCTAGCGCGATCGTCCAACACGACCAAAAGCGGGGTTAATGCATCCGCCACCCCTTGCCCTTGAGGGGGCCAATGCCATATTTCCGCGTTCGAGATGCGCGATTTTCCTAACACCCATATGGCCCTGCCGCCCGATCGTTCCGACGACGAGGGCACCGGCGTCGGGATCGCGACGCGGACCCGCAGCAAGACCAAGCAGCCGACGCCGTATCGCGTGCTGATGCTCAACGACGACTACACGCCGATGGAATTCGTCGTTCTGTGTCTCCAGCAATTCTTCCGCATGTCGGTGGAGGAAGCGACGCGGGTGATGTTCCACGTCCACCAGAAGGGCGTCGGCGTGTGCGGCGTATTCACCTACGAAGTCGCGGAGACCAAGGTCAGCCAAGTGATGGATTTCGCACGGCAGAACCAGCATCCGCTGCAATGCACGCTGGAGAAGGCCTGAGCCGCGACGCGATTAGCGTGCGCTAATCGCTGACAGCGATCAGGCCGGCCGGCGGTTGGCAGCGCCGACCGTCCGACGCCAGCGAATTCACTTCGCTGGCGGGCCAGTCACCTTCGCGATCCGCAAATCTTGCGTTAACCATCAATCGTTTCGCCGCGGGACACGCCCAAAATCGCCCGCGATCTGGTAAGCTTTCTGCGCTAGGCGCTCCTGCGCCGGGATCGACCCGGCTGGGGCCCCGATGACCAATTGGCGCATATCGACGATTCGGCGGAGCCGCGCGGCGCTGTTCGCGTTGCTGATCGGCGTGCCTGTGCTCGCGGTGTCAGCCAAGGCCGCGGTGGTCGCTTATTACGCGCCACCTGCCCCCAAGGCCGCCCCGTCGCTCCCGCCGATCGGGTACGAGAGCGAGGATCATTTCCCCGGCGCCGCCGCGCTCTACGTCGCTGATGAAGGAGCCGCGCCCACGGTCGGCACGACCGGCACGATCGACATCAGCAAGCTCGCGATCCCGGCCAACGTGGTGCTGACCCCCGATCTCGACGGCACGGTGAAGCCGGCGCAGCCCTTCTCGATGGCCGGCGCGAGCGCGATCGACCGCGGACGCGCGCTCGACTGCCTGGCGACCGCGATCTATTACGAAGCGGCGTCGGAGAGCGACGACGGTCAGCGCGCCGTCGCGCAGGTGATCCTCAACCGCGTGCGCAGTCCGGCTTTTCCCGCGACGGTGTGCGGGGTGATCTATCAGGGGTCCGAACGCGCGACCGGGTGCCAGTTCAGCTATGCCTGCGACGGGTCGATGGCGCGGCCGCGATCGGCCGCCGCGATGGCGCGCGCGACGCGGATCGCGGCGGCGGCGCTCAACGGTTACGTCATGGGCGCGGTGGGGCTCGCGACGCACTATCACACCTATGCCGTGACCCCGGCGTGGAACCGCAGCCTGGTGATGACCGACGCGATCGGCGCACACTTCTTCCATCGCTGGAAAGGCTATTGGGGCACGCCGGCGGCGTTCAGCAACGCGCGGTATCGCGGCGGCGAGCCGATGCCGGGGCCGTATCGCAAGATCGATCCGCTTGCGCCGCTTACTCCCCCGACCAGTTTCGCGGCCGGCACGACGCCATTGATCCCTGGCGCCGCGCCGGCCGTGAAAACCGAATTGTCGGTCATCCAGCCCAAATATCAGGACGTCAGCGTCGCGAAGGCGGACAATCTGCCGGGCGACTCCCAAGTTCTCGATCGCTGGAAGGACTCCGGCAAACCCTTGCGGTGAATGGAAGGGGCCGGTTGCCCGGCCCCTCCCTGCTTACCAGCGATGCTGGCGATCGTGCTTCTCGAACCGCACCTGGGCGCTGATCGCATTGTAGCGGCGCTCGAGGTCGGCGCGCTCGCGGCCGTCGATCCGGCCGCCCGACCGGGCATAGCGATATTCGAGGCCGACCACATCGCGAAGCTGGCTCTTGAGCCGCATGGCCTCGGGGCGAGTCAACGCGCCGGTGCGCAATCCCTGATCGATCCGCGCGTTCAGCGTGACCTGGCGCTGCGAGATGTTGTTCCACGGCGCCGCGCTGGCGACCGAGGGGAGGGTGGCGGCGGCCATGCCCAGGCCCGCCAGTAGAACAGTCAGCTTCTTCATGGTCCAAACTCCTTTTGGCGACCGATACGTCCGGTCGAGGAGCAATCTGGGTATGACCTGTCGCCGATCTGTGTCGTGGGCGCCGCGAATATGTCGTCGTTGGTCGCAGGTCAGCTAGGTTCGTTCAGGTAGATGAACCCCGGCTGTCGATCTCAGCGGAACGAATAAGGCACCGGGTCGCGTGCGTCGGGATCGATATGGATTTCGCTGGCGGCTGGCGGAAAGGCGCGCTGGTCGCAGTCGGCGCGGGGACAGATGCGGCACGATACGCCGATCAGCGTTGCCGGATCGTCGGCGTGGAGGCCATCGGCATAGACGAAATCGGCGGCATGCGCTTCCTCGCAGCCGAGTGTCACGGCGTAGCGGCGGGGGCTGCGGGTGAAGCTGCCCGAGGGCTTCACCAGCCCCTTGGCGATCGCGACGTAGCGCGTGCCGTCGGGCGTTTCGGCGAGCTGGACGGCGATGCGATCGGGGATCGCGACGGCCTCGTGCACGCCCCATAACGGGCACGCGCCGCCGAATCGCGCGAACTGAAAACGCGTCGCGGAATGTCGCTTGGTGATGTTGCCCGCCATGTCGACGCGGCAGAAGAAGAACGGGATACCGGTTGCGCCGGGGCGCTGTAGCGTGGAGAGGCGGTGGCACGTCTGCTCGAAGCTTGCGCCGAATCGGCGGCTGAGCCGGTCGATGTCGTGGCGGAGCGCGCGGGCGGTGGCGCGGAACCGGGCATAGGGCATGATCAGCGCGCCCGCGGCGTAATTGGCCAAACCGGCGGCAAGCAAGGCGCGTCCGGCATCGGACGGCAGACCGTCGCTCGCGATGTCGTGGATAAGCTCGGCGAACTCGAGCCGGCCAAGCTGGTGCGCCAGCGCGAAGGAGCGGCTCGCGGCCGGAAGCGCCGGGTCGAGCCGCAGCACGCGTGCGTCCGGGTCATAGGCACGCAACGGTCCGTCGAGCTCGCGGTCGGCGCGCACCGTGATCCCGAACCGCTCGGCCAACCGCGTCTCTAGCGCGTTCGGCGTGTTGCCCAGTTCCTCGGCGATCGCTTCCGCCGCGCGGTCGAGCGGGTCGATATAGTTGCGCTCGGCGTGGAACCAGTCGCGCACTTCTTCCCATGGAAACCGCGCGACTTCCGCCGCGCCTGCTTCGAACCGGTCGTCGAATGCGCGGAGCTGTTCCTGCGAGCGGCGGAATGCGGCGTGGAGCGCGATCATGCGGCGCGCCAGTTGCGGCTGTTGCTGGGCGCCGCGGCGTAGCGTCGCCTCGTCGATCCGCGCATCGGGCACGCTGGGGTCGGTCGAGGCCTCGATCGCATCGACCAGCAGCATCGATTCGTCAGCCGCGGCGATGGCTTCGCCCTCGGCGGGAAAGGCGCGAGCCAGCGCGACCATCACCAGCGGGGTGATGGGCCGGTCGCCATTCTCGATCTGCGACAGATAACTGACCGACACCGCCAGCTGATCCGCGAGCGCGCGCTGGCTGAGTCCCAGCCGCTGGCGCAGCGCGCGCAGGCGATGTCCGGCGAAGATGCGGCGTCCCTGGCTCATCCGGCGAGTGTAGTTTGCAAACTAACGTTGCACAAGTTTGCAACATTACAGTTGCGGTGGCGCGCTGCTAGAGGAAAGAGACCCGATCCGCATCAGGAGCCGCCATGTCCTCGACCATCGCCGAACTCGAAAAGAAGCGCGCCGCGGCACGGCTGGGCGGTGGCGAGAAACGCATCGCCGCACAGCACGCCAAGGGCAAGCTGACCGCGCGCGAGCGGCTGGACGTGCTGCTCGATGAAGGGTCGTTCGAGGAACTCGACATGTTCGTCGAGCATAATTGCGTCGATTTCGGGATGCAGGACACGATCATCCCCGGCGACGGCGTGGTGACCGGGACCGGCACGATCAACGGCCGGCTGGTCTGCGTGTTCAGCCAGGACTTCACCGTGTTCGGCGGATCGCTGTCGGAACGGCACGCGCAGAAGATCTGCAAGATCATGGACCTGGCGCTGAAGATCGGCGCGCCGGTGATCGGCCTCAACGATTCCGGCGGCGCGCGCATCCAGGAGGGTGTGGCGTCGCTCGGCGGCTATGCAGAAGTGTTCCAGCGTAACGTGCTCGCGTCGGGTGTGGTGCCGCAGATCAGCCTCATCATGGGGCCATGCGCGGGCGGCGCGGTCTATTCGCCGGCGATGACCGACTTCATCTTCATGGTGAAGGATAGCTCGTACATGTTCGTCACCGGCCCCGACGTGGTGAAGACGGTCACGAACGAAGTGGTGACGCAGGAGGCTTTGGGCGGCGCGGTCACGCACACCACCAAGACATCGGTCGCCGACAATGCGTTCGACGACGACATCGAGGCGTTGCTTGCGGCGCGCGACTTCGTCGATTTCCTGCCCGCCTCGAACCGCGAGGCCGTGCCTGAGCGCCCGACCGCCGACCCGTGGGACCGGATCGAGGACAGCCTCGATACGCTGATCCCGGCGAGCGCCAACCAACCCTACGACATGCACGAGCTGATCCGGAAGACGGTGGACGAGGGCGATTTCTTCGAGGTCCAGCCCAAGCACGCCGGCAACATCATCGTCGGGTTCGGCCGGATCGAGGGCCGGACCGTCGGCATCGTCGCCAACCAGCCGATGGTGCTGGCGGGCGTGCTGGACATCAATAGCTCGAAGAAGGCCGCGCGCTTCGTCCGCTTCTGCGACGCGTTCGAGATCCCGATCATCACCTTCGTCGATGTCCCCGGATTCCTGCCCGGCACGAGCCAGGAGCATAACGGGATCATCAAGCACGGTGCGAAACTGCTGTTCGCCTATGCGGAGGCGACCGTGCCCAAGATCACCGTCATCACGCGCAAGGCCTATGGCGGTGCCTATGACGTCATGGCGTCGAAGCATTTGCGTGGCGACCTCAACTACGCCTGGCCGACCGCCGAGATCGCGGTGATGGGTGCGAAGGGCGCGGTCGAGATCATCTTCCGCGGGCGTACGCCGGAGGAAATCGCCGAGCGCACCGCCGAATATGAAGCGCGCTTCGCCAACCCGTTCGTCGCCGCGTCGAAGGGGTTCATCGACGAGGTTATCCAGCCGCACTCGACCAGGCGGCGGGTCGCGCTGGGGCTTCGGAAACTGCGCAACAAGCAGCTCGAGAATCCCTGGAAGAAGCATGACAACATCCCGCTGTGAGGGATCGCCCATCGGATTTGCGCCGCCGCACTAACCCGCTAGAACGCCCGTTCCCCAGTCGGAAAGGCCAGTCATGATCTCCATTCTCTCGCTGTTTCTCCAGGCAACCACGCCGGCTCCCGCCACGCCGCCGCCCGCGCCGTGGACAGTGACTTTGCGGCCCAAGACCGACCCGACCATGACCTCGACCGTCGCGGGCACGCCGTCAGACGATGGCAACGGGCGATTGGTGGTGCGGTGCGATTCGGGTGCGCAGCAAGTCGTGTCGGTGCAGTTCTTCAGCAAGTCGCCGCTCGGCGGCCCGCCGGATCGCCCGGTCACGCTGACGATCGACGGCGGCACGCCGATGGGCGCGAATTGGGAGTTCGTCGAGAAGGGCGCGTATATCCGTGAGGACATGGCGGTGACGACGATCACCACCGCGCTCGCGAAGGGCAAGGTGATCAAGCTCGCGACGACGACCGCGACCGGCGACCCGGTCACTGCGAGCTTCGCCGGCCCGCCCTCGGCCGAGCCGGTGACGAAGGTGCTTGCGGCCTGCGGCTACACGCTCGGCACGCCGCCGGTGCGGATCGAACCAAAGAAGAAATGAAGCTCGGCCGCCTCAATCACGTCGGGGTAGCGACACCGTCGATCGCCGACTCGATCGTGTTCTATCGCGACGTGATGGGGGCGACGGCGATCGGTGAGCCGTTCGACCTGCCGGCGCAGGGCGTGAAAGTGTGCTTCGTCGATACGCCCAACACGCAGGTCGAGCTGATCGAGCCTTATGACGCCAGCTCGCCGATCGCCGCGTTCATCGCGAAGAACCCGGCGGGCGGGCAACATCATGTCTGCTACGAAGTGCCCGACATTCACGAAGCCAAAGCGTGGTTCGAGGCGAAGGGCGCGAAGGTGCTCGGCGAACCGCGGATCGGCGCGCACGGCACGCTGATCTTTTTCGTCCACCCGAAGGACATGGGCGGCGTGCTGACCGAGTTCATGGAGACGCCGAAGGGCGATCATTGAGAGGATAAGATGGCCTACGAGCACATCCTGACCGAACGGCGCGGCGACGTGCTGGTGGTCACGCTCAACCGCCCCGATCGGCTCAACGCCGCGCCGCCCGCGATGTTCGTGGAGATCGCGCAGGCGCTGGCCAACCTGGACGGCGCGCGCGCGGTGCTGATCGCAGGGGCGGGGCGGGCATTCTGCTCGGGCGCCGATGTCGGCGGCGGGGCGCTGACGGCCGCGACGCAGGGACTCGATCCGGGGCAGGTGACCTACGAGGCGCTGACCGGAAGCTATAACCCGACGCTGACCGCGATCGCCGATTTGAGCGTGCCGGTGGTCACCGCGGTGCGCGGGCCAGCGGCGGGGATCGGGTGCAGCCTGGCGCTCGCCGCCGATTTCTGCGTCGCGAGCGAGACCGCCTATTTCCTCCAGGCGTTCGTCAATATCGGGCTGGTCCCCGACGGCGGCGCGAGCTGGATGCTGACGCGGCTGATCGGCCGTCCGCGCGCGACCGAGATGATGATGCTCGGCGAGCGGGTACCGGCGGCGAAGGCGCTCGACTGGGGGATGATCCACAAGGTCGTCGGCGACGACGCGCTCGATGCCGAAGCCTTCGCCCTGGCCGAGCGGCTCGCGGCGGGGCCGACCGTGGCGCTGGGCCTGATGCGCCGCCAGCTCCACGCGAGCCTTGCCGATGACTATGAGGGTGCGATGCTGCGCGAGGCCGAAAACCAGCGCGCCGCGCGCGGGACGGCGGATTCGATGGAGGGCGGCATGGCCTTCCTCCAGAAACGCAAGGCCGAGTTCAAGGGCGCCTGAATGACCGAAAAACCGACGATCGACGACTGGCGGACGCTTGCCGCGAAAGAGGTGAAGGGCGCCGACCTGACGTGGCACACGCCGGAAGGGATCGAGGTCAAGCCGCTCTATACGGCCGAGGATGTGACGACCGATCCGGGCCTGCCGGGCTTCGCGCCGTTCACCCGCGGGGTGCGCGCGTCGATGTATGCGGGCCGTCCGTGGACGATCCGGCAATATGCCGGCTTCTCGACCGCCGAGGAATCGAACGCCTTCTACCGCCGCAACCTGGCGGCGGGGCAGAAGGGCCTGTCAGTGGCGTTCGATCTCGCGACGCACCGCGGCTATGACAGCGACCATCCACGCGTCACCGGCGATGTCGGCAAGGCCGGGGTCGCGATCGACACGATCGACGACATGAAGATCCTGTTCGACGGCATCCCGCTCGATCAGATGAGCGTGTCGATGACGATGAACGGCGCGGTGATCCCTATCCTCGCCTTCTTCATCGTCGCGGGCGAGGAACAGGGCGTGCCGCGCGCGCAGCTCGACGGAACCATCCAGAACGACATCCTCAAGGAGTTCATGGTCCGCAACACCTACATCTACCCGCCCGAACCGAGCATGCGGATCATCTCGGACATTTTCGGTTACACGTCGCGCGAGATGCCGAAGTTCAATAGCATCTCGATCAGCGGCTATCACATGCAGGAAGCGGGGGCGACGCAGCTTCAGGAACTCGCCTTCACCATCGCCGACGGCATGGAATATGTGAAATACGGCGTCGCGAGCGGGCTCGACATCGACAAATTCGCCGGGCGGCTGAGCTTCTTCTTCGCGATCGGCATGAACTTCTTCATGGAAGTCGCGAAGCTGCGCGCGGCGCGCGTCCTGTGGCATCGCGTGATGACGCAACTCGGCGCGAAGGATGAGCGCAGCAAGATGTTGCGCACGCACTGCCAGACGTCAGGCGTCTCGCTGACCGAGCAGGACCCGTACAACAACGTCATGCGCACGACGATAGAGGCGATGGCGGCGATGCTGGGCGGGACGCAAAGCCTCCACACCAATGCGCTCGACGAAGCGATCGCGCTGCCGACCGATTTCTCCGCCCGGATCGCGCGCAATACCCAGATCGTCATCCAGGAAGAGACCGGGATGACCAAGGTCGTCGATCCGCTCGGCGGCAGTTATTATGTCGAGGCGCTCACGCAGCAACTCGTCGACGGCGCGTGGGAGATCATCGAGCGCGTCGAGCGCGAGGGCGGCATGGCCAAGGCGGTCGCCGCGGGCTGGCCCAAGGCGATGATCGAGGAAGCCAGCGCAGCACGCGCCGCTCGCGTCGATCGCGGCGAGGACGTGATCGTCGGCGTCAACAAATACCGCAAGGCCGACGAGGACCCGATCGACATTCTCGACGTCGATAACGTCGCGGTGCGCGAGGCGCAGATCGCGCGGATCAAAAAGGTCAAGGCGGGCCGCGACGAGGCGGCGTGCCAGGCGGCGCTCACGGCGCTCAAGGACGGCGCGGCGGGTAGCGCGAACCTGCTCGAACTCGCGGTCGAGTGCGCCCGCGCCCGCGCGACGCTCGGCGAAATCTCGTCGGCGATGGAGGCCGGGTTCGGCCGCTACGCCACGGTGCCGACGCCGGTAAAGGGGATTTACGGCGGTGCCTATGCCGAGGACGCGCGGTGGGATAACCTGCTCGCGGGCGTCGCCGCGACCGAACGCCGGCTTGGCCGCAAGCCGCGCATGCTCGTCGCCAAGATGGGACAGGACGGCCACGACCGCGGGGCCAATCTGGTCAGCAGCATGTTCGGCGATCTCGGCTTCGAGGTCGTCCCCGGCCCGCTGTTCCAGACCCCGCAGGAAGCGGCCGTCCTCGCGCTCGAAAGCGATGTGGACGTGGTCGGCGCCTCCAGCCTCGCCGCCGGGCACAAGACGCTGATCCCCGAACTGATCGGCCACCTCCGCGACGCCGGCCGCGCCGACATCAAGGTCATCGCCGGCGGCGTGATCCCCGCTCAGGACTATGACTTCCTCCGCGATGCCGGGGTCCAGGCGATCTTCGGCCCCGGCACGAACCTCATCAAGGCAGCCGAAGACGTGCTCCGCCTGCTCGGCCACAACATGCCGCCCGAAAGCGAGGCGGCAGAGTGATCGGCTTAATCCTGTCGCTGGCTCTTGCTGGTCAAACGGTGAGCGCGCCGGAAGAGTCGCGCGTGAAAGGATCGTCAGCCGAACGCACGATCGCCGAATTCCTGGATGTCTGCGTGCGGCCCCGGTTCGATGTCCCGTCCATGCAGAAAGCGGTGGCGCGGTCGGACTTCGCCTATCAGCCGCAATCGTCGAGCACGCCGTCGGCAACCTCGTTCCGCTGGCGCGCGACCCGCGCGGTTCTGGCGCTCGAAGTCGGCCCAGGTGTCGAGCAGATCACGGCGCAATGCGCGTTGTCGGTCGGCAGTATCCAACCGCGCAGCGGCAGCCAAATTGCCGCAATGATGAAGCCGGCGCTCGAAGCCGAGCTCGGATATCCGGTAGCGGTCAAGGTCTTGAACGACCAGGCTGAAATCGGTTGGGCCGAGAAGGGCGCACCGTTCCGTTATCGCATTACGCTCGTCGGCTCCGCCACTCAGCCGCATCAGGCACAATGGTACGCGCTGGATCGGCTGCCGAACGTCGGAAGGACGACGAAGTGAGCCAGATGCTGCCCGATCGACACTGGACACGCGACGAGATCGCGGCGCTGTTCGACCTGCCCTTCACCGAGCTCGTGTTCCGCGCCGCTGAGGTTCACCGCACGCATCACGCGGCGAACGAGGTGCAGCTCTCCACTTTGCTGTCGATCAAGACCGGCGGGTGTCCCGAAGACTGTGGCTATTGCTCGCAATCCGCCAGCGCCGAGACCGGCCTGAAAGCCACCAAGCTCATGGACGTCCGCGCCGTCTTGCAAGCAGCGGCGCAGGCGCGCGACAATGGCTCGACCCGCTTCTGCATGGGGGCGGCGTGGCGCAACCCCAAGGACAAAGACATTCCTGCGCTCGCCGAAATGGTGCGCGGCGTGCGCCAGATGGGGATGGAAACCTGCATGACGCTCGGCATGCTGACGCCGGGCCAGGCGGACGCGCTCGCCGCGGCGGGGCTCGACTACTACAATCACAACATCGATACGTCGCCGGAGAATTACGCCAACGTCATCTCGACGCGGTCGTTCGAGGAGCGGATCGAGACGCTGGAGAATGTCCGCGACGCCGGGATCAACGTGTGCTGCGGCGGGATCGTCGGGATGGGCGAAACGCGCGACGACCGGGTCGGGTTCATCCACGCGCTGGCCAGCCTGCCGGTGCATCCCGAAAGCGTTCCGATCAATGCTTTGGTGCCGGTCAAGGGCACGGTTCTGGGCAACATGCTCGCCGACACGCCGCTGGCGAAGATCGACGATATCGAGTTCGTGCGCACGGTCGCGGTCGCGCGGATCACGATGCCGGACAGCATGGTGCGCCTGAGCGCGGGCCGCGAGAGCATGAGCGACGCGGCGCAGACTTTGTGTTTCCTGGCGGGTGCGAACTCGATCTTCACCGGGGAAAAGCTACTGACCGCCGGCAATGCCGGCGAGGGCAAGGACGCCGCGCTGTTCGCGAAGCTCGGGCTGACGCCGATGGCGGCGGAACAGCGGCTGGTGGAGGCGGCGGAGTAGGTCATGGCAGTCCTGATTAAAGTTCCACCACAAGAAACCGCCGAAGTTCCGCTTCTGATCGAAGCCCCCAAATCAAAAGCTGGGATTGCTGCCGTTGGCGACCAAGCCTTTGTCTGGTTCTCCGAAAAGCAGGGCGGGCGCGGCTTGGTTGGCAGAGGACAGATAGAATCAGTCGTCCAGCAAGGGTCTATCGTGCGTTTCCAGCTCGGTGAGTTGACGCTTGCGAGCCGATGGCTGGGAAATGCCGAACTGGGGCCGTTACGCAACGCCGCGTCTGTCGCTCCGGACAGTTCGCTTTCGAAGAAAATCTACAGGTTTGCTCATAACCGAGCCGTCGCGTTGTCGGTCGAAGAAGCCGCTTGGCCCGATGAGTTCATAGGATAGCTAATGTTCAAGAAAATCCTGGTCGCCAATCGCGGCGAGATTGCGTGTCGCGTGATGCGCACTGCCAAGAAGATGGGGATCGCAACGGTCGCGGTCTATTCGGATGCCGACGCGCGCAGCCCGCACGTGCTGATGGCGGACGAAGCGGTCCGGCTCGGCCCGCCGCCGGCCGCGGAGAGCTATCTGCTCGCCGACCTGATCCTCGACGCGGCGAAGATCACCGGGGCGGACTGCATCCACCCCGGCTACGGTTTCCTGTCGGAGCGCGAGAGCTTCGCGCGCGCCTGCGCCGAGGCGGGGATCGCGTTCGTCGGGCCTCCACCCAACGCCATCGCCGCGATGGGCGACAAGATCGAATCGAAGAAGCTGGCCAAGGCCGCGGGCGTCAACGTCGTCCCCGGCTTCCTGGGCGAGATCGCCGACACCGACGAGGCGGTGAAGATCGCCGGCGACATCGGCTATCCGGTGATGATGAAGGCGTCGGCCGGCGGCGGCGGCAAGGGGATGCGGCTGGCCTATAGCGAGCAGGACGTCCGCGAAGGGTTCGAGGCGACCAAGCGCGAGGGGCTCGCCAGCTTCGGCGACGACCGCGTCTTCATCGAGAAGTTCATCGAAAGCCCGCGCCACATCGAAATCCAGGTGATGGGCGACCAGCACGGCAACATCCTCTATCTCGGCGAGCGCGAATGCAGCGTCCAGCGCCGCCACCAGAAGGTGGTCGAGGAAGCGCCGTCGCCGTTCGTCACGCCCGAGATGCGCAAGGCGATGGGCGAGCAGGCGGTCGCGCTGGCCCGCGCGGTCGGTTATTATTCCGCGGGGACGGTCGAGCTGATCGTGTCGGGCGCCGACACCACCGGCCAGGGCTTCTACTTCCTCGAAATGAACACCCGGCTGCAGGTAGAGCATCCGGTGACCGAGGCGATCACGGGGCTCGACCTGGTCGAGCTGATGATTCGCGTCGCGTACGGAGAGAAACTGCCGCTGACGCAGGACGACGTGAAGCTCAACGGCTGGGCGATCGAGAACCGCGTCTATGCCGAGGATCCGTATCGCGGGTTCCTGCCGTCTATCGGCCGGCTGGTGCGCTACGACCCGCCCGCGAGCGAGGACACGCCCTATGGCGAAACCGCGACCGACGCTTACGTCCGCGTCGACGATGGCGTGGCGGAGGGCGGCGAGGTGTCGATGTTCTACGACCCGATGATCGCCAAGCTGATCACCTGGGCGCCGACCCGCGAGGAAGCGATCGACGAGCAGATCGCCGCGCTCGACGCGTTCGAAATCGAGGGACCGGGCAACAATATCGACTTCCTGTCGGCGCTGATGCAGCACCCGCGCTTCCGCGACGGCGCGCTGACGACGGGGTTCATTGCCGAGGAATATCCTGACGGGTTCCACGGCGCGCCGGCGTCGGCGGAATTACTCAGATCGCTGGCGGCGATCGCGGCGTTTGCGGCGACGGCGGAGGCCGACCGCGCGCGGCGGATCGACGGCCAACTCGGCAAGCGGCTGCGCCCGCCCTCGGGTTGGACGGTGCGGATCGACGGGGTGGATCACGATATTGCGATCTCGACCGACGGCGTGACCGTCGACGGCGCGCCGCACGAGGTCGCGCTCGAATACACGCCGGGCGATCGCGTGGTGCACGCAGAACTGGCCGACAGCGACCTGACCGTCCGCATTGCGCGCACGCGCACCGGCTTCAAGCTGACCGCCCGTGGCGCGAGCCACATCGCCCGCGTTCTGCCGACCGGCGTCGCGGCGTTCGCGCATCACTTGATCGAGAAGATCCCGCCCGATCTGTCCAAATTCCTGATCGCGCCGATGCCCGGGCTGCTGGTGCGGCTCGACGTCGGGGTGGGTGACGAAGTCCAGCCCGGCCAACCGCTCGCGGTGGTCGAGGCGATGAAGATGGAGAATATCCTGCGCGCGGAGAAAGCCGCGACGGTCAAGTCGGTCGAGGCCAAGGCCGGCGACAGCCTGGCGGTCGACCAAGTGATCCTGGAGTTGGAATAACTTTCTTCGACATTGCGAGGAGCCGAAGGCGACGCGGCAATCCATCAAGGTTGCAATGGATTGCTTCGCTTCGCTCGCAAAGGCGGCGTAAGCGGAGTGGTCGCAGCCTCGTCACAATGCACGACTAGCGCTCGGTCGTTGTCGGGGAGAGCCTTCATGAAATTGCCTAAGCTCGTCGCTGCCCTCGTCTTGATCGCGCTGGCGTCGGGGGCATCGGCGGGGCAGGATAGGCGGATGCCCTCGCTTTCCCCGCCCATCGTCATCGGCCATCGCGGCGCATCGGGCGAGCGTCCCGAACACACGCTCGCCAGCTACGAATTCGCGATCGACGAAGGCGCGGACTTCATCGAGCCCGATCTGGTGCTGACCAGGGACAATGTCTTCGTCGCGCGGCACGAGAACGACATCAGCGGGACGACCGACGTCGCCGACCATCCCGAGTTTGCCGCGCGCAAGACGACCAAGACGATCGACGGTGTCGCGCATACGGGCTGGTTCACGGAGGACTTCACGCTCGCCGAGCTGAAGACGCTGCGCGCGAAGGAGCGCTTGCCGCAGCTTCGCCCAGGCAATGCGAAATATGACGGCCTCTATACGATCCCGACGCTCGCGGAGGTGATCGCGCTGGCGAAAAAACGGTCGAAGGAGCTGGGCCGCACGATCGGCATCTATCCCGAGACGAAGCACCCGAGCTACTTCGCCTCGATCGGCCTGCCGATGGAGAAGCACCTCGTCGCCGAGCTGAAGGCGGCGGGTTGGGATTCGGCCGACGCGCCGGTGTTCATCCAGAGCTTCGAGGTCGACAACCTCAAGCTGCTGCACACGCTCACGAAGATTCGCCTGATTCAGCTGATGGACAGCGCCGGCGGCCCCGCCGACAATGCGACGCCGAGCTATGCAGCGATGATCACGCCCGAGGGACTTAAGGCGGTCGCCGCCTATGCCTGGGGGATCGGGCCGAACAAGGACATGGTCGACAAGGGCGAGGGAACGCCGACCACCCTCGTCGCCGATGCGCACGCCGCGGCGTTGCGAGTCCATGTCTGGACCTTCCGCGCGGAGAATTTCTTCCTCCCCGCCAGCCTCAAGCGCGGCGACGATCCAAAGGCGCATGGCGATGTCGAAACGGCGATCCGACGCCAGCTTGCGGCGGGCATAGATGGATTTTTCACCGATTTTCCGCTAATTGGCGCGACTGCGCGGGAGGCTTTCCGCGCCCGGAAATAGATCGGACCTGTATGCGTAAGTTCGCCCTTGTCGCGCTGTTGCCGCTTTTGACCGGCGGGTGCCTCTCGACCGTCGGCTCGGTCGTCACCGCGCCCGTCAAGGTCGCCGGCAAGGCGGTCGACTGGACCACGACCAGCCAGTCCGAGGCCGACCGCAATTATGGGAAGAAGATGCGCAAGGCCGAGGAACGCGAAGGCCGCGAGCGCCGTGCCTGGGAAAAGTCCTGCCGGAAGGACCCGGATAATTGCGGGCCGTATGACGGCTATCGTGCCGACGAGGCGCGGCGAAACCGCTAGTTCCCGCCCAGCACCTCGGCAATCGCGCGCAGTGTGGCGGGGTGCATCTGGACGCCCATATGGCTACTGACGATTTCGATCGATCGGGCATGGTCGTCATGACAGATGGCGCCGTTGACCAGCCCATCGCTCGCGCTCCAGATCGCGGCGGTTGGAACGGGCAGCGGGGCGGCGATCTCCGCGCGTCGCGCCATCACGTCGGGACTGTCGATCTTCTCGCCGGACAGCCATTCGAACGCGCGCCAGACATTGGTCGCGCGCGGATCGCCGGCGAAGGGTGAACTGACGGTGATGACTTCGCGCACCAGCGCCGGCTCGCGATGCGCCGCGAACCGCGCGATGATCCCGCCCAGGCTGACGCCGATCAACGTCACCGGCTCGCCCGCATCGTCGTGATATTGCCGCAACCGCGCGAGCAGTTTTTCGCCCTCGCCGCCGATTGCCCGCGCGCCCGTGTTGCGCCCCAGCTTCCACCCCTCGACGCGATAGCCGAGCGCGGTGAGGTAGCGCTTCATCACCATGGTCGACCAGTCCGAATTGACCAGGCCGGGGAGCAGCATGATCGGGCGTCCGTCGCCCGGCGGCGCCTTCATTAGGTCGGGCCATGCGCCGGGGATGCTCGCGATCGTGCCGAGCATGCGGGGGAATTCGGCGGCCCATTGCGCTTTCGACGGCGGGCCGAGGATCGGGTCATGCGCGGTCATGCGCGCATTCTCGCTCCGTCGCGTCCAAATGAAAAGGGCGCCGCTCTCTCGAGCAGCGCCCTTCGTCGTAACCCTGCAGGCCGGTCAGGCGTAGCGGATCGTCGCCTTGCGGCGGCTGCGCAGCATGCCCCCGACCGCGCCGAACCCGACCAGCATCATCGCCCAGGTCGCCGGTTCCGGCACGGGCACGACAGCGTCGGAGCCACCGCTGAAACCGGTCAAGCCGGCATTGCTGCTGCCTGCGCCCAGATCGAACGACACACCGGCCGGCGTTGCCGCGCCGGCATCGGTGGTAAGCGGTGCGATTGCATTGTCGAGCACGGTCGAACCCGTATTGCTGCCCGCGTAGATCACCACGGCGTCGCGCCAGTTGCCGCCGGTGGAGAATCCGGTGACTGTCGCGGTTTCGCCGGGCACCATGCCATAAGCGACCTGCGCGCTCGCCGGTGCTGCCGCGAGCAGGGCGGTGAACGTCGCCGCGGCCAGAAGGTGCTTCATCAAATATCCCCCATTCGAAACGTTGCGATCCGGGGTCGCCCGGTCTCGCATTCCCCATCCATTAACCTTCTGTTAACCTAATCCCTGTCCGCGCGCGAGCAAATCAAAAGACGTCCCGATCGTCCCATGGTGGGACGATTTCGAGATTTCGAAGCGTCAGAACCAGCCCATCACCGTGACGGGAAACGGCGTCCACGCGCCGACCCGCACGCCGGCATGGCGCAGCGCGCGGCCGGTCCATTCGTTGCAGGTCACGATGGCGCTATAGGTGCCGCGCGCATCGTAGAACGCGTCGTCGGGCCCGTATCCGCTCGCTACCTTGCCCCCGGGGCCGATCGTATCCCGAACGAATGCCGCGAGGCGCCGATATTGCTCCGGTGTCAGCACGATCTCCCGCACGCCAAGGCCTACCGACGGCGCGGGAACATGCTCGACGTGCAGCACGGTGCGGCTGCTGCCGACCGCTGCCCGCATCACCGTAACGAGGCTGAGGTCTCGCCAGGTCGGCGTCTCGACATAGAAAGCGCGGTCGCCCCAGCCGACCGCGATATGGTCGAAACCCGCGTAGCGTGGGTCGGCCAGATCGCTCGCCGGAAAGACCCCGCGCCATTCCACCCCCGCCGCCGACACCGGCATGACGATCCCGGTATGGATGCCGTTATCCTCGACGAAGATGCGCACGCCCCCGGTCGGCTGGACCCATGACGCGTTGGCCGGAATGCTGCCGCCGATCATCCCCGCGGTGGCGTAGATGCCGACCAGCAGAAGCAAGGCGATACCGGCGCGGCGGGCCGATCGTGCCATCCATCGGAAGATTTCGTTCATCGCAACGGCCGTGATAGATGGTTTCAATGGCAACCGAAACGCATGTCCTCGATTCCCCGCCGCCCGGCGCCTCGGCCGACTGGACGATCCCGCAGGACTGGTCGCACTACACGCCCGAAGAACATGCCACCTGGGACAAGCTGTTTGCGCGACAGGCGAAATTGCTCCCCGGCCGCGCGTCGGAAGCGTATCTGCGCGGGCTCGACGTGCTCAAGCTGTCCAAGCCCGGCATCCCCGACTTCGCGGAACTGTCCGACCGCTTGATGGCGCTGACCGGATGGCAGGTCGTCGCCGTCCCGGGTCTCGTCCCCGACGACGTGTTCTTCGATCACATGGCCAATCGCCGCTTCGTCGCGGGCAATTTCATCCGCCGTCCCGACCAGCTCGACTACCTCCAGGAACCCGACGTGTTCCACGACGTGTTCGGCCACGTCCCGATGCTCGCCGACCCGGTGTTCGCCAATTACCTGGAGGCGTACGGCAAAGGCGGGCTGCGCGCGATGGAGCACGACGCGCTCAAATATCTCGGCCGGCTCTATTGGTACACGGTCGAATTCGGCCTGATCGCGGAGCCGGAGGGGTTGCGCATCTACGGATCGGGCATCGTGTCGAGCTACGCGGAAAGCCAGTTCGCGCTCGACGACCCCAGCCCCAACCGGATCGGCTTCGACATGGCGCGGGTGATGCGCACCGAATACCGGATCGACGATTTCCAGCAGAATTACTTCGTCATCCCAAGCTTCGACGAACTCCTCCGCGCGACTGTCGAGACCGATTTCGCCCCGCTCTACGCAGCGTTGAAGGCGCAGCCCGACATCCCCGTCGCGGCAATCGTGCCGGGCGATGACGTGATGACGCTTGGAACGCAGGATTACGCGCGCTCGAAAGCCTAGATGTCCAGCGCCCAGCCGTCGCGGCCCTTGGGATCGATCGGCCTGGTCGGGACGTAGCGCTCCGCGCCCGCGGTCAGCGTCAGGATCGTCCAGTCGCCACGCACGTCGGCGACGGTCAGCGCACAGCCGCACGCGGTATAAGCCTCGACCACCTGCGCGCGCTGCGTCTCGAGCAGCCCCGCGAGCAGGATCGTCGCGTGCGGTGCCGCGATCGCGGCGAGTTCGGGCGCCATCGACACGAGTGGCCCCGCGAGGACGTTGGCGATGACGAGGTCATAGGGCGCCTTGGCGGTAATCGTATCGTCGAGCGCGCCGTCGGCGACGATCAGGTCGATCGCGGCCACGTCGTTCGCCGCCGCATTCTCCCGCGTCACGTCGATCGCGGCTGGATCGATGTCGGTCGCGGTGATGGTCGCCCGAGGCCAGAGGTGCCGCGCGGCGAAAGCGAGCAGTCCGGTGCCCGTGCCGATATCGATGACATTCTCGAAGCCGTGGTCTGCCATCGCATCGAGCGCCTTGAGGCAACCCGACGTCGTTGCATGGTGTCCGGTCCCGAACGCGCGGCCCGCGTCGATCAGGAACGCGCGGCCGCCGGGCGGGACGGCGACCGGATGTGCGCTGGTATGGACGACGAAGCGCCCCTCGGCGATCGGCTCGAGCCCTTCCTGGCTCATCGTCACCCAATCCTCGGGCGACAATGCCTCGATGACGGGTTCGACCGCCGCCGCGCTCGGCACCAGCGTGCGCAGCGCCGCGATCATCGCCGCGTCCGGCTCCATCTCGGTATAGGCGTCGAGCCGCCAACGCTCGCGGTCGTCCTCGACTTCCTCGGTCGTCATCAGCACCGCGTCGATCGCTATGTCGCCGGCATCGATCGCCTCCGCCTCGGCCCGGGTGCAGGGGAAACTGGTCTTCCAGCTGTCGATCTTGTCGTCAGCGGACATAGCTCGCCCCGTTCACGTCGATCACTGCTCCGGTCATCGAGGGCGGCGCATTCAGCGCGAGATAGGTAACCGCGTTGGCCACTTCCTCAGGATCGGCAACGCGGCCGAGCGGGATGTCGGCGAGCAATTTGTCGCCACCGCGGCTTGCCAGATAATCTTCCGCCATCCCGGTCATCGTGAAGCCGGGGCAAACCGCGAACGCCAGAATGCCGCCGCCCGCATAGCCGCGCGCGATGCTCTTGGTCATCGCGACCATGCCCGCCTTCGACGCGGCATAGTGCCAATGCGCCGGGCTGTCGCCACGATAGGCGGCGCGGCTGGCGACGTTGACGATCCGCCCCCCGACCCCGCGCTCCTGCCAGTGCCGGATCGCCAAGCGGCACAGTTCGGCGCTGGCGGTCAGGTTGATTCGCATTGTCCGCTCCCAGCCGGCGACCCACGCGGCGTCGTCCAGGTCGATCGGATTGGCCTCGAACACGCCGGCATTGTTGATCAGCACGTCGATGGTGCCGAGCTTTTTGAGCGCCGCGTCCCAGAGCGAATGTGGCCCGGCGGGATCGGCGAAATCGGCGGGAATGCCGCTCGCGGTGCCATGGCCGACGAAGCTGATGTCGGGCGTCGCGTTCAGGTCCGCCGCGATCGCCGCGCCGATCCCGCGGCTGCTGCCGGTCAGGAGGATATTGGTCATGCGCGCTGCAATAGCGCGCCGAAGGTCAGGCCGCCACGCCCGCCGAGAAATCGTCGGCGGCGCCCTTCAGCCCGCCGAGCCGGTCGTCGACGTCGCTGACATTGTCGGCGAGCGCGCCCATTTCGCGCGCCACGTTTTCGGTGTCCTCGCGGATCGTGGCGATGATGTGCGCCATCGAATCGGCGGCGAGCGCAGTTTCATCGACCGCGGCGGTGATCGAACTGACGGTCTGCGCTTGCGCTTCCATCGCGAAACGGATGCGGTTGGCGGACTCCTCGACCTCGGCGACGGTGGCCTTGATCGACGCGTTGGTGTCGACGGTTGAACGCGTCGCGGACTGGATCGCGGCTATCTTGGCAGCGATGTCGTCGGTGGCGCGTGCGGTTTGGTTGGCAAGCGATTTCACTTCCTGCGCGACCACCGCGAAACCGCGACCCGCATCGCCTGCGCGAGCCGCTTCGATCGTCGCGTTGAGCGCGAGGAGGTTGGTCTGGCCGGCAATGTCGCGGATCAGGCCAAGGATCGATTCGATCGACTTGGCGTGATCGCTCAGCGCTTCCGACATGCCGACCGCCTGACCCGCTTGCGAGCTGGCACGGTTGGCGATTTCGGCGGCGGCCTCGACTTCGGTGCGGGCATCCTCGATCGCGCGGATCAGCCCCGCCGCGGTCTGCGCCGCCTCGCGCATCGCCACCGCAGACTGCTCGGCCGCCGCCGCGACTTCCGAGGTCTTGCCGATCATGCCCTTGGCGGAGTCGGACGTGCGGCCGGCCTGCGCTCGAATCTGCGTGCCCAGTTCGGCGGCGGATGCGATCGACCCGGCGATCGATTCGCGGAATTTCTCGGACCTCGCCAATCGCGCCTTTCGCGACCGATGCTCGACCAGTTGCGAAATATAGCTGGTGAGGACATGCGCCTCGACCGCCGATACGCGCTGCATCACGTCGACATATCGCGCCAGTCGTTCGGTATCGCCGGAGCAGGCGGTCGCGACCACGTTCACCGTCGCCTGGTAGGAGGCGGTGAGGGAAGCGAGTTGCGCCGCCAGCGGCATGCCCGCGCGTTCCGAATCGCGAGCATGGGCGCAGGCCATTTCCATCCAGTCGCGGCCCAGCGGCTTTTCGAACTTGGCGCGCATATAGACGACGCTGGCTTCGACCGCCTTTTCCAGCCGGTCGGCGGTGTAATAGCCGCGGACTGGCGCCGCCGCCGGGTGCGCGAGATAATGGTCCCAGAATATTTCGCAGATGCGGCGATAGTGCGGCGCGACGATCGGTGCGATCTCGGCGGTCAGCGGGCCGATCTGGCCGTCCCAATCGAACGCCGGCAAGTCACGCCGGAGCGATGCTTCGAGTTCCTGGGGCCATGTGACTGGCCGTTGCTCGCTCATGCCCCTCTCCGGGATGTGGATCTTATGCCGCTACCTTGACCACGAAATCGCTGGCGCTGGCCTTGAGCTGGCCGAGTTGCCCGTCGAGCGAATCGAATCCCTTGCCCACGCCGTCGATTTCCGTCGCCACCGCTTCAGTATCCTCGCGAATGGTTGCGATTGTGTTCGACATCGAATCGGCGGCGAGCGCGGTTTCATCGACCGCGGCGGTGATCGCGGTGACGGTCTGCGCTTGCGCCTCCATCGCGAAACGAATGCGGTTGGCGGACTCCTGCACTTCGGCGACGGTCGATTTGATCGATGCGTTGGTGTCGACGGTTGAACGCGTGGCGGACTGGATCGCGGCGATCTTGGCAGCGATGTCGTCGGTCGCGCGTGCGGTCTGGTTGGCGAGGGACTTCACTTCCTGCGCGACGACCGCGAAGCCACGGCCCGCATCGCCCGCGCGGGCTGCCTCGATCGTCGCGTTGAGCGCGAGCAGGTTCGTCTGCCCCGCAATGTCGCGGATCAGACCCAGGATCGATTCGATCGACTTGGCGTGATCGGACAGGGCCTCGGACATGCCGACCGCCTGACCCGCTTGCGAGCTGGCACGGTTGGCGATTTCAGCGGCGGCCTCGACTTCGGTGCGGGCGTCCTCGATCGCGCGGATGAGGCCAGCGGCGGTCTGCGCCGCCTCGCGCATCGCGACTGCCGATTGCTCGGCTGCCGCCGCGACTTCCGAGGTCTTGCCGATCATGCCGCGCGCGGACGTGGACGTGCGGATCGACTGGTCGCGCAGCGAATGGCTTTCCAGGCTGGACCGCTCGACGACGGCGGCGATGCCGTCGCGGAATTCGGCGGCGAGCGCCTCGCGATAAGTCTGCGCGGCGTGTTCGACATAGCTGTTGTAGAGCGCGACGGTGATGTCTCCTTCCATTGCGGAAAGGCGCAGCAGCGTGTCGATCATCATCGGCAACTTCGCGTCCTCGCGATCGACGCGGCGCATCAGGCTGTCGAGAGCGGCGCGGTCGCTCGCATTGATCATCGAGAGCAGGGCTTCGGGCTCGACCTTGCCGGCATAGGCCGCGGCGACCGAGCGGGCGATCGATTCGACCCAGCCGCGCTCGCTTGTATTGAGGAAACGCAGACGCAGGAAATCGACGCCCAGGTCGATCATCTTCTGGGTCTCGTGCGGCGCCCAGACGCGATCGTCGGCGAAGCACCGCAGCCATTGCTGCCAATAGGCTTCGGAAATCTCCCGAATATCGGGTTCGATTACCGTCCAGACATCCCGGCTGGCGCTGGCCAGCGAGCCGTCGAAATCGAAGATGCGCAGCCGCTCGGACAGGCGGACCTTGGCGGCCATCGTCTCGGCAGGGGGCAGGTCGTTGACGTTCAAGGCGAATTGCTCCGATTTCCAGCGTGCCCGCCGACGCGACGGTTTACGGGCAAGAGCTACAGCGGCCGTGGTTAAAGAGAGGTTAGGATTTCGGGGGATGGCTTGCATCGCGAAGCATCAGGGGTAAGAGGGCGCACGCATCCTTGCAGGGGTATTTTCCTTGGCCACTGTTCCGCCCAAACCTGACCGTCCCATTTCGCCGCATCTCGGCCATTATCGCATGGGTCCCGCCATGACGGCGTCGATCGTCCACCGCATCACCGGCGACGGGCTGGCGATCGTCGGTGGATTGCTGTTCACCTGGTGGCTGGCGTCGCTCGCGGCGGGGAAGGAAAGCTACGACTATTTCCTGTCCTGGTTCACCGGGCCGGGCTGGAATGTGCTCGGCTACGTCGTCGGGGTCGGGCTGACCTATTCGCTGTTCCAGCACATGATGAGCGGCATTCGTCACCTCGTGCTCGACACTGGCGCGGGCTATGAGCTCGAGGCCAACAAGACCGGCGCAATCCTGACCTTCGTCGGGGCCGCGATCCTCACCATCCTGTTCTGGGGGATCCTCCTCAAGGACGTCATTCTCGCCGCTATCGCAGGGACCAAATAATGGGCGACGGTACCGAACTCGGCCGCGTCCGCGGCCTAGGCAGCGCCAAGGAAGGCGCGCATCACTGGTGGCGCCAGCGCGTGACGGCGGGATCGAACCTGTTCTTCCTCGCCTGGTTCATGTTCACGCTGACCCGGCTACCGAATTTCGAATATAACGCGGTCCACGACTGGATTCGGTTGAGTTGGAATGCCGTGCCGCTGATCCTGCTGGTCATTTCGACCTGCTGGCACGCGCGGCTGGGGCTGCAGGTGCTGATCGAGGATTATCAGGATGATGAGGGTCGCGTCGCGTGGCTGCTGATCGCCGAATATTTCCTCGCCATCATCGCCGTCACCGCGATCTTCTCGATCCTCAAGGCGGCATTGTTCACGGTAGCAGCAGCGGGGCCGGCGGCAGGATGAGCGACGCGTACAAGATCATCGACCACACCTATGACGCGGTGGTCGTCGGCGCGGGCGGATCGGGCCTGCGCGCGGTGCAGGAATGCGCGCAAAGCGGCCTGAAGACGGCGTGCATCACCAAGGTGTTTCCGACCCGCAGCCATACCGTCGCGGCGCAGGGCGGCATCGCCGCCAGCCTGGGCAACATGGGTCCGGATCACTGGACCTGGCACATGTACGACACCGTCAAGGGGTCGGACTGGCTCGGCGACCAGGACGCGATCGAATATATGGTCCGCGAGGCGCCGGCGGCGGTCTATGAACTCGAACATGCCGGCGTGCCGTTCAGCCGCACCGACGCGGGCAAGATCTATCAGCGCCCGTTCGGCGGCATGATGCAGAACATGGGCGAGGGGCCACCCGCGCAGCGGACCTGCGCCGCCGCCGACCGCACCGGCCATGCGATGCTCCACGCGCTCTACCAGCAGAGCCTGCGCTTCGACGCCGATTTCTACATCGAATATTTCGCGCTCGACCTCATCATGGAAGGTGGCGAGTGCAAGGGCGTGATCGCGCTGTGCATGGAGGATGGCAGCATCCACCGCTTCCGCAGCCATGCGACCGTGCTGGCGACGGGCGGCTATGGCCGCTGCTATTTCTCGGCGACTTCGGCGCACACCTGTACCGGCGATGGCGGCGGGATGGTGCTACGCGCCGGATTGCCGCTGCAGGACATGGAATTCGTCCAGTTCCACCCGACGGGCATTTACGGCGCGGGCGTGCTGATCACCGAGGGCGCGCGCGGCGAGGGTGGCTATCTGACCAATTCCGAGGGCGAGCGCTTCATGGAACGCTATGCCCCCTCGGCGAAGGACCTGGCGTCGCGCGACGTCGTGTCGCGATCGATGGCGGCCGAAATCCGCGAAGGGCGCGGCGTCGGCCCGAACAAGGATCACATCTACCTCCACCTCGATCACATCGATCCGAAGGTGCTGCACGAGCGCCTGCCCGGCATCACCGAGACGGGGAAGATCTTCGCCGGCGTCGACCTGACGCGCCAGCCGCTGCCGGTCACGCCGACCGTCCACTACAATATGGGCGGCATCCCCACGAACTATCACGGCGAGGTCGTCCATCTGAAGGACGGCGATCCCGATGCCGTGGTGCCCGGCCTGTTTGCCGTGGGCGAGGCGGCGTGCGTCAGCGTCCACGGCGCCAACCGGCTCGGCTCCAACTCGCTGATCGATCTCGTCGTGTTCGGCCGCGCGACCGGCAAGCGAATCGCCGACATCCTCAAGCCCAATACCAAGCACGGCGCGCCCGTCTCCGCCGCGGACGACAAGGCGATCGAACGGCTCGACCATTTCCGCAATGCGAAGGGCGCCGCCCCGACCGCGCAAATTCGCCTCGACATGCAGCGCACGATGCAGAAGCATTGCGCGGTGTTCCGCGACACGGCGCTGCTCGACGAAGGCGTGACGCACATGGATGCGGTGTACAAGTCGCTGGGCGATGTCGGCATCACCGACCGGTCGCTGATCTGGAACACCGACCTGGTCGAGACGCTCGAACTCGATAACCTGCTCGGTCAGGCGATCGTCACGATCCGGGGCGCGGCCAATCGTAAGGAAAGCCGCGGCGCGCACATGCACGAGGATTATCCCGAGCGTGACGACAAGAATTTCATGAAGCACACCATCGCGACGTTCGACGGCTGGGGCGGCAAGGGCGGGAGCGTCAGCCTCGATTACCGCCCGGTCCACGACTACACGCTCACGGACGATGTGGAGTATATCAAGCCGAAGAAGCGGGTTTATTGAGCTTGGCCGAGGCGATTAGCGCACGCTAATCGCCGCCCGCGGCCAAGCCCGGCCGGCGCTGCCAAAAGCAGCGGCCGACGGCATGGGCTTTGCCCATGCCTAGTAAATCTCGTCGTGTCGCCGCTTGACACCGCCCCGCCGCGCGCGAAGGTCGTCCGATCGATTTCCGGCAGGGGCGAAGCATATGCGGTGGTGGGGTAAGGTCGCGCGAACGGCGAGCGTGCTGGCGGTGTCGCTCGCGGTCACGGCATCGGCGACCGGGCAATCGACCACGCCCTATAAGGCACCCGAGCATGTCGGCGGCTGGCCGGGCCTCGTCTCCGGCACCAACGAGGCCGAGGCGACGGCGTCGCTCGATCTCGGGCCGGAACTCGAACGCGACCGTTCGCCCAAATGGTTGCTCGACGAACAGCGCAAGCTCGACAAGGCGCTCGCGGCGCTCGGCCCGCAAAAGCCGGGCGTGGTCGACGCCTATGTCGTCGTCGTCGGGCTCGACAGCGACCCGATCTTCGGCCGCGAAGCGCGCGAGGCGGGCAAGGTGCTCAGCCGCCGCTACAATGCGGCCGGGCGCACGATCGTGCTCGCGGGGACAGACGGCAGCGGGCCGTCGGCGCTGCCCAACGGCTCCCCCCGCAACCTGGGGGTCGCCCTCGCGCGCGTCGCTGAGCTGATGGACAAGAAGCAGGACGTGCTCGTCCTCTACACCGCCGGGCATGGCGCGAAGGTGGGCCTGGCCTATCACGACGCCGACGACGGGTTCGGCATCATCCCGCCGGCGCGGATGGCGCGGATGTTCGATGAGCTCGGGATCGAGAACCGCCTGCTGATCCTGTCGGCGTGCTTCTCCGGAATCTTCGTGCCGACCTTGTCGAGCGACACCACGGCGCTGTTCACCGCCGCCTCGGCCGACCGCACGTCGTTCGGCTGCCAGTCCGACCGCGACTGGACCTTCTATGGCGACGCGATGATCAACAACGCGCTGCGGCAACCGGTGCCGCTCGCCAAGGCGGGCGAGAATGCGCTGGCGCTGATCGCCAAATGGGAAGCGATGAGCAGCGACATCATCCCCTCGCAGCCGCAGATTTCGATCGGCAGCAAGGTTTCGACCTGGCTCGCTCCGCTCGAGGCGAAGATGCCCAAGACTGCGACGCCGCTGGTCGGCCGCCCGGCGATCACGATCTTCGACGGCAAGTAAGCGGGTACAAAAAAGGGGGCCGCAGCCCCCCCTTTTCCGTATTCATTATCGACTAGCTTACGGGCTCTTCGACTTGTTGTCGTCGGCGATCAGCACGATCGCGACCACGATCCCGACTACCGCCGCTGCGGCCAGGAAGATGCCCGCCCCGTGGAGCTGGCTGGCGTTCTTGGTCGGCGCCGATGCGCGTACCGACTTGGCGACCGACAGGCTGGCGGCAGGGTTGGCCGGGGCGGCCAAAGCCGGCGCCGCGGCCATCGACAGGGCTGCTACCGCCCCCAGATACTTCGCGAACCTCATGATGGTCTCCCTTTATTGCAGTGCAACAATGGCACCGACCTGACCGGCACACAACCGCCGATAGGTCCGAAACGCGTCATCCGGTTATTTTGTTGCGATCAAATGACTAATTGGGTTCACCCGGTCGATTCGGCCCTCACTTCGTCGACCAGCTCCTTGCGGCTGAGCTTGCCGACCAGCGTTTTGGGCAGCGTCAGGCGGATCACCACCTGATCGACGCGCTCGTGATGGCCGAGCTGGGCGTTGAGCCATGTCCTGATCTCGTCGGGCGTCGCGGTCGCGCCGTCGGTCAGCGTTACATAGGCGCGGGGCTGTTCGCCGCGATAGGCGTCGGGCACGCCGATCACCAGCGCCTCCTTCACCGCGGGATGCTTGTACAGCACCGCCTCGATCTGGCTGGGGAAGACCTTGAAGCCCGACACGGCGATCATGTCCTTGAGCCGGTCGACCACGCGGATGAAACCGTCCGCGTCGATCTCCCCGACATCGCCGGTGCGCAGCCACCCCTCCACGAACACGTCGCGGTCGGCGTCGGGCCGGTTCCAGTAACCCTTCATGATCTGCGGTCCGCGAACGACGATCTCGCCGGGTTCGCCCTCGGGTGCCGGGCGCGACGGGTCTTCCTTGTCGACCAGCCGGACATGCGTCGCGGGAATCGGCTGGCCGATGCTGCCGACCTTGCCCATGCTCGCATAGGGATTGCACGAGACGACGCCGGACGTTTCCGACAGGCCATAGCCTTCGATCACCCGGCCACCCGTCGCCGCTTCGAACTTCGCCTTGACCTCGGCGGGCAGCGGCGCGCCGCCGGAGATGCAATATCGCAGACTCGACAGGTCGGTGGTCTTCAATTTGGGATGGTCGAGCAGCGCCTGATACATAGTCGGCACGCCCGGCAACGCGGTCGCCCTGGTCCGCTCGATCGCCGCGAGCACCTGCGCCCCGTCGAACCGCGGCAGCATCACGATCATGCCGCCGTTCGCGACCGTCCGGTTCATCACGCAGGTATTCGCGAAGACATGGAACAGTGGGAGCACGCCGATGATCCGGTCCTCGCCGCCCGGCTCCGGGTCCATGCCCTCGACTTGTCGGGCGTTGGCCGACAGGTTCTGGTGAGTCAGCATCGCCCCCTTGGGTGTGCCGGTGGTGCCGCCGGTATATTGGATCACCGCGACATGGTTCTCTGCGTCGATCGCCGGATGGTCACCGGCGCCGTCATTGGCGATCAGCTTGGAGAAGGCCATGATACGCGGATCGTGAGGGCGCTTGGCCACCTCCTTCCCGCGGAACAGCCGGTAGAATAGCGACTTGGTGGGTGGCAGCGCGCCCGCGACCGATCCGACGATCAGCCGCTCGATGCTCGACCTGTCCAGCACCTTGAGCGCGGTCGGCAGCAGCGCCGCCGCCGACAGCGTGAACAGCGCGCGCGTGCCCGAATCCTCGACTTGATGCGCCAGCTCGTCGACCGTGTAGAGTGGCGAGAAATTGACCACCGTCGCGCCGAGCTTGAGGATGCCGTAATAGGCCGCGAGGTAGTGCGGCACGTTGGGCAGGAACAGCCCAAGGCGGTCGCCCGGCCCGTAACCGAGCTTCGCCAGCCCCGCCGCGACTCGGTTCGCGCCGTCCAGCGTCTCCGCATAGGAATAATGCCGGCCGAGAAAATCGATCAACGGCCTGTCGCCGTGCCGCGCGGCCGATTCCTCGAACATCGTGGTCAGCGCCAGCGGCGGGAACTCCGTCGCCCAGGGCGTCGGGTGAAGATAGGCGGCGCTACGCCAGATGCTCTCCGGATCGGTCATTGACACCGATGTAAGCGCGCGAAGGTTAGGAAACTACCCGATTCGCCGTCCAGGTGAGCAGGAATTTGACCGCGACGACACCCAGGTCGATCGCCGCCTCGACCTTGCGCGGTGAGGGGTCGCCCACCTGATGCGTCAGGATTTCGACGTCTGCGGTCGGGTGACGCGCGACCGCGACGATGGCCAGCACCGCCGCCGCTATCAGAATGGTCCGCCGCTGCTTCCGCATGCGTTTACCATATGCGAGGTCGCGTCCGGCGACAAAGGGATTTTGTGGAGGATCGTTAGGCGGCGAGCGGGGCGAAGCGCGCGCGGTCGCGGCCGGCCTGTTTCGCCTCGAACAAAGCGCGGTCGGCGCGGCGATACATTTCCTTCCAGTCCGCCTCGGTGGCGAGAGGGCCGGTGCATGCGCCGATGCTGGCGGTGACCTGGACGTCGAACGGCATCCGCGCGGCGCGCAGGCGTTCCAGGATCGTGTCGGGCGCTACGGCACGCTCGGCCGGCGACAGGATCGCGAACTCCTCGCCACCCATCCGCGTGATCAGCGCGCCGGTCGGCGCCGCCTGGCGCAGGACGCGCGCGAACCGGCGCAGCACCTCGTCGCCGCCGTCATGCCCCAGCGTTTCGTTGACGCGCTTGAAATGATCGAGGTCGGTCAGGATCATCGACTGTTCGCCCGATCGTCCGATCGCCTTACGCATGAACGCGCGGCGATTGAGCAGACCGGTCAGCGGATCGGTATCGGCCAGCCGCGCGGCGATGATCTCGCGCTCGATCGCCTCGTCGCGTTCGATGCTGAGCAGGCGGATGCGATAGGCGATCGCCAGCGTCGACACGATCGCCTCGAACGCCATGGCCAAGATCGTCGAATTGTCGAGCCAGAAACTCCACCGCACCAGCGTCAGATTGGCGAGCAGGCGCAGCGCCGCGAACACGATCGGCGCCGCCCAGGCGATGGCGAACAGCCACAAATGGGGGCTGCGTTCGATGCGGGCGCGGATGATGATCGGCAGCACGGCCACGATCAGCACCGCGAAGCTGAGGGTGTAGAAGGTGTCGAGCAGCCGGATCTGCCACGGCGCTAGTAACGCGAACGCGACCATCGCGGTCAGCGACAGGGCGGTCAGGGCGTTAGCCGCGCGCGACACCCATCCCGACGTCACCGCGGACGGGAAGAACGCGCGCGCGAACATGAAGGCCGTCGCCGCGGCGCAGGCCAGGAAAATGTAGTTGAACCGCAGCCGGTCGTTGTTGAGCATCGCCGGGTTGGCCCAGGCCAGCCCGCCCGATGAGGTGAAGCCGTAGAGCAACAGCGACAGCACCATCGCGCAGTAGGCGAGCTGGAACCGATGGCGCAGCGCGCCCCACATGGCGAGGTTGTAGATCAACAGCGCGATGCAGAGCCCGGTGAACCCCGAATACAGCGCCGCCATTTCGATATTCGCCCGCGATGCCTGGGCCGGCGTGGCCAGCCGGGGCGCGACGATAATGCCGCGCAGATTGGCGCTGCCGTCGACTCGCCACAACAGTCGCGCCGGTGCGCCGAGCTTGGGGTCGAGCCGCCACTGGATCATTGCGCCGAGTTGAAGGTGGCGGCTGGTCGCGGCACCGTCATAGGTCCAGCCGCGCAGCGTGCCGTCGGGATAGAGTGCGTAGAGCGTGACGCGTTCCTGCCACAGGCTGGCGATGCGGACACGATCGCGGTCGGCGGCATCGGCGATATTGTCCAGCGGCTGGGAGAGTACCCAATAGTCGCCATTGTGGAATTTGGTCTGCGGCGTGGCGCAGTCGAACCGGCCTTTCGCCGCGAACATGCTGGCGGCCTTGTCGCCCGGGGCGACTCGCGCGACGCAGACCGACAGGGGAACGCCCGTCACCGCGCTCTGCGCGCGCGCCGGGGATGCGGCGAAACTCGTCACGAAAGCGGCGAACAGCGCACATACGAAAAACAGATGGCCGATACGCCCCATGGCCCCCGGCCTAGCGGCCAGGGACAAATTATTGGTAAATCACGCGCTTCCAACGGTGGAGGCGGCATGCGCCGCCCCCCACCGTTGGCGGTCAGCAGGGCTTGAACCCGCCGAGCGTGATGCGCGGCTTGCACTTCTTGGGCTGGTCGCCGTTGCCGGCATTGTTGCCGCGCCCGCCATTGTCGTCGGCCGAGTCCATGCCCGGCATCCCGGCGATCACCGTCGTGTTCGAACGATAACGCACCGACGCGGTCCATTCGGGCTTCCACGGCGTCTTGGGATTGGCCGGCCGCGGCGGATAGGCGAAATTGCGTTCCGGACCGTAGGCGTAGAGCTGCGTCATCATGAACCCGCCGGCGGCGCTCTTTACCTCGGCGGGGATCTGGCAGCTCGTCTGGGTCGGCGGCATTACGACCTTGCGCGTGATGAGATTGGCGACGGTCGCCGGCGGCAGCCAGTCGGTCAGCCCGCCACCGAATTCCTTGGCGCTGGCCGACGTCCACCACACCATTTCGGCGCTGTCGTTGCTCATGTCCTTCGCGCCGAACAGCCAGGCGTAGTAACCGGTCGCGTTCGGGATCGACCCCCAATTCAGCATCTGCGATCCGTCCCCTTGCGCCTGGCTCCGCGCGCTGAGGCCGGCCATGAAATCCTGGTCGAGCGCGAACTTGATCTCCGGGCTGTAATTGCCGGCGATGCGATGCTCGCCGATCAGCGACGATGTGGGCTTCACCGTCGCCTTCGACTTGCCGTTCGGCCAGTCGCCATAGGTCCGCGAATTGGCGAAGGTCGGTCCGCGATCGACCGGCACCGTGACGGAAAACAGCCCCGGCGGGAATTGCCCCTGCGCCAGTTTCGCGAAGTCGATCACGACCGGCTGGCCCGGCCCGGCGTGCGGCCCGCATCCCCAGAACAGCAGCAGCCGGCCCTTGGGCCGCTTGAATTCGGTGGGTTCGGACTCCCGCGATACCTGCGGCGTGACCAGCGGCACCGACGGCCCCATGTTCATGCCGGCGGGCAGGAAATGGTCGGCGCTCGGCGCGCCGTTCGCCGCCAGCGTCGATCCGAGCCGCAGGATCATGGTGCGCGCGATCGAATTGCCGCCCCCGCCACCCATCATCATCTTCATCGGATTGACCCCGCCCGCGCCGAAGCCGGACGTGGTCGAGACATCCATCTGGTAGCGGGCGACGGGTCCGCCGGTCCCGGCCGGGGCGGCATAACCGATTCCCGCCGCCAGCGTCGCAATGCTCGTCGTCCACAACACGAAATGCCGCATGACCCGTCTCCCTCGTTACCGGCCGAAAGACTATCGCGATTTTCCCGCCGCCTATTGGACAGACCCGACGCGCCGGCGCGGGTCAGACCGTCCCCCACCTCCATACCCCGTCGTCACCAGTTTCGCGAACCGCGCGTCCCTCGACCTCCAGCCGGCGAAGGTGCGCGATCGCTTCGCCAGTCGCCATCACGAGCATTTCCTGCCCGATCGCACGGCGGAACAGCCGCCCGAAGCAATCGGTGGCACGGCGCGGCTCGATCGCCAAGAACGCCTCCAATTCGTCGAGCCGTTCGTGATGCTCGCGGTCCATCGCGTCGAGCCGGTTGTGCAGCCCCGTGAACGGGTCGCCATGGCCGGGCAAGGTCAACACGTCGGCGGGCACTTCGCGTTTCAGCTTAGCGATCGAGGCAAACCAGTCACCCAGCGGGTCGGCCTGCGGCTCGGTGATCCCGACCGATACGTTGGGGCTGATCCGCGGCAGCACTTGGTCGCCCGCGATGAATATGCGAGCTTCCTCATCCAGCAGGCAGGCATGTTCCGGGCTGTGTCCGGATCCGACGACGACGCGCCAGCAGCGCCCACCGATTGGAAACGTCTCGCCATCGACCATACGGCGATATGACATCGGCATCGGTCGCACGATCCGCCCGAAATTGGCCCAGCCGGTTTGCGCCGCGATCTCGATCTGCTCGTCGGTCCATCCGGCGGCGTGGCGATAGTCGCTGACTTCCTTCGGCGTTTCCGGCCGCGCATCGGCGATCAGCATCTGCGCAGTCAGCCACTCGCCGCGCGTCATCCACAACGGCGCGCCGTGATGATCGCACATCCACCCGGCCAGCCCGATATGATCGGGGTGTAAGTGCGTGCCGATCATCCGCGTGACGCGCGTGCCCGCCAGCGGCCCTTTGAACACCGCCTTCCACGCATCACGGCTTTCGGTCCGGTTCATTCCGGCATCGACCAGAGCGACGCCGTCGCCGTCATCGATCAGCCAGCAATTGACGTGCTTGAGCGGTCCGGGAACCTTCAGCCGTACCCAGCGCACCCCCGGGGCGACCGTCATCACCTCGCCGTCGGCGGGTTCCGCGCTGCCGAACGGATAGGTCAGGCCCTTGTGGCTGGTCGGAACGAAGCTTTCATCCGCGACGAACGCGGCATCGGTGCGGGCGGTGGCCATGAGTTGCGGGTAGCAACGGATTGGGGGAGGGGAAAGTGGGGAGTCTGAAGGGGCGCTGCCGCGCAACAGCGAGCGCTGGCCGATAGCGAGTCGGCTATCCTTTTTGACTATTCGATATTTCTGGATTATTCGAAATATTGATGTCCAAACGGCTTGACATGCTTCTTCCCGAGGCCGTCGCGGCGCTGTCGGCACTTGCGCACACGAACCGGCTGGCCGTCTTTCGCCTGCTGGTCCGGGCGGGCCACCAAGGTGCGCCGGCTGGGGAAATCGCGCGCGAGATCGGCATGCTGCCCAACACACTCTCCACTCATCTGGCGATCCTAGGGCACGCCGGGTTGGTTAGGTCGCGTCGCGACGGCCGTTCGATCATCTATTCGGCCGATTATGATGGAATGCGCGATCTGCTTGGGTTCCTCGTGGCCGATTGTTGCGCCGGCCGCCCCGAAATATGCGGATCGCTGGTCGAGGCGATGTCGTGCTGCGATCAATGATGCGGCGGCTGTCGGCCGAATTTCTGGGCACGGCGATGCTGCTCGCGATCGTTGTCGGCTCGGGCATTATGGGACAGCGGCTGTCGGGCGGTAACGGCGCCATCGCCTTGCTGGGCAACACGATCGCGACGGGTGCGGGTCTGGTCGTGCTTATTCATATGTTCGGCCCGATTTCGGGCGCACACTTCAATCCCGCCGTCACGCTCGCGGCGTTGTTGCAGCGCCAGGCCGATGCGCGGACGGCGACTTTTTACGTCATTGCGCAGGGGGCGGGCGCGATCATCGGCGTATGGATCGCCCATGCGATGTTCGCCGAACCGATCATCCAGGTTTCGATCAAACTTCGGCCGGGTGTCGCCCAAGGGTTCGCCGAACTTGTCGCCACGTTCGGCCTGATCGCGATAATCCACGCGACGAAGGCGAAACGACCGGACGTCACGCCGGGCGCGGTGGGACTCTACATCACCGCTGCATATTGGTTTACCGCGTCGACATCGTTCGCCAACCCTGCCGTCACGATCGCGCGGAGTTTGTCCGACACCTTCGCCGGTATCGCGCCGGCGTCGGTTCCGCTGTTCATCGCCGGGCAGCTTGCCGGCGTGCTGGTTGCCGTGCCGTTATTCGTCTGGCTCTATCAGGAAGAAGCGCCGCAATGAGCGAATTCCCGATCACCATCTATCATAACCCCGACTGCAGCACGTCGCGCAACACGCTCGCGATGATCGAGGCAGCCGGATACGCGCCGACTGTCGTCGAGTATCGCAAGGTCGGGTGGACACGCCCGCAACTCGATGCCCTGTTCGCCGCCATGGGCGCCACGCCGCGCGCAGCGATGCGCGAGAAGGGCACGCCTGCGGTCGAACTCGGCCTGCTCGATCCGTCGATCGGCGACCACACCATCATCGACGCCATGGTCGCGCACCCGATCCTGGTAAACCGGCCCATCGTCGTTACTCCGTTGGGCGTGAGGCTGTGCCGGCCTTCGGAGACGGTATTGTCCTTGCTGGGACGGGGGCCGGGCGAATTCATCAAGGAAGATGGCGAAGTCGTGCGCAGCTGACCGCCCGCAATACAGGATTTCGCATAAATTTCGCGCGTAGCCGACGGCAAAGCCGTCGGCCGGATCGAGCCGAGAGCGGCTCATCTGCCGGCCAGCTGAGCCGATGCTGCCCACCGAGCCGGGAATGGCCGGCCCTTCGCTCAGCTCTTGAACAGCGTCTCCGCGGTATGCTCGACCGGGCCGGCCTCGCCACCTTCCGCCGCCGCTTCGGCGTCGCGGGCGGCCTGTTCGCGTTCGGCGCGGAGCTGTTCGATCAGCGCCTCGCGGTCGCCCTCCAGGCGCGTATCGACCGGGGCTTCGAGGCCCGCCGCCTTCGCCGCCTTCGCCACTGCCGCGTCGAGCTCGCGCTGCGTCGTGAGACCAAGCGTCACCGGGTCCTTCGGCACGATGTTGGCGATGTTCCAGTGCGTGCGGTCGCGGATCGCAGCGATCGTCGTGCGCGTCGTGCCGATCAGGTTGCTGATCGCGCCGTCGGTGATTTCCGGATGGTTGCGGATGATCCAGGCGATGCCGTCTGGCTTGTCCTGTCGCTTCGACACTGGCGTATAGCGCGGACCCTTGGTGCGGCGGACCTGCTCCGGTCCCTTGAGCATCTGGAGCACGTAGTTCGGGTCGGCCTGACCCTTATCGATCTCTTCCTGCGTCAGTTCGTGCGCGCGCACCGGATCACGCCCGGTCAGCTTCGTCGCCGCGGTATCGTCGGCGATCGCGTTTACCTCCAGGATATGCAGGCCGCAAAACTCGGCGATCTGCTCGAACGAGAGCGAGGTGTTGTCGACCAGCCAGGAAGCGGTCGCGTGCGGCATGAGCGGCTGGGCCACTGAATTTCTCCGTCAGAAATAAATAGGGCCGCCCCTCGCGGAGCGGCCGTGTCGTGGACGCGACTTAATGCTTCTGCGCCGTCAGGGCAAGCATCACGCGGCGGCCGCCTCCGGCAGGGGCACGAGCGCGTTAAGAAACTGGCGCGCGCTGGTCGCCCAGGTGAAGCTCCCCCCGTACGCGGCGCAGGCGGCGGGGTCGCGGGTGAGAGCATCGGCGATCGCGGTGTCCAAGTCGTCGGCCATTGCGCCAACCTGCGGCGTCAGCACATCGACCGGGCCCGTCACTGGATAGCCGGCAACGGGCACGCCGCTCGCCAGCGCCTCGATCATCACCAGCCCGAACGTGTCGGTCTTGCTAGGGAAGACAAACACGTCGGCAGCGGCATAGGCGGCGGCGAGGTCGGTGCCGTATTTGGGGCCGAGGAAGTGCGCTTGCAGGAACCTGGCCTTCAGGCTGGCGAGCGCGGGGCCGTCACCGACCAGCACCTTGCTGCCGGGATGCTTCGCGGTCAGGAACGCCTCGATATTCTTTTCGATCGCGATGCGGCCGACATAAAGCATCACCGGGCCGGGCAGCGCGCGGATCGCCGGGTCCGGTGCCGCGCCGGCGAAGGTCGCTAGGTCCACGCCGCGACCCCAGCGCCGGATCCGCGTCAGGCCGTGCGCGCGCAACGCTGCCTCGATCGACGGCGTCGCTGCAAAGATCGACTGGGCGGGTCCGTGGAACCACTTGATATAGCGCCACACCCATTCGGGGTTCAGGCCCGTGCGCGCCGCGACGTAATCGGGAAATTGCGTGTGATAGGCGGTGGTGAAGGGGAAATCGCGCTGCAGGCACCAGCGGCGCGCGGCGAGGCATACCGGCCCTTCGGTCGCAAGGTGCACCGCCTGGGGACTGAACTCCTCCAGCATCGTGCCGACCGCCCCGGTCGAAGCGAAGGCTAGCCGAATTTCCGGATAGGTCGGACAGGGGATCGAACTGAAAAGGTCCGGCGAGATCACCAGCACCTCATGCCCCATTTTCTCCAGTTCGGCGCGGACCGACTGAAGCGTGCGGACCACACCGTTGACCTGCGGAGCCCAGGCGTCGGTGACGATGGCGATCCGCACGTGCTCTAGGCCGCCAGCATCAGTGACGGGGCGGGCGCTTGTCGCTTTTGGATTTCGTCGGCCCAGTGCAGAATCTCCATGCGGCCGTCGAAATGCTCGACCAGAGCGGTGCAGCCTTCGACCCAGTCGCCATCGTTGTAATAGGCGATCCCGTCGATGTCGCGAAATTCCGCCGTATGGATGTGCCCGCATACCACGCCGTTCGCCCCGCGATGGGCAGCGGCTTGCGCGACCACTTCCTCGTACCGGGAAATGAATTCTACCGCGTTCTTGACCTTGGCCTTGGCGTGCTTCGACAGCGACCAATACGGCAGGCGGAACAGCCGGCGCCAGGCGTTGACGAACCGGTTGAGCCCCATCATTGCCTCGTATGCGACATCGCCGAGATAGGCGAGCCAGCGGTGCGACAGCATGATCGCATCGAACTCGTCGCCGTGCATGACGAGCAGCTTGCGGCCGTCTGCGGTGACGTGGACGTCGTCGCGGCGGATCGCGATGCCGCCGAAATCGAGTCCGCAGAACTGGCGGACCAGCTCGTCGTGATTGCCGGGGATATAGATCACCTCGGCACCGCGCTTGGCGCGCTTCAGCAGGCGCCACACCACGTCGTTGTGCGTGGCGGGCCAGTGCAGCTTCTTCTTCAGCCGCCAGCCGTCGATGATGTCGCCGACCAGGTACATCTTCTCGCTGTCGACATGGTCGAGGAAGTCGATCAGCATTTCGGCGTTGCAGCCGCGCGTGCCGAGATGGACGTCGCTGATCCAGATCGTGCGATATTGCCGCCGCCGGCAGATTACCCGTTCGGGTATCGCGGGTTGTGAGTTGGCGAAATCGCGCGCGAAGTTACGGAGGTCGTTCATCCGCCAGGCCCCTGCATTGCTGACGTTCGGGGCCTATGGCGGCGAATTGTTACAATCGGAATCGGTGCGATTTCACCGACTTGTCATAATCGACACTTTCACGCGTCGATCGTGATGTGCCCGGGCAGCGTGGCGACGCGGGCGATCCACGCCTGGACGTTGGGGTAATGGCGAAGCTCGAACCCGCCATCCTCGCACACATGGGTATAGGCGTAGAGTGCAATGTCGGCGAGGCTGAAGCGGCCGCCGACGAAGAACGGTGCGCGGCCCAGATGCTCGTCCATTAAGGTCAGCGCAGCCTCGCCCGCCTCGCGCTTGGCGGGCAGCATGGCGTGCTGCAGGTCGGTGAAATTCTCCTCGCCGACCCAGCCGTGCCAGAACCGTAGGGTCGCGACATTGGGTTCGTGGTTATACTGTTCCCAGAACATCCAGCGCAGCAAGTCGGCGCGGTCGAAGCGGTCGGCGGGGATCAGGTCGGACCCGTCCGCCAGATACCAGCACGCCGCGTTGCTTTCCGGCAGGTAATCGTCGCCGACCTGGAGCACGGGGATTCGTCCGTTGGCGTTCACGTCGCTCAGGAAATCCGCGGTCCGTGTCTGGCCCTGCATGATGTCATATTCGCGCCGTTCGAGCGCGAGACCGAGATGTGCCGCGGTCAGGCGGATCTTGTAGCAATTTCCCGACCGGGCATATTCGTGCAGGATCAGATTGGCCACGCGCTCCCTCCCTTTTGATGCGCGATCCGTGCCACCGCAGGTGAGCCGCTGCCAACCAAATCCGCCGCGCGATCGATCAACGCCACTTATAGAATGCCCGAGTGCAATCGCTTGATTCGCGCCCGGCGCACTTCCAGCACGACGATCCCGATCAGCGCCAGCAGCGGAATCCAGCCCCACATGTGGTTCCACCAGCGGAAGGTGTAGTCCTCACCGATCGGCGTCTTCAGCTCCTCGCGCAGCTTGGCGATGCCTTCGTCGCCGAGCGGGGCGAAGTACATGTATTGCCCGCCGTCATCGACATAGAGCGTGTAGCCGAAATCCTTTTGCGCGAAGAACGGCATGGCCAGCGCGACATATTCGGTGATCGAATAGCCCAGTTTGGCCGGCACGTCCGTGGGCGGCTTCGGATCCCTCAGCGCCGCCATCTGGCGGTTGAGTTCGGGCACCGTCAGCCGTCGCCCCGTGGGCAGGATCGCGGTGGTGGCGTAGGCATAGCTTGTGTACCGATCGAGGTCCGAGCCGACCGGCAGGTCGGCGACATGGTCGATCCACGGCCGCTTGAGCGGTAATTGCGGCCGGTCGGACAATAACTGCGCCGCCAGGAACGCCACCACCACGATCGCCGCCAGTATCGCCTGCGGCCAACGTCCCGGCGCCGCAACCGCGGCCCCATCATCCACTTCCATGGGTCCCCCTGCTTTGGTGTCAGTCCATCGTCAGCACGATCTTGCCGACATGGCCCCCCGATTCCATCCGTCGATGCGCGTCGGGCGCGTCGGCCAGCGCATAGGTGCGGTCGATCACCGGCTTCAATTTGCCCTCGGCGACCAACGGCCAGACCGTCCGCGCGAGTTCGTCGGCGACCGCGGTCTTGAACGCGACCGAGCGCGGGCGCAGCGTCGATCCGGTCAGCGTCAGGCGGCGGCGCATCACCTCGAACACCGGGATCGTCGCCATCGCGCCGCCCTGTACCGCGATCGAGACGTGGCGGCCGTCATCGGCCAGGCACTGCATGTTGCGCGCGACATAGTCACCGCCGACCATGTCGAGCACCACCGCGACGCCCGCGCCGCCGGTGATCGCCTTCACCTCGGCGACGAAGTCCTGCGTCTTGTAATTGATTGCGTGATCCGCGCCGATTGCCTTCGCCGCCGCGCATTTGTCGTCGGACCCGGCGGTGACGATGACGGTCACGCCGAACAGGTTGCACAAGGCGATCGCCATCGTGCCGATGCCGCTGGTGCCGCCATGGATGAGCACCGTATCCCCTTCGGCCGCGAAGCCGCGCTCGAAGAGGTTGATCCACACGGTGAAGAGGGTTTCGGGCATCGCCGCCGCTTCGGCCGTGCTGAGCGCTTCGGGTACGGGGAGGCATTGGCCGTAAGGGGCGACGGCATATTCCGCATAGGCCCCGCCTGCGATCAGCGCGCAGACCGGTTGGCCGACCAGTTCCGGTTCGACGCCGCCGCCAGTCGCGACAATTGTCCCCGCGACTTCCATCCCCAGGATCGATGGCGCCCCCGGCGGCGGAGGATACATCCCCATCCGCTGCAGCACTTCGGGGCGGTTCACTCCGGCGGCGGCCACCCTGATCAGCACCTCGCCCTCGCCGGGCGTCGGCACCGGCCGCTCGACGACCGTCAGAACCTCGGGACCACCGGGCGCTTCGGGGTCGATCGCCCGCATCATCTTTGGAATCATCGCATCGTTATTGACTTCGCCTCCTCCCCGGTCAACGTTTCGCCACATGGATTCCGACGAGAATCTGCCGCGGCCCGGCGATCCGCTCGCGCTCCTGGTCAAACAGGACCTCGATCCGCTGTCGGTCGCCGAGCTTGAGGCGCGCGTCGCGACGCTGGAGGGCGAGATCGCGCGCGTTAACCGGCACAAACAACGCGCCGTTAACCATCGCGCAATCGCTGACGAGCTATTCAAGCGATGAGCGCGAACCGCATCTTCGCGCCGGCGGATTGCCGACATGACGATGCGGATTTTGGCCAGCGCTTGATGCGAGGCCCCTCCCACCCGACATTAGGGCAAAGGGCCGCGCGTCCATGCGGCCCGTCAGGAGTACAAGTCTAATGCCGAGTTTCGCCTCCGCGCTCGAAAACACGCTCCACAAGGCGCTCGAAGCCGCATCGTCGCGCCGCCACGAATATGCGACGCTGGAGCACTTGCTGCTCGCGCTGATCGACGACGAACATGCGTCGAAGGTCATGTCCGCGTGCGGCGTCGAGCTCGACGACCTGCGCACCACGGTCGCCCACTATCTCGACACCGAACTGGACGCGCTGAAAGTCGAGAAGGCAACCGATCCGTCGCCGACTAGCGGTTTCCAGCGCGTCGTCCAGCGCGCGATCCTGCACGTCCAGTCGTCGGGCCGCGACGAAGTGACCGGGGCGAACGTGCTGGTCGCACTGTTCAGCGAACGCGAGAGCTATGCGGTCTATTTCCTGCAGCAGCAGGACATGAGCCGTTTGGACGCGGTCAGCTTCATCAGCCACGGCGTCGGCAAGGGCGGCGCGCCGACCGAAAGCTCCACGCCCAAGGGCGCGAGCGACGAGGAAAAGCCGAGCAAGTCTGAAAAGGGCAAGTCTGAGTCGGCGCTCAAGCAATTCACCGTCGACCTCAACGAAAAGGCCAGGAACGGCAAGGTCGACCCGTTGATCGGGCGCATGGCCGAGGTCGATCGGACGATCCAGATCCTGTGCCGCCGGTCGAAGAACAACCCGCTCTATGTCGGCGATCCCGGCGTCGGGAAGACCGCGATCGCCGAGGGGCTGGCGCGCAAGATCATCGAGGGCGACGTGCCCGACGTGCTCAAGCCCGCGGTGATCTATTCGCTCGACATGGGCGCGTTGCTTGCGGGCACGCGGTATCGCGGCGATTTCGAGGAGCGGCTGAAAGCGGTCGTCAACGAGCTCGAAAAGCTCCCCGACGCGATCCTGTTCATCGACGAGATCCACACCGTGATCGGCGCTGGCGCGACCAGCGGCGGGGCGATGGACGCGTCGAACCTGCTCAAGCCGGCGCTGTCGGGCGGGACGATCCGCTGCATCGGTTCGACCACCTACAAGGAATTCCGCAACCATTTCGAAAAGGACCGCGCGCTGCTGCGCCGGTTCCAGAAGATCGACGTTAACGAACCGACGATTGAGGATACGATCAAGATCCTCGCGGGTCTGCGCTCGGCGTTCGAGGATCACCATTCGGTCAAGTACACGCCCGACGCGATCAAGGCCGCGGTCGAGCTGTCGTCGCGCTACATCAACGACCGGAAATTGCCCGACAAGGCGATCGACGTGATCGACGAAGTCGGCGCGATGCAGATGTTGGTGCCGCCGTCGAAGCGCAAGAAGACGATCACCACCAGGGAGATCGAGGCGGTGATCGCGACGATGGCGCGCATCCCGCCGAAATCGGTGTCGAAGGACGACACGCTCGCGCTCGCGACGCTCGAAACCGACCTGAAGCGCGTGGTGTTCGGCCAGAACGACGCGATCGAGAAGCTGTCGTCGGCGATCAAGCTGAGCCGCGCGGGCCTGCGCGATCCCGAAAAACCGATCGGCAACTATCTGTTCACCGGCCCCACCGGTGTCGGCAAGACCGAGGTCGCGCGCCAGCTGGCGTCGATCATGGGCATCCCGCTCCAGCGATTCGACATGTCCGAATATATGGAGCGCCACTCGGTCAGCCGGCTGATCGGCGCGCCTCCGGGCTATGTCGGGTTCGACCAGGGCGGTCTGCTCACTGATGCCGTAGACCAGCAGCCGCATTGCGTCCTGCTGCTCGACGAGATCGAGAAGGCGCACCCGGATCTGTTCAACATCCTGTTGCAGGTGATGGATCATGGCCGCCTGACCGACCAGCACGGCAAGACGGTCGATTTCCGCAACGTGATCCTCATCATGACGACCAACGCCGGCGCGTCCGACATGGCGCGCGAGACGCTCGGCTTCGGCAACCTCACGCGCGAGGGCGAGGACGAGCAGGCGGTGCAGAAGATGTTCACGCCGGAATTCCGCAACCGCCTCGATGCGATCGTTCCGTTCGGTTACCTGCCGCCCGAAGTGGTCGCGCGGGTGGTGGACAAGTTCATCCTCCAGCTCGAACTGCAACTGGCGGACCGCAACGTCCACATCCAGCTCGACGACGAATCGAAGGCGTGGCTGACGTCGAAGGGCTATGACAAGCTCTACGGCGCGCGCCCGATGGGCCGCCTGATCCAGGAAAAGATCAAGCAGCCGCTCGCCGAGGAATTGTTGTTCGGCAAGCTCGTCCATGGCGGCGAAGTGACGGTGAAGATGAAGGACGGCGCGCTGACCTTCGCGATCGAACCCGCCGCGCCCAAGAAACCGGGCAAGAAGGGCGGCAAGACGGTCAAGGCCGAAGCCAAGTAAGGCCAATCTGAGTATCGAACGGCGGGCCGGGAAGCGATTCCCGGCCCGTTTTCGTGCGCGTGATCAACCTATTCCGTTCGTGCTGAGCTTGTCGAAGCACCGCACTTCTCGTGTTGTGATCAGAGGGAAGAACGGCCCTTCGACAAGCTCAGGGCGAACGGGGGATGTCGGGGGCCATCTCGCCTTCGCGCCCGCACCTCTTCAGCCTATGCTCCCCCGAAACCACGACTCGGGAGAGAGAGACATGTGCGACGAACACACCGCGGCCGATAACGATCGCTTCCTCGCCAGCGTCCATCCCTCCCGGCGGCAGTTCGGGACGATGGCGGGCATCGCCGGGCTGATGGCGATGATGCCGGTCCCCGCCAACGCCGCCGCGATCAAGGGCCGCGACGTCGCGATCAAGACCCCGGACGGCACATGCGACGCCTATTTCGTCGCCCCAGCAACCGGCAAGGCGCCCGGCGTGCTGATCTGGCCCGACATCATGGGGCTGCGGCCCGCGTTCCGCCAGATGGCCGATCGGCTGGCGCAGTCGGGCTATTCCGTGCTGGTCGTGAACCAGTTCTACCGCTCGACCGCCACGCCGTTCATCAAGCCCGGCGAATCGTTCGACCAGCCCGATGTCCGCGCGCGGATCATGCCTTATACCCAGGCGCTCAGCCCCGACGGCACCGTGCGCGACGCGACCGCCTTCACCGCCTGGCTCGACGCGCAGGGGGAGGTCGACACCAAACGCGGGCTCGCGACCACCGGCTATTGCATGGGCGGCCCAATGGTGTTCCGCACCGCCGCGTCCAACGCCGCGCGGGTCAAGGCCGGCGCGACCTTCCATGGCGGAGGCCTTGTCGGCGACAAGCTCGACAGCCCCAACCAGCTGATCCCCCTGATGAAGGCGAGCTATTTGATCGCGATCGCCGCCAATGACGATGCCAAGGCGCCGGGCGACAAGGACGTGCTCAAGGCTGCTTTCGCCGCCGCCAAGCTGCCCGCCGAAATCGAGGTGTACGAAGGTACGATGCATGGTTGGTGCCCGCCCGACAGCCGCGTGTACAATGCCGCGATGGCCGAGAAAGCGTGGGCCCGGATGCTGGCGCTGTTCAAGACGGCGCTGTGACCTTCAAAGCCCCTCCCCTTTAGGGGAGCGGACGGGGTGGGGGATGCCTCGCAGAGGACACCGCCCGTGACTGCCCCACCCCAACCCCTCCCCTGAAGGGGAGGGGCTATACAAAGCTTGCATTGTTGGATTAAGTATGTTCTCTATTTGTTCTAACGGAGAAGATCGATGAGCGACCTGATTCTTTACACCAATCCGATGTCGCGCGGGCGGATCGCGCGCTGGGCGCTGGAGGAAGTCGGCGCGCGCTACGAAGTGCGCGTGATGAACTATGCCGACACGATGAAGGGCGACGACTATCTCGCGATCAATCCGATGGGGAAGGTCCCGGCGATCGCGCACAACGGGAAGGTGATCACCGAATGCGCCGCGATCTGCGCGTATCTGGGCGATGCGTTTCCCGATGCGGGCCTCGCGCCCGCACTCGCCGACCGCGCCGATTACTATCGCTGGCTGTTCTTCGCCGCGGGACCGGTCGAAGCGGCGGTGACCAACAACACGGCCGGATTCGTGCCCTCGGCCGACCAGCGCCGGACGTTCGGTTACGGCAGCTATGACCAGGCGATCGACGTGCTCGAACAGGCGGTATCGGCGCGCGATTACGTCGCGGGGGACGCCTTCACGATGGCCGACGTCTATGTCGGCAGCCAGGTGATCTGGGGCACGCAATTCGGCTCGATCCCCAAACGCGACGCCTTCGCCGCCTATGCCGAACGGCTGACGTCGCGCGATGCCTGCAAGCGGGCGAGCGAGCTGGACGATGCGCTGATGGAGACCAACCAGCTCGCCTGATAGGGCATGAAGGAGGGGGAATGGGGTTTTACAAGAACGATGCGACGCTGAAGGCTGCGAGCCTGACGCCCAAAAGACCGATCAAGGCGTTATCACCCCCCGTCACACCCCTGGGCAATCTCGCGAAATCCTACAACGCGATCGGTGGGCTGGTCGATCGCCTCGGCGCGGTGACGGGGATCGAAACCCTCGCCGCGCTCGCGGTCTGGATGGTCGAAAGCGGCGGGCGGCCGTTCACGCAGGGCAAGCCGGTGATGCGGTTCGAGAACCACGTGTTCTGGGATCGCTGGGGCGTCGACAATCCCAAGACCTTCGACGCGCATTTCGTGTTTGGCGGGCATGGCGCGGACGGCAGGCGCTGGGAAGGGCACAAGTGGCGCGCGAAGGCGGGCGATCCGTGGGCGAGCTTTCACGGCGACCAGGCGAAGGAATATGACGTCTATCACTTCGCGCGGACACTGTCGGGGGTCGAACCGGCGGCGCAAAGCGCGAGCTGGGGCGGGACGCAAGTGATGGGGTTCAACTGCGGCCTGATCGGCTACGCGTCTGCGTTCGACATGGTCAACGCCTTCGCGCGCGATCTGCGCTGGCAAGTGCTGGGGTTCTTCGATTTCTGCCGCTCGGCGGGGTTGGTCGACAAGATCAAGACACACGAATGGGTCAGGTTCGGCGACGGCTATAACGGCGCGGGCGGGGGCGCGGTCTACGGCCCCAAGCTCAAGGCAATCCACGACCTCAAGAAGCAGTTCGACGCCTTGCCGCGTTCGTGATCGGCATGTCGCGATGGTGTGAAGTTAGTGTCAACTTTGGTCCGTTGCGGCGGTCCGCGCGTGCGCGACATCGGGAGCTTTCAGCCGATATTCAGCCTGGTGGCGGTTATTGGACGACAGGGAGAACCGCGATGAAGCTCGTCCTGATCTGCGCAACCTTGTTCGTCGTGCCGTTATCGGCGGCAAACGCCTCGTTTCGTCCGCAACCGTCGCGGCTACCCGCGCCGTCGTCGAGCGCCCCGAGCGAGATCGGGCGCGGGGGGTGGGATACGCGGACGCAGGACAAATGGGACCGTGGGTTGCGCCATTGCCTCAACGACCGGCGTTAGAGCCGCGGCGAGCGGCGGCGGTGCGCCGACATGGGCATGCCCATCCGGCGTTAGCGCGTCGGCAACTCGGCCATCACCGCGTCGCGTTCGGCCGGCGTCAGGCGCGACCAGTGCGCGATCTCGGTGATCGACCGGCGGCATCCCTCGCACAACCGGTCCTTGCCGATCGTGCAGATGTTGACGCACGGGCTCTCGATCGTCTGCGCCGGCACGATGCTGATGAAATCGGGCAACGACATGAAGCGATTTAGTCGGTGGTGAGCCTTGCGCTCAAGAAACCGGGCATCGGACCGTTCCAGCCGCCGTCGTCGGGAGCGTCGTCGTAATCGTCCTGACGGGCGACGGTACGCTCCGCGCGTGACGGACGTGAGTCGCGCGGGGGGCGCTCGGCTCGCGGTGCGCTCGGCTCGCGCGGCGCCTTGGTCGCCGGCACTTCCTTCGCGGTCGGCGCGGGCGCGGACTTGGCCGGCGCTTCGGCCTTCTTTGCCGCCGGCTTGCGACCGCGCGGCGCGCGCTGGGCGGGCGCCTCGTCGGCCGCGCCTTCGTAACGCTCGATCTTGAGCCCGGTCAGCTTCTCGATGTTCGCGATATTCTCGGCGTCATCCGCCGTGGCCAGCGTGAACGCGACCCCGGTCGCCCCCGCGCGGCCGGTGCGACCGATACGGTGGACGTAATCATCGGGATGCCACGGCGCGTCGAAGTTGAAGACGTGGCTGACGCCCTTGATGTCGAGTCCGCGCGCCGCGACGTCACTGGCGACCAGGATGTTGACGTCGCCGGCCTTGAACCGGTCGAGTTCGGCGATGCGCGACGACTGGTCCATGTCGCCATGGATTTCGGAGCTGCGGAAACCCGCGCGCTGCAACGCCTTGTTGAGCTCGCGCACCGTCGTCTTGCGGTTGGAGAAAACGATCGCGGTCTTGACGTCCTCGGCGCGGAGCAACTCGGTCAGCTTGTCGCGCTTCTTCGACGACGACACCGGCACCAGCCATTGCTTGATGTTGGTGTTGGCGGTGGCGGGGCGCGCGACTTCGATCGTCTTGGGATTCGACAGGAACTTGTCGGCCAGCTTCTTGATCGGCGGTGGCATCGTCGCGGAAAACAGCAACGTCTGGCGGTTCGCGGGCAGCTTGGTGCAGATCGTCTCGATATCGGGGATGAACCCCATGTCGAGCATGCGGTCGGCTTCGTCGATCACCAGCAGGTTGCATTGCGTCAGCAGGATCTTGCCGCGCTCGAACAGGTCCATCAGCCGGCCGGGCGTCGCGATCAGCACGTCGACGCCCTTTTCCAGCGCCTTGACCTGATCGCCCATCTGCACGCCGCCAATGAGGAGCGCCATCGAGAGCTTGTGATACTTGCCGTATTTCTCGAAATTCTCGGCCACCTGCGCGGCGAGTTCACGCGTCGGCTCGAGAATGAGCGAGCGGGGCATGCGCGCGCGACTGCGGCCGTGACCGAGGATATCGATCATCGGCAGCACGAACGCGGCGGTCTTGCCGGTGCCGGTCTGCGCGATGCCGATGATGTCGCGCATCATCAGCACGCTGGGAATGGTCGCGGCCTGAATCGGAGTCGGCTCCGTATAGCCCGACTCCCCCACCGCGCGGAGCAATTCATCCGATAGGCCGAGGTCGGCAAAAGGCATTCAATAATCCGGAAAGAAAAAGCGTGGCGGCACGCCACACTCGTCTTGGCGCGCTTGCCGATCAGGCGCGCAAAGTCAAGGTTTGCGCTGCTTTTCCATCTTCGCGATCAGCTTCTTGAACTTGCCGATCGAGCAGGAATCGCCCGCCCGCGTGCGGATCGTGTCGCGATTGGCGCAAACCTGGCCGTCCGACGCGGTCTTCAGATAGAAGCCGCCATAGTAACCGAGCGCGGCGCAATCATTGTCGAGCTGGGCGCGCACGCGGGAGCCGCCCTTCAGTACCAGGTCGACGCTGTCGGCGCCGTTGACGATCGCACCGGCCAGCTGATTCGCCGTCACGCATTTGGGGCCGTTCTTTTCGATCCAGCGAATGGGTGCGGGCGCGCGCATCGCGGCGGCGTTAGTCGATTCGACCCGCACGACGATCCGCCCGGTGATCGATGTCTGTCCCTCAGGCTCACCCAAAGCGGGCGATAGCGGGCTGCTGGCCGCGACGGCGAACATCATTAGGAGGGGTAGCGACGGATGCATGAAGTGCGCTGTGGTAGTCCCAAAGGTTGAACGTCGAATGAATTGGCCGCACGCGTTCGCCATGCTAGCCGCTTGCGGCCATGAACGCCGCCCAGTCCGCGCTGATCCACGCCATCCGTGCCCGGCTGGGCGATAAAGCGGTCATTACCGACCCGAACGACATCGCCCCGTGGCTGACCGACTGGCGCGGGCGATACCATGGCCAAGCGCTCGCGATTATCGCGCCCGACAGCACCGACGGCGTACAGTTCGCAGTTGGCCGCGCCTCCGAGCTCGGCGTGGCGTTGGTGCCGCAGGGCGGGAACACGTCGATGGTGGGCGGCGCGACGCCGCCTGCTGATGGATCGGCGTTGATCCTGTCGCTGCGGCGGATGAACCGGATCCGGTCAATCGACCCTGATGCCCGGCTGGCGGTTGCGGAGGCCGGCGTGATCCTCGCCAACCTGCACGACGCGACGGACGCGCAGGGCATGCGATTTCCACTGACGCTCGGCGCGCGGGGCAGCGCCACGGTCGGCGGGCTGGTCTCGACCAATGCCGGGGGCACGCAAGTACTGCGGTTCGGCACGATGCGGTCGCTGGTCGCGGGCGTCGAGGCGGTATTGCCTGACGGATCGCGGCACGATGGGCTGGCAGCGTTGAAGAAGGACAATCGCGGCTACGATCTCGATCACTTGCTGGTGGGGGCGGAGGGCACGCTGGGCGTGGTCACTGCCGCCACCTTACGGCTGGTGCCCGCGGTGGTTGATCGCGCGACTGGGTGGCTCGGGGTTGCGTCGCCACACGAGGCGCTTCGGCTGCTACGTGCGATGGAGTTGCGGTCGGGTGCCGCAGTGGAGAGTTTCGAACTCGTCCCCAAGCTGGCGCTTGATCTGGTGCTCAAGCACATCCCCGGCACCCGCCCACCGCTTGAAGGGCCGCACCCCTGGCTGGTGCTGGTCGATTATGTCGCGGCAACGCCCAATTCTGCGAAGACCGCGCTCGAATCGTTGATGCAGGAGGCGTTGACTGCCGGCCTCGCGCAGGATGCGGTGGTCGCCGCCAACGAAGCGCAGGCCGAAGCGTTCTGGCGGTTGCGCGATTCGATCTCAGAGGCCGAACGCGCCGAAGGACCGACCATGGCGCACGACATTTCGGTGCCGGTCGATGCCATGCCCAGTTTCATGGAAAGCGCCTCGGTCCAAGTCGAGGCGGCGTTCCCCGGCGTGCATTGCAGCGCGTTCGGCCATCTCGGCGACGGCAATGTCCACTTTCACGTCAACGCGCCCGCCGGGGCCGATGGACCGCGCTGGCGCGCCGAAGTCGGCGAGGCGGCGAGCGACATGGTCTATGACCTGGTCGTAGCGGCGGGAGGATCGATCTCCGCCGAACACGGGATCGGCCAGATGAAACGCGACGAACTCGAACGGCTGTCGTCCCCGGCGCGCATGGCGGCGTTGCGCGCGATCAAACGTGCGTTCGATCCGCATGATCTGATGAACCCAGGCAAGCTGGTCACACTTGCGCCTGATCCGTCCACGCCCTAGGGCGCTGCCCCATTGGCGGCGGTCGCCGCGTTCACGGATTTCGATGGAGTCACGGTAATGGCCAGCGCGCCGCAATCGCTTCCCCTGTTCTACAACACGCTCGAACCGCTTTCGAGCGAAGCGCATGCCAAGTTCAAGATGCGCCCGACCGAAGGCGCCGACTTCCTGATCGGTCAGCACGCGATTCCCGTGACGGTCGATGAATTCGCGCTGGTCCAGCGCCAGATGCCGATCATCTTCACCCAGGGCGACGACGCCGTGCCGCTGGCGTTGATGGGGCTGAATGAGGGTGTCAACGTCTTCATCGACGAAAAAGGGCTGCTGCGCGATCCTTACACCTATGTCCCGGCCTATATCCGCCGCTATCCCTTCCTGCTTGCCCGGCTGACACCGGAAGCCGAGGAATTGACGCTCTGCTTCGACCCGACGTCGAAGTCGATCGGTGACTTCGAAGAGGGGGATGCGCTGTTCGATAATGGCCAGGCGACGCCTCTTGTTCAGAATATCCTGGAGTTCAACCAGAATTTCGAGGAAGCCGGTGCACGCACCGCCGCGTTCATGAATGAGATCAAAGAACTCGATTTGTTGATGGACGGCGAAGTGTCGATCCAGCCGGACGGCGCCGAAAAGCCGTTCATCTATTCCGGGTTCCGCATGATCAGCGAGGAAAAGCTGACGGCACTGCGCGGCGATCAGCTCCGCAAGATCGTCCAGTCGGGCCTGCTGCCGTTGATCTACGCTCACCTGTTCTCGCTATCGTTGATGCGCGAGATTTTCACGCGCCAGGTCCAGCTCGACCTGATGCCGGCGCCGCAACTGGCGCCGACGGCCTGACGCCGCGTCGTTTCAGGGGTTGCGTGCAAGTATTCGTATGCAGCCCCTTGAAACCAAAAGAGCACTTTCTTAGTTATTGGGTGCGCGGCCCCGTGTTCCCCCCTTTCGCGGCGCCGCGTGGCGTATCTTCGGATACGCCTCCTCCCTGAACCTTGGCCGCCTCGGGCATTTGCCCGGGGCGGTTTTTTATCTGCGTCATTCCGCCGCGAGCGCGTATTCGCCGCAGAGCAGTTCGTCGGTCGCGGCATCGATGATCCGGCGCAGCAGCGCGGCCGTGGCAGCCATTCCCTCGCCCGGCTGGTCGAATCCGGCGTCGAGATAGAGGCTGCGGTCGATTTCGATCTGGATCGCATGGACGCCATGCGCGGGGCGTCCGTGACGGCTGAGGATGTGGCCGCCGGAATAGGGTATGTTGAGCGCGGCGGTCGTTCCCGCCGCGGCGATCTCCGCTTCGATACGATGCACCAGTCGCGATCCCGCGCTGTGCCCGAACCGATCGCCCAGCACGACGCGCGCCGACGCCGGTCCGGGCAGGGGTGGCATCGAATGTAGGTCGATCAGCAGCGCAGCGCCGAACCGGTCGCGCGCGCCGGACAATGCGTCGGCGATTGCGGCGTGGTAGGGGCGGTGATCCTCGGCGATGCGCTGACGCACTTCGTCGTCGGCCAGGCGGCGGCTCCACAGCATCACGCCCGGCGCGGCGCGGCGGGGGATCAGCCCGAGTCCACTCCTGAGCTTCGTCGCCGCAGCACCCGCCGGGATCGGCCGCGCGCCGTCGTCGATCAACGGGTCGCGCTCGTCCTCGGCCCGATTTAGATCGATCCAGGCGCGCGCGCGCCGCTGGATGAACAGCGTTTCGTCGTCACACGCGACAAGCGCCAGGGTGTCGGCATGGCGATCCTCCAGCGCGAGCATCGATGCGACTGGCACCGCCGCCGCGGCGCGCAAGGGAAGCGGATAATCGCGCCCTGCATGCGGCACCGAAACCACCACCGGACTCTCCGGCGATAACGGCCCGATACGGTCGAACGATGGCGCGCTCATACGTTTATCTTATGCGTCGCACTGGGACGGGGCAATCCGGCGTGAATGCTGGAATTTCTTAAGCCCTTTGGGCATAAAAAGCGGATTGATATCGATGGGGCGGCAATGATCAGGATTCTCTTGGCCGAAGACGATTCGGTGATGCGCGAATATCTGACGCGCGCGCTCGAACGCTCGGGTTACGCTGTGACCGCGGTCGATCGCGGCACCGCCGCGCTGCCCTTGATCGAGGCGGAACATTTCGACCTGTTGCTGACCGACATCGTGATGCCCGAAATGGACGGGATCGAGCTGGCGCAGAAAGTTGCCGACATCGCGCCGACGACGCGCGTCATGTTCATCACCGGTTTCGCCGCGGTGACGCTGCGTGCGGGCCAGGCGATGCCGCAGGCGCGTGTCCTGTCCAAGCCATTCCATCTGCGCGACCTGGTGATGGAGGTCGATCGTCTATTCGAATCGGAAACCGCGAGCGGGGGGTTGTAGAGACCCGCACCCTTCGCTAGAGGCGCTCCCCTCGTGGGCGTATAGCTCAGTGGTAGAGCACTGTGTTGACATCGCAGGGGTCGCAAGTTCAAACCTTGCTACGCCCACCATTAAAAGCCCGCTCGGTCTGCGACCCGGCGGGCTTTTTTGTGGCCGTTGCAAAGCTGGGCCAGCCGGCCGAGAGTGACGGCGATGCATCGCTATCATGTATTCGAGACAGCGCATGGGTTCGCTGTGATCGCCTGGAGCGGGCGCGGGGTCACGGCGTTTCGTTTGCCGGCAAGCACGTCAGCTGAGGCGGAGCGGGCGCTGCTGCGTCGCATTCCCGATGCGGTGCGCGCCGATACGCCCGCCGATATTGCAGCGATAGTTGCAGCGGCGCAGTGCTACTTCGCGGGCGAGAAGGTCGATTTTGGCGGCGTCCCAATCGATCTCGGCCAGCAATCGCCCTTCTTCGCGCGTGTCTATGAGGTGGTCCGCGCACTCGGCTGGGGCGAGAGCACGACCTATGGCGCGGTGGCGAAACAGCTGGGGGCCGGGCCAGAATATGCTCGCGACGTGGGGCAGGCGATGGCGAGCAACCCCATCCCGCTTATCATCCCGTGCCACCGCGTATTGGCGGCGGGCGGCAAGGTCGGTGGCTTCTCCGCACCGGGGGGATCGGCGTCCAAGGCGCGGATGCTGGCGCTGGAGGGGATCGAGGCCGCCGCCTCAGGGACGCCCCAGCGGTCTTCACAGCAATCGTTCGGTTTCTGAGCGCATCTTGCCGCGCCGCAGCGAAGCGCCTACACGCCGCGCCGTGACGGGTCCGCCGCGAGGCGGAGCAAAAGGGAAGTCCGGTGAGAAGACCGGCGCTGCCCCCGCAACTGTGACCGGATAGCGGTCGCCTCGACATACCACTGGCGCAAGCTGGGAAGGTGAGGCGGACGCGACGACCCGGGAGCCAGGAGACCTGCCCGCCACGGTCGATCCTTCGCGCGGACGGGGTGTGCCGGGCGGACGAGGCTATGCCCTCGCGTGAACGACATGAACCGGACCGGCTGGCCGGGTGTCGTGTTGGCATCCCGGCGACCTGTCCCTTGAAGGGGTCATGTCCTATGTTGAAATACTGTCTTTTGTCGTCGTCCGCGTTTGCCGCGATCTTTTCGGCCGCACCGGTTTTCGCGCAGAATCTGCCATCGAGCGACGATCAGGAAATCACCGCCGCCGATCCGATGCTGCGAAACGACATCGTCGTTTCGGCCACGGGTGTGGCAGAAGTGCCGGACAAGATCGGTCAGGCCGTCACGGTGATCGACCGCAAGACAATCGAACAGCGCCAGACCGTCGCGATCAGCGATCTGCTGGCGACCACGCCTGGCGTCACGGTGACGCGCAACGGCGGACTCGGCACGCTGACCACCGTCCGCATCCGTGGCGCGGAGGGCGAGCAGACGCTGACGCTGATCGACGGTGTCCGGGTCAACGATCCGTCCTCGCCGGGCGGCGGGTTCGACTTCGCCAACCTGCTGTCGGGATCGGTCGAGCGGGTCGAGGTGCTGCGCGGCCCGAATTCGGTGCCGTGGGGCAGCCAGGCGATCGGCGGCGTCGTCAACGTCGTTACCGCCGCGCTGACCGAGGGGTTCAAGACGCGGGCCAATGCCGAATATGGCAGCTTCGACAGCGTGTTCGCCAATGTCGGCGTTTCGGGCAAGGCGGGGCGCTTCTCCGGCTCGGTCAACGCGGGTTATCTGCGCACCGACGGCATTTCGGCGGCTGCGGCCGGGACCGAGCCCGACGGCTATCGCCAATATGGCGGCACCGCGCGCATTGGCGTGGACATTACGGACGCGATCAGTCTGGATCTGCGCGGTTATTATGCGAACAGCCGCGTCGACATTGACGGGTTCGGGTTCACGCCACCCTACCTGCCGGTCGACGACGCGGAATATGCCAAGACGTCGGAGGTCTACGGCTATGCGGGGCTCAACGTCCGGCTGGGACAATTCAGGAACCGGATCGCCTTCACCATCGCCGACATTAACCGCGACAATTACGATCCCGCTTTTGGCTCGGCGCCATCCTTCTTCGCGCGTGGCCGGTCGGAGCGGTACGAGTATCAGGGCGATTGGCAGGCATCGGATGCCATCCGCCTGGTCGCCGGGGCGCAGCGCGAAAATACCCGCTTCAACGACGGCAGCGTGTTCAAGTCCCGCGGCACGACCAGCGTCTATGGCGAGGCGATCCTGACCCCCTTCGATCGGCTGACGCTGACCGGCGGCGTTCGGTACGACGACGATTCGGCGTTCGGTGGCCACACCACGTTCGGCGCGAATGCGGTCTATGCGCTGCCCACCGGCACGACCCTGCGCGGCAGCTATGCCGAAGGGTTCAAGGCGCCGACCCTATACCAACTCTTTGGCCCGTTCGGATTGGGCAACCCCAACCTCCAGCCGGAGACCGCGCGCAGTTACGATGTCGGGATCGAACAGAGTCTGGTCGGCAAGGCGATCACGATCAGCGCGACCTGGTTCCACCGCGATACGCGCAACCAGATCGACTATAACGCCGCCACCTTCACCTACGGCAACATCGCCCGCACGCGGGGACAGGGCCTGGAGGTTGGACTCAACATGCGCCCAAGCGACCGGTTGACGGTGAGCGGATCGTACAGCTTCATCGATTCGGTCAACCGCTCGCCGGGCGCCAATTTCGGCAAGCAACTGGCGCGCCGCCCGCGCCAGTCGGTTAGCGCATCGGTCGACTGGACGACGCCGTTCAAGCTCGCGGTCGGCGCGACCGTGCTGGCGGTCGGCGACAGTTTCGACGATGCTGGCAACTTCAATCGGCTCGACGGCTATGTGATGACCGACGTCCGGGCCGAATTGCCGATCGGCAAGCGGTTCGCGATCTACGGTCGTGTCGATAACCTGTTCGACGAGAAATATACCGTGGTGCGCGGTTATGGCACGCCGGGCCGCGCGGCCTATGGCGGCGTCCGGGTGAAGTTCTATTGAGGCGATTGTTCGCCTTGATCGTGCTGGCGCTGGCGGGTTGCGATACGCAGCCCGCCGCGCCGTTCGTTTCCGGCGGCGGCATTGTGTCGACCAATCCCTGCGCCGACCAATTGCTGCTCGCACTGGCGCCGCCGGGGCGGATCGCCGCGATCAGCCATTATTCGCAGGAGGCCGCCGCGACTTCCATCCCGCTCGACGTGGCGCGGCGGTTTCGGGGAACTGCGAGTACAGCGGAGGAAGTCGTTGCGCTCAAGCCCGACTTGATTCTCGCCTCCAGCTTTACGCCGGCGAGCACGCTTCGCGCCTATGAAAGACTCGGCTTGAAGGTGCTGACGCTCGATTCGCCGACGACGATCGCCGCCAGCCGCGACCAGATCCGCATAGTCGCAGCGGCGCTCGGCACACGCGCGGCCGGCGAGGCGTTGATCGCACGAATCGACGCGGCGGTCGCGTTGGCGGCCCCACGCGATACCGCGCGGCCGTCCGCACTCCTGTTCATCGCCGACAATTTCGCGAATGGCGGGCCAACGCTGCTGACCGAGATGCTGACCCGTGCCGGTTTCTCGACCCCGCCCGCCGCCATGTCGCGGTCGGTGCCGATCGAGGCGCTGATGCGGGAGCCGCCCGCCGTCATCATGACGCCCGATCCCGATGGCCGCGCCGCGACACTGCGCCGCCGCGTGCTGGCGCGCGCGGGGTTGCGCGTGGTCGAAGCGACGTTCCCCCGGTCGCTGGTCAATTGCGGCGGTCCGACGATCGTCCCGGCGATGCAACGGCTCGCGGCGATCCGTAGTGGGATGGCGCGATGAGCCGCACGGTTCGCCTGTTGCTGCTCGCGGCGCTCACGCTGACGATGGTCGCGCTGTCGCTCGCGGCGGGGAAGCAATGGCTGCCGTGGGACGCATGGACGGGCCACGATCCGCGTTGGGCGATCGTCATAGAACTGCGCGTGCCGCGCGCGGTGCTAGGCGGGATGCTGGGGGCGGCGCTCGGCCTGTCGGGGGCGGTGTTGCAGGGCTATCTGCGTAACCCACTGGCCGATCCGACGGTGATCGGCGTGTCGTCGTGCGCGGCGCTCGGCTCGGTGGCGGCAATCGTGTTCGGCGTGGGCGGCGTTGCCGGCGGGCTCGGTCAGTTCGGCTGGGCGATGGCCGGGGCGGCCGGGGCGATGGCGCTCCTCGGGCTGCTGACCGCGCGCGCGGAAAGCCCGGTGATGTTCGTGCTGGCAGGGACCGTGCTGGCGAGCCTGGCGGGGGCGCTGACCGCGTTCCTGATCTCGATTGCGCCCAATCCCTATGCGGTGGCGGAAGCGATCGACTGGCTGATGGGTGCGCTGACCGATCGCGGGATCGGCGACGTGACGCTCGCCGCGCCGTTCATCATCGGCGGCATCCTGTTGCTGTTGACCACGGGCCGCGCGCTCGATGCGCTAGCGCTGGGCGAGGACGCCGCGAGGTCGCTCGGCGCGAACCTGGCGCAGTTGCGCTGGACGGTCGTGCTGGGCGCGGGCCTCGCGGTTGGCGCGGGCGTGGCGGTGACCGGCGTGGTCGGGTTTGTCGGGCTGGTCGTGCCGCATGTGTTGCGCCCGGTGTTCGGCGCGCGTCCGTCGGCACTGCTGTTGCCGAGCGCGCTAGGTGGTGCTGCGCTTACGCTCGCCGCCGACAGCCTGTGCCGCCTGGCGCCTGGCGCCGGCGAGGTGCGGCTGGGCGTCGTGATGGCGCTAATCGGCGCGCCGTTCTTTCTTGCCTTGTTGTTTCGAGAGGGGGGACGGGAATGGCGCTGAGCCTCATCGATGTGACGCTCGATCTTGGGCGGCGGCGTGTGCTCGATGCCGTGTCGGCGAGCATCGCGCCGGGCCGTGTCACCGTGATCCTCGGCCCCAACGGCGCGGGCAAGACGAGCCTGCTGCGCGTCGCCGCCGGACTTGTGACTCCAGACACGGGCTCGGTCGCGATCGATGGCCGGCCGATAGCCGATATGCCGCGCGGCGATCGGGCGCGAACGGTCGGCTACCTCCCGCAGGCGGGCGATGTTGCGTGGAACATGGTCGCGCGGGACGTGGTCGCGCTCGGCCGCCTGCCGTTTCGCGACGCCGATGACGGACCAGCGATCGCCGCGGCGCTGGCGGCGACGGATACCGAAGCACTGGCCGATCGCCGCATCGGCGAATTGTCGGGCGGCGAGCGCGCCCGCGTTCTGCTCGCGCGCGTGCTGGCGGGGGAGCCGCAATGGCTGCTTGCCGACGAACCGCTCGCCAGCCTTGACCCCGCGCACCAGTTCGACCTGCTCGACCGGCTGCGCGCCGTGGCGCGGCAGGGAGCGGGGGTGGCGGTCGTGCTCCACGACCTCGCGCAAGCGGCGCGGGTCGCCGACGATGCGATCCTGATGGCGGGCGGCCGGATCGTCGCGGCGGGCTCGGCGCGCGACGTACTCACCCCCGACCGGCTCGGCGCGCTGTTTGGGGTGCGCCTCGTTACGGTGCCGGGTCATCCGATCTGCATACCAGTAGATCGGCTAGGGGCCTGACAGCGGAACTCCGCTGTGCCAAAGCAATTTAATTACAAGAATTGAGTCGGTCCGGAGACGGGCCGTGGGAGAGCATCATGCGCGTCATCGACCATCACATCGCAGGGCATGCGAGCGGCGCCGGCGGCGCACGCACCGGCGACGTATTCGATCCTAATACCGGGCAGGTCCAGGCGTCGGTTACGCTTGGAACGCCGACCGATCTCGACCGCGCGGTGGCGGCGGCGCAGACCGCGCAGCCCGGCTGGGCGGCGACCAACCCGCAGCGCCGCGCGCGCGTCATGTTCAACTTCAAGGCGCTGGTCGAAGCGAACATGGACGAGCTGGCGCAGCTGCTTTCGTCGGAACACGGCAAGGTGATCGCCGATTCGAGGGGCGACATCCAACGCGGGCTGGAGGTTGTCGAATTCGCCTGCGGCATCCCGCATGTGCTGAAGGGCGAATATACGCAGGGCGCAGGTCCCGGCATCGACGTCTATTCGATGCGCCAGCCGCTGGGCATCGGCGCGGGCATCACGCCGTTCAACTTCCCGGCGATGATCCCGCTGTGGATGGGTGCGGTCGCGACCGCGTGCGGCAACGCCTTCATCCTCAAGCCCAGCGAGCGCGACCCGTCGGTGCCGGTGCGCCTGGCCGAACTCATGCGCGAAGCGGGCATGCCGGAGGGCATCTTCCAGGTCGTCCATGGCGACAAGGAAATGGTCGATGCGATCCTCGACCACCCGGCGATCGCGGCGGTCAGCTTCGTCGGGTCGAGCGACATCGCGCACTATGTCTATAATCGCGGCGTCGCCGCCGGAAAGCGCGTCCAGGCGATGGGCGGGGCGAAGAACCACGGCATCGTCATGCCCGACGCCGACCTCGATCAGGTCGTCGCGGACCTGTCGGGCGCGGCGTTCGGTTCGGCGGGCGAGCGCTGCATGGCGCTGCCGGTGGTGGTGCCGGTGGGCGAGAAGACCGCCGATGCGCTTCGCGAGAAACTGATCCCGGCGATCGACGCGCTACGCGTGGGCGTCTCGACCGATGCCGAGGCGCATTATGGGCCGGTAGTCAACGCAGCGCACAAGCAGCGGGTCGAAAACTGGATCCAGACTGGGGTCGACGAAGGTGCGGAGCTGGTCGTGGATGGCCGCGGGTTCAAGCTGCAGGGGCATGAGGAAGGCTTCTTCATCGGCCCGTCGCTGTTCGACCGCGTCACCACCGACATGCAGTCGTACAAGGAGGAAATCTTCGGTCCAGTCCTCCAGATCGTCCGCGCGAAGGATTTCGAGGAAGCGCTGCGCCTGCCGACCGAGCACCAGTACGGCAACGGCGTCGCGATCTTCACGCGCAACGGCCACGCCGCGCGCGAATTCGCCGCGCGCGTCAATGTCGGCATGGTCGGGATCAACGTGCCGATCCCCGTGCCGGTCGCCTATCACACGTTCGGCGGCTGGAAGCGCAGCGCGTTCGGCGACACCAACCAGCACGGCATGGAAGGCGTCAAGTTCTGGACCAAGGTCAAGACGATTACCCAGCGCTGGCCCGATGGATCGCCGGACGGCGGCAACGCGTTCGTCATCCCGACGATGGGGTGATGCGCGTGTTTTGTCGTCGGACCGCGCCCGCGCTATGGGATAGGGCGATGGACACCTTACGATGATCCTCGCGATCGCACTTGCGTTCGCGCTGCCCGCGCCCACCAAGCTGGTCGAGGGTGGTCTATGCACCGGGCTTGCCTGGGTCGCCGTGCCGACGGACGCGACCGCGACCGTCAGCGAAGGGCCCGATTTCACCGTCTATTACGTCGATCGCGGCACTACGGCGCTGTTCGGCGTTTATGTTGGCGGGTATCCGATGGTTTCGGCGGATACGGGAAAGACATTGGTCGAGATCGACGGGCTCGCTGTTCGACCGAGCCACAGGGGCGCGACCTTCCAAGGCTATGTCGTCGGCAACGCGGATTATCTGAAGAACCACTTCTTCGGGGCGGCGTTCAAGGACGATGCCGGGGATGCTGCGTTTTTTCGCCGCGCCTTGTTCGGCAAGGCGGCGGCCGCCAGGTGCAACCCATCGTCGGGAGCAAGCAAATGAAACGAACCATCCTCCTATGCGCCGCAACGCTCGTGGCCGCCGGGTGCCATAAGGAAGCCCCGCCGCCGGCCGGCAACGAGGCGACCGCGAACATAACGGCGCTCGACGAAGCCAATTTGTCGGGCGACGCCAATATCACCGACGTGCCCGCCGACGACGGCGACGCGCCGGCCGAAGTCGAGACCAATGCCCGATGACCAACCAGTTCGACCTGACCGACGACCAGCGCGAGATCCAGGACCTCGCGCGCAAGTTCACCGCCGACCGGATCACCCCGTTCGCGGCGGAGTGGGACGAAAAGAGCCACTATCCGGTCGATGTGTGGAAGGCGGTCGGCGAGCTCGGGTTCGGCGCGATCTACGTGTCGGAGGAATCGGGCGGGATCGGGCTGGGGCGGCTGGAAGCGGCGCTGATCATGGAGGCGATGGCGTACGGCTGTCCCGCGACATCCGCGTATATCTCGATCCACAACATGGCGACGTGGATGATCGACCGCTTCGGCGGGCAAGCGATCAAGGACCGATTCCTGCCGTCGCTGGTCAGCATGGACAAGATCGCGAGCTATTGCCTGACGGAGCCGGGCTCTGGATCGGACGCCGCGGCGCTAAAGACGACCGCGCGGCTCGACGGCGATCATTATGTGCTCAACGGCACCAAGCAGTTCATCTCGGGCGCGGGCTATAACGACATCTACGTCTGCATGGTGCGCACGTCGGAGGAGAAGTCGAAGGGCATTTCCTGCCTCGTGATCGAAAAGGATACGCCGGGCCTGTCATTCGGCGCGCCTGAAAGGAAACTCGGCTGGAATGCCAGCCCGACCGCGCAAGTGATCTTCGAGGATTGCCGCGTCCCGGTCGAGAACCGTGTCGGTGCGGAGGGTGACGGGTTCCGTTTCGCGATGGCCGGGCTCGACGGCGGGCGCTTGAATATCGGCGCATGTTCGCTCGGCGGGGCGCAGCGCTGCCTGGACGAAGCGGTCAACTACACCAAGGAACGCCAGCAGTTCGGCCAGCCGGTCGCCGATTTCCAGAACACCCAGTTCATGCTCGCCGACATGGCGACCGACCTGGAGGCGGCGCGCGCCTTGCTCTATATGGCGGCGGCGAAGGTGACGGCGAACGCGCCCGACAAATCGCGCTTCTCTGCGATGGCGAAGCGGCTGGCGACCGATAACGGATCTTCGATCGTGGACCGCGCTTTGCAACTCCATGGCGGCTACGGGTATCTGCGCGATTATCCGATCGAGCGTTTCTGGCGCGACTTGCGGGTCCATTCGATCCTGGAAGGCACCAACCAAGTGATGCGGATGATCGTCGGTAGGGACCTGACCCGCCAGTGACCGACGTCCTGACGTTCGTCGAGGGACGGGTCGGCCGGATCCGCCTCAATCGGCCCCAGGCGATCCACGCGCTCAACACGGCGATGTGCGCCGCTGTGCTCGATGCGTTGGTGGCGTGGCGCGACGACCCGGCGGTCGAGGCGGTGATGATCGATCATGCCGAAGGCCGGGGTTTCTGCGCGGGCGGCGACATCCGCATGCTGGCGGAAAGCGGGGCGAAGGACGGCGTCGCGGCGCGGCAATTCTTCTTCACCGAATATCGCATGAACCACGCGCTGTTCACCTATGCCAAGCCGATCGTGGCGTTCATGGATGGGATCACGATGGGTGGCGGCGTCGGGATCAGCCAGCCCGCGCGGTATCGCGTCGCGACGGAGAATACGCGGCTGGCGATGCCGGAAACCGGGATCGGCCTGTTCCCCGATGTCGGTGGCGGCTGGTATCTGTCGCGGCTGCCGGGGCGGATGGGGCAGTATCTCGCGCTGACCGGGCATCGGCTCGACGGGGCGGAGTGCCTCAACCTCGGGCTTGCGAGCGACTATTTGACCAGCGATACGCTTGACGCGGCCAAGGCGGGGATCATAGCCACGCCGACCGAGATTGACGACATCCTGACCGACCTGGCCGCGCCGGTTCCCGAGGCGAAGATCGTCGCGAGGCAGATGGCGATCGACGAACTGTTCGCGTCCGACCGGCTCGAGGACATTTACGACGCGCTGAACGCGGGCGATGCCTGGGCGCACGAAACGCTCAAGATACTCAAGACCAAGTCGCCGCAGACGATGAAAGTCTCGCTTCGCCTGCTCGCGGAAGGCGTCGGGATGCGCGACTTCGCCGCAGAGATGACGCAGGAATATGCGGTCGGCGCGCGCGTCGTGGTGCGTCATGATTTTCTGGAGGGGGTGCGCGCCGTCATTGTCGACAAGGACAATGCACCGGTCTGGAACCCGGCCACGCCGGAGGGCGTCACCGACGACCTGATCAACGCGATCTTCACTCCCCTTCCCCCCGAACAGGCATGGACCCCGGCATGAACTACGAAACGATTCTGGTCGAACAGCGCGCGGGCGGCGTCACCCTCATCACGCTCAACCGGCCGCAGGCGCTCAACGCGCTCAACAATCAGGTGCTCGGCGAACTCGTTGCGGCGTGCCAGGCGTTCGACGCCGACCCGTCGCAGGGCTGTGCCGTGCTCACCGGCAGCGAGAAGGCATTCGCGGCCGGGGCTGACATCAAGGAGATGCAGCCGCAATCGTTTGGCGACATGTACGGCAGCAACTATTTCGCCGGGTGGGAGGCGTTCACGCGGACGCGGAAACCCGTGATCGCCGCGGTCGCCGGCTTCGCGCTCGGCGGCGGGTGCGAACTGGCGATGATGTGCGACTTCATCCTCGCCGCCGACACAGCGAAGTTCGGCCAGCCCGAGATCAAGCTCGGCGTGGCGCCGGGCATGGGCGGGTCGCAACGCCTGACGCGCGCCGTAGGAAAATCGAAGGCGATGGAGATGTGCCTGACCGGCCGCTTCATGGATGCGGAGGAAGCGGAGCGTGCAGGCCTCGTGTCACGCATCATCCCCGCCGCCGACCTGGTCGAGGAGGCGTTGAAGGTCGCGACGCAGATCGCCGGCATGGCCCCGCTCGCGGTCAAGGCGAACAAGGAAATGGTCAACGCCGCGTTCGAGACGATGCTCGGCCAGGGCGTCCAGTTCGAACGCCGGCTATTCCATGGCCTGTTCGGGACAGAGGACCAAAAGGAAGGCATGACCGCGTTCGTCGAGAAGCGTCAGGGGACGTGGAAGGGTAAATAACATGGGAATGGGCATGATTGTCGTCGGCTGCACGCTGCTGGGCAGTCTGATCGGGATGCTCATTGCGCTCAGCGGGCGTAGACGGATTTTCGTCGGATTTGCGATCGGCCTCGTTACTGTATTGGTCATTGCCCAGTTGGGCTTTCAGCCAGTTGAGTTTGGTGATCCGTTCTTTGCGGGGTCACAGGTCCGCCTAGCCGCCATTGCCAGTTTACCTGTCCTGATTTCTGCGGTTTTTGGATTTTTGCTTCGTAAGCGATTTGAGAGAGTAAGTTGATGGCGCGCGTCGCATTCATCGGGCTGGGCAATATGGGCGGCGGGATGGCCGCGAACCTGGCAAAGAAGGGCCATGACGTCCGCGCGTTCGATCTGTCGGCGGAGGCGCTGGACAAGGCGAAGGCGGCGGGGTGCCTACCTGTCACTAGCGCCACGGAGGCGTGCGACGGGGCTGAGGCGGTGGTGACGATGCTGCCCGCCGGCAAGCATGTCGAGGGCGTCTATGCCGACAGCGTGTTCGGCGCGGCGCCGGTATCGGCGATCCTGATGGATTGCTCGACGATCGACGTCGCGACCGCCAAGCGCGTCGGCGAAGCGGCGCTCGCCAAGGGCCTGACGATGGTCGACGCACCGGTCTCCGGCGGGATCGCCGCGGCCAATGCCGGCACGTTGACTTTCATGGTCGGCGGCAGCGCGGAAGGCTTCGAGCGCGCCGAGCCGTTCCTGTCCGCGATGGGCAAGGCGGTGATCCATGCCGGCGCGAGTGGGGCGGGGCAAGCGGCCAAGATCTGCAACAACATGGTGCTGGGCGCGGAGATGATCGCGACGTGCGAGGCGTTCGTGCTCGCCGACAAGCTCGGCCTCGATCCGCAGAAATTCTTCGAGATCGCCAGCGTCTCGTCCGGACAGAGCTGGTCGCTGACGAGCTACGCGCCGTGGCCGGGTGTCGGGCCGGAAACCCCCGCCGACCGCGATTATCAAGGCGGCTTCGCGACCGCGCTGATGCTCAAGGATTTGCGGCTGGCGATGGAGGCGGCCTCATCAGTCAACGCCGATACCCCGATGGGCGCGAAGGCGGCGGAACTGTACCAAGCGTTCAATGACGCCGGGAACGGCGGGCTCGATTTCTCCGCGATCATCCGCGCGCTGGGCAAAGAGGGATGAGTGTCGCCTTCCGCCGCGAGTCGGACGAGGAGCATAAGGAACCGCGCTTCGAACTGCCGATCCCGCCGGGGCCGAACCTCGTTACCGAAGGCGGCCCCGCGCTGATCGACGCGCGCATCGCCTCACTCGAGGCCGAATCGGCCACCGCCGAGGAGCCGCGCCGCGAGGAGATCGCCCGGAGCTTGCGCTACTGGCACACGCGCCGCGTCACTGCGATCGTCGCGCCGCCGCCACCCACCGACGAAATCGCGTTCGGCAGCCGCGTGCGCATCCGGATGGACGGAGCCACGCGCGACATCCGAATCGTCGGCGATGATGAGGCTGATCCAGCCACCGGCCTGATCGCTTTTTCCGCTCCGCTCGCGCGCGCATTGATCGGCGCGGAGGAGGGTGAAACCGTTTCGCTGCCCGGCCGTGACGAGGCGATCGAGGTGGTCGCGATCATCGCATAGCTTGCCGCGGCTGCGCTTCGCGCTAATCCTTCACTGAAATGGGGGAGTGACGCATGGCGACGATGGCACCGGAAGAGTTGCGGCCCGATCCGAGTCCTGCCGACGTGCGGCTGGTGATCGCGGCATCGTCGCTCGGTACGCCGTTCGAGTGGTACGACTTCTTCATCTACGGAACGCTGGCCGTCATCATCGGCAAGACCTTCGTGCCTTCGGACAACGAGACCGTGCGCATGGTGCTGGTCTGGGCGGGATTCGCGGTCGGGTTCGGGTTCCGGCCGTTCGGCGCGGCGCTGTTCGGGTTCCTTGGCGACCGGCTCGGGCGCAAATATACTTTCCTCGTCACGATCACGCTGATGGGCATCGCGACCGCGGGCGTTGGCCTGATCCCTCCCGCCACGCAGATTGGCCTATGGGCACCGGGCATCATCATCTTCCTGCGCGTGCTGCAGGGCCTGGCGCTGGGCGGGGAGTACGGCGGAGCGGCGATCTATGTCGCGGAGCATTCGCCGCCGGGGAAAAGCGGGTTCTACACCAGCTTCATCCAGGCGTGCGTCGCGGGCGGTTTCATCCTCAGCCTCGCGGTGGTGCTGCTCACCAAGCTGGTGGTCAGTGACGTGACCTGGGCGGCCTGGGCCTGGCGTTTCCCGTTCCTGTTCTCGCTGGTCTTGCTCGCGGTGTCGCTGTGGATGCGGCTCAAACTCTCCGAAAGTCCTATTTTCCAGGCGATGAAGGAAGCGGGCGAGACCGCGAAGAACCCGTTCGTCGAAAGCCTGACCTATCCGGGCAACCTCAAGCGGTTGTTCGTCGCGTTGTTCGGGGTCGCGGCGGGGCTGACCGTGATCTGGTACACGGCGTTGTTCTCGACATTGTCGTTCCTGACCACGACGATGCGGGTCGAGGAAACCACCGCGCAATTGATCGTCGGGTTTGGCGGATTTTGCGGGCTGTTCTGGTTCATCCTGTTCGGCCGCATTTCCGACCGTGTGGGGCGAAAGGGGCCGATCGTGATCGGCTATGCGCTGACCTTGGTCATGCTGTTCCCGATTTTCTGGGTGATCGGCGGGTCGGCCAATCCGGCACTCGTCCATGCCAACAAGCGCGCGCCGGTGATCGTCAGCGGGCCGAACTGCGACTACAGCCTGACCAACATGATCCTGTCGAAGAAACAGGAGAATGAATGCGCGGTCCTGCTCGATTATTTCTCCAAGAAGGGCGTCGCCTATACCAAGGGGACCACGCCCGCTGTGGTCGTGCTGATCGGGGGCGAAGCGGTGCCCGACACCAGCCCCGCTGGACTCGATGCCGCGCTCACGGCGGCGGGCTATAACCTCGACAAGGTGCGGCCGACGGCGTGGGGTGTGGTCGCGATCCTGATCGCGATGCTGGTGATGAGCGCGCTGGCGGGCGCGACCTACGGTCCGGTCGCCGCGTTGCTGACGGAAATGTTCCCCCCGCGCATCCGGTACAGCTCGATGTCGGTGCCCTATCACATCGGGACGGGTTATTTCGGTGGGTTCCTGCCGCTGATCAGCCAGTTGATCGTCGCCAAGACCGGCGATCCCTATGCCGGTCTGTGGTACACGTGGTTCGTTGTGCTGATGGCGCTGATCGTGGCGTTGTGGGGGCTGAGCTGGAAGACGACGAAGCCGTACGCCTAGCCTTGGCGGGCCGGCACCGCTAGGCACCGCGCGATGAACGCCCCCCTCCGCTTGCGCCGCGACGCCGACGCTCTGGTCGCCAACTGGCGCGCACTGGCGCGGATGAGCGGTCGCGCGGCTTGCGGTGCGGCGATCAAGGCGGACGGCTACGGTCTCGGCGCGGCATGGGCAGCGGCGGCGCTGGCGGCGGCGGGGTGCCGGGATTTCTTCGTCGCGACCTGGACGGAGGCGGTGGCGCTGGCGCCGCTCGGTCTGCCCGGACTGGCCGTGCTCCATGGCGTTCGCGACGAGGATCTGGACGTCGCGCTGTCGGGTGCCGCCACGCCGGTACTCAACACCGCGATGCAGGTCGCCCGCTGGAAGGCCGCTGGCGGCGGGGCCTGCCATGTGATGCTCGACACGGGGATGAATCGGCTTGGGCTCGGTGAGGGCGATCTCGCGTCCGGGGTGCTCGATGGCCTGACGATCGACGTGCTGATGAGCCACCTCGCCTCGGCCGACGAGGATTCGCCCAAGAACAGCGATCAGCGCGGGCGGTTCGTCGCGATGGCCGAGGGTGTCGCCGCGAGCCGGCTCAGCCTCGCCAATTCCGCCGGCATCGCGCTCGGCGCGGACTACCCCTTCGACCTGACCCGGCCGGGCCTGGCGCTATACGGCGGCACGCCCCGGCCCGAACTGGCGGGCATCATCGCGCAGGTCGCGTTCCCGCAAGCGCAAGTGCTGCAGCGCCGCCACGTGCCGGCGGGGGAAACGGTGGGGTACAATGCCACCTGGACCGCACCCGCCGATACCGATGTCGCGATCCTGAATATCGGCTATGCGGACGGCTATTGGCGCGGCTTTTCGGGGCGCGGCCAGGCGTTTCACGATGGCGAGGCATTGCCCGTTGTCGGCCGCGTATCGATGGATCTCACGGCGATCGACGTGACGGGTCGCGCCATCGCGGAGGGAGACTGGCTCGACATCGACTACGACCTGCCACGCGCCGCCGCAGCGTCGGGCATGTCGCAATACGAACTGCTGACCGGCCTCGGCGGCCGGTTCGATCGGACCTAGCTCAGTCGCGCTCGATGCACATGGCGATGCCCATGCCGCCGCCGATGCAGAGAGTCGCCAGGCCCTTCTTCGCGTCGCGCTTCGCCATTTCGTAGATCAAGGTGGTCAGGATGCGCGCGCCGCTAGCGCCGATGGGGTGGCCAATCGCGATCGCGCCGCCATTGACGTTGACCTTGTCGGGATCGAGTCCGAGGTTGCGCCCGACCGCCAGCGCCTGAGCCGCGAAAGCCTCATTGGCCTCGATCAGGTCGAGGTCGGCGACAGTCCAGCCGGCCTTTTCCAGTGCCTTCTTCGACGCCGGGACCGGGCCGAGACCCATGACGGCGGGATCGACGCCCGCCGACGCCCAGCTCGCGATCCGCGCAAGGACCGGACTGCCGCGCCGTTCGGCTTCGTCGCGAGTCATCACGACCAGCGCCGCCGCGCCGTCATTGAGCCCGCTGGCATTGCCCGCGGTCACGCTGCCGTCCTTCTTGAAGGCGGGACGCAATCCGGTCGCCGCCTCGATCGTCGCACCGGCGCGGATGTACTCGTCCTGATCGACGACGGTGTCGCCCTTGCGGCCTTTTACCGTCACGGCGGCGATCTCATCGACGAAGCGGCCCGCAGCGCGCGCCTTTTCGGCCAGGTTCTGCGAGCGCGTCGCGAACGTATCCTGATCCTCGCGCGACACTTGGCATTGTTCGGCGACATTCTCCGCAGTTATGCCCATGTGATAACCGTTGAAGGCGTCCCACAAGCCGTCCTTGATCATCGTGTCGATGAATTCGAGCGACCCCATTTTCTGCCCGCCGCGCAGGTTCTGGGCGTGCGGGCTGAGCGACATGCTTTCCTGCCCGCCGGCGACCACGATGGTGGCGTCGCCGTTCGCCACGGCCTGCGCCGCCAGCGCGACCGCGCGGAGACCCGAACCGCACACCTGGTTGACGCCCCAGGCGGGAACTTCCTTCGGCACGCCGGCCGCCATCGACGCCTGGCGCGCGGGATTCTGGCCTTGGGCGGCGGTCAGCACCTGGCCAAGAATGACTTCCGAAACGTCCTCACCCGATACACCCGCCTGCGCCAGTGCGGCCTCGATCGCGACGCGTCCGAGTTCGTGCGCGGGGGTCGCGGCGAACGCGCCCATGAAGCTGCCCACCGGGGTGCGCTTGGCGGCGGTGATGACGATGTCGGACATGGGGCGACTCCTGATACGATTTCGCGGCGCTCATAGCGCGCCGCCGCATGGATCGCCAGCGCACCGCACAATCGTGTTTTTCCTGCACCAATGCTGCGATTATTTTGCGCAGCACGAAGCCCTTGTGTTGCAGTGCATCACGCGACCGCGTAGCGTCACGCAAACGTTTTTGGGACAAGGGCGCCATCATGACCAAGAAAGCCACCGGCGACGGTCCGGTGATCATCAAGAAATATGCGAACCGGCGGCTCTATAATACCGAGAGTTCATCGTACATCACGCTCGATCACCTTGCCGCGATGACTCGCGAGGGGCGCGACTTCAAGGTGCTCGACGCCAAGACCGACGAAGACATCACGCACAACGTGCTAACCCAGATCATCATGGAGGAGGAGCAGCGCGGCCAAACCATGCTGCCGGTCAATTTCCTCCGCCAATTGATCGCCATGTACGGCGATTCGATGCAAGCGATGGTGCCGGGCTATCTGGAGGCGTCGATGGACAGCTTCCGCCGCAACCAGGAACAGTTCAAGTCTGCGGTCGAGGGCGCCTTCGCCAACTCGCCCTTCGCGGAGATCGCCAAGCGCAACATGCAGATGTTCGAGGCGGCCACCCAGGCGTTCAAGCCCGGCGCGAAGCCCGCCGAGCCCGCTGCGGGCCAGGGTGAGGACGTCGCGTCGCTGAAGGCCGAACTCGCGCGGTTGCAGGAAAAGATCGAGAAGCTCGGCCACTGAGGCCATGGACCTGACGGGCAAGCAGATCGCCGAGGTGGCGGTCGGGATTGCGCTCGGCGTCGCATTGCTCGCGGCGATTGCCGACTGGCGGCACCGCCGGCGCGACGACCTCGACCGCGTGGCATGGTTCGACTGGCGATCGGTTCAGGTCTTCGCGCTGATCGCCGCGATCGTCGCGTTCAGCTTTGCGATGAATCTCTAAGCCATCAGCGTTCTACGGCGAAGGCCGGAGTGTTGGTAGCGTCACGCTTCGATCGCCTACGCTCCGGCCTTCGCCGGAGCACGGGGTGCTAATAAAACCGCGCCAGCGTCAGCGCCCTGGTCGACCCGCCACAAAGCCGCAAGCGCACCACGCGCCCCGGGTTCCCGGCCGGCCACATCGCTATGGGATCGGAGCGATAGCCGGCCGAGACGGAAATGCCGTCGATACCGCAAATCTCTTCGCCAGGCTGCCAGCCGCCAGCGGCCGCCGGGCTGCCGCGCATGACGTGCAGCACGCGCAGGCGGTCCTGTTCGGTACGGACCAACAGCCCGCTGGTCGAGCGCAAGGGCGCACGATCGGTGTCGGCATTTGCGGCCAGCACCATCCGTCCGGCTAGCGGATCGAGCAGTACGCGAAAGCGCTGGAGGAAGCCCGCGCCGATTCGCCCCGACGCGCCCATCCGCGCGGAGAAGCCGCCGTTCGCCTCGATCGTGGTTTCGGCCTGGCGGAGCGTCGCGTCGCCCACGGCGATTTCGGGCAGCACGGTGAAGTCGGACTGGACCGGACCGGCGACGCTGTAGGATACGGTGGTCGTCGTGGGGGTGCGCCGCGCACCGATCGCTGCCCAAGCCTCCGCCGAGACCGCGAGTGTCGCGCCGTCGCCAGTATCGACGATCATCGGGCGCAGCCGCGCGCCGTCGATCCGCGTCTCGCTGATATAGAGGCCGGTACGCTCGGCGATCGACAGCGGCGCGCTTTGCCCGGCGAACGGCAACCGTCCGCTGGGCAACAGGCGGAAGCGGCGCTGCGCGAAGTCGATGTCCAGCGCGTAGTGCCGCAACAGGTCTCCGCCGATCACCGCGTCGATCGCGTCGCTGCCGCCGGTCGCGCTGTCGGGCAAATCGAGCACGCCGAGCCACCCGCCGGTCTTTGTCAGTCCTCCGATCGTGAGCGTCCGGCCATCGACCGCGCCCATCGCGACCGCCCCGCCGATAGCGGTCGCGGTACCACGGGGGGCGATGCTCAAGCGTGCGGCGTTTGCCCAGCGGCGCGAGATCACGGTCTGGTTGAACCCGGTATCGAGCAACGCGTTCGCCGCGCGACCGTCGATCGTCATGCGGAAACGGATCTGGTTGCCGGGAGTTAGGTCGAACGGCACCCACTGTGCCTCGGCATCGGGCGCCAGGACGCTGTGGTCTGCCATCGGCGCGGGCAGCCCGGGCGTCATCGCCGCTGCCAACGGGGCGGGCAACAGGATCGCAAGCGGGAGCAGCCAGCGGTGCATCGCACAGGCTTACGCGGCCTGCGCAAAAGTAAAAACGCCGTTAACCCTGATTGATCGTTAACGCATCGCGCCGCGGCAAAGCGTCGATTCCGTTAAGCTTGATCGAAACAAACCCGCGCTCCGGCGCAGGCCGGAGCCTCGGTCGGCAGAGGTACGGTTGCCTAGGCTCCGGCCTGCGCCGGAGCACAGTCCATCGGATTTCAGTTTGCCGCGTGCAGTTAAAGACAGGCCTCAAGAAACGCCTGATCGAACCCGAACTGGCGCGCTTTCTCTAGCGTGTAGGGGCGCAGGCCCATCGCGCGATATTCACCGACGATCTTGCCGTCCGCGCTCTCGTCGAGATATTCGAACTTGAACAGCTCCTGCGTCACGATGACGGGACCTTCCATACCGATTACCTCGGTGATGTTGGTGACGCGACGCGAGCCGTCGCGCAGGCGCTTGACCTGGACGATCATGTCGACCGAGTCGGCGATCTGGCGCGAAATGGCTTCCTTCGGAATCTTGATATCGCCCATCAACACCATGTTCTCCATACGACCGAGGCATTCGCGCGGGCTGTTGGAGTGGAGCGTACACATCGAGCCGTCGTGACCGGTATTCATCGCGGCGAGCAGGTCGAAACACTCGCTCCCGCGAATTTCGCCGAGGATGATACGGTCCGGGCGCATACGCAGCGCGTTCTTGACGAGGTCGCGGATGGTGATTTCGCCCTGACCTTCGAGGTTGGCGGGGCGCGTTTCGAGCGGCAGCCAGTGCGGCTGCTGCAGGCGAAGTTCGGCCGCGTCCTCGATCGTCAGCACGCGCTCGCCCGGGTCGATCATCTTCGACAGGGCGTTGAGCATCGTCGTCTTGCCCGAGCCGGTACCGCCCGAAATGACGATGTTGAATCGGCACGCGCCCGCGATTTTCAGTGCGGTCGCCATCTTAGTGCTCATCGATCCGAATCCGGCCATCATGTCGAGCGTGATCGGCTTGTCGGAAAACTTACGAATCGAGATCGCGGTGCCACGCAGCGACAGCGGCGGGACGATCACGTTGACGCGGGAGCCGTCCTTCAGGCGGGCGTCGGCCAGCGGCGTCGTCTGGTCGACGCGCCGACCGACCGAGTTGCAGATGCGCTGCGCGATCTGGAACAGATGCTCCTCGTCGCGGAACTGGATCTGGGCGAGTTCGAGCTGACCCTTGCGTTCGACGAAGGTCTGGTCGGGACCGTTGACCATGATGTCGGAGATGTTCGGATCGGAGAGCAGTTCCTCGAGCGGGCCGAGGCCGAGCAGCTCATCCACCAGCACCTTTTCCAGCGCGAACTGTTCGCGGCGGTTGAGCGTCAGCTTCAGTTCGGCCAGCACTTCGCCGATGATCGGGCGGAATTCCTCGGCCAGCTCGTCCTTGTTGAGCGTGGCGGCGGCTTCCGGATCAACGCGTTCGAGCAGGCGCGGCAACACCTGTTCCTTGATCTTGTGGACCGACGCTTCGAAGCCTTCGGCGCGTGAGCTGCCCGAATCGGCGCTGGCGTTCTGGCGATCGGCGAGGCGCTGCATCGCGTCCATGGCGCCGCCCGGCATGCCGCCCTGCGAATTGGAGTCGGGTGCGGGGGTGCTGCTCTGATCGACGGGAAGCGGCGGAAACTGTTCGGCAACGTCGGGTTCGGACCGCGCGGGCGAGCCGCCCTGCATCGGCTTGGCGACGCCGAACGCCGGCCGTCCGGCCGGTCCCGCGCCCGTTCCACTACGGCGCCCAAACGCGCTCATGCCATTGATCCCTTCATAGTTGGGACCGTTCGTAGGGGGGAGGCGTTGACAAATTGCTAACCAACGCGGGCCGCGGGATAACTGGCGCCCTTACCTGCAGCGCTACGCCGCGATGGCTTCCAGCGCCTCGCTTGCTTCCATCCACGCCGCTTCCGCCGCTTCGATCTTCTCTTCCACCTCGGCGCGACGTTTCATCAGGTCGGTCATCGTCAGTTTGGCGAGCGCCGCATCGGCCGATGACGGATCGAACATCGCGCGATCGATCGCGCTGCGTTCGGCATTGAGCTTCGCTAGCTGCTCTTCCGCCGCCTTCGCCGCGTTGCGCAGACCCTGGCTCGCCTCGCGCGCTTCCGCGGCGGCGCGGCGCGCGTCCTTCTTGTTGAGCTTCGTCACTTCCTTCGCGGTGTCGGATGCGTCCTTCGCGAGCACGAAGGCGATGTAATCGTCCAGACTGCCGTCGAATTCCTTCGCGGTGCCGCTATCGACCAGCACCAGCCGGTCGGCGGTCATTTCCAGCATGTGGCGATCGTGGCTGACGATCACGACGGCGCCCGAATAGGCGTTGAGCGCTTGGATCAGCGCCTCGCGGGCGTCGACGTCCAAGTGGTTGGTCGGCTCGTCGAGGATCAGCATGTGCGGCGCGTCACGCGTGATGAGCGCGAGCGCGAGACGAGCGCGCTCGCCGCCCGACAGTTTGCCGACCTTGGTCGTCGCCTTGTCGCCCGAAAAGCCGAACCGTCCGAGCTGGCCGCGGACGGCCCCCGGCGTCGCACCCTTCATCTGGACGGTCATGTGCTGGAGCGGTGTCTCGCCGGCGTCGAGTTCCTCGACCTGATATTGCGTGAAGTAGCCGACGCGCATCTTGCCGGTCGCGTTCATCGCGCCGTCCATCGGCGTCAGTTGCGCCGCGAGCAGGCGCGCGAGCGTGGTCTTGCCGTTGCCGTTGCGGCCGAGCAACGCGATGCGGTCGTCGGGGTCGAGCCGCAAATTGAGGCGCTGCAGGATCGGCGTCTCGCCATAGCCGACGCTCGCCATGTCGAGCGTGATCAGCGGCGGGCGCAGTTCGTTGGGGTCGGGGAAGTCGAAGCTGAGCGACGGATCATCGACGAGTTCGGCGATCGGCTGCATCCGCGCGAGCGCCTTGGCCCGGCTTTGCGCCTGCTTCGCGGTGGAGGCGCGGGCGGAGTTGCGGGCGATGTAATCCTGGAGCTTCTCGCGTTCGGCCTGCTGCTTCGCGCGCGCGGAGGCGATCTGCGCCTGACGCTCGGCGCGCTGGCGCTCGAACGAATCGTAGCCGCCCGGATAGAGCCACAGTTTGCCGCGTTCGAGGTGCAGGATGTGGTCGACCACGTTATTGAGGAAATCGCGCTCGTGGCTGACCAGCACGATCGTCGCGGGATAGGATTTGAGAAAATCCTCGAGCCACAGCACCGCTTCGAGGTCGAGGTGGTTCGAAGGCTCGTCGAGCAGCAGCAGGTCGGGTTGCGAGAACAGGAGCGAGGCGAGCGCGACGCGCATCTTCCACCCGCCCGAGAAGCTGTCGAGCGGGCGATGCTGCGCCGCTTCGTCGAACCCCAACCCAACCAAAATACGCGCGGCGCGGCTGGGCGCGGCGTGCGCGTCGATCGCGTTGAGGCGCTCATGGATTTCGCCTAGCCGGTCGGGATCGTGACTGGTCTCGCTCTCGGTCATCAGCGCGGCGCGCTCGGTGTCGGCGGCCAGTACGGTCTCGAACGGCGTCGCGTCGCCCGACGGCGCTTCCTGTGCGATATAGCCGAGCCGGCTGCCGCGCGGCATCGCCGCCTCGCCGGTGTCGGGCTCGAGCATCCCCGCGATCACGCGCACCAGCGTCGTCTTGCCCGCGCCGTTGCGGCCGATCAGCCCGACGCGGCTGCGCGGCGGCAGCTTGGCGGTCGCGCCATCGAGGATCGTCCGCCCGCCGAGGCGGACCGTGATGTCGCTGAGGGAAAGCATGGCGCGTCCCTGTAGGGGAGGCTCGCCGTCGCCGCCACCCCTTCGTCGTTCGAGCCACGACGGTATCGTTTTGGGATAAATGCGGCGTTTGGCCGTGATGACGGTGGCGTGGCGCGGGTCTAAGGGGCGCGAATGATCGAACTCGCGATTTTGTACGAACACCCCCAATGGTTTGCCCCCCTGTTCGCCGCACTCGACAACCGCGGCATCAATTATGCGGCCTTCGGGCCCGAAGGTAACTGGAGCCCTGGCTATGGCGCGATTCCCGCGCCGGTCGTCTTCAACCGCATCGCCATGTCGAGCGTCACGCGCGAGGCGGAGCATCCAATCTTTCACACCATGGCGCTGCTCGATCATTGGCGGCGGTCGGGCGCACGCGTGATCAACGGCGCAGACGTGATGGCGATCGACGCGTCGAAGGCGCGGCAACTGGCGCTGATCGCCAGCCTGGGCCTGGCGATCCCCGAAACGCGCGTCGTGCATCGCACGGTCGATGTCGAACCGGCGGCGGCGACCCTGCATTTCCCCCTGGTGGTGAAGGCCAATGTCGGCGGCGTGGGCGCGGGAATCGTCAAGTTTGACACGCCAGCCGACCTGCACCGGGCGGTGAACGAGCGGGGACTGCCCAAAAGTGTCGATGGGGTGTTGCTGGTGCAGGACTACGTTCCCGCGCGCGACGGCAAGATCATGCGGATCGAAACGCTCGACCGCGAATATCTCTACGCGATCGAGATCGCCGGGGGCGGCGCGTTCGACCTGTGCCCGGCCGACGCCTGCGTCCCCGGCTCGCCAATCGCGATGACCGCGATCGAGCCGGATCGCGGGCTGATCGAGGCAGCGGAGCGGATCGCGGGCGACATGAAACTCGACGTCGGGGGGGTCGAGTTTATGATCGACGATCGCGACGGCACGCCACGCTTCTACGACATAAACGCCTTGTCCAATTTCGTCGCGAAGCCGCTAGACGTTCTCGGCTGGGATCCGCACGACAAATTGGTCGACTTCCTCGACATGGTCACCGCCAACAGCTTCGTATGAAACGCGAAAGCTCTGGTCTGCGCTTCGCCAGGCCGGCGACGGGCTAGCTGGCGCTGCGCTGCGTGGCCGCCGGGCTGAACGGCCGGAGCGATTCGATCACACGATCGGGCAATGCGACGGGGTCGAACGGCTTGGCGATCGATCCTTGCGCGCCGACCGAGCGATAGGCGCGCCGGTCGCTGTCGCCGTCTCGAGGCGACAGGATCAGCACCGGGATCGCCGCCGACGACGACCATTGGCGCACTGTCGCGACCAGCGCACCGGCGCTCATGTCCGCGAACTTCATGTCGAGCAGGATCACGTCGAATGCCTCGGTCCCGTGCCGAAGCGTATCGGCGGCGCCGAGCCGCGACACCGCGCTGACGGCGAATTGCGGGTGCAGGTCGAGCGCGAGCGCGACGATCGCGCGCGTATCGGGATCGTCGTCGACCAGGAGCGTGCGGATCGTCATGCCGCCAGCGCCCGAGTCGCCGCGCGGACGCTGGCCAAGCCGCTGCGCGTCACGATCAAATGGTCGATCAGCGTGATGCCGAGCGCGTCGAGCGCCGCCTCCAGCGCGATCGTCTGGGCGATGTCGGCGCGGCTGCTTTCGCGCAAGCCCGACGGATGGTTATGCGCAACGATGACATTCATCGCGCCCACTTCGAGCGCTCGCGCAGCAATCGTCCGAACGCAGAACGGCGTTCCGCTCGGCGTACCGCTGGCGTGCAACTCGTCGGCGATCAGGCGGTCATACGCGTTGAGATAGAGGATGCGCACATGTTCGACGGCCTCGTCGGCAAGGTGCACCATCAGATAGTCGCGCAGCACGCGTGAGTTGGGCAGCACCGGCCGCCGGTCAAGATCGGCGCGCGTAACGTCGCGCAGTATCTGCCGGACCGCTTGCAGCAAGGCGACGAGCCGGGGGTCGCCCGTCGTGCGCAATTGCCGTCCGGGCCGCGCCGCGATCAGCAGCGGTAACGAGCCGAACTCTTCGATCAGCGTGGTGGCGAGCGCCCCCTTGCCGGTCAGTCCGGCGGCGGCGAAGAGTTGCTCCAGGACGGCTCCGCCCCCAGACGTTTCACCCGGTTGTGGTGACGCACCGTGCCAAGCAGCAGCAGGATCAACATCGGATAGGCCCAGACCACGTTGCTGATCCAATAGAGCAGCGGGAGCATGCGCGGATCGGCCAGTTTGAGCAGGTGTCCGACGACCTGGAACACCTGCATCGCGGCCATCGCGATCGGCCAGTAACGATTGGCCTTCATCGCGATGATCAGGAGCAGGACCAGCATCGTCATATCGACGCCGAACAGCCCCATTTCGATGCCGCGCCAGCGCAGGCCAGTTGAATAGGCCGCCGCACCAGCCGGGACGGCGGCCAGGAAAATCACCGCGACAAAACGCTCGGGCTGCGCGCCACGCCACAAGGCATAGCCGCACACCCCGAGCCACAGGACCAGGAAGAGCAAAGCGATCATCGATGTCGATGGGCACCACGATCGGTACTCTCGTCAAGTCGGATTACGCGGCCACCTTCAAAGCCGGACGCGCCGGCGTCTCGTCTTCGGTGGTGATGCCTGGGCAGGGCCATACCGGACCCCACTCCTCGGCAGTCGCGCCGAGCATCTTGGCGGTGCGGCCATATTCACGATGCGCTTCTCCGAGCAGCCGGCGGCTATCGACATGCGCGGTCAGCGCCTCGGTCAGTTTGGCGAGTGCCGGTTGGGCCATCGCCGCGGGCAGTTTGGCGTCGCCATAGGTTTCGATCGTGGTCGAGACGAGCTGCGACAATTTGACGATCGAGCTGTCCATGTCGCGCTCGGCGGCGAGCACCGCGGCCGAAACAGTCAGGATGGCATCGTAGTGAGGGTGATTGGTAGGGTCGACGCGCATAAATCCTCCACCGCGCCGGTCATCGACAGGCACGTTCGATCAAGGGTGACGCGGCGTCAGTATGAAAGCGAGCGGAGGAACGTCGCCAGGCCGTAAAGCGCGCCCACTCCGGCGCTGACCGCGAAAAAGGCAAAGCCAATGATCACGGTGGCCGCCAGGATCAATACCCCCCTGGCACTGGTTGATAGGTCACTCGGTCTCGCCCCTTCGATAACGTCACGGAGCATACCGGACCAGCCGGTGCGCCCCGTGACGCCGCCGAAGCGCCGCTGATCGAGGACGGCATCGTTTAGGGAAGGGGAGAGGCCGCCCTCGATCGCCGTCGACCATGAGGGGTGCCGTGACGCCGCCGCCAGCCCCAGATTTTCGCATGCTAGATTCTGGGGGGTAGTTTTCGGAAGGCCCTGGGCGTCTTCATATTCGGCGAACAACAGCGCGGCATGCTTGCGGTCGCGCGCGCCGGGCTTGGCTCGAGCGGATCCCAGATAGGTGTCGACGGTGCCGGCCGCGATGCCCAGGTCGCGCGCGATCTCGCCCGATCCCTGCAACGCGCGCACGCCGCGCAGGCAATCGCGCTCACGCGGCGTCAGCGAAGCGAAGGAGGCGTCGTCCATAACCGCGATTAAACCATTTTTTTCATTCGAATCACAGCGAGTATCGGTTGGATTCAGGCACGCTGTACTATCGCGCTGCCCCGACAAGGGACAATCGTCATTCACAGCGGCGACGCCGTATCAGCCGTTCGCGAAATTGTGATGCTATCGGCGCTGCCAATTACCACTTCGCGAAAATGGTCGGGGCGACAGGATTCGAACCTGCGACCCCCACACCCCCAGTGTGATGCGCTACCAGGCTGCGCTACGCCCCGACCGGTCCCCGGCTATACCGCCGAGGAAGCGGGGCCTCTAGGCTCTCGGGCGGAGCGATGCAAGCATGCGCGTGTTGCGTGGGCGGCGTCATGATGATAGCGCGCGGCGCTTATCGTCGGCCTGCCCGTTTTCAGGCACATGCCGGCTTACGCCCAATTCAGGACGACCATGCTTATTCCTCCCGCTTACGCCCAGACCGCCGGCGCCGCTCCCGATGCGACCGCCAGCATGATTTCGACCATCGGGCCGTTGCTGCTCGTGTTCGTCGCCTTCTATTTCCTGATGCTGCGCCCGCAGCAGCGGCGGGTGAAGATGCTGCAGAACGCGATCGCCAACCTGAAGAAGAACGATCAGGTCGTCACGTCGGGCGGAATCCTGGGCAAGGTCGTCAAGGTTGATGATCAATATGCCGAGATCGAGATCGCGCCGACGGTCAAGATCAAGGTCGTCCGCGCGACGATCGCCGAAGTGCTGAGCCCGACCTCGGCCAAGCCGGCGAACGACTGATGCTCGATTTCCCGCGTTGGAAGGTGTGGTCGATCATCGGCGTGCTCGCCGCTCTGTGCGCGCTCGCGATCCCCAGCTTCCTGCCTGAAAGCACGGTCAAGAACTGGCCGTTCCATCCGCGCATCAACCTTGGCCTCGACCTTGCGGGCGGCAGCTATCTGCTGCTCGAGGCCGACACAAACGACTTGATCACGACTCGGCTCGGTCAGAAGAAGCAGGAAGTCGCCACCGATATGCGCCGCGCCAAGATCGGCGTCGGTGATATTTCGACCGATGGCGGCAAGATCACCTTCATGCTGCGCGACATCGGCCAGCTAGAGGCGGCGCGGCAATTGCTGTCGCAAAAGACCAACGGCGTCGGTAACACCGGCCAGCGCGACTGGGACATCTCGGTCGTCAATTCATCGACCTTCGTCGTGACGCCGACCAAGGCAGGGATCGATGCCGCGATCGACAGCGCGATGGACGGCGCGACCGAAGTCGTCCGCCGCCGCATCGACTCGCTCGGCACGCGCGAACCGACGATCATCAAGCAGGGATCGACCCGCATCGTCGTGCAGGTACCGGGTCTTCAGGATCCGACCGCGCTAAAGGCGTTGCTCGGCAAGACCGCGAAGCTCGAATTCAAGCTGGTAGATATAAATGCCGACGCGGCGCAATTGTCGAAAGGCATCGCGCCGATCGGCGACATCGCGTTGCCTTATCCCGAGGCGGTACGGTTCGCCGCGCCATATATCGGACGCCTCACCGCGCCGATGACGTTCCCGGCCGACCCGAATAATCCCAAGACGAACTGGCCCGTCGGTTCCCCCGTCATCGCGGTGCGTGACGAAGCGATCATTACCGGTAGCGACCTAACCGATGCTCGCGCGGAAACCGATACAGAAAACCCCGGTGCCTGGGCGGTCGGCTTCCAGTTCAACACGCAGGGCGGCAAGAGCTTTGCGAAGACGACGCAAGCCAATGTCGGCAAGCCGTTCGCGATCATCCTAGACGGCACGGTCATCTCCGCACCGAACATCCAGACGCCGATTCTGGGCGGCAGCGGTCGCATCACCGGCAGCTTCGACGCGAAAGCCGCGAACGACCTCGCGATCCAGCTCAAGTCGGGCGCGCTGCCCGTCGCTCTCAAGGTGGTCGAGGAACGCACCGTCGGTCCCGACCTTGGCGAAGCGTCGATCCGCGCCGGCATCCAGGCGTCGATCATTGCGGTCGTGCTGGTCGTGCTGTTCATGCTGGTGACCTATGGCCGGTTCGGCGTCTATGCGAACTGGGCCGTCGTCATCAACGTGCTGGTCATCATGGGCGTGCTTGCCCTGATAAATGGTACGCTGACGCTGCCGGGTATCGCCGGCTTCGTGCTGACGATCGGTACGGCAGTCGACGCCAACGTGCTGATCAACGAGCGGATTCGTGAGGAGCGGCGGCGCGGGCGCAGCGTCATCCAGTCGGTCGAACTGGGCTACAAGGAAGCCAGCCGCACGATCTTCGAGGCGAACATGACCCACGCCATTTCGGGCGTGATCATGTTCCTGCTCGGCTCGGGTCCGATCAAGGGCTTCGCGGTCGTGCTGCTGATCGGCATCGCGACGTCCGTGTTCACCGCGGTCACCTTCACCCGGATGCTCGTCGTCCTCTGGCTGCGGAAGAATCGCCCGCAGACTATCAATATTTAAGGGGCCGCGACGATGCGTCTGCTCAAGATCATCCCCGACAACACCAATTTCGATTTCGTCCGCCTGCGGTATTGGGCGTTCGGGCTGACGACGCTGCTGACGCTGGCAGCGATCGCGCTCGTGCCGCTCAAGGGGCTCAATCTCGGCGTCGACTTCGTCGGCGGCATCATGATCGAGGAAACCTTCGCGACCGCGCCCGACCAGAACAAGGTGCGCTCGGTGGTCGACCGCCTCGGCTTCGGCGACGCGCAATTGCAGACGGTGGGCAGCGACAAGACGCTGTCGATCCGCCTGCCGCGCCCCGAAAGCGCCGACGCCGCCGCCACCAATAAGGTGGTCGAATCGGTGAAGGCGGCGCTGACCGCAAACTTCCCGGGCGCCAAATTCTCGAAGCAGGACGCGGTGTCGGGCAAGGTGTCGGGCGAACTGGTCCGCAACGGCTTGCTCGCCGTGGCGCTTGCGGTGATCGGCATCTGTCTCTTTGCGATCTTCCGCTTCGAATGGCAGTTCGGCGTCTCGACGGGCGTCGCGATCGTCCACGACGTGCTGATGACGATCGGCTTCTTCGCGCTGACGCAGCTTGAGTTCGACCTCAATATCGTCGCCGCCGTGCTGACGATCATCGGCTATTCGATCAACGACAAGATCGTGATCGACGACCGCATCCGCGAGAACATGCGCCGATACCGCAAGATGGACATGCGCGAGATCATCAACCTGTCGGTCAACGAGACGCTGCCGCGCACCGTCATGACCTCGCTGACGATCCTGCTCGCGCTCGCCTCGCTGCTTATCTTCGGCGGACACGTGCTGCGCGGCTTCACCGCGGCGATGATCCTCGGCGTGATCGTCGGCACCTATTCGTCGATCTACGTGTCGTCGTCGCTGCTGATCACGTTGGGCCTGCGCGCAGAACCGGTGGCGACCACCGACAAGCCCGGCAAGAAGTCGGCGATCGACGGTGCGGAACGCGTCGGCTGATGCGCATGGACCGGACCGGCGCGGACGGGCCGGTCGTCAGCGGATTGTCGGCTGCGGGATTCCGTGTCGATGACAATATCTATCGCGCGCTGGCGATCACACCGGAGCGCGCCGACGAATGGTCCCCACCCGCGCTGGCGGCTCTGGACGAGGCTGCTCTCGCGCCGCTTCTCGCGCTTGATCCGCAACCCGAATTCCTGCTCCTGGGCACCGGCAGCACGTTGGTTCGCCCGCCGGTGACGTTGGTCCGCGCGCTCGAGGCGCGGGGCATCGGCGTCGAGGCGATGGACAGCCGTGCGGCGGCGCGCGCGTGGGCCGTGCTGCGCGGTGAGGGGCGCTGGATCGCGGGCGCTTTCTATCCCATCGAGGCTTGATCGCGCCATCTGCTAGCGGATAAGCTTTCGGGCGAATCTGGATGGGGGAGAGCGTTTATGCGATATATTCTGGCGATAGGCGCTGTATTGGCCGCCGCTTCGGCGTCGGCGCAGACGACACCACCAGTGACGACTCCTGCCGCGCCAGCACCGGCTCCCGTAGTGGCACCGGCCCCGCCGCCCCCTGCACCGCAATTCGCGCCGATTCCTGCGCCCGACTATAACACCGACGCCGGCTGGCTTTGCCGTCCTGGTCGGCAGGATGCGTGCGCGGTCGACCAGAACGTCACGGTGATCCCTGCCACCGGCAAGCCCAAGATCGTCAAATTCAAAGCCGATCCGGCGCCGACCTTCGATTGTTTCTACGTTTATCCGACCGTGTCGCTCGACCCGACGCCGAACAGCGACCTCAATATCGGGCCGGAGGAAAAGCAGGTCGCTGCTGCCCAGGCCGCGCGCTTCGCCGCCAAGTGCCGCGTGTTCGCGCCAATGTATCGCCAGGTCACGCTGACCGCGCTGCGCGACATCATGGCCGGCAAGGCCAGCGCCGCCGACCGCAAGCTCGCCTATCTCGACGTCGAGGCGGCGTGGTACAATTACCTGAAGCGCGACAATAACGGCCGTGGCGTCGTGCTGATCGGGCACAGCCAGGGCGCCGGCATCCTCAAGCAGCTCCTCGCCCAGGTGATCGAGAACGATGCCGACATGAAGCGCAAGCTGGTCGCGGCGTATCTGATCGGCACCAACGTCGCGGTGCCCCCGGGTGCGGACGTTGGCGGCGACTTCAAGCGCACCAGATTGTGCAAGTCGATGAATCAATATGGGTGCGTTGTCAGCTATGTGACCTTCCGTGCCGATGCGCCGCCCCCTGAAAACAGCCGCTTCGGCAAGATCGCCGATCAGCCGGGCATGGTCGCCGCCTGCACCAATCCCGCGGCGCTTGGTGGCGGCAAGGTGGTGACCGATGCGATCCTCGGCGCGAAAGGCGCGGGGCTGGCGAGCGCGCCGATGGGTCCGTGGACCACCGACAACGCGCCAGTGACGACGTCGTTCGTGTCGGTCCCGGGCCTGATTTCGGCGGAATGCGTGTCGAACGGCGCGTTCAATTACCTCGCGGTGACGGTCAACGCCGACCCCAAGGATACGCGCACCGACACGATCGTCGGCGACGTTGTCGTCGATGGCGCGGTCTTGAAGGATTGGGGCCTCCACCTGATCGACATGCCTGTGGAGATGGGCAATCTGGTGACGCTCAGCGAGTATCAGGCCGCGTCGTGGCGCGGCGTCCCGCTCCCCGCACCGAAGAAATAAGGCGCAAATGCTGGTTCAGCGATGCTGAACCAGCCCCGCCAGATGCTCGTACAGCGCGGCGGTGTTCGCTTCCCAGGTGAAGCGTTCAGCGCCTTCGCGGACCTTGGCGGCGGGCGTGCGGTCGGCGAGCACTGCAGTGATCCCAGAGGCGAATCCGGCGGGCGACCGACCCACCATCCGACCATAAGCGCGCTCGGTCACCACTTCGCTGGCGCCGCCAACGTCGGGCACGACGATCGGCGTCCCGCACGCGAGCGCTTCGACCCAAGCATTGGCGAGGCCTTCGCTCGCCGACGCCAGCGCCATCACGTCGGCGGCGCCGAGCAACGCCGCCATCTCCGCGTGTGGCACGGATCCGAGCAGGCGGACGCGGTCGCCGACACCGAGTTCGGCGATCCGGGATTCTAGCACGGGGCGATGCGCGCCCTCGCCGGCGATAATCAACGTCGCGTTGGGCAGTGCCGCGATCGCTTCGATCACGACCTCGTGTCCCTTGCGCTCGATCAGTGCACCGATCGACACGACCAGCGGCCCAGATACGTTGAACAACGCCTTTGCGACGCCACGGTCGCGCGGCGCGAACTGGCCGAGATCGACGCCGGTGTGGTGGACGCGGATGTGGTCGGCGGGCATGCCCAACGCCGCCATGTCGCGTTTCATCGCCTCCGACACGGCGAGCAGCCCGTCCGCAGCCTGGCCCGCGCGGCGCACCTGACCACCGGTCACGGTGGAGCGGCCCCAATAATGGATGTCGCCGCCGCGCGCCTTGATCGATACCGGCACACCGAAGCGCTTACCAAGCGCGACCGCAGCAGGCCCGTCGGGGAAGAAGAACGACGCGTCGATCACGTCGAACGGAAAGTCGCGACGCAGATCGGTGAGAAGCGGGGCAAGCGCCTTGGTCAGCGATGCGGCGAAAAAGCGTCCCGCCGTCCCCGGCGTCGCGACGAAGCGTGCGCGGTAGACATCGATGCCTTCCCATTGCTCGCCGAGCGGCAGTTTCGCGAGCGCGGCATGACGCCCGCGTCGGCTGAGCGGGAAGGGGGGCAGGCCCACAGGGGCGACGACGCGCAGCTCGACGTCCGGATGCGCGGCGAGTCCCAGCGTCTGGCGCTCGACGAACACGCCGAAATTACGCCGGGTGGCGTCGGGGAACAGGGTGGAAAGCGTCAGGACGCGCAGCATGCGGCTTCCTTAGCGCGGGGTGGTTAATAGCCTCTCGACCCCTGCCGAGCGACTCGTCAGATCCTTTTATCGCCGGGATAGGCGAACAACAGGTCGCTTCCCGCGGCGGCATGAAGGCGCACGGCCCCCGTCACGGTCACGCATTCGCCCGCGCGCCACGCGACCCCATCGACTACGCCTTCTCCCTTCAGTGGCGTCAGCCAACCGGTCACGCCATCAGGCAGCGCAATGTCGCGGTCGCCACCGGCCCAGCGTTCCAGCACGAACTTCGGTCCCTCACACAGGACCGTACGGCCCTCGCTCACTTCGCCGACGATCGGCTGAGGCGTGAAGGGATTAGGATCGGCGATCGCGAGGCCCTGATCGAGATGGAGTTCGCGGTCGCTGCCGTAATCGTAGAGGCGATAGGTCAGGTCGACATTCTGCTGCACCTCGACCAGCGTGATTCCCCCGCCGATCGCGTGGATCGTGCCCGCGGGCGAATAGAGGAAATCGCCCGCCTTGACCGGTTTCCAGTCGAGCATGTCGACGATCGACCCGTCCTCGGCGCCCTTGCGCAGCGCCGCGCGCGTGGTCGGCTCCTTCGTCCCTAGCGCGATCGTCGCGCCCGGATCGGCGGCCAGGATCACCCAGCATTCGTCCTTGCCGCGCGGATAGCCCGCGGCCTGCGCAGCGGCGTCGGTCGGGTGATCCTGCACCGACAGACTTTCACCCGGGAACAGATATTTGATCAGCAGTTCGGGCGTGCCGGCATCCGGCGTCTGGAACCATATCTCGCCGATCGGCGGCGCATCGGGCGCGGGATTGGCGAATCCGGGCCACAGGTCGTGCCGGCCCCACGGCTTTTCGACGCGCTTGGTGGCGAGCAAGGTTGCGGTCATTCGATTGGCCCTCCCTGTATTCGGTAAAGCGCGCCAACGCGCGGGCGGGACGTTGCGATCCTTGCCGTGAAAAAGCCACAAGCAAAAACCATTGTTCGCATCCCCGACGCTCGGCTAAGGCGACTTTCAATGCGTAATCTTCCGTCTCGCTCGCTCGCACTCGCGCTGATCGCCGTCCTTGCAATCCCCGTCGCGGGGTGCGCCGGTCGCGGCGGCCTCAAGAAGGGCGACGTGCCCTATGTCGCGCGCGACGTCGGCACGCTCTATTCGCTCGCCAAGCGCCGGCTCGACCAGGGCCGCTACAAGGAAGCTGCGGTGCTGTTCGACGAAGTCGAGCGCCAGCACCCCTATTCGGTCTGGGCGCGCCGCGCGCAGTTGATGAGCGCGTTCAGCTATTACATGGACCAGAGCTACACCGAATCAATCCAGTCGGCTCAGCGCTTCATCTCGGTCCATCCGGGCAATCGCGACGCGCCTTATGCCTATTACCTCGTCGCGCTCGGCTATTACGAACAGATCGCCGACGTGACGCGCGACCAGAAGATCACCCAGCAGGCGCAGGATGCCTTGGGCGAACTGGTACGCCGCTATCCCAATTCCAAATACGCCGCCGACGCGCGGCTGAAGATCGACCTGGTCCGCGATCACCTGGCCGGCAAGGAAATGGAGATCGGGCGATTCTATGAGACGCGCGGTCAGTGGCTTGCCGCGACGCTGCGCTTCCGTACGGTGATCGATCAGTATCAGACCACGACGCACGTGCCGGAGGCGCTGATGCGGTTGACCGAAACCTATCTCGCGCTCGGCGTGCCGGAGGAGGCGCAAAAGGCGGCGGCGGTGCTCGGCGCCAACTATCCAGGCACCGAGTGGTACAAACGTGCCTATGATCTGATGCAAAAGCATCCCTGGACGCCGGCCAAGCCGCTGGGCCCGGGCGAGCTGCCGGTACCCTTGGGCATGAAGGATGCACAACCCGTAGCTCCCGGGACCCCGGGCATCGCGCCGAAGGACCAGGGCGCGGGATCGACCGGGACCAGCAACACCGGCGGCGCGGGCAGCGGGCCGCCGAAATAAGCGATGACCCGGCGGCGGACTTGCCGGTAAGACAGCCGCTATGCTGACCGCGCTCGCCATTCGTGACGTCGTGCTGATCGAGGCGCTGGAGCTCGAGTTCGGCGGTGGGCTCGGCGTGCTGACGGGTGAGACCGGCGCGGGCAAGTCGATCCTGCTCGACGCACTTGGGTTGGCGCTGGGCGCACGCGCCGACAGCGGACTGGTGCGGCAGGGCGCGGCGCAGGCGGTGGTCACGGCGAGCTTCGACACGCCGCATGCCGACGGTCCGATCGCGGCATTGCTGGCCGACAACGGCTTCGACGTCGAAGCCGGCGAACCGCTGATCATCCGGCGCATCGTCAAGGCCGACGGCGGCAGCCGCGGGTTCGTCAACGACCAGCCGGCGTCGGCGGGATTGCTGCGCGATCTGGCGCAGCATCTGGTCGAAGTGCACGGCCAGCACGACGACAGGGGTTTGCTCGCGCCGAGCGGGCATCGTGCGCTTCTGGATGCGTTCGGAAAATGCCGCGCGGGCAGTGTCGCCGACGCACACCGGGCATGGCGCGAGGCGGAACAGGCGTTGCGCGACGCGCGGGATCAGGTCGACGCCGCGGCGCGCGACCGCGACTATCTGGAACATGCGGTGGGAGAATTGCGTCAACTCGCTCCCGAACCTGGCGAGGAGGAAGCGCTGGCCGATCGCCGCCGCACGATGCAGCGCGCGGAAAGGATCGCCGATGATATGACCTCGCTGGACACATGGCTCGGTGGGTCGGACGGCGGAATGGCGCAGCTTCGCCAGGTGGCGCGCGCGCTGGAACGGATTGCCGACGCGCACCCGGCGCTCGCCGAGGCGCTGGCCGCGATCGACCGTGCGATCAACGAGGGCGCGCTGGCCGAGGATTCTATCCACGCGGCCCGCCAAGCGCTGATGTTTGATCCCCGGGCGCTGGAGGAAGACGAGGCGCGGCTGTTCGACCTTCGTGCGATGGCGCGGAAGCATCGCGTCCAGCCCGGCGAGCTCGCTGCGCTGACCGACGGGATGGCGGCGCGGCTGGCGACGATCGAGGCGGGGGAGGAGGGGCTGGCCGCGCTCGCCGCAAAGGTGGCGGAAACGCGCGCCCAATACGAAGCCGCCGCCGACGCGCTGTCGGCGGAGCGCCACGTTGCCGCCGAACGGCTCGACCGCGCGGTGGCAGGCGAACTCGCCCCACTCAAGCTCGACGCCGCGCGGTTCCGCACCGTGGTCGCGGCGCTGCCGGAGGAACAATGGGGCGCGGGCGGCAAGGATCGCGTCGAGTTCGAGATTTCGACCAACCCCGGCGCGCCGTTCGCGGCGCTGACCAGGATCGCGTCTGGCGGCGAATTGTCGCGCTTCATCCTGGCGCTCAAGGTTGCGCTGGCGGAGGAAGGCGGGGCGGCGACGATGGTGTTCGACGAGATCGACCGCGGCGTCGGCGGCGCGGTGGCCTCGGCGATCGGCGAGCGGCTCGCGCGGCTGGCCGAGCGCACGCAAGTGCTGGTCGTGACGCACAGCCCGCAAGTCGCGGCGCGTGGCGAGCGCCATTTCTTCATCGCCAAGTCGTCCGACGGCACCGTCACGCGCACCGGCGTCCACGCGCTCGACGAGCGCGAGCGGCGCGAGGAGATCGCCCGCATGTTGTCGGGCGCGACGATCACCGACGAGGCGCGCGCGCAGGCCGAACGGTTGCTGGAGGCAGCGTGATGACACCGGCACAGCGCCGCGAGGGACGCATCGGCTTCACGATGTTGCCCGTCGGCATCGTGCTCGTCGCGGCGGCGATGATCGGCAGTATCGCGGTGTTCGCGCTCGCCTTGTTCCACTTGGCGACGCAGGACGCGAACTGGGGCTGGTATGTCGGATGGAGCGTGTTGGCTCTGGCGCTTGGCGTGCGCAATCTCGTGCGCTCACTGCAGACCATGGCGGCGCTCGACGTCGGCGGGACGTTGGTGACGATCGCCCTGTCGGTGGGGATCGTCGCCACCTATCCGGGCTGGTGGCTGTCCTAGAAGGACTGTTTGAGCGTTATCATCGCCGCCGGGGCGCAGATTCCGGCAACGCAGCGCTGCACCGCACGCCCGTCGATCGTCCCGTTGCCCAGCTTTGCCGTCATCGGCGGCAGCGGCTTGCCATTGGGCGGCGGGCCGAGCGGGCGCAGGCGGTACTGGTCACTGTCCTTCCTGCCGCACACCACGATGTCATCCCCCGTTGGATCGCAACTCGGCACGACTCGCAACGTCGTGGGCAAGACGGGTCCGGCCGCGGGCAAGGGCGGCGGCGCGGCTGCGATCGTCTGCACCGCCATCAATATCGCAACCAGCATCGCGCCCGCCTCCTGTCCGACGCCTCGTTACTAGCGTCAAATCGCAGCCGAAATGGGGCGGCGCTTGATCGCCGGGCGCGGCACGGATAGCGGACGACGGATGGCGGAGACGTTACCCTCGACCGACGCAGACGCAGCGGCCGAACTCGACCGCCTCGCCGCCGAGATCGCGCACCACAACAAACTCTATCATGCCGACGACGCGCCGGAGATTTCGGACGCCGACTACGACGCGCTGATGCGCCGCAACAGCGCGATCGAGGCGGCGTTCCCGCACCTGGTCCGCGCCGATTCGCCGAGCGTGAAGGTCGGCGCGACGCCGACGGGGAGCCTCGCCAAGGTCGCTCATGCTCGGCCGATGTTCAGCCTCGACAATGCGTTCGACGACGAGGAGGTCCGCGACTGGCTGGGGCGAGTGCGCCGTTTCCTGAATCTCGCCGAAGATGCCGAGGTGCCGATCACGGCCGAGCCCAAGATCGACGGCCTGTCCTGCTCGATCCGCTATGAGAATTGGCGGCTGGTGCGTGCGCTGACGCGCGGCGATGGGCAGGTCGGCGAGGATGTGACGGCCAACGTCCGCACGATCGGAGACATTCCGGCGGCACTGCCCCCCGGGGCGCCCGCAGTGTTCGAGGTGCGCGGCGAAATCTACATGGAAAAGGCTGCGTTCGCCGCGCTCAACGCGCGCTTGCTGACAGAGGCGGAAGACCCCGAAAAGGCGCGCCAGTTCGCCAATCCGCGCAACGCGGCCGCCGGGTCACTGCGTCAGAAGGACGCGAACGTCACCGCCTCGCGGCCTTTGCGGTTCTTCGCGTGGGGCTGGGGCGAGGCGAGCGACGTGCCGGGCGAGACGCAAAGCGCGGTGATCGCGGCGATCCGCGATTGGGGCTTTCCGGTGACGCGGCAATTCCAGCCTGGTGGCGATCTCGACGCCGCGCTTGCGGTCTACAAGGCGATCGAGGCCGAGCGCGCCGATTTGCCGTTCGACATTGACGGGGTGGTGTACAAGGTCGACCGGCTCGACTGGCAAGCCCGCTTGGGGTTTGTTGGGCGTTCCCCGCGCTGGGGCCTCGCGCACAAATTCCCCGCCGAACGTGCCCAGACGACTCTGCTCGACATCGATATACAGGTCGGCCGGACGGGGAAGCTGACCCCGGTCGCCAAGCTCGAGCCGGTGACGGTCGGCGGCGTGGTTGTGCGCAACGCGACGTTGCACAATGCCGACGAAATCGCGCGGCTGGGGGTGCGGCCCGGCGACCGCGTCGTGCTGCAACGCGCGGGAGACGTGATACCGCAGATCGTCGAGAATCTGACTCGCGACGATGCGCGCGCGCCATGGACCTTTCCCGACCATTGCCCCGAATGCCGCAGCGAAGCGGTAGCGGAGGAGGGCGAGGTCGACGTGCGCTGCACCGGCGGCCTGATCTGCCCGGCGCAGCGGCTCGAGCGGCTCAAGCATTTCGTGTCGCGCGGCGCGCTCGACATTGATGGGCTGGGCGAGAAGACCTTGTTCGAATTCCTCGATCTTGGCTGGATCCGCGAGCCTGCCGACATCTTCCGGCTGGCCGCGCACCGAGACGAGCTTGTCGGGCGCGATGGGTGGCAGGCCAAGTCGGTCGATGCGTTGCTCGCGGCGATCAACGCGCGGCGGACCCCGGATGCCGCGCGATTGCTGTTCGGACTCGGCATCCGCCATGTGGGCGCGATCACCGCGCGCGATCTGATGAAGATGTTCGTCGAGTTGCCAGCGTTGCGGGCTGCGGCGGAGGCTGTGCGCGCAGGGGATGCCGAGGCCATCGAGCGCTTCGCGCTGATCGACGGGGTCGGGCCGGTCGTGGTCGAGGCGCTCGGCGATTTCTTCCACGAGCCGCACAATCAACAGTTATGGGATGACTTGCTCAACGAAGTCGCGCCGCCTCCCTTCGTCGTCGAAACGCGCGAGTCGCGTGTTAGCGGTAAGACCGTCGTGTTCACCGGCGCCCTCGAAACGCTGAGCCGCGACGAGGCCAAGGCGCAGGCGGAGTCCCTCGGCGCGCGCGTCGCCGGATCGGTGTCCGCCAAGACGGACCTGGTGGTCGCCGGGCCGGGCGCCGGGTCGAAGCTGAAAAAGGCCGCCGAACTAGGAATAGAGGTGATCGACGAGGCCGGTTGGGCCGCAATCGTCTCCGCAGCCGGTTAAATAGTCGGTGATGCTTTTTTGCAACGCAACATGTTGAATCCGAGACCGTTCGCACCCTCGACTTGCACTGTCATGTAACCGAAATATTGTACGCTCATTGGCGCGGGGAAGGTGTGCGGATTCGGCGCATCGGGCGACAAGCGCTCATAGGGGAATATCATGCGAACTCAATTGCTTCTTGGCGTAGCTGCGGCTGCGATCATGCTTCCGGGCGCGGCCTACGCGCAATCGACCGGCTCGTCGGACTTCGAAGGCGACATCGTCATTACCTCGACTCGCGTGTCTGACAGCTCGATCATCATTCCGGATGTGCCCAAGAGCCGCGTCGGCATCGGCGCCGAACTGATCAGCCGCCAGCGTCCGGGCCAGACCGTCAACGAAATGATCAATCTGTTGCCGGGGGTCAGCTTTCAGAACAACGACGCGACCGGCGCGGCCGGCGGCACGTTCACCATCCGCGGTTTCGACTCCTCGCGCATTTCGCAGACGCTGGACGGCATTCCGCTGAACGACACCGGCAACTACGCGATCTATTCGAACCAGCAGCAGGATCCCGAGACGCTGGATTCGGTCAACGTCAACCTCGGCACGACCGACGTCGATAGCCCCACCGCATCGGCGGTCGGCGGCACCGTCGCGATCCGCACGCGCGTTCCGTCGAAGGATTTCGGCGTGATGCTGAGCAGCTATTACGGCCAGTATGCGGGTCGTGACGATCCGCTCAATCGCTCGCTGTTCCGCATGTTCGGCATGCTCGATACCGGCGACATCCTGAACACTGGCGTCCGTGCGTTCGTGTCGGCCTCGCGCCTGGAAGCGGACAATCCGTTCAGCAACTACAGCCGCCTGCGCAAGACGCAGATCAACGCGCGCATCTACAAGCCGATCGGCACCAACGGCGACTTCGTGTCGATCGCCGGCCAGTGGAACGAAAACCGCAACAACTTCCTGGGTTCGGTGCCGCTGCGTACCGATGCGAGCGCGACGCGCGTCGTCGGTCCGAACTCGTCGAACCGCGCACCCCTTACTGCGGCCGAGCGCTTCTATTCGATCAATTATCCCTGCGTAATCGGTGGTCCGACCCCGCCTAGCGGTTCGACCGCCGGTGCCGCATGCGGCACGGAGTTCGACCGGCGCTATAACCCCTCGAACACCGGCAACATCCGCTTCGGCTCGCGCTTCACGCTGGCCGAGGGTCTCGTGTTCACGGTCGACGCCAGCTACCAGAAGGTGAAGGCGAACGGCGGCGGCACGGTGACGTTGTACGAAGGCTGCGGCGCGGCCGGTAACACCGCGCGTGTCGCCTGCACCGCGGGCACCTTCACCGGCGTGATCAATACTACCAACAATACCGGTAACAGTTCGCCGGGCGGCTTTGCCTATTATACCGGTCGCGACCTGAACGGCGACGGCGTGATCACCCCGAACACGTCGATCACCGGTATGGCGCCGAGCCAGACTGGCACGAACCGCTATGGTGTTGTCGCGGGTCTCGCTTACGACCTGAATGAAAACAACCGCGTCCGTCTGACCTATACGCTGGACTATGGCCGCCATCGGCAGACGGGTGAGGCCGGCTTCCTGCAGGCGAACGGCGAGCCGATCGACGTCTTCCCAATCAACAACGGCATCAAGGATGCGACCGGGGCGCTGATCGAAAAGCGCGACCGTAAGTCCTTGGCGATCCTGAATCAGGTTTCTGGCGAGTATCGCGGCAAGTTCAACGACCTGACCGTTGTGCTTGGCGTTCGAGCGCCGTTCTTCCGTCGCGACCTGACTCAGAACTGCTTCACGGTTGCAGCAAACGGCAACGTCGCCTGCGTCTCGCCGACCCAGGTTGCTGCCTATGCCGCCGCATTCCCTTACACGTATTTCGGTCCGGGCGTGACGACCGTCGGCACGGTGACGCGTCCAACGACGGGTTCCTGCGCGGTCACCACGCGTGCGTGCGTCGTTGGCTTCGCACCGCCGCAGAACCGCGTGTTCAACTACAATCGCGTCCTGCCGAACCTCGGCCTGAATTACGATCTCGGCGGCGGGTCGAGCGTGTACTTTAGCTATGCCAAGGGCTTGTCGGTTCCGGGTACGGACAATCTGTACAACGCATTTTATTATGCTCGCGGTGCTGCGCAGGCTTCACCGGTACCGGAATCGACCGACAGCTTCGACCTCGGCTATCGTTATACGACTAGCAAGGTTCAGGCGCAGTTGGCCGGATGGTACACCAAGTTCCACAACCGTACCGCGTCGGTCTATGACGTGGAAAGCGACACCAGCATCTACCGCAACCTCGGCACGGTCGATAAGTACGGCATCGACGCGTCGATCGCGTACAAGCCGGTCAGCAACGTCCTGCTCTATGTCTTTGGGTCGTATCTGCACTCGAAGATCAAGAGCAACATCGAATCAGGCGTGTTGTCCAACGGAACGGTTCTGTACTTCCAGACGGCTGGAAAGCGGGAAGGCGGTTCGCCTGACTTCACGTTCGGCGGGCGTGCGCAGGCAACGCTGGGTCTCTTCGACATCGGTATCCAAGCCAAGTACACCGGTGCTCGCTTCGTCAACGACGAAAACCTGCCGGTCGTGACCTGCAACGTCACTGTGGTTGCCGGGCTCTGCCCGACTGCAGCGAATGTGCCGACTGCGAACGTCAACACAGCTGCGGCTGAGACGCAGATCTACGGCGCGAAGATCCCTGGCTACACGGTCGTCGATCTCGACATCCGCTTCAACCTGGGCCGTCTGATGGGCGACAACCGCAAGACCTACTTCCAGCTCAACGTCGGCAACCTGTTCGACAAGGTCTATATCGGCGGTCTGAGCGGTTCGAGCGGGTTCGTCGGTCTGCCAAGCCGCTATACGATCGGCAACGCCGTCATCGGTACGCCGCGCTCGATCACCGGTTCGCTGGTCTTCGCTTTCTAAGACCGGTTCACCGATCAGAAAAAAAGGCCGTCGTCCCTTATGGGACGGCGGCCTTTTTCTTGTTGCTATAGCCGGATCGTCAGGTCCGCATGAAACGTCCGCTGCGGGAACGGATGGAACAGGAAGTATCTGTCGTTGTTGACGTTATCGACGCCGATCCCGAGCGTGTAGCTCTTCGCGACGCTGAATTGCGCGCGCAGATCGACGACCAGGTATTTGTAGAACCCCTGATAGGTGTTCCCGACAACGTCGCTATTGTCGAGCGACCCGTACATCCGGCTCGCATAGCGCCCCGCCGCGGTCAGCGCGACGCCGTCGACGGGGCGCCACGTCGCGACTGCGGTCGCCTTCCATTCGGGGACGGTGGGAATGCGCTTGCCGATCGATGCCGGGAAGGCGGCGTTCGCGCGCGTCGTCGCGTCGGCGTAAGTCGCACTGCCCGACAGGTCGAAGCGGGGGAGCAGATCGGTGCGCGCGAATGCGAACTCGATGCCGCGCGCGCGAGTGCGATCGACATTCTGCACGAAGGTCGCGACGGTCGGCCCGCCGTTGAGGAGCCCGCTCTGCGAGATCAGGGCGTCCTTCACCGCCTCGCTGAACAGCGATAGCCGGACGAACCCCTTCGCATCCTTGCGCTCCAGTGCGAGCTCGAACGACCGCGCGCGTTCCGGGCGCAAGTTCGGATCGGGGACGGCGGCGACCGGCGTGGTGACGATCTGGTAGAGTTCGCCGACGGTCGGGAAACGCCACGCCTGGCCGAACGACAATTGCGCGCGCCAGCCCTTGGCCGGCTCCCAGGCCAGCGACGCCTTGGGCGAGAAGGTCGATGCCGACCGTTCGGGCTGGATCGCGGAAATCGCCGGGGACAGCGAGAAATTGACCCCGTCCGACGCGCGCCACCATTCGTACCGCCCGCCGAGCGACAGCGTGACGGTGGGCGTCACCTTCAACGCATCCTGCGCCCACAGCGCGGCGGTCCGCGTCTTGCCACGCGATTGCAGGTTGAGCGTCCCCGGCGCCCCGGCGATCCAATCGGTGGTCGCATAACGGTTGCTCGCGATGCGGAACTGGTCCCAATGCGCGCCGAAGCTCAGCGCGTTGGTTCCGGCATCGTCCGACCGCCACACCGCCTTCGCATCGACTGTGGTCCAGCCAGTGCCGTTCAGCCGAGTGATCGTCCCCGCACCGCCGCTCGTCGCAGCCGGCAGCGCGGTCGTCGCGATCCGTTGTTCGTCGCGATCGATGGTATATCGCGTGCCGATCACCTGCCAGTCGAACCGCGTGCTGCTTCCCGTGGCGGACAAAGCGTGCGACCAGTGTCGCTGATCGGTGACATAGACGCCGTTCGAAAAGGCGCTCGCCGCAACGGTGTACGCGCGCCCGTCGATGTTGAGCGATCCGGCATAGACCGGCGTGCCGGTCGCGGGATTGGTCAGGAAGCTCTCGACGCTCGAGTTGGTGCGATTCAGGAACAACCCGCCGACATAGGTCAGTCGGATGCGGTCGGTCAGGTCGAACGCGGCCTTCAGCTTGACGCGGTCCTGCCCCTGTTCCTCGGTCCCGCTGGTGCCGAGCACGCGGATCGGCTGGCCGGTGCGATTGAGATCAGGCAGTGCGCCGGTCACGACGGTGCCAGTTGCGCTCGTCGTCGTCGGCACGGTCGCGGTGACGTAGCCGAGCGGCTGGCCGCGGCTGGTGACGTGATCGTAGCTCGCGAACAGCGCCAGCCGCCCGAACCGGTCGCCGACCGTAACCCCGGCCTGATAGGCCGCGAAGGTGTCGCTGCGGCCATACAGGTCGTAGGTTTGCAAGCTGGTCCCTGCGGTAGCCGTTGCTTCGAGCTCGTCGGGCAGCCGTGTCGTGATGTTGACGACCGCGCCGATCGAATTGCCCGGATAGGCCGCGGAGAACGGGCCGTAGAGCACGTCGATCCGCGCGATCTCCTGCGGGCTGACCGCGCTCCAGCGCGGACTCGCCGAGGTATTGTTGTTGCCGATCAGCGCCGACAGCAGGGCGCCGTCGGCGTAGATCAGACTGCGCGCGCTAGCGCCGAGCCCGGCTGTGCGCGTCGCCAGCGGCGCTTGCGTGTCGCCGATGTGGCGCTTGCGGACGATCAGGCTGGGCAGGTATTTGACCGTATCCTCGACGTTCATCGCGTTCGTGGTGCGCGCGATCGTGTCGGCGTCGGTCGAGGCGGTCGCGTTCGGGGCGTTCTCGATCGACTGCTTCTGGCGTTGCGCCGTGATGAGGATGTCGTCCCGGCGGTCGTCCGCCGTTACGGGGTCGTCGCTCGCCCATGCGGGCAAGGCGGTAGTGGTCGCCAACACGGCAAGCGACGCGCGCAGCAGCGCGCTTCTTGAAATGGTCACGATGATTTCCCTTGCTGAAACACGAAAAGCCGCGAGGTCGCGGCGGTGGTTCAGGCGAGGGCTGGTGGTCCGGTGGCAGGGGGCGGCGGCGCGGCGAGGCCGCGGCCCGGCGCGCTGACGGCGCGGTCGACAAGGGGGGCGGTGCGTGTCGGCCGCAGCGGCGCGACGATCGCGGGCAAGGGCGGTGTCGCATCGGCGAGCCCGATCCCGGCGAACGCGCACGGATGATCGGCAGCTTGCCCCTTGGCGGGCGCTTCGTGATGCATCTTTCCGTGCGCCATCGGCATAGACATCGACGCGGCCGGAGCCGGCTCGGCCGGTCCCATGCCGTCGCACAGCACGAATTCGATGCCGCCGGATGCCTTTGCGACGGGCATCCATCCGTCGGGCGTGAGCCCGCGCGCCATCAGAACGCCCACGACCAGTACCAGCCAGGCGAGCCGGCTGGGCAAGGTGGGGACTGGGCGACGACGTGTCATTGCGGCCGCCCCTACCGCATATTGGTTAATGTTCCAGCCCCCGAGTGAGGCACGGTCCGTGACGCGCCCCTGTCTTTCAGTCGCGGCGCCAATGAGTATAAGGACGCCGCTCCATGGCCAGCCTGCCCACTCCCGCCGATCCGCCCGCCGTGGCGGCCAAGACGCCGTTCTGGCGTCCGGGGTTTCTGTCGCGCCCGTTCTTCGAGGATCGCAGCAAGGCGTTCTGGCGGCTGCAGGGCGTGGGCTGGGGCGGCTACATGCTGTTGCGCTCGGTCTCGGCCTTTTCGATCGCCAACTCGCTCTCGCTGCAATATTTCCTGCAAATCCTGCTGCAGGCGATCGTCGGCTATTGCGTCACCGTCTTGCTGTCGACGCTATATGCCCATTACCGGCAGATGCCGCGATTTCAGGAGATCGTCCTCACGCTGCTGACGTTGGGTGCTGCGACCCTGCTGGCGGCGACGATCAACGCCTGGGCTTTGAGTTTCCAGCCTGCCGCGGGGGCGAGCATGGCGGTGGCGGCGCCCGGCGTGACACTGAAGAGTATCGCCAGCCAGCTGTTCCTGACCTTCACCGTGCTCGGCGGGTGGACCGCGCTCTATTTCGGGATCAATTTCTACCTGATCGTCGAGGAACAGAACGACCAGCTCGAACGGCTGGGAACGCAGGCGTCGTCGGCGCAGCTCGCGATGCTGCGCTATCAGCTCAACCCGCATTTCCTGTTCAACACGCTCAATTCGATCTCGACGCTGGTGCTCCTGAAGGAAACCGAGCGCGCCAATGCGATGTTGTCGCGACTCGCCGACTTCTTGCGCTTCACGCTGATCTACGAGCCGACCGCGCATGTAACGGTCGCGCAGGAGGTGCAGACGCTGAAGCTCTATCTAGAGATCGAGAAGATGCGGTTCGAGAATCGGCTGCGTCCGGTGTTCGAGATCGATCCGCGCGCCGAGCGCGCGCGCTTGCCCTCTTTGCTGCTGCAACCGCTGGTCGAAAACGCGATCAAATATGCGGTCACGCCGAGCGAGGAGGGGGCGGAGATCGCGGTTTCGGCACGGCTCGTCGGCGAACGCGTGCGGATTGCCGTGTCGGACACTGGTCCCGGCTTGATCGAGAACAAGTTAGGTCCAAGCCTTTCAACCGGCGTGGGGCTCGCCAATATAAGAGATCGGTTGGTTCAGGCGTACGGGCCCGACCACCGTTTTGACAGTCGATCGACGCCAGGGGGCGGCTTTGTCGTGGAGATCGAGATTCCGTACCAACTGGACGATCCGAATAGAGAGGCCGCATGACGATTCGAACGATTTTGGTGGATGACGAGACGCTGGCGATCCAGGGACTCGAACTCCGCCTTCAGCCGCACGACGATGTCGAGATCATCGACCGGTGCGCCAACGGCCGCGAGGCGATCCGCAGCATCAAGACCAACAAGCCGGATCTTGTCTTCCTCGACATCCAGATGCCGGGCTTCGATGGATTTTCCGTGGTGCAGGGGTTGATGGAGGTCGAGCCGCCGCTATTCGTGTTCTGCACCGCCTATTCGGATCACGCGTTGCGCGCGTTCGAAGCGGACGCGGTGGATTATCTGGTCAAGCCGGTCGAGGAATCTCGTCTTGCCGACACGCTCGACCGTGTGCGCCAGCGGCTGACCGAGAAACGCGGCGCGGAAGAAGTCGAGAAATACAAGGAAGCACTCGCCGAAGTGGCGCCAGAGACCGCCGGCGAAATCTCCGACGGCGGCGGCGATCACGCGGCGAATCGCTTCGAAAAGCTCATCAACATCAAGGATCGCGGCAAGATCTTCCGCGTCGACGTTGATACGATCGAAGTGGTCGAGGCGGCGGGCGATTACATGTGCATCAAGACCGGCGACAACACGCTGATCCTGCGCCAGACGATGAAGGACCTCGAGAAACGCCTCGACCCGCGGCGGTTCCAGCGCGTCCACCGCTCGACGATCGTCAACCTCGACCTGGTTCGGCAAGTGAAGCCGCATACCAACGGCGAATGCTTCCTGGTGCTCGATTCGGGCGGGCAGGTGAAGGTCAGCCGCAGCTATCGCGACGTGGTGGCGCGGTTCGTTCACTGAACGGGGAGAAGCGGGATGGGCAGTCAGTTCGAAACCTTCGCAGCGCTGCACGTCCCGGGAGACCCACTGATCATCTACAATTGCTGGGACCCGGGCAGCGCGGTCGCGATCGCCAAAGCGGGCGCGAAGGCGATCGCGACGGGCAGCCACGGCGCTGCCGAATCGCTCGGCTTCCATGACGGCGAGCAGGTGCCGCTCGATATGGTGTTCGACAATGCCAGGCGGATCATGGGCGTGGTCGACGTGCCGATGTCGATCGATTTCGAAAGCGGCTATGCGCGCGAGGCGGCGGGGATTACGCCGAACCTGGCGGCACTCGCCGCGACCGGCGCGGTCGGGTGCAATTTCGAGGATTCGGTGATCGGCGGTGAGGGCGTCTATCCGATCGACGAAGCGGCGGCGCGGGTGGCGGCGGCGCGCAAGGGCGCCGGGGATGCGTTCTACATCAATGCGCGCGTGGACCTCTATCTGCGCAATCCGGCCGAAAAGCACGATGCGTCGCTGCTCGACGAGACCGTCGATCGCGCGGCAGCCTATATGGCGGCGGGGGCGAGCGGGATTTTCGTGCCGGGCCTGCGCGACCCGGCGAAGGTCGGCGAAATCGTGAAGCGCTCCGGTGCGCCGATCAACATCATTCCCGGCGATCAGCCGATTAAGCCGTTCGCCGACGCCGGGGTTGCGCGCATCAGCTATGGCGGCGGCCCGTGGTTCGCGGCGATGGCATGGCTGGAGGAACAAGCGCGCGCCGCGATAGAGTGGAAGTAGCTTGGGCGCCCGCTTTGAATACATAGTGTCATTGCGGGCGAGGCACCCGTCGATGCCCGCTGCGGCGCTGCGCGTCGCTTTGCCGTTTCCGCCAAGTCGCGAGTGGACGGCAGGCGAGCAGCGCGCCACACCCGAAGGCCAGCTGCTGGAAGGCGTTTATCGCGACAGCTATTGCGCCTGTGCCGTGGGCAAGGGCGAAGATGGCGAGCTTGCCAGATTGCTCAACCGCACGCTCGACGAACTGGAAGGCCGCCGCGACGTGCTGCTCGACTTGCGCGCGCAGGGAGCAACGTTCGCGTTCTTCGTGACGTGGGCACCGAAAGGCGATTCTGGCGAGACGTTCGATGCCGATTTGTTGGGCCAGATGGCTGAGCTCGGCATCGCGCTTGAGTTGAACGTGCTGCCTTAGTCGATCGGCTGCCGATCTTCCGCGGTCACGCCTAAATCGCTCGCGGTGAACAAGGTGTGGAGCGTTATCCCGCGCTCGCCCAGCATCTCGGTCGCGCCCTGTTCGCGGTCGAGGATAACGATCGCGTCGGTCATCACGCCGCCGGCCGCCGCGATCTGGTCGGCTGCCTTCAGGATCGAGCCCCCACTGGTCGCGACATCGTCGATCAGCACAACATTCTTATCCTGAAGCGTCTCGCCGCCGGCATCGTCGAGCCCCTCGACCATCAGCGACGTGCCGTGTGCCTTCGCCGCCTTCCTCACGAACACCGCGCCGATCGGCCGTCCGGCATCCCAGCTCGCCGCGGCGATCCCGCCGAGCAGCGGCACCGCGCCCATCTCCAGCCCGGCGACATAGTCTGCCTTCAGCCCGTCGAGCACCGACAACAGCCCGCGTGCGCATTGCGCGGCGCCCTCGGGCGTCATCATCGTCGCCTTCATGTTGAAATAGATCCGGCTGCGCTTGCCCGACACCAGCAGGAAGTCGCCGCGCTTGAAGGTGCGGGTGGCGAGCAGCGCGCGCAGCGCGTCGCGGTCATAGGCGGCCATGGCGTACTCCCGATAAGGAAAGGGCGCCGCCGTCGCCGGCAGCGCCCTCCCTTCGATCAGAAGTGGCTTGGGATCAACCCGCCCCGTGCGCCGCCAAAGCCGCGAGCAGGAGGAGCGCCACGATGTTCGTGATCTTGATCATCGGGTTCACCGCCGGGCCCGCCGTATCCTTGTACGGGTCGCCCACCGTGTCGCCGGTGACCGCGGCCTTATGCGCTTCGCTGCCCTTGCCGCCGTAATTGCCGTCTTCGATATACTTCTTGGCATTGTCCCATGCGCCGCCGCCCGAGGTCATCGAGATGGCAACGAACAGGCCGGAAACGATCACGCCCATCAGCATCGCGCCGACCGCGACGAAGCCCTGTTCGCGGCTGGCGACGGCCTGGATGATGAAGAACACCGCGACCGGGCTCAGCACCGGGAGCAGCGAGGGGACGATCATTTCCTTGATCGCCGCCCGCGTCACGATGTCGACCGTGCGGGCATAGTTGGGACGGCTGGTCCCTTCCATGATGCCCTTGTCGGCGGCGAACTGCGCGCGAACGTCCTCGACCACCGATCCGGCGGCACGACCCACGGCGGTCATGCCGAACGCGCCGAACAGATACGGCAGCAACGCGCCCAGCAGGAGCCCAACGATGACGTACGGATTGCTGAGGTCGAAGCGGACCTCGCCGATGCCGAGCTGCGTCGCATAGCTCTTCAGGTCGGTCGTATAGGCGCCGAACAGCACGAGCGCTGCCAGCGCCGCCGAGCCGATCGCATAGCCCTTGGTCACTGCCTTAGTCGTGTTGCCCACCGCATCGAGCGCGTCGGTGCGGTGGCGCACGTCTTCGGGCAGGCCCGCCATCTCGGCGATGCCGCCCGCATTGTCCGTCACTGGACCATAAGCGTCGAGCGCGACGACCATGCCGGCCAGCGCGATCAGGCTGGTCGCGGCGAACGCCACGCCCACGATCCCGGCGAGCTGGAACGCCGCGACGATCGCGATGACCAGCACGATAGTCGGCAGCGCGGTCGATTCGAGGCTGATCGCCAGACCCTGGATGACATTGGTGCCGTGGCCGGTCGACGACGCCTTGGCGATCGACTTGACCGGACGATAGTTGGTGCCGGTGTAATATTCGGTGATCCAGACCAGCAGGCCGGTGACGACCAGGCCGATCATCATGCACCAGAACAGCTTGGCGCCGGTGAACGCCGTCGGGCCATCGCCGATCTGCGTGGCCATGTCGCCGAGCACGTGTTGCGTCACGAAGAAGATCGCCGGGATCGACAGGATCACCGTCGTCCAGAACCCCTTGTACATCGCGCCCATGATCGACTGCTTCGAACCGAGGCGGACGAGATAGGTGCCGATGATCGAGGTGATGATGCACACGCCGCCCACGATCAACGGCAGCGTCATCAGCTGGAGCAGATTGTCAGCATTGGGCATCAACAGCGCGATCGAGACCATCGTTAGGCCGATCGTCACTACGTACGTTTCGAACAAATCGGCCGCCATGCCGGCGCAGTCGCCGACGTTGTCGCCGACGTTGTCGGCGATGGTGGCGGGGTTGCGGGGGTCGTCCTCCGGGATGCCCGCCTCGACCTTGCCGACCAGGTCGGCGCCGACATCTGCCGCCTTGGTGAAGATGCCGCCGCCAAGACGCGCGAAGATCGAAATCAGCGACGCACCGAACGCGAGCGCGGTCAGCGCCTCGACCACCTTATGGTCACCGGGCTGGAGGCCCGACGGGCCGGTCAGGTACCAGAAGATGCCCGAAATGGAGAGCAAGCCGAGGCCAGCCACGAGCATGCCGGTGATTGCGCCCGAGCGGAACGCCAGCGTCAGGCCGCCTTGCAGCGAACCGCGCGCGGCTTCCGCCGTGCGGACGTTGGCGCGTACCGAGATGTTCATCCCGATATAGCCGGCGATCCCGGACAGTACCGCGCCGATCAGGAACCCGACCGTCGACAGCCCGCCAAGCGTAAAGAACAGGATCGCGGCGACGATAACGCCGACGATCGCAATGGTGGTGTATTGCCGGCCGAGATAGGCCTTGGCGCCTTCCTGAATAGCCGAGGCGATGTCCTGCATCTTCTCGTTGCCGGCGGGCGCGCGCAGCACCTGCATACTGGTGATGATGCCATAGGCCACGGCGATCAGGCCGCAGACGATGGCCGCATACACGATCGTCATCCTCTTTTTCCCCTGCTGCACGCGTGACGGGACCGCCCGCGCATTTCCCTAGGTGAGGGCAGGGTATAGAGGCGCGAGCGGCTTGCGCAAGCTATCGGATCAATGGCGGAATCCGAGGGTGGCGGGAAGAGGAACCGGCCGTCCCTGCCACATCAGCGTGATGCCCGACCCCGCGGTGAAGCGCCCGACCCGGAACGCACCGACCGGCGGCTCCTTCTCCTTGGGTAAAGCGAACAGCAGTTCATAGTCGTCACCAGCGGTTGCGGCCGCAACATGGGCATCGCGGTCGGCACCTGCAAATGCAAGGTAGTCGGCTGACAGCGGCAGCGCGGCAAGGTCGACCGTAACGGCCAGTCCCGACGCGGCGGCCATCCGGCTCGCATCGATCAGCAGACCGTCGGATATGTCCATCATCGCGTTGACGACGAGTGCCAGCTTGCGCCCCTCAGCGAGGCGCGGGGTTGGGCGGCGGTAAGCGGCGAGCAGCGCGCGCGGCCCCGCTTCGCCCCGCGCGATCCGGAGGCCGGCGCCCGCGTTGCCGATGTTGCCAGTCACCCATAGCGCGTCGCCCGCCTTCGCGCCGGATCGCGGCGGGCCGGGCGCGTCGCGACCGATCGCCGTAAGCGTCAGCACGCGCGGCGCACCGGTGGGCAGCAACACCGTATCGCCGCCGAGCAGGGGGCATGACAATGTCGTTAAGGCCCCGGCCAATCCGACGAGGAAGGACTCGTCCCAGCTATCGTCGCCTAGCGGATAGTTGAGCAGCACACCTTCGGGAATTGCACCCTTCGCGGCGAGATCGGACAGGCTCACCGCCACCAGTTTCCACGCGACGTCGCCGGGCGGATCATCGGGCAGGAAATGCACGCCCTCGACGATCGTATCGGTGGTAATCGTCAGGCCCGCGAGCTTGGCGGTGTCGTCGGTCAAACCTGAAGCGCCGGGATGGAGCGGCAGCCGGCGCAGGGCGGCGAGAAACTCGTCCTCCCTCATGGCTCGCGTTTCGCACCGTCGACGTCGCGGCGAAAGCGGTCGGCTTCCGCCTTGGTGGCCGCTTTTTCCACTTTGGTCCGCCCGAAAGCGATCCTGTTGGCATCAGCCGCTGTCCGCGCCGCCTCCCGCGCCTTCACCTTGCGCGCGCGGTTGAGGTTGACGATCTCTGCCAGCTCAGCCTCGCGCGTCCTTCGCCACCGCGTCGAGCAGCCCGTTGACGAACCCCGCCTCACGGCGTTCGTAGAACGCCTTGGCGACGTCGACATATTCGCTGATGACTGTGCCCGTCGCGGTGTCGGCGCGCGCGAGCAGTTCGTAGGTCGCAGCGCGCAGCAATGCTCGCATCGGCTTGTCGAGCCGGTCGAACGACCAGTCGCTCGACAGTTTGGCGGCGATCAGCCGGTCTATCTCATCCGTGCGCGCCAGCACCCCAGTCACGACGTCGTCGAAATAGGCTTCATCGGCGGGGGCGTATTCGACATCCTCGATCGTCGCGCCAAGGCGATGGTTGTGGAATTCGTGGAGCAGTGACGCGAGCGCCGTGCCCTCCATCTCATGCTGATAGAGCGCTTGCGTGGCGGCGAGCCGCGCGGCGGCGCGGGCGGTGGATCGGGCGGACGTTCGGCGTGACATTGACGCGCAGATAGGTAGGTTCGTCGGCGATGGCAAAGCGTCTCGTCATTCTAGCTGGTCTTGCGGCGTTCGCGTGGCCCGCTGTCGCTTCGGCTTGCTCGATCGTTGTCGACCATGAACCGACTTTCTGGGAGAACAAGGCGCGTGCCAAAGAGCTTTTGGCGCAAGCGACCTTGGTAGTCGATGGCGAGGTAATCGAGCCTGAAACGGAGACCACACCTGCCAAGATCAAGGTCGTGCGCTGGTTTCGTGGTCCCAAGGTCGATTATTTCTTCAGTAAAGGCGGTGGAGGGGACTGCACTGACCGCTTTGAGGTGAAGGGTGAGCGGCAGCGTTTCGTCATGTTCGGTGGGCCCGAAGTTTACGATACGTTCATGGGCTTCGAACCCTCGCCTCAGCGAGCGATAGACCGGCTTCTCGGATCCGATCGGCGGAAGGATTGGCCCTACTATAACCCTGACTTTCCACCCCAGATGAGGAAGCGCTAGCTCTTTAAGCGTAAGGCCACCGAGCGCGCATGGGCGGGCAGGCCTTCGGCATCGGCCAGCGTCACGGCGGCAGGACCGATCGCTCCGAGCGCCGCCCCATCGAGCGACAGGAAGCTGGTGCGTTTCATGAAATCGAGCACCGACAGCCCGCTGGAAAAGCGTGCGCGGCGGCCGGTGGGGAGGACGTGGTTCGGCCCGGCCACGTAATCGCCCACCGCTTCGGGCGTGTAGCGGCCGAGGAACACCGATCCTGCATGCTTGACCATGTCGAACAGCGCGTTCGCGTCGTCACACGCCAGTTCGAGATGTTCGGGGGCTAGCCGGTTCACCAGCGGCACAGCTTCGAAGAGGTCGGCGGTGACGATGATAGCGCCGTTCGCGTCCCAACTGGCGCGCGCGACCTTGGCGGTGGCGAGTTCGCCGATCTGGAGATCGACAGCATCCGCTACCGCGCGCGCAAGCGCGGCGTCGTCGGTGAACAGGATCGACTGGCTCGACGGGTCGTGTTCGGCCTGGCTGAGCAGGTCGGCGGCGATCCACTGCGGGTCGTTCTTGCCGTCCGCGACGACGACGATCTCGCTGGGCCCGGCGACCATGTCGATCCCGACCACGCCGTAGAGCTGGCGCTTGGCCTCCGCGACCCAGGCGTTGCCGGGGCCGCACACCACATCGACCGGCGCGATCCGCCCAGTACCGTAAGCGAGCGCCGCGACGGCTTGCGCGCCGCCGATCCGCCAGACCTCATCGACGCCGGCAATATGCGCGGCGGCGAGCACCAGCGGATTGATCTCGCCGTCCGGGGTCGGGGTGACCATCACTAGCCGCTCGACCCCCGCGACCCTAGCGGGGATCGCGTTCATCAGCACTGAGCTCGGATAGGCCGCGCGGCCGCCGGGCACGTAGATCCCCGCAGCATCGACCGCCCGCCACCGAGCGCCAAGCCGCGCACCGACGGCATCCACTTCATCGCGATCATCGGGCTTCTGCTTGGCGTGATAGGTTGTGATCCGTTCGGCCGCGAGTTCGAGCGCGGCGCGCAGGTCTGGAGCCAGCGAGTCATAAGCGGCGAGCCATTCCGCCTTCTCGATCCGCCAGCCGGTTTCGTTGAGGTCGTGCCGGTCGAACTTCTTGGTAAAGGCCTGGACCGCCGCATCGCCCTCGTCGCGGACGCTGGAAACGATTGTGCGGACGTCGCGCGACACGTCGGCATCAGTTTCGCGCCGCGCATCGACCAGCGCCTGAAACTGGCGGTCGAAGCCGGGTTCGGAGGTCGAGAGCTTGATCATGCCATGACCGCCCGCCGGAACGCGTCGACCAACGGCACCAATTCGGGCCGGGTCTTGAACGCCGCGCGGTTGACGATCAGGCGGCTGGTCACGTCCATGATCCGCTCGACCTCGACCAGGCCGTTTTCCTTGAGTGTGCGACCCGACGAGACGAGATCGACGATCCGCGGGGCGAGGCCGAGCGTCGGCGCCAGTTCCATCGCGCCGTTCAGCTTGACGCATTCGGCCTGCACCCCGCGCGCCTCGAAATGGCGCTGCGTAAGGTAGGGGTATTTGGTCGCGACGCGGACATGACTCCACCCGCGCGGGTCGTCGGTCGCGGCCAAGTCGGCGGGTTCGGCTACCGACAGCCGGCAATGGCCGATGCCGAGATCGACCGGCGCATAAAGCTCGGGATAGTCGAACTCCGCCAGCACGTCCGATCCTACGATGCCGAGCTGCGCCGCGCCGTGCGCGACGAAGGTCGCCACGTCGAAGGCGCGGACGCGAATCAGGTCGATACCGGGGTCGCTGGTCGCGAACCGCAACGCGCGGCTGTCCTCGTCGGCGAACGCCGCTTCGGGCTCGATCCCGGCGCGCGCGAGCAACGGCGCGGCCTCGGCGAGGATGCGGCCCTTGGGCACGGCGATGACGATCGGCTGCGACATTTGGCGGGGCTTTACTTGCGGGCTTGCGAAGGAGCAATGCGTGCGCGTCGGAGGTGTGTATGGCCGGTGAGGAAAACAATCGCGGCGCGTTCCGCATCCAGGAATTTTACTGCCGCCAGATGGACGCGCCGATGTACGCGCGACTGTGCGTCGCGGTGGCCGAAGGGCTGACGCGCGAGAGCAAGACGGGCGCGCGAATCCTCGACTGGCCGGGCGAGCCGACGCGCGACGCCCTCCCTCTCCGGTTCTTCGGCGGACTTCATGCGCTGGTGAGGGCGGGGAAGGATGCGGGGCTGGCAGCCGTGTTCGGGGGCGACGTGATCGAGCCGGCCGCAATCGCCGCCGTGCTCAACGCCGCGTTGGTCGCGCATGATGACGAGATCCTGCCATGGCTCGACGGCCCGCCGCAGACCAACGAGCCGGGACGGTCGGGGGCGTTGATCCTGGGATTGATGGAGATTGCGCGGCGGCATGGGCCGAAGATCGACCTGCTGGAGATCGGATCGAGCGCGGGACTCAATCTGTTGATCGACCGCTATGGCTTCGACCTTGGCGGGACGCGGATGGGACCGCCCGATGCGCCGGTGACGATTGCGCCGGAATGGGAAGGCACGTCCCCCGCGCCGGTCGACCTCGACATCGTGTCGGTGCGCGGCTGCGATATTCAGCCGCTCGACGCGACCGATCCGGTGGTCGAGGAGCGGCTGCTCGCTTATGTCTGGCCGGAGACGCCCGCTCGGGGCGAGCGGCTGAAGGCGGCGATCGCGATGCAGCGCGCCAAGCCGGTCGATGTGGTGCAGGCCGATGCCGCCGACTGGATCGAGGCGCGGCTGGCCGAGCCGCAGCAGCCGGGCGTAACGCGCGTCCTGATGCATTCGGTGGTGTGGCAGTATCTGCCCGAGCCGGTTGCCGACCGCATCCGCGCGGCGATGAAGGCGGCGAGCGAGCGGGCGACCGCCGAGCACCCGTTCGGCTGGGTGATGATGGAGCCCGACCGCAACCTGGGCAAACAGATCGTCCGGGTGCGGAGCTGGCCGGGAGATGGCGAGTGGCGAATCCTCGCCACCGCGCATGCCCATGGCACCTGGATCAGCACCGAACCGCTGAACAACGCTGGGGAGGAATACGGCCTGCCCGACTCGGCCAAGGTCAACGCCGGCTAGGCGCCCTGCGCCTCCAGCCACTTGCGCATCGCAGCGGTCACCTGGTTCGGGGCTTCCCACGGCGCGAAATGGCCGACGCCGTCGAGGCGGTCGATCGTGAGATCGGGGATCAGCGCGTCTAATCCCTCCAACTGGCTCGGCAGTAATGCCTTGTCGCCCATCCCCCAGATAACGAGCGTCGGCATCTTGAGTGGTGGGAACGGGCCGTCGAGGAACGCCGGACGCTCAGGCGTCGCGTCCATCGCCGGTACTTGGACCGCGCTGGCGCGATACCAGTTGAGCATCGCGGTCATCGCGCCGGGCTGACTCCATTGCTCGAGATAGATCGGCTTTTCGTCCGCGACCTTCGAGAAATCGGTGTGACGCAGGAAATTCTTGTCGAAGAATTCATTGAACCCGACGCGTTCGAGATAAACTTCGAACTCGGGATTGCGGAACGCTGTAATGTACTGGCTCGCCTCGCGCTGCGCCATGTCGTCGAACAGCGTCTTCTGGAAGACGAAGGGGTGCGGCGCGTTGACGATGATCAGCCGCGCGATGCGGTCGGGATGGTTGAGCGCCGCCATCCACGCGATCGCCCCGCCCCAATCGTGCCCCACCAACGTGAAGCGTTCGATGTCGAAGCGGTCCGCCAGCGCGATCAAGTCGGCGACGGGCTTGTCGGGCGTGTAATTCTCGACGCCCTCTGGCTTGGACGATCTGGCGAAACCGCGCTGGTCGGGGGCGAGGACGAAATGGTCCTTCGCCAGATCGGCGATCTGGTGGCGCCAGGTGCGGTGCGATTCGGGAAAGCCGTGGAGCAGGATGATCGCAGGGTTGGTCGCATGGCCCGCCACCGCGAAGTCGAGTTCCACGCCCGTCGACAGCGCCACACGTTGCAGGTCGAATTCGCTCATTCCGCTCTCCCCATTCCGCGCTAAGGTCACACCAAGGTCACACTGGCGCTCCCGTTTCGCAGCCCTGTTTTCCCGGCGACGCCTGCCGGATTTGCCTTGGCGCGCAGCAACGGTGTCGGACGTGATGGTACATTGCAAGCGGCGATTGCCGCGCCGATACTCGGTAAATGGCGCGGGCCGACCAGATTGAAATTCGCATGCGGATCGTGATCGAAAATCCGGTTCCCGGCGTGCTGCTCAGCCTGCAGACCGGCGATAGCGGCGTGCTCGACCCGAAGCGATCGCGAACGGGTGAGCCGCTGGCGTTCGACTTCCCGGTGCGGGTCGCGCCCGGTCCCAAATTCTTCGGCGACCAGGTGCGCCGCGAAGGGCCGACGCGGCGCTTCGTCTATATCCGCATCGGCACGGCGGCGGACGACCACACATCGGCATGGTCGCGCCGGATGAAGATCGACATTCACGACACGCCGCAGGACTTGCTCGACCGCGCGGTGGCGGGGGAAGGGGTGGTAGAGCTGACGGTGAACGGGACGGGCAAGGATGGGTCGCCGGCTTGCGCGACGATGATGGTGACGGGGCGGCGGATTGCGTAATTTTCAGGTTTGCCGAGGACGCGCGATCTTGTCGGTCGGGGTAGAAATGACAGGGGCTATAGATGCCAAAATTTGATGAGATGAATGAAACTGACGTCCGAGAGATAGTGGTACGACCGCTGTTAAGCAGGCTCGGCTACGAGCATGGGACGGAAAACACGATCCGAACGGAACAGTCCTTTCGATATGCCAAGGCATTTCTGGGTCGAAAAAATCCAGGAAAAGACCCCCCTTTGGTTGGGCGCGCAGACTACATTTTAGAAGTGGCGTCTGTAGGTCGCTGGGTTGTGGAAGTGAAATCGCCCAGCGAGACGCTAGATCAAGACACGGTTGAACAGGCGCATACTTACGCAGCTCATCCAGAAGTTGCTGCATTGTTTTTTATGATCACGAATGGCCGATCTTTCCGCCTGTATCGAACCAGCTCGCTAAGCGCGCCGATAATGGCTTGGGAGTTCGCCGATAACGAAGAGATTTTTCTAGCGCTCTGCAATCTAGTGGGCCCCGATGCTCTCCGCCGGAAAATCGAACTCCTAACCCCAGATGTTGAAAAACCGCTTGGCAAAGGACTGGGGTCCCGCGTGCAAATTATCGGTGGGTGGTTTCAGTACGAGGATCACGTTTCCAATCACCCTTTGATGAGCATAGCCGTGCAGGACATCAATGGCTTGAGACTGCCAATCACAGGAGGAGAGGTGAGCAGAGCGTCCGATGGCCGTCTGCACGCGAAGCTCCGAACGGCGAAGGCTATGCCGATGGCAGGCGAGCTGTCCGACCTTTTGGAAATGGAAGACGGTTACGACTTTTATGCGCCCGATGAACTGATCTCTACAGATCAGCGCAAGCCCACCATTTTTCAGAATCTTCTATATACAAATGCGCCTGCTGGCACCCAGATGAAAATTCCGGGAATTGGGCCGATCGCAGCGCCGTTTGAGTTCCGGTTTGCGGCGACTACGGCAGCGGTAGGCTTTGTCGAGGGAGACCTATTCAAAGGTACTATGGCTCTCGACTATCAGTTCGCGTTTGTCGGGATGGCGCCTATGATCAAAGCTGGATTGGAAGCACAATTTGGCCCTCTCCCGGCCCACCCTCAAGCAAGCGGTGGTGGGTATTTCGAGGTGCAATTGCTAGTTCTGTAACCTCAAAAATCGGCGTGGCACTGGCGAAAAAGCTGCTCACGGATATGTCGCGGTCATCGGCACCTCGGGGATGGGAATCCATTCCTTCTCGTCGCCCGGCACCTTGGCGAAGTGGCCCGCTTTCCAGTCCGCCTTGGCCTGGTCGATCCGGTCCTTGCGCGAGCTCACGAAGTTCCACCACACGTAGCGCTCGGTCCTGAACGCCTCGCCGCCGCACAGCATCACGCGGCCGCCGGTCGCCGAACGCAAGGTCATCGCGACGCCGGGTTGCAGGACGTAGAGCGTGTTGAGCGCCATCGGCATGCCGTCGATGCTCGCCTCGCCCAGCGCGAGGTACACGGCGCGTTCGTCGGCGCCCTTGTCGACGGGCACACTCGCGCCGGGTTCGAGCAATATGTCGGCGTAGATCGTCTCGGCATAGGTCGTCGTCGGCGCGGCCTTGCCCCACAGATCGCCCATGATGATCCGCGCGGTGGCACCGTGGCCGTCGATCACCGGCAGCGCGGCCTTTGCGACATGCTCGAACGCCGGGTCCATTTCCTCCTTGTCCTCGGGCATGCCGAGCCAGGTCTGGATGCCCGACAGTTCGGGGCCGTGCGCGCGCTCGTCACCGGGCGAGCGCTCGCTGTGCGCGATGCCGTGGCCGGCGGTCATCAAATTGACCGCGCCGGGCTCGATCCGCGCAAACGTGCCGAGCGAATCGCGATGGTCGATCGCGCCGACGAACAGATAGGTCACGGTCGACAGGTTGATGTGCGGGTGCGGGCGGACGTCGATGCCGGTGCCGACGTCGAGATGCGCCGGGCCCATCTGGTCGAAGAAGATGAACGGGCCGACCATCTGGTGCGGCTTCGATGGCAATGTGCGGTGGACCTTGAACCCGCCGAGGTCGTGCGTGGTCGGGGTGATCGTGCGCAGGATCAGGTCGTCGTTGGTCATCGGAGTGCTTCCTCCAGCATCTGGGGCAGGTCTTCGGGAAAATATCGTTCGCCGAGCGTGGCGAGGTCGGCAGGCGCCACCCAGCGCCAGCGCTGCATCACGCGCCGTTCGAGTTCGGTATGGCCGGAGGGGTCGATCTCGCGCGTGTCGGTGCGGACCAGGAAATAGCGTTCGTCGGCGGTAACCTCGACGCCCTCGATCGTCAGGAAGTCGACCTCGCGGCGAAAGATTTCGGGGCCGGGATCGGCGACGATGCCGGTTTCCTCATGGAGTTCGCGGCGCGCGGCCTCTTCGTAACTCTCGCCTGGATCGACCGCGCCGCCGACCGTGCACCAGAAGGGCGGGCGGCCGTCCTCCGGCGTGAAGCGGAACAGCAGCACGCGGTCCTCGCCATCGACCAGCAGGATGCGTGCGGCGGGGCGGGGCGTGCGGGACATGGCCGGCAGATAGCGCAGCGCCGCTCGCCGCGCATCAGCCTTCCGCGAAACGCTTCGTTTATGTCCGGCGCGTGCCGGTCACTAACTCCACACGCGCGGATCGGATTCGCCAGGTGCACGGGCGCGGATTTCGAGCGCGTGGATGCGGGTTGCCAGCAGATCGGCGAGCGTGTTGTTGACCAGCCGCTGGCGCTCGATACGGCTCAGCCCGGTGAAGCGGTCGCTCGCCACCACGACGGTCCAGTGCGTTTCGCCGCTGCCGTCGTCGCCCATATGCCCGGCATGATGGTGGCTGGTGTTAATGACGTGGAGCACGACCGGCGCGAGCGCTTTGGTCAGGCGGGCGTGGATTTCATCGGAGAGGGGCGTGGAAGTCATGGTGCGCTCGCCTATATAAGATGCTTTTCCCGGAGCCAGCCTGCTTGTCGCGTCGTGATCCCGAAAATGGGCCGAAGGACCGTCCGAACGCCAGATTTCACGGCCGTGTCGCGGCGGACGGGCGCGTCTGCGCGGAGCCTGGGTGCGCGCAGCCCGGCGAATTCCGCGCGCCGCTGACCGAGGGCTTCGCGTCGGGCCGCGACGGGCCGGGCGAATATCGCTACCTTTGCCTCGATCATGTCCGCGCGTTCAATTCGCGGTACAATTTCTTCAACGGCATGAACCCCGACGAAATCCACGAGGCGCAGCGGCCCTATGCCGGATGGGAACGCGAGACGCGCGCCTTCGCGCATGCCGGCGCCGACCGCCCGCCGCGCTGGGCCGATTTCGCCGATCCGCTCGACGCGATTGGCGCGCGCTTTCGCGAGCGCGTGGTGCAGGAACGCGCCGACGGCAAGCCGCTGTCGCAAGCCGATCGTCATGCGCTGCGCGTGCTCGGGCTGAGCCACGATGCCGACCGCAAGGGGCTGAGAACGCGCTATTCTGAACTGGTGCGCAAATTTCACCCGGACAGAAACGGGGGCGACCGCAGCATGGAAAGGGCGCTGCAGGAAGTGATCGCGGCATATCAGCAGCTGAAGCGCTCGCCGGCGTTCGCCTGAATCTGCAGCCTTCGCGCATTCGGCAACTGGCTAACGTAGCCTTAGCTCTCTTTTTGCGGAACGAAGCCTGTCACCGGCGGCTTTTTGGCGCGATAGATCGGGCGAAGGGGGAATTCTCGTGAATTCATTGGCTGGCGTGCAGGAAATGCGCGCGACTCAGCGCTATAAGCTGTTTCAGCCGACGGAGATGACCGTCAATGGCCGGACGCGGCGCGTCCATCTCCTGAATCTTTCGGCGGGCGGCGCACTGATCTTCGCGCCAGACCCGCCGCTCCCCGGCGCGATCGTCCAGCTGAAATGCGGGGTCCATTCCCTCCGTGCGCGCGTGGCATGGCGGGCGGATCGCCGGTTCGGGGTCGCTTTCCTCGCCCCGCTTGCCGAGGCTGACGTGCGCAAAATCGTCGCCGACCAGGATGCCCTGGTGGCATCTGCGGGGCACCGGATGGATGCACCCAGCAAGTAAATGGGCCGCCTGATAGTCGATCGACGCGGGTAATGCCGCTAGAAGGTTGACCTTGGCCCCTCGTTCCCCGCAAAGCCCGTCGCGATGAAACGCCGTACCGGACAGGATCGCGCGATCACGCAACGCTGGCGCCCCGCGACGCAGGCGGTGCGCGGCGGCACTGCGCGGTCGGAATTCGGGGAAACCAGCGAAGCGCTCTTCCTGACCTCGGGCTATGCGTACGATTGCGCGGAGGATGCCGCGGCGCGCTTCCGGGGCGATCAGGTCGGGATGACCTATTCGCGGTTGCAGAACCCGACGGTCGAAATGCTCGAGCAACGCGTCGCGCTGATGGAGGGGACGGAGGCTGCGCGCGCCACCGCGACCGGCATGGCGGCGATGACCGCGGCATTGCTCTGCCAGCTCCAGACCGGCGACCATGTCGTGGCTGGGCGCGCGGCGTTCGGGTCGTGCCGCTGGCTGGTCGACACCTTGCTGCCCAAGTTCGGGATCGGCGCGACGGTGGTCGATGCGCGCGACCCGCAAGCCTTCATCGACGCGACGCGGCCCGAGACCAAAATCTATTTCTTCGAAACCCCCGCCAACCCGACGATGGACATCGTCGATCTGGCCGCCGTGTGCCGTATCGCCAGGGAGCGCGGGATCGTGTCGGTGGTCGACAACGCCTTCGCGACGCCCGCTTTGCAGCGTCCGGTCGAATTCGGCGCGGACGTCGTCGCGCATTCAGCGACCAAGATGATGGATGGTCAGGGCCGCGTGCTCGCTGGGGTCGTGTGCGGGACCGAGGATTTCATCAACAACACGCTGCTGCCCTTTCACCGCAACACCGGCCCGACGCTGTCGCCGTTCAACGCCTGGGTGGTGTTGAAGGGACTGGAGACGCTCGATTTGCGCATCCGGCGGCAAAGCGAGAACAGCTTGAAGGTCGGGCGATTCCTGGAAGGGCGCGTGCCGCGCATCCTTCACCCCGGCTTGGCAAGTCATCCGCAGCACAACCTCGCGATGAGTCAGATGGAAGCGGCCGGGTCGATCTTCGCGTTCGAGGTCGATGGCGGGCGCGAACAGGCGCACGGGCTGCTCGATGCACTGACCCTGATCGATATTTCGAACAATATCGGCGATTCGCGCTCGCTGATGACGCATCCCAGCTCGACCACGCATTCGGGGGTCGACGAAGCCAAGCGGCTCGAAATGGGCGTGACCGAGGGGATGCTGCGGATCAACGTGGGTCTCGAAGACCCCCAGGACCTGATCGACGACCTCGATCAGGCGCTCCGGAAGGTCGGGCTTTGAGCGACGCGATGAAGGCGCTGTTCCCCTATGTCGCGGAAACGCGCGGCGTGGTGGTACGCGTCTCGGTCAGCTTCCTGCCCGAACAGTCGGAGCCGGCGCGGGGACGATGGTTCTGGGCGTATCACGTGCGGATCGAGAATAATGGCTCGGCCACCGTCCAGCTGCTGACGCGCCACTGGGTCATCACGGACGGGCGCGGCGCGCGCCATTCGGTCGAGGGCGAGGGCGTGGTCGGCGAACAGCCGGTGATCGCGCCGGGCGCGTCGTTCGACTATGTCTCGGGCTGCCCGCTCGCGACGCCGAGCGGGGCGATGCAGGGCAGCTATCACATGATTGCCGAGGACGGATCGGCGTTCGACGTCGACATCCCGCGCTTCGCGTTGCTCGCGCCGGCGGTGGGGGCGTGAAGCGGACCCACCTTCCGTTGAATGGTCTGCGCGTGCTCGACGCGGCGGCGCGGCATCTGTCGTTCACGCGCGCGGCGGACGAACTGGCGGTGACGCCGGCGGCGGTCGGCCAGCAAGTCCGCGCGCTCGAGGATACTCTGGGGGTCGTGCTGTTTCGCCGCACCACCAAGGGCCTCGAACTGACGCCCGAGGGTGAGGCGGGGCTCGACGCGCTGCGCCAGGGGTTCCTGCAGTTCGAGGAAGCCGTGCGTGCGATGCAGGCCGGGCAGTCGTCCAAGTCGCTGACCATCGCCGCTCCGCGCGACGTGCTGCATTGCTGGCTGATGCCGCGCCTTGCGGAGATTTCGCGCGACGACGGCGAACTTCGTTTCGTGCTGATCGCCGCCGACGAGGAACTCGACTTCACCCAGGCCAATCTCGACCTCGCCGTGCGCTGGGGCGAAGGGCCGGGCGAGCATGAGGGTGAGGCGCTCGAATCGGACGGCATGGTGACGATCGCACGGCCCGGCGGTGGCGCGGATACGCGGATTTCGTGGCCCGGCTGCCTTAACGACGATTCGGTGTCGCTGGTCCGCGTCGCCGACGCCGGCCTCGCGATCGACGCGGCGGCGGAGGGGCTGGGGCGCGCGACCGTCCCCGAACTCCTCGCCCGCCGCGATCTCGCCAGTGGCCGCGTCGTCGCGGTCGGAGAGCCGAAGCCCTATCGCCTCGGCTACTGGCTGGTCGCCCCGCTTCCGCAATGGCGGCAGAAGAAGGTCAAGGCGCTCGTGGAGGCGCTGGGGGCGTGAGCCTGCCGGTGATGGAGACCAAGCGGCTAGTGTTGCGCGCGCTCCGGGTCGATGACGCCGAAGCGCTGCATCCGATGTACTCCGACGTCGATGCCAACACCTATGGTTCGCGCCCTGCGACCGTGTCGATCGAGGAAACGCGCGACCGCGTGACCAAGGCGATCGCCGATACCGCGTGGCGCGCTTGGGCGATCACGTTGAAAGGTGACGACACGGCGCTCGGTACGGCGGTGATAGGCACCGTGGCGAGCTACGAGAAGCGCCAGGGCAAGGTGACCGAGATCGGCTACATCCTGTCTCGGCCCTATTGGGGGCGGGGCTATGTCACCGAAGCGGTCGCGGCGCTGATCGACTTATTGTTTTCCGAAGGCCAGCGCCGGGTGGTCGCCGATACCGACCCTGACAATGCGCCGTCGATCGCGGTGGTGAAGCGGCTCGGCTTCACGCTCGAAGCGACATTGCGCGCCGAGTGGGAGACGCATATCGGCGTCCGAGACAGCCTGATCTGGGGCTTGCTGGAGGACGAATGGAAGGCCGCCCGCCCCCGAACCTGAGCGATCCGGCGGAACTCGCCGCCTATCGCCGGGAATTGCGTGACGTGGTGCGCGGCCTCCGGCTCGGCAGTGTCGGCGTGACGATTTTCGGCGCGGCCATCGCGTTGCTGCGCGCGCAGGTGTGGCCGGCGATCCCGGTGCTGGTGCCGCTCGTGGTGATCGCGCTCGGCGTGATGCTGATGATCACCGCGATCGCGTTTCGCACCGCCTACCACGCGCGGCGGATGCGGGGGGACTAGGCCCTAGGGCATCGCCGCCGCGAGGATCAAAGCGCGGGTCATCATCTGGGCGAACACGCCGGTATCGACGCCGGCGTCCTTGCGAGACCAATTGCCGACGATCGCCATCCAGCGCCCGTCCTTGCGCCGCACAAGGTAGTTGAGCGTCAGCACGCCCGGCTCCGACCCGCCCTTGAACCCGACATAATCGAACTTCGCGCGCGTCGCCGGATCGGCGCCCGGGTTGATGGCGAGCAGCGCCAGCGCGGTATCGCCGCCCTTCGTGCGCAGCCAATCAAGCACGCCCGCGGTCTGGGCGGGGGTCGCGAACCATTCGAGCGTGTCGATCGCGATCGGCCTGCCCGTCGCGAACAATGCGACGTCCACTGGCGTGCTGGCGAGCCGCGCGGCGTTGGCGTCGAGCAATTTGCGGCGATCGGCGGGCGACGCCTTCGCCCATGCCTCGGCCAGGTCGGCGTTGGCGCTCGACTTGATCGCGAACATCTGACGCGTCGTCATCATCGGCGCGAGGTCGGGGGTGCCGACCCGCGCGACGAACGCGTCGAGCTTGCGACGCTCCAACGCCACGAGCGTATCGGTCGCGGTATTGTCGCTGATCGAGATCATCAGCGTCGCGAGCGTTTGGATTGTCACCGGGCTGCCCGCTGGCCAGCTTTGCGTGATGCCGGAGGGGAGCGAGGCCGGGCCGACGGGCACGACTTCCGCCCATTTGCGCTCGCCGCCCGCGACCTCGCGCGTCAGTTCGCCCAGGACCCAGAGCTTGAACGCCGATCCCAGCGGCGCTGCCCGATCGGGATTGTACCCCGCCAGCAACCGCTGCGCATTGCCGTCCAGCGCATAGATTCCGAAACCGCTATTGCCCGGCAACGCACGGAAGGCGGTGGCGAGTTTCTGGACGCTGTCGCCGGCAATTTCGAAACCGGCGAACAGCAGCGCGCTGACCCGGTGCGGCGCGGTCGGTTCGATCGCGAGCTGGATGTTGGCGACGCCGCGCTCGAACTTGACTCGCGCGGTGCCCGACAAGGCGTTCGCGGCGGTGAAGGATTCCAGCGCGAGCGGCTTCCCCAATTGGCCGGTCAACTGGACGATGAGCGTATCCCATTTCTGTTTGGGAATCGCTGCCTGGAACGACGGCGCGAAAAAGCTGTCGAACGCCGTGGTTCCCGCGATCAGGGACGGCAGTTCCCCGGCTCGCGCGATGATCGCCGGGTCAGCGGCAGTAGTAGCGGGTGTGGAAGGCGGTGGCGGCGGGGTCTGTGCGGTCGCCGGCGTGGCCGCGAGCAATAGCAGTCCGATCAGTCCGCGCATCTCTACCTCCCGAAGATCAAGCGTCGATCGCTTCCTCGTCCAGTCGCGCAGCGTTTTCCTGGATGAAGGCGAAACGGTGCGCAGGATTGGTGCCCATCAGCCGGTCGACCAGATCCTTGACGCCAGCGCGCTCCTCATATTCCTGGGGCAGCGTGATGCGGATCAGGCTCCGCGCCTTCGGGTCCATCGTCGTTTCCTTGAGCTGGCCCGGGTTCATTTCGCCCAGCCCCTTGAACCGCGCGACTTCGACCTTCTTGCCCTTGAACTCGGTCGCCTCCAGCTCGGCGCGGTGCGCGTCGTCGCGGGCATAGGCGCTCTTGGTCCCCGCGGTCAGGCGATAGAGCGGCGGCTGCGCGAGATAGAGGTGCCCGCGCCGCACCAGATCGGGCATTTCCTGGAAGAAGAAGGTCATCAGCAACGTCGCGATATGCGCGCCGTCGACATCGGCGTCGGTCATGATGATGACGCGTTCGTAGCGCAGGTTGTCGGGCTCGCAATCCTTGCGTGTGCCGCAGCCGAGCGCGAGCGTCAGGTCGGCGATTTCCTGATTGGCAAGGATCTTGGCCGATGTGGCCGACGCGACGTTCAGGATCTTGCCGCGGATCGGCAGGATCGCTTGAGTCTTGCGGTCGCGGGCCTGCTTGGCCGAGCCGCCCGCCGAATCACCTTCGACGATGAAGATTTCGGTACCCTTGGGGTCGTCCGCCGAGCAGTCGGTCAGCTTGCCGGGCAAGCGGAGCTTGCGCGCGGAGGTGGCCGACTTGCGCTTGACCTCGCGCTCCTGCTTGCGCGCGAGCCGCTCGTCCATCCGCTCGACGACATAGGCGAGCAGAGCCTTGCCGCGGTCCATGTTGTCCGACAGGAAATGGTCGAAATGGTCGCGCACCGCCTTCTCCACGAGGCCGGCGGCTTCCGGGCTGGTGAGGCGGTCCTTGGTCTGGCTCTGGAATTGCGGATCGCGGATGAAGACCGACAGCATCAGTTCGCACCCGGTCATCACGTCGTCGGCGGTGATGTCCTTGGCCTTCTTGTTGCCGACCAGTTCGCCGAACCCGCGAATGCCGCGGACGAGCGCGGCACGCAGGCCCGCTTCGTGCGTGCCGCCGTCGGGTGTCGGGATGGTGTTGCAATACCAGCTGTAACTGCCGTCGCTCCACAGCGGCCACGCCACCGCCCATTCGACGCGGCCCTGATTCTCACCGGGAAAGTCCTGGTTGCCCGTGAAGAACTGCGCGGTCGCGGTCTCGCGGTCGCCGATCTGTTCCTTCAAGTGATCGGCGAGGCCGCCGGGAAACTGGAACACCGCTTCTGCGGGCGTATCGTCGGTGATGACCGCAGGATCGCATTTCCAGCGGATCTCGACGCCGGCAAACAGATACGCCTTCGACCGCGCCAGCTTGTAGAGCCGCGCGGGTTTGAAATGCAGTTCGGGGCCGAAAATCTCCGGGTCCGGCGTGAAGGCGACCGAGGTGCCGCGCCGGTTGGGCGTCGGGCCCACCGTTTCCAGCGGCGCGAGCGTCTGCCCCTGACTGAACCGCTGGCGATAGAGCTGGCGGTCGCGCGCGACCTCGATCACCGTATCCACCGACAAGGCGTTGACCACGCTGATGCCGACGCCGTGCAGGCCGCCGCTCGTGGCATAGGCCTTGCCCGAAAACTTGCCGCCCGAATGCAGCGTCGACAGGATCACCTCTAGCGCCGACTTGCCGGGGAATTTGGGATGCTCGTCGACCGGCATGCCGCGGCCATTGTCGGTGATCGTGATGCGGTTGCCCACGTCGAGCGTTACTTCGATCCGCGTCGCATGACCCGCGACCGCTTCGTCCATCGCATTGTCGAGTACTTCGGCGGCGAGATGGTGCAGCGCGCGCTCGTCGGTCCCCCCGACATACATGCCGGGGCGGCGGCGGACGGGTTCGAGCCCCTCCAGCACCTCGATCGAGGAGGCGGTATAGTCGCCGGCCGGCTTGGGAGAGGAGGCGAACAGATCGTCGGACATGGCCCGCTATACGAGGCCGCGAATCCCCGACGCAAGCGCGCCGGCGTCCCTTATCCACAACAATGGGCGACCGCGCCGAAATGCGGTCGCCCGGAGTGTCGTCAGCGCTTGGCGATCTTTAGCGTGCTGGTGTCTAGGCTGGCGGTGGTTGTGCTGGACGCGGTTGAGGCAAGAGTAGTGGCGCCCGACGCAGAGGGGACGTCGACCAGCGTCGTGGTGGTGCCGTAATTATAGCCGGCCAGCATCTTGATCTGCTGCCCATTGCCCAGATCGCCGCCCGTGCAGCTCAGGAGCTTTTCGATGCAGTTGTTGGTCCACAACGCGAGGACGCTGTCCTCCCAGGCGCCGAACCAGTCGGCGTGGAAGGTGGTACCCGGCTCGCTCGGCGTCATGCCGGGCATGCGGTCGGACGACAGATACCAGTTCGCCGCAGTCGTATCGGTCGTATACCAAGCGCCGAGCTGGAATTCGGGAATGATATAGGGATAGCCGGCGGGGCATTTGGGCTGGGCGTATTCGTCATAGACGCGATATGCCAGGTGGCTGCGGTGATCGGGGCTGTCGAGCTCCTTGCCGTTCCAGCAATCGGGCGCGACCAGCACCGCGCCGAGGCGCGAGCCCGCCGGGCAGCCGGCGAGCGCTTCCTTGATCGACGCGAAGTGGCCTGACACGGCGCCGGTCCCGTCACAATTCCACCAGCGCTTGGCGATGTTGGTGGGCGTGCTCGCCGGGTCGAACATGTTGTAGCCGAAGATGTACCGTAAGCCCCGCGGCAACGGTACGCAGGCGGTCGCCAGCGTCTTGCAGCGCGGATCGCTAGACGGCATGCGCTTGTAATAGACCGCCAGATAATCGGGCATCACCACCTTGCCCGATCCGTTCATCATCGACGGAATCCAGTAGGCCGACCGGTTGAGCAGGGCGTTGCATGAACTGTCGCCCGTCGTGCGCAGCGACGCGTAGGTCGAATTCGCCCCGGCCAGCGTGTTGCCGAAGAAGGTGTGAAGATGCGACTTGCCGGGCTGGCCGGGATAGACGATCGGATCGTCATACGAATTGTGCGTTGGCGCGCAGAGGAAGCGGAACGCGCCGACGTCATCCTCGTGCGCGGGGATCGCGCCATTGCCCCATGCGGCCTGGAGATAGTTGGCGACGTCGATGCCGGACGCGATCGCGGCTTGGCCATCGATCGACGGCGATGCAATGCTGACCCCGAGCGGCGCGCCCATCGGGGCTGGCGTCGGTGTCGGGGTCGGCGTGGGCGCGGCCATCGGCGTCGGATCGAAGACGCTGATGATCGCAATGTTTTTCTTGAGACCCGCGCCGGCGGCATTGCTGCCCGCCTTGGTGGCGGCGGCGAATGCCGTACCCGCCACGAGAAGCGCCATCACGCCAGTAATTGCTTTTTTCACTGTCCAAGTACCCGCCCGTTGACGGTCGATGCGACCATTTCGGCAGCGTATTGACGGGCGAGGACACTATGTTGGGTAAAGGGCTGCGGTTAACGAGCCGCATACCCTAATATGGCTGATTCGGGGGCGGAAGGTGACGGATGGCGCGCTACGCCATCAAACGGAACGGACGCGCGAGCCGCTGTCCGATGTCGCGAGTCCGGCTTTCGCTATAGCGCAGGCTGCGTGCCCATTCTCAGCGAACGCGCGGCCCGCCGAACGGCAGGGGCGGCGGGGGGCGTCGATCACGGCGAGGCAGCTGCGCCTGATAGGCGTGGCCGCAATGTTCGACGCAATACGGGAAGCCGGGGTTCACCTTATCGCCGCAGAAATGGAAATCGGGCTCGCCCGGGTGACCGAGCGGCCACTTGCAGATCTTGTCGTTGAGATCGAGCAGGCTCGTCTTGTCCGCCATTTCGGGGGACGGCTTGGCGGGAACCAGCCGGCGCGGCGGGGCGGGAGTGATCGGCGGCTGTTGCTCGCCCGGTGACTGGCGCACGAAGCCGCCAGGACCGACCGAACGCAGGATAGGTTCGGGCGTAGTCGGCCGCTGGGGGGCGCCAATATCCGTGCTGACCGAAATCGGCGCGGCCGAAACGGGCGTGGGAGCCGCGACCGGAGCCGGGGCCGGTCGCGGCGCGGGCGCGGCAGGTGCCGCCGCCTTTTTCGCGGGAGCCGGCGCGGGCATTTCGCCGGATTCGTTGGGCTTCACCGGCGAGGGGCGCGACTGCAGGCCCAGGCGGTGCGCCTTGCCGATCACCGCATTGCGGCTGACCCCGCCAAGCTCGTCGGCGATCTGGCTCGCCGTCTGCCCGGCTTCCCACATCTTCTTGAGCGCGTCGATCCGCTCGTCGGTCCAGCTCATAATCGTCCTTTTCAAATCGTCTTCCGGGCGGTTGCGGGCCGCCGCGTCAAAGCCTAACTGCGAGGCCAATGGACGCGCCCACATCTCCGCCCGATAAAATCGCTGCGATGCCGCCCCCGGGCGTTCCGACGATCCGGAGCGTGAACTGGGGTGGCCTGAGAACCCTCTATGTGAAGGAGGTGCGCCGTTTCTTCAAGGTGCACCTGCAGACGATCTGGGCGCCGGCGATCACGACCCTGCTGTTTCTGGTCGTTTTCACCGTCGCGACGGGGGCAAAACGGCCCGTTCTGGTCGGCGGGGTCGAGATTCCGTTCGGCGATTTCATCGCGCCCGGGCTGATCATCAGCCAGGGGATGATGGGCCCGGCCTTCGCCAATTCGAGCTTTTCGCTGCTCGTCGGCAAGATCCAGGGGACGATCGTCGATTATCTGATGCCGCCGCTCTCGACGCTGGAGTTGTTGGCGGGGCTGATCGGCGGCGCGATGACGCGAGCGTTCATCGTGGGGTTCATCGTATGGTGCGCGATGGCGCTTTACGGTCTCGACGTGTGGCCGCGGCATTTTTGGGCGGTGCTCTGGTTCGGGTTCCTGGGGTCGATGTTCCTGTCCCTGCTCGGCGTCCTGACCTCGATCTGGGCGGACAAGTTCGACCATGCGGCAGCGGTGACCAACTTCGTGATCGTACCGCTCGGCCTGCTTTCGGGCACCTTCTATTCGGTCGATCGCCTCGCGCCCGCGTTCCGCGCCTTCAGCCACGCCAACCCGTTCTTCTACATCATCTCGGGCTTTCGCTACGGGTTCCTAGGCACTGCCGATTCGCCGATCCTGGTCGGCAGCATCGCGGTGTTCGGGCTCGACCTGGTGCTGGCGGTCGCGTGCTACTGGCTGCTCAACAAGGGCTGGAAGATCAAGAGCTGACCAGGCTTAACGGGGGCTGCAAACCGCGTTCAGCCTGTTCCCATATCCAGCGCGCTAGAAACACCTTCGACACCGATGTTCGGTGGATGGAGGTAGATATGCGTAAGGTTCTCGTTTCGGTCGCCGCCCTGGGCGCTGCGTTGGCAGCGAGCTCCTCGATGGCGCAGTCATACGGTTATCCGGGCGGCGGCTATGGCCAGCCGGGCTACGGTTACAATGAAGGTTATGGCGGCAACCGCATGGCGGTGCCGACGCCGTGGCAAGTGCGCGACATGGTCGAACGGGCGATTCAGCGCGGTGACGTGTCGCGGGGCGAGGCACGCGATCTGCGCGACAACGTCCGCGATCTGTTCCGGCTCGAACAGCGCACGCGCTACGGCAATGACTGGCGAGCCCGCGAAAAGCTGCAGCGCAAGACGATGGACGTGCTGCGCGACCTGCGCGAGGCGCGGCGCGACGGCTATCGCGACGATCGCTACGGCTGGAACCGTTAGGCAAAAACGATGGAACGGCGGGTGGCTACGCCCGCCGTTTCCCGGTTCGCGTCACGGTGTTGACGCTGTGTGCCGACACCAAGTAAATGCGCGCTCCGGGCGGCCCCATTCCGGGGCCGCCTTTTGCATTTTTGAGGAGCAAGTCCCGTGACCATCACCCCGCTCATGCCCGTTTACCCGCGGTGCGGCGTGCGGCCGGTGCGAGGCGAGGGCTGCTACCTGATCGGCGAGCGCGGCGAACGGTATCTCGATTTCGCGGCGGGCATTGCGGTCAACGCGCTGGGCCACGGCCACCCGACCTTGGTCAAGGCGATCGCCGACCAAGCGGCGACGCTGATGCACGTGTCGAACCTCTACGGCAGCCCGCAGGGTGAGAGCCTGGCGCAGCGCATCGTCGACATGAGCTTCGCCGACACCGTGTTTTTCACCAATTCGGGCGTCGAGGCGATTGAGTGCGCGATCAAGACCGCGCGGCGCTATCACGACGTGAATGGCAATCCAGAACGCTACAAGCTGATCACCTTCAAGAACGCGTTTCACGGGCGTTCGCTCGGCGCGATCTCCGCGACCGACCAGCCTAAGATGCGTGACGGGTTCGAGCCGTTGCTGCCGGGGTTCGATTACGCGAAGTTCAATGACCTAGAAGGCGCGCTCGCGCTGATCGACGGCGAGACTGCCGGGTTCCTGGTCGAGACGGTGCAGGGCGAGGGCGGGATGACGGCGGGCACGCCCGAATTCATCCAGGGCTTGCGCAAGGCGTGCGACGAGCACGGCCTGCTGCTGATCCTCGACGAGATCCAGTGCGGGTACGGCCGCACCGGCAAGATGTGGGCGTACGAGCATTACGGCATCACACCCGACATCATGACCGTCGCGAAGGGCATCGGCGGCGGCTTCCCGCTCGGCGCGTGCCTCGCGACCGAGGAAGCGGCGAAGGGCATGGTGATCGGCACGCACGGGTCGACCTATGGCGGCAATCCGCTGGCGATGGCGGCGGGCGAGGCGGTGCTCGACGTGATGCAGGAGCCGGGGTTCCTCGATCATGTCACCAAGATGGGCGATCGCCTCCGCGCCGCGTTCGAACAGTTGATTCCCAATTACGATCACCTGTTCGAGGAGATCCGCGGCAAGGGCCTGATGCTCGGGATCAAGATGAAGGAGCCCGCGGTCAGCCGCGACTTCGTGGCGCATCTGCGCGACAATCACGGACTATTGACGGTCGCGGCGGGCGAGAACGTGTTCCGCGTGCTGCCGCCGCTGATCATCGAGGAAAATCATATCAGCGCGTGCATCGAACGGCTGAGCGAGGGCGCGCGGACCTATTCGACCGCCACGGCGACGGCGTGACGCGCCACTTTCTCAACTTGTCCGACGCGGGGCCGGACGGGGTCGCCGCGATGCTGGCCGACGCGATCGATCGCAAGGCGGCGCGTGCCGGCTGGCCCAAGGGCAAGGTCGACGCCGACGCGCCGCTCAGCGGGCGCGTGCTGGCGATGATCTTCGAAAAGAACTCGACCCGCACGCGTGTCAGCTTCGACATGGCGATCCGTCAGTTGGGCGGTACCAGCATCGTGATGGATGCCGGGCAGATGCAGCTCGGCCGCGGCGAGAGCGTCGCCGACACCGCGCGCGTGCTGTCGGCATTCGTCGATGCGATCATGATCCGGACCGACGATCACGCCAAGGTCGTCGAGATGGCTGAATACGCGAGCGTGCCGGTGATCAACGGGCTGACCGATAACTCTCACCCGTGCCAGATCGTCGCCGATCTTCAGGCGATCATCGAGAGCGGGCGATCACTGCCCGGCCTCAAGGTCGCATGGCTGGGCGACGGCAACAACGTGCTGGCGTCGTTCATGGAGGCCGCCGGGCTGATGCAGTTCGATGTCGTCGCGGCGTGCCCGCAGGGGTTCATGCCGTCGGACGAGGACGTCGCGCTGGGCAAGGGTCGCGCCCGCGTGGTCGGCACCGCGAAGGAAGCGGTCGAGGGCGCGGACATCGTCGTCACCGACACCTGGATTTCGATGGGCCAGGCGCATGCCGACACCAAGCTCGCGGCGATGATGCCGTTCCAGGTCGATGCCGCATTGATGGCCGCCGCCAAGCCGGATGCGAAATTCCTCCACTGCCTGCCCGCGCATCGTGGAGAGGAAGTGACGGCGGAGGTAATCGACGGCCCGCAATCGTTGATCTGGCCCGAAGCGGAGAACCGCCTACACGCGCAAAAGGCGATCCTGCGCTGGTGCTTCGGGCAGATCGGTTGATCGAGAACACGACCCGCCCCACATGGGCGGCATGACTTCCCCCGCCATTACCGACATCGACGAAGCGCTCGGCTTCACGCTCCCGGCACGCCACGCGCGCGGACGGTTGGTGCGGCTGGGGCCGGTGCTCGACGAGATTCTCGAAGCGCACGCTTATCCGCCGGCGATCGAGGCGTTGGTGGCGGAGGCGCTAACGCTGACGGCCTTGATCGGATCGACGCTCAAGGACCCGACCGGCCAGTTGACGCTCCAGGCGCAGACCCAGGCGGGCGTCGTGACGTTGCTGGTGTGCGATTATCGTGGCGGCGAATTGCGCGGCTACGTCCAGTACGAAGCGGACAAGCTGGCCGAAGCGCCCGCCGAGCCGAGCCTGTTCGCGCTGTTCGGCGAAGGCTATCTCGCGATCACCTTCGACCTCGCGCAGACCAAGGAGCGTTACCAGGGCATCGTGCCGCTCGACGGCGAGACGTTGGCGCAAGCGGCGGAGAGCTATTTCGTCCAGTCGGAACAGATCCCGACGCTGATCAACTTCGGCATGAAGCGCGATGCCGAGGGGCAGTGCGTCGCGGGCGGGCTGTTCCTTCAGCATTTGCCCGACGGCGAGGACGGACGCGAGCGGCTGCACACACGGCTCGACCATCCCGAATGGGAGCACGTGTCGATCCTCGGCCGTACGATGGGCGCGGACGAGCTGGCCGATCGCGACATTCCGCTCGAAACATTGATCTGGCGGCTGTTCAACGAGGAAGATGAAGTCCGTGTGCTCGCGCGCACGCAGTTCGCCAAGGGATGCCGCTGCGACGCCGATTACATCGCCAGCGTGCTCGCCAAGTTCACCGACGCCCACCGTGCCGAAATGGCCGACGAGGATGGGATGATCCAGGTCGGCTGCGCGTTCTGCGCCAAATCCTTCCCCGTCCCCGCCGTTGCGGCAGCTCGCTGATCGCCGCGAGCATGCCACAATGTCGTGCTATGCAGCGTTCATGACGTGGGGGAAACGATTCGCAACGGCCGCGCTGGCGGCCGGGCTGGCAAGTGGTGCGGCGATCGCCGGCGGGCAATTCGCGGCGCTGACGGGGCTGCAGCGCGGCGATTGGCATTTCAAGGAAATCGGCGCGGTCAATACGCGCATAGTGTGCGCCGCCGATCCGTTCCGGCTGATCCAGTTCAACCATCCTGGCCCGCCCTGCACGCGTTTCGCGATCGTGGATGCGGCGAACCAGGTGACGATCCAGTATAATTGCGGGCCGCGTGGATACGGCAAGACCACGGTGACGGTGACGCAACCCGGCCAGATCCGGCTGGATACGCAGGGGATCGCGCCCGATGGCCGACCGTTCGACAGCAGTTACGAGGGGCAGTTTGCCGGCCCCTGCGCGCCGCCGGCGCGTTAAGCGAGCGTTTAAGGTCGCCCGTGCATAAACGGGTCAGGCCGGACGAGTACTTCTTTCTCCCCGGTTGACGCATGGAAGCGTCCAAACTGGGCCGCCTTTTGCAAAAAGGTGGCCCGTTGTTTGGGGTGGGTTGCGGCGCGCAGGCCAAGCGCTTAGCTCCAGTGTCACAATGTCATCTACATCGCCCTTGGCGGTCGCCCTGATTTCGGGCGGCCTCGATTCCATGGTTGCCGCCGCCATGATGCGCGCGGACGGCTATCGCCTGCTCGCCCTTTCAATCGACTATAACCAGCGCCACCAGATCGAACTCGCGGCTGCGCGGCGGATCGCGCACACGCTGGGGGCGGAGAGGCACGTCGTTCTACCGCTCGACCTGCGCGCATTTGGCGGGTCGGCGCTGACCGCCGAGATCGACGTGCCGAAGGGCGGAGTCGGCCAGGAAATCCCGATTACCTACGTGCCCGCGCGCAACACGATCTTCCTCAGCCTGTCGCTCGGTTGGGCGGAGGCGGCGGGTGCGCGCGACTTGGTGATCGGGGTCAACGCGCTCGATTATTCGGGCTATCCCGATTGCCGCCCCGAATTCGTCGCGGCGTTCGAGGATATGGCGGCGCTGGCGACCAAGGCTGGGGTCGAGGGCGACCGTTTCCATATCCACGCCCCGCTGCAGCACATGACCAAGGCCGACATCGTGCGCGAGGGCACGCGGCTCGGGCTCGACCTGGGGCTGAGCTGGTCGTGCTATGACCCAGCGCCGGGCGGGGTGCATTGCGGGCTGTGCGACAGTTGCCGATTGCGGTCCAAGGGGTTTGAGGAAGCCGGAGTGCAAGACCCGACGCTGTACGCGGACGTCTGATGAGCTACGCCGTCAAGGAGATGTTCCTCACGCTCCAGGGCGAGGGCGTGAACGCCGGGCGGCGCGCCGTGTTCGTGCGCTTTGCCGGGTGCAACCTGTGGTCGGGGCGCGAACAGGATCGCGCCTCAGCGGTCTGTCAGTTCTGCGATACCGATTTCGTGGGTACCGACGGCCAAGGCGGGGCGCGCTTCGCCGATGCCGAGGCGCTGGCGGCGGCTGCCGCCGGCTTCTGGGGGCCGGATCGCGCGGAGCGGTTCTGCGTGCTGACCGGCGGCGAGCCGATGCTGCAGATCGACGACGCCCTGATCGACGCCCTCCATGAGCAAGGGTTCACGATCGCGATGGAAAGCAACGGCACCTTGCCCGCGCATCCCGGCATCGACTGGGTGTGCATCAGCCCCAAGGCGGGCAGCGAGGTGGTTCAGCGGCGCGGCAACGAACTCAAATTGGTCTGGCCGCAGCGTGGCAGCGACCTCGATACGATCGAAACCTGGGATTTCGACCATCTTCTGATCCAGCCGCTCGACACTGGCGATGCGGCGGGCAATGCCGCGAGCGAGGCGGCGGCGATCGGGGTGGTGATGGAGCGACCGCGCTGGCGCCTGACGCTACAGGCGCACAAGCGACTGGGTTTGCGCTGATGCGCGGTCGGCGCCGGCCTACTTCTTCTTGCCGCAATAGCTCACATTGTATTTCCCCTTGCGCCAGCAGCTCGGCTGGAAGTCGGGGATGAACAGATACGTTCGCGACGAAAAGGCGCGCGGGAATTGCTGCTCGCCATAGGGGACCAGGCTGTTGCGCATTTCGCGCATGTAGTTGACCGCTACGTCGCCCATCTGGCCGCGCGGCGCGAAGATCACTTCGGTGCCGATCTTGCTGGCAGTCTGGCAGAAACCGAATTGTGCCTGGACGGTCGCGAACGCCGAATAGGTGCGCGTGCCGAATCGGTCGAACGCCGTTAGGCCCGCCGCCTTGGTCTTGGCGGTACGGATGAAATAGGCGTTGAGCGTGTCGAACGCCGCCTTCAGTTCAGCGGAATGGTCCTTGAGCAGCGCATTGTAGTGATCGACCGTCTGCAGCATCGGCGAGAAATCGCATTGCAAGGCGGCGACGTTGAGCGCGGCGCGCAGGTTCCATACCAGCCCGGCGCGGATTTCCGCCGGGGTGGCGCCCGGCAACGGCATGCCGAGTTCCGGCTCCAGCCCAGTGACGGGAGTGCCGCGGAAGTCGTAGGATTTCATGAAAAACTGCGCGGACGCCGGTGAGCCGGCGAACAGGCCGGCGGCAAGCATAACGCTCGCCATGATACGCATTTTCATCCTCATCCCTTCGAACCCTTGTGTGCCCCGATGTTTAGGGAAATTTCCCCGTCCGCCCAAGTGCTTTTGCCTCTTTGCTGCGGCAAAACGCAACAGGGCCGCGCCACCATGAACCGGCCATGAATCGAAAGGGCCGCTCGCCTAAGCGAACGGCCCTCCAACCGATCATCCGACCCTGAAAGGGGCGGACCACCAGGCGAATTACATCGCGTTGGTGGTGGTCGTCGTGGTGGTGTTGCTGGTGGTCATGGTGTCGTTGGCCATCGCACCCGCATCGTTCATGCCGGCGTCAGACGTCGTCATCGTGTCGTTCATCGTCTCCGTGGTGTTCAGCTCGGTGACGGTGTTGGTGGTTTCGGTCTTCGCGCAAGCCGAGATCGCCAGCGCAGCGGCCGCGATCATGCTGCCCTTGATGATGAAAGAACGCATTTGGAAGCTCCCTAGATAAAGGATTTGGTCGGCTTTTTCCGGCCTTAATACCCAAATCGAGGTGGACATTAATCGGTAATATCGTTTCGCTCAAGCCGCTTTTCGCGTGCAGGCAAGGGCGGCCAGAAAAGCCGGCAGTCGCGCGGCCAGCGCCGCGTCGAAAAAGGCGGGGGCGATCGGCAGCCCCAACGCGGCAGCACTCGTCACGGGATAATCGGGCAATCCGCAGGGCACGATGCCGCCGAAATGCGATAGATCGGGGTCGAGGTTGACTGAAAAGCCATGCATCGTGACCCAGCGCTTCACGCGTACGCCGATCGCGCCGATCTTCGCCTCGGCCGCCCCTTCGCCCGTCCATATCCCGACCCGCCCCGGTTCCGCGCGCGCGGCAATGCCGAGATCGCCGAGCGTCGCAATCAGCCAATGCTCCAACGCATGGACGAAGCACCGCACGTCGCGCCCGCGCTTGTCGAGGTCGAGCACCAAGTAACCCACCCGCTGGCCCGGCCCATGATAGGTGTAGCGCCCGCCGCGCCCGGTGTCGAACACCGGGAAGCGCGGATCGATCAGTTCGGCGGGGTCGGCGCTGGTGCCCGCCGTATAGACCGGCGGATGTTCGAGCAGCCACACCAGTTCGCGCGCCTCCGCCCCCGCGACCGCCGCGACACGCGCCTCCATCTCCGCCAGGCTCTCGGCATAGGGCGTCAGGCCGGCGGAGACGCGCCATTCGATGTCGTCGGGGATCATGGTCGGCGCGCTACTCCCGCGACGTGGCGCGGCGCAAGTGATTGGCAAGCATAAGGCACTCCGCTAGAGCGGCGTGACAGGCAATTCGCGGGGTCGGATCGATGGTCAATATGGGCAATGTCTGGGACCGGACATCCGAGTTCCTGAGCGCCAACATGCGCGCCCTGTTGCCGGTCGTGTTGCTGGCCATATTGCTGCCCAGCGCAATCAATGTGTTGGTGGGCGGCGCGACGGGCGCGATCAATCAGATGATCGTTCAGGGTTATGCCCTGCTCTGCGCGCTGATAACGATGTGGGGGCAACTCGCCGTCGCGGCGCTGGCGCTCGATCCCGACGGCGGACGGGCGCGCGCGATGGCGGCGGCGACCGGCAGTTTCGGCCGCGCCGTGGTCGCGATGCTGATCGTGTTCATCGTACTCGCGATTCTGGCTTTGCCGGTGATCGGCGTGTTGGCCGCCAGCGGCGTCGATCTGTTGGCACTGCGCAATGGCGGCATGATGCAAGCAAATGTGTCTCGTGGCGCCGCGACGTTCGTCTGGATATATGCACTGCTGCTAGGCGTGGCGATCCTGGTCATCACGACTCGACTGGCGCTTCTCTATCCGGTGATCCTCGCCGAGGGCGGGGTGGTCGCCGCGATCAGGCGGGCCTGGGCGCTGTCGCGCGGCATGGTCTGGAAGATGATCGGCGTGTGGTTGCTGTTCGGCATCGTCTATCTGGTCGCGAACGCGGCTGTCACGTCAGGGATAGGCGTGGTGCTAGGGCTGGTTACCGATATGACGTCGCCTTTTTCGATCGGCCGGATTCTGGTCGCGATCCTGAGCGGGCTGGTGACGACGGCGTTCACGCTGATTGTCGCGGCCTTTTCCGCCAAGCTTTACCGCGCCGCGATCACTGCCCGCGAGGGCGTGCCCGCCGCGTGAGGCCGACCGTTTCGACCCTGATTGCCGATGCCTGGTCGCTGTGGCGAGCGGATCGTGACATCCTGACGCGGATCGGCTCGGTCTTCATGCTATTGTCGGCGCTGGCGGTTGCTTTGCTGCTCGAGCCGCAGCTGGCGCATGCGCTCGACCTGCTGCCGGCCGACGATCAGAACGGCCGATTCATCGTGTTCGTCAACTGGATGAGTGCCAATGCGGCCTGGCTGTTGCTGGTCCAGATCGTCGCCAATTTCGGGGCGCTGACCATCATCGTCCTGTATCTCGACCGAAATCGCCCAGATCTGCGGGCGGCTCTGCGCAGCGCGCTCGGCTGGCTCCCACTTTATTTCGTCGCGATCGTGTGCGTGTCGTTGCTGTCCGCGCTCGGCATCGCCGCGTTCGTCATCGGTTACTTCTTCGTGCTCGCGCGGCTGTCGCTGGTGGGGCCGGTGATGATCGCGGAGCGGCAGTCGAACCCGTTCGCCGCGATCGCGCGCAGCTTCGCGCTGACGCGCGGTTATACCTTCACGCTGACCGGAACCTTCATGATCGTCCTGCTGGGGGGCTATCTCGCACAATCGCCGCTAGACGCAATCGATACTTGGCTGACCGTCAACGCGCCGAACCCGATCGCGCGAGCGATCGTCGATATCGCTGGCAGCACGGTCAGCGCGCTAGCCGCGATCGCGCTGGCCCTGGCCCAGGTCGCGGCCTGGCGCCGGCTCAGCTCCAGGTAGCGACGGGGGGCAGGCTCATCAGGATCGCGTCTATATTGCCGCCGGTCTTGAGCCCGAACAACGTTCCCCGGTCATAGACCAGGTTGAATTCGGCATAGCGCCCGCGCCATTCGTGCATCGTCGCCAGATCGGCATCGGTGAACGGATCGCCCATCCGCCGCCGCACGATGCGCGGGAATGCGTCGAGAAACGCACGGCCGACATCCTGCGTGAACGCGAAGTTCGCCGCGAAATCGCCCTCCAGATGATCGTAGAAAATGCCGCCGACGCCGCGATGGACCTTGCGGTGCCGAATGTAGAAATAGTCGTCCGCCCATTGCTTGAAGCGGGAATAATGCCCCGGGTCGTGCGCGTCGCACGCCGCCTTCAACGTGGCGTGGAAATCGTCGGTGTCCGCCGCAACTGGCAACGGCGGGTTGAGGTCCGCGCCCCCCCCAAACCAGCGCTTGGTCGTGACCAGGAACCGCGTGTTCATATGGACGGCGGGGACGTGCGGGTTGGCCATGTGCGCGACGAGCGAAACGCCGGTGGCGAAGAAGCGCGGATCCTCGCCTGCGCCATTGATCGACTTGGCGAAGTCGCCCTCGAACGTGCCGCCGACGGTCGAGACATTGACCCCGACCTTTTCGAACACGCGGCCCTTCATCACCCCGCGCACGCCGCCGCCGCCCGGTTCGCCGGAAGGATCGACTCGGTCCCAGGGCGTATAGTCGAACGCCGCGTCTGATCCCGCCTCGCGTTCGATCGCCTCGAACTCGGCGCAGATCATGTCGCGCAGATGCTCGAACCACTGCCGCGCCATATCCTGTTCGGTGTCGAGTTCGATCATTCCGGCCATCCTTGGGTTTGTCGTAATGCTTCGCCGAGCGCCATCGCCGCTGACACCGCGACGTTCAAGGAGCGAAATCCCGCCCGCATCGGGATCGAGATGCGCAGGTCGGCGCGGTCGTGGACGGCGTCCGGCACGCCTGCGCTCTCGCTGCCGAACAGCAGCACGTCGTCCGCTTCGAACCGCGCCGCGGGCAAGGACGTCGCCGCCCTGGTCGTCAACAGCACCAGCCGCCCGCTCAGTTGCGCCATGAACGCGTCCCAGTCTGCATGGCGCACCACCTCCGCCTGCCCCGCATAATCCATTCCCGCGCGCACCATCGCGCGGTCACCGAACGCGAACCCCATCGGCTCGATCAGGTCGACGCCGGCGCCCATGCACGCCCCCAGCCGCAGGATCGTGCCCACGTTCCCGGCAATGTCAGGCTGGTAGAGCGCTATTCGCATCAAAAAGCCGTTGGCAAAGCGGCGTCGCCATGTCTATCAGGCCCGCAGCTTCCGTGGGGACGGGGGCGTTCCGGTGGGCGTGGCACTCCCATGCCGTTAAAAGCGCTCCACCGCCAGGTTTGACGTGCGCTAGTTTTGATAGGGCTTTGCTGAATGGCGACCGACACTGTTTTGAATCCGGGTGAGTCGCCCGACACCGTAAGCGATCCGCGCCGACGCGACTTTCTGAACATCGCCGCGGTCGCGTTTCCGGCGGTGGGCGGTGGGATCGCGGTATTAGTGCCGCTGATCAACCAGATGAGTCCGTCGGCGGACGTGCTGGCGCAATCGACCACCGAGATCGACCTGTCGAAGATCGCGCCGGGTCAGGGCGTCATCACGACGTTCCGCAAGCAGCCCTTGTTCGTCCGCAACCTGACGCTGAAGGAAATCGCCGAGGCCGATGCGGTGCCGGTGTCGTCGCTGCGCGATCCGCAGACGCTCGAACAGCGGACCAAGGAAGGCCACAAGAACTGGCTGATCACTCTCGGCGTGTGCACCCATCTCGGCTGCATTCCGCTGGGCATCAATGAAGGCGACAATCGCGGCAAGTTCGGCGGCTATTTCTGCCCGTGCCACGGTTCGCAATACGACACGGCGGCGCGCATCCGCCTGGGTCCGGCGCCGCTGAACCTCGCCGTTCCCGATTACAAGTTCACGTCGCCGACCACCGTGCTGGTCGGCTGAGGGGGTATAGAGAATTATGAGCTTCCCCTGGGCCAAGCAATACGAACCGAAGGCGCCGCTGATGCGGTGGGTGGACGAGAAGCTGCCGTTGCCGCGGCTCGTCTACAACGCGGTCGGCGCGGGTTATCCGGTGCCGCGCAACCTCAATTACTGGTGGAATTTCGGCGTGCTCGCGGGCGCCGCGCTGGCGGTGCAGATCGTCACCGGCATCGTTCTCGCGATGCACTTCCACTCGTCGGCGGCGAGCGCGTTCGATTCGGTCAACGGCACGATCATGCGCGACGTCAACGCCGGCTGGTTCCTGCGCTATGCGCATGCCAACGGCGCGTCGATGTTCTTCATCGTCGTCTACACCCACATCTTCCGCGGGCTGTACTACGGATCGTACAAGGCCCCGCGTGAGATGGTGTGGCTGCTCGGCGTGGTCATCTTCCTGCTGATGATGGCGACCGCGTTCATGGGCTATGTGCTCCCCTGGGGCCAGATGAGCTTCTGGGGCGCGCAGGTCATCACCGGCTTCTTCTCGGCGATTCCGTGGGTGGGGGACGCGATCCGCGTGTGGCTGCTCGGCGGCTATGCGCCGGACGACGCCGCGCTCAACCGCTTCTTCTCGCTCCATTACCTGCTGCCGTTCGTGATCGCGGGCGTCATCATCCTGCACATCTGGGCGCTGCACATTCCGGGGTCGAGCAACCCCGAGGGCGTCGATGTGAAGGGCGAGCAGGATACGGTGCCGTTCCACCCGTACTACACCGCGAAGGACGGGTTCGGGCTGCTGCTGTTCCTGGCCTTGTTCTCGGTGCTGATCTTCTACTTCCCCGATTATCTGGGGCACCCCGACAATTACATCCCGGCAAACCCGCTGGCGACGCCCGCGCACATCGTGCCTGAATGGTATTTCTGGCCGTTCTACGCGATCCTGCGCGCCTTCACCGCGGACTTCATCCTGCCGGCGAAGCTGTGGGGCGTGCTCGCGATGTTCGGGTCGATCCTGCTGCTGTTCTTCCTGCCGTGGCTGGACAGTTCGCCGGTGCGGTCGAACAAGTATCGGCCCAAGGCGCGGATCGCGTTCTGGGTGCTGGTCGTCGATGTGCTGATCCTGGGCTATTGCGGCGGTTCGCCGGCCGCTCCGGTCTATATCATCCTGAGCCAGATCTGTGCGGCGTATTACTTCCTGCACTTCCTGGTCGTCCTGCCGATGATCGCGCGCAGTGAGCGGCCCGCGCCGCTGCCCAATTCCATTACCGAGGCAGTGCTGGCCAAGCATGGCGGCGCGGCGGCGGCGCACTGAGCGAGCTATAGGGGATAATCGAGATATGGTTCGCGCAATTGCTTTCGTGATCGGGGCGGGTTTCGCCCTGGTCCTCGCGATCGCTCTCTACGGGTCGGTTGCCGGCCTGATCACCGATCCGCCGGCGCCGACCGCTGAGGAGGAGTTCCACCTCCATCCGCGCCCGGCGAATCTGCGTTCGGATGGCATCCTGGGCAAGTTCGACAAGCAACAGCTGCAGCGCGGCTTCCAGGTCTACAAGGAAGTCTGTTCGGCGTGTCACTCGCTCCGCTTCGTCGCATTCCGGGACCTCGAAGGCATCGGCTATAGCGAAGGGCAAGTGAAGGCGATTGCCGCCGGATACGAGAACATCCCGACCGTCAACCCGGACACCGGCGAACCCGCGACGCGCAAGGGCGTGCCGGCCGACCGCTTCCCGCTGGCGTTCGCGAATGACATCGCGGCGCGCGCGGCGAACAATAACGCCATCCCGCCCGATCTCAGCTACATCACGCGGTCACGGCATGGCGGGGCTGACTACGTCTATTCGCTGCTGACCGGATACAAGGATCAGGCGACCTACAAGAACGCCGAGGGCAAAGAAATCCTGAAGGCGTTCCCCGACCTGAAGACGCCCAACGGCCTGCACTTCAATCCGTATTTCGCGAACCTCAACGTCGCAATGCCGCCGCCGCTGACCTCGGAAGGTCAGGTCCAGTACGCCGATGGCACCAAGCCGACGGTCAACAACATGGCGCGTGACGTCGCTGCGTTCCTGGTGTGGGCGGGCGATCCGAACTTGGAGAAGCGGCACCAGTACGGCTTCTTCGCGGTCATCTTCATGCTGATCTCGGCGGCACTCGCCTACGGCGCGTATCGCAACGTCTGGCGCGACGTGAAGCATTGATCCGGGGCGGCCGGGCGCCGCTCCCTCGACCGATACCGGGCCCGCGAGCGGAACCAGCCGTTCGCGGGCCCGTTTCGTCTTGGTCACGGGGCGTTTTGCCGTGTGTCCTCGTGTATGGAGACGGACGATGAGACTTCGGATGATCGCGATCGGCGCCGTGTCGCTCGCCGCACTTACCGGGTGCGTTGATGACCGCTATGGCTATTCGAGTGTAAGTGTCGGTTATGGCGCGCCGGGTTATTACGGCCGCGGCTATTACAGCGACTTCTACGACGGCGCGTACGGCATGCCTTATTATGGTTGGTATGGCGGCTATTATTACCCCGGCACCGGCTATTACGTGTACGATCGCAACCGCCGTCCGATGCGCTGGAACGACAGCCAGCGGCGTTATTGGGAAAATCGCGGGAGCGGATGGAGCGGGCAGGGCCGGCGCGACGAATGGCGCGGGTTCGATCGCGGCCCGTCACGTGGCGGTGGCGACGGTTATCGCTGGCGCGGCAGTGGCAATCGCGGGCGGCGCTAAGCCCGCGAGTCTATTCCACCGGCCGCGTGCGGATCAGCCCGTTGGCGACGAAGGTCATCACGGGCTGGTCGTGCTGGTTGAACACGGTTGTCCGCACCTTGGTGATGCCCATGCCGGGGCGGCTCGCGGACAGGCGCTTTTCGAGCATTTCGGTCTCGCAGCGCAGCGTGTCGCCGGGATAGACCGGGCGCAGCCATTTGAGTTCGTCGATTCCTGGCGATCCTAGGCCCGCTTGGCGATGCTCGCGGAAATAATCGACCGTCATCCGCATGGTCATCGCCGCGGTGTGCCAGCCTGATGCCGACAGACGCCCGAAAAAGGTCTGCGCGGCGGCCTCATCGGACAGATGGAAGGGCTGCGGATCATATTTTTCGGCGAACGCGACGACTTCCTCGCGCGTCACTTCATAGGCGCCGAAACTCGCCTTCGAGCCGACCTCCAGGTCCTCGAAATAACGCAGACCGCCGCTCATTTGCCGAGCGCCGCGCGAAACGGGGCGTCGTCGCCGTCGAGATTCTGACCCGCCGGCAAGCCGAGCAGATCGCGCAGTAGCGGCGCGATGTCGACATTGTCGAACGTCGCCAGCTTGCCAAGCGGCCTGATTGCTGGACCGCTCGCGATAAATAGCGCCAGCATGTCGGGCGCGAAATTGTCGTAGCCGTGCGCGCCGCCTTCGACTTTGTGCTTCGGCGGATGCAGCACCACCGTCCAGCCGTCGTCGGGCATGCACAGGATCGCGGGCACGCGCGGATTCTTGCCGTAGTGGAAGCGCTCCGGCACCTCTGCCTTGCGGTAACAGGTCAGGTGCGGGCCGTGCGCGCCGAGCAGCGCCTTTTCGACCGTGGCGGTCTTGCCGGGCTTGGGGTTGATCGAGGCATAGACGCCGTCCTCGACCACGTCATAATCGTCGACGTTGCTGAATTTATCGAGCACGATCACGCGGTCGTCGGCGATCGGCGCCATGCCGTGGTCGGCGACAATGACGAGATTGGCGGGCTGGCCGAGCGCGGCAAGTCCTTCGCGCAGCCGCCCGATCGCGGCATCGGCCGCCGCCACCGCCGCCGTCGTCCTTGCGTCGAAGGGGCCATATTCGTGACCGGCGGTATCGACCTCGTCGAAATACAGCGTCACGAATTGGGGCCGATTCGCCGCAGGGCGACGCAGCCAGTCGATCGCCATGTCGACGCGCTGGCGGTCGCTGATCGCCTGGTTGAACTGAGTCCAGTCGGTCGGCCGCACGCCACCGGTCAGCTCGTTGGGCCATTCCTTCGCCTTCTCGCCGCCCCAGGCGACGTTCGAGCCGGGCCAGAACCCCGTGCCGGTGCGGATGCCGGCCTTTTCCGCCGTCACCCAGATCGGCTCGGCGGCGTTCCACCAGAACGGATCGTCCGACGCCATCGTGAAGGTCTCGTCTGGCCGCGCCGCGTCCTTCATCTTGTTCGCGACGATCCCGGTGCGGTCGGGGCGCAGTCCGGTGACGATCGTCCAGTGGTTCGGAAAGGTCTTGGACGGATAGCTCGGCCGCATCGCCGCGCTGATCCCCGCGGCGGCCAGCGCGTTGAGGTTGGGCGTGGCCCCGCGATCGAGATAATCGGGCCTGAAGCCGTCGATCGACACCAGGATCGTGACGGGCGCGCGCGTTTCGGCCTGGGGTGTCGCGACGGGCGCGGGCGGGGCGGCGGCAAGGACCGGCGGGGGCGTCGTGCTGCACGCGCCGAGCGTGGCCGCCGCGGCAAGACTAAAGGCTCGAGCGATCCAGCGCATTACCGACTCCCGATATGACGCCGCCGCCATGCCGGAATTCGCCCCTATCCGCCAAGGCTCAATTTGACGAACCCGGTCCAGCCGCCGGGCGACCGGCCATAGGCGGCGTCGAGCACGCGCGGCCGGGCGATCAGGAAACCACTGCCGCCGATCGCCGCTTCCACGGGGCCGACCAGCTTGAGGCGATAGGCATAGCCGAGTTCGCCACGCGTGACGCGAAACGGGCGGTCGTGCAGCGGGTCGGCATGGTCGGGGAACAGTTCGTCATTGGCGACATTCTCGATCCGGCCGAACAGGCTGTGATGCTTGCCCAGGTCCCAGTTCGCCTCGCCGATCCACGCGGTCAGCGATCGTCCGGGCACGCGGTTCTTGACCGAGAAGCCAGCCAGCGCGGAAAACCCGCCGCTGGCATATTGCACGCTCGCCGTGGTGCGCGCCTCGTCGATGCCGGGTTCGAGCGCCTCGGGGCTTTTCAATCGCCCATAGCTAGCCTGTGCGGACCAGTTGGGTGAGGGGTTCCACGTCGCGCGCAAGCTCCACGAGTCGAGCGCGGGCCGCTCGATATCCCAGCGATACTGGTCGGGCTCGCGTCCACGAAACGCCGATCCCTCGATCTGCCAGCGCGTGCTGTTCAGCCCGATCGTCACGACGCCGAACGTGATGTGCGTGCTGTCGAACCAATGGTGCGTGATCGGCGCGAGCGGCAGATACTTGGCCGAGTTGCGATGCATGAAGGCGGAGGGGCCCAGCGCCGGCTCAGCGACCGGCCCGCCATAGACGAACACGTCGATGTTCGCGCTGATCGGGACGGAGACGCGCGCGGACAATTCCATGAACAGATCGTGCGGGTGCTGGCGGTCGATCAGCGGGGTGACGCCATCGGCGGTCTCCCCCGTCGCGAACAGGCTGGGATAGCCGCGCTTGCCCATCAACGGGTCGAGGCTGAGCATCGTGATCAGCTTGAGCGTCGCGCCGCCGGTGCCCAGGTCGCGCTGCGCCTCGGCCATCGCCATCGACGACACGAACCCGGAACGGTCGCCGCGCGGCCCACTCTGATCGGTATAGACGCCCCAGGCATAGCCGTGGAGCATCAGCATCCACCCGCCGGCCATGACGTGGAGGCCGGTCATGCCGCCGCCGATCGCAGGCAGGCGCGACGTGCCCGATCCTTCGCCCGGCATGTCGTTCATCGCCTTGCCGCCGCTCATGTCCATCCCGGCCATGGGCGCGGGGGCAGGGGCAGGGGCAGGGGCAGGGGCGGGGGTGGAAGGCGTGAGGGGAGCAGGGGAAGGCGGGGCGGGCGGCGTCATGTCCATGCCGGGCATAGCAGGATCGGCGGGCGGAGCAGCCGTCGGCGCTGGCTCCGGCGGCACGCCTATCGCGGGCGCGGGTTGCGGCTCCGGCTTTGGCTGCGCTGGAGTTTTGGGCGCTGGTTTCGCTTTTGGCGCTATACGCGGCGCCGGGGCCGATCGGGGAGCGGGCGCCGTTTTGGGCTTGGGCTTCGCGGCGGGCTTCGCGGGCATGTCCATCCCCGGCATGCCCGGCATCGACTGCGCCACCGCAGGGAGCGGCAGCGCGGCGGAGCAGAACAGGAATACGGCGCGCCTCACTTGACCACCATCCACGCCGCCATCGCGACCATCATCACATTCTCGGTCAGCGACACGAACCCCAGCGGCACGTTGCTTGAACCCCCGACGCACGCGCACTTGATGGATCTCCTGTCGATATAGACCGCCTTCACCACCGACGCCGCGCCGACCGACCCGATGAACGCCGCGACCGGGACCGACAGCGACATCACTGTCCCCGCCGCCATCAGCACCCCGGCCAGACCCTCCAGGAACGGATAGGCATAACCATAGGGCACCCAGCGCCGCGCGAGCAGGTCGTAGTTGAGGAACATCGTCGAGAATGTCTCGACATCCTGCAGCTTGAGCATCGCGAGCAGGCACATCGCGAACGACACGAACCACTCGCCCGCACGCACCGTCAGCGGTGAGCCATAGGCGGCAAAGCTAGTCGCCAGCGCCATTGCCGCCGCCATCCCGAACACCGCGATGACGGGGATGTAGCTCGCGCCTTTGGCCGGGACGTGCTGTCCGAAGAAACGGCGCAGATCGTTGTTCCCGCCGACCCGCCGCCCATCGATGAACGTCTGCGGCGTGGTTTCGACGTGATGCTCAGCCTTGAACGCGTCGGTCCCCGCGCGGGTGCGCAGCCAATGGTCATCGACCGTGTAACCGTGCCGTTCGAGCAGCCATTTCGACTTGATCCCGTACGGACAGACGTGCTCCGGCATGACCATGCGATAGAGCGTCGCATGCTTTGATTCGTTCGCCATGCGTCCCATATAGCTTCCGTACCATGGTACGGAGTCAAGCGATGAACGGGATGACGATCGGTGGGCTCGCCGCGGCGGGCGACGTGGGGGTCGAAACCGTGCGCTATTACCAGCGGCGCGGGTTGCTCGCGGAGCCGGCGCGCGACGGGCCGTATGACGGCGTGCGGCGCTATGGCGCGGACGATGCGCGGCGACTGCGTTTCATCCGGGCGGCGCAGGCGGCCGGGTTCACGCTCGATCAGATCGCCGAACTGCTCGATCTCGACGCGCGTGATGATCGGCCACGGGCGCGGGAACTGGCGCGGGATCAGATCGCGGCGCTCGATGCGCGGATCGCCGAACTGACGACGGCGCGCGATTCGCTGGCGAAGCTTGCCCGCGAGTGCGGGAAGGGGGATGCCGGGCCTTGCCCGATCATCATGGCGTTCGAGCGCTGAAGCCGCGCTCTATTGCAGGTTACCGTCTGCTTTCCCCCGCGTCCGCCACAACGCGAAATCGCGAAACTCCAGCGGTTGCTTGAGCTGCAGTCCGGCCTGGCCGTCGTGACACCAGCGTATCGTCGCGCCGCGTTCGCCCAGCCCATCGGCGACGATCTTGCATGCGCTGCCTACAACCAGCATGCGATCAGTGCGAATCCGCATGCCGGCTTGCGACGCGTTGATGATCTCGACCTCGAATTCCCGGTCCTCGACGCGCATCACGGCGCGCTCGCCGATATCGATGCGCGGGGAGCGAACGCGACGCCCCAGTTCCTCGATCGCCTGGTGTGCGAGATAGGCGAGGATTGGCACCTTGCGGTCGAACTGGACGCCGATCGCCGAGCCATCGACCCAGACGACACGTCCCGCGACGGCGCGGCCTGTTCTGAGTTCGAAGCGCACCGGCTCCCCCACCGCCACCTCTCGATAGACGTTGGCGCGCAATCCGCCGGCTGAAACGTTTCGCAAGATGCACAGTTCGTCGCCGTGCACGGTCTCGATCCTCGCGACCTGCAGCACCGTGCGATGACGGTCGTCGGCACGCTGGTCGCCTATCGGCGCTCCCGCTTTTGAAGCGACACTCTTCCGCTTTGGCAAAAGATCTGCTGCCACGTGCTTTCTCCAGCCTGGGCACTATATAGCAGCAAAGCTTTGATTGTTGGCAACTTTTCTTGGTTAACGGGCCTTTATCCGCTAAATGGCGCGAAAATTGGCGGGCCGTTCGTCAGCAGAAATCGGCCTTCTCTTGGAATGCATGCGCGTTTGCTCGCGAATCGCGATTATTCCGGAAACATCATCGTAAGGACAAAGCGATCCCACCGACCGGGACTGGCCCGGTCGGTGGAACTCGCGGGAAATCAGGCGTAGCGGACGCGCATCGTCGCCGCCGTACGGCGACGCAGGGCGAAGCCCATCGCACCAAAGCCCATCACCATCATCGCCCAAGTTGCCGGTTCCGGCACACCACCGGTCAGTTCGGTGCCGATCTTGCTTTTGATCGCCGCGTCGAAAGTCGCGAACGAGGACGCGGCCGTGGTGAACGACCCGGCGCCGCCCTGGATGTTGTTCTGGTAGAACGCCAGCAGGCCAGATTCGCCCAGAATCGGCAAGCCGTTGATCTGGTCGATGCCAAGCGCCAGCGCCGCATTGCGCGCCGCGAGCGTGTTCGTCCCATCATTTTCCGCGCCGTCGCCCGACACGTCGATGACCTGCCTAGCGCTGGTGAACGTGTTGTTGAAGAACTTGGGCGCAACGTAGTTGAGCGCACTGCCCGGGGCGGTGTTGCCGCTGAAGGGGCGAGAGGTCGCCGCAATCAAATTGGCGAACGCCGCAGACGAAGCGGCAGAGTTGACCAACGTCCAGCCAACCGCCTGCGATTGCTCGGCGCTGCCCGACCAGTAGATCAACGTGATCGCGGCCGACCTGCCGCTTTGGAAAATGGCTTGGATCGTGGGATCGTTGAACGCGTTGACATAGCCCTGCCGCTGCAGATTGAACTCGGTTGAATCAACGCTGCCGGAGACGTCCACGAGCAATGCGAGCTCGAGGTCGACGTTCTGCGCCTGTGCCACGTTCGGCGCCATCAATGCGCTCACGCCAAGCGCAGCGGCGCTTAAGATACGGAAATTCATCGCTATTCCTTCCAGATATTAACTGATGGATAGCGACCCTGTTTTGTTTTTTAGACTCTTTCAGCCAGCGTGAGTTGGTCCCCCAGCCCCCGAACAATCTTACGAGTCGTTACAACTGTAAATCGTTGGTTAAGAATAAGCGAGTCGGCAGGCATTCGGCCTGTCCCGCAATTGGACAGAATGGGGAGAGCCGCGCCAGCGTGACGGCCCGGAATCGCGCCAGAATCGCGATCGCGCCTAGCTGTGCAGGAAATGCATCACATCACCGTCGTGGACGACATAGGCCTTCCCCTCGGCGCGCAGTTTGCCGGCCTCGCGCGCCTTGGCCTCGCCGCCCAGCGCGACGTAGTCGTCGTAGGCGATCGTCTCGGCGCGGATGAACCCTTTCTCGAAATCGGTGTGGATCTCGCCTGCCGCCTGCGGGGCGGTGGCGCCGGCATCGACGGTCCAGGCGCGCGCTTCCTTAGGGCCCACGGTGAAGAAGGTCAGCAGGTGGAGCAGCTTATACCCCGCGGTGATGACGCGGGCGAGGCCGGTTTCCGACAAGCCCAGTTCGGCCAGGAACTCGCCGCGATCCTGCGCCGGCATGGTCGCGATCTCGGCCTCGATCGCCGCGGACACGACAACGGCCTCCGCGCCCTCCGCCTTGGCCTTCTCGAACACCCGCGCGGAATGCGCGTTGCCGGTCGCCGCGTCGCCTTCATCGACATTGCAGACGTAGAGGACCGGCTTGGCGGTGATCAGCTGCGCCTGGCTGAGCATGCGCGCTTCCTCGGCGTCTTTCGGCTCGGTCAACCGCGCCGGCTTGCCATCGCGCAGCAGGTCGAGTGCCTGGCCCAGCACGCTGGCGGCGATCTTCGCTTCCTTGTCGCCCTGCGCCGCTTTCTTGGCCAGATTGGGCACGCGCTTTTCCAGGCTTTCCAGATCTGACAGCATCAATTCGGTCTCGACCGTCTCGGCGTCGGCAATCGGGTCGACCTTGCCCTCGACATGCGTCACGTCGCCATTCTCGAAACAGCGCAGCACGTGGACGATCGCGTCGACCTCGCGGATGTTGCCCAGGAACTGGTTGCCCAACCCCTCGCCCTTCGACGCGCCGCGGACCAGCCCGGCAATATCGACGAACGCCAGTTGCGTCTCGATGATCTTCTGCGACCCTGCGATCGCGGCGAGCTTGTCCAGCCGCGGGTCGGGCACGCCGACATTCCCCACGTTCGGCTCGATCGTGCAGAACGGATAGTTCGCCGCTTGCGCCGCCGCCGTTTCGGTCAGCGCGTTGAAGAGCGTCGACTTGCCCACATTGGGGAGGCCGACGATGCCGCATTTGAAACCCATGATGCTCGCTTTTGGGGAGGTAGAAAGCGCGCCGTGTAGGCGCAGATGCATGAAAGCGCCAGTCGGACGCGGCTGCCCCGCTCCGACCGCAATCATTAATTTTTCGTAAAAAACTTGTGTGGGCCGGCGTGGATCGTATCGTCTAGTACACGGGGCCGCGCGTGAGGGATGCGGCCGGAAGGGGAAAATTGATGGGCATCGCGTCACGGGGAGTCGCGATCATCGGCTTGGCCATCATGCTGTTAGCAATAGCGCAGCCTGCGGTCGCGCGTGAACGCAGCGCAGCGCGGCCCGACATCGCCGCGGCGCGGTTTGGTGTGATCAATGGCCGAACCCCGCGTCTCGGGCCGAAGCTGGTGCGCCGGGGTGGCTATCTCGCGATTACCGATATGGTCCGCCCGCGCTTCGTCGGCGGGATGATCGACATCTATCCCTCGACCAAAACCGGCTTCCGTCTGTCGGTCGGCGACCGCTATTTCGCGAAGGTCAATTTCTGGCGCGATGCCGAGCAGGCGACGCATGGCCTGTTGCTCGATTCGGCCGCGCGGGGCGGCGTCGGCGCACAGCAGCGCATCTATCGACGCCGGACGCCGGCTGCGGTGGTAGGTTATGATACCGAACTCGCACCGAATCTGGTCGTCGGATTGGAAGGCGGTACGCTGTTCGGTCGCGCGATCAGCCGTGGTCCGCGGATCCGCATGTCGAGCGGCGGTGACCGCGCCGTCAACCGCGCGGGGCTGAACCCGATCGCGACCTTCGCCGTCCGCCTGGCGTTCTAGCTAACGGTTCAGCCCGATCCCGAATATCGGCTGGGTCTGCGCGCCCGAATCGAAACCGGCGATCAGCGGTCGAGCCTTGGCGATCGCGGTCTGGACCTGCGGCAGCTTGAGCGAAGCGTCGTGGCTCTCCTTGCTGTCCCACGCTTCGGTGATCCAGATCGCGTCGGGATCGGCCAAGTCCTTGGCAACGATATAGCTGAGACACCCGGGCATCGCCCCCGAACTCTCGAGCAGGATGTCGAGCAGCGTGTCGCGTTTCCCCGCGATCGCCTTCATCCGGCCGACCATGCCGAACATGTGATTTTCCTCCACGGCAAACGCCCCTTTCGGCCACGCCATCATCGCGGCGGTGCCGCCCAGCATCATGCGTCGGTCGATGGCCATGGGGAGTTTGATAGCTTCGTTTTCAATTCTCGTCATGCCGGACTTGATCCGGCATCCCGCTTCATCGCCTCACTGGAAAAGCGGGACCCGGGATCAAGTCCGGGGTGACGAAGAAAAGACTGAGGAACGTTACCGATAGTTGAAGCTGATGCTGATCCGGTCCTGTTTCGCCGCATTGGGCATGACTTCGTGCCGCAACCAGCTTTCCCACAGGAACACGCTGCCGGCGTCCGGCTCGACATAGACGAACGTGTCCGGGCGCGACGGCGCGGCCATCATCAGCGGCAAGCGCGGGTCTTCGAGCCGCAGCGCGCCCGACCCCGGCGGCACCGCGACATAGACGGTGCCCGACACGATGCTGTGCGGGTGGATGTGCCCCGAATGCGTGCCGCCGGGTTTCAGGACGTTGACCCACAGGCTGTCGAGCTTGAGCTTCTTGCCGAGCTCGAACCCTGCCGCCTTCGCGAACGTCGCGACATGCTTGTCGAGCAACCGCACCAGGTCGGCGAAGCGCGGGTCGCGCAACGGCAGATCGTCCAAGGATGCGTAGGAGGTGTAGCCGCGATAGCCATGCTCCTTCGACCAGAACTGCCCGGCCTTGTCCTGGGCGGCGACATCCCGGCACGCATCGGCCAGTTCATCGACCAGCGCCGCATCGCCGAGCGGCGCGTCGTAGAAGTGCGTCGGGAACAGTGTGCGCGTCACTTCCCGTCTCCCATCCTGAGCGCCAGGTCGTTCATGAAGCGCACGTCGTCGCCCCTGGCGAGCCAGTCGGCCTCCGCGGCGATCGCGCCGAGCAAGTCGCTCAGCGGCTCGATCTCAGCCTTCGCGTAATTGCCCAGCACATGGCCGGTAACGCGGTCCTTGTGCCCCGGATGCCCGATCCCGATCCGCACGCGACGGAAACCGTCGCCCAGATGCTGGATGGTCGAGCGGATGCCGTTATGCCCCGCGGCCCCGCCACCGCGCTTCACCTTGACCTTGAACGGCTCCAGGTCGAGTTCGTCGTAGAAGACGGTCACGTCCTGCGGCTCCAGCTTGTAGAAGCGCATCGCCTCGCCGATCGACCGGCCGCTTTCGTTCATGAAGGTCGCGGGCTTGAGCAGGATGATCTTCTCAGCCCCGATGCGGCCCTCTTGCGTCCAGCCCTGAAACTGCTTCTTCACCGCGCCGAAATCATGCACCTCGGCGATCGCGTCCACGGCCATGAAGCCGACATTGTGGCGATGCATCGCATATTGCGCGCCGGGATTACCCAGGCCGACCCAGAGTTGCATTGTTCGCCCCTACCGGGGTTTCCGCCGACGCGGAAGCGGCACCGGTGCCGCCGTCGCCGAGAGGCGACCAAACAAGAAGGGCGCGCGATCCAGCCGATCGCGCGCCCCTCGTTCGTTCGTTCCCGAACGCGAAGCCGGTGTTACTCGGCGTCGCCCTCGGCGGCAGCGGTCTCGCCTTCGGCAGGTGCCGCGGCTTCAGCAGGGGCCGCAGCGGTCTCGTTATCGCCTTCGGTCGACTTGAGCGCCGACGGGGCGACGATCGTCGCGATGGTGAAGTCGCGGTCGTCGATCGCCGACGTCGCGCCCTTGGGCAGCTTGACCTGCGAGATGTGGATCGAATCGCCGACCTCGAGGCCCTTGAGCGAAATCTCGATCTCGCCGGGGATGTTCGCGGCGTCGACGACCAGCTCGAGTTCGTGGCGAACGATGTTCAGCACGCCGCCGATCTTGATGCCGTGCGACTCCTCCTCGTCGGTGAACACCACCGGCACATTGACGTGCACGGTCGCGTGCTCGCTGATGCGCAGGAAGTCGACGTGGAGCGGACGGTCGGTGACGACGTCGAACGCGACGTCCTTGGGGAGGGTGCGGACGGGCTTGCCGCCCACGTCGATCATGACGACCGTGTTCATGAAATGCCCGGTGCCCAGCGCGCGGACCAGTGCCTTCTCTTCCAGATGGATCGAGACGGGGTCCTGCTTCATGCCATAGATGACGGCGGGCACGCGGCCGTTGCGGCGCAGATCACGCGAGGCTCCCTTGCCTCCACGGTCGCGCGTCTCGGCGGCGAGCGTCAATTGGTCGCTCATGATATTCTCCGAAATACGTTGGTTCAGTGGACTTCCGCGTCACGCCTCCAGGGATGACCACGTCGCGGAAGCGCGCGCCTGTAGTGGAAAGGGGGCGGGGAGGCAAGGGTGGGCAGTGCCCGAAGCAGTCCGTTACAGTGCAGTCCTAGACTCGACTGGTCCGGGTCTTTCCCGCAACATGGTTAATAACGGGGAGAAGAGACGATGCGATTCGTAGCGACCGCGGCGTCGGCCGCAATGTTCCTTGCCGCTCCTGCGGGCGCGGTAACGATCGTGCAGACCGACAATGATATGACCCAGCACGGGATGGCGAAGTTCGATGTGACGCTCGGCGTGCTCAATTCAGTCACGTTGAAGATCAAGGTCAACAAGTCGAACTACAACCAGTTATACAGCACGACCGCTGCGACGGGAAACTATGCAGTGAGCTGGACGTCGAACGGGCTGTGGACTCTCAGCAATGCAGCCACGGGCAATCTCTCCATCGCGTTGACAGGATCGGGTAGCACGACGGTCAATGTCGTCCGGGCGACGAACTTCGTTTATGGCTATTTCTCGATCTACGATGTAATCGGGAGTCAGACATTCGACCTGAACCCGGCCAACTTCAACGGTGTCGGATACATCCTGCTGGATGGTAAATACCTGGGCGCGCATCTGGTGGATGCGAGCGATACGACGTTCGTCCTGCCACCCGATTTTGCGGTGCGCCGCGTCAACGGCGGGTGCGGTGGTGGTGGCACCCCTGGGGATGATCTGTGCGGCACCGCCAGCTATACCCTTACCTACGACTACACGCCGTGGGCGGCATTCGGCGTTCCGGAACCAGCGACCTGGGCGATGATGCTACTCGGCTTCGGCGCGATGGGGGCGGCGATGCGACGGCGGCCGGCGAAGGTGAGTTTCGCCTGACCTTTATTGCGTCCGCTCCACCTTCAGTCCCTTCGCCGCGAGCAGGTCCGGGATCGAGTCCTTCCCCGCCAGATGCCCGGCACCGACCGCGACGAGGACCTCGCCCTTCTGCGCCATCCGCGCGGCTATCCAGTCGGCCCAGCGGCGGTTGGCGGCGGTGACGAGGAAGGCGCGGAGTTCCTTCGACGGGCCGGCCTTGTCGATCGCGGCCAAGTCGCCGCTCGCCCACGCCTCGTACGTCGTATCATAGTCAGCGCCGTCGAGCGTCTCGTCGAGCATCCGCGACTGCAGCTGCGGCGGCAGCATGTCGAGCGCGCGGAGCTGGTCGCCGGGCTTCTCGAGCGCCACGCGTTGCCGCCCGCGAAACGCCTTCCACAATTGCGCATCGATGCCGTTCTTCGCGGTCGCGCGGCTGTCGAGCGCGTCGCCGGTCGCCAGTATCACCGCCGCCGCCCAGTCCTTATAGCCGTCGAACGCGTCGCCCGGCTGGCCGGTTCGTTCGATCGCGCGCGCCAGTGCGTCCTGCCGGTCGGCTGCGACGCGCTTGGCGAGCGGAAGGAGACCCGGGGCCTTGCCGATCGCGTCGAAATCGCCCGGCGCGGTCGGATCGGTTTCGAGCGCCAGTTCGTCCGCGCCCATCGCGCGATCGACTGCGTCGCTCCGCCAGTCGATCCGCGGCGGCAACAGGTGGATCGACCCCATCAGCCAGATCGTCGTGTCGCCGTCGCGCACCACCCACATCGGTGGCTTGGCTGGCTCGCGCGCAAGCGGACACGCGGTCAGCATGCCCGCCAGCGCCGCCAGCAGCAGGGCGCGGAGCAGCGTCAATAGGGCATGCGTGTCGCAGTGAGCTTGAGCGCCTTCAACTGCTCGATCACGCTCCGCTGCCCGGCCAGATGCCCGGCGCCGACCGCGATAAATACCGTCCCCGGCTTCGCCATCCGCGCCTTGATCCACTGTGCCCAGCGCGCGTTGCGGTCGTAGAGCAGGGTCTTGGCCAGTTCCGGTGTGTCCTTGACCCCGTCGTTCATCAGCTCGCCGAGCGTAGCTGGGTCACCGCGCGACCAGGCGCCAACCATCTTGTCCATCGTCTCGCCGGTCTTGGGCAAGTCCTTCAGCGTCGATTCGAGGAACGCGACCTGCGTCGGTTCGGACAGGCCGGCGAGATAGCCGATCTGCTGGTCGGGCGTCTCCAGACCGGTGATCGGCTTCTTGCTCGATGTGGCGGCGGCGGTCAGCACGCTTTCGGGGCCACTCGCGGCGTCGTAGCCGAGCTTCATCAGCGGGATCAGCGACAGGTTGGTCGCGACCAGCCAGGGCTGCGCGCGGTCGAACAGCGCCGACGGAAGACCGAGATCGGCCAGCGCCTTCAGATAGATCGGCCGGTCCTCCGCGGGCAGGCGTTCGGGCAGCGTCGGGCCGGAGGCGGTGAACCCCTTCGTCATCACCAGCGCCTGCATCGCGGCGGGATCGGGCTGGACCATTTCCAGCACCAGTTCGTCGGACGAATCGAACGCCTTCTTCACCGCCTCGTCGAACCACGACAGGCCGGGCTTAAGCAGGTGGACCGTGCCGAACAGGTAGATCGTCGTGTCCCTGTCCTTGACCACCCACAGAGCAGGATCGGCATCGGCCGTGGCGGCGGGCGAAGGCTGGGGGGCGGGCGACGTAGGCGCGGGCGCGGCCGTCTGGGCATAGGCGGCGCCAGCGGCGATCAGCCCGAGCGCGAGAAGCAGTTTGCGGAGCATAATACGCAGCATGGCGGTCCTTGAACGAGTGCGCGAACGCCGCGCGTGTCCCACAATAGGTAGTACGGGAACGATGACCAAGACCTGAAGCGGCATTGACCCTACGCCCCCCCTGCGCCAGAGGCTTCCCGCACCGCACCATGACCCAGCCGCTTTCCTTCCAGCGCATGATCCTGACGCTCCATCAATATTGGAGCGAGCGCGGCTGTCTGATCCTGCAACCCTATGACATGCGGATGGGGGCGGGGACGTTCCACACCGCGACGACGCTCCGTGCGCTTGGGCCCGACCCGTGGAACGCCGCGTTCGTGCAGCCGTGCCGCCGCCCGACCGACGGCCGTTATGGCGAGAACCCCAACCGGTTGCAGCATTACTATCAGTATCAGGTAATCCTGAAGCCCAGCCCGCCCGACCTGCAGGAGCTTTATCTCGGCAGCCTCGCGGCGATCGGAATCGATACCGCCAAGCACGACATCCGCTTCGTCGAGGACGATTGGGAATCCCCGACGCTCGGCGCCTGGGGGCTTGGCTGGGAAGTGTGGTGCGACGGGATGGAGGTGACGCAGTTCACCTATTTCCAGCAGATGGGCGGGTTCGACTGCAAGCCGGTGTCGGGTGAACTGACCTACGGCCTCGAACGCCTCGCGCTGTATCTGCAGAACAAGGACAGCATCTACGACCTCGCGTTCAACGACGCGCAAGGGAACACGCCAGCCTTCACCTATGGCGACGTCTTTCTCGAAAACGAGAAGGAAATGTCCAAGTGGAACTTCGAGGTCGCCGACACCGACACGCTGTTCGACCTGTTCAAGAAGGCGGCGGCCGAGTGCGAGAATTGCCTCAACCATCAGCTCCCGATCCCCGCTTATGAACAAGCGATCGAGGCAAGTCACATCTTCAACCTCTTGAACGCCCGAGGCGTGATTTCGGTCGCCGAGCGCCAGGCGTACATCGGCCGCGTCCGCGATCTCGCGAAGGGCGCGTGCGCGGCGTGGATGGACAAGAACGGGTGGGCGGCGTGACCGACTTCCTGCTCGAACTGCGCTCCGAGGAAATCCCGGCGCGGATGCAGGACAAGGCGCGCGACGACCTCGCGCGGCTGTTCGCGGCCGAGCTGGAGAAGGCGGGCCTCAAGACCGATGCGATCGTGACCTTCGCGACGCCGCGCCGGCTCGCGCTGATCGCGCGCGACTTGCCCGCCGAGACTGCGGCGGTGTCGGAGGAAGTGAAGGGCCCGCGCGTCGGCGCCCCGCCGCAGGCGCTCGAAGGCTTCCTGCGCAAGACCGGCCTCGCCGAAAGCGACCTGATCGAACGTGACGGCGTGCTGTTCGCCGTCATCGACAAGCCCGGCCGCCACACCTCCGACGTGCTGGCCGAGGCGATCCCGGCGATCGTTCGCGCCTTTCCCTGGCCCAAGTCGATGCGCTGGGGCGAAGCGTCGTTGTCGACCGAAAGCCTGCGCTGGGTCCGCCCGCTGCACGGCATCGTCGCGCTGCTCGGCGAGGACGTCGTGCCGTGCGAGATCGCGGGCGTTCAGTCCGGCGCGGCCACCGTCGGCCACCGCTTCCACCATCCCGGCGTCATCACGATCGGCTCGGCGGCGGACTATGCCGAGAAGCTCCACGCCTGCCACGTCATCGTCGATCAGGACGAGCGCCGCGCGATCATCCGCGAGCGTGCAACGGCGCTGGCGGCGGAAGCGGGCTTAGAGCTGATCGCGGACGAAGGGCTGGTCGCGGAGAATGCCGGGCTGACCGAATGGCCGGTGCCGCTGCTCGGCCGCTTCGACGCGGATTTCCTCCAGGTCCCGCCGGAGGTGATCCAGCTCACCGCGCGCGTGAACCAGAAATATTTCGTGTGTCGCGACGGGGCGGGCAAGCTCGCCAACGCCTTCGTCTGCACCGCCAATATCGCCGCGACCGACGGCGGCGCCGCGATCGTCGAGGGCAACCGCAAGGTACTCGCCGCCCGGCTGAGCGACGCGCGCTTCTTCTACGAGACCGACCTGAAGGTGCCGCTCGCGGAGCAGGCGAAGAAGCTCGAGAAGATCGTCTTCCACGAGAAACTGGGCACCGTCGCCGACAAGGTCGAGCGCGTCGCGAAGCTCGCCGAATGGCTGGCGACCGAACGCATCGTGCCGAACTGCGACCCCAAGCTGGCGCGCAGGACAGCAGAATTGGCCAAGGCCGACCTCGTTACCGGCATGGTCGGCGAGTTCCCCGAGCTGCAGGGCCTGATGGGCGGCTATTACGCCGCCGCGCAGGGCGAGGACGAAGCGGTCGCCGACGCAATCCGCGATCAGTACAAGCCGGTCGGGCAGGGCGACGACGTCCCCACCGCGCCGGTGACGGTGGCGGTGTCGCTGGCGGATAAGCTGGATACGTTGATGTGCTTCTTCGCCATCGACGAGAAGCCGACTGGCTCCAAGGACCCGTTCGCACTGCGACGCGCAGCGTTGAGTGTTATCCGGCTCATTCTAGAAAATGATCTTCGTTTTAGTATCGATGATACTTTGGAAACGATGACCGACATTATCGGGATGGGGTGGCCCGAAGAAAGCCGACATGGCGATCGCTATGAGCGCGCTCGTCGTCTCGATGCCCTCCTACTCAACCAGATTGCGACGGGCGACGCAGGCCTTCATTGGTTCATAATCGATCGTTTCAAAGTGCAGCAGCGTGATAACGGATTGCGGCATGATGTGATTGACGCCGCTTTCCAAACTAGCGGTGACGACTTGGTGTCGTTGTGCAATAGATCGCGCGCCTTACAGTCCTTCATCACTACCGAGGACGGTGCGAACCTGCTCGCCGGCTACAAGCGTGCGGCGAATATCCTGAAGAAGGAAGGCGTTACGGACGCCGAGGCGAAACCACTTTCCTACACGCCCGAAAATGCAGAGGCTGACCTGATCGCCGCGCTCGACGCTGCCGAGCCTGCCGCCGCCAACGCGGTCGCAGCCGAGGATTTCGAGGCGGCGATGGCGGCGCTCGCGACGCTCCGTGCGCCGATCGACGCGTTCTTTGACAATGTGACGGTGAACGACAGTGACCCCGCGAAACGCGCGGCGCGGCTGGCTTTGCTCGCGCGGGTACGCGACGCGGTCCATAACGTGGCCGACTTTTCGAAGATCGAGGGCTGACGCGCTAGTGTAAATCCAGTGTAAACTTACCATCGCCTCCCCAGCGAAATCAGATACTTAGAGGAACGGCATGACTCAGTACGTCTATCGCTTCGGCGGCGGAGTTTCGGACGGCGGCAAGGGCGACAAGAACCTGCTCGGCGGCAAGGGCGCGAACCTCGCGGAGATGGCCTCGATCGGCCTGCCGGTGCCCCCGGGCTTCACGATCGGCACCCCAATGTGCGCGGTCTATTATGACGAGGGCGGCAATTTCCCCGACAGCCTGAAGGCCGAGGTCGCCAACGGCATCGCGCATATCGAGGCGGTGACGGGCAAGAAATTCGGCGACGCCGCCGATCCGCTGCTGGTGTCGGTGCGCTCGGGCGCGCGCGCGTCGATGCCGGGGATGATGGACACCGTCCTCAACCTGGGACTCAACGACGAGACGGTGTTGGGGCTTGCCACCACCAGCGGCGACGAGCGTTTCGCCTGGGACAGCTATCGCCGCTTCATCCAGATGTATTCGGACGTCGTGCTGGAACTGGATCACGGTGCGTTCGAGGAAGCGTTGGAGATCGCTAAGGAAGGCAAGGGCTATTTCCTCGACACCGACATGACCGCAGCCGACTGGAAGGCGCTGGTCGCCGAATACAAGAAGCTGGTCGAGCAACAGTGGGACAAGCCCTTCCCGCAGGACGTCCACGATCAGCTGTGGGGCGCGGTCGGCGCGGTGTTCGGGTCGTGGCAGTCGGAGCGCGCGAAAGTCTATCGCCGGCTCAACGACATCCCGGCGTCATGGGGCACCGCGGTCAACGTCCAGGCGATGGTGTTCGGCAACATGGGCGACACCAGTGCCACCGGCGTGGCGTTCACGCGCGATCCGTCGAAGGGCGACAATGCCTATTACGGCGAGTTCCTGATCAATGCGCAGGGCGAGGATGTCGTCGCGGGCATCCGCACGCCGCAGTACCTGACCCTGGCCGCGCGCGAGGCGGCGAACGCCAGGCCGCTGTCGATGGAAGAGGCGCTGCCGGAGGTCTACACCGAGCTGGCCGGCGTGTTCGACACGCTCGAGAAGCATTACCGCGACATGCAGGACATCGAGTTCACCGTCGAACGCGGCAAGCTCTGGATGCTCCAGACGCGGTCGGGCAAGCGCACCGCCAAGGCCGCGCTGAAGATCGCGGTCGACATGGCGGAGGAAGGCCTGATCACGCGCGAGGAAGCGATCCTGCGGGTCGAGCCGGGCGCGCTCGACCAGTTGCTCCACCCCACGCTCGATCCCAAGGCGGCGCGCGACGTGCTGACGCGTGGCCTGCCGGCGTCGCCGGGTGCTGCGAGCGGGAAGGTCGTGTTCGACGCCGACACCGCGGAAAAGCGCGCGGCGGCGGGCGACGCGGTGATCCTGGTCCGCACCGAAACGTCGCCGGAGGACATCCACGGGATGCATGCGGCGCGCGGCATCCTGACCGCGCGCGGCGGGATGACGAGCCATGCGGCGGTCGTCGCGCGCGGCATGGGCCGGCCCTGCGTGTCGGGCGCGGGCTCGCTGTCGATCGACGCCAAGGCGAAGGTGCTGCGCTGCGCCGGCCGTGAGGTCAACGAGGGCGACATCATCACCATCGACGGCGCGTCGGGCGAAGTCATGATCGGCGAAGTGCCGACGGTGCAGCCCGAACTGGCGGGCGACTTCGGCACGTTGATGGGCTGGGCCGACGAAGTCCGGAAACTCAAGGTCCGCGCCAACGCCGAAACCCCGCTCGACGCCAGGACCGCGCGCGAATTCGGCGCGGAGGGCATCGGGCTGTGCCGCACCGAGCATATGTTCTTCGACGCCGCGCGGATCACCGCGGTGCGCCAGATGATCCTGGCCGAGGACGAGAAGGGCCGCCGCGCCGCGCTCGACAAATTGCTCCCCGAACAGCGCAGCGACTTTGTCGAACTGTTCGAGGTGATGGCCGGTCTGCCCGTCACCATTCGCCTGCTCGACCCCCCGCTGCACGAATTCCTGCCGCACGAGGAAGAGGAATTCGCCGAGGTCGCGGCGGCCGCCGGGGTCGAGGTCGAGTACCTCAAGCGCCGCGCGGCCGAGCTCCACGAGTTCAACCCGATGCTCGGCCATCGCGGATGTCGCCTGGGCGTGACCTACCCCGAAATCTACGAAATGCAGGCGCGTGCGATCTTCGAGGCGGCGGTCAGCCTGGCCGAGGCGCCGGTGCCGGAAATCATGATCCCGCTGGTCGCAACGCGGCGCGAACTCGAGCTGATGAAGGCGGTCGTCGACCAGGCGGCGGAGGCTGTGTTCGCGGAAACCGGCAAGCGTGTCGATTACCTCGTCGGCACGATGATCGAACTGCCGCGTGCCGCATTGAAGGCGGGCGAGATCGCCGAGGTCGGCGAGTTCTTCTCGTTCGGTACCAATGACCTGACGCAAACCGCGCTCGGCGTGAGCCGCGACGACGCAGCGCGCTTCCTGCAGATCTATGTGGAAAAGGGCATTTACGCGAAGGACCCGTTCGTCAGCCTCGACGTCGACGGCGTTGGGGAGTTGATTCAGATCGCCGCGGAGCGTGGGCGGGAAACGCGCCCCGGCATCAAGCTCGGCATTTGCGGCGAGCATGGCGGCGATCCGGCGTCGATCGCGTTCTGTGCGCAGGTCGGGCTGGATTACGTGTCGGCGTCGCCCTACCGCGTGCCGATCGCACGGCTCGCGGCGGCGCAGGCCGCGCTGACCAAGGCTTGACGGAGTCGCGTCGCCGCGACACTCCTGACGCCATGAGGCGGTGGCTCGCGATCGTTGGCATCCTGTCGCTCGGCGCGTGTAGCGGGCTGGGCCAGGACGGGCCGTCGCAGGAAGAGATGTCCGACGCACTCGCCCGCCGCGGCGAGAAGGTGCAGTCGACCGAACGCATCGCGTGCAAGGCGGCGCCGTCGCTTCCAGGCTATATCTGCGATTTCAAGACGACGGTCTGCTCGGCCTTTACCAAGAAGTGCGACAAATCGCAGCAGCGCACCGGCCGCTTCGTCCAGGTCAGCGGTAGCTGGATGTTCATGGGGGACGTCAACGATCCGGGTCGCGGCACCATCCCGCCACCCGAGCCGACGCCAAGCGAACCGGTGGTCGTGACCGATCTGGGCGAGACCGACACGAACATGGTCGCGCCGACCCCGACGGCCAGCCCGAGCGCCACACCGACTCCGAAGGCGTCCCCCACGGCCAAACCGTCGCCGACTCCATCGCCGAGCGCGACGCCGAGTCCGAAACCCACGGCCAGCCCGACGGCCAAGCCCGTCCCGACCCCTGCCGGGGTTAACAACGTATGGCTCAGCGGCCGTTGGGGTGCGGCGGATGGCGATTGCGCCGCGCGGCGCGCGGTCAAGTTCGGTGGTGGCGGCGGCTTCTACGGCAAGCGCGGGATCGGCCGCTGGAGCCTCAAGGGTAAGACCGTGACCGTGACCGGCACCTATTCGGACGACGACAAGCCGTTCGAACAAAAGCTCAGCGTCGAACGCACCGGCGACGACGCGATGACGATGGAAGGCAAGCGCTACCACCGCTGCCCGAACTGAGGAGGGGGAGTATGAAACCCTGGGCGAGATACCTGATCTGCGCGGTGGCCGGGCTGGCGCTCGGTGCGGGGGCGGCAGTGCAGCGGGTGCGGACCGGCGCGCTCGGCGCGAGCACCGCGATCGGGCCGTGGACGACGGGCAAGGATTTCGGGACCGCAGGTGCGAGCGCCTTCACCCGCGCGGTCGTGTCGTTGCGCGGCATCCTCGCGCTGCCTGCGCACGAGGCCCGCTATTATAACGCTGCCGTCGATAGCGCGGGCGAACCACTCGACGGCAAGTGCCGCTATCGCGTGACGGGGAAGGCGTTGCCGAGCAAATGGTGGAGCCTGACGCTCTACGACCATCCCGGCTATCTCGTCTCCAACCAGGCCAATGTCTTCTCAATCGCCAGCGCGCATGTTCCCAATCCGGCGAACTGGTCGGTGGTCGTTGCGCCGTCCGAACAGGCCGGGCTGTGGCTGCCGACCGGGCGGATCGACCGGTTCGAATTGACGCTTCGCACCTATCTGCCCGACGATGGCGGGGTCGGGAACCTGACTCGCGACCAATTGCCCTCGATCGTCAAGGAGGGCTGCTGATGCGCCGCTGGACCTTACCTTTGCTGCTCGGGCTGATCCTGAGCATCGTCGGCTATACCGTCATGATGGTCGAATTTCCCCGCGTGCTGATGGGATTCGCGACGCAGCGGATCAGCAAGGCGAGCGGCTATAACACTCTCTTCGCCACGCCGATGGCGACCGACAAGGCGCGGGCGATCGTGCGGCCCAGCCCCGACCTCGCTTATTCGTCGTGTCCCTTCGACGTGTCGAACGGCCCGGTCCTGGTCGATGTGCAGCCGGTCCCCGCGCCGTATTGGTCGCTATCGGTGTTCGACGGGCGCACGGATGTGGCGTTCGTGCGGAACAATATCGACGCGAACGGCCAGCCGATCCGCGTGGCGATCGCGCTGGCGGGCCAGCCGGTGCCCGACGGGATGCAGGCGGTACGGGTAAAGGACGCGACCGGCATCGCGTTGATCCGCATCCTGGTCCAGGATCGCGCTCAATTCCCCGCGATCGACGCCGTGCGGAAGAAATCAAGCTGCAAGCCGCTGAGCTGAGTCGGGGTCAGGCCGGGCGCTCTGCCTTCAACCGCGCATTCTCGTTTTCCAGGTCGCGGACATAGGCGTCGCGGTTGGTGGTCAGCGCCTCTCGCTCACGCCATTTGGCGTCGGTCTCGGTGCGATAGGTGGCGTGCGCGTCACGTTCCGATTCATAGAGGCGGCGCCATTTCGCTCCCTTCGGCGCGATCAACAGACCGAGCACCAGTCCCAGGAGCAGGACGAGGCCGAGAACGGCATATTGAGTGACGTCGGTGAACAGCATCGGGCGCGCCTTTTTCCGGTTCGTTATGCCGGAGAAACGACGCGCCCTTCGCTTGCGTTCCCTGGCCGAATTACATCGGCGACTTGAAAGCGTCCGAGATGCTGCACGACGCCGGACCAAGAATGACGATGAATAGCACCGGCAGGATAAAAAGGATCAGCGGGATCGTCATGATCGCGGGCAAGCGCGCGGCCTTTTCCTCGGCGCGCATCATGCGCTCGTTGCGGAATTCGGCCGACAGCACGCGCAGCGCCGAGGCGAGCGGCGTACCGTATTTCTCGGTCTGGATCATCGTCGTGACGACGCCTTTGACCGCGTCCAGATCCACGCGCGTCGCCAGATTCTCGAACGCCTGGCGGCGATCCGACAGGAAGCCCAGTTCGATCGCGGTCAGCGCGAATTCGTCGCCCAGTTCGGGATAGGCCTTGCCCAGTTCCTTCGATACGCGGTGGAACGCGACGTCGACGGTCAGGCCGGCTTCGGCGCAGATCACCAGCAGGTCCAGCGCGTCCGGCAGACCCTTGCGGATCGCGTGGCTGCGCTTGGTGATCTTGTTCTTCAGGTAGATGTCCGGGCCCTTATAGGCCAGGATGAAGGTGCCAGCGACGAGGCCGTAGGCCTTCAGCGGCGACCAGCCCGCGAACATGTCGGTGCCGTAGACGAGATACAGCATCGGCCCGCCCAGCACGATCGGCAGGACGAGACGGCCGAAGATGACCGCGACGGCATATTCCTTCTTGCGGATACCCGCCTGGAGCAACTTGGTCTGGGCAACCTTGAGCTGGCTGTCCTGCAGGACCTTGAGGCTCGACAGGAATGAGCGGATCCGGTCGGTCGTGTCGTTCTGGCGGACCAGCTTCGCGCGGCGCTTGCTGGTCGATGCCGTGATGCCGGCCTTTAACTGTTCGCGGCGATCGTTGAGCGCCTTGACGCGCTTCGCCATCGGATCGCGCGACGTCATAACCGCGTAGATCGCGAGCAGCACTGCGAACGCGGCGACGGCGGCCAGCATGGTGCCGACCCAGACGACGTCGATGCCAAGCAAGGTGGGGTTGTGCGGTTCCATCATCAAATCTCGAAATTGACCATCTTGGCCATGATGAAGGCGCCAAGACCCATCCAGATCAGTCCGCCGACGCCGGCGATGATCAGCCGCTGATCGACGAAGAAATTGCCCATATATTGCGGGCTGATCCACATGATCAGGCCGAACACGATGAACGGCAGCGAGCCGACGATATAGGCCGACGCCTTCGATTCGGACGACATCGCCTTGATCTTCAGCTTCATCTGGCTGCGCTGGCGCAGCACGGTGGCGAGGTTCGCCAGCGTTTCAGCCAGGTTGCCGCCGGTCTCGCGCTGTATTGCGATCGAGATGACGAAGAATTGGAATTCGGGCGTGCCGAGCCGGTCGGCCGTATCCTGCAGCGCGGCGTCCATCGTCCGACCGATCTTCATCTTGTCGCTGACGGCACGAAACTCCTCGCCGACCGGACCGGGCACTTCCGCGCCGACCACGCCCATCGTCTCCGAGATCGGCAGACCAGAGCGCAGGCCGCGTACGAGCAATTCTATCGCGTCAGGAAATTTGGCGTTAAACTTGGCGACGCGCTTCTTGATGTAGAAGCCGACAATGAAGTGCGGCAGGCCCGCTCCGACCACAACGGCAATGAGTAACGCCACGATCAAGGGCGCGCCGCGGATCGCCAGCAGGCCGCCGACTAGCACCATCAGCGCGACCGTCGCCATGCCGTACTGGCCGACCGTCCAGGTTTTGCCGGTCATCGCGAGCCGTTTTTTGAGCAGCGCCGGACGCGGCAGCAGCCGCGCCATCGCATTGTCCATGTTGCTATCGCGCTTGCCGGTGATGCGGCGCATCTGCGCGGCCATCGCGGCTTCGCTGGCCGCGCCACTGTGACGTTCCTTGAGCGACGTCAGACGGCGCGTCTGCGCCTTCTCCGCGTTGGGACCCGCGAAGGCGAAGACCAGCATGAGCAGCATGATGCCCGCTCCTGCTACGACCGAAATCAGCGGCACCAACGGCATCGCTCAGCGCTCCACATTACTAGCAGCCACCCGAACCCGGGCGGCCGCGATCAATTCGACTTCGCCGCCTTCTTGCTGGGCATCAACGACTTGAGGTCGGCGAACTTGCCCATAATCGACTGCGCCTTGCCGCCATCCTTCTTGCCCGACGCCTTGACCGGAGCTTCGACGTTGTCGCCGATCGCCATCAGGCGCGTCGCCAGGTCGGTGAGCGGCGCGACGGTCTTGGAGCCCTTGCCGGCTTCGGCCATCGGCTTGCCCAGCTTGGCCGCCTGCGCCGCCAGCTTCTGGTCGTAGGGAACCACGAAATCGACCTTGCGCTCGATCGAGCCTTCGAAATCCTTGCGGCTGATCTCCAGCGTGCCCTGCGGTACGCGATTGGCGACGACCAGCACTTGCGTCTGCGGCGCGTTAGACTTGAGCCACGACAGGATGCGGATCGTGTCGCGCGCCGCCGCCAGCGTCAGCTCGGTCACGATGACCGCGGTCTGGATATCGGTGATCAGGTGCGGATGCTGGACCAGCATCGCGCGCGGCAGATCGACGACGGTGCATTCGAACGCCGCCCGCATCTCTTCCTGAAGCTGGTAGAAAGCGGATCCGTCGGTCAGCATCGGCGAGTTGATCGGCGCTTCCGCGGATAGGACCGCCAGCTTTTCGCTGGCCTTGACCATCGCGCGTTCGATGAACAGCCCGTCAATGCGGCTCGGATTCTCGATCGCGTCGGTCAGGCCGCGGCCCGGTTCGAGGTCCAGCGACAGCGCGCCGGTGCCGAAATGGACGTCGAGGTCGAGCAACGCCGTCGTCCGGCCGCCTTTCTCGCTCATCAGCCACGACACAGATGCAGCGACAGTCGATGCACCGGCGCCGCCACGCGTGCCGATGATCGCCGTCGCGCAATGCGGACGGTCGGCTGCGCCATCGGTAAGCTTCGGCGCGTTCAGGATTGCCTGAGCGCTGCCGAAGGCTTCGCGCAGCATGTCCGCGGACAGCGGCTTCAGGAGATAATCCTGGATGCCGCTGGCGGTCAGGTCGCGGTACAGGCGGACGTCGTTGACTTGGCCCGCCGCGATCACGACGGTGCCGGGCTCGCAGACTTCGGCCAGTGCGTTGATGTCGTTGAGCGGGTCGCCGCTTTCCGACAGATCGACGAACAGCACCTGCGGGCTCGCAGAGACCGACAGCGACTGGACCGCATTGCGCAAGCCACCCTTGTTCACCTTGTCGGCCGACCAGCCCATTTCGCTGGCGATCGGACGCAGCGCCTCGGCGGTAGTCTCGTCGCAGACATAGGCGACGAACGGTTCGCGGTGCGCGACGCCGGCGGGTTTCCACGGAGCGTTCATGTTACTTGGTCCCTCCACCCGTCGATTCGGTCTTGATCGCGGTGCCGCCGGCGCCGGTCGGCGTGGCCTTGCGATAGGTGTCGATCGCACGGCCCGACGTTTTCGCATCGAACGTCTCGGTACCCGGCTGGCCGCGGACCAGATCGAGCGGGTCGGCGACCATCGCGGCGAGGTTGGCCTGGTTGGCGCAACCGAAGTTCGATGTCGTACTGCCTTCGAACTCGTCGGAGCCGGTGCGCGTGAAATCGGGGCAGCCCGGAACCTTGGCGGCGGTGCGGCTGACGACGACGCGCGCCATGCCGGCGCCGAGGGGTGCCGGGGTGATCGGCGCGCGGCTGTCGAGCAGGATGCCGTAGCGCGAGGCGATCGCGGCGACCTGGCTATACGCGCCGGAATTGTTGGGATCGTCCACCGCGACATGATCGCCGTAACGAAGCTTCATCGACGCCAGCCAACCCGCGACGCGGTCGGCTTCGCCCGCAGCGAGGCCTGACGGCGTCGTCTGAACGTCGAACACATAGTCGGTGCGGCTGACTACCGGTTGATAGACGGTGTCGACGCCGCGATTGAGCGTGCCGCAGCCCCCCAGCATCAGCGCGGGGGCGGAAAGTGCGGCGAACAGGATCTTGCGCATGGTGGGTGTCCCTCGCTGGCGTCGTTTACTGGCTGAATCCGGGCGCCGGCGTGCCGGCATCCTTCTTCGATTTCTTGGGCAACACGGCCTTTTCGTCGCGTTTGGCGTCTGGAGCCGGGCTGCTGGGGGCGAGGGGGACAGGCGCGTTGGCGCCGACCGCCAGGCCACCCGCATTGGGCGTCGCCATGGTCGGCTTGGCCCGATCGCCGCCGGTAGCACCGCCGCCGAGCTTGCCCATGAACACGCGGCCCAGGTCCGTCGGCGCCTGATAACCGTCGGTCGGCAGGACGATCTCGTTCGCGTTCACCGGCTTCACCAGATAGGGCGTGACGACGATGATCAACTCGGTCTCGTTACGCTTCCAGCCCGTCGAGCGGAACAGCGCGCCAAGGATGGGTACATTGCCCAGACCAGGCGTCTTTTCGATCTGATTGTTGGTCGAATTGGAAATCAGGCCGCCGATCACCATCGACTGGCCAGAGCCGAGCTCGACCGTGGTCTCGGCGCGGCGCGTGGTCAGCGCGGCGACGAGATTGCCGGCAACCGTGATGGCGCCCGCCGAGGAGAGTTCCGACACTTCCGGGCGAACGCGGAGCGAAATCCGGCCGTCTGACAGAACCGTCGGCGTGTAGGCAAGGCTAACGCCATATTGCTTGTATTCGATCGACACCGCGCCCAGGCCTTGGCTGACAGGGACCGGTATTTCGCCGCCCGCCAGGAACGATGCGGTCTCACCCGACAGCGCCGACAGGTTGGGCTGTGCAAGCGTTACGACCTGGCCGTTGGTTTCGCCGAGGTCGAGTGCGCCCAGGACGTCAAGGCCGAAGATCTTGCCAAGCCCACCCAACGTGGTGCGTTCGGTACCCGGCGTGATTGCGGTGCCCGGAATCTTGCCCGTGCACGAACCGTCAGCCAGGATCGGCGGAATACACTTCGCGGCGGTCGAGCCGATTCCCAGTGGGCCGCCCAGCGCATTGAACTGCTGCGTGATGGTTCGGCCGCTGCCGATCCCGAACTGGAAGCCGCCAGTGCCGTCCAACGTCGTCAGGTTCGCGCCGATGTTCTTGGCGAAGCTCTTGGTCACCTCGGCGATCTTGACTTGCAGGTTGACCTGCAGCGGCGTCGCGGTGCGGATGCGGCTGATCACCTTGACCTTGTCGCCGACGAACGCCTGGACCAGGCTTTCCGCTTCCTGTGCATCCTGCGGGCTCATCACCGTGCCGGTCACCAGCACGACGCCGTTCAGCGTGTAGCTCGACAGCTGGGCCTCAGGCATCGCCAGCTTCAGCATCTGGTTGATCGAGCCGAAATTGTTGCCGACGCGGACAGTCGCGGCGAACACCACCTGTCCGGTCTTCGTCGTGGCGGACACGGTCGTCTCGCCCGGATTCTTCCCGAACACGTAGATCTGGGTCGGCGAGCGGACCTGAATATCGGCGATCGTGTCGTTCGCGACGAAGACATCACTGATCGGACGCGCCAGCGTGACCAGCCGACCCTGATTGGTGTCGACTTCGACCACACGGCTGGAGGCCGATTGAGCGGGCGCGGCGGCCGGCGTCGCAGCGCCGGTGGCGGCGAGCGCCAGCGCGGCGGCCATCGGCCAGCCCGCGCGGTTGAGACGGTTCAGCATCACTTCTTCCCCCCGACCGGAATTTCGGTCACGTTGTTCCCGCGGGCGATACGCACCGTGGGTCCCATATTCATGCCGCCAGGATAGCCACCGCTGCCGCCGCTCCCGGCGCCGCCGCGCGGGCCGTACGGCGAGTCGACCTTGCCCGGCACCGTGCGGCGCTGGAAACGCGACACGTCTGCGCCGGTGGCGAAGGTTGTCTTGCCCGCCACGGGCTGGCTCGCAGCGCTATCCAGGAAAGCCTGCTCGGATTTCGGATCCTTGCCGTTCGGCACCTTCACGCTGCCATCGGCGATCGCCGCGTCCAGTTCGCTTGCGCTGTCGGCCAGCGGGCGAAGCACGACGGACAAGTCGCCCAGGGTGCGCGCCACCGAAATCTTTTCCGCGATCGACGGCGTCGCCTCGATCGTCACCATCGAGATGTTCTTGACCACGGTCTTGCCCTGATCGTCGACATCGGTGGTGGTGCGCTGGTCGGTCGCCAGCACGCGCAGGTTCTTCATGATCGTCTCGGCGACGCTGAGCGGCGGGCCATCGCCCCCGCCAGCCACCTTCTGGGTCAGCATCAGGTCGATGCGGTCACCCGGGAACACGAAGCCTGCGACCGAATTCTTGTTTTCGACCGGAAAGGTCACGGCGCGCATGCCCGGCGTCAGCGCCGCGGCCAGGAAACCGCGATCGCCCGGCTTGACCAGCGACCCCTGGGTCAGCGGCTGGCCGGCGGTGATCACCGTGCGCACGACCGTGCCCTGGAGCGACTTGATGTCGAAGCCGTCCTTCTTCACGAAATACGCGCCACCGACCATCTGGCTCGGCCAGGGCTGGAACTTGAAGCTCGTCGCGTCCAGGATCGTGCCGACCGGCAACGTCTTCGTCGCCACCAGCACTTCGGTGCCGGTGACTGGCGGAGCCGCCATTTGCGCCTGCGCTTGCGGCGCGCTCGATCCGGCGATCAGGCTGCGCGCCATAAACGCCGTAATGGCCGCCACAACCAGCGCACCCACCAGCAAAATGATCTTCCGACTATCCATGTCGTTCAAGCCCCGTTGCCGGCCGATCGGCCGGTTGACCCACCACTAATCTACGTAAACTGGTTAAATATCGGTTCACTCAGCGCGATCATCGACGCCATGGCGATCGCGACGCCGTAGGGCGTCTCGACGGCGCCAGGCGCTTGGCGGCGCCAATGGTCGACCACCATGATCAGCGTCAGCACGCCGCCGATGACCGACATGACCAGCAGCATGAAGAACACGCCCTGCAGCGGCAGCCACAGCGCGAGCGCACCGATCATCTTGACGTCGCCACCGCCCATCCAGCCGAAGTGGAATGCGCCGACGAACAGCGCGAATACGATCAGTGCGATGCCGATCTGCCACGCTACGTCGACCAGGCCGTAGCCGTTGGCGACCCACCAGACCGGCGCCATCAGGGCGATGGCCGCGTTCTTCCAGTTGGCGATTTCGCGCCGGCGCGCATCCTCTATTCCGGCCGACAGCAGGATCAGGACGAGCGCTCCCGCGAGCGCATAAGACAGAATTCCCCAGCCCATCGGACCATAGACCTAGACGGGATGGCTTTCTAAAAAGTAACCAGCGGCCATGGTGGCTTCAGAAAACCAGCGCCGCGCCTACCCGGACGGCAGCACGATCTCGACTTGGACCGCGCCCGACGGCTGGACCTTGCGGCGATTTGATTGGCCGTCGTCGGCGGCGACTCCGCGCGGATCGATCCTGTTCCAGCCGGGACGCGGCGATCTGTTCGAGAAGTATCTGGAGACATTCCATCACTGGCACGCCCAGGGTTGGTCGATCGCTTCGTTCGACTGGCGGGGGCAGGGTAAGTCTGGCCGGCTCTCCGACGACCCCAATGTCGGCGATATCGATACCTTCGAAACCTATCTCGCCGACTTCGCCGCGTTCTGGAAGGATTGGGCGACGACCGCGCCGGGGCCGCATGTCATCGTCGCGCATTCGATGGGTGGGCATCTGATCGGCCGCGCGCTCGATGAAGGGATCGCCTCACCGGCCGCCGCCGTTCTGGTCGCGCCGATGATGGGCGTCCACGCGCCGATCAGCGCGGGGTTCGGTGAATGGCTCGCGAACACGATGATGCGGCTCGGCAACCCGCAGCGCCGCGCATGGAAGGGCAACGAGCGCCCCGCGACGATGGCGAGTCGCCAGACCCTGTTGACGCACGACGACGATCGCTACGCCGACGAGCCGTTCTGGTGGGATAAGGACCCCGGTTTGCGACTCGGTCCGCCGAGCTGGCGCTGGGTGGCGCGCGCGTTCGATTCGACGCGGACGTTGCGCGGTAGCCCGCGGCTGAAGAACATGAAGGTCCCGGTGCTGATGCTGGTCGCCGACGCCGATCAACTGGTCCGGCCGCAGGACACGCTGAGCGTGGCCGCCGCCATGCCCGATTGCCACGTGATACGCTTCGGCCCAGAATCGGCGCATGAAATCCTGCGCGAAGTCGATGCGGTGCGCGACCGCGCGATCAGCGCGATCGACACCTTCCTGTCGGAGCGGGCAGCCCAATGAGCTACGACATCGCCATCGTCGGCGCCGGGATTGCCGGCGCCTCGCTCGCCGCGGAGGTCGCGTCGCATGCCAGCGTGCTGATCCTCGAGGCTGAGGATGTTGCGGGCTATCACGCGACGGGCCGCTCCGCCGCGTTCTGGGAAGAAACGTACGGCGGGCCGGGCGTCCAGCCGCTGACCGCGGCGTCGCGCGGGCTGTTCGACGCCGGCGGATTCCTCCAGCCGCTCGGGTCGCTGCATATCGGGCGCGAAGATGAGCGCGACAAGATCGAGGGGATGCTCGCGCAATTCGCGGGCACCGGCGTCGACCTGTCGCAGGTCGATCCGCGCGAGCGCATTGCCGGGCTGCGGCCCGAATGGAACCTGGCGGTCTGGGAGCCGAGCTGCGCGTATATCGATGTTGCGGGGCTGCATGCAGCCGCTCTGTCGCGGGCCAAGAAGGCGGGCGCGGAACTGGTGCTCGATGCCGCGCTGACGGGCGCGACTCGGACTGATGGTGTCTGGCGGCTGGATACCAAGGCGGGTTCGTACCAGGCGAAGATACTGGTCAACGCCGCCGGCGCCTGGGTCGATCAGGTCGCGGTGATGGCCGGCGTCGCACCGATCGGGATCAGCCCGTTCCGCCGCACGCTTGTCCAGCTTCGTGTCGATCCGCCGGTCCCCGACGACGCGCCGCACGTCGCGCACATCGGTGGCGATTTCTACTTCAAGCCCGAATCGGGCGGACGGCTGTGGCTCAGCCCGCACGACGAAATCCCCAGCGATCCCGGTGACGTCCAGCCCGAGGAACTCGACGTCGCGATCGCGATCGATCGGCTCGAGCACGTTGTCGAATGGCGGGTTGAACGCGTCGAGCGAAGCTGGGCGGGGCTGCGCAGCTTCGCGCCGGATCGCCTGCCGGTCTATGGCTTCGACAATGGCGTGCCGGACTTCTTCTGGTGTGCGGGGCAGGGCGGGTTCGGCATCCAGACCGCACCAGCAGCGTCGCTAGTCGCCGCATCCTTGCTGCTCGCCGCGACGCCCGATCCGCTGGTCGCGCAAATCGACCGGGACCGCTATTCCGCGGCCCGGTTTCGCTAGCGTATCGATCGCCACGCCGTTAATTTGAATGAGTCAACAAACCGGAGAGGTCAGATGGCTCACACGTTCGAGATCTACAAGGACAAGGCCGGCGAGTTTCGCGTCCGCTTCAAGTATAACGGCGAAGTGATGTTCGCGACCGAAGGTTATGCGTCGAAGTCGAGTGCCCAGAACGCGATCGATTCGATCAAGAAGAACGGCCCGGACGCCGAAGTCGTCGACAACAGCTAAGGCCCGCGGGCCGCGTCCGCCGCGTTGCTTGCCAGCCGGTCGGCCCGCTCATTGTCGGGATGGCCGGCATGGCCCTTCACCCAGACCCATTCGACGCGATGCGGCGCGGCGGCGTCGATCAGAGCTTGCCACAGTTCGGCATTCTTGACCGGCTTCTTGTCGGCGGTGCGCCAGCCGTTTCGTCGCCAACCGTGAATCCACTTGGTCAGCCCTTCCATGACGTAGCGGCTGTCGGTCGACAGCGTGACGCGGCACGGCCGCTTGAGCGCGTTCAGGCCCTCTATGGCGGCGCGCAATTCCATGCGGTTGTTGGTAGTCAGCGGCTCCCCGCCCGACATTTCCTTCTCGCGCCCGCCGTGGCGGATCACCACGCCCCAGCCGCCCGGGCCGGGATTGCCCTTGCAAGCACCATCGGTGGCGATTTCGACGTGGGAGAGTTCGGTCATGCGAACAGGCCGGGATTGGCTTCATAGAATTCAAGCCGGCGCAGATAGGCCAGCGGGTCCTTGCGCGTGACCAGAGCGTCCGCGGGGGTATGCAGCCAGTCCCATGCGCGTGTCAGCAGGAAACGGAGCGACGCAGCGCGGGCCATCTGGGGCATCGTCGCGCGCTCGGCGGGCGATAACGGTCTGACGCTTTCATATCCCTCGATCAACGCACGGCCGACGGCCGTGTCATAATGGCTGCCGGTTGCGTCGAACGCCCAGGCCGAATGCGTGACGGCGAGATCCCAGCTCAGATGACCGGTCGCAGCGAAATAGAAATCGATTAGCCCGGTCACCTCGTCGCCGATCATCAACACGTTGTCGGGGAACAGGTCGCCGTGCACCACGCCACGCGGCACATCCCAGTCGATCGTGTCGTAGACGTTGCTCAGCGCGGTCGTGACACGGTCGAACAGCTCAGGCTGAATCGCATCGAAATCGAATCCGTCGCGCGACACGAACGCCAGCAGTCCGCCGGGTCCGAGCGGATTGTCGCGCTCGTCGGCAAAATCGGCGAGGTCGAGGTGCATGCGCGCCTGCGCTGCGCCCGCCGCACGCGCCTGGGCCGGACTGGGGTGCGACAGCGATACGCCGCTCAGAAATTCGATCAGGCAGGCCGGGCGGCCTTCGAGCGTCTGGATCGCGATGCCGTTGCGGTCGGGAAGCATGCGTGGCACCCGGTTGCCCTTAGCCGCGAGGTGATCGAGCAAAGCGACAAAGAAGGGAAGATCCTCCTCGTCGACTCGCTTCTCGTACAGCGTCAGGATGAAGCGGCCCTCGGTCGTATCGACCAGATAGTTCGAATTCTCGACGCCCTCGGCAATGCCTTTTGCCGACACCAATTCGCCGAAGTCGTAGCGCGTCAGGAATTCCCCCAGCGCTTCGGCCGATACGTGCGTGTAGACCGCCAAGGGTCAGGCAGCCTCTTCCAGTCCCCGGGGAAGCTTGAACGCGATGCTTTCGCGCGTCGTTTCCTCTTCGCGTTCTGTGACGTCGAACCGCTCGGCGAGCCGATCGACCAGTTCCCGCACCAGCATTTCCGGCGCGGACGCGCCCGCCGTGATCCCCAGCGTGCCGACGCTATCGAGAAACGCCCAGTCGAGATCGGCGGCGCGCTGGATCAACTGCGCGCGAATGCCTTGGCGCTCAGCGACCTCGACCAATCGCAGCGAGTTGGACGAATTGGGCGCGCCGATCACCAGCACGGCGTCGCACGAGGCTGCGATCGCCTTTACCGCTGCCTGGCGGTTGGAGGTCGCGTAGCAGATGTCTTCGCCGCGGGGCGCCTGGATCGTGGGGAATTTGGCTTGCAGCGCGGCCACGACCGCCGCCGTATCGTCGACCGACAACGTGGTTTGTGTCAGGAACGAAAGGTTGTCCGGGTCGACCGGCACGAACGCTGCGACATCGGTGACGGTTTCGATCAGCGTCATCGATCCTTCGGGCACCTGGCCGAATGTGCCGATTACCTCGGGATGACCGGCATGGCCGATGAACACGATGTGCTTGCCCGCGGCGACCAGCCGTTCGGCCTGACGATGGACCTTGCTGACCAAAGGACAAGTCGCGTCGAGATAGGACAGGTCGCGCTCGGCGGCCTTGGCCGGCACGGCCTTGGGCACGCCGTGCGCGCTGAACACCACCGGCACGCCGTCGGGCACCTGATCGAGTTCCTCGACGAAGATGGCGCCCTGCGCCTTCAGCGTATCGACGACGAACTTGTTGTGGACGATTTCGTGCCGGACATAGACCGGCGCGCCGTATCTCTCGATCGCCAGTTCGACGATGCGGATCGCGCGGTCGACCCCGGCGCAAAAGCCGCGCGGCGCCGCGATCAGCAAAGCGAGGGGCGGTTTGGGGGCAGAGGCCATCGCCGCGCCTCTACGCGATTGCTTGCGTGAGGCAAAGGTGCTTCCTATGGATGCGCCCCGGCTCCCCGCGTATCGAAAAGGTTCTTCCGCCCGTGTCACCCCGCATCTTCGCCGCCCCGCTCGCCCTTGCGCTGGTGCTGGGCGGTTGCGCCAGCAAGGGCGATCTCGACATTTCCGAAGCGGGCGCGGGCGTCACCGCGGTGCGCACCGCCTGCCCGACCGTCGGCGTTCCCGCCGGGACCGGCGACGTGACCCTGTTCGACCCGGCGACGAGCCGCGACGCGACTGCGATCGATGTGGTTGCGGTGATGACCGACGTGCGTTCGACCTGTGGCGACAACGGACCAGACGTCATCACCGACGTGACGTTCCAGGTGCTCGCGCGCCGCGCCAAGGCCGACGGGCCGCGCGACGTGACGTTGCCTTATTTCATCACCGTCGTGCAGGGCGGCAGTGCGGTGGTCGCCAAGCGTGTCGGTCGCGTGGTGGTGCATTTCGATGCTGGACAGACGCGTGCGAGCGTCAACGGCTCGGCGCGCGCCAGCGTCGTCCGCGCCGCCGCCACGCTGTCCGACGACGTCAAGCGGCGCATCACTCAGCGTCGCAAGGCGGGCGGCGAGGCGGCGGCGGTCGACCCGCTGACCGCGCCCGACGTCCGTGCCGCCGTGTTGCGCGCGTCGTTTGAGGCGCTGGTCGGCTTCCAGCTCACTGACGAGCAGCTTAAATATAACGCGACGCGATAGTTCGTGTCGCGGCGTCGGCCCGCTCCCCCACCCCGGCCGCCCATAGAATATCCTGATTG
>NZ_JAFKLZ010000004.1 GCF_017304615.1 Sphingomonas sp. | reverse complement strand
AGGGCGATCGATCCCCCTCAAAACCGACCCCAATATGCCACAACGTCCTGCGCTACGACAAGCCTAAAAGTTCAAGTGATTCAACGGTTAGGAGCGTGATCGAGCGTGATGGAAATAGGTTGAGTGGGATGGTTGTGGACGAGGATGATCGCGGCGGATTTCAGCTCCATCGCGCGGCGAATGACTTCGCGGACGTATAAGGGAGCCTCGTCGATCGACCCTTCGCTCATCAATTCGTCGCGGATCAGCATGTTGCGTGTATTGAGGTGAAGGACGCGGACGCGTTCGTTGCCGTGGTGTGCCATGTCGGCGCGCAGATAGTCGAGCAGAGCCTGCCAGTTGGCCAGCACCGGCTTTGCCGCGACCTCGGCACGAAGCATCCGCAGCGCGGCGGCGTGCGCGATCTTGATCGCCGCGACCGAGGTGTCGCCCATGCCCCTGACCGCAGCGATAGCCTCGGGCGGCGCGGTCAACAGCGCGCCGATCCCGCCGAACTCCTTGAGTAGCGCCTTCGCCAGCGGCTTGGTGTCGCGGCGCGGAATGGCGGTCGCGAGCAGATATTCGATCAGCTCGTGATCGAGCAGTCCATCGGCGTCGGCGAACAGCCGCTCGCGCAGCCGCGCGCGATGCCCCGCATTGTCGCTGCCCCCGTCGCTCATCCCGCAAGCGTTATCCGCATGATAGCAGGCGCGCAATTGCGGCGAACGCGGCCCGGCCGGCCGATGCCGACCACAACGGTTGACTCGGCCGGACCCCTTTCCTAAACGCGCGCCTAGCAAACGGGGCTACGGCCTTTTCGCTTTCCGTCCGTTTGTTATTGGCCGTCGCCCGCTTGCCGAAGCGTGGCGGCGTTTCTTTATCAGGATTTTGCACGCGTTGGCCGACAACAGCCAGATCGATGACCTTGACCGCCGGATCGCCAATGCGCGCGCCGTCGAAGAGGCGCGGGTCGGCACGGCGCCGGCGCAGCCAGCAAAGGGTTATGGCCAGGGGTCGCGCGTGCTGATGGAGCTGATCGGCGCGCCGCTCGGCGGCGGCGTGCTCGGCTGGGCCATCGATCACTGGTTCACCGGTTCCCACTGGGGACTGATCGTCGGTATCGCGCTCGGCGTCGTCGTCGCGTTCCGCAACATCTTCCGCATTTCGAAGGAGCGTGCCGAGTAATGGCCGGCGACATCAATCCGATGGAACAGTTCGAGGTCGGCAAGCTGATCGAGTTCAAGCTCGGCGGCTATGACCTCTCGTTCACCAATTCGGCGCTGTTCATGGTCGTCGTGTTCGTGCTGCTGGCCGCGTTCATGGTGGGCGGACTGAAGCGTCAGTTGATCCCCGGCCGCTGGCAGGTCGCAGCGGAAGGTGCGGTGTCGTTCATCGACTCAATGGTCAACGTGAACATCGGCAAGGGCGGCAAGAAGTTCGCGCCCTACATCTTCTCGCTGTTCTTCTTCATCCTGTTCGCGAACTTGGTCGGCATCCTGCCGCTGGCGATCGTGCCCGGGCTGCACACGTTCGCCGTGACCAGCCACATCACCGTCACCGCGGTGCTCGCGTTCTTCTCGTTCGGGATCGTGTTGCTCGTCGGGCTCTTCAAGCACGGCCTGAAATTCTTCTCGCTGTTCGTGCCGCACGGCGCGCCGATGGTGCTGTTGCCGGTGATCGTGCCGGTCGAGCTGATCTCGTTCCTGGTCCGCCCGTTCTCGCTGGGCCTGCGACTGTTCGTCGCGATGACCGCGGGGCACATCCTGCTCGAAGTGTTCGGCAGCTTCGCGGTGCAGGGTCTCAACGCTGGTTTCAACGGCAGCCCGATCGGTTTCGTCGTGTGGCTGGGCAGCTTCGCGATGATCATTGGCGTCAGCGCGCTCGAGCTGCTGGTCTGCGCGATCCAGGCCTATGTGTTTGCGCTGCTGACGTCGCTTTACCTCCACGACGCGGTGCATCTGCACTAAGTCATCAATCAACGCTTTGAATTCCCAAGGAGCTTACAATGGATCATACTTCTGCAATGTATCTGGGCGCCGGTCTTGCCGCGATCGGCATCGGCATGTCGGCCATCGGCGTCGGCAACGTGTTCGGCTCGTTCCTCGAAGGCGCGCTGCGTAACCCGTCGGCCGCCGACGGTCAGCAGGGTCGCCTGTTCATCGGCTTCGCCGCCGCCGAACTTCTGGGCCTGATCGCGTTCGTCGTCGCGATCCTTATCCTGTTCGTCGTCAAGTAAGCCACTAGAAACGAGCGCTTCCGATGCCTCAGATATCCCAAGCAGCGTCCATCTACGCCTCGCAGCTGTTCTGGCTCGCGATCGTGTTTGCGGCCGTCTATTTCGGGATCGGCCGGGCGATGGTGCCGAAGATCGAGCGGACGATCGATGATCGTAACGCTCGTATAGCGGCCGACCTGGCGGCGGCGCAGGCAGCGCGTGACACCGCGCTCGCGTCTGAGGAGGGCTATAATGCCAGCCTCGACACGGCGCGGGGCTCGGCCCTGAAGCTGGTCACCGACGCGAAGGCGAAAGCTGCGGCGGCGACCGAAAAGTCGGTCAAGGCGGGCAACGACGACCAGGAAAAGGCGCTGGCCGACGCGACCGCGCGGATCGGCAAGGCCAAGGCAAAGGCCCTGGCCGACATCGAAAGCACGACCGTCGACGCGGTCGAGGCGATCGTCGGTAAGCTGTCGGGCGCCAAGCCCGACCGCGCGACGGTGGCGGCACGCGTGAAGGCAGAATTGACCAATGTCTGAGGGTAATACGCTCACCGCGGCGACGGGTACGGCCGAACTGCATCACGAACCGTCTGCGTTGGGTCTGACGGCCCCGGCCTGGGTCGCCCTGGCGATGCTGGTGGTCGTCGGTATCATGGTGTTGGCGAAGGTGCCGGCGATGATCAGCCGTATCCTAGACGGCAAGATCGCAACGATCCGGCAGCAACTTGACGAGGCCGCCGCGCTGCGCGCCGAAGCCGAGGCGCTGCTGGCGGACGCCAAGAAGCGTGACGCGTCGAGCGCAAGCGATGCCAAGGCGATCGTCGAGCACGCCGAGGCCGAGGCCAAGGCGCTGTTGGCCAAGGCAAAGACCGACGCCGCCGATCTGGTCGCGCGCCGCGGCCAGATGGCTGAGGACAAGATCGCCGCCGCAGAACGCGCTGCGGTCGCCGAGGTTCGCGCCAAGGCCGCCGATGCGGCGACCAAGGCCGCTGCCGCGATCATCGCCGACACGCACGGCGCGACCGCCGACAAGCCGCTGGTCGACAAGGCGATCGCCGGGCTGGGCCGGCTGAACTAGGATTTTCGCATGACCGACACGCCCGCCGTCGTTGCCCAGCAGTTGGCGCAGGCGTTGGAGGACAGCTGGAACGCGCATGACATGACCGCCTTCGCGGCGATCTTTCATGACGATGCCAGCTTCGTGAACCGCTACGGTATGCTGTGGCTGGGGCGCGACGCGGTCTATGAGGGCCATCGCTTCATCCACGAGGGCGTCTATCGCGACACGACCGTCGCCAATGAGGCGGCGCATGTCGAGGAAATCGCCCCCGGCGTGGTGGTCGTCCACATGCTCAGCCGCATGGCGATCGGCCCGTCGATGCCGCACGGACCGCGCGCGCTTAACACGCTGATGCTGTTCGTAGCGACCGAGCGCGATGGCGCGTGGAAAATCCGCACCGCCGAAAACGTTATGATCACCGATCCGATGAGCGACCAGCCGGTGCTGGACTGGCCGCACCCGCTCAGTCCGTTGCCGGCATGACGGACGCCCCGCGCGACATGATCGCGCCCGAGGACTGTCAATCGATGGCCGAGGTGCGCGCCGGGATCGATGCGCTCGACCTGCAGATCGTCGAAATGCTCGCGATCCGCTTCCGCTTCATGACCGCCGCCGCGCGGATCAAGGCCGATCGTGGCGCGGTACGCGATGGGGATCGCAAGGCGCAGGTAATCGCCAACGCTCGCGCCGCCGCCGAACGCGCTGGAATTCCGGCGGACGTGATAGGCGACATCTGGGAACGGCTGGTCGAGGGATCGATCGCCTTCGAATTCGATCGCTGGGACGAGCATCGCACCTGATCGAGGCCGCTTGCGTCGTGACGCGAGTCCGGCCTAGCAAGGCATTCCCTTTGAGAGGATGCCCCGAATGAAGTATCTGCTTGCCGTTGCCCTGTTCGCAGCCACTCCGGCGGTCGCCCAAACCGCTGCTGCTCCCACGCCCGCTCCTGTCGCGGTGCCAGCGCCGGCCGGGCCGGCCGTCGCGGCCGCTAAATTCTCGCTCGACACACCGATCGAATTGTTGGTCGCTGATCCGGCTGCGAAGGCGGTGCTGACGGCCGATCTGGGCGGCGACATCACCGCGAACCCGTCATACGACCAGTTCAAGAGCATGAGCATCAACCAGATCAAGCCGTACGCGCCGGACAAGCTGCCGGACACGTTGACGGCCAAGATTGCGACCGATTTGGCCGCGATCAAGTGACCTAGCCGGACGCCTGGCGAATCCCTAGATTCGCCGGGCATGTCCGACCCGAATTCCCCCAACAGGTTCGATGAAGAGAAGGCAACCTACGCCGTTCGCGGTGAGGGCAGCGCTCTAGACCTCGCGGCCGGTGTCGCCGCGATCCGCAATGTCCTGAAGACCCTACCCGCGAGGCCCGGCGTCTATCGCATGCAGGATGCGCGTGGCGACGTGCTGTATGTCGGTAAGGCGCGCGCTCTCAAGAACCGCGTGACCAACTACACGCAGGTCGATCGGCTGCCTAAGCGGCTGCAGCGGATGGTCGCGCAGACCCGGTCGATGACGATCGTCACGACCAATAACGAGGCCGAGGCGCTGCTGCTCGAGGCGCAGCTGATCAAGCGGTTCCGTCCCGCCTATAATGTGCTGCTGCGCGACGACAAAAGCTTCCCGTTCATCCTGCTGCGCGCCGATCACGATTTCCCGCGTGTGCAGAAGCATCGCGGTGCGCGGCGGGCGAAAGGCAATTATTACGGGCCGTTCGCGAGCGCGGGCAGCGTCAACAACACGCTCAACGCGCTGCAGAAGCTGTTCCTGCTGCGGAGTTGCACCGACGGCTTCTTCAAAACGCGCGACCGGCCGTGTTTGCTCTACCAGATCAAGCGGTGTTCCGCGCCGTGCGTGGGGCGCATCAGCCAGGCGGATTACGCCGAACTCGTGGGCGACGCGAAGGACTTCCTCGCGGGCAAATCGACCAAGGTGCAGACCAAGCTCGGCGCGCAGATGCAGGCCGCCGCCGAAAATATGGATTTCGAGCTGGCGGCGGTGCTGCGCGACCGGTTAAAGGCGCTGACCTTCATCCAGGGCACCCAAGCGATCAACGCGGAAGGGGTGGGCGACGCCGACGTGTTCGCGCTGGCGAGCAAGGATGGCACGATGGGCATCCAGGCCTTCTTCATCCGCGGCGGCCAGAATTGGGGCCATCGCAGCTTCTTCCCTGCGCACACCGCCGACGTGCCCGAAGATGAGGTGCTGACGCAGTTCCTGACGCAATTCTACGAGGAGGTGCCGCCCGCGCGAACAATTCTGCTCGACCGCGAGCTGGAGGAAGTCGCGCTGTTGAGCGAGGCGCTCGCCGAGCGCAACGGCTATAAGGTCGCGCTGTCGGTGCCGCAGCGGGGCGACCGGCGGCGGCTGATGGAGCAAGCCAAGCGCAACGCCGTCGAGGCGCTCGACCGGCGGCTGGCCGAGAGCACGACGCAGGCGAAGTTGCTGCGCGAGGTCGCCGACCTGTTCGACTTGCCCGAGCCGCCCGATCGCATCGAGGTGTACGACAACAGCCATATCCAGGGCACCAACGCGCTCGGCGCGATGGTCGTCGCGGGGCCCGAGGGGTTCCGCAAGGGCCAGTATCGCAAGTTCAACATCAAGAACAAGGAAACCGTCCCGGGCGACGATTTCGGCATGATGCGCGAAGTGTTTCAGCGCCGCTTCGCGCGTGCGTTGGCCGAGGATCCGGACCGCGATGCGGGCGATTGGCCGGACCTGGTACTGATCGACGGCGGGCGTGGGCAGCTGAACGCCGCGAAGGGCGTGCTCGAGGATATGGGGATCGAGGACGTCGTGCTGGTCGGCGTCGCCAAGGGGCCGGGGCATGGGCGCGAGGGGCGCGAAGTGTTCCACCTGATGGACGGGCGCGATTTCACGCTGCCGACGAACGCGCCGGTTTTGTTCTACCTCCAGCGGCTACGCGACGAAGTCCACCGTTTCGCGATCGGCGCACACCGCGACAAGCGTGCCAAGGCGATCGGCGCCAGTCCGCTCGATGAGGTGCCGGGGATCGGCCCGGCGCGGAAGAAGGCGCTGCTGATGCATTTCGGTACCGCGCGGTCGGTGCGCGGCGCGAGCCTGGAAGATCTGCAAAAGGCGCCCGGGGTCAGCGCGGCGGTGGCGCAGCAGGTGTACGACTTCTACCATTCGCGGTAGCGGCAAGGTCAGCGCCCGCCCGCCGCGTAGATGCGGTCGTGAAAGTCCATTTCGCGTGCGTTAGGGTCGATAATTCCGTCGACCGGCGATCTGGGTTTCCGGCTGGCCCGGCGGGTTGGCAAAATCTTCACCCCCGCGGGTTATCGCGGCCTTGTGACAGCCGTTTTTCTCACCATCGATACCGAGCTGATGTGGCACCACCACGCGGCCGGTTGTGACCTTGCAACCCAGATCGCGCGTTCGATCGAGCCCGCCGGGGTTGGCGTCGCCTATCAGCTCGCGACGCTGGCGAAACATAGCCTCAAGGCGACGTTCTTCGTCGATCCGATGCCGACCATGGTGTTCGGGCTCGACGCCATCCGTCCGGTGGTCGAGGCTATCGTGGATGCGGGGCAGGAGCTGCAGTTGCACCTGCACCCCAATTGGGCCGGCGCGCGTGTGGACGACGTGACGCGGTCTGCGCGATTCGAACTGATCGACTATAATCTCGACGAACAGCGCGCGTTGATTGCCGGCGCGCGGGACTTGCTGAAGGCCTGCGGGGCGCCCGATCCGGTTGCGTTTCGTGCCGGAAGCTACGCCGCCAATGACGATACTTTGACCGCACTCGCGGAGCTCGGCTTCGTCTATGACAGCAGCCATAACGGCGCCGACGCGCCCTGGCCGAGCGAGATCGGCTTGCCCCGCCGCCAGATCGCGCCGGTAGAGCACAGGGGCGTGGTCGAAGTACCGGTGACGGTGATCGAGGACGCGCCGGGATCGCTCCGCCATTTCCAGATCTGCGCATTGTCGCAGGGCGAGATGCGCGCCGCGCTCGACCATGCCGTCGACGCCGGGCATCAGGCGGTGACGATCGTCGGGCACAGTTTCGAACTCGCCAATCGCGCAGGCACGCGGGCGAACGGCGTGCATGTCGGCCGGTTCGAAGGCCTGTGCCGGATGCTCGCGGACGCGCGCGACACATTGCCGACCGCCCAGTTTCGCGACCGTCCCAGGTTCGCGTGGGAAAGCGCCGCGGCGCCGCTCGGCCCCAACCTGCTGCGCACGCGCTGGCGTCAGGCGGAACAGCTCTGGTCCAACCTGGTCGAGGAACGCGCGGCGTGACGACGGCGCGTCCGTTGCCGCTGAAATTTCAGGTCGGGGCGCGGACGCTGGCGTCGATTCGCCGGACCCTGGTGCGCGTGCCGCTCGATCTCGACGCGGCGATCGAAGGGCGGTTACCCGCGCTTCCGGCGCTCGATGCGGCGGCGGACGGTTATCTGGTGACGTCGCTCCCCGAAATGCATCGCGACACGTTGGTCTCGGCGGGGGGCGGGATGATCGCGTTCGTGCGCCAGCGCTACACGCGCCGCTATGCCGACCTGACGATCGGGTTCGACGCCTATCTGGCGCAGCTCTCCGCCAATATGCGCTCGGCGATCAAGCGGAAGGGCAAGAAAGTCGCGCAAGCGTCCGGTGGCCAGATCGACGTGCGACGCTATGCGACACACGACCAGCTCGCGGATTTCCACGTCATCGCGCGGCGGCTAGCGCTTGGCACCTATCAGGAAAAACTGATGGGTGCGGGATTGCCCGACACGCCCGATTTCGTCCGAGCCATGTATGCGATGGCGGCGGACGGCGATGTCCGCGCCTGGTTGCTGTTCGTCGGGAAGGAGCCGGCGGCCTACCTCTATTGCCCGATCCATGGCGGCACCGCGATCTACGCGTTCGTCGGGCATGATCCTAAGTTCAACGATCTGTCGGTCGGCGCGGTGCTGCAGGTCGAGGCGTTGCGCGACCTGTTCGAGGAACCGGCTGTGGCGCGGTTCGATTTCACCGAGGGCGACGGCCAGCACAAACGGCAGTTCGCGACCGGCGGAGTGGAGTGTTGCGACCTGCTGCTGCTGCGTCTCACGATCGCCAACCGGGCGGTGATCGCCGCGCTCGGCGGGTTCGACGGCGCGACGGCGCTCGCAAAGTCGGCGGTACAGCGCCTCGGGCTGCACGACATGGCCAAGAGGGTCCGCCGCGCGTAGACCGGCGCGATGCACCTGCGCGCGCAAGCCCTGATCCTCGGCGTTCGCCAACATGGCGAGCACGGCGCGATCGTGCGGGCGTTGACGCACGAAGCTGGGATGATCGCGGGGTACGTCCGCGGCGGGCGGTCGCGGACGATCCGGCCCGTCCTCCAGCCCGCCAATCTCGTGACGGGCGAATGGCGCGCGCGAACCGAGGAGCAGCTCGCGGGGCTGACCGTCGAGCTCGTCCACAGCCGCGCGCCGCTCTACACCGAGCCGCTCGCCGCCGCCGCGCTCGAATGGGTAACAGCGCTGACTGCGGTCGCATTGCCCGAGAGCCAGCCCTATCCGCGCCTCTATGCCGCACTCGACGGGATGATCGGCGCGATCGAGGCTGCCCCTGCGGCGCGCGGCTGGGCGGTGGCGCTGGTGCGGTACGAAGATTTGCTGCTCGCTGAACTGGGGTACGGATTGGACGAACCGCCGGCGATTTTGGGCGATAGCGGCTGGCCCGATATCCTCGCCGGCCTTGCGTTGACCGGCGGCGAGATCGAAGCGCATTTACTGACCGATCGGCGGGCGGAGGCGCTGGCGGCGCGTGCGCGGCTGGTCGACCGGCTCAAGCGCGCGGTTGCGTGACGCGCCAAGGCTCGGCAAAGGCGGCGGCGAAAGGGGAAGTCGTTTGCCGTTGATCGCGTTGCTGCCCGGAGACGGGATCGGACCGGAAGTCGTGGCGGAGGCGCGGCGCGTGCTCGATGCTCTGGCGCTCGATCTTACCTTCGAGGAAGCGCCCGTCGGTGGAGCGGCCTATCTAGCGCAGGGCCAGCCGCTCCCGCCCGAGACGCTCGCGCTCGCCAAGCGCGCCGATGCGATCCTGTTCGGCGCGGTCGGCGATCCGCAGTTCGACGCGCTCGAACGCCGCCTGCGCCCGGAAGCCGCGATCCTGGGCCTGCGCCGCGAACTCGGATTGTTTGCCAATCTGCGCCCGGCGACGCTGACGCCGGGGCTGGAGGACGCCTCGCCGCTCAAGCCCGAAATCGCCAAGCGTATCGACATGATCATCGTCCGCGAATCCAACGGCGACATCTATTTCGGCGAGAAGGGCAACCGCACGACCGAAGAGGGAATGCGTGAGGGCTTCGACCTGATGAAGTATGACGAGACCGAAGTGGCGCGCATCGCGCACGTCGCCTTCGGCATCGCCCGCCGCCGCAAGCGCAAGCTTTGCTCGATCGACAAGGCCAACGTGCTCGAAACGTCGCAATTGTGGCGCGACATCGTCGAGGAGGTCGCGGTGGAATATGACGACGTCGCCCTGACCCATATGTACGTCGACAATGCCGCGATGCAGATGGTGCGCGATCCCGGCCAGTTCGACGTGATCCTGACCGGCAACATGTTCGGCGACATATTGTCCGACGAAGCGAGCATGTGCGTGGGATCGATCGGGATGCTGCCGTCTGCCACGCTGTCGAGTTGGCGCGATACGCTCGGCCTGTACGAGCCGATCCATGGCTCTGCGCCCGACATTGCCGGGCAGGGGAAGGCCAATCCGTGCGCGGCGATCCTGTCGGCGGCAATGATGCTGCGCCACTCGCTCGGCCTGGCAGAGGCGGCGGCGCGGATCGAAGGCTCGGTGGCGAAGGCGATTGCCGGCGGTGCGCGGACGCCCGATCTGGGCGGAACCCTATCGACAAATGCGATGGGCGACGCGATCCTCGCGCACCTATGACAGAAACCCTCGACCTCGCGGTCGTCATCCCCACGTTCAACGAGCGAAAGAACGTGCCGCTGCTGGCCGAAAAGCTCGACGCGGCGCTGGCCGGATTGTCGTGGGAAGCGATCTTCGTCGATGACGACAGCCCCGACGGTACCGCCGACGCGGCGCGCGACCTCGGGATGCGCGACCGGCGGGTCCGGGTGATCCAGCGGATCGGGCGGCGCGGGCTGTCGTCGGCGACGATCGAGGGGATGTGCGCGACCGCCGCGCCGTTGGTGGCAGTGATCGACGGCGACCTGCAGCATGACGAGACGATCCTGCCCGCAATGGTCCGCGAGCTTCAGGCCGACCCGGCGCTCGATCTGGTGGTCGGCTCACGCTTCGTCGAAGGCGGCGGCACCGGCGAATGGGACAAGGACCGCGTCGCCAAATCGGCCTTTGCGACCAAGCTGTCGCGCCGCGTGCTCAAAGCCGACCTCGGCGATCCGATGAGCGGGTTCTTCATGGCGCGCACCGCGATGGTGCGGGAGATTACGCCGCACTTGTCGGCGATCGGGTTCAAGATCCTGCTCGACATCATGACGACCGCGCCGCGGCCGCTCAAGTTCAAGGAGCTGCCCTACACGTTCCGCGTGCGGACGGAGGGCGAGTCGAAGCTCGACCATGTCGTCGCGATGGAATTCCTGATCGCGCTCTATGACCGGGTGATGGGGCGCTTCATTCCGGTGCGGTTTGCGATGTTCTCCGCGATCGGGGCGATCGGGGCGCTGGTCCATTTCCTCGTGCTCGGCATCCTTTTCCGCGAGCTTGGCGTCGGTTTCATCAAGTCGACCATCGCGGCGACGGCGGCGGCGATGACGTTCAACTTCTTCGTCAACAACGCGCTGACCTATCGTGATGGCCGGTTGAAGGGGGCGAGGGCGCTGTTCGACGGCTGGGTGTCATTTTGTGCGGTGTGTTCGGTCGGGGCGATCGCCAATGTCGGCGTGGCGGCGTTTCTCTACGACGCGCGATCGGACACGTGGATCGTCTCTGCGCTGGCGGGGATTCTGGTCAGCGCGGTGTGGAATTTCGCGCTGTCGTCACGCTTCGTGTGGGGCCGTTACTAGGGCCAGGTGCTGAACCACATCCAATGTTCGAACGCACGCTCGTTGGTGAGTGGCGCGGCGGACAGGATCGGGAAGAAATAGGCCGCGAGTCCGAACGTCAGCACCAGAAAGCCCTCGTCCCAATATCGGAGCTTGCCGCGTGCGTAGCAGTCCCATGCGCCCGCCAGCGCGACCGGCAGCGCGATCGAGGGGACGTAATAATAATAGAAAAAGCCCAGCGACTTGGGGATCATGACCCACGGCAGATAAGCCGCGACCCACAACAGCCCAGCCGTCAGCAGTCGCCCGTCGCGCCGTCCGCCCCACAGGCACACCAGAACCGCGATCAGTCCGCCCCATAGCACTGCCGGATTGCCGATCATCAGCACGCCCCGCATCGCTCCATCGGCATGCTCGTAGAGATACCAGATCGGCCGGATCATCAGTGGCCAGGTCCACCAGTCTGACTGGTAGGTGTGATGCGGCAGCACCTGAATCTGCTGGCCATACATCTTCGCCTGGAACGGCAGTAGCTGCGCCAGCGTCATCGGATCGCTGCGATAGAAGAAGGCGGGCAGGAACGTCAGGAAATAGGAGGCCGCCGCGACCAGTCCGAACACCGCAAGCGCCGGGATGGCGGGCAGGCCGGCCCAGTGCTTCTGGTCCCCGGCCGAAAAAATCGCCGCGACGGGTCGCTTCGCCGCCCGCGCATCGCGCCAGCGGACGATCAGGAACGCCAGCCCCGCGAACGCGAGATAGGGCAGCGCCAGCCATTTCGCCGCCACCGCCAACCCGAACAACGCGGCGCTTAGCAACCAGCGCGGCCACACTCGCCCCGGCGGCGCGTCCATCGCCCACAGCATGGCCGCGACCGCAAGCACGACGAACGCCGCGAGGAACCCGTCGAGCATCGCGATCCGCGCCTCGACATAGGTGGTGAAATTCAGCAGCGCGAACGCTGCGCCAAGCACCGCTGGCCGCATCCGGCGGAACAGCAGCCACAGGATGGCGAACACCCCCATCACCGTCGCGCTTCCCGCCACGGTCGAAAAGAAACGCCAGCCGAACGCATTGTCGCCGAATATGGCGATTCCGGCCGCGATGAACTCCTTCCCCAGCAAGGGATGCTCGGTATTGACGGGCCCCACAAGCTCCAGCAGCGCGCGCGCCGCGGGAACGTAATGGACTTCGTCGAACACCAGCGTATGGGGCGTCGCGACACCCCATAGGAACAGCATCTCCGCCGCCAGCCCGATCAGGATCGCGACAAGGAACGGGCGGGGACGGCTGGGCATCGCCGGACGCTTAGCGCGGGCGGGGCGCGCCTCCAACCGCGATCACCAGGATCCGGCTTTCATCCTTCTTTGCCGCTCGGCTTCGCGATCGCTGGTGCTCGGTTCGGGAAACGCGCCATGGGTCGGGATCCCCCCGCCAGGTTCATACGTCGCAACAACGGTCCCCTTCGCCGTCACCTTGTGATCGACCATTTTCAACGCGCCGGCGGGCGTGCCGTCACCGAACAGCCGCTTGCCCTTGCCGATCGTCACCGGAAAGATCATCAGAATCAGACGATCGATCAAACCCTCGGCGAGCAGCCCGGGATAGATTGTACTCGACCCCTGGATGATCAAGTCCGGGCCGTCGGTGCGTTTGAGCGCCGCGACATCGCCGATCCCCGTCAGCCGATGGCTGTTCTCCCATTCGAGCGGGCGGTCGCCGCGCGTCAGGACATGCTTGCCCGCACGCGTGAAGGCCGCGCCCATTTCAGCAGCCTCGCCTTCGACATAGGGCCAATAGGACCCGAAGATGTCATAGGTCCGCCGGCCCAGCAGCAGATCGTATTCGCCGCCGAACAGCGATCCGATCGTGTCGAATATCCCGTCGTCCCCGAACCGGAACAGCCAGCCGCCCTGATCGAACCCGCCGGTATAATCCTCGGTCGGGCCGCCGGGCGCCTGCATCACGCCATCCAACGACAGGAAGGCCGCGCCGGTGATCCTACGCATCGGCGGTCTCCCCGGCGCGCGCCGCCTCGATCGCGGCGATGTCGATCTTGCGCATCGTCATCATCTTTTCCATCACGCGCTTGGCCGCCGCGGGATCGGGGTCGGTCATGCCCGCCGTCAGCGCGCGCGGCACGATCTGCCACGAAAAGCCCCAGCGGTCCTTGCACCAGCCGCACATGCTTTCCTGCCCGCCATTTGCAACGATGGCGTTCCAGTAGCGGTCGGTTTCCTCCTGATCGTCGGTGAATACCTGAAAGCTGATCGCCTCGCTGGGCTTGAAGGCCGGGCCCCCGTTGAGACCGACGAACGACTGGCCGAGCAGGGTGAACTCGACGGTGATCTCCTCGCCCTGTCTGGTCGATGGATTGTCGGCGGGCGAATTCTGGCCGGTGCCGACATAGGTGTCGGGGAACAGCCGGGCATAGAATTCGGCGGCCTCGCGCGCCCGGCCCTGATCGAACCACAGGCAGGTGGTCATCTTGGTCGGCATCTTCTTTTCTCCCGGGGAGCGAGATTACGGGTTGCCGGGCCCGACCGCGCCGAACACGACGCCGTGCGGGTCGGTCGCGACGATGATGCGATCCCCGCCGGGGACTTCCATTGGTCCCGCCAAAACTGCGCCGCCGGTCTCTACGACCTTCTTCGCGGTGTCGTCGATGTCCGGCGTGCGGAAGTAAAAGCGCCAGCCCGCCGTATCATGCGGCTGGACCGTCATCGTCGCGCCGATGGTCGTGTCGCCGGCCATGACGAAGAAATAGTCGCCGAGGTCGCCCATCGACATCTTGTCGGGATAGGTCCAGCCGAACGTGTCGGCATAGAATGCGTTGGCGCCGACCTGATCGGGCGTATTGAGTTCGTTCCAGTTGCACTTGCCCATGCCGGTCCGGTCGTACGCAGTGCTCGCCTGATCGGTGTTGCCGCGCATGATGTAGAACGGGTTGCCCTGCGGATCGGTGACGAACGCCGCGCGACCGGCGCCGGGAATGTCGAACGGGGGCATCAGCACGCCGCCGCCATTCGCCTTCACCTTGTCGAACGAAGCATCGACGTCCTCGACGCCGATATAGAACAGCCAGGTGGGCTTCGCGCCGTTCGCGGTCATCTCGCCGGTCAGCTGCATCACGCCGCCGACGAATTCGCCGCTCGACGTGCCGATCATCCGATAGTCCATTCCGCCGTCTGGTTTGCCGCCGATCGTCCAGCCGATGACGTGGTCGTAGAAAGCCTTCGACGCGTCATGGTCGGGCGTCAGCAGCTCGTACCAGATAGGCGTGCCTTCCGGGTTACGCATTGTCATTCTCCTAATCGTGCTCGGTGTCGAGGATCGGCTCGAACCCGCCGAATATCGCGCGCTGCATGTCGAAAGCGGGCTTGATCGCCTGCATCTCCGGGTCCTGCATCACCTTGGCGAAAGCTGCTTCGCGCGTTGCCTTGTCGGGCCATTCGATCCAGCCGAACACGATCTGCTCGCCGGGTCCCGCGGCGACCGCGCGCTTGAAGTCCGTCACCTTGCCATCGGGCACGTCCGCGCCCCAGCCATCGACCGTGCGCAGGGCGCCTTCCCGAAGGAAAAAGGCGTCGAGCTTCGCGGCATTCTCGGCATAACCGGTGCGGTCATCGGGCGCGGGGGCGACGATCGCATCGACATAGCCGAATTTGCCGCCGTCGCCGCTGTCATAGACTATATCGAATCCGGCATAGATCATTCGTTTCATGTCGAACGGCATTGGCCCGTCGGGCTGCATCCGTTCATCGGCCATCATTTTTTGCGCTGCGGCGTCGCACGTCGCCTTGTCGGGCCACCAGACCCAGGAATAGACGATCTTCTCGTCTGGCTCAGCGGCGACGGCGCGGCGCAAGTCGGTGCGCTTGCCGTCGGGAACCGATTCCTCCCAGCATTCGACCATGCCGGTCGCGCCATATTCAGCGAACAGCGGCGCGGCCTTGGTGGCCATCGCGCGATACGCGTCCTTCTGATCCGGCTTCACCGGGATCACGAAACCCTGGAAATAGCTCATGCCGTCTCTCCATGTTTCATCTTCTCCGCCCAGGCCGCGAACCATTCCGGCGGCTCGCCGGTGAACCCGTCCATCTGGGCGGCTAGCGCGCGTTGGAAAGCTGGGCGGTCGATGCCGCGGTGCATGTAAGCGTTCAAATTGTCATAGGCCTCCACGAAGCCCTGATCGATCAGGATCCGCAGCACTGTCACCATGAGCAGATCGCCCGCGGTAAACGCGTCGCCGTCGAGCCATTGACGGTCGCCGAGCCGTGCCGACAAATCCTTCAGCCGGCCGTGGATGCGTTCCTCGACTGCGCCGCGGCGCATCGCGGACCAGGGCTTATCGGCCTCGAACACGGTCACGAAGGACAGGTCCATGATGGCCGGCTCGACCGAATTGAGCGCGGCGAACATCCATTCGATCGCGCGCGCCCGTGCCGCTCGGTCGCTCGGCAGCAGGCCCGTTCCATAGGTCTCCGCGACGTGCTGAACGATCGCCCCCGACTCGAACAGGATTAGATCGCCGTCCTCGAGCGTCGGCACCTGGCCAAATGGCTGCCGCTGGCGGTGAGGCGGTTCCTTCTGTTCGCCCTGGCTGAGGTAGCGGACCTCATAAGGCTGGCCGACCTCCTCGAGCGCCCAGCGCACGCGCAAGTCGCGGACCTGGCCTTGCGCGAAGGGCGGCACCCAGTCGAACGCGGTGATGATCGGTCCGGCCACGATGCTCTCCTGCTTTTTGTATTTCGATGACGATGGGGCGGTCGCCGCTCAGGCGGCGGCGTCGGCATGTGGTCCGGCGGCCATCGCCGCCTCCATGTCCATGAACATGACCTCGAACGTATGGCCGTCCAGATCGTCGAACGCGCGGCCGTACATGAAGCCCATATCCTGGCGATCGCGTGTCTCTCGCCCGCCGGCGGCAATCGCCTGTTCGGTGATCGCGTCGACATCGGCGCGGCTGTCGCGTGACAGGCAGATTAGCGCCGCGCTGACCTTCTTCGTGTCGGCGATCTCCTTCGTGGTGAAGGTGCTGTAGAAGTCATGGCTCAGCAGCATCACATGGATCGTGTCCGACCATACCATCGCGGAGGCGACATCGTTGCTGAACATCGGATTCTTCTCGAATCCGATCGCTTCGTAGAACCCGGTGGCCTTGCCCAGATCGGCGACGGGCAAGTTCACGAAGATCATCTTGGGCATCTCAAACAACTCCTACGCGAATCGGGCTTGCTTTTTTGTGCTCTCCAAAGTTATCAAAAACAACCATGAAGTTACAAAAAGTGACTAAATTTTCGAAGGCGGCGGAAAAGCGTTGGTATGATGATGCCTGTGGCACGGCCCTAGCCTTAGAGTTCGTGGGCGAACGCTGGTCACTGTTGGTGATCCGTGAGCTGATGTACGGCCCGCGACGGTTCGGCGAGATCAAGGCCAACTTACCCGGGATTAGCGCCAACGTGCTGACCCAACGCCTCGAAAGCCTGGAAGAGGCCGGGATACTCGTGCGCCGGAAATTGCCGTCGCCGGCGAATGTCCAGGTCTATGACCTGACCGACTGGGGCCGCGAGGCGGAGGTCGCGATCCGCGAAATGGGACGATGGGCGGCGCGATCACCTAGGCACGATCCGCTGGCGTTCATGTCGACCGCATCGGCGATGACCTCGCTGCGCACGCTCTATGATCCGGCCAAGGCAGCGGCGAACCCGATGACCGTCGCATTCCATTTCCCAAGCGACGCCTTCGTCGCTCGCGTGGGGGAGAGCGGGGTCGAGGTCGTGCGCGGCGATGCGCCCGACGCCGACGTCACGCTGACCGGCGACACGCTGGCGATGCGGCACACCATCTACGGCAAGCGCGGCTTCGACGGCGAGGGCCTGCTGACGGTGTCCGGTGACCGCGCGCTGGCGCAGGCGTTCGTCGACCTGTTCGCCCTGCCGGAGAAGGTCGGCGCCTGACACGTTGCAAGACAGAACGAGTCTCGACTTCGCCTTGCGCCTGCGCGTAGGAGGGCGCGCGAAGGAAGCAGCATGACCGACATCCCCAACATCCAGCCCGACAGCCGTGAGACCACCCTGCTCGACGCGCCCGACCAGATGAAGAAGGTGCGCGACCTGTTCGGGATCGATACGGACATGGAAGTCCCGGCATTCAGCGAGGCGGACGAGCGCGTGCCCGATCTCGACCCGGCCTATGTGTTCGACCCCGACACGACGCTCGCGATCCTGGCGGGGTTCGCGCACAATCGCCGCGTGATGGTGCAGGGCTACCACGGCACCGGCAAGTCGACGCATATCGAACAGGTCGCGGCCCGCCTCAACTGGCCGTGCATCCGCATCAACCTGGACGCGCATATCAGCCGTATCGATCTGATCGGCCGCGACGCGATCGTGCTGCGCGACGGCCAGCAGGTGACCGAGTTCCGCGAAGGCCTGCTGCCCTGGGCGCTGCAGACGCCGACGGCGCTGGTGTTCGACGAATATGACGCCGGCCGCCCCGACGTGATGTTCGTGATCCAGCGCGTGCTGGAGACCGAGGGCAAGCTGACCCTGCTCGACCAGAACCGCGTGATCCGCCCGAACCCCTATTTCCGGCTGTTCGCGACCGCCAATACGGTCGGCCTGGGCGACACGAGCGGGCTGTATCACGGTACGCAGCAGATCAACCAGGGCCAGATGGACCGCTGGAACATCGTGGTCACGCTCAATTACCTGCCCGCGCAGGTCGAGGCCCAGATCGTGCTCGCCAAGTCGGGCGAATACGACAAGCCCGAAGGCAAGGCGATCGTCGACAACATGGTCCGCGTCGCCGATTTGACCCGCAAGGGCTTCATCAACGGCGACATCTCGACCGTGATGAGTCCGCGCACGGTCATCACATGGGCGCAGAATGCGATGATTTTCAACGACGTCGGCTTCGCTTTCCGGCTGTCGTTCCTCAACAAGTGCGACGAGGCCGAGCGTGCACTGGTAGCGGAATATTACCAGCGCGTGTTCGGGAAGGATTTGCCCGAAAGCGTGGTCGCCAAGGCCTGATCCGGGGAGCGTGGCGCAGGAAACTCCCCTCGATCGCTTCAAGGCCGTACTCGGCGGCGCGTCGCGTGCGCTTGCCGACGAGCCGGAGATCGAGCTGGCGTTCACCGCCGACGCGCCGACCCAATCGGGCAAGCATATCAAGGTGCCGATGCCCGCGCGGACCTTGCCGGCCGATCAAGTGGCGGAGGCGCGCGGGTTCGCCGACGGGTTCGCGCTCAGGTTGAAGCACCATAACGCCGCGCTCCACCTCAAATCCGCGCCGCACGATGCAGTGGCGCGCGCAGTGTTCGACGCCGCCGAGGGCGCGCGGGTCGAGGCTTTGGGGTCGCGCGGTTATCAGGGGATCGCCGACAACTTGGCGCATGCGCTCGACCAGAAACTGCGTAGCGACCCGATCACGCGCGCGCGGACGCGGGACGAGGTGCCGCTGTCGACCGCCATCGGCCTGATGGTGCGCGAGCGGCTGACCGGCGAGGAGGCGCCCGCGGCGGCGCAACCCGGCATGGCGCTGGTTCGCGAGTGGATCGAGGAGAAGGCTGGCGCGGATCTCGACGCGCTGCGGCTGGCGCTCGACGACCAGCGTGCGTTCGCCAGCCTCGCGACCAAGTTGCTCGAGGATCTCGAACTGGTCGAGGGCGACCAGATTCCCGAGGATACCGACGAAGGCGGCAGCGACGACGAGGGCACCGACGAGCAGGACCAGGGCGACGAGGGCGAGGATCAGGGCGAGCAGGGCCAGGGCGAGGTCGAGGCGCGCGGCGAGCAGTCCGAGGCCGAGAGCGACGAGGGCGAAGGCGCGGAGAGCGGCGAGGACGATTACGAGGAGTCCGAAGGCGAGGCCGGCGACGAGGGCGAGGAGGGGATGCTCCCCGTCCGCCCCAACCGCCCGTTCAGCGACCTGTCGCCGCAGTTCGATTACAAGGCATGGACGACGGCCTACGATGAGGTGATCGCCGCGACCGACCTGTGCGATGCCGAGGAACTGGTGCGGCTGCGCTCGTATCTCGACCAGCAGCTCGTCCATTTGCAAGGCACCGTGACCAAGCTCGCCAACCGGCTGCAGCGGCGGCTGATGGCGCAGCAGAACCGTAGTTGGGATTTCGACCAGGAGGAGGGGTTGCTCGACGCCGCTCGGCTGGCGCGCGTCGTAGTCTCGCCGGGCTCGTCGCTCAGCTACAAGGTCGAGCGCGAGACCGAGTTCAAGGACACCGTCGTCACCCTGCTGATCGATAATTCGGGCTCGATGCGCGGACGGCCGATTTCGATCGCGGCGATCAGCGCGGACATCCTGGCGCGCACGCTCGAGCGCTGCGGGGTCAAGACCGAGATTCTCGGCTTCACGACGCGCGCGTGGAAGGGCGGGCAGGCGCGCGAGAACTGGCTCGCCGCAGGGCGTCCGCCGCAGCCGGGCCGGCTGAACGATCTCCGGCATATCATCTACAAGCAGGCGGACGAGCCGTGGCGGCGCGCCAAACCCAGCCTCGGGTTGATGATGCGCGAGGGGCTGCTCAAGGAGAATATCGACGGCGAGGCTTTGCTCTGGGCGCATAACCGGCTGATCGGACGGCCCGAGGAGCGCAAGATCCTGATGGTGATTTCGGACGGCGCGCCGGTCGATGATTCCACGTTGTCGGTCAATTCCGGGTCGTATCTCGAACGCCATCTGCGCCAGGTGATCGGCTGGATCGAAAGCCGGTCGCCGGTCGAACTCGTCGCGATCGGGATCGGCCATGACGTGACGCGCTATTATGAGCGCGCCGTCACGATCATGGATGCGGAGCAGCTCGGCGGGACGATCATCGAACAGCTCGCGGCGCTGTTCGACAAGCCTTGAGCGTCGATCCGCCACCGGGCGGGTTTGCCGGTCCGGTCAAGCGATCGATCACAATCGCAGGGCATGAGACCTCGATCACGCTCGAACCCCTGTTCTGGCAGGCGCTGGAAGAAGCGTCACGGTTACGCGGACTGCCGCTCAGCGCGCTGGTTGCGGAGATCGACGCGCTCCGCATCGATGCCAAAAATCCCCCGAACCTCGCCAGCGCCTTGCGGGCTTGGGCGCTCGCGGATGCAAGGCGTGTGGTTTCGCAAGATGAAAATTACTCGCAATAGCGTTGACTCTGCGAACGACTCTCAATAGCGGATCTCCCGACAAGGGAGACAAGAATGACTCGCACCACCGCCGCCCACCGCGTTGCAAAGCCTGCTTTCCTGGCATTGTCCTGCGTCGGTGCCTTCGCGACGCATCCGGCGCTGGCGACCGACGGCCCCGATCCCGTGCGCGCGAAGGAGGGCGACAACGATCAGGACCGCCGCCGCGACGACATCGTCGTCACCGATCAAATGCTCAAGGACCAGCCGACCCCCAAGGATGTCGCGCCGATCGTCAACACGCCCAAGTCGGTGGTGCTCATTCCCAACAAGGTGATCGAGGAAACCGGCTCCAACTCGCTGCAGGATGCGCTGCGCACCGTGCCAGGCATCACCTTCGGCGCGGCGGAGGGCGGCAACCCGATCGGCGACCGCCCCTTCATCCGCGGCTTCGACGGGCAGGGCTCGATCTATGTCGATGGCGTGCGTGATCTGTCGTCGCAGACGCGCGAGACCTTCGCGGTCGATTCGATCCAGATCGTGCGCGGTTCGGACTCGACTCTCGGCGGGCGCGGCTCGGCCGGCGGCACGATCAACATCATCTCGAAACTGCCCAAGGCGGGCACGTTCGGCAGCGTCGCCGGCAGTTTCGGCAACGCCGATTACAAGCGGATCAGCGGCGACCTGAACGTCCAGATCCTGCCCACCGTCGCGTTCCGTATCGAGGGGCTGTGGCATGATCAGGACATTGCCGGCCGTGACGCGATCTACAGCCGCCGCTGGGGCGTCGCGCCATCGGTGACGATCGGGCTGGGCACGTCCACCCGGCTGACCGCGAGCTATTATTATCTCGAAAGCCATGAGCTTCCCGACAGCGGGCTGCCCTATCTCTACACGATCGCCAACGCGCCCGGGACGGGCGACATCTACACCACGCCCGCGATAGGCAACGTGACGCTCGCGAACGGCACAACCGGTTATGTCGATCGCAGCACCTATTACGGACTCAAGAGCCGCGATTTCCGCGACGCGAAGATCCACCAGGCGACACTGCGGTTCGAACACGACCTGACGTCGAACGTCACGATCCGCAACACGGCGCGGTTCACTCACAGCGATCAGGCCTATATCTTCCTGCTGCCGGATGACAGCACCGGCAACGTCTACAATACCGGCCAGGTCTGGCGCCGGTCGAACACCCGCTATGGCTATTCGCAGGGCCTGACCGACCAGATCGACCTTTACGGCACGGTCAAGACCGGCGGCATCGAGCACAGTTTCGCGGTCGGCGCCGAGTTTTCGTGGGAAAAGGCGCGCCGAGGCACGTTCGTCACACGTGGCTATTTCAACGCGTCGGGCACCGAAATCCTGTCGAACGGCTCGACGATCAGCCCGCGCTGCAACACGGCGACGGTGTCGCGCTACTATTGCACCAGCCTGTTCAACCCGAACCCCAACGATCCGTGGGTGAACTACGCCAGCGACACATCGACCACGCTGTCGCCGATCGTGAAGACGCTGCCGATAGAGGAAACGCAGAACGACGCCAATACGATCAGCGTCTACGGCTTCGATTCGATCACGCTCCTGCCGCAGCTGATCCTGAACGTCGGCGCGCGCTACGACCGCTTCAAATCGACCGTCACGCCTGGCCAGGCTTATGCGGCGACGACCACGGTCAAGCTTTCGCGTACCGACGAGCTGTTCAACTGGCAGGCCGGTCTGGTGTTCAAACCGACCAGGGACACCAGCATCTACGCCAGCTACGCAACGGCGGCGACGCCACCCAACACGCTGCTCGGCGAAGGTCGTGAGGACAATGCGCTGCCCACGACGACCACCGCGGCGAACCTAGCGCTGCTCGACGCGCTGAAGGTGCAGAAGACGAAGACCTATGAGGTCGGCGCCAAGGCCAGCCTGTTGCACGACAAGCTCGCGCTCGGCATCGCTGCGTTCGAGACCAAGATCGACAATGCCCGTGTCACAGACGGCAGCAACAATGTCGCCTTCCTCGGCAAGTCGCGCATCCGCGGCGTCGAGTTTACCGCAAACGGCACGATCCTGCCCGGCTGGACGGTGTTTGGCGGCTATACCTTCCTCGACGCCAAGATCATCGACGGCGGATTCAGCGCGCTGACCGCGGCGGCCAATGGCGCGGCGGCGGCGAAGACCGTGCTGGTCCCGTCGGTCAACACCGGCAAACCGATGCCGCAGGTCGCGCGCAATTCGTTCACCCTCTGGACGTCGCTCGACGTGACCCGGCGTTTCACCATCGGCGGCGGCGCGTTCTACACAGATCGCCAGTTCGGCGGTTATGCCGACAACCGGACCGCCACGCAGACGGCCGCGGGCGTGGTGACGGTCAACGCCGCGACCAAGACGCTCTATCGCATGGTTCCGGCTTATTGGCGCTTCGACGCACGCGCGAGCTATCGCCTGACCGACAATGTCGCGGTTAGCGTCAACGCGCAAAACCTGACCGACAAGGCCTATTTCTCGAACGTCTATGCCAGCCATTATGCGTCGATCGCGCCGGGGCGGACGGTGTTCGGAACGCTGGAGTTCAAGTTCTGACGACCATGGCTGAGCCCCTCCTGGCCGACCCCGCCGCGTGCATCCCGAACGATCCCCGGGAGCGCGCGGCGTTCCTTCGTGCGCTCGCCGAGGACGGCGAGGCCGAGGCGCAGGCGCTGTATGGCCAGTTGCTGCTCGACGGGAACGGCGTAACGCCCGACGCTAAGGCGGGCTTCGCGTGGTTCAACCGGGCGGCGGCGCAGGGGCATCTGATGGCGCTCAACATGGTCGGGCGCTGTTATGATCTTGGCTGGGGTGTCGCGGTCGACAAGGCGCGCGCGGCGGAATGTTATCGGATCGCGGCGGAGCAGGGACTCGATTGGGCGATGTACAACTATGCCACTCTGCTCGCACTGGGGCAGGGGATCACCGAGGATAAGGAGGCGGCGCTCGCTTGGTTCCGGAAAGCCGCGCGGATGGGCACGGGGCTCATCGGGGCCAAGGCGGCGAACTTCGTCGGCAGTTTCCACGAGGATGGATGGGTGGTGTCGCGCGACATGACAAAGGCGGCAAAATACTACGCGCGGGCGGCCGAGGGCGGCGATTTCCGCGGCTGCTTCAACCATGCGCGGATGCTGGGCGACAAGGGGCGCACCGAGGAAGCGTTGTCGTGGATCGAGCGCGCCGGCGCGACCGCGACTCTGGCGTTCGTCGAAAAGGCCGCATCGTTTCTGGACACCTCGCCGCTGCCCGCTTTCCGGGCACGCGGTCGGGCGGCGATCGAACGCGGGGCGGCGCAATGCTGATCGCGATTCCCGACCTGCTTGACGCGGCCGGCGTCGCGAAGGCCCGCGCGCTGATCGACGCCGCCGACTGGATCGACGGCAACGCGACGTCGGGGCACCAATCGGCGCTCGCCAAGAAGAACGAACAACTCCCCGAGGATTCCGCCGCCGCGCGCGAGGCGGGGACGATGGTGCTCGATGCGCTGTCGGCCAACCCATTGTTCGTTGCCGCCGCGTTGCCGCTCAAGGTCTACCCGCCGCTGTTCAACCGTTATGCCGGTGGCGACACGTTCGGCGCGCATGTCGACAGCGCGATCCGCATCCGGCGTGGGTCCGATTTCCGCATCCGCAGCGATTTGTCCGCAACGCTCTTTCTTGCCGACCCGGAAAGCTATGACGGCGGCGAACTGGTGATCGAGGATTCGTTCGGCGAACAGCGCGTGAAGCTCCCGGCCGGGCACATGGTGCTCTATCCCGCCTCCAGCGTGCATCGCGTCGAGCCGGTAACGCGCGGCGCCCGCGTCGCTTCCTTCTTCTGGACCCAGTCGATGGTCCGCGACGATGGCGCGCGGCGAATCCTGTTCGAACTCGACCAGGCGGTGCAGGACGTGGCAGGGCGGCTGGGGCAGGACGATCCGGCGGCGGTGCGGCTGACCGGCACGTATCACAATCTGTTGCGGCGCTGGGCCGAGGCCTAAAGCATTACCTCCAATGCCGGCGACAGCGCCTCCGCGCCGTCCGCCGTCACGATCCGTGACGCAATCCCCTCGCGTGCGGATATGTCCATGCCGCGCTGCAATCCTAAGACCGTGAGCGCCGTCGCCCAGCCATCGGCGGCCATGCAATCGCCCGCGATCACGCTGACCGACACTATCCCGTTTTCTACGGGACGGCCGGTGCGCGGATCGATCGTGTGGCCCAGCCGCCTCTCGCCGTCGCGGAAGAAACGGCGATAGTCGCCCGATGTCGCGATCGCGACGCCATGTGCCGCGATGCGGAACGGCGCCAAGTCGATGCCGGGCGGGTCTTCCAGTTCGACCCACCAGGGCTGCGCGTCGGGCCGGATGCCCCGCCCGACGAATTCGCCGCCGATTTCGATGAGAAAATCTTCCGTTCCAAGTGCCTCAAGTGCATCGGCGACGCGGTCGACAACGTAGCCTTTGCCAATCCCCGAGAAATCAAGCGCGACGTCGGCTGTGCGGCGCGCACGATTGCCGTCTCGCTGGATCGCCCCGCTGCCCGACTTCGCCAGCGCTGCCGCGATCGCCGTATCGTCGGGAACGGTATCGCGTGGTCCTGTGGGACCGAATCCCCAAAGGTCCGTGAGCTCTCCCATCGCGATGTCGAGCGATCCGTCGCTCGCGCGTCCGATCGCCAGCCCGGCATCGATCACCGCCGCGAGATCGGCATCGATCGCTTGCCATTCGCCGATCGGCGCACGGTTGAACCGCGACAAAGCCGACCGCGGTTCCCATTGCGACAACGCTATCGCCTGCGCGGCAAGCGTCGCCTCGATCGCCGCTTCGCACCCCACAGGGGGAGCGGCGATCAGTGCGGACCAGCTTGTCCCCAACGCCACGCCCGACAGCCGCATGACGCGCGCGCCAGCGTCGCGCCGGTAGAACGCGCCCGGCGTGATCTCGGGAATGGCGACGCGCGGCTCGCTCAGCGGCCCAGCACTTCGAGCGTGGTGACGTATCCCATGCGCTTGTCGGCATTGGGCACGGCCGTGCTCTTGCCGGTCGCGGTGACGTTGAGCCAGTATTTGCCGGGACGCGGCCACTTTACCTTGATCTGGCCCTTGGCGTCGGTCGTCAACGTCATCTCGCCGACCGCATCACGATAGCGCGCGCCGTCGGGGACGATCGTCACCGCCAGACCCGCCGCGGGCTTGCCGTCGAGCGTGAAGCCGAGCGTCGCAGGCTCGCCCAGCACCAGATCGTCGGGATGCGTTACCGGCGTGAACTCCAGTCCCTGCCCGGTCGGCTTGAGCACCGCGTCAGTCGGCGCGCCGAGTGTCACGAACACTTCGTTGCGGTTGGCGACTTCGGCGAGCTTCACGTCGGTGGCGTTGGCCGGGATCAGGCTCGCGACTTTGTCCGGCGTAGTCCCGCGCGGCAACCGCGCCTCGACGCCGTCGACCTTCCAACTGCCCATCACGCCGCCGTTGGTAATGGCGAGCTTCCACGTGCCCTGCTGAGTCAGATGGAGGTCGAAGGTCGCGCGGAACTTGCCGACGGTAAAATTCTCGACCTTGGCGGACGAGCCGTCCGGCGCGGTGACCACAGGTTCGATGCGGAGCGGCTGGTGATCGGGATAGAAGGGATCGGTCGACGCGGCGGCGTCGAACGTCACCCAGCCGTCATCGCCCGATACGACGGTGGTCGATGGCAGCAACCACATCTTGTGCGCGGACAGGCTGGCGGGAATCGCGACAAGGGCAATGGCAGCGGTGGCAGTCAGGAATCGCTTCATGGCTCTGGCTCCTCAGCGGAAGGTGACGGAGATGGCGCCGAGCTCAGACTTGCCGGCGGCGGTGAAGCGCTGGCCCGGCTTGGCTGGCCACGAGAAGGGCACGCGCACCGCTTCGCGGCCGCCATCCTCGCGCGCGGTCTCGATAACCAAGTTGTAAGCGCCGGGTTTCAGCCCCGCGAACTTGGCGGCGGGGAACGATATCTTCTGCACCCCCGGTGGGCGGGTCGCCCCCGACACGCCGTTGGCGGGCAGGCTCAGCGATCGGCCCGACGCGCGCCACCAGCCCCGAACTTCAGCGAGCCACTTCTTCCCGCCCGCTTCCTTGTTGTCGTAGTCGTACCAGATCGACAGCGTCCGTGCCGGCTGACCCGCGCCGTCCATCCACATGGCGACATAGGGCGCATGATATTCGGCGGTCGACATGCGCGGAATCGTGACCTGGACGTCCATCGTCTGCGCGGCGGCGGGCACGGCGATCAGCGCGGTAGCCGGGAGGCCGGTCATGATCAGGCGATAGCGATACATCGGGATACTCCTCAGACGTGAATGAAGATCGCGGCGAGCGCGAAGGGTATAGCCATACCGAGTGCGACGAGCGGCCAGGTCAGCCTGCGGCGCCGCGAATGTAGCCACAGCAGGACCAGCCCGGTCAGCGCGAAGACAAGACAGGCAAAGGCGAAAACGTCGATGAAAGCGGACCACACCGCGCCGGTATGGCGGCCCTTGTGCAAGTCGTTGAGATAGGCGAGCCAGCCGCGATCGGTCGTCTCGCTCGTCACCGCGCCATTGTGCCGGTCGATCGCGATCCAGCCGTCGCCGCCTGGGCGGGGCAGGGCGAGATACACTTCGTCCGCCGACCATTCCGCCTCGCCCTCGGCGCGGGTCGGAAAATTGGCGCGCACCCAGTCCGCCACCGGCGCGGGCAGGGGCTTCTTGCTGTCGGGTTGGTCGTCAGCCGCGACCGACTTGAGCAGAGGCACGGGCAATGTCGCCGCCTTCTGCACCGTCTTCGGGCTGCCTTCGATGTCGCCGGCATGGTTGAGCGTGAAGCCGGTGATCGCGAACAGCAGCAGCCCGATCAGGCTGACCGCCGAGCTGATCCAGTGCCAGGTGTGGAGCTGCTTCAGCCAGAACGCCTTGCGGCCGGGCCGCGCACGGGCGGGAGCGGAGGTCATCGAGTCAGCGCGAATCCGGAGATTGGGAACGAGGCCGTTCGATAACGCGAACGATTCGCAAAAGCAATTGGGGCGGCCGCGCTAAATTATTGCAATCTGTCGCGAGCCTGCCCCTTTTTACCTCCCCAACAGCACCCGCGCCTGTCCCGCGATCTGCGCGAGCATCGCGGCGTTGGGGGCGGCTGCCGTACGGGCGCGATCGACCACGCCCTTGAACTGCGCCACGCGCCCGGCGTTCGCCGCCAGCCACGCGTCGACTGCGCCCTCGGGGTCCTTGCCCGCACTGCGCGCCAAGAACTCGAGCCGCAACTGCTGGAAATCGCGCGCCAGGCCGGCGATCAGCAAACGCTCCCACGGGTCGCTCGAAACGATCCGTGCCGCGTTGGCTTGCGCCCAGTCGAGACCGAGCGCCTGTCCCAGATGCGTGAACGCGCGAGTCAGCACGGTCTCGTCGATGCCGAGCGTTGCGCCGAGATCGGCGAGCCCGACCGCCCCGTCGAGTTCGAACAGCCGCACTACCTTCTTGGCGAGTGCCGCCGGGGCGCCCGTCGCCTGTAGATTGGCGGTGATCCGCGCGCTTTGGGTCGACGCCTCCTCGAGCAGCAATTGCTTGGTCTGACGGTCGAGCGCGCCCACACCCTTGCCGAGTCGCGCCAACGCTGCGCCGGGGCTCGTGCCCGGCTTGGTCACGCGCAGCAGATCGGCGATCTGGCTGCGGACGGCGACCGCGACCTCGTCGAACAGCGCCAGGCGGCCCGCTTCGGGCATCGGGGTCGTCTCGATCTCCGCCCACAGCTTGTCGAGGCCGAATAGCCGTTCGACCACGACGAACATCGCCGCGATGTCACCCATCGCCGCGCCTTCCTCTTCCGCCAGCTCGAAGGGGTGGAGCACGCCGAGGCGGTTGATGATGCGGTTGGCGAGCTTGGTCGCGACGATCTCGCTACGCAGCCGGTGTTCGTCGATCGCGGTCGCGAACTTCTTTCGCATCGCGGGCGGGAAGGCGGCGTGGAGGTCGGCGCGGAGCTCGGGGTCCTGGCCGAGCTCGGTATGCTCGATCGCGTCCTGCAGCGCGAGCTTGGCGGTCGCGAGCAGCACGGCGAGCTCGGGCCTGGTCAGGCCGTGCCCCTCGGCCTCGCGCCGCAGCAGCGTACCGTTGTCGCCCAGCCCCTCGACCGCGCGGTCGAGGCGGCCGGCGGCCTCGAAAATCTCGATCAGCCGGACATAGCTCGGCAGCGCCTGCGCGCCGTCCTGTTCCATGATCGACAGGCCGAGCGTCTGGAGGCGATTGTCCTCGAGAACGAGGTGAGCGACGTCGTCGGTCATCGACGCGAGCAAGGTGTTGCGCGCGTCGAACTTGATGCGCCCCTCGATCATCTCGCGGTTGAGCGCGATCTTGATGTTGACCTCATTGTCCGAACAATCGACGCCGGCCGAATTGTCGATGAAGTCGGTGTTGATGCGCCCGCCCGCGCTCGCAAAGGCGATGCGCCCGGCCTGCGTCACGCCGAGGTTCGCGCCCTCACCGATCGCGGTCGCGCGGAGATCCTCCGCGTCGACGCGAAGGCGGTCGTTGGCCGGATCGCCGACCTGGATGTTGTTCTCGCTTGCCGCCTTCACATAGGTGCCGATGCCACCGAACCAGATCAGATCGACCGGGCTCTTGAGGATGGCGGAGATCAACGCCGTCGGTTCGAGCTCGTCGGCGGCGATGCCGAGCGCGGCCTTCACTTCCTTCGTCAGCGGCACCGTCTTGGCGGTGCGGGGGAACACCCCGCCGCCCTTCGAGATCAGCGAAGGATTGTAGTCGGCCCAGCTCGACCGCGGCAGCGCGAACATCCGCGCGCGTTCCGCCCAGCTTGCCGCGGGATCGGGATCGGGGTCGAGGAAGATATGGCGATGATCGAACGCGGCGACGATCTTGAGCGTCTGCGACAACAGCATGCCGTTGCCGAACACGTCGCCCGACATGTCGCCGCACCCGACGACGCGGATCGTGTCGGTCTGCACGTCGATCCCGCGTTCGGCGAAATGACGCTGGACCGATACCCACGCGCCCTTTGCGGTGATGCCCATCGCCTTGTGATCGTAACCCTGCGACCCGCCGGAGGCGAACGCGTCGCCCAGCCAGAAGCCGCGCGACACCGCGATTTCGTTCGCGACATCGCTGAACGTCGCCGTGCCCTTGTCGGCGGCGACGACGAAATAGGGGTCTTCGCCGTCATGGATCGCGACCCCCGCCGGGTGTACGACCTTGCCCTCGACAATATTGTCGGTGACCGACAGCAGGGTGCGGATGAAGATGCGGTAGCTTTCGGTCCCCTCGGCCAGCCATGCGTCGCGGTCGGTGGCGGGGTTGGGAAGCTGCTTGGGATAGAAACCGCCCTTCGCGCCGGTGGGCACGATGACGGCATTCTTGACGCGCTGTGCCTTCATCAGGCCGAGGATTTCGGTGCGGAAGTCGTCGCGCCGGTCGGACCAGCGAAGCCCGCCGCGCGCCACGGGGCCAGCGCGCAGGTGGATGCCCTCGACACGTGGCGAATAGACCCAGATCTCGCGCCAGGGCAGCGGCGCGGGGAGGCCAGGCACCTTGTGGCTGTCGAGCTTGAACGCCAGCGCTTCGTCGGCGGCCGGAGTGAAGGCGTTGGTCCGCAACGTCGCCGCCACGACGCCCTTGATGGAGCGCAGGATGCGGTCGTCGTCGATCGCCGACACTTGGTCGAGGCCCTTGGCGATCGCCTTGTCGGCCAGCGCCACGCCCTCTTCGCGCGCACCGTCGGGCGCGTGCGCGGCAAGGAAGCGATCGATCAGCGCCAGCGCCACGTCGGGCGCGCGGCGCAGCGCATCGACCACCGTGGTCAGGCCATAGGTCAGGCCGCCCTGGCGCAAATACCGGAACCAAGCGCGGAAAAGTACCGCCGACTTGGGCGCCATGTTGAGATCGACGATCAGGCGATTGAACGCGTCATTCTCCGCCGTGCCTTCCAGCACTTGCGCGATGGCGGTTTCCAGCACGGTGGTGTCGCCGTCGAACACGCTGGCGCTGCCGCCGGTCGCTTCGATCAGGAATTCGTGGATGAAACCTTGATTGTCGTCCGTCAGCGCGGTCGGTACTTCCTCGATCACGCGGAAGCCGAAATTCTCCAGTACTGGCACCGCGTCCGACAGCGCGATCGCTCCACCCAGGCGATACAGGTTGAGCCGCGCCTGCCCATTGTCGTCGCGATACAGCCGAACCGCGCGTTCGTCCGGATTTTCGAGCGTGGCGAGGCTCAGGATGTCGCGCGCCGCCTCATCAGGGGTGTTAACCGTGCGATAGCTTTGCGGGAAGCAATTCGCCCAGCGCAATGCGAGCCGCGTCGAACGTGCCGGGTCGGCGTCGCTCAGCGCCGCCTCGACCCCCGGCGCCCAGCCGCGCATCATCCGTGCGAGGCGCACGTCGAGCGCCGCTTCGTCGGGCATCTCGCCGCCATCGCGCAGGTCGATCGTGTAGCGGATCAGCGCTATCACGTCGTCCATCGCCACCGCCCAGTTGAGCAGCGGGCCGCTCGCCGCTCCGCTCAGCATCTCACCGATCGCGATGCGTCGCGCCGTGGTCAGTTCGTCGCGGGGCAGCCAAACGAAAGCGAACAGGTGTCGGCCCAGGATCGATTTCGCGAGCACCAGCTTGGGTCGCGGTCGATCGGCGAGGCTCATCGCGGTCAGCGCGACGTCTTCGAGCGCTTGCGGTGTGAATGCGATCAGCAAGTCGTGAGGCAGAGTGGTCAGCGCGTGTTCCAGCGCCTTGCCCGCGTGGCCCTTCGGATCGAAGCCGAATTTCTTCTGCAGGTCTGAAAGGCGCATGCGGAGCAGCGGAATATCGTCCGGCGGGCTGTTAAGCGCCGACGAGGTCCACAGACCGGCATGGATAGACAGGCCCGCGATCTTGCCGCCATCGCGGATCGGCACCACGACCAAGTCGAGCGGGATGTGCCGATGCACGCCCGAGATCAGATTCGACTTGAGCAGCAGCGGACCCTCATTGCCCGCTTCGAACCATTTAACTGCCAACGCACGCGATGCTTCGGCCAGGATCGGCACGTCATGCTTGTTGCGGCAAATGCCGAGCGGCGATTTTGCGCCGGCATCGCGGCCATATTTCGCGTGGCCGAGCAGGGTGAAATGGCGATCGAGGAACCAGTCGAGCAGCGCCGCGCCTTCGCCGGTCAGCGTCCTGGCATCTTTCGCCATCGCATCCTGCAGTGCGACCCAGTCCGTCACCGCGGCGCGGACGTCCTTCAGGTTGGTTTCGAGCGTGGTGAGAAGGCTCCGGCGCTCGCGGGCGTCGGCGCGCTCCATCTCGATATAGATCATCGACTCGGGCGAACCCTCGCCGACGCCCATCAGCCCGCCATGCGGATCGCGGCTGACCGGGATGACGGGATGGATGATTCGGTCGACCGCGATGTCATGGCTCGCGATCGTCGCCGCGATCGAATCGACCAGGAAGGGCATGTCGTCGTTGACGATCGCGACGCGCATCCGGCGGTTGGGATCGTTGGCCGCGATCGGCTCGATCACCATCGTCGGCTCGCCGGGCGGCCGGTTATAGGCGGCAGTTGCGACGAAGGCGGCGGCCTCCGCACGTTCGGCTTTGCCGAAGCCCTGCAACTCGCCCGGAAGCGCACCCTTCACCAGTCGATCCGCGAGCGCGTCCGACAGCGATTTCAACGTGGTTTTTGGCATCAGCGCCCTATGCGCTGACTGCGCGCAAGGCTCAAGGATAGTTTCAGATGTTACTTGGCGGCTTTAAGGGTGCGCGCCGCAAGGCCCCGGTCATTGGCCACCGACGCGACGATATCGACCATCCCGTCGCCGGTTGCGCGGCCGAGCAGGACGACGAGGTCGCCCGCCTCCAGCCCCGTCGCGAATTCGACGCTTGCCAGCACCAGCCGTTCGGCGATGTCGGCCAGCGGGTCACGCGCCTCGGCCTTGGCCGGGTTGCGCGCGGCGCGTTCGGCGGCGACGACGGCCTTGATGCCGCCCTCGACGGTTTCGAGCACGTTGGTCAGCTCGCCCGCAGGAATGGCGTGGCGGCGCGCATGGCTGAGCACGGCGGCGAATTCGGTCAGGCGCGCTTTGTCGTAACCGGCGCCAAACACCAGCTTGGCGACCGCCGTCATCGGCGCGCGGTCCTGCACCGTGACGCCGGCATCTTCGAGCAATTCGCGATAGGTCTCGCCATCCTCATCGGCGGCGAGCCCGAAATCATGGGCGCGGCCGAGTGCGCGGTAGAGCGCGGCGCGGCTGCGCGTGTCGGCGCTGGTGGCTGCGGCCGCGCTTTCGCGCGCCAGATGCAGCTTGCCGGGCAGATCGTCGGCTTCTTCTTCCGAGCCTTCGGCCTCGACTTCGACAGCGACGTCCGCCGCCGGGCCGTCAGCCCAGACGGGCGCCGTCGCGTGCCGGGCGGGCGCAGTGCGCAGCGCGGCATCGACTTCGGCATCCAGGCTGGCCTGGGTCTCGGCGTCGACCATTTCCTTCCAGTTGATCACGCCGTAGATGAAATCGATCGTGTCGTCGTTCGACGAGAACGGCATCAGGATGCCGCGATACATCGTGTTGTGTCCGCGCAAGCCCATGAACTCGGCCTCGAAGCCGATCGGTGCGCGGTTGGCGATGATCTGCAGATAATGGTCGGTGAGGCGCGACAGCAGCGAGCGGCTCGGCACCTGAGAAATATGCGTGATCGACTTGTCGTGGCCCGTCTCTTCACGCAGCGCCGCGCCGAGATAAGCAATCTTGGGATCCTCGATCCCGCGCGAGAAATCGAGCAGCACCGAATGCGGGCCGAAATCGGCGATATTGGCGGGGTCGAGATCCTCGATCGATGGATAGGCGCGGCCGCGCAGCAGCGAAACCCAATGGTTATAGGCGCGCACATGCATGCGGCGCTCGTCGGTGCCGATCACCGCTGGCGTGGGTTCGTCGACCCCCGAGTCGTGTGCGCCGCCGGTCAACTGGTCGGCGTCGTCCCGGTCTTCGTCAAAGCCACGCTGCGTATCCATGCACCAATCCTCACGGGGCATCACTCGCCCAGTCACGGCGATCCTTCTGCACCCAACGTGGTAAAGGTTGCGTAAACCGGCTTTTGCCCCCGCCGGGGAGCGCCGCGACGTCAGACGCGTAGGGTCCAGCCGCGCCGAATCAGCCGCAATGTGATCGTTATGGAGAGCCCGCCGGCAAGCACCGCGTAAAGCATCGATGCACAGCCCGGCGGTATCCCGGTCCCCAAGATGTCCCGATACACTTGAGCGCCGAGCTTCCACGCGCCGAACCGCCAGCCGAGCGCGATCGCGACGAAATCGTGCACGACGAAAAGCGTAAGCGCGGCTCCCCCGAGCGTCGCGAGCCGTCTGACCGGCGGCCAGGGGGCGATCCGCGGCCATGCCGCCTTGAGCGCTGCGAGCAGCGCCAGCCCGATCGCGGCGTTGACCAGCGCGAAGCTCGGCGTCCACAGCGTCTTGTTGACCGGCCACCACGCGCAGGCGAGGCCGCCGAGTATGGCCGCCAATATTGCCCCGGCGCTCCACGTGACGAGCGGCCGATTCGCCCGCATTGCTAGCCGCTGCATCGCCACCCCGATCATCGCGGTGGCGATCGACGACAGGGTGCTGAGCGGCCCTTCGGGATCGAACGTCCCGCCATACATTCGTGTGCCGCCCAGGATCGCGCGGTCGATCCATGCCGACATGCCCCGGCCTGGTTCCATGCTGGCAACGGCCTCGCCGGGAGCGGGCAGATAGAGCAAGACGCCGTGCAGGATCAGGAATGCGAACGCAGCGATCGCCGGCGCCCGCCACGTCCTGGTCGACCGCACCGTCAGCGCACAGACCAGATAGACGATCCCGATCCGCTGGAGCACGCCCGTAAAGCGCATGTCCTCGCGATAGATGCTCGGGTGGGCGATCAGGCTGATACCGAACCCGATCAGCCACAACAGCAGCGCGCGCCGCACGATCCGCCCGACCCCGACTTGCGGCTCGCGCCCGTCTTGCGCCAGCGGTAGCGACATCCCGACCGCGAGCAGGAACATCGGAAAGACGAGGTCGGCGACGGTCAGTCCATTCCACGCCGCATGGGCGATCCAGGGAAAAGCGTCCCTTTCCGATCCTTGCAGATTGGCAAGCACCATGCCGACGATCGCGATGCCGCGCAGGGCATCGAGCGCGTTGTCGCGCGTGCGGGGTGTTGCCGGTATGCTCATCGGGCCGTCACGACCGCGCCTCTGCCGCTGGTCCACCAACCAGGATCGCCGATAGCAAGGCTGGCAAGCGCATGGTCATCTCCCCGTTGGCGTATTACGCTCTCCGCATGCCTAGCCTCGCCCGTCTGCCGATCCTAGCCCTCGCGCTTGGCGCGATGGCGCCATCCTCGCCCGATCCCGAGATGACGCGATGGCGCGCCGAGGCGGCGAACGTGACGATCGTCCGCGACGATTGGGGTATCCCGCACATCACCGGAAAGACTGACGCCGACGCGGTGTTCGGGATGATCTATGCTCAGGCTGAAGACGACTTTTCGCGGATCGAGGCCAATTATCTGACCGCGCTCGGCCGGACGGCGGAGGCGCCGGGGGCAGGGGAGGACGCGGTCTGGGCCGATTTGCGCCAGCGGCTGTTCGTCGATCCGGCCGAATTGCAGCGGCAATATGCGGCGAGTCCGGCGTGGCTAAAGAAGCTGATGGACGCCTGGGCGGACGGGCTCAATTTCTATCTGGCGACGCATCCCGAGGTGAAGCCGAAGGTGCTGACCCGGTTCGAGCCTTGGATGGCACTGAGCTTCACCGAAGGCAGCATCGGCGGCGACATCGAGCGGATTTCGCTAAGCGAGTTGAAGACCTTCTACGGCAAGCCGACGCCAAAGACCGCGATGGAGATGGGGCCACGCGAGCCGACCGGATCGAACGGCATCGCGATCGCGCCGAAGCTGACGAAGGACGGCCACGCGCTGCTCCTCATCAACCCGCACACCAGCTTCTATTTCCGCTCCGAAGCGCAAGTGACGAGCGGCGAGGGGTTGAACGCATATGGCGCAAGCACCTGGGGGCAGTTCTTCGTCTATCAGGGATTCAACGCGAAGGCGGGGTGGATGCACACCTCGTCCACGGTCGACAATGTCGATGAGTTTGCGGAAACGGTGTCGTCAAAGTCCGGCATGCTGGCGTTGTATCGCTACGGAAAGGGCGAACGCGCGTTCGACATCCGACCGGTGACGATCACCTATCGCAAGCCCGATGGGTCGATGGGTTCGCGGACCTTTTCCACTTGGCGGTCGCATCACGGGCCGATCACGGCAGCGCGCGATGGCAAGTGGATCGCGACCGCCCTCATGTGGAAGCCCGTCCCCGCCCTCGAACAAAGCTTCCTGCGCACCAAGGCAACCGATATCAAAAGCTACCTCGCGGTCGCCGAGCGCAAGTCCAATTCGTCGAACGACACGCTGTTCGCCGACAGCAAGGGCGAGATCGCCTTCCTGATGCCGCAGTTCATGCCGGTGCGCGACGGGCGGTTCGACTATACGAAGCCGGTCGATGGGTCGGACCCCGCGACGGACTGGAAAGGGCTGCATTCGCTCGTCAGCTTGCCCAGCGTTCTCGACCCGATGGTCGGCTGGGTGCGCAACACCAACGACTGGCCGTGGCAGGCTGCGGGGGCGGACAGCCCGAAGGCGGCGAGCTATCCGAAATACATGGATCAGGTCGGCCCCAATTTTCGCGGGACGCACGCCGATGCGCTGCTGGCCGGCAGCACGGGTTGGACGTTGGAGGGGCTGCGTACCGCAGCATACGACCCACATCTTCCCGCTTTTGCCCTTCTCATCCCACGCCTCTCCGCCGCGTTCGACGCGCTCCCCGTCGGCGATCCGGCCCGTGTGCGGCTGGCCGCACCCGTTGCGGCATTGCGAAGCTGGGACTGCCGCTGGAGCGCGGATTCGAAGGAGACCGCGCTCGCGGCTTTCTGGGGGGATGCGCTGCTGCGGATGCCGGCGGCGAATTATGAGGAAGCAGGCTTGCCGGTCTGGCAGCATTTGCAAAGGGCGACGCCACGCGAATTGATCGCCGCGCTCGACATGGCGGTCGCGCGGTTGACGCGTGAGTTCGGCGACTGGCGCGTGCCCTGGGGTGAGATCAACCGGTTCCAGCGCCTGGACGACGCGATCGACGCACCGCGCTTCGACGATGCCGGTCCAAGCGTCGCTGTGCCGTTCACATCGGCGATCTGGGGCAGCCTCGCCTCGTTCGGCGCCAAACCCTATCCCGGCACGCGCCGCTGGTACGGCAGCGGCGGCGACAGCTTCGTCGCGGTCGTGGAATTCGGCCCGCGCGTGAGGGCGATGGCGGTGATGGTCGGCGGTCAGAGCGGCGATGTGCGATCGAAGCATTTCACGGACCAGATCGAGCGCTATGCGTCGGGCAAACTGCGCCCGGTCTATTTCTATCCCGATCAGCTCGCGGGGCATGTCGAGCGCCGTTACCGGCCGGGAGAATAGCGCCGGGCATAAAATTTCCCTGACCGTGTCGATTCGCGCCACGCTCGTTCGTCGTCCCGATGAGACGCCAATGACGGGCGGCTCGATTGAAGGAGATAGACAATGCGCGTGATGGTGTTCGCGAAGATGCCCGAAGGCAGCGGCGAGATCATGGAACCGACACCCGAAATGGTCGAGGCATTCGCGGCGATGGACCGCTTTACCGAGGAGCTGGTCCAGGCAGGCGTGTTCATCGCGGCCGCGGGGCTCAAACCCAGCGCCGAATCGAAGCGCGTCGTGACCGAAGGCGGCAATCGCACCGTGATCGACGGCCCCTTCGCCGAAGCGCGCGAAATGGTCGCGGGCTTTTCGATCTGGGAAGTGGAGGACATGGACGAAGCGATCGCCTGGGCGAAGCGCAGCCCAATGCTGCCGGGCACGATGGAAATCCGGCCGTTCTACGAGGTGAAGGATCTGGCGGATTTCGTCACCCCGGAAGAGCTGGAGATGGGCCGCCGCGACGGCGATCGCGGCAAGCTGGGCGTCGCCTAGTTCGCTTCATCGATCCTCCCGTAACGGGGAATGTTGCGCCGTATGAGTGCGCCAGCGTGCTTGCGTCGTCGGTGCAGCTCGCTGACAAAGTGGCATGACTGCGGGTGAGACGCATCAGGCGATCGAGGCGACTTTTCGCATTGAGCGGGCGAGGCTGATCGGCGGCCTCGCCCGGATGGTGCGCGACATCGACCGGGCGGAGGAACTGGCGCAGGACGCGCTGGTTGCGGCGCTCGCCGATTGGCCGAAAACGGGTGTGCCGGCCAATCCCGGCGCGTGGCTGATGGCAGTGGCGAAACGCCGTGCGGTCGATTTGCTCCGCCGCGACACGACGCTGGCGCGCAAGCATTACGAGATTGCGTGGACGGCCGATGAGGCGTTCGACGGCGAGGATCGCGCCAACGCGGCGCTGGACGACGATCTCGGCGACGAACTCCTCGGTCTGATCTTCGCGGCGTGCCATCCGATGCTGTCGCCCGATGCGCGCGCGGCGCTGACGCTGCGGGTGGTCGGCGGGCTGACGACCGAAGAGATCGCCCGCGCCTTCCTGTCGAGCGAGCCGACCATCGCGCAGCGCATCGTCCGCGCGAAGAAGGCGATCGCCCGGGCCGGGCTGACCTTCGCCGTGCCGCGCGGGGCGGAGCGGGCCGAACGGCTCCCGTCGGTGCTCGAGGTGATCTACCTCATATTTAACGAAGGCTATGCCGCGACCGCGGGCGACGATCTGGTCCGGCCGGACCTGTGTTTCGAGGGGCAGCGGCTCGGTCGCATCCTCGCGGTTTTGCTGCCCCACGATGCCGAGGTGCTGGGCCTCCTGGCCCTGATGGAAATCCAGGCCTCGCGCCTCGCCGCGCGCACCAGGCCAGACGGATCGTTCGTTCCGCTAACGGAGCAGAATCGCACGCGCTGGGACCGGCTGTTGATCCGCCGTGGCCTCGATGCGCTGGCCCGGGCGGAGGCGCTCGGCGGCGCGGATGGACCCTATGTGCTGCAAGCTGCGCTAGCCGCCTGTCATGCCCGGGCGCGCCGCGCAGAAGATACGAACTGGCCTTGTATCGCCGCGCTCTACGACCGACTGCGCGTTGTGACGCCATCGCCGGTGATCGACCTTAATCGCGCCATCGCCCATTCGATGGCGTTCGGTCCCGAGGCGGGCCTCGCGCTGATCGACGCGATTCCCGGTGAAGTACTTGGCAATTACGCGCCATATCCGGCCGCGCGGGGCGATTTCCTGTTCCGCGCCAGTCGCTTCGCCGAGGCGCGGATCGAATTCGAAGCGGCCGCCAGTCTGACCCGCAACGCGCGCGAGGCCGCGTTCCTGACCGCCCGCGCCCGCGCCTGCGGTTAGGCGCGCGAATACCACTACTCGCGCGATCCAACGGACGTTACAGTGCCGACCTTCGAAGTGGAGGATGCAATGGGTCTGGGTGATTTCCTCAAGAAGCAGTTCGTCGATGTCATCGATTGGGTGGACGAGCCGGGCGTGCTGGCGATCCGCTACCCGATGCAGGACCGCGAGATCCAGAATGGCGGCCAGCTGACCGTGCGCGAAGGCCAGGTCGCGATGTTCTATAACGAGGGCCAGCTCGCCGACGCGTTCAAGGCAGGGCAACACACGCTGACCACGCAGAACCTGCCGCTGCTGACCGCGATCATGAACTGGGACAAGGGGTTCCAGTCGCCGTTCAAGGCCGACGTCTATTTCTTCTCGCTGCGCGAGCAGGCGGGCCTCAAATGGGGCACGCCGCAGCCGATCACGGTCCGCGACAAGGAATTCGGCGCGATCCGCATCCGCGCGTTCGGTACTTATTCGTTCCGGGTCGAGGATGTCGCGGTGTTCGGCACCAAGATGATGGGCTCGCTGGACCGGCTGACGACCGCCGATCTCGACCAGCAGCTGCGCGCGGTGATCAATCAGGCGATCGCGACGGCTCTGGGCGGCAGCGACATCGCGTTCCTCGACCTCGCGGCGAACCAGCAGGCGCTGTCGGAGAAACTGAAGGCGTCGGTCGACGCTGCCTTCATGGAATGGGGCCTGTCGTGTCGCACCTTCTTCGTCGAGAGCGTGTCGTTGCCCGACAACGTGCAGGAATATCTCGACAAGGGCAGCCAAGCACGCGTCGTCGGCAATCTCGACCAATATGCCAAGTTCCAGGCGGCGGATTCGATCAAGACCGCCGCGGCCAATGAAGGCGGGATGGCCGGGATCGGCGCGACTGCGGCGGCCGGGCTGGCGATGGGCCAGCAGATGGCGGGTGTACTCGGCGGGAACGGCGGCGGTGGTGCACCGGCGTCCGATCCATACGAACAGATCGAGAAGCTCCACAAGTTAGTGACGATCGGCGCGCTCAGTCAGGAAGAATTCGACGCCAAGAAGGCCGAGCTGCTCGCCAAGATCTAAGCGACAATGCTCCGCGCCTCCTGTCCCAATTGCGGCGCGCCGATCGCGTTCCGGTCGGCCGACCTGCCGGTGAAGGTGTGTGACTATTGCCACAGCTCGGTGTTGCGCACCGGCGGCAATCTGGAGGCTATGGGCAAGGTCGCCGATGTGCCCGACGATGTCAGCCCGCTCCGGCTCGGGGTCCGCGGACGGTTGGGAGCACGCAGCTTCGAACTGATCGGCCGCGTCCGCTGGCGCTATGCCGACGGTGCGTGGAACGAATGGCTCGCCTATTTCGACGACGGCTCGACCGCCTGGCTGGGCGAATCGATGGGGCGCCATATGCTGTTGCGCCAGGTTGATCTGTCGCACGTCGTGTCGGACGTCGTTAAGCTGCTGCAATCCGGGTTCAGCGTCATGCCGGGCACCCGGGCGGTGATCGACAATGTCGAATATTGGGCCAGCGACGTGAAGCGCGTGTCGTGCGTCGCGAGCGAGGGCGAGCTGCCGTTCAACTCGCTCGGTCTGACAGCGATGAGCGTCGACCTGATGTCTGCCGACGAGCATTGCGCGAGCATCCAGCGGGCCGGGGACGAAGAGGTCGAGGTCTACGCCGGGCAATATGTCTCGCTGGCCGACATTGCCGCGACCGGATTGCGCGAGTTCGAGGGTTGGCCGATGCCGAGCTATTCGGCATGAGCGACGACACGCTCCTCGCGCCGCCCGCGCCACCGGGTCCGCCGCCCTCGACGGTCAAGCCGGTCAATTGCCCGAATTGCGGCGGCACGGTCGACATTCGCGTCGCGGGCACGACGGTCAGCGTAATCTGCAGCCATTGCGGATCGACGCTCGATGCGACCAGCCCGGACCTTCAAGTCATCGCGAAGGCGGATCAGGCGCTCAAGACGCCGGAAATCCCGTTGGGCACGCGCGGGGTTCTGAAGGGCAAGACCTGGGAGGTAGTCGGCTATCAGGAGCGGACCGACGACGATGTGGTCTGGGCCGAATACCTGCTGTTCAACCCGTATGAGGGTTACGCTTTTCTGGTCGACGACGGGCGGCGCTTCAACCTCGGCCAGCTACTGACTAGGTTGCCGACGTCGAACTGGGGTCTGGGGCTACAGGCCGACGGGCAGAATTTCTCGCGTTTTGGTGATCCCTATCCGGTGCGCACCACGTTCGTCGTCGGCGAATTCTATTGGCGCGCGGCGGTCGGCGAGACGGTTCAGGAAACCGACTATGTAACGCGGGGCACCATGCTCGCGTGCGAGGATTATGAGGGCGAGCGGACCTGGACCCGGCTGGACATGCTCGACTGGGGCGAAGCGGAAGCCGCATTCGCCGCGCCAAAGCGGCGCAGGGAATACAGCCATCCCGCGCCGCACGAGCGATCGCCGTTCAATTCGCAACTGTTGGAAGCCTGGGTGATCGGCATCATTGCCGCGGTCACCTTGTTCGTCGTCTCAGGTATGGCGGGCAGCCAGCAGCGCCTGGCCAGTACGACGACAGATGCGGTGCTCGACGGCCCCGAAAAGACGGTCGTGATAAAAAACCTCGATTTGCCGCCGGGCCGGAGCCGGGTCGAGATCGACGCCGAGGCATCGAGTCTCGACAATAGCTGGGTCGATCTCGACTATTCGCTGACCGACCAGAAGACGCAGGACAGCGTCGATAGCTACGGCACCGCGGAATTCTATTCGGGCACCGACAGCGACGGCGCCTGGTCGGAAGGCGATCGGCGCCCGACGACCGACCTGTCGAGCGTTCCCGGCGGGCGTTACGACCTTGTCGTTACGCTGTCCGCGCACAAATGGAACGGTGCGGGGTCGAGCTCAAGCGCGCCGGTGACCGACACGAGCCTGATGGGCGGGCACGGCTTCGCCGACGGCGGCTGGGGCGGCAGCTCCACCGAGGGCGCGACGGTGCCGGTGACGGTAACGGTCGATCGCGGCGGCGTTTTCGGCGGCAACATCCTGCTCGGGTTTCTGGTGATCCTGATCTGGCCGATCATCGTACTGTTCCGCCACCTGGGCTTCGAGAAGCGCCGCAAGGCCGTCCTGTCCAGCGGCGGCAGCGATGACGATGACAGCGGGAGCGACGACTGATGACTCGCCATGCCCTGATCTACGGCCTGTTCTGCCTCGGCGTCGTAGGGCTATCCGTCTTCGCGATCCGCGACGGCTATTCGCCGTTCGCCAGCGGCGGCGCGCGCGGGCCGATATTCTTCGGCGGCTACGGCCCCACCCACAAATAAGCAAAGGAGGGACCCATGATCTCGATACCGATACTCGTCACGACCCTGCTCTACACGTTCATCGGACTGATCATCCTGCTCGGCGGGTTCTGGTTGTGGGACAAGATCACGCCGGTCGACATGTGGGGCGAGATCTGTCGCGAAAAGAACGTCGCGCTGGCGATCTTTTGCGGCGCGATCGCGATTTCGATGGCGCTGATCATCGCCTCCGCCATTCATGGCTGATGACCTGAAGGGCGGAACGGCCCGCCCTTCCAGAATAGGTGGGTTGCTGCTCGTCTCGGCGTTCGTCGTCGCGACGTGCGGGCTGATCTACGAACTTCTCGCCGGCACGCTGGCCAGCTATCTCCTCGGCGACAGCGTCACCCAATTCTCCACCATCATCGGCACCTATCTGTTCGCGATGGGCGTGGGGTCGTGGTGCTCGCGCTACGTGAAGAAGGCAGAGCTCGCGGTGTTCGTACGGGTTGAGGTGCTGATCGCCGCGATCGGCGGATGCTCGGCGGCGCTATTGTTTCTGATTTTCGACCGCGTGCAGGATTTCCGCTTGCCGCTGTATGGTCTGGTGTTCGCAATCGGCGGGTTGGTGGGTCTCGAAATCCCGCTCCTCATGCGCATCCTCAAGGATCGACTCGAGTTCGGCGATCTCGTCTCCAAGGTGCTGACGTTCGACTATATCGGTGCGCTCGCGGCGTCGCTGCTGTTCCCGCTGCTGCTGGTGCCGCATCTCGGGCTGATCCGCACCGGGTTCGTGTTCGGTCTGGCCAATGTCGCCGTAGCGATTGCGGTGATCCTGGCGCTGCCCGAACGGCGGCGACTGACGGTCGAACTGGCCGTGGCGATCCTCGTCGCGGTCGCGCTGATCGCCGGCTTCTTCGCGTCCGAACGGATCGAGCGCACCGCCGAGGTCGCGGCTTATGGCGACCCGATAATCTATGCCGACGCGACGCCCTATCAGCGGATCGTCATCACGAAGCGCGGCGGCGACCTGCGGCTGTTCCTCAACGGCAACCTGCAATTCTCGTCGCGCGACGAATATCGTTATCACGAGGCGCTGGTGCATCCCGTGCTGAGCCGCGTCGCCAATCCCCGCGACGTGTTGGTGCTGGGCGGCGGTGATGGCCTCGCGGTGCGCGAAATCCTCAAATATCCCAGCGTGCGGTCGGTGACGCTGGTCGACCTCGACCCCGCGATGACGCAGCTTTTCTCGAAGAGCGCGATGCTGCTCGCGCTCAACAAAGGCTCGCTGCGGTCGCCGAAGGTGCACGTCATTACTGCCGACGCATTCAGCTGGCTGCGCACGAACCAGAAGGGCTTCGATGCCGTGCTGGTCGATTTCCCCGACCCCACCAATTTCGCGATCGGCAAGCTCTATACCGTCAGCTTCTATCGCGAGCTTGCCCGCGCGCTGAACCCCGGCGCGGTGCTGAGCGTGCAGAGCACGTCGCCGCTCGTCGCGCCCAACGCGTACTGGACCGTGTCGACCACGCTGGAGGCCGCAGGGCTGACTACCCGGGGCTATCACGTTTATGTCCCCAGCTTCGGCGAATGGGGCTTCGTGCTCGCCTCCAACCGTCCGATCGGTCAGCCGGGCCGGTTGCCCGCGGGGCTCAAGTTCCTGACCCCCAACGCCGACAGCCTCGCCTTCTTCTTCCCGCCCGACATGGCGCGGCGGCCGACGCCGGTGAACCGGCTCGACAACCAGGCGCTGGTGCGTGAGTTCGAGGCCGAGTGGGCGGTCTACGAGAGCTGACATGCCAGTTTCGCGCCGCACCCTGATCGCGGGATCGGTAGCCGGCGCGGCGGTAGTCGGTGTGGGTGCGGCGGCGTTGATGCCGGGCGACGAGGCGATCCCGGGCACGCTCGGTGGGGCCGATTTCGCCCGCGGGCATAAGCTGCGCGGCGGCACCTTTCCGGCCGCCGAGAGGGTCGAGAAGACTCGGATCGCGATCATCGGGGGTGGGGTCGCCGGGCTGTCGGCGGCATGGGCGCTGGCCGACGCCGGGGTCAGCGATTTCCGCCTGTTCGAGCTCGAGGATCGAACCGGCGGCAATGCGCGCTCGGGCAAGAATGCGGTGTCCGCCTATCCGCTCGGCGCACACTATCTGCCGCTGCCGAACGCCGAGGCGAAGGGTGTCATTCACCTGCTCGAACAACTCGGCATCCTGACCGGGTGGCAGGATGGCAAGCCCGTCTACGACCCGTACCAGATCGTTGCCGATCCGGACGAGCGGCTGCTGTATCTCGGCAAATGGCAGGAGGGGCTGGTCCCGCAAAAAGGGCTGACCGACAAGGACGCCGCCGACTTGAAAGCGTTCTTCGCCGCGATGAAGGCGTATAGCGAGCGCCGCGATTCGAGTGGCAGCCCCGCCTTCGCGATCCCGATGGAGCTAAGTTCGCGTGAGCCCGATCTGCTCGCGCTCGACACGATCAGCTTTACCCAATGGCTCGACCAGAAAGGCTGGACCTCGCCGATCCTGCGAGGGCACGTTCGCTACGCCTGCCGCGACGATTACGGCACCGAGCCGGATCAGGTCTCGGCCTGGGCTGGCATCCATTATTTCGCCAGCCGCCGCGGGCACGCGGCCAATGCCGATCCGGACGCGGTACTGACTTGGCCGGAGGGCAATGGGTATCTCGTCGGCCGCATGGCGGCGCGACTGAAGGCGAACCTGATCTGCGGCCGGATCGTCCATCGCGTCGCGCCGAGTGGGCAGGGGGTGCGGATCGACTGCCTCGACGTTGCGACCGGCAAGGGCGTTGCGATTGAGGCGGAAGCGGCGATCCTCGCGGCGCCGCATTTCGTTACTGCGCGGATCGTGCCGGGCGGGATAGACACCAAGGAGTTCGACTACGCCCCCTGGATCGTTGCTGCGGTAACCGTAGATCGCCCACCCGCCGGGCCCGGTTTCGAGCGCGCGTGGGACAATGTGTCGTGGACTAGCCGCTCGCTGGGCTACGTCGTCGATACGCACCAGGCGCTCGACCGCGTGCCGCAGGCGACGGTGCTTAGCTGGTATCTGCCGCTGTCGGACATGGCGCCCGGCGACGCGCGGCGCGAAATGCTAAAGCAACCGCTTGAGTATTGGCAAGGGATGGTTCGCGATGATTTGCTGGAGACCAACCCCGATTTGAAAGGCGCGATTCGGAGGATCGACGTGTGGCGCTGGGGTCATGCGATGATTCGCCCGACGCCGGGCTTTTTCTGGAGCGGCGCACGCCAGGCCGCGGCCAAGCCACAACCGCCGTTGTTCTTCGCGCATTCCGACCTCAGCGGTCTCTCGTTGTTCGAGGAGGCGCACTATCGCGGCACGCGCGCGGCGGAGGACGCGATGGCGCATCTCGCTATTCCGCATTCGTCAGCGCTGTCGTAGTAGGGTTTGTGGACTTCACCGGCACGCACCTCCTCGCCGATTTGTTCGAGTGCGATCACCTCGCCGACGAAGCGCGGATCGAGGCGGCGTTGCGTGGCAGCGTTGCGGTGGCGGGGGCGACCCTACTCAACCTGTACGTTCACGGCTTCGGTGAAGGGCACGGTGTGACCGGCGTCGCATTGCTGGCGGAATCGCATATCTCGATCCATAGCTGGCCGGAGCGCAGATATGCGGCGGTAGACATGTTCTTGTGCGGCCGCCGCCACGATGTCGAGGCCGGATTGCGCGCGCTGGCGACCGCGCTCAATGCGCGCCGGATCGAGGAAAGGCGGTTCGCGCGCGGGTTCGGCGTCGCTGAGACGATGCGCGGCTAGGATGACTGATGGCTGTCCGGGCTATCGGTCAGCCGCCTATCCGATCGAACGAGCACCCGTATCGTTCATCTTTCATTGACCATCTTTTGGGTGAACCTTCTCCCCGCGACGCTGTTTAGCATTTGAAAGGAGAGGGAAAAATGGCCCACGCAACGCGCGTTTCCAAAACTGATCTTCGCCGAGACGTCCGTTTCGCCACCGAGTTCAACGCGACGCTACGGGCCGACGGTCTGCCACGAGGAGTCATCGTCGGCGACATTTCGGCGCACGGTGCGTTGATCAAGGGCAGGTTTCTGCCGATGGTGGGCGCGAAGATCCAACTTATCGCCAGGTCGCTGATCATTGGCGGGCGCGTGATGTGGCGCAACGACGGGCTTGCCGGCGTCAGTTTCGAGCGAACCGTCAATCCTTTGCAAATTGTGCGAGAAAACAGCGACTATTTCGACGGCTTCCGGAAACGGCGCGCGGTGCGGCCGGTGTCCCCGGTTTTCGTTTCATAGCCGCGGTACGTATCTTGGGAGCCATGGGCTCCCTCGGACGCGACGCTAAAAGGACCATGAGTGTCGATGGAAAGTGGTGCCCAGGGACGGGATCGAACCGCCGACACTGCGATTTTCAGTCGCATGCTCTACCAACTGAGCTACCTGGGCATGTCGCGTCACACGCGAAAGAGCGGGCCTCTTAGTCGCGGGTTTCGGGCATGTCTAGGGCTTCCGGATCGGCAGGCGTCCCGGGAATAGCATAGCCGTCGCCGAGCCAGTTGAGCAGGTCGCGGTCGTGACAGCGGCCGCTGCAGAATGGCTTGTGCGCCGGATCGGTCGGCTGGCCGCACATCGGGCAGGTCTGTTTGTTCATGCGAACGAGATGGGCACGCCGACGCTGCGCGACAATGCGGTCGTTAGTTCGGGCCGGGCGGCTAGCCAGGCGACGATGGGGGACGGTGCGCGATGCACGGGCGGGACCGGCGGCGGTGTCCGTTCGATCTGGCGGAGCAGTGCCAGCGCTTCCAGGGCGACGCGATCGGCGCGGAGAAGCTCGGGTAGCGAGGCGCGGGGACGTGGACGGACGATCTGGAGGAAGCCGAAGCCGTTGAGGGCGGTGCGTTCGAACGGTTGCGGGAGCGCAGCGTCGATCGCTTCCGCCACCGCCTGGCGCTCGGCCTTGCCGGTGACGGTCGGAAAATCGATGCCGATCGACCCGCCGATGCCGTGGCGGACGATCGCCTCGGCCGCTGCAGTTCCCGCTGTGACGGCGAGCTGCGAGACCGCGCCGGGGCCATCGACGTCGAACAGGGTCATGGCGGGGGTCGGCGACAGGCGGAGAGCGCCGCCGGCAAAAGCGATCTCTCCCGAGAGAGCCTCGTCGAGCACTTCCGACCAGCCCGCCGCCTCCAGCGCGTCGGGTTCGTGTGGGCGCAGCAGGCGCACTGGCTCACCGCTCGCCCGGCATCGAGCCAGCAGGTTCGGGCCTTCGCGCGGCGCAGTGTCGGTTGTGACCACCCTGGCGAGCTTTACCCGTCCCGGCTCGGGTAGCGCCTCGCGCACGACTTCGACCCGTAACCGAGCGCCCTCAGTCACGCCGGGCGGGACGCGTTCGATCACCGCCGCTCCGGCGTCACCCTCGACTCGCGACAGCCCCGGCGCGACGCGTTCGACCAGCCGCGCCTCGAACACCGTGCCGACGCGCAAAGCCCCGGGGCGTTCGATCCGCGCCTGAATGATCCTGCCCCCTTCGACCAGCGCCGCGCGCGCCTCGCCGATGCCGGCCTCGTAGAGCCACTCAGCCAAGCGGCATGCCCGCGCTGCGCAATAGCCCGAGCGTCTCGAACACCGGCAGCCCGACGACGTTCGAATGGCTCCCCGCGAGATAGCGCACGAACGCTTCTGCACGGCCCTGGATGGCGTAGCCGCCAGCCTTGCCCATGCCTTCGCCGCTCGCGACGTACCAGTCGATCTCCGCTGCGGAGAGCGGTTTGAACCCGACGATCGTATCGATCACGCGAACCTTCGCCCGGCCGTCGAGTCCGACGACGCACACGCCCGAAAAAACGTGGTGCCGCCGGCCGGAGAGCAAGCCGAGCATCCACCGCAAATCGGCTTCGTCCACCGGCTTTTCCAGAATGCGGCGTCCGACCGCGACGGTCGTGTCGCCGGCCAGCACGATCTCGTTGGCGGCGCGCGGAACGGCCAGCGCCTTGCCCTCGGCCAGACGGGCGACATAAGCGCGTGGTGCCTCACCCGTGAGCGGTGTCTCGTCGATATCGGGAGCCGCGAGGCGGACCGGCTCGATCCCGATCCGCGCGAGCAGTTCGCGGCGGCGCGGGGACGTGGAGGCCAGGACGAGCTTGGGCGCAGGCGTCGATGCGCCTGAGGGCATCGTTACTGCGGCCTCGGCCCGTCGCGGCCCGGCATGAAGCGATAGGTGATGCGGCCCTTGGTCAGGTCGTAAGGCGTGAGTTCGACGAGCACTTCGTCGCCGACCAGCACGCGGATGCGGTTCTTGCGCATCTTGCCGGCGGTGTGACCGAGGATTTCATGGTCGTTTTCCAGCCGGACGCGGAACATGGCGTTGGGTAGCAACTCCACCACCTGGCCGCGCATTTCGAGAAGTTCTTCTTTTGCCAAACAAGCCTCTGGGTAAATCGTGGGAAATTCGGGATGGGCGCCCTTAGCGGAAAGCCGGGGATCGCACAATGTCAGCATCCGAAAGCGCCAAAGGTCAAACTGGGGTCACACTGGCGTGCTTTCCACGGCGGAGCGGGAATGGCCCCGGAGAGATACGGATTGAGGTAAATAGCGCGGCCCGGCAAGGAGACGGTGCCAGCCTAGCATTGTGCATGTGTTGTAGGAAACAATCAGTGCCGTTTCAACAATACGATCCGGTTGGCGTTGGTGACACCAGCGCCACCGATCCCTGAACGACGGCCGATGCGTCGTCCGCCGCGCCCAATTCGATACGCGCGGGCGGACGCTCAGTCCGCGTCCTCCGCCGCTTCGTTCTCGAACCAGGCCTCGACCTCGCCGCTGAGCTTGAGCGTCAGGGGGTTGCCGTGGCGGTCGACCTTCTTGCCCAAAGCGACGCGGATCCAGCCTTCGGAAATGCAATATTCCTCGACGTCGCGACGCTCGACGCCCTTGAAGCGGATGCCGATGCCGCGTTCGAGCTTGGGCTGGTCGAAATGGGGGCTGCGCGGGTTGGTCGACAGACGGTCGGGCGGGGTGTCGCTAGGCTGGGTCATGGTGCGGCGCTGTGCCGCGCGGCGTGGCAAAATGCAAATACTGCCCGATCGGCGGCGGTCTGATTTGTCCTATCCAATCGATGCCCGGCCGCCGACAGGGTGAGCCGATAAATCACGACGGGGTGGGACATGCACAAAGTATCTTTCGCGACTAAGGGACTGATCGCGATTGTGGGGCTGGTGACGGCGACCGCCGCGGAAGCGAAAAGCAAGGAAGAAGGCTGGAAAGCGTGGGCTGAGCGCGCGACGGCGATCGATGCCGCGCTCAAACAGACCGATTCAAGCCAGATGAAGGCGGCTTGCTCCGGCGTCACCGGTACCGTCATCGGCCAGGGTTTCCAATTCCCGTATTGGGGGCAATCGTTGATCCGGGTGTGTCAGGTCAGCAAGGATTTGTGGCTCTACACGATGAGCCGACGTGGCCAGAAGAAATGGTGTAGCGACATCAAGGACGTCGCCAAGACGATCGGCAAGGCGACCCCGGTCGCCGAAGGGCCGGGCGCCGCGGAGATCGCGCTCGATATATCCGCGACGATGATGCTGGGGTTTGAGCAGGCCTGCAAGAAATAAGGGTCCAGGCAAGCGAACGGCGCGGAAGTCGCCCTCCGCGCCGCGTTGATGAGTCGCTATGCCGCCGGACGTGGAGGGATGCGGATCAACTCACGCTAATCCGCTCGCCCGTTTAGTAGCAGACACGAACCCGGTAGCTGCGGCCGTAATAGGGGTCAAAACGGCGCTCCACGCGGCAACGCTCCACATAGCGCTCGCGATAATAATAATTGTTGTATCGCGGGTAGTTGTAGTCGTTGTAGCGGTAATTATCGTTGTAATAGTAATCGTCGCGATAATAGCGGTCGCGATTGTTGGCGCTCGACGCGATAGCCGCGCCGATGGCAAGGCCAGCGACACCAGCGACGATTGCGGTGCCGGTGTCGTCATCACGATAACGGCGATAGCGCTGCGCCTCGGCGGGAGCCGCCACGGTCAGCGCGGTCGCGGCGAGGGTCGAGCCCAACACCGCCTTGGTCATGATCCTGTTCATCTCGAACTCCTTCTTCAAACAGCTCGCTTTGCGCATTGTCCGTCAACGCGGAACTGTCCGAGCCTGTTGCATCCTGTTACGCGAGTCGGTCTGAACGACCGCTGAGATGCGCGTTCAGTTACGGTTTAGATAGGGAAACATGGATGGCCTATTGGTTCTTGCGGTCGGAGCCGGAAGTGTATGGCTGGGACAATCTGGTGAAGGATGGCCAGACCGAATGGGACGGCATTCGCAACTATACTGCGCGCAATTTCCTGAAGGAGATGCAGGTCGGCGATCGCGCGATCCTTTATCATTCCAACACCGAGAAAGCGTGTGCGGGCGTGATGGAGATCACGCGGACGTGGCGGCCCGATGGCGAGAAGGGCAATTGGGCTAGCGTCCAGGTCAAGCCGGTCGCGCCGCTCAAGCACCATGTTACGCTCGCCGAGATGAAGGCCGAACCCCGGCTCGCGAAGATCGAAGTGCTGCGTCAGTCGCGCCTGTCGGTGACGCCGGTGCGCGAGGATGAGTGGAAGGTGTTGATGGAGATGGCGGGTGGAATGGGGTGAGGGATACACTCAGGACCAGCTAGATGATGCTCAGGCACGGTATGAGCTGATCTTCCCCGACGATCTGACTGCACTGCTGCGCGAGAGGCGGTTGGTGGGACAAGGTGCATGCGATTGGTCGACGGAGAACGACAACGTTCGTGAAATGCTCGCATGGCCGTTTGATCTGCTCTCATTCGATATAGAGCATGGGGCGTGGTGGCCTGATTGGGGCGACGAACCTCGCCACATCGATGACCGCCTAGCAGTATTGAGAAAAGCCCTGGACGACGCGCCGAAGCTCATCCCAATTCTTGGGCATCGTTTCCTGCCCGAAAGCGAAGGACGCAAACCGGGTAATCCCGTCATTTCGATGCATGGTTTCGATACAATCTATTATGGGATCGATCTCGAAGACTATTTTGCGCGCGAAGGTACGACGGGGTGGGATTCGATTGGTACCGCGCGCCATGTTCCGTTCTGGTCAGACATCATTGAGCGCTGGCAGGAAGTGATTTGACAAGCTTCCTGGATTTGAACCGGCCCCAAAACAGGCGCATGCCTCACCCGCGAAGGGTATCGCGACTTACTGCGTTAATCTGCCCGGAGTAGATGTGACGGCGTGTTGATGGCGCAAGAAGCGGCCGCGCGGGAGACCGTGGCGGTGGAGGGCGACGATGCGGTGATGGCGCGCATCGCCGGTCGCGACGCCTTGGCCTTTTCGCGCGTGGTCGAGGCGCAGGTCGGCATGTTGCACCGGGTCGCGTATCGGATGCTGGGTGACGGCACCGAGGCGGAGGACGTCGCGCAGGAAGCGTTGCTCCGGTTGTGGTCCACCGCCGATCGCTGGAGCAGCGGGCAGTCGGGGATCGCGGCGTGGCTGACGCGGGTCGCGGTCAATCTTTGCCTCGATCGGCTGCGGCGGCGGCGCTTTTCGAGCGACGCGGAAGTGCCGGAGCGAGCCGACGATACGCCGGGCGCCGACGAGGCGATGGCGGCTGAACAGATGCGCTTAGCGGCGCTGGCCGCGCTCGGCGACCTGACCGAGCGGCACCGCGCCGCGATCGTGCTGACCTATTACGAGGAGCTGCCCAATGCTGTGGCGGCCGAGGTGCTGGAGATGAAGCTGAAGGCGTTCGAATCTCTGTTGTTGCGGGCGCGGGGCGCGATGCGGGCGGCGCTCGCCGAACGCGGACTCACGACGTTGGCGGGGGACGCAGCATGAGCGACTTCACGTCGGCCGAACGCGCGCTGCTCGACCGCGCGACCGTGCCGGCGATGCGCGGCGGTCTGGCGCGCGACATCGTCGCTGCGGCGAATGTTGCGGTTCCCCCGCCGCGGCGCGGTTCACGCGGGGGCTGGCGGCGGCGCGGGCGAATCTTGTTGGGGGCGGGCGCACTGGTCATCGCCACCGCGACGGCGGCGGCCACCGGTTTGCTCGACAAATTGCCGATCCGCATCCCCGGCATCACGCGCGTCGCCGAAGCGCCTGCACCCAAGCCCAAACATGTCGTCCGCGCCGAAAAGCCGCGCGTTGCGCCGGGCGAGGCGGTTTCGCTGGCCGCCATCACGCCTGCGCCCGTACCGCTGCCCGAGCCGACTCCGACGCCCCAGGAGGTGTGGCGGGAGCGTCGCGCCGCGCGGATCGCCGCCGGCCTGCCGGTGCGCCCGACGCTGATGCAGCGCGCGATCGCCGAGAGGCTGCGCGGGTTGCCGCCGGCCCAGCGCCGGGCGGCGCTCGCCGAGTGGCGGCGGATCAAGGCGCTGCCTCCCGCCGAACGCAAGATCGCGGTGGCGAAGGTCCGCGCCGATTTCCTCGCTCGCCATCCGCAGATGGCGAAGCGATTCGAGCAGCGGCTGGAGGCGCGCAACATCGCCGCGGCCGATGACAAGCCGTCCCTCGTTGCGCCCGCCGCGCCGCTCGCCACGCCGCCGCCGCCGGGCCGATCACTCACGCCCGACCAGCGCATCGAACGGCGCCAACGCTGGCAAGCGATGACCCCGGACCAGCGCGCGGCGCGGCGCGAGCAGCTTCGCGAATGGCGGATGCGGCGTCGCGGACGGTGGTTGCAGACCGGCGAAGGGTCTGCGCCGCAGGAGCGTTGAACGTACCGACGGCGCCGTGATCCCCCTGTAATTGCGACGGCGTCGTCACCCGCCTTTCCCGGCTTGATCTCCGCCGCCAGTTGAACGAGGCGGGGGCGTGGCGTTTCGCAACGAGTGCGATGCGCGGGCTGGAGATAGGGATGCGGATATTTGTCGGGCTATTGGCGTTCCTGCTGCTCGGCGCGCGGCCGGCGACTACCGAACCGCCGATCGTCCGCGTGAAGCTGACCACGCAAGCCGGCGTGATCACGCTGGCGATCGACGTGAAGCATGCGCCGCTTACCGCGCGCAATTTCCTGGCCTATGTCGATGACGGGCGGCTCGACGGGACGACCTTCTACCGCGCTTCGCGACGCAAGGGCGCACCACAGCTTGGCTTCGTTCAGGGTGGGATCGACACCGATGCCCGGCGGCGGCTTGAACCGGTCGCGCTGGAGCCGACCAGTAAGACGGGCCTGCGCCACATCGACGGCGCGATTTCGATGGCGCGCTACGAGGGCGCGAACACGGGTACCGCGAATTTCTCACTGATAGTCGGCGCGTCGCCCAACATGGATGCGCGTCCGGGATCGCCGGGCTACGCCGTGTTCGGCCGCGTCGTCGGCGGGATGGACGTGGTCAAGCGCATCCTGGCGATGCCGACCAATCCGGGCGGCGAGGGCGCGATGAAGGGCCAGATCCTGACCCGACCGGTCACGATCCTGAAGGCGCAGCGGCTCGACGGTACGCCGCATCCGACGGGACGGGCTAAGGTGTGGCTGCTGTTTCAGAATCGCTGAGGGACATCGCGGGCGGGGGAACCAGCGAGAGATCCAGTTCAGCCAGAGTGCGGCCGGTGCGGCCATCGACCACCACGGCGTCGACGGCGTCCCCCGTCGCGGTATCGATCAGTGCGCTCAGCGCCCCCTCGCCATGGTGCTTGCGCGCCCACGCGCCCAGCACATGCAGTACCGGCAGGAAATCGCGCCCGCTTTCGGTCAGCACATATTCGTCTCGTGGCGGCCGCTCCGAATAGCGCCGCCGTTCGAGCACGCCCGCCGCTGTCAGCGCGGCGAGTCGGCGCGTCAGAATGTTGGGCGCAATACCCAAATTCTTCTGCAACTGGTCGAACCGGCGCATCCCGAACGTGACGTCGCGCAGGATCAGCACGCTCCACGTATCGCCGACATGGGCCAACGCACGACCCACGGGGCAGGTGCCCGACGACAATTTTTCGAAGTCCATTGCATAATGATAGTCACGTTCATATCATTATGCAAGTCACTCGGCGACTCGCCGGGCATGAAGGAGATTGGCGATGACCCAAGTGAACAATGAAACCGCGCTGGTGACCGGCGCATCCACCGGTATCGGGGCGGTCTATGCCGACCGGCTGGCCCGGCGCGGTTATGACCTGATCCTAGTCGCGCGCGACGAGGCCCGAATGGAAAAGCTAGCGGAGCGGCTGCGCGCCGAAACGGGCCGTACGGTAGAGGTGCTGCGCGCCGATTTGATCGAGAAGGCCGGCCTCGCTACCGTTGCCGATCGGTTGGTCAGCGATCCGACGGTCACGCTGTTCGTCAACAATGCCGGCATGTCGATGACCGGCAATTTGTTGACCGTCGATCCGATCGAGGCCGAGCGGCTGATCGCGCTCAACATCACCGCCCCGACACTGCTGGCGGCCGCGGCCGGCAAGGCGTTCGTAGCACGTGGAAGCGGTTCGATCGTCAATCTCGCCTCGGTGCTCGCGCTGGCGCCGGAGACGTTCGACGGAGTCTATTCGGGGTCCAAGGCCTATATCCTAAACCTGACGCAGAGCCTGGCGCATCAGTTCGCCGGCAAGGGGCTGTATGTGCAGGCCGTGCTACCCGGCGCGACGCGCACCGAGATCTGGGAACGGTCGGGCAAGGACATCGACGCTTTCCCGGCGGAGATGGTAATGGGCGTGGACGATCTGGTCGATGCTGCGCTCGCAGGGTTCGACAAGCGCGAAACCGTGACGATCCCGCCGCTGCCCGATGCCGAAGTGGCGCATTGGGAGAAGATGCAGACTGCGCGCGCCGCGCTGGGCCCCAACCTCAGCCGACGCGACGTGGGTGAGCGGTATCGCGAACCGGCGCTAGCCTAATCCGTCAGCCTGATCGGGCGGGTGGTGCACGGGTTTCCCGGAGCACCCGCCGGACCGCCCGTTCAGGCCGCCTGGCGTGCGCCATCGGCAAACTGGTCATAGGCGCGCAGGGCGTCGGCCGCGTACATCAGCGCCGGCCCGCCGCCCATATAGACGCACATCGCCATAACTTCGCCGACCTCGTCGCGCGTTGCCCCCATGCCGACCAGCGCCTTTGCATGAAAGCCGATGCATCCATCGCAATGCTGGGTGACGCCGATCGCCAATGCGATCAGTTCCTTGGTCTTCGCATCGACCGCGCCGTCCGCGCTCGCCGCCTTCGATATGGCGTGGAAACCCTGCATCGTCTCGGGCGCCAGCTTGCGCAACTGCGCGGTATAGGCGCCGATGTCCTGGGTGATCGCTCGATAATCCTTGGCCATGGTCAAACTCCTATTGATTTATGTTCGTATGAATTTATATATTCACGATATGAAAACAAGCCCGCTTTCTGTCAACCTGCGCGATGAGATGGCGCCGCATGCCGAAAATGCGGCCGCGTTCCTGTCCGGTCTCGCCAATCCGCACCGGCTGATGATCCTGTGCGAGCTGGCCGCAGGCGAACGCAGCGTCGGCCAGTTGATCGCCGCGACCGGCATCGCGCCGACGTCGATGTCGCAGCATCTGAACAAGCTGAAGGACGAAGCGATCGTCGCCGCGCGGCGCGACCATCGCACGCTGCACTACACGATCGTCCACCCTGCCGTCGCCGAGATGATGACGACGCTGCGCCGCCATTTCTGCAGGAAGGAAGACGAATGAACGTCGTGAACCCCATCATGCCTATGGAGGCCGAACAGTTGCTGGCGGCGGGTAGGGCCGTCCTGATCGATGTGCGCGAGCCCGACGAGTTCAGTGCTGGCCACATTCCTTATGCCGCATCGATGCCGCTGGCGCAGGCGCCCGCGCTGCTCGACCGGATGCCGCTCGGCAACGACATGACGGTGATCTTTCAGTGCCAGAAGGGCGCGCGGGGCGGGCAGGCATGCGTTGCCGCGCCCGCGGCGCTTGCCGGGCGGGTGCGGAACATGGAAGGCGGGATAGAGGCTTGGGCCGCCGCCGGGCTGCCCGTGGCCGGTGGTCGGACGCCGCGCGTCTCGATCTTCCGTCAGGTGCAGATGATCGTCGGTCTGTTGGTCCTTGCCTGCACGCTGGCCGGGCTGGCTGGTTTTGCGCTCGGTTTCTACCTCGCCGCGCTATTCGGGGGTATGCTTGCCTTTGCCGGGATCAGCGGCTGGTGCGGCTTGGCGCTGTTGCTCCAGCGCCTGCCATGGAACCGCGCCGCCGTCTGAAGAACGGACGCTCCCGGAGCGCCTGCGCCGATCGATCTTCCGACAATCGAACAAAGGGGGCGCCGGATCATCTCCGGCGCCCCCTTTTGCATCAAGCGGCTTGCTTTGCCCGGCTCGCCCGCTTGCGCTCGTGCGGATCGAGGAAACGCTTGCGCAGCCGGATCTTGCTCGGCGTCACTTCGACCATCTCGTCGTCGTCGATGTACGCGATCGCCTGTTCCAGCGTCATTTTCTTCGGCGGCGACAGGCGCACCGCATCGTCCTTGCCGCCCGAGGCGCGGAAGTTGGTCAGCTGCTTCGCCTTCATCGGATTGACCTCTAGGTCTTCCGTCTTGGCGTTCTCGCCGATGATCATGCCCTCGTAGAGCGCTTCGCCATGCCCGACGAACAGGATGCCGCGATCCTCGAGCGGGCCGAGCGCGTAGCTGTTCGCTTCGCCAGAACCATTCGAGATCAGCACGCCGTTCTTTCGGCCTTCGATCTGGCCCTTGTGGGGGCCATATTTCTCGAACAGCCGGTTCATGATCCCGGTGCCGCGCGTATCCGACAGAAACTCGCCGTGATAACCGATCAGGCCGCGCGATGGGGCGGAGAAGGTAATGCGCGTCTTGCCGCCGCCCGAGGGGCGCATGTCGGTCATCTCACCCTTGCGCTGGTTCATCTTGTCGACGACCGTGCCCGAATATTCGTCGTCCACGTCGATCACGACGGTTTCGTACGGTTCGGTCTTGTTGCCGTTCTCGTCCTCGCGGAACAGCACGCGCGGGCGGCTGATGCCGAGTTCGAAGCCTTCGCGGCGCATCGTCTCGATCAGCACGCCGAGCTGGAGTTCGCCGCGACCGGCGACTTCGAAACTGTCCTTGTCGGCGCTTTCGGTCACCTTGATCGCGACGTTCGATTCGGCCTCGCGCTCCAGCCGGTCGCGGATCATGCGCGACGTGACCTTGCTGCCTTCGCGGCCCGCCATCGGGCTGTCGTTGACGGCGAAGCGCATCGACAGCGTGGGCGGATCGATCTTCTGCGCGTGGATCGCCTCGGTCACGGTCGGATCGGCGATGGTGTCGGCCACGGTCGCGACCGTCAGGCCGGCGAGGCTGATGATGTCACCCGCGCGCGCTTCCTCGACGGGGACGCGCTCAAGGCCACGGAACGACATCAGCTTCGAAGCGCGGCCGGTCTCGATGATCTTGCCGTCGTCGTTCAACGCATGGATCGGCTGGTTGACCTTCACGACGCCCGACTGGACGCGGCCGGTCAGCACACGGCCGAGGAAATTGTCGCGGTCGAGCAGCGTCACCAGGAAGGTGAAGGGCGCGTACTCGTCCAGACTGGGCGGGGGCACGTGGTCGACGATCTTCCGGAACAGCGGCGTCAGCGTCCCTTCGCGCAACGACGGGTCTTCGTTGGCGTAGCCGTTGCGGCCGGAGGCGTAGAGCACGGGGAAATCGAGCTGCTCGTCGGTCGCATCGAGCGACACGAACAGGTCGAACACTTCGTCCAGCACTTCCTGGATGCGTTCGTCCGGGCGGTCGATCTTGTTGACGACGACGATCGGGCGGAGACCCAGCGCCAGCGCCTTGCCGGTCACGAACTTGGTCTGCGGCATCGCGCCCTCCGACGAATCGACCAGCAGGACGACGCCGTCGACCATCGACAGGATGCGTTCCACCTCGCCGCCGAAGTCGGCGTGGCCCGGCGTATCGACGATGTTGATCCGCGTGCCTTCCCACTCGATCGAGGTCGGCTTGGCGAGGATCGTGATCCCGCGTTCCTTTTCCAGGTCGTTCGAATCCATCGCGCGTTCCTCGACGCGCTGATTGTCGCGGAATGTGCCCGATTGGCGGAAAAGCTGGTCGACGAGCGTGGTCTTGCCGTGATCGACGTGGGCGATGATCGCCACGTTGCGGAGATTCATACTATATCCTGATTGGAGCGCCCGGCGGGCGGTTCGGCGGCGCCTGTAGCGCGTTTTGTGCGGTGCGGCTAGGGCTTGATCGGGACGACGACACGCGAGGAATTCGAAGGCATGGCCGAAGCGCTCAAGATAGGGATCATCGTCGGCAGCGTCCGTGAAGGGCGTATCTCGCTGCCGATCGCCAACTGGGTGAAGGAACAGATCGACGCGCTGGTCGAGTTCGACGCCAAACTGCTCGACCTCGCGGAGTGGCAATTACCCATGTTCGCCGAACCCAATCCGCCCGCGACGGGCAAATATACCGGCGAGAAGCAGCGCGAATGGGCGGCGGTGATCGGCCCGATGGACGGCTATATCCTGATCGCGCCGGAATATAATCACGGTATGAGCGCGGTGTTGAAGAACGCGATCGACACCGTCGCGGCGGAATGGGCTAGGAAGCCGGTCGCGTTCGTCGCGCACGGCGGGATGGGCGGATCGCGGTCGGTCGAGCAACTCCGCGAGGTGACCGCGGCGCTGGCGATGGCGCCGCTCAGCAGCGCGGTGCATTTGCAGGGCGCGCACCAGATGCGCGACGGCGACCGGTTCACTGCGGGCGAAGCAGAAAACCGGCGGCTCGCGGCGTTGTTCGGCGAACTCGATTGGTGGGGCCGGGCGCTCCGCGCGGCGCGCAACGCCTGAACCTTGTCATCCGTTATTAGCGTGTTACATTTGCAATACACTTGTGCCGCATGCGTCGCGCCCGATATGATGGGGACACGCTCAGGAGGACTCGATGGCTAGCACGCCGACCGAAACGACGACCGCCGAACCCGATCTGGTGCTGACCCCGCCCGATCCCGTGCCCGTGGTCGCCGCGACCAAGGCGGCGGGGCTGGTGCCGGTCGACGACACCAAGAAGAGCGAGTTGGAGGCGCGAGTCGATGCGTTCATCGACGATCTCGTCGCGCAGGACGTCGACAGCCCCGAGTTCGGCAAGCGCGTCGACGCCATCACCAGCATGGGCCAGAAGGAAATCCGCGAGGCGGCGAACCAGTCGAACCGCTTCCTCGACCGCCCGGTCCGCGCGATGGACAAGGATCAGGGCGTCGGCGCCGACCTCGTCCAGTTGCGCCTGACGATCGAGAAGCTCGATCCGGCGAACAACGGCAAGTTCTTCGGCGGTGGGCGCGGGTTCCTCGACAAGGTTTTCGGGACCCGGATCACCGGCTATTTCGACCAGTACAAATCGTCGCAGAACCACATCTCCGCGATCCTGAAGAGCCTTGCCTCGGGCAAGGATGAGCTCCTCATGGATAACGCCGCGATCGACACCGAACGGTCGAACCTGTGGACATCGATGGGTCGGCTCGAGCAGATGATCCACCTGTCGAAGGTGATGGACGAAAAGCTGGAGAACAAGGCCAACGACCTCGACGCGACCGACCCGGCCAAGGCCAAGGCGCTGCGCGAGACGGCGCTGTTCTACGCTCGCCAGCGCACGCAGGATCTGCTGACGCAGATGGCGGTGACGGTGCAGGGCTATCTGGCGCTCGACCTGGTCAAGAAGAACAATGTCGAGCTGGTGAAGGGCGTCGACCGCGCCTCGACCACCACGGTCGCGGCGCTCCGCACGGCGGTGACGGTGGCGCAGGCGCTGACCAACCAGAAGCTGGTGTTGGAGCAGATCACGCAGCTCAACACGACGACCGCGAACATCATCGATTCGACCGGCAAGCTCTTGAAGTCGCAGACCGCGCAGATCCATGAACAGGCAGCCGCCTCGACCATCCCGGTCGAGGTGCTGCAGCGCGCGTTCCAGAACATCTACGACACGATGGATGCGATCGACGACTTCAAGATGAAGGCGCTCGACAGCATGAAGACCACGGTGACGACGCTGTCGTCGGAGGTCGAGAAGTCGAAGGGCTATATCGCCCGAGCCGAAGGCCAGGCGCAGGCCGCGCTGGAAGGGCCGCAGGTGGACACGTTCAAGCTGGAGGCGGTGTAGTCCCGTGAGTTCGTCGACCGACGAGGTGATCGCGAAAGCGCGCGAGGCGCTCGACCGCACCTCGATGAACTATGCCGTTGGCCCGCGCCGCCAGCAGCGCGAGAGCGATGTCGGCAAGCGGCTGACGCGCGTCGCGATCGCCGACCTCGCGATCATCGGCGTGGCGTTCACGATCGGGCTGGTGTTCGGGCCGATCGGGATCATGGGCTTCTTCCTGATGATCGTCGCGATGCTGGTCGCGACTGCGGTGCTACTCGCGACCCCGACCAGCCGGCGGGTGACCTACGAGAAACTGCGCCAGACCGACCTCAAGGCGCTGCCGTCGCAGACCGGCCGCTGGCTCGACGCGCAGCGCCCGATGCTGCCCGCGCCGGCGATCAGCGTCGTCGATGCGATCGGTGTGAAGCTCAACGCGCTGTCGCCGCAGCTCGCGACGCTCGACGACGACGCCCCCGCCGCCGCCGAAATCCGCAAGCTGGTGGGGGAGCAGCTCCCCGAATTCATCAAGGGTTACGAACGCGTGCCCAGCGCCCTGCGCGGCGTCGAGCGCAACGGCAAGACGCCCGACCAGCAACTGGTCGACGGGCTGAAGGTGATCGGCGGCCAGATCGACGAGATGGCCGGGCAATTGGCGCAGGGCGACCTTGACGCGCTGTCGACGCGCGGGCGGTATCTCGAGATCAAGTATCAGGGGGATACGGCGGGGGTTTAGCTGTTTAGCTTGAAAGACCCTTGCCATCGCGTTCTTGCACAAAGCTGCAAAGCATGTCCGCTAAGGAGCTAGCGATGTTGCCTCCGTTCAGCACGAAGTCGGTGTCCCACTTAAAATTACCTGAGATGTCCGCGGTAACAAGTTTGCCTGAGCCATTCCGGCAGGCTGACACCCGGACATACCATTGCTCGAAATAAATTTGCTTTGTTCTCAAATCGGTCATACGACCGGAGGCGACGACAACTTCCTCCCCCGAGTTGTTTTTGGAGAAGTGAGCGGATCCCCTCCTGCCTTCCCAAGTTCCATTGTCGCTTTCTGCCAGTTTGATCCAATCATCCGCCGCTACGACCTTAACCGGAAGCAGTGCCAGGCATGCGGACAGCATCGTGAGCTTCTTATTTGCAAACCGCATCTGCCACCCCCTGGCGCTTATGCTGGTGAAATACCAAGAATCATAGCACTCTAACGAGACGCGGTCGCCAGTCTATATTTTGGGTGTCGGCCATTTCGTGAGCAGCGCACCCTACCGCGGCTTTCCCAACGCCTCCACTGCCCGATCATGCAACCGCGCCAGCGCGGCGAGCTGGATCGCGGGCGCGACAGCCAGCACGCCGAACGCTTCCGCGCGGGGCGTGTTGAACCGCAGTTTGCGCCCCAGCGCGTCGGTCACCTCGCACCCCGCTTCGCGCGCGATCAGGACGGCGGCGGCGACGTCCCATTCGTGGCCCCAGCGGATCGTCGCGAGCAGATCGGCCTCGCCCGCCGCGACCATCGCGATGCGCAGCGCGATCGAATTGGGCTTGGCGACCGCGACCAGGTCGGCGTCGACCTTGGGCAGGCTGTCCGTCGGCGTGCGCGAACCGGTGAAGATCGTGCGGCCGCTATGCGCGATAGGCCGGCCGTTGAGCGTCGCGCCCTTGCCGGCTTCCGCGCGCCACACCTGCTTGCGCACCGGCGCGTCGAGCACGCCGATCACCGGCTGCTCGCCGTCGACCAGCGCGATCGACACCGCCCAGCCGTCGCGGTCGCGGATGTAATCGCGCGTGCCGTCGATCGGATCGACCACCCAGACGCGGCGGCGGTTGAGCCGCACCGCGTCGTCGGCGGTCTCCTCCGACAGCCAGCCGGCATCGGGCAGCAGCGCGGTCAGCCGCTCGCGCAGCATCGTGTTGACCGCCAGGTCCACCTCGCACACCGGATTGCCCGGCGCCTTTTCCCAGCGCTCGTAATCGGTCCGCCACAGCCCGAGCGCATAGGCGCCCGCTTCCGCAGCGATGGCGGTGACCTGGTCGGCTAGGGTCGCCATCAACTCAGTCGCACTCCAGCGAAGGCCGGAGCGTTGGAGCTGCATCGCGAAACTGCCAACGCTCCGGCCTTCGCCGGAGCACCTGGTTTTGGCTGGGTGCGGAGATCAGCCACCCGCGATGGTCATCCCGTCGATCCGCAGCGTCGGTACGTTGGTCGCGTAGCGGAATTCCAAGTCGTTTGCGGCGGTCAGATTGAGGAACATGTCGGCCAGGTTGCCGGCGATGGTGAACTCATCGACCGGGCGCGTCAGCTCGCCATTTTCGATCAGGAAGCCCGCCGCGCCCCGGCTGTAATCGCCCGTCACGCCGTTGACGCCCATGCCGATCAGCTCGGTGACATAGACGCCGCGCGCGACGCCCGCGAACAAATCGTCGCGGGTCGCTGTGCCGGGCTCGAGATAGGTGTTGCTGGTGCCGACCCCCGGTGCGCCCGATCCGCCGCGCACGGCATGACCGGTCGGCTCGAGTCCCAATTGCCGCGCCGACGCCGATTCGAGCAGCCAGGTCTGCAGCACGCCCTCACGCACCAGATCGGTCGGCGACACGCCGAGCCCTTCGCCATCGAACGGGCGAGAGCGCAGACCGCGCGGGCGGTGCGGGTCGTCGGTAATGGTGATCCCGTCGGCGAACACGCGCTCAGCCAATTTACCGAGCAGGAAGCTGGTGCCGCGGGCGATCGCGGCACCAGCGATCGCGCTGACCAGGTGGCCCACCAGCGACGACCCGACGCGCGGATCGAAGATCACCGGCATCGGCCCGCTGGCCGGCTGAACCGGGCCGACGCGGGCGACCGCGCGCTCCCCGGCCTTGCGGCCGAGCGCCTCCGGTGAATCGAGATCGCGGAGATGGCGTGCCGAGTGATAGGCGTAATCGCGCACCATCGCCGCCTCGCCCCCGCCCGCCAGCACGCTTGCCTGGATGCCGTGGCTGGTCGTGTGATAGGCGCCGGCGAAACCGTGGCTGGTGGCGAGCGCCCAGGTCGTGCGATGCGCCGATGCGCCGCCGCCTTCGCTGTTGGTCACGCCCGCGACCGCGCGCGCGGCGTCTTCCGCGGCAAGTGCGGCTTCGTTGAGCGAGGCGGGCGAAGGCTCGTCGCCGTCGTGCAGGTCGAGATTCGGGATGTCGCCCTTGAGCAGACGATCTTCCGGGGCGAGCCCGGCCCATTGATCCTCGGGCGCCTCGCGCGCCATCGCGACCGCGCGCTCGACCAATATGTCGAGCGCGTCGGACGACAGATCGCTGGTCGAGGCCGACGCCGATCGCCGCCCGACGAACACGCGCAGGCCGAGTTCCTCTTCTTCCGACCGCCCGACGTCCTCGAGCTTGCCGAGCCGCACCGACACATCGACGCTGGCGGACGCGCCCAGCACGGCGTCGGCGGCGTCAGCACCGGCGGCACGGGCGCGGGAAACGATATCGGAGGCGCGGTCGTGCGCCATGTCGGGGGTCAGCATTCAGGGCACTTAGGAAGCGAGAAGCCGATGGTCAAAGGCATCTATCCCTACGTTCGCCCTGAGCTTGTCGAAGGGCGTGCTCCGGGCACGTGCTTCGACAGGCTCAGCACGAACGGGGGAATTAAAAACTACTCTGCCCGACCACCAGGCACGCGAGGAAAACTAGCAACCCCGCATAACGGTTCGAACGGAAGCGATGCAGCGCGTTACCGCCGTGGCTTGGGACGAGCGTTGCAACCTGCCAAGCGAAATGGATCGAGGCGGGAAGCAAAGCGGCGAGGACCAGCGGGTCGGGGCGCAACTGCCAGAATGCCGCGCCCCACAGCCCTGCAGCCAACGCATAGAAGATCGCGACGCCCGGCCGCACCCGGCTGCCCAGCGCGCGCGCCGACGATCGGACGCCGACCAACGCATCGTCCTCAACATCCTGCAGCGCGTAGATCGTGTCATATCCGATCACCCAAAAGATCGACCCTGCGTAGAGCAGTAGCCCCGGCAGTCCGCCCGGCGGGGCGAGCGATCCCGCAACCTCGCTCCACCCGACGAGCGCCGCCCAGGAAAAGACGATGCCCAGCCAGGCCTGCGGCCACCAGGTGATGCGCTTCATGAAGGGGTAGGCCGCGACGGGGGCCAGGCTGACCAAAGCGACCACCTTCGCATAGGTCGAAAGTTGCAGGAGGACGACGAGGCCGATCAGCGACAGGGCCGCCAGCCACGCCCAGGCCGCCTTCAGGCGTACCGCGCCGCTGGCGAGCGGGCGGCTCCGCGTGCGGGCGACCTGACGGTCGAGGTCGCGGTCGACGATGTCGTTATAGACGCATCCCGCGCCGCGCATCGCGATGCTGCCGAGCGCCAGCCATAGGATCAGGTCCCAGCGCTCGATGGCCCCCTTCGCCAGCGCGACGCCCCACGCGCCCGGCCAGAACAGCAATTGCCAGCCGATCGGCCGGTCGAATCGCGCCAGCGAGGCCAGCGCGCGCGGATAGGGCGGCAGCGCGCCGACCAGCCCTCTATATTGCGTATCGGGCACGATTTCGGGGGTGTCGGTCATCGACCGTTCACTAGCCGGATGCCAATTGCCGCACCAGCGCCACGCTTTGCCTCACTGTCGTCACGCTGCGACGGCAGGCGGAACGGCGGGGAGCCTGGAGTTTACAATGCGAACGACTGTGTCCCGATTGCTTGCCTGTGTTGCACTAACCTTGTTGCCGGTTGGGTTCGCCGTACCCTCCACCGCGGAGCCGGCGCGCGCGATCGTGCCGTCCTGGACGGGCGTGTGGCGCAACACCAACAATACGGTGCACATCAAGGCCGCGCCGTGCGGTACGAACATGTGCGCGACCGTGGTATGGGCCGACGACAAGACCAAAGCGGCGGTCGCCGCGCGCAACCGCGACATCATCGGCATGCAATTACTGCGCGATTTCCGCCAGTCAGCCCCGAGCGAATGGAAGGGTTCGGTCTATGTGCCCGATCGCGACATGACGGTATCGGGCACGATCACGCTGCTCAATCGCGACACGTTGAAGACGGTCGGGTGCTTCCTGGGTGTGTTTTGCCAGACGCGGCACTGGACGCGGATACCCTGACCGGGTTCGACCGTTAGGACCACGATGGTCCATCTCTCCGTCGCCATCGCGCGGTTCGCCGAGACGCTGTTCTGGGGCATCGTCGAAGCGGCGGGGCTGGCGCTGATCGGCGGCGCGTTCGCGATCGCGGCGCTGGTGATCGGGTGGCGCTCGGCGCGGCGAAGGCGCTGATTCAAACGAACCGTTCGCCCTGAGCCTGTCGAACGGCGGGCTTGGAACACGTGCTTCGACAAGCTCAGCACGAACGGGCTATGGAGGGGTATGCCCGCAACTCCAGCATGGCCACCGCGATCGACGCCGAGACTGTTCGTCGAGACTCCACTTGCAGAGGGTGGGCAAGTGCGGGTGGATGGGGGGCAAGCGCATTACCTGCTATCGGTGTTAAGGCTGAAAGCGGGCGATCCGGTCAAGCTGTTTGACGACGCGACAGGCGAGTGGCTGGGGGTCGCGAGCGCGATCGGCAAGCGAGACCTGATCCTGGACATGACCGCGCATCTGCGCGATCGTGAGGCGCCGCCCGACCTGTGGCTGTGTGCCGCCCCCATCAAGAAAGGGCGGATCGACTGGGTCGCCGAAAAAGCGTGCGAGCTGGGCGTCGCGCGTCTGGTGCCCGTGCTGACTCGGCGCACCGTGATCGACCGGATCAATGGCGAGCGGTTGCGCAGCCATATGATCGAGGCGGCCGAACAATGCGATCGCACCGCGCTGCCCGAGCTGGCTGAGCCAGTGAAGCTGGAGGCATTGCTGCGTGATTGGCCGGTCGATCGCGCGTTGTTCTTCGCCGACGAACTGGGCGGCGCGCCCGCTGCCGAAGCGATGGCCGCGCACAAAGGCCCGGCGGCGATCCTGATCGGTCCCGAAGGCGGGTTCGACGATGCCGAGCGCGACGCGATTCGAGGCGTGCCGCAGGCTGTCGGCATCGGCCTCGGCCCACGCATCCTTCGCGCGGAGACCGCGGCGGCGGCGGCTGTTTCGATCTGGATGAGCGTCGCGGGGGATTGGCGGTAGCGCAGGTCGTGTCCTATGATAATAATACACTCATAGGAGGCGTCATGATTCGTTCCGTCCTTTTCGCCGTCGCGATCGCCTCGGCCGTTCCCGCGATGGCGTCTCCGGCGCGTGTCAACGATCCCGTTGCCGTGGTCGACGCCTTCGCCGCCGCGCAACAATCCTTCGATCAGGCCGCGCTAGCCGAGTTGACTGCGCCAGATTTCGTCGAGATTTCCCCGCTGGGCGAAGTCGATCCGCGCGACAAGATGCTCGGGTTCTACGCCCCGGAAAAGAAGGCCGCCGGCCCCGCCGTCACGATGGACGAGCGCACCGTTCGGACCACCGGCAACGTCGCAATCGTCACCCTGCGTTATGCGTTCGGCGAGCGAGCGATGCGCGCGGTCTATGTGGTACGCCGCGATGCGGGCGTCTGGCGGCTCGTATCGGCGCAATACACCCCGATACGTATCGTCAAACCCGCCTGATCTTCTTCGATACGAGATACTGGCGCGGGCGCGACCCGCCCGCTAAAGCGCCGCCATGACGACGAAGACCGTTTCGGCCACCAAATCAGCGGTCATCGAGGACCGTCAGCAACTGATCGATTTCTTCGCCGGTGGCGAAAAGCCGGCCGAGCGCTGGCGGATCGGCACCGAGCATGAGAAGTTCGTCTATCGCACCGAGGATCATCGCGCGCCGGCGTGGGACGAGCCGGGCGGCATCCGCGACTTGCTCAACGGCCTGACCGAGTTTGGCTGGAAGCCGGTCGAGGAGAACGGCAAGGTCATCGCCATGTCGGGCGCGGACGGTTCTATTAGCCTCGAGCCCGCGGGACAGTTCGAACTGTCGGGCGCGCCGCTCGACAACCTCCATTTGACCTGCGCCGAGACCGGACGACACCTGGAGCAGGTCAAGGCGGTCGGCGACAAGCTCGGCCTGGGTTTCCTGGGGTTGGGCATGTGGCCCGACAAGACGCGCGCCGAACTGCCGATCATGCCCAAGGGGCGCTATGCGATCATGCTGCGGCACATGCCGCGGGTCGGCAATCTCGGGCTCGACATGATGCTCAGGACCTGCACGATCCAGGTCAATCTCGACTATGCTTCCGAGGCCGACATGGTGCAGAAGTTCCGCGTCGGCCTCGCCTTGCAGCCGCTTGCGACGGCCCTGTTCGCGAACTCGCCGTTCACCGAGGGCAAGCCGAACGGCATGCTGTCGTATCGCAGCCATATCTGGTCCGATACCGATCCGGCGCGCACCGGGATGCTGCCGTTCGTGTTCGAGGACGGGTTCGGGTATGAGCGCTACGCCGACTATGCGCTCGATGTGCCGATGTACTTCGTCTACCGCGACGGCCAGTATCTCGATGCGTCGGGGCTGAGCTTCCGCGATTTCCTGAAGGGCGAATTGTCGATCCTGCCCAGTGAGAAGCCGACGATCGACGATTTCTCCGATCACCTGTCGACTGCATTCCCCGAAGTGCGGCTCAAGACCTTCCTCGAAATGCGCGGCGCCGATGGCGGGCCGTGGAGTCGCATCTGCGCGCTGCCGGCGCTATGGGTCGGGTTGCTCTACGATCAGGGTGCGCTCGATGCGGCGTGGGACCTGGTCAAGGGCTGGTCGATGGCCGACCGCGAGGCGTTACGGAACGCGGTGCCCGAACTCGCGCTTGACGCACCGCTGCCGGGCGGCGGCAAGCTGCGCGACATTGCCGGCGAGGTGCTGGACATAGCCAGCGCGGGTCTAACCGCGCGCGGGCGGATGGATGCGGGCGGGAGCAACGAAACCGGCTTCCTCGAACCGCTTCGCGAAGTGGTGCGCACCGGCAAGGTCCCGGCGCAGGTCTTGCTCGACCGCTACGACGGCGAATGGGGCGGGGACATCAGTCGTGTCTATGGCGAGATGAGCTTCTAGCTACTTCGTCTTGCCGGACTTGTTCCGGCATCCCATGTGCCGCTGGCGGTATAGTTTGGGGAGAGTTGGACCCCGGAACAAGTCCGGGGTGACGAAGGCTTAGGCCTCTGTCTTTGTGCCCTTCAGCCATTGGAAGAAGCGTGGGACGAGTCCGTTCCGCTCCATCCACGCGCTATATTCCTGATAGGCGGGGTCCATGCCGAGGTGCCGTTCCTCGGTCTTGGCGCGCCAATAATAAATGCCCGCGACAATCCCCATTAGCGCGGTTGCACGCACGGCATCGACCCAGCTCCCTGTCGTCAGGAATGGCACGGTCGAGATCATCCAGAACAAGTTCTTCGACAGATAGGCCGGGTGGCGGCTGAACGCGTACGGGCCATTGGTCAGGATGCCGCGGTGCGTCAGGTTGGAGAAGCGGATGCCGAAGGTCACCGTCGCCGAGGCGTAGATCGCGGTCAGCGCGACCAGCACGCTTCCGATCACCGCCAGCAGCACCGGCTGGTCGGCGAACCACAGCGACCAGCTCGCCTCGCCACGCGTGCCCGGATGATAATCGAGCGGCCCGCCATCGCCCATCAGCACGAAGGGCGGATAGCAAATCAGCGCCGCCATCCAGCCCGCCGCGAACGGATTAGCAGTGCGGATATGCGAATCGAGCGGGCGCAATGCGAGCAGATAGCCCGCGGTCGCGAACGCCACGTCGATCACGAACATGAAGGTGATCAGCCAGTTGGCCAGCGCGACCGGATTGCTCAGCACCTGACTGGTGTCGCCGCGGACGAAATCGCCGAAGCCAGGCGGTACGATCGCCAGCATGAAGGCGGTGAAGAACGCCTTCACGCCCCAGCTGCGCAAGTGATTGTAGATCGCTTCGTTGTCGCGCGGCCCGTCGAGTCCCATCAGCCACGCGCCGAGATGGTAGCAACCGTCCCTGGACTCGACCATGCGGCGATCGAGCCACAAAGTGTAGGGGATCGACGCCATGAACAGTACCGGCGCCGCCCACATGAAGCACCACATCGAGAAGCGGAAACCGCCCTCCCAATAGAAGCGCCCGATCGCATAGGTCGCCGCGATCCCGCCCCAGGTCAGCCACAGCCCGGCGAGCTTGGTGATCGACAGGTCGAGCGTCTCGCGCCACGGCTTCGGATTGGCCCAATCGATCCCGGTTGACGGATTGCGATGGACTTTTTCCACCAGCACCGACCACAGCACCATCGGCAGCCCCGCCGCGGCGACGTTGACGAGTGCGGCGTAGGGCCCGTCCATCCCGAACCAGCGCGCGATACCGATCCACACGAGCAAGCCGACGAGACCGACGATCCCGGTCGCGGTCGAAACGGCGGATGTGGGGCGCGGATCGGCCTTCGCAGCGCTCGCCAGGGCGGGGTCGTGATACATGCGCGTGGAGATACGCGCGGAATGGTAAGGAAGGCGTGAAGGATGTTCAGGAGGCTGGAGCGGGTGAAGGGAATCGAACCCTCGTCGTAAGCTTGGGAAGCTTCTGCTCTACCATTGAGCTACACCCGCGCGCCTAGGGCCGATACCGAAGCCGCTGTATTGGCGCAAGCGCGATCAGCCCAACGCCTCGACCTGTTCCGCCAGCACGAGCCAGCGCATCTCCGCGGCGTCTTTCTCCTCGCGCGCTTTTTCGATCGACTCCGTCAGCGCGGCGAACTTCGTGGGATCGCGGGTGTAGAGGGAGGGGTCGTGAAGCGCTTCCTCGTCGCGGGCGATTGCGGCTTCGATCTCCTCGATCCGCTTTGGCAGCAGGTCGTAGTCGCGTTGGTCCTTGTAGCTGAGCTTTGCCGCCTTGGTTCGTTCCGGCGCCGTCGGCGCGGGCTTGGACGCGGCTTTCTTCTCCGTCTTAGGCCGCCGCCGCGCTTCCCAGTCGGCATAGCCGCCCGCGATGATGTCGACCGTCCCCGACCCGTCGAGGCCCAATGTCAGCGTCACGGTGCGGTCGAGGAAGTCGCGGTCGTGGCTGACGATCAGCACCGTGCCCTGATATTCCGCGATCACTTCCTGCAGCAGGTCGAGCGTTTCGAGGTCGAGGTCGTTGGTCGGCTCGTCGAGCACCAGCAGGTTCGACGCGCGGGCGAATTCGCGCGCCAGCAGCAACCGCGACCGCTCACCGCCCGACAAGGTGCCGACGCGCGCCTCGACCATATTGGGGTCGAACAGGAATTCCTTGAGATAGCCGTGAATGTGCTTCTTGACGCCGAGCACCTCGATCCAGTCGCCGCCGTCCGCCAGCACATCGCGCACGCGCTTGTCCGGCGCCATCAGCTTGCGCTGCTGGTCGATGACGACGCCGTCGAGCGTTTTGGCGAGCTTCACCTCACCCTCGTCGGGTTGAAGTTCGCCGGTCAGCAGACGGAGCAGTGTCGTCTTGCCCGCGCCATTCGGCCCGACCACGCCGATCCGGTCGCCGCGCGTAATGCGCAGATCGAGATTGCGAATGATCGTGCGTCCGTCAAACCCGACCGACACGCCTTTCGCGTCGATCACCACCTTGGTCTTGGTGTCGTCGCTGGCGGTCACGAGGTTTGCCGCGCCCTGCGGTCCGAGCATCGCAGCGCGTTCGGCGCGCATTTCCTTGAGCTTCGCGAGCCGCCCCATGTTGCGCCGCCGCCGCCCGGTGACGCCGCGTTGCAGCCAATGTTCCTCAAGCTTGAGCTTGGCGTCGAGCCGTTGGGCGTTGCGCTCTTCCTCGGCATAGACTTGTTCGGTCCACGCCTCGAACCCGCCATAGCCAACCTCGGCCCGGCGGATCGCACCGCGGTCCAGCCACAGGGTCTGCCTGGTCAGCCGCGTCAGGAACGTGCGGTCGTGGCTGATCACCACGAACGCGCCGGTGAACCGGTTGAGCCATTCCTCGAGCCATTCGATCGCGGCGATGTCGAGATGGTTGGTCGGCTCGTCGAGCAGTAGCACGTCGGGGTCCTGTGCGAGCGCGCGGACGATGGCGGCGCGGCGACGCTCGCCGCCCGACGCGGATTTGGCCTCGCGCGAGAGATCGATCCCAAGCTGGTCGGCGATCGCGTCGGCTTCGTGGGGCAGGGGGGCATCGGGGCCGGCCAGCACGAAATCGTAAAGCGTCGCGAAGCCGTCGACCTTCGGATCCTGTTCGAGCAGCACCACCTTGGTGCCCGGCACGATCGTCCGCCGGCCTTCGTCGGCATCGATCACGCCTGCGATCAGTTTCATCAGCGTCGTCTTGCCCGCGCCGTTGCGCCCGATCAGTGCGAGCCGATCGCGCTCCCCGATATAAAGGTCGAGGTGGCGGAACAGCCAGCCCGCGCCCTGAACGAGGCCGAGGTCTTCATATGCTAATACGGGTGCGGCCATGGCGGGGCTATCTAGGGCCTCGGCAAGGCAGCGCAACCTTGTCGGCAGCTGTCGTGTGCGTTCACAGGCTGTTCAAGGCGCACAGCCTATGCAATTCCCGATGTTCATGTTTGCGTTGCTTGCTTTGTCCCTGTCCTCGTCGGTGATTCCGGCTGTTGACGAACCGTGTCTGCAGCGCCGGGACCAGGACCGCGCGTTCGAGGCGCGCAAGCAGGGTCGTATCCTGCCGCTGCCCGAAATCGAACGCCGCGTGATCCCGACGATGGCGGGCGCACAGTATCTGGGGCCGGAGGTCGATTTCGACAGCGGCGTTTACACGCTCAAGTTCCTGCGCAATGGAACGGTCATCTGGGTGCGGGTCGACGGCCGGTCGGGTCAGATCATCGGCCGCACGGGCAACTGAGCGGTCCAAACCGCTCTCGAGAATTTGGGGGACCAATATGCGCGTTCTGATCGTCGAGGATGAGCCGAACCTCGGTCAGCAGCTCAAGAATACGCTGGAAGGCGCGGGCTATGCGATCGACCTCGCCACCGACGGCGAGGAAGGGCTCTTCCTCGGCGAGACCGAGGCGTATGACGCGATCGTGCTCGACCTCGGCTTGCCGGAGATCGACGGGCTGACCGTGCTCGACCGCTGGCGCAAGCAGGGCAAGACCACCCCGGTGCTGGTGCTGACCGCGCGCGACAGCTGGTCGGACAAGGTGGCGGGGCTCGACGCCGGCGCCGACGACTATGTCGCGAAGCCGTTCCAGACCGAGGAATTGATCGCGCGGTTGCGCGCGCTGATCCGCCGCGCGTCGGGTAATGCGTCGAGCGAACTGATCGCGGGCGACGTGCGGCTCGACACGCGCAGCGGCAAGGTTACGCTGGCCGGCGACCCGGTGAAGCTGACCGCACAGGAATACAAGCTGCTCAGCTACCTGCTTCACCACAAGGGCAAGATCGTCAGCCGTACCGAGCTGATCGAACATATCTACGATCAGGATTTCGACCGCGATTCGAATACGATCGAGGTGTTCGTCACGCGCATCCGCAAGAAACTGGGGCAGGACGTCATCACCACGATCCGCGGGCTGGGCTACAGCCTGGACGACCCGGACGGTCCGCCGCGCGCGACCGAGTGATGCGCCAAATTTTCCTCGTCACCCCCGCGAAAGCGGGGGCCCATCTCCTACGGCTGCTTCAATATCGGGCCGCAGGTGATGGGTTCCCGCTTTCGCGGGGGTGACGGAATGAGGGAATGGCAGAACAGGATCCTTTAACCGGCACGCTAACTCCCGCCGTCGCGGCGGACGCGCCGCGCCCGATCCCGACGACGCGCGTCACGGGGTCGCTCGGGCGGCGCATGATCGTCATTGCGGCGTTGTGGATTCTCGTGCTGCTGGCGGGCGGCGGGTTCGCGCTCGATCGCGTGCTGACCAGCGCCGTCACGCGCAATTTCGACGACCAGCTCGATTACGTCCTGACCTCGCTGTTCACATCGGCCGAGATCGGGCCGGAGGGCGAGGTAATCTTCAATCGCCCGCCCGCTGATCAGCGGTTCGTCGAGCCTTATTCGGGACTGTATTGGCAAGTCTCGGCGCCGGGCAAGGAGGCCTGGGCGTCGCGCTCGTTATGGGACCGGCGGCTGGCCTATGGCAGCGCACACACCGACCTTGAAGTGCATGTCTATGACAGCAACCAGTTCAAGGACGAGAAGCTCCGCGTGCTGGAGCGCGACATCAAGCTGCCGGGGTCGGACGTGCGCTGGCGGTTCCAAGTTGCGCAGAGCCGTGACGGTCTGGACGCGCAGATCGCCGCGCTCCGGCGGACGTTGGTGCGCAGCTTCCTGCTGCTCGCGCTCGGGCTGATCGTGCTGGCGGGGCTGCAGACCTGGTACGGCCTGCGCCCGCTGCGGCGGCTCCGTGCGGAGATCGCGCGGCTACGCGGCGGCCTCGCAACTCGGATCGAAGGCGCGATGCCAGCGGAGGTCGCGCCGATGGTGGAGGAGTTGAACGCGCTTATCGAGCATAACGACCGTCAGGCCGAGGAAGCGCGGCGGCACGCGGGGAACCTCGCCCACGCACTCAAGACGCCGCTGACCGTGATCATGAACTCGGCGACGGCCAAGTCTGACGATCTGGCCGAGACGGTGGTGCGTGAGGCGCGGACGATGCGGCGCCAGGTCGATCACCACCTCGCCCGCGCCCGTGCGGTCGGGCGGCGCGGATCGGCGCACAGCCGCGCAGATGTCTGGCCGAGCCTGGAATCGGTCGAGCGCGCAGTGTCGCGGCTCTACTCGAACGTCCGTATCGACGCCGACGGGCCGAAGGATTTACAGGTTCATGTCGAACGTCAGGATCTCGATGAAATGCTTGGAAATCTCATCGAAAACGCCGCAAAGTATGGCGGCGGCAGCGTGTTCGTGACGGTCGCCGCCCAAGCCGGATTCGTCGAATTCCAGATCGAGGATGACGGCATGGGCATCCCCGAGGAGGAGCGCGTCCGCATTTTCGACCGGGGCGTGCGGCTCGATACGGGGAAGCCGGGGACGGGCTTGGGCCTGGCGATCGTGCGTGACGTGGCGGAAATCTATGAGGGCACCGTGAGCCTCGAAGAAAGCGAAGACCTGGGCGGACTGCTCGTCCGCCTGCGGCTCCCGGCGGCGGCCTGACATGGCGGCGAAGCTTCCCGTCATCGTCAACAAGAATGGCGGTGCGGCGTCGAAAATGGGCGACGACCTGGTCCCAAAGCTGACCGAGGCGTTCGACGCGGCCCGGGCGCCTGTGGCGATCGAGCCGCTCGACGGCGCGGACATTGCCGACGCGATCGGGAAAGCCGCGAAACGGGGCCGCGTCGTCGTCGCGGGCGGTGACGGCACGGTCTCGTGCGCGGCAGCAGCCTTGATGGATAGCGAGGCCGAACTCGGGCTGCTGCCGCTCGGCACGCTCAATCATCTGGCGCGCGACCTCGGCCTGCCGAACGACTTAAAGAAAGCCGCGAAGATCGCCGCGACCGGCAAGGCGACCGCGATCGACGTCGCAGAGGTCAACGGCAAGGTATTCGTCAACAATGCGTCGATCGGGCTATACCCGCTGATGGTGCGCGAGCGCGAAGGGCTGCAGGACGACAAAGGCTGGCCGAAATGGCTGTCGACGATCCCGGCGGCCTATGCGGCGCTCGAACGCCTGCCGCACCATCGCTTGCGGATCGATATGGGCGAGGGCGAGCGGGAGATCGTCACGCCATTGCTGTTCGTGGGCAACAATACCTATTCGCTCGACGCTGGCGAACTGGGACAGCGGGCGTCGCTGACCGACGGCAAGCTGTCGGTCTATGCCGTATCGCATCGCAGCAGGCTGTCGCTGATCTGGTTCGCGGCGCGCACGCTGGTGGGTCGCGCGCGGCGCGACGTGGATTTCGTCGCGCTTGGCGAATGCGAAACGCTGACGGTGCGCTCAAGCGGCAAGACGATCGAGATCGCGCTCGACGGCGAGGTGCAGCGGCTTAAGTCGCCGCTGGAATTCCGCGTCAGGCGGGGGGCGTTGAAGGTGGTGGCGGGCTAGGCCGGCACCGTGAGGCTGCGCATCGCCTCCGCCGCCAGCGCGACGCTCTTCTTGCGCGCGGCGACGTCGTAGATCGAACTTGAGATCATGACTTCGTCGACACCGGTGCGCTCGACGAACGCGGCGAGGCCGCGCGCGACTCGATCCACCGTGCCGACCGCCGAGCATTGCAAAACATGGTCAAGGATCGCGGCGTGTTGCGGCGGCAGGCTGTCGCGATAGCCGACGACCGGCGGCGGAAGCTGGCGCGGGTTGCCGGTGCGCAAGCTGACGAACGCCTGTTGCTGCGAGCTGGCGAGCAGTTCCGCTTCCTCGTCGGTGTCCGCCACGAAGACGTTGAACCCGGCCATCGCGTACGGCCTGTCGAGCGCCGCGGACGGGCGGAAATCACGACGGTAGATCGCCAGCGCCTGGTCGAGCGCGTCGGGCGCGAAGTGCGAGGCGAAAGCGTAGGGCAAGCCGAGCATGGCGGCGAGCTGCGCGCCGAACGTGCTGGAGCCGAGAATCCACAGTTCGGGGTTCGCGCCTGCGCCGGGTGTCGCGCGAATGCCGGTCTGGCCGTCATCGGCGAAATAGCTCTGCAGTTCGAGCACGTCGCGCGGGAAGGCATTCGGATCGGTTTCGAGCGTACGGCGGATCGCCTGCGCGACGCGCTGGTCGCTCCCCGGCGCGCGGCCGAGCCCGAGATCGATTCGACCGGGAAACAGGGCATCGAGCGTGCCGAATTGCTCGGCGATGACGAGCGGCGCGTGGTTGGGCAGCATGATCCCGCCAGCGCCGACGCGGATCGTGCTGGTCGCCGCGCCGACATGGGCGATGACGACCGCGGTCGCCGAACTTGCGATCCCCGCCATCCCGTGATGTTCGGCCACCCAATAGCGTGAATAGCCCGTCGCTTCAGCGTGGTGAGCCATGTCGGCGGCGTTGGCCAGCGCCTGGGCGACACTGCCGCCTTCGACGACGGGGACGAGATCGAGCAGGGAGAATGCGGTCATGCCGCGCGATATGGGATCGCGCGGCCGGGCCGCAACGTCAGAACTTCACGCCGTATCGCAAAGCCATGCCGTAATCGTCGGGGAGCGCTGCGAAATTGCCCGGATCGCGGCGATAGAAGAAATTCGACTCCACCCTTCCGCCCCATAGCGTCCAGCCATAGGCGAACTCGACATCGACCTCTCGCCCGGTCGGGGCGAGGTTGAAATATTGCCGCGTATAATCCGACACCCCGACCGTCCCGACATAGCTCCATGCGGTCGGCAGGTTTAGGTTCAGACCGCCGTCGGACACGCGTAGCGGCTGGGCGATGCGGAGACCGGCGCGGTCGGTCTTGCCGAACACGCCAAGCTTGGTGACGTCGGCGTCGAACGCGTTGGTCATGATCGTGCCGCCGCCATCCAGGCCGTAGCGCAGGTCGGCGATGGTCCACCCCTGACGCCACGCACCGCCGATCGACCAGCCATTCCCCGCGTCCAGCCGAGCGGTCGCGTCGAGGAACCAGCTTGTCGCGCGCGGTGCGCCCAAACCGGCACTGAACTTCGCGCCCAGCAACGTATCACTCTCCGCCAGCCGGCTCGCGCCGAGCCACAGGCCCAGCGGCCCGAACCGCCGATCGACCGTCATGCCGACGCGGCTGTAGCTGAAGGGGCGATAGCGATAGGCGACGCCGGGCAGCGCTTCCTGATCGCCGCGCACCAACGCCGCGCCGCTTTCGACGGAGCCGGTGACGCCCCAGCGGCCGACCTGTTCGCGCACCGCGATCGAGCTGCCGGTCCGGCTGTCGAAGCCAAGATTGGTCAGCGGGTCGCGTGCGACGAGGAAGGCGGGGGCGTCCTGCCCCGCCAGCCGCGCGGTCAAGCCTTGCCCGCCCTCCGCAAAGCCGATCGCGATGCTCGACTTGCTGCCGAGCCGCGACACGATGCTGCCGGCGACCGCCCGCGACTGTTCGGCATCGGCGGGACTCAGGTTCAGGCCGGTCAGCACCGCGCCCCCGCCCCGGAAAGGTGCAACGGTGACTGCGATGCTCATCGCACCGCGATCCAACGCCTTGGTCCGCGTCTTGCCCGTCAGCACGCCGGCGAGCGTGCGCTGCGGCCCGGTGCGGTTGATCGTGCGCGCGAAGTCCAGCGCGAAGGCGCGGTCGAATCCGTCGAGGATGATCGCGCCAAGCGTGCCTGTTCGGGCATCGCCCATCGGTGCGGACAGCGTGCCGTTGAGCGTGTCCGACACCGGCGCGCCGGTCGCGGTCGAGGTCGAGCCGAGCGGCGAAAAGGCCTTGGTCAGGTCGAGCACGCCGCGCCCATAGATTGAATCGGTGCCGGTCGTCCCGGCGTCGCGCGCGCTGGTCAGCAGGATCTGGACGATCTGCGTGCCCGTCAGTGTCGGGAAAGCCTGGGCGAGCAACGCGGCGGCCCCAGCGATCTGCGGCGCGGAGAATGAGGTGCCGGACCACAGGCAGACTGACGTATTGTCGCACGGCGCGCGGACATTCTCCCCGACTGCCGTCAGGAAGAATTGATTTTCGGGTCCGGTGCCCGCGCGGTCGCTGAAGGTGGAGATCGTATCCGCGCCTTGCGTGCGGCTGTTGTTGGCGCCGACCGACCCGGCGATGATCACCAGGTTGCGCGCGCTGGCGCTGTTGACGATGCCCGCGCCGAACGGGTCGGGAGTCGCCGCCCCGTCATTGCCGGCGGAGACGACGATGATCACGCCACGTGCCGTCGCGCGGCCGACCGCGGCGATCAGCGCGGCAGACGGAGGATCGCCGCCCAGCGACATGTTGATGACGCGCGCGCCGGCATTGACGGCTAGGTCGATACCCTTGGCAATATTGACGTCGTCGAAGCTGCAACCGGCGTCGGGGCCGGTCGTATTGGCGCAGGTTCCCGGCGTGTCGGCGCGCGCCATGATGATCGTCGCGTCGAACGCGATGCCTTGCGTTCCCGTGCCGTTGCGGACGCCAGCTATGGTGAAGGAGACGGCGGTTCCGTGGCCGTCCTGATCGTCATAGGTGGTGCCGCCTGCCACGTTGGCGGAGGCCGGGTCGACGCGCCCGGTGAACTGGTCGCTGGCGATGTCCAATCCCGAGTCGATGACGCCGACCTTGATGCCGCTGCCGGTGCCGCCGTTGTTATAGGCGACCAGCGCATTGGCGGAGACCGCGCCGACCGTCGCGCGATATTCGCTGGTGTCGAAGCTGCTCGGGGTCGGTGTCGGAGTCGGCGCTGGCGTTGGTGTTGGCGTCGGAACCGGCGTGGGCGAGGGAGCCGGCGCGGGGGTTGGCGTCGGGGTGCTGGCGACGCCGCCGCCGCCGCCGCACGCGGTGGTTGCCAGGAACATTGCGAGTGCCGCCGACTGCAACAACCGTACGCGCGCGATCGTCATGACGATTTCCAACCCCTTCGGGTACGGACCATGGATCAGGTTTGCTTTACGGGTTCTTAAAATCGCCGCCGGGTCGCGCGTCTTGCTCGGCGGCGGCACGCTGCGTAGAGGCACCCCCGCATGCTCCCGCGCTTGGCCTCGATCCGCAACTGGGTCTTCGACCTCGACAACACGCTCTATCCACATGGCGCGCGGCTGTTCGAGCAGGTCGACCGGCGCATCACCGACTATATCGCGCGGCTGTTTCAGGTGGAGCGCGGCGAGGCGTATCGTATTCAGAAGAATTACTTCCACACGCGCGGTACGACGCTCGCCGGGCTGATGGCCGACCATGGCGTCGATCCGCATGAGTATCTGGCGGACGTCCACGACATCGAGATGGACATGCTGGAGGAGAACGCGCCGCTCGCCGCGGCGATTGCCAAGCTGCCGGGGCGCAAGATCATCTTCACGAACGCGGACGAGGCCTATGCGACCAAGATCCTCGCCAGGCTGGGGCTGAGGGAGAGTTTCGAGGCGATCCATGACGTTCACGCGCTCGATTACCGGCCCAAGCCCGAACCGTCGGCCTATCGGAGTCTCTGCGACGCCTATGGCCTCGATCCGCACGAATCGCTGTTCGCCGACGACATGGCGCGCAACCTGAAGCCCGCGAAAGACATCGGCATGACGACCTTGTGGGTCGACAACGGCTCCGAACAGGCCGACAGCGCCGAGCGCGATCACATCGATTTCGCGACCCGCGACGTGACGCTCTGGTTGCACGAGGTATTGGAGGAAGCATGACCGATTTGGCCGCGACGATCGACGCCGCGTGGGAGGATCGCGCCAACGTTTCGACCGCCACCACGGGCGCGGTGCGCGACGCGGTCGAGGCGGCGCTGGCGCTGCTCAATTCGGGCGAGGCGCGCGTGGCCGAGCCGTCGGGCGACGGCTGGACGGTCAATCAGTGGCTGAAGAAGGCCGTGCTGCTGTCGTTCCGGCTCAACGACAACGAAGTGATCGACGGCGGCGCGGCTGGCGCGCCCGCGTTCGACAAGGTGCCGTCCAAGTTCGTCGGCTGGGGCGATAACCGCTTCCGCGAAGCTGGATTTCGCATCGTACCCGGCGCGGTCGTGCGGCGCGGGTCGTTCATCGGCAGGAACGCGATCGTCATGCCCAGCTTCGTTAACATCGGCGCCTATGTCGGCGAGGGCACGATGGTCGATACCTGGGCGACGGTCGGGAGCTGTGCGCAGATCGGCAGGAACGTCCACCTGTCGGGCGGCGCGGGGATCGGCGGCGTGCTCGAACCGCTGCAGGCCGACCCGGTGGTGATCGGCGACAATTGCTTCATCGGCGCGCGCAGCGAAGTGGTCGAGGGCGTGCGCGTCGGCGAGGGCGCGGTGCTGTCGATGGGCGTGTTCATCGGCAAATCGACCAAGATCGTCGACCGCGCGACCGGCGAAGTGACGATGGGAGAAGTGCCGCCCTATGCGGTGGTCGTGCCCGGCTCGATCGGCGGCGGGGACGGCAAGCCCGGGCTCTACTGCGCGGTCATCATCAAGCGGGCCGACGCCCAGACGCGGGCGAAGACGAGCATCAACGAGTTGCTGAGGGACTGATTTTCAACCGTCACCCCCGCGAAAGCGGGCGCCCATCTCCCAACCGTTCAGCTTGGTGAAACGGTAGGAGATGGATCCCCGCTTTCGCGGGAATGACGGAGTAGGAGTGAAGCGGTGAACTTCAAACGCGTAGCCTTTGCACTCGCTTTCCTCGCCGGCCCGGCGGTCGCGCAGGACATTCCGGTGCTCGACGCCTCGACGCTGCCGGTCGCGAAGGCACAGGTCGTCGCGACCTATCCGCACGATCCGCAGGCCTATACCGAGGGGCTGTTCTACGAGAACGGGAAGCTGTGGGAATCGACCGGCACGGTCGGCAAGTCGGGCATCCGCAAGGTCGATCTGTTGACCGGCAAGGTGCTGATGCGCGTCGCGGTCAACCCTCCGCTCTATGGCGAGGGCATCGCCCCGTGGGGCAACCAGATCCTCAGCCTGACGTGGAAGAACGGCGTCGGGTTCCGCTGGTCGAAGGACCGGCTGAAGAAGATCGGCGAGTTCAAATATGACGGCGAGGGATGGGCGCTGACCAGCGATGGCGCCAGCCTGATCATGTCCGATGGTACACCGGTGCTGCGCTTCATCGACCCGGCGACCTTTACCGTCCGCCGCACACTGACCGTCACGCACGACGGCCAGCCGCTGATCAATCTCAACGAGATCGAATATGTCGATGGCGAGATATTGGCGAACGTCTGGCTGACCGATCGCATCGCGCGGATCGACCCGAAGGATGGGCACGTAATCGGTTGGATCGACGTCGCCGAACTCCACCGCCAGGTCGGCAACACCGCGGAAAACGACGTCGCCAACGGCATCGCCTGGGACGCAAGGAAGCGGCGCTTGTTCGTCACGGGGAAGAACTGGCCGTACGTCTTCGAGATCAAGGCGCCGAAGGATGTGGGGCAATAGTCATCACCCTTTGTCACCCCGGGCTCGACCCGGGGTCCCGCTTTTTCGTGGAGTAAGTTTAGCGGGACCCCGGCCCAAGGCCGGGGTGACGAGGCTGGTTGCTTAGTCTCGACTTCGTAACCTCTCCCGCCTATCGCCCGCGCCAACAGATCATCTGAGAGGATTCCCGACAACATGACCACCGCCAGCAAGGTGCTCGACCGCGTCCTCGTGCTCGAAATGGTGCGCGTCACCGAAGCCGCGGCGATCGGCGCATCGACGCTGATCGGGCGGGGCGACGAAAAGGCCGCCGACGCCGCCGCTGTGGAAGCGATGCGCGCCGCGCTCAACGACCTCGCGATCGACGGCACAGTGGTGATCGGCGAGGGCGAGCGCGACGAGGCACCGATGCTGTTTATCGGTGAGAAGGTCGGCTCGGCGATCGGCTCCGGCCCGAAGATCGACATCGCGCTCGATCCGCTGGAAGGCACGACGATCTGCGCCAAGGCGGGGCCGAACGCCCTCGCTGTGCTGGCGATTTCGGAAGAGGGCAATCTGCTCAACGCCCCTGACGTCTACATGGACAAGATCGCGGTCGGCCCGGGCTATCCGGCGGGCGTGATCGACCTCGACAAGTCGCCGACCGAGAACGTCACTGCGATCGCCAAGGCGAAGGGCGTGCAGCCCAACGAGATCATCGCGTGTGTGCTCGATCGTCCGCGCCACGAAGCGTTGATCGCGGAGCTGCGCGGGATCGGCTGCGGCGTGATGCTGATCGGCGACGGCGACGTCGCGGGCGTGATCGCGACGACTAACCCTGATACGACGATCGACGTCTATATGGGATCGGGCGGTGCACCGGAGGGTGTGCTGGCCTGCGCGGCGCTGCGCTGCGTCGGCGGGCAGTTCAAGGGCCGCCTGCTGTTCCGCAACGACGACGAACGCGCCCGCGCGCGCAAGTGGGGGATCGCGGACCTCGACAAGCAATATGATCTGTCGGAACTCGCGAAGGGCGACTGCATCTTCGCCGCGACGGGCGTGACCGACGGCTCGCTGCTCGACGGCGTCAAGCGCCAGGGCAAGAAGATGACCACCAACACTGTGGTGATGCGCGCGAGCTCTGGCACCGTGCGGTGGGTAAAGGGCGAGCATCGCATCGGGTAAGCTCCACCGTCATGCCGGGCTTGTCCCGGCACCCACGGTGCCGCACAACGATTGACGTGCGGATTCGCGGCACGGTGGACCCCGGCACAAGGCCGGGGTGACGGATTTGGAGAGCCCTGATGCGTAAAACTGCGACCATGCTTGCGGCGCTCGCCGCGCTTACGCCGATCTCCTATGTCGTCGCGAGGCCGCAGGCTACGCCCGCCGCTGCTCCCAGCATGGCCGACCAGTTCACCTTCACCCGTGTCATGGTCCCCATGAAGGACGGCGCGAAGCTGGAAACGGTGATCATCGCGCCGAAGGGTAAGGCGAAGCTGCCGATCCTGTTCCAGCGTACCCCCTATGGCGTGCCCGGCGGATTGCCGCCGCAAGTGCCGGCAAGCTGGAAGCCGCTGGTCGCCGACGGCTATATCTTCGTGTTCCAGTCGATGCGCGGGCGGTTCGGATCGGACGGCGTTTTCACCATGTCGACGGGGGTCAAGACGTCCCCCAACGAAGCGACCGACGCGTACGACGCGATCGACTGGCTAGTGAAGAACGTGCCGAACAACAACGGCAAGGTCGGGATGTGGGGTGTGTCCTATCCCGGTTTCGCCGCGGCGGTCGCGCTCGCTAAGCCCCACCCGGCGCTGAAAGCAGTCAGTCCGCAGGCGGCGTGGGTCGATTACTGGATGTCGGACGATTTGCACAGGAACGGCGCGCTGCGGCTGAGCTACGCGACCGAATGGGTCTATTCGCTGCAAAACGACAAGACCCAGAACAAGGACTTGAGCCTCGACGGCATGACCGATGCCTATGACTGGTATCTGAAGATGGGCCCGGTCGAGAATATCGAGAAGAGCGTATTCAAGGGCAGCGTGCCGTTGTTCACCCAGTTGCTCGACCACCCCAACCACGACAGTTTCTATACGGACCAGAACTGGCAGAAATCGTTGGGCAAGACGACCGTGCCGACGCTCAACGTCGCCGGTTTCTGGGACCAGGAAGACCCGTGGGGATCGTGGCAGATCTACGCACAGCAGAAGAAGAACGATCCGGACAAGCTCGCGCAGATCGTCTCCGGCCCGTGGAACCATGGGGGGTGGCAGCGCAAGGGCGATTTCCTCGGCTCGATCCCGCTCGGCACCGAAAGCGGGACCGAGTTCCAGACGCAGATCCAGGCGCCGTTCTTCGCCTATTGGCTGCACGGCAAGGGGGCGCAGCCGGACTTTACCGCGAAGATGTTCCAGTCGGGGTCGAACGTGTGGAAGACCTATGCCGCCTGGCCGCCAGCTGGCGCGAAGCCGACCGACCTCTACCTGCACGACGATGGCAGCCTGTCGTTTACCGCGCCTGCAGCGAGTGAGGGGTGCCGCGACTATATCAGCGATCCGGCCAACCCGGTGCCATTCCGGATGCGTCCGATGAGCCGGACCTATGCGACGCCCGACTGGCGTAGTTGGGAAAGCGACGACCAAAGGTTCGTCGATCAACGTCCGGACGTGCTGAGCTACGTCTCCGCGCCGCTCGACAAGGATGTGACGGTCACGGGGGAGATCGCCGCCAAGCTGATGGCGTCGACCAGCGGCACCGACAGCGATTTCGTCGTCAAGCTGATCGACGTACTGCCCGACAATTATGTCGACACCAGTGCGAAAAACTGGGCGATCGGCGACTATGCGCGGACGCTCAACGGCTATCAGCTGCCGATCGCGATGGACGTGCGGCGCGGCCGTTTCCTGGCGAGTGACACCAATCCGCAGCCTTTGGTGCCTGGCAAGGTGATTGCCTGGGACTTGCCGCTGAAGGACCATGATCACGTGTTCAAGGCGGGCCACCGCATCATGGTGCAGATCCAGTCGAGCTGGTTCCCGGTGATCGACCGCAACCCGCAGACGTTCGTCCCCAACATCATGCGCGCCAAGCCGAGCGATTTCGTGAAAGCGACGCAAAAGGTCTGTTCGGGGTCGAAGATCGTGTTGCCGGTGATGAACTGATCGAGGTCAATCATTTCGTCCCGACAATGACGAATCCATCCAATCCCGCCAGAACGCTGCTGTCCTAACCCTGAAGCCTCAGCAGACGGGGGAATCGGAATGAAACGGGGACTTTGGCTGGCGGCAATCGCGCTGCCCGCGGCAGCGCTGGCGCAGGTATCGGGCAACGGACTGACCAACTTCGTCGACATCCCGAAGGCGGAACCGGTCAGCGAAACCGTGTTCGGCGTGAAGATCGACGATCCCTATCGCTGGATGGAAAAGGCGGATCGCCGCGCCGACCTGGAGAAATGGGTCAACGCATCGAGCCTGCACACCACGACCGAACTCGCAGCCTTGCCGGGGCGGGCCGCGTTGCTGAAGGATATGGAGGCGTTGAGCCGCGCGGCCGACCGCTATTACGGCGTTCAGGAAGCGGGCGGCAAAATGTTCTACCTGAAGCTGGCGTCGGACAAGCAGATCCCCGTGCTGATGGTGCGCGAGGGCGGCAAGGATCGCCTCCTGCTCGATCCGATGGCTGGGACCGACGGCAAGACGCCGCGCGCGATTTCCAGCTTTTCAGTTTCGCCTGACGGTAAGTACGCCGCCATCCATATCGGCGAGGGTGGCGGCGAGACGGGCGCGATCCGCATCTATGACGTCGCGACGGGGCAGCCGGCCGCCGACTCGCTGGCGCCGGTCTGGGGCGAGTTCCGCGTTGGGTGGATCGACGACAAGACGATGACCTATACGCGGCTGGCGACTACGACGCCGGGGGCCGACCAGATGAAGGGCATGGTCGCCTATCTGCACGTGATGGGCACGCCGATCAGCGAGGATAAGCCGCTGCTCGGTGCGGGCGCGCCGGACAACGGGTTCAAGGTAGACGCAGCGCAATTCCCGATCGTATTCCCCGACCCGACCTCGCGATGGGTGTTGGCGATGGCGGCGAACGCCCGCGCGGAAATACCGTTTGCGGTCGGAAAGCTGTCCGATGTCCGCGCCGGCAAGCCCGTCTGGACCAAGATCGCCGACTATGACGACCGCGTGAACAATGCCGAGATCGTCGGCGACACGCTTTATTACATCACCAGCAAGACCGACGAGAATGGTGAGTTGCGCGCGATCGACCTGAACGATCCCGCGCCGTCGCTCGCCAAAAGCCGGTTGGTGATGAAGTCGGACGGGCGTGTTCTGTTCGGCATCGCCGGTACCGAGAGCGGACTGTACGTCACGACGACCCTGCCGTCGGCTGCGAGCGAAATGTGGTTCCTGCCCAAGGGCGGCGGTGCGCCGGTCAAGATGGCCTTGCCCGCCAGCCAGTCGATCGACGGCTTGACGGCGACGCCCGACCGCAAGTCGGTGCTGTTCGCGACGGGTGGCTATACACAGACGGATGCCTTCTTCCGGGCGACGGCAGGCAAGGCCGAACCAACCGGAATCGCCAACGTGACACCGCCGTCGGCCAAGGCCCGTACGGTCGTTGAAGAATGGGCGACCAGCGCCGATGGGACGAAAGTGCCGTTGACGATCGTCTATTCGGGCGCACGAAAGGGGCCGGCGCCGACCGTGATCGATGCCTATGGCAGCTATGGCGTGTCGGGATCACCCTATTACACCCCGACCTGGGACGTGTGGAACCAGCGCGGCGGCGTTTACGCCTATTGCCACATCCGCGGCGGCGGGGAGCTGGGCGAAGCGTGGCATCGCGCGGGGATGCAGGCGAACAAGGTCAACAGCCACAACGACCTGATCGCGTGCGGCGAGCGGCTGGTGAAGCTCGGCTACGCGACGCCGAAGACGCTGGGCATCTTCGGGGCCAGCGCGGGCGGGCTGCTGATCCCGATGGCGGCGATGAAACGGCCCGATCTGTTCGCAGCGGCGGTGACGCGAGTCGGTATCGTCAACGCGACGCGGCTGGCGGCGGCCAATAACGGCCCCAACCAATATGGCGAGATGGGCGATGCGACGACCGAAGCCGGGTTCAAGGCGCTCGCGGTGCAGGACTCGACGCTCTATTTGCCTAGCGCGAAGGGCGGGCCCGACTTTCTGTTCACGATCGGCCTGAACGACAAGCGCGTCGATCCCTGGATGTCGGCAAAGCTGGTCGCGATGATGCGCGCGCGCTGGGGGGGGCAACATCTTGTGCTGATCCGCTCCGACGGCAAGGCCGGGCACGGCATGGGATCGACTCGCGACCAGGCGCTGGAAGAACGGGCGGACATCTACGCGTTCTTCCTCAACCGGTTCGGCGCGCCGGGCTTCATCAAGTAAACGGGGGAGGGCGCGCCGACGGGTTGCCGCCGGCGCGCCCTTAATTCTTGAGGCGGTAGCCCGTGCGGAAAATCCACGCGATCACGCCTAGGCACACCAGCAGGAAAGCCGCCGTCGCCGCCAGGCTGATACCGACCGGCACGTCGCCCTTGTCGAAGAAGCTCCATCGGAACCCGCTGACCAGATAGACGACCGGGTTGAACAGGCTGACCGTGCGCCAGGGCTGGGGCAGCATGTCGATCGAATAGAACGCGCCGCCAAGGAAAGTGAGCGGCGTGATCAGCAACGCCGGCACGAAATTGAGTTGCTCGAACCCCTTCGCCCAGACGCCAATGATGAACCCGAACAGGCTGAACGCCAAGCTGGTCAGGATCAGGAACGCGAGCATCGCGATCGGGTGCGCGATCGGGATCGGCACGAACGCTGCCGCGGTCGCGAGGATGATCAGGCCGAGGATCACCGACTTGGTCGCCGCCGCCCCGACATAGCCGAGGACCATCTCCATCGAGCTGATCGGCGCCGACAGCAGCTCGAAGATCGTCCCGGTGAATTTGGGGAAGTAGATGCCGATCGACGCATTGCTGATCGATTGCGTCAGCAGTGATAGCATGATGAGACCCGGCACGATGAAACTGCCGTAACCCACGCCGCCGACCTGGTTTATCCGCGATCCGATCGCGCCGCCGAACACGACGAAATACAGGCTGGTGGTGATGACGGGCGTGACCAGGCTCTGCCACAGGGTGCGCAGCGCGCGGGCCATTTCAAAGCGATAGATCGCGTAGACGCCGTGGAAGTTCATGCCGCTTGCTCCGCGCGCTGGCCGCCGTCCTTCACCAGATCGACGAAGATGTCCTCCAGGCTCGACTTCGACGTTTCGAGGTCCTTGAACCCGATATTGAGGTCGGCGAGCTTGCGCAGCAGTGAGGGAATGCCGGTGCGTTCGGCCTGTGCATCAAAGACATAGCGCAGCGTCTTGCCGTCGTTTTCGAGGCTGAGATGCCATTCGGCCAGTTCGGTCGGGATCGCGCCCATCGGCTCCGATAGGGCGACGTCCAGCTCGCGCTTGCCGAGCTTTTTCATCAGTGCGGCCTTCTCATCGACCACCAGCAACCTGCCGCCGGAAATCACCCCGACGCGATCGGCCATCTCCTCGGCCTCCTCGATATAGTGCGTCGTCAGGATGATGGTCGTGCCCTTCTCGCGCAGCTTGTGGACCAGCTTCCACATATCGCGGCGCAACTCGACGTCGACGCCCGCCGTGGGCTCGTCGAGGAACAGGATGTCGGGTTCGTGGCTTAACGCCTTGGCGATCAGCACGCGGCGCTTCATGCCGCCCGACAGCTCCATGATCTTGGACTTGCGCTTGTCGTAGAGCGACAGGTCCTTGAGCACCTCGTCGATATGGTCGGAATGCGGCGGGTAGCCGAACAGGCCGCGGCTGAACCGGCACGTCGCCTCGACCGTTTCGAACATGTCGGTCGCGAGTTCCTGGGGCACCAGTCCGATCTGCCGCCGCGCACGCTTGGGGCTTCGGATCGCGTCCTGGCCGCCGACGGTGATCGTCCCGGTGGAGGGCGTGACGATGCCGCAGATGATGCTGATCAGCGTCGTCTTGCCCGCCCCGTTCGGCCCGAGCAGCGCGAAGATTTCGCCCCGGTTGATGTCGAGATCGACGGAATGAAGCGCGTGGACGCCCGAGGCATAGGTCTTTGATACGCCGCGGACGGATAGGATCGGTTCGGTCATGGAGTCCCCTTGGACCGCACAGATGGGGAAGGGGGCTGCCGCGCGCAACCGCGCGTCACGCTATTTCGCGCGTGCCGCCGCCACAGCGTCGCGCATATCCTCCAGGCTCATAACGCTCGAAACGACCCGGTTGCCGATCACCCAGCTCGGCGTGCCCGTCATGCCCAGCGGGCGCATCAGCGACAGGTTGGTGTTGATGGCCGCTTCGACCGAGGCGGTCTTGGCTTCTTCCTTGACCTTGGCGGGGTCCAGACCGGCGGTGACGAGCGCCTTGTCCATGCTGGCGTCGGTCAGCGGGCCGCCCGCGTACAGCGCGGCGTGGAGCGCGCGATACCTGCCCTGGCGCGCGGCGACGATCGCGTAGCGTGCCGCCGTCTGGCTTTCGGGGCTGAGGATCGGGAGCTCGTGGTAAACAACCTTCACATTGGGTTCCGCGGCGATCAACTGGTCGATGACCGGCAGGCTCGCACGGCAATAACCGCAATTATAATCGAGATACTCGACCACCGTGACGTCGCCGTTCGGGTTGCCCGCCCATGCGCTGCCGACCGGGGTCAATATGTCCGCGCGGTTGGCGGCGATGACCTTGCCGGTCTGCTTGTCCTGGAGGCGCTGCATGGCCTCCGGCAGTATCTCGGGGTTCGCCAACAGATACTCGCGAATCTGGCTGCCGTCGTTGTGCCGCGACACGAGCAACGTCGCGCCCGCGCCGAGCAAGGCGGCGGCAATCGCGACCAGGGGAAGCGCGGCGCGCGACGACAGGAATTGCATCATTTCTTCTTACGCTTCTGATCGTCGAGTTGGTTTTGGCCGGTCAGCGCGATGTCCTGCGCACGGATCCAGTCGGCCGAATTGGGCGGCAATCCGGCCATCGCGCCGCGCGCGCTGTACACCGCGGTGCGGAAGTCACCGGTCATGCTGGCGCGTTCGGCGGTGGCGAGCATCGCGCGCGGGGTGTCGCCCTTCAGTTCATAGACGGTACCGAGCTGATACCAGGCGAACGGATTGTCGCTGTCCTTGTTGACCGCGATGCGAAGCACGCGTTCCGCTTCGGCATAGTTGCTCTTATCCTCGGTCGCGATCAGCGCGTGGCCGTAGGTCGTGACGATCAGCGGGTCGTATCGAGTCAGTTCGCTCGCTTCCTTGAGCGGGGCGATCGCATCTCGGGGCCGCCCGGCCTCGAGCAGGATCTGTCCGCGGATTTCGAGGAAATAGGGATCGTGCGGGCGCGCCGCGATCAGCGCGAGCGTTTCCGCGTCGGCTTTGTCGGGATAACCGGCCTTGTGCCACGCATAGGCACGGGCGTAGCGCGCGTAGATCGAATTATCGCCCTCGGGATAATCGTTGAGCGTGCGCGCATAGGGGGCGACATAGCCCTCCAACTTGGCCTTCACGCGCTTGAAACGCTCCTCCAGTGCCGGGTCTAGCGGGGTGTTCCAGGCCGGTGACGCCTTCAGGTCGGCGGTTAGCGTCGCGACGCGCTCGTTCGACAACGGGTGGGTCTGCGCATAGGGATCGATGTTGGCGAGGCCGTAGCTATATTCCTCGTTCGCCAGTTTCTTGAAGAATTGCAGCATGCCTTTGCCGCTGATTCCCGCTTCGCGGAGGAACTTGGCGCCGGTCGCGTCGGCGGTCGCTTCCTGAACGCGGGTGAAGGCGAGCACCTTGCCGAGTGCGGCCTGTTGCCCGGCCGCGAAGATACCGGCGCCGGCTTCGCCCGCACCGGCGGCGACCGCGGCGATGCCGAGCACCATGCTGAGCAGCGAGATGCCGAGCGCCGGTTTGTAGCCGGCGTCGGCAAGCACGACATGCCCATCAGCGATGTGGCCGAGTTCGTGCGCGATCACGCCCTGCACCTGGTTGGCGTTGTCGGCCGCCTGGATCAGGCCCGAGTGGATATAAACGGTCTGGCCGCCGACCACGAAGGCGTTGATCGAATCGTCGTTGACCAGCACGACCTGGACGTTGTTGGGCGACAGGCCGGCGGCGATGATCATTTGCCGCGACATGTCTTTGAACATCGCCTCGGTCTCGGCATCGCGCAGGATCGACTGGGCGCGCGCGGGCTGCACCCAGATCAGGATCAACGCGGCAAAAATCGCGAAATAACGCTTCATACGCCGATTATCCGCCCGTTCGCCGTGTCGATCAATGCGGCCGTCGCCCTGCGCTCCGGCGAGTGAACCCGCCATGAAGCGCAGGGCGTGGCGGTCCTTACGCGCCGAACGTGCGCTGCCACCAGCCGCGGCGCGGTTCGGCGTTCTCGTCGGTTCCTGCCGTAGCGTCGGCCGGTACGGCCTCGTCCGCGGGGGCCAGCGTGGCGGCGGCTTCGTCGGCGTCATTCGCCGCCGCAGGGGCGGGTTCGGCCTTCTTGCGTGTGCGCTTCGGCTTGGCGGGTGCTGGTTCCTCGGCAGCGACGGTTTCGGCCGGAGCGGCTTCCTCGGCGGCGGGGGCGGCTTTCTTGCGCGTGCGCTTGGGCTTGGCCGGCGCTTCAGGTTCCGGTTCCGGCGCGGCCTCGACGACCGGAGCAGGTGTCACGGCCTCCTCTGCGGCGCGAGCGCGGGGACGACGACGCGACCGCTTCGGCGCCGCTTCCGTCTCCTCGGCGTCGGGCGCGACATCGACCGGCACATCGGGGTTAGCGTGCGTCGCGACTACCGCGCCGGCGTCGGCGGCATCGGCTTCCTCGGCGGCCGGCGCGACATCAGCGCTGCCCTCGCCACGCCGACCGCGTCGACCACGACGGCGGCCGCGGCGGCGGGGTTCGCCTTCCTCGTCGGCGGTTACGCGCTCGGTCGCGTCATCGCCTTCTTCGTCACTATCCGCGGCGTCGCCTTCGGGCTGCTGCGTGACGGCATCGGCGCCTTCCTCACCCTCTGGACGGCCACGGCCGCGACGGCCGCGACGGCGGCGGCGGCGCTTTCGCCCGCTTTCGCCGTCGTCTTCACCCGAACGCTCGCGCGGCGCACCGCGCTGCGGACGGTCGTCGTCTTCGGATTCGTCCTCGACCTCGTCGATCTCTTCCTCGACGTAATCGTCTTCCTCTTCCTCGACGACCTGCTCGAACTTCGGCTGATAGGCGGGGGGCGGGCCGCTCGCCTCGACCGACATGCGCGCCCCTTCGGTCTCGCCATCTGGCAGGATTACGACCTGGACGCCGTAGCGATCCTCGATCTCGGCAATGTCGGCGCGCTTCTTGTTGAGCACGTAGATCGCGGCTTCCTGGCTCGCGCGGAGCGTCAGGACCGAACCACGGCCGCGTGCGGCCTCGTCCTCGATCAGGCGCAGCGCCGACAGGCCGGCGGACGATGCCGTGCGGACCAGACCCGTGCCCTCGCAGTGCGGGCACTGGCGCGTCGAAGCCTCAAGCACGCCGGTGCGCAGCCGCTGGCGGCTCATTTCCATCAGGCCGAAACCGGAGATGCGGCCGACCTGGATGCGGGCGCGATCGTTCTTGAGCGCCTCCTTCATCGCCTTCTCGACTTTGCGGACGTTCGAATTGTTGTCCATGTCGATGAAGTCGATCACGACCAGCCCGGCCATGTCGCGCAAGCGCAGCTGGCGGGCGATTTCGTGCGCGGCTTCGAGGTTGGTCGCGGTCGCGGTCTGCTCGATATTATGCTCGCGGGTGGAGCGGCCCGAGTTGATGTCGATCGAAACCAACGCCTCGGTCGGGTTGATGACCAGATAGCCGCCCGACTTCAACTGGACGACCGGATTGTACATCGCGGACAGCTGATCCTCGACGCCGGCGCGCTGGAACAGTGGCACGGGGTCGCTGTAGTGCTTCACGCGGCGGGCGTGGCTCGGCATCAGGAGTTTCATGAACTCCTTGGCGTGGCGATAGCCTTCGTCGCCTTCGACGATCACCTCGTCGATGTCCTTGTTGTAGATGTCGCGGATCGCGCGCTTCATCAGGTCGCTGTCGCCATAGACGAGCGCGGGCGCGGCGGAGGCGAGGGTCTTCTCGCGGATCTCGTCCCACAACCGGGCGAGATAGTCGAAGTCGCGCTTGATCTCGACCTTGGTGCGCTGGAGCCCCGCCGTGCGGACGATGCAGCCCATCGACGGCGGCAGCTTGAGGTCCGCCATGATCGACTTGAGTCGCTTGCGGTCGCCCGCGTTCGAAATCTTGCGGCTGATCCCGCCACCGTGCGACGTGTTGGGCATCAGCACGCAATAACGCCCGGCGAGCGAAAGGTACGTGGTCAGTGCCGCGCCCTTGTTGCCGCGCTCTTCCTTGACGACCTGGACCAGCAGCACCTGGCGGCGCTTGATGACGTCCTGGATTTTGTAGCGGCGACGCAGATTCATGCGGCGCTGGCGCAGCGCCTCCACCTGATCGTCCGACCCGTTCCCGCGGCGGCGGTTGCGCCCCTTGCTTTCATGTTCCGCGGCAACGTCCTCGTCGGGCGCGCCATCGTCGTCGAGCCGTTCGAGTTCCGCCTCGGACGGTTCGTGATCGTGGTCGTGATCCTCGTCGTCGCCTTCTTCGTGCTCATCGTCCTCGGCATCGAGTTCGGCGCGCAGGGCGGCTTCTTCCGCGGCGTGCTCGGCCTCTTCACGAAGCAGCGCGTCGCGATCCTCCTTCGGGATCTGATAGTAATCGGGGTGGATTTCCGAGAAGGCGAGGAAGCCGTGACGGTTGCCGCCATAATCGATGAACGCCGCCTGGAGCGACGGTTCGACCCGCGTAACCTTGGCTAGATAGATATTCCCCTTGAGCTGCTTGCGCTCGGCACTCTCGAAATCAAATTCCTCGATGCGGTTTCCCTTGACGACCGCCACGCGGGTTTCTTCCCGGTGGCGTGCGTCGATCAACATACGCATGGTCATTTAGTGTTCTCCGGGCGCGCCGCTCCGTGAATGCAGGAGGGGGCGCGCCGATAAATCGCGCGCTGCCGGCCAGCGGATTGTCAGTCCGGTGCCGGGCTGTGCGGATGGGTGGGTGTGCGTCTTTCGCGCGCAGAGCACGCCCGGGCGCCTGGCCCGGGACACCCCCGTCAGCACGGCCGCCGGCAAGTGCCGGGCGGGTCGTGGATCGGGGGAAATGCATCATTGCGCGCGTCAACCTGGATAAGCCGCCTTGTCCGAAAAACGCCGGGGCGGCCGTGGGACCGGACCCCACGCAAATCATACGAACGGCCGGTTGCACATTGAGGTAGCATCCCGACGGCCGCGCATCAACTGGCAGTATCCGGCCGTTTTCACTTGAAAGGAAAAGCCTAATCCGCGGTTAACCATGTCGCTTCACCCCGCGGATAGTGAGCGCGCCGATAACCATTCGCATGATCGGGCGCATCAAGAGGGCATTTTGCAGGACGGTTTTTCGCTGGACCGGCGGCGAGCCTGCGCGCCATTACAGGCTCGTGTCGTTCATTCTCGCACTTCTGGCGCTTTGGTTCGGCGGTAGTCCCGCCTGGGCCGGAACGATCCAGCGCGTCGAGGTCAAGAACGATTCGATCGTCGTGACGTTCGACGCCCGCGTGGCGGACGCGGCGAGCTTCCTGCTTCCGTCGCCCGATCGCGTCGCGCTCGACGTGACCGGCGCGGCACCCGGCGGGACTATCGAAACCGGGGGGCTGGTTGGCGCGGTGCGCGAGGGCGCGCGCGACGGCGGGGCGCGCGTGGTGTTCGACCTGACTCGTCCTGCCGTCGTCACCAGCGGGCGGTTCGGCGACGATGGCCGTCAGCTGACGCTGCAGCTCAGGACCGTGGACAATGCCGATTTCGCGCGCGCCGCGGCCGCGGGAAAGCTGCGCTTCCTGCCGCCGTTCAACATGCCCGACACCAGGCTGACCCCGGCCAGTTATGCCGTGTCGTTGCCAGTGCCGAGGTCGAGCAAGAAGCTCGATCTGCCGCGCGTCGATGGCGATCCGTCGCGACCCCTGGTGGTGATCGACGCCGGGCATGGCGGGTTTGATCCCGGGGCCGTCTCGCCAAGCTCCGGCCTTCGTGAAAAGGACGTGACGCTCAAGATTGCCAAGGCGATTCGCGACGAATTGCTCAAGTCGGGGCGTGTTCGCGTCGCCCTGACGCGGGAAGACGATCGCTTTCTCGTCCTGCAGGAACGATACGGCATCGCGCGTAAGCTCAAGGCCGATCTGTTCATCTCGATCCATTGCGACAGCGTGGGGTCCGGGGATGCGACCGGCGCGTCGGTCTATACCCTCTCCGAAATCGCGTCGGACAAGGAAGCCGCCAAGCTCGCGTCGCGGGAGAACAAGGCGGACATCATCGGTGGGATCGACCTGGGCGGGGAGAATGCCGACGTCTCGTCGATCCTGATCGACCTGACGCAGCGCGAGACGATGAATGCCTCGGCCGCCTTCGCCCGCCTGCTCGGCCGCGAGGCCGCGCCGCTGATCCCCTTGCGCGCCAACTTCCACAAGATGGCGGCGCTGATGGTGTTGAAGGCGCCCGACATGCCGTCGATCCTGTTCGAGACGGGCTATATCTCGAACCCCGACGATGCCGCATTCCTCGACTCGGACGAAGGCCGCAAACGCATCGCGACCAGCGTGCTGCGCGCGGTGGAGATCAATTTCGCCAAGCGGATGGCGACGAACTAGCAGACCGTCGAACATCGCTGGCAACCGCGCGCGGATTTGCTAAGGCGGGTGCCCTATGGCCGCCGACGCTTCCGAAAGCACGACCTACACGATCAAGCGCGACCCCGGCGGTCCGGGCTTCCTGCGGCGCATGTGGCGGCGCTGGTGGGTCAAGATGCTGGCGTTTTTCGCCGCGCTCGGCATGCTTGGAATTGCCGCGATGGCGATCTTCGTGCTGCCAGGGCTGCCTTCGGTCGATACGCTCAAGACCTATGAGCCGCCGCTGCCGTCCAACGTGCGCGATACCAACGGCATGCCAGTCTATACCTATGCCCGCGAACGCCGCGTGCAGCTCAGTTTCGACGAATATCCCAAGCTGCTGGTCGGCGCGTTCCTGTCGGCGGAGGACAAGACGTTCTTCTCGCACCACGGCGTCGATTACATGGGCGTCGTCTCGGCCGTGTGGGACAATATGTTCAGCGGCAAGCGCGCGCGGGGCGCATCGACGATCACGCAGCAAGTCGCGAAAAACCTGCTGATTGGCAACGAGGTCAGCTATACCCGCAAGCTCAAGGAAGCGGTGCTCGCCTATCGCATCGAAAACGCGCTGACCAAGCAGCAGATCCTGGAAATCTATCTCAACACGATCTTCCTCGGCCGCAACGCTTACGGCGTCGAAGCGGCGGCGCACGCTTATTTCGACAAGGACGTCAGCCAGCTGACCATTCCGGAGTTTGCGTACCTGGCCGTGCTGCCGAAAGCGCCGTCGAGCTATGACCCCGATCGCCAGACCGAGAAAGCGTTGGCGCGGCGCAACTATGTGCTCAACGAGATGCTGGCTAACGGCTACATCACCCAGGCGCAGCACGACGCCGCGGTCAATTCGCCGCTCGGGACGGTCAACAAGCGCACCGCATCATTCGAATCGGTGCCGGGTTATTTCATGGAAGAAGTCCGCCGCCAGCTTATCGAGAAGTTCGGCGAGAATGCCGATGGCGGGCGCAATCCGTACAGCGTCTATGCGGGCGGCCTGTGGATCCGAACCTCGTTCGACCCCAACCAGCAAATGCTCGCGCAGAAGGCGCTCCGGAACGGCCTGCTCCGCTACGACAAGGGTCGCGGCTGGACCGGGCCGCTCAAGCATGTCGAGATCGGGTCGAGCTGGCAGAGCGCTCTGCTCGGCAGCAACGTCGCACTCGATTATGAGGACTGGCAGGCGGCGATCGTGAGGAGCGCGGACGGCGACTTCCAACTCGGCTTCGCGAACGGCAAGACGGGTACAATGTCGCGCGGTGCGGCGTCGATGCCGATCCGGGGCGGCGGCGGGGTCGCCGCGGACGCGATCAAGGTGGGCGACATCCTGGCGGTCGCGCCGGAGGGCGGCGGCTATGCGCTGCGCTCGATCCCAAAGATTTCGGGTGGTTTCCTGGTCGAGGAACCGGGGACCAGCCGCATTCTGGCGATGCAGGGTGGGTTCGACAGCCGCGTCCAGGCGTTCAACCGCACCACCCAGGCGATGCGCCAGCCGGGATCGACCATCAAGCCGATCGTTTATGCCGCCGCGCTCCAGGCGGGGATGACCCCGGCGTCGATCATCGTCGACGGACCGTTCTGCGTCTATCAGGGCGGGCGGCTGGGTCAGAAATGCTTCCGCAACTTCGGTGGCGGTGGCGGGTCCGGTCCGCATACGATGCGATGGGGCGTCGAGCAGTCGCGCAACCTGATGACGGTGCGCGCGGCGGCGCAGACCGGCATGTCCAACGTCGTCAAGCTGATGGACGCGATCGGCGTCGGCAAATACCCGCCCTATCTCTCCTTCTCGCTCGGTGCCGGGGAGACCACCGTGTCGCGGATGGTCAACGCTTATTCTATCCTGGAGAATAACGGGCGCGGGCGGCCGTCGACCCTGATCGACTATGTACAGGATCGCCGGGGCAACGTGATCTGGCCGGAGAATTGGCGTCCGTGCGATCGCTGCAACGCGCCCGACTGGAACGGCAAGCCGATGCCGCGCCCGGTCGTCCGCCTCAAGCAGATCGTCGAGCCGATGAGCGCCTATCAAATGGTGCATATCGCGGAAGGGGTGATCCAGCGGGGCACCGCGGTCGTGCTGCGCGACCTTGACCGGCCGATGTTCGGCAAGACCGGCACCAATTCGGGGCCGAAGGACGTGTGGTTCATCGGCGGGACGCCCCAGATGATCGCGGGCGTCTATATCGGGTACGACAGCCCGGTGAACCTGGGCGGCTATGCCCAGGGCGGCACGCTCGCCGCGCCGATTTTCAAGGAATGGGCGGTCAAGGCGTATGAAGGCATGCCCAAACTGCCGTTCCGCGCGCCGCCGGGTATCCAGATGGTGCGGATCGATCGCGCGTCCGGCAAGCCGGTCTATGGCGCGTGGCCGACTGATGATCCCAAGGCGTCGGTGATCTGGGAAGCGTTCAAGCCCGAGAGCGAGATGCGCCGTGGCCCGATCCGCCGCGACGTGCCCACCGTCGCGCCGACAAAGGCCCCGCCGCCGCCCAAGTCGAGCGACGACGGCGATTTCTTGCAACGGCAGGGCGGTATCTACTAGGTCGCGACATTATATGTTGCAGTGTGCGTGGCGTTTGACCGCGCGCGTCACGTTAGAATTTGGAGTTTTCCGATGCGCGCCGAAGCGCAATCGCATGTCGATACGATCAACGAGGCGCTGGCGTTGCTGCGGCGATTCCTCGACTGGGACCGCGCGCTGCGCCGGCTCGACGAACTCAACGCACGCGTCGAGGACCAGGCGCTGTGGAACGACCCGAAGGCCGCGCAGGAAGTCATGCGCGAACGCCGCCGGCTGGACGAGGCCATCACCGCGACGCGCCAGATCGAACAGGAACTGAGCGACAACGTCGAGCTGGTCGAAATGGCCGAGGCGGAGGGCGACGCCGACCTGGAAGGGCAGGCGGTCGAGGCGCTGGCCGACCTCGCCAAGCGCGCCGAACACGACAAGATCCAGGCGCTACTGGCCGGCGAGGCCGATGCCAACGACACCTATATCGAGATCAACGCGGGCGCAGGCGGGACCGAGAGCCAGGACTGGGCGGGTATGCTCAGCCGCATGTACCAGCGCTGGGGCGAACGCCACGGACTCAAGGTGGAACTGGTCGACCAGCATTCGGGGGAACAGGCCGGGATCAAGTCGGCGACGTTGCTGCTCAAGGGCGAGAACGCCTATGGCTACGCCAAGACCGAGAGCGGCGTGCATCGCCTGGTCCGCATCAGCCCCTATGACAGCGCCGCGCGTCGCCACACCAGCTTCGCCAGCGTCTGGGTCTATCCGGTCGTCGATGAGAATATCGAGGTCAATTACAACGAAAGCGACCTGCGCATCGACACCTATCGCGCGTCGGGCGCGGGCGGGCAGCACATCAACACGACCGACTCCGCGGTGCGCATCACGCACATCCCAACCGGGATCGTCGTGCAGTGCCAGAACCAGCGGTCGCAGCACAAGAACAAGGCAGAGGCGTACAACCAGCTCCGCGCACGGCTCTACGAACGCGAACTGGCCGAGCGCGAAGCGGCCGCCAATGCCGAGAATGCGAGCAAGACCGACATCGGCTGGGGTCACCAGATCCGCAGCTACGTGCTCCAGCCCTATCAGTTGGTGAAGGACTTGCGCACCGGCGTTACCTCGACCAGCCCGGCCGATGTGCTCGACGGCGATCTCGAAGCGTTCATGGCGGCGGCGCTGTCGCAGCGCGTGACCGGCGAAGCGGTCGAGGTGGAGGACGTGGATTGATCCGCGCCGCGTCGCTCGTCGCCGGATTGCTGTTGCTTGCAGCATGCGACGGCGGGCCGGTGGAAGTACGCGACAAGCCCGACAACGTAGGCCCGTTCCCGGCCGCCGACCGCCCGGTCGCGAAGATCGTTTCGCCGCGCTGGTCGACCGAGGAAGCGCGCGACCGACTCAACGAAGCCGGCGAGGTGATGAACAAGGCGGGTATCGCCAAGGGCATGACCGTCGCCGACATCGGCGCGGGCGAGGGTTATTACACGATCCGTCTCGCGAGCCGCGTCGGCAAGGACGGGCGCGTCGTGGCGGAGGACATCGTGCCGGAGGTGCGCGACGCGCTGGCCCAGCGTGTGGTTCGCGACCGGCTCGACAATGTCAGCGTGAAGCTGGGCGACCCGGCCAATCCGAAGCTGCCCGACAATAGTTTCGACCGGATCGTGATGGTCCACATGTACCACGAGATCGAGCAGCCATACGAATTCCTCTGGCGCATCCGCCCGTCGCTGAAACCGGCCGGCGAGATTGTCGTGGTCGACGCCAATCGCCGCACGCAGGATCACGGCACGCCGCCCAAGCTGCTGCAATGCGAATTCGCGGCGGTCGGGTACGAGCTGGTGGCGTTCGACGACATGCCCTCGGCGGGCGGCTACATGGCGCGGTTCCGCGCGGTCGGCGCGCGACCGGAGCCGAAGACAATCAAGGCCTGCCGGCTGATCAGCTAACCGCAATAGTCCCGCTATTGCGAGCGCAGCGAAGCAATCCAGCGCCAGGCGATCCCGTGGATTGCTTCGCTGCGCTCGCAATGGCGAATCGCGGTTTAGAGATAGCCTTCGTCGCGCAGGCTGGTGCAGCCGTCGCGGCCGAGGATCAGGTGATCGACCAGCCGCACCTCGATCGCGTCCAGCGTCCGCGACAGGCGCGACGTTACCGCCAGATCGTCCTCGCTCGGCCGGTGATCCCCGCTCGGGTGGTTGTGCGCCATCATCACCAGCCGCACGTCGAGGCTCAGCGCGTCGCGCATGATTTCGCGAACCGGCAGGGTGATGCGGCCCGGTGCGTCCGACGCGCAATGCCGTGCGCCGAGGTATCTCCATTCCGGATCGAAATAGACCAGGACGACGACCTCCGATCGCTCGGCCGCGATGCCGGCGAACAGCCGACACGCCCAATCGCGGTCGCGCGGCTCATCGTCGCGCCGTTCGAAAGGTCCCGATCTCATGACCTTATGCTGTGCGGAGCAAGCTCACCAACCAATTGACGACTTATCCACGGCGGATGCTTTGCGCGCGCTTGGCGACCTCATCCGCGCACGGTAAGTGACACCCATGCGGCAATATCTCGACCTGATGCAGCGCGTGCTCGATCACGGGGCGGAGCAGATGGACCGTACCGGCACCGGCACGCTGAGCGTGTTCGGCCACCAGATGCGCTTCGACTTGAGCCAGGGTTTCCCCATGCTCACCACCAAGAAGCTCCACCTCCGCTCGATCATCGTCGAGTTGCTTTGGTTCCTGCGCGGCGACACCAATGTGCAGTGGTTGCAGGACCGCAAGGTGAGCATCTGGGACGAGTGGGCCGACGAGAAGGGTGATCTCGGGCCCGTCTATGGCAAGCAATGGCGTGACTGGGCGACCGCGGACGGCGGACATGTCGACCAGATCGCCGAGCTGATCGAGACGCTGAAGGTCAATCCTGCCAGCCGCCGGATGGTGGTAAGCGCGTGGAACCCCGGCGAACTCCACGCCATGGCGCTCGCGCCGTGCCACTGCCTGTTCCAATGCTATGTCGCGAACGGGAAGCTGTCGCTCCAGCTCTACCAGCGCTCGGCCGACATCTTCCTCGGCGTGCCGTTCAACATCGCGAGCTATGCGCTACTCACCCACATGCTCGCGCAGCAGGCGGGGCTCGAGGTCGGCGAGTTCGTGTGGACCGGCGGCGATTGCCACCTTTATTCGAACCACCTGGAACAAGCGCGCGAGCAACTCGGGCGCGAGCCGGGGCCGCTGCCGCGCCTCGAAATCCTGCGCAAGCCGCCGTCGATCGACACCTACGAATATGAGGATTTCCAGCTCGCGGGATATGAGGCGCAGGCGCATATCAAGGCGCCGGTGGCGGTTTGATCACCCTGGTCCTCGCGCGCGCCGCGAACGGCGTGATCGGCAACAAGGGGACAATCCCCTGGCACCTGCCCGCCGACCTCAAGCGGTTCAAGGCGCTGACCCTTGGAGAGTCAGGGGGGGGCAAGGCGATGATCATGGGGCGCAAGACGTTCGAGAGCTTTTCGCGGCCACTGCCCGGGCGGCGGCATATCGTGCTGACGCGCGACCGGGACTGGTCGGCCGAGGGCGCGGAGGTCGCGCATTCGGTGGACGAAGCGCTGGCGCTTACGGGCGGCGACGCTTCCGTGATCGGCGGGGCGGAGATCTACGCGCTGTTTCTCGACCGCGCGGACCGCGTCGAACTGACCGAAGTCGATATCGCGCCGGAGGGCGATACGGTGGTGCCGGGCTTCGACGGTTGGCGCGAAGTGGCGCGTGAGGAGCATGCCGCCGAGAGTGGCCGGCCGGCCTATAGCTTCGTGACGCTCGCCAAACCCTGACCGTCACCCCGCACTTGTTGCGGGGTCCAACCCTCCACAAGCGACGTTGCCTGCAGCACCTTGGATGCCTGAACAAGTCCGGCATGACGGTTGTGTGTGCGGGAAGCTCCCCGTAATGCCCGAACGCATGGAGCGGCTTTCCAGCGGCTCGGCGGTCCCCGGGCATCTGCGCGGCGGCTTCGTCGCGCTCGGCAATTTCGACGGGTTTCACCTCGGGCACCAGGCGGTGGTCGGCCGCGCGGTCGAGCGCGCGCGCGCGGCGGGCCGGCCGGCGATCGTTGCGACGTTCGACCCGCACCCCATGCGCTATTTCCGGCCCGATAGCGCGTATTTCCGGCTGACCAGCCTCGATCAGCGCCAGCAATTGTTCGCGGAAGCGGGCGTGGACGCGATGTACGTATTCGAGTTCGATGCCGCGCTTGCCGCGCTGTCGGCGGAAGCGTTCGTGACCGAGCGGCTGGTTGGCGATCTCGGCGTGGCGGGGGTCGCGACGGGGGAGGACTTCACTTTCGGCAAGGGGCGGAGCGGCGACATCCCCCTGATGCGCGCGCTGGGCGAGGCGAATGGTTTTGCGGTCGATACGATCGCGCCGGTGCGGCTCGACGGCGAGACGGTGTCCTCGACTCGTATCCGCGAGGCGCTGCGCAATGGCGACCCGCGCGCGGCGGCGCGTTTGCTGACGCGGCCCTACACGATCGAGGGCGTGGTGCAGCATGGTGACAAGGTCGGACGGACGCTCGGCTTTCCGACAGCGAATGTCGACATGGCCAATTACCTGCGCCCGAAGTTCGGCATCTATGCGGTGCGCGGGCGGCTCCCCGCCAATTCGACTTTTGGGGGCCGTGTGCTCGACGGCGCGGCGAACCTGGGCGTGCGGCCGAGCTTCGATCCACCGAAGGAATTGCTCGAACCCTATTTCTTCGACTTCAGCGGCGACCTCTATGGCCGGACGATCGCGGTCGAACTGGTCGACTTCATCCGGCCAGAGGCGAAGTTCGACACGATGGACGCGCTGATGGCGCAGATGGCGGAGGATGTCGCGACGGCGAAGCGGCTACTTGCTCACTCGTCACCCCGGACTTGATCCGGGCTCCCGCTTTTCCAGCGCAGAAGAAAGAAGCGGGATGCCCGATCAAGTCCGGCATGACGAAGGAGGAGATGACGTGGGATATTTCACACGCTAATGCCCCCGCACCTATGACCGACGCCAGCACCCCCGCCGATTACCGCGACACCGTCTTCCTGCCCAAGACCGACTTCCCGATGAAGGCCGGGCTGGCGGCGAAGGAGCCGGCGATCCTCGCGCGCTGGGCGGCGATGGATTTGTACGGGAGGCTTCGCGAACAGCGCAAGGACCGCAAGCGCTGGATCCTCCACGACGGCCCCCCGTATGCCAATGGCGACATCCATATGGGGCATGCGATGAACAAGGTGCTGAAGGACGTCATCGTCCGCAGCCGCACGCTCCTTGGTTACGACGCGCCCTATGTGCCCGGCTGGGACTGTCACGGCCTGCCGATCGAGTGGAAGGTCGAGGAAGCGTATCGCGCGAAGAAGCTGAACAAGGACGACGTGCCCGTCGCGCAGTTCCGCGCCGAATGCCGCGCCTATGCCGAACGCTGGGTCGCGGTGCAGCGCGAGCAGTTTCAGCGGCTCGGCGTGATGGGCGAATGGGATGATCCGTATTTGACGATGAATTTTGCGTCGGAAGCGGTGATCGTCGGCGAATTGCTCAAGTTCGCCGAGAGCGGCCAGCTCTATCGCGGCGCCAAGCCGGTGATGTGGTCGCCGGTAGAGAAGACCGCTTTGGCCGAGGCCGAGGTCGAGTATGAGGATGTCGTGTCGACCCAGATCGACGTGGCGTTCGAGATCGTGGAGGCGCCGAACGCGCCCGAACTGGTCGGTGCGCATGCGGTGATCTGGACGACGACGCCGTGGACGATCCCGGTGAACCAGGCGCTCGCGTATGGGCCTGATATCGACTATGTTTTGGTGCGCTACGGCGACCGTGAATATCTTGTCGCTGAAGACCTATGTTACGCTCTCTCGATCCGCACTGGCGCGAATGAAAAGGGCGCCGCTGCGCCGCCGAGTGGCGAAACCAACGTCAAGATCTATCGGGGCTCCGATCTCGCCGGCGCCGTCGCTCGCCACCCAATGCACGCACTCGGCGGGTTCTTCGCGAAACCGCGCCCGTTCCTGCCGGGCGATTTCGTCACGACCGATCAGGGCACGGGCCTCGTCCACATGGCCCCCGATCATGGCGAGGACGACTTCCTGTTGTGCAAGGCGCACGGCATCGACCCGGTGTTCGCGGTCGACGGCGCGGGCTTCTATCGGCATGACTGGCCGTGGCTCGGCGGGCAGGGGAGCGTCATCAACAAGAAGTTCGTCGCCAGCGATGGGCCGATCTGCGCCGACTTGCGCGCGGCGGGCGCGCTGCTCGCGGCGTCGGACGATTTCGCGCACAGCTATCCGCATTCGTGGCGTTCCAAGGCGAAGGTGATCCAACGCGCCACGCCGCAATGGTTCATCCCGATGGACCAGTCGGAAGTGTCCGCGGAAGCGGTGATTGCGTCGCAATTGCCGACGATCGACGCGACGGGGCTGAGTCCGTCCACCGTCGGGCTGGGGATCGGCAACGGGCCGACGCTTCGCGGCCTTGCGCTCGACGCGATCGAGCGGACGCGCTGGGTGCCCGAACGGAGCAAGAACCGCATCCGGTCGATGGTCGAAGGGCGGCCCGACTGGGTGATCAGCCGCCAGCGCGCCTGGGGCGTGCCGATCGCGCTTTACGTCCATCGCGCGACCGGCGAGTATCTGCGCGACCGTGCGGTCAACGATCGTATCGTCAAGGCGTTCGAGGCGGGCGGCGCGGATGCCTGGTTCACCGCAGACCATCAGGCGCTGCTCGGCCCGGATTACGCGCTGGCCGATTACGAGCCGATCAACGACATTCTCGACGTGTGGTTCGACAGCGGGTCGACCCACGCCTTCACGATCGAGGCGCGCTATGGCGAGGGCGTCCGCGCCGATTTGTACCTCGAAGGGTCGGATCAGCATCGCGGCTGGTTCCAGTCGTCGCTGCTCGAAAGCTGCGGGACGCGCGGGCGGGCACCGTACGATGCGGTGCTGACCCACGGCTTCGCGCTCGACGGCAACGGCCGCAAGATGTCGAAGAGCCTCGGTAACGTGGTCGATCCGCTCAAGATCATCGCAGAGAGCGGGGCCGACATCCTGCGCATGTGGGTGGTGTCGGTCGATTATTTCGAGGACGTGCGGATCGGCAAGGAAGTGCTCGCCACGACTTCCGACGCGTATCGCAAGCTGCGCAACACGTTCCGCTATCTACTGGGTGCGCTCGATGGGTTCAGCGAGGCGGAACGCGTCGCGCCGACGGACATGCCGGCGCTGGAGCGATACGTGCTCGACCTGCTCGGCGATCTGGACGTCGAACTGAAGGCGGCGGCGGAAGCGTTCGAGTTCAACCGTTACCTGCGCCTTTTGACCGATTTCGCGCAGGACGATCTGTCGGCATTCTTCTTCGATATCCGCAAGGATTCGCTCTATTGCGACGCGGCCGACGACATCAAGCGTCGGTCGTATCGCACGGTGCTTGACGTGCTGTTCCACGCGCTGGTGCGGTATGCCGCGCCGATCCTGTGCTTCACCACCGAGGAAGCGTGGCAGGAACGGTTCCCGAGCGAGGACGGATCGGTGCATCTGCTCGATTGGCCGGTGCTGCCGAAGCTGCCGGGCGACACGCCGCTAGCGACCAATTGGGACGACATCCGCAGCCTTCGCGCGCAAGTGACGGAGGTGATCGAGCCGTTCCGCCGCGACAAGGTGATCAAGTCGAGCCTGGAGGCCGAAGTGACCGTGCCGACCTTGCCCGCCGACCCCGCCGCGCTGGCGGAGACGTTCATCGTTGCGAAGGTGACCAAGGGCGACCTTGGCGTCACGCGTACCGATTATCTGAAATGCGGCCGGTGCTGGCGGCACTTGCCCGAAGTGACGGTGGACGGCGCGTTGTGCGATCGCTGCGCGGGGGTGGTGGCATGACCCGGCCCACCCCCACCCCCAAGGCCGGGCTGATCGCGGCGATGCTGATCTTCGTGCTCGACCAGTTCGTCAAATGGCTGGTCGTCGGCCCGCTCGCGATCGGCGAATATGACGAGCGCGAATTGCTGCCGATCTTCAAACTGCAGAACGTCCACAATCCTGGCGTGTCGCTCGGCTTCCTGAAAGTCGCGCCCGAAAATGCGTGGATGCTGGTCGTGCTGACCGGTGCGATCGCGTGCGCGGTGCTGGTATGGATGTGGCGTGAGAGGAACCGGCAGGACCAGGTCGCGCTCGGCATGATCGCGGGCGGCGCGCTGGGCAACATCCTCGACCGCTTGCGATTGGGCTATGTACAGGATTACGCCAATCTGCACTTCGGCGACTGGTCGCCGTTTTTGACCTTCAATCTTGCCGATGCGGCGATTACGATAGGCGTGCTCATCCTGCTCGTGCGGGCCCTGTTGGTCCGCGACAAGCCGAAGGCCGAGCCGGGCGAAGTGGAGAATTCGAATGCGTAAGTTTGTAACGGTCGTCGCGGTTGCGAGCGTGGCCCTGACCCTCTCCGCCTGCGGCAAGCGTGGCTATGACCGCGTCCGCCCGGACGAATTCGCCGTCGCGCGTACGCAGCCGCTGATCGTTCCGCCCGATTTCTCGCTGCGTCCGCCGCAGCCGGGCGTCGCTCGGCCGCAGGACAACAATCCCTCGGCACAGGCGCTCGACGCGCTGTTCGGCGGGTCGGCCCCGCGCAGCCAGGGCGAGAAGTCGACGCTCGATTCGGCTGGCGGCGATTCGGCGAGCCCGGGCGTGCGTTCCGACGCCGGCGATCCCGACACCAAGATCGTCGACAAGGGCGGCACCACCCGCGACATCGTCGCCGCGCCCCAGGGCGACGGGCAATACGCGCGGACGTCGGCGAACTGATCCAACTTCCAGTGCTCCCGCGAAGGCGGGAGCCCAGGGTTACGGGCAGATCGAAAGAGACTCCGGATTCCCGCTTTCGCGGGAATACCGAAGAGTATAGCGGCCTCGTATGACCATCCGTCCCCGCGCCATCGCCAATTGGCTCTACATCGTCGCCGCACTGATCGTCGCGATCGTCGTGGTCGGCGGCGTTACGCGGCTGACCGAATCGGGGCTGTCGATCACCGAGTGGAAGCCGTTGACCGGCATCGTCCCGCCGCTGACCGACGCGCAGTGGCAGGCCGAGTTCGCCAATTACCGCAAGATTCCGCAATATGAGGCGATCAACCACGGCATGACGCTCGCCGGGTTCAAGACGATCTTCTTCTGGGAATATTTCCACCGCTTCCTCGGGCGGATCATCGGGATGGCGTATCTGATCCCGTTCGTGTGGTTCGCCGCGCGGCGGCAGATCCCACGCGGCTATTTCCTGCGGCTGTTCGCGCTGTTCGCGCTGATTTGTCTGCAGGGGACGTTCGGCTGGTTGATGGTGCGGTCGGGGTTGACCCATCGGACCGAAGTGGCGCCGGGCTGGCTCGCGACGCACTTGCTGACGGCGTTGTTCACGCTGGCGGGGATGGTGTGGACGGCGCTCGACCTCAGGCGGCTGGCGCGCGATCCGGGGGCGAGGCCCGCGCGACTGACCGGGTTCGGGCTAGCGGCAGGGGCGATCCTGGCAATCCAGTTGCTTTACGGCGCGCTGATGGCGGGCTTGCGCGCCGGGCGGGTGGCGAACGACTGGCCCCTGATGAACGGGTCGGTGTTTCCCGGCCCGACGCAGAGCGGCGAGTCGATCGGCCATATGCTGTTCGACGATCCGGCGATCGTGCACTTCATCCACCGCTGGTGGGCGTGGGCCGCGGTGGTCATGCTCGTGTGGCTGGCGCGCAAGGTGAAGCCGCTCTATCGCCGTGCTTCGGTCGCGATCCATATCGCGTTCGGGACGCAGATCCTGCTCGGCATCGCGACCGTCATGAGCGACGTGAACGTCACGCTGGCGGGGCTTCACCAACTCGTCGGCGCGCTGCTGGTAATCGCGGTAACGTGGGGCATCCACGTCATCGGCACGCGAGCAACCGATCGGGTATCATAATACCCGTCAGCAAAAGCCCGGTTTTGCTTGACTTGGGCCCAGTTCGATTGCATTTGGCCGCCACGAACGCGGCCCCGCCTGGGGCCGCGCGTTTGTTTTCTACAGCCAAAGAGGTCAACCGCCATGAAGGCGCTGATGAAGACCACCAAGCCGGCGAAGCCGCACGAGGTGGAGAAGAAGTGGCATATCGTCGATGCCGACGGCCTGGTGGTCGGTCGCGCCGCGGTGGTGATCGCCAACGTGCTGCGCGGCAAGCATAAGACCAGCTTCACCCCGCACGTAGATTGCGGTGACAACGTCATCGTCATCAACGCGGACAAGATCCGGTTCACCGGCAAGAAGCTGGCCGACAAGGTCTATTACAAGCACACCGGTTATGCCGGCGGCATCAAGGGGATCACCGCGGGCAAGGTGCTCGAGGGCAAGTTCCCGGAGCGCGTGCTGGAAAAGGCCGTGGAGCGCATGATCCCGCGCGGTCCGCTGGGCCGTCAGCAGATGCGCAACCTGCGCATCTTCGCCGGGTCGGAGCATCCGCACGAAGCTCAGAACCCCGAAGTTTTGGACATCGCGGCGATGAGCCGCAAGAACAAGGTGGGCGCATAATGGCCGACGCCAATAATTCCGACGGGCGCCAGTCCCTCGCTGATCTCGGCGCGATTGCTGCCGGTCAGACTCCCGATGCCGTCGTTGCGAACGCGGATGCGGCGAACAACAGCGGTCCAGCTCCCGAGCCTGCCCCGCTGCGCGAGCAGGAAATCGACGCGCAGGGCCGCGCCTATGCGACTGGCCGCCGTAAGGATGCCGTCGCGCGCGTCTGGCTGAAGCCGGGCACGGGCAAGATCACGATCAACGGCCGTGACCTGGAAGTCTATTTCGCGCGTCCGTCGCTGCGTCTCGTCATCAACCAGGTGTTCGGCGTCGCCGAGCGCGAGGGTCAGTATGACGTTGTCGCGACCGTCAAGGGCGGTGGCCTCTCGGGCCAGGCCGGCGCGGTGAAGCACGGCATCAGCCAGGCGATCACCAAGTACGAGCCGGCGCTGCGCACCCCGGTGAAGCGGGCGGGTTTCCTGACTCGCGACAGCCGCACCGTCGAGCGCAAGAAGTATGGCCGCGCGAAGGCGCGTCGCAGCTTTCAGTTCTCGAAGCGCTAAGAGCGAATGGATTGGCGTCGCCAATCCCGACCCGCTTGCACAGGAAAGAAAGGGCGGCCCCTGGGGCCGCCCTTTTGCTTCTAGGCTGGTCGCGCGCGCCGCGTCGACGCCTTAACGCAGTCAATCGACAGCCGTCGTCGGCTGGGGTAACATCACCCGATGGCTGATCTACCTTCGACGCCGCTGCTCGATACTGTTTCGACGCCTGCCGATCTTCGCAAACTCGATCCCAAACAGCTTCGGCAACTCGCCGACGAACTGCGCGCGGAGACGATAAGCGCGGTTGGCACCACGGGCGGGCATCTCGGGTCGGGGCTCGGCGTGGTCGAACTGACCACCGCAATTCACTATGTCTTCAACACGCCCGACGACCGGCTGATCTGGGACGTCGGTCACCAATGCTATCCGCACAAGATCCTGACCGGGCGGCGCGACCGCATCCGTACCCTGCGTCAGGGCGGCGGGCTGTCGGGCTTCACCAAGCGCAGCGAGAGCGAATACGATCCGTTCGGCGCGGCGCACAGCTCGACCTCGATCTCGGCGGCGCTGGGCTTCGCGATCGCCAACAAGCTGTCGGGCAAACCGGGCAAGGCGATCGCGGTGATCGGCGACGGCGCGATGTCGGCGGGGATGGCGTACGAGGCGATGAACAACGCCGAGGCCGCGGGCAACCGGCTGGTCGTGATCCTCAACGACAACGACATGTCGATCGCACCGCCGGTCGGCGGGCTGTCGGCGTATCTGGCGCGGATGGTGTCGTCGAGCGAGTATCTCGGGCTGCGCAACCTCGCCAAGCGGATCACCGCCAAGATTTCGCGCCGAGTCCATAACGCCGCCCAAAAGGCCGAGGAATTCACGCGCGGCATGGTGACCGGCGGCACGCTGTTCGAAGAACTCGGCTTTTATTATGTCGGGCCGATCGACGGGCACAATCTGGACCATTTGATCCCGGTGCTGGAAAATGTTCGCGACAGCGAGCGCGGGCCTATTCTGGTCCATGTCGTGACCAAGAAGGGCAAGGGCTATGGTCCGGCCGAGGCGGCGTCGGACAAATATCACGGCGTCCAGAAGTTCGACGTCATCACCGGCGCGCAGGCCAAGGCGCCGCCGGGACCGCCCGCCTATCAGAACGTGTTCGCCGACCAGTTGATCAAGGACGCGGACGCCGATCCCCGGATCGTGGCGATTACCGCGGCGATGCCGTCGGGGACAGGGCTCGACCGTTTCGCCAAGGTCTATCCCGACCGCACCTTCGACGTCGGCATTGCCGAACAGCATGCGGTGACCTTCGCGGCGGGGCTGGCGGCGCAGGGCATGCGGCCGTTCTGCGCGATTTATTCGACCTTCCTGCAGCGCGCCTATGACCAGGTCGTCCACGATGTCGCGATCCAGAATTTGCCGGTGCGGTTCGCGATCGATCGCGCTGGCCTCGTCGGTGCCGACGGCGCGACGCATGCCGGCAGTTTCGATGTAACCTATCTGGCGACCCTGCCCAATTTCGTGGTGATGGCGGCGGCGGATGAGGCCGAACTCATCCACATGACCCACACCGCCGCCTTGCACGACAGCGGGCCGATCGCGGTGCGGTATCCGCGCGGCAACGGCACCGGGGTCGCGCTGCCCGAGGTCGCGGAGCGACTGGCGATCGGCAAGGGGCGCATCGTCCGCGAGGGCAAGAAGGTCGCTATCCTGTCGCTCGGCACGCGGCGGGCGGAGGCGCTGAAGGCGGCCGACGCGCTCGACGCGAAGGGCTTGTCCACGACCGTCGCGGACCTGCGTTTCGCCAAGCCGCTCGACGAGGAACTGATCCGCAAGCTGCTGACCACCCACGAAGTCGCGGTGACGATCGAGGAAGGCTCGGTCGGCGGCCTCGGCGCGCACGTCTTGACGCTCGCGAGCGACACCGGCCTGATCGACGCGGGGCTGAAGCTCCGCACGCTGCGCTTGCCCGACACGTTCCAGGACCAGGACAAGCCCGAGGTTCAGTACGCGGAGGCGGGGCTCGACGCGGATGCGATCGTGGAGACGGTGCTGAAGGCGCTGCGGCATAATGCCGCGGGCGTCGTGGAGGGCGCGCGGGCTTGAGCGAAATTCAGGTCCGTTTCGCAGCCGCCTTATACACCGCGTTGCGCTCTCGCTTGCCGACGGCCACCACCACGACCGTGATCGTGGTGTCATCGACACGATAGACCAGCCGGAATCCCGCGGCACGAAGCTTGATCTTGTAGCAATCGTCGAGGCCCGACAGGGCATCAGCGGGTACCCGCGGGTCGAGAAGGCGGTCGGCTAGTTTCTTCTTAAACTGCTCACGAACCGTCGCGCCGAGCTTGCGCCATTCTTTCAGCGCGCTTGGCAGAAACGCGAGGTCATAGGTCATCGAGGGAGATCGGCACCGGCGTCTCCCCAGAGCGCGTCCGTACGATCGCCGCGAGTTCGGCGTCTTCGAGCCGTTCGACCAATGCTTCCCAGGCCTTTGCCGGAATGAGGTACGCCGACGGCTTGTTGCGGTTCAGGATCGCCACGGGAAAGCCCTCCGCAGCGGCGATGGCGGCGGAGGGATTCTTCTTGAAATCGCTGATGCTGATGCTGGCATCGGCGAGAAGCGGATCGACCATGGCTCGTCCTGACCTGTTCCGAGACCTAATTAAAGGTCATCTCGTGCCAAATCAAGGAGCCGCGTCGTCACCGCCCCAAATAATACTCTTGCGCCGCGTCGGTCGCGTTGATCGCGAGCACGCTGCGCGCCTCGCTGGGGGTGAGCGCGTGGCCTGAGCGGTCGCCCGACGCCGCGATCACGCGGTCGAGCAGGCGGCGGCCTTCTTCCCACCAGCCGATGCCGCTGGCCGCGTTGAGATGGCCCTGCGCGCCGGCGTCGACGAAATGGCTGCCCCAGAACGACGCGAGGCTGCGCGCGCTGCCGATGTCGATCCACGGGTCGTCGGTCGACGCGACGAGGATCGACGGGAAAGGAAGGGCCTTGCGCGGTGTCGGCGCGAAGCCCTTCAGTTCGGTCGCAGCGTCGGCGCGGTCGGCGTCAGCGGGTGCGACGAGCAGTGCGCCGGCCACCGGCCAGCCATAAGGCTGCGGGCTCATCTCCGCCCACCACGCGACCGCCAGGCAACCGAGCGAGTGCGCCGCGAGGATTACGGGGGCTTGCGCCTGGCGGACGGCTTGGTCGATCTTCGTCACCCAGGTGTTGCGGTGCGGGGCGTTCCACAGGCCGAGTTCGACTCGGTGCGTGTCGGGCCGCGCCTTCTCCCACAAGGTCTGCCAATGACTTGGTCCCGATCCGCCGAGGCCGGGAACCGTGAGAATCGTCGGGAGCGTACCGTCGGGATGCGTGAACAGACCCATATCGTGCCTCCACCAAGCGTGGTGGGAAGAAGGCGGCGGGGCGCTCTAGGGGACGACCGCGCAGCTTTTTTCACCCTCTCCCCAACGCCGAATGCAATTCCTAGTTCATAGATAGGAATAGACTCTGCGACGAATCGAATGCCGGTTGCGCCAGTCGGATTTCGGGGCCACTGCCGCCTCATGGCAAAGGTGCGCGCCGACCAGTTGATCGCCGATCGCGGGCTGGCGGAAAGCCGGACGCGAGCGCAGGCGCTGATCATGGCGGGGCTGGCGTTCGCGGGCGACCGCAAGATCGAAAAGCCGGGCCAGATGCTGGCCGAGGATGCGGCGGTCGAGGTCAAGGGCCGCGACCATCCCTGGGTCTCGCGCGGGGGAATCAAGCTGGCGCACGGTCTGGATCATTTCGGCTGGGACGTGACGGGCGCGGTGGCGATCGACGTGGGGTCGTCGACCGGCGGTTTCACCGACGTGCTGCTCACGCGCGGGGCGGCGCGAGTCTATGCGGTCGACAGCGGGACCAACCAGCTGGCGTGGAAACTGCGCCAGGACGAGCGAGTCGTCGTCCACGAACAGACCAGCGCGCGCGTGCTGACCGACGCGCATATCCCCGAACCCGTCGACCTGATCGTGTGCGATGCGAGCTTCATCGGCCTGGCGAAGGTGCTGGAGACGCCGATTCGCTTCGCTCGGCGGCCGGGCGCGCGGCTGCTCGCGTTGATCAAGCCGCAGTTCGAGGCGGGCCGCGACGAGGTCGGCAAGGGCGGCGTGGTGCGCGATCCCGCCGTGCACGAACGCGTATGTCGAGAGGTCGCCGACTGGCTGGCGGGTAGCGGCTGGGCGGTCACCGGCGTGACGCAGAGCCCGATTACCGGCCCCGAGGGCAATATAGAGTTCCTGATCGGAGCAACGTTAACCGCCTAGACCGCTTGCGTTCGCACGCGGGCACCGCAACAAGGACGAACATGGAACTCGCGACCAAGGGACAATTACGCTGGGCCTTCCTGCGCTGGGCGATGGTGACGGTGCCACTGATCGTACTGCTCGGCTTCGCATCGAGCCGGCTGGTGCCATCGGGAGAGCAGAACGTCTGGTATGCGGCGCTCGCCAAGCCCGCCTTTAATCCGCCTGGCTGGGTATTCCCGATCGCGTGGACCGCGCTGTATATCTTGATGGGGCTGGCGTTGGCGATGATCCTCAACGCGCGTGGATCGCGCTATCGCGGGCTCGCGATCGCGTTGTTCGGCTTGCAGATGGTGTTCAACCTCGCTTGGACCCCGGTCTTTTTTGGCGCACACCAAGTGTTCGCGGCATTCCTGATCATCGTCGCGATGTTCGTCTCCGCGCTCGTCGCCACCTTAGTGTTCGGTCGCATCCGCACGGCGGCGGCGTGGCTGATGGTGCCGTATCTGGCCTGGCTGTGCTTCGCGGGGATGCTCAACTGGAGTATCATGCAGCTCAACCCGAATGCCGAGGCGCTTGTGCCGTCGTCGTCGGATGCCCAGATGACGATCTGATTTTTTCGAAGGAAGTTGCGATGCAGTCCGAAAACCGCCTGTTCGACGATGTGGTGAAGTTCGTGAACGGCGCCGCCGGCACGCTGGCCGGGATGGGCCGCGAGGCCGAAGCCGCGACGCGGGAGCGTGCGCGCGAATGGATCGGCGGGCTCGATTTCGTCAGCCGCGAGGAGTTCGAAGCGGTCAAGGCGATGGCCGCCGCCGCGCGCGACGAGAATGAAGCGCTGAAAGCGCGGCTCGATAAGCTTGAGGCCGGCGCCGCGAAGCCGAAGCCCAAAGCCTGATGTTCACAGGGGCCTAACCGATTTTCCACAGCTTTCTCCACGGCCGTCGTTGCGTGGCTGGCCGCGCGCGCGCAGAATCGCCCGCAATGAACTGCGAGACCCACGATGCTCGATGAAAACGATCTGTCGCGTGAGGACGCGGCGCCGATCGATATGATCGAGAACTACTACGCCGCGCATGGCTGGGACCATCAGCGCCACGACGACGAGGTGGTCGCGACGGTCAAGGGAAGCTGGACGCAATACGAGCTCCGCGCGTTGTGGCGCGAGGAGGACAGCGTGCTGCAGTTCCTCGCTTTCCCTGACATCCGCGTCACCGACGATGAGCGTCGCGGCGCGATCTACGAAGCGATCGGGCTGATCAACGAACAACTCTGGATTGGCCATTTCGAATTGTGGTCGTCAAGCGGGATCGTGCTGTATCGCCATGCCGCGGTGATCGACGGCACCGACGGCGGCACGCTCAGCCTGGAAAACGCCGAACTGCTGATCGAATCGGCGATCGACGAGTGCGAACGCTTCTACCCCGTGTTCCAATTCGTCCTGTGGGGCGGCAAGACGCCCAAGGAAGCGCTCGCCGCGTCGATGACGGAGACGCAGGGCGAGGCGTGAGCATCGCGGTTCCCAAACGCCTGTGGCTGATCGGCTGCGGCAACATGGCGGGCGCGATGCTGGAGTGTTGGATCGAGAGCGGCGTCGTTGCCGCCAACACGGTCGATGTCGTCAATCGTCATGATCGTACGCTGCCCGGCCATGTTCGCCAAGCGCGAACCTTGCCCGACGGGCCGCCACCCGACCTCGTGATGCTCGGCATGAAGCCGCAGCAACTCGACGAGATCGTTGTGACGCACGGTGCGGTGATCGCGCAGGCGCCGTTGCTGGTGTCGATCCTAGCTGGGGTCGAGGAAACGACGCTCGCCGAGCGGTTTCCCGGCCCCGCGATCGTGCGGGCGATGCCGAACCTACCCGTTGCGCTAGGCAAGGGCGTGGTCGTGTTGCACGGCAAGGCCGCGCCGCAATCGGCGAAGGACGCGGTCGCCGCGCTGATGGCGCCGCTCGGACTGGTCGAATGGACCGATGACGAGGCGATGTACGGTGCGATGGGCACACTCGAAGGGTGCGGCCCGGCGTTCCTGTTCCGCTTCATCGACGCGCTGGCGGCGGCGGGCGAGGCGCTCGGCATTCCCGGCGATCAGGCCGCGCGGCTGGCGCTGGCGACGGTCGATGGCGCGGCGGCGATGGCGGCGTCGTCGGATGCATCGCCCGCGAAGCTGGCCGATCGGGTCGCCAGCCCGGGCGGATCGACGCGGCAGGGCCTGAACGTGCTCGACCGCGACGACGCGCTGGTAAAGCTGATGACCGAAACGCTCGCCGCCGCCGAGCGTCGCGGCCGCGAAATGGCGGCGGAAGCGAAGCGTTAAGACCGTTTGCGCGCTCGCGTTATGGGCGTTCGCGCGTTTGCGCTACGGGCGCTCGCCCGGGGGCACCGAATTTTCGCGCCACGAATGGATACGTGCGCGTTCCGCGTCGGGAATCAGTCCTTCGAGCACCGCCCAGAATCCACTCACCGCTTGCTGCCCCGCCTGAACATAAGCGTTCGCCATCAGGTCGCGGCTGGCATTGAACAACTCCATATCGAGCGCGTACCCTTGATCGGTGAGGCGCAGTAGCCGCTGACGCCGGTCGCGATCGCCGACGCGTGCCTGGACCAGCTTGCGCTCCTCCAACTCGGTCAGCACGCGGCCGAGCGATTGCTTCGTCACGCCCAGGATCGCGAGCAATTCGCTGACCGAAATGTCGGGATGGCGACCTATGAAATACAACGCGCGGTGGTGAGCACGTCCGATGCTGTTCGCGCCGAGCCGGTCATCGATCATGCGCGTCACGCGGCTATAAGCGAAGAACAACAGTTCGCTGCCGCGCCGGATTTCGTTTTCGCGAAGGAATTGGGCCGAAGCGGTAGGGGTTGTGGCAGTCATGTTGACCGGTTCTGCCATCGCAATCACCGTCCCGCAAGCCTTGGACGCACCGATTTTCCCGCGCTATGGGACGGGAACCATGACCATCGCCACCACCTTTCCACTGAGCCCCACCGCTTCGCCAACCCCCGCCGATGTCCGCATCGAGCGGATGGCCGATCCCGGTTTCGGCCGCGTGTTCACCGATCACATGGCGGTCGCGCACTATAACGCGACGGACGGCTGGCACGATCTTGCAATCGCGCCGCGCCAGCCGCTGACGGTCGATCCGGCTTGCGCAGTCCTGCACTATGCGCAGGAGATTTTCGAAGGACTCAAAGCGTATCGCACAGCCGACGGCGGCACCGTCCTGTTTCGGCCGGGAGCCAATGCGCGGCGTTTTGCCGCGTCGGCGCGGCGGCTGGCAATGCCCGAACTGCCCGAGGAACTGTTCGTCGAATCGTGCCGTGCGCTCGTCGAAAGCGAAATCGACTGGATCCCGACGAGCGACGGCGGCGCGCTTTACCTGCGCCCGTTCATGATCGCGAGCGAGACGTTCCTGGGCGTCAAGCCGTCGTCCGATTACATCTACATGGTCCTCGCCTCCTCGGTCGGCGCGTATTTCAAGGGCGGACCCAAAGCAGTGACGATCTGGGCGTCGGAGAATTACACCCGCGCCGCGCCGGGCGGGACGGGGGCGGCGAAGTGCGGCGGCAATTACGCCGCCAGCCTCGCCGCGCAGTCCGAGGCGATCGCCAAAGGGTGCGATCAGGTCGTGTTCCTCGACGCGGTCGAGCGCAAATATGTCGAGGAACTCGGCGGTATGAACGTGTTCTTCGTGTTCGACGACGGATCGATTTCGACCCCGCCGCTCAGCGACACGATCCTCGCCGGGATCACGCGCGATTCGCTGATCGCACTGGCGCGCGACCGTGGGATCACGGTACGCGAGGAACGCTATTCGCTCGACGACTGGCGCGCCGATGCCGCCAGCGGCCGGCTGACCGAGGCGTTCGCCTGTGGCACCGCGGCGGTGGTGACGCCGATCGGCGCGGTCAAGGCGACGTCGGGCGACTTCACGATCGGGTCGGGCGGACCGGGGCAGTTAAGCACGTCGCTCCGCGCCGCTCTGGTCGCGGTGCAGACCGGCGCAGCGCCCGACACGCATGGCTGGCTGCAACGCCTCTAAAGGGTTGGCAGGCGGGCAAGCGCCGCTATAAGCGCGCCTTCCCGCCCAACCGGCACGCGTAGACGCGCCGGGCCGGCACGGCACGCTGGGGCGTCGCCAAGTGGTAAGGCAGCGGCTTTTGGTGCCGCCATTCCCAGGTTCGAATCCTGGCGCCCCAGCCAGCCCGCCAGCGCAACAGTTAAGAATGGAGCGGGCCCGGGGCGGCGCGTTCCCGAAGACATTTTTCAGCTGTGCGTCGAGACCCGTATCCTCGTCTTCGACGTATAAAACGGCAGCGGGTAACGATCGGCGCTATCCCAGCCACAGGCCGGACGCCGGGCGGCAAATTGTATGCCTTCCATACAGATTGCTTCCGCGTTATCGTTTTGTGGATCGTTGCCTTTCATCGCAACGGCGCTGGCTGCGGAGGGGAGTAAAAAGTGGATCGTTTCCCCGATCTCTACCTGTACATCGACGGCGAACGGATCGCAGGGGGTGCGCGGCGAACGTTCCCGGTCGTAAATCCAGCGAATGGCGACGTGCTTGGCGAACTACCGCTCGCCGAGGCCGCCGATCTCGATCTTGCGCTGGACGCGGCCGCTCGCAGTTACCGCGAATGGCGTCATTCCACGCCCCATCTGCGCGCCAGCGTTCTCAACGGCGCGGCCAGATTGCTTCACGAGCGTGCCGATACGCTCGCTCGTGTCATGACGCTCGAGCAAGGCAAGACGCTCGCGGAAGCCCGGATCGAGGTGGCAATGGTGGCGGGGCTGTTCGCGTTTTATGCCGGCGAATGCCATCGCATCTATGGGCGCGCCTTGGTGCGCGGGCCGGAACAGCGTTCGATCGTTACGCATGAGCCAGTCGGACCTGTCGCGGCCTTCGCACCCTGGAATTTCCCCGCGGGCAATCCAGGAAGGAAACTCGGCGCGCCGATCGCGGCCGGCTGTTCGGTGATCCTCAAGGCGGCCGAGGAAACTCCGGCATCGGCGTTGGGGGTTCTGCAATGTCTGATCGACGCGGGTTTGCCCCCGGGGGTCGCGCAGGCGGTGTTCGGTGTGCCGGACGAGGTTTCGCGCCATCTTCTTGCCTCGCCGGTGATCCGCAAGCTGAGCTTCACCGGATCGACCACGGTCGGCAGGCATCTGATCAAGCTCGCCGCCGAGGACCTGAAGCGCACCACGATGGAACTCGGCGGACACGGACCGGTGCTCGTGTTCGACGATGCCGATGTCGATCGCGCGCTCGATACGATGGCGGCGTCCAAATGGCGCAACGCAGGGCAAGTCTGCGTGTCGCCGACGCGCTACATCGTGCAGCAGGACGTATTCGCCCGCTTTCGCGACGGCTTTGTCGAACGCGCGCGGAGTCTTCGGGTGGGCGACGGACTCGATCCGCAATCGCAGATGGGCCCCATGGCGAATGCGCGGCGTCCGGAGGCGATGGAGCGGCTGATCGCGGACGCGGTCGCGCGGGGCGGCAGGCTCGACGCGGGCGGCCAGCGAATCGGCAATCAGGGATTCTTCTTCGCGCCAACCGTGCTGAGCGAAGTGCCGACCGAGGCTGAGGTGATGAACGAGGAGCCGTTCGGCCCGGTCGCGATCATCAATCCGTACCGCGATGAGGCGGAGATGCTCGCCGAGGCGAACCGGCTGCCCTATGGGCTCGCCGCCTACCTCTGGACCGCGGACGCGACGCGGCAGAAGCGGGTCGCGCGCGAGCTCGAAGCGGGAATGGTCGGCGTCAACACGTCGATGATCGGCGGCGCGGACTCGCCATTCGGCGGCGTCAAATGGTCCGGACATGGCAGCGAGGACGGCCCCGAGGGCCTCCAGGCGTGTCTCATTACAAAGGCGGTACACGAAGCATGACTCACGCCCTCGAAACCGGCGGCAGCCGCGGCTATCTGCGCATCGCGACCGAGGAAGCCTTCGCCACGCGCGAACAGATCGACGGCCTTCTGCGGCTGATCCGCGAAGGGCGAGCGGACAAGGGGACGACCTCGCTGTGGGGCTTTTACGGCCAGTCCCCGTCGGAGCGGGCAATGACCATCATGGAACGGCTGGTCGATCTCGACGACCGCCGGATCGCCGATATGGATGCGGCCGGGATCGACGTCGCGGTGCTCGCACTGACGTCACCGGGCGGCCAGCCGTTCGACGCGGAAGAGGCGAAGGGCATCGTCACGCGGGCCAACGATCAATTGGCCGCTGCTGTGGAACGGCACCCGAAGCGCTATGTCGGCCTGGCCAGCATCGCCCCGCAAGATCCGGACTGGTCGGCCGCGGAAATCCGGCGTGGTAAGGACGAACTCGGCTTTAAGGGCGTGATGGTCAACAGCCACACCCAGGGCCGCTATCTCGACGAGCCTTTCTTCGATCCAATCTTCCGCGCGCTCGCCGACACGGGACAGCCGCTTTACATCCATCCGCAATCGCCCCCGGATTCGATGATCGATCCACTGCTGGAGGCGGGGCTGGACGGGGCGATCTTCGGTTTCGGAGTCGAGACGGGGATGCACCTGCTTCGATTGATGACGATTGGCATCTTCGATCGGTATCCCGATCTGCAGATCATCGTCGGCCATGGCGGCGAGGCGTTGCCCTATTGGCTGTTCCGGCTGAATTTCATGCATCAGGCCGGGGTGCGATCGGGCCGCTACGAGCGGATGAAGCCGCTGAAGAAGGATCTAATCGCGTGCATGCGCGAGAATGTGATCGCCACGACCAGCGGCCTGCCTTGGGAGCCGGCGATCAAGCTGTGCATCGACGTGATGGGCGAGGATCGCGTGATGTACGCGATGGACTACCCCTATCAGTATGTGGCGAACGAAGTGCGTACGCACGACAATCTCGACGTGCCGCTGGCGGTGCTGCGCAAGCTGATGCAGACCAATGCGGAGCGGGTGTTCGGATTCAAGGCGGGCTGAGCGACGTCAGGCGGCCTCGGCAGCGAGCCAGTTGCCGTGGAGGCCAAAGCGCATCCGCACCGGGATTCGCGCGCTGGCGATCGGACCCCTGGCGATCTCGGTCGCGTCGAACAGCAGCAGGTCGCTGGCGCGTTCCTCCAGCCGGTTGCAGATCTGGACGATCCATCCGTCGCCCTCCGGCGCGTCGGGACCGCGCGGGATGAAGCAGGGTTCCTGCAGGCTGGAGACTGGGCCGCACCACCAGCTCTGCTCGGTGCCGGTGTTGTGGTCGATCAGGCCCAGCGTGTTCATCACTGCGCCGCCCGCGCTGCCGCCCTTCAACTCGACCGGCTTGGTGGGGTCGATAACCAGCAGCCAACCGTAGCGGTAGGGCAAGCCCTGGTAGCGATCGTCGATCCGCGGAAATTCACCAGCCATGTTGGTCAAGCGGGTCCGGCTTTCGAATTCGTCGCTGTTGGATGCCATGTCGACGGTCCAGCGCGTCAGGAAGCTGGCCGATTCCGCCGGGTTAAAGGGCGCGCCGTGCACGTCGGGAAAGAAGGGGAACATGTTGTTCTTCGCGACCGGCGTGTCGAAATGGATGCGATCGCCGTCCTGAAAGGCGTTCATCACGTGGCTGGCGAAACAATTTTCCGTCGTGAACCAGCGAATGTCCGTCGCGGTCGCGCCTTCGCGCCGCGGCAGCACGCCGAGATGGACGGGCAGCGTGGTGTCGAACCCGAAATGCGGCTTGCCCTCCGCCAGCCTTTCCCAGCTGCTGACGATCGGGACGACGTGGAATAGCGCATAATCGCGCGTGATCGCGAAGTCGTGCATCATGCAGTAATAGGGATTCTCAAACCAGATCTCGCGCTTGAGCGTCCCGTTGGGCGCCACCTCGTAATAGGTCATGTCGCGCGTGCAGATGCCCTTCGAGGCATAGCCGAAGCCGATCATGTCGCCGGTTTCCGGATCGACCTTGGGGTGTGCGGTAAAGGTCTCGCCCGTCATGCGCCGGCCCGTATCGCCGCCGAAATCGGTATAGCCGAATGTCTCCAGCGTATCCGGATCCATCACCAGGGCCGGGCTGTCTTCCTTCAGGGCATAGAGCCTGCCGCCGTGGAGGAAAGCGTTGGTGTTGGCGGTGCCGCGGATCGTGCCCTTGGCGGCCGGATCGTCGGTCAGCGGGTTGCGGTAGGCGCCGAACAACGACCGGCCGGCAGCATGTTCGAGCTTCCATTTGTCGGTCCGCGCCCAGCGCTGGCGGAAATGGACGCGGCCATCCTCGAAATGGAAACGGGCAATCATGCCGTCGCCGTTGAACGGAATGTCGTTGCCGAGCAGCGGCGGAAACTGCGGGTCGGGCTGGACGCGATAAAAGGTGCCGCGGATTTCGGACGGAATCGTGCCCTCTACCGCAAGGTCGAACACATCGGCCTCGACCCTGGAGGGGGCGTTGAATCCGGTGAAGGCCGGGGTGTCGGGAAAGCTGCTCATTCGGACCTCGCTGATGTGCGCCGACAAACGCCGTTGCAGATCAACATATCTAGCATGTATTGATAAATCAACTAAAGTGCGGCCCATGAGCACGGTTCGCGCCATTGCCATCGACTTGCTGCGCAGCTTGGGAATGACTCGGATATTCGGGAATCCGGGGTCGACAGAACTGCCGTTGTTCCGGGATTTCCCCGCGGACTTCGAGTATATGCTCGGACTGCAGGAGGCGAGCGTGGTGGCCATGGCGGATGGCTATGCCCAGGCGACGGGCAACGCGGCTTTCGTCAATCTGCACAGCTCGGCCGGGGTCGGCCATGCGCTCGGCAACGTTTTCACCGCATTCAGAAATAGGACGCCGCTGGTCGTGACGGCGGGGCAACAGGCGCGATCGATCCTGCCGTTCGAGCCCTTTCTTTATGCCGAACGGCCGACCGAATTTCCCCGCCCCTTCGTCAAATGGTCCTGCGAACCGGCGCGCGCCGCCGACGTGCCGCTGGCAATCGCGCGTGCCTATCGAACCGCGATGACGCCACCGTTCGGCCCCTGTTTCGTCTCGGTCCCGGTCGATGACTGGGACCGACCCGGCGAAGCAGTGGCAGGGCGCAGCTTTGCCGTGCGCAATCCGGGCGATCCGGCAGCCCTCGCGCGGCTCGCGCACGAACTCGGCGCGGCGGAAAGCCCGGCGCTGGTGCTCGGCGCCGGCGTTGCGCGCGCCCAGGGGTGGGACGAAGCGATCGCGCTGGCCGAGGGGCAGCGAGCCGCCGTCCACGTCGCGCCGTTCGCCGCCCGTAATGTCTTTCCCGAAGACCATCGGCTGTTCCAGGGGTTCCTGCCGGCAAGCCGGGGCGAAATCGTCGCCCGCCTGGCAAAGCATGATCTGGTCGTGGCTGTTGGCGGACCCCTCAATCTTTACCATACCGAAGCCGATGGACCGCATCTGCCGGCGGACACGGCGCTGTGGATCATCGATGACGACCCGGCGGTCCTCAGCTGTGCGCCGGGTGGCAACGCGATCGTCGCGGACAGCGGCATGGCGCTTGCCTTTCTTGCCGGCGCAGGCCCTTCGTTGCGAAAACCTTTGCCGCCGCTGGAGAACCCCGAGCCCGCGCCCGCGGAAATGAGCGATGCGCTGGTCATGGCGCGAATCGCGGCGTTGCGTACCCCCGACGCCATTGTAGTGGAGGAGGCGCCGTCGAGCCGGCCGGCCATGCAGCGATGGCTCCCGATGCTCCGCCCCGACACGTTCTACACGACCGCGGGCGGTGGACTGGGTTACGGCTTGCCTGCAGCAGTGGGGGTGGCGATGGGGCGGCCGGGCGCACGCGTTATCGCTTTGCTCGGCGACGGCTCGGCAATGTATTCGATCCAGGCTCTGTTCAGCGCCAGCCGGGCGCGAGTGCCGGTCAGCGTGATCGTGATCGCCAATCGTCGCTACGAAGCGCTCGAGCATTTCGGCCGCCATTTCGGGCTGGACCAAGTCGAGGGCACCGATCTTTCGGGGCTGGATTTCGTCGCGATCGGCAAGGGACATGGGGTGCCGTCGCGTCGCGCCACGACGCCCGAAGAACTCGACGCTGCTTTGACCTGGTCGTTCTCGGAACCCGGACCGACCCTGGTCGAGGTCCTCGTTCCTTGAGTCGCGTGCGATCGGTCGCGATCATCGGCGCGGGTGCGATGGGCTGCCTGTTTGCCGCGCGGCTGAGCGAAGCGGGCGCCGACGTTACCGTGGTGGATGTCGATGAAGACCGGCTCGCCGCGCTCGCCGCCCAAGGTATCGCGTTCACTGATGACGGCGGCAGCCGCACGGTGCGTGTCAGAGCGGCGCGCGCAGTGGACGTCCCCGGACCCGTCGATCTGGTAATCCTCTTCACCAAGGCGATGCATAGCGCAGGCGCGCTTGCGTCGGTGGCGCATCTGCGACGCTTCCGACCCATCGCGCTGACGCTGCAAAACGGGATCGGCAATGCCGAATTGCTGGCGGACGCGTTCGACGCCGCCCGCGTGTTAATGGGCACCGCGGTCATTCCAGCGGATCTGACCGATGCCCGTTCGGTCAGCACCAGCGGTTTCGCCAGTCTGCAGATCGGGACATTCGACGGCACCGACCGCGATCATTTTGCGGCAGTCGCCGATTTGCTCGCTCGGGCCCGCTTCGCGGTGCACCGGCACCCGCAAGTCGCCGTGGCGATGTGGGAGAAGCTGGCGTTCAACGCTGCGCTGAATGCCGTCGGGATGATCTGTCAGGTGACGAACGCAGGGATCGACAACCAACCGGGACGTCGAATCGCCAGCGCCGTCGTCGATGAAACCGCTTCTGTCGCTGCCGCCAAAGGCCTCGCGCTCGATCGCGACGCCGTGCTTGCGCAGATCGACGCTGCGTTGCGCGAGCATGGCGGCCACAAGGCGTCGATGCTACAGGACAGGGAAGCGCGGCGGCGCAGCGAAATCGAAGCGATCAACGGCGCCATCGCCGCGGAAGGCGGACGAGCGGGCGTGCCGACGCCGGTCTGCGACACGCTTAGCGATCTGGTCCGGATCATCGAAGCCAGCATCGGGTTGGCCTGATCGCGGTATTAAAGGTCGAACATTTCGGGTGCGCTAAGCACGATCCGCCCGGTGATCTTCTCCAGGCCCGCGTCGAGCGCGACACGCTCTTCGGAGTTCAGGTCGGTCAACCATTGCTCATAGAACTTCCCGCGCTCTCCGCGGACGCTCGCGTGGATCGCGCGACCTTCGGTGGTCAGCGAAACCAGACTGCTCTTGCGGTTGCGCGGATTGCTTTCGCGGTGAACCAGTCCACGCTCCTCCAGCGCCGCAATCGCACGGCTCACTTCCGCGCGGTCCGAATAGGCGGCGCTCGCCACTTCCGCGGCGCTGCATTTGCCCATCATCTCAACATGCGTCAGCACGCGCCATTGCGCGAGCGTCAGTTCGGCTGTGTCGCGAACGTGCTGCGCAGTGACCCGATCGATCATCTTGGACAGCAATAATATGCGGTAGGGGATTTGCGACGGTCCGAATACGAACCTCTTTGGATTCGGCTCTTCAAGAGGTGCGGCCGCGCGCGATCTGATGCTGTTCATCCTGCCCTTCTAATTCCCCCGGCCCGATCTGTCTCGACTATGCAGCTGTTGGCAGTAGATGTTGACAAATCAACTATATCCGCTTCTACCCTAATCCATGAGCGGACAACATCCTTTTACGCCAGGCCTCAGCCATGCCTTCACCATCTCGATCGTCCTGTCCAAGCCATATTGGGTGAAACCTGCCGTGCGGGGCGACATGCGGGCGGCAATCTACGCCGCGGAAGGGGTAGTTGAAGGCCCCCGGCTGAACGGGCGCGTCGTACCGATGTCGGGCGGTGACTTTCCGCTGTCGCGTCCCAACGGCGTGATAGATTTCGACGCGCGATACTTGCTGGAGGCGGATGACGGCGCAATCATCTACCTGGAAAATCGCGGGTATCGCTGGGCGCGCAGTCCGGAGATCGCCGAAAAGATGCGCCGCAACGAACCAGTCGAGTTCGGCGACTATTATATGCGCGTAACCCCGCGTTTCGACGCGCCCGCCGGCCCTCACGAATGGCTGTCTCAGCATGTGTTTGTCGGCGTCGCGGAAAAGACGCCTGGCGCCAACCGGATCCATTATTTCGTCGTGGAATAGGGGGATGCGCTTCCAGCCGTCGATGCGCGCGGGAACCGACCCGTACACCCACCCGACCAAGCCGCCGCTGCCGCCCGCGGATTATCACCGCCGCGTCGAACGCGGGCTGATCATCGAACGCAATTGCCGCATTCCGCTGCGCGACGGGGTTGAGTTGCTGTGCGACGTCTACCGCCCCGAAAACGCCATGTCCGGCGTGCCGCTGCTGCTGGCCTGGGGCCCCTATGGCAAGCACGCGCTGACCGACAGGGTGTTCTGGCCGCGGTCGGGGGTGGACCCCGATTGGCTGTCGGACCTGACCGCGTTCGAGGCGCCTGATCCGGTATGGTGGGGCGAGCAGGGCTTTGCCGTCGCCGTAGTCGATCCGCGCGGTGCATGGCTGTCGGGCGGGGACTTTCATCACAACGGCTCCCAGGAGGCCGAGGATTGCGCCGACGCGATCGAATGGCTGGGGCGGCTGCCCTGGGCGAACGGGCGCGTGGGGATAAGCGGCGTATCCTACCTCGCCGGCATCCAGTATCTGGTCGCACCGCTCAGGCCCGGTCCGCTCGCCGCGCTCAATCCATGGGAAGCGTTTTCGGACTGGTACCGCGAGTTCGCCTATCATGGCGGCATCCTGGAAACGAGTTTCCTGCCGCGCGCGTGCGACAACATCCAATGGTCGCTTCACCGCACCGAAGACAGCTGGGCGAACATCAACGCGCACCAACTTATCGACGATTATTGGCGTTCGAAGGAGTTCGATCTCGAGGCGATCCGCCAGCCGGCCTATGTCGTGGCGAGTTGGTCCGATCAGGGGCTGCACCTGCGCGGAACGATCGAGGCATACCGGCGGATGGGGTCGGCGGAGAAATGGCTGGAGATCCACGGCCAGAAGAAATGGGCGCATTATTACCGCTCCGAAAGCCGCAAGCGTCAGCTCGCCTTTTTCGACCATTACCTGCGCGACCGGCCGACGTCTTTGCCCGCCTGGCCAAAGGTGCGGATCGAAGTGCGCGAGCGGCACGGCGTCGCCGAGGAACGGGCCGAGCGGGAATGGCCGATTGCGCGCACCGATTACCGGCGGCTGGCGCTCGACGCGGCGAACGGGGCGCTGACCGCCCGCGAACCGGCCGAGGCGGAGGCGCGTTATCCGGCGGAGACGGGAAGCGTGGCGTTCGACCTGAGCTTCGATACTGACACCGAAATCACCGGCCATGCCAGCCTGCGCTTGTGGGTTGAGGCCGATGGCAGCGACGATGTCGACCTGTTCGTGGCGCTCCAAAAGATCAATACCGCGGGCGGGCATGTCGGCTTCACCTTCTACGCGTTCTACGAAAACGGGCCCGTGGCGCTCGGCTGGCAGCGGGTGAGCCATCGGGCGCTCGATCCGGCGCGATCGCGGCCCGAACAGCCGGTTCATCTGCATACGTACGAGGAGCGGCTGGAGCCGGGCGCGTGCGTGTTGGTGGAGATCGAGATCTGGCCTTTCTCGGCGCGCTTCTCCGCGGGGGAGACGCTGCGGCTGATCGTGGCGGGGCACGACATCTATCGCAAGGAGGAGGGGGTGTTCCTGCCCTTCCCGATGCACGAACAGACCCGCAACGCGGGCACCCACATCATTCGCACCGGGGGCGTGTTCGATTCGTCGATCCTGCTGCCCTTCGTTCCGCCCAGGGAGGACCAGACATGAGTCCAGCCGATTGTCGCCTCGAGCATGTGTTCGACATCGAAGTTTTGTTCGGCGCGGATCGCGAGATTTTCGGGCCGCTGCCCGGTGGCGGGAGTCAGGGCTATACGCCGGCGATCGGCGGGAAGATCAGCGGGCCGCGGCTGTCGGGAACCGTGGTGCCGCACAGCGGGGCGGACTATGCGCTGGTGCGCGACGACGGCACGATCGAGTTGAGCGCCCACTATCTGCTCCAGGCTGAAGACGGGACGAAGATCTACATTCAGAATCGGGGCTATCTAATCAGGCCTAAGCCGGGTGAACCACAGCCTTCCTATTTCCGTCTGACCCCCTATTTTCGCGTTCCCGCCGGGCCGCACGACTGGCTGTCGCGTACAGTGATCGTCGGCGGGGGCGAGCGGCTGACGGGTCCGGACCGCTCACTGTTCCGCTACTACGCGTTGGTTTGAGTCCGAGTTCACGCGCTGCGTTTCAGCCCCGGCGCGGCAAGCAGGAAGCAGGCCCCCGCCACGAAGAGCGACAATACCGCCAGCGAAAGCGCCATTTGTATGCCTGAGGCCGACGCGGCAGCGCATGACGCGGCCCGTTCGGCGAGTGCGCCCGCAGGCGCAAGGCCATGCGGACAATCGATGGTGTAGCTGGTGCCATAGGCTCGCGCGGCGAACAGGTCGCTCATTCCCCCGACGAAAACCGGCCCGAGACCTGAACCGATGAGCGTGTACAGCAGGGTGTAGAGCGCCACCCCGCTGGCGCGCATCCGTGGCGGCAACAGGTTCTGGATCATGCCCGCGGTGGGGCCGAAAAACATCAGGAGGAACGAACCGGCCAAGAGCAGGAGTGCAATCGAAACCGACAGCGAACCGGCGTGGAACGCCGCCAGATAGATGGGTGGCGCGCACACGAGGCCGATCGCTGCTCCCCAGGCCGGCCAGCGCGGATCGCGGCGGGAGAGATAGTCGGTCCCGAAGCTGCCGACCAACAGCCCGAGCGCAATCGATATTCCCGATACCGACCCGAACGTCGCTGCGGCTTCGCGGACGCCAAGGCCGTGTGCGCGGGCGAGGAACACCGCCAGGAATTGCGAGATAGAGGTCATGCCGAATCCGGCAAGGCTGCCGCCTGCGATGACCCAGACCAGCGATCGGTTTCCCGCTACAGTCGCCAGGAATGTGCCGATCGGCGGCGCGCTCTCTGGCGCGGCGGTATTGTCCGTCATCCCGCGATGCGGTTCTTCCACGATGAGCAGGAACAGCGCGGCGATAATAAGGCCGGGAATGCTGAACGCGACGAAAGCGGCGCGCCAGCCCCAGCTTGCCGCGATCAGTCCCGCTATCGTCGCACCCGCGAAAATGCCGACCGGAGTCCCCAGTAGCACCAGCGACATGGTCGACGCACGCTTATCGCGCGGCGCGACATCACCCACCATGGAGGCGGCGCAGGGCGTGAACCCGGCTTCGCCCATTCCGACGATCAACCGGCTCGCCGCGAGCTGCAGGAAATTGGTCGCGAGGCCGGTGGCGAGCGTCGCCGCGGACCATATCGCCGTCGCCGCGGCGACGATGCGCTTTCGCGAGTGGCGTTCGGCAAGAAGCCCGATCGGCAAACCGACCAACGCATAGAGCAATGCGAAAACCAGCCCCTGCAGCAGGCCAAGTTCAAGGTCGCTCAACCGCAGGTCGGCCTTGATCGTTTGCGCGAGCGCCGAAAAAACCGCTCGATCCGCAAAGTTCATTGCGCACACGGCGAACAGCATGAATACCATGGCCTTGGTGCGGTGGACGGCCGCACTGGGGGGCTCCTGCGGTGGCGCGATCATTGGCTTGTCTCCTCCCGGCGTTCGATGCGACGGGTCAGCGTGGTGGCTTCGATGCGGGCGAATTGCGCACCATCGAGTTCATAAAGAGCCATGCTTTCGAGGTGGACCCGATCCCCGGCGCCGAGCATTCCCCCCCCAAAAGGCACCTTGTCCGCGAGCACCGTGAAGCGTGACGCCAGCGCCGCGGCGAATGCCCGTTCGCCCCAGGCAACCGCGCGCACCTCGATGACGCGCGACATCCGTCCGGCGAACGATCGGTAATAGTCGACGATCGCCGCCGGACCGACCAGCTCGGTGCTGGCGCCGTTGCGGAAGCGGATTTGCGGCGCGTAGAAGCGGGCGTACCGATCGGCATCGCCGGCGTTGAATGCCGCCATATATTGCTCGAACATGCCCGCGTGCGACATATTGCCGCGCATCCTCCCGCTTGTGGTTCGGCCACCATCGGGCAATGACGTTGATTTATCAACACCGGAATTGGACGCGAATGACATCGAAAGCGCCGCGCGGCTCCGGAGACCGGCTGGTCTATCTGCTGAAGTTGATCGCCAGCGGGGCTCCCCAGTTTTCGCTCGGCGAACTGGCGGCGCGTGCCGATCTTCCGCTAAGTTCCGTGCATCGCCTGCTTCAAGTATTCTTGCGTTCCGGGTTCGTCGAACGCGGGGGAGGCCAAAGCTACCGCCCGGGGCGGGAACTTCATCGGCTCGCGTCGCAGCTTGTCGCCGCGTTCGATCTGGTGCGTAGCGCCCGCCCATTCCTCGAAGCATTGGTTTCCCAGTGGCAGGAAACGGCTGTGCTCTGCCTCTACAGCCCGGTATCCCGCACGGCGACGATCGCGGACGTCGCGATTACGCCGAATCCGCTTCGCTTCGCGGTCGAGCGCGGCGTGGAGATTTCGCTGCCCTGGGGATCGCTGGGGCACGCAATCCTGGCCTTTCTCTCCGAAGGCGAGATCGAAATCGTGTTGCGCGAGTGCACCGTCGGTCCGCTCACAGGGAGGCCGCGTTCGACACGAAGCGAATTGCACAAGGAACTGGAGCTGGTTCGGGAGCGTGGTTTCGCCCGCTACTACGATCCTCGCTACGATATTGCCGGCATGGCCGCGCCGATATTCGACGCCGACAGGGGGATTCTGGGCTGCTTGGGCCTCACGATGCCGTCCAAACGGTATCAGCGACATCTCGAGGACGATCTCGCGCTCTCGGTCCGCGACGCGGCACAGAAGCTTACCGAGATGGCGGCCATCTCACACAGCTAACAACGACGGCGCTGCGCCGTACCCAATTCCGTAATACGGAATAACAGTTCCACCCTGCGGAAACGCATTGACAGTTGATTGATCAACATCTTTGATAGCGTCGACCGCACCGGAAAAACGGGCGGCGTTGGGGAGGAAGATTATGGCGCTAAGTTTTAGCCGATTGAACGCCGCCACTTCACTCGTGGCGATCGCGGGCGCGCTGGGGATCGCGGCGCCTGCCGCCGCGCAGTCTGACGGCCAGGCCACCACGACCACCGCAACGACGACGGACAATAGCCCGCAGGGCGATGATATTGTCGTCACCGCGCAGTTTCGCGGTCAAAAGCTTCAGGACGTTCCGATCGCGATCACCGCCATGAGCGGGGAGCAGCTCAGCGAGCGCGGGCAGATCACCGTCGCCGATCTGGGCGGCTACGCGCCGAACGTCACGTTGCGCGCGGCCTCGGCCACCTATGGACCGTCGGTCGTCGCCTATATCCGCGGCGTCGGTCAACGCGACACGACCTTTGCACTTGAACCCGGCGTCGGCATCTATGTCGATGACGTTTATCTTCCGACCTTGCACGGCTCGATGCTCAACTTGCTCGATCTGGAGCGCGTTGAAATCCTGCGCGGCCCCCAGGGTACGTTGGCAGGCCAGAATTCGATCGGTGGCGCGATCAAGCTCTATTCGAAGAAGCCGGACGGCAGCACCGACGGTTTTCTGTCGGCGACGTACGGTAGTTATAACCGGGTCGAGATTCGCGGCGCGACCAACATCACGCTCATCCCTGACCAGCTGTTCGCCAGGCTATCGGGTGCTGGTGTGCGCAAGGACGGGTACGTCACGCGGCTCGACTATGCGTGCACGCATCCCGGTTCGACGGTGCCTAGTTCGGTCGTCGGCAACGGCTGCAAGCTGGGGACGCAGGGCGGTAAGGATTACGTGGCCGGCCGTCTAGCGCTGCGCTGGCTGCCAACCTCGCGGATCACTGTGGATCTGACGGGTGACGTGACTCGAGACTCCAGCGAGGACGGGCCGACGACATTGCTCTATGTCGGCCGCAACGCTGCGCCCGGTTCGACACTGACCGGCGTCGCAACGCCCGTTGCCGCGCCGTACGTCCTTAATGGCAACGTTTATGGCACGGCGACCGGATCGCCCTTTATCAGCTATTCGCCGTTCGGCCCGTACGCGCAAGATACCTATACCAACAGCCCGTACGTCAATTACGAGAACAACACGAACCTTGCGCCGCGTGACGGTTCCGCGCCGTGGGCCGCGCCCAACAGGGCGTCGATCAACAGTTGGGGCGTAGCGGGGACAATCACTGCGGAACTCGCCGATAAGGTCACGCTGACCTCGATCACCGCCTATCGCAAGTTCGACGGCGTCTATACGTCGGGCGACGGATCGCCGCTCAGCCCCACGATTCAGGCCAACGCGATCTATAACCGACAGTTCAGCCAGGAAGTACGTCTGACCGCCGCGATCGGCGACATCCTGAACGTTACCGTCGGCGGCTTCTACTTCGACAAGCGCAGCCGCAACCGGTCGCGCGTCACGCTGACGACGCTCGACTTCATCGAGGACAATTCGGTGCCGGCCCGGACAAAGGCGGGGTTCATCAACGCCGAATTGACACCGATTCCGCAGGTGACCTTGATCGGCGGATTGCGGTACACGGATCAGACCAAGAGCTTCATCTACGGACGCCTCGGCGTGCCGGGCTCCTCCTCGGGTGGCGCGGTGCCGCCGTCACTCGCTTCGCTGAACGGCCTGGTCGGGAAATATGCCGGCGATCGCTTCGACTATCGCGGCGCCGTTCAATTCAGGCCTAGCAGCGAGCTGATGGTCTACGGCCAGATTTCGACGGGTTTCAAAGGGGGCGGGATCAATCCCCGTCCGTTCTTCCCCGCGCAGGCGCTGCCGCACCAGGCGGAAACGCTGACGGCGTATGAGGCGGGTTTCAAAAGCGACTTGTTCGATCGCATGCTTCGCCTCAACGCATCGGCTTTCATCAACAAATACGACAACATCCTCGTCTCGGTTTCGAGCTGCCCGTTTGCGCCGGTTACGCCATGCGCACTGCCGCTCAATGCCGGCAAGGCCGACGTCAAAGGCTTCGAAGCCGAGCTGTCGCTCCGTCCGTTGCGGGGCCTGTCGATCGACGCCTCGCTCGCGTATCTTTACTTCAGGTACACATCGATCAGCGCGATCGCGGCCAGTTCCGGCATCGGGCTTGAGGACAAGGGCGTCTATATTTCACCGTGGCAATGGAGCGTGAGCGCCCAGTATAAGATCGAGCTCGGCTCGGCGGGAACGCTGACGCCGCGCTTCGACGTCGCGCACGAGGATGCGTTCAACCGCAACTCCAACAACGTCGACGCGGCGACCGGGGGGCGCGATATTTTCGGACTCGTCCCTGGGCGAACGCTGCTGAATCTCCGACTCACCTATGCGACGTCCAACGGTGATTGGGAGATTTCCGGCGAAGTCCGCAACGCGACCAACAAACTCTATTACACCGACATTTTCGACAATCGTGGTTCGACCAACTCGATCCAGGGATCGCCTGGCGAACCGCGGACCTGGGCGGTGACGCTGAAGCGCAACTTCTGATCCAGGGGGATGCCGGAGGTGGCCGCAAGCCGTCTCCGGCTACCGCCTCAGTTCATTTTGTAAGGAACTTTCGTGGCCAGTCAGCCGAACCTCGTCGAACCCAGGGACCCGGCCGGGCAACCGATAGTCGCCGGGCTGCCGATGCCCGAGTTTCATCGGATCGGAGTCACGCCTATTTCCGGCGCTTGCGGCTGCGAGATCAGCGGGGTCGATCTGCGTGGGGATCTCGACCCCGAGGTGCTCGCCGAGATCATGAAGGCATTCGAGCATTTTCTCGTCATCGTGTTTCGCGATCAGGATTTGACGCCGGAGCAGCATAAGGCCTTTTCGCGGCATTTCGGGGAACTCACCGAGTTGCCGCAAGCGCCGATCTATGACGGTCACCGCGACATGCAGGAGGTTCGTCGGGAGGCGCACGAACCGGAAAATGTCGTGCCCTCGTTCGAACACTTCCACACCGACAGCCCGTTCCTCCTGCGCCCGCCCAAATGCATAGTGATGCGCGCATTGGAAGTGCCGCAATGGGGGGGCGATACCGCCTTTTCCAATGCTTATCTGGTCTATGAAAACCTTTCATCGGGGATGAAGGCGCTGCTCGACGGGCTGCAGGTTGTCTATTCGGGCAAGGACATCTGGTCGAAAAACGAAAAGCTCGCGCCGGAAAAGCGGCTGCGGCTGCGGGAGAGCCACGATTTCGCGGAGGATCAGCTAGAGAATATTCATCCGGCGGTCCGCACTCATCCCGTTACGGGGCGTAAGGCTCTGTTCGCGACGACCGCCTATTTCAAACACTTCGTCGGCTGGAGCGAGGAGGAGAGCCGCGCGCTGTTGGCCTACCTGCAGAGTCTGGCACAGCACCTCCATTATCACTGCCGCGTGAAGTGGCATAAGGATACGCTGCTCGTGTGGGACAATCGCTTCACGCTGCATCGCGGCATTCACGATTTCAAGTATGAGCGTCGCCATTTGATCCGCACCACGGTGGTGGGAGAGCGGCCGCTCGGCCCCGGAGACGCGGCCGGGTCATGAAAGTCAGCACGGCGATTGCCGAAATCCTCAGGCTGGAGGGGATCGACGTCGTCTTCGGTTATCCGCGGAACGCGGTGCTCGAACAGGCTGCCGCGGCCGGTATCCGCACGGTAATCGTCCGGCAGGAACGGACCGGATTGCATATGGCGGACGCCCTCTCGCGCATGACGCGCGGCCGCCGCATGGGCGTGTTCGCCATGCAACATGGGCCGGGAACCGAAAACGCGTACGGAGGGGTGGCTCAGGCTTATTCCGAGAGCGTGCCCGTGCTGGTCTTGCCGCAAGGCTATGCGCGGCGGATCGCTCATGTGCCGGACAATTACAACGCCTGCATCGCGATGCGCGACATCACCAAGACAGCCGAGCCCATTCTGCTTGCTGCGGAAACGCCCGCCATTCTGCGTCGAGCCTTTACCGCGCTGCGCAACGGCCGGTTGCGCCCCGCTCTCGTCGAGATGCCGTGGGATGTGCTCGAGGAGGACATGCCCGAGCCGCTGGCCTATACGCCTGTTGTCTCGACGCGCACCGCGCCCGATCCCGACGCGATCGCGCGCGTCGCCGAGCGCCTGGTGGCGGCCAAACGGCTCGTCATTCATGCCGGGCAGGGCGTACATTGGGCCGAGGCCTATGCCGAGCTGCGGGTGCTCGCGGAGCTGCTCGCCGCGCCCGTTTCCACGACCCTAGAGGGCAAGAGCGCGTTCGATGAGACGCATCCCCTCGCGCTGGGATCCGGCGGGGCTGCGATTCCGGGCCAGTTACGTCACTTCCTCGACCGGGCCGATCTCATCCTCGGCATCGGCTGCAGCTTTTCGGAGACTGCTTTCGGGGTCTCCATGCCGGTGGGGGCGAACATCGTTCACGCAACGCTCGACCCCGCGGACCTCAACAAGGGCGTGCCGTGCATCGACGCGCTGATCGGGGACGCGCGGCTGACGCTGGCGATGCTGGTCGACGCATGCCGTGACCGGTTGACCAGCGCGCGCGATCCCGGGCCTGTCGCGGCGGAGATCGCCGAGATCGAGGCGCAATGGCTTGCCGGCTGGTTGCCGCTGCTCGAAAGCGACGACACGCCGCTCAGTCCCTATCGCGTATTGTGGGACCTGCAGCACACGGTGGATGTCGCCAACACGATCATCACGCATGACGCGGGTTCTCCGCGCGACCAGTTGACCCCCTATTGGAAGACGCGGACACCGCTCAGCTATATCGGCTGGGGCAAATCGACACAGCTTGGTTACGGGCTAGGGCTGGCGATGGGGGCGAAGCTCGCCTGTCCCGGCAAATTGTGCATCAATGTGTGGGGCGATGCCGCGATCGGCTTTACCGGAATGGATTTCGAGACGGCCGTGCGGGAGCGCTTGCCGATCCTGTCGATCCTGCTCAACAACTCGGCCATGGCGATCGAGTTGCCGATCATGCCGGTCGCCACTGACCGGTTCCGCGCGACGGACATTTCGGGCGACTATGCCGCGTTTGCAAGGGCAATGGGGGGGTATGGCGAGCGCATTTCCCAACCCGACGAGATTGTCCCGGCGATACGGCGCGGTATAGCGGCGACCGAGGCGGGCCAGCCGGCACTACTCGAATTCATCACCGCACAAGAAACGCGGGCGTCGCGGCTGTGAGCGACGCACGCGCCGCCGATCGGTCGCCCTGGCCGTGGCCGGCGACATGGCCGCTGATCGTGCTGACGTTCGTTTCGGTCTTCAACTACCTCGACCGCTCGCTGCTCGGACTCGCGCTGCCAGCGATCAAGAAAGAACTGGGGTCGTCCGATACGGTGCTTGGCCTGGTGTCCGGCCTCGCCTTCATCCTCTTTTACTCGACGCTCGGCATCCCGATCGCCTGGCTCGCGGACCGCGTGAACCGGCGCAACATCATAGCCGCCGGATTGGCGTTCTGGAGCGTGATGACGGCGCTCACCGGCTACGTCGCGACGATCTGGCAGCTGGGCGCCGTGCGGTTGCTGATGGGCGCGGGAGAGGCGTGCGGGATGGCGCCGTCGAACTCGATCATTGCCGATCTTTTCAAGCCGGATCGCCGGCCGCTGGCGCTCGCCATCTTTGGTGCCGCCGCGCCGCTTGCCTATATCGCCCTCTTCCCGCTCGCCGGGTGGATCGCCCAGCACTACGGCTGGCGCGCGATGTTCGTGGTGATGGGACTGCCGGGCGTCATTCTCGCGCTGGTGACGATGTTCACCGTCAAGGAACCGCCGCGCATGTCTCCGGCGCCAGCCCGCCTATCGTTCGCGCGGTCGCTTTGGGGAGATCTTGCCGCTCTTTTTTCCGACCGCTGCTTTGCGTGGATCTTCGCGGGTGTGACACTGATGGGGGCGAATGTCTGGGCGGCGGGGGCGTGGACGCCGACCTTTTTCGTGCGGGTCCATCATTTGTCTGTCAGCGAGGTTGCGAACATCGTCGGCCCGACGCGCGGGTTGATCGGGCTTGCCGGTATCCTGATGGGGGGCGCGCTGATCGACCGACTGCCCAAGGATCGCGCGTTTTGGCGGATCGGCATTCCGGCGATCGCCTGCCTGCTGGCCGGCCCGGCGGAAGCCGTGTTCCTGCTGGGGAATAGCTACGCCGCCTGGATAGGCGGTTTTGCGATCAGCAGTTTCTTCACGTTGATCCACCAGGCGCCGATCTTCGCCGCAGTCGTGACGATCGTTGGCCCACGCCGCCGCGCACTGGCCATCTCGGTAGTGTTGCTCGGCGCCAGTCTGATCGGCAATGCGCTCGGCCCGACCGCGGTCGGGATCGTCAACGATCTGCTCAAGGATCGCCTCGGCCACGAAGCGATCCGCTATTCGATGTTGCTTATCGCCATAACCCCAGTGCTGGCCGCTATGTGCTTCTGGCGAGCCGGACGCCGTTACGCCGCCGCAGTATCCCAAAGCGAGGTCGAGTCCACAGGCGCCACGGCGTGACGGCCGCTTTGTCCTGGTTGATCGACGATCGTCCGGGCGACGGCGTGTTCCGCGTCAATCGCGCAATATTTCGCGAGCCTGAGCTGTTCGAACTCGAGATGCAGCACATTTTCGAGGGCGGCTGGGTATTTCTCGGCCTCGCGTCGCAAGCGCCCGCCGCGCATGATTTCTTCACGACGCGAGCGGGCAGGGTCCCGATCCTGGTGATGCGCGACGGCGACGGCCAGTTGCGCGCCTTCGTCAATTCCTGCCCCCACAAAGGGGCGCAGGTAGCCCAGACGCAGCAGGGCAATTCTCGTCTCCACGTCTGCCCGTACCACAGCTGGACATTCGACAGCGCGGGCCGGAACCGCGGGATCAAGTGGCAGCGCGCGGGTTGCTATACCGAGTCGTTCGACCGCGACGGTCACGATCTCGCTGCGCTGCCGCACTTTGCCGAACATGCCGGGTTCCTGTTCGGCAGTCTCGAGCCTGGCGTCCCGCCGCTCGCGGAGCATCTCGGCGAGGCCGCGCACTTCCTGGACCTGGTCGTGGGCCAACCCGAGGCGGGGATCGAGCTGGTGCCCGGCGCGGTAAGCTTCACCTATGACGCAAATTGGAAACTCCAGCTCGAAAACTGTTCGGACGCCTACCACTTCACCTCGACGCACCCCTCCTACATAAAGATCATGGAACGTCGGCAGTGCGGCGAAGGCGCGACCGCCGTGCGATCCATCTGGGAAGAATCACAGGCGTGGCGCGAAGATGCCGAGGGCGTACAGGGCGGCAGCTACAGTTTTGATCACGGCCACGTGCTCAACTGGGGGCGTATCGGCGACGCGGAGGCTCATCCGCTGCATGAAAGCGCCGACGCGATCCGCGCGCGCCACGGCGATGCGGGGCGCGACTGGGTGTTCAACATGCGCAACCTGACGATCTTCCCGAACCTCCAGATCGCCGAAAATGCGTCGAGCCAGTTGCGAGTCATCCAGCCGCTTGCGTCCGGGCGCACGCTGATGCGGACCTGGTGCATCGCGCCGAAAGGCGAAAGCGCCGCGGCACGCCGCCAGCGGATCCGACAGTATGAGGATTTCTTCAATCCTTCCGGGATGGCCACGCCCGACGACACGACAGCTTATGAAAGCTGCCAGCGCGGCCATGCGAGCCCGGTTGATCCGTGGCTGCAGGGCTATGCGCGCGGCATGATGGCGAGCCGAGAAGGCGGCAACCCGTTGTCCGATGCGATCGGCGTCGCCCCGGCGCGCAGCGTGCTCGCGGATTCGCAGCTGTGCGACGAGACGCTTTACCACGCTTATTATCGCGAGTGGGCTCGGCGGCTGGGCCCGGTGCTCGAGGGATTGAGGCCATGACGCTGAACCGCGCCGAAGCGGAAGACCTGCTCTACCGTGAGGCCGCGCTGCTCGACTACGGGCGGTGGGACGAATGGCTCAATCTCTACACCCACGACGCGATATTCTGGATGCCCGCTTGGCGGGATGAGGAGACGCTGACCGCCGACCCGGGCGTAGAGTTGTCATTGATCTATTACGAAGGCCGCACCGGTTTGGAGGATCGTGTCGTCCGTGCGAGATCCGGGCAATCGGTCGCGTCGAGGCCGAGACCGCGCTGCGTCCATTGCATCAGCAATGTGGTCGTCTCGAGCAGCGGTGCGGAAGTGGCGGATGTCACCGCATCCTTCGTCGTGCACTTGCACGATGTACGCGCGGAGCGCAGCCATTCCTTTTTCGGCCGCTATCAGCATCGGCTAAGAATGGAGAGCGGCGCATGGCGGATCGCCGCTAAGAAAATCGTGCTGCTAAACGATACCATTCCCACGGTCGTCGATTTCTATTCGATCTGAATTCTAGCCGTGTATTCGCGTCAGCAGTCCGATCAGCTGCTTGAATTCGCGCTTGTTGAAACGCTGCTTCAGCCATTTCTCATGTTCCGCGATCGCCTTGCGCGCCTCCACAAGCGCGGCCTTCCCTGCAGGGCGCAGCGTCAGCGTCTGGCGCCGCCGGTCCTCGCTCGATTGGCCTCGCTCGAGAAAGTCGCGCGCTTGCAACCGGTTTACGATCGCCATCACGGTGGCGCGATCCATTTGGAGCCGTCTCGCGAGTTCTGCTTGAGCGATACCGGGATGGTCGTCCATCAGCCACAGCACGGAGACCTGTTTCTGTGTCAGTCCGAGATGCTCGAACGTGTCCATGAAGTGGCGATAGACTGCGCCGTGCGCCAGGCGGATATGGAACCCCAGGATGTCGCCAATGGCGCCGATCCCCCCGTCGTCCGTTGGCGGCGCATAATTTGGTTGCGTCAACACCAACCCCCGTCAGTAAGATTCATCTGTAGATGCCCTGCGCGATTACGGCGACAAGGTCCAGTATTCGACATCCGCGTCATGCGAGCGTCCGAGTCAGCAGGACGCGCGTACCCGCAAGCGCCCCACGCAACGCGCCGGGTTTGGAAACACGAACTTCGGCGGCAAGGGCGCGCGGATGCGAAAGACAGCATTGCGCCAATCGCAGCGCATATGTTTCGATCAGCGCGATGCGGCTGGTGCCTAGTTTGTAAGCGTCGTCGGCGATGCGCTGGTAATCGATGCTCTGTTCCAGCCGGTCAGCCTCGGGCGGTGTGATCCGAACGATGACGTCGACGAGCAACGGCTGGGGGCGACCATGCTCGTGTGTGTAAACGCCAATGTCCGCCGCGACTTGAAGCGCGGTCACCGTGACTTCGTGCAGCGCTTCGCTTTCAAACGCCATGGCGTTCGGCGGCGCGCACTGTATTGGCCAGCAGGCATGCGATCGTCATCGGGCCGACACCGCCCGGCACTGGCGTGATTGCGGCGGCATGATCCACCCCTTCGCGCGCGACATCGCCAACGATCGGCGCCCGGCCGTCGATGCCGGAGACGCGGTTGATGCCGACATCGATTACCACCGCGCCGGGTTTTATCCAGCTACCCTCGACCAGCCCCGGGCTACCCGCGGCCACCACCAAGATGTCCGCCGTGCGGGCGATCTCTGGAAGGTTCCGGGTGAGGATATGCGTGACCGTCACGGTGCATTCGCGTTCGAGGAGGAGCAGCGCCACCGGCTTGCCGACGATGTTCGATTTGCCGATCACGACTGCCTTCAGCCCGCTGAAATCGTCGATTACCGTTTCCAACAGCAGCATGCATCCGAGCGGCGTGCACGGCACCAATCCGCCGGTCCCCGTGGACAGCCTGCCGACATTCACGGGATGAAAGCCATCGACGTCCTTCGTCGGATCGATCGCGTCGAGCACGCGCGCCGAATCGATCTGGGGCGGAAGCGGCAATTGGATAAGGATGCCGTGCACCGCGGGGTCCGCGTTGGACGCCGCGATCAGCCGCAGCAATTCCTGTTCCGGCGTGTCGGCGGGCAGGCGATGCTCAAACGAACGCACCCCGGCTTTGCTTGCCTGCGCGACCTTGCGGTCAACGTAGATTCGGCTGGCCGGATCGTCACCGATCAGGATCACCGCCAGTCCCGGAACGATCCCCCGTTCGGAGGTCAGGTTCGCTGCACGCAGCGCCGTCTCGCGTGTCACGCGCTCTGCAAGCGCCTTGCCGTCAATCACTACCGCCACGACGGATCAGCCAGTAAAAACGATGGTTTTGGTGCCGTTCAGCAGGACGCGATCCTCCAACTGATAGCGCACCGCGCGGGCCAGCACGCGCCGTTCGATGTCGCGGCCCTTGCGGACCATGTCCTCGGGCGTATCGGCGTGGCTCACCGCCTCGACATCCTGCACGATAATCGGCCCTTCATCGAGGTCTGCAGTGATGTAATGGGCCGTCGCCCCGATCATCTTCACGCCACGCGCATGCGCCTGGTGGTACGGTTTGGCGCCTTTGAAGCCGGGCAGGAAACTGTGATGGATGTTGATGCAGCGTCCTGACAGGAAGGTCGCGAGATCATCCGACAATATCTGCATGTATCGCGCCAGCACCACCAGCTCGGCGCCGGTCTGATCGACCAGCGCCTTGATCTGCGCTTCCTGCTGCGGCTTGGTATCGGGCTTGATCGGCAGGTGATGAAACGGGATGTCGCCGATCAACGACACGTTGAGCGCCGAGCGTGGGTGATTGGAGACGATGCCGGCCACGTCCATCGGCAGTTCGCCGATGCGCGTGCGATATAGCAGGTCGCCCAGGCAATGATCCATCCTGGATACGAGCAGTAGCACGCGCGTCCGCCGGTCACGTTCGCGCATCCGCCAGGTCATTTCGAAACGTGTGGCGGCATCCGCGATACGCGCGCGGATCGCCTCGCCGGCATCGGGCGCGGCGTCGAACAGTATTCGCATGAAGAAGCGATCGGTTTCGACGTCGTCGAATTGCTGAGCCTCAAGGATGTTGCCCCCGCCCGCGAAAAGCTGGCTGGCGATGTCGGCGACCAGGCCGGGCTGGTCCGCGCACGATAGCGTGAGGATATGGGCCATTCGGGTCATTTCGTCATCTTCCCCAGAGCGTTTAATATTGTATGTATTGCATACCAATATTGTCACGCATAAAAAGGGGCAAGCGCCGCGTAGCCGGCGGCTTGAACATTGTAGGTCGAGGATAGGAATCGCATTATGTCAGCAAGCAATTTGGAACAGGTGTTGAGCGCCGCCGGCAATCCGGTGGAGATGCTCCGCAATTCGCAGATCGGCGCGTACATCTATCCGGTCGTCGCGGCCGAATTTCATAACTGGCGTTCCGAACAATGGGCGTGGCAGCACAGCGCCGTGCTGTTCGACCAGTCGCACCATATGGTCGACCTGTTCATCAGCGGCCCGGATGCGCTTCGGCTGATCAGCGATACAGCCATCAATTCGATGAAGGGCTTCGCCGTCAACAAGGCCAAGCAATATGTGCCGACGACGCCCTACGGCCACGTCATCGGCGACGGCATCCTGTTCTGGCTGGCCGAGGAAGAGTTCGTCTATGTCGGCCGCGCTCCCGCCGCGAACTGGCTGATGTTCCATGCCGAGACTGGCGGCTACAACGTTCAGATCCTGAAGGACGATCGCAGTCCGTCACGGCCAATGGGCAAGCCGGTCAAGCGCGTGAACTGGCGCTTCCAGATTCAGGGTCCGAACGCCTGGGCGATCATCGAGAAGCTGCACGGCGGCCCGCTCGAGCAGCTCAAATTCTTCAATATGAGCGAGATGAACATCGCCGGGCGCAAGGTGCGCACGCTACGCCACGGCATGTCGGGCGCACCAGGCCTCGAGATCTGGGGTCCCTATGACGAGCAAGAGGAAATCCGTGCGGCGATCCTAGAGGCGGGCAAGGAATTCGGCATCGTGCCGTGCGGCAGCCGAGCCTACCCATCGAACACGCTCGAAAGCGGCTGGATTCCCTCGCCGCTGCCCGCAATCTATACCGGCGAGAAGCTGAAGCCCTATCGCGAGTGGCTGGGCGCGGACAGCTACGAGGCGACTGGCGCTATTGGCGGCAGCTTCGTGTCCGAAAATATCGAGGACTATTATCTGACGCCGTACGAGCTGGGCTATGGCCCGTTCGTCAAGTTCGACCATGACTTCCATGGCCGCGAGGCGCTCGAGTCGCTCGATACGGACAGCCAGCGCCGCAAGGTCACACTGGCCTGGAACGGCGAGGACATGGCGAAGATCTTCGCGTCGCTGTTCGATCCCGATGGCGAACAGTACAAGTTCTTCGATCTGCCGCTGGCGAACTATGCCTCGTCCAACTACGACCGCGTCGTCGACGCAGGCGGGCGCACCGTCGGCCTGTCGATGTTCACCGGCTATAGCTATAACGAGAAGGCCGCGCTTAGCCTCGCGACGATCGATCCGGAAATCCCGGTCGGCACCGAGCTGCGCGTCGTGTGGGGCGAACCCGATGGCGGGACCCGCAAGACCACGGTCGAGCCACACAAGCAGATCGAGGTCCGCGCGGTGGTGAGTCCGGTGCCCTATTCGCGCGTCGCGCGCGAAACCTATCACCAGGGCTGGCGGACGGCCAAGGCCGACGCGTGACGGCCAGGGGAGGGCCGATGCCCTCCCCCTATTGCTTGTCCGTTCACTGAAATCGTTCCGCTCAACGGAACAAGTTTCCGATATTATTGACTAACGTGACCGAGGGGCGAAAACTCCGACCAAAGTAAGAAAGAATGGGACGGGGAAATGCTGCAAGAAAGTGCCCGTGAGCGTCCGACCGGCACGGTAGCGCGAACGTCGGAGTTAATCCGCTATCTCGCCGAACAGGATGGCGAAGTCGCGGTCACGACGTTGGCGCGCGACTTGGCGTTGCCGCCGAGCACCGCTCACCGCTTGCTTCATCTTCTGATGGACCAGGGCTTCGTCGAACGCGGCAAGCGCTTTCAAAGCTATCGGGTAGGGGGCGAATTGTATCGGCTCGGATGCCTGGTATCGCGCAAGCTGGGATTCACCGAACTCGCGGACCCGATCATGCGGGGCCTGTCGGCGGAATCTGGCGAGTTCAGCATGCTGACGCTCTACCTGCCGTCCGAACACAAGCTCACGCTGGTGCACACGGTGGCGGCGCCAAATCCGCTGACGTATCGGCCCGAGCTTTTCTCACAATTGTCGATCGCGTGGGGGGCGTCGGGGCGTGCGATCCTGGCGACGCTGTGCGAGAACGAAATCCGGGCGATCTATCTCAAGACCGGCCCCTCCCCGGTGACGGGGGCGGAGTTGCCGCCCTATCCCGAGTTTCGGGAGGAACTGCGGCTCATCGCGGCGCGTGGTTATGCCCGGACCAACGCGCAGCGAATGGCGGGCGCGGTGGGCTTGGCGTCACCGGTGTGCGATAGTGCGGGTAAGCCGGTGGGCAGCCTGTGCCTCACGATCCCCGAATTCCGCTTCGACCCGTCGCGCGAACCCGAACTTGGCGCCATCCTGCGCGAGCGGGCGGCGGCGCTCAGCCACGCCAATGACAGTGCGCGGATGCGTGCCTACTGATCGAACACGCGCGATCAGGAGTCGCGCGTGTTCCATTCGTCGACCAGGATGTCGCCGCCGCGAGTCAGCACCTCGCCGTCGACGGTGACTTCGGGCTTGTCGATGACCCCTTCGAGGCGGAGCCGGGCATGACAGGTGCCTCCGAGCGCGATCGTATCGCCGATACCGATATGGACGGCGCCGTATTTCTTCTTGTCGGTGCGCATCAGGCCCGTCGGAGTCACGCGCGGATTTAGCCCGATCGCGATCTCTGCCGGGCAGTTGTAGTTGTTGGGGTCCGCGAACCGGTCGAGCGTATCGCGCCAGATCGCCGCGCCGCGGCCGCCCTCGATACGGGTCACGAAGCCCTTTTCCACCGTCATCACGATCGGCTCTTCGAGCAGTCCGGTATTGTGCGCGGTGAGATCGAAAACGATGCGTCCTTCGCCGGTGCCCTCGACGGGACAGACGTGTGCTTCGCCGTCGGGGAAGGCGCAGCCTGATCCCGTGCCCATCGGGAACGGGAAGCCTGCGATCGACCGGCCCATCCGGCCCGTGATGTTCGCGGTCAGGTCCGTGCCGTTGGGGCACGTCACGCGCACGGTGTCTCCCGCGGTGAAGGCCTCGGCGATCCGTTTGCCGAGACGGTCCAGCGCTCGATAGTCTGCGGTGGCCGGCCCGCCGGGCGCAAGCATCGCCGGAGTCAGTTCCTCCATCAGCACGATGCTCTTGCCCGCATCCTGCATCGCGTCGTTGAACTTGGCGTGCGCCATCGCGGTGCTAGTGAGATAGAGGCACAGATCCGTGTCGTCATCGAGCGCGGCGGCCATCAGGGGATGCAGCGGGTCGGTCGAATGGGTCTCGCGCTTGTTCATGATTGCGACGATCGGCTCGGCGCCGAGCTGATCCGTCGCGGCCTGCAACGCCTGCCACAGGATGGGATCCATGCCGGTGTCGGTCAGGATCATTACCTTCTGACCGGCTTTGACGTTGTTCAGTTCGAGCGGTGTACGCAGCACCTGCGTCAGGTGGGCGAAATCGGTCATAAAATCCTCTAATGCAATCAATCGATCCAGTGGGCGACTTCCGGGATGGCGCGAACGCGCGCCAACAGGGGGAAGTCCTCCCCGAACGACGTGCGATACGCCGCGAAACAGCCGGCAGCCTTGTCGCGAACCTTATCGCGCGTGACGGGATCCGCGTCGGTGCCGGGAATCGCCGAGCGCTCCCGCATCACGATCCTCTCGTCCCGATCGAAGATTTCGAGCGTGACGGAACCCGTCTCAAGATTGCCGTCGTAGAAGCGATCTGGGTCCTCGACGATGTCGAGGCGGTCGATCATGTCCGCAATGTCGGAACGCGTCACGCCTTCCGCGGTGAAATGCGCGATCACCGGCGATCCGTCGAGCAAGGCCGCCGCCACGGGAAAGGTCGGTGAGAACTTGGCCTGTGCGCCGTCGGTCGGGCGGTCGTATTTCAGCACGCGCAAGCTGCCCGCAGGTGTGGTGAGCCGCGCGGTCACGTCCGCATTCGCGAAGATCGGCCCGGTTTCCCTCCGCGCGTCGAGCGCGACCCCGATCAGCCGGGACGTGGCGTAGCAGGAGGGGAAGAGCTTGACCGCGACGCGGTCGGGACGGAGCGCAAAGACATCGTCGTCCTCCCCTTGGTTTTCCGCATCATACAGGTCGCCGAACCCGCCGGGCGCGAAAATGTCGTCCGCCGCCGTCACACCGGTGGCCGCAAGCCGCACCGCGCGGATGCCGGCGCTGGCCGCGAACCCGGCATGCGCTGGCTTGGCCATCGTCGAGAAGTTTAACTGCAGCCCCCCGGCCATCGCGGCGGCCAGCCCGAACGCGTACCGGAGGCGGATCGAATCGAGCCCGGCGATCGTGGCGGCGGCGGCCGTCGCGGAGAAGACGCCCACGGTGCTCGTCGCATGCCATCCGCGCTGGTAGTGCTTGCGCCCCAGCATCATCCCGACGCCGCGTGCTGCGACCAGCCCAGCCGCGCAGGCGTCGATCACCATGTCGGGGCTGGGTCCGTCATCGAGCGTCAGGGCCGCTGGAACGATGACCGCGCTCGAATGACTGCCGCTGTCCAGATAGACGTCGTCGAAATCCAGCGCGTGCGCGGCGACCGCGTTTACCATCACCGCGGCGTCGCGGCTTTCGATCGCGGTTCCGTTCCAGGCTCGCGGACCGGCACCGGCATAGGCGCTGATCGTCGACTGCGTGACCGGCTCCGCGAAGCCCGCGGCCGCGACCGCGACGGTGTCGGCGACGGTGCGGCCAATCTCTCGCCGAACGTCCTCATCGCGACTGGCGGAGGTCAGGACGGCGTTGCAAAGACGGTCGATGAACGCTGACATGAAATCCCGCAAAAAGATGGAAATATTGGCGAAGAAATACTCGTTGCCGGCGAAACGGAAAGGGGCGGGCCGGACAATTCCGGTGGTCGGAATTGACGGGTAAGGGCAGGAAGAACCAATTGATCCTCGCACGGCCACCCGGGTAGACGCGCCGGACCGCTGGCCGCCGGAGATGGGCTCGCGACCCCGTTTGGCCGCCGCCGCCACGATGACTGGAGTTCAGGAAATGGTGCGTGATCTGGAAGGGCGAGTGGCACTGGTCACGGGCGGATCGCGCCGGATCGGCCTTGCCATCGCGCGCGAACTGGCGGGGGCTGGCGCCGACATCATCATCAATTATTCGAACGATGAGAGCCAAGCGGCCAACGCCTTGCGCGAGATCGAGGCACTCGGGCGGCGCGCGGTTGCGATCAAGGCAGACGTGCGTGATCGCGATCAGGTTTGCGAGATGGTGGCGCGCGGCAGCGATACGCTGGGCGGGCTGGATATTCTCGTCAACAACGCGGCGAAACGCCCGCATTCGGGCCTGTCCGACCTGACGCTTCAGGAGTGGCACGGTGTTACCGATATTGTGCTGGACGGCGCCTTTCTCTGCGCGCAGGCCGCAGAACCCTATCTCGCGCGCAACGCGTCCGGCGCGATCATTAACATCGGCGGTTTGTTCGCGATCCTGGGCGCGCCGCAGACACCTCATGTATCGGCGGCGAAGATGGGGTTGATCGGGATGACACGATCGCTCGCGACCTATTTCGGGCCGATGGGTGTGACGGTGAATTGCGTCGTGCCGGGCAGCGTTGCGGCGTCCGACGACCCCCCCGAACGCGCGGCTCGTCACCAGCCGATCGAGAACATCCCGATGCGTCGTCTCGGCGCACCCGAAGACATTGCGCGCGTCGTGCGCGCTTTGGCTGGCCCTGATTTCCGCTATGTCACTGGTCAGACGATCCACGTCAACGGTGGCCTGTTCCGCGCGTGAGCGATGCCGCGCCGATAACCGCCGCGCTCGCTGCCTATGCCGCCGGCGCCCGCACCCGCCCGTTGCCCGAAAAAGCCGCCGAGCGCGCGCGGCTGCATTTGCTCGATACGCTCAGCGCGATGATTTCCGGCACGCGGTTGCCGGCGGGGGTCGCCGCAATCGCCTATGCCGACACCCTGGCCGGGGCAGCCGCCTGCGTACCCGGTACCGCGCTGATGCTGGGCGCGGCCGACGCGGCGCTCATCAACGGGATGACAGCTCATGCCGACGAGACCGACGACACCCACGCCGCATCGTTGACGCATCCCGGCAGCGTGGTTGTTCCGGCGGCGCTGGCCGTCGCGGAAAAGACCGGAGCCGACGGCGTCATGTTGCTGCGCGCGATCGCGCTTGGGTACGACCTATGCTGCCGGATGGCGCTCGCGCTGGGTTCCTACGATTTTTTCGGTCGGGGCTTCGATACGCATGCGTTCGGCGGCGTGTTCGGAGCGGCCGGGGCAGCGGGTGTCCTGCTCGACCTCGACGAGCGGCGGTTCCGGTTCGCGTTGTCGTATGCGGCGCAGCAATGCGCAGGGATCACGACATGGCGGCGCGACCCTGATCATATCGAGAAAGCGTTCGACTTCGCCGGCATGCCGGCGCGCAACGGCGTGCAGGCCGCGCTGATGGTCGCATCGGGAATGACCGGGGTCGCCGACGTTCTGGACGGCACGCCAAGCTTTTTCTCGGCATTTTCCGCCCAGCACCCGTATCTGGCGATCGAGGCGCTCGGCGATCGGTTCGACGTCGCCGAGACGTCGATCAAGAAATGGTGCGTCGCGACCCCCGCGCAGGCACCGCTCGATGCGCTCGACGTCATCATGCGGGATCAGGGGCTGACCGCCACCGCAATCGCGCGCATAGCCGCGACCATCGGTGCGACCGGCGCGCGCGTCGTGACCGGGAACATGCCCAACGTTAATGCCGCGCACCTGCTCGCTCTGCTGGCGGTCGATGGCGCGCTGACCTTCCATTCGTCGCATGACGAGGCGAGGATGCGCGATCCGGCGGTGCTTGCGATGCGCGAACGCGTGACGATCATTCCCTCCGACACGATCGGGCTGGGCCGTGATGCGCTGGTCGAGGTCGAAACGCATGACGGGAAGATTTTCCGCCACCACGCCCTGCATGTGCGCGGGACGCCCGCAAACGCGATGAGCGAGGCGGAGATCGTTGCCAAGGCGAGCGACCTGCTGGCGCCGATCCTGGGCGACAGGGCGGATCGGCTGATCGAGCAGGTCCTGCGGGTCGACTCGATTCCGAACGTGTGCGAATTGCGGCCGCTGCTGGTCGGCTGACCGCTTTCGGGGCAGGCTAAAACCCGAATATTCCGTTCAGCGAAATTCTCTTCCAACTAGGCGGGATAGCCGGGCAGGGGGCTTTGACAAGGCCCGACCCGAACCGAATACCCCCATCACTAACGGGCCTGCCACGACGGCCCTGGCACAGCGAGCGGAAGACCGCCGAACATTGGGAGGGCGACGCCTTGGAAGACGTGATGCAGCGAGTTCCGGCACTCAGGGGCCGGGGGCGGGCCGGCTTCATGAAATTGCTGGCCGCCAGCGCCGCCATGACGGCCATAGCGCCAGTGGAGGCTCTCGCGCAGGCGGCGACGGATGCACCTGCGCCGCAGAGCCAGCTGGCCCCGGCCGCCGATCCGCAGGATTCCAGCGTCGGTCTCGGCGACATCGTCATCACCGCGCGTCGGCGCGAGGAAAACCTCCAGCGCGTGCCTGTGTCGGTTACATCGCTGAGCACCGACGACATCCAGGCGCGCAGCGCGACCAACATGCTGGAATTGACCAACTTCATCCCCAACGTGGTCGCGGCGGGCGGCGGCACCGGGCCGTCCTTCGGCAATTATGCGATCCGTGGGGTCGGCACCGTCCGTTCGGCGATCGAGGACGAGTCCCCGGTCGCGCTCTATATCGACGGCATCTATCAGGGGTTCGCCGACGGTGCCCTGCTGCAGGTGGTCGAGCCGAAGCGCATCGAAGTATTGCGCGGGCCGCAGGGAACGCTGTTCGGCAAGAATGCGCTGGGCGGCGCGATCCAATATATCACGCAGGAGCCCAAGGAGAAATTCGGCGGGCAGCTTCGCATGACCTACGGTTCCTACAACCGCATCGCGGTGACGGGGGTCGTCGACATTCCGGTAACCGACAATCTGCGCACGCGATTCACTGGCGCGGTCCTGACACGCGACGGGACGGTGCGCAGCCTTTACAACAATAAGGACGTCAACAACCTCAACACGCGCTTCCTTAGCGCGGACGTGGTGGGGAAGCCGGTCGACTCCTTCTCGATCCGCATTACGGGCGACTATACGACCTACGACACGCGCGGGGACGGCAACGTGATCCTGTCGGTCGATCCCAACGACAGCAACGTCAAGAGATACAAGGCGATCGGCATCGATCTGACCAAATATCTGACCGGCGATCCCTACACCAACTATGCCAGCCGCGACGTCTTCCGGCGGCAGAAGGTCGGCGGTGTCGCGGTCACGATGGACTGGTCGGTGGCGTCATGGCTCGACATCAAGTCGATCTCATCCTGGCGCAAGAATGCGCTATCGAACAGCATCGATCGCGATGGAACACCGTACGCTTATTACGAGCAATATGAATCGCGTCACCACCGTCAGTATTCGGAGGAGCTTCAGCTTATCGGCAACCTGCCGAACCTGAAGTGGATCGTCGGCGCCTATCTGTTCGACATCAAGCCGAGCAACTCGCGCATCAGGGTGGAAGGGACCGACGTGCCCGGCACGTTGCCCCGCAACGAAGAAGTGCGAATCCACGGCACCAGCAAGGCGCTGTTCGGGGAAGGAACATATAACTTCTCCGACGTATTCAGCCTGACCGTCGGCGGCCGTTATACCAGCGAATACAAGCGGACGTTCGCATCGACCGACAATGGCAGGCCGACGCAGCCTCTCGTGGTCGGCCAGAACAAGGGCAACTTCACCAATTTCTCGCCGCGCGTCGTCCTGCAAGCGCAATGGACGCCGACGTTGATGACTTACGCGTCCTGGTCGAAGGGTTTCCGCAGCGGCGGGTTCAACGACCGATACGACGTGACGCTGCCGAACAACGGTTTTTCGCCTTACGATGCCGAGACGATGACCAATTACGAGTTCGGGTTCCGGTCCGACCTGCTCGACCGCAAGTTGCGCCTGAACGCCACCTATTTCCACGCGCTCTACAATAATCTCCAACTGACCGCGTCGTTCCCCGGGACGACGACGACCTTCACGCAGAATGTCGGCGCGGCGAAGATGGATGGTGTGGAAGTGGAAGGGGCCGCGGTCATAACGCCGGCGTTCCGCATCAACTTCGCGGGTGGCTATCTCAACGCGCGTTACACCGATATCGGGACGGCGCAGGGCATCACGCTGAAGTCGGAACTCGCGCGCTCGCCCAAATGGTCGTATTCGCTCGGCGCGCAATATGACGTGCGGTTCGCGGGCGGCGAAAAGCTCTCGCTGCGCGCCGACTATGGCTACAAATCGCACCAGCAGGAAGCGAGCACGGATGCCGCGACCATCCTGCAGCCCGCTTATGGCCTGCTCAACGCGCGCATGACCTTCACGTCCGCCAACGAGCGGATAAGTCTGGCGGTGTATTCGACCAACCTGACCGACAAGGCCTATCTGGTCGTCGGCAACAACCAACGTGGGCTGGGGCAGGGAGTGTATGGCGATCCGCGAGAAGTCGGTGTGACGCTGACCACACGATTCTGATGGCGCGGGCCCGTGATTGAGGGATTGTCCGTCAGGCATTCGCTCGGGCCGCTTGGCCTGACCGGATACCAGTGGTTCGCGTTGTTGTTGTGCGCGCTGACTTTCCTGATCGAGGGATACGATATGGCCGCGATGCCGATCGCGGCGCCCACGCTTGGCAAGGAACTGGGGGTCAATGCGACGCGGCTGGGGACGGCGATCGTCGCACTCAATATCGGCGCGATCATCGGCAACGGCTTCCTTGCGCCGATCGGCGACCGGTTCAGCCGCAAATGGACGGTGACGATCTCGACCGTTCTGCTCGGTATCTGCGTGACGTTGACCGCCACGGCGGCCTCGATCACGCAAGTCGTGGCGTGGCGCTTCATTTCCGGCCTGGCGTTCGGTGTCGCCACCGCCAACGTCGTGGCGTTGATGGCCGATCAGTTCCCGCGTAACCGGCGGGCCCTGCTGGTTGTTCTGGCCGCCACGAACCTCCCGCTCGGCAGCGCGCTTTGCGGGTTCGGCGCCGCAGGCATCACGGCGGCGCTGGGATGGCGCGGCCTGTTCGTGATCGGTGGCGTTGCGGGCATCGCGCTCGGGCTGGTCATCGGCGCAGCCCTTCGCGGCGGCGCGTCGGTGGAAGTCCGGGAGGAAGCAGAGCCGTCGGAAGGACTGGCGGGCAAGGGGCCGATCCTGCGGCTGTTCGAACCCGGCCTGATAGGCGTCACCTTGCCGTTATGGCTGCTCGGCTTCTGCAACGCGTCCATCCTGTTCGTGATGCTCAACTGGCTGCCGACCATGCTGACGGGAATCGGCTGGACGCTCGGCGAATCCACCCGTGCGCCCGCGATCGTGTCCATAGGGGGCGTCATGAGCGGCATCGTCCTCGCCTTTCTGGTCGATATCGGCCGGGCGGCAGTCGCGCTGCGGTTCGCTTTCCTGGCGTTGATCGTGACGATGGCGCTGTTCCTGGTCGTCCCGCCATCGGTGCCGGTCTGGACGGGCATGCTGCTGATCGCCGGCTTGCTGTCGAGCGGGTCGCACACTGCGGAACGTGGGTTGTACGCGACGCTCTATCCCAAGGCAGTGCGGGCAACCGGCGTCGGTTGGGGCAACATGATGAGCCGGTTGGGCAACGTGATCGGCACGCTGACCGCGGCCGTGCTGATCGACCTCAAGCTCGATGTATCGCACACGCTCGGCATGATGGTGGTACCCGCCACGATTGCTCTGTTGTGCACTATCCCGCTCGGCCGGGCCGACCGCCGCCGCCGCGCAGCCGAATCCGCAATGCCGAACGGGGGGCGCCAATGACTGATCTTGCCTATCTGACCAAGGTCTTGCGGACCCCGCTGGAACTCAACAACGTCCAGCCCGGCGAACGGGTGATGATCCTGACGGATACCGGCATGGACCCGAGCCTGTGGCAAGCGGCGCAGGCGGCGGCGACCGAACTGGGCGCGGAACCGCTCGTCACGATCATGAACAAGCGCGAGGGACACACCAGGAACCCGCCGCAGCCGCTGATCGCGGCGGGAATCGACCCCGAAACCGATCTGTGCCTCTATCTCACCAGCACTGCGATGGCGCACTCCGATTTCTCGCATCGCATGCGCGATCATATGAAGCGCGTGGTGTTGATGGAGGAGCTAACGCCGGACATGCTCGCGCCGGGCGGTCCGGGGACCGCCGATTACCCGGCCCTGTACCGGCTGGGCAAGAAGCTCGCGGATGTCTTTACCGCGGGAGAAACCGTGCGCGTGCGATGCCCCAACGGCACTGATCTGACCGCCGGGATCCGCGGGCGGATAGGCCGGTCGATCGCGGGTATTCCGCATCCGATGGGCAAGGGCGGCACGGGCTGCGCCTTTCCCGACGGCGAAACGCATGTCTGCCCGGAAGAGGGGACCGGCGAGGGGAGGATCGTGTTCGACCTTACCGCGCACAGCACCGGCCGGCTGGAGGAGCCGTTGATCCTGACAGTGGAAAGGGGGGGCGTGACGAATGTCGAGGGCGGGCGCGGCGCAGCGATCTGGCGCGACTTGCTCGAACGGCGGCCCAACCCCAACAATTACAACTGCCCGGCAGAGATCGCGATCGGCCTTAACCCGCGCGTGACCCCGACGGGCCTGATGCGCACCGACAAGAAGAAATACGGCGCCGTTCATATCGGCGTCGGCGACACGATCGCGCTGGGGGGCACATGCCACGCTAACGTCCGGCTCGAAGGCGTGATCGACAAGCCCGAAGTCACCGTCGACGGACAAGTCCTGACGCGCGGCGGCGACATCCTGGTCGATGAGTGGAATACGCGCGACTCCTGATCGCTCGTCCGTTGCGCTGCAACTGAAAGGTACATGATGGCGAACGAAGCTGCCGGCGCCACGTCGCGGGTCGATGCCGACGTGCTGATCTCGGGCGGCGGGCCGGTCGGTATGGGGCTGGCGATCGAACTCGGCCAGCGCGGCGTACGGACGATCGTCGTCGAGCGGCATTCGACGCCGCAGCCGATCCCGAAGGGCCAGAACCTGACCCAGCGGACGATGGAGCATTTTCGCAGCTGGCATTGCGAGGATGCGCTGCGCGCCGCCCGCACCATCCCGGTCGAATATGGGATCGGCGGGCTGACGGCCTACGGCACGCTGTTGAGCGGGCATCATTACGATTGGCTGCAACGCGATGTCGTCCGGTCCTATTACGCCGCCGACAACGAACGATTGCCGCAATACGCGACCGAAACGGTCTTGCGAGCGCGAGCCGCCGAACTGGATTGCGTCGACGTGCGCTATGGCTGGACCGTTGATGGGGCCTTGCAGAATGACGACCACGCCGAACTCTCGATCGTCTCGCGCACCGGCGAGCGCGAACGGCTGACGGGCCGGTATCTGGTCGGCTGTGATGGCAGCCGCTCGATCGCGCGCGAGCAGGCGGGGATCAGCCAGTCGCTGTCCGACCATGACCGGCTGATGGTGCTGTTGGTATTCCGTTCCAAGGAATTGAGCCGTCTGCTCGAGCGGTTTCCCGGTAAATCCTATTACAACGTGCTTCACCCGTCGCAGAAGGGATATTGGCTATTCTTCGGTCGCGTAAGCCTGGACGACGACTGGTTCTTCCACGCGCCGGTGCCGCCCGAGGCGCGGGAGCCGGGGTTCGATTTCGTCTCGTTGCTGCACGAGGCGGTGGGCGCGGCGTTCGACGTCGCAATCGATCATGTCGGCTTCTGGGATCTGCGTTTCGCGATCGCCGACGCGTACGGGAAAGGACGAATCTTCGTGGCGGGCGATGCCGCGCACAGCCACCCGCCCTATGGGGGGTACGGGATCAACACGGGGTTCGAGGATGCCCGGAACCTTGGCTGGAAGCTGGCGGCGACGGTGCAGGGCTGGGGCGGGGACGCCTTGCTGGCGAGTTACCATGCCGAGCGGCACGGCGTGTTCGCGTCGACCGCATCCGATTTCATCGCGAAGTCGATCGAAACCGACCGCGCGTTTCTGGAAAGCTATGATCCCGAACGCGACGCCGAAGCGTTCGCCGATGCATGGGGGGAACGGCGCGCCGGGGCATCGGGTGAAGTTATCCGTTTCGAACCCAATTATCGCGGATCGCCCATTGTGTTTGGCGATCCGGCGTCGGGATGCACCGCGCTGGGATCGCACAGCTATGCGGCGGAGGCGGGGCGTCATCTCGCGCCGCAGATCTTGTCCTCGGGGATGAATGTCCACGATGCGCTGGGGACGGGCTTCACTTTGCTGGCGTTCGGTGCGGACGCGGGTGTCGTGAGTTCTTTCAAGGAAGCGGCTGCGGCGTTGGGCGTCCCGCTCGACGTGGTCGAGGACGGGAATCCAGGCTTGCGCGACGCTTATGGCGCGACCCTGATCCTGGTCCGGCCTGACCAGTTCGTCGCCTGGACCGGTAGCGGCGTAGAGCATGCGGCGGCGGACGCTTTGGAGCGCTCGACCGGCCGATTGAGCCGATAGCGCGCCGCGACGCTACAACGGCAAGCCCACGTAATTCTCGGCGATCGCCGTCTGCATCGCGATCGAGGACGCGACATAGTCGAGCTCGGCGGCCTGCATCCGATGTTCGAACGCGCCTTCCTCCGGGAAGCGGTGCATCAGCCGGGTGAGCGACCAACTGAACCGCTCGGCCTTCCAGATCCGCGCGAGCGCCCGTGCCTCATAGGCGGCCAGCATGGCCTCATCGTCCCGCCGATACCGGTCGATCAGCCCCTCGGCGAGATAGATGACGTCCGACGCGGCGAGGTTCAGCCCCTTCGCGCCCGTCGGCGGGACGATGTGCGCGGCGTCGCCCGCGAGGAAAAGCCGGCCATGACGCATCTTTTCGAAGACGAAGGAGCGCAACGGCGCGATCGACATTTCGAGCGCCGGGCCGCGCGTGATGCCGTGCTGGGAAATGGGATCGAACCGCAACGCGAGTTCGTCCCACAGCCGCTCTTCCGGCCAATCCTCGATCCTCTCGCTCAGCGGCACCTGGATGTAATAGCGGCTGCGCGTCGGCGAGCGCATCGATGCGAGCGCGAAGCCGCGCGGGCCGTTGGAGTAGATCAGCTCCGGGTGGCAGGGGGGCACGTCGGCCATGATGCCGAGCCAGCCGAACGGATAGACTCGTTCGAACGCATGACCATCGCCGGGAATGGCCGAACGCGAGGGGCCGTGAAAGCCGTCGCAGCCGACGATGAAGTCGGCGTCGAGGCGGAGCGGTTCGTCGTTCACCGAAAACGTCACGAAGGGGCGGTCGCCGGTCACGCCGTGCAGCGCGACGTCGCTGGCCCGGTAGATGGTGGTCAGCCCGCGATCGGCGGCGGCGTCCATCAAGTCGCGCGTCAGCTCGGTCTGGCCGTAAACGGTGACGTGGCGGCCCGTGAGCGCCGCGATGTCGATCCGAGTCATGCGCTCGCCGAACGCCAGGTTGAACCCGCCCTCTATCATCCCGTCCGCGTTCATCCGCCGGTCGAGCCCGAGCCGCGTCATCAGGTCGGTGGTGCAGGTTTCGAGCACGCCCGCGCGAATTCTGCCGACCACGTGCTCGCGGCTCTGGCGCTCGATCAGGACGCAATCGATCCCGTCGGCGCGCAGCAGATGGCCGAGCAGCAGACCGGCGGGACCGCCGCCGATGATCGCGACCTGAGTCTTCACGACGTTACCTGAGCGTGCCGCGAAGCCGGGATACGAAATCGCGATTGGCCCCGCGCACGGGTCATCGCTTCAACTGCCTCTCCAGCTGGTCGAGCACGCGGTAGCAGGGCAACACTTGCGCCACGCTGGCGTTGGGCTCGCGCCCCTCGCGGATTGCGGCGACGAATTCGCGGTCCTGCAATTCGATGCCGTTGGTGGAAACGGCGACGCCGGCCAGATCGACCGGTTCTTCCCGGCCGGTCACGAGATCGTCATAGCGCGCGATCCAGGTGCCGTTGTCGCAGATGTAGCGGAAAAACGTGCCGAGCGGCCCGTCATTGTTGAAGCTGAGCGACAGCGTACAGATCGCGCCGCTTTCGCTCTTGAGCTGGATCGACATGTCCATCGCGATGCCGAGCTCGGGATGGATCGGGCCTTCCAGCGCATTGACGGCGACGATCGGGCCGGCCTGATAGGCGAACAGATCGACGGTGTGCGCGGCGTGATGCCATAGCAAATGGTCGGTCCACGACCGCGGCTCACCTTTGGCGTTCATGTTCTTGCGGCGGAAGAAATAGGTCTGGACGTCCATCTGCTGGACCGCGAGTTCGCCCGCCGCGATCTGATTGTGGATGAACTGGTGGGAGGGGTTGAACCGGCGCGTATGGCCGACCATCGCGACCAGCCCGGTTTCCTGCTGCTTCTTCAGAACGGCTTCGCCATCGGCGAGGTTGTCGCACAGCGGAATTTCGACCTGCACATGCTTGCCCGCCGCCAGGCACTGGATCGACTGGTCGGCATGCATCTGGGTGGGGGTCGCCAGGATCACCGCGTCGAGACCGGGCAGTTCCAGCGCCTCGGCCAGATCGGTGCAGGCGTGCCCGATCCCGTATTTGGCGGCGACCGCCTGAGTCGCCTCCAGCCGCCGGCCGACGACCGAGACGACCTCGACGCCGTCGATCAGCTTCAGCGCGTCTAGATGCTTTTCCCCAAAGGCGCCGGCGCCGGCGAGGGCGATTTTCATGTCTTCTTTCCTTCCTGGCCCCTCCCGGCAAGCGGAGCGGCCTTCATCGTTCAGGTCGGCTGCAGCACGATATGACCGATGGCGGTATTGCTGCAGGGGACGTGGTAGTGGCGGTGGAGCAGCCGTGTGGCGGGCCCGAGCGCGCCGCGCATGATGAGCCACATGACCATTTCGATGCCTTCGCTGCCGGTCTCGCGCAGATATTCGATGTGCGGGATGTGGCGCAGCGCATCGCTGTCGCCGATCAGCCCGTCGAGGAAGCGATTGTCCCAGTCCTGGTTGATCAGCCCGGCGCGCGGTCCCTGCAGCTGGTGGCTCATGCCGCCCGTGCCCCAGACCTGGACGTTGAGGTCCTCCGGGAAGCTCGCCACGGCGCGCGCGATCGCTTCGCCCAGCGCCCAGCAGCGATTGCCCGAGGGCGGCGGGTAGGTGACGACGTTGACCGCGAGCGGCACGACCGTGCACGGCCATTGCTCGACTTGGCCGAACATCATGCTGAGCGGCACGGTCAGGCCATGGTCGACGTCCATCTCGTTGATGATCGTCATGTCGAATTCGTCGAGGATCAGGCTCTGTGCGATATGCCAGGCAAGGTCGGGGTGGCCGATCACGTCGGGCACCTGGCGCGGACCCCAGCCTTCGTCGGCGGGCTTGTACCGCTCGCCGCAGCCGATCGCGAAGGTCGGGATGATCTTCATGTCGAACGCCGAGGCATGGTCGTTATAGACCAGGATCACGACATCGGGCTGCTCGGCCTTCTCCCACGCGCGCGTCCAGTCGAACCCGGCGAAGATCGGCCCGAAATACGCATCGCGATCCTTGCCCTGGTCGTGCGCCACGCCAAGCAACGGAACATGGCTGCAGCCAACCCCGGCCGTGATCCGCGCCATCAGCGTTGTTCCCTCTTCGAGCGGACGCCGTCGGGCGAGCGCCCGCCGCCGATCATCATCGCTTGATACTCCTCGACCGACACGCCGGTCATGGTGCTGACCGCCTGGACGAAGCTGAGTCCGTCGGTCGAAAACACCTTGGCCAGGAAGTAGATATTCCCGCCGAGGTCGAGCAGCCGGTTATAGTCGCGGGCCAGCACCGCCGCCTTCTGCTCGGGCGAGAGCGGCCATTGGTCGAGATAGGCAGCCTCGTCCGCCTTCCATCGCTCGCGGTTCTCGGGCTTCATCAGGCTCATCGCGAACTGGTTGAGATGATAACCCTGGCGCGCCCGCGCCGCGGTGAACACGCGCGTGCCGGGAATATCCTCGAACTCCGCGAGATAGGCGTGGATGTCGCGTGGTTGGCTCATAGGCCGCGCTCCTTCAGTTTCGCATCGAGGCGTGGGAAGACGCGGCGCGCGTTGCCCTCGAAGATGGCATGGCGTTCGGCGTCGCTGATCTCGAGCGCGTCGACATAGCGTTTGGTGTCGTCGAAATAATGGCCGGTGGTCGGATCGATGCCGCGTACCGCGCCAACCATCTCGCTGCCGAACAGGATGTTCTTGTTGTCGATCACGTCGGCAAGCAGGTCGATCCCCGGCTGGTGATAGACGCAGGTATCGAAGAAGATGTTGTTCATCAGATGCGTGTCGAGCGCGGGCTTCTTGAGCATGTCCGCCAGGCCCCGATACCGCCCCCAATGATAAGGCACCGCGCCACCGCCGTGCGGGATGATGAATCGCAGGGTCGGAAAATCGGCGAACAGATCGCCCTCCAGCAACTGCATGAAGGCGATCGTATCGGCGGCGATGTAATAACCGCCGGTCGCGTGCATCGCCGGGTTGCAGCTTCCCGAGACGTGGATCATCGCCGGCACGTCGAGCGCGACCATTGTTTCGTAGAACGGATACCAATAGCGGTCGGTCAGCGGCGGATGAGTGAAATGGCCGCCGCCCGGATCGGGGTTCAAATTGCAGCCGATGAACCCGAGTTCGGTGACGCACCGTTCAAGTTCGACGATGCTCGCTTCCATCCCGGCCTTGGGACTCTGCGGCAACATGCAGACGCCGGCGAAGGTATCGGGAAACAGTCCCACGACGCGCGCGATCAGGTCGTTGCAACGCCGCGCCCATTCCTTCGCCACCGCCTCGTCGCCGACATGCGGCGCCATGGCCGACGCGCGGGGGGAAAAGATGGTCAGGTCCGCGCCGCGCTCCTTGATGAGGCGAAGCTGGTTCGCTTCGATCGTCTCCCGGATGTCGTCGTCGGAAATGTCCGGATAAAGCGGGGCGGGGGTGCCGGCCTTGAACGCCGCCATCTGCTCCTCGCGCCACGCGTCATGGGCCTTGGGCAGCACGGTGTAGTGGCCGTGACAGTCGATAACGAGCGTCATGCTGCACCTCTTATAGCGGCGATCTTGGCGCGAAGGCCGGGAGGCGCGGTCAGACCGAGCGCGCCGATCGCGCGTTGGCGTTCGATCGTGCCGCGCGTCATCGCCGCGCCGGTACCGAGCGCGTCGAGCGTCTTGGCCACCTCTTCCATTTCGGCGGCGCGACGGCCGCCATGCGCCATCATCCGTTCGAGATTGTAGTCGGCCTTCGCCGCCCAGCTGACGCCCGGCCAGCTCGCGTCGAGCGATGCGCCGACGGCATCGGTAACGCCGGCTGCCTCCGCCGCGAGGAAGCATTCGGCGGTAAGCGCTTCGAGCCCCTTCACCAGCACCGATCGGATCATCTTGATCGACGATGCCGCGCCGACATCGCCGGGCACCGTCGCGACACTGGCGAAGCCGAAAGCGGCCAGCGCCTGGGCGCCAGCGACCGCATGGGGACCGGCGACCAGCAGCGGACTCGCGAGCCGGGCGGGATGCACGGGGGACATGATCGCGACATCGACATAGCGACCGCCCGCTGCCTCGATCGCGACGGCGGCGGCGCGCTTGGTGTCCGGGGCGACGCTATTCATGTCGAACCACAACGTCCCGGGGCTGAGGCTCGGTGCGGCGGCCTCGGCGGCGGCCAGTGCCTGGTCGGCGGTGACGAGCGACAGGACGGCCGTCGCCCCGTCCAGCGCCTCTGTATCGGACAGGCAGGCCGTTACGCCCGCCGCGCGGAAATCCGCCAGCTTGGCGTCGCGGGTTTCCGCGAAATCGGTCTTCCGGTCATAGGCGCGCGCCTGGGCGCCACTCGCAAAGGCGGCGCCGGCTTCCCCGAACCCGATAAAGGCGAATGTGGATTCCACGACCGGCGTCTAGGCCAGCCCATCTCACCACTGCCAATCCAATTCCCGGACCAGCTATTGGGATTTTGGAATTCTTGTTTCCACCACCGCCTTCTCGACCAAGGCGATGAAGCGCCGTTGCGCCGCCGTGGGGCGCCAGCCGGTGCGGGTCGTGATGCCGATCGTCCGCACTGCCTGTGTCAACGGTGGGCCGATCGCGGTGAGCAGCCCGCTCTCGATTTCCAGCGCCACCTGGTCCGGCGACAGGAGGGTGAGCAGGTCGCTGTCGCCCAGCACGCCGCGGATCACCATGACCGACCCGCATTCGATCAGCGCCTCGGGCTTGTCCCGCCCCTCGAACAGCGCGTCCCAATGTGCGCGCAGCGGGGTTCCGGCGTGGCCGACGATCCAGCCGAACCGCCCCAGGTCCTCCAGCGTGGGGTCCGTGATGGTCGCCAGCGGGTGGCCGGCGCGGCCGATCACCACCAGCCGATCGGTGAACAGGGCGCGTTGGTCCAGCCCGTGCGGAGTCTCGTCGCGGAGCGCCCCCACCATGATGTCGATGATCCCGTCGCGCAGCGGATCGACGAGTTCGCGCCACGACCCCTCGGTGACGTCGACCACCGCGCGCGGCGCGCCGCCGACGAAACCGGCAATCGCATAGGGGACGATCAGCGCGCGGCTCAGCGGCATCGATCCGATGGATACCAGCCCGCTTTCCGCCTCTCCGCTCAGGTCGGCGATGCCCGCCGCGATCTCGCTCGCCGCCAGCCGGATGCCTCGCGCCAGCCGCCGTCCCGCCGCCGTGAGTATGACGCCGCGCCCGCGCCGTTCGGCGAGTGCGACACCGCAAATCATTTCCAGATCGCGCGCGGCGCGGTGCAGCGCGGGCTGCGAGACGCCGGTAGCCTCTGCCGCCGCGACGAAGCTGCCGGCGTCGGCAAGCGCGAGGAAGGCATGAGCCTGGCTCGCCGTCATCAAGTGCTCGGACCGGGCGAAGGTGCGCGCGCCCCGGCGCGGCATCGCGGCAGCGAGGTACGAAAAGGCTGCGTCGGCCCGCTCGGCCATCAACGCGCCGGCTTCGGTCGGGGCGACACCGTCGGATCGGCGATTGAACAGCGCGACGCCCAATTGCCGCTCCAGCTTGGCCAGCCCTTGTGTGAGCGCCGGCTGCGACAGGTTCACGGCTTCTGCCGCCGCGTTCATGCTGCCCCGCGCAGCGATGGCGGACAGCGAGCGCAAGTGGCGGAGATTGAGGTCGAACGGCCGAACCATGGTGATCCTATAGCAATAACTTATGACCCCCGCGCAATTCCAATTGGGAGCATCCGGGCGCCGGGCCTAGTCGGGGAGTTCGCAAGGAGCGTCTCATGGCACGTGTCGTCCGCAATATCGTTCGCGCAGAAGGTTCGGTGATCGACGGGCTAGCCGCCGCCGGGGTCGCGACGGTGCACGAGGCGCAGGGACGGATCGGCCTGCTCGCCAGCCGGCTGCGTCCGATCTATCCGGGTGCGCGGATTGCCGGGTCTGCGGTCACCATCTCCGCGCCGCCCGGCGACAATTGGATGATCCATATCGCGATCGAACAGTTGCAGTCGGGCGACATCCTGGTGCTGGCCCCGACGAGCCCGTGCGAGGACGGTTATTTCGGCGACTTGCTGGCCACCTCGGCAATGGCGCGGGGATGCCGGGGGCTGGTGATCGACGCTGGCGTGCGCGACGTGCGCGACCTGACCCAGATGGGCTTTCCGGTCTGGTCCAAAGCCATATTCGCGCAAGGAACGGTCAAGGCGACGCTGGGGTCGGTCAACGTGCCTATCGTGTGCGCGGGAACGGCCGTGGAGCCGGGCGACGTGATCGTCGCCGACGATGACGGCGTGTGCGTCGTGAGGCGCGCCGATGCCGCCGCGGTGCTGGAAAAGGCGCAGGCGCGGGAAGCGGCCGAGGAGTCGAAGCGAGCGCGGCTGGCGGCTGGGGAGCTTGGCCTCGATATCTACGACATGCGCGGCAAGCTCGAGGCGATGGGCCTGAAATATGAGTGATGGCGTCCGCTGCACGTGGATGCGCGGCGGGACGTCGAAGGGCGGATTCTTCCTGGTCGAGGACTTGCCCGTCGATACCGCAGCGCGCGATGCGTTTCTGTTACGGGCGATGGGGTCGCCCGATCCGCGCCAGATCGACGGCATGGGCGGGGCCGACCCGCTGACGTCGAAGGTCGCGATCGTCTCCGGATCGGCGCGGGACGGGGTCGATGTCGACTATCTGTTCCTCCAAGTGTTCGTCGATCAGGCGATCGTCACCGACGCGCAGAATTGCGGCAACATGCTCGCCGGCGTGGGACCGTTCGCGATCGAGCGCGGCCTGGTTCCGGCGACCGGCGACGAGACGCGCGTCGCGATATTCATGGCCAATACCGGCCAGATTGCGATCGCGACGATCCAGACGCCTGGCGGCGCGGTGAGCTATGCGGGGGATGCGCGGATCGATGGGGTACCGGGCGGCGCGGCGCCGATCCCGCTCGAATTCCGCGATACGGCGGGGTCGTCGTGCGGCACGCTCCTGCCGACCGGCAATGCGGCGGACATGATCGATGGCGTCGCCTGTACGTTGATCGACAACGGCATGCCCTGCGTGGTGTTCCGGGCCAGCGACGTCGGCGCGACCGGTTACGAGGATCGCGATACGCTGGACGGGGATACGGCGCTCAAGGCGCGGATCGAAGCGATCCGGCTGAAGGCCGGACCGATGATGAACCTGGGCGACGTCACCGAAAAGTCGGTGCCGAAGATGATGCTGGTCGCGCGGCCCGCGCTTGGCGGCGCGGTTAGCGTGCGCAGTTTCATCCCGCATCGTGCGCACGCCACGATCGGCGTGCTCGGCGCGGTCAGCGTTGCGACCGCCTGCCTGATCGAGGGTTCCCCCGCGGCTGAGGTGGCCGCGGTGCCCGACGGATCCCGCAAGACGTTATCGGTGGAGCATCCGACCGGCGAGATGAGTTGCGTGCTCGAGATCGACGCGCACGGCCAGGTAAGCAGCGCCGCCCTGTTGCGCACCGCGCGAAAGCTGATGGACGGGGTGATCTACGCATGAGCCGCACCAAGACCTGGATCGACACGCCATCAGCTCCAGCATTCGTACCGCCGCCGGGCGCGGTCGACGCGCACGTCCATGTGTTCGGTCCGGAGGCGGAATTCCCGTTCAGCCCCAAGGCGAAATATCATCCCGAGGATGCTACGCCCGAGATGCTGTTCGCGCTGCGCGACCGTCTGGGCTTTTCGCGCAACGTGATTGTTCAAGCGAGCTGCCACGGCACCGACAACGCGGCCACCCTGGCGGGAATCGCCAAGGCTGGCGGCCGCGCGCGCGGCGTGGCGGTAGTCGATCCGGACATAGAGCAGGAAGAACTGGAGCAGCTGCACGCCGGCGGCATCCGGGGCGTGCGCTTCAACTTCCTCAAGCGGCTGGTGGACAACGCGCCCAAGGACAAGTTCTTGGAGATCGCGAAGAAGATCGCGCCGCTCGGCTGGCACGTCGTCGTCTATTTCGAAGCCGACTTGCTGGAGGAACTGGTCCCGTTTCTGGAAGCGATTCCCACGATCGTGGTGGTCGATCATCTCGGCCGTCCCGACATCGCCCAGGGCCCGGACGGCGCGGACATCACGGCGTTCAAGCAGTTGCTCGATAGTCACCCCACGATCTGGACGAAGGTTTCTGGCGCCGAACGCCTCTCGCCGCAGGGGCCGCCGTTCGACGATTTCGTATCGGTGATCCGCCCGGTGGTCGAGCGCTACCAGGACCGGGTGCTGTGGGGCACCGATTGGCCGCACCCGAACATGGAGCATCGTATCCCCGACGACGGCACGCTGGTCGATGTGGTGCCGCGCATCGCGGTCACGCCGCTCCTTCAGCGCAAGTTGCTGGTCGACAATCCGATGCGACTCTATTGGCCGGAAGAGCTCGGCTAGGGCGGGGACGTGTCGTCCTTCGGCCCGGTCGCGGGACCACACCGGCCGATCAGGTTGACGGTTTGGCGTAGCTATGGCTTTGGACGATCCATGCCCCAGAAGTCCATCCGCATTGGCAGACTGTCGACGCTTGTCGGCTATTATCTCCGCCGCGCGTCGAGCGCCTTCGCGATCGATTTCCGCGACGCCGTGGGCGAAACAGGCATGCGGCAAGTGCTCGTCGGAGTGCTGGCCGTGGTCGAGGCCAACCCCGGCGTAAAGCAGGGGGCGGTGGGCGTCGCGCTGGGCATCAAGCCGGCCAACATGGTCTCGCTGACCAACGAACTGGTGGATCAGGGGCTGATCGAACGCGTCGTTACGCCGCGCGACCGGCGCGCCTTCGCGCTGTCGATCACGGCGGCGGGTACGGCTCTGCTCTCCGATTGCTTCGACCGGATCCGCAGGCACGAGGAGCGCATGCTCGATCGGCTCACCGAGGAAGAGCGGGCGACGCTGCTCGATTTGATCGCGCGGGTCCAGGGCGCCGATACTGACCAGTGAGACCTAGGCGGCAGTGACAATCAACGCGTCGAGGGCGACGACGCCTTTGCCACGCGGATAGACGATAACCGGGTTAAGGTCGATTTCGCGAATGGCGGGCGTGCCGGCCATGACTTGGCCAAGGCGGCATACCAGGTCCGCCAGCGCATCCACATCGAGCGGCGGTGATCCGCGAAAGCCGTCGAGCAACGGGGCCAGGCGCAGCTTGCGCAGCTCGGCCGCCACGGCACCGGGCGTCAGGCCATGCGCCAGCAGGCGCACGTCGTGGAGCAATTCCGCCTGCACCCCGCCAAAGCCGACCAGGATCACCGGCCCCCAATCGGGATCGCACCGCGCACCGACGATCATCTCGGTTCCGCGCGCGCCCATCGCCTCGATGAGAACGCCGTCGAGAACGAGACCGGGCGAGTGCGTGGCGATATTGTCGTGCAGTGCGTTCCAGGCCCGGCCGAGCGCGTCGGCATCCGCGACGTTCAGGATGACGCCCCCGGCATCGCTCTTGTGCGAAAGGGCCGCCGATTGCGCCTTTAGCGCGACGGGAAAGCCGATGCGTTCCGCCATGCCCTGCGCCTGGGAAAGATCGACGGCGAAGCCGCCTTTCGGAAAGGCGATGCCCGCGGGCGCGAGCAATACCTTGGCCCGGTATTCGGGGACCACGCCAGCGGGCAGGTCGACGAGCACGAGGGGCGGGGCGGCGTTCCGCTCGAAATCGCGCTCCGCGAGGCGCGCGAGCTGGCCAAGCGCGCGAAAGGCCCGGTCGGCGGACGGGAAGCAGGGCACGCCGAGCGCGCGAAGGTCGGCGACGAAAGCGGGGTCGAACTCCGCGCCCTCGTCGAGGCCCGCGTAGATCACCGGTTTGTCCGGCGCGAGCGAGCGGATCGCGTCGATGATCGGCGGGAGCTTGCGCGCGGCGGTCGCCTGATCGGTCTGGATGATCGCCAGGACAACGGCGGCGATCGCATCGTCCGCCAGCAACGGCGCCAAGGTGCGACGATACAGATCGGGATCGACCAGCGCCTGCGCGGTCAAGTCCATGGGATTGGAAACGGGAATGAAGTCGGGCAGCGCGGCGCGCATTGCCGCCACTGTGGCGTCGCCGAGCGCGGGCAAAGGGAGCCCGATCGCTTCGCACAGATCGAGCGTCAGTGCCTTGAACGCGCCGGATTCGGCGAGCACCGCCGTGCCGCCCCGGCCGACCGGCCGTGCGCGAAGAGCGATTTCCAGCACGTCGCCCAGTTCCTCCAGGCTGTCGACCAGCACCACGCCCGCGCGCTCCACCTTCGCGCGCATCACGTCCCAGTCGCCCGCCATCGCGCCGGTGTGCGTCGCGGCGCTTTCGCGCGCGGCGCTCGATTTGCCGGGATGGAGCAGCACGATCGGCTTGCCCGCGCTCCGTGCCCGCTCGGCGAGCAAAAGGAAGCGGGCCGGATCGCGGAACTGTTCGACGATCATGCCGATCACGCGGCTGTTCGGGTCGGCAATCAAGTGCTCGACATAATCCTCGACCCCGCTGGCCGCTTCATTGCCCGTCGATACCGATACGGAGATGCCCAGATCCTTGCTCATCAGGATCGTGCCGAGCACCACCGCCATCGCGCCGGATTGCGAGACGATGGCGACGCCAGGCCGGTCGTCCAGCCGCACCGCCGGCGTCTCCACGAAGGTGAGGGGGACGCCATCGACATAGTTGACGAGACCAAGGCAATTCGGTCCCTCGATCACCATGTCGTGCGTTTGGGCGATGCGAGCGACTTCGGCCTGCGCCGCCAGCCCATCCGCGCCGCCTTCCGCGAATCCGGCCGCGAAGATCACCGCGGCGCCCACCTTGCGCGCCGCCAGCGCCTTGAGCGCATCCACCACAGCCGGACCGGGGATGGCGAGGATCGCGGCGTCCACGCCTTCGGGCAAGTCGTCGATCGACTTCAGGCAGGGCCGGTCGCCGATCGTGTCCCGCTTCGGGTTGATGAGGTGGATGTCGCCCGAAAAGCCGTGGCGGTCGAGATTTGCGAGCACCGACGCGCCCAGCGCGCCCGGCGTCGGAGACGCTCCGACGATGACGACCGAGCGCGGCGCGAGGAGGCGGGAAAGATCTGGCATCGGCACTTCCATGGTCGCGCCGGTCGGCCGGGCGATTGTATCTGTCGGTCGGTGCGGCGGGGACCGGCGGCGTTATGCGTCGACCTTCGCGCCGCCCTTGCCCTGCTTGTCATAAGCGCCCAGGCCCGGCTTGAACGACTTCTCGTCGATGAACTGGCGCGTCGCCTCCTTGCGGCCCTCGCCATCGAAGCTGTTCGCCGCTTCCTGCGCGCGGATGAGGAAGTCCTCGGCATTGTCATACGTCATTTCGCGCACGCGACGGATGGCGTCCTTGGTGGCCTTGAGCGCCACCGCGTTCTTGCCCAGCAGGACCCGCGCGACTTCGGTGACGCGATCCTTCAGCGTCGCCAGCGGATGCGCTTCGTTGACCAGCCCCCATTCGGCGGCGGTCTTACCGTCGACATTCTCGCCCATCATCGCGTGGTACATGGCGCGGCGGAACGACAGCAGCTCGCTTGCCACCTTGGACGCGCCGCCACCCGGCAGGATGCCCCAGTTGATCTCCGACAGCCCGAACTGGGCGTCCTCCGCGGCGAAAGCGAGATCGCACGCGAACAGCGGACCGTAGCCGCCGCCGAAGCACCAGCCGTTGACCATCGCGATCGTCGGCTTGTGATACCAGCGGAGCCGTTCCCACCAGCCATAGGCTTCGCGCTGGGCATGGCGGACCGCTGCGAGCCCCTTGTATTCGTTTTCCCGGAAATATTCCTTCAGGTCCATGCCCGCGGACCAGGCGCTTCCTTCGCCGCTCAGCACCAGAACGCCGACATCATCGCGGAATTCGAGCGCTTCGAGCACCTCCATCATGTCGCGGTTGAGCGTCGGGCTCATGCAATTGCGCTTGTCCGGCCGGTTGAACCGGACCCAGGCGATTCCGTCCTGGATGTCGTACGCGACGACACCGTTGCTGCTGAACTCGGTCATGTTGTTATCTGGTCCTTGCTGATTTGTGCCGGGGCATGCACGCCCCTCAGATCGGATAGTGTCCGGGCAGGGTCTCGAACGTGACCCAGCGCAGTTCGGTGAAGGCGTCGATGCCCGCCTTGCCGCCGAAGCGGCCATAGCCCGACGCCTTGGTGCCGCCGAAAGGCATTTGCGGCTCGTCATGCACGGTCGGGCCGTTGATGTGGCAGATGCCCGACTGAATCTGTTTCGCCGCGCGCAATCCGCGTGCGATGTCGCGGGTGAAAATCGAGGCCGAAAGGCCGTATTCGGTATCGTTCGCCAGGGCGATCGCATGCGCTTCGTCCCGCGCGCGGATCACGCCGACCACCGGGCCGAAGCTTTCGTCGCGGAACAGCTTCATCTCGGGCGTCACCTTGTCGACGACATGCGCCGGCATCAGCACGCCATCATGCGCGCCGCCGTTGACGAGTACGGCGCCCTGCGCGGTCGCGTCGGCGATCAGCGACTGGACGTGATCCACGGTCTTAGCGTCGACCACCGCGCCCAGCGGGGTAGTGCCCGCGCGCGGATCGCCGACCGGCATGGTCGCGACCTTCGCCTTGAACCGCGCGACGAATTCGTCGGCGACGGCATCGACGACGATGATCCGCTCGGTCGACATGCAGATCTGGCCCTGGTTCATGAACGCCCCGAACGCGGCGGCCTTGACCGCTTCGTCCAGGTCGGCGTCCTCCAGCACGATCAGCGGGGCCTTGCCGCCCAGTTCGAGGAGGACAGGCTTGAGATGCTCGGCCGCGCGCTTGGCGATGATCTTGCCCACGGCGGTCGATCCGGTGAAATTGATTCGCCGCACCGCTGGATGGTCGATCAATGCGCCGACGACCGCGCCCGCATCCTGCGGCGCGTTGGTCACCAGCGTCACCGCGCCGTCGGGCAGGCCGGCCTCCGCGAACGCCTCGACGATCAGCGCGTGCGTGCGCGGGCATTGTTCGCTCGCTTTGAGCACCACGGTGTTGCCGCACGCCAGCGGCACCGCGATGGCCCGCACGCCCAGGATGATCGGCGCGTTCCACGGCGCGATGCCGAGCATGACGCCGACCGGTTCGCGCAGCGCCATCGCGACGCAGCCGGGCTTGTCCGACGGAATGACTTCGCCGGCGATCTGGGTGGTCAGCGCGGCCGCTTCGCGGACCATGCCGGCCGCGAGCATCAGGTTGAATCGTGCCCAGCCTTCGGTCGCGCCGATCTCTCCCATCATCGCATCGACGAAAGCATCGGCGCGCGCCTCAAGCGCGACAGCCGCCTTCATCAGCAAGCCGCGACGGGCATTGGGACCGAGGGCGGACCAGGTGGGGAAGGCTGCCGCGGCGGCTTCGGCGGCGGCCTCGGCATCCCGGACGCTGGCGGCGGGCATCGTGCTCGCTACCTCTCCGGTCACGGGGTTGCGACGTTCGAACGTCGCGGGGGCGTCACCAAGCAAAGTCGCCATTATCCTCTCCAGATATTGTTATGTATCATAACTTATGATGATGGGCAAAGCAAGCGATCCCCGTGCGGTTTCAGTGCGCCTCCACCGGTCGGCCGACCAGAGCGAGCAGTGCCAGCACCGCGATCGCGGAGCCGAGGCTCATCAGCACGGCGACCATGGGCAGCGCTTGCCCGGCGGCGAACAACAGTCCCGCCAGGGCTGGCGCCAGTGCCGACCCGCCGCGCCCGATGCCGATCACGAATCCGGTCGCGGTGGCGCGCAGACCGGTGGGGAACGCGCGGGCGACCAGCGCGTACAGGCCGACGACGCCGGCATTGGTGGCAAAGCCGGCCGCCGCGGCGACCATCGAAAGCGAGGCTAGGTCGCTGCCTCCTCTGCCGAACAAGATGACGAGCGCGACCGAGGCCGCCATGGCGACTAGCGTCAGCGGCAGCACGCGGACCCGCGCCGTCAGCAGGCCGAGCAGCAGCGCGCCCGCAGCGCCGCCGGTGCTGCACCATACGAGCACCCCGGCGGCCGCGGACGGCGCGTAGCCCATGTCGACCACGATCTTTGGAATCCATTTCAGGATGAAATAAAAGGTCATGATGTGCGTCAGATAGGCGAGGGTCAGCATGATCGTCCGCCGCGCCAGCATTGGGGAAAAGAGATCGGCCAACGGCGCGTTGCGACGCGTGTCCGGAGCGTCGGGCAGCGCATCGACCGGGGCGTGCCCCATGCGCGCGAGCAGGCGATTGATTCGATCGAGCGCATCGGGCGGGCGCTTGTGGACCAGGAAAGCGATCGATTCGGGTGCGGCAAGCAGAACGACAGGAATGAAGCTGGCGCTCGCGATCGCGCCGAACACGAACACCGACTGCCAGCCATGATAGTGAAGCAGAACGGCCGCGATCGAACCGCCGATGATCGTGCCGAGCGGATAGCCGGCGGCCATCAGGATCACGCATAACGCGCGCCGCCGGGCATTTGCAGCTTCCGCCACCGCCGCGTTGGTCGACGCGAGCATCCCGCCGATCCCCAGGCCGGTAAAGAAGCGCCAGCCCGAGAGAATCTGGACGTTGTGCGCGGTCGCGGCGCCGAGCATCCCCGCAGTCATCACCAGCAGGCAACTCAGGATCGTCGCGCGGCGGCCGATCCGGTCCGCGATCCGGCCGAGCAGCAGCGAGCCGACGGCCATGCCGATCAATTCCATCGACAGGACCAGTCCCAGCGCGGCCCGATCGATCCCCCAGGATTTGGCGATACCCGGCGATGCAAAGCTGATCGATAGAACGTCGAAGCCGTCCAGCGCGTTGAGTCCGACCATGACCGCCACCACTCGCCACTGCAGGGCCGACATCGGCTCGCGGTCGAGAATCGTCTGTGGGTCCTGGGCCATCACTGCTCCGCTCTTGCGCCGGGCTCTATACCGAGCCTCTACGGCGAGCTTGCCGCACTTTGTTATGGCATACAACAGTCGGATCGCGCGCCGACCTGCTTTATCGGGAACCCGGCGGAATGTACGTGTTGCATACGAATGGAGCTTGGGGGCAAATCGTTAAGGGTCGACGATTTGAGTGGGACACGCTCTGCTTCGTCCTTCCAACCCAGGCGCCCTTCTTGGGGAACGGATTCGAGCCCGGCCTCGGCGGAGGCGGATCGCCTCCGCCGACTGGCGAGTCCGGCGATCATCCCAGCGCGCCGTTGAACGTATCGCACTGGCTGGGGTCACCGGTGTCGATGCCGCGTTTCAACCAGGTCATGCGCTGTTCCGACGTGCCATGAGTGAAGCTGTCGGGCACCACGCGGCCCTGCATTTCGCGTTGCAACGTGTCGTCGCCGATCGCCTTGGCCGCGGTCATGCCTTCGCCGAGATCGTCGGGGTCCATGCGGTCGCGATTCTTCGCCGCCCACACGCCTGCGAAGCAGTCGGCCTGAAGCTCGAGCATCACCGAAAGTTTGTTGCCGTCTGTCGCGCTCGACCGGCGCTGGAGGGAGGATACGCGATCGGACGTGCCGAGCAGGTTCTGGATGTGATGGCCGAATTCGTGCGCGATCACGTAATCCTGCGCGAAATCGCCCGACGCGCGGAATTTCTGGGCGAGCTCCTGGAAGAAGTCGGTGTCGAGATAGATGCCCTGGTCCTGCGGGCAGTAGAACGGACCCATCGCCGATTGCGCGGCGCCGCAGCCCGACTGACCGTTGCCGCTGTAGAACCACAGCTTCGGCTGTTCGAACTGCTTGCCGTTCTGCGCAAAGATCGCTGCCCAGGTCTTGTCGGCTGAACTGAAGGCGTTGCAGGCGGCCTTGCTGGCGGCGTCGACCGTGCACGCCTTCGTCGCTGTCGTGCCGCCGCGACTTTCGGTCGGAGCGCTCGATCCGATCGGTGCGCCGCCGCCGCCCAGCATCTGCAATCCGCCGCCGAACACCAGGAACAACCCTGCGGCGATCGCGACGCCGAAACAGCCGAACCGGCTGAAGATCATCGGCAGGAACGCGAGCAGCAACCCGCCCCCACCGCCCCCGCCGCCGAAGCCGCTGAACCCTCCGCCCGACCCGCGCTGGTCCCCGACATTGATGTTCGGATCGAAATCGTCGAGACGCATTACAAATCCCCTGCTCGTTATTGCTGCGTATCAAAATGCGTCGCGCGCGTGGCGGTTGCAATCGTCGGCATGATCGGGTCTTGCGCAGGCAAAGTCACGCACGGAGTCGATGCCATGTTTCTGAAGGGTAAAAGCGCGGTCGTCACCGGGTCCACGTCGGGCATCGGTCTCGCTTACGCAAGAGCGCTGGCCGCCGAGGGCGCGTCGGTGATGATCAACGGTTTCGGCGACGCGGACGCAATCGAGGCGGAGCGCGCAGCGCTGGCGGCGACCAGTGGCGCGGCGGCGCTTTACGACCCGGCCGACATGACCAAGCCCGATCAGATCGCGGCGATGATCGCGCGGTGCCATGACAAACTCGGTGGTCCCGACATCGTGATCAACAATGCCGGCATCCAGCACGTCGCGCCGGTCGACGAATTCCCGATCGACAAATGGGATGCGATCATCGCGATCAACCTGTCGAGCGCGTTCCATGTCATGCGCGCGGCCGTCCCCCATATGAAGGCGAAGAAGTGGGGGCGGATCATCTCGACCGCGTCGGCGCACAGCCTGGTCGCGAGCCCCAACAAATCGGCCTATGTCGCCGCCAAGCATGGCCTCGCCGGACTGACCAAGGCGCTCGCGCTCGAAGTCGCGACGCACGGCATCACCGCCAATTGCATCTCGCCGGGTTATGTCTGGACGCCGCTCGTCGAAAATCAGATCCCCGACACAATGAAGGCGCGCGGACTGACGCGCGAGCAAGTGATGAACGACGTGCTGCTGGCGGCGCAACCGACCAAGGAGTTCGTCACGCCCGAACAGGTCGCGGCGCTCGCGCTTTTCCTCTGCGGCGATGACGCGAAGTCGATCACTGGCGCCAATTTGTCGGTGGATGGGGGCTGGACCGCGGCCTGATGAAAACGCCCGCCGGGCGCGAACCCGACGGGCATCCTTTCCTCCCCAGGAAACTGAGCCGCCGCCCCGGAAAACGGGGGAACGGGGCGGCGGCGTCGCCGTCAGCCGACGCGGCCGAGGCGGTGATAGAGGTTCGAGAACTTGGCCGAGCGGGGATCGTCGGCGATCTGGCGGACATACGCGCCGACGGCTTCCTTCATCAGACCGAAATCCTCCGTCGAGAAGACGGCGCGGCTGCGCTGCGGTTCGTTCGACATGTCTATTCCTTTACATTTTTCGACACCAGCGAACTGGTATGGCTCGACAGATAGGAGCAAACATTGCGCAGGTAACGCTGACTCAAAGGCCGAGCGGGGTTTGGTTGTATAGTTTCGCCCGATGCGTTACGGTAATATTGTAAATTATTGACCGAGGGCGTCATGGCGGAGCGCAAGATACTGGCGGGGCATGCTGTACGGCGGCTGCGGCGGCGCGAGGGGCTGACCCAGGCGGCGATGGCTGAGATGCTGACGATCAGCCCGAGCTACCTCAACCTCGTCGAAAAGAACCAGCGCCCGGTATCGGCGGCGTTGCTGGTCAAGCTGGCCGAGACGTTCGACTTCGATCCGCGAGCGCTCGCGGCGGGCGAGCCGGGGGGCGGGGCGGCGGCGCTCCGGCGGCGGCTGGCGGATCCGATGTTCGCCGACCTGGAGATCGACCGCAACGAAGTCGAGGAATGGCTGGCGGGTGCGCCCGGCGGGGCGGAGGCGTTCGCGCGCGCGTTCGACCGGATGGGCGTGGCGACTGGACCGGACGGCGCGCCGGATGTGACCGACCCGCTCGCCGAACTGCGCCGCGAAATAGAAAGGTGGCGCGGCTATTACGCCGATCTCGACGCCGCCGCTGAAGCGCTGGCGGACGAGGTGCGGCTCGGCGGGGGCGACCTCTATGGCGCGATCGCCGAGCGGCTGCGCGTCAAGCACCAGCTTACGATCCGCATCCTGCCGGTCGACGTAATGCCCGATCTGCTCCGCCGCACCGATCTCCACGCGCGGCAATTGCAACTTTCGGAGACGCTCGATCACGCCAGCCGCACCTTCGCGGCGGCGTCGCAACTCGCGCAGATCGAGGCTCGGGACGCGATCGAGGGGCTGGTTCGCGGCGCCGGCTTCGCCGATCGCGCGGCGGAGCGGCTCTACCGCCGCCACCTCACCGGTTATTTCGCCGCGGCGGTGATGATGCCGTACGCCCGTTTCCTGCGCGCGTGCGAGGCGACCGGTTATGACCTCGAATTGCTCCAGCGGCGGTTCAGCGCGGGGTTCGAGCAAGTCGCACACCGGCTGACCACGCTGCAACGCGTCGGCGCGCGGGGACTGCCGTTCTTCATGGTGCGGATCGATCGCGCGGGGCAGGCGTCAAAGCGCTTTTCCGGCGCGAGTGGATCGCCCTTGGCCGAAAGCGATTCGCGCTGCCCGCTATGGCGCGTCCACGATGCGTTCGACCGTCGCGGTGAGCTTGCGGTGCAACTGGTGGAACTGGAGGACGACGCGCGCTGGCTGACACTGTCGCGCACCGTGACGCCGCAGGGGCGGCAATATGGCGCGGTGCGCGCCGAATTCGCGATCGGGCTGGGCATCGCCGCTGATTTCGCGGGCGGACTGGCGGCGGCGCGCGGGCTTGATCTGAAGGGAGCGGCGATGCCGATCGGCCTCGGCTGCCGAGCCTGCGGCCGCGCAGCTTGCCCGCAGCGGAGTGCGCCGCCCATGGGGCGCGCCCTGCTGATCAACGAGCGTGAGCGCGGCGTCAGCGCCTTTACGTTCGGGGGTGATTGATCGAGGGCGGCCGACGCCAGCCTATTCGGCCGCCATCAATTGCCGTTGTTCGGCGGCGCGGGCGGCGGCGTCCTCGCGTTCGCTGCGCAGTTTGGAGGTGCGTTCAAGGCGTTCGGCCATTTCCTCCCACGCCATGGCGGCGCGTTCGCAGCGCGCCTTGACGTTCTCGAGCCCGCTGGCGGCGGCGTTGGCGCGCTCCATCGCGGCGCGGTTGCGGTAGAGTTCGGGGGTATCTGACATTCGATTCTCCGGTGTTGCGGAGGGCTGTAGCACAAATAGGCGGCGCGACAGAATCGCACCGCCTATCAGTTGCTTAGATGGTTATTCGGCGGCCATCTTGACGTTCACCGCGGCTTGCTTACCACGGCGGTCGTTCTCCAGGTCATAAGTGACACGGTCGTTCTGGTTGAGCGTGTTCAGGCCAGCCGCTTCGAGCGCGGTGATGTGGACGAACGCGTCCTGCCCGCCGCCGTCCGGCGCGATGAAGCCATAGCCCTTGTCGGCATTGAAGAATTTTACGGTGCCGGTGGTCATTTCGATGGTCCTTCTTTGTGACAGGGCCCGCCCGCGTGTCGGGCGGCCCGATGCCGCGGCTGCAGGGAAAGAAGGAGAAGGAGCCGCAAAGCGCCGAAGACCGTCGATATGCGACTGTAGCGCGAGTGATATGGGCGCTGGGGTCCGGAATAGCAAATCGGCATTGAAAATAATTTACAAATGGACAACGGCAGGGGTGCCGAAGGTCACATCATCACGCTGAGGCTGCGCTTTAACGAAGGGCGTCTTCTGTAAATCCGCGTACATCGCTCGACATCTTTTCGAGTGAGGACGAGACTGTGACCTACCAGGACAATATTGCGCAAACCGGCCAGCTGATCGCCGGCTACAAGGGGACGTGGGACGGGATCAGCCCCGAAGCCGTGGCGCGGATGCGCGCGCAGAATCGTTTCCAGACCGGCCTCGACATCGCGCGCTACACCGCCGCGATCATGCGCCGCGACATGGCGGCCTATGACGCCGACCCGGCGAACTACACGCAGTCGCTTGGCTGCTGGCACGGCTTTATCGGCCAGCAGAAGATGATCAGCATTAAGAAGCATTTCGGTTCGACCGAGCGCCGTTACCTCTACCTCTCCGGCTGGATGGTCGCCGCGCTGCGCAGCGAATTCGGCCCGCTGCCCGACCAGTCGATGCACGAGAAGACCAGCGTCCCGGCGCTGATCGAGGAACTCTACACCTTCCTGCGCCAGGCCGATGCCCGCGAGCTGGGCATGATGTTCCGGGAGCTCGACAAGGCGCGCGACAGCGGTGACGCGGTTGCCGAACAGCGGTTGATCCACGCGATCGACAATCACCAGACGCATATCGTGCCGATCATCGCCGACATCGACGCGGGCTTCGGCAATGCCGAGGCGACGTATCTGCTGGCGAAGAAGATGATCGAGGCGGGCGCGTGTGCGCTGCAGATCGAGAACCAGGTCAGCGACGAAAAGCAGTGCGGGCACCAGGACGGCAAGGTCACCGTGCCGCACGAGGACTTTCTGGCGAAGGTCCGCGCGTGCCGCTACGCGTTCCTCGAACTCGGCGTCGAGGACGGGATCATCGTCACGCGCACCGACTCGCTGGGCGCCGGTCTCACCAAGCAGATCGCGGTGTCGAAGGAAGCGGGCGACCTCGGCGACCAGTACAATAGCTACCTCGATTGCGAGGAGGTCACCGACCTGTCGACGATCAACGGCGACGTCGTGATCAATCGCGGCGGCAAGCTGATGAAGCCGAAGCGGCTGCCGTCGAACCTGTTCCAGTTCCGCGAGGGGACCGGGGCGGATCGCTGCGTGATGGATTGCATCGCCAGCCTCGACAACGGCGCCGACCTGCTGTGGATCGAGACCGAGAAGCCGCACATCGAACAGATCGCATCGATGGTCGACCGCATCCGCGAGGTCCATCCGACCGCGAAGCTGGTCTACAACAATTCGCCGAGCTTCAACTGGACGCTGAACTTCCGCCAGCAAGTGTTTGATGCATGGAAGGAAGCTGGCAAGGACGTGTCCGCGTTCGAGCGCGACCGGCTGATGAGCATGGATTACGACGACACCGAGCTGGCCCAGGAAGCCGACGAGCGCATCCGCACGTTCCAGCGCGATGCGGCGAAGCGGGCGGGGATTTTCCACCACCTGATCACGTTGCCGACGTATCACACCGCGGCGCTGTCGACCGACAACCTCGCCAAGGAATATTTCGGCGACGAGGGGATGCTGGGCTACGTCAAGAACGTCCAGCGCGCGGAGATCCGCCAGGGCATTGCTTGCGTGAAGCACCAGAACATGTCCGGGTCGGACATTGGCGACGACCACAAGGAGTATTTCGCTGGGGAAGCCGCTCTGAAGGCTGGTGGCGTGCACAACACCATGAATCAATTTGCGGCGTAACCTCACCTAATCCGTCATGCCGGACTTGATCCGGCATCCCGCTTCGTTCTTCTCTATGGAGAAGCGGGACCCCGGCTCAAGGCCGGGGTGACGAAAAGGAAATCACCGGGTCATCCTTGGGAGAGGATGCGGACGGCTCGGGGAAACTCCTTCTCCCGGGCCGTCCTTCTCTCTCCGCCGACTCTCGAACGCAGGCGAGTCGGCCTCCGCCGGGGGATGCCAGGCCCGTCCTACTGCTTCGCCGGCGCCGGCAGCGCGATCGAATAGATGATCGAGCTGATCCGCCACCCATCGTCGGTGCGGACCAGCCCCCAGCTTTCGTGGCCCCAATTCGATACCTTGCCGTTTTCGAGGAAGCTGTAATCGAACCAAACGGTTGCGACGGCCCAGTCGGAATGGATGCGGATGTTGGAGAATTTTTCTTCCTGCCGGGTCGGGTCGGTGACGACGCCCTTGACGAATTCGGCATAGCTGCTTGGGAAGATGCGCTTTGCATCGGGGCGGCGCTGACGCAGGCGGGCGAGCGTGGGCGGGTCGATCGACGCGATGAAACTGATGGTGTCGGTTGCCGGCAGCCGTTCGAGCGCCGCCTTGTCCTTGGCGATGATAGCGACGCGGAAGGTGTCGATTACCCCACGGATGCCGGCCAAATCGGGATCGGCATTGCCCAACAAGGGGAGGGCGAGCATGGCGGCGAACAGGGGGCGCATCATGCTCCGGCCCTTAGCCGGTCCCGGACCGGGCGCAACGGCTCCCTGTCACGGCAGCACCGGCCGTTGCTATTCGCGCGCCAGCACAGCCTGCGCCGCGCCCTCGGCGTCGCCTTGCTCGTCTTCGATCGTCACGACGACCTTCGACAATTCGCCGCTGAAGCGGAACGGCGCGGGATAATGCGACACTGGACTCGACCGGTCGTGCCCGATGTCGAGCCCCGACCAGCTGATGAAGTTGACGAACCCGAAGTGGATCGTACCGCTGCCGACCGGCTCGCCATCGACCGTCAGCGTCACCTGCTTGACGTCGCCATGGGTGACGTGCGCGCCGAACACGTGTTCGCCGGCGGGGACGGGGGCGTCGCTCGATACGATCTGGTGCTCGCCGACATTGACGTCGTAGTGCAGCCGCCCATCCTTGACGTAGAGGCTGTAGCCGCAGGTCATGTCGCCGTGCGCGATCAGCACGCCCTGGTCCCCCGCCGCGATCCGCGCGTGAGCCTCGATGCGATAGCTGCGCGCGCGCAAATCGGGGGCGATGTCGCTCGGGATGTGGCCCATGCCGCGGTGGAAGGTGAAGACGCGCCGCGCTCCGAGGTGCCGCGCGGCATTCTCCGCGAAGCGCGGCCCGAAGCGGTCGTCGAGCGGCAGGACCTGGTGCGCCTCAGCCTCGCGCCACCACAGTTCGATCAGTTCCGCCAGTTTTTCAGGATGTTGCTCGGCTAGATTGTTGGTCTCCGCGAAATCAGCCGAGAGGTCGAACAGCTCCCATTTGTCTGCGGAATAGGGCGTGCCGGGCGGGTGGAACGCCACCGCTTTCCACCCGCGATGGATGATGCCGCGATGCCCGAACATCTCGAAATATTGCGGCGTGTCGCGCTCGGGCGCAGCGGCATCGGTCAGCGACTTGGCGAAGCTGACGCCTTCGAGCGGCATTTGCGGGACGCCTGCAACGCTATCGGGCGGCGCGATCCCGATCAGTTCCAGCAGGGTCGGCACAACATCGACGGCGTGCGCGAACTGGTGCCGCACCTCGCCGCGCGCCGGCAACCGGCTCGGCCAGCTGACCAACAACGGGTCGCGGATACCGCCGCCATGCGTGTTCTGCTTGTAGCGCCGCACCGGCGTGTTGGATGCCATCGCCCATCCGAGCGGAAAGTTGCTGTGGCTATCGGGCCCGCCGATGTCATCGATCCGCGCGAGCTTTTCCGCGAGCATCTCGGGCCGCATATTGTACGGACCCATCGCGTTGACGAAGCCCTGGATCATCCCTTCCTGGCTCGCGCCATTGTCGGACAGGACGAGGATCAGCGTGTCGTCGGTCAGCCCCGCCGCGTCGAGGAACGCCATGAGCCGCGCGATATGCTGGTCGGCATGGTCGAGCATCGCGGCATAGGCGCCTTGCAATCGGGTCGCGAGGCGTTGCGTGTCGGGATCGAGATCGGCCCAGGACTGGACGAAGTCGTTGCGCGGTGGGAGCGTGGTGTCGACGGGTACTAGTCCCATCGCGATCATCCGCGCCAGCCGCAACTCGCGCTCCTTGTCCCAGCCATGGGCGAACATCGCGTCGTATTTCAGGATCAGGTCGCGCGGGGCCTGGTGCGGGGCATGGCACGCACCGGGAGCGAACCAGAGAAGGAACGGCTTGTCGGGCTTGGCTGCGACGTGATCGGCCATGAAGCGGACCGCTTCGTCCGTGAGATCTTCGGTCAGGTGATAGCCGGTGTCGAACGTGCCCGGCGGCGCGACGGGCGTGTTGTCGCGCACCAGTTCGGGCGCGAACTGGTCGGTCTCGGCATCGAGAAAGCCATAGAAATGGTCGAACCCCCGGCCGAGCGGCCAGCCGTTGTGCGGGCCGGTCGGGCCGACCTCACTTGCTGGCGTGACATGCCACTTGCCGACGAAATAGGCGTTGTAGCCATGGGGCTTGAGCATTTCGGGCAGCGTGCCGGCCTCCCGCGCGATCTTGCCGCGGTACCCCGGATAGCCGCTGTCGAAATTGGCGAGGCAGCCCATGCCGACCGAATGATGGTTGCGCCCGGTCAGCAATGCGGCGCGCGTCGTCGAGCACATCGCCGTCGTATGAAAGCTCGAATAACGCACACCTTTGGCTGCGATCGCGTCGATCGCGGGGGTGGCGATCGGGGAACCGTAGCAGCCGAAATCGGACAGGCCGACATCGTCGAACAGGATGACGACGATGTTGGGCGCGCCCGCCGGCGGCTTTGAACCGCTGGGCCAGAACGGCGCGTGTGGCGCGGCGGTCGGGTCGCGGTCGGTCACATCTCTCTCCCGATTATCTTTTGCCGCACGCTATGGCGCGGCTGCGCGCGGGGCAAGTCAGCCGGCGATGCGCAGCCAAATCGCGGTGGCGTCGTCACCTCGTTTGAAGCGCGGCCAACGTGCACAGTCGGGATCGGATTCCTCGGCCGTGCGCAGGCGGGCGGCGATTCCGTGCAGGCCTTCGTTGGCGAGTAGGGTCGGAAGGTCCCGTCGCGCGAACAGGCGATAGAGGTCAATCGCGGCACTGAATCCGTCGGTCATTAGCAGCAATTCGTCGCCCGCGACGCAAGGCTGGCTCGAATAGAGGATATGATCCGCACCTGCCGGATCGATGCCCAGGATGCGGCGGTCCGGGTTGACGCGGACAGTGCGTAGCGTTTCCAGCACCGGCGCCGCGCGACGCACCGACCCGAGCCCGTGATGTGCGACGCTGCGTGCGAGGTCGCTTTCGTCGTCGCGGACATCGACCGCCGGGCCGATCGGGATCGCCACACCGTCGCGGATCAGCAGGCCAGGGCAATCGCCGAGCCACGCGCAGTCGAGCGCATTGTCGGCAACGGAGATGGTGAGAAACGCAGCAGACGGAATTTCCCATGCCTCGGGCGGGCGCGTGCGGTCCTGAGCGAAGCGGGCGGCGACCGTTTCGAAGACGAAGCGGCACGTCGCTTCGATCGATCCGGGCGGAGCCGCGGCGAAGGCGCGGTCGGCTTCTGCCGCGATCCACGCTGCGCCGCCGCGATCGCCGAGCAGCCCCGCATCGCCGAGATCGGTCGCGCCGTCGATGATCCAGGCGCGCGCATGCCCCGCGCCGGTGCGGTCGTCGTTTGCCTTGGCGGCGTCGCCCGCGATCGACAGCGACTGGACGATGTCGAGATGCATCGCCCGTCTCCGTTCAGGCGCCGGCGGCGTCGAGCTTTTCGAGCTGCGCGGGCGTGAGCGCCAGGTCCATCGCGGGGAGCAATTCCTCGAGCTGCCTGACGCTGGTCGCGCTGGCGATCGGCGCGGTGACGCCGGGTTGCGCCGCCAGCCATGCCAGCGCGATTTGCGCCAGCGTCGCGCCGGTTTCCGCCACCACCTCGTCCATCGCGGCGAGCACCGACGGACCCTTGCCGTCGAGATACGCCTGCATGCGCCCGCCGCGCACGCTTTTCCCGAAATCGTCGGCGGAGCGGTATTTGCCGGTCAGATAGCCGGACGCGAGGCCGTAATAGGGCAGCACGCCGATATTATGTTCGACGCAATAGTCCTGAAGCTCGCCCTCGAACGCGTGGCGGCTGAGCAGATTGTATTCGGGTTGGAGCGCCTGGAAATGCGGCGCGCCGGCCTTGCGTGCGATGTCGTTGGCCGATTTGAGCCGCGCGGCGTGGAAGTTGGACGCGCCGAGAGTCGCGACCTTGCCCGCCGCCACCAGCTTGGCGAAGGCCTCCATATAGGCTTCCTGCGGCGTCACCTCGTCGTCGCGATGGGCGTAGTAGAGCGCGATTTGCTCCACCCCGAGCCGGCGCAGCGAGGCGTCGCACGCCGCCGCGATCGCGGCCGGGCTGAGCGTGGTGCCGTCGTCGCCGGTCCAGGGCAGCATCCCGACCTTGGTGGCGACGCCCATCTTTCGGCCGCTCGACTTGAGCCATTCGCCGATCACGGTCTCCGACTCGCCGCCCTTATGGCCGGGCACCCACGCCGAATAGACGTCGGCGGTGTCGACCAGCGTCCCGCCCGCATCGGCGAACGCGTCGAGCACGGCAAAGCTGGTCGCCTTGTCGGCGGTCCAGCCGAACACGTTGCCGCCGAGGCAGAGCTTGGGCGTGTGGAGGTGGCTCGCGCCGAGGCGGCGACTTTCGGTCATTGGGCGTTCCCTGAATCGGTGGTGTTGGCGTCCGCACCAGTGTCGGGCGCGGCCGCAGAATTTACGTCGAGCGATGAGGCCGCTTCGTTGAGCAGGCGGTCTTCCTCAGGCGAGACGCTGCCGGCGTCGTCGTTGTGCGACCCGCACGCGGCGAGAAGCAGGAAGCAGGTCAGGGGAAGGGGGGCGCGCATCAATCCTCGATCTCGTTGCCGACGTCCTTTGCCGCCGCGCCCGCCTTTTTCCGAGCGTCGGTCGCGACGTTGCCGACCTTGTCCATGCTGTTCTCGGCTGCACCGAACGCCTTGTCGGCGGCGGCGTCTACGTCGCTGGCGGCCTTGGCCATCGTCGCGTTGGCGTCTGCGGACAGGGTGTTGGCGGCCCCCGCGGTCTCGTCCTGTGCCTTCTGGCCGCAAGCGGCGAGGCCGAGCGTGGCGGCGAAGGCGAGCGGGATCAGGGCCTTGTTCACGACGAAATCTCCTGGCTGGAAAGCGATGAACCCTGCTACGCCGCGCCCGTTCCGCGCGCAACGCGTTGACGTGATATAAAGATATCTTTATATCTATATGCGACATGCCGAACACGCTCGACATCTTCCGCGCACTGGCCGATTCGACGCGGCTCCGCATCGTCGCGCTGGTACGGTCGATGGAGCTGTCCGTCGGCGAACTGGCGCAAGTGCTGGGGCAGAGCCAGCCGCGCGTTTCGCGTCACGTCAAAATTCTCTCGGACGCCGGGATCGTCGAGCGTCGCAAGGAAGGGTCCTGGGTGTTCGTCGCCATGGGCGCGCGCGATGTCGTGGGTCCGCTCTGCGCCGCGCTCGATGCCTGGGAAGGCGACCGCGCGCATGCCCGCGCCGAGGCCGATGCGGCAAGACTAGCGGCGGTGCGCGCCGACCGCGCGGCGCACGCGGCGGGCTGGTTCGAAAGCAATGCCGGCGAGTGGGACGCGATCCGCTCGCTCCACATCGCCGAAAGCCAGGTCGAGGCGGCGATGGCCGCGGTGCTGGGCGAGGCGCGGGTCGATCGGCTGATCGACATCGGCACCGGCACCGGGCGGATGCTCGAACTGTTTGCTGGACAGGCGGATCATGCGCTCGGCATCGACCGGAGCAGTGAGATGCTGCGGCTGGCGCGCGCCAAGCTGACCGAGCGCGGGCTAGACCATGCCGAACTGCGCCAGGCCGACCTCTACGCGTTGCCGCTCGAAGCGGGGACGGCGGATCTGGCGATCCTGCACCACGTCCTCCACTTCGCGCAGACGCCGGATGCGGCGATCGCCGAGGCGGCGCGGGTGCTGTCGCCCGGCGGGCGGTTGCTGATCGTCGATTTCGCGCCGCATGGCCGCGAGGAACTGCGGACGCGCGACGCGCATGCGCGGCTCGGCTTCTCGGACGAACAGATGCTCGGCTGGTTCCAGCATGCGGGATTGGCGCCCGTCAGGACAGAGACCTTGGAGGGCGGCGAATTGACCGTGAAATTGTGGCTCGCGCGCAAGACCGGCGAGCCTGGAGTACGCGTGAAGGAGGCGGCGTGATGGTGTCGGTGGAAAAAATGCCTGAGGCACGGCGGGCGCTGGCGACGCCGATGTTCGCCGATCTCGCCGGAGACTCCGCCGTAAGCTTCGAATTCTTCCCGCCCAAGACGGAGAAGATGGAAGAGACGTTGTGGGAGTCGGTGCAGACGCTCAGCCCACTCGGGCCGCGCTTCGTGTCGGTAACTTATGGCGCCGGCGGGACGACGCGCGAGCGCACCCACGCGACGGTGGCGCGGATCGCGAAGGAAACGAGCATCCCGGCCGCCGCGCACCTGACTTGCGTCGAGGCGACCAGGGAGGAGATCGACGCCGTCGCCAACGCCTATTGGGAAGCGGGCGTGCGCCATATCGTCGCATTGCGCGGCGATCCGCCGGTCGCGGGGACGAAGTTCACCTCGCCGGTCGGTGGGTATGAGAATGCGGCGGCTCTGGTCGCGGGCTTGCGCAAGCTTCACCCGTTCGAGATTTCGGTCGCGGCCTATCCCGAATGCCATCCGGATTCGCCCGACAGCGGCCACGACCTCGACAACCTCAAGCGCAAGATCGATGCCGGGGCTACGCGCGCGATCACGCAATTCTTTCACGAGGCGGATACCTTCTTCCGCTTCCGCGACGCCGCCGCGGCGGCGGGGATCGATGCCGAGATCGTGCCGGGAATCATGCCCGTCATGAACTTCGCCAGCGTCCAGCGCATGTCGGCGATGTGCGGGACGGCGGTGCCCAACTGGATGGGCACCCTGTTCGATGGACTCGACGATCACCCTGCCGCGCGCCAGCTCGTCGCTGCGACGATCGCGGCGGAGCTGTGCCGCCGGCTCTATGCGGGTGGCGTGCGTAATTTCCATTTCTACACGCTCAACCGCGCGGAACTGAGCTATGCGATCTGCCATCTGCTCGGCATCCGTTCGAAGCCCGCATTGCAGGAGGAGGCGGCATGACGTCGGCCCGCGAAAAACTGTTGGCGGAGGCCGCCAAGCGTATCCTGATCACCGACGGCGCGTTCGGGACGGAGATCCAGAACTGGAAGTTGTCGGAAGAGGATTATGCCGGGTCGCTGGGCCTGACCCATGACCAGAAGGGCAATAACGACATCCTCGCCCTTACCAAGCCGGAGGTGCCGGAATCGATCCACCGCGCCTATTTCGAGGCGGGCGCGGACATTGCCGAAACCAACACCTTTTCGGCCAATTCGATCAGCCAGGCCGATTACGGTGCCGAGCATCTGGTTCGCGAGATCAACCTCGAATCCGCCAGGATGGCGCGCCGCGTCGCCGACGAGTTCCAGGCGAAGGACGGCCGGCCCCGGTTCGTCGCCGGCGCGATCGGACCGACCAACAAGACGCTGTCGCTGTCGCCCGACGTCAACGATCCCGGCTTTCGCGAGATCGATTTCGATTATCTGAAGCAGGTCTATCGCGAGCAGATCGACGCGCTGGTCGAGGGTGGGGTGGACTTCATCCTGATCGAGACGGTGTTCGACACGCTCAACGCCAAGGCGGGCGTGATGGCGGCGATCGAGGCGGGCGACGACCTGGGGCGCGATCTGCCGATCATGCTGTCGATGACGCTGACCGACCTTAGCGGGCGCAACCTGTCGGGGCATACGGTCGAGGCGTTCTGGCACGCGGTCCGGCACGCCAAGCCGGTGACGATCGGGCTGAATTGCTCGTTCGGTGCCGAACAGTTGCGGCCGCACGTCAAGACACTGTCGGAGATCGCCGACACGCTGATCATGGTCTATCCTAACGCCGGGTTGCCCAACGAGCTCGGCGCTTATGACGAACTGCCCGAGACGACGGCGGGGCTGGTCGGCGAATGGGCCGAAGCGGGGCAAGTCAATGTGCTCGGCGGGTGCTGTGGCTCGACGCCCGCGCACATCAAGGCGATCGCCGATTTCGTGCGGGATATGGTACCGCGAACGGTGGTGACGCCCGACGTGCGCACGCGTCTCGCCGGCCTCGAACCGATGACGATGGCCGCCTGAGCGGCCCGAAGAAAGCAGACATGAACGCGATTTCCACCGCCCAGTTCGTCAATATCGGCGAGCGCACAAACGTCACCGGATCGGCGGCGTTCAAGAAACTGATCATGGCGGGCGATTACGCCAGGGCCGTCGAAGTCGCGCGCCAGCAGGTCGAAAATGGCGCGCAGGTAATCGACATCAACATGGACGAAGGGCTGCTCGACGCCGAATTCGCCATGACGACTTTCCTCAAGCTGATCGCCGCCGAACCCGACATCGCGCGCGTGCCGTTCATGATCGACAGCTCCAAGTGGAGCGTGATCGAGGCGGGGCTGAAGTGCGTATCCGGCAAGCCGATCGTCAATTCGATCAGCATGAAGGAGGGCGAGGAGAAGTTCCTGGCAGAAGCGCGCAAGTGCATGGCCTATGGCGCCGCCGTCGTGGTGATGGCGTTCGACGAGGTCGGCCAGGCGGATACCAAAGCGCGCAAGGTCGAGATTTGCGAGCGCGCCTACAAGCTGCTGACCGGGATTGGCTTTCCGCCCGAGGACATCATTTTCGACCCCAACGTCTTCGCGGTCGCGACGGGGATCGAGGAGCACAACAATTACGCGGTCGATTTCATCGAGGCGGTGAAGGAAATCAGGCGGTGCTGTCCGCACGTCCATTTCTCGGGCGGACTGTCCAATCTCAGCTTCAGCTTCCGCGGCAACGAGCCGGTGCGCCGCGCGATGCACTCCGTATTCCTCTACCACGCCATCCCGGCCGGACTCGACATGGCGATCGTCAATGCCGGACAGCTCGACGTTTACGATACGATAGACCCCGAACTTCGCACCGCATGTGAAGATGTCATCCTCAACCGCGACCCCGAGGCCGGGGACCGCCTGGTCGCGCTGGCGGAGAAGTTCCGCGGCACCGACGCGGCGGCGGAAAAGGCGGCCGAGGAATGGCGCGGTTGGGAGGTCGCAAAGCGGCTCGAACATGCGCTGGTCAAGGGCATGGACCAATATGTCGTCGAGGATACCGAGGAAGCGCGCTTGCAGACCGCGCGCCCTATTGAAGTAATCGAAGGGCCGTTGATGGACGGCATGAACGTCGTCGGCGATCTCTTCGGATCTGGTAAGATGTTTCTGCCGCAAGTCGTTAAAAGTGCTCGCGTCATGAAGAAAGCGGTTGCCCACCTGCTGCCCTTTATCGAGGCGCAAAAGGAGCCCGGCGCGAAGGGCAAGGGCAAGGTCATCATGGCGACCGTCAAGGGCGACGTGCATGACATCGGCAAGAACATCGTCGGCGTGGTGCTGCAGTGTAACGGGTTCGAGGTGGTCGATCTGGGCGTGATGGTGCCGTGGTCGAAGATCCTCGAAGCGGCGAACGAGAATGACGCCGACATGATCGGCCTGTCGGGCCTGATCACGCCGAGCCTCGACGAAATGGTCACCGTCGCCGAGGAAATGAAGCGGTCCAAGATGACGATGCCGCTGCTGATCGGCGGCGCGACGACCTCGAAAGTGCACACCGCGCTGCGCATCGCGCCGGCCTATGACGGGCCGGTGGTTCATGTGCTCGACGCGAGCCGCGCAGTCGGTGTTGCGACGACTCTCGTCAGCGAGACGATCCGCGACGATTACGTCACCAAGATTGCCGACGAGTACGAAGCAGTGCGCAAGGCGCGCGAGGGCAAGGGGCAGAACGATCTGCTCCCGCTCCCCAGGGCGCGCGCCAATCCTTTCGTCGCCGACATGGCGCTGAAGCCCGGTGCGCCCGCACAGCCCGGCGTGCACGTCTTCCGCGACTGGGATCTGGCCGATCTGCGCGAATGCATCGACTGGACGCCGTTTTTCCGCGCCTGGGAGCTGGCGGGGGTGTTTCCCGCGATTCTCGACGATGCCGTAGTCGGCGAAAGCGCCAAGTCGCTCTACGCCGACGCGCAGGCAATGCTCGACAAGATCATCGCGGAGAAATGGCTGACCGCGCGCGGCGTCGCGGGGTTATGGTCGTGCGCGCGGCACGACGACGATGTGATCGTCGATCTGAAGGGCGATTTCAACGCCGAGGAACTGAAGGGACTCGATGTCCTCAACCTTGTCGAGGGCACCGACGTCGTCCGCCTGCCGTTTCTCCGCCAGCAGATCGCCAAGCGCGAGGGGCGGGCGAATATGTGTCTCGCCGACTTCATCGACCCGAAGGGCGACTGGATCGGCGGGTTCGCGGTAAGCATCCACGGCATCGAACCGCACCTCGCGCGGTTCAAGGCGGCGATCGACGACTATTCCGACATCCTGTTGAAGGCGCTGGCCGATCGACTGGCCGAAGCGTTCGCAGAGCGGTTGCACCAGCACGTCCGCAAGACGTTATGGGGTTATGCGCCCGACGAGCAACTGACCAACGAAGCGCTGATCCGCGAGCAGTATCGCGGCATCCGCCCGGCGCCGGGCTATCCGGCGTGCCCGGAGCATAGCCTCAAGACCAAGCTGTTCGAAATGCTCGACGCGCACCACGCCACCGGTATCTCGCTCACCGAAAGCTTCGCGATGCTGCCGACCGCGGCGGTGAGCGGCTTCTATTTCGGCCACCCGCAGTCGGAATATTTCGGTGTCGCGCGGATCGGGATGGATCAGGTCGAGGATTATGCCGAGCGGCGCGGCATCGACGTGGCGACGGCCCAGCGCTGGCTGCGGCCGAACTTGGACTGAAAATCCATCGGACTAGGCCAGTTGCGGACGTCGCCCGGTTTATGGTCTTAGCGCAGAAGGAAATTTCGCCGCGAAAGGTGCCCATGTCATACGCTGATTCCGCCCGCACGGTCTTTGCCGACATGCTCGATATGCTCGATAGCGTCGTCGCGAAGGCGCAGGACGCCGGGATGAACGACGATGTGCTCGCGGAAAAACTCACGGATGATATGTTCCCTCTCGAACTGCAGATTCGCGTAGCGGTAAATCAAGTGCTGCTGGCGCTGAATCAGGTCGGCGGCAAAACTGAGCCGCTCGAAGAGACGGCGTACCGTTCCTTGGCGGAGGTTCGCGAGCGTATAGCGGCTGTACGCGCACGGATCGATAAAGCCGATCCGGCAGACTGGGCGGACGCGAACGCCATCGTCGATCTGACATTGCCGAATGGCGTACGCTTCGTGATGTCGTCCGAAGAAGATATTCGAGACTGGTTATTGCCGAACTTCTACTTCCACGTGACGATGGCCTATGCCTTGCTGCGCAAGGCGGGATTGGCCTTAGGCAAGATGGATTTCCTGTCGCATATGGCCCGGCATAAGGTGGCTGCAGCGGATCAGTCGTAATCGCTGGCCAGTTTGGAAATCCTCTGAACCGCTCAGCCGGTCGCTGACGCCTTGGGAGGCACGATCGAACGGCTCGGCGTGTTTTTCCGGGCGTGTCCCGTGGCTCTCGTGACCCTCGATGCAGCGACTCGCGCGTCTCGCAATGGGGCGAGCGGCGTCGGCATTCAGAACCCAGCGCGTCAAATCACGACGGGGGCGACCGTTAACCCTCTATACCAGTTTCTTTCGCGGGCCGGCCGAGCAACGGCTAGGATAAAGGAGCTAGTTCATGCGCCGTGTCCTGTTCGCCCTGCTGCCGCTGGTCGTGGCCCCCGCCGCCGGGCTCGCCGCGGAGTCGCCCTCGGCGTCGTTCACGATCGCCGAGACCGGACAGGGGTTCGCCAATCTCGACGACGCGGTGCAGTCGGTGCGGATGGGGACCGCGACGATCCTGATCGCGCCCGGCGTCTACAAGCAATGCACGGTGCAGGCGGGCGGGAACATCACGTTCAAGGCGGTCCAGCCCGGCACCGCGATCTTCGATGGGACGGCGTGCGAGGGCAAGGCGGCGTTCGTCCTGCGCGGGCAGTCATCGGTGGTCGACGGCATCGTGTTCCGCAACATTCGCGTGTCGGACGGCAACGGCGCGGGAATCCGGACCGAGATGGGCGACCTGACGGTGCGCAACTCGATGTTCCTAGACAGCCAGGAAGGTATCCTGGGGGGGCAGCCGACAGGTCAGAAGATCGTCATCGAGCGGTCGACCTTCGCCGGATTGGGCCAGTGCGACGAGACGGTGGATTGCTCGCACTCGATCTACCTCGCCAACAAGGGATCGGTGACGATCACCCGATCCCGGTTCGAACGCGGCACCGGCGGGCATTACGTCAAGCTGCGCGTGCCCAATGTGTCGATCACCGACAACAGTTTCGACGACAGCCAGGGGCGCAAGACCAACTACATGATCGACCTGTCGGAAGGCGGCACCGGACTGATCGCGCGCAACACCTTCGCCGACGGGCCGAACAAGGAGAATTGGACCGCCTTCATCGTCGTCGCGGCGGAGGTGCGGACCTATTCGTCGGCGGGGCTGAGGGTGGTCGACAATGTCGCGACGCTCGCGCCGAATTTCGGCAAGAGCCCGGCGTTCGTCGCCAATGTCGGGCGCGATCAGCTAACGGTCGGCGCAAACAAGCTCGCGCCGGGCATCCGGCTTTACGAACAGCGTTAGGGGCGGTTCGAGATCTGGAAGCGGTTTTCGTCAGGATCGCTGCCGTCGCACAAATGCAGGCCGCCGAAAACTTTGACTGGGCCCATTCGCGCGCCGCGTGAGATGAGGTCGGCGCGTGCGGCATGGACGTCGTCGGCGTGGAACACGATCTTGTGCGGCCCCTCAAAGTCGAGACCGATCTTTACGCCAGAACCCGCGGCGTGGATCGCGATATTGCAATCGCCCGCCGACAGATCGGCCCAGCCGTCATCCTCCTCGACCACGTCCAACCCGAACATATCGCTGTAGAAGTCGCGCATCGCCGCGAAATTGTGCGTGAAGATGATCACGCGGCGCATCCGGTATCTCATGGACAGGTGCTCCCCTGTCCGCCGTCGAGATCGAGGCAGCGGCCGTCGACATCGCCCGCCGCAAGCGTGAAGCCGACCAACGCCGCCAGCGTTGGCATGATGTCCACCGTTTCGACCGACAGCGGCTGTTCGAAACCCGCCATCCCCTTGCGCCAGAACAGGATCGGCACGCGGCGGTCATAATCCCAGATGCTGCCGTGCGTCGCGATCGTACCGGCGGGCGTCGTCGCGGGCGCGATCGGGGTGATGCGCGGCTTCAGGAAGATCGAAATGTCGCCCGATCGCTCGGCGTCGAACGACGCGCGCGCGCGCTGGAGCAGGCTCCACGTTTCGGGCGGCCCGGCGGGAAGCGGTGCGGCGGCGATCTCCGCCTTGGTGTAGACGGCGGCGACCTGCGGATTGGCGGCGTAGCGCTTCACCGCCGCGTCACGCACACGATCCCTGTCACCTGGGGACAGCTTGTTGCTGATCCAGATGTCGCCATTGACCCCGCCGAACAGCAACGGGCCTTCCAGCCCCAGCGTCGCGGCGACCTCCTTGCCGACCGTCCGGATGTTGACCGAACTGTCCATCCGTGCCGCCATCGGCATGCCGCGCTCGCGCTCGCGTTCGGGGATGTCGTTGCCACCATGGTCGGCGGTCAGTGCGACGACATAATCGACTCCGGTCTTGTCGAGCATTGCGAAGAACTTGCCCAGCGTCTGGTCGAGATTGGCGAGCTGGATGCACATCTCCGACCCTTCGGTGCCGAAGCCGTGCCCGACATAGTCGGTCGCCGACGCGCCGACGGTCAGCACGTCGATCGCGGGGCCTTTGCCCAGCTTCATGTCCTGCACCATCGCCGTCGCGAGGCCGAAGATCGCGCTGTCGAACGCCGGCGAGGCCTTCCACAACCCTTCGTTCTTCGCAGGGCGGGCGAAGCGGCCGTTGCCGACGGTCTTGCCGTTCGCGACGATCGCGCGGTCGATCGGCTTGCACCAGGCGGGTTCGACGAAGGCGGGGCCGGGTTTGGCGATCTGCGCTTCGGCGGCGGCGTTGGCGGCCTTGACCGACGCGGGCACGGCGCGGTCGCCGTAGGAGATGAACCCCTTGCCGTCGCGCCAGAACCAGAGCTGGTCGATCTTGTGCCCGCCCATCATGATCGCGGCGCGGTCCTTGCCCGCGACCGACACAGTGCGGACGCGCGGATCGGCGTTCTTCATCCGCTCGCCGAGCGTCGGCACGCGCAGCTTGATGTCGGAGGCGGTGTAGTTGCTGAAGCTGGAGCCGGGGACGCGCTCGTCCTCGGAGCAATAGATCATGCCCGGGCGCGGACCGTTCTGGTCGTACCAGTCGTTGGCGATGATACCGGTGCGCGCGGGGCGATCGCCGGTCATGATCGTGGAGTGGCCGGGGCACGTCTCGGTTGCGGCGTGGCTTTGATAGCCCGCCGGGAACACCGCGCCGTCGAGCAGTCGTTTGAACCCCCCGGTGAAGCGATTGCGATATTCCGCGAACAGATCGGCGGAAAACTGGTCCACCGAAATCACGACGATCAGCTTGGGCGTCGGCCAGGCCGGAGGGGTGGGCGGTGCGGGCGTGTCCTGCGCCGTGCCGGGGCTGGCGAGAAGGAGGAGCGCGGCGGGCAACAGTCTGGCAAGGCGCATCGATCAACTCCGTAGGCGCGGGAGACCTGCGCCGCTATGGCGCTGTCGGGGGTTGGGTGACAAGGCATGGCGATGCGCGCGTTCGGTTTCATGATTGTGACGATATTGCTGGCGTTCGCGGCGTTCGCGGCGTTGGCGGGGCCGGCGCGGGCGCAGGACGCGTCGAGCCAGCCGGGGCCGCATTTGCGTATCAGCCTGATCGCGGAAAGCGATTCGCCCAAAGCGGGCAGCGACGTTGCGATCGCGCTCGACACGACGCCGCAGCCCGGATGGCACGGCTATTGGCAGAACCCCGGCGACGCCGGTTTTCCGGCGAAGCTCGACTGGACGCTGCCGACGGGCGTGACGGTCGGCGAAGTGGCGTATCCCGCGCCGCAGCGGCTGCTGATCGCCAATCTGATGAACTATGTGTTCGAACAGCCCTATGCGCCGATCGCCCGGCTGAAGGTGCCGGCGGGACTGGCGGTCGGCACGCCGCTGCCGATCAAGCTGCACATGGCGTATCTGGTCTGCACGACGCAGCTGTGCGTGCCCGAACAGGGCGATTTCGCAATCACGCTGACGGTTGGTGACGGCGCGATCGATCCCGCGCAGCGCGCGACGTTCGACGCGTGGCGGCAGGCACTGCCGAAACCGATTGGCTCTCCGGCGACCTATCAGGCGGCGAACGGGCAGATGCGGATCGCTGTGCCCTATCCGGCGAGCGCGAAGGGCGATGGGGCCTATTTCTACCCGGTGTCGCGGAACGTGATCGACTATGCGGCGCCGCAGGTCGTGCGCCGCGACGGCGACCGGTTGATCATTATGACCGGGGGCAAGGGCGGTGGGACGATCGTCGGCGTGCTGAGCGTCGACGGCCGCGCGCTGGCGGTGACGGCGTCGCCGGGGACAGTGGCCGCCGGGACGGCATCGGGAAGCGATTGGAGCGCGGTGCTGTTCGCCTTTGCCGGGGCGGTCCTCGGCGGGCTGATCCTGAACGTCATGCCGTGCGTGTTCCCGATCCTGAGCCTCAAGGCGCTCAGCCTCGCCCGCGCCGGCGGCGACGAGCGCGGCGCGCGGCATGAAGCGCTGGCCTATACCGGTGGGGCTGTGGCGACGTGCCTGGCGCTCGGCGCGACGATCCTGGCGTTGCGCGCGGGCGGCAGCGCGGTCGGCTGGGCATTTCAGTTGCAAGATCCGCGCGTCGTCATCCTGCTGCTCCTGTTGACGGTGGGGATCGCGCTCAATCTCGCGGGCGCGTTCGAACTGCCGGTGCCGCGTTTCGCCGGTAGCGCGGGCGGGGCGAGCGGCGCGTTCGCGACCGGCGCGCTGGCGGCATTCGTCGCGACGCCGTGTGCGGGGCCATTCATGGGCGTGGCGCTGGGCGCGGCCCTGGTGCTGCCCTGGCCGGCGGCACTGGCGGTGTTCGGCGGGTTGGGCCTGGGGCTGGCGCTGCCGTTCCTGCTGCTCGGCTACATCCCGGCGCTGCGCAAGCGGTTGCCCCGGCCCGGCGCGTGGATGGAGAATCTGCGCCGCATCCTGTCGATCCCGATGTGGTTGACCGCGGTGGCGCTGGCCTGGGTGCTGGGCAAGGAGGCGGGGGTCGACGCGATGGGCCTGTCGCTGCTCGTCGCGTTGGGGTTCGCGATCGTGCTATGGGCGGCGGGTCGGCGTCAGGCGCGCGGGCGGGGCTTCGGCGTCCCGGCGGTCGTGATCCTGCTTGCGATCGCCGTGTCCGGCGTGTGGCTGATCCAGCATAGGCCTGCGCAGGCCGCCACCTCTACGGCCGAGGCCAATGCCTTCAGCGAAGCCAAACTCGCCGCTCTCCGTGCGCAAGGCCGCCCGGTGTTCGTCTATTTCACCGCCGACTGGTGCGTCGCGTGCAAGGTCAACGAGCGCGTGGCGATCGACACCGATCGCGTGCAGGCGGCGTTTCGCGCCAAGAATATCGCCGTGCTGGTTGGCGACTGGACAAACGGGGATCCGGTGCTCGGCCGCTTCATCGAATCGCACAACCGCGCCGGTGTGCCGTTGTACCTGTACTATTCCCCAGGTGACGCCGCCCCCACTGTTTTGCCACAAGTGCTGACCCCGTTGATGCTGGAGGAATTATGATCGCCCGGATGATCGTCGCGCTGTCGGCCCTGCTCGCAATTGGCGCGAGCGACCCGACTGAATGGACGCGGCCGATCAAGCCGTTCCACATCATCGGCAACATCTATTATGTCGGGAGCGAGGGGCTCGCCGCGTATCTGATCACGACGCCCAAGGGCGCAATCCTGCTCGACGGGACGATGGAGGCGAACGTCCCGGCGATCGAGGCGAATATCAAGTCGTTGGGGATCAAGCTCAGCGACGTGAAAATCCTGCTCAACAGCCATGCCCATTTCGACCATGCCGGGGGCCTGGCGCACCTGAAACGCGACACGGGCGCTGCCATGATGGCGATGAAGGGCGATGTCTGGGCGCTCGAGAACGGCAAGCATTTCGGCGACCAGAATTATGTCGGGACTTTCGCGCCGGTGAAGGTGGATCGCGTGCTGGTGGATGGCGACAAGGTGACGCTGGGCGGCGTGACGATGACCGCGCTGGCGACGCCCGGACACACGGCGGGATGCACGACCTGGGTGCTGCCAGTGCGAGTCAAGGCAGGGGTGAAGACCGTCGTGTTCCCGTGCAGCATGACGGTCGCCGGCAACAAGCTGATGGGCAACAAGCAATATCCCGGCATCGTCGCCGATTATCGCGCGACGTTCGACCGGATGGCGAAACTCAGGGCCGACGTCGTGCTGCCCGCGCATCCCGAACAGGCGGACGTGACGACGCTGAAGGGCGATCAGTTCCTGCAACCGACGCTGTTGCCGGCACTGGTCGCCGAGGCGCGCGCTGCGTTCGACAAGCAGTGGCGGAAGGAAAGCGCGATCGCGCAGTAACGTCCCGCGCAACACCCCCTTGTGCGGCGCAACAATCCATAGCAGCATGGCGTTGTCGCGACGTGCGGCGTGTTCGGGGGATGAATGGCAGTAGGACCGGCGTTCGACGAGATCATGGGGACCGCCGGGTCAGGCCAGCCGCGCCCCGCGCTCGGCGCGCTCGGCGAATGGCTCGACACCACCGACGACGCTGAACTCCGCCGCCGCCAGCAATCCGCCGAAGCGACCTTCCGCCAGCTGGGCATCACCTTCGCGGTCTATGGCGACGAGGATGCGAGCGAGCGGATCATCCCGTTCGACATCGTGCCGCGCGTGTTCCTGAAGGACGAATGGGAGCGGCTGAGCGAGGGCCTGGTCCAGCGGGTCGAGGCGATCAACCTGTTCCTCGACGACATCTATGGCGAGCGAAGGATCCTGAAGGAGGGTATCCTTCCCGACGACCTGATCTTCGGCAATCCCCAGTTCCGCCCGGAGATTGCCGGGATGCGCCCGCCGCACGGCATCTGGGCGCACATTTGCGGGATCGACCTGGTGCGTACCGGGCCGGACGATTTCTTCGTGCTGGAAGACAATGCGCGGACGCCATCGGGCGTCAGCTACATGCTCGAAAATCGCGAGGCGATGCTGCGGCTCTGCCCGGAACTGTTCCGTCAGTTCCGCGTGGCGGCGGTGGATTCCTATCCGGACCGGCTGCTCCAGACGATGAAGTCGGTCGCGCCGCCGGGAACGGGCAGCAACCCGGTGTGCGTCGTGCTGACGCCGGGCCACTTCAACTCGGCGTATTACGAACATAGCTTCCTCGCCGATTCGATGGGCGTCGAACTGGTCGAGGCGGCCGATCTGGTGGTCGATGACGACATCGTGTGGATGCGGACGATCGCGGGGCGGGTGAAGGTCGACGTCATCTACCGGCGCATCGATGACGATTTCCTCGATCCCCTGGTGTTCCGCCCGGACTCGGCGATCGGCGTGAGCGGGCTGATCGCGGCGTATGCTGCCGGGAACGTGGCGATCATCAACGCGCCCGGAAACGGCATTGCCGACGACAAGGCGATCTACAGCTACATGCCGGAGATCGTGCGCTATTATACGGGCGCCGAGGCGAAGCTGCCCAACGTGCAGACCTTCCGCTGCCGCGAGCCGGACGCGCTGAAATACACGCTCGATCATCTCGACGAGCTGGTGGTGAAGCTGGTCGACGGGTCGGGCGGTTACGGCATGCTGGTCGGACCGACCGCGTCGAAGGACGAGATCGCGAACTTCCGTGCCGCGCTCGTCGCCGAGCCGCAGCGCTACATCGCCCAGCCGACGCTCGCGCTGTCGACCGTGCCGACGCTGGTCGAAGCCGGTCTCGCGCCCCGACACGTCGATTTCCGGCCGTTCGTGCTGACGGGATCGAAGGGTATTCAGGTCGTGCCGGGGGGGCTGACGCGCGTCGCGCTGCGCGAAGGGTCGCTGGTGGTCAATTCTTCGCAGGGCGGCGGGACCAAGGACAGCTTCGTGCTGATGGACAACGGGCCGGGCCAGAGCCAGTCGCAGGTGTCGGCCTGATGCTGTCGCGGACCGCCTCGTCGCTTTACTGGCTCGGCCGTTACGTCGAGCGCGCCGATTTCATCGCGCGGCTGGTGGAAGCGACGGTGCGGCTCGACGTGCTGTCGCCGCGGCCGGCGGGGGACATCGCCTGGGGCAGCGCGCTCGCCGTGATCGACGCCGAGGAAGCGTTCAAGGACAGTGGCGCCACGATCGGCCAGCAATCGGTCGCGCGCTTTCTGACGCTCGACACCAGCCATCCCGGCTCGATCATCCGTTGTCTCGACATGGCGCGGACCAACGCCCGCGCGGTGCGCACGGCGCTGACGCGAGAGGCGTGGACGGGGATAAACCGCGCCTGGCTGCTGTTCGACGGCCGTTCGTCGCCTGGTGGCGCGACCGCAACGATGAACCTGATCGAGGCGGTCAAGGCGGAGACTCGCGGATTCGAGGGCGCGATTCATCGGATGCTGCGCAACCAGACGACGTGGTTCATCCGGCTCGGCCAAGCGGTCGAGCGCGCGGACAACACCGCGCGTCTGCTCGACGTGAAGTACCACATCCTGCTGCCCGACGGGGAAAATGTCGGCGGCGTGGTCGATCGCGACCAGTGGACGACGATCCTGCAGACCGTGTCGGCCGTCACCGCCTATCGCTGGCTCTACAATGACGGGTTGCAGCCGGCGAACGTCATCGACCTGTTGATCGCGCGCCACGAACTGCCGCGCAGCATGGCGGCGTCGGCAGAGGAGACGGTCGAGTTGCTGTCGCAGCTCGCCAAGCGCACCGGGCGCCACGGCGAGGCGGACCGCATGGCGCGCGCCCGGCACACGCGCATCGCCAAGACCCGGTCGGCCGATATCATCGTCAGCGGGCTTCACCAGTATCTCGAGGCGTTCCTCGAGGAGAATGCCCAACTCCACTTCGCGATCGGTCGGCAGTTCAAGTTCGCCTGATGCGGATCGTCATCGACCACACGCTGACCGTCGATTTCCCCTTCGCCCGCTCGTCCGTTGCCCTGTCGCTGCGCGTCACGCCGGAAGATAGTCACGACCAGACGGTGTCGGGCTGGCGGATCGGCCCCGACTGCGACGCGCGGTTGCGGACGGGGCGCGATGGATACGGCAACGTGCTGACGATGGTCTATGCCGAGGGGCCGATCGACGGCATCCAGTTCCACGTTACCGGGGAAGTATTCACCGGCCCGTCGAGCGGCATCCTAAGCGCCGCGCATCCTGAACCGTTGCCGCCGGCATTGTTCCTGCGCCCCGGCGACGACCCGGTGCCCGAACTGACCGCGCTGGCGATCGAGGCGGGGGAAGCGGTCAACGACCCGATCGAACGGCTGCATCTCGCCAACGTCGCGCTGCACCGGCGCGCCGACGCCGATTCGAGCGACGTGCTGGTCGGGTCGTTCGTGACCGTCGCCCGGCGGTTATCCCGTCCAGCGCGTTGCGTGTCGGGGTATCTTGCGGTCGATGGCGGGTCGCGCCCGCATATCTGGGCGGAGGCGTATGTCGACGGAATCGGCTGGGTCGGGTTCGATCCGGTGCTCGGCCTGTCGGCAGGCGAAGATCACGCCCGCGTCGCGAGCGCGCTCGACCTTGCCGGGATCGCGGCGGTCAGCGGGGTCTAGGCCAGCTCGCCCGACAGCGCGAGCGCCTGTTCGACCGGATGGACCGGCGGCGAATAGCTGGCATTCTCATCGGCCAGCAGACTCCAGCCGTTCGGTCCGAGCACTTCGAGCGGGCGATAGCGCGTCTTGTAGGTCATCCGCGCCGACCCCTTCACCCAATAGCCGAGATAGACATAGGGCAGGCCCGCGGCGCGCGCGCGCATGATGTGATCCATGATGATGAAGTTGCCCAGGCTCGGACGCGTGGCGTCATCGGCGACGAAGAAGCTGTAGATCATGCTGAGGCCATCGGCCTGTTGATCGGTCAGGCATGCCCCGACCAGCCGGCCCCGCTCGCCGTGCAGGCTCGGCTCGCGATATTCGACGACCACCGAATTGACCGGCGACTGCTCGACCATGTCGGCATAATCGCCGTCGTCCATCAGCGTCATGCCCCCGGACGGGTGGCGCGCCGAGAGATAGCGGCGGAGCAGCTGGAATTGTTCATCGGTCGCCCAGGGGTTGCAGGCGGTGACTTCCAAGTCGGCGTGGCGGCGCAGGATCTTGCGCTGGGTGGCGTTGGGCTTGAAGTCCGGAGTGACGACGCGGACCGACACGCAGGCCGAGCAACCGACGCAGCTCGGGCGGTACGCGACCGACTGGCTGCGGCGAAAACCGATCCGGCCCAGCGCGTCGTTGAGCTCGCCGGCGTGCGGGCCGTTGAGCTCTGTAAACACCTTCCGCTCCTGACGCCCCGGGAGATAGGGGCAGGGCGACGGCGATGTCACGAAAAAGCGCGGAAAACGGAAAGGCGCGGTCACCGCCGGTTGATCCCCTTCAAATGCCGGCGAATCCGGCGAACGCGCCCACTATGAATCGCGCCGCGCATGATGAAAAGCGGCTTTACCATGAAAGAAGGTTAACGGCGCGGGGAGGGCAGGCAAGGGCCTTTCCGCAGTCACAATGATCCTCGCGACTCGACGAGGCAAGGGCGTCCGCCGCACGCCCGATTCGCTTCGTCGCAAGGTTGGGTTCAGGCGCGATTCTGTAGTCGATTAGACGAAGGAGAGTCTGGATGCGCGTTGTGTTGTTCGCGTTGATCGCCGCCGTCGCCTCGCCGGCGCTTGCGCAGCGGATGCCGCCGGTATTGCCCTTTGCCCCGGCGGGGGTCGATTATGTGGAGACAGTATGTGCGGGCGGGATCGACGGTCGCCACGAAGTCGTCCGTGTGCTGGCGACCGGGCAAGTGTCGAAGGTGACGCGGCGGTCGCCCGACGTGCAGCATGCTCGCGCGTCGCGTGCCGAAGTGAGCCGAATCTGGCGCGAACTCGATCTCGCCCGCTTCGAACGGCGAGTCGTGCCGCCGCAAAAGCCCTATGTCATGGACGGCGTCGACTGCACGCTGACGCGACGGTCGAACGGCCGCGAGCATAGCGTGACGCTCATACAGCAGCTCCGCGATAATCCGAAATATCGCGACCTTATCCGGGCGCTCGACGACATCAACGCGCTGGGCGCCAAGGCGTCAGGACCGCGCCTGCGACCGGCCGGAACAGTTGCATCGCCGCAACGGTGAACGGACTAACCTGTCGTTAAACTCGTGCAGCTAGCAAAAACCCGCCGAAAAGCTTGCATTCCGGCGATTCTTTTGTAGGACCGGGAACTGATACGGAGTTCCGGCGTCATGTTGCATGGCGACGTAAGTATCAAAAGGGAGACTGCCGCATGATTAAGTCAATGATTGGCGCTCTGGCTGCCGTGGCTGTTGCCGCGATGCCGGTCGCCGCGTCGGCTGCGCCGGCGAATCCGGCGGCGTCGCTGTCGGTCGCCAAGAGCGTCCGCGCGAGCACGCCGACCAGCAATAACAGCAAGGCTGCTGGCACTGGTGTCATCTTTGCTGTTCTTATTGTCGCCGGTGTTATCGCGGCTGTCGCGATCGGTTCGAGCAAGGACAACAAGGCCAAGAGCCCCTAATCGCTTTACAGCGTTAGATGAAAGGGCGGTGCGTTTCGGCGCGCCGCCCTTTTTTCATGCCAGTTCGACAGGGCTCACTTCATAGTCGGCGGCCTTCAGTGCGGCGATCAGGCGGTCGAGATGATCGCGGTCGCGCGCCTCGCACTCGATGTCGGTGATCAGCCCCTTGGCCGGCAGCGAGGTGAACACGCGCTGGTGATAGACCTCGATGATGTTGATCCGCTGTTCGTGGAAGATGCGTGCGACATGGAACAGCGCGCCCGGCTGATCCTGCAGCTTGATGCGGAGGCGCGCCAGCCGTCCTGACCGCGCGAGATCGCGCAGCAGCACGTTGGCGAGCAACCGCGTGTCGATATTGCCGCCGCACAGCACCACGCCGACCGTCTTGCCGGCGAATCGCTCGGGATGATCGAGCAACGCCGCGAGGCCGGCAGCACCCGCGCCCTCGACCACCGATTTCTCGATCTGCAGCAACAGGCTGACCGCGTGTTCGAGGTTGCGCTCGCTGACCAGCACGATGTCGTCGACCAGTTCGCGGACGATGCCTGAGGTGATCCCGCCCGGTTCCTTGACTGCGATGCCCTCCGCCAGCGTATCGCCGCCGCAGGGATATTGCGTGCCCTTGATGCGGTTGTACATCGAGGGGAACAGCTCGGCCTCTACTCCGATCACCGACACCGGATGATCCGCCGCCTTCGCGACGATCGACATCCCGCTGATCAGCCCGCCGCCGCCGATGGGCGTGATGAACGTGTCGATCGCCGACACGTCTTCCAGCATTTCGATGGCCAGCGTCCCCGCACCGGCGACCACGCGGGGATCGTCAAAGGGATGGACGAACGTGTAACCACGCTCCGCCTCCAGCTCGCGAGCATAGGCGTAGGCGGCGTCGAACGTGTCGCCTTCCAGGATCACCGTCGCGCCATGCCCTTCGGTCTGAGTCACCTTCACGATGGGCGTGTTGGTCGGCATGACGATGACCGATGGGATGCCGAGCCGGTTGGCGTGATAGGCGAGACCCTGCGCATGGTTGCCCGCCGATGCCGCGATCACGCCCTTCGACCGGGCCTCGTCGTCGAGCAGCAGCAGCGTGTTGAGCGCCCCACGTTCCTTATAGGCGGCGGTGAACTGCAAATTCTCAAACTTCAGATAGACCGTGGCCCCGGTCAGGTCGCTCAGCGTCTTGCTGATGAAAGTCGGTGTGCGGACGATGTTGGAGCGGATGCGTTCGTGCGCGGCGCGGACATCGTCGATCGTGACGGGGATGGGGGAAGTCATGAACCGCCGCCTAGACCATCTGGTGTGGCGGGGGAACACGGCTTATGCGCCGGTGATGGCAAAGGTAGCTTTCATCGGGCTGGGCGTGATGGGCGCACCGATCGCGCGGCATCTGGCGGCGGCGGGGCACGACGTCACGGTCTATAACCGCACCGCGGACAAGGCGGTGGCGTGGGTCGCGCAGCATGGCGGCAGGAGCGCGGCGACGCCCGCCGAAGCGGCGCGCGATCAGGACGCGGTGCTGACGTGCGTCGGCAATGACGATGATCTCGCCGCAGTGACGCTGGGCACAGAGGGCGCGTTCGGCGCGATGCGCGAGGGCGCGGTGTTCATCGACCATACGACGGTATCCGCCGACATCGCACGACGGCTGGCCGACGAAGCGGGGAAGCGCGGCTTGCTGGCGGTGGATGCCCCGGTATCGGGCGGCCAGGCCGGCGCGGAGGACGGCAAGCTGTCGATCATGTGCGGGGGGGCGACGGAAGCGATGGCGATCGCCGAGCCGCTGATGCAGGCCTATGCAACGCGGATCGTCCATATCGGTGGACCTGGGGCAGGCCAGACAACCAAGATGGTTAACCAGATCGCGATCGCCGGGGTGTTGCAGGGCGTGAGCGAAGCTTTGCGGTTTGCCCAGGCGAGCAAGCTTGATCTGGACAAGGTGCTGGAGGCGATCTCGGGCGGCGCGGCGCAAAGCTGGCAAATGGTCAATCGCTGGCCGACCATGGCCAAGGACGAATTCGATTTCGGCTTCGCGATCGACTGGATGCGCAAGGATCTGGGCCTCGCGCTCGACGAAGCGGGGCGCAATGGCGCGCTGCTCCCGATGACCGCGCTAGTCGATCAATTCTATGCCGAGGTGCAGAAGATGGGCGGCGCGCGGCAGGACACCAGTGCGCTCGTGAGGAGATTGCCGAAGTGAAGCGTACGTTCCCCAAGCTAGTCGTCGCAGCGACTGCCCTGTCGCTGGTCGCGACCCCCGCGCTCGCCGACGGGCTGGTCGACAACGTCAACGGCATGACGATGGACGCCAAGGGCAACGTCATCCACTTTACCGGCATCGTGATCGGTCGCGACGGCCGGGTCGTGAGGCTGCTGCAATCGGGCGACAAGCGCCCTGAACGACCCGACTGGCTGTCGAACGAAAAGGGCCGGACGCTGCTGCCCGGCTTCATCGACGCGCATGGCCATGTGCTCGACCTCGGCTTCCGCGCGCTCGAACTCGATCTGTCTGACACCAAGACGCTCGATGAGGCCAAGGCCAAGATCAAGGCCTATGTCGCCGCAAATCCGGAGAAGAAATGGATCATCGGCGGCGGGTGGAATCAGGAGAAATGGGGGCTGGGCCGCTTCCCCACCGCGGCTGACCTGGACGGCGTCGTCAGCGACCGGCCGGTCTGGCTGGGCCGGGCGGACGGGCATGCGGCGTGGGCCAACAGCGCCGCGATCAAGGCGGCGGGTGTGACCGCCAAGACCGCGACGCCGGCGGGCGGGCGCATCGAGAAGATCGGCGTCGAACCGGCGGGGGTCTTCGTCGACGCCGCGATGAGCCTGGTCGAGAAAGCGGTGCCGCAACCCTTGCCCAAGGAGCGCGACTTCGCGCTGCAGAAGGCACAGGAGATCCTGCTGGCGTTCGGCATCACTGCAACCGCCGACATGGGTACGTCGCTGGACGATTGGCTCGCGATGCGGCGGATGGGCGATCGCGGCGCGCTAATGGTGCGGATCATGAGCTATGGCGCGGGGGTCGAGACGGCGATCCGCGTCGGCGGCAGCGGGCCGACGCCGTGGCTCTATGGAGATCGCCTGCGGATGGGCGGGGTCAAGCTGTACGCCGACGGCGCGCTGGGCTCGCGCGGCGCGTGGCTGCTCCAACCCTACAAGGACGCGCCCGGCCAGTCGGGCGCCGGTTTCATGACCGACACGCTGTTGCAGAATTTGATGAGCCGGGCGGCGATGGACGGCTATCAGGTCGCGGTCCACGCGATCGGTGACAAGGCCAACCGCCAGGTACTCGACGCGATCGATGCATTGTCTGGCACGTACAAGGGCGACCGCCGCTGGCGGATCGAGCACGCCCAGATCGTCGATCCCGCCGACTTGCCGCGCTTCGCGAGCCTGAAGGTGATCGCGTCGATGCAGCCAACGCACGCGACGTCGGACATGAAGATGGCGGAGGCGCGATTGGGGCCGGAGCGGCTGACCGGCGCCTATGCCTGGGCGACCATGCTAAGGAACGGCGTGCCGCTTGCATTCGGCAGCGACTATCCGGTCGAAAGCCCCGATCCGTGGGCCGGGTGGGCCGCGGCATTCACCCGCATGGATGCGAACGGTGAACCGTTCGGCGGCTGGCGTCCCGAGGAAAAGGTGACGCGCGAACAGGCGTGGTGGGCCTTCACCCAGGGCGCCGCCTATGCCGGGTTCGCCGAGGACAAGTTCGGTCGCCTCGCACCCGGCCAAGCCGCCGACTTCATCATCGTCGACCGCGACCCGTTGCTGTCCGGCCCCACCGACCTGCGTGCAACCAAGGTCGAAGAAACCTGGATCGGCGGGGTGAAGGTGTACGTGCGGAAGCCGTAGGAAAAGAAAAGGGCCGCGGCGCTTTCCAACGCCGCGGCCCATCCCCCTTGGAAATCGGTAAGTGTTACGCGACTTGCGCCGCGACCACTTCGTCCGCCTCGCGCAGCACGTAGCCGCGGCCCCAGACGGTTTCGATGTAATTTTCGCCGTCGGTCGCCAGGCTGAGCTTCTTGCGCAGCTTGCAGATGAAGACGTCGATGATCTTGAGCTCGGGCTCGTCCATCCCGCCGTACAGGTGGTTCAGGAACATTTCCTTGGTCAGCGTCGTGCCCTTGCGGAGCGACAGCAGCTCCAGCATCGCATATTCCTTGCCGGTCAGGTGGACGCGGGCGCCGTCGACTTCGACGGTCTTCGCATCGAGGTTCACCGCCAGCTTGCCGGTCTTGATAACCGACTGAGAATGGCCCTTCGATCGGCGGACCACGGCGTGGATGCGCGCGGTCAGTTCCTCGCGGTGGAACGGCTTGGTGACGTAATCGTCGGCCCCAAAGCCGAACGAGCGGACCTTGCTGTCCATCTCCGAAATGCCCGACAGGATCAGCACCGGCGTCTGGACACGGGCGACGCGTACTTTCTTGAGCACGTCGTAGCCATGCATGTCCGGCAAGTTCAAATCGAGCAGGATGATGTCGTAGTCGTAGAGCTTGGCGAGGTCCAAGCCCTCTTCGCCCAGGTCCGTCGTATAGACGTTGAAGCCTTCGGTGGTGAGCATCAGCTCGATGGCCTTGGCCGTCGTCGGCTCGTCCTCGATCAGCAGCACGCGCATGCGGCATTCCCCCGTTTTCGAAGTCTGCCGTGCCCAATCACGACGCGCTTCGACGCAATCCATTAACCTAAGCGTGTCTGAAGGACAAAGGTTAATTCTTCGCTAACCGGCCTGACTCCACGAGTCGTGCGGAATCGCGAGTCAGGCGGACTCGTTTCGGGTTTGGAGTCAATCGATCTGGGTAGTGTTTTCGCCGAGCGTTTCGCGGATGTAGAGCGAATGCGTAAGGGCGAAGATCGCGACCAACAGGGGGGCGGCGAATACCAGGCCGGTAAGCCCGAAAATATAGCCGATCCCGACCATCGCGAACAATGTGATCGCGGGCGGTATCGCGATCACATGGCTCTGAATGACCGGCGTTACGATCATGTCCTGGACGATGCGGACGATCGCATAGGTCGCGATCGCGCCGACCAATGGCCCGGTGCCGGCATTGGCTGCGAGACCTAGCGCCGGCAGCATCGCAACGGTCGGGCCGATATAAGGGATGAACTCGCTGATCCCCGCCAGCAGGCCCAGGGCCGCGGCCGAGGGCACCCCCGACAACCACAGCCCGACGCCGATCGAAATGCCCATCAACAGCATCAGGATGATCTGCGCGCGCAGCCATAGCCGCAGGTTGCGGCCGAGATCGTCGAACGCATCGCCGAACGCGGCGCGCTTGTCCTTGGGCAGGAGCAAAAGGAGCCCGTCGCGATAGCGCCGGGGCTCCATTGCGAAGAACATCGAGCCGACGATGAGCAGGATGGTGTTGAGTACGAAGTCCGCGCCGCCGCGCGCGAACGCGCTGAGGTCCTGCGCAGCCTGCGCGCCCGCATAGGCAACGTTGACCGCTTCGACGATCTTGGCGCCGACCGCCGATTGCGACATCCACGCGGCGAGGCGTCCTAGCAGTTGCGGGGTCTCGGTGATCAGCGCGTTGATCTGCGTCCCGAACTGCGCGGTGAGCAGCCAGACGAGGAAGCCCGTCACCGCCAGTGCGGAGAGCATGGCAAGGCATATCGCGTAGCGTTGGGGCACGCCGAGGTGGCGTTGGAGCCGGCCGGCGATGGCGTGGATCGTGATCGCGCCCAGTACCGATCCGAACGCCAGGATCAGCAGCGTGCCCACGCGGTAGAGCGCAATCGTCAGTCCGGCGATCAGGATGATCAGGACGACGCGGCGGATGAAGCGCGCGTCGTCGGCATCGGGCGCCAGCCGCTTCATTTACGGGTGGCGCACAGTTGGCGGAAGCGTTCGGCGAGAAATTCGATCAGCAGTTCGACGCGCACCGGCCGCAACGCGCTGGGAGGAGTGACGAGGTGGAGCGCGGTCGCCGGACCCGCCCAGTCGGTCAGGATCGCCTCCAGCCGCCCCGCCGCGATCTCCGTGTCCACGATGAAGTCCGGCAAACGCGCGATCCCCAGCCCCGTATGGAGCAGCGGCAGCATCGCATCCCCGCTGTCGGTGGTAAAGCGCCCGTTCGGGCGAACGGCGACCTCCTCGCCATTGGGGCCGCGAAAGGTCCAGGTCGTGCTCGGCACGTTGGCGTAGGCGAAGATGTCGTGCTCGCCGAGGTCGAGCGGATGCCGCGGACGGCCATGGCGTTCGAGATAGGCGGGGGAGGCGACCACGCGCGTTTCGACCGGGGCAAGGCGGCGTGCGCGAAGGCTGCTGTCGGGCAAATCGGCGATGCGCAGCGCGATGTCGATGCCCTCCGCGACGATGTCGACCTTCGCGTCGGACAGCCGCAGATCGATATGCACCGCCGGATGCGCCGCCATGAAGTCTGCTATGGCCGGCGCAACATAGGCGATCCCGAACGTCATCGGCGCGGCGATGCGGATCATCCCAGCGGGGGCGCTGGCCGTATCGTGCGCGGTTTCCTCCGCCGCGTGACCTTCGGCAAGGATGCGTTGCGCGTGTTCGGCGAGCGTATGGCCGCTTTCGGTCAGCGTCAGGCGGCGCGAGGTGCGATGGAATAGCGACGTGCCGAGCGACGCTTCCAGTCGCGTGATCGCCTTCGACACCGTGGCCTTCGATACCCCGAGCGCATCGGCCGCGGCGCTGAACGAGCGCTGTTCGGCTACGGTGGCGAAGACGGCCCACGCTTCGAAATCGGGGAGTTTCATGCGGCTGAGCCTAAATCACGAAACAATCCGTTTCAATCGTTTCCATTTACGCGATGCGCGCAATCCCTATCTTGGCGGCAAGCAAGGAGATCCGAGATGATCGATACCGACACCGAAATTCAACGCCGCCCGTTCGCCAGCCTGGGTCATGCCAATCACGGTTGGCTCGATGCCCGGCATCATTTCAGCTTCGCCGATTATTATGATCCGGCGCGGATGAGCTGGGGCGCGATCCGCGTATGGAACGACGACACGATCGGCCCGAACAGCGGCTTTCCGCCGCACCCGCACCGCGACATGGAAATCATCACCTATGTCCGCACCGGCGCTATCACGCACCAGGACTCGATGGGTAATGTCGGTAAGACCGCGGCCGGCGACGTCCAGGTGATGAGCGCGGGCACTGGCGTGCGCCATGCCGAATATAACCTGGAGACCGAACCGACCACGCTCTTCCAGATCTGGATCGAGCCGACCCGCACCGGGGGTTCGCCGAGTTGGGGCGCAAAGCCGTTCCCCAAAGGCGACCGCAGCGGCAAGTTCGTGACGCTGGCGAGCGGGTTTGCCGAGGATGGCGACGCCCTGCCGATCCGGGCCGACGCTCGCGTGATGGCGGCGACGGTCAAGGCTGGTGAGACGTTGACGCACACGGTCGGAGAGGGGCGTCATGCCTATCTGGTCCCCGCGACCGGCTCGATCGAGATCGATGGCCAGCGGTTCGACGCTCGCGACGGCGCTGCGCTGTCGGGAGGTCAGACCGTGACGATCGTCGCGATCGACGACGCCGAAATCGTCCTGGTCGACGCCGACTGACCCCTTTCGGCGCGCCAGATCCCCCTCCCGGGCGCGCCGATCCAGCTCCCTCCTCAATCCTCCTGGGGAGGGAGCACCCTATTTCATCGCACGCGAAAGGAAGCACAATGCCCAAGGTTCTGGTCCTCTATTATTCGTCTTACGGTCATATCGAGCAGATGGCAGATGCCGTCGCGGAAGGCGCGCGATCGGCGGGCGCCGAAGTCGATATTCGCCGCGTTCCCGAAACTGCGCCGCAGGCCGTGATCGAGGCGGCGCACTTCAAGACTGATAGCGCACACCCGGTGATCGAGGGTCCCGACGCGCTCAAGAACTATGATGCGATCATCGTCGGGTCGCCGACGCGCTTTGGCCGCCTGTCGAGCCAGATGGCGTCGTTCTGGGATACTGCGGGCGGCCTGTGGGCGACCGGGGCGCTGCACGGCAAGGTGGGCGGTGCCTTCACCTCGTCGGCGACGCAGCATGGCGGTAACGAGACGACCTTGTTCTCGCTGATCACCAACCTGCTGCACTTCGGCCTGACCATTGTGGGTCTCGACTACGGGCATCAGGGGCAGATGGGTCACACCGACGTGGTCGGCGGCGCGCCTTATGGCGCTACGACGATAGCGGGCGGGGACGGCAGCCGCCAGCCGAGCGAGACCGATCTGGCCGGTGCGCGGTATCAGGGTCGTCGTATTGCCGAGGTTGCTACAAAGCTGGCCGCGTAGCTCCGGTTTAGTCGACCATCGAACAAGAAGCCGCCGGTCTCAGGACCGGCGGCTTTCGTTTGTCGCGACGAGGACCGGCAGGCGAAACGGATAGGCCTGACCGCTTATGCACCCGAGCGTCGATTTCCGGGTATTAGGGCGTGGAGGGGGAGGTCGGTTGCGGGCCTGCCTTGGTCGCCTCCATCAGCGAATCCCCACCAAGGACGCGGTAAAGCGTGACGAGGTTACCGGCGCGGGTGAGTTGCGTCGTCACTAGCGTCCGCTCCGCCGAATAGAGCGAGCGTTGCGCGTCCAGGCTTTGCAGATAGCTGTCGATCCCGCCGCGATAGCGCGCGTCCGACAGCTTGAAATTGTCCGCGGCCGCGTCGCGCTGATCGCGCGTGGCGTTGAGTTGATCGGTGATCGTCCCGCGCCGGGCGAGCGCGTCGGCGACTTCGCGGAACGCGGTCTGGATCGCCTTTTCGTAGGTCGCGAGCGCGGCGTCGCGCTGCGCCTTGCTGACGGCGACGTTGGCGCGGCCGGCACCCGCGCGGAAGATCGGATAGCTCGCCGCGCCGCCCGCCTGCCAGTTGAACGCGCCGCCGACGAACAGCGCGCCCAGGGCATTGCTGGCGAACCCGATCAGCCCGGTCAGCGTGATGCGCGGGAACAGTTCCGCGCGTGCGGCGCCGATGTCCGCATTGGCGGCGCGGAGCTGGTATTCGGCTTCGACCACGTCGGGACGACGCAGCAGGATCGAGGAGTCCAGTCCTGCTGGCAGTTCGGCGACGGTCGCCACCGTCTCGTCGATCGAATCGGGCAACAGCGCGGGGTCGACAGGCGCGCCGACAAGCAATTGCAGCGCGTTGACATCCTGCGCTACCGCCGTGGTCTGCGCCGCTACATCCGATTTTGCCGCGTCCAGCACCAATTGCGCCTGGCGCAAGTCGGTGCGCGGCGCGATGCCGCCGTCGAGGCGTTTCTGCGTCAGCTCCACGCTTTTCGCCGCGCTCGCCGCGGTATCCTGCGCGATCTCGAGCAAGCTCCTGTCCGACGCATAGGTCAGCCAGGCGTCAGCGATGTCGCCAATCAGTGCCAATCGCGTCGCGCGCGCCGCCGCCTCGGTCGCGAAATAGCGATTCTGCGCCGCCGTGGTCAGCGAGCGGATGCGGCCGAACAGGTCGATTTCGAACCCGGTGATGCCGATGTCCGACGTGAAACTCGTCCGCGTGCCGCCGCCGCCCGACCCCGTCGTGCCGGTGCCGGTTGTGCCCGTGCCGCCGTTGCGCGCGGTCACCCCGGCGCTGGCGTCGACTTCCGGCAGCAATTCGGCACGCTGGATGCGGAACTGGCCGCGCGCGATTGCGATATTGGCCGCGGCGACCCGCAGGTCGCGATTGTTCGCCAGCGCCTGCGAAATGATCGACTGGAGCCGGGGATCGCGGAAGATGTCCTGGTAGCGGACGGCGGGCAGCGCGGCCTCGCTCGACACGAGATAGGCGTCGCCGACCGGCCAACTCTGCGGCACGGGCGCTTCGGGGCGGACATAGGCCGGTGCGAGCGAGCAGGCCGTCAGGCTCGCCATCGACGCCAGTGCGGTGAGCTTGCGGATCATGCGGCCGCCTCCGGCTCGGGGGGCGGGGAGGGAGGTTCGTGCCGCAACTTCTTCAGTCCGTCGCGCACCCCGCGGCGCACCATCACGAAGAACAACGGAATGTAGAACACCGCGAGCAACGTCGCCGTCAGCATCCCGCCAATCACCGCCGTGCCGATCGCGATGCGGCTGTTCGCGCCCGCGCCGGTCGAGATCGCCAGCGGCAGCACGCCGAAGATGAAGGCAAAGCTGGTCATCAGGATCGGGCGCAGGCGGATGCGTGCGGCCTCCAGCGCGGCGTCGATGACGCGCTTGCCCGATTTTTCCGCCTGCTCGGCGAACTCGATCATTAGGATCGCGTTCTTCGCGGCGAGGCCCATCGTCGTTAGCAGACCAATCTGCAGATAGACGTCGTTCTGCAGCCCCCGGAGCGTGACGGCGAAGATCGCGCCCACCAGGCCGAGCGGAATAATCAGCAGCACCGCGACCGGGATCGTCCAGCTTTCGTAGAGCGCGGCGAGGCACAGGAACACGACGAGCAGCGACAGGCCATAGAGGAGCGGGGCCTGTCCCGACGCCAACCGTTCCTGATACGACGCGCCGGAAAGCGATACCGAGACACCCGGAATTTGCGCGGCGAGCGCCTCCATCTTCGCCAGCGCTTCACCGGAACTCTTGCCCTGTGCCGGTTGGCCCGAAAATTCGTAATTCGCGATTCCGTTGAAACGGCTCAGCGAGGTCGGCGCGTTCGACCAGCCGGTCGAGGCGAAGGCGGAGAAGGGCGCCATTTGGCCGCTCGATCCCCGGACGAACCATTTGCCGATGTCGTCGGGCGATGCGCGATACGGCGCGTCGCCCTGAACGTAGACCCGCTTTACGCGTCCGCGATCGTTGAAATCGTTGACATAGCGTCCGCCCCAGGCGGTCGAGAGCGTGTTGTTGACGTCGGTCTGGCTGAGTCCGAGCACCGACAGTTTCTGCGCGTCCATATCGACCTTGAGCGTCGGCTGTTCGGGTAGGTCGCTGAGCCGGACGTTCGTGAGATCGGCGTCGCCGCGTGCAGCGTTGAGCAGCCGGTCGCGCGCCGCTTTGAAATCGTCTCGCGAAAGGCCGCCAGTATTCTGCAGTTCGATCGTGAAGCCCGACGACTGGCCGAGTCCGCGCACCGCCGCCGGCACGGTCGCGTAGAATTCAACGTCGCGCAGGCCGCTAAGCGCCCGTGTCGCACGGCGGGTGATCGCATCGGCGGTATTGTCGCTGCCGCTTCGCTTATCCCACGGCGCAAGCGCGACGAAGCCGCGGCCGGCATTCTGGCCGCCGCTGCTGCCCCCGCCGGCACCCGCCACAGAGAGGATAGCGGCGACGTTCTTGCCTTCGGTCTTGAGGAAATAGTCTTCGATCTGCCGCTGCGCTTGCTGGGTCCGGTTGATCGTCGCGCCGCCGGGCAGATTGAACTGAAGCTGCGCGAAGCCCTGATCCTCGTTCGGCAGGAAGCCGGTCGGCAGCCGCACGAACATCAGCACGAGCAGCACGACGACGATCGCGTAGATGCCGACGAACAGCCATTTGCGATCGACCACGCGCGATACCCTCGCGGTGTACCAGGCCACCAACCGCTCAAACCGGTCGTTGAACCAGCGTCGTGCGCCTTCGGTTTTGCGATACATCCAGCTGTCGTGGTTCTCTTCCTCCTTGCGCTTGAGCAAGGTCGCGGTCAGCGCCGGGGTCAGGATCAACGCCACGATCACCGACAGCACCATCGCCGACACGATCGTCAGCGAGAATTGGCGATAGATAACGCCGGTCGATCCGCCGAAGAACGCCATCGGCAGGAACACTGCCGACAGCACCAGCGCGATGGCGATCAGCGCGACCTGGATCTCTCCCATCGACTTCACCGTCGCGTCGCGCGGCGACATCTCCGGATTTTCTTCCATTACGCGCTCGACATTCTCGACCACGACGATCGCGTCGTCGACGAGCAGGCCGATTGCGAGGACGAGTCCGAACAGGGTCAGCGTATTGATCGAGAAACCGGCGACGGCGAACACGCCGAACGTGCCGAGCAGCACGACCGGCACCGCGATCGTCGGGATCAGCGTCGCGCGCCAGCTTTGCAGGAACACGAACATGACGATCACGACCAGCACGATCGCTTCGATCAGGGTCTTAACGACGTCCTCGATCGACAGTTTGATGAAGGTCGTGGAGTCGTTCGGGAAATCATATGCGTAGCCGGGCGGGAAATTCTTCGACGACGTTTCGATCTGCTTCTTGACCAGTTCGGCGGTGCTGAGCGCGTCGGCGCCGGGGGCCAGGCTGATCGCGATGCCCGCGCCCGGATGGCCGTTCACGCGGCTTATCGACGCGTAGCTCTCGGCCCCGAGTTCCACCCGAGCGACATCGGCCAGCTTGACGGTCGATCCGTCGGGCTGAGTCTTGAGCACGATGGCGGCGAACTGTGCCGGCGTGGACAGGCGCGATTGCGCGGTGACAGTGGCGTCCAGATACTGGTCGGGGCCACTCGGCACCGCGCCGATTTCGCCCGCAGCCACCTCGGCATTCTGCGCGGTGATCGCGTTCACGACATCGCTCGGCATCAGCCCGACAGCGGAAAGCTTGTCCGGGTTAAGCCAGATCCGCATCGCATATTGCGACCCGAACACGTTGATATCGCCAACACCCTTCAGGCGGCCGATCGTGTCCTGCAGGTTGGTGACCATGTAATCGGACACGTCGATGTTCGTACTGCGGTCGGTCGTGTCATAGATCGCCGCAATCAGCAGGAAGTCGGGGTTGGACTTGGTGACGGTCAGCCCCTGTTGCTGGACCTGTTGCGGCAGGCGGCTGAGCGCTTGCTGCACCTTGTTCTGGACCTGGACCTGCGCGATGTCGGGGTCGGTGCCCTTGGCAAAGGTCACGCTGATCGACACGGCGCCGCGCGACGACGAATTGGTCGTGAAATAGAGCAATCCGTCGATGCCCTGGAGCTGCTGTTCGATCACCTGCGCCACGCTGGTTTCGAGCGTGTCCGCCGACGCGCCAGGATAGCTGGCGCGGATATTGACTTGGGGCGGGGCGATGTCGGGGAATTGTTCGACGGGAAGGCTGAAGATCGAGCCAGCGCCGACCAGCATGATGATGATGGCGATGACCCAAGCGAAAATGGGCCGATCGATGAAAATCTTCGACATGACCGATCAGCCGCCCTTGCGGTTGCCAGTCCCGCCCTGTTGGTTGCCCTTGCCCTTCGGATTCAGGTTCGGTGGGGATCCGGCGGTGACCGGCTTGATGTCGCCGCCCGGCTTCACCTTGCCCACCCCTTCGGTAATGACCTTGTCGCCGGGCTTGAGGCCAGCGGTCACCACCCAGTTCGCGCCCATCGTCCGCGTCGCCGTTACCGCCCGCACCACTGCCTTGTTGTCGGGGCCGACCAGATAGACCTGGGCGTTGCCCTTGGCGTCGCGCGTGACCGCCTGTTGGGGGATCAGGAACGCGCTGGGATCAGTCGCTTGCGCGAAGCTTGCACGGACAAACATTCCGGGCAGCAGCAACCCTTGAGGATTGGGGAAGCGCGCGCGCACCGTGACGGTTCCGGTCGACGGATCGACCACCACTTCGGCGAACTGAACGGTGCCGGCGTAGCCGTAGTCGCTGCCGTCCTCCAGCTTCAGCCGCACTTCGGCGCTGCTTGGGGTCGCGCCGCCGCTGGCGAGCGACTGACGCAGCCTGAGCAAGTCGGCCGAGCTTTGCTGGATGTCGACATAGATCGGGTCGAGCGCGGTGATCGTCGCGAGCGGATCGGTCTGATTGGTGGTGACCAGCGCGCCCTCGGTGAACAGCGATCGCCCGACCTTGCCGCTGATCGGGGCAGGAACGGTGGTGAACCGAAGATTGATCCGCGCGGTGTCGAGCGCGGCGCGGTTCTGATCCACCGCAGCACGCGCGGCGCGGGCGGCGGCGGCGGCGTCGGTATAATCCTGCGCCGCCACGGCCTGCTGGTCGGCGAGCGGCTTGTAGCGGTCGGCCTTGGCGCGCGCGGCCTCAGCATTTGCCTGGGCGCTGGCGAGGTTGGCCGACGCCTGGTTGGCGGCCGCGCGATAGAGGCTGGGGTCGATCTGGTAGAGCGGCTGCCCTTTGCGCACATACGATCCTTCGGCGAAGAAGCGTTTGCGAATGATGCCCGATACCTGAGGGCGGACTTCGGAGGTGGCGAAGGCGTTGGTGCGGCCGGCGAGTTCGGTCACGAGCGGCACCGCCGTCGGTTGCACGACGACATAGCCGACCTCGGGCGTGCCCTGTTGCCCGCGCCGTCCGCCCGTTGCCGAATCGTCGCGCGCGCCGCAGCCCGACAATGCCAGGAGAGCGAGTGATGCGGCGGCGATCAGTGAACGCGCGGATTCTTGCCGCAGTGCAATAGAAACCATGACTGGCTAGTGGTTCCCCGGTTGATGCGTGTCAAACGCGGGTTTGTCGCAAAAGTTGTCACGCGTCTGCGGAAAAAATGTTCCCGGGGGGCGATCGGCATTCACATCGGCATTGCCTTCGCGCCTGACAATTGTCGCCAACCCTGACAATTGTCGCCAACAATGCCCCTGGATGACCGTCCGGGCCAAGCCGAACCGCTCGCGTGTCCATCCGATCCTCGATAGGGAACGAGATCTGCCCACGGAGGTTGGCCGGGCAGCGCCGCGAAAACAGGACGCCTTATGCCATATGCCATCGACCGGCTGGTCTTCGTTCCCGACGATGTCGACCTCGGCCGATCACCGCTGGCCGGGCATATAGGCGAGGAGACCTACGTCCTCGGCGCCTTCAATCCGGGGATGACTCGTCTCGCCACCGGCAATCTGCTGCTGATGGTGCGCGTGGCGGAGGCGTTGCGCCACCCGATCCGCGACGGTCATGTGCGGTCGATCCGCTGGGATGACGGTCGCTATGTGCTAGACGCGTGGCCGCTCGATCAGGTCGATACCGCGGACCCGCGCAAGTTCCGCGTGCTTGGCGGTGGGTGGCCGGTGATGGCGCTGACCTCGCTGTCGTGGCTCTTGCCGGTCGAACTGTCGCCCGACGGGCTCGAGCGGATCGCGATCCATTACGACAAGGCGATCGCGCCGACCGCCAGCTTCCAATGTTACGGCATAGAGGATGCGCGGATCAGCCGGGTCGGCGAGCGGTTGCTGATGACCACCTGTTCGGTCAGCCCGGAGCGCCATTCGACGACGCTCCATAGCTCGGCGAACGGGCTCGACTGGACGTTCGAGGATATCGTGCTCGATCACCAGAACAAGGACATGCTGATCTTCGAAGGGCTGATCGGCGACCAATACTGGGCGCAGACGCGCCCGCTCGGCGACCTCTATTTCGCATATCCGCCGGGTAGCGAGTGGCGCGCGGGACCCGCGATCAACCTGGCGACGTCGCCCGACGGGCATCACTGGAAGCCGTATCGCGAGCCAGGGATCCGGCCGTACAGCGCGACCGTGGCGACCGCGCGGATCGGCGGCGGCGCGCCGCCGACCCTGACCGACGATGGCTGGCTGACGCTATGGCACGGGGTCGAACCTAAGGAGATCGTCGGCATCTATCGAACCTATTGGTCGATCCTCGACCGCGACGATCCGAGCAGGGTGGTGCGGACGAGCCATCATCCGGTTCTCGAGCCAAGCCCGGACCTGACCGTGCCGATCGAGCATCAGATGTACCTACGCGACGTCGTATTCACGACGGGAATCGCCGATGGCGGCGACCATTATGTCGTCGCGTCGGGTGAAGCGGACCTGGCGTGCAGGATCACGCATGTGCCGAAGTCGGTGTTCGGAGTTTAAAGGGGTACGTCGCGAAGGCCGGAGTCTTTGGCGAGGTCGCTCGCGCTTCCCTCACTAAAATGCGCGAAATTCCCGCCTGGGCATTTCGCGTACATGCGCCCATTTGCTGAAGCGTTCGTAATAATCAGCGCCGTGCCGGTCGCAGGCTGCTTTGAGCTCCGCGTGGAAACTGCTGGTATCTTCCTCATAGGGGATAGGCGGGTTGAGGTCGGCGCCACCGCCGAACCAGCGCTTGGTCGTGACGAGGAAACGGCAATTCATGTGCACGGCCGGGACATGCGGATTCGCCATGTGCGCGACCAAGCTGATTCCGGTGGCGAAGAATTGGGGGTCATCCGCGGCACCGTGGATCGACTTTGCGAACTCCCCTTCGAAGGCGCCGCCGACGGTCGAGACGTTCACCCCGACCTTCTCGAACACCTTGCCCTTCAGGACGCCGCGCACGCCGCCGCCGCCCGGCTCGCCGGACGGATCCGCGCGGTTCCATTCGACATAGTCGAACGCGGCGTCGGACCCAGCCTCGCGCTCGATCGCCACGAACTCCGCGCAAATCAAGTCGCGCAAATGTTCGAACCAGCCGCGCGCGGCCGCTTGTTCATCGTCGAGTGGTTTCATTGATCGATCTCTGGGATGGTGTTCATTCAGCCACGACGTCCGGCAGCGAACAGTCGACGGATGCTATCGGGCGCCCGGGCCAGAAGCTTCCCCGCCAACGCCGTCGGATCATTGCCTTCGCCGCCGACGTGCGCGCTGCCGTCCGCCGCCAACAGTTCGGCGCGGATCGATCCGTCAGCGCTCGCGAGGGCGGCGACAGGGGAATGGCAATCGGCATGCAGCGCGGCTAGCTAGGCGCGTTCAGCTCCTTCGCTGGCGTGCGTCGGCGCGTGGTCGAGGGCGGCGACCAGCGCGCAGCACTTGGCGTCGGCTCGGCGCGCCTCGATACCGACAGCGCCCTGCGCCGGCGCGGGCAGCATCACCTCGATCGGGATCGCGACACCAACGTCGGGTCTGCCCAGCCGATCCAATCCCGCAGCAGCGAGCAGCGTCGCTTGCGCCTCTCCCGCCGCCAGCTTGTCGACCCGTGTGTCGACGTTGCCGCGGAACTGCACGATTTTCAGGTCGGGGCGAAGCCGCAACAATTGCGCCGCGCGGCGCGGCGAGCTGGTGCCGACGGTGGCTCATTGCGGTAGTTCGGCGACTGACGCCGCACCGATGATCCGGTCGCGCACGTCGGCGCGCGGCAGAATGGCGGCGATCACGATTTCCGTCGGACGGATCGTCTCGACATCCTTCATCGAGTGGACCGCAATGTCGATCTCGTCGTCCAGCAGCGCGCGGTCGAGTTCCTTGGTCCACAATGCCTTGCCGCCGATCTCGGCAAGCGGCCGGTCCTGGACCTTGTCGCCCGTCGTCTTGATGACATGGATTTTGACCTCGACGCGGTGCGCCGCAATCAGCCCGTCGCGCACCATGTGCGCCTGAGCAATTGCGAGCGGCGATCCTCGAGTGCCGAGCCGGATGACCTTCAAGCAATCGCGCTCGCGGTAGAGGCGCGCGGGCGAACCATTGGCGGCAAGTTGAATTCGAGCGTCTCCTCGACGCCGTCGAGCTCCGACACGCTAACCGCGCGCCACTGCCCGATCGCCGCGATTACGCCGTCAATCAAATCGTCGGGCGCCGACGCCCCGGCCGCGAGCCCGATCGTCGTGGCGCCGTGAAGCCACGCCGGATCGAGTCCGTCGCCGTCGTCTATCAGGTAACTGGGTATGCCGGTGTCCGTGCCGATCTCTCGAAGCCGGTTTGAATTCGAGCTATTCGCAGCGCCGACGACAATCAGCAGGTCACTGACGCGGGCGAGGTCACGAACCGCATTCTGGCGATTCTGCGTCGCATAACAAATGTCCGAAAGTTGGGGGCCTATCGGATCGGCGAACCGAGCGTTCAACGCAGCGATGATTTCGCGCGTGTCGTCAACGCTCAGCGTTGTCTGTGTGACATGGGCGATGGGCGTTTTTTCGGACAGCGGCAGCGCGGCGACGTCCTCCACGGTCGAAACCAAGTGAACTTGCCCCTCGATCTGACCCAGGGTTCCTTCGACCTCGGGATGACCGGCATGGCCGATTAGCACCACGACCCGTCCCGCTCTGGTGTAGCGCCGCGCCTGGAGATGCACTTTCGCCACCAGGGGGCAGGTGGCGTCGACCACGGGCAGCCCGCGCGCGCGGGCTTCGTTTTCGACGGAGCGGGACACGCCGTGTGCGCTGAAAATTGTCACCGCCCCGTCCGGCACTTCGGATAATTCCTTGACGAATGTCGCGCCCTTGGCGCGCAGGCGGTCGACGACATGGCGATTATGGACGATTTCATGACGCACAAAAACGGGATTGCTATCGCGTTCCAGCGCGCGTTCAACGATTTCGATTGCACGCCGGACGCCCGCGCAAAACCCGCGGGGCTTGGCCAAGACGACGTGCAATCGTTGTTGCGGCATCGCCTCCCCCTTCGGCGTTCGTGTCGATTCGGATGATTATCCGCAGATCACAAAGTGTCAAATCTGCCTGACACATTTATGTTTGGACAGGGCATGGATTATGCGGCCGATGTTGGATATTGACGTGAAAATGGCCAGTTTGCATGCCTTCGCCAATCCGGTTCGTTTCCTGAAAATCGCTCGGCCTTTGACCCCGGTCTTTTTCTGGCTGGGCGTCGCGCTGACGGCGTTCGGATGCTGGGCGGGATTGACGTTGACTCCGCCCGATTATCTGCAAGGCGAAAGCGTGCGGATCCTCTACATTCATGTTCCGACCGCTTGGCTCGGCATGGGCGGGTGGAGCGGGATTGCGGTTTCGTCGATCGTGTATCTCGTGTGGCGGCACCCGCTGGCGCGGGTCGCGGCGCGAGCGATCGCCTTGCCGGGCGCGCTGTTCGCGTTCCTGTGTCTGGCGACCGGATCTATCTGGGGGCGGCCGACCTGGGGGACGTGGTGGCAATGGGACGGGCGGCTGACGTCGATGCTGCTGCTGTTCTTCGTCTACCTCGCCTACATGGCGCTGGCTCGCGCCGACGCCGAGCAGGGCGGCGACGGACGCGTGCCGGCGATTTATGGCGTGGCGGGGACGGTGCTGCTGCCGATCATCCGATATTCGGTGGTGTGGTGGAATACGCTGCATCAGGGCGAGAGCATCGGGCTGACCAGTTCGAGCATCGATAGCTCGATGCTGTGGCCGCTGTGGTTCACGCTTGGCGGCTTCACCTTCATCTTCGCCGCCGTCGTGCTGATGCGGATGCGGACGATCCTGGCTTCGACCAAAGCCGAGGCGAGGATGCGCCGGATGGCGGCGGCATGAACGGCTGGCCGTTTGTCATCGCCGCCTATGCCCTGACATTGCTCGCCGGGGCGGGGCTTGCGCTAGCCAGCTGGCTGGCGATGCGCGCTGCGGAGAAGCGGTTGCCGTGAAAGCGAAGAACCAGCGGCTGATGCTCGCCGCGCTTGCCATGATCGCCGTAGTCGCCGCGGGCCTGCTCGCGCTGTCGGCGTTGAAGGACCAGGCCGCGTTTTTCTACGCTCCATCGGACGTGAAGAAGGACGGCCTGCCGCTCGGCAAGGCCGTTCGTCTCGGCGGGATGGTCGTAGCCGGGTCGATCAAGCGCGCCGCGGACGGGGTTACCTTAAGGTTCGCCGTAACCGACGGCCAGGCAACCACGCCGGTAACCTTTCGCGGGATCGCACCCGATCTATTCCGCGAAAAATCGGGCGTCGTTGCCGAGGGGCAATTCCAGCCGGACGGCGGCTTCGTTGCGACCAATCTGCTCGCCAAACATGACGAGAAGTACATGCCGCCCGAGCTGGCCGGCAAGATGCACGAGACCAAGAGCTTGAAGCAGTGATAGCCGAAGGGGGGCTCGCCGCTTTATGGTTTGCTGCCGCTTTGGCCGCGCTGCAGCTGGCCATGGCGGCGATTGGCATCCCCAAGAACCGTGATGACGTCATGGCGGCGGTACGCCCGATCGCATTGGTCCAGGGGCTGCTTGCGCTTGTCGCGATGGGCTGCCTCATAGCGGTGTTTCTCCGCAGCGATACGTCGGTGCTTCTCGTTGCGGAAAACAGTCATTCGGCCAAACCCTGGCTCTACAAGTTTGCCGGCGCTTGGGGCAACCACGAGGGCTCGATGCTCCTCTGGGTGACGATCTTGGGGCTGGCCGGCGCCATGGTGGCGTTACTCGAACGGCGATTGCCAAAGGCGACCCTGACCGCGACCTTGGGCGCGCAGGCGTCGATCGCCCTAGGCTTCTATGCCTTTTTGCTCTTCGCCTCCAATCCGTTCGCCCGCCTCGACCCGGCGCCGATCGACGGCAATGGGCTAAATCCGCTGCTCCAGGACACCGGCTTGGCCTTCCACCCGCCGACGCTCTATATCGGCTATGTCGGGTTGTCGGTCGCGTTCAGCTTCGCGGTCGGCGCGCTGGTGACGCGCGATGTCGGGCCGGCGTTTGCCCGCGCAATGCGACCGTGGATATTGGGCGCGTGGATTTTCCTGACGCTGGGCATCACCGCGGGCAGCTACTGGGCCTATTACGAACTCGGCTGGGGCGGGTGGTGGTTCTGGGACCCGGTCGAAAATGCATCGCTGATGCCGTGGCTGGCGGCGACCGCCTTGCTTCATTCGGTGACCGTATTGGCGACGCGCGATGGCTTGCGTGCGTGGACCGTGATGCTCGCAGTGGTCGCCTTTTCGATGAGCATGATCGGCACCTTCCTGGTGCGGTCGGGCATCTTGACCAGCGTCCACGCCTTCGCGGTCGATCCGACGCGCGGCGCATTCATCCTGGTTCTACTGGCTATCTATATCGGCGGGGCGCTAGCGCTGTTCGGTCTGCGCGTGGGAACGGTGCGAGCGGGCAATACCTTCGATCCCATCAGCCGCGAAGGTGCGCTGGTCGCCAACAACCTTCTGCTGACGGTAATCCTCGCGCTCGTGCTGATCGGCACGCTTTATCCAATCGTCGCGGCGGGATTCGGGGTGCAGTTGTCGGTCGGTCCGCCGTTCTTCGACAAGACGATCGGTCCTATCGCGCTGATCCTGGCAGCGATCATGGCGGCGGGGCCGCTGCTGCGCTGGCGCCGCGATGACGGCAAGGCCCTGATTGGCCGAATGTTTGTGCCGGTGGCGATCGCGGCGGTCATACTCTTGCTGTTCGCCGTCTTTGGCGGGGGTATCGGGATCCTGCCGCTGGCGGGTCTGTCGCTGTCGGCGGGCTTGGCGGCGGCAAGTGTTGCGCCATTGTGGAAGCGCAACCTGCGTCGCACGCCGTTGTTCATTTACGGCATGGTCGTCGCGCATCTCGGTATAGCGGTCAGCCTGGCAGGGATGGCGAGCGACAGTGCATTCACCAAGGAGAAGCTGGTCGCGGCCAAGATCGGGGAACCGTACAAAGTCGGTCCGTACGCAGTGACGCTAAATGGCATCGCGCCGCGCGTCGGGCCGAACTGGTCGGCGCTGGAGGCGCAACTCAGCGTGCGGCGCGGCGTCGGCGCCGCGATGATCTTGCGGCCGCAGTCGCGCTTCTTCTCGGATCCGGTAACGGTCACCAGCGAGTCGGCGATCGCCACGCGGTTGGATGGGCAGCTTTACACCGTGCTCGGCCAGCCCGACGAAGCGGGGCGGTGGCAATTGCGATTGTGGTGGAAGCCGTTCGTGACGTTCATCTGGTTGGGCGGCGCGCTGATCGCGCTCGGCGGTGCCTTGTCGCTGCTGGGGCGCTGGTCACGCGAGCGGCGGCCCGAAAGGGCGCTCATATGAAGCGCTGGTTATTTTGGGTGCCGCTGCTGGTCTTTGTGCTGGTGATCGGCCTCGCTGCGGGCGGTCTTTTCCGGCCCGCCGACCGCGCCGTGAAGTCGGCGCTGGTCGGCAAGGCGTTGCCCAATTTCACCCTCCCGGCGATCCTGCCCGACAAACCCGCCCTGGCTAGCGCGTCGTTCAACGACGGTCAGCCGCGGCTGATCAACGTGTTCGCGAGCTGGTGCGTGCCATGCGCAGCCGAAGCCCCGCAACTGGCGAAGCTCAAGCAGGCCGGCGTGCGCATTCAAGGCATCGCGATTCGTGACACAGGCCCGGCGATCAAGGAATTTCTATCCCGCAACGGCGATCCGTATGAGGCGATCGGCAGCGATCCCGAATCGAGCGTCCAGTTCGCCCTCGGTTCGTCGGGCGTGCCCGAAAGCTTCGTGATCGACGGCCGCGGGAAGATCGTGCTTCAGCATATCGGCGATATCCGCGCGGAGGATGTGCCGTCGATCATCGCCGCCGTGCGGGGTGCGCGATGAAGCGTTGGCTGGCGCTTTGTGGGTTGTTCGTGGCGATACCTGCCCTGGCGGATAGCAATCTGCCGCCCGCGCGCTACGCCAACGTCCAACTCGCCGACCCCGCCAAAGAGGCGAAGGCGCGCGCACTCATGGAGGAACTGCGCTGCCTGGTCTGCCAGGGCCAGTCGATTGCCGACAGCAGCGCGGAAATGGCGGGCGACATGCGATCGCTGGTGCGCACGCGCATCGCCGCCGGGGAAAGCCCCGAAAGTATCCGGGCCTGGCTGATCAAGAGTTATGGCGACTACGTCACTTACGATCCGCCGATGAGCGCGGTCACCGCGCCGCTGTGGATCGCGCCGGTCGTATTGCTTTTGGTCGGCGGCCTGATCGCACGACGCAGCCTGAAACGCCGCCGCTGATGGGCTGGATTTTGCTCCTCCTGATTGGCTGCGCGTCGATTACCGTGCTTTGGTTCGCCGGATTGGCGCGCGGGCTTTGGATGTTCGTCGCGTCCGCATTGATGCTGGGGGCGGCAGGCTATGCCTGGCAGCAGCGGGCGACGCTCCCCGGCCATCCCGTCGAAGCCGATTCGAAACCTGTCGAGATCGAGGGTGGCCTGGTTGCGTTCCGCGAAGCGATCATGCCTGGCAAGCCGGGCGACGCGCGTATCCTGACCGCGGCCGACGATAAACTGCGCGAGGGCAATACCGAGGCGGCCGTGCAAGTGATGCTCGACGCGATCGCGCGCGATCCTGGCGATGCGGTTTTGTGGGCCGGGCTCGGCAGCGCGGTCGCGACCCATGACGGCGGTCAGCTGTCGCCGACCGCGCTGTTCGCGTTTCGCCGCGCGATGGCGCTGGGTCCAGACCAACCCGGACCGCCTTTCTATCTCGGCATGGCCTATGCCCAGACCGGCGACTTGGCGACGGCCAAAATATCGTGGCTCCGCGCCCTGGCTCTCACACCGCGCGACGCGCCGTATCGCATCGATATCGCCGAGCAACTGGCGATGATCGATCAGTTCCAGGCGATGAACGCCAACGCGCCCCAAAAACGGTAGGGATTGGATGCCCGGGGATCAGCACAATTTCGGCACCGTGGTGATCGACGAGGTGTTCAGACTCGACGGCTGGGTCACCGACGGGCTGAGCGATGTCGAGACTTCCGACCTGCTCCAACGAGCGGCGGATGACTGGTTCGATATCGTCGGATTGACGATCAGTTGCGACTGCCATATCGCGACCCTGCCTTCGGTCATCGCGGCCTTGCGGAATGTTTCGCGCAATTCCTGGCTGTGCATAATGGTCGGGCACAGGGTTTTTAAAGCTGACCCTGAGCTTGCTGCGCAATCCGGTGCCGATGGTACCGCGTGATGCAAAGGTGGCGCTGCCGGTTGCGGCTGAGCTCATGCGCGAACGCGAATGGGAGGCAGCCGCCAACAGTTGATGTGGAGTGCGACGCTCGTCGATGAACAAGCCTATCGCCCCGTCCCGGCAAACGGTTTTCAAGGATCCCGACGCCATCCCGGGGCCGTTAACGGCGAATGTCGCCGCATCGTTATTGGCCGCTGTCGGTGATGTGACGTTCATCCTGTCGGCTGCGGGCAAGATTCTCGACGTCGCGGTTCCGCAGGGCGACCTCGCTAATCATGGGTTTGGCGACTGGGTCGGCGAAGCATGGATCGACACCATGACGGTCGAAAGCCGACCGACGGCCACCGAGATGCTGGCCGATGCAACGGGCGCCACGCCGCCGCGCTGGCGCCAGGTCAACCATCCGGCCGCCGGTGGCGACGTCCCCGTTCGGTATCTGGTAATGGCGCTCGGAGAACAAGACCGACTGATCGCGATCGGTCGCGACATGCGCGGGGTGGCCGCGGTGCAGCAGCGTCTGTTGCAGACTCAGCAATCGCTCGAACGAGATTATATTCGCCTGCGCCAAGCGGAAACGCGGTATCGTCTTCTGTTCGATATGGCGTCGGAAGCGGTCTTGATCGTAGACCCCGAAGCGCGTCGCATTCGTGAGGCGAACCCGGCGGCGCATCGGCTGCTCGAAGCGGTCGAGGGTTCGCTCATCGGCGCTCCGGTCAACTCAATCGTCGAGCCTAACCAGCGTGACGATTTCGTTGCTCATCTCGGCGGTGCGGAAGCGGCCGACGATCTGGCGCCCATCGTATTGCGGCTGGCCGATCGGCGCGGCGACGCGAAGATTTCGGCCAGGTTATTCCGTCAGGCACGGATGCCATTGCTGATCGTTCGCCTCGAGCCCGCCGATGGCGCGATTTCGGGTCATCGTTTCGACTCGACGCTCGGAGAGGTCGTCGAACGGATGCCCGACTCCTTCGTCCTGGTGGACCGGGATCTCAACATCATTGCCGCCAACGCGTCATTCTTGGATTTGGCAGAGGTCTCGTCAATTGAGCGCTTGATCGGCGTTGGGCTCGGTACGTGGCTTGGCAGGCCGGGTATAGATCTGGAGTTGATCGTCAGTCAGCTGCGCGAGCATGGCTCAGTCCGCAATGTCTCCACCATCATGCGCGGCGAGGCCGGCACGCGAGAAGAGATCGAGATTTCGGGTGTTGTCGCACCCGGGGACGAGGGGGACTGTTACGGCTTCACCATCCGCAACGTCGGTCGCCGCTTGCGCGGCGCGCCGATAGGCCCGCGCGATGTCCCGCGGTCCGTTGAACAACTTACCGAATTGGTCGGCCGGATGTCGCTCAAGGAAATCGTGCGCGAGAGCACTGACCTTATCGAACGGCTCTGCATCGAGGCCGCGCTGGCCTATACGTCGGACAATCGCGCCTCGGCCGCCGAGGTCCTTGGGGTCAGTCGGCAAAGCCTGTACTCCAAGCTCCACCGCCACGGTCTTGGCAATCTGGTTTCGGGCGACAGCTAAGCCGCAAAGGCGCTTGGTGATCGTCAATTTTATTTGACGCTGTTTGGCGTCAAGCTAGTCTTCGAGCCATGGACGGTGCGAGCGCCCTCCATGTTGCGACGCCGGTTCCTGCTCCCCCGCGACATACTCGAGCTGCTCACGCCGGTAGCTTGGTTTCCCCCGATCTGGGCGTTCGCCTGCGGCGTTGTTTCGTCAGGCATATCCCCGGCCGACCGTTGGCCATTCATCATCGCCGGCATCTTGCTCACGGGCCCGCTGGTCTGTGGCACCAGCCAGGCGGTCAACGACTGGTTCGATCGCCATGTAGATGCGGTCAACGAGCCTGGCCGACCTATAGCGGCCCGGGGGCGGTGCTGCTGGGGTTGCTGCTTAAGCAGTGGTTGCGGTGTCAGTAGGGATTGCGTCGGCGGAACTCGTATCTTCGGCTTCCTTGGAACACGCGGCCAACGCGAGTGCGGAGGCTACGACGCAAAGCGTCACTTTTCCTAGACGGGCGGTCGATCCTGAATGCATCATTCCTCATACCTCTCCATTTACATACTCAAGCGGCGCGGCGTCATTCCGTTAGCGCAACCGTCCAATAAACTTTACGTTCCGCGTCATCCAGCAAAATATTCACTGTGAGAAGCCGTCGAGAGAAACTCCCGCGGGCAGCGGCAGAGGAAGCGAGTGATTCGACTGTACGAGCCAGTCCAGCAAAATCCGAGAATGGTTTCTGGAAAAATTCTGGACAAAAACCCAGAATGGGCAGGCGTCAGCCGCGTAAGTCATTGATTTTATTGGTGACCCCTACGGGAATCGAACCCGTGTTTCAGCCGTGAGAGGGCCGCGTCCTAACCGCTAGACGAAGGGGCCATAAAGCGGGACGCGGCGCAGTAGGGCCGTGGGGGCGGGGCGTCAAGCAGGTTGCGCGCGTCCGACCGTGGCCTATCGTTCGGAGTCGCCGCCCGCGCCTCAGGGGGCCAAATCATAACGCCCCTCGTCGACGGTATCGCCAACTCATTCACTCTGAGTATAATTAGTATTGATCCCAGCGCTGATTTGGCGCAGTTTGCGGCGATCGGCGCCGGAGAGCGCTGGCATGATAGTGGCAGGGAGAGGTGCTATGAAAGCTTCTACATGGTGGGTGGGCGTGTCGTTGGCGGCGATGGCATGGGGCGCGCCTGCGATGGCGCAGACCGCGGCCCCGCAGTCGAGCGCAAGCGATCCGGCGACAACCGACGACGAGAACGACATCATTGTCACTGCGACGCGCCGTGCGGAGAACCTGATGACCTCGCCGATTTCGGCGTCCGTGCTGACCGGGACCGATCTCGGCAACAAGGGCGTGACCAACGTCGATGCGTTGCAGTTCGCGATGCCGTCGGTGGTCGTGAACAATTTCGGCCAGGGCAACGATTTCAACGTCCGCGGTATCGGCAAGGCCGAGCACAACACGCAGACGACGACGGGCGTGATCACCTATCGCGACGGCGTCCCGACCTTCCCGGGCTATTTCCAGATGGAGCCCTATTACGACGTCGCCAACATCCAGGTGCTGCGTGGGCCGCAGGGAACGATCGTCGGCCAGAACGCCACGGGGGGCGCGGTGTTCGTCAACACCAACGATCCGATCGTGGGCGGCGGCATGAATGGTTACGTCAACGCCAATTACGGCAACTACAACGATTTCGGATTCCAGGGCGCAGTCAACATCCCGATCAGCGACACCTTTGCCGCGCGCGTTGCCGGCTTCGCGCAGCGCCGGGACAGCTTCTTCAAGACTCACGGGGCGGGCGGCACGACCTATCCGTACGACAGCGGCAAGATGGGCTATCTCGCCGGACGGGTTAGTTTTCTGTGGAAGCCGAGCGCCAATTTCTCGGCATTGTGGAAAACCGACCTCGATTATCTCGATTCGGGAGCCTATCCGGCGTCGCCGTTCTGGCAACACAGCGACCTGTATCCCACGCTGAAGCGCGATCTTTACAATATCGAGCTCAACGCGCCGCAAGATGCGCGCGACAAGTTCGTCCGCTCGATCCTGAAACTGGAATATAACACGTCCGGGGGCGTCAAGTTCCGCTCGATCACGGGGTATCAGACCGGCAATACGATGTATCGCGCCGATCTGGACGGCACGGCGTCCAACGTGGTCGATCCCACGACGGGCACGGTGAAGAACTGGTCGTTCTACGACACCGTGAACGAGAAGCAGTTCAGCCAGGAATTCAACATCATCTCCCCCGACAATCAGCGATTCACCTGGCTGGTCGGCGCATTCGGGATGTGGAACACCTATTTCTTCCCAAGGCCGCTCAGCAACTTCTCGATCAACGTCTGCTATCCAGTCACGACGGTGCCGGCCTGCCTCTACCAACTCGCGGGCCGTAACCCGGAACGAAGCCTGGCGGCTTTTGGGCAGATCGGGTTCCAGATCACGCCCAATCTGAAGATCGAACTCGGCGGGCGCTACACGGCCAGCCGGTCGACCAATTATGTCGACGTGATGCAATACGGCACGCCGATCAGCCAGACGCAGACGGTGAAGTCGGACAATTTCTCATATAAGGCGTCGATCGGCTGGAAGGTCACCGGCGACCAGTATCTCTACGGTTTCGTTGCGACCGGTTTCCGCCCCGGAGGCCTCAACGTGCCGGTGGGCCTTGGTAACCCGGCGCCGTTCGAACCGGAAAAGGTGACGTCGTTCGAAGGCGGTTGGAAGGGGAACTGGGCGGGCGGCCATGTCCGCACGACGATCAACGGCTTCTACAATGACTATCGCAATTTCCAGGTCATCATCGGCTATCCGACCTTCCCGACTTTCGGAATCGAGCTGAACGTCCCGAATTCGACCAAGATATACGGCTTCGAAGCAGAGGCCGATGTCAGCGTGGGCGGGTTCAAATTCGGCGCGGGCATCAACGTGCTGCACAGCGAACTCGGCCAGTTCTATGCCAGCGATCCGCGCATCGCCGCCACCGGCGCGTGCAACCCGGCAACTGGCGGAACGCCCGCCGCTACCAACTGTATCAACCTGAAGGGTCGGCGTCAGACCTATGCGCCCAACCTGACCTTCAACCTGAGTGGCGAATATTCGTTCAAGATGCCGAGCGGCGACACGATCACGCCGCGTGCCAATTTCGGCTATGTCGGCGATCAGTGGGCGACCCTGTTCCAGAATGTCAGTCGCGGCGACAAGCTCGACGCGCGCAAGATCCTGAACGCTCAACTTGCCTGGACACACAAGACGCTGACGATCACGGCCTACGGCACCAACCTGACCAACCAGCACTACGTCGCGGCGCTCAACAGTGGCCTGTATTTCGCGGGAACCCCACGCCAATACGGCATCAAGGTTCTCAAGGTCTTTTGATCCTCTCCCGGTCGCCGTTCCTGCCGGGACGGCGACCGGCTTCTTTCGTGGCAACTGTTTGAAAGTGGCATGCAGCGTTACGACCTGACCATCGACAAGTTTTTCGATCACGCGGCCAAGTGGTTCGCCGGTGTCGATGTGATCGAAGCCGATGGTGGCAAGGTCGTCCGGCGTGACGGCTATGCGGAGATTCACGCGAGGGCCAATCTCCTGTCCGGGGCGCTGCTGGCGCTCGGGCTGGAGCCGGGGGACCGGGTCGGCACGCTTGCCTGGAACACGCAGGAGCATTTCGAGACCTATTACGCGACGATGGGCGTGGGGCTGGTGTGCCACACGCTCAACCCGCGGCTGACCGTCGCTCACCTCTCTGCGATCGTCGGCGAAGCCGCCGACCGCGTGCTGGTGGCGTCGGCTAATCTCGCCCCGCTGCTCGCCGAACTCCTGCCGCTTTGTCCGGCGGTCGAGCATGTCGTCCTGATCGATGATGGTGCGGAGGCGGCCGCGGCCGGACTGGATGTCGCGCCGCGGGTCTGGACTCATCGCGCGCTGGTGACGGCGCACGGCGCGCTGACGCCCTGGGGCGCGTTCGGCGAGGATGCGCCGGCCGGACTCTGCTACACGTCGGGCACGACCGGACAGCCCAAGGGTGTCGTCTACACGCATCGGTCGAACTACCTTCATACGTTGCGCGCGCTCCAGGCGGACGCGCTCGCGCTGACCGGTCGCGACACCGTCCTGCTCGGCGTGCCGATGTTCCACGCCAATGCCTGGGGTGTGCCGTTCGCCGCGCCGGCGGCGGGTGCGCGGCTGGTGCTTCCGGGGCGGCAGACCGACGGTGCGAGCCTAGCGGCGCTGATGCGTGCCGAACGCGTGACCGTTGCGGTCGGCGTCCAGACCCTTTGGCTCGGGGTGGTCGATCATCTCGACGCGGCGGGCGGCGATCTGCCCGATCTCGAGCGCGTGCTGATCGGGGGATCAAGCTGTCCCGAGGCGCTGATCCGGCGGTTCGAGCAACGCCTGGGTGTCACCGTCCAGACCAGTTGGGGAATGACCGAGCTTTCGCCGATGGGAACGATCGCGCCGCCCGGGCTGTCGGCGTCGGCCGAGCAGGGATCGGGCCGCCCGCTGATGGGCATCGACCTGAAGCTGACCGATGCGGAGGGCAGGGCGCTCTCCGAACAGCGCGGGGTGGAGGGGCACCTAAAGGTCAAAGGACCAAGTGTGATCGACCGCTATTTCGGCGCCGACGCGGACGTTCTGGATGACGAAGGCTATTTCGATACCGGCGACCTGGCGGTGATCGACGACGCGGGCAATCTGACGATCGCCGGACGATCTAAGGATTTGATCAAGTCGGGCGGGGAGTGGATCAACCCGAACGAGATCGAAGCGATCATAGGCACCGATCCTGCGGTGGGGCTGGTCGCGGTGATCGGGCGCGACGATCCGAAATGGGGGGAGCGGCCCGTGTTGATGGTCGAGCCGCGGCGCGATCACGAAGTCGATCCCGCGGTGCTGCGCGCCAGCCTACGAGGCCGAATTGCCGATTGGTGGCTGCCCGACGAGATCGTCGTGGTGCCCGCAATGCCACTCGCCGCTTCAGGAAAGATTGACAAGAATCGGCTCCGTGCAGATTACGCTAAGGGAAGGTACAGCGCCGAACGGGTCGGCCGATGAACAGCTGGACGGATCGATGCCGGCGGGTGCGTTGAAGAAACAAGGGACCGGCATTTCGCCCAAGAAGCAGCCGGAGCGCCGCACCAAGGCGCAGCAACGCGCCGAACGGCTCGAACAGATCCTCGACGCCGCGGAATATCTGTTTTCGCAGAACGGCTTTTACGGCGTGACCCTGCGTGATGTCGCGAAGCGCGTCGGCATCCACACCACGCTGATGCACTATTATTTCGAGGACAAGCGCGCCCTTTTCGAAGCGGTATTCGCGCGGCGATCACCCGAAACGATCGGGCGGCGCATGGCCGCGCTGGAGAAATACGAGAAGGAAACGGGGGATAGTCCGACCGTCGAGGGTGCGCTCCACGCCTTTCTCGACACCGACCTGGATCTGTATCGCGAAGGCGGTGAGGCGTGGATGAATTCGGCGACATTCTGCGCGCGGATCAGCAACACGCCCGAAGGCGCGGAATTGATGGATCAATATTTCGATCCGGTCGTGCTCCGGCTGATCGGCATATTGAAGCGCGCGCTGCCCGATTTCAGCGACGAGGACATCTTCTGGGGATACCATTTCGTCACCGGCGCGCTGATGAACACGCTCGCGCGCACCGGGCGCATCGATAAATTGTCGGGCGGCGTCTGCCATTCCGACGATTTCCTGGCGGTCAAAGCGCGCATGGCCAAGTTCATGGCCGCGGGCTTTCACGCACTCCGGAACTGACCGGTCAGCCGCAGGCGGGCGTTGCTGCGGGCATGGCCGGTGCGGCCAGCCCGAAATTCCAGTGCCACGGAATCCGCCCGTTCGCCATCCGGCGGCAGACGATGCGATCGTTGAGCGCATACATGCCGGGGAACACGTTGGCGCTCGGTTTCGGTGCGTCAGCGAACAGCATGTATCCCCCCGCCGCGCCGAACGCGGGCCAGACTGGCGCGTTCGCGGCCTCCGGCCGCCCGGTACGCGCGAAACTGGCCCAGTAATCTGCCATGGTATCGGCCAGCGCAGCCTCGGCGGCGGTTGCCGGAATTTTCGGCCAAAGCGGTGGCGTGTTGTCGGTATTGTCGAACGTATAGGGCAGTTCGCTGGCGTGGAAGGCGTGCAGCCCCGCCTGGTCTTCCGCCGGATAGCCATGGTCCCAAAAATAGAGATAGGCGGGCTGGCCCAACGCCGCCTGTTTGGTGACGAGGCGCTGCGCCGTCCAACCGTAGAGCGCGTCGCGCGTAGCGGCGAGGATGCTCTCCTTCATGTCGCTCGCCGGATACAGCCGCAGGAAGGAGTCGGCGAGGTCGCCGTAACGCTCGCGGATCGTCGCTTCATATTTGGCGGCGCTGTCGGGCGTTTTAGGTGCGAGGACCATCAGCGAGCGGATTTCCCCGCTGTTGAACCCGGCAAGCAACGGCACGGGGGCCTGCTTGCCCTGATCGAAGGTCGCGACGAGCTGTTCGGGTATCAGCTTGCCGTCGATGGTGATCCAGGGTGCGTAGCCGAGCTTGGTCGCGGCGAGCGTCAACTGGTCGGCCTTCATCCCGCGCAACGTCGCGATGTCGGGCGCTTGCAGCCCGCCGGCGAGCATCGTGCCGGTCGCTTCCGCGGCAATCTGGTCGCCACGCGCGCGCTTCAGTTCGGGCATCGAGACCATATAGGCACTCTGCGCGATCGCCTTGGCGAACAGGCCGCGCGCATATGGCGACGCCATCAGATACATGACGCTCAAGCCCCCGGCCGACTCCCCCGCGATCGTGACGTTGCCGGTGTCGCCGCCGAATGCGGCGATGTTGCGCTTGACCCAGGTCAGCGCGGCGATCTGGTCGAGCAGGCCGTAATTGCCGGACACGTGCTGGGGTGATTCGGCGCTGAGTCCGGGATGCGCGAGAAAGCCGAGCACGCCGAGCCGGTAGTTGATCGACACCACGATGATGCCGCGCTCCGCCAGTTTCTTGCCGTCGTAGAGCGGCTCGCGGCTCGACCCGCCCGACAGCGCCCCGCCGTGAATCCACACGAACACCGGCGCGTCCTTCGCATTGGCGGGCGTCCAGATGTTGAGCGTCAGGCAATCCTCACTCATCGGCATCGGCGCGGCGGGGGAATAGACCGAGATTGGCTTGGGCGCCTGGTTCTGGACGCATGCGGGGCCGAAATCGGCGGCATCGCGCGTGCCTTGCCAGACGGGAAGGGGCAGCGGCGCGCGCCAGCGTAAAGCGCCGACCGGCGGCTGGGCATAGGGAATGCCCTTGAACACGTGGATGTCGCCATCGGTCGTGCCCGCGACCGCGCCGGCGGGGGCGTGCACCACCGGCTTCGGTTCGGCCGCGGCAAGGCTCAGCGAAGCAACCCCGAGCAATGCGATTAGGCGGGCGATCATGGCGCGATACTCCTTTCACGGCGCAGCAGGCCGGCGAGCCAGGCGAACAACAGAATGGCGAGCAGGTAGAAGGGTGTCAGCGTGTAGAGCGCCGCCTGCAGCGAGTGGGCGACGCCTTGTGCCGCGAAATGGCTGCTGATCCAGCCGACCCAGGTCGGCCCCAGGCCGAGCCCGATGAAGTTCATGAACAGCAGCAGCAGCGCACTCGACAGGACGCGTTGGTCGGGCCGCACTTCCTCCTGCACCAGCGCCACCGCCGAAGAGAGATAGAAGTAATTGAAGAAATTGACCCCGGTCAGGAAACACAGCGCCAGCGGCCAGGACGGCGCCCAGACGAACGCCAGATAGAGCGGGATCGCGAGCACCAGGGCCATCGCGGGCACGCTCGCATAGGCCGATTTCGTCACGGTGGTCCGCCGGTCGATCACGCGGCCCGATGCCAGCATGCTGCCGCCCATGCCGATCAGGATGACGAGCGAGTACCAGATCGCGATCTGCCCGAGCGACATGCCTTTCTCGCGGCCCAGGAACAGAGCGGCGAAATTGCCGAGGCCATAGGTCACGAACTGCGTAGCGCCACTGCCCAGCGCCATCAGCATCAGGACCGGGTTGGTGACGAACATCCAAACCGTCGGCCAAAACGGAGCTTTGGCGGCGGTGTCATGGTTGGTGTCATAGCGCCCGCGCGGCGGTTCGCTGATGAGCAGGCGGACGATGACCGCGGCGATCACGCCGACCGCGCCGATCGTGATGAACGCCCAGCGCCAGTTGAACGCGGCGGCGATCGACGCGCCGAACGCGACGCCGAGCGCGGCGCCGATAACCGGGCCCAGATTGTAGATACCGAACGCGAAGCCGCGCCGCCCCGGCGGAATCGTATCGGCGATGATCGCATAGGAAGGCGGCACGCCGCCCGCCTCGCCGAACCCAACCGTCATGCGCGCGATCGCGAGCTGCGGATAATTGGCGGCGAACCCGCAGGCCATCGTCGCTCCGCTCCAGATCGCGCAGGCCAGCACCAGCACGTTGACGCGGTTGGTGCGGTCGGCGAACCAGCCCACCGGCACCGCGATCAGGCAATAGAACAGCGCGAAGTACAGCCCGCCGAGCCTGCCGAGCGCGGCATCGTCGATCTGCAGCGATTCCTGGATCGGCTTGGCGAGCGTGCCGAGCAGCGAGCGGTCGAGGAAATTGAGGACATAGACCGCGCAGAGCGTGATCAGAACCGTGCGCGCGCCCTTGGGCAGGGGAGCGGACCCGCCGCTAGTATCGATGCCCGAAGGCGCGGCTTGCGCTGTCACTTCCTGCTCCCGTCTGCACGCCGGATTCTCTGCCGGCTTCAGCGAGACAACATCGTCAGAACGCTGGCGATGTCAACACTCACTATACCGATGATGAACATCTTTGCGGCCGAAGCGTGGTGGGATGAAGGGAAGTACCGGCCGCGACCTAAGCCGCTTCGGCGCGCCGCTGACGCAGCTCGTCGTTGAGCATCTCAGCCAGCAGGAACGCGAGTTCGAGGCTTTGCCCGGCGTTTAACCGGGGGTCGCAATGCGTGTGGTAGCGATCGGCCAGGCTCTGTTCGGTCACATCGACCGCGCCGCCGGTGCATTCCGTCACGTTCTGCCCGGTCATCTCCGCATGGATGCCGCCCGCGAAGGTGCCTTCGGCGCGATGCACCGCGAAGAATCCGCGCACTTCGGTGAGAATGCAATCGAACGGGCGTGTCTTGTAGCCGTTGGCGGCCTTCACGACGTTGCCGTGCATCGGGTCGCAGCTCCACACCACCGGGTGCCCCTCGCGCTTCACCGCGCGGACCAGCTTGGGCAGCCCGGACTCGATCTTGTCGTGGCCGTACCGAGTGATCAGCGTCATGCGGCCGGGGATGCGGCCGGGGTTGAGCGTGTCGAGCAGACGAAGCAGCATGTCGGGTTCGAGGCTCGGCCCGCATTTCAGCCCGATCGGATTGCCGATGCCGCGCAGGAATTCGACATGCGCCGATCCGTCGAACCGAGTACGGTCGCCGATCCACAGCATGTGCGCGGACGTGTCGTACCAGTCGCCGGTCAGGCTGTCCTGCCGGGTCAGCGCCTGCTCGTAGGGGAGTAGCAGCGCCTCATGGCTGGTGTAGAAGGTGGTCTGCGACAGTTGCGGCACGGTGTCGGGACTGATTCCGCACGCCTCCATGAAGTCGAGCGCCTCGCCGATGCGGTCGGCGGTCTCGGCATATTTCTTCGCCCAGGGGCTGCTGCCCAGGAAATCGTGCGTCCAGCGATGAACCTGGTGCAGGTTGGCATAGCCGCCCTGCGAGAAGGCCCGGAGCAAGTTCAGCGTCGCCGCGCTTTGGCTATAGCCCTGCACCATGCGCTGCGGATCGGGGATGCGCGCTTCTGGCGTGAAGGCGATGTCGTTGACATTGTCACCGCGGTATGACGGCAGCTCGACGCCGTCGATCGTCTCGGTGTCCGCACTGCGCGGCTTGGCGAACTGGCCCGCCATGCGACCGACCTTCACGACCGGCAGCTTCGACGCATGGGTTAGCACGACCGCCATCTGGAGGATCACGCGGAAGGTGTCGCGGATGTTGTTCGGATGGAACTCTGCGAAGCTTTCCGCGCAATCGCCGCCCTGGAGAAGAAACGCCTTGCCTTCCGCGACGCGCGCGAGGTCGGCGGTCAGGTTTCGCGCTTCGCCCGCGAAGACGAGCGGGGGGTAGGAAGTCAGTTGCGCCGTTGCGGCCTCAAGCGCCGCTGCGTCGGGATAGTTGGGCAGCTGGCGCGCTTCGTGATCCTTCCAGCTTGCCGGGGTCCATTCGGCGGCCGACCCGCCGGAAACGGGGGCTGGGACGTACCAGTCGGCGTGATGCGCGATGCCGTTCGCGGCGATCTGGTTGAGCACCTTGGCCGAGGCGCGCTTGCCGTCTTCCTCCCAGCCCTGCACCGTGCTGCCGGCGGTTTCGTACCACGCGCCGAATGCAGCGCGGGTGAGGGAGCGTTCCTCGCGGAAACGGCGGATTTTGGCGCCTGCCAGTGTCGTCGTCATGCCGCGCCGTTACCCTGATAGGGTAAATGATGCAACTCCCTAATTACTCCGACACGGGCGCACCACAAGTTCAGGGTAAATCAGCCGTTCGCAACCCAATTGCCGTGGAACCCCGGCGGCACGCGATGGGGTATGCGGATGCTGGCGACCGGTGCGCCCTCGAAATCCCGCGCGTCGATGATCGCAAGGTCGGTGGTCTCGTTGGACAGGTCGACCACCAGCCCGACCAGCCAGCCATCGCCCTCCGGTGCGTCATCACTGCGGGGTACGAACACGAACTCGCCGGGATAGCGGCCGGGGCCGAAATCGTGCGTCTGCTTCGTGCCTTCCGCCAGATCGTGCTTGTAGAGCCTCGTCTCGCCGATCGCGAAGTCGCCCTCAGGGAGCCCCATCGTATAGGCGTAGTGATAAGGCTGGCCGAAGAAGCGCTCGTCGGGGCGGGGAAACTCCTGCGGCGTCGCGTCGATCGTCCTGCGCTCGATCGTCTTCGTTGCCGGGTCGATGATCCAACGCTCCAGCCCGAGCGACTTGCCGCTGGGGCCGCCATTCATTTCGGCGAACATCGTATCGTAGACGCACGCATCGAGCACCACGCGCCCGTCTGCCATGTCGAACGCATTGGCGACGTGGAAGATATAGACTTGGGGGCAATCGACCCACACCACGTCCTCCGTCCCGCCGTTGCGCGGCAGCAGCCCGACACGCGCCTGATGCTCGGGGTTCCAGCTATAGGGGAAGCTGTGCCCGCCGATCAGCGCCTTCATCGAAAAGGTCACAGGCAAATCGAGGATCAGCGCGTAACGTGCTGTGATTGCGCAATCATGGATCGATGGACCATGCTTGACCGGGATCGCGACCTCGCGCGTCACCTTGCCGCTTGCGTCGATGACGACGTGACGGACCTCGTCCGGGACGGTCGCTTCATAGCAGATCGCGTGGTTCTCGCCGGTCAGCGGGTCGAGGTGCGGGTGCGCAGTGAAGCTGCCCACGAGCGTATCGTCGAACGGATTATAGGTCTGTTCGTCGAGCGTCTCCGACAGTTCGACCGGATACGATCCGGCCTCGACCAGCGCCCAGGTGCGCCCGCCGATGCCGATCACGTTGGTGTTGACCGTATCGAACCCGCCATGGCGCGGTCCCGGCGCGGCGGGCATCCCGGTCTCTGCCTCGACGCGCTTAGAGCGAATCCAGCGGTTGCGGTACCATAAGGCCTTGCCTTGCTTCAGCGCGATGCCGTGGACCATGCCGTCGCCGGTGAACCAGTGATAACCCTTGGCGTCCGGCGCGGCGGGGTTGGGACCGATGCGAAGATAACGGCCATCGAGTTCGGCGGGGATCGCGCCGGTGATCGGCAGGTTCTCCAGCGTCAGTTCACGCTCCATCGGCTTGTGAATGCCGGTCAGGAAGGGATGGTCGGTGTCGGGCATCCGCTTGCGATTGAATTCGGAGATTACCTCGATCCCCTTGGTGACGCTGCCGCGGATTGCATTTTCGATCACGCTTGCCATGACTGGTCTCCGACTCGAAGTTTATGGCGTAAACATATCCGACATGGTAACAGTGTCAACATGAAAGATTCGAAGGTCGAGAAATCGGGCTATCACCACGGCGACCTGCGGGCGGCGTTGATCGCCAAAGGGTTGCGGATGCTCGAAGAGCAGGACGACGCCGACCTGTCGCTGCGCGCACTGGCGCGGGCGGTGGGGGTCAGCGCGACCGCGGTCTATCGGCATTTCCCCGACAAGGAGGCGTTGCGCGAGGCGCTGGCGCTGGCGGCCTATGACCGCCTCGGCGAGGCTCAGCGCGCTGCCGCGATCGGGATGAACAACGTATTCGACGAATTCCAGGCGATGGGGCGCACCTACGTCCGCTTCGCGCTCGACCATCCGGCGTTATTCCGGTTGATGACCTCGATTCCCGGCGATGGCGAACTGTTCGACTTCGACCGCGATCAAAGCGACGATCAGGCCGCCAAACTGCTCCGCGCCTATGCTCGCAAGCTGGCGGGAAAGGGGGCCAGTCCCGACACGATCAAGACGATCGCGATGAGAGCCTGGGCGCTGGTCCACGGTCTCGCGGTGCTGATGATCGACGGCTATGTTCCGCGCGACGAAGCGCTGATCGACGCGGTGGTCGATACCCGCGCGTTGGGGATGCACCGGGGTTAGTAGCCCGCCTCCAGATCGACCACATTCTCCATCGGCTGTCCGTTCACAAAAGCGTCGATGTTGCGCAGGAACAGGGCGGCGGCGCGGGGGAACATCTTGGTCTGGCTGCGGCCCGACAGGTGCATCGTGATCATGCAATTGGGCGCGGACCAAAGCGGATGGTCGGGCAGCAGTGGCTCCGGGCTGGTCGGGTCGAGGAAGGCACCGCCGATCTTGCGGCCGTGGAGCGCGTCGAGCAATGCCGCCTCGTCGATCATGTCGCCGCGCGCGATGTTGATCAGCCACGCGCCCGGCTTCATCGCGTCGAGCTCGGCTGCACCGATCATCGCCTTGGTCGCGTCGGTCGAGGGCGCGGCGAGGATCACCCAGTCGAATTCGCCCAGCTTCGCTTGCCACTGATCGGGCGTCAGCGTGCCGTCGCGGCCCGACCGGGTGACGCCCGTCACCGTGACGCCGAACGCCGCCAGCCGCTCGGCGATCAGCGTGCCGATCGCGCCCATCCCGACGATCAGCGCACTGGTTTCGAACAGTTCGACCTTGCCCGGCGCGTCCTTTGGCCATTCGTGGCGGTCATGTGCGCGCACGACCTCGTCGAAGCGTTTGGACGCTACGAGCACACCCATCACGGCATATTCGGCGACCGCGAGTGCGTTGATACCGACGCCATTGGTCAGAATCGCGCCACGTTCCTTGAGTAGGTCGAGCGGGAAGGCGTCGAGACCGGCATAGATGGTCGACACCCATTTCAGTCGCTCGCCATGCCGTATCGCTTCGGCGGTCAGCGAGGTCGGCTGCATGTCGACCCAGGCGATGTCGGCGTCGGCGATCATCGCGTTGGCCTCGGCGGGGGAGGCGAACCACGCCGTCTCTATCCCGGCGGGCAAGCGCTGCTCGATCAGCGGCCGTGCGAGCGCGGGAAGGAGCGCCTTCACGCGCGCTGATACCGAGCCGAGAATTCGGCGTCGGACATCACCAGGTAACGGATGAAATCGACGAACGCCCAAACCGCGCTGAAGAACGCGCCGACCAGCGTGAGGGTCAGGACCAGCATGACGACGCCCGATCCGGTGCGACCGAGATAGAAGCGATGCACGCCAAACACGCCGAGGAAGAAGGCGAGCAAAGCAGCGACGATCTTGTTACGGTCGGATCGCGCGGCAGGCGGCGTCGCGCTATAGGTGCCGGGCTGGCGATAGATGCGGCGCGCTTGACGCCCCTCAACCTCGAAATCGATCTGCGCGCCGACCGACGGCCCGACGCGGTCGGCCCAATCCCCCGGCCTGAAGACGTAGCGCTGGCCATCCTCGCCGGAAATCTGGCCATCGCCGGTTGCAGTGTCGACCCCGAGCACGTGTCCGCGCATCTTACTCTCCGAATCGCATCATAGGGCGGGCTTCCAATCCCATCCCAGCGGGTCGCCGTCCATCACTTCGACACCGGCGGCGGCGAGGTCGTCGCGGATCGCGTCGGAGCGGGCGAAGTCCTTGGCGGCGCGCGCTTCGCGCCGTTCTGTCAGGTGCGCGGCGACGTCGACCTCGGTCAGCATCGCGCCGGAGGGACGGACTCGCAGGTCCTCGCGCTTGAGGGAGGCAAGGCCGAGGCCGAGCACGGCGTCGAAATCCTCGAGCGCCGCGAGGCGATCGGCGGGCGAAATCTTCTTGTCGGCCAGCATCTCGTCGAGCGCTACCAGCGCCTTGGCGGTGTTGAGGTCGTCCGACACCGCCTCATCCAGCCGCTCGCGATAGGGCGCGGCCGTCGCGGCCGATGGCGCCTCCGGCCGATCGCGCAGCTGCTCCAGGGTGATCGCCAATCGCTTCAGCCGCGTGAGTGCCGCCGCGAGATTCTCCTCCGAAAACTCTAGTTCCGACCGGTAATGGGCCTGGAGGCACATCAGGCGATAGGCGAGGGGATGCACGCCCGCGTCGATCAGTGTCTGGAGCGTGCGGAAATCGCCCGACGACTTCGACATCTTGCCGCTGCGTTCGACTAGGAAATTGTTGTGCATCCACCAGCGCGCGCCGGTGAATCCAGGCTCTTCTGGGCAGTCGCAGAACGCCTGATTCTGCGCGATCTCGTTGGGGTGATGGATCTCGCGGTGGTCGATCCCGCCGGTGTGGATGTCGAACGGCGAGCCGAGATATTTCTCGCTCATCACCGAGCATTCGAGATGCCAACCCGGGGCGCCCTTGCCCCAGGGGCTGTCCCATTCCATCTGGCGTTGCTCGCCGGGCGGCGAGGCGCGCCAGATCGCGAAGTCCTGGGGGTGGTGCTTGCCCTCGACCGTTTCGATCCGGCCTTCGCGCACATCGTCCTGATTGCCCGCCAGCTTGCCGTAATCGGGCACGGTCGAGACGTCGAAATAAAGACCGGACTCCAATTGGTAGCAATGCTTTGTTGCGATCTTCTCGCCGAATGCGATCATCTCCGCGATATGATCGGTCGCGACCGACCAGCGCGACGGCTCGCGGATGTTGAGGTCCCTGAGGTTCTGCTTGAACGCCGCAGTGTAATGCGCCGCGATGTCCCAGATGCTCTTGGCCGACGCCTTGGCCGCCGCCTCCATCTTGTCGTCCCCCGCGTCTGCATCGGAGGTGAGGTGGCCGACATCGGTGATATTGATGACGTGTGTAAGGGGATAGCCCTTCCACGACAGCATGCGGCTCAGAGTGTCGGTAAAGACATAGGCGCGGAGATTGCCGATATGCGCGTAGTTATAGACCGTCGGCCCGCACGAATAGATCCGCACGTTCGTCGGATCGATCGGCTCGAACGGTTCGAGCGATCGGGTTAGGCTGTTGTAGAGTAGGAGGTCACGGCCGGTGGTCATTGCGGCCACTTAACCGAGCGTGCGGCCCTGGCAAATCCAAATCCAGAGATGTTCCGGATCAGATCCCGATGTTGCCGATGAGTACCCGATCCGCTCCCCGGCGTTCTTCCAGCAAGGCGCCCGTCCCGCCTTGAGAAAAGTGGTTTCCGATCAGCGAATAGTTGCCCGCTCCGCCGTTTTCGATCCGGACCTGATAGCGCGGCGTGCCCGCCACGTTCCATCCCGGCTTGAAGCGGTTTTGGGACAGGGAGAAGGTGCCACATCCCGCGGCGAATGTCAGAGTGTCATAGGCATTGGGTTTGGTGGTGCCGTTGCTGACGAACTTGCACGCCAGGAAATCTGTTTCGGCGGCTTGGGGGCCGACGACGGCTGCACTCTTGCCGTTGAAGAAGAAGGTTGTCGCGATGAATTGGATGTTCTCCACGGGACCACGAATGCCCAATTCCGCGCCGTGATTGGGGCGGCACGACACGAAACAGGCGTCGAAAACGAAGTCGGCGCAGTTGGCGAGGTCGAGACCTCGGTCGCAACTATCGAAAGATACCCGTGAAAATCGGCAAAATTCCGGACGCCCGTTGACCGTATTGCTGGTCGCGTCGGCATAGAGCGCGCATCGCGAAACGCTGCATACGCCATCGGTGAATATCAGTTCGTCACACATGTCCTGCAGGCGAATGGCGTAGTTGCAGTCGGACAGCGTGAACCTCGACACGCGCAGATCGAAATTATGGCCGCCGTTGAACAGCAAGCCGGCATTCCTGCACCCCTTGACGAGCAGGCCGTCTATATTGACCAGCCCCGACGCAACGGCGCTCAGGCCATCCCAGCCACCGGTAATGCTGATGTTCGATACCGTGGCAAGGTATGTCCGGTTCAAACTGATCCCGCTACCGGCCGTCAGCTGTTCCGCTTTCACCAAGTTCGTGATCCCGAAATCGGCAAGCCGCAGCCCGTTTTCCGATGCCGATGGCAACGCCACCTCGATCACATCGATCGGTGCTTTGGCAATCAGCAGGCTGTTCTGCATGCCGGCCCCGGTCAGCGTTATCGCTCGTCGTATCTTGATCGGTTCGGAGACGAGGTGTTTGCGCCCATCCTCGATCCGGAAGCAGCTGACGAACGGGTTTTGCAGCATCGCGTTGATGAACGGCGCGTCGTCGGTAACACCATCGCCCTGCGCGCCGCTCCAGTCGAGGGAGGCGGAGCCGCTGAAATCGCGCACCCACACTACATTCGGATCGACCGTCGAGATGATACAAAAAGCCTGATGGGGATCGGCGGCCAGCCATGCCGTATAGTCCGCTCTGCGCTTGGCCGTGAATACGCCGCGACGGAGATGCTCGCCCAGGATGGCTCGCGTTCCGGACGCCGTCTGGCGATATGCTGCAAGGGCGATCCGATCCTTGACGACCTGAAGGCCGACGAGTGCATCCACCGCGTCCGTGGGTGACGCGGCGGCTGGCGCAGTGGCTCCCGCAATGCCTAGCGCGGAGGCCCGAAGGATGGCGCGGCGGCTGGTAAGGGGCGGAGTTTCGGTCATGCTGTCGCCTAGCGCACGGCGTTTGAACGGGAAAGCAGCGCACTGTGAAATGCCGCGCTTTTCAGGCAAAAACACATGGTTCTAGGGGCCGACCGGACGGTTGAAGGGTTGCGGAGGCGCGACGCAATCGGATACTGCATCGACCGGCCGAGCGCCGACGGCAATTGGGATTGTGACCTTGCAACAGATTTTGCAGCTGGAGTTGAACGAGGTCAATTTCGAGTTCGTCAAAGCATATTGCGCGCAAGGTAAATTGCCCGCGCTGGACAGGCTGATCCGCACCCACGGGCTGATCGAAACGAGTTCCGAAAAGGCCTACGAGGATTTGGAGCCGTGGATCCAGTGGGTCAGCGCCCATACCGGCCAATCCCTTGCCCAGCATGGCGTGTTCCGGCTGGGCGATATCCTCGAACGGCCCGATCTGCGACAGATCTGGGAGATACTGGAGGCCGAAGGATGCAACGTCGGCGCCATCAGCCCCATGAACGCGCGTAATGCGTGCAAACATCCTGCCTTTTTCGTTCCCGATCCATGGACGCGCAGCGAGATCGTCGGGTCGCCGCTGATCCATCGCCTCTATGAAGCGATCGCGCAAATCGTGAACGACAATGCGCAGGCGCGGATCGACAAAGCATCGTTCGCCTGGCTTGGCGCCGGCCTCATGCGGTTCGCTCATCCGCGCAACTACGCTCTGTATGCATCGATCAGCGCACAAGCGCTGCGCAAGAGCTGGGCGCGGGCGCTGTTGCTCGATCTGTTACTCGCCGACGTCTTCATTCGCGAGACCAGCCAGTCGCGACCGGATTTCGCGTCGCTGTTCCTCAACGCCGCCGCCCATATCCAGCATCACCATATGTTCGACGCCGACGCTTATCAGGGCGATCACAGCAACCCGGACTGGTACGCCGACAATGACGATCCGATCCTGCGCGTCTATGAGCTATACGATCGCGTGGTCGGGCAGGTCGCGCGGCTGTTTCCCGACCATCGCCTGCTGATCGCGACCGGGTTGCACCAGATACCGTATCCCGAATTGCTGTTTTACTGGAGGCTGAAGGATCATGAGGGGTTTTTGCGCGAACTCGCGATCCCGTTCGCGCGCGTCGAACCGCGGATGTCGCGTGATTTCGTCGTCTTCTGCGCCGATACTGGCCAGGCGGCAGAGGCGGAGCGCATGCTATGCGCCGTAACCGCCGACGACGGCGACGCGTTGTTCGAGGTCGATAATCGCGGCGAAAGCTTGTTCGTGCTGCTTCGCTATCCGCAGGATATTCCGCCGTCGCTGGGCTATCGTATATCGACCGACGACGGCGTGCGCACCTTTGCTGACCTGCGGTCGAAGTGTGCGTTCGTAGCGATCAAGAATGGTGAGCACGATGGCATCGGCTATCTGATCGATACGGCGGAAACCGCCGGAAAGCATCCCGCGCAAGTGCCGCTGACAAGTATTTTCGACCGCACACTCGACCATTTTCGAGCGTCACAGGTACTCGCCGCCTGATCGAATGAAGGCGCTATTCCGGCGTTGTCCGGCGAACATTTCAAAGTTAACCCCGGTCTTTTCAAGCCGATCGTTTGTCGCTACCCCGCCGCGCGCGGCATGACAGCCAACCCCGACATCTACGGCCCTTCGAGGGTCTTTTTTCATCTGTATGCGAGAATTCATGAAGAAGGCCATCATCACAGGGATTACGGGGCAGGACGGCGCGTATCTCGCTGAATTTCTGCTCGAAAAGGGATACGAGGTGCACGGCATCCGGCGCCGGACCTCGCTGTTCAATACCGATCGTATCGATCATCTGTATCACGACATTCATACGTCGGGCGCGAAGCTGTTTCTCCACCATGGCGACATGACGGACAGCACCAGCCTGATCCGCATCATTCAGGAAATCCAGCCCGACGAAATCTATAATCTCGCGGCTCAGTCGCACGTCGCGGTCAGCTTCGAAGAGCCCGAATATACGGCGAATACGGATGCCCTTGGCGCGCTCCGGCTGCTCGAGGCCATTCGGTTGCTGGGTCTGTCCGGCAAGACGCGGTTCTATCAGGCCAGCACGTCGGAACTTTACGGCCTCGTCCAGGAAGTGCCGCAGCGGGAGACGACGCCATTCTATCCGCGAAGCCCCTATGCCGTGGCAAAACTGTACGCGTACTGGATCACGGTCAATTATCGCGAAGCCTATGGGATCTATGGGTGCAACGGCGTCCTGTTCAACCATGAGAGTCCGTTGCGCGGGGAGACTTTCGTCACGCGCAAGATCACGCGCGCGCTCGCGCGGATCAAGCTGGGCCTGCAGGATTGCCTGTACATGGGCAATATCGACGCCAAGCGCGACTGGGGTCACGCCAAGGACTATGTCGAGATGCAGTGGCTGATGCTTCAGCAGGAAACACCCGAGGACTTCGTCATCGCGACGGGCGTTCAGTACAGCGTGCGCCAGTTCATTGAGATCGCCGCCGAGGAACTGGGCATGTCGATCGAGTGGCGTGGCGAGGGCGTCGACGAAAAGGGCTATGATGCCGGCGGCAAGTGCATCGTCGCCGTCGACCCGCGGTATTTTCGCCCGACTGAGGTTGAAACGCTGCTCGGTGACGCCACCAAGGCCCGCGAGAAGCTGGGCTGGGTGCCGAAGATTAGCTTCGAGGACCTGGTCAAGGAAATGGTCCGCGAGGACCTTGTCGGTGCCGAGAAGAACGCGCTCATCATCAACAAGGGTTACAAGGTCCTGCGCCAGCACGAATAGCGCCGGCGCGCCTCTGCCTGACGATTGCTGTAAAATTCTAAGCTTGAGGTAATTTCAATGTTCACTGAAGCATCGGCGTGCCGGTTGTGCGGCGGAACCGAGTTCACGTCCGTGATGGATCTGGGCAATCAAGTCCTGACCGGGGTTTTCCCAAAGACCCGAGATCAGAAGGTCGATGCAGGTCCCGTCGAACTCATCCGCTGTTCGGTGGAAAATGGCTGTGGACTGGTCCAGTTGCGGCAGTCTTACGACGTGTCGCAGATGTATGGTGAAAACTACGGTTATCGCTCCGGCCTGAACTCGTCGATGGTCAAGCACCTGCAGGGCAAGATCCAGAAAATCGTCGATATGGGCATCCTGCAGCCCGGCGACGTGATCATCGATATAGGCAGTAACGACGCGACGTCGCTCCGGGCCTATCCGGACAATGGCTATCAGCTGTTTGGGGTCGATCCGACCGGCACCAAGTTTCGCGAATATTATACGGACAACATCACGCTCGTTCCGGACTTCTTTTCAGCCGCCGCCATCCACGGTCCGCTGAACGGACAGAAGGCGAAGGTCGTCACCTCCTTCTCGATGTTCTACGACCTCGAGGACCCGGCGCAGTTTGCCCGGGAAGTCGCCGGCGCTCTGCACGACGACGGCGTCTGGGTGTTCGAGCAGAGCTATCTGCCTGCGATGCTGCGCGCCAATTCGTTCGATACGATCTGTCACGAACATCTCGAATTCTACGCGCTGAAGCAGATCGAATGGATCGCGCGCGAGGCGGGGCTGAAAGTCATCGATGTGGAGTTCAACGACATCAATGGCGGCAGTTTCTCGATCGTCGCCGCCAAGCAGAACAGCAAGCGTCAGCCGAACGAGGCCGCCTTGAACGCCATCCGCGCCGATGAGGATGCGCTGGGGCTGGATGGCGACGCGGTATACGAAGCGTTCAAGGAACGGGTCGAAGTCTCACGCAAGGCGACCATGGCGTTCTTCGAACAGGCCAAGGCGGCCGGCGAGACAGTCTATGGCCTGGGCGCATCGACCAAGGGTAATGTGCTGTTGCAGGAATATGGCATCAACGACAGCCACATCACGGCGATCGGCGAGGTCAACGAGGACAAGTTCGGCAGCTTCACGCCGGGGTCGCTGATCCCGCTGATGTCGGAAGCCGAGGTGTTGGCGCTCAACCCCGACTATCTGTTCGTGCTGCCGTGGCATTTCCGCCCGTTCTTCGAGCAATTGCCGTCGCTGAAGGGCCGAAAGCTGGTGTTTCCGTTGCCGAATTTCGAGGTCGTGCAGCTTTGATCCGATGGACGTTACGCGCTCCAGATCCGGGATCAGCGCCAATCTGCTGATCGGCGTGTTATCCACCGCCTGGAGTGCGATCATCGGTATAATAGCGATCCGATGGTACGTGCAATTGCTCGGCATCGAATCGTATGGCCTGATCGGCTTCTATGCGACGATGCAGGCCGCGATCAGCATCCTTGACCTTGGGTTGGGAGCGACCGTCAATCGGGAGGTTGCGCGCGGCGTGGCGTTGGACGACCTGAGCCGGGTCAACCGGATGATCCATTCGCTTCAGGCGATCTATGGCGGTGTCGCGCTGCTGATCGGCGCTACGGTGTTCGTGGCCGCGCCGTTTATCGCCCACCGCTGGCTGGGGGCGAGCGCAATCGACAGCCACGTCGTCGAATGGTCGATCCGGCTGATGGGTGTCATTGCCGCGGTGCGATGGCCGATCGGGCTGTTTCAAGGGGCGCTGGTCGGTTTGCAACGATCGCGCGTGTCTTACCAGATCACCGCAACGATGACGACGATCAGCAATGTCGGCGCGATCGTCCTGCTCTATGCGGTGTCGCCGACACTATGGACCTATTTCGGCTGGCAGGTGGCGTGTTCGCTCGTGAACTTGCTGTGGATGCGGCATTCGGCGTGGCGCGAACTCGGCACGCGATCGGCGCAGCGGATCGACGCGGATCTGCTGCGCGCGTTGCTGATCCAGTCTGTGATGATATCCGGGGTGGCGGTGAGCGGCCTGTTGCTGTCGCAGCTCGATAAATTGGTGGTCAGCGGGTTTGCTCCGCTGGCGGATTTTGGGCGCTATTCGCTGGCCGGGATGATCGCCAGCGCGCTGGTCATCCTGCTGATCCCGACCTTCAACGTCATCTATCCGCGCATGAGCGGTCTCGCAGCCGCCGGAAAAACCGACGAGCTCGTCGCATTTTACCGGCTGGGGACTCGCGTGCTGATGTGTGGGCTGATCCCGGTGTCCGCCTCAGCGGTTTTCTATGCGTACGATCTGTTGTTCGTGTGGACCGGGAATGCCAGTCTGGCTGCGGCCACGGCACCGATCGTGCGATTGCTGATCGTCGGTTCAACGCTGAACGGGATCATGCATTTTCCCTATACCGTCCAGCTGGCGACGGCACATGAGCGGCTGGCGCTCTACATCAATCTGCTGCTGATTGCCGTCATGGTGCCGGCGACGCTCATGCTGGCGAGCCGCTACGGGATCGTCGGGGGGGCGATCGGCTGGATCGCGCAACAGAGCCTGTATTTCGTCGTCGGCGTGACGATTACCCATCGGTTCATCCTAAAGGGACTGGCATTCCGCTGGTTGTTTGTCGACCTGGTCCCGCCGGTTTTGGGTGGCATCGCTGTCGTTGCCGGTGGTCGTTACCTCGCCGCACTGATGACGGACGCGCCGGTCGTTCGGCTTCTCGTCGCCAGCGTCGCGGCGATCGTGGCCGTCCTCGCGATAACGCTGGTCAGGACGGACACGCGCACCCTGTACAATCATCTCAGGCGAAGCGCCTTCGGTCGCAATGGCGCCGGCGCCAACGCCACTGCGTAACGAGGATAGCCGGGCGAGTGGTACAGAACGAAATCCGAACGGCGTTGATTACCGGAATCACCGGCCAGGACGCATCCTATCTCGCCGAGTATCTGGTGGGCAGGGGAGTGACGGTTGTCGGCACGACCCGCGACGTAGCAGGTGCAGCGTCCCAGATGCCGCCCGCTCTGGCCGAACAGGTTACGATCGTCGAATGGGACTTGATCGACAAGGAGCGGTTCGTCGCGCTGCTCACCGATCACCGCCCGACCGAGATCTACAATTTTGCCGCGTTCAGTTCGGGCCAATATATGGACCGCGATCCGGAACGCGTTGTCGATATCAATGGTGTTGCCGTCGTGCGGATGCTCGAGGCGATTCGGTCGATCGATCCGTCCATCCGGTTCTGTCAGGCATCGAGTAGCGAGGTATTCGCGGGATCTGGCATCTCCCCGCAGTCGGAGAATACGCCGTTCGTTCCACGCAGCGTCTATGGCGCGGCCAAAATTCTGGCAGACAATGCGGTCAAGCTGTACCGCGAAAAATACGGGGTGTTTTGTTGCTCGGCGTATCTGTTCAACCATGAAAGTCCGCGCCGCGGTGATGGCTTCGTGACTACCAAGATCGTTCGTGCGGCGGTTGCGATCAAATCCGGGCGGCAGACGACCCTCGCACTTGGCAATCTGGCCGCAGCGCGCGACTGGGGCTTTGCCGGTGACTATGTCCGTGCGATGGCGCTGATGCTTGAGGCGGAGCGCCCGTCGGATTATGTTGTCGCGTCGGGCGCAACGCATACCGTCGCCGAATTCTGCGACCGAGCATTTGGCGCCGTAGGCCTGGACTATCGCGACCATGTCGTCGTAGACCCCGCATTCTTTCGGCCGGTCGAAGCAATGCAAATCGTCGGGGATCCCACGCGTGCGCACGCCGATCTAGGTTGGGCGCCGACCACGACCTTCCCGGCGCTGGTGGACATGATGATCGCAGCGGAACTAGGGGATGCTGATCGTGGCTGAAACCATGTCGGTGCTGCGCCTGATCGGCTAGGAACATCCATGAACGACAATGCGAGCGCCAGCCCCGACCTTGGTTGGCGGAGAGAACCCGGCAAGCTGCTTGGCCTGGAGGCGATCAGGTTCCTGTCCGCATGCGCAGTGCTGATCTGGCATTACCAGCATTTCTATTACATCGGCGACAAGCCTGGCCCGAGCTATATCGTGCCGGATCAACCGCTATATGCTCTGCTTTGGCCGCTTTATCAGGCAGGCTATTATGGCGTGAACGTATTCTGGTGCATCAGCGGGTTCATTTTTTTTTGGAAATATAGGGAAACGATTTCAAATCACCAAATTACACCGAAGAAATTCTTTGTCCTGCGATTTTCCCGACTCTACCCTCTTCATATCGCGACGCTGTTGCTCGTCATTTTGCCACAGGCCATTTATCTTCGGCAAACTGGCCATTATTTTGTTTATGTTTACAATGATCTGTATCATTTTGCTCTACAGATTTTCATGGCAAGCAATTGGGGCCTGCAGCAGAGTTACAGCTTCAATGGGCCGATCTGGTCGATCTCCATCGAAGTGCTTGTCTATATAATTTTCTTCGTTGCGCTGCGCTATATCGGGCGGCCGGTGCTCGTTTGTCTCGCGGCGATCGGTATTGCGGTGGTCGCCAAATTGATGAGGCTCGAATCACCGATATTCGATTGCCTCGGCCTTTTCTTTATCGGCGGGCTTACGTGCATCATTAAGGATCATGTGCAGGGCATGACCCAACGTAGCCTGATCAATATCGCCGCTATTGTGCTCGCCGTCGTAATTCCATTGGTGGCGGTCGCATGCAATGCGTTTGCCATCCGCCATTTCAGCTATCTGTTCTGGGCGACGTACACGCCGCTGTTGCTCTATGCTGGTGCGAACGACTTCGGTCTGGCCGGGCGTGCGCGGGCAATGATCGAGGCCGCCGGCAACATGACCTATTCGAGCTACCTGATCCACTTTCCGCTGCAGGTCACTATTGCGGCGGCGTTCGCCAGCGCGGGGCAGGCGATGCCCCTGGCGAGCCCGATATTCCTGCTGAGCTTCGTGGGCATCACGTTGGTTCTCGCCTATCTGATTTTCGAGTTCTTCGAAAAACCCGCTCAACGCTTGATCAGGTCCAGGTGCGGATATTGATTTCCGTCAATCAGCGCCAAGCGATATTCCCGTACATTCGCGAGTTGAAGAAAGACTTGGTGTGACGTCCGTTGCCATCATCTACGACAAGTTCCTGGTGCAGGGCGGGGGCGAACGCGTATGCGAGATGCTGGTCGAGGCATTTCCCGATGCACGTCTCTACGCCCTGAATGCGCGCCCCCGGCGGTTCTGGGAAGAAAAGCTGGGGCGGCGCATCGTATCGCCGCCGCTGGGATGGCTGTTTGGCAGCCGCTTCCTGGTCAGCGCGCTCTATCCCCTGGCGGCGCTGGTGATGAGTATGACACGCGTCCGGGCCGACGTCGTGATCGTTTATTCGTCGACCTGCGGCAAGTTCGCCCGGCTCGATTGCCAGCAGAGCATTCTCTATTCGAACTATCCGAACCGCGGTCTCTATCAGCCGGAAAAAATCGTTCGGTCGCGGTTCGTCCGCGCCATGCTCTACCCAGCGATGGCGCTCATGCGGCCGATCGAGCGGCGGCGGCTTCGCCAGTTCGACCGGCGCTTTTCGATCTCGGACACGTCCCGCCGGGCGCTGCTGGATTTCTCCGGACTGGATAGCGACATTCTAATGCCGCCGTTCAACGAACAAGGCATGGCGGCACCAGTCGCGGGCCGCTCGTCCGAAGAACCTTATTTCGTCCTTGTCAGCCGGTTGGAGCCGGAAAAGGACGTCGGGTACGTCATCGATGCTTTTCGCCCCCTGCCGCATCGGCTGAAGGTTATCGGTACCGGCAGCCAGTTGACCCAGCTCCGCCAAGCCAGTTCGGACAATGTGGAGTTTCTCGGCTATGTCGATGACGCGGCGCTCGCCCAGGAACTGGCTGGCGCCCGTGCGCTGATCTTTCCCTCGGAGATCGAGTACAGCCTGGTGCCGCTCGAGGCGCTGTTTCACGGCACGCCCGTCGTCAGCTTCGCAGCGCCCGCAATGCGCGAGATACTCGTGGATGTCGACGGCGGCGGCGCTGACGCCAACGCGCTGTTCTATAACGAGCGTACGGCTGACGCCTTGGCAGGCGCCATCGCCAGGTTCGACTCGATCGCCTGGGACCCGGAAATCGTGAAACGCGGGGCCGCCCGGTTCGGTCGAGCAGCCTTTATCGACCGGGTGCGCGCGCTGGTCTATGGCGCGGCAGCCAACGGAAACTGATCAATGTCGAACCCCAGCATCTCCTTCGTCATCCCAACGTTCAATTTTGCCGCGTTCCTTCCTGAAACGCTCGATTCGATCGTCAATGAGCGATATTCGCCGATCGAAATCATCGTGTTCGACGGCGGCTCGACCGATGACACGCTGGCTGTCCTGGAAGCGTATCGAACCAAGTTTCCGGCGTTGAAGGTCATGGTAGCGACCGAGCGCGGCAATATCGACACCGACCTCAACCTCGCGGTGGATGCGGCGCAGGGCGACTTCATCTGGACGATGAGTGCGGACGACACTCTGATGCCGGGCTGGTCTGAGATCGTCGCTGAGCTGCTGGCGGGCAGCACACCGGACCTGCTGCTGGTGCCCGCCATCCATTGCGACATCCGCATGCAACCGCGGCGCAGCTATCCGATCATGCGCGATCCGGCGACCGGGGTGATGACCAGGACGCTGGTCGATGACGACAGCGTGATCGACTATCTGTCGAATGTCCGCACGTCGGAGGGGTTGTTCTCATTCTGCTCGGCCTGCATCGTGCGGCGCGAAAAATTCCGCAAGGCGCCGGCTCTGGTCGCGGCGAACGGTACGTGCTGGCGATATTCGGTCCGCCTGATATCGGTGTTGGTCGACTATCCGAGTACCATCGTGGTGCTGGACCGCCCCCTGATTTACAAGCGTGGAGACAACGATTCTTTCGCGCAGGCGGGCGTCATCCGCCGCCTGCGGATCGCGACGTTGGGTTGGGACGACGCGATCGGCGCGCTAGATTTGCGTCCGGGCCTGCGCAGTGCAATGTTGAGCCGGGTCAAGTCCGATATCCGCCCGTTCACATTGCTCTATATGTCGCAATTCGTCCGAGATGACGAAGAACGCGCGACCTACCGCGCCTGTGTCGATACGCGGATGAAAGCGGCGGATGGAAGTATCCCCGCGACCGCCCGCATATTGAAGCGGCTGCCGCGATTTTTGATCTTGCGGAAAGGACTTGAGGTAGCCAAGGCCGCGGTCCGGATCGTGCAGCAACGGATATGGTCCGCCCAATTGCCGGTGGTCGATTGATATTTGCGTTGCAGGCCCGACGCCGCGGATGGCCGGCTTCGGTTTGGCCGTGACGCCATGACTGCGTAAACCTCAATTCGACGTGGCAAGGTACACGAGAGAATGTTGTCCAGAACCAAATTGTTCCTGATCGGCTACTTCCTGCCCTCCTGGGTAGCGACGCTGATGATGTGGGGCGACGACCGGACGAGCACCAATTTCGAGTCCGCGCCCGAATGGTTCTATTATTCCAAGTTCGTTCTGCAGATCGGGTCGATATTCGTTCTGTTCATGCCGATGGAATTGCGGCGACGGCCGTCCTTGATCGGCTTGGCGACAGCCGTCGCGCTGATCGTGTCGACGTTCATGACGAAGCCGATCCTCGAGGGCGAGTTCGTCATGCTCAACTCGTCGATCCAGATCGCCGTGCTCGCGGTTTTCCTGTGTTTCGCGCAGCCGTCCGCGACGCTCAAGACGTCCGACCTTACGTTCTTTTTCATAATGTTCGCGGGCGGCTTCGCGCTGCAGATTTTCCTGTTTTTCGCCTTCGGACGAATGCCATCGCACTCGATTTCCGACGTGTTCGTTCGCTTCAACGGCATTACGAACGATAGCCTGTCGGCGGGGATGATTCTGCCTTTGTTCATACCCTGGGCGGTGAGAACGGCGTTTCCGACCGTAAAAGCCGGCGTGCTGGTGGTGCTATCGGTTCTCACCGGCAGTCTGTTCGGTGCGATGTTCGTGCCGATCGGCACGTTAGCCTATGCCCTGTATCATCGCCTGTATCGGCTCGCCGCGCTGCTGGTGTTGGGTGCGGTCAGCGCGGCCTTCTATTTCAGCAGCTTTTTCGAAGCGATCATCGAAGTAAAGTTCCTGTCGATCATAACGCACTTGCGCTTCTTCTTGGATCTGAGCGGCGTACAATATTATCAGCCGGAAAAGAGCTGCAAGGAAGAGTTCTGCGAATCATTCATCGAAAACGGGATGAATATTGGCGTATATTACATGCTACTTTTCTATCTGCTGCTGATCTGTTTCATTGTTCCCCTGGTGAAGGGAAGAAGGAAGAAATCCAACACGCCCGTTCCGCTCGACACGGCGCGGATCTATGGTATCGCCCTGCTGGCCGGCTCGTTCGTCCACCCGATCCCGCTCATCCCGTTCGCGGTGCCCCTGTTCCTGATACTCGCCTCACTGGTGATCGGTGAGGCGGCGGCCGCCAAGCAATCGGCCGATACCACGGTACCGATCGTACCGGGTGCTACGGCGCCGGCACACTGACGCATGACGCGCGGCTTGCCGACCAACCGAGCAATCTGCCTTGTTCGCTGATTTCGGCGGCGATAATAAGAAAGTTCGCCTGGGTCAGAGCTTTGCGCGGCAGATCGCTTGCTGCCGCGCGGGGCGGTTCCCGTATTTGAGTATGTACCACCCATGCTGACGCCGCGGCTCAACCGAGCCTATACCAGATCACGCCTTTGGAATAAGTTCCGGGTACAGCTCGGCGGTGTATTGCTGCTGTCAGGGGTGCTGCCCGCGATCATATTGACCGGGGTTTACGACCATTATTTTGCCACGCAGGCGACGCAATTGTCGTTGGTAGGCAATGTCCTGGCCGCGTGCTCCAGTGTCTATCTCGTCCGCAGCCTGTCGCTTTATCCGGGCATCCAGGGGGTATTTTTCTCCTTCCCGTCGGTGTTGGTCAGTTACACGCTGACGCTGTCAATGTTTTTGCTGCTCAGGGTCGACTATAGCCGCGTCCTGCTGGTCAGCGGGGCGTCGGTCACGCTGATGTGGCTTTACATCACGCAGTTCATGGCAGGACGGGGGCCGCCTTTGCGGGCCGGCGTCGTTCCCTTCGGTGACGTGGCGATACTCGGCACGATCGATCACCTTGAGGTCAAGACGCTGGAAAGGCCGGAACTCGCCAGTCCGTTCGACATCCTTGTGGCCGATTTTCGGGCGGACCTGCCGGACGATTGGGAAGCGTTCCTGGCAGATTGCGCGTTGCTCGGCATCCCGGTGCTGCACGTCAAGCAACTGCGCGAATCGTTGACCGGCCGCGCGGACATTCAACAGCTTTCCGAGAACAATTTCGGCTCGTTGATTCCCTTCATCGGGTATTTGCGCATCAGGCGTGTATTCGATTTCGTTTCTGCGTTGATTTTCGGGATTGTCTTCCTGCCGCTGCTGTTGATCGTGGCGGTGGCGATCAAGCTGGATTCGGCCGGTCCCGCTCTATTTCGCCAAGTACGCGTGGGCTATCGCGGCGAACTTTTCTGGATCACGAAATTCCGCACGATGAAGGTGGTGAGCGATGATGGCGGTGAGCGGTCGGTCGCCTTCACCCAGGACAATGATCCACGCATCACGCGATTGGGACGCTATTTGCGGCGTACTCGGATCGATGAACTGCCCCAGGTCCTCAACATCCTGCGCGGGGAGATGAGCTGGATCGGTCCCAGGCCAGAGGCGGAGGCGCTGTCGCGTTGGTACGAAGAGGAACTGCCCTTCTATCGCTATCGCCATATCGTGCCGCCGGGGATCACCGGCTGGGCGCAGGTCAATCAGGGGCATGTGTTCGAAATCGACCAGGTCACGGACAAGCTGCAGTACGACTTCTACTACATCAAAAACTTCTCGCCGACGCTGGATGTGCTGATCCTGGCCAAGACGATCGGGACGGTCATCACCGGTTTCGGCGCGAGATAAGGCGCACTGACCGCCCGCCATGTGTCGATGACATGCTAGCGGGGCACGGCGTTATCCAAGCGCCGCGGCTCGCCTTGCCTGCGGTTGGGGAGTCCCTCGCGAGGCGGCGGTTCAGACCAGCTGCCGACAATGGCCGTGATCCAGGCGGCCGCTTTGCGGCGGGCTGATTTTGGCGCCGGGCGGCGTTGTTCGTCGGTCACGATTGTCTGCAGAATCGCTGCTCGCCCAACACTCAAAATCGGCTCCGTTACGGTGACGATAAGGAGGCGAGCGGTGAGGTCCACGGGAAGGGCGGTGTGCGCATTCTGAGCACGTGGTGGCGCAGCGTATCCGTGACATTGCATCGCTGCCGCGTTTGCCTGTTGGTTGCGGGCTGCGAATTCCAAGCAACTCGAACCCGCTTGGTATAGATTCGGATTGAAGCGCCATTGATGGACGTTTATCGGCTGGTTCCGTAATAACGTCGCATTCAACCAGCGGAAAACATGATCAAGCGAATCATCGGCCTGCCCAATTGCATGAAAGGCCGTCACATCCGCAGCGAGAAGCACATAACGCCCGATGGCGACACCTATGTCAGCCGTTGCGCTCATTGTGGGACCAAGCTGCGCCGCCGCGCCAAGCGCGACTGGGTCGTCGATCGCGCTTGATCCGGCGCTTGCCTTTGCGATGTCGCTTTGCTAGGGGCCGCGCTCTTGCGGCGCTGACCCTGTCTGCGGCCGCGATACTCATTTCGATTCGGAGTTGACGGGTTTTATGCAAATCATCGTGCGCGATAACAATGTCGATCAGGCGCTTCGGGCTCTCAAGAAGAAGCTCCAGCGCGAAGGCGTGTATCGCGAGATGAAGCTGCGCCGCCATTATGAGAAGCCGAGCGAGAAGCGCGCGCGCGAGCGTGCCGCCGCCGTCCGCCGCGCCCGCAAGATGGACCGCAAGCGCATGGAGCGCGACGGGGTCAAGTAAGCCCGGCGACGTTCGGGGCTTGCCGCCGGCGAGTCCCTTATCTACCGACTGCGTGTCCCGGCCGTAGCTAGCGGCCCATCCCGTCGAGGCTGCTTCCCATGTCCGTGACCGCCGTTCCGCTTCAGCCCGTCAAGCGCAGCTATCTGACCTGGTTGTGGGTCGGCATTGCCGTTCTGGTTGTGGCGGCCTTCTTGCTCGCGCGCCAGGGCGACGATTATTGGGCCAAGTCGCAACGCGGCTGGTTCGGCACCGATTCGGCGATCAAGACCACCGCGTCGGGTCTGCAGTATAAGATCCTGACCCCCGGCACCGGCCCGCACCCCACCGACTCCGATGTCGCGCTGATCAATTATGAGGGCAAGCTACGCTCGGGTGTAACGTTCGACAAGTCGCAGCAGCCGACCCCGATGCCCGTCGCCAAAGTCGTCCCCGGTTTTTCCGAGGGGCTGAAGCTGATGAGCAAGGGCGCGAAATTCCGGTTCTGGATCCCGGCTAAGCTGGCCTATGGCGAAAAGGGCGGCGGCCCGATCCCGCCCAACGCGCAGCTGGCGTTCGACGTCGAACTGATTGAATTCCTGCCTCAGACGGTGCTGGACCAGTATCAGCAGCAGATGATGGGCGGCGCACCTGGCGCCGGTGGCCCGCCGGGCGGCGCTGCGCCTCCGCCGGGGATGTGATTTCCGATTATTTGAAAAAGGGTCGGGGTCTCTCGGCCTTTTTATTGTGCTGCTAACGCGTTGATTGATTGCTAGGGGCAAGAATGCGCGATGCGGCGTCGACCGCCAAGTCGATCTGCTTTAGCTAGTTCAGGCGATCCACAAGTTCATCGTTTTAGGCCCACGTGCATCGGTCAAGTCTGGAAATTCGCGTCTCACTTATAGTTTGGCTGCCGAATCCGGCACCCGCGCGCTACGACAACTCGCACGCGCTAGACAAAAAAATGGCGGCCAAAGGCCGCCATTTTAACCAAGCTATTCGCTCGGATTACTTGCTCTTAGAGTCCGTCGAAGCAGCCACAACGCCACCGATAACCGCCAGGACAGCGATCACGGCGACAACCGCACCGGTGCCACCGAACTTGTTGGAATTCTTGGCAGGGGCCGACGCACGAACCGACTTGCTCACCGAGAGTGAGGCAGCCGGGTTGGCCGGAGCAGCCAGCGCAGGGGCGGCAGCCATCGTGACGGCGGCGACTGCAGCGGCAAATTTACCCAGACGCATGAAACACTCCCTTGTTTTGTAATTGCGAACCTGGCCTAACATCGCCGCGTGGCGGTGGCAACCCCTTGTCCGGGGTTGAATTCACCATACGAAAATATGTTGCCGCAACACCACAACATCCTACCGCGATGTTAATGTACGTTAATTTCTATTCCCGGCGCGGCGAATGCAGCAGCCGGGTTAATCCCCGGTCTGCAGGATCCAGCGGGCGGCGCCCTCCAGACCCAGCGCCGTCAGCTTGCCGGTGACATAGGCGCCCGTATCGATGCCGATACGATTGGGGTGTTCGTCCACCTCCTCCAAAATCGTATGGCCGTGGACGACGAATGCGTCGAACGGACCCTCATGCTCCAGGAACGGCTCGCGGATCCAGCGCATGTCCTTCGGCCGCTGGTCGGCTAGCTGAACGTTCGGCCGCAGCCCCGCATGAACAAAAGCATAGCCTCCGATAACGATCAGATCCTCGAAGCTAGCAATGAACTCGACATGCTCGGGCGGCACGATTTCCGCCAGGCGATCGGCGAGCTCTGCATAATCGAGCCGCTCATATTCCTCCTCGCCGACCCCGTAGCTGATCATCGTTTCGCGGCCGCCGATCCGGCAGCAGAAACGCAGCGCAGGCAGATCGTGCTGAACCGCGGCGAGAAACACCTCCTCGTGATTGCCCATCAATACGCGGACGTTCAGCTCGCTCGCCGCCAATTTGCGCACGCGTTCCACTACGCCGGCCGAATCGGGGCCGCGATCGACCAGGTCGCCGAGAAACAGCAATGTCGTCGTCGCCGGTCCGCGGGCGCGATCATCCGCGCCGATCTGGATCAACAGATCGTCGAGAAGGTCGAGCCGCCCGTGAATGTCGCCGATCGCGTAGATCCGCTCGCCCGGCGGCAGTTCGGGAAGCAGCATCGGCTCGGCGGTCCGGCGCTTGAAAAATTTGGAAATCATGACCTGACAATCGGAAGATGCGTTTTGCATAGAAACCGCACCCCCGTCTGGCAAGGCGCTCGCGGCTGAGATACAGGCGCTGCGTGAAGTTGCTTGTTCTGGCCGCGCTGGCGGCGATTGCCGCCCCCACAACCGATAGTCCCGGCGAGGCGTTCTTCGGTGCCTTGCGCTCTGCCGATACGCGACTGGCGACGATCGCCGAACGGCTGACGACCGCGAATGTCGAATTGTGCGATCAACGCCAGCCGGCGCTGGGCATGGTGCTGCACAGCCTGAGGCAATATCGCGAAGCGGACTGGCCTGCCGTCAAGCGGGTATTTGGGTTTGGTATGCCCGTGGCGGTGGAGGCGGTCGTTAAGGACGGTGCCGCGGAGCGCGCCGGTGTGGCGCCCAATGACGCGATCGTCGCGATCGGCGATCAGGCGCTGCCGACGTCCGTGGCAGACTCGGCCAAAGCGGCAAGCACCGACCGCGACCGTGCGCTCGCGTTGATCGACGCGGCGCCGATAGACCAGCCGCTCGCGATCACTTTTGACCGCAATGGCGTGACGGACCGACGCACCCTGATGCCGCGCGCTGCCTGTCGATCGCGGTTCGAGATCGTCATTGGCAACGGATACGACGCGCAGGCCGATGGGGCCAATGTGCAACTGGGCGAGAAGTTTTTCGAAGGTATGACTGATGAGGAGATTGCTGTCGTGGTGTCGCACGAACTCGCCCACAACATCCTGCGTCACCGTGCGCGGCTCGATGCGGCCGGTGTTTCCCGGGGACTGGCCGGCGAATTCGGGCGTAACGCTCGGCTGATCCGGGAAACCGAAGATCAGGCGGATCTGCTGAGTGTCTACTTGCTCGCGAATGCGGGATACGATCCGTGGGCGCCGGGGCGGTTCTGGCGGAAATGGGGTGGCAAAATCGGCCTTGAGGGCATCTTCCGCAGCCGGACCCATTCGTCGGCCAAGAGCCGGGCGCGCGCGATGGATGCGGTTGCCGCGACGATCAGCCCGCAGCTTCCGCGGCCGATCATTCCGCCGCTCATTGCGGGGCGTTACAAGCCGTTGAACTAGCGTTTCGGCCCTCTTTCCGTCCCTGATCAATCTGTGTAGGGCGTCGCGATGGCTCTCCCCCGCATCGATATCGGCCTCGCTCGCGAGGAGCGTCTGCCAGCCATATTACTCGTTATCTTCTTCATAACGCTGTGTATTGCGGGAGGCGCGTCGCGTGAGGATGTTCTCGCGCAATCTGTTGTCCGCGGCGTCGCCGTGGTGTTGATGTGCATCAGAATCGTGACGCGCGGCCTTCCCGATTTGAAGGTATATCGCGCACTGTCTTACCTGCTGGCTGCGATGGGCATCCTCACCGCGTTGCAGCTGGTGCCGTTGCCCCCTTCGATCTGGACGGCGTTGCCGGGCAGGGGGACCATCGCGTCGCTGCCGCTACCCCCCACCATGTGGCGGCCGATCAACCTGGTTCCCGATGCCGGATGGAATTCCCTGTTTTCGCTGCTTGTGCCGTTTTGCGTCCTGGTGTTGGTGTCTGCACTAGGCCAAAATACCGTCCGCCGAACTTATCTGATCGTACTGGGTGCGATCGTGTTCAGTGCGGTGTTGGCGCTGCTGCAGGCGGCGGGCACGGCGCCTGACAACCCCCTCATCAATGGTTCGACGACTGATTATGCCGGCGTGTTCGCCAACCGGAATCATCAGGCGCTGTTCCTGTCGATCGGGATTGCGCTGACGTGGCACTGGGGCTTCGAAAATGGCGGCCACTTGCGCGATCGCCGGTTATGGCTGGCATTCTGCCTCATCTTTCTAATGGGTATATCGATCCTCGCCACGGGATCGCGGGCGGGCATATTGCTCGGGGGGCTGGCGCTTGTGTTGGGTCCGGCGGTGGCATTGCTCAACCGCCGTTCGTCGGGCGGACTCGGTCTACGCCGTGCGGTGATCTGGAGCGGCGGCATGATCGTCTTCGTCGCGATCATCGGGCTGACCAGCCTCTATTTCGGTCGTGCGGAGTCGTTTACACGCGCAACGACGATGACGGTCGACAGCGATTTCCGGATCAGAGCGCTGCCGGTGGTGTGGGATATCGCCAAAGGGTATTTTCCATTCGGCGCGGGAATGGGGTCGTTCGACGCGGTTTTCCGTGCAGCGGAACCCCTGGCGCTGCTTGAGCCTACCTATTTCAACCACGCTCACAACGACCTGTTGGAAACGGTCATCGAGACAGGCATGTTCGGGCCGGTCATCGCCGGCTGTGCGGCAATCTGGCTTGGCCTCGGGTCGATCCGGGCGTTTGCCGACCGCTCGCAAGCGGCGCGGTTGGCCAGGTTTGGCTCGCTGACCGTCATTCTTGTCGTCATCGCCAGCATTTCAGACTATCCGGCGCGAACGCCCATGATCATGGCTTTGATCATGATTTCAGGCTGCTGGCTCAGCATGGCGTCAGTTCCGCAAACCGCCCGGAACGCTTTACGCGCTACACCCGACCCCCTATAGCCCGCCACATCAAACTCTCCGGAATGATTTCGTATATGCGCGTTGTTGCTGCCATACTTTTGCCTGTGGCGTTGGCGTTGTCCGCCTGTGCAGGCGGGAACCGTCTAGAGAGCACGGCGTCCCTCACGGTCGTCAAGGATGCCGGCGAATTGCCAGCGCCCCAGCGCAGCGACCTCGTCGTCGCCGATCGTCCAAGCCTGATCGGGCCGCTGGACACGATCAGCGTCGATGTCTTTGGCTTGCCTGACTTGAGCCGCGAGATGCAGGTCGATGCGAGCGGACGTATCGCGATGCCGCTGGTCGGGACGATCGACGCGCGCGGCAAGACCGCCGACGAACTGTCGCGCTCGATCGAAGCGGTGCTGCGCCGGCGTTATGTCCGCGACCCGCAAGTCACGATCAATATCAAGAGCTCAGTCAGCCAGGTCGTCACCGTGGATGGGGCGGTGGTCGAGCCCGGCCTTTACCCGGTGACTAACCAGATGACGCTGATGCGGGCCATCGCGTCGGCCAAGGGCGTTTCGGACTTCGGTAAGCTGGACGATGTCGTCATCCTGCGGACAGTCGACGGTAAGCGAATGGCCGGTCTTTACAATATCGGCGCTATTCGGCGTGGATATTATGGCGATCCGCCGATTTTTGCGAACGACGTCATCATCGTGGGCGATTCGCCTGCCCGGCGCTTGTTCCGTGACTTCGTGTCACTGGCCCCGCTGCTCGCGGCGCCTCTCGTCGCTATTGTGAATTGAACGTAAAGTTATGAACGAAGTTTCCAAACCGACCCCGCCGATCAAGGTGTTCGAACTAACGCCACGCGCGCCGGCGACTGGTGCGGCCCAGGCAATACCGGTCCTGCGTCAATATCTTCGTGTTGCGATGCGTTGGCGCTGGGTCGTGGCCGGCTGTGTGGCGGGGTGCATCGCTCTCGGATTGATCGCGACGCTGCTGATGACGCCAAAATATACTGCGTCCACGGTCGTCGAGATTGCGCGTGAATCCAACAAGATCACAGACATTCAAGGCGTCCAGAGCGACGCGAGCGTCGCTGATCAGGAATTCTATCAGACGCAATACGGGCTGCTGCGGTCGCGCACGCTGGCCGAACGGATCGCCACGGAATTGAAGATCGGCGATGATCCGAAGTTCTTCGCTATGTTTGGCGTCCCCCAGAAGGGGGCGGCGTTCGAACAGACGGATGGCCGCTACCCGGCGAGCGGGCGCGAAGAGCGCGCACGCGCGGCAGGTGAAGTTCTGCTCCGGAACGTGGATGTGTCGCCGACCCGGCTGTCACGCCTCGTCCAGATCGACTTCACGAGTGCCGATCCGGCTTTTTCAGCGAAGGTCGCGAATGCCTGGGCAAACAGCTTCATCCAGATCACGCTGGAGCGGCGCTACCAGGCCACGTCTTATGCCCGCAAATTTCTTGAAGGGCGTCTCGAGCAGTTGCGGGTCAAACTGGAAGACTCCGAACGTCAGCTCGTCACCTATGCCGGCGCGCAAAAGATCATCAACCTGCCGGGTGTTACGGCGTCGGATGGCACGCGATTGCCCGATCGGTCGATCGACGTGGACGATCTGGTGACACTCAACAACGCGCTTGCCCAAGCAACGGCGGATCGAATTCAGGCCGAGGCGCGGTTTCAGCAGTCGAAGCGCGGCGGGGTTTCGGCCGAACAGTTGCGCAACGAGGCGATCAACCAGCTCCGTCAGAAACGGGCGGAGCTTGCCGCTGAATATCAACGGCTGATGGTCCAGTTCGAACCCGGTTATCCCGCAGCGAAAGCCATTGCCGCCCAGATCGCCCAGCTGGACAAGAGCATCGGGCGTGAAGAAGGCCGCGCCGACAGTTCGATTGCCGATGATTACAAGGCCGCGCTCTCGCGCGAGAACCAGCTAAAGGGCAAGGTCGATGCGCTGAAGGGCGATATGCTCGACCTCCGCCGCAGGAGCATTCAGTACAATATCTTCCAGCGAGAGGTCGATACCAACCGCCAGCTGTATGACGGCCTGTTGCAGCGGTACAAGGAAATCGGCGTGGCGGGCGGCGTTGGTGTCAACAACGTCTCGGTCGTGGACTCCGCCGAAGTTCCGGCCAAGCCTTCCAGCCCACGTCTTGTCCTGAACCTGTTCCTTTCGCTGCTCGGTGGCCTGGCGCTTGGCGCGATGGCGGCCTTCGCGCTGGAGCAGATCGACGAAGCTATCGCCGATCCGGAGGAAGTGGAACGCGAACTGGGACTTCCGCTGCTCGGCGCGATCCCCAAGTCGATGGACGACGACCTTCGCCAGGCGCTGTCGGATCGCAAGTCCAATCTCGTCGAAGCGTATCTCGCCGTGCAGACCAATCTGCAATTCTCGACCGAGCATGGCGTGCCGCGTTCGCTCGCCGTGACCAGTACGCGACCGGCGGAAGGCAAATCGACCACCGCGCTAGCGCTGGCGACGATGTTGTCGCGGTCGGGCCGGCGCGTCGTGCTGGTTGACGGCGACATGCGGTCGCCATCGGTCCACCACTTTGCCGGCGCCGCCAATGTGAAGGGACTGAGCAACTACCTTGCGGGCTCTGACGACATCGCATCCTTGCTGATTCAGATTCCGGATCTGCAGATCGCCGCGATGTCGGCCGGGCCGTTGCCGCCGAACGCTGCCGAACTGCTCACCGGCGAGCGGTTGGGCAAGCTGGTGGGCGAACTCGGCCATATGTTCGACCACATCGTCATCGACTCGCCGCCGATCATGGGCTTGGCTGACGCGCCGCTCATCTGCAGCCGCGTCGAGGCGGCGGTCTACGTCGTCGAATCGCATGGCATCCGCACCAGCCTGGTGCGTACGGCCCTGGCTCGACTGGCCAGCGCGAACGCGCATGTCATCGGCGGGGTGTTGACCAAGTTCGAATCGAAGCGGGCACACTACGGCTACGGTTACGAATATGGCTATGGGTACGGCCGCGATGCGCGGGCCGAAGCCAAGGAACGGACCGGGCGATAGGTCGCCGACATGCAGGGCGCCGCGCTCATCCCAAGATTTTTGGCCGCCGCGCTGCTGATGGCCGCGGGGTACATGGCGATTACCAGGAACGCTGCCTCGGCGCTGGCCAGGGTCGATCCCATCAAGGCCCGCTCGTTGGCGAGCGACGCTCGGATCGACGGCAAGGCCGCTTTCCTGCTTATCCAGAGCGGCAAGACGCCTGCTGATCGTACGGCTGCCGACGCGCTCGCGCAAAAGGCGCTGACTCGTGACGCCACCGTCGTCTCGGCGACTGTCGCTCGCGCTTTGTTTTTCGCGATGAGGGGCGACGAGACGTCGAGCGGAGTCTGGTTTGACTATTCGGAAAAGCTGTCCCGTCGTGATTTCACCACGCAGCTCTATTTGATCGAAAAGGCGGTCGGCGAAGGTAATATCGATGGCGCCTTGCTTCATTACGATACCGCGATGCGGGCGAGCTATGAGGCGACCAACGTGTTGTATCCCATCCTCGTCGCGGCATCCGGCAATCCTGAGGTTCGCCAGCCATTAACGCGGGTACTGTTGGGCCGGCCGCTCTGGAGTTCTGGGCTGATCGCCTATCTGGCGGCGAACGGCACCGACTATGCGGCGGTAGGACAACTGTTTCTCGACCTTCGTCGCGGCGGCTATGCGATCCCGTCCGAAACGGAATCGGTCTTTCTCAACAATATGGTCGCCCACGGCAAGCTGACCGACGCCTGGCGTTATTATGTTGCGACGCATCCCGCGGAGAGGAATTCGCTGATCCGGAACGGTGATTTCCAGCCTGCAAAGATGACGAACTCGCCGTTTGAATGGCAGTTGAGCGTCGGGGAAGGGATGGATGCAAGCCTGGTTCCGGGCGGGCGCAACGGCGTTCTCGATTATCATCTCTATCCCGCCGTCGGGGGAACAACAGCGAAGCAGTTTACGTTTGCACCAGCTGGGAAGATCCGGTTGCAGAGCGTCGTGGCCGAATCGTCGCAGGAGGTCGGGGAGGGCCCCTATTGGGAACTCAAATGTGCGGACGGTCGTGCTATCGGCGTCCTCGAGATCGGCAAGCCGCGGGTTGCGGGTCAGCCCTATGCGACGGAATTGACGGTGCCTGGCAACTGTCCCGTACAATTGCTTTCACTGATCGTGCGCTCCAGCGATGATGTTCAGGGCGCGACCGGGCAAATCGATTCAGTAGGACTGATTAGGCTATGATCGGGCTCAAAATGCGGGTTCTGGCAGGTGCATTGTTCGCAGTTGCGTTGATCGCGTCGAACGCGGGCGCCCAGGACGTCGATGAGACCCGCAAGTCGCTAGGCAGCCGGGTTGGCGACCGCGAACAGGATGTCAACAATGCCGGGCTGACGGGCGATCGCCGCACGAGTCGGCGGCTGAACACGCGCATCAACAGCCGACTGTATACGCGAATAGATCGCTTCGCCGATCCGGAGGCCGATCGCTCGGACCGGCCGACCGCCAAAGCGGATGATGGTACGAAGAAGCGCTAACTTGCGATCTTGAGCCGTGCGACCGCGCGATCCTTCGGCTGATCCGGCCAGATACCCCGGGTGTCCAACACCACCTTGTCGGTGCGTTCCTCGAGCGGGACCGATTTGAACACGTCGTGGTCTACCAGCACAATCATCGCGCCGCACGTTGCAATCGCTGTGTCGATATCGACCAGGGTCGCGCCTGTGCCGTCGAGGGCGGGCGGCAAGGTGGCGGCATAGGGTTCGACGATTCGAACCTGCGAACCGAACCGGTCGGCCAGCGCTACCGCGACCTTCAACGCCGGGCTTTCGCGGAAGTCGTCGATGTTCGCCTTGAACGCGAGGCCAAGGCACGCGACGGCCACGCCGGGCATCGCTTCGATCATCGCTGAGGCGTTGGCGATGACATGGTCGGTCTTACCGTCGTTGACCTCGCGGGCAGTGCGGATCAGCGGGGAATTTTCGCGGTCGGCATGGACGAGGAACCACGGATCGACCGCGATGCAATGCCCGCCGACGCCGGGGCCGGGCTGAAGGATGTTGACGCGCGGGTGGCGGTTGGCGAGGCGAATCACCTCCCACACGTCCACCCCCATCGTGTCGGCGATCAGGCTCAGTTCGTTGGCGAAGGCGATGTTGACGTCGCGGAACGCGTTTTCGGTGAGCTTGGTCATCTCCGCCGCGCGCGCGGTGGTGGTGACGCACGCTCCGCGGACGAAGCGGCGGTAGAACTGCAGCGCCTTGCGTGCGCATCGGGGCGTGATGCCGCCGACGACGCGGTCGTTCTCGATCAGCTCGACCAGGATGCGGCCGGGCAGCACGCGTTCGGGACAATACGCGATCGCGACATCCGCCTGTTCGCCGGTCCTGCCGGGAATCTTGAGGTCGGGGCGCAGTTCGGCAAGCAGGTCGCGAACCTTCTCGGTCGTGCCGACCGGCGAGGTCGATTCGAGTATCACGGTATCGCCCGGCTTAAGCACGACGGCGATGTTGGTCGCTGCCTTAAGCACATAGCCGATATTGGGCGCATGATCGTCGGCAAACGGGGTGGGGACGGCGATGACGAAGACGTCGGCTGGCTCAATCTGCAGTGACGCACGCAGATCGCCGCGCGCGACGACGCCCTGGACCAGGCCGTCGAGATCGACTTCCTCGATATGCACCTTGCCTGAGTTGATCGTGTCGACGACCGATTGATGGACGTCGATGCCGAGCACCTTGGCGCCGGTCCGAGCGATCACCGCCGCCGTCGGCAGGCCGATATAGCCAAGACCGAGAACGACGACCTTTAGTTCAGTGGCGGGCTGCATGGCGCCCGCATGGCACGGGAAGGGTGAAGACTTCGGAAACGACGTTTGCCTCAGGCGGCGTAATGATCGCGATACCAGCGGACGAAGGCGGGGACGCCGACCGACACTGGCGTCGATGGCGCATAGCCAGTCAGGCGACGCAGCAATCCGTTGGATGCTTCGGTCGCCGGAACGTCGCCTTGCTGCATCGGCATCAGGTTGAGGATCGCCGGCTTGCCCATCGCGCGTTCGATCTCGGCGATATAGTCCATCAGCTTCACCGGCTCGCCTTGACCGATATTGACGACCCGCCACGGCGCGACCGGGGACAGGCTGTCGCCCTCGACCGGCTCCTTGCCGGGTATGGCGTCGGCGAGGCGCATGACGGCTTCCGCCAGATCCTCGACATAGGTGAAGTCGCGCACCATCTCGCCGCGGTTGTAGACATCGAGCGGGGTGCCCTGGTCGATCGCCCTGGCGAACTTGAACAGCGCCATGTCGGGGCGTCCCCAGGGACCATAGACGGTGAAGAACCGGAAGAACGTCGTCGGCACGCCGAACAGGTGCGCATAGCTGTGCCCCATCAGCTCGGTCGCGGCCTTGGTGGCGGCGTAAAAGGTGAGGGGGGTGGCGACCTTCTGGTCTTCGCCGAACGGCATCTGGGTGTTGGCACCGTACACCGAGCTGGTCGAGGCGGCGAGCAAGTGCTTCGGCTGCGTCCGGCGCGCGAGCTCAAGCACGTTGAACGTGCCGATCAGGTTGGCTTGGACATAGCTTTCGGGATGGTCGATCGAATAGCGCACCCCTGCCTGCGCGGCGAGGTGGACCACGATGTCGGGCCGGAACGCCTCCCACTCCGCGCCGAACGCCGCCATGTCGTCGATCGACACGCGCGCGACCCGGAAATCGGCGTGGTTCGACAGGATGTCGTTGCGCCGTTCCTTGAGCGTGACGTCGTAATATTCGGAAAAATTGTCGATCCCGAGTACCTCGTGCCCGGCCTGGAGCAAGCGGCTGACGACGTGGAAGCCGATGAACCCGGCCGATCCGGTGACGAGGAACTTCACAGGCTGTCCTTGATGATCGCGGCCATGCGGCCGGCCGCATGGCCGTCGCCGAACGGATTATGCGCCTGCGCCATCGCTGCATAGGCCGTGGCGTCATCGAGCAGATGGTCGACTTCCGTCGCGATCCGGTCCTCGTCCGTCCCGATCAGCTTGGCCGTGCCCGCCGCGACCCCCTCCGGCCGTTCGGTCGTGTCGCGCATCACCAGCACCGGCTTGCCGAGCGCCGGCGCTTCCTCCTGCACGCCGCCCGAATCGGTCAGCGCGAGGTGGCACAGGCCGAGCGCGCGAATGAAATGCGGATAGTCGAGCGGCTCGATCCGCGCGACATTGGGCCGGTCGCCCAGGATCGCGTCCATCACGCTGCCGACATTGGGATTGGGGTGCATCGGGAACAGCACCGCCACGTCGTCGCGCGCCGCGATCCGCGCGATGGCGCGGGCGATATTCTCCATCCCGCCGCCGAAATTCTCGCGGCGGTGCGTGGTGACCAGAATGACGCGCTTGCCTGCGAAACGCTCGGCGATCGGGTCGAGCCCGGCGGCGAGCGACGGATCGGCGGTGATTCGCTCGCTGGTCCAGTGCAGTGCGTCGATCACGGTGTTGCCGGTGACGTGGATGGTCGCCGGGTCGATATTCTCGGCGCGCAGGGCCGCCGCGGCGGTCTCGGTCGGCGCGTAATGCTGGTCGGCGATTGGGGCGACGATGCGGCGGTTCACTTCTTCCGGCCAGGGCTGATAGATGTCGCCCGATCGCAGTCCCGCCTCCACATGCCCGACCGGCACCTTGCGATAATAAGCCGCCAGCGCCCCCACCATCGCCGTCGCCGTATCGCCCTGGACCAGCACGCGGTCGGGCCGTTCGGCGTCCACCACCTCGCCCAGACCGGTCAGTAGCTTGGTGGTCAGTCGGTCAAGCGTTTGACCGGGCTCCATCAGGTCGAGATCAATGTCGGGGGTCAGTCCCGCTATCGCCATTACTTGATCGAGCAACCCGCGATGCTGCGCGGTCACGCAAGTGCGCACGCTTAGCCCCGGCGTCGCCGCTAGCGCGTTGATCACCGGGAACAGTTTGATCGCCTCGGGGCGCGTTCCGAAAATGACAAGGATTTTACGTGCGTCGGCCATGATGTCCGCCTAATCCATTCTTCATTAAAAGGCGGCTAAGCAACCCGCATAGAGAATGTTTCGAGAGCAGGAATGACCATCAAGCCCCTCCGCAAGGCCGTTTTCCCCGTTGCCGGACTCGGTACGCGATTTCTCCCGGCCACCAAGGCGATGCCGAAGGAGATGCTGACCGTCGTCGACAAGCCGCTGATCCAATATGCGGTCGAGGAAGCATTGGAGGCGGGGGTCGAGCAGATCATCTTCGTGACGGGCCGCGGCAAGTCGGCGCTCGAGGATCATTTCGACGTCTCCTACGAACTCGAAGCGACGATGCGTGCGCGCGGCAAATCGATGGCACTGATCGACGGCATCCGCCAGAAGCCGGGGTCGCCCGTCTATATCCGCCAGCAGGAGCCGCTCGGCCTTGGCCACGCTGTGTGGTGCGCCCGCGACATCGTCGGCGACGAGCCGTTCGCTGTCCTGCTGCCCGACGAACTGATGGTCGGAAAGCCCGGTTTCCTCAAGCAGATGGCCGACGCCTATTACAAGGTCGGTGGCAATTTGATCGGCGCGCTCGAAGTGCCGAAGGATCAGACCGACAAATACGGCATCATCACCCCCGGCAAGGTAGATGGGCGACTGACCGAAGTGCTCGAAGTGATCGAGAAGCCGCCGCTCGGCACCGCCAAGTCGAACCTGATGACGCCCGGCCGCTATATCCTTCAGCCAGAAGTGATGAAGATCCTCGACAATCCGGTGCGCGGCGCGGGCGGCGAAATCCAGCTGACCGACGCCATGGCGCAGTTGATCGGGAAGCAGCCGTTCCACGGCTTCACCTTCGACGGGCAGCGCTACGATTGCGGGGACAAGGCCGGGTATATCGAGGCGAACATCTCGGTCGCGCTGGCGCGTTCCGACATCGGCCCGCACATCCGCGAATTTATCAAAGCCCTGTAAGACTTACGCGGACTTAACGCTTCAACATTACACCTGCCGGGATGAAAGGCATCATCCTGGCGGGCGGACGCGGCACGCGGCTCTATCCGGCGACCTTGGCCGTGTCCAAGCAGCTGTTGCCGGTATTCGACAAGCCGATGATCTATTATCCGCTGTCGATCCTGATGCTGGCGGGCATCCGCGAGATTCTCGTCATCACGACGCCACGCGATTTGCCGGCATTCGAAGCGCTGCTCGGCGATGGCGGCGCGTTCGGTGTGTCGCTTAGCTATGCGGAGCAGGAAAAACCGGGCGGTTTGCCCGAAGCGTTCGTGATCGGCGAGCGGTTCCTGAACGGCGAAGGCTGTGCGCTGATCCTCGGCGACAACATCTTTCACGGCGACCAACTTGGCGCGCGGTGCCGCGAGGCGGCGGCCAAAGCGACCGGCGCGACGGTATTCGCCTATCAGGTGACTGATCCCGAACGGTACGGTGTGGTGTCGTTCAAAGCCGACGGCACTGTGACGTCGATCGAGGAGAAGCCGACGCGGCCCGAAACGAACTGGGCGGTGACTGGCCTCTATTTCTGTGACCCGGACGTGGTCGAGTTCGCCAAGTCGCTCAAGCCTTCGGTACGCGGCGAGACCGAGATTGTCGATGTTCTCAACGCCTATCGCGCCCGCGGCGACCTGACCGTCAGTCTGCTGGGGCGCGGCAACGTCTGGCTCGATACCGGCACGCACGACAGTCTCTACGAAGCGTCGAGCTTCGTCCGGGCGATCGAACATCGCATGGGGGTCAAGATCGCCTGCCCGGAAGAGATCGGACTGCAATTGGGATGGCTGGATCGGGAAGCCTTGCTCGATCGAGCGGCGCAAATGGGTGGTGATTACGCCTCTTATCTGCGAAAAATGGCGGCATGAGCATTCGGAATATCGGGCGCGAGCCGCCGACCATTCTAGTTACGGGCGGCTCAGGGTTTATCGGCTCCGCGCTCGTCCGGCGGTTGGTCGGGCAGGGGCGTCGGGTCGTCAATCTCGACAAGTTGACTTACGCGGCCGCGCCAGCGGCTTTGGCTGACGTAGAAAGGAAGCCCAATTATCGCTTCGTCCGGGGAGACATTGCCGATCGCCGGCTGGTTTCCGAATTGCTGGCGGCGGAGGGTGTGGAGACGATCGTTCACCTTGCGGCGGAAAGTCATGTCGATCGCTCGATCGATGGCCCTGGCGCATTCGTCGCGACGAATATCGTCGGCACCTATGAATTGCTCGATGCCGCAAGGGATTATTGGGAAAAGCTGAGTTTCGACGCAAAGTCGGCTTTTCGTTTTCACCACGTATCGACCGACGAAGTGTTCGGCGATCTCGACTTCGATACCGGCAAGTTCGACGAATCGTCGCCCTATCGTCCTTCGTCGCCTTATTCGGCGTCCAAGGCGGCGTCGGATCATCTCGTCCGCGCCTGGCATCACACCTATGGCCTACCGGTTGTCGTAACGAACTGCTCCAACAATTACGGCCCGTGGCAGGCGCCTGAAAAGCTGATCTCGCTGACGATTCTGAAGGCGTTACGGGGCGAGCCGCTGCCGGTTTATGGCAACGGCGCGAACGTGCGTGACTGGCTTCACGTCGAGGATCACGCCGCCGCGCTCCAGGCTGTGTTCGAGCGCGGGCGCGTCGGCGAGACCTACGCGATCGGCGCGCGGGAGGAGCATAGCAACATCGTGACGGTTGCGAGGATTTGCGACCTGCTCGACACGCGACTGCCGATCGGACGCGAGCGGCGCGGCCTGATCGAATTCGTCGCCGATCGCCCGGGGCATGACCGCCGCTATGCGATCGATCCGTCGAAGATCGAGACCGAGCTGGGTTGGAAGCCACAGATCAGTTTTGTGGAAGGCCTCTCGGCAACGGTCGACTGGTACGTCGAGCACGGCGATCGCTGGGCCGTTGGCGATTGGACGCTGGAGCGGGTCGGCCGGGGTTAATTGCATCCGCAGCCCGGATCCTTGGGCAATGCTATCGTCCGGAACCGCAGCGACAGCGCGTCCGCGAGCAGCAATTTGCCCGCACTGTCGTCGCCGAACGGCACGATCGCGCGGATGACTTCCAGCGCGGCCAGGCTGCCCATCACTCCCGCCATCGCGCCGAGCACGCCGACGTCGGCGCAGCTCACGCCCTCGTGGTCCGGGTCGCTGCCGACGAAACAGCGGTAGCAGGGTTTGTCGTCCTCCCACCCGCGATAGACGCCGAGTTGTCCTTCGAATTGGGTGACGGCCGCGGAGATCAACGGGATGCGCAGGGCGAGCGTCGCGTCAGCGACGGCGAGGCGCGTTGCGAAATTGTCGCTGCCGTCGAGTACGGCATTCGCGCCGGCGAGTATGCTTTCCGCATTGTCAGCATCGATCCGAACCGAATGTCGTTTGATCGTCGTGCCCGCATCGAGCCGCGCCAACGCCGCCGCCGCCGCCTCCACCTTTCCCGCCCCAATGTCGGCGACCCCGAACAACGTCTGTCGCTGCAAGTTCGACAGGTCGACGGTATCGTCATCGACGATCGTGATCCGTCCGATCCCCGCGGCGACGAGATATTGCAGTGCGGGCGATCCGATCCCGCCCGCGCCGATCACCGCGACATGACTCTCCAGCAGCCGCGCCTGTCCGGCGCCGCCGATTTCCTTCAACACGATATGCCGGGCGAACCGGGTCAGGTCCTGATCGCTGAGAATCACGCTTACCAGCTAAGCGTCATCCCCGTCCGATACCAGCTATCCGTCGCCGGCGGCGAGCCGACGACGTTGCCGCGCGCGGCCTTCTGGACGACGCCGGCGGCGAATTGCTCTACTGTCGGGCAGTTGATCGTCTTAGGCACGATGCGTAGCGCTTCGCCATTAGACGACACGAGCACGACCATATCGACCGTGATGCTGACCTTGCCCCCGACCGCTGGGGGCACGGCACAGCGTCCCGCGACGACTTCGTCATGGACGAACTGCGTCATCAGCGCCGCATAGTCGGGGGTATTGGACAGCCGGAGCGGCGGCAATGCCGACCAGTCAGCCGGGGGCGCGGCGACGCTCACCGCGGCCTGCAACGCCAGAAACAATGCAATCATATTCCGGTCGAGCCGAAGCCTCCGCTACCTCGGACTGTTTCGCCAAGTTCATCGACCTCGTCCAGCGTTGCGCGTTGAACCGGGGCCGGAACGAGTTGGGCGATGCGGTCGCCCCGCGCAATTTCGAACGGCTCGTCGCCCAGATTGGCGAGGATGACCTTCACCTCGCCGCGATAGTCGTGATCGATCGTGCCCGGCGTGTTGAGGCAAGTGACACCGTGTTTCAGCGCCAGACCGGAGCGCGGGCGGACCTGAACCTCGTATCCCTCGGGAATCGCGATCGCGAAGCCGGTCGCGACGGCGTGGCGCGCACCCGGCGCGAGCCGCAGGCCTTCCGCCGCGACGACATCCATTCCCGCCGCGCCTGCGGTCGCATAAGCGGGCAGGGGCAGCCCGCCGCCGTTGGGCAATCTTTTGATTCCAATGCGAATCGGATCGGTCATTGCGACTGCGTATCGTACTTTACGTTATCGGGCGATTCCGCGTTTTGGCTTACCCGCGGTTATCCATGGCGGCGTCGATCCGCGCGGCGAGCAAGCGGGCGATCTCGTCCTTCGGCGCATCGGGCCAGCTTTCGACGCCGGTCGCCGTGACGATATGGATGGCGTTGCGCTCGCCGCCCATCACGTCGCCCGAGACGTCGTTGGCGACGATCCAGTCGGCGCCCTTCTTCGCCAGCTTGGCCTTGGCGTGATCGACGACATGCTCGGTCTCGGCGGCGAACCCGATGACGAGCGCGGGGCGACGCGGATTGCGTGACAGACCCGCTAGGATGTCGGGATTCTCGACAAGATGGAGCACGGGCGGGCCGCCCGCGTCCTTCTTGATCTTCTGCCCGGCGGCCTCGACGCGCCAGTCCGCGACGGCGGCGACCATCACCGCGGCATCGGCGGGGAGGGCGCCTTCGACTGCCGTAGCCATCTCCAGCGCGGTCTCGACATCGACGCGATCGCACCCCGGCGGCGTCACCAGCGTGACCGGCCCCGCGATCAGCGTAACTCGCGCGTCCAGCGCCGCCAGCGCGCCCGCAATCGCGAAGCCCTGTTTCCCGGACGAGCGGTTGGCGAGATAGCGGACGGGGTCGATCGGCTCGTGCGTCGGGCCGGCAGTGACGATGATGTGCTTGCCGGTCAGCACGTCAGACGAGCTTGGCCTGGATCGCCTTCAGGATCGCCTCGGGCTCGGGCAAGCGCCCGGGACCGAACTCGCCACACGCCATCGGGCCTTCGTCGGGTTCGAGCACCGTGACGCCATCGTCGCGTAAGGTCGCGACATTGCGCACGGTCGCGGGGTGTTGCCACATCCGCACGTTCATCGCGGGCGCGACCAGCACCGGCTTGTCGGTTGCGAGCAGCAGCGTCGTCGCAAGGTCGTCCGCGATCCCCGCCGCCATTTTCGCCATCAAGTCTGCCGTGGCTGGCGCGACGACGATCAGGTCGGCCTCGCGGCTGAGCTGGATATGCCCCATCTCGGTCTCGTCCTTGAGATCCCAGAGCGAGGTGTAGACCTGTTCCTCGGACAGCGCCGCCAGCGTCATCGGCGTGATGAACTGCTGGCCGCTCGCGGTCAGCACGCACTTGACGCCTATCCCGGCCTTGCGCGCCAGCCTGATCAACTCACACGCTTTGTAGGCCGCGATGCCGCCGCCGACGATCAGCAGGATGCGCTTCATGGGGTCAGCCTCGTCACGGTGATCTTGCGGCGCTTGGGGAAGGCGGCGGCGATCAGGTCCTTCAGCCCGTCGGGTGCGAAGGCCAGGCCGATCAGGATCGCGGGCGCCACCATCAGCCCCCAATAGAAGGTGTCGACCCGCCCGAACAGGCCGATCAGGACCGCGTAGATGCAAAAGGTCGCGAACGCGCGGATACCGGTGCCGTCGCGCCACGCCGCCCAGCCGAACAGCGTCAAGCCCATCAGCAGGGCGGCCAACCAAATCGGCGCGAGCCGCAACGCGGTCGACAGCGTCATTGCCTCGACGAAAAATCCGAAGCCGAGCATCCCCGACCAGCCGGGCGATTCTGGGTCGAAGGGCTGGACCACCTGCGCTACGGCATGAGCGTGCGCGAAGACGGCGATCGCGAGCAACGCGACCCCCGCAGCCCAGCCGGCGGCTTCCTTGCGGTCTCCTTCGGCGAGCGCGAGGAGGAACATGATCGCGACGTAGAGCGCAGCGGTCTCGCGGATCAGCATCGCCAAAGCGCCGATCCCGGCCGCCGCGACCCAGTGGCCCGGCCGGCGCAGTGCGAGGCTGAGCGCGATGAGCAGACCCGCCCACACCTCATGGAACGCCGCGAGTTCGGTCTGGACGAACGCGCCTATGCCACCGGCGAGCAGGACCATGGCCAGGATCAGCGGCGGTGGCCGCGCGAAGGCAGGGCGCAACCGGACGAACCATGCCAGCATGACGCACGCCGCGAGGAAATAGAGCAAACCGATGACTGCCCAGCCGGGCATCAGCGCCTGCACCACCGCGAGGGTCGGCAAGCGGAAGGTGACGAACGGCTTCATCGGATAGTCGCCGATCCGTAGCTGGTGCGCCGCGATTTCGTAATAATTGCCGCCGTGCCGCACGCCGTCGACGATCGATTCGTAGAGCACGACATCGGCCTGATCGTCGGAGCGCTTATTCGGATCGCCGCTAACTGCGGCTGGCTGCGGCACGGAGAGCGCGGTCAGTGTCGCAAGCAACAGCAGCATCAGGGCGACCAGCCCCAACCGTGCACGGCCCTTCGGCACCCCGGCGAAACGCGACGGCTCGGCGAGCCAGATCGCCATCAGTGGACGATCGCCCAGGTCGCCGCGACCGCAAGCCCCGCGCTCAGCACCGCGACCGCCAGATAGCGCCACCCGCCACCGATTCGCACCACCTCGATCTCCTGGAGTGGCGGGGCGGGGGGCGCGCCGCCTGGCGCAGGATAGTGTGCTTCGATGCGGCGGATCAGGTCGGGCAGGCGGGCGACCGTGCGGACATCCTGGATCAGCCGATCGGCGACCGCCGCCTCCGGCCCCAGTTCGGTCCGGATCCACTCCTTGATGAACGGCGCCGCCGTGTCCCACATGTTGATATCGGGATCGAGGCTGGTCGCGACGCCCTCGACCATCACCATCGTCTTCTGCAACAGCAGCAGGTGCGGCTGGGTCTGCATGTCGAAATCACGCGTGATCTTGAACAGCCCGTCGAGCATCATGCCCACCGACATGTCCTTGACCGGCAGCCCGCGCATCGGCTCGCCGACCGCGCGCAAGGCGGTCGCGAACTCCGCGACATTGTGGTGCGCCGGCACATAGCCCGCCTCGAAATGGATTTCGGCGACGCGTTTGTAGTTGCCGGTGATCAGCCCGTAGAGGATCTCCGCCAGCCATACCCGCGCGCGCCGGTCGATCCGCCCCATGATGCCGAAATCGATCGCCGCGATCTTGCCGTCCGGCGTCGCGAACAGATTCCCCTGGTGCATGTCGGCGTGGAAGAAACCTTCGGAAATCGCCTGGCGCAGGAACGCGTTGACCAGCACGTGCGCGAGCTTGTGCGTGTCGTGCCCCGCCGCGATCAGCCGGTCGCGGTTGGCGAGCTTGACCCCGTCGATCCATTCCAACGTCAGCACGCGCCCGCTGGTCCGCTGCCAGTCGATCGCGGGGACGATATAGTCGGGCTCGGCATGCATCGCCTCGGCGAGTTCGGACGCCGAGGCCGCCTCGCGCCGCAAGTCGAGCTCGCGCGCGGTCCAGCGCTTGAACGTCTCGATGACGAGCCGCGGGCGCAAGCGGGCGAGTTCGCCGCCCATCGCCTCGACCTGCGCGGCCGCCCATTGATAGGTGTCGATCGCCTTGGAGAAATCCTCCTCGACGCCGGGCCGCAGCACCTTCACCGCCACGTCCGCGCCCTCGAGCGTCACCGCGCGATGGACCTGTGCGATCGACGCCGCGCCGACCGCGGTTTCGTCGATCGAGGTGAAGAGTTGCTCGACCGGGCGGCCGAGCCCCGCCTCGATCGCGCGGCGAATCGTGTCGAAGGGGAGCGGCGGCAAAGCATCCTGCAGCCGCATCAGATCGTGCGCGGCATCCTCGCCCACCAGGTCGGGCCGCGTCGCGAGCGTCTGGCCGAGCTTGATCGCGGCCGGCCCGATCGCCTGGAACGCATCGGCATAGCGCGGCACCTTGGGCACCCGCGCGCCGAACCGCGCAAGCTTGACCAGCCGGCGCAATTTGGGCGGCGTGTTGGGATCGCGCTCAATCCCGCGCAACGCGCCGTGGCGCGCGAGGATGCGGCCCCATTTCAGCAGGCGCCAGGTATGGACGATCGGAGAGGTCAAATCTTCCAGCCGCTATGGATGGCGACGAGCCCGCCGAGCATCGGCTCGACCTTGGTCTGGACGAACCCGGCCTCGCCGATCATCTCCTTGAACCGCGCCATGTTGGGGAAGCGGCGGATCGATTCGATCAGGTAGCGATAGCTGTCCTCGTCCCCCGCGATCGCCTTGCCGACCTTGGGCACGATATGATGCGAGTAGGCGTCATAGACATCGGCGAACCCGGGCCAGAGCGTCGTCGAAAATTCGAGGACGAAGAACCGCCCGCCGCGCTTCAGTACGCGATGCGCCTCGCGCAATGCCGTGGGGATGTCGGTCACGTTCCGGATGCCGAACGCGATCGTGTAGGCGTCGAAGAAGCGGTCGGGCCATTGCAGCGTCTCGGCATTCGCTTCCGACCACACCAGTCCGTCGATCCCGCGCTTGGCGGCGCGTTCGATCCCGACTTCCAGCATCGCCGGGTTGATGTCGGCGACGGTTACGGCCGCGCCTGACTTCGCCAGCCGGAACGCGATGTCGCCGGTGCCGCCCGCCATGTCGAGGATCGTTTCGCCCTCGCGCGGCTTTACGCGGCGGACGAACACGTCCTTCCACACGCGGTGCAGGCCGCCCGACATGGCGTCGTTCATCACGTCGTAGCTCGACGCCACGCTGGCGAAGACGCCGCCGACGCGCGCGGTCTTTTCTTCGGGCGAGACATCTTCGTAGCCGAAGGAAACGGTATCGGTCATGGGCGCGGCTCTAGCGAGCGCTTGTGGCCGGGGCAAACGCAACCTAGCTGCGGCGTGTGCCGGAACTGCCCGAAGTCGAAACCACCGTCCGCGGACTGGAGCCCGTTCTGAACGGACAGCGCCTGACAAGCGTCGTCACGCGGCGCGGCGATCTGCGCCGTCCGTTCCCCGACGATCTGGCGCAGCGGATGACCGGGGCGACCGTCACGGGCCTCGGCCGTCGGGCGAAATACGGGCTGATCGATACCGATCGTGGCGACACGATGATCTTCCACCTCGGCATGTCGGGGCGGTGGCGAGTCGATCCGAGCGAGCCGGAGAAGCACGACCATCTGGTTATCGAGACCGGGGAGGGGCGTAGCGTCGCGCTTAACGATCCACGGCGATTCGGGTCGGTCGATCTGGTGCCGACCGCGAGCCTTGCCGACTTCCCGGCGTTCAAGGCGTTGGGGCCGGAGCCGCTGGGACCCGACCTGACCGGAACCTATTTGAAACGTGCGCTCAAGGGCCGCATCGCGTCGATCAAGCAGATGCTGCTCGACCAGCGCGTCGTCGCCGGATTGGGCAACATCTACGTCTGCGAAGCGCTTTACGCCGCGCGGATCTCGCCGAAACGCGAAGCAGGGAAGATCAGTCTGCCCAAGCTCGATCGACTGGTGACCGAAATTCGCGCCGTCCTCGAATCGGCGATCGCGGCTGGAGGATCGTCGCTGCGCGACTTCGCGCACCCCGACGGCAATCTCGGCTATTTCTCGAAGGAGTTCCTCGTTTACGGCCGGGAGGGCGCGCCGTGCGGGTGCAGCGGCACCGTCAAGCGCTATACCGAAGGGGGGCGATCAACCTTCTGGTGTCCGAACTGCCAGTCATGAAGAACGGCACCGGCCCGCTCCCCCATCCGACCGCCCATAGAATATTCTGAT
>NZ_JAFKLZ010000006.1 GCF_017304615.1 Sphingomonas sp. | reverse complement strand
AAACTCATTGAGACAGAGGCTGAACGAAAGTGAATGTCACGCAACTTCACGATCTACCGACCCCAAACTCATACCCCCGCCCCCTCGGGCATTACCAGAAACCATCATTAATTCAATAGGTTACCGCATGCGACGCGGTTGATCCACAATCATCCGTCGGGCGATCCGGCGCCGAGCCGCGCCGACATCGACCTGACACGATCGGTTGCCGAAGCGGGCAAGAAGCTGGGCATCGCGGTGCACGATCATATCATCGTGGGCACCAAGGGCTTCACCAGCCTGCGAAGCCAAGGCTTGATCTAACTCCAATAAAAAGGGCCGCCGCGTCAAAGGGGGAAGACGCGACGGCCCCTGCGTGGGCGTCGTTAGGTCACGACGCCTGACGGTGCGACCTTAGTTGGGCTTCGGCGCGGCCGGATCCACAGGTGCAGGGGCCGGCGCGGGCGCTGGCTCTGGTGCCGTACCAGGAGCAGGAGCAGGAGCGGGCGCAGCGGGGGGCGGCGCGCCAGGGCCTGCTGCTGCCGCCGGCGGTGCAGCGGGCACCGCTGCCGACGGCGGTGCGTTTTTCTGCCCTTGGACCAGATAATTGGTCAGCTCGTCCTTCGACACGCTCTTCGACTTGTCGGTGTCCGCGGTGGCGAACGCGCCGGCGACATATTTCTTGTTGGCGGCGTCGTCCTTCAGCGCCGGGTCGGCCGCCTTGCGCAGCGCAAACATCCACGCGCCGAACTCGGCCTGACTCAGCTTGCCGTCGCCGTTCTTGTCATAGCTGGGGAATTCCTTTGTCACGACATCGGCGATCTGCGGACCGGGATCGGCCGCGACCGGCGCTGGCGCAGGGTCCGCCGCCGGAGGTGCCGGTGGCATAGCCGCAGTCGGCGGCGCCGGTGGGGTAGCCGCAGGCGGTGTCGCGGCAGCTGGCGGCATCGGCGAGGCTGGCGTGGTCTGCGCCATCGCGGGCGTCGCCATCAAAAAGGCGCTACTCAATAAAACGTGTTTCAACACGGTCTATCTCCTATTGTTGAACGGTCGGATTCTGCGATGCGCCAGAGGGGCGTACCGCTCGAATGGCTCGTCCTAAACAACCGACGAACGTCGACATGGGTCCGCGATATGTGCGGCATGGCGTCACTTCATCGTCACACAGGCTCGGTTCGCCGTTCCGATGTGCCGAGCTCGCGACGACTCGGGGGCGATTTCCCGGAACCGTCATGTTTGCGCCACAGGCTTAGATTGTCGCGCGCGGGCCTGCTTGCTATCGGCCCCGCCATCTTCCCCGCTCCACGAAAGGCCCCCAATGGTCCCGCGCTATTCCCGTCCCGAGATGACCGCGATCTGGACGCCCGAAGCGCGTTTCCGGATCTGGTTCGAGATCGAGGCGCATGCGACCGACGCGCTCGCCGAACTCGGCGTCGTGCCGAAGGAAGCGGCCTCGGCGTTGTGGAAATGGTGGAACACCAACCCCGCGATCGACGTCGCAGCGATTGACGCGATCGAGGCGGTCACGAAGCACGACGTCATCGCCTTTCTGACCTGGGTCGCTGAAAAGGTTGGCGATGAAGCCCGCTTCATGCATCAGGGCATGACGTCGAGCGACGTGCTGGATACGTGCCTCGCGGTGCAATTGCGCAACGCCGCCGATATCCTGATTGCTGATCTCGACGCACTGCTCGCGGTGCTCAAGCGCCGTGCCGAGGAGCACAAACTTACCCCAACGATCGGCCGCAGCCACGGCATCCATGCCGAACCGGTGACGTTCGGCCTCAAGCTCGCCCAGGCCTATGCCGAGTTCGACCGCAATCGCGCGCGGCTGGTCGCGGCGCGCGCGGACATCGCGACCTGCGCGATCTCCGGCGCCGTCGGCACGTTCGCCAATATCGACCCGGGCGTCGAAGCGCATGTCGCCGAGAAGCTGGGCCTGTCCGTCGAGCCGGTTTCGACCCAGGTGATCCCGCGTGATCGCCATGCGATGTTCTTTGCGACCCTCGGCGTGATCGCCGGATCGATCGAGCGCCTCGCGACGGAGGTCCGCCATCTCCAGCGCACCGAAGTGCTCGAAGCCGAGGAGTATTTCTCGCCCGGACAAAAGGGTTCTTCGGCTATGCCGCACAAACGCAACCCGGTGCTGACCGAAAACCTCACCGGCCTCGCGCGCATGGTCCGCGGCTATGTCACGCCCGCGCTTGAGAACGTCGCCCTATGGCACGAGCGCGACATCAGCCATTCGTCGGTCGAGCGCTATATCGGCCCCGATGCCACGATCACGCTCGACTTCGCATTGGGGCGGCTGACCGGCGTGATCGACAAATTGCTGATCTATCCCGATCGGATGGACAAGAACCTCAACAAGATGGGCGGGCTGGTCCATTCGCAGCGCGTTTTACTGGCGCTGACGCAAGCCGGGGTCAGCCGCGAGGACGCCTATCGCCTCGTCCAGCGCAACGCGATGAAGGTGTGGGAGAGCGACGGCCAGCTGTCGCTACTCGCGCTGCTCAAAGCCGACCCCGAAGTCACCGCCGCGCTGTCGCCGAGCGAAATCGAGGAGAAGTTCGACCTCGATTATCACCTTAAACATGTCGACACGATCTTCGCGCGCGTGTTCGGCGGCTGACGGCGTCGTTGACTTGGTTACCCAAAACTCCACCACGCTCGTTACGAATCCGGTGCGTCCAACCGGTTATCCATCGCGGTAGGGCCACTTCGGCACGGATCGCGGAGGGATTCGCGTTCCGCTACGTTAGAGTCTCGACACGCGGGGGAGCGGGCCGTGGATACTTTGGTTTTTGATACGTCGGGCGCTGGGTTCGGCGACGATCATATTCAGGATGACGGGACGCCAGTCGCCGAGCGATTGCCGGCCGTCACGGTGCTGGCGTCGTCGCTGGCGCTCGCGGCCTGCGGCGAAGGAGGCGGCTCGTCGGGCAGCGCCGGAACGCCGACTCCGCCTCCGGTGGTCGTCACGCCCCTTTCCGAAACGCAGGCCAGCCGCTTCCTCGGCCAGGCGACGATGGGCGCGACGCGCACCACGATCGACGGCCTGATCTCGCGCGGGATAGACGGCTGGCTGACCGACCAGTTCGCGATGACGCGCGCGACTTCGCATTTCGACTGGCTGACCGCGAACGGATACGACGCCGCGGCCAACATCAACAGCCAGAACGGTTTCGACACGACGATGTGGCGTCAGTTGATCGTCGAGCCCGACCAGTTGCGCCAGCGCGTCGGCATGGCGCTGCTCGACATGCTGGTGGTCGGCATCGACGCCGTGAATACCAATTGGCAGGCGTTCGCCACGGCCGCCTATGTCGATGTCCTGCTCGACAACGCCTTCGGCAATTTTCGCACGATCATGGACGCGATCACGACCAATGCGGCGATGGGGTCGTTCCTGACATTCCTCGGCAATCGCAAGGCCAATGCGACGACCGGCGCGCAGCCGGACGAGAATTACGCGCGCGAATTGATGCAGCTGTTCACGATCGGGCTGTACCAGCTCGACATGGACGGCAGCCTGAAGACGTCGGGCGGCAATCCGATCGAGACCTATACGCCAGCCGATGTCAGTGGACTGGCGCGCGTGTTCACCGGTCTGAATTATTCGAGCTCCGACAGCACTACGCCCGCGCGATACAAGGTCCCGTTGGTGATGCAGGCGTCGATCAACGAGACCGGCGTCGCCAACTTCCTTGGCACCAGCACGACGGGTGGCGGGATGGCGGCGATCAAGGTCGCGCTAGATACAATCTTCGCCCATCCCAACGTGCCGCCGTTCGTGTCGAAGCAACTGATCCAGCGGCTCGTCACCAGCAACCCATCGCCCGCTTATGTCGGGCGCGTGTCGGCGATATTCGCCAATAACGGCTCGGGCGTGCGCGGTGACATGAAGGCGGTGATCAAGGCGATCCTGACCGACAGCGAAGCGCGCGACGACAGCGCGCTGACTGCCGCCAATGCCGGCAAGATCCGCGAACCGATCGTGCGGTTGACCGGCTGGGCGCGCGCGTTCGGAGTCACTTCGCCCGCCAACACCTGGCCGTTCGGCAATACCAGCAGCATGTCGACCCGGATCGCGCAGTCGCCGGGGCGATCGCCCAGCGTGTTCAACTTCTTCCGCCCCGGTTACTCGCCGCCCGCTACGGCGATCTCCGCCGCGGGCCTGGTCGCGCCGGAGTTCCAGATCACCAACGAACAATCGGTGGTCGCCTATATCAACTATTTCCAGAGCCTGATCGCCAATGGATCGGGCGACGCGAAGCCAGACTATACCAGCATCCTGACGAAGGCGTCGGACTCAACCGCGCTGGTGAACGAGGTGAACATCGTCCTCGCCGCCGGCCAGTTATCCAGTGCGACCCAAGCATCGATCAAGACAGCGGTCGACAGCATCTCCGCCACCGCCACGAACGGCCCGATCAACCGCGTGGGCGTCGCCATCCTGCTGACGATGGCGTCCCCCGAATATCTGACGGTGAAGTGACATGAGCTGTTTCGATCACGATCAGTCGCGCCGCGCCTTCCTGAAGCGCGGCGCCGCGCTTGGCCTCGCCGGAGTCGCGACGCCGTTCGTCACCAGCCTCGCCGCGATCGGCGAAGCGGCGGCGGCGACGTCGACCGACTACAAAGCTTTGGTCTGCATCTTCCTCTATGGCGGCAATGACTACGCCAACACGCTGCCGCCCTATGACACGACGGGCTACAACCAGTATCAGGCGGCGCGTTCGGTCCTCGCAATCGACCGCGCAGCGCTTGCGGCGACCGCGCTGACGCCGAGCACGGCGCTCCCCAATGGCCGGCAATATGCGCTCGCGCCGACGATGGCGTCGCTGCTGCCCTTGTTCAACGCCGGTAAGCTTGCGGTCGCGCTGAACGTGGGGACGCTTGTCCAGCCGACGACCAAGGCGCAATATACCGCCAATTCGGTCAGGCTGCCGCCGAAGCTGTTCAGCCACAACGACCAGCAAAGCTATTTCCAGGCATCGAATCCGGAAGGCGCGACGACCGGTTGGGGCGGCCGGATCGGCGACCTGTTCCAGTCGGGCAACAGTTCCTCCACGCTGACCTGCATCAACACCAGCGGCAACGCGGTCTACCTGACCGGCAGCAGCGCGGTGCAATATGCGGTCGGCACAGGCGGCCCGATCGCGCTGATCAACAATTCGACCACGCTCTACAGCTCTGCGACCGCGATGAGCACGCTCAAGTCGATGATCACGGGTTCCTCGACCAACATCCTGGCGAACGAACACGCCAAGGTGACCAAGCGAGCGCTCGACACCTATACGCAGCTCAGCGGCGCGCTTGCCGGAGCGCCCGCAGCGAACTTCCCGCTGTTCCCGACCGGCAACAGTCTGGCCGATCAGCTCAAGATGGTCGCGCGGATGATCTCGGTATCAGCGGAGCTGGGCGCCAAGCGCCAGGTGTTCTTCGTGTCCCTCGGCGGGTTCGACATGCACGACTTCCTGCTGCGCGATCACCCGACGCTGATCGGCCGGGTCGCGGACGCGATGAAGGCGTTCTACGACACGACCGCCGCGCTGGGCGTCGCCGACAAGGTGACGACCTTCACCGCATCGGACTTCGGCCGCACGCTGCAAGCGAATGACGACGGGTCGGACCATGGCTGGGGCTCCCACCATTTCGTGATGGGCGGCGCAGTCAACGGTCAGAAATTCTATGGCACTGCGCCCGCAATCGGCAACGGCACGCCTGACGATGTCGGCCAGGGCCGCCTGCTCCCGACGATCTCGGTCGACCAATATGCGGCGACGCTGGCCAGCTGGTTCGGGGTTTCGAGCGGCCAGATGTCGACGGTGCTGCCCAACATCAACAACTATAACCCGTCGACTTGGAACCTCGGGTTCGTTTGATCCAGCGCGCCGTCACGATGATATAGTGTGGCAGATTAACCACGAACCGCCGCATTTGGGTCACACAGGTGCAAATGCTGCAACTGCGAACTCGTGAAATAATATTGCGCATCCACGCAACAATTCCCATATGCATCTCAGCCGGACCTATCCGGCAGCAGGAGAAGCAACCATGCGCTACGTGGAGGTGCTCGCCGGCACGATCGTGACCGTCGGGACTCTGGCGCTGGTGGCGGGGATGATCTCCCTCTAACCAGCGGCCCCACCGCTCCGGTGAAATCCCGGAGCGGACAGGGGCGGCGGGTTGCGCCTTAGCCGCCGACCGCCTTCTTAACCTTCTGGAAGAAGCCCTGCGCCTCCGGGCATTCCTCGCCGGTTTCGGTGCAGCGGAATTCCTCGAGCAATTCGCGCTGCTTTGACGTCAACTTGGTTGGGGTTTCGACCGAAATGCGGACGACCAGGTCGCCGCGCCCCTTGCCCTGCAACACCGGCATGCCCGCGCCACGCTGACGCACCTCGCGGCCCGACTGGATGCCGGCGGGGAGCTTGATTTCGTGCTTTTCGCCGTCAGGGCCGGGGATCGTGATCGATCCGCCCAGCGCCGCAGTCGTGAAGCTGATCGGCGCGTTGGCGAACAGAGTCGTGCCCTCGCGCTGGAAGATCGGATGGCGCTTCACATGCAGGAAGATATAGAGATCGCCGGCCGGCGCGCCGCGCGGTCCCGCCTCGCCCTCGCCGGTCAAGCGGACTCGCGTGCCTTCATCGACACCTGCGGGGATATTGACGGTCAGCGTCTTGGTCTTTTCGACGCGCCCCTCACCACGGCACTGGCGGCATGGATCGGCGATCACTTCGCCCGCGCCGTGGCACGAAGGGCAGGTGCGCTCGACCACGAAGAAACCCTGTTGCGCGCGAACCTTGCCGTGGCCGGCGCAGGTGCCGCAAGTTTTGGCGCTGGTCCCCGCCTTCGCGCCGGAACCATGGCAGGAGTCGCACACCGCGGCGACATCGACGGTGATGTCCTCGGACTTGCCGTGAAATGCGTCCTCCAGCGTAATTTCCATGTCGTAGCGCAGGTCGGCGCCGCGTTGCGGCCCGCGCTGGCCACCCCGGCCACCACCCATGAATTCGCCAAACACGCTTTCGAAAATGTCGGAGAAGCCGCCGAAATCCTGCGGCCCGCCGCCGAAGCCGCCGGGTCCGCCCTGCTGAAAGGCAGCATGGCCGAAGCGGTCGTACGCGGCGCGCTTCTGCGGATCCTTCAGGCAGTCATAGGCCTCATTGACCGCCTTGAACTTGGCTTCATTGTCCTTGCACCCGGCGTTGCGATCCGGGTGATATTTCATCGCGAGCTTGCGGTAGGACGACTTGATCGTCGCCTCGTCGGCGGTCCGCTCGACCTCCAGCAGCTCGTAATAATCGACTTCGGTACTCATCGCAGGCCCCCGCCCCCGTCACGCCATAAGGGGTGACGGGGGGTACGAATCACATCAAGCCTTGGTGTCGTCGACTTCGGAAAATTCCGCATCGACCACATCCTCGCCACCGGCTTCGCCGCCGGCCGCGGCACCATCGGCCGCGGGCGAGGCTTGCTCGGCCGCCTGCTTCTCGTAGATCGCCTGGCCAAGCTTCATCGCGACCTGGGCCAGCGCGGACGCCTTTTCCTTCATCGCCTCGACGTCGCCGCCTTCGACCGCCGTCTTGGTCTCGGCGATCGCCGCCTCGATCTCGCCCTTCAGCGACGAATCGACCTTGTCGCCATTGTCGGCAAGCTGGCGTTCGGTGGTGTGGATCAAGCTTTCGGCGTTGTTCTTCGCCTCGGCCGCCTCACGGCGCTTCTTGTCATCCTCGGCGAACTGCTCGGCGTCGCGAACCATCTGTTCGATGTCGGAATCCGAGAGGCCGCCCGACGCCTGGATCTTGATCTGCTGTTCCTTGCCGGTGCCCTTGTCCTTGGCGCTGACGCTGACCAGGCCGTTCGCGTCGATGTCGAACGTCACCTCGATCTGCGGCACGCCGCGCGGCGCCGGCGGGATGCCGACCAAGTCGAACTGACCCAGCAGCTTGTTGTCCGCCGCCATTTCGCGCTCACCCTGGAACACGCGGATCGTCACCGCCTGTTGATTGTCGTCAGCGGTCGAATAGACCTGCGCCTTCTTGGTCGGGATCGTCGTGTTGCGATCGATCATGCGCGTGAACACGCCGCCCAGCGTTTCGATGCCGAGCGACAGCGGAGTCACGTCGAGCAGCAGCACGTCCTTGACGTCGCCCTGCAGCACGCCAGCCTGGATCGCGGCGCCCATCGCGACGACTTCGTCCGGGTTGACGCCGGTGTGCGGTTCCTTGCCGAAGAAGTCCTTCACGACCTCACGGACGCGCGGCATGCGCGTCATGCCGCCGACGAGGACGACTTCGCTGATGTCCGCGGCCTTGACGCCGGCATCGGCCAGCGCCTTCTTGCAGGGCTCCAGCGTGCGCTTGATCAGGTCCTCGACCAGCTTTTCCAGGTCGGCGCGGGTGATCGTCTTCACCAGATGCTTCGGCCCGTTGGCGTCGGCGGTGATGAAGGGCAGGTTCACTTCGGTCGATGCCGCCGATGACAGCTCGATCTTCGCCTTTTCGGCGGCTTCCTTCAGCCGTTGCAGCGCGAGCTTGTCCTTGGTCAGGTCGATGCCCTCGGCTTTCTTGAAATCCTCCGCCAGGAACGCGAGGATCTTGTTGTCGAAATCCTCGCCGCCCAGGAAGGTGTCGCCGTTCGTGGCCTTCACCTCGAACACGCCGTCGCCGATTTCGAGCACCGAGATGTCAAACGTGCCGCCGCCCAAGTCATAGACCGCGATCGTCTTGCCGTCCTGCTTCTCCAGCCCATAGGCCAGCGCCGCCGCCGTCGGCTCGTTGATGATGCGCAGCACTTCGAGGCCCGCGATCTGGCCGGCGTCCTTGGTCGCCTGACGCTGCGCGTCGTTGAAGTAAGCGGGAACGGTGATGACAGCCTGAGTCACGGTCTCGCCGAGATACGATTCGGCGGTTTCCTTCATCTTCTGCAGGATGAAGGCCGAAATCTGCGAAGGAGAATAATCGGTGCCGCCGGCCTGGACCCAGGCGTCGCCGTTCGAACCCTTCACGATGTGATAGGGGACCAGTTCGGTGTCCTTCTTGGTGATCGGATCGTCGAAGCGACGGCCGATCAGGCGCTTGACCGCGAACACGGTGTTGTCGGGATTGGTCACCGCCTGGCGCTTGGCCGGCTGGCCGATCAACCGCTCGCCATCCTTGGCGAAGGCGACGATCGACGGCGTGGTGCGCGCGCCTTCCGCATTCTCGATCACCTTGGGCTTGCCGCCCTCCATCACCGCGACGCAGCTATTGGTCGTGCCGAGATCGATACCGATTACTTTTGCCATTGGTCCTCTGTGGCCCCTCAATTCAAAACAAACCCAAGCCCGCACCCCTCACGAGAGGCGGCGCGAGCACCTATCAGAGGGGCGATATAGGGGAGCTTTGGCTTGCCGCAAGGACTCGCCGGGCTTAGGTGGTGGCGTGATTTTCCCAATGCGGGCCAAGGGGATTGAAGCGTTGCACATGAAGACCGGATTACTCATCCCTGCGATCGCCATGCTGGCGGCCTGTCAGCAGCCCGCCACCCTGTCGGTCGACAAGGCCTGGGTGCGGCTGAGCCCCGTCGCCGACGCCCCGGCATCGGCCTATTTCACGCTGAAGGGCGGCGCCAAGGACGAGACGCTGACCCGCGTGGAAGCGCCCGAGGCGGCGCGCGCGGAAATGCACGAACGCGTGTCAAAGGCGGGCATCGAAAGCATGGCCGACCTCAAGCTCGTCGCGCTGCGCGCCGGTGATCAGGTCGTGTTCGCGCCGGGCGGCAAGCATGTCATGCTGTTCGGTCTCCAGCCAAGCGCGCAGCCGGGCAAGACCACGCCCCTCGTCTTCACCTTTGCCAGCGGGCAGAAGATCACCGTCAGCGCCAAGGTTGTCCCGCCCGGTGGAACGGCGCCGAGCGATTGAGCGACGCCCGCCCGCTGACCCCCGGCGAGACCGACATGGCGCGGTCGATTTTTGGCGATTCGATCGACTATGCGGCGGTGCGCATCGTGCTGGGCAAATGGGCGTTCTTTCAGCCCCGCAACGTCGTGATGAGTCCGCGCGGCCGGATCCATTTCCACCCCCATGGCACCGCCTATCGCGACGATTTCAGCCATGCCGACCTGGGGACGCAGGGTCTGTTCATCCACGAAATGACGCATGTCTGGCAGCATCAGTCGGGCATCTTCCTGCCGCTGAAGCGCGTGCCGTGGGCGCGATACGACTATACCGTGAAGCCGGGCTGGGAACTCAGGAAATATGGCCTCGAACAGCAAGCGGAGATCGTTCGTCACGCTTTCCTGATCGGCCGCGGCACTGTCTTCGCGGGCGCGCCGCCGCTGGCGCAACTCCAGACCATCCTGCCGTTCCAGCCGCACCGCCGGCACGATCAGGGGATGGCGTAGCAGCGCCTGGCTCGCTAGGACTGGTTTCATAAGAAACTAGTTTTGCAGGGACGAACGCACATGCCTATCCACGATCTGGCCCATTACGGCCTGTCGGCCGACCGCGGCTATCTGGCGCAGACCGAGATCGACGAGGTCGTGCTGCCCGATGACTTAGCCGAGGTCGAGGACGCCGCTGCGACCCTGTCCGAACTGCTGACCACCGGCCGCGTGCGGCATTTCCTGAACAGCCTACCGATCCCCGACATCGACGCTTTTCTGGCCAGCGCGTCGGAGGCCGAAATCGGCGTCGCGATGGTGCGCTATTCGTTTCTTGCCCAGGCCTATGTCTGGGGCGAGGCTGTCCCGCCCGCCTATCTGCCCGTCACGCTGGCCGCGCCGCTGGTCAAGCTCAGCGACCATATCGGCTTCCCGCCGGTGATGAACTATGCCGGCTACGTCCTCGACAATTGGTATCGCGTCGACAAAGCGGGCGGCGTCACGCTCGACAATATCGCGATGGACCAGAACTTCTTCGGCGGCCAGGACGAGAACTGGTTCGTCCTGGTCCATGTCGCGATCGAGGCAGTCGCCGGGCGCGCGCTCGACCTAGCGGTCAAGCTGGTGCGCGCGTCGGACGCGGGCGATGCTCCGGCGGTCGAAGCGATGCTGGTGGAGATGAACGGCGTATGGGACGAGGCCAACGCCATCTTCGACCGCATGATCGATAAGTGCGACCCCTACATCTATTACAACCGCGTCCGCCCCTACATCCACGGCTGGAAGAACAATCCGGCGATGCCCGAGGGGCTGGTCTACGAAGGCGTCGCGAAGTTCGCCGGCAAGCCCCAGCCGTTTCGCGGGCAAACGGGCTCGCAAAGTTCGATCGTCCCGGCGATGGATGCGCTGTTCCAGGTCGTCCACACCAATGACGAGCTTCGCGAATTCCTGGCCGACCTCCACCAATACCGTCCGCGCCAGCACCGCGCCTTTATCGAGGATTTGCAGGCGTCGAGCCGCTTGCGCGACTTCGCCGTAGCCCAGTCGCAGAGCCTAAAGGATGCGTTCAACGCCTGTGTGGAGCAAGTCGCGCGGTTCCGCACCCGCCACCTCGAATATGCCGCCAGCTACATCAACAAGCAGGCGAGCTCTGGCGCGGGCAACGATCCGGACGTCGGCACCGGCGGCACGCCCTTCATGAAGTACCTGAAGAAACACCGCGACGAGAACCGCGCGCAGACGATCTGAGGGCTTTCCCCGTGGCGGCATCGCGCTAGATTGCCGTGACGGAGGAACCGCTTATGCCGCAGACACTCGACCGATTTCGGTCTTCGACATCGGGCTGGCTACGCGGCACGCTCGCCGGGTGGGGAACGATCCTGCTGGTGCCGATCGGTCTGGTCGGCTGGCTGGTGACCGGGACTTGGTATCCGCTGCTGTTCGTCGCGGCCGCGCTGGTCATCGTCGCGATCAAGTGGCTCGGCAACCTCGCGATAACCTATGAGGTGACCGACGATCGCCTGATCCTTCACCGCGGCATCTTCAACAAGTCGATCGACGAGATCGAACTCTACCGGATCAAGGACATCCGTATCGATTTCAGCCTGATCAACCAATGGGCCGGGATCGGCACGATCACCTTGCTGTCGAGCGACGAGACCACCGGCGCCAAACCGTTCGCTATCCGCGACATCGCGGATGCCCGGACGCGTCGTGAGAAGCTCCGCGACCTGGTCAATGCCGCCCGCCGCGCGCGGGGCGTCCGCGAGTTCGACATGGTGCAGGAAGCGACGATGCCGTAATCCGTTAGCGCGTTGTTTATAGCCGGTGTTTTATCCGGCGAGCATGATCCACGACGCTTATGCCTTTCGCGGTGAATTCGTAGACATCTTCACCCACATCGAGCGGTGGGCCGCCGACGTGATCCGCAGCGACCGAGCCAAAGCCTCTGGATTGACCAAGGGCAAACCCTCACATTTTATTGGCCAAAAGATCGAGTTGGTCAGAACGCTTGCGGCCGACGATGCCCAGGTTTTCGTTCACCCCGGTCGCGTTCGTCATCTGATCGACTATCTAGCGCCCTATCTAAAACTGCGGTCGGACGTCGTCCATTCGACGCTGCGCATCTTACGCGACAATGGCGAAGAATTTTGGGCCTTTGAAAGCTCGAGCGCCGAACCAGCGAGCGCGGCGGGGCGGCTGTGGCTCAAGGCAGGCGACGCGAAGATGGTCTTGGCGAAGCTTCGCGACTGCCGCAGGTTGCTAGGTGATCAGCGGACGAAACCCGTTACAGGCTAGCAAGATCGATATCCTTTTTCTTGTCCAGCTTCGTACCTGCCTTTGGCATCGGGTATTTCAGCCCCGTCGCGCAATTGAACAGCACCACCTCGTCCTCCTCATCCACCAGCCCGTCGATCAGCGCCTGGCGATAGGCGGCCAGCGTCGCGCCGCCTTCGGGGCAGAGCAACAGCCCATCCTTCTTCGCGCAATCCTCGACCGCCTTGACGATCGCTGGGTCCCCTACCGCCAGCGCGCGCCCGCCGCTTTCGCGTACCGCGCGCAGGATCAGGAAATCGCCGATCGCCTTGGGCACGCGGATGCCGGCGGCAACGGTGTGCGCGTCTTCCCAGCGCTCGGCATGCTCCGCGCCCGCCTCGAACGCGCGGACGATCGGCGCGCAGCCCGACGCCTGCACCGCGAACATCTTCGGCCGCTCAGGACCGATCCAGCCGAGCGCCTCCATCTCGGCGAACGCCTTCCACATCCCGATCAGCCCGGTGCCGCCGCCGGTCGGGTAGAAGATCGCCTTGGGCAGCCGCCAGCCGAACTGCGCGGCCAGCTCCAGCCCCATCGTCTTCTTGCCCTCGATCCGGTACGGCTCCTTTAGCGTCGAGAAATCGAACCATCGCCCCTCCGCCGCACCCTTCGCGACGATCGCGCCGCATTCGTCGATCAGGCCGTTGACGCGATACACCCGCGCACCCTGCAGCGCGATCTCGCGCACGTTGATCTCGGGCGTGTCGTCGGGGCACAGCACGATCGTCTCGATCCCCGCGCGGCTGGCATAGGCCGCGAGCGCCGCGCCGGCATTGCCGTTGGTCGGCATCGCGATCCGGGTAACGCCAAGCTCCTTCGCCATCGCGACCGCCATGACCAGTCCGCGCGCTTTGAAACTGCCAGTCGGCAGCCGCCCTTCGTCCTTGACCAGCACGTTTGGCGATCCGCTCGATTTGGGGATCGGCACCAGCGGCGTCTCGATCTCGCCCAGGCTCACGACATTCTCGGTTCGCCGCACCGGCAGCAGCTCGCGCCACCGCCACAAATCGGTCGCCCGCGCCTCCACCATCGCCCGGGGCAGGAACCCGCGCACCGCGGCGAGATCGTAGCGCACGAGCAAAGGCTTGCCCGCAGCCGACAGGTTGTGCAGCCGGTCAGCCTCATACCGCTCGCCTGTCAGCGAGCATTCGAGATGCGTGACGAAAGTCGGGCGGTCGACGGTGAGGTTGGGGTTCATTTTAGATCCGGGAGGCGCGTATCGCTGGCCAAATCAACTAATTGGGCTGCTAGTGCCAGCGGTAATCGCGACAAATCCGTCGCATCGCTCGAGCTCGAATAATATCCATCCACGCGATACTCGATCCCGACTGCGCCAAGGCGAACCACGCGTGCCGCTTCAGCCTCTGCGATAACCTGACGAACATGGCGCACCAGAAAATTGTTGCCGTTTTCCGCCAACGTCGAATCATCGACCGGCGCACCGTCCGAAAGCACGATCAGCACCTTGATGCGTTCCGGCCGCTCGACCAGTTCGTTGATAGCCCACTCGATAGCCTCGCCATCAACATTTTCCCGAAGAACGCCGGGATGCGCCATCGCCTTGAAGTCTGCTTCTTCCAGCAGCCCGTCGAAATCACGATAGCGAATGTGCAGCAAGGCGCAGAGGCGACCCGGTCGTTTCGGCTTCCCCGCTTTTTGCCACTGCCGCCGTGCCGCGCCTCCCCGCCAACCGACCGTGGTGAACCCCGCAATCGCCAGCGGTACCGCTCGTTCATCGAACACGCGGGACAGCCATCGCATGTTAGCAGCGACCGAGAGAATGTTTTCATGCATCGATCCGGACTGATCGATCAACAATAGGACTGCGAGGTCGCCCGCCGGCCTTTTAAGAACAGGCGCGAGCATCGCTTCCGCATCAGCAAACGCCGGTCCCGCACTCGCCGACAGCCGCTCGACTGCCGCAAGGCGAGCCGGCCACGTCGGGAGCTTGAGCGGTCGAGCTGGTGGGAGGCCGCGATCGGCTTCAGCTATCAGCCCAGGTGCCTCGCGAGCCATTACCGCCGTGTCGAAATCGCGCGTGTAAACGTGATATGGTGTGTCGTCGGATTCGTCAGGAACTGCCTGCGGCCCGTTGCCTCCGCGTCGTAACTGCGCCCAGATCATCCAACCGAGAAAACAAAGAAAGAGAAACGGGCCAAGGAACTCTAGCGGCCCGTTCCCCGGCGGCATCAATCCGCCTTCTTCGCCACACCCACCAGCGCCGGCCGCAGCAACCGGTCGCGCAACATATACCCCGCCTGCATTTCCTGGACGATCGTGCCCGACGCCTGGTCGCTCGGCACTTCGAGCATCGCCTGGTGCTGGTTGGGGTCGAGCGGCAGGCCCATCGCGGCGATGCGGGTGATGCCGTTGCGCTGGAACACGGCGTCGAGTTCGCGCTTGGTCGCCTCTAGCCCGGTCACCAGCCCCTTCAGGCGATCGTCGCCACGCAGCTCCTCGGGGATCGCCGACAGGCCGCGCTCCAGATTGTCGGCGACGGACAGCACGTCGCGCGCGAAGCTGGTGACGGCATAGGCGCGCGCGTCGGCCGCTTCCTTCTCCGCACGGCGACGGACGTTCTGCGCTTCCGCATGGGCATACATGACTTGCGACTTGGCCTCTGCCAGTTCGGCTTCCAGCGCGGCAACGCGGTCATGCTCGGCCAGTTCGGGCGCGGCTTCGGCGGTTTCGGCGCGAAGGTCTTCGGTCTCGGTGGTCTTCTCTTCGGTCATCATTCTCTTCGTTTCGTTTGAGGCCCTCTCAACCGATCAGACGGGAGAGGGTCGCGGCGGTGAAATCCACCATGGGCACGACGCGCGCATAGTTCAACCGTGTCGGGCCGATCACGCCCACCACGCCGACCACGCGTCCATCGATTCCACGGAACGGGCGCGCAATGACCGACGAGCCGGACAGCGCGAACAATTTGTTTTCCGCGCCGATGAAGATGCGAGTCGAATCGCCGGTCCGCGCGCTGTCGAGCAGGGTCGCGATCTCCTGCTTGCCCTCCAGATCGTCGAGCAAGTCGCGGACGCGCTCCAGATCCTCGACCGCGGCGGCGTCGATCAGGCGACCTTGCCCGCGTACGATCAGCACCGGGCGGCGGTCGCCATCCTCACTCCACACCGCGATGCCTTGTTCGACAAGGGCGGCGGCGGCGGCGTCGAGCGCCGCGCGGTCGGCGGCGAGTTGGCGCTCCAGCCGCGCTCGCGCTTCGGCCAGCGTCAGACCGGACAAAGTGGCGCTCATGTAATTGCCGGCCTCGACCAGCACCGACGGTGCCGTGCCCGGCGCAAGGTCGACTACCCGATTCTCGACTTGGCCGTCATCGCCGACGATCACCGCCAGTGCGCGCTCCGGCGACAGTGGCACGAAGCTGATCGATCGCAGCACCAGTTCGGCCTTCGGCACCAGCACGAGGCCTGCGCAGGCGGATAGGCCGGACAGCGCCGCGGTGGTCGCCGCCAGCGCTTCCTCGACCGGCCCGGCGCGCACCGCACGCTCCTCGATCGCGGCGCGTTCCTCCGCCGACGGCTCGGCGACGCGCATCATGCCATCGACGAACAGCCGCAATCCTATGTCGGTCGGCAACCGGCCCGCCGACGTATGCGGTGCGACGAGGAGTCCCAGCGATTCGAGATCGTGCATGACGGTGCGGATCGACGCCGGCGACAATTGGAATGCCCCCGCACTCGCCAGCGTGCGCGACCCCACCGGCTGGCCCGTCTCCAGATACCCCTCCACCACCGCGCGAAAGACATCGCGGGCGCGATCGCTGAGTTCGGAGATCGGCGGAATCGACATGACGAACGCTATATGGGGCAGGCACCGCCCCGGCTCAATATTAACCACATAAGTCCAATGATGAGACAATTAACCAAAGTAATTATTCTAGAATCCCCAAATCCTGTCGATTAATGAACTGTTCATCATTTGACGACTTTGAAATTATTAAGGGGAAGACCGATGAATAAGGTGATGGCTATCGCTGCGGCGGCAGGGATGATGTTTGCGGCTTCGACCGCATCGGCGCAGGCGGTGAAGGTCACCAACGTCGCCTTCACGCCCGGTTCGGTGACCGGGTCGGTTCATTCTTCGCTATTGAACGGCGATGTCGGCGTCGGTCAGTTCGAGTTCAAGGGCAACTATGTCAGCAACAACGCGCCCTTCGACATCCTGACCTATTGCATCGATCTGGCGCATTCGGTGTCGCTCGGGAACGTCAACTACACCAATTACACGATCATTCCGATCTCCTCCTATGCCGGCATGACGACCGCCAAGTCGAACGCGCTCAACGCGCTGCTGACCAACACGACTCAGCTGCTCGGCGCCGCGACCGGCCAGAACGCGATCAACATCTCCGCCGCGACGCAGATGGCGGTTTGGGAAATCATGTTCGAAACGCAGTCCGCCTGGTCGGTGACCAATTCGTCGAGCGCGTTCTACATGACGACGCCGGGCGGCAGCTCGCAGGCGAACCTGACCGCGCTGACCTCGGCGGAATCACTTGCGAACACCTACCTCAGCAACGTCAAGAACAACGTCTGGACGGTGAACAACGGCTACGACCTGAAGGTTCTCTATTCGCCGACGAACCAGAGCCAAGTGTTCGTGACCCCGTCGGTCCCCGAACCGGCGACCTGGGGCATGCTGGTGATCGGCTTCGGCCTCGTCGGCGGTGCGCTTCGCACCCGCCGCCGCTCGGGAGTTATCGCAGCCGCGTAATTGCTGCACTCGACGGGCTAGGGGGCTTGCCCGTCGCAAGGGCCGTTCCGGCAACGCCGGAGCGGCCCTCTGTTTTTGTGCCGCAGGGGTGACACCATGCGCCGCGCCGGGTAGGGCGCAGCGCTTATCCAAGGAGACCTCCATGCGCCCCAGCGGCCGTGCGCCCGACCAGATGCGCGCCATCACCATCGAACCCCATTTCACCAAGCATGCGGAAGGGTCGGTGCTCGTCGGGTTCGGCGATACCAAGGTGCTGGTGACGGCCTCCGTTGAGGATCGCCTGCCGCCCTGGCTGCGCGGCAAGGGTCAGGGCTGGGTCACCGCCGAATACGGCATGCTCCCGCGCGCGACGCACACGCGTGGCAATCGCGAGGCGGCGCGCGGCAAGCAATCGGGCCGCACGCAGGAAATCCAGCGGCTGATCGGACGGAGCTTGCGCGCCGTGACCGATCTCAAGTTGCTCGGCGAGCATCAAATCACCCTCGACTGTGACGTCATCCAGGCCGACGGCGGCACGCGGACCGCGTCGATTTCGGGCGCGTGGGTTGCGCTTCGGCTGGCGGTCAACGGCCTACTGAAGGACGGCAAGATCGCCGCGGACCCGCTCACGCAGAAGGTCGCCGCGGTCAGCTGCGGCATCTATCAAGGCACGCCGGTTCTCGACCTCGATTATGACGAGGATTCGAACGCCGACGCCGACGCAAATTTCGTGCTGCTCGAAAACGGCCATATTGCCGAGGCGCAGGCGACTGCCGAACATGCGACCTATGACGAGGAAGCGCTGTTGCGGCTGCTGCGTTTGGCGCGGATCGGCTGCAACGAGATATTTGCGGCGCAAGCGAAGGCGATTGCATGAGCGGCGAAGGCGACGCCCCCCAGGAAATCCGCAAGCTCGCCCCCGGCAAGCTGGTCATCGCCAGCCATAACGAGGGCAAGGTCAGGGAAATCCGGGCGCTGATCGCCCCGTACGGCATCGAGCCGATCTCGGCCAAGGCGCTCGACTTGCCCGAGCCGGTCGAGAACGGCACCAGCTTCGTCGCCAATGCCGAGATCAAGGCGCGATCGGCGGCCGATCTGTCGGGCCTGGTGGCGCTCGCCGACGATAGCGGGCTGTGCGTCGACGCGCTGGACGGCGCGCCCGGCATCTTCACCGCCGACTGGGCGGAGACTCCGGACGGGCGCGACTGGATGCTCGGCATGCGCAAGGTCGAGCAGGCGGTGGCGGCCAAGGGTCCCGACATGCCCCGCGACGCGCATTTCGTCTGCGCCCTCGCCCTCGCCTGGCCCGACGGCCATGTCGAATGGTTCGAAGGCCGCGTCGACGGTCAGCTCGTCTGGCCGCCTCGCGGCGAAAACGGCTTCGGCTACGACCCCATGTTCCTCCCCGACGGCCACGACCGCACGTTCGGCGAGATGGAGCCCGACGAAAAGACCCCGCTAACTCACCGCGCGGACGCCTTCCGGCAATTGGTGGCGGCGGTTCTCTGACAGTCCCATTGCCCGACGAACAAACGCCCCTTGCGCTCTACGTCCACTGGCCGTTTTGCGTGTCGAAATGCCCGTATTGCGACTTCAACAGCCATGTCCGCGAGTCGGTCGATCAAGCGGCATGGCGCGACGCAATGCTCGCCGACCTTGCGCATGAGGCGGACGCGCTCCCTGGGCGGACACTCGGGTCGATCTTCTTCGGCGGCGGCACGCCGTCGCTGATGCCGCCCGCAACGGTCGCGGCGGTGCTCAATGCGGCGGAGAAAGCGTGGGGCTTCGCGCCGGACATCGAGATCACGCTCGAGGCCAATCCCTCGTCGGTCGAGGCGGCGCGGTTCGCCGACCTCGCGGAGTGCGGGGTCAACCGCGTCAGTTTGGGGCTGCAAGCGCTGAACGATGAGGCGCTCGCGTTTCTCGGCCGCGCGCATGACGTGGCTGAAGGGCTTTGCGCGCTCGATGTCGCGCAACGCGTGTTCGACCGAGTCAGCTTCGACTTGATCTACGCGCGACCGGACCAGTCTATCGGCGACTGGCACGCCGAACTGACTCGCGCGCTATCGTTCGGAACCGAGCATCTCTCGCTCTATCAGCTCACCGTCGAAGCCGGCACGCGCTTCGCCACCGAGGAGCGCGAGGGCCGCCTTGCGCTCCCCGATCCCGACCGCGCCGCCGACCTGTTCGCGCTGACTCGCGAAACCACCGCGCGCGCCGGCCTGCCCGCGTACGAAATATCCAACCATGCCCGGCCCGGCGCGGAGAGCCGCCACAACCTGACCTATTGGCGCTACGGCGACTATGCGGGGATCGGTCCAGGGGCGCACGGGCGGCGCGGCGGTTTCGCGACGCAGCGGCGGCGGAAGCCCGAAAACTGGATCGATGCCGTGACGCGCAATGGCCACGGCATCGAGATCGAGGATCGCCTGACCCCCGCCGAACGCGCGACCGAGGCGATGCTGATGGGACTGCGGCTCGCCGAGGGGATCGACCTCGCGCGCATCGCGACCCTCGGCGAGCGGCCGATCGACCGGCTGATCGATATGCCCAAGGTCGCGATGCTTGCGGATCAGGGTCTCGTCACCCTCGACGGCACGCGATTGCGCGCCACCGACGCCGGGATGCCGGTGCTCAACGCGATCCTCGGCGAAATCGTCGACGTTCGGGAGGCGATCTAGAAGCTCGAAGGCGCAGGCGACACCGTCACCGTCGTGCCCCCACGCACTTCCTGCACCTCCAGCGCGCGTTCCGCGACGCCGTTGCTGCCGAACCGGAACGCGCCGTCGATCCCCGCGAATCCGCCCGAATCGCGCAGGCGGCTTTCCGGGAACGGCCGCCCGACCGGCCAGTCGCGCGCAATACGGATCGTCAACAGCACCGAATCGTATCCCATGCTCGACAGGCGATACGGCCCGGCTCCGAACCGCGCGCGATATTTGACGGCATATTGGCGATAGAGGGCGTCGCTGACGCTGGCGAACCACGCCCCGTTGAGCGCCGGACGTCCGCCGATCGCGGTGTCGTTGTTCCAGCGCTCCGTGCCCAGCACGCGCGCACCGGTCTGGCCGCCCTTGCGCATCAGCGGCACGATGCCCGCCGCCGCCGCCGCGTCATCGACGATCAGTACTGCGCCAACCGGCCCAGATTTGCCGAGCCGCGCCGCGGCCGCCGTGATCGACGCGACCGAGCGGTCATAGGGCTGGAGCGAGATGACCTGGCCCTTGTTGTCCTCGACGGCGCGCAGGAACGAGGTCGAGGCGCGTTGGCCGTAAATGCCGTTGGCGACCAGCCCGCCATAGGTCGTGATCCCCTGGCTCCGCGCATATTCCACGACGCGCTCGATCGACTGGCCGGGCGAATAGCCCATCAGATACGCGCCCGATCCGGCGATGCTGGAGTCGTTGGAAAAACTGATCACGGTCACGCCGGCGCGCTTCGCGATCGGCAGCACCGCGCGAACATCCTCCGCGAGCAACGGCCCGAGAATCAGCCGCGCGCCCTCGTCGATCGCCTTCTGCGCCGCCGCCGCCGCGCCAAGCGCGGTGTCGTAGGTGGTGATGCGCAGAACCGAATTGTTGGTGTCGAGCAAGGCAAGCTGGGTGGCATTCGCGATGCTGCGCCCGACCGCGCCGTTCGCACCGGTCAGCGGCACCAGCAGAGCGACCATGTGATGGTCGCTGTCGGTCGGCAGGCCGGCCACCACCGCCGGCTCGGGCGGCGGCGCGACGACTGCGGGCCCCGGCGGCGGCGCTGTCCTGGGCACGACCGTCGAACAGGCTGACACGAATATCGCGACGGCCAGCATCGCGACGCGCCGCAGCCCCAACAAGCGTTGCTCTTTGGATGCACCCTCTGCCATGACCTGTTCCCTGATGACTGATACGCTTTTGCCCGGTCTCTACATCGTCGCGACCCCGATCGGCAATCTCGGCGACTTGTCGCCGCGCGCCGCACACGTCCTGTCGCATGCCGCGGCGATTGCCGTGGAGGATACGCGCGTCACTGCCGGATTGTTGCGACATATCGGCGTCAAGCGTCCGATGATCGCCTATCACGACCACAATGCGGACCGCGTCCGGCCCGGATTGATCGCGCGACTCGGGCGAGAGGCGATCGCGTTGGTCAGCGACGCGGGAACGCCGCTGATTTCCGATCCGGGCTACAAGCTGGTCCGCGATGCCCGCGCTGCGGGTCATGCGGTGGTGACGATCCCCGGCCCGTGCGCGGCGGTCGCGGCGCTCACCTTGGCGGGACTGCCCACCGATCGCTTCCTGTTCGTCGGCTTCCTGCCGTCCAAGGCGGGCGCGCGCGCCGATTCGATCGCGGAGATCGCCGGGATTCGCGCGACTCTGGTGTTCTACGAATCGGGTCCACGCCTCGCTGCGACGCTGGCGGCGCTGGCCGAAGGGCTGGGCGACCGTGAGGCGGCAGTGACGCGCGAGATCACCAAGAAGTTCGAGGAGGCCGTGACCGGCACGCTGTCGAGCCTCGCCGCACGTTACGCCGAGGCGGGAGCGCCCAAGGGGGAGATCGTCGTCGTCGTCGCTCCGCCCGGGGAACCGGCAGCCGCGACCGCCGAGGACGCCGACGCCGCGCTCGCCGAAGCGCTGACTCGCCTCCCCGCGTCGAAGGCGGCGGGCGAAGTCGCCAAGCGCCTCAATCTCGACCGCAAGGCCCTCTATGCCCGCGCGCTGGAGATGAAGTGAGGGACCGCAAGGCCGCCGAAGCATCGGGTCGGCGCGGCGAGCGGATCGCAGCCTGGTGGTTGCGACTGAAGGGCTGGCGCATCCTCGACCGCCGCGTCCGCACGCCCGCTGGCGAAGTCGACCTCGTCGCCCGAAAAGGCAACCTGATCGCCTTCGTCGAGGTCAAGACGCGCGCGACCGACGCCGAACTCGACTTCGCCATCGACGAACGCCGCCTGTCGCGCGTCGCGGCCGCCGCCGAAGTGCTGATGCCGCGCTACGCAGGGCCGGGCGACGACATCCGCGTCGACGTGATCCTCATTGCCCCCGGCGCGGTGCCTCGCCATATCGAAAACGCCTGGATGGGGTGACTTAGTTGAATAAGTCACCTAGGACGGGTTGCAAGGAGTAACCATGCCGCTGACCGTCGCCGTCCAGATGGACCCACTGGAATCGATCAATATCGCGGGCGATTCGACCTTTGCGCTGATGCTGTCGGCGCAAGCGCGCGGGCACCAGCTGTTCCACTACACCGCCGACGCACTCAACTATGCCGACGGCCGCGTCTGGGCGAAGGCGCATCCGGTCACCGTCGAGCGTAACGCGGCCCAGCATTTCGCGTTCGGCGATCCGGTCAACCTGGACCTCGGCGACGAGGCGGATGTCGTGCTGATGCGCCAGGACCCGCCGTTCGATCTCGGCTACATCACTGCGACGCATCTGCTCGAACGCATCGCGCACAAGACGCTCGTCGTGAACGACCCGGCCAGCGTCCGCAACGCGCCCGAAAAGGTGTTCGTGCTCGACTTCGCCCAGTTCATGCCGCCCACGCTGGTAACGCGCAGCCTGGAGGAGGCGAAGGCATTCCTGCACGAACATGGCGAGATCGTCGTCAAGCCGATCCATGGCAATGGCGGCAAGGCGGTGTTCAAGGTCGACCACGCCGGCACCAATCTCTCCGCGCTGATCGAAGTCTTCAACATGACTTGGCGCGAGCCGCACATGCTTCAGGCATTCCTGCCGGGCGTGGCGAGCGGCGACAAGCGCATCGTCCTGGTCGATGGCGAGGTGGCGGGCGCGATCAACCGCATCCCCGGTGAGGGCGAGTTCCGGTCCAACCTGGCGGTCGGCGGATCGGCCGCAAAGACCGAACTGACGGCGAAGGAGCGCGAAATCTGCGCGGCACTCGGCCCTGAACTCAAGAAGCGCGGACTGCTGTTCGTCGGGATCGACGTGATCGGCGGCGAATGGTTGACCGAGATCAACGTCACCTCGCCTACCGGCATCGTCGCGATCGAGCGGCTCGACGGGATCGACGTCGCCGCGATGATCTGGGACGCGATCGAGGCGAAAGTGTCCGCCCATGCTTGAGCCCTTTGGCCGTAAACGGCGTCGCGACGGATGACCCAATGGTTCCTCGATGGCCTCGAACAATGGGGCTATCTCGCCATCTTCGTCTGGATGGCGCTCGAAAACATCATCCCGCCGATCCCGTCGGAAGTCATCATGGGCTTCGCCGGGATCGCGGTCGCGCACGGCAAGCTCGATTTCTGGGGCGTGATGGCCGCGGGCACGGTCGGCTCAACGGCGGGCAATTATTTCTGGTACTGGGTCGGGCGCTATGTCCCCCTGCAGAAGCTCAAGCCCTTCGTGGAGCGCAACGGACGCTGGCTGACGGTCGAATGGAGCGATGTCGAGCGGATCGACAATTTCTTCTTCCGGCACGGCCAATGGCTGATCTTCGTCATGCGCTTCATGCCGTTCGGGCGGTCGATCATCTCGCTGCCCGCCGGAATTTCGAACATGCCGCGCTGGAAGTTCATCGTCTGGACGCTGGCGGGGACTTTCATCTGGAACCTGTTCCTGACCGGCGCCGGCTATTGGCTCGGCCACAATTTCCGCGAGGCGGAGGCGTGGACGGGTCCGGCGGCGGTCGCGATCTGCGCGGCGATCCTGATCTGGTATCTCTACCGTGTCGCGACGTGGAAACCACGGGGCTAGGCCCGCGGGTGCGCGTTCCGGTACACATCCAGCAGATGCGCGGCATCGACCGCCGTATAGATCTGGGTCGAGCTCAAGCTGGCATGGCCCAGCAGTTCCTGTAGCTGACGCAAGTCCGCGCCGCGCCCCAGGAGATGCGTCGCGAAGCTGTGACGCAGCGCGTGCGGCGTCGTGCGATCGGCCAGCCCAAGCCGCGTCCGTGCCGCCTGCACCGATCGGCGCACGACACCCGCCGATAGCGGCCCGCCCTTCGCCCCGCGAAACAACGGCTCGGTGCGCGCCACGCCCCATGGCGAACTCGCGACATAAGCGTCGATCGCCTCGCGCACTTGCGGCAGGATCGGCACGATCCGCGTCTTGTCGCGCTTGCCGGTGACCGCCATCGTCTCCCCGAGCGGCAGCACGCTGCCGGTCAGCCCCACCGCCTCGCCGATTCGCAATCCCGCGCCATAAAGCAGCAGCAACACCGCCCAGTCACGCGCGCCGATCCACGGCTCGGCGGCGTCGTCCGCCACTTCCTCCGCCAGTGCGACCGCGTCGGCGGGGGAGATTGGGCGCGGCACGCCCTTCTTGACGCGCGGCCCCTTGATGCGCGGCGAGGCGTCCGCGCCCCCCGCCCATCGAAGGAACGTCCTGACCGCAGACAATTCGCGCGCGGCCGACGCATTACCCAGCCCCTCGCCGCGCCGCTTCGCCAGATACGCGCGCAGGTCCGCCGCACTCACCCGACCCAACGCCGCCGCATCGACCGCCTCGCCCCAATGCTCGCCCAGGAACGCGATCAGCCGCACCGCCGTCGCTTCATAAGCGCGCACGGTATGCGCCGACCGCCGCCGGTCGCGCGCCAGATGCTTGCCAAACTCGAGCGGTAGCGCCGTCACGGTCGCCGCCGCCGCTGCTTCGCGGAGATCGACTTGATGATCAGCCGCTCCTGACCCGCTGGATCGATCGGCCGCGACGCGCCCGCTGCCGCCGCGTCGAGCAATGCCCACAAGGCCGGATCGTCGAGCCGATCGCCGGTCAATTTGACGTGGCGCATCGTGCCGCCGCCGCCCTCCAGCAATCCAGCCGGATCCGACAGATCCTGACCGCCGACCAGGAACAGGCTCACCCAGCGCGGATAGAGCGCCACCGAACAGACAGCCGCTCGCGCCTTGTCGTCGGGTCCGAACGCGATCGCGAGCGCATTGTAATTGTCGTAGACCAACCGCGTCGCGCCCGGCAGCCGCTCGCCCACCGCCGCCAGGGCGCGCCGCGCCTGCGCTGCGACCTCGGGCGTGAAGCGGTCGATGAACTCGTCGAGTTGCTGTTGCGGTGTCATTGGGGTGCCCTTGCGGCGATTCCTATATTAGTCGGATGGCAATGTCCCGCGCCCGCGTCCTCGTCATGAATTCAGCGCTCGGCCCGCTCGATTACCGCGTGCCCCATGGCATGGAGGTCGAGCCGGGGTCGCTGGTCGTCGCGCCGCTGGGGCCGCGCCAGTTGCTCGGCGTTGTATGGGAGCCCGAGCGGATGCCCAGCGACGCCGAGGTCGGCGACAATAGGCTGCGCAACCTAATGGGCGTCCTCCCCGTCCCGCCGCTGACCGAAGCTATGCGACGGCTGATCGAGTGGACGTCGGATTACTACTTGGCCGCGCCCGCCTCGGTCGCGCGGATGGCGCTGCCGTCGACATCGGCGCTGGAGGGCGCACGAACCGTCACCGAATATCGCGCGACCGGCAATGTACCCGACCGCATGACCCCGCAACGCGAACAGGCGCTCGAGCGGATCGGCGATCGCCAGGGCCTGGTCCGCGAACTCGCGACGATCGCCGACGTATCCGACGGAGTCATTCGAGGGCTGGTCAAGGCGGGCGCGATCGAGCCGGTCGAAGTCGATATCGACAGCCCCTTCCCGCTGCCAGACCCCGATCACGCGGCCCCGGTGCTGTCGGCAGAGCAACAGGCGGCTGCGGACGCGCTGGTCGCCGGGGTCGAGGCGCACGCGTTCCAGCCCACCCTGCTCGACGGCGTTACCGGGTCGGGCAAGACTGAAGTCTATTTCGAGGCGATCGCAGCCGCAATCCGCGCCGGTCGCCAGACGCTCGTCCTCCTTCCCGAAATCGCGCTGACCGAGCCGTTCCTCCAGCGGTTCACCGCCCGGTTCGGCTGTGAACCGGTCGCGTGGCATTCAGGCCTGCGTCAGTCGCAGCGCCGCCGGGCGTGGCGCGCGATCGCCACCGGCCAGGCGCTCGTCACCGTCGGCGCGCGCTCGGCATTGTTCCTGCCCTATTCGAACCTCGGCCTGATCGTCGTCGATGAGGCGCACGAAACCAGCTTCAAGCAGGAGGAGGGCGTCCATTACCACGCGCGCGACGTCGCGGTGATGCGCGGCAAGTTCGAGGGCGTGCCGGTGATTCTCGCCACCGCCACTCCCGCGATCGAGACGCGTCAGCAGGTCGAGATCGGCAACTATGCCGAACTCAAGCTGCCCGGCCGCTACGGCGCGGCGGAAATGCCCGCGATCGAGGCGATCGACCTGCTCCGCGATCCGCCGGAGCGTGGCCGCTGGATCGCGCCGACGCTGATCACCGCGATCGACGATACGCTCGCGCGGGGCGAACAGGCGCTCCTCTTCCTTAATCGCCGCGGCTACGCCCCGCTAACCCTCTGCCGGGCCTGCGGGCATCGCTTCCAATGTCCCAATTGCACCGCGTGGATGGTTGAGCACCGCCTTGTCCGCCGCCTGTCGTGCCACCATTGCGGACACATCATGCCGACCCCGCACGCCTGCCCCGAATGCAAGGCGGAGGACAGCCTCGTCGCGTGCGGCCCGGGGGTCGAGCGTATCGCGGATGAGGCCGCCTTACTTTGGCCCGAGGCGAAGACCGCGATCGTCACGAGTGACACGATCTGGTCGCCCGCCAAGGCCGCCGAGTTCGTCCACCGCATGGAAGCCGGCGACATCGACATCGTCATCGGCACGCAATTGGTGACCAAGGGCTATCACTTCCCCAATCTGACGCTCGTCGGGGTGATCGACGCCGATCTGGGGCTGGGCGGCGGCGATCTTCGGGCGGCGGAGCGCACGTTCCAGCAAATCATGCAAGTCGCCGGCCGCGCCGGGCGCGGTGAGAAGCCCGGCCATGTCTATATCCAGACCCACGACCCGTCTCACCCGGTGATGGCGGCGCTGATTTCCGGCGACGTGGAGGCCTTCACCGCCGCCGAAACCGACGAGCGGCGCCAGGCGGGCGCCCCGCCGTTCGGCCGCTACGCCGCGATCGTCGTTTCCTCGGAAGACCAATCCGCCGCGCACGAAATCGCGCAACTCGTCGGCCGCACCGCGCCGAAGGTGGATGGCATGGAAGTCTATGGCCCCGCCCCCGCCCCGCTCGCGATGCTACGCGGCAGGCACCGCTACCGCCTGCTCGTCCACGCCCGCCGCGCTCTGGATGTGCAAGACGTCATCCGCGACTGGCTCAGCAAGCTCGACTGGCCCGCGAAAGTGCGGGTCGTCGTCGACATCGATCCCTATAGCTTTGTCTGAAATCGGCGATAAGGTCGCGGGAAAACATAGTCTTTGGGGGGCAAATGATCCGCAAGCTACTTCTCTCCGCCGCAACGCTCTCCATGGTTCCGGCATCGGCCAACGCAACCTGGTATCGCGCCACCTCGGACCACTTCGTGGTTTACGACAACGACAGCGCCGAGAAGGTGAAGGCATTCACCGAAAAGCTCGAACGCTTCGACAAGGCGATGAGCGTCTGGCATGTCACACCGGAGCTCAAGCGTGGCCCTGCATCGCGTGTCACCATTTTCGTGGTGGACGGAATCGGCGACATCCAGCGCCTGTCGAGCCCCGGGGTTGCGGGCTTCTATAACCCGCAAGCCAGCGGATCGGTGGCCTTCACCCCGCGCAGCGATGGCGGTGGCGAACTTTCGTCACAGGCGATCCTGTTCCACGAATATGCCCACCACTGGATGTTCCTGCACTGGGCCGACGCGGGATTTCCCTATTGGTTTGTCGAAGGGTTCGCAGAGCTGCACGCCACGGCGATCGTCGATCCCGACCAAAGCTACACGTTCGGCGCGCCGCCAATCTATCGGAGATGGACGGTCGGCAATTCCGGCCTGATGCCCGCCGATGACCTCTTGAAGGCGATGCCGTCCGACCGACTGACAGGCGGTAGTCGCGACGCAGTCTACAGCCGAGGGTGGCTGCTGGTTCACTATCTCACGTTCGACGCCGAACGGCGCAAGGATCTGGCCCAGTATATCGGTGCGATCAACGGGGGCACGCCCGTCAAGGAAGCGGCGCGCATCATCGGCAACCCCAACACGCTCGACGCCAAGATGGATGTCTGGGCAAAACAGCGGAAATACCCGTCGGCGCGGTTTACTGCGGCAGAATTGCCGATTGGTACCGTCACCCTGACGCCGCTGGCGGCCGGTGCGGCCGCGATCATGCCGGCACTGATCGAGTCGAAGGCTGGCGTTTCCAAGAAGGATGCCGCCAACGTCGTCGCCATGGCGCGTCGCCTCGCCGCCCCCTATCCCAACGACGCCGACGCACAGAACGAACTCGCAGAAGCCGAGTTCGACGTCGCGTCCGTGCTGTACAAGGAGGAGGATGCCAAGGCCCTTGCCGGCTTCGCGCTGGCCGAAGCGGCGGCCGATCGCGCGATCGCCGCCGACCCGAAATCGATCCACGCTCTGATCTATAAGGGGCTCGCCCAGGCGGAGATCGCGGCGCGCAACAAGGTGACCGACCCCGCAAAGTGGCAAGCGATCCGGCGATGGTTCCTGATGGCGAACAAGATCGACACCGAGGATCCGGCGCCGCTCTACGAATATTACAAGAGTTTCGAAAAAGCTGGCCAGAAGCCGAATGCCAACGCCGACAAGGCGCTGATCTACGCCTATGCACTGGCGCCGTATGACAGTGAGCTGCGACTCGTCGCGGCGCGGGTGTTCCTGCGTCAGGACAACGTCAAATACGCCAGGGTCGCACTCGCGCCGGTGGCATATTCGGCCGAAGACCGAAAGGTTTCGACCAAGGCGCAAAAAGCCCTGGCAGCCATCGAGGCAAAGGATATCCCCGGCGCGATCACGATGCTCGAAGCCAAAGACGATGACGATAAGAAGGGCGACAAGGGCAAGGGCTCCTGAGCGCGCAAACCCCTGTCGCTTGTCGCGCGAATCTGCCATGGCGCGCCGGATGATCGGGTTCCGGCGACTGATGATGGCGGCGCTGCTCGCGCTGGGCGGTGTAATGTTCGCGGCACCCGTCGCTGCCGATGACGTCGCCGCGACTTCACGCAGCGTCGTGCGCGTTGTCACGATCGCGATCGTCGATCAGGAAGTGGTCGGGTTCGGGCATGGCTCCGGCTTTGCGGTCGCGCCCAACCGGATCGTCACCAACGCGCATGTCGTGGCGCTGGCGCAGCAATATCCCGATAATGTCGTGATCGGCGTGGTGCCGTCCGAAGGCAGCAAGTCGTATCAGGGGCGTGTCATCGCGATCGACAGCAAGCGCGACCTTGCGCTGATCGAGATCGTCGGGGCGAAAATCCCCCCGGCGACGCTTTACGCCGGGTCGCTCGATGACAGCACGGGACTCGTCTCGCTCGGCTATCCGGGCAATGTCGATCTCGCCAGCGCGCAGTCTGCCGCCGACTACATCAAGCCGTTGGCGCCGGTGCGCTCCGAAGGATCGCTGTCGGCGGCGCGGACGGTCGATGGCGTCAACGTGCTGCTCCACACCGCCAGCATCTCGCGTGGCAATTCAGGCGGGCCGGTGCTCGACCGTTGCGGCCGCGTGCTCGGGGTCAACTCCGCGATCACCAAGGGCCAGGAGGGTGACGCCAATTTCGCCTTCGCGATCAGCGAGGCCGAACTCGCGGCATTCCTCGAGCAGGCGAAGCAGCCGTTCGGCGCGGTTACCAATCCGTGCATGAGCCTGGAAGCGCGCGTCAGCGCCGACCAGGCCGCCGACCGCGCCGCGGCGGAGGCTGCCGACGCGACGCGACGTGACACCGCGGCGAAGGCCGAACTCGCGCGCGAACAGGCGGCGGAACAGGCCCGGGTCGACGCCGAGCGGCGCAGCGAAAATGTCATCGCGATCGCCGCGTTACTGCTCGTGCTCGGTGCGCTCACGGTGGGCGGCGGCGGCTTGCTGTTCCAGCGGGGCAAGCAGCGCGAGGCGATCTGGGCGGCGTCGGGCGGCGGAGTGCTGATGCTCGCCGCGATCATTACCTTCGTCCTGCGCCCCGGCGAAAAGCCGATCCAGGCCAAGGGCGGCTTCGAGGTGCCTGTCGCCTCAACCAGCCCGACCCCCGCAGCACTTCCGCTCGGCAAGATGGTCTGCAAGTTCGTTCCCGACCGCAGCCGAGTCACGGTATCGACCGGCTCGGACGTCAGCCTCAACTGGGGTCAGGACGGTTGCATGAACGATCGCACGCAATATGCCGACGACGACGGCAAGTGGGTCCGCGTGCTGGTACCTGGCGACGAACAGACCGTGTCGGTCGTCGAATTCGATCCAAAGACGCGCGATTATGTCAACTATCGCTATTTCCTGAGCGCGGACCAGATGGACGCCGCGCGCAAGATCCGCTCACAGATTCCGCTCAAGCAATGTTCGGCGGATGCGCAGGCGCGCGCGCAACTCGGCACGCAACAGCAATCGATCCGCGCGGCACTGCCGACGAATTACAGCGAAAAGCTGGTCTATTCCTGCGCGCCCGCCAACTGACGATCCCGGACCCAACTGGGCGAGACGAACTTGCCCCGCCGCCAGGCGATGACGAGGAATATGACGCCGAGCGCGGTGGCCACCACCATGGCCGGCAATGAAGCTTCCGGCCCGAACGCGCCCCCGGTGACGAGGTCCGATCCGCCGATCCATGGCCGGAGCAAGCCGTCGATGGTCAGTCCCGACACAGGCGTCCCATAAATCCCGCCTTCGGCGAAGTTCCATGCGGCGTGCAGACCGATCGCGACCCATAGCCGCCGCGTAATCATGTAAACGGCGGCGAGCATGATCCCCGCCTCGAACGCGATCCCCACCGCCGCGATCCAGGTCGCGCCCGGATTGCCCAGATGCCCCATGCCGAAGAACGCCGCCGACAAGGCGAGCGCCGCCCAGCTTCCCAGCCACCGTTCGAACAGCCGGAAGAACAGGCCGCGGATCGCGATCTCCTCACTGAACCCCGGAAAGATCCCGGTCGCCAGCGCCAGCGGCAACACTTCCGCGCCGCGCGTGCCGACGATGCGATAGCTGCCCAGTACCGCCATGACGCCAACCACGACACTCAGCACCGCCACGCCGATCGCGACCCCGACCGCCAGCTCCTTGAGCGCCGGCGCAAATGCGAACTCGTCGACCGGCCGCCGCTCGACGTACCGGACGAACAACCAATAAGCCCCGAAGAAAATGCCCGCGCCGATCACCGCGCTCAGGATCGTGCCGGCGCCGCTGGTCTCGGCATGAAGCAACCGTCCGACCGCGCTGCTCAACAGGGCACACACGAAAATGATCGGCACCGACAGCCCCAGCAGCGACATCGGGTGATGAACGACGCGCCAGAGCCGGCTGCCCGGCGGCGTATTGGGTTCGGTCGGCGGCATGTCGTTCCTCCTTGCGGAGAAGCCTAGTGAGCGTGCTAGTCCCTGTCGATGCGTGCCGCGAAACAGCCCGGCCTGGCGTTGTAAGCGTGGAGATAGGCGACCGCTGGATCGGCCAGCCACGGTTCGATCAGCGCATCGAGTTCGGTCCCGTCGATCACGTCGGCCTTGATCAACATCCCGTCCTCGTCGAACGCCCGCAATGCGAGCAGGCGGCCCGACAATTGCGCCGGGACGGCGTCCCGATACTCCGCCGCCTCGCGCGCACCCTCGCGGACATAGATCGCGTAGGAACCGCGATACGGTCCGTCGACCGGCAGGTGTTCGTGGTTGAGCAGTATCAGAGTTTCCCCAGGCTCGGCATCCTCCAGCGTTACACGGCAGGGAAAGCCCGGCTTGGCGTCGGCGCGCCGGCGGACGGCGCGATGCTCGGCGAGCGCGGCATCGCTCAGCCCGAACAGGTGCGCGAACGGCGCGGGGTCAAGCCCGCGGATCACGTAGCTCATCACTTCGATCCTTCGCGAGTCAGCAACGCCACCTTGCGGTCGACGCCATAGGCATAGCCGCCGATCGACCCGTCGCTGCGTTGCGCGCGGTGGCAGGGGACGATGACCGCGACATGGTTCTTCCCGCACGCGGTCCCAGCCGCGCGCACGGCCTTTGGATTGCCCGCGGCGGCGGCGAGTTCGGCGTAGCTGCGCGTTTCGCCCGGCGGGATGTCGCGCAACGCTTGCCACACCGCCTCCTGGAAAGCGGTGCCCTGGACGTCGAGCGGCAAGTGCAGATCGCGGTCGGGCGATTCGACGCTTTCGACCACGCGCGCGGCCAGGGTCGCCAACGACGCGCCGCCCTGCACGATCTCCGCCTCGGGAAAATGTCGCGCCAGGCTGAGCGCATCCTCATCGAACGCGACGCGGCACAGCCCTTTGTCGGTCGCCGCGATCAGCAACTTGCCCAGGCTGGTGTCGGCGATCGTCCAGCGCACCGTCACGCCCGCGCCGCCCTTGCGCCACGCGCTCGGCGTCATGCCCAACCGCCGCGCGCCACCTTCGTAGAAGCGGCTCGGCGCCGAATAACCCGCTTCGTAGATCGCGCCGGTCACGCTCTCCTCGCTCCGCAACGCTTCCGCCACGCGCGTCGCGCGGAGGCCACGCGCATAGGCGGCCGGCGTCACCCCGGTCGCGCGCTTGAACAGCCGGTGGAAATGGTGCGGCGCATAGCCGACCCGCGACGCGAGTTCCTCCAGCGGGATCGCCTCCTCCGCCGCTTCGATCAGCGCGACCGCCTTCGCGACGGCGATTCGGTCACGCCCGACCTCGTCGGGTTTGCATCGCAAGCAGGCCCGATAGCCAGCCGCACGCGCCGCCGCGCCGTCGCGATGGAACGAGACATGCTCGCGCCTGGGGTGGCGCGCGGGGCAACTCGGTTTGCAGTAGATGCCCGTGGTGCTCACCGCGACGACGAAACGCCCATCATAAGCGCGATCACGGCGTTCGAAGGCAGTCCAGGCGGCGTCGGTATCGATCGGATCGTGTGCCATGAGCGCTATCTATGCCCGCGCGACGCGGCCCGCGTCCCGGCGGTTGCGGTCAAAGCGGCCGGTCGATCGCGTAGATGACATGGACGACCGGCTTGCCCGCCATCACGGCGCGGTGTTCGCGCGGGGTCAGATAGCCGCCGATCTTCTCCAACGCCTTGCGCGAACGGATATTGGCCGCGCCAACGAGGAAGATGACGCGCTCGACCGAACGAAAGGCGTGGCCGAGCATCAGCGCCTTCATCTCGCCATTGTACCGTCCGCCCCAACGGCTGCGCGCAAGGAAGGTCCAGCCGATCTCGACCTCGCCCGGCTCGGCGCGCCCCAAATCGTAGCGCGAGCTGCCGATCACCTCGCCCGTTGCGCGATCGGTAGCGACCAGCATCCCGCCCGACGCCAGCCCGTCTTCGAAGAATTTGCGGAACACCGGCTTCTGCCAGCGGTCATGCGCCGGGTGGATTTCCCAGATCAGTGGATCGCTCGCCACCGAAAACAACGCCTCGAAATCGTCGGCCGTGGCCGGACGCAGTTCGACCAGGTCACCGATCAGGTTCGGCTGACGGTCGAGCGGCCCGCTCACAACACCATCAGCACCAGCGGCACCACGACCCCCGCCGCCAGTATCGCCCCGGCCTTACGCCGCATCGATCGCGTGCCTAGCGCCACCGCCAGACCAATCAGCGTCGTGACGAACAGCCCGATCGCCGTCAGCATGGCGAAGATCTTGAGCGGCACGAACGGCTCGTCATCGTGATCGTCGCGTCGCGGCGGGCTGGCGGCGGGAGCCGATGCAGGTTGCGGCTGGACCTTGCGCGGCTTGGGCGGGGCCTGATGCTTGTGGATACCCGCGCTCCAGGACACCCAGGCCGGCGGCGGCGGGTTGCGCTGGTCTTGCCAGCCGATCACCTGAATCAGGCCGGTAAAGGCGAAGAACAGGATGGAGGGCGCAAGGAAGACGCCGACATACAGGTGCCAGCGGCGCAGCGACATTAGCGTGGATGGTTTCATACGCCGATGCTTATGACCACGTCATGCCGACTGGCAAGCACGGTCACTTCGCCTTGGCGGCCTTGATACTCTTCGAAATGACGATCTCCGCCAACCGCGCGCCGGGAATCAGGATGCCCGCCGCCTCGACTCCTGCGTTGATCAGGAATTCGGCGTCGACCGCGCGGCCCAGGAATTGTTCGAACGTGCTGCCGCCGACCTTGGTCTCGCCGGTCACGCCGTCGAATTCCACCACGGCCTCCTTGCCCTGCCAGCGATAGCGGAACGCATAGACCGGCCGGTAATAGAGATCGATGTGGTGGATCGAGAGTCTTTCCTCGAGCACACGGTCGGCGGTGATCCGCTCGATCGAATTCGCCAGCACGTCACGGACCAGCATCGACGCCTTGGCCTGGGGCGGGACGACCACGGCTCCGTCGGCCGCGGTCCGGGCCAGGATCTCGGCGTCGATCAGCGTCGAACTGTGCCCGAGGTAAAGTGCCGCGCCCGGCTCGGCCTGTCCACTGATCGCGTCGTAATAAGCCGCGCGATGCACTTCGTCGTGGCACCGCTCGGTCCCGCTGATGATGAACGCGCCGGTATCCACCGCGTGCGTCTTTCCGTCAGCCTCGACTTGAATCACGTTGGAGTCGACCGGTACGCGATAGTCCTTGGCGCGCTCATAGGTCATCGTCGTAGTGCAGGCGATGTGGTAGAATGGTTGCAGCCGCCGCTCGCGATAGACGGTCTCGAAATCCTCGTCCTTGGGCCGTGACAGGAAACTGCCGATCTTCGCCATTGTCCCGAACGCGTCGGTTCGCCGGGTCCACGCCCGCCCCTCCGCCAGGTCCATGCTGAACCGGTCGGCGAGCAACAACATTCGTTCCTGTGCGAGTTCGACGTCCATCCGATACCCCCGTGACGGCGAATGCTATCGACACCGCGGAACGCGCGGGGTCAAGCGGGTTGCATCCCCCGCCCCCCTTTGCTAGTCGCGCGCCAACCCATCCGAGGGCGCCTCAGGGCTGCCCTCTTTTCGTATGGGGCCACATTACCTTTCTAAAAGGACCCTCATCGCGTGGAGTCATCCGGCGGTATTCAAGCGAGTTTAGGTGGGCGCTACGCAACGGCGCTGTTCGATCTCGCGCGCGAATCGAAGGCGATCGACGCGGTCGAGGCGAGCCTCGCCACGGTGCGTCAGGCGTTGGCCGAATCGGCCGACTTCAAGGCACTGACGACCAGCCCGCTGCTCGGCCGGATCGACGCGGCGAAGGGCGTCGCGGCGGTCGCGAAGGAGCTGAAGCTCGACGCGACGACCACGGCTTTTCTCGGCGTCCTCGCGCACAACCGGCGCCTCGGCCAGCTCCCCGCGATCATCCGCGCGTTTCGCGGCCTCGCCTCGCGGCATCGCGGCGAGACCACCGCCGAAGTCACCTCGGCACATCCGCTGACGGGCGCGCAGGTGGTCGAATTGAAGCAGCAGCTCCGCCAGCGCATCGGCCGCGACGTCGCGGTCGAGCTTGCCGTCGACAAGAATCTGCTGGGCGGGCTCGTCGTCCGCATCGGCTCGCAGATGATCGATTCGTCGATCCGCACTCGTTTGAACACTCTCGCGCACGCGATGAAAGGCTAACAATGGATATCCGCGCCGCTGAAATCTCCCGGGTCATCAAGGACCAGATCGCCAATTTCGGCACCGAGGCCGAAGTCTCCGAAACCGGCCAGGTGCTGTCGGTCGGCGACGGCATCGCGCGCATCCACGGGCTCGACAACGTCCAGGCGGGCGAGATGGTCGAGTTCGCCAACGGCGTGCAGGGCATGGCGCTCAACCTGGAAGCCGACAACGTCGGCGTCGTCATCTTCGGCTCGGACGCCGAGATCAAGGAAGGCGACGTCGTCAAGCGGACCGGCACGATCGTCGACGTCCCCGTCGGCAAGGGCCTGCTCGGCCGCGTGGTCGACGGTCTCGGCAATCCGATCGACGGCAAGGGCCCGATCGTCAGCGAGCAGCGCAGCCGCGTCGAAGTGAAGGCGCCGGGCATCATCCCGCGCCAGTCGGTGTTCGAACCGATGCAGTCGGGCCTGAAGGCGATCGACGCGCTCGTCCCCGTCGGCCGCGGCCAGCGCGAGCTGATCATCGGCGACCGCCAGACCGGCAAGTCGGCCGTCGCGATCGACACGTTCATCAACCAGAAGGAAGCGCACCAGGGCAAAGACGAGAACGCCAAGCTGTATTGCGTCTATGTCGCGGTCGGCCAGAAGCGCTCGACGGTGGCTCAGCTCGTCCGCACGCTGACCGAAAACGGCGCGATGGATTATTCGATCGTGGTCGCTGCGACCGCATCGGACCCGGCACCGCTCCAGTTCCTCGCGCCCTATACCGGCACCGCGATGGGCGAGTATTTCCGCGACAACGGCATGCACGCGCTGATCGTGTTCGACGATCTGTCGAAGCAGGCGGTCGCGTATCGCCAGATGTCGCTGCTGCTGCGCCGCCCGCCGGGCCGCGAAGCCTATCCGGGCGACGTGTTCTATCTCCACTCGCGCCTGCTCGAGCGCGCCGCCAAGATGTCGGACGCGATGGGCGGCGGGTCGCTGACCGCGCTGCCGATCATCGAAACGCAGGCGGGCGACGTGTCGGCCTACATCCCGACCAACGTGATCTCGATCACGGACGGCCAGATCTTCCTCGAAACCGACCTGTTCTTCGCGGGTATCCGCCCCGCCATCAACGTGGGCCTCTCGGTCAGCCGCGTCGGCTCGGCCGCGCAGACCAAGGCGATGAAGAAGGTGTCGGGCTCGATCAAGCTCGAGCTCGCCCAGTATCGCGAGATGGCCGCCTTCGCTCAGTTCGGCTCCGACCTCGACGCCTCGACGCAAAAGCTCCTGAACCGCGGCGCGCGCCTGACGGAGCTGCTCAAGCAGCCGCAGTTCTCGCCGCTGCCGTTCGAGGAACAGACGGCGTCGATCTTCGCGGGCACGCAGGGCTATCTCGACTCGATCCCGGTTGAGGCGGTGGTACGCTACGAAGCCGCGATGCTCGCGGACCTGCGCGCCAACCACAAGGACGTGCTGAAGGCGATCCGCGACGACAAGGACCTGAAGGACGGCACGCGCGACAAGCTGAAGGCCGCGCTCGACGCGTTCGGCAAGACCTTCGCCTGATCGGATAGACTAGATGGCGAGCCTCAAGGCCCTCAAGATCCGGATCAACTCGGTCAAGTCGACCCAGAAGATCACCAAGGCGATGAAGATGGTCGCCGCCGCTAAACTGCGCCGTGCGCAGGAGGCGGCCGAGGCCGGGCGTCCCTATGCGACTCGGCTGGAGAAGGTCGTGGCGAGCCTCGCCTCGACCATCACGGTCGGCCCGAACTCGCCCAAACTGCTGGCCGGCACCGGCCGCGACCAGGTTCATCTGTTCGTCGTCGCGACCAGCGACCGTGGTCTCGCGGGTGCGTTCAACACCAACATCGCACGCTTGGCCCGGCGTCGCGCGGCTGAGCTGATCGCCGAGGGCAAGACGGTCAAGTTTTACACGATCGGAAAGAAGGGCCGCGCGGTCCTCAATCGGCTGTATCCGAACGACTTCATGCACTCGATCGAGCCGGGCGACCTCGGCAAGCTCGGCTTCGCGGATGCCCGCGGTTACGCCGACGACTTGATCGCACGCTACGAAGCGGGCGAGTTCGACGTCGCGCATCTGTTCTATTCGCACTTCAAGTCGGTGCTGGCACAGGAGCCGACCGAGCAGCAGATCATCCCGGTTTCCATTCCGGCATCCTCGGGCGCGGCGGCCGATGGCGTATCGGCCGCGGTCGATTACGAACCCGATGAGGAGGAAATCCTCGCCGACCTGCTGCCACGCAACGTCGCGATCCAGTTGTTCCGCGCGATGCGTGAGAATGCCGCGTCGGAGCAGGGATCGAAGATGACCGCGATGGACAACGCCACGCGCAACGCCGGCGACCTGATCAATCGCCTGACGATCCAGTACAACCGCAGCCGTCAGGCCGCGATCACCACCGAGCTGGTGGAAATCATTTCGGGCGCCGAAGCGCTCTAAGACATTCGAAGCAAGGAAACACCGATGGCAACCGCTGCTCCCAAGACCAAGGCTCCGGCCAAGAAGCCGGCCGCGCCGCGCAAGGCCGCCGCGACCACGACCACCGCGCCCAAGGCAACGACCAACAATGTCGGCGTCATCAGCCAGGTCATCGGCGCCGTCGTCGACGTGAGCTTCCCGGATCACCTGCCGGCGATCCTGTCGGCGCTCGAAACCGACAATAACGGCAACCGCCTGGTGCTCGAGGTTGCGCAGCATCTCGGCGAGAACACCGTCCGCACGATCGCGATGGACTCGACCGAGGGCCTGACCCGCGGCCAGAACGTGACCGACACCGGTTCGCAGATCCGCGTGCCCGTCGGCCCGGCCACGCTCGGCCGCATCCTCAACGTCATCGGCGAGCCGATCGACGAGCGTGGCCCGGTCGCCACCACCGACACCGCGCCGATCCACGCCGAGGCACCTTTGTTCGTCGACCAGTCGACCGAAAGCTCGATCCTGGTCACCGGCATCAAGGTCATCGACCTGCTCGCCCCCTACGCAAAGGGCGGCAAGATCGGCCTGTTCGGCGGCGCCGGCGTGGGCAAGACCGTGCTCATTCAGGAACTGATCAACAACATCGCCAAGGGCCATGGCGGCACCTCGGTGTTCGCGGGCGTCGGCGAACGCACGCGTGAGGGCAACGACCTCTACCACGAGTTCCTCGACGCGGGCGTCATCGCCAAGGATGCCGACGGCAACGCGATCAGCGAAGGCTCGAAGGTCGCTTTGGTCTATGGCCAGATGAACGAGCCGCCGGGCGCGCGCGCTCGCGTCGCGCTGTCGGGCCTGACGATCGCCGAATATTTCCGCGACGTCGAAGGCCAGGACGTGCTGTTCTTCGTCGACAACATCTTCCGCTTCACTCAGGCGGGCGCCGAAGTGTCGGCTTTGCTCGGCCGTATTCCGTCGGCCGTGGGCTATCAGCCGACGCTGTCGACCGACATGGGCGCGCTGCAGGAGCGCATCACCTCGACCAACAAGGGGTCGATCACCTCGGTGCAGGCCGTGTACGTCCCCGCGGACGACCTTACCGACCCGGCCCCGGCCACCTCGTTCGCCCACCTTGACGCGACGACCGTGCTCAATCGCGCGATCTCCGAACTCGGCATCTATCCAGCGGTCGATCCGCTCGATTCGACGAGCCGCGTGCTGGAACCCCGCGTCGTCGGCCAGGAGCATTACGAGACGGCGCGCGCGGTCCAGTCGATCCTGCAGAAGTACAAGTCGCTGCAGGACATCATCGCGATCCTGGGCATGGACGAGCTGTCGGAAGAAGATAAGCTGACCGTCTCTCGCGCGCGCAAGATCCAGAAGTTCCTGTCGCAGCCGTTCCACGTCGCCGAGGTGTTCACCAACATCCCCGGCAAGTTCGTCGCGATCGAGGACACGGTGAAGTCGTTCAAGGCGGTGGTCGAGGGCGAATACGATCACTTGCCCGAAAACGCCTTCTACATGGTCGGCGGCATCGACGAAGCGATCGCCAAGGCCGAGAAGATGGCGCAGGAGGCGTAATGCCGCTTCACTTCGAACTCGTGACGCCCGAGAAGCTGCTCCGCTCGGAGGAGGTCTATCAGGTCGTCGTTCCGGGCACCGAGGGCGATTTCGGCGTGCTGGAGGGCCATGCCCCCTTCATGTCGACGATCCGCGACGGCGCTTTGCACATCTACGCCACCGACAAGGGCGAGCCGGAGATCGTGCCGATCCAGGGCGGCTTCGCCGAAGTTTCGGCGAGCGGGCTGACGGTGCTGGCCGAGCAAGCCGGATAACTGCCGTCGCCCAAGACGAATATTCGAGAAGCCCGGCCTAACCCGCCGGGCTTTTTCTTAGGGCTGCTTTTGGGTGATTAGCTGCCGTTCGGTAGCGGTCCGACGTCGTACAGCGAGCCGTTTCCCCAAGTCGGCGGCAAATCAAGGTCCGGCTGATTGAGATATGTGAGATCGCCGGAGCGATATAAATTGCTTTCGACAAGCTCCAGCCGGACAGTTTTCATCGCGAGGAGGAGCGCCTGAATTCCGTCAATTCCAGCCGTCTCGCGACTGCTCTCGTGATCCGGCCATAAAATGCGCCAGCGGCATCGGAACTCACCACCGGGGGCGAGCTATGGCGTTTCAAAGTGGGCGAGCACTTCTCCTCTAGCGGACTCAAATCGACGTTCAACGTAAATGCCGCTCACGTCAATTCTCCTCAACGGGCAGGAGTTTCGCCGTTATAGGTAACGTCCGCAATTGGGTCGTTAGCAGTCACCCATCTATCGCGTCAGCAAGACGCTCAATTCCCGCCCTGCCGTGCGTACTTCCAGCCATATTTCTGCGTCCCGTCCATCAGGCTGACTTCAGCGTTCAGCGCCATTCCCTCGCGCCAGTAATGGATGCGTTGCGGGTAATCGTGCGTCGGATTGGCGAAGACGATGTCGCGATCGCTGGCAGATACCATTGGGAACGCCACTCGCGCGCCGCCCTTGACGGATCCGTAGAAAACGAGCGTCCCGTCCGCGCCGCGCTCGATCTGCATCGTTTCCCACGACTTGAGCTGGTCGTCCCGGCCGTTGCGACCGGAACCCATCATCTGGTCGGCGCGCGGGCCGGTCCAGCATTCCTCGGTCCAGTTGGCGCCCTTCTGCTCGACCCAGCATCCGCTAATCCAGCCCGGCATCGACGGCGCGCTCGACGCCCCCGTCGCCAGCATCGCCAGTCCCGCCAACATCGCCCGCATCCAAACCTCCAGATTACTCTCGCCCGGACTGTAGCGCCGCGGGACGGTGGTGGCGACTCGCTCGCTTCCCCGCCCTCTGCTAAGCTCGCTCGCGACCGGTCACAGCCGGCGTGAATAGGAGAGCCGCCCGATGCAGCAATTGAGTGCGATGGACGCGTCGTTCGTTTACCTCGAAACCCCGCACACGCCGATGCACATCGGGTCGGTCGGCATCTACGACCCGTCGACCGCGCCTGGCGGGTTTGTGCGGTTCAAGGACATATTGCGCTTCATCGAGCAACGGCTGCCGGGCGCGCGCAGCTTCCGGCAGCGGCTGGTGCGTGTGCCGTTCGACGTCGATCATCCCTATTGGATCGAGGACCCCGAGTTCGATATCGAATTCCACGTCCGCCACATCGCCTTGCCCAAGCCCGGCGACTGGCGCCAGCTCTGCATCCAGGTCGCCCGGCTCCACGCCCGCCCGATGGACCTGACCAAGCCGCTCTGGGAATTCACCGTGGTCGAGGGGCTGGATAACATTCCCGGCATCCCCAAGGGCTGCTTTGCGCTGGTTTCCAAGGTTCACCACGCCGCGATCGACGGCATGTCGGGGGTCGAGATGTCGGTCGCGGTCCACGACCTCGACGCCAAAATGACGCCGCCGGAAAAGCCCGACACCTGGGCACCGGAGAACATGCCGCGCGTGGCGGACCTGCTGACGCGCAGTTACTTCAACAATCTGCTCCAGCCGATGCGTATTGCGGAGACGATCGGCCGCTCGCTGCCAGGCATGGCGAAGCTCGCGGTGCAGGCGGGCAAGGGCGACGTCTCGCTCAAGAACACCCGCCCCGCGCCCAAGACACGATTCAACGGCAAGGTCTCCGCGCATCGCGTCTGGGACGCGGTCCCGTTCAAGCTCGCCGAAGTGCGCGCGATCAAGGAAGCGGTGCCCGACGCGACGGTCAACGACGTCATCCTGACGGTCGTCGGCGGCGCGCTGCGTTCTTACCTCAAGGACAAGGACGACCTGCCCAAGGAGACGATGACCGCGATGGCGCCGATTTCGGTGCGGCAGGAGGGCGAGAAGGCCGCGCTCGGCAACCTCGTTTCGGCCATGGTGGTGGGCCTTGGCACGCAGATCGAGGACCCGCTCGAACGGCTGCGATTCGTGCATGAAGAGGCGGTCAATTCGAAGGCGATGACCAACGCGGTCGGGGCCAAGACCCTGTCGGACTATTCGAAGCTCATCCCTTCCGGCCTCGCCGGGCTAGGCGCTCGGCTCTACACGCGCGTGGGGGCCGCGAACATGCATGCGCCGGCTTTCAACGTCGTCGTCACCAACGTGCCCGGGCCCAAGGTGCCGCTCTATTTCTGCGGCGCGAAGATGGTGTTTTCGGCGGGGACCGCGCCGGTGTTCGACAGCATGGGCCTGATCCACCCGGTCTATTCGTACGTCGATACGATCGCGGTGTCCTTCACCGCCGACCGCGACATGCTGCCCGACCCCGGCACGTATGCCGCCGCGTTGCGCTCGTCATTCGATGCGTTGAAGGCGGCGGCGCTCAAGACGGCGGCGCCGAAAGAGGCTAAGGAAAACAGGCCGGCCCGCCCGCCGGCCGCGAAACCCAAACTCGTGCCCAAGCGCGCTGCCAAGGGAGCAAAGTGATGGCGAAGAAGGTCAAGGACGCAATCGACAAGGGAGCGAAACGCGCGAAGGACGCGACCGACAACGCCGCCAAGCGCGCCAAGGACGTCACCGACCGCGCCGCGAAGGCGACCAAGGACGCGACCGACCGAGTGGCTTCAGGAGCCAAGGCGACCGCCGACCGCGTTGAGGGGATTGGCGATAACATCCGAAAATCGGGGGAAAAACTTGCCAAGCAGGGCAATTCGGTTAGCATGAAGGTGATCGAGCACGCCGAGGCCAACACGCGCGAGGCCTTCGCTGCGATGCGCGCGGCGGCAGGTGCGAAGAACCCGGCCGAGGTGGCGAAGATCCAGGGCGACTATCTACGCCAGCAAGGCGCGCGCGCTCGCCCATGCCCGCGAGATCGGCGACCTGATCATGCAATTCGGCAAGGATGCCGTGGGCTCGGGGAAGAAGGACTGAAAAAACCTCCCCTTCAAGGGGGGAGGCCAAGAGGTCAGGCGTGCCCCGCCGACGGATAGACGAACGCCCGCAACCCGCTGCGTTCGAACGGATGCCAGTCGTCCTCGGGCTGCGCCAGCCGGTCGGCGATCGCAAAGAGGACACTGGCGTTGAAGCCGAGCCCGCAATGGCTGCCATGGACTTCGATATTGTCCGACATCGGGCCGATCTCCTCGCAGCAATTCTGCCACGCGACGACGCCGTCGGCGCGCGAATAGATCGCGGTCGAGGGCACCGGCGGAGGGGCGGACACCTCATGCAGCTGCGCCTTGGTATGGTCGGCGTCGATCTTCTGTCCGGTCAGCATTTCGTACGCTCGCCAGACGTTTGACGCCTTGGGGCTGCCCGAAAAGGGCGAGCCGAGCGTGATGACCTGACGGATCGCGTGGGGAATGCGCTTGGCGACGAGGCGCGCCATGACGCCGCCCAGGCTCCAGCCGACCAGCGACACCTTCTGCCCGCTCTCCTCATACACCGCGAGCACGCGCTCGATCAGCTTCTCGCCCTGATGCCCGATCGCCTTGGGCCCGAGGTTGCGGCCCAGGTCCCAGGTGTGCGCGGCATAGCCATGGCGCTTGAGGAAGCCGCGCAGGATGCCGGTCGAGCGGTCGCTGGTGACGAACCCGGGCAGCACGATCACCGGATGCCCGTCGCCGCGCGGCGCCGTCGCGAGCATCGGCGCCGCCCAGGGCAGCGAGCCCAGTTCGAACAGCGCGCGCGGCAATTCGGTCAGCGCGAGCAGCGCGGATGGCGCCTTGACGCTGGTTTCGGGTGCTGCGGTCGCCATTTCGATATTCTCCTGCGGTCGAGCGGGTTCTACGCCCGCCCCGTTAATTCGATCCCTATTCGATCCCGATCGCCTGATGCCGCGCCGCGACTCGGGCAGCGTCATAGCTCAGGATGGCGAGGTCGTGACTCTGCCCGTCCGCCCCACGCACCTGATCCTTCAGCATCGCTTCGGCGCGAAACCCGACGCCCTCGAACAGCGCGATCGATCCGGTCTGGTCGACCGTCATCCGCGCGGTCAGCTTGGCCAGCCCGCGATCCCGCGCGATCATGAAGATGCCCTGGAGCAAGTCGCTGCCCAGCCCCGACCCCCGCCGCCCCGACGCGACCAGCAAGCGCACTTCGCCGACATGCGGCGACCAGCTCAGCGGATCGTGGACCAGCGCCGCGGTGGCGACGATCTCCCCGCCATCCTCGGCGATCAGGCTGTCGATCAGTCCCGCCTCGATCGCGTCGAGCCATGCCGCCACCACGCGCGGCTCGCGCACGTCGCGGCTGAGAAACAGCAAGTCATGTTCGGGCAAGGCCGCGGCGAAGGCGATCACCATGTCGCGGTCCTCGGGGCGGAAACGGCGGATAACGTGGCTCATGTCGATCGCTCTCCCAGCCAGGCGACGAGGTTGGGCCACAACCGTTTGATCGCATTCGGCCCCGCGATCAGGCTGACATGCCCGCCCTTCAGCATGATCGCCTGCTTGTCGGTCGATCCGACCATGTCGATCAGCGGAGCGGAGGCGCCGGTCGGCACGATATGGTCGTGCTCGGCAGTGACATGGAGAAACGGAACCGTGATCTTGCCGAGATCGACCCGTCGCCCGCCGACTTCCAGCGTACCCGCGAGCAATTCATTGCCCCACATCAGCTTCTTGGTCGTCTGGCGGAAATATTCGCCCGCCAGCGGCAGCTGGTCCGAGGTCCAGCGGTCGAACATGCGATACGACTTCACGAACTCGTCGTTCCACAAATTGTCGTAGAGCCGGATGTTGCCGGCCGTTCGCGCGGCGGGCCGCAGCATATCGAACGCTGTGTAGAGATAGTCGCCGGGGCAGTTGCCGAACGTATCGACCAATTTGTCGACGTCGAAGAAACGCCGGTCAGCCCAGGTCTGAAACATCTCCATCTGCGAAAAATCGACCGGCGTCGTGAAGGTGACGAGATTCGCCAGCCCCGCATCCGGATGCAGCGCCGCCCACAGCAGCGACAGCACGCCGCCAAAGCAATAAGCGACGACGTTTATGTCCGGCTCCCCCGTCTCCGCCTTCACCCGCGCGACCGCGGCGGGCAGGAAGTCGAGAACGTAGCTTTCGAGCGTCAACGTCCGCTCGTCGGCGCGCGGCGCGTCCCAGTCGAGCATGAACACGTCGAACCCCGCGTTCAGCAGATATTCGACCAGGCTCTGCCCCGGCACCATGTCGAAGACGTAGCCGCGGTTGGTCGTCGCCATCACCAGCAGGATCGGCACGCGATACACGTCGTCCGTTCGCGGATGATAATGATAAAGCCGCATCGTGCCGCGTTCGATCAGCACGTCCTTGGACGTCGCGCCGAGCGTCGGCCCGCTGGTCTGGAAGTATTCGAGTCCCTTCAGATTGCGCTGCATCGCCCGTTCGAACTCGACGCGCGCGGCGTCCGCCAGGTCTAGGGCGGCGGTCGCCAAACTTCAGGCCTTGGCCGCCGGAGGTTTGCGCGTCCGGCTCGGCTTGGGCCGGTCGGCCCGTTCCGGCGCGCCGCCCAAGCGCTCCTCAATCCGCGCCAGCATCACCTCCATCCGCGCGAGGCGAGCGGACAGATCCTCGATCTCGGCGCGGCTCGGCATGTTGGCGGCGGCGAGCGCGCGGGCCATCATGCCGCTGATCGCTTCCTGCGTGTTCATCTGCGCCGTCGTCGCGCCGTGCATGAAGCGCGAAAATTCGTCGGACTTGGCCAGCCCGTCCCCCACGCTGTTCGCCAGCTTCTCCCATTCGCCCAGCATCTCGCGAAACATCGCGGCCGGATCTGTGCTTGTCATACACGCATCGTCAATCGGAGCGCGGCGCAGGTCAAGCACCCATTTTGCTGCGGCGGGACGGCGCAGCATCACCGCAGACCGGCCACAGCCTGGCCCTGTCCTCCCCCGTTACACCGAGCGTAACCGCTTCTTAGGCGGTCCCTGTCACAAGCGCCGATCATGGCTCAACTGCGCTACCCGCTGATCGATCCCAATCCGCCGCGCCTCAGCGAGCATCTCGATGTGCTCAAGCGAGTCGAGGAATCGGGCATCTATTCGAACAACGGACCCGAACTGCGCGCGTTCGAAGCGGAAGCGACCGCCAAACTGTTCGGCGGCCAGGGCGCATGCCTGGGCGTCGGCAATGCGACACTCGGGCTGATGCTCGCGATCCGCCAGGCGGTGGGCCGCGAGCCGCGCCCCGGCGGACTGGCGCTGATGCCCGCCTTCACCTTTGCAGCCACCGCGCAAGCCGCCGAATGGTGCGGGCTGACCCCGCTGCTCGCCGACATCGACCCGCACGATTGGACGATGTGCGCCGCAGCCGAAGAACGGTTGCTCGAAAAGCATGCCGGACAAATCGCGGTCGTCGTGCCGTACGCCACGTTCGGCACCGCGATCGACCTCGATCGCTATGCCTGGCTGATGCGCCGCCATGGCGTTGGCGTGGTGGTCGATGCGGCCGCTTCGCTCGGCACGATCGACACGAGCGGCCAGGGTTTCGGCACGGGCGCGCCGTTCGCAATCATCTATTCGCTCCACGCGACCAAGACCTTCGCGGTCGCCGAGGGCGGGCTGATCCATTGCGGCGATAGCGACCTGATCGACGATCTTCGTCGCATGAACAATTTCGGGTTCGCCGGCAGCCGCGCCGCGGTGATGCCCGGGATCAACGCCAAGATGTCGGAGATCGTCGCGGCGATGGCGCGGCTCAAGCTCGGCGAGATCGGCGAGGTGGTGGCCAACCGCGCGGCGGTCGAGGCGGCCTATGCCGACGCGCTCGACGGTCTGACGCTGCAGGCGGTAGCGGGCTCCGCTCGCGCCACGCAATTCATGCCTGCGCTGCTGCCGCAACATGCCGATCGCGACCGCGTGGTGGGGGCGCTGGCGGCCGATGGGATCGGTTGCGGCGCGTATTTCAGCCCGCATCTCGGCCAACAACCGTGGTTCCGCGACCATGCTATCGCCGGGCCGACGCCGGTCGCGGACGACGTTGCCGCGCGAATCATTTCGCTGCCCATCACCGACGCGATGACGGCGGCGGACGCCCGCATCATCGCCGCCCGCGTTGGCGTCGCGGTCCGTGCACAGCGAACGCCGGCGCGCCCGAAGCGGATCGACGCCATGCTGATCGTCGGTGGCGGACCCGCCGGCACCGCGCTGCTGACCGCAGCATCGAAGCAGGGGCGGCTCGCCGATCTGGCGCAGGCCGGACTGACGATCGTCGAACGCGACGATGCGCTCGGCGGCGGCCGGCTGGGCCATTATGCCATCGCCTCGGATTCGACCGCCGAAACTTTTCTGAGCGCGGTCAGGGACAACCCGTATCCCGAAATCGCATCGCTGATCGACCATCCAGCCGCGCGCCAGGTCGCCAAGTCGGTCGGCGCGCTGGGCGTGCCGCTGGTCGAGGCGGGACCTTTGCTGCGCGCTACGGGCGACCGGCTGGCGCAGATCGTTGCGGCCAATGGCGGGCGGATCGCGACCGGGCATGAAGTCGTCGATGCGCACCACCTGCCCGATGGCAGCTGGACGACGCGCCTCCGCCGCCTATCCGACAATGCCGTGAGCGAGCATCGTTCGAACACGATCGTCATAGCCACCGGTGGCCATCAGCCGCTCGACCGTCTCGTCGCCCAGCAAGTCGCCGGGGCGCCGCTACACCAGATCGCGGACGGCCGGATCATGCAGTCGGACGAGCTGCTCGCGCTCGGCGGGCTCGATCGTGCTGCGGATCTGCTGCGCAGCATACGTAACCCCAAGGTCGTCGTGATCGGGGGCTCGACCAGCGCGCTCGCCAGCGTCGCGTTGATGCTGCGCAGCCGCCCGGGCATCGCTTTCGGCGCGGGCGGGATCGCCTTGCTCCATAGCCGCCCGTTACGCCCCTTCTACCACAGCGCCGATGCCGCGCGTGACGATAACTTCAACGATTTCAACGAGAATGACATCTGTCCGGTGTCCGGATTTGTGTATCGCCTCGGCGGTTTCCGGCTCGAAGCGCGCGAACTCGTCCTGCGCATGCTGCAGGTGGACGGCCGCGCTCCCGACCCGCGCGTCACCTCACACATGATCGGCGACGATGAGGAGGCCGCCCGCAGGATGATCGAACAAGCAGACCTCGTCGTCGCCGCGCTCGGCTATCGTCCCCAGGCGCTGCCGCTGTTCGACGCGAGCGGCGCGCCCATCGCACTTGCGGCGCATCGCGACCGGCCGATGGTCGACAAGCATTGCCGAGTGCTCGACGCGAACGACCGGCCCATTCCCGGGGTATTCGGCATCGGGCTCGCCGCCGGTTTCGTGCCTTGGGGCCAGCTGGGCGGCGAAGCAAGCTTCCGCGGTCAGGCCAACGGGCTTTGGCTGTGGCAGAACGATGTCGGCCAAATGATCGTCGAGCAGGTGCTCGGCGACCGCGAGCGCGCGGTGGCATGACTCGACCCGCGGTCAGCGTCGTCATGGCTGCGTATAACGGCGCCGGCCTGATCGGGGATACGCTCGACAGCCTCTGGGCGCAGACCTTCACCGACTTCCAGGTGATCGCGGTTGACGATTGCTCGACCGACGACACGCTAGAGATCTTGCGCGCCTGTCCCGACCCCCGTCTGAAAATCATCCCCGCCGAACAGAATGGCGGTCCGGTCCGCAGTCGCAATCGCGCCTTTGCCGAAGCGCGCGGCCGTTACGTCGCAGGGCTGGACCAGGACGATATATGTCTGCCCGAGCGGTTCGCGCGCCAAGTTGCACACCTCGACGCCAACCCGGACGTCGTGCTGCTCGGCACGGCCGCGGCGGTGCTGGAAGACGGCACGGTCACGTCGAGCATCAAGTCGCCGGTAACGACGCCGCAGTTGATCGAATGGCTGCTCCATATCGAAAACCCGCTGGTCTGGTCCACCGTCATGCTGCGCCGCGACGCCGTCCCGCCGGGAGATTTTACGAGGCCCGATTTCCTCTACGCGGAGGATTTTGACCTATACCATCGTATGGCGCGGATCGGCAGGATCGCCCGGATCGACGAGCCGCTCCTGCTCTATCGCAAGCATGGCGGCGGCGCGTCGCAGCGCTACGTCGATACGATGCAGGCCAATGCGGCGCGGGTGTTGGCGGAAAGCTATGCTAGCCTCGGCGCGATTGACCCTTCCGACGACGCCGCGCTGATCGTGCGGCATCTGATGCATGGCACGCCGGTCCCAGATCGCGCGACGCTCGAGCGGCTCGGCGAGCTGATCGGTCGGCTGCAAGATCAGTTTCTGTCGAACCGGGCGGTCGATCAGGACAGCCTGACGATGATCCGCTGGGAGAGCGCGCTGCGCTGGGGCCGCGTCGTCCGCACGGCGCTCAAGGCCGGGACGATCGGCCTGTCGGCCGCGATGGCGATCCGCCCCGATCATCTCGGCCTGGGATATTCGAGCCTGGACGAACTGCTAGCGTCCCGGCTCGTCGGCGGCGCGCGTAGCGTAACCCGTCGCAACCGCGCCGCGTGATCGAAGCGTGTTCTGGGAAATGGTGCCGCCTACAGGACTCGAACCTGTGACCCCCGCATTACGAATGCGATGCTCTACCAGCTGAGCTAAGGCGGCCCGCGCGCGCCTTTCGGCACGGCAAGGCGGCGCGATTAACAGGTCTCCCATAGGCTGACAAGGCGGCGATTGACGGTTTTGAACATATCCGGCGCGGGCACAAAGCGGCGATGCTTCGCGCTGGGAAAAACGCAAAAAGCCCGCCGAGTCTCGCGACTCGCGGGCTTTAATGCTGCGTGGCGTTGGTTGCGGGGACAGGATTTGAACCTGTGACCTTCAGGTTATGAGCCTGACGAGCTACCGGGCTGCTCCACCCCGCGCCAGCGCCGACCGCCCCGGGGAGGGGGGATGGGACGATCGACCTTGTGAATGGGTTCATGGGAAACGCTTCGACGCACACCCGCCAGCTGCAATGCCTGGCGACGACCTACTCTTCCATCGCTTAGGCGATAGTACCATCGGCGCAGTCGGGTTTCACGGCCGAGTTCGGGATGGGATCGGGTGGGACACCGACGCTATGGCCACCAGGCAATGAAGCCGGCGGATGCGGTGAAGCGGTTCTAAAATCGTGCACTCTTTTGGTGATCATCATTCGAAACATCGATGATGAGTTCGCTTGCCAGCGACGGATCGCCGGCAGGCTCGTATTAAATCTGGCGTCGAACTCAATCATCCAACCGCAATGTCAGCCAGAGCTGTCATTGATGGTGGAACTCTCAAGCGCGAATAGGACAATTAGTATCGGTTAGCTCCACGCGTTACCGCGCTTCCACATCCGATCTATCAAGGTGGTGGTCTACCACCGTCCTAAGAAATCTTATCTCGAGGGAGGCTTCCCGCTTAGATGCTTTCAGCGGTTATCCCGTCCGTACATAGCTACCCTGCTGCGCCGTTGGCACGACGACAGGTACACCAGAGGTATGTTCAACCCGGTCCTCTCGTACTAGGGTCAACTCCTCTCAAATTTCGACGCCCACGGCAGATAGGGACCAAACTGTCTCGCGACGTTCTGAACCCA
>NZ_JAFKLZ010000005.1 GCF_017304615.1 Sphingomonas sp. | reverse complement strand
GCGACAGCGGAAAGCGGACGTACATCATCACCACCAGGCGGATTACTTCGGGCGAGGAGTTGAAACGTCTAAATGGGCTCGGCGGTAGCGCTCGGGATCGGCGGGGCATCGGCAGCCGCTAGCAGCTGCCCCGTTGGTCTGACAGTGCCTCCACAGCACATACTCCTTCGAGTTTATGTGGTGGAAGTTGCAATATCCGCCAATTTACGCGTCACCGCAAGCAGGATACTGGGATGCAACTGGGCCTGATAACGCCCTGTTATCGACCTGTTTTAGCAAACGCGATCGCGGCCGAAATGCACATTTTCGTCAACTAGTTATCTGTCGTGACTGACAGTCGAGCCCCTGTTTTTTGAATTTAACAGGCTCCCCACCTCGCGTTTTAGATTCCGTACTGCACTGCATGTCGTCAGAGAATCGCTCTGCATTTCCTCCAAAACGGACCGTGCATATTACTCTCCGCAGTATCGGTGTGCGGACAAAACGCGCGAAACTGCGCCCAGAACAGGGTTCGGTAACAGGGAATCGGGGAATTCGCAGACTGCTTGGCGGAGCGGGAGGGATTCGAACCCTCGATACGGTTTTGCCGTATACTCACTTTCCAGGCGAGCGCCTTCGACCACTCGGCCACCGCTCCGCATTGCCGGGAGCGCTCGCCTCTAGGGAAGCACGCTCGCTCGCGCAAGCGCTTGCCCGTGTCGGGGCGACGTGGCAGCTTCCCGCCATGCCGATCCTTCTTGCCGCCGCGTTCTTCGCGCAAGCCGCCACGTCTCCCAAGAAACCCGAGGTCAAACCGCCGCTGTCGCCCGGGGAAATCGCCAACACCGCGCCATCATCGGCATGGCGGACGATCCCCGACGACGACATCCTGATCTTTACGCTGGCCAACGGCCGCAAGGTGATCGTCCAGCTAGCGCCCAGCTTCGCGCCGCGCCATGTCGAGCGGATGAGGGCGCTCGCCAATGCCGGATGGTGGGATGCGACCAGCGTTTATCGCGTGCAGGACAATTATGTCGCGCAATGGGGCGACGTGACCGAGAAGAAGAAGCTACCGGCAGGCGTCGCCGATGGCGGCCCGGCGGAATATGTCCGTACCGGAGCACTACCGGCCGTGCGGATGACGCGGCCCGACAGCTTCGCTTCGATCGCAGGCTTCGACGCCGCGGGTTGGCCGGTCGCATCGGACGGCAAGAAAAGCTGGCTGACGCATTGCTACGGCATGGTCGGCGTAGCGCGGGATTTGGCGCCGTCGGTGGGTAGCGGGTCGGAGCTTTACGCGGTGATCGGGCATGCGCCTCGCGCACTCGACCGCAACATCGCGCTGGTGGGGCGCGTGATCGAGGGAATCGATGCGCTCTCCTCGCTCGAGCGCGGCACGGGCAAGCTCGGTTTCTACGGTGATGCGCAGAAGCCGACGCCGATCGTCAGCGCGCGCCTGGCGAGCGCTCTGCCTGCCGCTGATCGGCCGCATTTCGAGTATCTGTCGCCCGGTTCGCCCGCCTTCGCCAAATATCTGCACGCCCGCGAAAACCGCGAGCCGCCCTTCTTCACCGTGCCAGCGGGGGGCGCTGATATCTGCAACGTTCCGGTGCCTGTGCGCCGCAAGACTTAAGGCAATCCGGGCCTCTACATACGAATTCTTGCCACGATCGGTGCTGGCGATGCCGCTTCGCGCCCCGTATCGCGCGCAGACGGCCCAGCCGAAAAGTGGGATTCAGGAAATGGTATCGCGTTTTACGATCGCAGTCGCGGCGGCTTTGGCCGCGTTCGCCGGGCAGGCCGCCAGTGCGCAAGGCCGCGGTGTCGAGGGCGTCTGCCAGCTGTGGCATCGCGTGCCAACCGGCGGCGCGATCGCGGCGCGGTAAGCACCGCTCAGCTGCCGACCCAGGCCGCGACGTCGCCCGCGACCTGATTGGCGGCCTTATTCAGCGCCGGGCCGACGGTGGTATTGTCGATCGGGCTGATCGGCACGCGCGCCTCGAAGCGCTTCTTCTCGACGTCCTTGCCGGCTTCCCGGATCAGCGCGCCGTCGAAGGTCACCACCGCCTCGCCGGTCGATCCGTCGACGCCGAAATTGCGCAGTTCGCCGGATAGCCGCGCGCCGGGATTGCTGAACGATTGCGCCGACGACAGCACGACGCGCCCGGTCTTGGCGGCGATCGTGTCGGACATCAGCCGCGCGAACAGCCGTTGCGGCGCCTCGACCCACGCCGCGCCGACAACATAGGCGACCTGGTCGCCGGTGGTCACCGGAATGCGCGCCACGGCGAGCGCCTGAGGCACCACCGGGACCAGGATCGTGATGGTTTTTGCGGCGGCCGAATTCTGGGCCGATCCGACCGGCAGCGTGGCCGTCGGGTTCAGCGTCAGCAGCGTCTTGGGCGGCTTGCCCCCGAAACCGAAGCAGCCGGCCAGCGGCAAGGCGAGAAGGAGCGGAAGGTAGCGCTTCATGTCACTTGCCCTTGTAGTCGGGGAGTTTGGGGCTGCCGATGATCGACCCCGCGCCGCCGCGGTCAATCTTTTCGGCGACCGAGGACAGCGACGCGGCCATTTCACGCAGATCGTGGATCAACTGGCCGAGTTCGGGAATCGTCTGCTTGGAAAAATTCTGCAGTCCGGGGCGCGCGTCGCTTATCGTCGAATCGAGCGTCTCCATCGCGCGCTGCGCCGACGAGATCGTCTTGTTGAGGTTGGCGATGGTCGGCTTGACGTCTTCAGACATCAGGCCGTTGGTCGTATCCGCAAGGTTCCCGATCTGCTCCGCCGCCACGCCAGCCTTCTGAATCGCGATCCGCGTTTCGGCGAGCGTCGCGGCGATTTCCGGCCCGCGATCGGCGAGCGCTTTCGACAATTTGTTCGTGTTGTCGAGGATGCCGGCGATCGACGCCTGATTGCGGTCGCTGACCAGCCCGGTCAGCTTCTGGGTGAGGGTCGAAAGCCGTTCGAGCAGCGCCGGCGCGTTCGACAACAGGGCGCCGAGCCCGCCCGCCCTGGCCGGGATCACCGGCACGCCCAGCGCACACGAACTGTTTTCGCAACTGATCAGCGGCTTGCCGGTCTGCGCGCCGTCGAGCTGGACGGTCGAGGGGCCGGTGAAGCTGCCCTGGATCGATGCGGTGGTGCCGAGCAGCACGGGCGTCTTTTCATCGACCGACACGCGCACGCGGACGAATTCGGGCGCCTTGGCGTCGAGCGCGATGTCCTTGACCTGACCGATCGGCACGCCGGAGAAATTGACCGACGATCCCTTGGCGAGGCCATCGACCGATTGCTTGAAATAGATGTCGTATTCGCGCTTGCCCTCCGCGCCGAAGCGCGACAGCCAGACGACGAACAGCGCCAGCACCGCGAGCAGGATCAGGACAACCCCGCCGACCAGCACATGGTTTGACCGCGTTTCCATCAATCAGCCCCTGTCTCTTGCGGCGTCCGTTGCGGTGCGCGTTCGTGCGCTTCCTGTGTCGCGACCGCCGCGCGCCCCCGCGGTCCTTTGAAATATTCCTCGATCCACGGGTGATCCAACGCAATCAGCTCGTCGATGGTGCCGACCGCGATCACTTTCTTGTCGGCCAGCACCGCGACACGGTCGCAGATCGCGTAGAGCGAGTCGAGATCGTGGGTGATCAGGAACACCGTCAGCCCCATCGTGCGCTGGAGCGACTTGGTCAGTTCGTCGAACGCCGCGGCGCCGATCGGGTCGAGGCCGGCCGTGGGCTCGTCGAGAAACAGCAATTCGGGGTCGAGCGCCAGCGCCCGCGCCAGCCCGGCGCGCTTCTTCATGCCGCCCGACAATTCGGCGGGATATTTCGGCCCGGCATCGGCGGGCAGGCCGGTCATCACCACCTTGTACGACGCGATCTCGTCGAGCAGCACGGGGTCGAGATTGGGGTAGAATTCCTTGATCGGCACCTGGACATTTTCGGCGACGGTCAGCGTCGAGAACAACGCGCCGCCCTGAAACAATATGCCCCAGCGCTTTCGGATGTCGGACGCCTCGGTTTCCTCGCGCCCGATCGTGGGTTCGCCGAATACCGTTACCTCGCCTTCGTCGGGAATCTGGAGCCCGATGATCGAGCGCATCAGCACCGACTTGCCCGTGCCCGATCCGCCGACCACGCCGATGATCTCACCGCGATAGACATCGAGGTCGAGGTCCTCGTGCACGACCTGCTCGCCGAAGGTGTTCTTCAGACCGCGCACGCGGATGATGACGTCCCGGTCGTTGTCGCGCGCGTCCGTCGCCATCACAGCCACCCGACCGACGAGAAGAACACCGCGAAGAACGCGTCGAGCACGATCACCAGGAAGATGCCCTGAACCACCGCGGCGGTGGTGCGCAGCCCGACCTGTTCGGCGTCCGCTTCGACCTGCATCCCCTGGAAACAGCCCGCCATCCCGATGATTGCGCCGAACACCGGCGCCTTGATCAGCCCGACATAGACGTCGCTGATCGGCACGACCTCGCGGATTTGCTGGACATAGGTGACGAACGGAATGCCGAGCGAGGCCCAGCACAAGATCCCGCCGCCGATGATCGCGACCAGCGCCGAATAGAAGCCCAGGAATATCATCATGACGGTCGATGCCAGGACCCGCGGCACGACCAGCGCCTCCGTGGGTGACACGCCAATCGTGCGCATCGCGTCGATTTCCTCGGTCAATTGCATCGTGCCGATCTGAGCCGCGAAGGCGGACCCGGAGCGGCCGGCGACCATGATCGCGGTCATCAGCACGCCGAGTTCGCGCAAGCTCAGCCGCCCGACCAAATTGATCGTGTAGATTTCCGCGCCGAACTGGCGGAGCTGGACCGCGCCCTGCTGCGCGATGACGATGCCGATCAGGAAGCTCATAAGCCCGATGATCGCCAGCGCCGACACGCCGACCACTTCGAACTGCTGCACCGTCGCGTCGAACCGGAAACGGCGATGCCGGACGATCGACCCGCACGCGATCGTGATCGCGCCGAGGAAGCCGAGCAGGCCGTAGAGCGTCCGGCCCGCCTGGACCGTCGCCGCGCCGATTTCGCCGAGGACGCGCTGGAACGCCGGGACGCGCTCGTTGCGGATGCTGACCGGCTGATCGGCGGCGACGACCTGATCGAACAGATGGCGGCCGTCGGGTGACAGTCCCTCTACCGTCGCGCCGTGCTTTTGCGCGAAGCGATGGATCGTCCACGCGCCGATCGTGTCGATGCGGTCGATCCCCGACAGATCGAGCCGTTCGACCGGGTCGTGATAGGCCAGGAGCCGATCAGGCAGATCGCCCAGCCTGGCCAGCGACAGGTTGCCCGAAAAGCGCAGCGTGCCGGCGGTGCCATCGTCGGTAAAGGCTGCTTCGTCGTTCATTCGCGGGAGACCATGGAAGATAATGGCAGGATCGGCAATAACATGCGCGGCATGCACCGGCTCGCAATCTACGACATGGACAAGACGATCACGCGGCGCGCGACGTGGACGCCGTTCCTGACGCATTATGCGACGCGGCGGTCGTGGGGCGCGGTTTCGCTGCTGGCGACGTTGGGGCCGGCAGCGCTCTATCTAACGAAGCGAATCGACCGCGTGCGGTTGAAGGAAATGACACAGGCGCTGGTGATGGGGCGTCGGGCGGACCTGGCGCCGGTGGAGGCGGCGGCCGAATCGTTCGGCGAGCGGATCGCGGTGGGCGGGGTTTACGATCAGGCGCGCGCGCGGATCGCGGCGGACCGGGCGGCGGGGTATCGCGTCGTGCTGGCGACGGCATCCTACGACTTCTACGTGAGGCCGATTGCTCGCGCGCTGGGGATCGCGGACGTCATCGCGACGCCCTCGACCGTCGAGGGCGATCGCATGATCGCGCGGATCGCGGGGGAGAATTGCTACGCCGACGCGAAACTGCGGATGATCCGGGCCTGGATGGCGAGGGAAGGGATCGCGCGCGACGACGCGCATGTCCGCTTCTATTCGGACCACGTGTCCGACGCGCCGACCCTGGCCTGGGCGGACGAGCCGTTCGCGGTCAACCCGCACGCGAAGCTGCGCGCGCTGGCGGCGGAGAGGGGCTGGCCGGTCCTCGACTGGCCTTAGAGCGCGACGTCCACCGCGTGGATGGCGACGCCGACCAGCCCGCCGACCAGCGTCCCGTTGATGCGGATATATTGCAGGTCGCGGCCGACCGCGTTTTCCAGCCGCCGCGTGATCGTCTGCGCGTCCCAGCCGCGCACCGTCTCCGACACCAGCCGCACGATCGCGTCGCCATAATCGGCGGCGGCGCCGACCGCGGCGCGGCGCGCGAAGCGGTTGATCGTCGCGGCGAGTTCGGGATCCTCCTGCAACGTCGTGCCGAGCTGGCGCAGTGCCTCGCCGAACTTGCCCGCCATCATCGAATCGGGATCGCGCGCGATCTTCAGCATCGCGCCGCGCATCTGTTCCCAGATGCCCTGCCACCAGTCGCTGAGCGCGGGATTGTCGAGCATCTCCGCCTTGAACCCCTCGACGCGCGCTTGCATCGCTGGATCGTGCTGGAGGTCGTGCGCGAGTTGCGCGAGGCCTTCGTCGGCCTTCGCGCGCAACGGGTGATGGGGGTCGGCCGCCATGTCCTGGATCAGCCCGTCGAGCCCGGCGATGATCTTGTTCGCCAGCGTTTCGTCGAGTCCGGTCCAGCGCATCAGCGATCCGGCGCGTTCGTGGACCATCGCGCGGATGATCGGCTCGTTCGCCTCCAGCACCTTGGCCGACCATTTCACGATGCCGTCGAGCAGCGGGATGTGGCGATTGTCGGCGATCGCGGCGGCCAGCGCATTGCCGAGCAGCGGCGAGACTTCGAGTGCGCGCAGCCGCTGGGCCAAGGTCGTCCGCACCATCCCGCCCAGCCGTTCCTGGTCGAGCGATTCGAGCATGTCCGCCGCCAGCCGCGACGCCCCCCGGCGCAACCGGCCTTCGGTCGCGCCACGGGGGTTGGCGAGCCAGCGCCCAGCCGCGCCCGCCACGTCGAGCCGCTGCATCCGGCGCGCGACAACGCGGGGGATCAGAAAATTGTCGCGCAGGAAGCTGGCCAGCGTGTCGCCGATCCGGTCCTTGTTACGCGGCACGATCGCGGTGTGCGGGATGGGCAGGCCGAGCGGGTGGCGGAACAGCGCCGTCACCGCGAACCAGTCGGCCAGGCCGCCGACCATTGCCGCTTCGGCAAAGGCGCGGACGAATCCCCAGGCGGGATGCTGCGTGCCGAAGGCGCGGGCGACGAGGAACAGCGCCGCCATCGCCAGCAACAGCGCCGTCGCGATGATTCGCATCCGGCGCAGAGCAGGCGGCGTGGCGGTCGAGCCGGGAAGGGGCAGCGCCAGCCTCATGCTATCGACAATCGCGCAATCTGGGGAAGGTTCAAGTCCTTCCCCAAGATTGCGTCATTCCGCGGGCTGCGGCCCCTCGCCGTGATACCCGATCGGTCGCACCGGACCCGGCTGCGCGATGACCGGGCGGTCCTCGTCACCGGGACGATACGTGAGCAAGCGGCGGCCGAGCTTCGGTCCGAGCCACTTTTCGATCCCGACCGCCAGGCTGAAGCTGGCCGGCACGATCAGCAGCGTCAGCACCGTCGACAGCGTCAGACCGCCGATCACGACCGTCCCCATCGGCGCGCGCCATGACGCGTCGCCCGACAGCGACAGCGCGGTCGGCACCATGCCCGCGACCATCGCCACGGTGGTCATCACGATCGGCTGGGCGCGCTTGTGCCCGGCATCCTCGATCGCCTCCAGGCTCGGCACGCCCTTCTGCATTTCCTCCAGCGCGAAATCGATCAGCAGGATCGAATTCTTGGCGACGATGCCGAACAGCATGAGCAGGCCGATATAGACCGGCATCGAGACCGGCTGGCCCACGATCCACAGGGCGATCAGGCCCCCCAGCGGCGCGAGGAGCAGCGACCCCATGTTGACGAACGGCGGCAGCACGCGGCGATAGAGCAGCACGAGCACCGCGAACACGAGCATGATCCCCGAGCCGAGCGCGATGAAGAAGTTCAGAATCATCTCCTGCTGCCATTTCTGCTGGCCGAGCGTCAGCCGCTCGATGCCCGCGGGCAGCTTGGCCAGCGACGGTATCTTGTCGATCTCCTTCCACGCTTCGCCCGACACCAACGGCTTGCCCGTTTTCGGGTTGAGCGCGAGGTCGGCGCCGATCGTGATCTGACGCTGCTGTTGCACGCGCTGGATTTTGTTCGGGCTGGCGCCGAAACCGATGTCGGCGACGGTCGATAGCGGCACCGACCCGCCGGTCGAAGTCGCGACGGGCAGGTTCTGGATCGTCGCCAGCCGCGACCGCGACGATTGTTCGAGCGCGACAGTGATCGGGATCTGGCGGTCGCTGAGCGAGAATTTCGCCTTGTTCTGATCGATGTCGCCCAACGTCGCCAGGCGGATCGTGTTCGACAGCGCGGCCGTCGTGACGCCGAGGTCGGCGGCAAGGTCGAAGCGCGGGCGGATTTCCAGTTCGGGCTGCTGCAGGTCGCCCTGCACGCGCGGCGCGGTCACCACCTTCAGCTTCTGCAGGTCGGCGACGACCTTTTGCGCCTGGTCGTTGAGCGCCTTCGGATCTGCGCCGCCGAGCACGATGGTGATGTCGCGGCCGCTTGACCCCCAGCCCTGTTGCGAACGGAACGATACCCGCGCGTCTGGGATCTGCGCAAGGGCGGGCGCCAGCCGGCGCTCGAACTGCACGCTGGTGCCGACCTTGTCCTTCTTGAAGATCGCGGTGACGCGCGCGTTGCCGACGCCGACGCGCGTGTAAATATCGCTGACCTGCGGCTGCTTCCTGAGCAGGTCATAGACCTGATTGGCGACCACCTGTGTCTCGGCCAGCGTCGTGCCGGGCACCATTTCGATGTTGGCGGTCGACGCGTCCTGGTCCTGGTCGGGCTGGAAGGATTGCGGGATGATCGCGAAGAAGAACACGGTCAGCGCCAGCGCCACCGCGCCCGCGACGATCGACGACCAGCGATGCCGGAGCGTCCAGCGCAGCGCGCCCATATAGACGTCCATCAACCGGCCCTCGCCGTGCGACGCATGGCCCTTGGCGCGCAGGAAATAGGCGGCGATCATCGGGGTGACGAGGCGCGCGACGGCAAGGCTCATCAGCACCGAGACGACGATGGTGAGGCCGAAGCTCTTGAAGAACTGGCCCGGGACGCCCGGCATGAACGCGACCGGAAAGAACACCGCGACGATCGACATCGTCGTCGCCAGCACGGCGATGCCGATTTCGTCGGCGGCGTCGATCGCGGCCTGATACGCGGTCTTGCCCATGCGCATGTGGCGCACGATGTTCTCGATCTCGACGATCGCGTCATCGACCAGCACGCCCGCGACCAGGCTCAGCGCGAGCAGGGTCATCTGGTTGAGCGTGAAGCCCAGGAGGCTCATGACCCAGAAGGTCGGGATCGCCGACAGCGGGATGGCCAGCGCCGAAATCGCGGTCGCGCGCCAGTCGCGCAGGAACAGGAACACCACGACCACCGCGAGCAAAGCGCCCTCGATCATCGCCTCAATCGCCGAGTGATATTGCTTCTCGGCATATTCGGTTTCGTTGAAGATAAGCTTGAACTTGACGTCGGGGTTCGCCTTTTCGAGCTCGGCGAGCTTCTTTTCGGCGCCATGGAACACGGCGATGTCCGACGCCGACTTGGCGCGCTGGAAGTCGAAGGTGATGACCTGCGCGCCGTTGAGCTGCGACGCGGACCGCTGTTCGGCGGCGTCGTCCACCACGGTCCCGATGTCGGTCAGCTTCACTAGCCGGCCGTTGCCGACCGAAATCTGTGTCTGGCCGAGCCGATAGGCGTCCTGCGCGTTGCCGAGCACGCGCACGGTCTGTTCCGATCCGGCGATCTCCGCGCGGCCACCAGCGGCGTTCACATTGACTTGGCGCAACTGCGCGTTGACCTGGCTCGCGGTGAGACCCAGGGACTGCAGCTTGGCGGGGTCGAGCTTGACGCGGATTTCGCGGTCGACGCCGCCGTTGCGATCGACCGTCGCCATGCCGGGCACGCCCAGCAACGCCTTGGTCACGGTGTCGTCGATATACCAGGACAAGTCCTTGACCGACATGCTGGTCGACACCGCGGCATAGCTCGCCAGGTCGTTGCCGCTGGTATCGACGCGGAACACCTGCGGCTCGAGGATGCCGTCGGGCAGCGAACTGCGCGTCTGCTGGACGGCGCTGCGAATGTCCTCGAGCGCGCGGTCGATCGGCGTGCCGATCTGGAGCTGGACGGCGGTCTGCGAATTGCCTTCGGTGACGGTCGAGTTGATCTCATCGACGCCCGCCACGCTGCGCAGCGCATTCTCGATCTTCTGCGTGACCTGGTTCTCGAGCTCCGTCGGCGCCGCGCCGGGCTGCGAAATCACCACGAACACGAGCGGGAAGTCGATGTCCGGGTCCTGATTGACCTTCATCGTCATGAAGCTGACGATCCCGGCCAGCGTCAGCGCCATGAACAGGACGATGCTGGGAACCGGGTTGCGGATCGACCACGCGGAGATATTGCGGAAGCCCATGTGTCAGCGCCTCACTTCTTGGCGATTTGCTTCAGGATCGGCTTGACCTTCTGCCCCGGGTTCAGGAACGCGCCGGCCTGCAGAACGACACGCTCGCTGCCCGTCAGGCCGCTGGTGATCGTGACACCGGCGTCGGTGACTTCACCCGTGGTGACACGAACCGGCTGAACCTTGTCGTCCTTGTCGAGGACATAGACGAAATTGCCCTTGGTGTCAGTCTGGATCGCGGAATTGGGCAGCACCGGCGCGGTCGACGCGCCGCCATAGATCGATGCGGAAGCGAAACCGCCGGGACGCAGTGCCTTGTCATAGGGAATCGCGATGCGCACGATGCCGCGCCGCGTATTCGGGTCGATCACCGGCGAAATTTGCCAGATCGCGCCGTTGAAGGTCTGCGTGCTGCCGACCGGCGTCACTTGCGCGCGCGCGCCGACGCTGAGCGTTTGGATGTCGCTTTCGCTGAGTTCGGCGCGCAACTCCATCTCGCCGCCCTTGGCCATGCGGAACAGCGCGCCCGATCCGGCGCTGATGATCTGGCCGGGTTCGACCGAGCGCGTCAGGACGAGTCCCGCGGCGGGCGCGCGGATCGCGAGCCGGCCGTTCGCCGCGCGCTGCTGCGCCAGGGTTGCTTCGGCGACGCGCACGCGCGCGACCGCTGCGTCCCGCGTGGCGATCCGGGTTTCCAGATCGGCCTTCGAGATGAATCCGTTGCCGACCAGCGCCTGGGCGCGATCGACGTTCGCCTGCGCCAGCTTGGCGTCGGCGCGCGCGACCGCGATCTGCGCTTCCAGGCTGTTCGCCGTTTGCGTCTGCACGGAGGCGTCGACCGTCGCCAGCACCTGACCGGCGGCGACCCACTGGCCAGGCTGAACCAGGACGGCGGTCACGCGGCCGCCTTCGCCCGCGACGCCGACCGGCATGTCGACGCGCGCGGCAAGGCTGCCGGTGCCGGTGACCGTGCGATCGACGATATTGTTGCCGGGCGCGGCGACGGTGACGGGTGGCAATTGCTCACCCTGCTTGCCGCCCGCAGAGTCCGCCGGCGCCGTCTTGCCCGGACGCATCATCACGAAAGCCGCGATCAGGACCAGCACGATGATGACGCCGCCGATGATCCAGGCGCGCCGCCGCGACGGCCGCTCGGTCTCGTCGGTGAGCGCATACCCGCTGCTCGGTTCGTAGTTCATCTCGTCCCGGTCCCCGTAACTCGCTGATCGCGGATGCTCTCTACGCCCCGCAAGGCTGTGTTATACAAATAAAGCACCGACCTCAAGAGGCTCGGTGCCGAATGGCGCTTCTGTGCACTTTTCGGAGCGAAACGGCAACACGGAGCCACCGTTTCGGATGGTAAACGATTGCAACGATGCCGCTTCAGGCAGAAGGTGAGGCACCGAGTCGAAAAAGGACCCGGCTTTGGGGAGGAGGCCTCCGATGCCCGAACGATCGGTCCTGGCGTGGCTGGCGATCGGCCTTGTAGTTGGCGTAATCGGAAAACTGATCGCGCCCGGTCGAAATCCGGGCGGGATGATCGTCAATATCCTGATCGGCATCGGCGGTGCGCTGATCGCCGGTTTCGTCACGGAAACGATGCGATGGACGTCGAGCGGCTCCTGGCCGAATTTCGGCGCCTCGATACTGGGTGCGGCGGCGGCGCTCGCCGTTTTCCGGCTGGCGAGGGATCGCCGGGCCTAGTGGGCGTGGCTGTTCATCGTGCGTTGTACGTTATCCTGCCAATCGGGTCGTGACGGACCTTTTCGTCTGCTTTGGAGATTAGAATGCGCCTGTTCGCTACCGCTTGTCTGCTGACGTTGTCGCCGCTTGCCGCCTTGCCCGCCGCGGCGCAGGTCGCCGGCGCGCCCGCGATGATTCCCGACGGAACTATTCTGGACGTCAGCGCCACCGGCAAGACCACGCGCGTGCCCGACATCGCGACGATCCGCGCCGGGGTGGTGACGCAGAACGCGACGGCGGCAGCGGCGCTGGCCGACAATGCCAAGCGCATGGTGGGCGTGCTCGCCGCGCTCAAGGCCGCCGGCGTGCAGCCGCGCGACATCGCGACTTCGAACGTGTCGCTGCAACCGCAATATCGCTACGCGGAGAATCAGCCGCCTGCCATCACCGGCTATCAGGCGTCGAACACCGTTTCGATCCGGTTCCGCGACGTCGCGAAGTCGGGCGCGATCCTCGACGCGCTGGTGGCGCAGGGCGCGAACCAGATCGACGGGCCAAGCCTGTCGCTCGACCAGCCCGACGCTGCGCTGGACGAAGCGCGAACCGACGCGATCAAGCGTGCCCGGGCCCGCGCCGACCTCTATGCCAAGGCGGCGGGGCTGACGGTGGTGCGCATCCTGTCGATCAGCGAAAGCGGCGAAATGGCCGGCCCGCAGCCGCCGGTCGTGTACATGGCGCGGGTCGCCGCGGCGCCGAAGGCCGACACCGCCATCGCGCCCGGCGAAACTGACGTCACCGCGACCGTATCGGTGCGCTTCCTGCTGAAGTGACACGAAAAAGGGGCCGCTCCCTCGCGGGAACGGCCCCTTTTGCCGATCCGCGTCGTTAGCGAACGCGGCCGCGGTTGATCAGATTGAGGATCGCCAACAGGATGATGGCGCCGATCACCGAATAGATGAATGTCATCACTGTGATGGCCTGATTGATACCCACGCCGAAGATCAGGTTGGCGATCACCGCCCCGACGATACCGACGATAATGTTGAGCAACAGCCCCTGTTGGCCGTCGGTCCGCATCACGATGCTGGCGAGCCAGCCCGCCAGACCACCCACCACCAGCCAAACGATAATTCCGACCATCGAGACCTCCTGTTACCTTATCTTGCACCCGGCGTTTTGCCCGGCTGCGACAGGAGGCATGACTCTTGGCCGTAAAATTTGTTCCGACAGCGTTCTGACCGATTAACGTACGTCAATATTTTTAATTAATATTTTTGCTGGCGCTCGTAGAGGCTTTTATAGTGCTGGATGCGCGTGACGCGTAGCCCGGGCATGCCCGAACGATCGATCGCACGCTGCCAGCCGGCGAATTCCTCGACGGTCAGGCCATAGCGATCGCACACTTCATCGACCGAGAGCAGGCCGCCATTCACCGCCGCGACCACTTCGGCCTTGCGGCGCACGACCCAGCGCGTCGTTTCCGGCGGGGGCAACGTATCGAGCGTCAGCGGCTCGCCGAGCGGACCGATGACTTTTGCTGGCCTTATCTTCTGGTTCTCGATCATTCGTTACCTCGTTCGGGTCGGGGGGACCCCAAAGCATTATTACCAATAACGACCATTAGCGGCCGGACTTGAACATCCCTTGAAGCGGCTCGGTAAACGCGCTCTTTACTCCTGCCTCCACCGTTCGATCCGCACGGCCTGGCGCTGGTCAAACGCGCCCGATGGCGGGCTGAACGGCAAGTCGGCCCAGGTCGTCGGCGCGAACCGCGCCTGCATCGTTGCAGTCGGCGATGCCGCCTGGCGCGCTGCGATCCCGACCAACAGCACGGCGAGATCGGGCGGCAACACCGCCACCGACGCATCGTGCTCGAATCGGAGATAGCTCAGGTCCACGCGTCACTCGTTCGTCTTCAACAGACTCGTGGATGTAACGGGATGAGCCTAAGGCCCGGTAAACACGGATGTTACAATCTATTAGCGTGCGCTAACGAATCCTCCCCGAACCTAGGCAATTGGCGTCGGCATCCCTATTGAACGCGCGCAAATGACCGTCGCGGATTTCCAGTTGGGCCCCGATCTATCGGGCAAACGCATCGTCGTCGCGATGTCGGGCGGGGTCGATTCGTCCGTCGTGGCGGCGCTTGCGGCGAAGAGCGGTGCGGAAACGATTGGCATCACGCTCCAGCTCTACGATCACGGCGAGGCGACCGGGCGCGCAGGGAGTTGCTGCGCGGGCCGCGATATCCGCGACGCGCGCGCCGTGTGCGATCGGCTGGGTATCGCGCATTACGTCCACGACCATGAAAGCGCGTTCCGCGAGACGGTGATCGACCAGTTCGCGGATGAATATGTCGCGGGCCGCACCCCGATTCCTTGCGTCCGCTGCAACATGGGACCGAAATTCACCGACCTGTTCGCCCTCGCGCGCGATCTGGGCGCGGATTGCCTTGCGACCGGGCATTATGTCCGTCGAGTCGAGGGGGTGGCCGGCGCCGAACTGCACCGCGCGGCCGATCCGGCGCGCGACCAGAGCTATTTCCTGTTCGCGACGACGCAGGACCAGCTCGATTTCCTGCGCTTTCCCCTGGGCGGCCTGCCCAAGCCGCGGGTGCGCGAGCTGGCGGCGGACCTGGGCCTGGGTGTCGCGGCGAAGCCCGACAGCCAGGATATCTGTTTCGTCCCAGACGGCGATTACGCGTCGCTCGTCAAGAAGCTGCGGCCCGAAGCCGGCGCGGGCGGGGACATCGTCGATCTCGGCGGCCGCAAGCTCGGCGAGCATCGCGGGCTTATCCATTTCACGATCGGCCAGCGCCGCGGGCTGGAGATCGGCGGCAGCCCGGAGCCGCTTTACGTTGTGCGCCTCGACCCGTCGCGCGGCGAAGTCGTGGTCGGCCCGCGCTCGGCGCTTGCGGTCGCGTCGGCGCGACTCAGCGAGATCAATCGGATCGGCCCGACCAACGGCGCACTCAGCGTCAAGGTGCGCAGCCTGGCGAAACCTGTCCCGGCACGCCTGGCCGGCGACCGGGTGTTCTTCGACAGCCCCGAATATGGCGTGTCTCCGGGTCAGGCAGCGGTGTTCTACGCGGGCGATCGCGTACTCGGCGGCGGCTGGATCGAGGAAACGCAAGCGGCGGAAGACGCGCTCGCCGCGTAGGTGATCGTCAGGGCGCGACGGCCGCCTTGCATGCTTCCTTGCACAAGGCGGTCAGGTCGCGCTTGATCGATGCGCCGCTCAAATGCCCCTGCACCGAATCGTAGTGCTCGGCGCTCAGCTTGCGGCGGATGTCATCGATCGATCGGCAGCTGCCCGACCTGGCGAGCTGATACGCGCGCTCGACGGTCGATAGCTGGCGGGGCGATGCGTCGGACATCCCGTATCACTAGCATCGTTTCGCCTGCGATACGCACAATTTCGCGCTGATACAGGTAAAGAACCTAAGCGGCGTCTGCCGGCTTGGCGAAGAACTTCTCGATCACGTTCGACGCCAGCCGCGCCGGCCGCAGCGTCTCAGCGTCGATGCAGCACCAGCTCGATTGCACCTCGGCCAGCACGTCCTCGCCGCGCTTGATGATCGTCTGGTAGAAGGCCCGCGCGCCCTGCACCTTTTCGAGCAGGACGGTCGCGATCACCTCGTCATCCAGGAAGGTCGGCTTGCGATAGGTAATCTCGTGCTTGAGCGCGACCCACAGCAGGCTGGCGACGGCATCGGCCGGGGCGATCTTGCGCCAGTGACTGAGCACCGCGTCCTGCACCCATTTCAGATAGGACGCATTGTTAACGTGCCCCATGAAATCGATGTCCGCGGGATCGATCGGAATCGGGTAATCGTGGGGGAGCGCATGGTCAGTCACGCGGGCGACCTTAGCAAAAAGGCCGGTTTTCCGCCAGTTTTTTGCTGGCGGCGGGTTGACGCTACGGCATGGCCGTCAAAGCAGGAAGGTTCCTTCCATCACCGTGACGCAGCCACCGCCGAGCACGACGCGGTCGTCATCGAGTCTGCAGGTCAGATGCCCGCCGCGCTCGCTCGCCTGATAGGCGGTGAATTGGTCACGGCCGAGCCGCTTTGTCCAATAGGGCACCATCACCGCATGCGCCGAACCCGTCACCGGATCCTCGTCGATTCCCGCGCCCGGCGCGAACGCGCGGCTGATCACGTCGGTGTCCTCGCCCGGCGCGGTTACGATGGTCAGCACGTCGCCCTCCCGGGCCAAGGCGCGGAAATCCGGGTCGAGCGCGCGAACCTGATCAGCGCTGTCGAGCACGATCAGTCCGTAGCGATGTTCGTGCCACAGCGTCTCCGCCGCGCCGTCCAGCCCCAACCCGGCGATGATCGCGGGCAGGGGCTTGGGGTCCGGCCCCCAGGCCGGCAGCGCGAGTTCATAGCCCGCCCCGGCGCGCGCCACGTCGAGCATGCCGGCCTTGCGCGTCCGGAACCGCACGCGGTCCATATCGGCGGCTGAGGACAGCACGAAATGCCCGCTCGCGAGCGTGGCATGGCCGCACAAGACGACTTCGCTCGTCGGCGTGAACCAGCGCAGGTCGAAATCGACGTCCTCATCACCGCTCGCCACGATGAAGGCGGTTTCCGACAGGTTGTTTTCGGCCGCGATCGCCTGAAGCGTGGCGTCGTCCAGCCAGTCGCCGAGCGGCATCACCGCCGCCGGATTGCCTTCGAACGGGCGCGAGGCGAAGGCGTCGATCTGGGCGATGGGCAATCTCATTTCGTTCTCCCACTCAATCCTTTGTGTGAGCTTGTCGAAGCAGGTGTTCCGGTCACGCCCTTCGAAGAGCACAGGGCGAACGGAAGTTTGGCCAGCGCCTAAACGCGTTTCCCGAACCAGTGCGGCGTCACGTCCGCTTCGACCAGCGGATTGTCGGTATCGACATGCCCTTCGGGATCGAGATGGATCAACACCTCGACCTTGGGGAATACGCGGCGCAACGCGGTCTCGACGCCTTCCACCACATCATGCGCTTGCCGCACGGTGATGTCGCTCGCCACCTCCATGTGGAATTGCGCGAAGTCGTGGCTGCCGGAGCGGCGCGTGCGGAAATCGTGGATGCCCTTGATCCCCGGCTGGCGCGCGGCGACCTCGATGAAGGCGGCGCGCTGGTCCTCGGGCCATTCCTTGTCCATCAGCATGTCGATCGCGTGGCTCGACGCCTGGAACGCGCCCCAGGCAAGCCACGCCGCGATGGCGATGCCGAATATCGGGTCGGCGCGGTGCCAGCCGAGGAACTGGTCGAGCGCGAGTGCGGCGATTACCGACCCGTTGAGCAGGACGTCGGACTGGTAATGGACATTGTCCGCCATGATCGCGACCGACCCGGTCCGGCGGATGATGCTGCGCTGATAGGCGAGCAGGACGATCGTCGCCAGGATCGCCGCGATCGACACGCCGATGCCGAATTCGGCGTCCTGCGTCGGCGCGTTGCTGTTCAGCGCGGCGATCGCGCGCCACGCGATCCCGATCGCCGACACGGTGATCAGCACGACCTGGAACAGCGCCGCCAGCGCCTCCGCCTTGCCGTGCCCGAAGCGGTGATCGTGATCCGCCGGTTCGGCGGCGAGCTTGACGCCGTAGAGCGTGACGAGGCTGGCGAGCAGGTCGAGACCGGAGTCAGCAAGGCTGCCGAGCATAGCGACCGACCCGGTGCTCCACGCCGCATAGGATTTGAGCGCGATCAGCCCGCACGCCATCGCCACGCTGGCGAGCGCGGCGCGCACGGCGAAGGGTATCGCGCGGCGCTGGTCTTCGGTCATGGGTAGAGCAGCCATTCGGCCCACAGACCGTCGTTCTGCGCGACGAAGAAACGACGCTCGTGCAACCGATGCGCGCGATCCTGCCAGAATTCGATATTTTCCGGGATGACACGAAAACCGGACCAATTAGGTGGGCGGGGCACGTCTTGGCCGTCGAACCGCGCCTTAACTTCCTCGAACCGTGCTTCGAAAATTTCGCGACTATCGAGGGAACGCGACTGATCCGATGCCCAAGCGCCGAGCTGCGAATCGCGGCCGCGAGTAGCGAAATAAGCGTCAGCCTCCGCGTCGGTCACCGGTTCGACGTTGCCTTCGATGCGAATTTGACGACGCAACGACTTCCAATGGAACAGTAGCGCAACTTGCTGATTTTCGCGCAGATCGTTGCCCTTGTGGCTATCGAGGTTCGTATAGAAAACGAAGCCGTCCGGCCCTTGCCCCTTCAGAAGCACCATGCGCACCGAAGGATTACCCACCTCACCAGCCGTCGCCAGCGCCATCGCGTTGGGATCGTTGGGCTCGCTCGCCTGCGCTTCGGCAAACCAGGCGTCGAACAAGGCGAAGGGATCGTCGGCCATGCGCGCCCCTTAACGCACGACACCGCGAAGGGGAACGACTCCCGCACTGGTGAATTGAATCGCTTCCGCAACGGAGAGGTTTCCCGATCATGGCAGCACGCGCCTATTGGCAGGGACAGATCAGGCTGGCGCTGGTGTCGATCCCGGTCGAAATCTACGCCGCGACAAAATCGGGCGCGCAAATCGCGTTCCACCAAGTCCACGAGCCTTCGGGCAAGCGAGTCAAATACGAGAAAGTCGTCCCCGGCATCGGCGCGATCGATGCCGACGACATCGTCAAAGGATATGAGCTGCACAAGGGCGACTATGTCCTCCTAGATCAGGACGAGATCGACGCGGTGAAGCTCGAATCGAAGAAGACGCTCGAGCTGACCCAGTTCGTCGATGCCGACGAGATCGACGTGCTGTATTACGAGCGTCCCTATTTCGTCGTCCCCGCCGACGACCTGGCCGAGGAAGCATTTATCGTGCTGCGTGAGGCGCTGCGGCGGGCGAAGAAGGTCGGGCTGGGACAGCTGGCGATGCGCGGACGCGAATATATCGTCAGCCTGAAGCCGTGCGGACGCGGCATGGTGCTGGAGACGCTGCGCTACGCCGACGAGGTCAACGAGGCGCAGGGCTATTTCCGCGACATCCCCGACGCCAAACCGGACGCCGACTTGCTCGACCTCGCGACAACGCTGATCGAGAAGAAATCGCACACGTTCGACCCGTCGAAATTCCACGACCGGTACGTTGATGCCCTCAAGGACCTGATCGCGCGCAAGTCCAAGCAGAAGACCAATCGCAAGATCATCGAGGACAAGGATGAGGGCGGCGGGCGCTCCGCGTCGAACGTCGTCGACCTGATGGCGGCGCTGAAGAAATCGATCGAAAAGCCCGGCGCTGCGGCGAAGAAACCCGCTGCCAAGCGCGCCCCCGCGAAGAAAGCGACAACCAGGAAACGCGCTTGATGGCGGAACCCGACCCCCTTTCGACCTACAACAAGAAGCGCGATTTCGCGAAGACCGCGGAACCGCGCGGAGAGGTCGGGCCGAACACCGGCACCAAAGATAATCGGCGCTTCATGGTGCAGAAACACGACGCGACGCGGCTGCACTGGGACTTGCGGTTGCAGGTCGGGGGCGTGATGAAGAGCTGGGCGGTGACGCGCGGGCCCAGCCTCAACCCCGGCGACAAGCGGCTCGCGGTCCAGACCGAAGACCACCCGCTCAGCTATGCCGATTTCGAGGGCACGATCCCGCAGGACGAGTATGGCGGCGGCACGGTGATGCTGTGGGACGACGGCTGGTGGGAGCCGATTCCCGGAAAGTCGGCCGACGACTTGAAGGACGGGCACTTGCATTTCATCCTGCACGGCGAGCGGATGAAGGGCGAATGGCTGCTGATCCGGCTGAAGCCGCGCGGGAAGGAGCGACACACCAACTGGCTGCTGCGCAAGATTGCGGATGACTATGCCGGCGGTTCGGACGACCTGGTCGACGGCGCGGTGACGAGCGTGAAGACCGGCCGCACGATGCAAGCGATCGCCGCGGGGAAGAAGGCGAAGGAGTTGGCGAGCTGGAAGAAGCTGCGGGCTGCAGCCACAAAGCCGTCGTCGCCCCCGCGAAAGCGGGGGTCCAACTCCTTACCGTCGAGTGCGCGGCGCGGGCAGGAGATGGGTTCCCGCTTTCGCGGGAATGACGAAAAAGAACGAGGCCTTCCGAAATTCCACGAGCCGCAACTCTGCACTCTCGTCGACAGCGTGCCCACCGGCTCCGGCTGGATCCACGAGGTCAAATATGACGGTTACCGCGCGCTGATCGCGGTCGCGAACGGCAAGGCAAAGGTGTTCACCCGGAACGGGCTCGACTGGACCCACAAGTTTCCTGGCGTCGCCGAAGCGGCGGCGGCCCTTCCGGTCGGGTCGGCGCTGATCGATGGCGAGATCGTCGCGTTCAAGGGCGGGCGCCCCGATTTCTCCACGCTCAAGGATGCGATTTCGACTGGCGGCGCCATGACCCTGTTCGCGTTCGACCTGCTCGAACGCGACGGCGAGAAGCTCGACAAGCTGCCCAACGTCCAGCGCAAGGAGCGGCTGCGCGCGCTGATCGACGGGGAGGACAAGCGCCTGCAATTCGCCGAACACATCATTGGCGACGGCGAGAAGCTGTTCCAGGCGATGTGCCACGAGGGGTATGAGGGCATCGTCTCAAAGCGCGCCGACGCGGCCTACGCTGGCAAGCGCACGCAGAACTGGCTCAAGATCAAATGCCTGCAGCGGCAGGAATTCGTGATCGTCGGCTGGACTGAGAGCGACAAGAGCCGCGGCTTTCGCGCGCTGTTGCTCGGTGTGCATGAGGGCAAGGCGCTGCGCTATGCCGGCAAGGTCGGCACCGGCTTTTCGGTCGAGACGATGAACGACTTGCGCGCAAGGCTCGACAAGCTGACCCGCAAGACGCCGACGGTAGATGCGCCCAAAGCAGCGACGCGTGGTGCGCATTGGGTGACGCCGAAGCTGGTCGCGGAGATCGCCTACACGGAGGTGACGCCCGATGGTGTATTGCGCCACCCGAGCTTTCTGGGGCTGCGCGAGGACAAGGAGGCGACCAAGGTGGTGGTGGAGAAGGCCAGGCCTGCGCCCAAGCGCGCTTCCGGCGTCACGATCACGCACCCGGACCGCCTGATCTTTCCGGATTCCACTGTCACTAAGGGCGACCTGGCGGCCTTCTACGAGGAGCTGGCGCCGGTCATTCTCCCCTTCGCCGCGCATCGTCCGATCAGCCTGGTCCGCTGTCCGCAGGGACGGGGGAAGAACTGCTTCTTCCAGAAACACGACGCCGGGTCGTTCGGCGACCACGTCAAGCACGTGAAGATCAAGGAGAAGGACGGGTCGGTCGAACCCTATATCTATATCGACGATGCTGGCGGGCTCGTGGCGTGCGTGCAGATGGGGACGATCGAGTTCCACGGCTGGGGGTCGTCGGTCGGATCGATCGAACAGCCCGATCGTATGGTGTTCGACCTCGACCCAGACGAAGGTCTCGGCTTCGACGCGGTCAAGAAAGCGGCCGTCGATTTGAAGGAGCATCTCGCCGAAATCGGCCTGGTCAGCTTCGCGATGCTGTCTGGCGGGAAGGGCGTGCACGTCGTCGTGCCGTTGACGCCCCAAGCCGAGTGGCCGGCGGTCAAGGATTTCGCCGACCGCTTCAGTCAGGCGCTCGCTCAGGCCGAACCCGATCGCTTCGTAGCGACGATGTCCAAGGCGAAGCGCAAGGGCCGCATCTTCATCGACTGGCTGCGCAACCAGCGCGGATCGACCGCCGTGATGCCCTATACCGCGCGCGCCAGGAGCGGGGCTCCGGTCGCGACGCCGGTGACCTGGGCCGAACTCGACGACATCGACAGCGCGGCGACGTGGCATGTCGGCGACGGGGAAGAGTTGCTGAAGCGCGCGTCGAGCAAGGGACTCGCCGGCTGGGGCGTCGCCGGCCAGGTGCTGCCCGATTTATAGAAAGAGCACGTCACCCCGGACTTGATCCGGGGTCCCGCTTTTTCCGCCCAGAACAAGAAGCGGGATGCCGGATCACGTCCGGCATGACGAAAATAGATCGGCCTGCTGCGATCTAATCCGTGTTGCCACGCAGCATGGATTCTGGTTCTGAAGCGCCGGGGGTTGGAAGCATGGCCAGTCAGGCGACCAGCGAAGGATTGTTCGATGCGAGCGCGCACGCCGCGCGCTGGCTGGCGGACTATCGCGGGCGCGCCGGCGCGGGCGATGTCGTCGCGAGCGGCGACGCCGAGGCTTGGACCGCTGCGTTCGAGGAACTCGCCATCGCCGCGGGCGACGATCTCGGCCATGCCCGCCAGCGCGTCCAGCGCCACGCCGAGGACATCGGCACCGGATTTCGCGTCGCCGGGGACAGCGACGAGCGGCCCTGGCCCGTCTCGCCCATCCCGCTGCTGATCGCCGAGGACGAGTGGCAGGGGATCGCCGCAGGGGCCGCGCAGCGCGCCGCCCTGCTCGAAACCGTGCTCGCCGATCTTTACGGCGAGGGCAGGCTGGTCGCCGACGGCACTATTCCGGCGGCGCTGGTCAATGGCAGCCCCCTGTTCCTGCGCCCGATGGTCGGACTGACCGTGCCCGGCGGGTATCAGCTCCAGTTCGTCGCGTTCGACCTCGGGCGCGGGCCTGACGGCGAATGGCGCGTGCTCGCCGACCATGTCCGCTCGCCGGTGGGGGCGGGCTATGCGCTCGAAAACCGTCTCGCCACGTCGCGGACGTTGGGCGGGCTGCAGGGGCGGCTCAACATCCTGCGCCATGCGCCGTTCTTCGCGGCGTTCCGCGAAGGGCTTGCCGAACTGTGCAAGCGCGCCGAACCGCGCATCGGTCTGCTCACGCCGGGTCGCTGGAACGCGAGTTATGCCGAACAGGCGCACCTCGCGCGCTATCTGGGCTTCCTGCTGGTCGAGGGCGCCGACCTGACGGTGGCGGAGGACAGGCTCTACGTCCGCACCATTGCCGGGCTGAAGCGCGTCGATGCGCTGTGGCAGCGCGCCGACCCCCGCTTGCTCGATCCGCTGGCGTTCGATTCGCATTCGCAGATCGGGGTCGCGGGGCTGATCGACGCCTTCGCCGCGCATAACGTGCTGATCTCCAACGCGCCCGGCGCGGGCGTGCTGGAGGCGCCGGCGATGCAGGCGTTCCTGCCGCTGCTGGCCGAGCGGCTGACCGGGGAAAAGCTGCGGCTGCCCAATGTCGCGACGTGGTGGTGCGGCGCCGATGATGCACGCGCGCTGGTCGAAGGCCGGCTGGACGAATTGCGGATCGCGCCTGCCTTTGGCGTGAAGCCGCTGGGGCTGCCCGATGGTGCGATGCTGGGCGCGGACCTGTCGTCCGAGCAGCGTGCGGCCTTGCTCGCCGACCTCGCGCGGCGGCCGGAGGATTATGTCGGGCAGGAGACGGTGCGGCTGTCGACCATGCCGGTGGTCGCCGACAACGATCTCGCCGCGCGGCCCTTCACGCTACGCGTGTTCGCGGCGCGAGCGCCCGATGGCGGCTGGGCGGTATTGCCCGGCGGGTTCGCGCGGATCGGCGCGCACGCCGACGACCGCGCAGCGGTGATGGGCGACGGTTTGTGGTCGGCCGACGTCACGGTGCACAGCCCCGATCCGGTCGCGCACGTATCGCTGTTGCCCGCCACCGACAGCACCCAGATTCGCCGTAATCCGGGCACCTTGCCCAGCCGCGTCGCCGACAATTTCTTCTGGCTCGGGCGGTATCTGGAACGCGGCGAAGCGCTGCTGACGATCGTGCGCGTGATGCTGGGCAATTCGATCGACGCCGATGCCGGCGCGGCGCTCGACCACGAAACGGTCGGGCGGATGGCGGGCTTGGTCGTGGCGGCGGGTGCGGCGGCGCATCCCGAACGGCTTAAGCGGCCCGATCTCGTCCAGCTTGCCCGCACCGCGCTCGACGCCATGGACGGTTGGCACAATATTCCCGCGATGAACCGGCTCGCGCGTAATATCGCAGGCGTGTCGCGGGATCGGCTGTCGGCCGACATGTGTCGGCTACTCGACGCGCCGCACCCGACCAAAGGCAGCATGCTCGATCGCTGCGGGTCGCTCCAGCGCCGCTACGCCGCGCTGTCGGGACTCGCCGCCGAGCATATGGGCCGCACCGCGTCCTGGCGCTTTCACGACCTCGGCCGCCGGGTCGAGCGCGGGGTCGTCGTCGCGCGGCTGGTGCGCACGTTCGGGATGGCGGGGGCGACCGCCGACGATTTGTCGACCCTGCTCGACCTCGCCGACAGCCAGATCAGCTACCGTCAGCGCTACCTGACGGGCATCGCGCGAGTGCCGGTGGTCGATCTCGTCGCGCTCGATCCCGGCAATCCGCGCAGCCTGGCGTATCAGGTCGATACGATCGCCGCGCATCTCGACCACCTTCCCGTGCTCAACGACGATGGCTTGCCCGAGGACCAGCAGGCCGAGGCGCTGGCGCTCAAGGCGTTGCTCGCCACGGCAAATGCAGCCCATCTGGAAGCAGCGCAATTGTTCGAGGCGGAGCGTCAATTGACGCGCTTGTCCGAAGCAATCGCGCGGCGTTATTTCCTGCAGGGGGCGGAACCTCTGCGCGCGGGCGGCCTTACGCTCGCATGAGCTTTGGCGCGTGATCTACGACATCCGGCACGTCACGCGGTTCGACTATGGCCAGCCGGTCGCGTTCGCGCGGTGCAATCTGCGCCTGAAGCCGATTCACTGGTCGGGCCAGAAGGTCGAACGATACGCGCTCGCCGTGACTCCGGCTGGGGAGACGCGGCCCGCTTTGGCCGAGGCGGGACTCGCGAACGTCATGCGGCTGGTGGTGCGCGAACCCGTGCGCAATCTGACGATCGAAAGCGCGGCGCGAGTGATCGTCGATCGGCCCGTGCCCGTGCCGGCGGCGGCCGATCCGACGCTCGGGGACATCGCCAGCCTCGCGCGCGCCGACCGTGAGCTCGGACCCGCCGGGCCGACCGCCTATCTCTATCCGTCGCCGCTGATCCCGCTCGACGCCGACATCGCCGCGTGGTGCGCGCAGGATCTCGATCCAGGTCGTGGCGCGCTGGAGGCCGGGATCGCGCTTGCCCGGCGCATCCAGCGCGAGTTCGCGTTCGATCCCGCCGCGACCCTGGTCGACACCCCGCCGCGCGAAGCGTTCCTCAAGCGGCGCGGGGTGTGCCAGGACCTGACCCAGATCATGATCACCGGCCTGCGCGCCGCCGGGCTGCCGGCGGCATACGTCTCCGGCTATATCCGCACGATCCCGCCGCCGGGGCAGGAGCGGCTGATCGGCGCCGACGCGACCCACGCCTGGGTGTTGCTGTGGTGCGGGCCGCAGCGCGGCTGGATCGGGCTGGACCCGACCAACGGCATCTGGATGGCGGGCGACCATGTCGTGATGGCGATCGGCCGCGATTATGCCGAAATCGCCCCGATCGACGGCATCGTGCTCGGCTCCGGCGCACAGAAGATGGACGTATCGGTCGACGTCGCACCGGTCGAAGGGCCAGGACCAGGCTAGCGCGCCAACAAAAATGCGATGACCGTAGTCACGATAACCATCTGTAGCGCAAGCCACGCTTTGAACGAGAATGGCCAAAAAATGAAAGGCAGGCGAGTTGGCGCCAACCGATCCCACCAACGGTTGCCCTGCCCGAATGGTTCATAGGCCATGGAACACCTTGCGCATAATTATGGCGGTGGCAACACACGCGTCACCATCGTTTGCACTCGGCCGATCAATCCCCCAAATAGCAGGCCAAGATGGCAGCAGATCCCTATACCACCCTCGGCGTCGCGCGCGGGGCCGATGAGGCCGCGATCAAGAAGGCATATCGCAAGCTCGCGAAGGAGCTTCATCCCGACCGCAACAAGGACAATCCCAAGGCGGCGGAGAAGTTCAGCCAGGTGACTCAGGCCTATGACCTGCTGACCGACAAGGACAAGCGCGCGCGGTTCGACCGTGGCGAGATCGACGCCGACGGGAATCCGGCCATGCCGTTTGGGTTCGGCGGTGGCGGTGGTCCGCAGCAAGGCGGGTTCCGGTCCGGCGCGGGCGGGTTCGAATTCACCGATAGCGGCGGCGATTTCAGCGATTTGTTCGAAGGATTGTTCGGCGGGCGCGGCGGGCAGGGCGGCTTCGCCAGCAGCTTCGGCCGGCGCCAGCAGCCCAAGGGCGCCAACGCCGCCTATAAGCTGGCGGTGCCGTTTGTCGATGCCGCGACGCTCGCGCCGCAGCGCATTACGCTGGCGGACGGCAAGACGATCGACCTGAAGCTGCCTGCGGGCGTCGAGACCGGCACGCAGATGCGTCTGTCGGGCAAGGGCCAGCCGGGGCCGGGCGGTGCGGGCGACGCGATCATCACGATCGAGGTCCAGCAGCACCGTTTCTTCACCCGCGACGGCGACGACATCCGGCTCGATCTGCCGATCAGCCTGTCCGAGGCCGTGCTCGGCGCGAGCGTGCGTGTGCCGACCGCCGACAAGCCGGTGATGCTGACGATCCCCAAGGGGTCGAGCTCGGGCAAGGTGCTGCGGCTGAAAGGCAAGGGGTTCCACAAGAAGGGCGGGGGCCCCAATGATCCTCGGGGCGACCAGCTCGTCACGCTGATGGTCGACCTGCCGGTCGACGACGATGCGCTGGTCGAATTCGTCCAGGGCTGGAAGGACAAGGACAGGAACCCGCGCGGCAATATGGGCGTCTGATCGCCTAGATGTCGCACCTATCGCCCCTCTCCCCCGAGGCGCGCGCCCTTCGCGGGGTCCGCGAACGCTTCGGCAAGCCGATCTGGACGCGGGTGTGGATTGTCACCAAGCGAGTTGTCGTCGGCATCTTCGACAACGGGTTCATGTACGCGGGCAATCTCGCCTATCTGGCGTTGATAACGGTGTTTCCGTTCTTCATCCTGGCGGCCGCGATCTCGTCGCTCCTGGGCCAGCGGAGCGAGACCAAGCATGCGGTCGAGTCGTTTCTCTACACGCTGCCGCCGAGTGTGGGAGAGATTCTACGCAAGCCGATCGAGGATGTGCTCGCCGCCCGCACCGGGGGCTTGCTGATCCTGGGCGCGGTTGTGGCGTTGTGGACCGTCGGCAGTTTCGTCGAGACGATCCGCGACGTATTTCGCCGCGCCTATGGCATCACGTTCGACCGGCCCTTCTGGCAGTATCGGCTGCGGTCGATGGCGGTCATCGTCGCGTCGGTGATCCTCGCGCTGCTGGCATTCTTCGTCCAGGGACTGCTGACCATCGTCGAACAGTTCATCTATCGCTTGCTGCCCTGGGCGCAGGAAGTCGGCGGCTGGGTCGGCGCGGCGCGGCTGGTGCCGGCGATCGTGTTGTTCGCCGCGCTCTACATGCTGTTCGCCGCGGTCACGCCGAGCAAATATCGCGTCCGCCAATGCCCGCGCTGGCCCGGCGCCCTGTTCACGACGATCTGGTGGATGAGCGCGACCGCGTTGCTGCCCGTGACGCTCGCGCAATTCGGCAGCTACGATCTAACCTATGGCAGCCTGGCCGGCGTAATCGTCACCCTCCTGTTCTTCTGGATCGTAGGGTTCGGCATCTCGATCGGCGCGCATTTGAACGCGGCACTAGCCGAAACCCCGTTGGAGGACGTAAAGGCTCCACAAACCACGAATACGGAGACCGTCGCAACGTGAGCGGACTGATGCAGGGCAAGCGCGGGCTGATCATGGGCCTGGCGAATGACAAGAGCCTCGCCTGGGGGATTGCGCAGAAGCTGGCGGAGCAGGGTGCGGACCTCGCATTCAGCTATCAGGGCGAGACGATGGAGAAGCGCGTCCGTCCGCTGGCCGAGCAACTAGGCGTCGCGCGGCTGTTCGATTGCGACGTGTCCGACATGGCGAGCCTGGACAAATGCTTCGCCGATCTGGGCAAGGACTGGCCGACGATCGATTTCGTCGTCCATGCGATCGGCTTTTCGGACAAGAGCGAGCTGCGCGGGCGGTTCGTCGACACCAGCCTCGACAATTTCCTGATGACGATGAACATCAGCGTCTATTCGTTCGTCGCCGTCGCCCAGCGTGCCGCGGCGATGATGCCGGAGGGCGGCAGTTTGCTGACGCTGAGCTATTACGGCGCGGAGAAGGTGATCCCGCATTATAACGTGATGGGGCTGGCCAAGGCCGCGCTAGAGACCAGCGTGCAGTATCTCGCGGTCGATCTGGGGCGCGACAATATCCGCGTCAACGCAATCTCGGCCGGGCCGATCAAGACGCTGGCGGCGAGCGGGATCGGCGATTTCCGCCTGATCCTGAAATGGAACGAGCTGAACTCGCCGCTCAAGCGGAACGTCACGATCGAGGATGTCGGCGGCGCGGGCCTGTACCTGCTCAGCGACCTGGCGAGCGGCGTGACCGGCGAAGTCCACCATGTCGACGCCGGCTATAACGTCATCGGCATGAAGGCCGAGGACGCGCCGGACATCGCACTGGTTTGAGGGCGTGAGCTACAACGCCTTCGGCCACGTCTTCCGCTTCACCACCTGGGGGGAGAGCCACGGGCCGGCGATCGGCGCGGTGGTGGATGGGTGCCCGCCGGGGCTGAGCCTCAGCGCAACCGACATCCAGCCGTTCCTCGACGCGCGCCGTCCCGGCCAGTCGCGCTTCACGACGCAGCGGCAGGAGCCCGACCAGGTCCGCATCCTGTCGGGCGTGTTCGAGGGCAAGACGACCGGCACGCCGATCAGCCTGATGATCGAGAATGTCGACCAGCGGTCGAAGGATTATTCGGAGGTTGCGGCGGCCTATCGCCCCGGCCATGCCGATTACGCCTATGACGTCAAATACGGTTTTCGCGACTATCGTGGCGGCGGGCGGTCGTCGGCGCGCGAGACGGCGTCGCGAGTCGCGGCTGGGGCGGTGGCGCGGCTCGTGATTCCCGAAGTGACGATCACCGCGTGGGTCGAGGCGATCGGACACGATCCCATCCTCTACTCGTGCTTCAATGCGGACGAGATCGGCCGCAACTCCTTCTTCTCGCCCGATGCCCAGGCGGCTGCCCGCTGGGAGCGGCTGGTCGATGACGCGCGCAAGGCGGGATCGTCTCTCGGCGCGACCATCGTTTGCGAGGCGACCGGGGTACCGCCGGGCTGGGGCGCGCCGCTCTACGCCAAGCTCGACGCCGAACTCGCGCACGCCTGTATGGGGATCAACGCGGTGAAGGGGGTCGAGATCGGTGATGGCTTTGCCGCGGCGCTGGCGACGGGGGAGGGGAATGCCGACCCGATGCGGCCCGGCAATAACGGGCCTGTCTTCCTCGCCAACCATGCCGGGGGCATTGCGGGCGGGATTTCGACCGGTCAGCCGATCCGCGTGCGCGTCGCGTTCAAGCCGACCAGTTCGATCCTGACCCCGGTCGAGACGATCACGCGTGACGGCGACTCCACCGAGATCCGCACCAAAGGTCGCCACGATCCCTGCGTCGGCATCCGTGGCGTGCCCGTCGTCGAAGCGATGGTCGCGCTGGTGCTGGCGGACCAGAAACTGCTGCACCGCGCGCAAATGGGCTGATCGCGGGACGGTTAATCGTTGATTCCGCTCAATTGACGGTCAGTCGTTGGAATTCGGGGATGCCTCGTATCCGTGGCCGGACCCATTTCGCGGCAGGAATCTTCCCACTTGGGTCCATCATGGGACCAGGAGAAGATTTTCATGAAGTTCGCCATTCTCGCCGGCGCGTTGATCGCCGGCACGTCGGGCATCGCCACCGCGCAGACCGTGCCGCCGGTATCGACCCCGCAGACCAATGTTCCGCCGGTCTCGACGCCCGGCACGACCGTGCCCCCGGTCACGACCCCGCCCGTGTCGACACCCGATACCAGCACGACAACGACCACCGACACGACGGCGACCACGCCGATGGCCGATCCGAACGCCACGACCTCGACGACCGCGACGACAAGCGACAACGGCACGGCCGCCAGCACGACGACGACCACCACGACCAAGAAAAAGAAGAAGTAACCCTTCGGATCAGTCCGCGAACGGATCGCGCACCAGGATGGTGTCGTTCCGTTCCGGGCTGGTCGACACCAGCGCCACGGGGCAGCGAATCAATTCCTCGATCCGGCGGATATATTTGACCGCCGCCGCCGGCAGGTCGGCCCAGCTCCGCGCGCCCGCGGTCGATTCCGACCAGCCCGGCACCGTTTCGTAAATCGGCTCGACCGCTGCCTGGTCCTGCGGATGCGGGGGCAGATAGTCGTAGGTCTTGCCGCCCAGCCGATACCCCGTGCAGATCCTTATTTCTTCCAGCCCGTCGAGGATGTCGAGCTTGGTCAACGCGATCCCGGTGATGCCGCTGACCGCCGCCGATTGCCGCACCAGCACCGCGTCGAACCAGCCGCAGCGCCGCTTGCGCCCGGTGTTGACCCCGAATTCCTTGCCGCGCGTGCCGAGATAGTCGCCGATCTCGTTATCCTGTTCGGTCGGAAACGGCCCCGACCCGACGCGGGTCGTATAAGCCTTCACGATCCCCAGCACGAACCCGACCCGGCTCGGCCCAAGACCGGAGCCTGCCGAGGCCGTTCCCGCCACGGTGTTGGACGAGGTGACGAACGGATAGGTGCCGTGATCGACGTCGAGCAGCACGCCCTGCGCGCCTTCGAACAGGATGCGCCGCCCGTGCGCCTGCGCCTCGTTGAGCGTCACCCAGACCGGCTTGGCGAAGGGCAGCACGACATCGGCGATCTCGCGCAGATCGGCCAGCAGCTTCTCGCGATCCACCGGCGGCTTGCCGAACCCGGCGAGCAGCGCGTCGTGATGCGCGCACAGGCGATCGATCTGCGGCCCGAGCTCGTCGAGATGCGCCAGGTCGCAGATGCGGATCGCGCGGCGGCCGACCTTGTCTTCATACGCCGGCCCGATGCCCCGCCGCGTGGTGCCGATCTTCTGCCCCGAATTGCCCTCCTCCAGCGCATCCTCGCGCAATGCGTCGAGATCGCGGTGGAGTGGCAGGATCAGCGGTGCGGTCTCGGCGATGTGGAGCACGTCGGGGGTGATCGAAATGCCCTGCTCGGCGATCTTCGCCACTTCGTCGCGGAAGTGCCAGGGATCGAACACCACGCCGTTGCCGATGACCGACAGCGTGCCCCGCACCACGCCCGAGGGCAGCAGCGCGAGCTTGTACGTCTTGCCGTCGATGACCAGCGTATGCCCGGCATTGTGCCCGCCCTGGAACCGCACGACCACATCGGCGCGCTCCGACAGCCAGTCGACGATCTTGCCCTTGCCCTCGTCACCCCATTGGGCGCCGATCACGGCGACGTTTGCCATTCTTCCCTCGTTTTAATTCGTCATGCCGGGCTCGTCCCGGCATCCGCAGAGCCGCAAGCGATAAAGCCCGAGGCGCGGCGGACCCCGGCACAAAGCCGGGGTGACGGTGGACTAAGTGGCGAGCGGTCGGACCTCGCCGTCGAGTAAAACATGCGTACAGAGTTGCGCCTCGGGCGTGTCGCCGGCCTCCAGCGCAGCGACGGTGACCCAGCCCTCGCCGCGCAGCTTCGCCGCCAGCGCGGGGTCGGTGCCGAGCGGCACGAACAGCCGCCGCCGCGCGTCCTCGCCGCCGCCCGCGACGATCGCATCGGTGTAGAGCGAGAAGCCGATCGCGGCCTCCTCGCTGCCGTCCTCGTGCACGATCGTATAGCTGCCGCCGCGCCCGATCTCGCCCAGCGCCCCGTCGGCGAACAGCGAGAAGCCGAGCCAGGTCTGATATTCGAACCCGTGCCGCTCGGTCGGGTCGAGCGTCAGCGCGACGCGGCCGCGCACCGCCTCCGCCACTTTCCACAACCCGTCGAGCCGGCTGGTCAGCGCCCCGCCCGCGTCGAACGCGCAGAGCCGATCGTGCGCGGCATCGAACGGCCCCGCCGCCTCGATCAGCGGCAGATAGGCGGGCGCGATCGCCGCGACACCGCCGGCATCCTTGGCATCGAGCCGGTTGGCGAGATCGTCGAGCGAGGCCTCGCCGAGCGGGAACGGCCCCGCGCTCAGCACGCCGAGCAGGTCGGGCAAGGTGAAGTCGACCGAGATGCCGGTGACGCCCGCTGCCTCCAGCGCCTCGACCGCAACCGTCACGATCTCCCGCGCCGCCGCCACCGTATCGAGCCCGATCAACTCGCAGCCCGCCTGGCGCCGCTCGCGTTCGGGCGAGAGCTGCCCCGCGCGCAACCGCAGCACCGACCCGGCATAGCTCAGCCGCACCGGGCGCGGGTGGTGGCCCATCCGCGTCGCCGCGATCCGCCCGACCTGCGCGGTGATGTCGGGCCGGATCGCGAGCGTGCGCTGGCTGACCGGATCGACGAAGCGCACCGCATCCTGCGCGCGGGTCGATTTCAGCCGGTGCGCGAGCGCGTCCTCGAACTCGGCGAGCGGCGGATCGACACGCTCATAGCCATGGGCATGCGCCGCCTCCAGCACGCGCGCCTCCAGCCGCGCCGCCGCATCGGCCAGCGGCGGCAACCGGTCATGGAAACCGGACGGGAGGAGCGCGTGAGTCATCGCGCGCTCCCTTAGCGCCTTCGGCTCAGAACGACAGCCCCATCACGGTCTTCACGCCCGCCAGACCGCGGACCTTGGCGATCAGTTCGGGCGTCACCGCGTCGTCGACCGACAAGAGCAGCACCGCTTCGCCGCCCGCCGACCGACGCCCGAGGTGGAACGTGCCGATATTGACGCCCTCCGTGCCCAGCAATGTGCCGAGCCGCCCGATGAACCCCGGCGCGTCCTCGTTGACGACGTAGAGCATGTGCCCGACGAGGTCGGCCTCGACCTTGATCCCGAACAGTTCGACCAGGCGCGGCGCGGCGTCACCGAACAGGGTGCCGGCGACCGACCGCTCGCCGGCATCGGTCTTGACCGACACGCGCAGCAGCGTGTGATAGTCGCCCTCGCGCTCGGTGCGGACTTCGCGCACTTCCATGCCGCGCTCCTTGGCGAGCAAGGGCGCGTTGACCATGTTCACCGTGTCGGTCTGCGTGCGCAGGAACCCGGCGAGCACCGCCGCGACGATCGGCTTCTGGTTGAGCTCGGCGGCGGCCCCTTCCGAATGGATCGAGATGCGGCCGATCGCCCCGGTGGTCAGCTGACCGACCAGCGAACCGAGCTTTTCCGCCAGCGCCATGTACGGCTTCAGCCGCGGCGCTTCCTCGGCCGACAGGCTCGGCACGTTGAGCGCGTTGGTGACACCGCCCGACACGAGATAGTCGGCCATCTGCTCGGCGACCTGGATCGCGACATTGACCTGCGCTTCGCTCGTCGATGCGCCGAGGTGCGGCGTGGAGATGAAATTGGGCGTGCCGAACAGCGGCGAATCGGTCGCCGGCTCGGTCACGAAGACGTCGAGCGCCGCCCCCGCGATGTGCCCGCTGTCGAGCAATTCCTTGAGCGCCGCTTCGTCGATCAGCCCGCCGCGCGCGCAATTGACGATCCGCACGCCCTTCTTGGTGCGGAGCAGATTGTCGCGGCTCAGGATGTTGCGCGTCTGGTCGGTCAGCGGCGTGTGGAGCGTGATGAAATCGGCGCGCGCGAGCAGATCGTCGAGATCGACCTTCTCCACCCCGAGCTCGACCGCGCGTTCGGGCGACAGGAACGGGTCGAACGCGATGACCTTCATCCGCAGGCCCTGCGCGCGGTCGGCGACGATCGACCCGATGTTCCCCGCGCCGATCAGGCCCAGCGTCTTGGAGGTCATCTCGACCCCCATGAAGCGGTTCTTCTCCCACTTGCCGGCCTGGGTCGATTTGTCGGCTTCGGGCAAGTCGCGGGCGAGCGCGAACATGAGGGCAATGGCGTGTTCGGCGGTGGTGATCGAGTTGCCGAACGGCGTGTTCATCACGACCACGCCTTTGGCGGAGGCGGCCGGAATGTCGACATTGTCGACCCCGATCCCCGCGCGGCCGACGACCTTGAGATTGGTCGCGGCGTCGAGGATCGCCTTGGTCACCTTGGTGGACGAGCGGATCGCGAGCCCGTCATACTCGCCGATCATCGCGGCGAGTTCGTCGGGGGTCTTGCCGGTGATTTCGTCCACCTCGACCCCGCGCTCGCGGAAGATCTGGGCGGCCTTGGGGTCCATTTTGTCGCTGATGAGTACTTTTGGCATCGGGAGAATCCTCGGAAATTTGCGGTGCTCCTGCGAAGGCAGGAGCCTGGAGTCGCAAGGGAAGTCGCCTGTGGTCCTGAGCTCCTGCTCTCGCAGGAGCACGGTCAGGCGGATTTGGCTGTTGCGTAGGCCCAGTCGAGCCACGGCCCGAGCGCGACGATGTCAGCCGTATCGACCGTCGCGCCGCACCAGATGCGTAGCCCCGGCGGCGCGTCGCGGTATCCGGCGACGTCGAACGCGGCGCCTTCCTTTTCGAGCGCGCCGGCCATCGCCTTGATGAACGCCTCGTCGGCGCCGGCGACCGTCAGGCACACGCTGGTCTTCGACCGGCTCGCCTCGTCGGTCGCGAGATGGCCGAGCCAGTCGCGTGCCGCGACGATCTCGTCCAGCGCCGCCGCATTGGCGGCGCTCCGCGCGATCAAGCCGCCCTCACCGAGCGACTTCGCCCATTCGAGGCTGAAGATCGCATCCTCGACCGCGAGCATCGACGGCGTGTTGATCGTCTCGCCCTTGAACACGCCCTCGGCCAGCGCGCCTTTCGACACCAGGCGAAACACCTTGGGCAGCGGCCAGGCGGGGGTATAGCTTTCCAGCCGCTCGACCGCGCGCGGGCCCAGGATCAGGACGCCGTGCGCGCCTTCGCCGCCCAGCACCTTCTGCCAGCTGAACGTGGCGACATCGATCTTGTCCCACGGCAAGTCATACGCGAACACGGCCGAGGTCGCGTCGGCGAAGCTCAGCCCTTCGCGGTCGGCCGGGATCCAGTCGCCGTTCGGCACGCGCACGCCGCTGGTCGTGCCGTTCCAGGTGAACAGAACGTCGGTCGACCAATCGACTTGCGTCAAGTCGGGCAGCTGGCCGTAATCGGCGCGGATCACGGTCGGATCGATCTTGAGCTGCTTGACCGCGTCGGTCACCCAGCCCTCGCCGAAGCTTTCCCACGCCAGCATCGTCACGCCACGCGCGCCGAGCATCGTCCACATCGCCATCTCGAACGCGCCGGTGTCGGAGCCGGGGACGATGCCGATACGGTGCGTGTCGGGCAGGCCGAGCAACTCGCGCATCAGGTCGATGGCGTATTGCAGGCGTAGCTTGCCGATCTTCGAGCGGTGCGAGCGGCCCAGGCTGTCGGTGGCGAGTTTCGCCGCGTCCCAGCCCGGAGGCTTGGCGCATGGTCCGCTGGAAAAATAGGGGCGTGCCGGCTTGGTGGCGGGCTTGGCAGGGGACGCAGTTGTGGCGTCGGCAACGTTCAAATCAGTCATGTCAGTCTCTCCTTGCAGAGAGCACGCGCGGCGTTGGGACCGCGTGGCCCGTCGACGGCCATAGCGACGGTTATCGGGGTGTCAACTTGCGCCAAAATGAGACGATGAAAACTGTCACGAAGTCAGTGCGTATTATTACTTGGCCTTAACGTGTAAGTAATCACTAACAGCCGCAAAATATCACTGGGCGCATCGGCTGCATCTATTTGATAGTGGGATAAATTCGATGACGAATCGTATGGGACTTTTGGCCGCCGTCGCCTTTGCCGCTTTGGTGGCAGCGAGCCCGGCAAACGCCGCGCCGACGCTGATCGGCCAATTCTCCGGCAACGAATGCGGTGGCCAGGGCGGTTTTTCGAACTGCTACGCTTTCCCGACCGGCACGACCGGACAGGGCGTTGGTAACGGCACCGGCTCGCCGGCGATCTTCAAGAAGAACAGCGACGGCTCGACCGACATCTCGACGTTGTTCCCGACGATCAGCGGCTCCGAGTTCTCCGTGAACTATACCAGCGCGACCAATTCGCTGTCGTTCACCTACACGCCCGGCGCGGGCGACCCGGTGGTGCACTATTTCGCCATCAATCAGGCGGGCCAGACTTTCCTGTATTATGACGCCTCGCCGATCCTTTCGGGTTCGATCGCGTTGAGCAGCCTGTTCCCGAACAATCCGGGCTGGTCGCACATCACCTTCTTCGACACCGGCGCACCCGCCGTGCCGGAGCCGGCGACCTGGGCGATGATGATCGGTGGGTTCGGCATGATGGGCGCGGCACTCCGTCGCCGTCAGAAGGTTGCCGTTACCTACGCCTGATAAAGCGACCGCAACTTTCCATCCTTTGATCGCGTAACACGCCGCCTGCGCCCCTCGCGCGGGTGGCGTTTACGTTTGGTTAACTATGTTTGCGCACCTTTGCGCGCATGAAGCGGCTGGCTCCCATGTTCGGTTTGCTGCTCGCCGGCTGCGTGTTCGGCGGCGGGGCGGAGCCGCCGACGCGCCCGACGCGTCCGATGGGCGCGCCGCCGCTCACCCTCAACTTGCCGACGAGCCGGGATACACAGGCCTGTTTCGACGATCTCAGCCGCGAAGGCGTGCGCTTCTCGCCGCTCCCCGACCGCGATTATGGCGGCGGGTGCCAGGTGATCGGCGCGGTACAGTTGCTCGACATCGGCGTGCCGGTGACGGGGATCAAGGCGATGCGCTGCGGGCTCGCGGAGGAATTCATCGGCTGGACGCGCAACGCCGTCGCGCCTGCCGCGTATCAAATGCTCGGCAGCCAGCTCGTCCGTATCGAAACGATGGGCACCTATGCGTGCCGCAGCACGGTCGGCACAGCGACCGCGCGGTTGTCGGGACATGCGCTGGCCAATGCGGTCGACGTGTCGGCGTTCATCCTCGCCGACGGCCGCCGCATTTCGGTCAAGGACAGCTGGCGTTCGGGTGACGGGGATGTGCAGCGTTTCTGGAGGCTCATCCACAGCTCTGCCTGCAAGCGGTTCGGCACCGTGCTCAGCCCCGACTACAACGCGGCGCACTACGATCACCTCCACCTCGAGGACGACCACAAGGCGTTCTGCCGGTAACGCTCGGCGTGCTTCGAGAAACGGCAATTCTGGCCTCTTCAAAGCGTCATCACTTTGCTCTACGTGGCTGGGATGACTGATACTCGCATCCCGTCGCGCGTCTTTCCGCAGGCCAAGGAAGAGGCCGACCGCGCCAAGCAAGGCATCTCCACCCCTCAGACCGCGAACCCGGCCTATCGGCTGGCGTTCCAGGATCTCGATTTCCTGTTGCGCGAGGATTTGCGTCCGGTCCGGTTCCAGCTCGAACTGCTGAAGCCCGAACTGATCCTGGACGAGGCGGGCATCGCCTCGACCTTCGTGATGTACGGATCCGCGCGTATCCCCGAGCCGGAAAAGGCCAAGGCGCTGCTGGCTGCCGCCAAGGACGATGCGAGCCGCAAGATCGCCGAACGGCTGGTCGCCAAATCCAAATATTACGACGTCGCGCGCGAGCTCGCCCGCGTCGCCAGCCAATGCCCGCGCGACGCCAACGGCAAGCGCCAGTTCGTGGTGTGCTCGGGTGGCGGCCCGTCGATCATGGAGGCGGCCAATCGCGGCGCGGCCGATGTCGGCGCCGAATCGATCGGGCTCAACATCCTGTTGCCGCACGAACAGGCGCCCAATCCCTATGTCACGCCGGGACTGAGCCTGCAGTTCCACTATTTCGCGCTGCGCAAGATGCATTTCCTGCTCCACGCCCGTGCGCTGGCGGCGTTCCCCGGCGGGTTCGGCACGTTCGACGAATTCTTCGAGCTGCTGACGCTGATCCAGACCGGCAAGATCCAGCCGATCCCCGTTCTGCTCTATGGCCGGGAGTTCTGGGAGCGCGTGGTCAATTTCGACGCACTGGTCGAGGAAGGCGTGGTGTCGGCCAAGGACCTCAAGATCTTCACCTATTGCGAGACCGCTGAGGAAGGCTGGGCGCACGTCGAGGAATTCTACCGCAACCGCTCGTTCGAACAGGGCAAGTCGGAAGCCGAAGCGCATTCTGCCGAGCAGGTTGCGGCCCACGCGCCGACCGCGCGGGACTAGGAAATCACCCTAGGCTCCTGCTTTCGCAGGAGCACGGTTGGGAAGTTATTTCTTCTCGGGTGCGGCCGTGTTGCCGGCGGGGGCCGCAGCGTTGCCCTCAGCCGGAGCGGCGGTGTTACCCTCCGCGGGCGCCGCGCCGTCCTTACCCGCAGGGGCGGCACCGGCCGCCGGGGGCGGGGGCAGCGGCAGGTTCGAACCCTGCTGGTTCATGTAGAGGATCACGTCGGCGCGCTGCTTCGGATCGGACAGGCCGGCGAAGGTCATCTTGGTGCCCGCCGCGAACTTGCGCGGGCTGGTCAGCCAGGCGTTCAGGTCGTCGAACGTCCACTTGCCGCCCTTGGACTTCAGCGCGTCGGAGAAGGCGAAGCCGCCACGCCCTTCGGCCTTGGCATCGCCGACGATGCCATAAAGGTTCGGGCCGATCCCGTTCGCGCCGCCCTGGTTGATCGTGTGGCACGCCGCGCACTTCTTGAACACTTCGGCGCCCTTGGCGGCGTCGGCGGCGGGGAGCAGGCTCGCGATCGGCACTTCCGCCGCGCCGCCGCTGTCGCCGCCCTCGGCTACGGCCTCGACCGGGAAGCCTTCCTTCTTCGGCTCGCCGCTTTCGTAGATCATCCCGCCCACGATCGTCAGCCCCAGCGCGGCGAAGCAACCGGCCAGCACCCATCCAGCAATCGTGTTGGTATTGTCGTTCATGGTATCGGCGAGGCCCCTGATTGATTGCCTGACCCTTTAGTAACGCGAAACGCAGGGGGCAAGGTTCGTTTGGGCGACCTCTCCGTCACCATGCGGGCTGGCTCCGCCCCTGCGCGGGAGCGCGTCAAACAAAAGCCCCGTTGCTCCCCGAGTATCGCGCCTCTAATCGCGCGATCCGATGGAGAATTTCGCCGCCCCCGCCCGCCCGATCGTCGATGCGATGACCGAAGCCGCCGCCGCCGCCCCGGAACGCGCGGTCGCTTTCCAAGGCGCGCCGGGCGCGAACAGCCATGTCGCGGCGCAGGAAGCGTTTCCCGATGGCCTACCGCTGCCCTGTTTTTCGTTCGAGGATGCGATCGACGCGGTGAAGGACGGGCGCGCCGATTGCGCGGTCATCCCGATCGAGAATTCGCTCCACGGCCGCGTCGCCGACATGCATTTCCTGCTGCCCGAATCGGGGCTGGTCATCACCGGCGAGCATTTCCTGCCGATCCGCTATGCGCTGATGGGGCTGGGGCCGATCGAGGGCGTCAGGGAAGCGATGAGCCACCCCCAGGCGCTCGGCCAATGTCGTCACTGGCTGAAGGCGCGGCGCATCGCGCCGATCGCCTATCCCGACACGGCGGGGGCCGCGGCGCTGGTTGCCGAACTGAACGATCCGAAGGTGGCCGCGCTGGCGCCGCCGCCGTCCGCGAAAATCTATGGCCTCGACACGCTGGCGAGCGACATTGCGGACGCCGAGCACAACACGACGCGCTTCGTCACGCTGGCGCGCGGCTCTCGCCCGCTGACCGGCGACGGCCCGTTCATGACGACGATCATCTTCGAGGTGAAGAACGTCCCCGCTGCGCTCTACAAGGCGATGGGCGGGTTCGCGACCAACGGCGTCAACATGACCAAGCTGGAAAGCTATCAAAAGGGCGGCAGCTTCGCGGCGACCGATTTCTACGCCGACGTTGAAGGACGTCCCGGCGACGAAAATTTCGACCGGGCGATGGATGAATTGGGATTTCATTCCAAATGGTTGCGCGTGCTGGGCAGCTATCCGCAGGCGCGCAAGCGGGGATGACGCTTTCCTCCATGCCGCCCATTGTGGCATGCAGGTCGTCGGTCGGCGCAGGACGTATATCGACCGCAAATCGGACCATTCCGCGATGCGCGATTAGTGTGAACCAAGTGTGGCCTTTGCACCTTCGATGACCCCGCGCATCCTCATCATCGCCGGCAGCGATTCGGGCGGCGGTGCGGGCATCCAGGCCGACATCAAGACGGTGACGATGCTCGGCGGCCACGCCATGACCGCGATCACCGCGATCACCGCGCAGAATACCTTGGGCGTTCAGGCGGTGCTGCCCGTGCCGGCCGGCATGGTCGTCGCGCAGATCAATTCGGTGGTGACCGACATCGGCGTCGATGCGGTCAAGATCGGGATGATCGGATCCGCCGAGACCGCAAATGCGGTGGCGGACCTGCTGACGGGATTGAAGGTGCCGATCGTGTTCGATCCCGTCATGGTGGCGACCAGCGGTGACGTGCTGGCCGATGCCGAGACGGTCGCGGCGTTCGAGCGACTGATGGCGCTGGCGGCGGTGGTGACGCCCAACCTTCCCGAGCTCGAAGCACTTGCGCAAACCCCAACCGTTCGTGCTGAGCTTGTCGAAGCACGTGGCCAAACAACACGCCCTTCGACAGGCTCAGGACGAACGGAGGATGTTTTGGCGCGGTTGCTCGACTGCGCGATATTGGCGAAAGGCGGTCACGGCGATGGCGCGGTGCTGACCGACCGCCTGATCGAGATCGGTGGCGGCGAAACGCGCTGGGATTCCGAGCGGATCGATACCGTCAGCACGCATGGCACCGGCTGCACGCTCGCCTCGGCGATCGCGACCAACCTCGCCTATGGCCAGCCGCTCAAAGTAGCGGTCGCCAACGCGCGGCAGTTCGTACGGCTGGCGCTTCGCGACGCGCCCGGGCTGGGTAACGGGCATGGGCCGATGGGGCATCAAGCGGTGCGGCTTGATCTCGGGCCGTGCGCGCGGCTCAACCAGATCACGCTGCCGACCGACGACTACACCAAGTCCTGCGCCTTCTACGCCAGGCTCGGCCTCAAACAGATCGTCGAGACCGAAGACGCGCATTATGCCCGCTTCGAAACGGCGGGCGGCGCGACGCTGTCGGTCGAAAGCGGGGCGCGGCCCACTGTCTATTTCGAGTGCCAGGACCTCGACGCCGAGGTCGCGCGGTTGCAGAATGAGGGCGTGACGTTCGATCAGCTCCCGACCGACCAGTCCTGGCTGTGGCGCGAGGCGCGGCTGACCGATCCGTCGGGCAATCCGGTGTGCCTGTATCAGGCGGGTGAGAACCGGCGCTATCCGCCGTGGAGGCTGGATTAGTGCCCAGCCTAAAGCACGAACGCCTCTGCATCGCGCCCGTCGTCGGCGTGGACGAAGCCGGTCGCGGGCCGCTCGCCGGGCCGGTGGTCGCCGCCGCGGTCATCCTCCCGGCCAAGGGCGTCCCGCGCGGGCTCGACGATTCGAAGAAGCTGACCGCTGCCACGCGCGCAACGCTGCACGACCGTATCAAGGAACGAGCGGTCGTTGGCATCGGCATCTGCGAGGCCGAGGAGATCGACAGCCTCAACATCTATTGGGCGACGATGAAGGCGATGACGCTGGCGGTGGATCAGATTGCGGGGGCGCTCGGCTGCGACCCCGGCCATGTGCTGGTCGACGGCAACCGTTTGCCGCGCTGGAGCTACGCGGCGACCGCGATCGTGAAGGGCGACGCGATCAGCCTGTCGATCGCCGCCGCGTCGATCGTCGCCAAGCATACCCGCGACACGATCATGATCGCGCACGCCGAATCATATCCGCACTACGGCTGGCATTCGAACAAGGGCTATGGCGCGCCCGATCATCTGCGAGCGCTGCGCGAATACGGACCGACACCGCTGCATCGGAGAAGTTTTGCGCCGGTCGCGAGTTTGTATGGAAAAGAATTGGCGGTTCTGCCGCTTTGAGTCTTTTGCGCCACACCCCATCGCTTGGGGCTGTGGATAAGTCGGGACTCAATATCTGGTCGGCGTCGCGAAATGTTCCGGAATCTTAACGATTTGGTCACCTTCCTCGTTAACTAAACTTTGCTTGACCGGAGTCCGCGCGCCCGGTTTTCGTGCGCGAGCTATTCGGGGAAGGGGTAATCGATGGGGGTCATCGAGAAGGTCAAGCGCGCGCCGGTGATGGCGGTTGAGGGCGAACTGCCGCTCGACCGCATCCTGATGGGCGACTGCATCGAGACGATGCGCGGCCTGCCGGCGAAGTCGGTCGACCTGATCTTCGCCGATCCGCCCTACAACCTCCAACTCGGCGGCAATTTGTCGCGCCCGGACGGCAGCCACGTCGACGCCGTCACCGACGATTGGGACAAATTCGATTCGCTGGGCGCCTATGACCGCTTTACCCGCGAATGGCTGACCGAGGCGCGGCGCATTCTGAAGGACAATGGCGCGATCTGGGTGATCGGCAGCTATCACAACATCTTCAAGGTGGGCTCGGCAATCCAGGATCTGGGCTATTGGATCCTCAACGACATCGTGTGGCGGAAAGCCAATCCGATGCCCAATTTCAAGGGCACCCGCTTCACCAACGCGCATGAGACATTGATCTGGGCGTCGACAGGCGAGAAGGCGAAATACACCTTCAACTATCGCAGCATGAAGACGCTGAACGACGAGCTCCAGATGCGCAGCGACTGGGAATTCCCGATCTGCGGCGGGCAGGAGCGGCTCAAGCGCGGCGGCGTGAAGGTGCACCCGACGCAAAAGCCCGAGGCGCTGATCTACCGCATCCTGCTGGCCTGCACGAAGCCCGGCGATGTGGTGCTCGACCCGTTCTTCGGCACCGGCACGACCGGCGCGGTCGCCAAGCGGCTCGGCCGGCGCTGGATCGGAATCGAGCGCGAGCCGGTCTATATCGAGGCGGCGGAGGAGCGGATCGCGGCGGCCCTCCCGCTCGACGAATCGGCGCTGACGACGATGCAGTCGCCCAAGGCCGCGCCGCGCGTCGCGTTCGGCGCGCTGATCGAAAACGGCATGTTGAGCGCGGGGAGCATCCTTACCGATGCCAAGCGCCGCTGGTCGGCAACGGTCGGTGCAGACGGTTCGCTCAAGTCGAGCTGCGGCCAGACGGGGTCGATCCACAAGCTCGGGTCGCTCCTGCAGAACGCGCCGGCGTGCAATGGCTGGACCTTCTGGCATTATGAGGCGGCGGACGGGCTGAAGCCGATCGATGCGCTGCGCCAGACCTACCTGCTGGCGACACAGCCCTAGTGCACCTCCGCCCCGTCCAATTCGTCGATACGCCGATTGGTCGCGACGGCGAGGTCGCGCGGATCGCGGGCGGGATGCAGTGGTTTGCCGCCTATGAGGTGATCCAGGGCGACGCGAAGCGAACGCTGCCGGTCGCCGAGTTCGAACGCACATTGGGTGCGACTGACGAGCGTGCCGCGCATCTCCACGCCGCCATCACCGCGCCTCGTGCGCCGCTCGTGCTGGGCGAGCGCACGTTGCGGTTCGATCAGCCGCTCGTGGCCGGTATCCTCAACGTCACCCCCGACAGTTTTTCGGACGGTGGCGCGACGAACGACCCCGTCTCCGCCGGTGTCGCGATGGCGGCGGCAGGGGCGGCGATGATCGATGTCGGTGGCGAATCGACTCGACCCGGCGCGTCGATCGTCTGGGAAGGCGACGAGATCGCGCGGACCGAACCGGTCGTGCGTGGCCTGGCGACCGCGGGGACGCTCGTGTCGATCGATACGCGCAAGGCCGCGGTGATGGAATCGGCGATCGGCGCGGGGGCGGCAATCGTCAACGACGTCGCGGCGTTGCTATGGGACGAGCGCGCGCTGGAGGTGGTGGCGAGCGCGGGGTGCCCGGTCATGCTGATGCACTCGCCCGATCCGGCAAAGGGGCCACATGACGGCGGCGGCTATGCCAACGTACTGACCGAGGTTTTCGACTGGCTCGAAGCGCGCATCGCGGCGGTGGTCGCGGGCGGTGTCGATCGGGCGAAGATCATCGTCGATCCGGGTATCGGTTTCGGCAAGTCGCTCCAGGACAACTTGTCGCTATTGAACGGACTGGCGATGTTCCACGGCCTTGGCTGCCCGATCATGCTGGGCGCGAGCCGCAAGCGGATGATCGGCGCACTGTCGAACGAAGCGCTTGCCGATCAGCGGCTCGGCGGGAGCCTCGCGCTGGCGTTGAAGGGGGCGGAAGCTGGGGTGCAGCTGCTCCGCGTCCACGATGTTCCGGAAACGGTGCAGGCGTTGAAGGTGTGGCGGGGGATGCGCGACCAGGCTCTGGTGGGAAGGTAGCGCCGACGGCAAAGCCGTCGTCGTCGGCCGGATCGGCGGACGCCGTCCCCCGGCCGGGCTTGGCGCTGCGCTTTGCGCACCAGTCCGGCCGTGGCCGGACCTGCGCTTACGCCGCGTTATCGATCCCCAACTCACCCAGCTTGCGGTACAGCGTCGAGCGCCCGATCCCGAGCCGCCGCGCAACCTCGGTCATGCGGCCGCGATAATGGCCGATCGCGAGGCGGATGACGTCGGCTTCGATGTCCTCCAGCGCGCGCAGATGCCCGTCGGCGCGGAACAGCGTCACGCCGCCGCTGGTCGCCATCTGGCCGACCGGTGTGGTCACTCGGCCCGAGCCGAGCGCCGCGATCTGCGGAAAGTCCGAGAGCGTCAGTGCGTCGCCGTCACACAGCACGGCGGCGCGGAACAGGGCGTTCTGGAGCTGGCGGACGTTGCCCGGCCAGTCGTAGCGGCCAAGCAGCGCCAGCGCGTCGTCGGTGATGCCGAGCGGGCGCAGGCCGGGCTGGTCGGCGATCCGCGCGAGCAAGTGGCGGGCGAGCGCCGGAATGTCGCCGGTGCGGTCGCGCAGCGGGGGGATCGTCACCTGGACGACGTTGAGGCGGTAATAGAGGTCTTCGCGGAACCGCCCCGCCTCGACTTCCTCGATCAGTTTCTTGTTGGTCGCCGCGATCACGCGGACATCGACTTCGCGGACGTGCCGCGCGCCGATCGGCTGGACTTCGCCCGACTGTAGCACGCGGAGGAGTTTGACTTGCGCGTCGAGTGGCATCTCGCCGATTTCGTCGAGGAACAAGGTGCCGCCATCGGCGTCCTGGAACCGGCCGATCTTACGCTCGAACGCGCCCGTGAACGCGCCCTTTTCGTGCCCGAAAAGCTCGCTTTCCACGAGGTTCGCGGGGATCGCGCCGCAATTGATCGCAATCATCGGCTTCTTGCCGCGCGTGGAAGCAGCGTGGATCGCCTCAGCGACGACTTCCTTTCCGACGCCGCTCTCGCCCTCGATCAGGACGGGAACGCGCGCGCGGGCGGCCTTGGCGGCGATAGCGAGCGCGGCGCGGAAATCGGGCGCGGAGCCGACGATCTCGTCAAAGCCCAGGAGAGCCGGAATCTTTTCGGTCAGCGGGCGCAATTCGCCCGCGTCGGTGCCGGCCGCAACCGTGTCGAGCGCGGCGAGCAACCGGTCGGCGGCGAACGGCTTCACGAGGAAGTCGGTTGCGCCGGCGCGCATCGCCGAGACCGCGTCGGCGACCGAACCGTTCGCCGTCAGCATCAGGATCGGGAGCTGGGGACGGCGCAGGCGCAATTCGGTGATCAGCCGGTCGGCGTCCGCCTCCGGCCCGATGCTGTCGATCAGGATGGCGTCGAGCTGCATCCCGTCCTGCGTGCCGAGCATCGCGATCGCGGTTTCCCCGTCGGCGGCGAAGACCGACCGCCAATCGCGCCGTGCCGCGATCGCCGAGACCAGCCGCCGCTGCGCCGGTTCGTCGTCGATCAACATCAGGAGGCGCTGTCCGTTGCGCGTCATCCCGCCCTCTTGTTTGTTTGCTCAGGCGGCCACCCATAAGGATGCAAGGTAAAGGCAGCCTTAAGCAGCCGGATAGGGTTTGTTCAGGGGGTTGAGGGTCGCGTTCACGCCGGTTAAGACCGCGCGACAAACACGGGAGACAGGGTGAACCATGGCCGGCCATACCGACATGAAAACGCACGAGCAGACCTATCATTCGGTGATCGCGCTGCTGAAATGGGGCGCGGTGGCTTGCATCATCATTGCAGCGATCGTGATCTGGCTGATCGCCTCCGGCGGCCACAAGTAAGTTCGTTGGCTGGGGGGCTAAGAATTTGAAGATCGCCGTCCTCAAGGAAATTGCCGACGGCGAACGCCGTGTCGCCGCCACGCCGGAGACCGTAAAGAAATTCATCGCGCTGGGCGCCGAGATCGCGGTCGAGGCCGGGGCGGGCGATAGCGCGAGCATCGCCGATGCCGATTTCGCCGCGGCGGGTGCGAGCGTCGGCGCGCGGGCGGCGACGCTGAAGGGCGCGGACATCGTGCTCGGCGTGCAGGGGCCGGAGCCGGCGAGCCTGACGGGCGCCAATGCCGGCGCATGGGTGGTCGCGGGTCTCAACCCGTTCGGCGCGCGCGAGCGCGTCGATGGCTATGCGGCGGCGGGCTACGAAGCGCTGGCGATGGAGTTCATGCCGCGCATCACGCGTGCGCAGTCGATGGACATCCTGTCGAGTCAGGCGAACCTTGCCGGTTACAAGGCGGTGCTCGACGCGGCGGCCGAATATGGCCGCGCCTTCCCGATGATGATGACCGCGGCGGGCACGGTCAGCGCTGCCAAGGCGTTCGTGATGGGCGTGGGCGTCGCGGGGCTGCAGGCGATCGCGACCGCGCGACGGCTGGGCGCGCAAGTCTCGGCGACCGACGTGCGGTCGGCGACCAAGGAACAGATCCTGTCGCTGGGCGCGAAACCGATCTTCGTCGAGAACGTGGCCGGGATCGAGGGCGAAGGCTCGGGCGGCTACGCAACCGAGATGAGCGAGGAATATCAGAAGGCGCAGGCCGAACTGGTGTCGTCGCACATAGCCAAGCAGGACATCGTGATCACGACGGCGCTGATCCCCGGCCGCCCCGCGCCGCGGCTGATCAGCGACGCGCAGATCGCGACGATGAAGGCGGGCAGCGTGATCGTCGATCTGGCGGTCGAGGCCGGCGGCAACGTCGAGGGCGCCGTCGCGGGCCAGGTGGTCGAGCGCCACGGGGTCAAGATCGTCGGCCACAAGAATGTCGCCAGCCGTCTGGCGGCGGACGCCTCGGCGCTGTTCGCGCGCAACCTCTACAATTTCCTCTCGACCTTCTGGGACAAGGACGCGGGCAAGCCCGTACTCGACGAGGAAATCGGCGATGCGGTGCGGCTGACGAAGGACGGCAAGGTCGTGAACGCAAGGCTGCTCGGGTGATCAGCGCGTTGCTCTTTGCGGGGCTTCAGGCGGTTTTGCCTCAACCAAATTTCAAAGCACAGATGTTCGATCAATACGTGAAGGAGCGGGTAGCTTATCGGTTAGGCGGCGTGTTCTACTGCGACCCGCCCGGACAAGATCGGCTATTTGCTAATGTCGGAAAGAGCCTGTTGGCGATCCGCGTAGCGTTGACTTCGCAGTTCGGTAAGGAGGCAGTAGCGACTGCTGATGCGAGGGTCGATCCAGAGTTCGAGGATGTGAGCGGCGCACTGTCAATCGCCGGATGCCGTACGAATGATCCTGTCTTTGATCGCGCAAACCTTCGCGCGCTCAAGGCGAAACACGACGAAGCATTGAACGCTTTGGAAAGCGCTCTTGGGCTGTCGAAAAAGGGACGCCGCTGAATGGACTTCATCTCGATCCTTTCGATCTTCGTGCTGGCGTGTTTCGTCGGCTATTATGTCGTGTGGTCGGTGACACCGGCGCTGCACACGCCGTTGATGGCGGTGACCAACGCGATTTCGTCGGTGATCATCGTCGGCGCGCTGATCGCGGCGGCAGCGAGTGGGCTGGGGGCCACGGGGGCGACGTCGAAATGGCTCGGGCTGGTCGCGGTGGTGCTGGCCAGCGTCAACATCTTCGGCGGGTTCGCGGTCACGGCGCGCATGCTCGCGATGTACAAGAAGAAGGATCGGCCGGCGGCCAAGCATTGATTTCGTCATCCCGGGCTCGTCCCGGGATCCACTCATCCACTTGCGCCTTGCGGCGCGGTGGACCCCGGAACAAGTCCGGGGTGACGTCTGGGGGTTGAATGGAACAGATCGCAGTAAATCCCTGGGCGGCGCTGGCCTATCTGGTCGCGGGGGTGTGCTTCATCCTCGCGCTGCGCGGCCTGTCGAGTCCGACCTCGAGCCAGCGCGGCAACCGCTTCGGCATGATCGGCATGACGATCGCGGTGGTGACGACGCTGGTCGTGCATGCTCCGAAATACATGTCGAAGAATGCCGACGTTTCCGCGCTCGACTTCCCGATCGATTGGACAATAGCGGGGGAAATCCTCGTCGCCGTCGGCATCGGCGCCGCGATCGGCATCGTCACCGCGCGGCGCATCGCGATGACAGCGATGCCGCAGCTGGTTGCGGCGTTCCACTCGCTAGTCGGCTTGGCGGCGGTGCTGGTCGCCGCCGCCGCCTTCCTCAACCCGCTGGCGTTCGGCATTGCCGACATGGTCCATCCGATGATCGGCCAGCCGTTCCTGGCGATTCATCAGGTCAGCCGGATCGAGATGGGGCTCGGCGTCGCGATCGGCGCGATCACCTTCTCGGGGAGCGTGATCGCGTTCCTGAAGCTCAACGGCAATATGGGCGGCAAGCCGATCCTGCTGCCGGGGCGCCACATCATCAATCTCGCGGTGCTGGCGGGCATCCTTGGCCTCATCGCGTACTTCACGCAGGATCAGTCGCCCTGGATCTTCTGGACGGTGACGGGGCTCTCGTTCGCGATCGGCTTCCTGCTAATCATCCCGATCGGCGGGGCGGACATGCCGGTCGTGGTCAGCATGCTCAACAGCTATTCGGGCTGGGCGGCGGCGGCGATGGGGTTCACGCTGCATAACAGCGCGATGATCATCACCGGCGCGCTGGTCGGCTCGTCGGGCGCGATCCTGTCCTACATCATGTGCCGCGCGATGAACCGCAGCTTCATCAGCGTGATCGCGGGCGGCTTCGGCGGCGACGCTGGCAGCGCCGCGGGCGGCGAGGCGAAGGAACAGCGTCCGTGGAAGCGGGGCTCGGCCGAGGATGCGGCGTTCCTGATGTCGCAGGCCGACCAGGTGATCATCGTCCCCGGCTATGGCATGGCGGTCAGCCAGGCGCAGCATGTCCTCCGCGAAATGGCCGACAAGCTGAAGGAAGAAGGCGTCAAGGTGAAGTACGCCATCCACCCGGTGGCCGGTCGCATGCCGGGGCATATGAACGTGCTGCTCGCCGAAGCCAACGTGCCGTATGACGAAGTGTTCGAGCTGGAGGACATCAATTCCGAGTTCGCGCAGACCGACGTCGCGTTCATCATCGGCGCCAACGACGTGGTCAATCCGGCGGCCAAGACCGACAAGTCCTCGCCGATCTATGGCATGCCGGTGTTCGACGTGAACAAGGCCAAGACGGTGCTGTTCATCAAGCGGTCGATGGGCGGCGTGGGTTATGCGGGCGTCGACAACGACGTCTTCTATCAGGACAACACGATGATGCTGCTCGCCGACGCCAAGAAGATGGTCGAGGAGATCGTCAAGGCGCTGGGTTGATCGGCGATGCCACCGAAATGGAGGCAAATATCCGTTAAAATACAGCCGTTTCGGAGGGGAGTCCTCTCCGACGTACGTAAAATACGCAAGGCTGGTGCATCCGGCCGAGGGGCGGCCGTGGGGCGTGGGGCGCGTCGATGCGGCGAGCGGGGGATTATAGCACGGGCGATCGTCCGTTGGCGCTGATCGTTACCAACGGCGGCTTGGGCGCGGACGAAGCCGATCGTGCGATCGGTCTGGCCGATGCGGAATTTCGCGGGCGGACCGACTGGCGTGGCGCCATCGACAGGCGGTTCGATCACCCCGGCCCGATCGAACTCGTCGCCGTCGAGGCGCAGGGGGTGCCGGATGACATGCTCGCCGCCGCGCTTCCCCGTCTCGCGGCGCTACGCGGCGAAACGGGCGCGCGGTTCGTGGTTGCGCTCGACCAGGGTCAGATCGATCTCGTCGCAGAGGCTTTGCTCGGGGAGCGAGTCGAGCTGCTGTGCGAGCCAACGCTGGCCGATCGCGCGGCGGCGTTCCTGATCGGCCTCAGCGGTTTCTCACGCGATACGCTTCATGACAGGAAGGGTGACGGTGAATCGGCCCAGCTCCGGCAACTGAACGAGGAAGTCGCACGGATTTCGCGCGTGCTGTCGCGGCTGGCGAACGAGGACAAGAGGCCGGGCGGATTGGCGGACCGCTCCCTCGGCTTCACGCCGCCGCCAGCGACACCAGCCGCATCGAACGTCACCGCCGCCGACGTTCGCAAGATCATTCGCGGCCGGCGGCTGCGCAATCAGTTCTTCGCGGACGGGCTGTTCGAGGATCCCGCCTGGGACATGTTGCTCGACCTGTATGCCGCGGAACTCGAGGGCGCGCAGGTGTCGGTATCGAGCCTGTGCATCGCCGCCGCCGTCGCACCGACCACGGCGCTGCGCTGGATCGGGCGGATGACCGATGTCGGACTGTTCGTTCGCCAGCCGGACCCATTCGACCGCCGCCGCGCCTTCCTGGGATTGAGCGCCGAGGCGCGCGCCAAGATGGAGAGCTATCTCACGGCTTTGCGCCAGGGCGGCTTCGCGGCGCTCTGATCCGGCTTGCGTTGTCGCGCATCTCGCGCCAAACGCCGCTGGGCGGGCGCTTAGCTCAGTTGGTAGAGCATCTCGTTTACACCGAGAGGGTCGGCGGTTCGAGCCCGTCAGCGCCCACCATCGCCGGTCATCCCCACCGGCGCCGTTCGTGAGAGCGGGGTTCCAGATCATCACGGTGTCGGATTTGCGGGCAGTCCTCGTAGGGCGCTGAGCGAATCAGAGCGCGCGGATGAGGGTCGTCGCCCGGGCGATCCAGGGCGGGTCGGTGATGACTTGTTGCCGCTGCCCCGCGCCGAGCGGGAGAATCTGCAGCCGGTCGCCCTCGCGCCCGATCAGCCGCCCAAACAGGAACCGCCCGCCGGGCCGCGGCACCAGCACGTCGCGGTTGAGCGCGCCCGCGAACGCTTCTGGCGCAAGCGGCTCGCACCAGATCGTGTCGCCGCTGCGATAATCGCCAATCCCGCCCGTCACGGCGATTCCGAGTGTGCCACCCACGGCTCGCGGCGGTGGTAATAGGATCGGATGGGTGGGCGCGTGCGCCCCGTCCGCCGCGAGCAACGCCGCGACCGGCAGCTCCGCGTGGTCGGGCAGCTTGACCAGGTCCGCCGCCTCGACGCCCAGCGCCGCCGCGATTCGATTGAGCCAGCCGACCGACACGGTGCGCGTGCCGGTTTCGAGTCGGCCGATCGTCTGTGCTGTGGTCGGCGGCTCGCACGCCTTGGCGACATCGTCGAGCGTCATACCCTTCGCCCGGCGGACTTCGCGGATCGCAGTGATCATCGGTGGCTCCATTTGCCAAATAGGTTATACACTTTCCTACTTAACGAACCAGATGGCAAGAGTGTCCCGACTCAACCGAAGGAGGTTTCATGCGCGACTTGGTGGAAGTGCCATTCGATCCCGCCGATGTCGCGATCATCCCCGGCCGCGCGGCGGCGAAACCGCGGCGGACACGCACCGTTACCGTCAACCGCGCCGAATCGCCCCTTAGCTGGCTGGCGGCGCGCGGGTTGGTCGATCCGCGCCAGATCGAGGCGGGCGAGCGAATGCGCCGCGACTATGAGATCGCGCAGCTCGGCGCGCGCGTGACAATGCAGTGGGACGCCGTGCGCGTCGATGGCGGCGGCCGGGGCGGCGCGGACGTCGACCCGGCGCTGGCGCAGATCGCCGCCAAGCGCCGGTTCGACGCCGCGATCGCCGCGGTGGGCGGCGGCCTGAGCGACATTCTCTGGCGTGTCGTCTGCGCTGGCGAAGCGATCCCCGCCGCCGAACGCGCGCTCGGGTGGCCGGGGCGTTCCGGGCGGCTGGTGCTGGGGTTGGCGCTCGACCGGCTAGCGAGTCATTATGGCCTTCCCTGACCCGCGCGCGGTGGACGCGCGAACGACGCGAAGCGGCATGTTTGAACCTGCGAGGCGGCGGCGCTACATCGCCGCCATGCGGATCAACTTCATTAAGTGCCACGGATCGGGCAACGATTTCGCGCTGGTCGATGCGCGTGGCGTCGTGCGGGACGACGCCGAATGGGCGGTGATCGCTCGCGCGCTGGCTGACCGGCGCGGCGCGGTGGGGAGTGACGGTCTGTTGCTGCTGACCGACGGCGATGGCCAGCATGCGTTCGGGATGCGGATGTTCAATAGCGACGGGTCGGAGGCGGAGACGTGCCTCAACGGCCTGCGTTGCGTCGCCCGCGCGGGGTTCGAGGCGCTTGGGATCGACCAGGCGCTGGTGCGTCTGAAGACAAGCGGGGCTGAAGTGCGGCGCGATCCCGACCTCGCGCCCGGCGTGGTGACGATCAGCGAACTGGCCGGTCCGGCGAGCCTGGAACTCGATGACTGGCCGATGACGATCGGGCGGCACCAGAATGTGCAGATGCCGATCGCCGGGTTGCCGAGCGATCGGGCGTTCACGGCGGTAGCGATCCCCAACCCGCACTTGATCGCGTTCGTGGACACGATCGACGACGCCGAACTGGTTGCAGTGGGCAGCTTCTGCGAGACGGCGCCCGACTGGCTGCCCAACCGCGCGAACGTATCGTTCGTGGAGGTGCGGGGAGCGGCGGAATTGTTCGTCCGAACGTGCGAGCGCGGGGTCGGGCTGACCGACAGTTGCGGGAGCGCGATGGCAGCGTCGCTGTTCGCTGCGTGCCTGACCGAGCGAGCGGCGTTCGATGCGGAAGTCACGGTGTTTAACCGCGGGGGGCTGGTGAAGGGGTGCGCAGCGCCCGACGGGATGGTGCGGCTGTCGGGCAATGCGACCTGGGAGTGGGCGGGGTCGGCGGCGATCGACCTAGCCCGTGCGATCGCAGGGGACGTGCGAGTCGACCGGCATTTCAACGACGAGATCGCGGCCTGGGCGGCGGCGATCGAAGGCCGATAGCCCGGCGCGATATTCCCTTCAGTATCGCTGCGCACACGAAAAAGCGGCGGAAGGTCGCCCCGCCGCCGCTTTTCCTGTTTCTGGTCGGACGGACCGGGTTGCCCCGGTCGCCCCTCGCCAAGCGTTACTTGTTTGCCTTGATCGCGTCGGCGGCCTTTTCGCCCGCGGCCTTCACGTCGTCGGCCTTCTTCTTGAGGTCGGCGGCGGCGTTGTCGGCGGAGGCCTTCACCGCGTCGGCAGCGTTGCTGGCGGCGGCCCCGGCGGCGCCGGTCGCATTGTCGGTGGCTGCGTCGATCGCGCTGCCCGCGTTGGCCGCGGCGTCGCCGGCGGCGTCGGTCGCATTGCCCAGGTCTTCCAGGGCGTTGTCAGCGGCGGCGGCGGTGTTGTTGACCACGTCGGTCGACTTGTTGCACGCGGCAAGCGAGAACAGGCCGGCGGCGGCGGCGACGATCATGAGCTTCTTCATACTTTAGCATCCCCTGGATTGCGCGGACGGTTACAAGGCCCGCCGCTCAGCGCCCTATGCCAAATCGGGCAGGGGCACGGCAAGCGCGTTGTAAACCGCATTGACCGCAAGAAGTTGCAACGGTTCGTCGTATTTTGAGGGTGGCGAGGGGAAAGGTGCTGTTCTCCAACTACCGCGGCGCAGGTCATTCTTGTTGATGCCGGGTGGGCCAAGTACATCCGGCAAAGATGGTTCTGTATCCTCACCACGTCGCTCGTGCACTGGTGTTCGCGCTAGCGATCGTATGCCTTTCTGGCTTCTATCCGCTCCGGAGCAAGGAGGCGCGGAGCCCGGCAGGGTCGCGACTTGCAAGCGATGTACTGAAACTGGCGCGGGTTGATTATCCAGGCGTGGAGAAGGATCCCATCTTCCAAGCGGTGCTCAAGGCGATAGCGAGCATCGATCGCGCTCAATTCGTTCCCGTTGATCAGCAGGTCAACGCCAGCAAGGACACACCCCTGCCGATCGGCTTCGGCCAGACCATTTCCGATCCTTACATCGTCGCGATGATGACGTATTCCGTCGGCGCACGGCCAGGGGGCAATGTTCTCGAAATCGGGACCGGGTCCGGGTATCAGGCAGCCGTCTTGTCCAGGCTGGGCGCGGTCGTGCATTCGATCGAGATCGTGCCGGAATTGGCGCAGTCGGCGTCCGCACGGTTAGATCGCTTAAAATTCAAAGGGGTAACGATAAAGGCTGGCGACGGGTTCGTCGGTTGGCCGGAATATGCGCCATATGACGGCATAATCGTCACCGCTGGCAGTTCGGAGGCGCCGCCGGCGTTGCTGGCGCAGGTGAAGACCGGTGGCCGCCTTGTCATGCCGATCGGCGCCAACACGGCCGTCGAGCAGCTGATCGTGTTCACCAAGCGCAGCGATGGCGGTTTCGACCGCTGTTCGCTGGGGCCGGCAATGTTCGTGCCCTTTACCGGCGCGGGCCGGAAACCGGAAATTCCCGCCACGTACGATCGCACCGTCGCGCTCTGCCGCCGTGGCCAGACGGCTCGCTGGCCGGGGCAACCGATAGGTTAGGGGAGCACCGTCCGTCGCCGGGACGGGAATTAACGCGGCTCGTCCGCCCAACAGCCGACTGTTGCGCAAGATCGGAGTGACAGCCGCATCGTAGGCCGGGTTGCGATGGCGCTGATCCGCCCGCCTGACGCCTATTTCGCCGCCAGCGCCTCCGCCATCGCGATGTGCGATTTGACGATTGGGACGATAGCGATCGCGGCAGCCTTTAGGCTCGAGTCCTCGCCGCCGCGCGCATAGAGTTCGTACAGCGACAGCGCGACATGGTGTTCGTGGATCTGTCCGGCGACATAGGCCTGGTCGAACGCGGCACCGCTCAGCGTGCGCAGCTCGGCGAGCTTGGCGTCGTAATCCTGCGTCGATGATGCGTCGGGGGCGATCGCGGGGCGTGCCGCCGCAGCGGCTTTGGTGATCCGTGCGGTCAGGCCGGCATGCGCGGCGATCATCTTCGCGGCATAGGCGCGGATCGCGGGCGACGTGCTCTTGGATTGCGCGAGCCTGGCGGCGGCGATTTCGAACGCGTCATTCTTCGTCGCGAGATCGGCAAATTGCTTCGCGGAAGGCGTTGCGGCCCTCACGACGGTGCCCTGATCCATCGCATCCCTGAGCCTGGCCTTCTTGGGGCCGGACTGGTCGATGGCATTGGTCATGGTCGCCTCCGTGCGGGCGCCGCACGCGGTCAGCCCGGCGGCGAGCGTGAGCGGAATGAGGATGGAACGCCGAGTCGTGCGCGTGGTCATAATCGTCCTTTGCCGGGTTGCCGCCAGCGGATGGGCGCGGGCGGCACGCCGGTCGAGCCAGACTGCGCCGGATCGCCGCCAGCGTCAATGATAACCAAATGGGATAATTATTCTTGACATCGTCACGGCGTTATTATACTTGACGTACCCACCTTTTCAGGCGTAGAAGGGCCTCAACAAACGAGGTTCATAACCATGTCGGTTCTTTCATCTCCCCACTTCCACGACGAGAAAGTGGCTTACGCCTACGTCGAGGCGCGCATTTGGCCGCAAGGCCCGGTGTGCCCGCACTGCGGAGGCGTTGACCGCATCGGTTTGATGGGCGGCAAATCGACCCGCGTTGGCCTCTATAAGTGCTACCAGTGCCGCAAGCCCTTCACCGTCAAGATCGGGACCATTTTCGAGGACAGCAAGGTTCCTCTCCGCATCTGGCTTCAGGCGATGTTCCTGATCGCTGGAAGCAAGAAGGGCATTTCGAGCAATCAGCTTCACCGGACTTTGGGCGTCACCCTAAAGACCGCATGGTTCATGTCGCACCGTATCCGTGAAGCGATGCGCGATGGCAGCCCGGACATGTTCGGTGGCAATGGTGGCCGGGTCGAGGTTGACGAGACCTACATCGGCTACAACCCGCGCGTTCAAAAGAAGCCCGGCAAGGGCGGCTCGGCGCACAAGCTGCGCGTCGTGGCGCTAATCGACCGCGATAGCGGCGCAGCGCGCTCAATGCCCGCTAACTCGCTGGTCCGCGATGAGGTCGCCCAGATCGTTCGCGCCAACATCGCCAAGGAAGCCAAGCTGACCACCGACGAAAGCCGCCTCTACAGCGCCGTTGGTAAGGAGTACGCCTCGCACGATTGGACCACCCACGGGCGCGGCGAGTATGTGCGCGGTGACGTGACCACCAACACCGTCGAAGGCTTCTTCTCGATCTTTAAGCGGGGCATGCGCGGCATCTATCAGCATTGCCACGAAAACCACTTGCACCGCTATCTGGCGGAGTTCGATTTCCGCTACTCCAATCGCGTTGCCCTCGGTTACAACGATGCTGATCGCGCTGACATTCTGCTTTCGGGCATCGTTGGCAAACGTCTGACCTATCAAACAACTCGTGGAGCGGTCGCGTAATGGCAGAGAAGAAAACCCCGGAGACTCCGGAGGATCAGAGCGAGCGGTTCAAGCAAGAAGCGCAAAAGCTAATCGACGCTGGCGAACTCAACCCCACCGACGCGGAAATACTAATGGACAGCGCGATTAAGCGCTTAGCGGACGAGCGCGGCCCGACTTCGCAATAGAATAATCGATGATGCGCGTGTCAGGGCGCTTTGACCGCGATGCGAAAATATGACCTTCGAGGCGCTCTTTGTCGAAAAAATAGAACTCCATGCCGCCATAATGCACAAGTCGGGCAAAGGTGCTGTTAAAGACGACCCCCCAGGGGAACTTCTCCGACTGCTCTACTCTCCGACGAGCTAAGAACTCAAACATGCTTTCGCTCCACTGCTTAAAGTTCAGCGGTTCCAACGTGGGCTTCACTTGCAGCGTCCACTGCTTAATATTGTCGCACTGGAAGCGAGTAACCCATGCAACGAGGTCAGCAGCCTGCAAGCCAAAAATATCTTTGGAGCCGGGACCATTGTTGGGCGAGAGCGGAGTAACGATGGGCCATCCCCGCCAAGCCATAAATTCGTCGGATTCGTAGAGGTCTTGCGCCTCGGCAACGCGCTTATGCCCCTTCTCCAAACGATCAAGTACGAGTTCAAAGCTCGGGTCGTCGGGGTGCTTGTTAAGCGCCCAAGTTCCCAGCATGCCGACAGCGATATAGAGCGTGAAGGCAAACGGGTCGGCAGCGACCTTATGCGCTACCATCACTTCTTCCAGATCATCGGTAAAGACGGCCATTGAGCGAGGAATCAAACCAGTATCAACGATGACTTTCACCGCCCCATGTAGCAGGCTCTGAACCTTCATCATGTCAGACGCCAAATGGGAAAACGGACCGGGTCGATCTGGATTCAGTCGCGCTTCCTGTATCTCCTTCATGTGCAGATACGGTACTTCCCAATGAGCGAGCATTGCTGCCCATTGCTGTTCAAACACAGCCCATTGGGAATTTTCAGCGATCAGGGCGCCGAGCGCGATTACTCTTTCACCCCCGGCGGTGCGCTTGCCGCTTTCGTCCCCGTACGCCTTTAGCACCATCGTAACTCCACCTGGCGGCGGCGACGGGAAGATCGAATAATCGAGAAGGGATCGGTCACCGGCGCTCATTTAGCACCGCCGATCCTGATTGGGTACGCTTTATATAATAATGCCCATCGTCACGCTGATATGGCACATAACAGGAACGTTGAGAAAGTGTGATTCGGGCCGGGGCGGTGACGCCTGCCGGCCCTTTTTGTTGCCGGGAGACAGTCATGGGGCGCACGAAGAAGGGCGATCACGACGTGGCCGTCGGCCGGCAGGACGGCAAGCCGCAGCGGCGGCGCAAGCCCAAGGCAAACGCGTTTTCGCCGGAGAAGCGCCAGCTGTTCCTCGATGCGCTGGCCTATACCTGCAACGTCCGGCTGGCCGCCGAGCATGCCGGGATCGACGTGACGACGGCCTATTACCACCGTGCGCGCGATCCGGCGTTCGTTCAGCAATGGCGCGATGCGCTGGCGGCCGGTTACGACACGCTGGAGGCGCTGGTGCTGGAGCATGGCGGGGCGGGCCAGCCGCTCGAGCCGCCCGATCCGACTCGCGCGGCGGCCGGCGCGCCGCCGTTCGATTTCGACCGCGCGCTGACGGTGCTGCGCCAGTATCGCAGCGCGCGCGACGGCGATTCGCGCCTACGGCGCGGCATCCGGCCGATCGCGGCGACCCGGGACGAGACGAATGCGGCGCTTCGCAGGGCGCTGGCGGCGGCGCGCAAGCGGCTGGCCGCGAAGTCCGAATGACCGGAACGTCGTACGCGGTCGCCGCCGACCGTGCCCTGATTGCGGAACTCGCCATGCTGCCCCCGGACGAGCAGGATCGCGCGCTGCGACGGTTGACGCAGGATCAACGGCGCGAATTGCTCGCGCGCTGGCCGCTCTGGGCGCATGACGGGCAATTGTCGCCGGATGGCGAACCCCTGGTCTGGCTGATCCTGGCTGGGCGGGGGTTCGGCAAGACGCGAGCCGGGTCCGAATGGCTGACCGATGTCGCGGCGCGTGCGCCCGGCGGCCGCTTCGCGCTGGTCGGCGCGACGATCGACGACGCGCGCCGAGTGATGGTCGACGGGCCCGCCGGTGTGCTGGCGGTCGCGCGATCGCGGGGTCTCGAGCCGCGCTGGTGGAAAACGAACGGTGAGCTGCACTTCGCCAATCGGGCGGTGATGACGGTCTATTCGGCCAGCGCGCCAGAATTGCTGCGCGGGCCGGAGCATCGCGCGGCGTGGTGCGATGAGATCGGCAAATGGGGGCATGGCGGGGAAGCGGCGTTCAGCAACCTGATGCTGGGGCTGCGCGGCGGGGAGAATGCGCGCGTGCTGGTGACGACGACGCCGCGCCGGACGCCGCTGGTCAACCAGGTTGTCGCGCTGGCCAAAAAGGCGGACGCGCTCACGCAGGGCCGAACCCGCGACAACCCTCATCTGCCCGCCAGCTTTCTTGCGGCGATGATGGAGCAATATGGCGGGACGCGGCTTGGGCGGCAGGAGCTGGAGGGCGAGTTGCTCGACGATCATGACGGCGCGCTGTGGAGCCGCGACTTGATCGAGGCGTGCCGGATCGCAGCGGGCGACCGGCCTGAATTGGTCCGCGTGGTGGTGGCCGTCGATCCGCCCGCCGGACTGGACGGCGACGCGTGCGGGATCATCGCGGCTGGGCTGGACGAGGACGGGATCGGCTATGTGATCGAGGATGCGAGCGTCGCGGGGGCCAGCCCCGCGGGCTGGGCGGCGGCGGTCGCTGCGTGCGTGGAGCGGGTCGGTGCGGACTGCGTCGTCGCGGAGAAGAACCAGGGCGGGGAGATGGTGCGCCACGTGCTGATGGGCGCGGACATGACGCTGCCGGTGCGGCTGGTCCATGCCAGCCGCGGCAAGTCGGCGCGCGCGGAGCCGGTGCTGCATCTCTACGAGGCGTCCAAGGTGCGGCACGCGGGCACTTTCCCGGCGCTGGAGGATCAATTGTGCGGGATGCTGAGGACCGGCGGTTACGCCGGGCCGGGGCGATCCCCCGACCGCGCGGATGCCCTGGTGTGGGCGGTGAGCGAATTGCTGCTGACGCGGCGGGGCAAGGCGCGGGTGCGGGGGCTGTAGCTAGCCGCGCTGCCCTCACCCTTCCCAACCGGCCGCGCCGGGCGGGCCCCTTCCCTCTCCCATCGGGAGAGGGAGGGAGCGGCGAAGCCGCGGAAGGGTGAGGGCAGGCGCAAGCGAACAGATTGAATCGAAGGAAAAGCCAATGAGACTCTTCGGACGCAAGTCCGCGCCGCACGAGGCGCGGCCGCCTTTGTCGCGTTATGGCGCGGCGGCGATCACGGGCGACTGGCCGCGCAGTTACGAGGCGCAGGTGCGCGCCGGGTTCGTCGAGAATGCGGTGGCGCAACGCGCGGTGAAGCTGGTCGCCGAAAGCGTGGCCGACGCGCCGCTCACCGCTTCGTCGCCGGAACTGGCGGCGCTGGTCGCCGCGCGATCGGGCGGTCAGGCGCTGCTGGAGACGGTGGCCGCGCAACTGCTGCTGCACGGCAATGCATTCGTGCAGATCCTGGATGACGGGCGCGGTGGGGCGGGCGAATTGTTCGCGCTGCGGCCCGAGCGCGTCGCGGTCGAGCCGGGCGCGGACGGCTGGCCGGCGGCATATCGCTACAAGGTCGGCGATCGCATGACGCGGCTGTCGCCCGACGGGCCGCGGCCCGACGTGATCCACCTCAAGTGCTTCAATCCGGTCGACGATCATCTCGGCCTCGGGTGCCTGGGCGCGGCGTCGGGGGCGATCGCGATCCACAATGCGGCGGCGCAGTGGAACAAGGCGCTGCTCGACAATGCGGCGCGGCCGTCAGGGGCGCTGGTCTATGATCCCAAGGACGGGTCGGCGCTGGCCCCCGCGCAGTTCGAGCGGCTTAAGCGCGAATTGGAGGCGAGCTTTTCGGGCGAGCGCAACGCCGGGCGGCCGATGCTGCTCGAAGGCGGCCTGTCGTGGCAGGCGCTGTCGATGACCCCGGCGGACATGGATTTCGTCGCGCTGAAATCGGCGGCGGCGCGGGAGATCGCGCTGGCGTTCGGCGTGCCGCCGATGCTGCTCGGGCTGCCGGGGGATGCGACCTACGCCAATTACCGCGAAGCCAATCGCGCGCTGTGGCGGCTCGCAGTGCTGCCGCTGGCGGGGATGATCCTGGGTGGCCTGGCGCAGGGGCTGAAGGGGTGGTTCCCCGATGCGGCGCTCTCCGTCGATCTCGATCGCGTGCCGGCGCTGGCCGAGGATCGCGCGACGCTCTGGGCGAGCGTGACCGCGGCGGATTTCCTGACGCGCGGCGAGAAGCGCGCGATGGTTGGCCTGGAGAAAACAGCGTGACCGAGGTGCTGGCGCAATTGTTTGCGCAAGGGCGGGACGAGGGCGCGGACATGGCGACGCTCCGTGCGATCGCCGAGGAAGCGGGCGAACTGGGCGCGAGCCGGGCGCTGGCGCGGCTGGGGCTGAGCGATGCGGCGGCGGAAAAGGACATGGCCGAGCTGCGCGAACTGCTCGGCGCGTGGCGCGACGCGAAACGGTCGGTGTGGAAGGCGCTGATCGGCTGGGCGGCGCGGATGGTGCTGGCACTGGTGCTCGTGGGCATCGCAGTGCGGCTGGGGTTTGCGGGGTACGTGAAGTGATCCGCTTCGCCGGCTATGCGGCGGTGTTCGACCGCGTGGATCGCGGCGGGGATGTGGTGCGCAGGGGCGCGATCCGGGTGCCGGCGCACGTGCCGCTGCTGTGGCAGCATCGCGGGGAGCCGGTGGGGCGGATCGAGCGAGTCGAGGCGGACGAAACGGGCTTGCGCGTGATCGGCGCGGTGGATGATCCGGCGCTCGCGACGCTGGTCGCGGCGAGGGCGGTCGACGGCCTGTCGTTCGGCTATCGCGTGCGGGCCGCGCGGCGCGGGAGGGTGCGGGAACTGACCGAGCTCGACCTGGTGGAAATCAGCCTGGTCGCCCGCCCGATGCAGTCGCTCGCGCGGGTGCATGCGGTGGAGGGTGAAAACATTTAACGTTTCAGGGGTTATTGACGATGTGGTGTGCATGGCATATCTGCCACCCACGTTATCCGCTACGCCCGTAGGCGGGCACTTATCCGAAGGCCCCCGGCGCAGCAATGCGTTGGGGGTTTTCTATTTCCAAAGTTCGGACGGCGGTTTTGATAGATGGTGGGCACGTTCGCGCGTTGGCCCGTGTTGCAAAACATACCTACAATCCAGATTTTATCGAGAAAGTTGCGCACGCTTGCGTGGGGGCGGACGAAGCTTTGGTGCGCGTGCTCTACTACGATTGCGCTTTGTTCAGTGGCACTGTCAAACTGCCTGTCAGTGGTCAGGACCACGAATTTAAGGCTTCAGATCGCTGGCTCCATCAATTAGCAGCCAAGGACCTTTTTGCTGTACGGCAAGGAGTGCTGAAATTTCGTGGCTGGAAGCCTAGGAAAACACCGGTTGCCGCGGCAGCGTTGACCGATGCCGACTTTACTGCGGACTTCGAGCAGAAGGGCGTCGATATGCGTATCGGTCTCGATATGGCGACTTTTTCTGAGCAGCGATCTGTCGAACGCATAATTCTTGTTTCCGGTGACACTGACTGCGTTCCAGCCATGAAGCACGCCAGGAAGGCGGGGTTACAAATCGTGCTTATCGCGTTTCCCAACGGACGAGATACGCCGGAGTTACTTTGGCATTCCGACTTCCATCGCCGCGTAGCGTGGCCAGCCAAATAGATCGGCAAATTCCGACGGCGTAGCGGTCGCTAAAATTAGAAATGTCCAACAGGGGCGTCCCATCCGGGGCGCCCTTTCTTTTTGTCCAAAGGAGAAAGTCACATGATCGAAGTGAAGGCGGACGCGCTCGAGGCGTCGTTTGCGGGGGTGGCGATGCCGCCCGTAATCGCGCGGCCGGTGCTGGCGGGGGGGATGGCGCCGTCGGGGGGCTTTGCCAGCTACGTGCGATCCGGCGCGACGGTCGAGATGAAGGCGCTGGCCGGGACCGCGGACAATACCGGCGGCTATGCCATCCCGCGCGAGATCGACGCGGTGATCGACGAGACACTGGCCAGCATCTCCCCGATCCGCTCGATCGCCAATGTCGTGAAGGTCGGATCGGCCGGGTATCGCAAGCTGGTGACGTCGGGCGGCACGCCGTCGGGCTGGTCGGCGGAGACGGGCGCACGGACCGAGACCGCGACCCCCGATTTCCACGAGATCGTGCCGCCGATGGGCGAGCTCTATGCCTATCCGGCGGCGTCGCAGGCGATGCTCGACGATGCGGCGTTCGACGTCGAGGCATGGCTAGCGCAGGAAATCGCCAGCGAATTCGCGCGGGCCGAGGGCGCGGCGTTCGTGGGCGGCAACGGCACCAACCGGCCGAAGGGGTTCCTGGCCGCGACGCTGTCGACCGCGAACGACGCGGCGCGCACCTTCGGCCAGCTGCAATACGTGCCGGCGGGCGCGGCGGGGGATTTCGGGAGCAACCCGCAGGACCGGCTGATCGATTTCGTCGCGACGCTGCGCTCGCCCTATCGCCAGGGCGCGGTGTGGGTGATGAACTCGTCGACCGCGGCACGGATCCGCAAGTTCAAGACGTCGGACGGGGCGTTCCTGTGGCAGCCGGGGCTGCAGATGGGCGTGCCCGACACGCTGCTCGGCTATCCGGTGGTCGAGGCGGAGGACATGCCGGACGTCGCCGCCAATTCGCTGTCGATCGCGTTCGGCAATTTCAAGGCCGGCTATCTGATCGCCGAGCGCACCGAGACGTCGATCCTGCGCGATCCGTACAGCAACAAGCCGTTCGTGCACTTCTACGCGACCAAGCGGGTCGGCGGGTGCGTCAGCAATTCGGAAGCGATCAAGGTGATGAAGTTCGCCGCCAGCTGAGCCTGATTTTGCGCGAGCAAAATCAGGACTCGGTAAGGCCGGGCGGCGAGGGCGCATAGCGTCCTCGTCCGACGGACTTGCCATTCTCCTTTCCGTCATGCTGGACCTGATCCGGCATCCCGCTTCTCATGTCTTCAAGAAGAAGCGGGACCCCGGCTCAGGGCCGGGGTGACGGACTGTTTTTCTGTCCGGAGACCAACATGACCGATCCCTTTTCCTCCGCCGCCGATGCGGTGGCGGCGCCCGCGCGCCGGGCGCTCGCGGTGACGCCGCACGACACCAACGCGCTGACCGACATTCCCAAGGCGCTGTTTGTCGGCACCGCCGGCAACGTCACGATGCGCGGCGTCGACGGCGCGGCCGACCAAGTATGGAAGAACGTGCCCGCGGGCGCGATCCTGCCGTTCCGCGCGGCCTATGTGCGCGCGACCGGCACCACCGCGGCGGACATTCTGGCGCTGTATTGAGCTGACATGCGGCACCGGCCCGCACCCCCCA
>NZ_JAFKLZ010000003.1 GCF_017304615.1 Sphingomonas sp. | reverse complement strand
GCTTTACAACCCTAAGGCCTTCATCACTCACGCGGCATTGCTGGATCAGGCTTTCGCCCATTGTCCAATATTCCCCACTGCTGCCTCCCGTAGGAGTCTGGGCCGTGTCTCAGTCCCAGTGTGGCTGATCATCCTCTCAGACCAGCTAAGGATCGTCGCCTTGGTGAGCTTTTACCTCACCAACTAGCTAATCCTACGCGGGCTCATCCCTGGGCGATAAATCTTTGGTCTTACGACATCATTCGGTATTAGCAGTCATTTCTAACTGTTATTCCGAACCCAAGGGCAGATTCCCACGCGTTACGCACCCGTGCGCCACTAAGCCCGAAGGCTTCGTTCGACTTGCATGTGTTAGGCATGCCGCCAGCGTTCATTCTGAGCCATGATCAAACTCTCAAGTTTATGTTCCATCCCAGCGCCGGTGGAATAACCGACGTCAGAACAGGCATTTCAAGGAGCCGGTCTGCACAAAAACGAACACATGTCCGACCGAAGCCGGACAGGCGTTCATATTCCAATTACGTATGGATACGTGAAAAGGACTTGTGAGATCGGCTTGGCTTTTACCGAGCGTCGACGCCTTGAAAACGTCGAACCCGGGGCCGCCGCCCACATGTCCCTTCATCTTGAACTAACAATGTCAAAGAGCGCAAAAGACCGACGCCTTGGCTTACCCTCTTTTTGGAGGGCGACCACTGCGCCGAGATTTTGGTGACCGTAGCAGGCAGACCGTGTGGCCCGTCGCTGCGGTGGAGCTCATCTATGCGGGGCGACCCGGGCCGTCAACGCCTTTTTGCATTTTTATTTCAAACAGCCGCAAAAACCGCGGAAATCCGCGGTTTACGCGATGGTAGCAGGTTGCGGCGTATAGGCTCGGCACGATGGATACCGCCGCAACCCCCTCGAATCAGGGCGCAGAATCACTGACGTCCAAGGTCCGGAGCGCCGTAATCTGGCGCTCGGGTAGCCAGATTCTCGCGCAAATGGTGCAATGGGCGGCCACATTCCTCGTGATTCGGATTCTGTCGCCAGCCGATTACGGGCTGTTCGCGATGACCGGCGTGATTCTGGTCTTCCTCAACATGCTCAACGGCTACGGCCTGGCGAGTGGGCTGATCCAGCAGAAGGAGATCACCCGGCATCAGGTGCGGCAATTGTTCGGCATGCTGATCGCGCTCAACGTCACCCTGGGCGCGGCGCAGCTCCTGCTCGCGCCCGTCGCCGCGGCCTATTACCGCCACCCGGAAGTCGCGAATCTGCTGCGCGTCCAGGCGCTGCTCTATCTGACCACCCCTTTCATTGCGCTCCCCTACGCCTTGCTCAGCCGCGAGATGGATTTTTCGAAGCAGGCGCGAATCAACATCCTCGCCTCGATCGCCAGCGCCAGCGCGGCGTTGGGCGGCGCGCTCGCGGGTTGGGGGGTGTGGACCCTGGTGTTCGCGCCGATGGTGCTGTTCACCGTCCGCGCGGTCGGCATGACGATCGCCGCGCGGTCGCTTGTCTGGCCGAGCTTCGACTTTCGCGGCGCCGGCACGCTCGCGCGCTATGGCGGGGTGATGGCGGCGGGGCAGCTGTTCTGGTTCCTGCAGAGCCAGTGCGACGTTTTCATCGCCGGCCGCCATTTTTCCGCGCACGAACTCGGCATCTACACGACGAGCCTGTTCCTCACACAGATCTTCGTGTCGAAGTTCGTGCCGCCGCTCAACGAAGTCGCCTTCTCCGCCTATGCCCGCATCCAGCATGACGACGAAGCGGTCGCCCGCGCGTTCGTGCGCGCGACGCGAATCATCATGGTCGCCGCCCTGCCTTTCTATCTCGGCCTCGCCGCGACCGCCGAGCCGCTCGTCCTGACGATGCTCGGGCCGAAATGGGTGGAGGCCGCGCCGGTCGTCCACCTGCTCGCCTTCGCGATGCCGTTCATGACGATGCAGGTGCTGTTCTCCCCCGCATGCGACGCGCGCGGCAAGCCCAGCATCGGCATGAAGAACGGCGCTTTCGGCGCGTTCGTGCTGGCAGCGAGCTTCCTGGTCGGCGTGCAGTGGGGGGCGACGGGAATCGCGGCAGCGTGGATCGTGGCGTATCCAATCTATCTCGGCGTCAGCGCGTGGCGCTCGCTGCCGGTGATCGGTGCGCGGTTGCGCGACGTGGCTGCAGCGATCGCCCCGCCCCTGTTCGCTGCGATCGCGATGGCGCTGGTGGTGACGATCGTCGATCGCAGCCTGCCACCCCTGTCGCCCCTCCCCCGCCTCACGATCCTCGCGAGCATCGGCGCTGCGACCTACGGCCTGTGGCTCTTCACCTTCTCGCGCGACGTCATCCGCGAGATCGTCGAACTGATTCGACTGCGCCGCTAGGCGCTCTGGATATAGTCTCGCATCGCCTCGGCATCGGCCTCGATCCGATCGATGCGGTATTTGACCAGGTCGCCGATCGAGACGAACCCGACCAGCGCGCCGCCCTCGACCACCGGCAAGTGCCGGATTCGCCGCCGCGTCATCAGCGTCAGCGCGCCCAGCACCGCTTCGTCGCGCGCCACGGTGATCGCCGGCGCGGTCATTACCTCGCCGACTTGCCGGTCGAGCCCGGCTGCGCCCTGGTCCGCCAGGCAATGGATCACGTCGCGTTCCGAAAAGATTCCCGCGACCGCTCCGTCCTTCAGCACCGGCACCGCGCCGATCCGTCGCTCCGCGAGCAGCTTAACGGCGTCGGCGACCGTGGCGTCGGCGGCGATCGTCGTCACCTCCGCGCCCTTGCCCGACAGGATCGTTGCGATCGTCATGGCTCTCTCCTCACTTGCTTATGGGATTGAGGATTCCACTTTTCGCGCCAAATAGAAAGCATGGAGCAACCGTCCGGCCTCGATGACCCAGACTATGCCGCGTTCGCGTGGAAACGGTATCGCCGGATGCTGTTGTGGATGCTGCTCGCCGCGGCGATCGCGGTCGGCATCGCGCTGTATATACTCGACCAGATTTACGGCCCGCTGAGCTGGGTGGCGATCCTCGCCGCGATCGGCGGGTTCGGCGGCACGATCATGATGGCCGCCGCTTTGATGGGCCTGGCGTTCCTGAGTTCAGGGACGGGGCATGACGAGGATGTCGAGCGGTTCGATCGGTGAGTGGACCGAGCGGTCAGGTCAAACGTCCGCTATTGGGTGGTCAGCTGCCAGTAGGCAACATCGCTCGGACCGTGGCAAAACCAGCGTCACTCTCACCGGCCAGATCAATGGGCCTGCCATCGATCTCCGCGCTCCGCTCGTTCAAAAACTGGCGCGCGGCATTCCGGTCGTCGAACGCCTGAAATGCGAGCAAGGCAATCTGCGTCTGTCGCGCAAGGGCGCCTTCGCCCGGCCGATTGACGACCGATCGTCGGAACCGAAGACGGGTGACATTCTCGCTGCTTTGACCGGTCGCGAGGCGGGTGATGCCACTCATTCAGGCGACCAGACCAAACGGCGAAACAACTTGAAGGTCGTTCTGCAAGACGCGGATACGCTCCGCGTATTCGCGAGCCATGCCACGGTGCGATGAGCGCGCCGAAATGCAGGACGCGCCGTGTGCTCGCATAAGCGAAACTTGATGACGGTGAAGGAGGTAATTCAGATCCATTTTGCCCTCGCAAACTGTAAGCGAGAACATTCCGAACCCAGCCACCGGCGCTTACAAATAACCGTGCCGACGATGCACCGTAAGTAGGTGTGGTGAGCTCAAATTACAATGAAAGCAGATCAACGCGATTTCTCACAAGCGGCGCTCGTCGGCTAGACGAACGACCGCTCATGGGTCGCTAGCCGTCATATCCATCCGCCAAACGAAAAAGGGCGCCGGTTTCCCGACGCCCCCTTTTCTAACACATCAACCGACCGAATTTACTCCGCGGCGTCGACCTCGGCGCTCGGCGTGCGGCGCGGGCGGCCGCGGCGGGGCTTGGGGGCGGGTTCCTCGCCCTCGTCGCCGACGCTGATCCCGAGCGACGGTGGCAGCAAGGCCGCGTCGAAGGTCTCGCCCTCGTTCGCCGCGACCGGCTTGGCCTCGCGGCGCGGACGCAGGCCACGGCGCGGCGCGCGTTCTTCCTCGGCAGGCGCGGCCGCTTCGACGCGGTCGCCCTCGTCGCCGTCATTGGCGGCATAGCCGTTGCCGTTCGCGCGGTTGCCGCGATCCTCACGCGGTTCACGATTGCCACGGTCTTCGCGAGTTTCGCGGTCACCGCGATGGTTACGGTCCCGGTTACGATACTCGCGCTGACCGTCCTGCCCGCTATCATCGCGCGCCCGCTCACGACGCGGCTGTTCGGCGACGTCGGCGACGGCTTCGTTGCCCTCGTCCTCGAAGCCCTCATCCTCGTCGTCGAACGAGTCCTCGCGACCGCGACGCTGGTTCTGGCCCTGATTCTGCTCCTCGAAGCGGCTGCGGCTTTCGGCCAGGACGCGGAAATAGTGATCCGCGAACTGCAGATAATATTCGGCGTTTACGCGGTCGCCCTGGCGCTGCGCATCAGCGGCGAGGGTCTTGTATTTCTCGAGCAACTGGCTGGCATTGCCGCGCGCGCGGTTGTCGATCCGGTTACCCGAATTGGGGTTGCCGGCACCCTGGCGCTGTCCACCCCGGCCGCGACGGCGACCGGCCTGACGATTGTTATTGATCAAAGTCCTGTGGTCCTTGTGTCACAAACCAAACCCGGCCTTGCTCCCATACGGTGCAAACCAATGCATCCCGGAAGGATGCTGCCAACGCGCGCCTTCCGCGCCTGTCAGGACGCGAAGACCTGTCATGGCCACCGGACAAGCGGCCGAAGACGAAGGATTGGGCAATCTACCTATTCCAACGATGTCGTGGATGAGATCGTGTGCCCCTGCGCGCTCAATAGCGGCTACCGGGCGTTCTTCCAAGCGGAAATATGGGGTGCCGGTTGTCCCGCATCAAGGCGTGGCGACAAGGCAACGGTCGCGCCCCGCAAGGTCGTGGCGAAGGGCCACGTTCAGGCCTTCCGCTGACAGCAACGCGGTGACGGCCGCGGCCTGCGTCGCGCCGATCTCGATCGCCGCCATCCCCCCGGGCGCGATCAGTCGCGGGAGTTGCGCGGCGATGATGCCGTAGTCCTCGAGCCCGTCGCTCCCCGCAAATAAGGCGGCGGCGGGTTCGTGGTCACGGACTTCGGCCGGCAACGCTTCATCGGCCGCGATATAAGGCGGGTTGCACAGCACCAGGTCGAAGCGTTCCGCGATCCCGGAGGCCCAATCACCCCGGCGCAACAGGACGCGGTCCGCCATCCCGAGCGCCTCGGCATTCTTGTGCGCGTAGCTCAGCGCCTGTTCCGACCAATCCACCCCGACCCCGCGAGCTTCCGGCCACTCCGCCAGCGCCGCGAGCAGCAACGTCCCCGGTCCGGTGCCAAGGTCGATCACCATTGCGGGCGGGCGCCCGGTGAAATGCGCGACCGCCGCCTCGATCAGCGTTTCGCTATCGGGCCGAGGGATCAATACGCCGGGACCGACGGCAAGCGTGATACTCCAGAAATCGCGCCTGCCCGTGATGTAGGCGACCGGCTCATGCGCAAGACGTCGCTCGATCAGCGCGGCAAAGGTCGCGGGCGCCGGATCGTCCAGGTGACGCAACAGGAGTTGCTCGCGGCCAACGCCCAGCGCATGCGCCATCAACAGTTCGGCATCCAGGCGCGGCGTCTCCGAAAATCCCAGGCGCGTCGCGGCGGCGGCGAGCGCCTGCCGCACCGTCTCAACCCTCAAGGCTCGCCAGCCGCTCGGCCTCGTCCTCCGCGATCAGCGCGCCGATCAACTCGTCCATGTCGCCCTCCAGGATTTCGGGCAGGCGGTGGAGCGTCAGGTTGATGCGGTGGTCGGTCACGCGCCCCTGCGGGAAATTGTACGTCCGGATGCGTTCCGAGCGATCGCCCGACCCGACCATGGACTTGCGCGCGCCCGCCCGTTCGTTGTGCAGCCGCTCACGCTCCGCCTCGTACAGCCGCGTCCGCAACACCTTGAGCGCCTTGGCCTTGTTCTTGTGCTGCGACTTTTCATCCTGCTGGATCACCACCAGCCCCGAGGGAATGTGCACGATCCGCACCGCGCTGTCGGTGGTGTTGACCGACTGCCCGCCCGGCCCCGAAGAGCGGTAGATGTCGATGCGCAAATCCTTGGCTTCGTCGATCTGCACGTCGACTTCCTCGGCTTCGGGCATCACCGCGACGGTCGCGGCGGAGGTGTGGATGCGCCCGCCGCTTTCGGTCGCGGGCACGCGCTGGACGCGGTGCGCGCCGCTTTCGAACTTCAGCTTGGCGAACACGCCCTTGCCCTCGACCAAGGCGACGACTTCCTTATAGCCACCGACATCGGCGGCGGAGGCGGAGATCAATTCGACCCGCCAGCCCTGCGCCTCGGCATAGCGCTGATACATGCGGAACAGATCGCCCGCGAACAGTGCCGCCTCGTCGCCGCCCACCCCGGCGCGGATTTCGAGCATCGCCGCGCGTTCGTCGGCGGCATCGCGCGGGAGCAAGGCAAGCGCGAGGCCTCGCTCGGCCGCGGGGAGCTGCTCGCGGATCTCCTCGATTTCCTCGCGCGCCATCGCCTTCAGGTCACCGTCGGACGCGTCGTCCTCGGCCATGTGGCTGAGCGTCGCGAGTTCGGCGCGCAGCCGCCGCACCTCGCCCGCCGCCTTCGCGACCGGCTCGAGCTCGGCATATTCCTTCGACACCTGGACGAAACGCTCGCCCGACAGGTCACCAGTCGCCATCAGCGCGCCCAGCTCGTCCCGCCGCGCCTCGATCTGCGCGATCCGTTGGGGGGAGATCGAGGTCATTCTTTATGACCGAGCAGCAGGTCGCCGACATAGCTATCGCCGGGTTGAACGACATCGGTGTCCATCACCCACAGCAATGACAGCGGGACATTGCCAATCGAACCCAGAGACGCTTTCGCCTGCTTGCCCTCGACGAGGTTGCGGACCACGATCTTATTCTCTGTAAGCTCGTCATCACCGAGAATCAGAGCGTAGGTGGCACCGGCGTCGTTGGCCTTTGCCAGCCGCCGCTTCATGTTGCCCTTGAACGCCATATCCGTGCTGACGCCCGATCGACGGAGACTCGCGACCACGCCGATCGCGCGCACTTGGGCCGCATCGCCCATCGGAATCACGACAGCTTCGATCTGGCCGACCGCCGGCTCGTCCAGCAACATCGCCAGACGCTCGACCCCGGCCGCCCAGCCGACGCCTGGGGTGTGCGGCCCGCCGAGCGCTTCGATGAGGCCGTCATAACGCCCCCCCGCGAGCACGGTGCCCTGCGCGCCGAGCCGGTCGGTGACGAACTCGAACGCAGTGTGGCGGTAATAATCGAGCCCGCGCACCAGCCGCGCGTTGCGCGTCCATTTCACGCCCGCGGCATCCAGGCCCTTCGTCACCGCCTCGAAGAACGCGCCCGCCTCGCTCGTCAGGTGTGTGTCGATGTCGGGCGCCGCATCCGCGATCGGGCGATCACGCGGGTCCTTGCTGTCGAGGATGCGCATCGGGTTCTTGTTGAGCCGGACCAGGCTGTCCTCGCTCAGCTCGCCGCGATGCTTCTCGAAATGGCTGACCAGCGCCCCGCGCCAAGCGTCGCGCGTCTCCGCATCGCCCAGTGTGTTGAGCTGGAGCGTCACGCCATCCGCGATACCCAGTTCGTTGAGTAACTGGTCCGCAAACGCGAGGAGTTCGACGTCCGCCGCCGGTTCTGCCGCGCCGATCACCTCGGCGTCGATCTGGTGGAACTGGCGATAGCGTCCCTTTTGCGGGCGCTCGTATCGGAACACAGGCCCGCTCGTGACCAGCTTGAGCGGCGCATATTGCTGCCATCCCTCGGTCAGATACGCGCGGCAAATCCCCGCGGTGAATTCCGGCCGCAGCGTGATCGAATCGCCGCCACGATCCTCGAACGAATACATTTCCTTCGACACGACGTCGGTCGTCTCGCCGATCGAGCGCGCGAAGACCTGCGTGTCCTCGAACACCGGCAAGTCGACGCGCTGGAAGGCGTATAGCCGGCGCACCTTTTCGAACGCCTCGAGCACGCGCGCGAAGCGGCGCTGTTCGTCGCCGAAAATGTCCTGCGTTCCGCGGATTCTCTTGGGGGTTTCGATGCGCGCCATATTGGCGGCGCTCTCTAGTAGAGCATGCGGGCCTGCGCTAGCCTCTCGTCATGGCCATGAACCTGGGCAAGCGGATCGCCCCACCGCGCTTCCTGCTGTTCCTCGCGGTCCTGGTGATCGGCCTGATCGTCGCGATCCCGCCGCTCGGCTGGGGACGAGGCACGATGGCAGCGTTCGACGTCGCATCTGCCGTGTTCCTGATCGCGATCCTGCCACTGCTGCGCGGCGGCAACGCGAAGTCGATGCGCAAGGCCGCGCAGGACAACGACGCCAACCGCACCGGCCTGCTCGCGATCACCGGCGTCACGATGGTCGTCATCCTGGTGTCGGTCGCCAAGGAATTGCAGGCCAAGGATCAGCACGATCTTTGGTCGGTCGCTTTGGTCGTTGTGACCCTGATCCTCGCCTGGCTGTTCTCGAACATCATCTACGCGCTGCACTACGCGCATCTCTATTATTCGGATTGCGACGGCGACGGAAAGGATACCGGCGGCCTCGACATACCCGATTGCAAGGAGCCCGATTACTGGGACTTCATCTATTTCAGCTTCACGCTGGGCATGACGTTCCAGACCAGCGACATCGAAATCAATTCGCGCCGGATGCGGATGGTGACGCTCGGCCAATGTCTGGCGGCATTCGTCTTCAACCTGGGCATCCTCGCGTTCACCATCAACACCTTGGGCGGCGGCTGAGGGTGGACGCCGGTGTATCGCAGCCGTAGGACAGCGGGTCTGTCGCAACCCGCAAGAGGTTTCCTGCCCATGATCCGCCGCGCCGCGTTCGCTCTCCTTCTCGCCGCCACCGCCACCGTCGCCTATGGCCAGGCAAACAACTCGAAGCCGCAGCCGGTGCCTGTCGTCGACACGATCCCGGCGGCCGCAGACATGCCCTATCCGGGCACCATGACGATCGACATCGACGCGACCGACACCGCGCGCGGCATATACTCGATCAAGCAGACGATCCCCGTCGCCAAGACCGGCGATTTCGTGATCCTGTTCCCCAAATGGGTGCCGGGCGGCCACACGCCGCGCAACGAGATCGAGAAGATGGCGGGCCTGAAAGTCAGCGCCGGCGGCAGGGAGATTCCGTGGACGCGCGATCCGGTCGACGTCTACGCCTTCCACCTCAACATTCCGAAGGGCGTCAAGGCAATCGACGTCCGCTTCCAGTATCTGACCGCGACTCGCGCCGATCAGGGCCGCACCCTCGTCACCCCCAACATGATGAGTCTGCAGCCGATCGTGACCAGTTTCTATCCTGCGGGCTATTTCGTCCGGCAGATTCCGGTGAAGCTGACGGTGAAGTATCCGGAAGGCTGGAGCGCAGCGTCGGCTCTCAACGCCAAGGTAGCCGGATCGACCTACACCTACGAGCCGACCAACTACGAGATCCTGATCGATTCACCGATCGTCGCCGGGCGGTATTACAAGAAATGGGCGCTCAGCGATCGCGTCAACATGAACGTCTTCGCCGACAACCAGAAGGAATTGGACGCCGCGACGCCGGAGATGATCGCGGCCCACAAGCGCATGGTCGATCAGGCGGTGAAACTGTTCGGCGCGCAGCACTACGACCATTACGAATTCCTGGTCTCTATCTCGAACGAGCTGGGCGGGATCGGGCTGGAGCATCACCGGTCTACCGAAATCGGCACGCGGCTCGGCTATTTCACCGACTGGGCGACGAACCCGTCGGCGCGCAACGTCTTCCCGCACGAATACACGCACAGCTGGGACGGCAAGTTCCGCCGCGGCGCGGACTTGTGGACGCCCGATTACCGCTACCCGATGCGCGACAGCCTGCTCTGGGTCTATGAGGGCCAGACGCAATTCTGGGGCTATGTGCTCCAGGCGCGCAGCGGCCTCGTCAGCAAGCAGGACACGCTCGACCAGTACGCGATGATCGCCGCCAACCTCGACAACACGCCGGGGCGCAACTGGCGGCCGATGATCGACACCACCAACAGCCCGATCATGTCCAACCGCAAGCCGATGGGCTGGACCGACTATCAGCGCGGCGAGGAATATTACAACGAAGGCCTGCTGGTGTGGATGGAGGTCGATTCGATCCTGCGCGAGCAGTCGAAGGGGACCAAATCACTCGACGATTTCGCCAAGGCGTTCTTCGGGATCAACGACGGCGACTGGGGCGAAGTGACCTATACGTTCGACGATGTGGTCGCGACGCTCAACAGCATACAGCCCTATGACTGGCGCGGCCTGCTCACCAAGCGGCTGACCGAGACCGGCCAGCCGGCCCCGCTCGGCGGGTTCGAACGCAACGGCTACAAGCTCGTCTATACCGATCAACAGAGCCCCACCGGCCGCCAGGCCGAACGCTCGCGCCGAGTGGCCGATCTCAGTTATTCGCTGGGACTGACCGTGGGCGCCGACGGATCGCTGTCCTCGGTGCGCTGGGGCAGCCCCGCGTTCAACGCCGGATTGACGCTCGGCGACACGATCGTCGCGGTCAACGGCCTCGCCTATAACGACGACCGGCTACGCAACGCGGTGAGCGACGCGAAGGGTTCGACAGCGCCGATCGTGCTGCTGATCAAGGCCGGCGAGGAAGTGAAGAGCATCAGCATCGACTATCACGGGGGCTTGCGCTATCCGCACTTCGTCAAGACCGGCGCCGGAGAAACCGGGCTGGATCGGCTGCTGACCCCGCGCTGACGGGGCGGCCAGGAGAGGATGCCGCAAACATCCTTTTGAGGAAGAAACATGAATATCGACCTGATCCCGGTTGGCGACAACCCGCCGGAAAGCCTGAACGTCATCATCGAAGTGCCGACCGGCGGCGAACCGGTGAAGTATGAATTCGACAAGAAATCGGGCGCGTTATTCGTCGACCGCATCCTCCACACGCCGATGCGTTATCCGGCCAATTACGGCTTCGTGCCGCACACGCTGAGCCCGGACGGCGACCCGCTCGACGCGCTGGTGATCGCGCGCAGCCCGTTCGTTCCCGGCTGCGTGGTGCGCTCGCGGCCGATCGGGGTGCTCAACCTGGAAGACGAAGCGGGCGGCGACGAAAAGCTGATCTGCGTCCCCGTCGACACCACTTTCCCCTATTATTCGGACGTCGGCGAACGCCAGGACCTGCCCTCGATCGTGCTCCAGCAGATCGAGCATTTCTTCACCCACTATAAGGACCTGGAGGCGGAGAAATGGGTGCGCGTCGGCACCTGGGGCGACGCCGCCGACGCCCGGCGGATCGTATTGGAAGCGATCGAACGGGCGAAGGAGGCCAAGGCGGCATGACGGCGCGCGCCGCCTGACGAAGGCGATGGGACGAGTGGATTGCGCGAGCCGCGGTGCCGCGCGATGATACGCCATGCCGCCACACCTCTCCGTCGCCATTACCCCGGTTGTCGCGTTACTCCTCGCGCAGCCGGCGGGCGGCACCTATGAGTTGCGCCTAGAGCGCACCAGCGCCGAAAAGACTGCCGACGACAAGTCAACGAGTTCGTCGTTCGATCGCGATACGGTGCTGGAGCGCGTGGTTGCCGTGCGCGACGACGGTATCGAACTCGAATATGACAACCCCTCCGGATCGACCGACGACGACCGTGCGCGAAACTGGTTGTTGCCCTTCCGTGTGTTCCGTCCGCGCGCGGGGCCGACGCTGCTCCTCAACGCAGACGAACTCGCCTCTCGGGCCGATCCCTGGTTGAAGCGATTTAAGATGACGCGCGCGGCGTGCGGCCAATGGGGCTTTAGCTGGACGGCGTATAAGGTCGATTGCGACCCGCAATCGGCGCTGGCGATCGCCGAACGCTTCGACCTTTGGGGCGATGTCGGTGATGGTGTCCCGTATCGCTATCCGGGCACGCTGGCCGCGTCGCCGCTTCACCGCGTCGCGATAGGACCGGAAGGCTCCCGGTATACGGTGGACCTAGCGATCGACGCCGACGCCTATCGCCGGGAGCGCGCGGATGCCGATGTCGCCATCGGCACGATAATGCGGAAGCCTGTGACGCTGGCGGATGCCTTGCGACAGCGCGCAGCCATGACGGTGGTCGGCACGGTCAAGGTGGCGTTCGACACCGATGCCGCCGGCCGCGTCCGGCGCCGGACCGTAACCACCACGCTCGTGACCCGCGAACCGGGCGAGACCGAGCGGACCACGACTACGGTTGAAACGCTGGACCGCTTGCCCGCCCAAACGAAGTGATCAGCGTTTCTTCTTCGGCTTCTTCGCCGGCGCGCGCCGCCCCGCGTCCAGCCCGATCAGCCCCCAGCGGAGCAGTTCGTCGGGATCGTCATAGACATCGTCGGGCGCGCGGCGATAGTTCATCGACCCGCTCTTGCCGTTCATCTCGAAGGTGAAGCGCTCGCAGCCCGCGTCGTCCCACACCGCATCGCTTTCGGCGTCGGCCTTGAACCACAAGACGTCGTCATGACTGATGATCGCGAAGATCGTGCCGTCGACATACAGCGTCGCTCCGCCCATCATCGCGCGTTTGGTGACCGAGCCGATCGGCTCCATCGCTTCCGCCACCCAGTCGATCAGCCCCTGATCCGCCGCCATCAGCCGCGTCCGGCGAGTCTGGCCAGCGCGTCGCCGCTGACGCGTTGCACGGTCCACTCATCCATCGCCTCGGCGCCGATCGAGCGGTAAAAGCCGATCGCTGGCTCGTTCCAGTCGAGCACCCACCATTCGAACCGCGCGCAATCGCGGTCGAGGCAGATGCCCGCGAGATGCCGGAGCAGCGCCTTGCCCGCCCCCGATCCCCGCGCCTCCGGCGTGACATAGAGATCGTCGAGCCAGATCCCCTTACGCCCCGTCCAGGTCGAAAAGTTGTGGTAGAACACCGCGAATCCGACCGCCGCGCCGTCGACCTCCGCGATCAGCGCCTCGGCCATCGGTTTCTCGCCGAACAGCGCCTCGTGCATCATCGCCTCAGTGGTCACGACCGCATCCGGTTCGCGCTCGTAAGTTGCGAGCTCCTTCGCGAAATGCAGCACGGTCGCAGCATCGCCAGGCTTGGCGGGACGGATCGTCAGCGTCAAAACGCGGCCTCCACATTTTCGACGTCACGCTTGCGCGCGGCGACCAGGCAACCGGCGATAATCATCGCCGTCCCGGTCAGCGTATAGGGCGCGACCGGCTCATGAAAGACCACCCAGCCCCACAAGGCCGCCCAGATGAACCCGGTATATTCGGTCGGCGCCAGATAGTTCGCCTCGCCCCGCGCATAGGCCCAGGCAAGGATCAGCAGCGACACCGTCGCCAGCGCCGCCGCCAGTACGATCGCGGGGGCGTGCCGCATATCGGGCACCGCCGCAAAGAATGGCGCGAAACAGGCGAAGATCACGCCGACGATCACGCTCTGGAAGAACGCCACCTCGCTCGGTCCCGCGACTAGAGCCTGCTGCCGCATCAGCACGATGTTGTAGGCGTAGCACATCGCCGAGAGCAGCACCGCGATCGTGCCGCGAAACTGATCCGGCGACGGCGCGGTCGCGGCCTGGCCGAGCATGATGACGCCGACCCCGCCGAACGCGATCAGCGAGGCGATAACAGCGCGCGGCGGGATTCGCTCCTTGAGCACGAACGCCGCCCCGAACAGCGCCAGCAATGGGGCGATGAAGGCCAGCGCGATCGCCTGCGCCATCGGGATCTTGGCCAGCCCCCAGAAGAAGGTCACCGCCATCACCGCCGACACCGCGCCGCGGATCAAATGGACGCGCATTACCGGCCGCGACGGCCAGCCCTTGCGCGCCGGAAGATAGATCGCGCCGGTAAACACGATCCCCGCCATCGTGCGCCAGAACAGGGTGGTGAACGCGCCGATCTGGAGCGTCAGCACCTTCATCACGGCGTCCATCGACGAGAAGATCGCGATGCCGAGCACCGCGGCCGCGAAGACCAGAGCTTGGGACGGGGCGCGGCGGCTCATCCCGGCGCGATAGCGGGCGGCGATGCGCCCGTCACCCGCTCTCCTCCTTATGGAATCACAAGCTGGGCGAGTGGTCCGATGCCTGGACTATTTGAGGACCATCTTGTCGCCGACGATCGATATATCGACATGGCTGAGGTAGTTTTGGCCAAGCAGCGAGATGCCGAGCCCCTCGAGCACCAGCCCATGGATACCGCTGACTCGCTTGCCGTCGAGCACCACGTCGTTGAGGAACACTTGCTGTCCGCGCACCGCGCCGGACGCGCCACTCCCGACGACGTCGAACTGGCTGGGGTCGAACTTGACACCCGCGCGGCGGGCATCGTCCTGAGTCAAGGCGACGGTGGTCGCGCCGGTATCGACGACGAACTTGATCGGCTCGCCATTGACGTCGGCGACGGTGAAGAAGTGACCGTTATCCTCGCGTTCCAATACCGTCTCGCGCGGCTGATCGGCGGTCGCGACGGCGGCAAGCGCCGGTTGCGGCGCGGCCTTTGGCTTGGCGCCGGGCAGCAACAGGCCGACCAGGATGCCCATCATCGTGACGGCGAGGAGTGCGAATTTCATCGGCGCGCCGTAGCCGGCCACCACTTGCAGCCCGCTTTATCGGGATGCTTAACGCCCCGCTTACTGCTCGTCGTCGTGGCGCGTCAGCGTGCCCACGTCGAGTTCGTCGATTCGCAGCTTCTTGATCCGGGCGTCGCCGATCCACAGCCGCCCGACCGCGACCGCGCCGATCGCAACCGCGCCCGCCGCCAGCACACCCAGCGAGAAGAAGCCGACCGCCAGCGCACCGACGCTTTCGGCCCCCGTCGCCGCCGCGCCGGTCGCGACCGATTTGCGCTTGAGCGTCGGCAGGTCGGCTTTCACGCCGCCTGCGCCTGATCGCTCGCCTCGATCTCCGCCGCCTTGGCTTCGACCAGTTTAACGATGTGCTCGATCATGTCGGCGTCCTGGACATGGTGGTCGGTGACGCCCGACAGATAGACCATGTGCTTGCCATTGCCGCCGCCGGTGATGCCGATATCGGTCTCGCGCGCTTCGCCCGGCCCGTTGACCACGCAACCCAGCACCGAAAGCGACATCGGCGTGCGGATATGCTGGAGCCGTTCTTCCAGCGCCTGGACGGTGCGGATCACGTCGAAGCCCTGCCGCGCGCAGCTCGGGCACGACACGACGCGCACGCCACGATTGCGGATGCCGAGCGCCTTCAGGATCTCGAACCCGACGCGCACCTCGTCCTCGGGCTCGGCCGACAGCGAAACGCGGATCGTGTCGCCGATTCCGTACCAGAGCAGCGAGCCGATCCCGATCGACGACTTGACCGTCCCGCCGACGAACCCGCCCGCCTCGGTAATGCCCAGGTGCAGGGGGCAGTCGACCACTTCGGCGAGTTGCTGGTACGCGGCGACCGCGAGGAACAGGTCGCTCGCCTTCACCGCCACCTTGAATTCGTGGAAGTCGCGATCTTGCAGCAGCTTGATGTGATCAAGCGCGCTTTCGACCAACGCCTCCGGGCACGGCTCGCCATATTTTTCGAGCAGGTCTTTTTCCAGGCTCCCCGCATTGACCCCAATCCGGATCGCGCTGCCATTGGCCTTGGCGGCGTTGACCACTTCGTTCACGCGCTCCGCCGACCCGATATTGCCCGGATTGATGCGCAGGCACGCGGCGCCGGCATCCGCCGCCTCCAGCGCGCGCTTGTAGTGGAAATGGATGTCCGCGACGATCGGCACGCGCGCCGCGCGCACGATCTGACCGAGCGCGGCGGTGCTGTCGGTGTCGGGACACGACACGCGGATTATGTCGACGCCGGCATCCTCGCAACGGCGGATCTGGTCGATCGTCGCGCGGGGGTCGCTGGTTGGCGTGTTGGTCATCGTCTGCACGGTAACGGGCGCGCCACCGCCGACGGGGACGTTGCCGACCATGATCTGGCGGCTCTGACGGCGCGTGATGTCGCGCCAGGGACGGACTGACATAGCCGTGCCTATACGCCTGTCGCGCGTCACCGCCAAGGCAAGCGTCAACGATTTGGTGAGCCGCCCACGCTATTGATCCAGATCAGGATCATGATCAGCCCGACATCCTCCCGCCATTACGGCCTAGACTGGCTGCGCATCGGTGCGTTCGGGCTGCTGATCGTGTACCATGTCGCGATGGTCTTCTCGACCTGGGACTGGGTGATCAAGTCGCCGACGACCTATCCGCAGCTGATCGTTCCGCTCGCGTTGCTGACACCATGGCGGCTACCCCTGCTGTTCGGGGTGTCGGGCTATGCCAGCCGCAAGCTGTTCGACAAATCGGGCGCGCCGGGGCCGTTCGTCGCGTCGCGCAACCGGCGGCTGCTCATTCCCTGGGCGGTCGCGATGGTCGCGCTGATCCCGGCGGAGACGTGGGTGCGCGCGAAGATCGCCGGATATCCCGCCGGGCTGATCCACTATTGGCTGCGCGATTACTGGAACGTGACGCGGACCTATGGCCCGCCCTTTCCGAGTTGGGAACATCTCTGGTTCGTCGCTTATCTCTGGGCCTATACGATGGCGCTTGCCGGGCTGCTCGCGATGCGCAGGTGGAGCGCCGAGCGGTTCACGCTGGCGGGCAATTGGCTGGCGAAGGGAGCGCGGCTGGTCTGGGTACCGGTCGTCGCACTAGCTCTGGCTAAGCTTGCGGTGATGTTCGTGGTCCCCGAAAAACAGGGCCTGTTCACCGACTGGAACGCGCATTTTCTCTATTTCCCGATCTTCCTGTTCGGGTTCGCACTCGGAGGGAAGGGCACCGCACTATGGCCTGCGATCGCGCGGTCCCAACGCGTAGCGATCGTGCTAGCCATCGTATCAGGGCTGATTGTGACCTGGGTCGAACTCGATTATGCCGGGCGCCATATGCCGCCGCACGGCGTCATGATGCTCGATCGCGTGTCGCGCATCGCAATGGCGTGGAGCATGATCCTGATCCTGTTCCAGCTCGCCGATCGACATTTGAATCGCGATAATCGCTGGCGCGCGACGCTCGCGGAGGCGGTATTCCCGCTCTACATCGCGCACCATCCGGCGATCATTTTGCTGGCCTGGCTGACGCTGCCATGGGGCCTCGACCCGTTCGCCGAGTTCGTGTTGCTGCTCCTCGGCACATTCGGATTCTCCATCGGATTCTACGCGATCGGCCGCGAAGTCGCATGGCTGCGCCCGTTGGTCGGCTTAGCGCCGAGGCGGTCTCGGCCCGCGCCGGCCACCGCCATCCCGGCCTCGCAAGCCTAGCTATCCCACCCCGATCCATTACATGCCATGGCGATGGAACGGCATTACGGCATGGACTGGCTGCGCATCGGCGCGTTCGCGGTCCTGATTCTCTATCATACCGCAATGGTGTTCACGCCGTGGGGTTTCCACGTGAAGACCGCGCAGCCAGTGGACGGGCTGGCGGTGGCGATGTTGATCACCAATCCATGGCGGTTGATGCTGCTGTTCGTCGTCTCCGGCTATGCCAGCCGCGCGCTGTTCGCGAAGTCGGGCGGCGTCGGGCGATTCATGACCAGCCGCGCCAGCCGGTTACTGATCCCGCTGCTGTTCGGCGTCGTCGTGATGGTGCCGCCGCAAAGCTGGGTCGAACTGGTGACGCAGCACGGATATACGCGCGACTTCGGTTACTTCCTGCTCCACGATTATTTCGCTTTTGCCGCGATCGACGGCGTCGGACTGCCAACGTGGAACCATCTCTGGTTCGTCGGCTATCTGTTCACTTATACCGCCGCGCTGTCGCTGCTGCTTGTCTTGCCGCGCCCGGCAAGGCTTCAGGCGTGGTTCGACGCAGCGTTCGGTGGATGGCGCGCGCTGTTGATCCCGGCGGTCTATCTGGTCCTCAGCCAGGTCGTGTTCTTCCACCGCTGGAGCGACAGCCAGGATCTGATCCACGACGGCGTCGCGCATCTGGCTTATTTCCCCGCTTTCCTGTTCGGGTTCGGGCTTGCCCGGTCCAAGCCAGTGATGGCCGGGTTGGTGCGATGGTGGAAACCGGCGGCCGCGCTTGCGGTGGCGAGCTATGCGGTCGGCGCGGGGGTCGAACTTACCTATCCCGGCGACCTGTATCCACCGCAATGGCTCGGCGAAATCATGCTCGTCGCGCACCAGTTGCAAAGCTGGTCGGCGGTCGCGGCGCTGATCGGCCTCGCGGAACGCTATCTCAACCGCGATGCCGCCATCCGTCCCATGCTGACCGAAGCGGTGTTTCCCTTCTACCTGATCCATCAAACCGTGATCGTCCTTGGCGAATTCGCGCTGAAACCGCTCGGAATCGGCGCCGCGGCAGAGTTCGCGATCCTCGTCCCGGCGACGGTTGCCGGGTGCTGGGCCTTCTACCTGATCGGGCGCGAGATGAACTGGCTGCGTCCGCTGATCGGATTGCGGCGTCGCCCGGGCGGGGCTACCGCTCGCCGCCATGACCGACCCCTCCCCTCGCTGGTCGATAGTCGTGCACGGCGGCGCCGGCGCGATCGCCCGCAGCCAGACCTCGCCTGAAACCGACACTGCCTTACGCGCCGCACTGAACCGCGCGCTCGAGGCGGGGTCGGGGATATTGTCCCGCAGCGGCTCGTCACTCGACGCAGTCGAATCCGCTGTCCGCGTGCTGGAGGACGACCCCCACTTCAACGCCGGACGCGGCTCGGCCTTTACCTTCGAAGGCAAGACCGAACTCGACGCCGCGATCATGGATGGGAGCGACCTGCGCGCCGGTTCGGTAGCGGGCGTGACCGCAACCAGGAACCCGGTCACGCTCGCCCGCGCGGTGATGGAGAAGAGCGCGCACGTCCTGCTCGGCCGCGAGGGCGCGGACGCGTTCAGCCGCGAACACGGCATCGAGCAGGCTGACCCGGACTGGTTCGCGGTGCCCGAACGCCGCCGCCAGCTCGACGAATTGCTGGCGAATGGCGGCAAGTTCGACGTCGACATGAAATACGGCACGGTCGGCGCGGTCGCGCTTGACCAGGCGGGACATATCGCCGCCGCGACCTCGACCGGCGGCGTCACCGGCAAGCGTTGGGGCCGGATCGGCGATTCGCCGCTGATCGGCGCGGGCACCTATGCCGACGATCGCGGGGCGGCGGTCTCCTGCACCGGGGCGGGCGAATTCTTCATCCGCGAATCGGTCGCGTTCCAGATCAATGCGCGCGTGCGTTTCCTGGGCGAAAGCCTGCAACAGGCTGCCGACACCGTGATGGCCGAGGTGAAGGCGCTGGGCGGCACCGGCGGGGTGATCGTTACCGACGCGCAAGGCCACGCGGCGTGGAGCTTCAACACCGCCAGCCTCTATCGCGGCCGCGCCGGATCGGACGGCGATCGGATCGTCGCACTCTATGACGACGAGGATTGAGCGCCGCGTGACACGGGCGTAGGCGCGAGGCCATGAAGCGCCTCCTCCCCCTCCTCGCCGCGCTGACCGCGCTCGTCGTCGCATCGCCTGCCAGCGCCTATTGGGAATACGGGCATCAGACGATCGCGGAGATCGCCTGGGCCAATATCAAGCCAGTGACACGCACCCGCATTCTCGCGCTGCTGCGCCAGCAGAAACTGCTCGGCACGCCGCAATGCAAGGCGGGGACGATCGACGATGCCGCGGTGTGGGCGGACTGCATCAAGGGCATCAAGGACGCCGATGGCAAGCGCCCCTTCGATTACACCGGCCCCTGGCACTATCAGGACGTCAACATCTGCCAGCCGTTCGATTTGGTCGAACCCTGCAAGGACGGCAATTGCGTGTCGGCGCAGATCGTCCGCGACGCCAAGATCCTGGCCGACCGGCACGCGCCGACGGCTGATCGAGTCCGGGCGCTCGTGTTCCTGATCCACTTCGTCGGCGACCTGCACCAGCCGCTCCATGCGGGCGAAAAGGGCGACAAGGGCGGCAACGACGTGAAGGCCGATTACGGCACCTACACCGCCAGCCGGCTCAATCTGCATTCGATCTGGGACGGCTATCTCGCCGAACGCGCGATCTCGACCGGGCCAAGCCTGGTGCACCGCTATCCCGCCGCCGAGCGCGCACGTATCGCCGCGGGCAGCGTGACCGACTGGAGCCGCGAAAGCTGGCAAGTCGCGCGCGACGCGACCTACGCAACCGCGGTCGGCGGCGATCCATGCGGCCCGACGCCGACTCGGGCGAAGCTCGACAATGCGACGATCGAGCGGCTGGTCCCAACCGTGCGGCTGGAGGTGAAGCGCGGCGGGCTGCGGCTGGCTAAGATGCTCGACCGAGCGCTCGGCTGACACAAAGGTTAACGCGCTTGCCGTTAACCATGACGTCCGCTCTCATTGCCGGTTCCAGCACCCGAGTCGCGAGGAACTCCGGCCATGACCAATGCCGTCGTCTATCACCGCCCCGTCGCATCGTCGTTCGGCGAGCGGTTCGAAGCGACGATGACCAACCGACAGGTGGAGATCGGCTTCGGGTCGAAGCAGTTCCATTTCACCATGCGAAGCAGCCGTTTGCGCCGTTCGTCGCGCCCGATGGGGCATGCCGCCGAAGAGCGTGGCGGTTCGATGTGGTGGCGCGTGATGGGCCTTGTCGGCTGCGCATCGCTGGCGCTCGGCCTGTTGTTCGTTGCTGGCGGCATGCTGAAGGCATCTCCTCCAGCCGTCGACTATGCCGTGGTCATGCCGATCGACGCGAAAGCCATGCGGACCGCGCCGCGGGCCAAGGCGAAAGAACGGCAGATCGTCCGCACCAAAACAATCGCCACGCCAACACCTGCCCCGAATATCGTCGATGACTGGTCGGTCACTCCTGCGTCCGACGTTGAAGGGGTCGGCACGGGCATCGTCAGGCCGGACCCCGATGTCGCGACGCTCCCGACGATCAACGGCGAGCGCGCCGTGGCGGTCTATGGTCCGTCGCGCAGCGTCGACGGCAAGAGCTGCCGCGACGTCAGCGTGTTTGTGCGCGATATGGACGGCAAGGTGAGCGTTTCGCCGACGACCGAGTGCAAGACCGCGCGCTGATCGAGGCTATTCGTCGCCCCAGCGCCATTTCCAGCCGCCACGAGTATGTTGTGCGCTGACCAGGATCAGCGGCACGGTGGCGATCGCGAGGATCGCCACGAACACAGCGATATGGCGCGGCACAAACAGCGCCGCTGCCGCGATGCAGGCCGCGCTGTGGAGACCGATCGCCGCCCAGCCCTGCCACGCGATCGGCCTCCCGGCGCCGTAGCCGAAGCGTTTCGGCGCGAACCAGTCGTTCGGATCGCGCCGGGTCATTTTACGGCTCCCGCGATCGCATCCACCACGCCTGGCGCGATCGGCAGGGTGGGGTTGCCGTAACTGGCCCGGTTACTGGCGCGGTCATTAGCAGGCACGACCTTGAGGACGTGATTGACGCCGGGCAGCAAGACGATCCGCGCCTTGGGCTGCGCGGCCGCGATCACCTTTGCGTCCTCGTCGACCGATACCTGAAGGTCGTTGTCGCCCTGCACGATGATAATCGGGACGCGTGCCGAGGCAGCCAGCCTGGCCGGATCGAACCGGGCCAACTCCACCATATATTTCTGGACGGCCACGGGGAACATCATCGGCAGGGGCGGCGGCAGTGTCGCCGGATCGACCATCTTGCCCGCCTCGACCGCGTCGAGCATCGCCAGCGCCGCGGGCAGGATCGGCGCGTTCGCGGGATTGGCCTTGAACTGCGTACGCATCACCTGAACGATCGGACGGCCGGGGGCCGAAACCAGGATCACGCCACAGATTCCAGTCGCATCCTGCGCCGCCTGAAGCGCGACCAGCCCGCCTTCGCTATGGCCGACGATCCAGGCGCATTTGGCGCCTGCCCGCTTTGCGGCGAACTGTGCCCAGCCGCGTGCGTCGGCGGCGTACCCCTCGATTGTCGCCGCATTGGGATCGGCCACGGCCTTCGCGCTGCCGAACAAGCCACGCTTGTCGACACGGACGTTCGCGACGCCCCGCTCTGCCAGCGCCTCGGCGAGCAACTTGTAGGACTGCGCCTTGACCCCGAGCGGATTGTTGCCGTCGCGGTCGGTCGGCCCCGATCCGGGGATGATCACCACGACGGGTCCGCCGGACTTGCCTTCTGCAGGCTGATAGGTCCCGGCGAGCGGCCCCTGCGGCCCGGGAATTGTCACTTCTTCGCCCGCGGGCGCCGCCAACGCCATCATCATCGCCAGTCCAATCATTCCCGGTGACCTTCCTTCGGCGGCCGTCCGCGCTTGGCGCGCACCGGATCCGCCAGTTTTACCCCGCGCTTGGCCAGCGCCTCGCGCAACAGGCATTCGACCTGGGCATTGACGCTCCTAAGGTCGCTCGCCGCCGCCCGCTCGATCGCGGCGTAAAGGCCGGGATCGAGGCGCAGCGGGAACGCTTTCTTGGGAGGAGCCGCCACCGGATCGCCTACTGGTAGAGCGAACCCGTATTGACGACCGGCTGCGTATCGCGCTCGCCGCACAGCACCACCATCAGGTTGCTGACCATCGCCGCGCGACGCTCGTCGTCGAGTTCGACCACGCCTTTCTTGGATAGCTGGTCGAGCGCCATTTCGACCATTCCCACCGCGCCCTCGACCAACGTCTGACGCGCCGCGACCACGGCCTGCGCCTGTTGCCGGCGGAGCATCGCCCCAGCGATCTCCTGCGCGTAAGCCAGGTGCGTAAAGCCGCATTCGTCGACGGTGATCCCGGCCATCGCCAGTCGCGCGATCAGTTCCTGGCGAAGCTCGGCGCCGACCTGGTCGTGATTGCCGCGCAAGGTCACTTCCTGATGTTCGAAATCGTCATAGGGATAGCGCGACCCGATCGTGCGCACCGCCGCTTCGATCTGGACCATCACGAACGACTTGTAGTCATCGACGTCGAACAAGGCCTGCGCGGTGTCGGTGACGCGCCACACTACCTGCGCCGCGATCTCGATCGGGTTGCCGCGCAGGTCGTTGACCTTGATCTTGTCCGAAATGATGTTGTTGGCGCGAACCGACAACTTCTTCTTGCCGTACCACGGCACGATCCAGCGAAGGCCCGTGATGCGGTCGGTGCCCTTGTAGCTGCCGAACAACGTGATCGCCGCGGCCTGGTTGGGCTGGAGCATGTAAAAACCCGGCATGACGAACGCGAAGGTCAGCGCGCCAAGCAACAGTAGCGGCACGCCGACCGCCGCGTTGGGGTCGATCTGAGTCGCGCCGAACACCGCAACGACGATCGCGATCAGCATCACGAACAGCATCAGATAGCCGCTCGACGTCGATGCCGGCCGCTCCTGCGACAATGTCAGCGCGGCGTGGCGATCGATAGCGGACGAAGCAAGCGTGGCCATGGGGCCCTCCCGTTAATTATGATATCATATTTATATCGAAATAAGGCGAGTCGCAAGCGGAATCGAAAAGGGCGGCAGCGCCGTCGCGCCACCGCCCTCAACCATCTGACCTATCAAGTAATTATTGCAGCACGATCGTCACCGCGCGGCGGTTTTGCGCCCAGCTGGCTTCATCGGAGCCCAGAGCGATCGGGCGTTCCTTGCCGTAGCTGATCGTGGTGATCCGCGCCGGGTTGATGCCCTTCGCCGCGAGATAGTTCTTGGCGGCGTTGGCGCGGCGATCACCCAGCGCGAGATTGTATTCGCGCGTGCCGCGCTCGTCGGCATGGCCCTCGATCGTGATCCGGCGGTCGGACCATTTGAGCAACCACGTCGCTTGGGTGTCGAGGATCGAGCGCGAGGTCGCGTCGATATCGTACATGTCGAGCGCGAAGTGGATCGTGTCGCTCATCACCGAGCGCTGGAAGTCCTGCGCGCTGCCGGGAACGACGGTGTCGCCGGTATTGGCGCCGGCATTGGGATCGACCGGCATCTCGCCGGCGGTCGGTGGCAGGACCTTGGGCCGCTTGCTCGCGCATCCCGCGGTCGCCGCGAGCGCGGCGAGCAGGATCAGCTTCGTGGTGGTAGTGGCCATTGTCGGTTCCTCCTTCTTTGGCTTCATAAACATCAATCGCTGCGGATCGGTCCCCAGCTCGGGTCCGATCCGTCGAACGGGGTGGGCAGGCGGCGCTCATTGACCCCAGTCAGATCGACCGACCACAAATCCGCGACCCCCGATCCCCCCTCGGTCGAGCGGAAGAACATGATGACGCGACCGTTGGGCGCCCAGCTCGGCGCCTCGTCCTGCCAGCCGTCGGTCAGCATCTTCTCGCCGCCGCCGCTGGGCGACATGATCCCGACATGGAAGCCGCCGCCGATCTTGGTGAAGGCGATCAGGTCGCCGCGCGGGCTCCACGCCGGCGTCGCATAGCGGCCGTTCCCGAAGCTGATCCGCTGCTGGTTCGACCCGTCCGCGTTCATCACGTAGAGCTGCTGCGCGCCGGAGCGGTCGCTCTCGAACACGATCTTCGACCCGTCGGGCGAATAGCTGCCGCCGGTGTCGATCCCCGGCGACGTGGTCAGCCGCTGCCACTGCCCGCCGCCCGATGGAATGCGGTAGAGGTCGGTATTGCCGTTCTGCGCCATCGAAAACAGAATCCAGCGCCCATCCGGCGAAAAGCGCGGCGCGAACGCCAGGCTGACATCCGTCACAAGCTTGGTCTGACGGCCCGACGCGATGTCGTAGACATAGATCGTCGGCTTCTTGTCGAGATACGACAGATACGCGATCCGTGTCTGGTCACGCGACAGGGTCGGGGTCAGCACGATCGTCTGGCCGTTGGTCAGGAAGCGGCCGTTAAACCCGTCCTGATCCATCAGCGCGAGCCGCTTGACGCGCTTGCCCTTTGGCCCGGTCTCCGAAACATAGACGACGCGGCTGTCGAAATACGGTCCTTCGCCGGTCAGCCGCGTATAGACCATGTCGGCGCATTTGTGCGCGGCGCGGCGCCATTCGCCGAACGGCAGGACATAGCCTTGCCGCGCCAGCTCGCGCTGCTGCGCGGTGTCGTAGAGATAACAGCCGACCGTCAGCGTGCCGTTCCCGTTCGAGCGGACATAGCCCTGCACCAGCGCCGTCGCCCCCGCCGCGCTCCAGCCGGTATAGTTGGGCGAGGTCGCCTCCGCGAAGGGCACGTTGAGCAACTGTCCGGCGGGCAGCGGCTTGAACAGGCCCGAATTCTTGAGATCGCCGGTAATTACCTCGGCCAGCTGACGCCCAAGCGCGTCGGTCGGACCGGCCGGCGTCGAAACGACCTCGGAGGCCGGCATCGGCGGGATCGCGATCCCCATCGGCGCGGAAATGCCGCCCTCGACATCGACCACCAGCCCGCCGGGACTCGGCGTGGGCGTCGGGGCGGGAACGGTTTGGGCATAGGCAGCGGGCGCCAGCAAGGCCAGAGCTAGAAACGGAAGTCGGGTCATATCAATCATCCGGGCAGCTTGTAGCGAAGCAGGAAATTGCTCCACCCGTTGGGAACGTCATAAAGGTCTGGCGGCAATCCACGCAGCGGCTGGCAGCCCATGAAGGTCGCGATCGCACGGTCGTCTACCTGGCGCTGATAGCGGGCATTGTCGCCGTCGACGCCGTCATGCCCCTCGATTGTCGGGCGAGCCGCAAGCGTGCCGTCGCGGTTGATACGCAACCGGATCGTCACGCGGATACGTTCCGCGCCGGGGCCGGGATTGGTCTGGCGGTTGGCGCAGGGCTGAACCTGCTGCTTGATCTTCTGGCCGATGTCCATTGCGGCCTGCTGACTCATAACCGCCCCCTGCGGAGTCGTAGACTTCGAATTGTTCAGCGTCGTGCCTAGCCCGCTCATCACCCCGCCGAGCGACGAGCCGCGCGGGCGGTTGGCGGTTGCGCCGGGGGTCGCACCGCTCCCCTTGCCGACGATCTTCGCGAGGTTTGACGAGGGCGCGGGTCGAGCGGGAACCTTGGCGGGTTGTGGCTTGGGCGGCGCGGGCTTCCTGGGCTGTGGCTTTGCGACCTCCGCCGGCTTGGGCAGGGTCGGCGCAACAGGCTGTGGCTTGGGCGGCGCGGGTTCGGCGACTTCAGGCGCTGGTGCGGACGGCGCAGCATCCTCCGGCTTGCCGAGGTCGGGCGCTCGGCTCTGTGCCGGCGGCGTGAGGTTCTGGGGCGCGGCGGCGACCAGTCCGACGTCGTCGGCGATCGTCACGTCCATCGGAGCGGGCGGCGGCGGGGGCTTGGGCGGGCTGAGCAGCACAACGGACAGCCCGACAAGCAGCACGGCATGGAGCGCCGCCGACGCGCCGAATTCCAGCGCACGCTGGCGATCGAACGACGAGGCGGCGCTCGCCGTCACCGCGCCGTCTTCGAGTTGGAAACCAGCGACACGCGATTGAGTCCGGCACGGTTGAGGTCGCCCATCACCGCCATTACGCGCCCGTAATCGAGGCCCTTGTCGGCGCGCAGCAATACCTGGGGCGGCTTGCCCTCGGCGTCGCGCTTGGCCGCGATCGGCGACAGTGCATCGGGCAGCGCATCCTCGCTGACCTGTTTTTCGTCGAGATAGATCGTGCCGTCGCGCTCGATCGAGATCGACACCGGCTTCTTGTCCTGCTCCAGCGCCTTCGCCCGGCTATCGGGCAAATTGACCGGCACGCCCGCCGTCATCAGCGGCGCGGTGACCATGAAGATGATCAGCAGCACCAGCATCACGTCGACCAGCGGCGTGACGTTGATGTCCGCCATCGGCGCGCGCCGGCCCTTGCCGCGAGTAGAGGGGAGCGACATCGCCATCCTAGCGTTTCGCCTCCAACTGCCGGCTCAGCGTCGAATGAAAGCCTTCGGCGAAGCGATTCAACCGCGCCTCGATCTGGTTCACACCATGGCTGAAGCGGTTGTAGGCGATCAACGCGGGAATCGCCGCGAACAGCCCGATCGCGGTCGCGAACAACGCCTCGGCAATGCCCGGCCCGACCGTCACCAGCGACGTGTTCTGCAACGCCGCAATCCTTGTGAAGGTCGTCATGATTCCCCACACCGTGCCGAACAGCCCGACGAACGGTGCCGCCGACGCGACCGTGGCGAGAATGTTGAGCCGGTCGGCCAGCTTGTCGGTCTCGTTTGCGACCGCCGATGCCATCGCCGTCGCCAGCCGCTCGCGCACGCCATCGCGATCGACGATTCCGCCGGCGGTCGATCGGCGCCATTCGGTGACGCCGGCCGCGAACACCTTGGCGACGGCCAGATCGCTGTCGCCCTCGCGCTTGTAGAACGCGTCGATATCATCGGCCTTCCAGAAATCGCTCTCGAACTTGCCGATCGCCTTGCGCGCTTTAGACAGCCGGCCGGCCGACCCGATGATGATCGCCCAGGTCCAGATGCTCGCGATCAGCAAGCCGGCCATCACGATCTGCACAACAATGTCGGCGTGGAGCAGCAGCGCCAGCGGCGAGGTCGAGTTCGGCGAGAGGTCGAAACTCCAGTTCATTGCGTCGTCAGTCCCCGTTCCAGATCAGTTTCTCATATGCAGCCGCCCACTCGGCGGGCTGCCTTTTGGGCCGCCCGTCCGGGGCGACCAGCGCCGCCGTCACCTCCGCTTCAGCCAGTATTTCCGGTCCGCGCATGACTCTCTGATGAATAACCACGGCTGCCGCGCGCAAACGAGTCAGTCGCGAAACAACCACCAGCGCATCGTCGAGTTTCGCGGGAAGGCGGTATTTGATGGCAAGCTCGGAGACCGCATAGGCGCCGCCCCCCGCCTCCATCACGTATCGCTGATCGACGCCGACGAGGCGTAGCATGTCCGACCGCGCGCGTTCCATGAAGCGCAGGTAATTGGCATGATAGACCACGCCCGACAGATCGGTGTCCTCGAAATAGACGCGCACCGGGAATCGGTGCTCGCGTCCGTCGAAGCGTCCTTCGACGGGCTGATCGGTTGCGGCGGCCGTCATGGTTAAGTCCCTACCCGCTAGGGTCGGCGAGGCAAACCCCTGCGCCAAATTACTGCTTGCACTTTTGTAACTCAAAGGTTACATGTCACCTATAAGTTACAAATGGTGTGATAATGACCGATACCGAAACCGCCGACCGCTTGCTCCGTCGCCGCGCACGCATGATCCCCGCTATGGTGCTCATCTTTCTGGCGCAGCAGGCAAGCTATTTCAGCGGGACCCGCCTCGGCGAAGCCAACAGGCTAGTGGATCGCGTTGCGATCGGGGGCTGGCTGGCGCTGTCGGTCGTCCTCTTGCTCGCGCTCGCCACGGGTGGCTTCTGGCTGCGAAGCGCCAAGGTCCGGGCGCTTATGAACGACGAGAGCACCCGCGCCAACCGGGCAGAAGCATTCCGTTTCGGCTTCCTGCTCACTATGACAGGGGCGATCGCTCTCTACATCTTTTCGCTATTCGAGCCGATGGGCGCGCGCGAGACGATCCACGTGCTGATGACGGTCGGCATCGCGGCCGCCCTGTTGCGCTTTGGTATGCTCGAGCGGCGTGCGCTGAGGGATGCCTGACCTTCTAACCAACACGCTGCGCGACGAGCGCGCGCGGCTCGGCTGGACTCAGGCCGAGCTGGCCGAGCGCGTGGGCGTGAGCCGCAAAACGATCAACACCGTCGAGAATGGCGTGTTCGTGCCCTCGACCGTGCTCGCGCTCAAGCTGGCGGCGGCGATCGGCAAGCCGGTCGAGACGTTGTTCAGCCTAGTCGAATAATCCGTCCTGCGTCGTCGCTGGCGGGTTCAACCCGAGATGCTTCCAGCCGCCAGCGTTCAGGCACCGCCCGCGCGCCGTGCGGGCGACCAGGCCGAGCTGGATCAGATATGGTTCGATCACTTCTTCGATCGTGTCGCGCGGTTCGCTCAAGCCCGCGGCGAGCGTCTCGACCCCGACCGGTCCGCCTTTGTAGATGTCGGCGATCATCGTCAGATAGCGCCTATCCATCGCGTCGAGCCCGAGCTTGTCGACCTCGAGCCTTGTCAGCGCGGCGTCGGCGATCGGCGCATCGACCGTCGCGTGCCCAGCGACGTTGGCGAAATCGCGCACGCGGCGCAGCAGGCGCCCGGCGATGCGCGGCGTTCCCCGTGCCCGCCGCGCGATCTCCTGCGCGCCGTCGGAGGCGACATGCAGGTCGAGCAGGGTCGCCGCGCGGGTGACGACCTTTTCGAGCTCGTCGGTCGTGTAGAAATTGAGCCGCACCGGAATGCCGAACCGGTCGCGCAGCGGCGTGGTGAGCAGCCCCTGCCGCGTCGTCGCGCCGACGAGCGTGAAGCGCGGCAGGTCGATCCGCACGCTCCTGGCTGACGGCCCCTCGCCAATCATCAGATCCAGCGCGCGATCCTCCATCGCCGGATAGAGGACTTCCTCGACGGCGGGTTGTAGCCGGTGGATTTCGTCGATGAACAGCACATCGCCGTCCTCGAGATTGGTCAGCAGCGCGGCGAGATCGCCCGACTTGGCGATCACCGGGCCGGACGTCGCGCGAAACCCCACCCCCATCTCGCGCGCGATGATCTGCGCCAGCGTCGTCTTGCCAAGACCCGGCGGCCCGAAGAACAGCACGTGATCGAGCGCATCGCCCCGCGCTTTCGCCGCCGCTATGAACACCCGCAAATTCTCCCGCGCCGCCTTCTGCCCGACAAACTCGTCGAGCGATTTGGGACGCAGCGCGGCGTCGGCGTCGTCGGCGCGGCGGGCGGAGGTAAGAAGGCGGTTGTCGTCGGTCATTCGTAGTGCTCAATCCCGTCGCCCATGATCTCGACCCAGGCGTGCTTGCGGGCCTCATAGACGGAGTAATATGGCGACGGAAATTCGGGTTCGGCGAACGCGCCAATCGCTACCGCGACCATTTCGCGGAACGGGCGGGCGTGATAGAAGACGGTTGATCCGCATTCCGGGCAGAAACTGAACGTCGCCTCGCCGCGACTCCATTGCTTCGACTCGCCGTTCACCGTCGTCTGCTCGATCGGAAAGCGCGCCTGCGCCGCGAACGAACTGCCCGATCGCTTCTGGCAGTCGAGGCAATGGCACACCGACACACGCACCGGGTCGCCCTCGCACGCGATTGCGAGTTGGCCGCATTGGCAGGTGGCCCGGCGCGTCATCCCGACACGCCGCTGCGGATCGCAGAGTGGGCGGCCCCGTCAGAAATCGCGAAATGGCCAGCGGGGAGCGTCATGCGGCCCCTATGGCACAAGCCGGATCAGACCGCGAGCGCGGCGATCGCTCCCCGGCGCCGGCGGCGCAGCGCAGCGCCGACCATGCCAAACCCGACGATCATCATCGCCCAGCTTGCCGGTTCCGGCACCGCCGTCGTCGCGGCCAGCCCGGTAAAGGCATGCCCGCCGATCGTACTGCCTTCCGAATGGAAACCATCGACGATCACCGATCCAGCGACCGATCCGCCGCGCAGCGTCAGGAAGGCATCGGGCGCCAGCACGGTGCCGCCGACATTCCAGCCGTTCATCGTGATCGAGCTGGCGTCCACAAAGTTAAACAGCACGTTTTCGGCAGCCAGGCCGCCGAAATTCAGGTTGATGAAGTTCGAATAATCCCCACCGCCTACGATATTGACGATCGCTCCGCTACCCAGCCCGGAAAAGCTCAGCGCGTAAAGCTGCGACCAGCGCGCGCCGTCGATCGTGAAGACGTTGATGCCGCTGGTCGATCCGACCAAAGTCGCGGCGTTCGGCGTGTATTGCCCCGACGTGAGCGTGCCGGTCGCGGTCAGCCCAGCGAAATAGGCGGACAGCGTGTGAGCATCGGCGGTCAACGCGTTGTTCGACGCGACGCGGCTAGTGAAATTGCCGCCGCCCGATCCGTTGGCGTTGGTGAAGCTGCCCGAGGCGATGTCGCCGTACGAACCGCCGGAAATATACGCGCTGCCCGCCGCATAGACGTCATAGTCGATCAGCGTCGCCGCGGATGCCGGCTGAACCACCGCCGCGGCCAGTGCCGCAACCGCCACAAGGAACGATTTCATGTCACAAAAACTCGCAAACCTGCCCAGCTACTCGGGCCGCGCGCCCCTACGCATCGCAGCGAGTTGACGCAAGCGTAAACGCCTGTCGTCAACGTGTTGTGGCAATATGATACAGGTTGGCAAACCGTTCACTAATATCAGGGGCGAGCTGCCTTCCGCAACGCAAGCCGCACCAGCGCATCCAGCCCAGCACCTGCGCCCAGTTCCTCCTCCGCCGCGCCGACCGCGGCATTGGCTTCGGCGGGGCGGAAGCCGAGGTTGAGCAACGCCGATACCGCGTCCTGCGCCGCGCCGCTTGCCGCTGCGACCGGGGTGACGGTGCCGGGGATGACGCCGCCGACCTTGTCCTTCAATTCCCGGACGATTCGCTCGGCGAGCTTGGGACCGACGCCGTTGGCGCGGGCGACCATCGCCTTGTCCTGGCTCGCCACCGCGCGGGCAAGGTCGGCCGGATCGAGCACCGACAGGATTGCCAGCGCGACCCGTGCGCCGACGCCCTGCACTCCGGTCAGCATGACGAACGCGTCGCGCTCGTCCGGCCGGGCGAAGCCGACCAGCCGGATCGAATCCTCCGACACCAGCATCTCGGTGAACAGGGTCGCCGCTTCGCCGACCGGACCGATCGCGGCGAGCGTCTTCGCCGACGCGCCGACCAGATAGCCGACCCCGCCGACATCGATCACCGCGTGGTCGATGCCGGTCGCTTCCAGGCGGCCTCTCAGGTGCGCGATCATCGCGGGGACATATGCGGAACACTCGCCCCTTGGGAAGCGAAAATCAGCCGAGCCGCCGCGCCGACGCCAGATGATGCGCGTGGCAGATCGCCACCGCGAGCGCGTCGGCCGCGTCCGCGCCGACGATCTTGATACCGGGGAGCAGGCGCGCGACCATGGCGTGGACTTGCGGTTTTTCGGCATTACCGACCCCGACCACCGCTTTCTTGACCAGCCGCGCGGCATATTCGCCCGGCTCGATCCCCGCGCGCGCCACCGACAGCAGCACGACGCCGCGCGCCTGGCCGAGCTTGAGCGTCGATTGCGGGTTCATGTTGACGAACACCTCCTCGATCGCGGCGGCGTCCGGCGCGTGATCGGCGATCAGCGCGGCGAGCTGGCTGTCGAGGTGCGACAGGCGCCGCGCGAGGCTTTGCTTCGCATCGGTCTTGAGCTGACCGTTGGCGACATGCGACAGCCGGTTGCCCTCGGCGCGGATCAGTCCCCAGCCGGTGGTGCCGAGCCCGGGGTCGAGACCCAGGATGATCAGCCCAATTTCTCCATCACCGCGTCGGACACTTCGTAATTGCCCCACACGGTCTGGACGTCGTCGTCGTCGTCCAGCGCGTCGATCAGCTTGAACAGCGTCCCCGCGTCGCCCTCATCGACCTCGACCATCGTCTGCGGGCGCCAGGCGAGCTTCGCGCCTTCGGCCTCGCCGAGCACCGGTTCAAGCGCCTTGGCGACTTCGTGCAGGCTGCCCTGTTCGGTCCAGATTTCGTGACCCTCGTCGCTCGACGACACGTCCTCCGCGCCCGCCTCGAGCGCCGCCTCGAACACCGTATCCGCGTCGCCGGCCGTCACCGGATAGTTGATCAGGCCCATCCGATCGAAGCCATGGCTGACCGATCCCGGCGCGCCGAGATTGCCGCCGTTCTTGGAGATCGCTGTGCGCACGTTGGTGACGGTGCGGTTGCGATTGTCGGTCAGCGTTTCGATGATCAGGCTGACGCCGCCGGGGCCGAACGCCTCGTAGCGGATTTCCTCGAAATTGTCGCCCTCGCCCTTGGTCGCCTTGTCGATCGAGCGCTGGATATTGTCCTTGGGCATCGACTGCGCCTTGGCGGCGTTGACCGCCGCGCGGAGGCGCGGGTTCATGTCGGGATCGGGCAAACCCATCTTAGCCGCGACGGTGATTTCGCGGCTCAGCTTGGAGAACAGGTTGGAGCGCTTCTTGTCCTGCGCGCCCTTGCGATACATGATGTTCTTGAACTTGGAATGGCCTGCCATTGGGTCCTCGTTAGACTTTGGCGGCGTCTCTATCTCAACCCGTGTTCCTGCGAAAGCAGGAACCCAGAGCCACGAACGACACGGCTTGTGGCCCTGGGCTCCTGCTTTCGCAGGAGTACTAGAGGGCTTTTCCGCAAGCCACCGCGCTCGCCCACGCCCACTGGAAGTTATAGCCACCCAACCAGCCGGTCACGTCGACGCATTCGCCGATGAAGTGGAGGCCGGGGACCGCTTTCGCCTCGAACGTCTGTTGCGACAGCGCGTCGGTCGCGACGCCGCCGATCGTGACTTCGGCCTTCATGAAGCCTTCGGTGCCGTTGGGATGGAACGGCCACGCCGCGAGCCGCGCTTCCGCCTCGGCCAACGCCTTGTCGGTCAGGTCGGCGAGGTTGCCATTGAGTCCGATGCGGTCGGCCAGTGCTTCCGCCAGACGCCCCGACAACCCCTGGCCGAGTACCGATTGCACGCCCATGCGCGGGTGGAGGCGCTTCTGCTCGACCAGCCAGCCATCGGGCCGGTCGGGGGTGAAGTCGATCGTGACGGCCTCGCCATGCCGCCAATAGGATGATGCTTGCAAGATCGCCGGCCCCGACAGCCCGCGATGGGTGAACAGCGCCGCCTCGCGAAAGCTGCCCTTGCCGGCACGTGCGATCACCTCCGACGATACGCCCGACAAGGTCTTGAACAGCGCCTCGTCCCCGCCGAGCGTCAACGGTACCAACGCTGGGCGCGGCTCGACAACCTTGAGGCCGAAGCGCCGCGCGACGTCATAGGCAAAGCCGGTCGCGCCCATCTGCGGGATCGACGGGCCGCCCGTGGCGATCACCAGCCTCGGCGCGACCGCGGTTTCGCGGCCGAACCGCACGCTGAAGCGCCCGTCAGCATGATCGATCTCATCGACCGGACGCCCCAAAGACCAATCCACCCCGCCGCCAGCGCATTCGTTGCGCAGCATTGTCACGATCTGCCGCGCCGATCCGTCGCAGAACAATTGCCCGAGCGTCTTTTCGTGCCAGGCGATGCCGTAACCATCGACCAGCGCCAGGAAGTCCGCGGGGGTGTAGCGCGCGAGCGCCGATCGCGCGAAGTGCGGGTTGGCCGAGAGGAACCGGTCAGGCGCGGTGTGGACGTTGGTGAAATTGCACCGCCCGCCGCCCGAAATCAGGATTTTCTTGCCCGGCTCGTCGGCATGGTCGGCGATCAGCACGCGGTTGCCGTTCCGCCCGGCGACCGCCGCCGCCATCATCCCGGCCGCCCCCGCGCCGAGGACGATCGCGTCGTAGGGGTGCTCGCTCACGCGGCGGTGCGGTCGCCCGGCGCGCCCGCCAGCCGGTCGATCTTCGCCTCCAGTTGGTCGAGCCGGTCGACGATCAAGTTGTCGAACTTGTGATGCAGTCGCAGAATATCGAGTTCGGCGCGCAGGTTGGTCTCATAGTCCAGGCTGGCGGCGACGCGGTCCTTCGCGGCCTGACGGTTCTGGCTCATCATGATGATCGGCGCCTGCACCGCGGCCAATGTCGACAGCATCAGGTTGAGGAAGATGTAGGGGTAGGGATCGAACTGCAGTCCGAAATATTTCAGCACGTCCGAATTGAGCAGCATCCACCCGAGCAGCACCGCGGTGAACGCGATGATGAAGCCCCACGATCCGCCGACCGCGGCGACACGATCGGACAGATGATCGCCGAACGTCGCGCGTTCGTCGGCGACGTCCGCCGCGTCGCGCGTCGTCGGCGTGCCGAGCACGATGTCCTCGAGGACGTTGCGCTCTTCCTCGTCGAGCGCCGCGTCTTCCTTGCCGAGCAGGTGACGGGCAAGGTCAGTCTGAGTGGGGATCATCGATCTGACCTTTCCGCAATATCATCGGCGGGCGTGCCGTTCAGGCAAGGCCTAGCGCCGCCTTGTAGGTGTCGAGCAGCGCCTCCGCCTCGTCGCGGTGATGCTTCTCCATCTTCCGCAACCGCACGATCGCGCGCATCGTCTTGACGTCGTAGCCGTTCGACTTCGCTTCGGCATAGACGTCCTTGATGTCGTCGGCGATGGCCTTCTTCTCTTCCTCCAGCCGCTCAATGCGTTCGATGAACAGGCGAAGCTGGTCGGCGGCGATGATGTCGCTCATTGGAGTCCCTTGATTGGATTTTCGTTGAAGCGCGCGCGATGCCCGAACGCATCCGATTCGTCACGCATTCTTCGCGACGCTTTCTTCCATTCGCCGCAATTGGTCGGGGCTGACGGCGGTCTGGTGCGCCTTTTTCCAGTCGTCATAGGGCATGCCATAGACCGCCTCGCGTCCTGCCGCCTTGTCGATCCCGGCGGCCTCCGCCACCCAGTCGCCGAGGCAGTTGCGGCAGAATCCGGCGAGCCCCATCAGGTCGACATTCTGCGCGTCGCTGCGGTGGCGCAGGTGCATCACCAGCCGGCGAAACGCCTCGGCGGCAGCGGCGTCGTCGATCGTGTCGAGCGTATCCATTCGTATGCTCCAAGGTTGATCGCGCCGAGATAGGGGGTAGAGGCAGAGGCGCACAAGCAAGAGGATTGCATGACCAAGGCCATAGCCCCGCGCTCCCGCAAGGTTCGCGTGCTCGCGACGCTCGGCCCGGCGAGCAACACGGCCGACATGATCGCCAAATTGTTCGAAGCGGGCGCCGACGCGTTCCGCGTCAACATGAGCCATGGCGACCAGGTGTCGAAGGTCGCGGTGATCGAGGCGATCCGGGGCCTCGAAAAGAAATATGGCCGCCCGACCACGATCCTCGCCGATCTGCAGGGGCCGAAGCTGCGCGTCGGCAAGTTCGAGGGCGGCAAGGTCGAACTCAAGACCGATAGTGTGTTCGTCCTCGACCGCGACAAGACGCCGGGCGACGCGACCCGCGTCGAGCTGCCACACCGCGAGATTTTCGCGGCGATGGAATCGGGCGCGCGGTTGCTGCTCGACGACGGGAAATTGGTGCTGCGCGTGCTTGAGCATGACGACAATAAGATCGTCACCAATGTCGAGGTCGGCGGGCCGCTGTCCAACAATAAGGGTCTGAACGTCCCCGACGTCGTCGTGCCGATGGCGGCGCTGACCGAAAAGGATCGCAGCGACCTGACCTTCGCGGTCGATCAGGGAGTCGACTGGATTGCGCTCAGTTTCGTCCAGCGTCCGGATGACCTGTGGGAAGCGCGCAAGCTGATCGGCGGCAAGGCGGCGTTGCTGGCGAAAATCGAGAAGCCCGCCGCGATCGAGCGGTTGGACGAGATCATCGAGGCGTGCGACGGCGTCATGGTCGCGCGCGGCGATCTGGGCGTCGAACTGCCGCCGCAGACCGTGCCGCCGCTGCAGAAGCGGATCGTCGAAACCGCGCGTCGTCAGGGCAAGCCGGTCGTCGTCGCGACGCAGATGCTCGAATCGATGATCGAAAGCCCCTCGCCCACCCGCGCCGAAGTCTCCGACGTCGCGACCGCCATCTATGACGGCGCCGACGCGATCATGCTGTCGGCGGAAAGCGCCGCGGGCAAATGGCCGATCGAATCGGTCGCGATGATGAACGCGATCGGCGAGGCCGTGGAGCGCGACCCGATGCACGGCGACCGCATCCACTTCACCGTGATCCAGTCGGACGCGACGACTGCCGACGCGCTGTCGGAAGCGGCGAAGAATATCGCCAGGACGGTCGATGCCGCGGCGATCGTGTGCTTCACCTCGTCGGGGTCGACGGCCCGTCGAATCGCCCGTGAGCGGCCCGCCGTGCCGATCATGGTGCTGACCCCGAAGGTGGAAACCGCTCGGCGATCCGGGTTGCTGTGGGGCGCGTACGCCGTTCACACCAAGGACGTCGATTCGTTCGAAGAGATGGTCGCCAAGGCCAAGCGCATGGTGTTGCGCCATCATCTGGCGAAGGCGGGCGACCGCGTGATCGTGATGGCGGGCGTGCCGTTCAAGACCCCGGGGTCGACCAACGTTATCCACGTCGTCCGCATCGTCGGCGACGAGTTGAAGGGGTATAATTAGACGGCGAATCCCAACCTGCGCAGATCGATGCGCAACTGCGGTTCGCCGGCGAACAACAGCCCGTGGATACCGACCGCGTTCGCACCCTCCACGTTTGCGGCGTTGTCGTCGACGAACACCGCTTCCTCCGCCCGCACCCCGAACCGGTCGAGCGCGAGGCGGTAGATCGCCGCTTCGGGCTTCACCAGTTTCTCGTCCCCCGACACCACCACGTCGCGGAATGGTGCGAAAAACTCGGCTTCGCGCGCTCGGAACGGCGGCCAGAACTCGCTGGAAAAATTGGTGATCGCGAACAGCGGCACGCCCGCCGCATCGAGATCGGCGACGAGTTGCGCCATGCCGGGCATCGCCGGCCCGATCGTTTCGTTGAAGCGTGGGTGGAGCGCGCGGATCGCGTCCGCATGGTGCGGGTACTTCGCGATCAACTCCGCCGACGTCTCGGCGAAAGGACGCCCGGCATCGTGCTGGAAATGCCAAGCCGGCGTGACGACGTCGCGCAGGAACGCATCGAGCGCCTCACCCTCGGGGATGAGGCGCTCGTAGAGGAACCTCAGGTTCCAGTCGAACAGGACGCGGCCGACGTCGAAAATGACCGACGTCGGCTGAGTCACCGGGTTCAGCCCTGGCGGGCCTTGAAGCGGCGGTTGGTCTTGTTGATGACGTAGGTGCGGCCGCGACGACGGATCACGCGGTTATCCCGGTGACGGTCCTTGAGCGACTTCAGTGAATTGCGGATCTTCATGATCGATTCGCTTTGCTTATCTTGACGGTGAAACTGGAAGCGGCGCGCCTAGAGAAAGGGGTCGGCGAAGTCAACCCGCCGTGCCTATAAAGGGACCGGCGAAACGGAGTCGGCGACGGCACGTTTTGCGCGAGTGCAACGAGTAAGGAAACGGACGATGCGCAGGGCGGTGTTGTTGGTGGCGTTGGCGGCGGCGGGATGCGCGAGCGCGCCGCCGGTCTTTCCGACCGAAGTGACTCGGTTCCGCGCCGATGAAGTGCCGCGCGGCACGATCAGCCTGGTGCCGGAGGACGGGACCAATGACGGCCCCTCGTTCCAGGCCTATGCCGCCGCGGTCGGCGACGCGTTGACCGCGCAGGGCTACACCGTCGCGGCGCCGGGCGCGGACTCGGTCTTAGTGGCGCGAATCGGGTTCCAGAGCGATACGCGGTCGGTGCGCGGACCCGCCCCGTTCACGCTCGGGCTGGGCGTCGGCGGCGGCAGCTACGGCCGTGGCGGCGGCGTCGATGCCGGCGTCAGCGGCGGCATCCCGATCGGCAAGGGCGAATTGCGCGACGACACCGCCGCGACTCTCTCGGTCCGCATCAACCGTCGCGCCGGCGACCTCGGCGTGTGGGAGGGCAAGGCGCAGACCCGTCTGATCCGCCGCACCGGGACCGGCGAGGCGAACGCCATACCGGCAAAGCTCGCCAAGGCGTTGTTCACGGGGTTCCCCGGCGAATCGGGACGCACTATCACGGTCAAATGACTGACACCCCCCTCGCCATCACCAGCGCCTTCGACGGCGGCAACATCAAGCTGATCGCCATCGAGGGAGACCGCGTCGATCTCGAAATCGTCAAGGACAAGGATTCCGATTTCTACCAGTGGTTCTCGTTCCGGCTGGCCAATGCCGCCGGGCGCAAGCTGACGTTCCGCATCCTCAACGCTGGCGGTTCGGCCTATCCGTTCGGGTGGCCGGGCTACAAGACGCGCGCCTCGACCGATCGCGTCGCGTGGCGGCAGATCGAAACGCGCTACGAGAACGGCGTGCTGGAGTTCGACTGGCACAGCGATGTGCAGTTGGCCTGGTTCGCCTATTTCGCGCCCTACACGATGGAGCAGCACGAGGCGCTGATCACGAAGTATGCGGCGATGCCGGGCGTGACGCATCGCGAGCTCGGCCATACGCTCGACGGCCGCGCGATGGATTTGCTGACGATCGGCTCGGGCGACAAGCCGGCCTGGCTTTACGCCCGCCAGCACCCCGGCGAGAGCATGGCCGAATGGTGGATGGAGGGCGCGCTCGAATGGCTCACCAGCCCGGCGGCCGACGCGCTCAAGGCCAAGTGCACCTTCCACGTCGTGCCCAACATGAACCCCGACGGCACGTTCCGCGGGCATCTGCGCACGAACGCCTTAGGGGTGAACCTCAACCGCGAATGGCACACGCCGAGCATGGAGCGCAGCCCCGAGGTCAAGCTCGTCCGCGACGCGATGGACGCGACCGGGTGCAAGCTGGCGATGGACGTGCACGGTGACGAAGCGATCCCGGCCAACTTCCTGGCGGGGTTCGAGGGCATCCCGAGCTGGACCGACGAACTAGGAGAGAAATTCTACGATTTCGGTCGCCGGCTGGCCGCGCGCACGCCGGAATTCCAGACCGAACAAGGCTACGAGAAATCGGCACCCGGTAAGGCGAACCTGACGATGTCGACCAACCAGCTCGCCGAACGCTACGGCGCGGTTGCGATGACGCTGGAAATGCCGTTCAAGGACCACGATCCGAACCCCGACGCCGAGTTCGGCTGGTCGCCGGAACGGAGCAAACGGCTGGCGGTTGCGATGCTTGAGACGGTCGAAGAGGTGATCGACGGAATCTAATCCTCCCCTGCAAGGGGCGGACTAGCCGAACAGTTCGCCCACAAAGGCCCGCCCCGCTTCCCAGCTCCGGTTGTCGGCGCGTTCCTCATACGCCACGCCCGGTCGCACGACCGGTTGGCCCTTACGGTCTTTGTCCGTGAACGCATGGCCCGCTGTGCCGTAGGCGTGGATCTGCCAGTCGGCGTGGCCCTCGCTCAATTCCTTGCCGAGCGCGACCATCACGTCGGGCGGGGCGATCGGATCTTCCCAGCCGTGGCACACCAGCACCTTGGCCGCGATCGGCGAGACATTGTCCCAATCGGGCCGGTCGTACACGCCGTGGAAACTGACCACGCCGAGCACGTCCATCCCGGCGCGCGCCATGTCGAGCGCGCACTTCCCACCGAAGCAATAGCCATAGACCGCGGTCTTCGCCGGATCGACGAACGCGAACCCCTTGAGCGTGTCGAGAGACGCCTTGAGCCTATCGCGGAGCAACCCGCGGTCGGCGTTGAGCTCGTTCATGTACTGCGCCGGGTTTTCCGACTGGAAATTCGTGCGCTTGCCCTGGCCATAGACGTCGGCGACGAAGCCCACATAACCGAGCTTGGCCAGGTTCTCCGCCGTGACGCTGTCCGATTCCTTCGCGCCCAGCACATTGGGGATTACCATCACCCCGGGGCGCGCCGCCTCGACCTCGTCGTCATAGGCGAACACGCCTTCGAACGGGCCACCGGGACCGTCGTACACCATGGTCTGCCGCACGATCGCCATGACTCGCTCTCCCGAAATTGCGCGCCTCCTCTATCCGCTCGCCCTGAGCTTGTCGAAGGGCGGGTTGCATCGTTACAGCGCCCCGCAACACGGGCTTCGACAAGCTCAGCCCGAACGGAGGTTTCCAGATGCCCACCCTCGTCCTGATCCGCCACGGCCAGTCGGCGTGGAACTTGGAGAATCGCTTCACCGGATGGTGGGACGTCGACGTGACCGAAAAGGGCGCGGCGGAGGCGAAGGCGGCGGGCGAGTTGATGGCGGTGAAGGGCCTGGATTTCGACCAATGCTTCACCTCGCTGCAGACGCGGGCGATCAAGACGCTCAACATCGCGCTGGAGGCAATGGGGCGGTTGTGGCTGCCGGTCGAGAAGGACTGGCGGCTCAACGAGCGGCATTATGGCGGGCTGACCGGCCTCGACAAGGCGGAGACCGCGGCGAAGCATGGCGACGACCAGGTGCGCATCTGGCGGCGCAGCTTCGACATTCCGCCGCCCGCGATGGAGCCGGGCGGGCCGTTCGACCTGACCAACGACCGCCGCTATGCCGGCATCGCGATCCCGGCGACCGAGAGCCTGAAGGACACGATCGCGCGCGTGCTGCCCTATTGGGAGGGCCGCATCGCCCCCGCGCTGAAGGACGGCCAACGGGTGTTGATCTCAGCCCACGGCAATTCGCTCCGCGCGCTGGTCAAGCACCTGTCGAACATCCCCGAGGAAGAGATTACCAGCCTCGAAATCCCGACTGGGCAGCCGATCGTGTACGAACTGGACGATGCGCTGAACGCGACCGATCGTTACTACCTCAGCGAGCGGTGACGCTTCCGTCCTAGACCGACTCATCGCACAGGCGCGCCCTGACGGGCCGAAGGAGAGTCGACATGCCGCAATTCGTGATCGAACGGGACATGCCGGGAATCGGCGGGGCAAGCGCCGCCGATTTGAAGGGCGCATCGCAGACGTCGTGCAGCGTTCTTCGCGACCTCGGCCCCGAAATTCAGTGGGTCCACAGCTACGTCACCGACGACAAGATCTATTGCATCTATCGCGCGCCGTCGGCGGACCTGATCCGGCAGCACGCCGAGACAGCGGGCTTCCCCGCCAATTCGGTCGCGGAAGTGCGCAACGTGATCGACCCGACCACGGCAGAGTAACTCGTCAGGCGTGTTGCTCGATCAGCGCCGCGATCGCTTCAGGGTTGTCGGCAACGACATAGTGCTCCGCATCCGGCACGGTCACGCGTTTCACGCTCACGAAGCCGCTATCCTCGAGCGCCTTGACGATGCGATCGGCCAAGCCGGCAAAAGGTGAACCCTCGCCGGTCCCATAGACCAACGGCACATCGTTCAGCCCATTTGTCTCGCGTCCGAAAGCCGCATTGTCGCCGAACGCGCGGAACATCTCGCACGCCGCGTGGAATTGCGCGGCCGAAGCATAAGCCTTCAGCGCTTCGCCCATTTCGGCGGCGCTATGCCGACCCATCCGCAGGAAATAGCTGAGGAACGCATCCTGACGCCCGCCCGCGACCAATGTTTCGGGCAGGTCGGGCGTCTGGAGAAAACCGATATGCCATGCCTTCGACCCGCTGACCGCATCGTCCCAGCCGTCCAGCCCCGGCACGGCGACGTCGAGGATCATCGCCCCGCGCGGGTCCTTCGGATAGAGCCGGGCATAGGCACGCGCCACCATCCCGCCGATGTCGTGGCCGACCACATAGGGCCGATCGAGCTTGAGCACCCGCGTCAGTTCGTGGACGTCCGCCGCCATCGTAGCGGCGTCGAACTTCGCCGATCCGGCGGTCGACTGGCCGATCCCGCGCAAGTCCGGGGCGACGACGGTATAGCGCTTCGCCAGGCGTGCCATGATCGGCCGCCACTCGCTCCAGTCCTGCGGGAAACCGTGGAGCAGGATCAGCGCCGGGCCGCGTCCGGCCCTGGCGAAATGCAGCACCGCGCCGTGAACCCGCGCGGTCCCGAACGACAGCCCCTTGTCGCGCCGCCGCCGATCGACTCGGGCGCGCATGGCGCGGGCGATCGCGACGCCCGACCCCGCCACGGCGACCGCCGCAGCCAGCCCCAGCAGCGCCCGGTTGCGCGTCTCGGTCGATTTCTCCTGGGTCATGGCGCGACGATAGCCATGGCGGCGGCATCATGCCAGCGGATGGAACCGTTACGCCCCCGTATTCGTTCGCCAGCCACCATGAAAAATCTCTTCCGCCCCGCTTGTGTCGCCCTGATCGGCATTGCCATGACCCTGCCCGCTATGGCCACTGCCCAGGACGAACCGAAGAAACCCTCCGACATCGACGAAGCGGGCAAGATCGTGTCACAGCCCGCGCGCGACGTCGGCGTGGTCAAGACCAAGATTCCGCCGGTTCTCGAACTCGCCGCAGAAGGGCCCTACACGCTGCAGGGTCTGGGCACGTGTAGGGCGATGGCGGCGAAACTCGGCGACCTCGATCAGGTGCTCGGCCCGGATTTCGACGATGGCCCGAAAAAGGGCGAGAGCATCGCAAAAATGGGCGGCAAGGCGGTGGTCAACTCGCTGATCCCGTTCCGCGGAGTCGTGCGCGAAATCAGCGGTGCGGCGGCGGCGGACCGGCGGCTGGCTGCGGCGACCGACGCCGGAATCGCGCAACGCGGCTTCCTCCGCGGCGTCTACAAGACGCGAGGTTGCCGGCCGGGCCGATAAGCGCCGGTTGCCCTGACGGCGCGTGAAGGCTAACGCGCCGCGATGGAACCCTTGGTCGGCATCATCATGGGCAGCACCTCCGACTGGGAGACGATGCGCCATGCCGCCGATGCGCTGACCGAACTTGGCGTGCCGCACGAAACCAAGGTGGTGTCGGCGCACCGCACGCCGCAGCGGCTCTACGATTATGCGACCAGCGCGGCCGATCGTGGCCTGAAGGTGATCATCGCGGGCGCGGGCGGCGCGGCGCACTTGCCGGGCATGGCGGCGTCGATGACGCATCTGCCGGTGCTCGGCGTACCTGTCGAGTCGAAGGCGCTGAAGGGCGCCGACAGTCTCTATTCGATCGTCCAGATGCCGGGCGGCGTCCCGGTGGGGACGCTGGCGATCGGCAAGCCCGGGGCGATCAACGCCGGACTGCTGGCGGCGGCGATCCTCGCGACCTCAGACGCCGCGCTCGCCGAGCGGCTCAAGGCGTGGCGCGCGAAGCAGACCGACAGCGTCGCGACCGATCCGGAATGAAGACGCTCCCGCCCGGTTCCACCATCGGCATCCTGGGCGGCGGGCAACTCGGCCGCATGCTCGCGAGTGCCGCCGGCCAACTTGGCTATCGCACGCACATCCTAGCGCCGGACGCGGAGAGCGTTGCCGCGCAGGCCGCCTCCAGCTTCACCCGCGCGGACTATCACAGCCGCATCGTGCTCGACGAAATGGCGGCGCACTGCGACGTCGTGACCTACGAGTTCGAGAATATCGCGATCGACCCGGTCGACTATCTCTCGACCAAGGTGCCGGTCCATCCCGCCCCCGCCGCGCTCGCCATCGCGCAGGATCGTGCGAGCGAGAAAGCGTTCGTCGACGGGATCGGCGGTCGCACCGCGCCGTGGCGGCGGGTGGAGAACTTGGCTGAACTGGAAGCCGCCCTCGCCGCGATCGGCACGCCGGCGATCCTGAAGACGCTGAGGCTCGGCTATGACGGTAAGGGCCAGGTGCGGATCGCAGCAGCGGACGAGGCCGAGGCGGCGTGGTACGCGATCGGCCAGCGCCCGGCGATCCTCGAAGGCTTTGTCGATTTCACCCACGAATTCTCGATCATCCTCGCGCGCGGCGCCGACGGGGCGATGGTCAGCTATCCGCCCGCGTGGAACCGGCACGTCGACGGCATCCTCGCCACCTCGTCGCTCCCCGCCCCGCCGGAGATCGCCGCGCAATGGGGCATTGCCGCCGCGCTGACCGGGCGGATCGCCGATGCGTTGGATTATGTTGGCGTGCTTACGTGCGAGTTCTTCGCGACCGCCGAGGGCCCGGTGCTCAACGAAATGGCGCCGCGGGTCCACAATTCGGGGCATTGGACGATTGAGGGCGCGGTCGCTTCGCAATTCGAGAACCATGTCCGCGCGATCTGCGGGCTGCCGCTCGGTGACACCGCGCTGACCGCACCGGCCGTCGAGATGGAAAACCTGATCGGCGACGCTGCAAACCGCTGGGCGGAAATACTCGCTGAGCCCGGCGCGCATTTGCACCTTTACGGCAAGGGCAACGTCCGGCCGGGCCGCAAGATGGGCCATGTCACGCGGCTGAAGCGCTGACGCGAAAAAGGCCCGCTTCCTCTTGGGAAACGAGCCTCCTTCTACCTCGCGCGATTCTGCTTAGCCGACGCGCGTGCCGGACAACGGAAACGAACCGAACGCGCCCGCCGTCACCGTGCCGGTGATCGTGTCGCCGTCGACCGTCGCTTCGTTGGTCAGCGTCATCGGCATCGGCACCGTGATCGCCACCGTCCAGGTCAGCTTGTTGCCGTCCACCTTGCCGTCGGTGATCTCGGTCGAACCCATCGCGCCAGCCTGAGTGCCGGTCCATGTATCGCCATCGCTCTTGACCGTCAGCGTCGCCTTCTGGTCGCCCATCGGCGACTTCACGACCGTTTCATACGTGCCGTCGACTGCCATCTCTTCTCTCCCGAATTTCTCTAGCGCGCGCCGAGCGACGCGGCGGGAACGACCTCGACAGGCAACCCGACCTTGTCAAGCTGCGCGCGCACCGTCTTGGCGTCCCCCACCACCACCCACACGACCTTTTTCGGGTCGAGCGCCGTCGAAATGACGCTACGGAGTTGCGGCAAAGTGAGTGCGCGATACCGCGCCGCGATGGTCGCGTAATAATCGTCGGGGCGCTTGTACAAAATATTCGTCTGCATTGCGCCGAGCACCGCTCGCGATGTTTCGAACCCGCCGGGGAGCGAGCGAATCGCCCCCGCGATCGCGCGGTCATATTCGACCTGAGTCATCGGCTTGTCGCCAACGTAACCAGAGAGGTCGCCCATCGCCGCGACGATCGAATCGCCCGTGCGGTCAGCCTGAACCCCCGCCGAGATGATATAGGGCGTCGCGCCGACCGCGCGCTGGAAACCGCCCCGCGCGCCGTACGACCAATGCTTTTCTTCGCGCAGGTCCATGTTGATGCGGCCCAGGAAGCCACCGCCCAGTCCGTCATTGGCGGTGATTACGGGCAGCAATTCGTCGGTGCCGACCAGCCCGGTCGGGATCAAACCGACGATCACCGACTGCGGCGAATCGGGACGATCAACCAACACGATCTTGGGCGCGGCGGGGGCGATCGCGGTCAAGTCGCCCTTGGTTCCCGCGACGCCGTCCATCGTCCAGTTGCCAAGCTTCGCATCGAGCGCCGCCTTGACCTCGGCCAGCGGGCGGTCGCTGACGACGAACAAGGTCGCCTTGTCCGGCCGCAGCCAAGCCTGCCGAAATGCGATCAGATCGTCGCGGGTCAGCTTGGCCACTGCCTTGCTGTCGCCGCCGCCGAACAACTTGGCGTAGGGCGATTGCGGCCCGAACGCCAACGGCATCACCGCGCGAAACGCCAGCGCATTGGGGTCGGTCAGTTCGGCGGCGATGCCGGTCAGTTGTTGGTTCTTGATCCGCTCGACCTCGCCAGCCGCGAAGGCCGGATTGCGCAGCACGTCGGCAAACAAGGCGACGCCCGGGACGAGGTTGGCGCTCGGCACGTCGAGTGCGAAGGTGGTGCGGTCGAGGGACGATCCGCTGCCGATGTCGGCGCCCAGCCGGTCCCGTGCCTCGGCATATTGCTTAGCGTCGAGGCTGGTCGTGCCGGCGCTCATGGCGTTGAGCGTCAGCAACTGCGTGCCCAGAGCGGTCGGCACGTCGGCCGCGACACCGGCGTCGAAGCTGACCGCCACGCGAGTCACCGGGGTCGCGCTGCGCTGGGCATAGACCAGCGTCATGCCATTCGACAGCGTTGCGCGCTCGATCTTCGGGAAAGCGAGATCGGCGATCGTCCCCGACGCCGGAACGCCGCCGCGCGTTCCCCTGGGCGGCGTATCGGCCGCTGGCGCGACCGGCTTGGGGGCCGCGACCGCCGCTTCCTCATAGGCATCGCGCGGCCCCGACACGATGTCGAGTGCGTAGACCGGGCGGCTCAGCCACTTGGCAGTGATCGACTTGACCTTGGCCGGGGTTTCGGCGGCGAGTTCCGCCATCTCTTTTTTGTAGAAGCCGGGATCGTTCTGGTAGAGCGCGCCCGACGCCAGCGCGACCGCCTTGCCGCCGAACCCGCCGACGGCTTCCAGCCCCTTCATCCGGCTGCTGATGCTGGTCACCTGATAGCGTTGCAGTTCGTCCACGGTCGGGCCGCTGGCGATGAACTCGGCGAGGAGGGCGTCGAGCCGCTTCGCGACCACCGCCGCATCGACGCCGGGACGCACGTCGACATTGATCTCGAAGATGCCGACCTGTGCGAACGTCTGGTTGCTCGCACGCACGCGCACCGCCAGCCGTTCCTTGCGGACCAGCACGTCATAGAGCCGCGAACTCGCGCCGCCGCCCAGCGCGTCGGCAGCGACATCGAGCGCGACATTATCGGGATTGTCGCCGCCCGCGACCGCCCATGACCGAGTGAGCCGCGTGGTCGCGACGCGATCCTTCATCACCTCATATTTCGCGGCGGCCAGGGTCGGAACAGTCACCGCGGGCAGCTTGGTCACCGGGCCGGCCGGGATGCCGCCGAAATACTTCTCCACCAGCGTCTTCGCGGTGGCCACGTCTATGTCGCCGGCGAGCACCAGCACTGCATTGTTCGGGCCATAATGCTCCCTGAACCAGCCCTTCACGTCGTCGAGACTGGCGGAATCGAGGTCGGCCATCGAGCCGATCGTGCTGTGCTCGTACGGGTGCCCCTTGGGAAACAGGCCGGAGAGCTGCTTGTAGTCGAACAAGCCATAAGGCTCGTTGTCGCCCTGGCGCTTCTCGTTCTGGACGACGCCCCGCTGCTCATCGAGCACGCTTTGGGTGATCGCCCCCGTCAGATAGCCCATCCGGTCGCTTTCGAGGAACAAGGCGCGTTCGAGCGCTGGGCGCGGCACGGTTTCGAAATAATTGGTTCGGTCGAAATAGGTCGTCCCGTTGAAATCGGTCGCGCCCACTTCCTTCAGCGGCACGAAGAAATCGCCCGGCGCATTCTCGCTGCCGTTGAACATCAAATGTTCGAACAGATGCGCGAAGCCGGTCTTGCCCGCCGGCTCCATCTTCGACCCGACATTATACCACACGCTAACCGCGACGATCGGCGCCTTGCGATCGGTGTGGACGATCACGCGCAGGCCGTTCTTGAGCGTGAACTGCGCGTAGGGAATATCGACCGACTTCGCGAGGACACTGACCGGCGCGGCGGTCTGCGAAACGGCGATGGTCGGGAGGGCGAGCCCGAGCGCGGCGGCGCTCGTCAGCGCGAGGAACTTGAGTTTCATGAAGAGGCCCCTGGAATTCGGATGACCCGAAGCTAGGATAGCCCATCGGCGGCTGGCAAGCGGCTTGTCTTTGATTTCGGTCTATTCGAGCTCGCGGGGTTGTGTTGCCATTCTGCAACACTATCTCGGCGCCAAAGGACGACAGGGACAGATATGAACCTCGAAAAATTCACCGACCGCGCCAAGGGCTTCCTGCAATCGGCGCTGACCGTCGCGATCCGCAACAACAACCAACAGATCGCGCCCGAGCACTTGTTGAAGGCGCTGCTCGAGGACGAGCAGGGCCTGGCCGCTGGCCTGATCCAGCAGGCGGGCGGCGACCCCAAGAAGGCCGTCAGCGAGACCGACCTCGCGATCGCGAAGATTCCGGCCGTGTCCGGATCGGGCGCACAGAACCAGCCCGGCCTCAACAACGACAGCGTGCGCGTGCTCGACCAGGCCGAGGAGATCGCCAAGAAGGCGGGCGACAGCTTCGTCACGGTCGAGCGGCTGCTTGTCGCGCTGGCGCTTTCGCTCAACACCGCGGCGGGCAAGGCGATCAAGGCGTCAGGGGCGACCCCCGAGGGTCTCAACGCCGCGATCAAGCAGTTGCGCGGTGGACGCACCGCCGACACGGCCGGTGCCGAAGACCGCTACGATGCGCTCAAGAAATTCGCCCGCGACCTGACCGAGGTCGCCCGGGAGGGGAAACTCGACCCCGTGATTGGCCGCGACGAGGAAATCCGCCGCACGATCCAGATCCTCGCGCGCCGCACCAAGAACAACCCTGCCCTCATCGGTGAACCCGGCGTCGGCAAGACCGCGATCGCCGAAGGACTCGCGATCCGCATTGCCAATGGCGATGTGCCCGACACGCTCAAGGATCGGCGGCTGATGTCGCTCGACCTCGGCGCGCTGATCGCTGGCGCCAAGTATCGCGGCGAGTTCGAGGAGCGGCTGAAGGGCGTGCTCGACGAGGTCAAGGCGGCCGAGGGCGACATCATCCTGTTCATCGACGAGATGCACCAGCTGATCGGCGCCGGGAAAACCGAGGGCGCGATGGACGCGTCCAACCTGCTCAAGCCGGCGCTCGCGCGCGGCGAGCTGCATTGCGTCGGCGCGACCACGCTCGACGAATATCGCAAATATGTCGAGAAGGACCCGGCGCTGCAGCGCCGCTTCCAGCCGGTGTTCGTCGGCGAGCCGACGGTCGAGGACACGGTCTCGATCCTGCGCGGGCTCAAGGAGAAATACGAGCTGCATCACGGCGTGCGGATCACCGACGCGGCGCTGGTCGCGGCGGCGACGCTGTCGAACCGCTATATCACCGACCGCTTCCTGCCCGACAAGGCGATCGACCTGATGGACGAGGCGGCGTCGCGGATCCGCATGGAGGTCGAGTCGAAGCCCGAGGAGATCGAGACGCTCGACCGGCGCATCATCCAGCTCAAGATCGAGCGCGAAGCGTTGAAGAAGGAAAGCGACGTCGCGTCGAAGGACCGGCTCGCGACCCTCGAAGGCGACCTCGCCAATCTCGAGGAGCAATCCGGCGAGCTGACCAGCCGCTGGCAGGCGGAGAAGGACAAGATCGGCGCCGAGGCGAAGCTCAAGGAGCAACTCGACGCCGCGCGGATCGCGCTCGACCAGGCGCAGCGATCAGGCGACCTCGCCAGGGCAGGCGAGCTGTCGTACGGCACGATCCCCGCGCTCGAAAAGCAGCTCGCCGACGCCGGGGGCGCGACCAAGGGCGCGATGCTGCGCGAGGAAGTCACCGCCGAGGATATCGCCGGCGTGGTCAGCCGCTGGACCGGCATCCCCGTCGACCGGATGATGGAGGGCGAGCGCGAGAAATTGCTCCACATGGAGGAGGAACTCGGCAAGCGCGTGATCGGCCAGGCCGAGGCGGTGCGCGCCGTGTCGACCGCGGTGCGCCGCGCGCGTGCCGGGTTGCAGGACCCCAACCGGCCGCTCGGATCGTTCCTGTTCCTCGGCCCGACGGGCGTCGGCAAGACCGAGTTGACCAAGGCGCTCGCCGAATTCCTGTTCGACGATTCTTCGGCGATGGTCCGCATCGATATGAGCGAATTCATGGAGAAGCATTCGGTCGCGCGGCTGATCGGCGCGCCTCCGGGCTATGTCGGTTACGAGGAGGGCGGCGTTCTAACCGAAGCGGTTCGCCCTCGTCCGTATCAAGTCGTATTGTTCGATGAGGTCGAAAAGGCGCATGGCGACGTGTTCAACGTCCTGCTCCAGGTGCTCGACGACGGACGGCTGACCGACGGTCAGGGCCGCACGGTCGATTTCACTAATACGATCATCGTGCTGACATCGAACCTCGGCTCACAGTTCCTGACGAGCCTGGGCGACGGCGAGGATGTCGCGAGCGTCGAACCGCAGGTGATGGAGATCGTCCGCGCGCACTTCCGCCCGGAATTCCTCAACCGGCTCGACGAGATCGTGCTGTTCCACCGGCTCGGTCAGTCGGAAATGGCGCCGATCGTCGACATCCAGGTCGCGCGCGTCGCCAAATTGCTGGCAGACCGCAAGATCGCGATCGACCTGACGCCCGCCGCGCGCGACTGGCTCGGTCGCGTTGGGTACGACCCTGTCTATGGCGCGCGCCCGTTGAAGCGCGCGGTCCAGCGTTACCTGCAGGACCCGCTCGCCGACTTGATCCTGCGCGGCGACGTAAAGGATGGGCAGACCGTCGCGGTCGACGAGGGCGACGGGAAGCTCAGCCTCAGCGTTGCCTGACCAAGCGGCCCCGCCCAGACGCCGTTGAAGACCAGATCGAAGCACGCAAAAAAGGGGCCGCTCCACGAGGGAGCGGCCCCAATTTTTTGCGCTTTTGAAGTCGGCTTAGAAGCTGAACTTCGCACCGGCCTTGAACATGCGACCGTAGATCGCAGTGCCACCCTGAACGGCGTTGTAGTAGTTCGCGCCATAGGTGACCGGATCGATCGGCGGCATCTTGTCGAGCAGGTTGATCACGTTCACGTAGAACGTGAACTTGTCAGCGACCTTGAACTGCGCGTTCATGTCGACCGTGATCAGCGCCTTCACGCGGCAAGGAACCGTACCGTCGCTCAGGCCACAATCCTTGTAGCCCGTGCCCTGGTCCATCGCCGACAGATCGTAACCACCGAAGTAATTGACTGTGCCGCTAACCGCGATGTCACCGAAGTCGAGCGTGTTCAACCAGCTGCCGTGCCACTTCGGCGTGCCCGACCCCGCGGTCAGGTTGAAGTTGCCCAGCGTGCCGTCGTAGCGCTCCGTCCCGCCGCCCGCAGCCGACAGGTCGGCCTTAAGCAGGAAGATGTAGCTCGCTTCCGCCGAGCTGCTCCACTTGACGCCGCCGAAATCGAAGTTGGCGTCGACAGTCATGTCGAGGCCCGACGTCAGAAGCTTAGTCGCGTTGATCAACTGAGACTGAACGAAGGCAACGCGTGGCTTCGCATTCGGGAAGTTGGGATCCGGCGCGTCCGCAATCACGGTGTAGCCCGCCGGAATTGCCGTGCCGTTGTAGTAAGCCAGCAGTGCCGGCGCATTCGACGGCTGCGTGATCACCCCAGTCTTCTGAATGTTGTAATAGTCGACCGTGAACTCGATGTTCTTGACCGGCGCGAACTTTACGCCGCCCGTGAAGCTACGCGACTTTTCCGGCTGCAGGTTCGGGCTGGCCAACGTGGTCTGACCGTAAGAACCGCTGCGGATGTAGGTCGGGCACGCATTAAACGTCGCGACCGTGCAGCCATACTGCGCAAGATAAGTGTTGTTGAACAGCGAGGAGTTGTTGGTGACGTAACCGGTCGTCGGCAGAGCGTTCGCTTCGCCGAACGACGGGATACGGAAGCCCTTCGAGTAGGTTCCGCGGAGCGTCAACTGCTTGATCGGGGTGAACTTGATACCGACCTTCGGCGAGAACGCGTCCTGACCCGACGAGTAGTTGTCGTAACGACCCGATAGGTTGATGTCGACCATATCGAGGATCGGCGCATCCAACTCGGCGAACGCCGAATAGATGTAGCGGCTGCCCTTGGTGCCGAACGCGTTGAGCGTGAAATAACGCTGCGTCGGACCATTGGCGTCGCTGTTCCCGCTGGGCGCATCGACTGCTTCGTAACGAACCGAACCGCCGAAGCCGAGCTGCAGAGGGCCGCCCGGCAGCGTCATCAGCGTGGTGCTGACACTACCCTGCAACTGATACTGATCCGACGTCGAGAACGTGTTGTTCACGGGGGTCAGGTAATCAAGCACCGCCTGCGAGTTCGCACCCGGATTGACGAAGTTGTAGCTGCCGTCGGCAATCACATTCAACAAGTTCTGGATGTAGACGTAGCCATCGTTGCGACGCAGCAGGTCGTCATGCATCGCCGTGGCGGCGACGTCGAACGACCAACCGTCGAACAAGTCACCCTTTACACCCAGAGCGATACGATACGCCTTGTTGCGGGTATAGTTCTCGGTCACGCTGCCCGGGTTAATGTCTCGTCCGACGAGGCGCGCAACCTGACCAGCCGCTGCAAACGGATTGTTCGGGTTGAGCTTCGCGCCGGCCGTCGTCGCGGTGCAGTTCGCGAACTGCACAACACCATTGACCATGACAGCTTGCGCACCGCCAACGCGCGGGCAGACATAGACCGGCAACGTCAGGATGCCCGAACCAGCGGCACGGGTCGCGTTTGCGTCAGCGGTGCTGAACTGCGGATAGAAAATGCCAGTCGGGGCCGCGGCGCGCATGCTGGCGGGGAACCCGCGATATTCGACTTCCGACTGCAGATAGTTCACCTCTGCATACGCTTCGAGCGAGCTGCCGAGCTTCGCCGTGATGCGGCCCGACACACCGAAGCGCTTCACGTTCGGCGAGATGACGCCGTACAGCTTGGTATAGTCGTATTGACAGACCGTTGTCGGCGAGTTCGGATTGGCCGCTGCCTGCGCCGCCGTCAGCGTATAGGGCGTACCGACGCCGCAATCCGTCGACAGATTGCGGTTCGGACCCTGCGCCGTTGTGTTGGTCGCGTCATACGGCCGAACGATGAAGTTCGCTGCGGTGCTGAGGGCGAAGCTGCCATCGGAAGCGACGCCATTGACGACACCGTTCGGACCGCAGGTACCCTGATAGCACAGCGCGCGGTGATCGTCCGTGTTGTACGGGAAGCCGCGGTCGCGGTTATAGAGCGCCTTTTGCTTGTAGTAGAAGCCGCTGATGTACGCGTTGAAGCCCTGCTCATCGAGATCGCCGACGCCGGCGGTCAGGTTGAGACGATAGGTCGGCGCATCGCCGCGCTCGGTCACGCCGCCTTCGACGCGGCCCGAAACGCCCTTGAACTCGCGCTTGGTGATGATGTTGACCACGCCCGCGATCGCGTCGGCGCCGTAGGTCGACGACGCGCCGTCACGCAGCACTTCGATACGGTCGACGATGTCGTCCGGGATCGTGTTGAGGTCGACGAAGTTACGCGAGCCGTCGTCGGCCAGCGGATAGTAAGCGGCACGCAGGCCGTCGAACAGCACCAGCGTCGAGTTGGTCGACAGGCCGCGCAGCGACACGGCCGAGGCGCCTGCCGCGAACGCGCCGTTCGCCGAGAAGCTATTGGTCAGCGCCGGGCCGTTGTTCGACGCAAGCGACTGCAGCGCGTCCTGAACGGTCGAGATGCCGCGACGGTCGAGGTTCTCGGCTGTGATGGTCGACACCGGCGACGGCGTATCGTTCGCGCCCTTGAACAGGGTGCCGGTGATGACGATGTCGTTGCCCTGCGACTGCTGATCATCGGTCTGGGTGTTCGGGGCACCAGTCGACGGCGTCGGGGTAGCGGCCTGAGCGAACGCCGGCGTCGCAAATGTGGCCGAAGCGATAGCGCCGGCGCCGAGTAGCGTCAGCGCGCGGATCGCCGCGCCGTTGCGCAGCGAGCGCGAAAATGTCGAAGTCTTGGTCACGTTGAGCGTTTCCCTCGCTTTACCCGACGGATCGCCTCCCAGCGATCTGAACGGGCAGTTTTATACCCGCTGGCAGACGCAGTGCTGCTAACGGGCTGTGCGTCCGGAAATGCGGCCAGGATTGCACGCTGTAAAGCGTCAGCAATACGGACCTTGCCTTATTCGAGGCGATTGTAGCCAAAAGGCAACAGTAATATGACGTTCGAAACACGACCGAACGTGGCTAGGACCGACCCATTGCGTGGCGCACCGCTTCGGTCTTCGGCCCCATAACGGGCGCCCCACCAACCTTCACGACCGTCACGCAATAGATCGCCGATCATCGTGAATAACATACTTGCCCGGGAAGCTGCCGCAGCCGACGACCAGGCTGGCGCTGGGTAAATACCGATTTGTGACGATGCGGTACCGTCGGCGTCCTGGGGTATCCCACACCTCCGCGCTCGGATTCGAATTACAGCAATGATGATCTCCGGCGCGAAGATTCCGCGCCGGAGACCCGAGATAGATCAAAACTTAAAGTTCGCTCCCGCGCTGAACTTGCGGCCGACGAGGCCAGCATAATGCCAAGTCGTCAGGAAGTTCGGCGCACTCGCATAGGCCGCCGGCGCGACCGGCGCGCGCGCGTTAAGCACGTTGCCTACGTTGAAGTAGAACGTGAACTTGTCGTTGACCTTCACCGACGCGTTCAAATCGACGTTGATGAAAGAGTTGATGTAGCAGAAGGCGCTGTAGCCCGGAGCCGAGGCCGGGACTCGGTAGAGATTGGCCGAGCAATCCGTCACCAGGCTGCCCTGGTCGGTGCCGATCTCCTTGATCCGGCCGACATAATAGGCCGTCGCGTTCAGCGAGAAATTGTCGATCTCGAGCGTATTCTGCCAGTTGCCGCGAATGCGAGGGGTGCCGTTGCCTGACGACAGGTCGTACGGCCCAAGCGTTCCCGCAAACTTCTGGATACCCGCCGCGGTATCTCGGTCATAGCGGATGACATAAGTCGCCTCGACACGGCTCGTGAACTTGACGCCACCGATCGGCGCGGTCAGCGTCGCGGAGAAATCGAGACCCTCGGTCGTGTCCGAGTTCACGTTCACGAACGGCGCATTGACGATCAGCACGCGAGGCAGCGCGTTCGGGAAGAGCGGATCCACACCGTCGACCAGATTGCACGAATAGCCCGCGCCAACCGCTGCAACCGCCGCGCAACCCGCTGCGGACGCCGCAGCCGCCGACGGATAGGCATTGGCGGCAACCGAGTAATAGGCGCTGATAGCCGCACCAGCGAGCGGTCCATTGGCGACCAGATCCGTCTTCTTCACGTTGTAATAGTCAATCGTGGCGCTGAACCAGCGAGCGGGCTGGAAGATCGCCCCAGCGGTGAAGCTGCGTGACTTTTCCGGCTTCAGGTTCGGGTTCCCGGCGAAGCCGCGACCGACCGAATAGGAGAAGTTGTACGGATTGCCGCCGGTGACGCAGGCGCCGTTATTGTTGGAGCCGCCATGCTGGGCGCAGAAAGCACCCGGAGGATTGGTGGTGACGAAGCCGGCATACTGGCTGCGCGGACCAGCCTCAGCAAAGGTCGGCGCACGGAAGCCTTGCGAATACGTGCCACGAAGCGCCAGCTCGGGAATCGGCTCGAACTTGATGCCAACCTTTGGTGAGAAGCGGCCATAGCCTTCCGAATATTTGTCGTACCGGCCCGACACGTTGACATCGAGCACCTTCAGGATCGGCGCATCGACCTCGAAATAGCCGGCCCAGACCGTGTGCTTACCGAACGCCGACGACGTGGTCAGGCCATAGGTGTCCAGCGCCGCGTTCTGGTTGTTGTTGGTGAGCGTTTCCCGGCGCACCTGGCCGCCGATCGCGAACTGCAACGGCCCACCCGGCAAATCGAACAGCTTTTTTGAGATCGACGCATCGAGCGAGAACATCGACGAGTCGGACGGCGTGACCTTGTCCGGCGCCAGCGCGGCGCGGACCGCCGCGCTGTTGAGCTGCGGATTGACGAAATTGTACGAACCCGTGTTGATCGCGGTCGCCAGCGCAGCGATGTTGATCAGGCCGTGCTGCTTGAGCGTCAGATTGTCCTTGGCGTAGACACTCTCGACGCGCCACTTCCAATCGTCGCCGAAGCTGCCATTGAGCCCCGCGCTGAAGCGATAGACGTCGTTGGTGCGCTCGCTCCCTCCGGGAATGTCGCTGAACAGGTAATAAATTCGCGCAGCGCCATTGCCCGGATCATTGGCGAAGGCGGCCGCATAGGGGTTGTTCGGGTTGAGCGTGCGGCCCGCCGTCGCGGGGTTCGCGCAGTTCACGCCCGACGGACAAATCCATACCGGCAGCACGATGCCCGGATTGCTCGTCGCCACCAACGGGCTGCCGCCGAACGGCTGAGTCTGGCGAATGGCCGATGGGAAGGCGCTGGTGATGTTGACATAGCTGCGGCTGAAACTGCCCGTAACGTAGCCCTCGATGTCGTTAGACAGGCGGACGCTGAGGCGGCCATTGACCGAGTACCGCTCCTGAAGGGGCTGAATTTGCCGGTACAGGTCGGTCAAATCATAAGGACAACCGACGCCGCGCGCCGAACCCGTGCTGACCGTGTAAGTCGGGCGGGCGCAATTGGCGATGCCGAGCGCGGTGTAAGTCGCGTAGGTCTGACCCGCATCGTTGAATACCGTGGTTCCGCCGGTAAGCGGATTGTTGAGGTTGCCCTGCGTGGTGCGGACGACATAGGCCGTCGGCGTATTGACCGTCAGCGACTGGTCGGCGGAATTGTTGTCGTTGCCGCCGATCGGCGTCAGATCCTGCGTGTTGTACGGGAAGCCGCGACTGTTGTTCGAGATGCGACCGTCACGCTGATATTCGCCGTTGAGATAGACGTTCCATCCCTGGGATTCGTAATCGCCGATGCCGGCGGTCAGGCTGGCGCGGTAACGCGAGCCATCGCCCTTTTCGGTGACACCGCCTTCAACGTTGCCCGCCAGACCGGTAAAGGTTTTTTTGAGGATCAGGTTGACCACGCCGCCGATCGCGTCCGCGCCGTAGGTCGACGATGCGCCGTCCTTAAGCACTTCGATGCGGTCGATCAGGCTAAACGGAACCGAGTTCAGGTCGACATAAGCGTTGTGACCGTCGTCGTTGATCGGGAAGTTGGTCGAACGGAGGCCGTCGATCAGCACGAGAGTCGAGGAAACACCGAGTCCACGCAGCGACACCGCGGAACCGCCCGCCGAGAACCCCGTCTGGAAGCCTGTGCCGATCGAGCCGGCACTGTCGGCCGAGATCGAGCGGATCGCCTCCGCCGCGCTGGTGATGCCCGCGCGCGCCAGGTTCTCTGAGGTCAATATCGTGACCGGAGACGGCGTTTCCTTGTCGGCGCGGCTCAACAGCGAACCGGTGATGACGATATCGGGCTGCGACTGGTCGTCGGTGGTTGCCTGGCCGCCAGAAGCAGGTGCCGGTGCGGTCTGAGCGAACGCGGGCGTTGCGACCATCGCCAGCAGACCCAGCGGCGCGGCGGTAGCGAGCAGACGCAGCTTCGGCGTCGAACGAAAGAATGCCATGGTGGTTATTATCCCCAACACTGGGCCGTGCGGGACCCGGACCCCCCGAGCGCCAGCCGAACCCAAAAAAAGACGGTCGCAAGCCCTCCAGCCGAACCGTTCTTCTTTCGTTGCGGAGCCGGTGCGCCAAGTAAAGTGAATGATTGCTCACGGCAGACGATTGCCGACCGCCAGTAACACGTTTGCCACAAAGGGGCAGAAATGGTGCCTTATCTGACTAGTACAGCCGTACTTGAGACAGTGTCATTGCCCTACCATCATCGGACCGGCAGCCAGCAGAGGGTCGATCTTCGCGCCCCACCACCGCATGCTCCAGTGGAGGTGCGCACCGGTGACTCGGCCCGTCGCGCCCGAATAAGCGATGACCGCACCGCGCCGCACAACTTGGCCCGGCGTCACCAGAATCCGCGACAAATGCATGAACGCACTCTCCACGCCCATACCGTGCGCGACGATCAGCAGATTGCCTTCGAGCAGGAACGGATGATCCGACGCCAGCGTCACCACGCCATCCGCTGGGGCGAGCACCGGCGCGCCCTGCGGCACGGCGATATCGATGCCCGAATGATACGCCCCGGGCGCGCCGTTCCGGTAAATGCGCTGCGATCCGAACAGCGTGGAAATGCGTCCCGTCGCCGGCCACAGGAATGGCTGGCGCCAGCCGTCGCTCTCCACCGGGACTTTGCGCGCGGTGTTGATCTGCGCGAGTTCGCCCGGCCGGATACGGTCGAAATCGGCGGGCGGGATCGGATATTTGGGCAAGCCCGACAACCGTGAGACCGCCCATTCGCGAGTGCCGATGTTGAGCGTGCGAGAGACGGTCGCCCCGTCCGCGCGGGTGGCCTTCAGGGTCGCGACCGGGCCGGCATCGCGATCGAACGCGATGACGAACGCGCCGTCAGGCGCGACCGGCACCGTCGCGCCGTCCAACTCGAGCGCTTCTGTGCCCGCGGGCGCCTTTCCAATCACCAGCCCGCCCTGGGTCAGGTTGCCCTTGAGCACGAAATCGCCAAGCGGCGCTGGCGTTGCCTTGGTCGTTGGAGGCGGCGGGGCGACAACGACGGGTGGCGACGCCGGCGGCGCCTCGGCCTCCACGCAACTCCCGGCGGCGATCAGCGTGGCGATCCCCGCCACCCATCGCCGCGCACGCTTCATGCTTTCGTTTCGGCCTCGAGCGCGAGGGCGGCGTTGGCGTAGGCTTCTTGGCGTGCGACGCTCCAATAGCGCAAATCGTCGAGGTCGATCGCAGCCCCCGAAATCGCGCAGGTCACATGGCTGCCAGGCGTCAGCACGCGAAACCCGTTCGCCATGTAATGAAGCCGCGCCGGCCGGTCGGTGTTGGACATCAGCATCTGCAGGCCTTCATCTCACAATAGCGTCGGTTGGTCAGGTGAAGCCTTAGCATAAGTCTTGGGCGGCGTCCCCTCAACCCGTGCGGCGACCTCGCCGTCCCCGAACCGGACGGTGATCGCCCCCGCCTTGCGCGCCGCCCCCCCCGAACTGAGCACGCCGCCCGCGCGATCCATGACGAGCGCATAGCCGCGATCGAGTACGTGCGTCGGGTTGAGCGCCTCGATCAGCTTGAACGTCTGGTCGAGACGTTGCCGCGCCGCCGCAATGCGCTGGGTCAGGAGCGCGGGCCGCAACGCCCCAGCGGTCCGGTCGAGCGTCCCCCGCGCCGTCGTCACGCGCCGTTCGAGCGCGCGGTCGAGCCGCTGTCCGGCATCGTCGGCGCGCTGGCGCTGCGGCCCGAGCAACGCGTCGCGCTTGGGCAGTAGCCGCGCCTGCGCCTCAACGCGCTCGCGCCCACGCTCGACATAACGCCGCGCGCACCGCTCGGCCCGCTGCGCATAGGCGTCGAGGCTCAGCCGCAGGTCGGCCAACACTGGCACCGCCAGCTCCGCCGCCGCGGTTGGCGTCGGCGCACGCAGATCGGCGGCGTGGTCGCACAGTGAGGTGTCGGTCTCATGCCCGACCGCGGAGATGATCGGGATCGAACAGGCCGCGACCGCCCGCACGACAACCTCCTCATTGAACGCCCATAGATCCTCGATCGACCCGCCGCCGCGCGCGACGATGACAAGGTCGGGGCGCGGCACCGCGCCGCCGGGAACGATCGAATCGAAGCCCCGGACGGCCGCAGCGACCTCGTCCGCCGCCCCCGCGCCCTGCACTTTGACCGGCCAGACGATAACGCGCGTCGGGCAGCGATCGGCCAGGCGATGGAGAATATCGCGGATCACCGCCCCGGTCGGCGACGTCACGACCCCAATCGTGCGCGGCATGAACGGCAGGCGTTTCTTGCGCGTTTGGTCGAACAACCCTTCCGCGCCCAGTTGCGCCTTGAGCTTTTCGAACAGCGCCATCAGCGCGCCCTCGCCCGCCAACTCCATCCGGTCGATCACGATCTGGTATTTGGAGCGCCCCGGATAGGTGGTGAGCTTGCCCGACGCGATCACCTCGATCCCGTCCTGCGCGGCGAAGGGCAGCAAAGCCGCCTGCCCCTTCCACATCACGCCGTCGATCACCGCCTGGTCGTCCTTCAGACTCAGATAGCAATGCCCCGACGCCGCGCGCTTCCACCCCGAAATCTCACCGCGCAGCCGCACGCGGCCGAATTCGCCCTCGACCATCCGCTTGAGGCGGCCCGACAGTTCGGACACGGTTTCCGCCGCCGCATTGTCGCCCGGCATGGCCTCGGCTACCAGCCGCGGCGAATCTTCAAGGAATGGGTCTGACATGAACGTCCTGCTGATCGGATCGGGTGGACGCGAACATGGCCTCGCGTGGAAGCTCGCGCAATCGCCCGCGCTCACGAAACTCTACGCCGCGCCGGGCAATCCGGGGATCGCGGAGGAAGCGGAGGTCGTCGCGCTCGACGTGAACGACCACGCGGCGGTGGCCGGCTTCTGCCGCTCGCACGACATCGGCCTGGTCGTGGTCGGCCCGGAAGCGCCGCTCGTGGCCGGCATCGCCGACGACCTGCGTGCCGCTGGCTTCGCGGTGTTCGGGCCGAGCAAGGCTGCCGCACAGCTCGAAGGGTCGAAGGCGTTTACCAAGGCCGTGTGCGACCGGGCAAACATCCCTACGGCCCGCTATCGCGCCGTCCATTCGTTCGACGAGGCGCGGTCGGCGCTCGACGAATTCGGCGCACCGGTGGTGGTCAAGGCCGACGGTCTTGCCGCCGGCAAGGGCGTGACCGTCGCGACGACGATGGCCGAAGCGGAAGGCGCGATCGAGAATCTGTTCGCCGAAAGCGGCGCGAGCGCGGTGATCGAGGAATTCCTGACCGGCGAGGAAGTCAGCCTGTTCGCCCTGACCGACGGCACGACGATCGTTTCCTTCGGCTCGGCGCAGGATCACAAGCGCGTCGGCGACGGCGACACCGGCCCCAATACCGGCGGCATGGGCGCGTACAGCCCGGCGCGCGTTCTCTCCCCCGCGCTCGAACGCCATGCGCTGACCGAGATCGTCGCGCCGACCGTCTCAACGCTGGCGGCAGAAGGCATGCCCTATTCGGGCGTGCTCTACGCCGGGCTGATCCTGACCGCGGACGGCCCGAAACTGATCGAATACAATGCCCGCTTCGGCGACCCCGAATGCCAGGTGCTGATGATGCGGCTGGACAACGACTTGCTACCACTGATGCTGGCGGTGTCGGAAGGGAAACTGGCGGACGCCCCAGCCCCGGTGTTCCGCGACGAGGTCGCGCTGACCGTAGTGATGGCCGCCAACGGCTATCCCGGCACGCCCGAGACCGGCGGCGTGATCCACGGCACCGCGGACGTGGCTCCCGCGAAAGTCTTCCAGGCCGGTACGAAATTGGCGGAAGGCCAGCTCGTCGCGTCGGGTGGCCGCGTCCTCGCCGTCACTGCGACCGGTCCGACCGTCAGCGCCGCCCAAGCCGCCGCCTATCGGGCAGTCGATGCGATCGACTTCCCCACCGGCTTCTGCCGCCGCGACATCGGAGCGCGCGAGATCGCGCGGGAGAAAGCGGACTAGCGATCCTGCGACCGCCCCCCAAACCCCGGCTACGCATCCTCCCCATGGGGACATCTACCTAAAGCGTTTCGCCGGAGCCTCCCCTAGCGCGGTGCCGCTCAACTGGGAGGCAAGTATGAAGAAGCCATTTGTGATCGCCATCCTCGCGGCAGGCGTCGCCGCGACGCCGGCCTTGGCCAAGGACGGGGATTTCATCGTGCGCGCCCGGGCGATCATCGTCGCCCCCAACGAGAAATCGACCGCGATCTCCGGCCTGCCCGGCAGCGACCTGGGCGTCGGCTACAGCGTGATGCCCGAAGTCGATTTCACCTATATGGCGACCAAGAATATCGGCGCCGAGATCATCGTGGCGACGACCAAGCACGACGTCACCGGTCGCGGATCGGTTTCCGCGCTGGGCAAGGTGGCCGATACCTGGGTTCTGCCGCCCACGCTGACGCTGCAATACCATTTCGCGCCCGACGCGAAGGTGCGGCCCTATGTCGGCGCGGGGATCAATTACTCGGTCTTCTATTCGAGCAAGGCGACCCCGTCGCTCAATGGCGCGCTCGGCGCGACGACCGTGAAGCTCAGCGACAGCGTCGGCTACGCGCTGCAGACCGGCGTCGACATTGATCTGACCAAAAAGGTCTTTCTTAACCTGGACATCAAATACATCGACATGCGGACCACCGCCCGGCTGACCAGCGGCGGCATCGTCCGCACCGCCAAGGTGAATATCGATCCCATCGTGGCCGGTATCGGCATCGGCTTCCGGTTCTGACCGTTCCTGCGCTCGGCCGCCGGATTCGGTGGTCGGGTCCCGGGTTCGATATATTCGCAAACTCATCCTCGAAACTACCCCGATGTCCCAACGGCCGGTCATGACGCCGCCGGGACACCCCCCACCTGTTGCACGAGAAGCAGCCGGACGGTTTCGACGCCGCTCGTCACAACTTCAAATGTAATGTTGTAACATTCTGTTCGGCTGACGTTCAGAAAGCCGGTGCAACAAATGTGACGCGGCCGGAACGTAACCGGCCGTCAGACGAGGGGATTTATCATGCAGTCCAAGCCTGCCCTGCTGACGGGACTCAGCGCCCTGCTTTTGACCTCCGCCGCCGCACCCGTGCCGCTCGCCGCGCAGCGCGCCGTCGTGCCGCCGCCTGACACCTATTCGCCGGTCCGCTGCCGCGTCGGCCAGCCCGAATACAATTATGCTCCCCCGCCGGTCGCCCCGCAGCCGCGCCGCGGCGGCAAGACCAAGGCCGACCGTAGCGCGGATTCGATCGTCGTCACCGGGTCGCTATCAAAGCGGCAGGAGCGGTCGCGCGCCGGGGCCGTACCGTCGTACGCGCCGCCCGCCCCTGCTGCTCCGCCACCGCCGCCTGTCATGGCGATGCCGGCCCCAAGCGGGGCCTACAACAACTATGCCGCACCCTATGGCAGCAAGGCGAACACCGAACGCTATGACGGGAAAGCGGTCGCGTCGATCCAGGCCGTCGCCGCCGCCCCCGTCTCGACCTTCTCGGTCGACGTTGACACCGGATCCTACGCCAATGTCCGCCGCTTCCTGAACGACGGCAACGTGCCGCCGCCCGACGCGGTCAGGACCGAGGAGATGATCAACTATTTCCGCTACGATTATCCGCGCCCGTCCGACCGCACCCAGCCGTTCAGCGTGACCACCGACGTCGCCAAGACGCCGTGGAACCCGAACACGCGGCTGCTGCGGATCGGCCTGCGGGGCTATGACGTCGCGACCAACGACCGTCCGCGCGCGAACCTGGTGTTCCTGGTCGACGTGTCGGGATCGATGAACGAGCCCGACAAACTGCCGCTCGTCAAATCGGCGCTGACGACGTTGGCCGACCGCCTGCGTCCCAACGACAAGGTTTCGATCGTGGTCTATGCCGGCAATGCCGGGATCGTGCTCGAGCCGACCGCCGACAAACGCTACGTCAAGGCCGCGCTCGATTGCCTCCAGGCGGGCGGGTCGACCGCAGGCGGCGCCGGTATAAAGCTCGCCTACGACACCGCGCGCGCCAATTTCGTGCCGGGCGGAATCAACCGCATCTTCCTGGCGACCGACGGCGACTTCAATATCGGGATCAGCGACAACAAAACACTGGAGGAAATGGTCAAGGCGCAGCGCGACGACGGCATCACGCTGACGACGCTCGGCTTCGGCCAGGGCAATTACAACGAGGCGATGATGGAAAGGATCGCCGACGTTGGAAACGGCAACTACGCCTATATCGACAGCGAGCGCGAGGCCGAGAAGGTGCTCGACGACGAATTGTCCGCAACGATGGTGACGATCGCCCGGGACGTGAAGGTCCAGGTCGAATTCAACCCCGCCGCGGTCAAGGAATACCGCCTGATCGGCTACGAGAACCGCGCGCTGGCCGAGGAGGATTTCAACAACGACGCGGTCGATGCCGGCGACATGGGCGCGGGTCATCAGGTGACGGCATTGTATGAGATCGTCCCGGCGAACGGCGCCGGCTGGCTGCCCGACCGGCGCTATCCCGCCAATGCGCGGCCCGGCCGCCCCGCCCCGGTCGGCGGAAACGAGCTGGCGTTCGTCAAGCTGCGCTACAAGCTGCCCGAAGGCGGCGCGTCGCGGCTGATCAGCCGCACCGTCCCCGCCTCGCTGATGGCGAGCGCGGCCTACCCGAGCGGCGACATGGCGTTCGTCACGGCGGTCGCCGCATTCGGGCAGAAGTTGCGTGGCGATAAATATCTCGGCGCCTATCGCTACGCCGACATCGCGCGGCTGGCGGGATCGCCCAACGGCTATTGGCGGCAGGAGTTCGTCAAGCTGACGAGCCTGGCCGGATCTCGCGGAGCCGCCGACTGATCCCGAATGCGGCTCCACTGGCGTATCGCTCGTCACTCTCATAGGGTGGCGGGCGATATGCTTTTGGGGATTGTCGAATGACGCCGACTTCGATGGGCTGGACGATCGGCTTGCTGATCCTGCTGGGCGTGATCGCCGTGCTGGTGATCGCGGGCATCATCTATGGTCGCCGCCAGGCCGCGATCCGCCACCGCGCCGAGGAAGCTGCCGAGGAGCGCGCGGCGGAAGCCGGCGTGGACCCGACCCCAGCCGCGGAGCCGGCCGTACTGGACGCGTACGCCGAACCGGTTGCGGAGGAACCCGATCCCGAACCACCGGTAAAGGCCGAGCCGGTGCCGGACCCCACGCCACCTCCTGTGCCCGCGCCAAGACCCGCACCGGTAGCGCCGCCGGAGCCTGTACCCGCTCCGCCCTCGCCAGCGCCGGAACCTGAACCGGCACCCACGGAAGCCGCGCAGCCGACGCCCGAACCGGTCCCGAACCCAGTACCAGTCCCCACACCGACGATGGCCGCACCGCCGCCTCCCTCGGCGGCACCCGAGCCCGCCCCGAACCTCGCCGGTGCGCTGGCGCTGACGACCATCAAGGGCTTGGGACCGAAGGTCGCGGCAATGCTCGCCGAACGGGGCATCACGCAGGTCGATCAACTCGCCGCGTTGACGCCGGCACAGGCCAGCGACCTCGACATTCAGCTCGGCGTGTTCACCGGCCGCATGGCGCGCGATCGCTGGATCGACCAAGCCAGGCTGCTCTCAAGCGGCGACACCGCCGCCTACGAAGCGGAGTTCGGGAAGCTCGGCTAGCCGCGCTCACGGCTGACCAGCAACTTATCGATCCGCCGCCCGTCGAGGTCGACCACCTCGAACGTCCAGCCCTGTTCTGTGATGCTCTCGCCTTCGGCGGGCAAGCGCCGGAACGCGGCCAGCGCGAACCCCGCGGCGGTCGCGTAATCGCGGTCGTCGGGCAGCTGGAGGTCGAGCTTTTCCGCGAGAAGATCAGCCGACGCCGACCCCGCGACCAGATACGACCCGTCGTCGCGATGGACGAAATCGGGGGCCTCGTCGGGGTCGCTGTCCGACGCGAAATCGCCCGCGATCGCGGCGAGCAGGTCTGCCGGGGTCACGATCCCTTCGAAGTGTCCATATTCGTCGTGGATCAACGCCATCGGCACGTCGGCGCGGCGCAGGCGGACGAGCGCGTCCATCGCATCGAGCTGGTCGATGATGACCGGCGCGGCGCGCATCAGCAGCTTGAGGTCGAGCGGCTCTCCCTTGATCGCCGCCGCGACGATGTCGCGCGCCTGAACGACGCCGATCACCGAATCGACCGATCCTTCGGCCACCGGCAACCGCGTGTGCGGCGATGCCACCAGCTTCTCGCGAATGCCTTCGGGGTCGAGCCCGACGTCGAGCCATTCGACCTCCGTGCGCGGCGTCATCACCTCGCGCACCGGGCGGTCGGCGAGCCGCACGACGCCGGAGATGATCGAGCGTTCATGCTCCTCGATCACGCCCGATTTCGATGCTTCGGCGACGATCAGGTGGAGTTCCTCCGCCGTGACCTGGTCCTCGCTCTCGCGCCGCATGCCAAGCAGCCAGAATATACCCTTACTGGTCGAATCGAGCAGCCACACGACTGGCGCCGCCGCCCTCGACAGCCACGTCATCGGGGTCGCGACGATCGCCGCGATCGGCTCGGGCGACCGCAGCGCGATCTGCTTGGGCACCAGTTCGCCGATGATCAGCGAGACGAAGGTCGTGACCCCAATCACCAGCACGAAGCCCAATGTCTGCGCGGTTTCGTGGCGCAACCCCAGCGGCTCGAGCCGGTCGCCGGTCGGCCCGCCCAGCGCCTCGCCCGAATAGGCGCCCGACAGGATCGCGATCAGCGTGATGCCGACCTGCACCGTCGACAGGAACTTGCCGGGATCGGCCGACAGGGCAAGCGCAGCCCGCGCGCCCCGGCTGCCGGTCCGCGCCAGCGCCTCCAGCCGCGCCTTGCGCGACGAGGCGATGGCGAGTTCGGACATCGCGAACACGCCGTTCACCGCGACGAGCACGAGGATGATGACGACGTCGATCCAGGGATAGGGTGCCATGATGGTGGCGACAGCCTATACGGGCGGACGGCGTAGGCGCAACATTTCCAACTTCGTCACCCCCGCGAATGCGGGGCCCCAGCTCCTAAGCGATCAGCTAAATACGACCGAAGTGATCGCGGACAGTGCGGGAAATGGGTCCCGCTTGCGCGGGGAACACGCTAGTTTTTAACGTCGGCCCGCGAAGAACTCGCGCAGAAGCCCCGCCGCCTCGCTCTCCCCAATCCCACCATAGACGTCCGGCCGATGATGGATCGTCGGTTGCGCGAACAGCGCGGGTCCGTGTTCGACCGCGCCGCCCTTGGGATCGCTCGCGCCGTAATAGAGCCGCGCGATGCGGGCATGGACGATCGCACCGGCACACATCGCGCACGGTTCCAACGTCACCCACAGGTCGCAGTCGCTCAGCCGGTCGTCGCCGATCGCCTCGGCGGCGCGCCGAATCGCCAGCATCTCGGCATGCGCGGTGGGGTCGTGAAGACTGCGCGGCGCGTTGGCGGCGGTCGCGATAATCTGCCCGTCGAGCACCACCACCGCGCCGACTGGGACTTCACCTCGGGCAGCGGCGGCGGCAGCCGCGTCGAGCGCGGCGCGCATCGGGGCGGGCAGTTGGAACCCGCTTATCGCGCGGCCGCCGTATTGGCCGGCGCGGGTTCGCCGGGTTTGTTGATCGTCACCTTCGGCACTTCGATTGTCTTGTTCTCCGTCCCCACCGATACGGTGGGCGTGTCAACCTTGATCGTGGGCGCGGTCGCGTTGACCGACAGCGACCCGGGCGATCCCGAAATGGGGAACCAGCCGGTCGAAATCGCGATGATCGCCACGACCAGGATGATTGCTATGAGGCCCAACAGAAACCGCATCGTCTTTCTCCGTTAAATCGAATCGCTGTCGTAATAAACCATCGTCGGGCGACGCGGTTGCACAGTATGGAGCGAATCTGTTGACCCGGCGGCCACATGACGCTATCCGCGCCACCTTTCCGGGCAACCGCCCGAAACTCAGGATTGATAGCATGTCGCGCATTTGCGAGCTGACCGGCAAGGGCCGGCAGGTGGGCAACAACGTTTCCCACGCCAACAACAAGACCAAGCGGACGTTCCTGCCCAACCTGCAGAACGTGACGTTGATGTCGGACGCGCTGGGCACATCGGTGAAGCTGCGGGTGTCGACCCACGGCCTGCGCTCGGTCGAGCATAATGGCGGTCTCGACAACTGGCTGGTGAAGACCAGCGACGACGATCTGTCGCTGCGCGCCCGCCGCCTGAAGCGCGACATCAAGAAGAAGCTGAGCGCCGCCGCGGCATAAGCCGATTCGGTTGCCAAGCTTGAAAGCCCGCTTTCCGCAAGGAAAGCGGGCTTTTCGCGTTACAGGTCGATTCGGAACTTCATCAGCAAGGTGCGCTGCAGGAACAATTGGTTGTCGTCGCTGACCATCCACAGGATCGTCGTGCCACCTTCTCGCGTGATCGCCAGCCCTTCGTAATTGTCGACCGTCAGCGGCGCATCGAATCGCGCGACCTCGCGTCCAACCAGAACTTGTCCCGCCTTCACCCCACGCGGGTCGATCAGCGTCAGCACGGCGCTCCAGCGGAACGGCAGCGAAAAGCGGCGATTGAGCACCAGCACGCGCCCGTCGGGCAGTTCGGTCGCGTCACTGGGATCGTAACCCGCGGGGGGCTGGTACGATGCGACCATCGCACTATCGGGTTTCGCAACCGGATCGCCCGGAAACAGCAAGAGGTCGCGGACCGGGCGATCCCGCCAGTCAGTCTCCGCGATCACGAGAAAACGACCGTCGTGGAGCCTCACGAGCGATTCGGCCCCACCGTTCGACTCCCAGTGCGCCATGGCCGGGATAAATGCGCCATTAGCGGGCTTGGTCAGACCCGGCCCATATCGCCATATTTCGTTGTACGCTTCGAAGCCCACCCAAACCGCGCCGCTCACCGGATCGACCGCCATCGATTCGCTGTCGCGCTCGTGTTTTTGCCAGCCCGTCCGGGGCCCTGCGGGCAAGTCGCCGAATTCGGGCTCGCTCAACCGGAACGCCGCATCCATGCGGAACCGCACGATGTCGCCATAGTCGCTCAGTAGCGTAAACCTGTCGCCCGCGACGCTCAGCGAGGAAAAGCCGCCGAACGCCAGGTCGCGGCTCGTCAACACAACCCCACCCAGATAGGTCAGCGCCCCAACCTGCCGCCGCGCGGGATCGGCAGCGTCGAGCGGCACGCGGGTCGCTTCGACATTTGGATGATCGCCCAAAATCGGGCGGCGATCCTTCCGGCTCGCCGTCAGGTTCAGCAGGACGAACAGGACGACAAGAATTCGGAGCAGCCGCATCGCCGCCTCTCATAACGACGTCTCCGGCGCGCGCGAGGGGCAACAGCCTTAACGGCGGATAACGGGCGCATTCAGCATCCACTCAAAGCGAATCGGCCAAAAGCCTCTCATCGAGGGCAATCGCCTTCGACTGTTTTGAGAGACGGTAAGGAGACGAACCATGTTGAAGAAACTGAGCATCGTCGGCGCCGCGCTCGCGATGACCGCCACGGCGGTTATTCCCGCCGCGCCCGCCATGGCGCAGAGCCGCTACGACCGTGGCTATCGCGACGGCAACTATAACGGTTACGGCTATAACAACGGCTACGACAACCGCCGGACCTATCGCGGTTACGACCGGAACTACCGCAACTATCGCACACCGCGAGAGTGCAAGACGGAGCGCGGCACCGTGATCGGCGCGATCGCCGGCGGCCTGCTCGGCAACGTCATCGCCGGGGGCGGCGACCGCTTGCTCGGTACCGTGATCGGTGGTGCCGGCGGCGCACTGGCCGGGCGTGAAGTCGCGAAGTCGGGGCAACCCGGTTACTGCCGCAGATAAGAGTTTCTCCCGAGTTGCTTATCGGGAGAGATAGTCCCTCGCGTAGCGTTTGAGGGCGGAGACCGGTCCCGAAAGGGGCCGGTCTCTTGTTGTGCGGGGGGCGCACTCAAAAGCCCGGAAATCGCCACGTCGGCGGCGATGCGCACAACGCAGCGGCCGGATCGCCGGGGACGACCGGGAGCCGATCCCCAACGTCTTTTGCCGCGGCGGCACCAGAACGCAAAAAACTGCTTGAAAATAACAATACGACCGGTCATTTATCCATTCATGCCTAGACCAGCCAATCTTGAAACGCGATCGCGCCTCCTCGAAAAGGGAGGGGAACTCATCAGCAACCTGGGTTTCAATGCCACGGGCGTGCAGGAGATCACGGCCGCAGCCGGGGTCCCCAAGGGGTCGTTCTACAACTATTTCGAGAGCAAGGAGGCGTTCGCTCTCGCGATCCTTAACGAATATTGTGAGTCGATGATGGCGGCCTACGGCCCCATCCTCGACCAGCGCGACACGCCGCCCCTGCTGCGTATTGCGCGGTATTTCGAGGGCATTGCCGAATTCCACGCGCGCCGCGATTACGCAGCTGGCTGTCTGATCGGCAACATGGCGCTGGAGGTCACGCCGACGAGCGACTTGGTGCGGGCGAGGCTGTCGGCGATCTATCGCGACCTGACCACCGCTCTCGCGGATTGTCTGCGTGAAGCCCAGGTGAAGGGTGATCTGGCTCCCGCGAAAGATCCGGCCCGGCTGGCCGACGCTCTGATCGATACGTTCGAAGGCGCAGTCATGCGCGCCAAGGTCGAACGCAGCCGGGCGCCCTTCGACAGTTTCGAACGCTACGTTTTACCGTCGCTCCTAACCTAACTCTTTTGCCTCGTTAATAGACGACCGGTCATATTAATTGCTGCATCACCGCTGGAACGCCGCGCCAGCGAGCGATGACTCTCATCCGCGGCAAATCGTGAAGGACCGAACAATGCCTACGATCACAACAAAAGACGGCGTCAACATCTACTACAAGGATTGGGGATCGGGTCAGCCGATCGTGTTCAGCCATGGTTGGCCGCTGTCCGCAGACGACTGGGACGCTCAGATGCTGTTCTTCCTCAAGCATGGCTATCGCGTGATCGCTCACGACCGGCGCGGCCACGGCCGGTCCGACCAACCCAGCACCGGCAACGACATGGACACTTGGGTTGCCGATCTCGCCGCCCTGACCGAGCACCTCGATCTGCGCGACGCGATCCATATCGGCCATTCGACCGGGGGCGGTGAGGTGGCCCGCTATGTCGCTCGCCATCAGGAGCGCGTCGCGAAAGCGGTGCTGGTCGCTTCGCTGACGCCGAACATGTATCGCAGCGCGGACAATCCGGCCGGCCAACCGCCCGAGTGGTTCGAGGCGATCCGGTCAGGCGTATTGGGCAACCGGTCGGAGTTCTACCGTTTCGTGCCCGAAAATCCGTTCTACGGATACAATCTCGAGGGCGCGCAGCCGTCGGAGGCGGTGGTTGCCAACTGGTGGCGCCAGGGCATGGCCGGCGGGGCGCTCGCCCACCTCGTGACTGTCGATTCCTGGCTCGAGGACTATAGCGACGACCTCAAGAAGATCACCGTGCCGGTGCTGGTGATGCATGGTGAGGCGGATCAAGTCGTGCCGTTCGCCAGTTCGGTGCCGCGGGCGGTCGAACTGCTCAAGAACGGGTCGCTCAAGACGTATCCCGGCTATCCGCACGGCATGCTGACCACGCATGCAGATGTCCTCAACCCCGACCTGCTCGCGTTCATCAGGTCCTGATGTGAACCCACATCCAACATCGCGATAGTGGACCTCTAAGAGTGTGCGCTCCCGAGGGTTTGAGTTTCGCCGTAGTGACGAAACAACGAACACGAAGCTCAAACCCTCCTAAATAGGCGTTGGCCAAGCCGGCTGGGCAACGCCGCCCCCCTCAGGGTTCGTCACACTTTCAAGTGATCGGCCGTAGTATTTTGACCTTTGAGCATGAGCCTAGGCGCTCTTGCGAGAGCTTTCACCTGACCTTCCGAGAGGTAACTGCTCAATACATATGCTGCCCGCCGTTGATGCTGAGCGTTGAGCCCGTCACGAACCCGGCATCCTCAGCGACCAGGAACGCCACACCGCGCGCGATTTCCTGGGCCTGGCCCAGCCGCCCGACCGGAATCTTGGCGACGATCTTCGCCAGCACGTCGGCCGGCACCGCGGCCACCATATCGGTGTCGATATAACCCGGCGCGATCGCATTAACCGTGATGCCGAACCGCGCGCCTTCCTGCGCCAGCGCCTTGGTGAAGCCATGGATGCCCGATTTCGCGGCGGCGTAATTGACCTGACCGTATTGCCCGGCCTGGCCGTTGATCGACCCGATATTGACGATCCGGCCCCAGCCACGTTCCTTCATGCCCGGGAACACCGCCTTCGCCATCGTGAAGCAACCACCCAGGTTGGTGTCGATCACCTCGTTCCACGCTTGCTTGTCCATCCTGAGCAAGGTGCCGTCGCGCGTGATGCCGGCATTGTTGACGACGACGTCGACCGGGCCGAGTTCCTCCTCGACCTGCTTCACACCAGCGTGCGCGGCGTCGAAATCGCCGACGTCCCACTTATAGGCCTTGATCCCGGTGCGGTCGCTGAAGGCCTTCGCGCGTTCGTCATTGCCGGCATAGTTCGCCGCGACGGTCATCCCCATGTCCTTGAGCGCCAGGCTGATCGCCTCGCCGATACCGCGGGTGCCACCGGTCACGATCGCTACGCGTGCCATATCCATCTCCTTGCTGTGCCCGCGATTCGGGTCGTTCAGGTTACGCCTATTGGGCGGCGATCCACCCGGCAAGTTCCCGCGACAGGATTGTCGTCAGCATCGCGATGCTTTCGGCGCTGTCGTTGAGGCAAGGCAGATAGGCGAAGTCGGTGCCGCCCGCCTCAACGAACGTCTCGCGCCCGCGGATCGCGAGTTCCTCAAGCGTTTCGAGACAATCGGCGGAGAAGCCAGGCGCGATGATCGCGATGCGTTTCACGCCCTGTCCTGGTAACGCAGCGAGCGTTGTATCGGTCGCTGGCTCGAGCCATTTCGCCCGACCGAACCGCGATTGGAATGTAACGATCGTATCTTTTCCGAGCGCCTCACCCAATAACCGCGCGGTCTTCTGGCAATGGCAATGATACGGGTCGCCAAGGTCGAGCGTGCGTTCCGGCATGCCGTGGAAACTGGCGATCAGCGCGTCCGGCTCGAAGTCGAGGCGCGCCAGCGACGCCCTTACCGACGACGCCAGCGCCTCGATATAGGCCGGGTCGTCGTGATAGGGCGGCAACGTCCGCACTGCCGGTTGCCAGCGCATCGTTGCCAGCGCTGCGAACGCCTTGTCATTGGCGGTCGCGGTCGTCGCGGCGCAATATTGCGGATAGAGCGGCGCGATCAGGATGCGGTCGCATCCTGCCGCCGCCATCGCCGCCAACCGATCGTCAATCGCCGGATTGCCGTACCGCATCGCCCAGTCGACCAGCACGTTCGGCCCGAACGCATCCCTTAACGCCCCGGCCTGCGCTCGCGTGATCGCGGCGAGCGGCGAACCGTCCTCGCGCCAGACGAGGCTGTAGGCGTGCGCCGACTTCTTGGGCCGCGTGTTCAGCACGACGCCGCGCAGGATCGGTTGCCACAGCAACGGAGAAATCTCGACCACGCGCCGGTCGGACAGGAATTCAGCGAGGTAGCGCCGCACCGCCTTGGGACTGGCGTCGTCCGGCGTGCCCAGGTTGACGAGCAACACCCCGACCTTGCGCGGCGGGATCGCGGGGTGATTGGCAGGGGGCGTCACGCTTCCCCCACCTTAAGCGGTAAGCTGCGGATGCGGAACCCCGTCGCCGATTGCAGCGCGTTGGCGATGGCTGGCGCGACCGGCGGGACCGCGATTTCGCTCACGCCGCCGGGATCGGCCTCGCTCGGGATCAGTTCGACCGTGATATCGGGCACGTCAGCCAGTCGCGGCAGATCGAGTCCGCCCAGGCCCAAGGTCTCCGCCCAGCCGCCTTTGTAGCGCGTCGATCCACCCAGCGCCGCCGCCATCCCGAAGACTAGACCGCCCTCGATATTCTGGCGCACCACATCGGGATTGATCATCCGCCCGCAATCGACCGCCGCGACGATGCGGTCGACGCCGATCGACTGATCCTCGTCGATATGCGCCTCCGCGAACACCGCTATATGGCTGCCGCGAAAGCTGTGGCAGGCGATCCCCTGGCCGCTGCCGGGCACCCCGCCTTCCCAGCCGCCGAGCGCCGCGACGGTCGTCAGGCACCGCGCCAGCCGCGCATCGCCGCCGCCCAACATCCCGACGCGGAACGACATCGCCTCCGTCCCCGCCATGTGCGCGAGTTCGTCGATGAAGCATTCAGTGAAGAAGCAGGTGTAGCTGTGCGCCCCCGACCGCCAGTGTCCTGTCGGCAAATCGATCTCCGCCGGGTGATGATCGACGGCGTAGGACGGGATCGAATAGAACGGCGTCGCGCCCGCCGTCGCATAGCCGTCGCCCCCGCCAGCGAGCGTCAGCGCCGCGGACGCCGTCCGGTCGTCGGCAAGCAGCCGCTCCGCCAGTTCGCGGCCTGTCGCGGGTGTCGCGATCTTCGCCAGCCAGCCGGTGATCCGCCCCTGATTGTCGAGCCGCCCCGCCATCCGGGCGAGCGCCGGCGCACGAACGCGGTCCTGCTGAATGTCCTCCGCACGGCTCCACATCACTTGCACCGGCCGCTTGAGGTCGCGCGCCAGCACCGCCGCCTGCATTGCCGCGTCGTGCTCCAGATTGATTCCGAACCCGCCGCCGATCGGCATCGGGTGGATCACGACCGCATGGTCCGCGACGCCCGTCGCCGCTGCCACCGCCGCGCGGGTCAGGCCGGGGGCGAGCGTTGGCGCCCACACCTCCACGCTGCCGTCGGTCCAGACCGCGGTCGCCGCGCGCGTTTCGACGGGTGCATGGAGCGCGGGGTCGGCTCGATAGGTGGCGGTGACGATGCTCGCGCCCTTGAACGCCGCGCCGACGTCACCCGCCGATGCGACGCGCACGCCCAGCCCCTTGAGCGCTTCGTCGAGCGCGCGGCGGATCGTGGCGGTCGACCTCGGCGTACCGGTGATGCGAAAGCGCGGATGGATCGCTTCTATCGCGCGGTTCGCCGCCCACCAGTCGTTCGCGATCGCCGCGACCCAGCGATCCTTGGTGACGATCGACAGCACGCCGCGGATCTTGCTGGCGGCGCTGGTATCGCAACTGACGAATTCGGCCTCGGGCGTCGGCGCGCCGCGGATCGCCGCGAACACCATGCCGGGCAAGCGCACGTCGCCCGCGAAATTGACCGACCCGTCGACCTTCGCCGGGCTGTCGAGCCGCGGCAGCGACAATCCGGTCAGCCGCCCGGTCTCGCCGCCGCGCAGGGGTAATGGATCGGGGAGGCTGCCCCCCGCCGCCTCCGCCGCCAACTCGCCGAACCGCAGCTTGTCCTTGCCATGCACGACGAACCCCGCCGCCGTCCCGCACGACCGCCAATCGGTACCCCAGCGGGCGGCCGCCGCCTTCTGCAGCAGCACGCGGGCCGCCGCGCCGGCCTGGCGCAAATCCCCTTCGAACTGGCGGACCGAGGTCGACCCGGCGGTCAGCATCAGCGCGCTCGACGTGACATGGCCCTCGCGCAAGCCTTTCGGCAGGCGATCGAACGCGCCCGCGAACAATTCGTCGGCGGCCATCGGATTGGCATAGAGCGGATTGAGCGGCGCCGGTTCGACCGCGATCGTCCGCCAATCGGCGCCAAGTTCGTCGGCGACGATCTGCGGCAGCGTGGTCCACACGCCCTGCCCGTGCTCGGCCTGCGGCACCGCGACGGAGACATGGCCGTCCTCGCCGATCTTGAGCCAGGCATTGAAGACATGCTCGCCGTTCGCCGCCGTCAGGTTCGCAGCATATTGCCGCGGCCACACCGCCCAGGCGACGAACAACCCGACCCCCGCCCCGCCGCCGATGAGGAGGTTACGGCGCGTGAGGTGGGGTTTGGCGGGGGGCTTTACCGAGGACATCGAGCCATGTGTGTATCGTGCGGCTGTCGCGCCGTCACGCCCCCCGGGCGCTCCGGCGAAGGCCGGAGCGTTGGCGGTGGACGGCTCGCTCCTAACCCAGCGCTCCGGCCTTCGCCGGAGCACTACGACAGCTTCAGCCCATCGCCCGATACCTGGCCCGCAACCCGACCTTGTCGATCTTCTCCGTCCCCAGCCTTGGCAGCGGATCGCGCGCGATCCAGATGCGCGCGGGCACCTTGAACGCGGCGATATGGTGGCGGAGAAAATCCTGCAGCTCACCCTCGGTGCAATCGTCGCCGGGGTGGAAATGGACCACCGCCCCCGGCACCTCGCCGAACCGTTCGTCGGCCAGCCCGAACACCGCCGCCTCGGCGACCAGGGGATGTTCGTAGATCGCCGCCTCGACTTCCTGGCAGGAAATGTTTTCGCCGCCACGGATGATGATGTCCTTCTTGCGGTCGACGATGAACAGATAGCCGTCCTCGTCGAGATAGCCGATGTCGCCGGTCAGGAAATATCCGTCCTTGCTGAACGCCGCGGCGGTCGCGTCGGGCCGTTGCCAATATTCGCGGAAGTTGCAGATCGATCGGATCGCGATCTCGCCGCGCTCGCCCTGCGGCACCTTGTTGCCGCTTCCGTCGAGGATCGCGAGGTCGACCAAGGGCGGCGAGGCGCGCCCGGTCGAATTGGGCTTGGCGAGGTAATTGTCGCGCCAGTTGCCGCAGCCGACGCCGTTGGTCTCGGTCAGGCCATAGCCGATCAGCGGCGCGCCGCCGCCCATCTCTTCGTTGATCCGCCGCACGTGATCGACGGGGCGCGGCGCGCCGCCGGCGGCGAAATCGGTAACGGTCGACAGATCGTATTTGGCGCGGTCGGGATGCGTCAGGATTTCGAAGCTCATCAGCGGCACGCCGACGAAATAGCTGATCTTCTCCGCCTCAATCAGCCGCATTGCCTCCAGCGCATCCCATTTGGGCATCAGCACCAGCTTGCGCCCCATCGCGAACGACTGGAGCATCACCGGCACTTCGGCGGTGACATGGAACAGCGGCACGTTGAGCAGGGTCGAGGGCTGGCCCTCGGGCGGCTTGCCATCCTCGGTCGCGAGGCCGAGCATTACCAGCGCCTGCGCCAGGTAGTTGAGCACCGCCTGCATCACCGCGCGATGATCGCTGAGCGCGCCCTTCGACTGGCCAGTGGAGCCGCTGGTAAACAGGATTGTCGCGAGGTCGTCGGGGCCGAGTTGGGGCAGATCGGCGGGTGTGTCGGACGCGACGGGCGCCAGCGCCTGCGCGAGCGGCTGGACGTCATCGACCACCACCACGCGCGCGGTCAGCCCCGCGACCTCGGCGAGCCGCTTGCCGCGCGGCGGGTCGGCGAACACGATGCTGCACTCGACCTCAGCCAGCGCCCCGGCGAATTCCTCCGGCTGCCACCAGCCGTTGAGCAGCACCGCGACCCCGCCTGCAATCAGCGTGCCCATGTAGAGCGCGATCCACGACGGCGAATTGCGCATCGCGATACCGACCCGGTCGCCGCGCGCCAGCCCCCCCGCGACCAGCGCGTTCGCCACGCGCAGCGCCTGATCGTGGACCTCGCCGAACGTCAGGCGTTCGCCGCCCGATACCAGGAACGTCACATCCTTATGCGCGGCGCAATAATGCGCGAAATAATGCGCCAGGCTGGGCGGTGCGGCCGCAATCGCCGGATAGGTGCGCCCGTCGACCGTCACGTCGGTCAGCGCCATCGGCCCACCCTGGCCGATCAGCCGCCCGATCCCCGCATCCATCCGTCCGTCGAGTACGCTCGGCATCATTCTCTCCGCTTGGTCTTGCCAGTTTGTGCCCTTATGGAGGCGCGAAACCCCGGGGAAAAGCCTTGATCCTGCATGCACTGACCGCGATCGATTTCAACGACCTGCACTTGTCCAAGGTGTTGCTCCCGATCTGGATCGGCAGCCGCCACATCTTCGACATCAAATGGTATTCGATCGCCTATATCGCGGGCATCGTCGTCGGCTGGATCTACCTGATGCGGCTGCTGCGCGCGCCGGGCGCGCCGATGGCGAGCCGTCATGCCGAGGATCTGGTGTTCTACGCGACGCTCGGCATCATCCTGGGCGGGCGGATCGGTTATGTCGCCTTCTACGATCCCAAGCTGTTCACGTCGCTGAACTTCTTCATGCTGTGGGAAGGCGGCATGTCGTTCCATGGCGGGGTGATCGGCACGACGCTGGGCATCATCCTGTTCGCGCGGCGGCACAAGCTCGACTGGCTGCGGATCCACGATTACGTCGCGTGCTGTGCGCCGTTCGGGCTGTTCTTCGGCCGCCTCGCCAATTTCGTGAACGGGGAATTGTGGGGCCGACCCGCCGATCCCAACTTGCCCTGGGCTGTCATCTTTCACGGCACGCCGAACGACGTCGCGCGCCACCCGAGCCAGCTCTACGAAGCGGGTCTGGAGGGCATCGTGCTGTTCGCGATTCTGTGGTTCGCCTTCTGGAAGACCAAGGCACGGTATCAGCCGGGCAAGCTGGTGGGGTTGTTCGTCCTTTTCTACGGCCTGTTCCGCTATTTCGTCGAATTCTTCCGGGAACCCGACAGCCAATATATGGACAGCCCGATCCTGGGCGTCGCCGGCATGCACATGGGGCAATTGCTCTGCATCCCGATGATCGTCCTTGGCATTTACCTGATCTGGACCGCGAAGGGCCGCCGCACCCGCGTGACGCCGATCGCCGGGGACGAAGCGGTGGCGTGAGATGAGCGCCGACAAATGACCGACGGCTCGCTGCCCGACCGGCTGGCGCGGGCGATCACGATGGCGGGACCGATCCCGCTGTCGCAATATATCGCCGCCGCCAACGCCGAATATTACGGATCGCGCGATCCGCTGGGGTCGGCAGGCGACTTCACCACCGCGCCCGAGATCAGCCAGATGTTCGGCGAATTGATCGGGCTGTGGGCAGCGGACCTGTGGCAACGCGCCGGGTCGCCCGCGGTCGCTTGGGTCGAGCTCGGCCCGGGCCGCGGCACGCTGACCGCCGATGCGTTGCGCGCGATGGCGACAGTGGGCCTGACGCCGCCGGTTCATTTCGTGGAGACAAGCGCCGCGTTGCGCCAGCGCCAGAAGGCGGCGGTGCATGACGCACTATGGCATGACGATGTGTCCACCTTGCCCGACGACCGCCCGCTGATCGTCGTCGCCAACGAATTCTTCGACGCGCTGCCGATCCGCCAACTGGTCCGCGCTGGCGATGCATGGCGCGAGCGGCTGGTGGCGTGCCAGGATCTCATGTTCCTGCCGATCGCGGGGAAGCAAGTCCCGGACGGAGTCATCCCCGAAGCCCTGCGTGACGCCGCGCCGGGATCGGTGATCGAGACCTCCCCCGCCTCGGTCGCGATCGCGCGTGAGGTTGCGCAGCGGCTGGTAAAGCAGGGTGGCGCCGCGCTGGTCATCGACTATGGCTATGAAGGCCCCGCGATCGGCGACACGTTGCAGGCGATGACCGGCCACAAATTCGCCAACCCGTTCGAGGATCCCGGCAATCGCGACCTCACCGCGCATGTCGATTTCGCGACGCTGGGCGCGGCGACAGCGGTCGAGGGCGCGCGTGTCGTCGGCCCCGTCGGCCAAGGCGCTTTCCTGACCGCGCTTGGCATCGAACCGCGCGCCGCCGCGCTCGCCAGGGCCACGCCCGACCGCGCCGACGCGCTCGCCGCCGACCGCGCTCGGCTGTGCGACCCCGGCCAGATGGGCGACTTGTTCAAGGCGATGGCCTGGACCTCGCCCCAATGGCCCGAACCGGCGGGGTTCGAATGATCAAGTATCGCGACGCCACGCCCGCCGATGGCGCCGAACTCGCGCACGTCGCGCGGCGCAGTTTCACCGAGACGTTCGGCAATCTCTATCGCCAGGAAGACCTCGCCACGTTCCTCGATCAGGCATTTGGCGCTACAGGCCTGCCCTCGCAATTGACCGACCCGGCCTATGCCGTCCGCCTCGCGATCCATGACGATGCCATCATCGGCTTCTGCAAGGTCGGGCCGGTCGCCTTCCCCGGCGAGTGGCCGGAAACCGCGATCGAATTGCATCAGCTCTACATCCTCGGCCCGTGGCAGGGCGAAGGCGTCGCCCCGGTGCTGATGGATTGGGCGCTCGCCACGGCGCGCGAGCTGGGCGCGACCGAGGTAATCCTGTCGGTCTATGTCGACAATCACCGCGCCCGGCGCTTCTACGAACGCTACGGCTTTGTCGAGATCGGCAAATACGCGTTCATGGTCGGCGACCAGCCCGACGACGACCGCCTGATGAGGCTGACGCTATGACCGTCGAAGTGAATCGCGCCCGTGCGCTGGGCGACGTGCCGCACGGCTTTCTCGGGCGGCGCGGCGGCGTGTCGACCGGACTCTATGCCGGCCTCAACGTCGGCACCGGGTCGGACGACGATCCCGCGATCATCGCCGAGAATCGCCGGCTCGCTCGCGACGCGGTGCTGCCCGGCGCGATCCTGCTCAATCCCTATCAGGTCCATTCGGCAGACTGCGTCACCGTCACCGCGGCATGGGACGAGAGCCTGCGCCCGCACGCCGATGCGGTTGTGACCGACCGGCCAGGCATTGCGCTCGGCATCCTGACCGCCGACTGCGCGCCGGTGCTGCTCGCCGATCCGCAGGCCGGGGTCGTCGGCGCGGCGCATGCCGGGTGGAAGGGCGCGATCGGCGGCGTAACCGACACCACTCTGCTGGCGATGGAAGCGCTCGGCGCGCAACGGACCTGCATCCGCGCCGCGATCGGTCCGTGCATCGCGCGCGCCAGTTACGAAGTCGACGCCGCCTTCCAGCACCGCTTCGAAACGGACGATCCCGAGAACGAACGCTTCTTCGCACCCGGCCGCCCGGACCACGCCCAGTTCGACCTCGAAGCCTATGTCGCGCACCGCCTTGCCGCCGCCGGGGTCCGCACGGTCGAGGCGATGGGACTGGATACCTATCCGGCGGAGGACCGCTTCTACAGCTTCCGCCGCGCGACGCATCGCGGCGAACCGGGTTACGGCCGCCAGATCTCGATCATCGGATTGCCCGGCTAGGCCGCCAGCATCGCGAGCTGCGCGCGCACGAGATCGAGATTGTGTCGCGCCAGGTGACTGCCGCGGCCGGGAACCGATCCTTCCAGGTCCGGCCGCTCGCCGATCGCCAGGCACCGCTCCCACGACGCGCAGGCGTGTGGCAGCCAGTGGCCGACCGCATTCGCCGGATCCGCCATCGCGCAATCGAGCAGCACGTCGCCCAACACGAAATGGAAATCGGGCGAGCGCGCCCATGCGCCGCGATGCTCCTCGGCGAACGCGATCGCTTCGTCGAGCTGTCCACTCTTGGCGAGCGCGTGAAGCTGACCGACCATGAGGTCGTGCCGCCAGTTGGCGTCGGCGAGCGTCAGCGACAGCGCGGTGGCGAAATGCCCGCTAGCGGCCCGCTCGTCGCCGCGCATCTGCGCGTCCTTGCCGAGCTGGTAGTGGATATAGGGATCGTCCGGCTGATCGCTCAGCTCGGCGAGCAACAGCGGCCGGTTGCGTTCCCGCTTTCGCGCCAGTTGCGCATCCGCATAGCCGTCATGCCCGATCGTCAGGTCGATGTCTGCGCGCGACAGGTCTGACGCGACTTGCTCATGCACGCGCCCGGCGAAATGCACGCCACGCGGCAGCAATCGTGTGATCCGGTTGCGAGTCGCATTACCCGCAGCACCATCGCTGACGATTGTCACGCGCCCGAGCCTGCGCGGCCCGGCACACCATGCGCGCAAAGCCTCCCCGCCGCGTTCGATCCATTCGTCGGCGTCGATCACCAGGTTCCAGTCGGCGTCCGACAAAGCCAGCGCGGCGTTGCGCGCTTCGGCAAAGCTATCGGGCCAGGCCATCTCCGACACCTCCGCCCCGCACCGCCGCGCAATAGCGATCGTGTCGTCCCGCGACCCGGTATCGAGCACCACTATCCGGTCGACCCACGGCCGTACACTGTCGAGGCAACGTGCGATGCACCGCGCTTCGTCGCGGACGATCAGCACGGCGGCGAGCGAGGGGCGAGGGTCGGCCATTGCCAGTCGGCCTGGACCTTCGCGGTGAAGATCGCGTTAACCATCCTGCCCGTCGCGTCGCGAGATCGTTTCACTTGCAACTTTATTGCGTCTATGCGTTCAGGCTCTCGAGGAGATCAAAATGCCCAAGCAGCCGACCGAAGCCGACCTGACCGCCGTCGCGGCCACCGCGCCCAAGGCCCATGTCGATTCCATCGGGGGCCGCAAGCTGAAGCCGTCGACCCAGATGATGGGCCACGGCTATGACCCGATGCTGTCGGAGGGTTCGCTGAAGCCGCCGATCTTTCTCACCTCCACCTTCGTCTTCCCCAACGCCGCCGCGGGCAAGCGCCATTTCGAGGGCGTGACGGGCAAGCGTCCGGGCGGCGCCGACGGCCTGGTCTATTCGCGCTTCAACGGCCCGAACCAGGAAATCCTGGAGGACCGGCTGGGCATCTGGGAAAATGCCGAGGACGCGTTGGCCTTTTCGTCGGGCATGTCGGCGATCGCCACCCTGTTCCTGTCGATGGTCAAGCCGGGCGACACGATTGTCCATTCTGGGCCGCTGTACGCCGCGACGGAAACGTTGATCGCGCGCATCCTCGGGCGGTTCGGCGTCCACTGGCTCGATTTCCCGGCGGGTGCGACGCGCGAGGAAATCGACGCGGTGCTGTCAAAGGCCGCGTCGGGCAATGTCGCGATGATCTATCTCGAAAGCCCGGCCAACCCGACCAACGCTTTGGTCGATGTCGAGGCCGTGCGCGCGAGCCGCGACGCGATCTTCACCGCCGCGAACAAGCCGCCGATCGCGATCGACAACACCTTCCTCGGGCCGCTGTGGCACAAGCCGCTCGATCACGGCGCCGACATCGTCGTCTATTCGCTGACCAAATATGCCGGCGGGCATAGCGATCTCGTCGCGGGCGGCGTGCTCGGCACAAAGGAGCACATCAACACGATCCGCCTGATGCGCAACACGATCGGCACGATCTGCGATCCCAATACGGCGTGGATGCTGCTCCGCTCACTCGAGACGCTCGAACTGCGGATGAGCCGCGCGGGCGAGAATGCGGAGAAGGTCTGCGAATTCCTGCGCGACCACCCGAAGGTCGATCGCGTCGGCTATCTCGGCTTTCTCAAGGACGGCAAGGACAAGCGCCAGGCCGACATCTACGCCCGCCATTGCAGCGGCGCGGGATCGACTTTCTCGCTCTACCTGAAAGGCGGTGAGAAGGAGGCGTTCGCCTTCCTCGACGCGCTCAAGATCGCCAAGCTCGCGGTCAGCCTGGGCGGCACCGAAACGTTGGCGTCGCACCCGGCCGGTATGACCCACCTGTCGGTACCGGAAGCACGCAAGCAGGCGCTGGGCATCACCGACAATCTGGTGCGCATCTCGATCGGGGTCGAGGACGCCGACGACCTGATCGCGGACTTTGAGGCGGCATTGGACGCGATCTGAGCAAACGGCGGGTAACGACCCACTTGCGGACGTTTGGGACCGGCCCCTGACTTCTTGATTGCGGACATTCGCGGACTTGGTAGACCCAATTCATTTCGGGAGGACGGCCATGTTCGATTGGCTGAAAACGAGGGCGGCTAAGCAATCGCCTGAACCGAGGGACGCAGCCGCCGCTTCACCGCGAGTATTGCTGGACGGCGCGTATCGCTTGCATCGGACGGAAGACATAGCGCGCTATACTGCTCTTGCGGCTGCCGCTTTTCCCACTTTTGCCAAACGGATTACCTGCTTTGGTTCAAGCTGGCTTGGCTGTCAGTTTGCCACTGACGAGGCGAGGATCACGCGCGGGGAGCGGCAGATTCTCCTTCTCGAACCGGGGACCGGAGAAGCCCTTGAGATACCCGCTGGGTTAGACACGTTTCACACTGGCGAACTGGTCGAGCAGCCTGACGCCGTTGCGGCGTATGGCTTCTTCAACACTTGGCGGTCCGCCGGAGGCGAAACTCCTCGCTATGATCAGTGCGTCGGCTATCGCAAACCGCTGTTTTTGGGCGGAGAGGACGAAATCTCAAATCTCGAACTGTCAGATTTCGAAGTATACTGGCACATCTCTGCGCAAATTATCGAAAAGGTCCGGGGATTGCCGACCGGAACGCGGATCAACAATATCTCTATCGATGTCTGAGCCACGCGTTGACCGCTTTGAGCGGATCGAAACTGGAAAGCCGCAAGTCCGCTTTCCACCCAATTACAGCCTCGCCTCAACCATCCCCCACGCGCTCTATATCCGCCCCGACCGCCTGCAACTTCTCCTCCAGCCGCTCGTAACCGCGGTCGAGGTGATAGACGCGGTTCACCTGCGTCTCACCGTCGGCGACCAGCCCGGCGATGATCAGGCTCATCGACGCGCGCAGGTCGGTCGCCATCACCGGCGCGCCGACCAGCCGGTCGACCCCGCGCACCACGGCGGTGCGCCCGCGCACCTGGATGTCGGCGCCCATCCGCGCCAGTTCGGGAACGTGCATGTAGCGGTTTTCGAAGATCGTTTCGGTCAGCACGCTCGCGCCGTCGGCCTTGCACAGCATCGCCATGAACTGCGCCTGCATGTCGGTCGCGAAGCCGGGGAAGGGCGCGGTCGACAGCGTCAGCGGCTTGAGCTTGCCGTCCGACGCGACACGCATGTTGCCACCCTTTTCCTCGACCGTGACGCCGGCATCGACCAAAGCCGCGATCGTCGCGCGCATGTCGTCGCCCTTGACCCCGACGAGTTCGACGTCGCCGCCGGTGATGGCGGCGGCGCAGGCATAGCTGCCCGCCTCGATCCGGTCGGGCATCACGCGATAGGTCGCGCCGTGGAGGCGATCGACCCCCTCGATCTCCAGCGTCTCGGTGCCCACGCCAGACATCTGCGCGCCCATCGCGAGCAGCAGGTTGCACAGGTCGACGATCTCCGGCTCGCGCGCGGCATTCTCGATCACGGTCGGCCCCTTGGCGAGCACCGCCGCCATCACCGCATTCTCGGTCGCGCCGACCGACACGATCGGGAAGGTCACGCGCCCGCCGGGTAAGCGCCCGCCGGGCGCGGTCGCCTTCACATAACCGGCGGCGATCTCGATCTGCGCGCCCATCGCCTCGAGCGCCTTCAGGTGAAGGTCGATCGGGCGGTTGCCGATCGAACAGCCGCCGGGCAGCGACACCGTCGCCTCGCCGGCCCGCGCGACCAGCGGCCCGAGCACCAGGATCGACGCGCGCATCTTGCGGACGATGTCGTAGGGCGCCTCGGTCGAGGTCAGCCGCCCCGCGCGCATCGTCATCACCCGCCCGAAATCGCTCGGCCGCGCACCCTCGATCTCGGTCGATGCGCCGAGCTGGTTGAGCAGATGCCCGAAACTGTCGACGTCGGCGAGCCGCGGCAGGTTGCGCAGCGTCACCGGCTCCTCGGTCAACAGCGCGCACGGCATCAGCGTCAGCGCCGAATTCTTGGCCCCGGAAATCGGCAGCTTGCCGGACAGGCGATTGCCGCCGCGAATGAGGATACGGTCCATGGCGCAGTATCTATCGCCCTCGCACGCCCGCGCAAGCGGCGGCGCACGCAAACCGGCGCGCCGCCGCTCGCTTGCCCGTCATTTCAGCGTGGGGCTGTCCAGATTGAGCTTGTCTGCGGGGATCACCTCGACGTTTGGATATTGCTTCCGCAAGTCGCCGAGGAACAGCTTGGCGTCACCGACCACGATGACGCTCGCGCCCGACGGATCGAGCAACCGCTGTGAGATGCGCTGCACCGCCGCCGCGTCGATGCCGTCGATCTTCGGGGTGAACGCCTTCAACTCGTCGAGCGGCACGTTCTCTATCACGTAATCGCCCAATATGTTGGCGATCCCCCCGGTGGTTTCGGTGTCGCGGCCGAAATCGCCGATCAGCACCGCTTTGCGCGACGCCAGTTCGGCCGCCGGCACCGGCGCCGCCCCCATCCCGCGCATCGTGTCGACGATCAGCCCGACGACCTCCGGCGCGGAGGGGTTCTTGGTCTGGGTATTGGCGGCGACGTACCCCGGCTGACGCCGCGCCGCGAGGCCGCTGCCCGCGCCATAGGCCAGCCCGCGCTTGATGCGGATTTCCTGGTTGAGCCGCGATGAGAAGCCGACGCCCAACGTCGCGTTGGCGACGCTGGCGGCGTAGAAATCGGGGTCGCTGCGCGCGATCCCCGGTCGCGCGATCACGACGCCCGCCTGCCCGGCGTCGGGCATATCGACAACGATGATGCGGGGCGTCGCGGCAGCCGCGGCTTTCGCGGCATCAGGAGACGCGCTCGAACCACCCTGGTTCTGCCAGCTTCCGAAATTCCTTTCGACAAGCGCCTTGGCCGCCGCCGGCGTGATGTCGCCGACCAGGATCAAGGTCGTGCCGCCCGGATTCCACGTCCGGGCATAGGCCGCCTGCACATCCGCGCGCGTAATCGCCTTGAGCGAAAGCGGCGTCCCCGCAAGCGCATGGCCATAGGGACTCGTCCCCATCACCGCCTTCGCCGCGACAAGGCTCGCGAGCTTCGCCGGATCCTTAAGCTGGACCTGCACGCCGTCGATCGTCTGCGCGCGGCTGCGCTCCAGTTCGTCGGCGGCGAATACGGGGTTGCGCGTCACGTCGGCGAGCACCGCCAGCGCGGGCGCGATCTGGTCGGATTTGACCTCCAGCGACACCTCCGCCGAATCCCAGCCCACGCCCGACGAGATCGACCCGCCCAGCTTTTCCACCTCGGTCGCGATCTGCGTCGCAGACCGGGTTTTCGTTCCCTTCGTCATCAGGTCGGCGGTCAGGTTGTTGAGACCCGCGCGGCCCGCTGGATCGGCCGCACCACCGCCATTCGCGACGATCGACGCGGTGATCAGCGGCAGATCGTGCTTCTCCACCACGATCAGCGACATGCCGTTGGCGAGCTTCATCGTCACCGGCGCGGGGAGTGCGGCAACCACCGGCTTGGCGGGATCGGGCGGCAGCACGCGGTCGGCGTCGCTCGCTGGCGTCACGACCGCCACGTCGCCCGGCACCTTCAGCTCGGCGACCTCCACCGTCTTCGGGACGCCGATCACATCGCCCTTCGCGCCGTTCGCCATTTCGGCGGGCATGTAGCGGATCGCCGCCGAGCGAGTGTCGGTCAGGTAGCGGCGCGCCACGCGCTGGATGTCGGTCGGCGTCACGCGCGCGATTGCGGCGAGTTGCTTGTCCGCCGCCGCGGGATCGCCGTCGATGATGACCGAGCGCGCGATGGTCGACGCCTTGCCATCGGCGGTCTCACGGCTCTGGATCGTCGCGGTCAGCAACTGGTTCTTCGCCCGCGCCAGCTCGGCAGCCGTCACCAGCCCGTCGCGTACCCGCGCAATCTCGCCGCGCAATGCCTTCTCGCCCAGCGCCACGTCCTTGCCGTCCGCCATCGTCGCGACGACGACGAACGCGCCGGTCCCCTGCTTGCTGTCGAGGAAGGTGTTGGCCGACTGCGCGAGCTGGTCGCGATAGACGAGGTCCTGGTACAGCCGCGACGAATCCCCGCGCGACAGGATCGCGTCGAGCAACGTCAGGGCCGGAATGTCGGCGTCGTTGTCGGGCGGGATCGGATAGCTGATCAGCACCGCGGGCAGCGGCGTGTTGGGTTCATAGACTACGTAATTCTCGGCCTTGGTCCGCACCGGCTCGGCCACGGTCACGCGCGGGATCGGGCGGTCGGGCTTCTTGATCCCCGCGAAATATTGATCGACCCATTTGTCCAGCTCGGCCGGGTCGAAATTCCCCGCCACCACCAACACCGCATTGTCGGGCCGGTAATAGGTGGCGTGGAACGCGCGCACGTCGTCGATCGTCGCCGCCTCGAGATTGTCGAGGCTGCCGATCCCCGGCCGCGCGTACGGATGCACCTTGTAGCTGATCTCGGGATAATAGATCGAATAGAGCTTGCCATAGGGCGTCGCGAGCGTGCGGAAGCGCAGTTCCTCCTTCACCACGTCGCGTTCGGAAGCGTAACTGACCGGCTCGACCACCAGGCTCGCCATGCGGTCCGCCTCCGCGAACAGCAGCCGCTGGAGGTGGTTGGCCGGGACCGTCTCGTAATAATTGGTGTAATCGTCGTTGGTCGACGCGTTGTTGTATCCACCGACATCCTCGGTCAGCCGGTCGAAATTCTCCGACTTCAAGTTGCGCGTCGCCTTGAACATCAGATGCTCGAACATGTGCGCGAACCCGGATTTGCCCTTCGGATCGTCCTTCGACCCGACATCGTACCAGACCTGCACCGACACGTTCGCGGTCTTGGTATCGCGGATGGCGTAAACGCGGAGACCATTGGCAAGCGTGCGCGTGGTATAGGCGATCGGCTTGACCGCCGCGGCGGGCGCAGCGGCCGCGGGACGCGGCGCGGCCTTTTTCGGAGCGGCGACGGCGGTCAGGGGAAGCAGGGCAACGCCCATCAACAGGGCGGCACGGGTCAGACGCATTCGGGTCTCCGAGAGGGAGTGGGGATTGCGGTGTTGTGTCGCGGTAAGACGGTGGGTGTCAATCGGGGAGTGAGCGGTGGCTATCGACCCAATAGGGGATGTTCGGCAGTCTTGATGCCCGTCACGAAAGCGGACAAGATCACACTTCATCCGATGGCCGTGGAGTGCATAATGCGGGCGAAGTTTATTGCCTCGATCCTGCTTTTATCCAGCATGTTTGCCCCGCCAGCCTGGGGGCAAGCGACGACGCGCAGCTGCGCGACCACCGAGGACGCCGGTCCGGCCTGTTTGCTGGCACGAAAGGAACTACCTGCCTTACCGACTGGCCAGCTCTTCTGGCATTTGGAAACGTTTAAGACGAGGGGCGCCGCTGAATTAGCGGCTAGTCCAACCAGCACGGTCGTCGAGGCTTTCGGGTCGGTCTGGCTGTTCACCATCGAAAGAGCCGAATGGCGATCCAAGGGGGGCAGGCCCGTCACTGTAATCGGACCTCTCCCCATCGAGCCGGCCTCAACCTATTCTGCCGAATATCTCCGGTCGGTCTTCCAGCCCGGAACGACGGCTCCGCTACACGTGCACTCTGGCCCAGAAGCCTTTTTTGCGGTGGATGGCGACACGTGTCTTGAGACGCCGGAAGGAGTTCGGATCGGTCGAGGGCCGGGCAATAAGTTACTGATCAAGGGCGGCCCACCGATGTTACTGATGGCAATCGGAACGGTGCCGCGGCGAGGCTTCGCCTTGATACTCCACGATGCCAATCGACCGCCGACAACGCTGACCCAATCGTGGCGCCCGACTGGACTTTGCGAACGACAATTCTCAAAAGATCTGGGTCTGAAGCAGACTGGCAAATAAAGACCCAATAACAAACACGCTGGTAAAGCTGGATTGCGGCCAACAGATTTGCGTAGCCTTTGAAATGACCCTGCGACGTTCGCGTGAATTTTCGACGCTGCTAAAACGCGCGTAGCGAGATCCTGGTCTGCCCTTGGGACAGCTCACTATCCGCTTGGCTGGACGCTCCTCAGCCCTTCTTCTTGTTCCGGTTGGCGTAGATCACCGCCGCCGCCACCGCCGCCGATCCGATCCCGGCGCCGATCGCGGCCATGCCCCATTTGCTCAGCTTGGCGGGTTCGGGCGTGTTCTCGGCGGCGATCTGGCGCGCCTTGGCCTCGCGCGCGGCGGCCATGATTTCGTTTTCTTCGGTAGTTTGGTCGGTCACGCCTTACTCTCCTTGGGGCCTTCCGTAGCGCGCCCGGAATCGCACCGCAAATGCGTTGATCTCACCCGCCGCGATCGCCGCGCGCAAGTCCGCCATCAACGCCTGATAGAAGTAAAGGTTGTGCTCGGTCATCAGCATCGCGCCGAGAATCTCGCCCGCGCGGACCAGGTGGTGGAGATACGCCCGCTCCCACGTCGCGCAGACCGGACAATCGCATTCGGGGTCGATCGGCCCGCGATCCTCCGCAAACTTGGCGTTCCTGATATTGATCGGGCCAGTCCGCGTGAACGCCTGCCCCGTCCGCCCCGACCGCGTCGGCAGCACGCAATCGAACATGTCGACCCCGCGCTCGACCGCGCCGACGATGTCGTCGGGCTTGCCGACGCCCATCAGGTAGCGCGGCTTGTCGGCGGGCAATTGCCCCGGCGCGAAGTCGAGGCAACCGAACATCGCCGCCTGCCCCTCGCCCACCGCGAGCCCGCCGATCGCATAGCCATCGAAGCCGATCTCGGTCAGCGCCGCCGCGCTCTGCCCGCGCAGTTCCTCGTCGAGCGCGCCCTGCTGGATGCCGAACTGCGCCGCATTGTGGGCATGCTCGCCACCACCGAGGAAGGCTTCCCGCGAGCGCTTGGCCCAGCGCATCGACCGCGCCATCGCCGCCGCCTGTACCTCCCGGGACGAGGTCGTCGGCACCAGTTCGTCGAACGCCATCACGATGTCGGATCCGAGCAAGCGCTGGATCTCCATCGACCGTTCGGGGCTCATCAGATGCCGCGTGCCGTCGAGATGGCTCTTGAACTCGACGCCATTCTCATCGCGCTTGGTCAGCTCGCTCAGGCTCATCACCTGATAGCCGCCGCTGTCGGTCAGGATCGGACGGTCCCAGCCCATGAATGCATGCAACCCGCCCAGCCGCGCGACGCGCTCCGCGGTCGGGCGCAGCATCAAGTGATAGGTGTTGCCGAGGATGATGTCCGCGCCCGACGCGCGCACGTCCGCTGGCTTCATCGCCTTGACGGTCGCGGCGGTGCCGACCGGCATGAAGGCGGGCGTGCGGATGACTCCGCGCTTCATCGCGATCTCGCCGGTCCGCGCACGGCCGTCGGTAGCGTGGATGGTGAACTGGAAACGGGGATTCATTCGGGAGCCAGTTCGTCCACAAGGTCAAGAAAGAGCCGGTCGGCGAGTTTGCCGCGTTCTTCGAGCGAAATCGGACCGGGGGTCTCGGAAGACGGTTCCTCCACCAGTCCGGCCTCGATGTAACGTCCGATCGCGGGCGGCAATATGCTCGTCCCAAGTTCGTTCGTCACCAGCTTGCGCGCCAGCAATTCAGCGATCTCCGAGCGGCAATCGTCAGGGATGTCGATGGCCTCGATCAACAATTGAAACACCATCGGTGCCGCTGGTTCCCCCGGATGGCGATCAAGCCACGCCATCGCTGCGATCGGACGCAATACGTAGAACAGTTTTTTCAGCGATGCCGATCCATCATCCTGGAAGACACGTGACCACTGTGTCTTAGCGAGGCTCCAGTAATGCCGCCGCACCGCCGCCGGATCGGTCACTGAGCGCGCCAGTGCGAGCAGCCGATTCGCCACGTCGGTACGAAAGCGATAGCGGATCGGCGATTGCAACCACTCGATCGCTACCGCATTGCCCTTGACAATCAGCTTAATCAGTTTGCCGAGATCCCAGCCATTGACGTCGAATATTGTGTCGAGCGGCGTCTCGATCACGTCGCGTGGCGTCCAGAGCGACGCGTAGTCGTCGCGCCGCCGTACGAACACGAAGCGGCAGTCATAGTCGCTGTCTGGCGAGGGAAAGCCCCAAGCGCGGCTGCCGCTTTCAATCGCGATCGGGACGCACACGCGCTCGTCACGTTCGACCGCGGCAAGGCGCGTATCGATTTCCGCCACAACGGCCGGGTCGAAATCGCCGGGAAGGGAACGTTCGAGCAACATGGCGGCGCTCTAGCCGCGGGAGAGCCTGGCTGTCGACCTCAGGCAAGATAGGCGACGATTTCCTCCGGTGTCGCGAACGCCTTGTCCGGCCCCATCGCGATCAAGGTATCCGGATTGGCGTAACCCCACAGCGCCGCGCCGGCGCCAACCCCCACCGCGCGTGCGGCGTCGATGTCGCGCGTCTCGTCACCGATCGCCAGGATGGCGGCGGGCGGCAGGCCGCTTGTCCTGATGACGCGACGGAACTTCGCGACCTTGCCGAATAGGCCGGAGCCGCAGAAATAGGCTTCGAACCGCGCCGCGTCAGGGCCGAGCACCGCGCGGACATTGGTCTCGGCGTTCGACGAGCACAGCACCATGCGAATGCCAGCCTCGGCGAGCGACTGGAGCATGGCGCGGACGCCGTCGAACGTCCGTATCTCGCTCGCGCTATCGCGGAACCGCGCGCGGACGTGGCGCGCGATCAACGGCAGCCGCCAGCCGGGAATGCGCAGGTGCTGGATCACTTCGCGGGTCGGGCGGCGGCGCAGCGTCTCGATCTCGGCGCGCTCGACGCGGCGGAACCGGAAGCGATCGGCGAGATCGTCGAGGATCGAGATGAACCAGTCGCCGCTGTCGCTCAGCGTGCCGTCGAAGTCGAAGATTACGAGCTTGTAGGGATGCGCCGCGGTCACGGCTTGCCCTTCTTGCGCTTCTCGAAGCCGGGATTGATCACGGCGCGGATCGTCAGCAATTCGGCGCGCGTCAGATAACCGTCCTTGTCCTTGTCGAGCCGCGCGAAGATCTGGTCGAACTTGGCGTCGAGCTCCGCCAGCGTGATCTGGTTGTCGCCATCGGCGTCGGTCTCGAACGGGCTGGGCAACGCATTGCGGTCGCCTAGCCATTTCTCCGCCCAGTCGGCGAACGCGATATAGCCGAGCTTGCCGCTGTTCCCGGGATCGAACGCGGCGAAACTCTTCGCCAGACAGCGGTGCATTTCGTCGCGGCTGGTCCGCCCGTCGCCGTCCGTGTCGCACGCCGCGATCATCATCGCCACCGGCTCGACCACCAGGCTCGGCGGAGTCGGGCCGACCGGCGGCGGCCCCTTGCTGCCGAGCGGAATGGGCACGCGATTATTGTCGGTCTGCGCCGCGGCAGGCATGGCGAGCAACGCGAGAACGAGGGCGATAACGGCGCGCATGATATTCCTTTCGCGGGCAGCAACAGCGACGCATCGCCATGGCTGTGGAAGCGCGATAGCCGGTTCGATCGAAACCGCGTAGATTTTTTACACGCAATCCGACGCCCCGGCTCATCCAATCGACATCGCCGCTTTCTGTCCCGTTTCGTGCCACTCCCCGGTTCCGGGGATACCGGCGACCGCCGCGACGTGAGATTTGGCAACGGTCTGATCGAACCTCAAAACCCGTCGCCCCGCCGACGCCGATTGTACAGGGAGCATTTTCATGAAGCTTTGGCAGCACACCGGACTTATCGCGATTGCGCTTGGCGGCATCTCGCTCGCCGCGGCTCCAGCGAACGCCCAGACCATCGTCGCCGACGCGGTGAATGACGGCATCGTCCCGGACTATGCGCACTGGGGCCTGAACAACATGGGTTGGTATTATACGCCGACGACGAGCTATTTGCTGACCGGCATCGGGACCAGGTTCGCCGAAGTCGATGGCCGGACCGTCACGGAATATATCTATTCCGGCACGGTCGGCCATCTCACGCTGCTGTCGTCGGGCAGCTTCACGGCAAGCACCAACTTCGTTACCCCGGTCTTCACCCCCGTCGCCCTGGTGTCGGGAACGCAATACTTTATCGGCTTCGACAATCTTGCCGGCCTGGGATCCAGTATTACCGACGCGAGCGGCTCCAGCGATCGCCTGGGCCGGTTCTATGCTGGGTTCGGTGCGACGGGAAATCCAGCCTATGAAACCTTCGCCGCGCAGTCGACCGGGCGGCCGATCCTCCAGTTCTACACCAGTGCCGCGGCGGCTGGCGTCCCAGAACCTGCGACCTGGGCACTGATGCTGCTTGGCTTCGGTGCGCTGGGCGGGGTGCTGCGAAGTCGGCCGAACATGGCGACGCGCGTCAGATTCGCCTGACGTTCGGCGCCAGAATGAACGGGGGCGCACGGTTCCGCGACGTCACGGCAGCAACAGCGACGCGTCCCCGTAGGAATAGAAGCGGTAGCCATCCTCGATGGCATGGGCGTACGCCGCTTGCATGACGTCGAGCTCCATCAGCGCGCTCACAAGCATGAACAGCGTCGAGCGCGGCAGGTGGAAATTGGTCATCAGCCCGTCGATCCCGCGGATCGGCACGCCCGGTGTAATGAAGATCGCGGTGTCGCCCTCGAACGGCTGGACGCGACCGTCCGGGTCGCACGCGCTTTCGATCAGGCGGAGGCTGGTGGTGCCGACCGCGATCACGCGCCCGCCGGCGGCGCGCGCGGCGTTGATGCGATCGGCCGTGGCGGCGTCGATCCGGCCCCATTCGGCGTGCATCCGGTGGTCGTCGGTGTCGTCGGCCTTCACCGGCAGGAAGGTGCCCGCGCCGACATGGAGCGTCAGCGTGACGTGGCCGACTCCCGCCTTGCCGAGCGCCGCCATGAGGCCGGGCGTGAAGTGCAATGCGGCGGTCGGGGCGGCGACCGCGCCGGGTTCGTCGGCGAACATCGTCTGGTAATCGTCGGCGTCGCGCGCGTCGGTGGCGCGCTTCGACGCGATATAGGGTGGCAGCGGCATTCGCCCGCAGCGGTCGAGCAGCAGTTCGACCGGCTCCTCCCCGGCAAAGTCCAGCGCGAAGCTGCCGTCCTCGGCGCGGTCGGACGCGATCGCGGTGACGCCTTCCCCGAAGTCGATCGTGTCGCCGTCGCGCAACCGCTTCGCGTTGCGCACGAACGCCCGCCAGCGCCGGGGACCTTCGCGCTTGTGCAGCGTCGCGCCAATCTTCGCATCACCCCGCCGTCCCTCGAGCTGTGCGGGGATCACACGGGTATCGTTGAACACCAGCAGGTCGCCGGCGCGAAGTTCGCCGGGCAAGTCGCTCACGACCCGATCATGCATCGCGTCGCCCCGGACCACGAGCATCCGCGCCGCATCGCGCGGAGTCGCCGGGCGCAGCGCGATCCGCTCGGGCGGCAAGTCGAAATCGAACAGGTCGACGTTCACGCCAACCTCCAGGTTTTCCGGCTTACTTCTTCGCGGCTGGCTTTTTCGCCGCGGGCTTGGGCGCGACCGGCTTCGCCGCCGGAGCCGGCGTCGGCGCGGGCGCCAGAGCAGCGGGCGGAGGAGGCGGGGGCGGCGGCGCATACGGCGGCGGGTTGTCGGCGGCGATGTAAGCGTGAACGATCGTCGAGGGGTTCGCCGGCGGCTCGCCGCGTTCGACGGAATCGACATATTCCATCCCCGAAATCACGCGCCCGAACACGGTGTATTTCTTGTCGAGTGCCAGCTTGGGATCGAACACGATGAAGAACTGGCTGTTCGCCGAATTCTCCGCCTTCTTCTTCTCCTCGGCGGGGGCGTCGGGCGCGGCGCCCTCGCGCGCAGCCGATACCGCGCCGCGCACGTGCGGCAGGTAGTTGAACTCGGCCGGGAGATCCGGAAGCGTCGAACCGCCGGTGCCGTCGCCCTTCGGATCGCCGGTCTGCGCCATGAAGCCGTCGATCACGCGATGGAATTTCAACCCATCATAGAAATGCTGGCGCGTCAGCATCTTTACCCGCTCGACCATCTTCGGCGCGACATCCGGGCGCAACCAGATCACCACGCGACCGCCGGTCGACAAGTCGAGATAGAGCAAGTTTTCCTTGTCGGTCATCGGCGGCGGCGCGAGCCGTTCGGTCACCGGGGTCGCGACAACCGGCTTCTTCTTGGCCGCCATCGCCGGGTTGCCCGTGACCGCGAGGCACATCGTCGCGATCAGGCCGAGAATGAAACGCATGGAGACTCCGAAGGAAAAACAGCTTTGACGGTGCGCTTAAAGCAAATCACCCGGCGCGCCAATGCGGAGATGATATGGCGGATTTGCGGCAGGCCGAACGGCGCCCTTTAGCGATTCCGGCTTCCCTGTTCCGCGACTCGCGCCACCACCTCGTCGCGGATGGTCGGCGGCACGAACTTGGCGATGTCGCCGCCATAGAGCGCGATTTCCTTGACCAGCCGGCTGGCGATCGGTTGCAGCGCGACATCGGCCATCAGGAACACCGTCTCGACGTGGTGGTTGAGCTGACGGTTCATGCCGGTGAGTTGATACTCATATTCGAAATCGGTGACGCCGCGGATGCCGCGAATGACGATCGACGCACCCTGCGCTTCGGCAAAATCCATCAGCAGCGAATTGAACCCGACCACTTCGATGTCGCCATGGCCGATCGCGGCCACTTCGCGCCGGACCATGTCCATCCGCTCGTCATCGCTGAACATCGGCGACTTGGCGGCGTTGGTCGTGACCCCGATGATCAGCCGGTCGACCAGCTTCGCACCACGCCGGATGATGTCCATATGCCCCAGCGTGATCGGATCGAACGTGCCGGGATAGACGCCGATGCGTGTCGTCATTCGATTATCTCCTGCCAGAGCATCGTTCCGTCGCGTCTGAAGGTAAAGAGATTGAGGTGTGGTCCCTGAAAGGTAACGTCGTGATCTCCAACGAGCCGATCCCGGCCCGGAATGTTCCAGCCACCGACTCCTTCGGCATAATAGACGTTGCGCGATCCCCGGTGCTTCAGTGCTTCACGAACCGATCGCACGCAGTCCGGAGCGGCGGTTGTAAGAGACACAATGCCGTCGCCGCGAATACTGCGATCATCGTCCTGCAGACTGAAAACGGCATCACCGCATTTCGCTTCGGGCAAATAACTCATCAAGCTGGCACGTACTGCAGGCTGATCATAAACGCCGCAGCCAGCCAACGCGGTTATACCAAAAGCGACGACCGCAAGTTTCAACTTTCGCGCGCCAGCACGAACCGCGCGATGTCGCGCAGCAAATCCGCCTCGGCGCCGAACCCGCGGAGGTGTTCGACCGCCTGATCGACCAGCATCGCCGCCTGTTCCTTCGCGCGATTGACCCCGAGCAGCGACACGAAGGTCTCCTTCCCCGCTCCGGCGTCCTTGCGCAGTTTCTTGCCCGCTTTGTCTTCGTCGCCTTCGACGTCGAGTAAGTCGTCGGCGATCTGGAAGGCGAGGCCGATGTCGCGGGCATAGCCACGCAACCCCATCCGCCCCTCAGGCGGAACGCGGCCCAGGATCGCGCCGGCCTCCACCGAGCACGCGATCAGCGCGCCGGTCTTCATCGCTTGAAGCCGCGTGACGGTCGCCAGGTCGAAGCGCGCCTTCTCCGCCTCCAGGTCCATCATCTGCCCCCCGGCCATGCCGTTGGGGCCCGATGCGCGCCCCAGATCGCCCACCAGTTCGGCGCGGACGAACGGGTCGGCATGCGTCGCCGGATCGGCGAGCCATTCGAACGCGAGCGCGTGCAGACAATCGCCCGCCAGCACCGCGGTCGCTTCGCCGAACGCCTTGTGCACCGTCGCCTTGCCGCGGCGGACATCGTCATCGTCCATCGCCGGGAGATCGTCATGGATCAGCGAGTAGACATGGATCGCCTCGATCGCGACGCCGGCGCGGAATGCGCAATCACGATCGACGCCGAACAAATTGCTCGTCGCGAACACCAGCAGCGGCCGGAGCCTTTTGCCGCCGCCGATCGCGGCATGGCGCATCGCGCGATACAGATTTGCGCGCGGATCGTCAGGGATGGCCAGCAGCGTATCGAAGCGGCGATCGACCTCCTCCCCGACCTCCGCCAGCGCGGCCTTAAGCGACACTGAGGCGACCATCGGCGAGCTACTCATCCATCAGCTATTGGCGTTATCGAACGGCGCAACGCCGACGGGGCGTCCCTCCGCATCAAGCCGGATCGCCTCGATCCGCGCTTGCGCAGCGTCGAGCCGCGCGCTGCACTGCTGGCGCAACCGCGTGCCCTCCTCATACAGGTCGAGCGCCTCGCCCAGCTTGGCGTCGCCCGTTTCCAGCTTGTGGACGATTTCTTCGAGGCGGCGGAGCGCGTCCTCGAACGACAGGTCGGCGATCGGCGTATCCATGACGCCACGCTATGCGGCAGCGGACCGGCGGGAGCAACCGCCGATCCGCCCGCATGATCACATGATGTGCAACACGCGCGCCAGGAAGATCAGCGCCATCGCGCCAAGCACCGACGCGATGAAGCCCGCGGGGTGGAACGGCTTGCCGCGCGCGCCCGGCGTCATCGCCTGGACCACCATTCCGGCCAGCCACGACCCGGCGATGCCCAACAGGATGCTCCAGAACCAGTTCAGCGGAACCTGGCCCGGATAGAAGAACCGGGCGAGGATACCGACGATCAACCCGACAAAGGCCATCCAGATGAAAGCGAACATGGCGACTCTCCCACAATCAACTCTTGCCGGGAGGATCATGGCACGCCCGTTTCGCTTGCACAATGATTGTCCCGCTGCGAGTTGAACCCGGCGCGCACCGGCGCGTTCCGTCCGCGGTCGAAAAAGCCAGGAGGCGTCATGTTCACCAGCATAAATCCCGCCACCGGCCAGCCCGGGCAGAGCTACGCCGAACTGACCGATGCGCAGGTCGAGGCTCGGTTGGCCAAGGCGCAAGCCACCTTTCTCGACTGGCGCGAAAGCGACCTCACGACCCGCACGACGTTGCTGCGGCACATCGCCGAAGCGTTCGAAGACGATAAGGATCGTCTGGCGCGGATCGCGACCGAAGAGATGGGCAAGACGTTCAAGTCCGCGACGGCCGAGGTCCTGAAATGCGCGTCCGCGTTCCGCTACTACGCCAAGCACGGCGTCAAGCTGCTGGCGCCGACCGAGGTCGAGACGCCGGTCGGCCATGCGACCGCGCGCTGGCTGCCGATGGGGCCAGTGCTGGCGGTGATGCCGTGGAACTTTCCCTATTGGCAAGTGATCCGCTTCGCCGCGCCGACGATCATGGCGGGCAATGTCGGGCTGTTGAAACACGCGTCGTCGGTTCAGGGTTGCGCCGCCGCGATCGAGGCGACCATCTTGAAGGCCGGCGCGCCCGAGGGACTATTCCAGAACCTGCCGATCAAATCGTCGAAGGTGGCGGACCTGGTCGCCGACGACCGCATCGTCGCGGTGACGCTGACCGGCAGCGAAGGTGCTGGTGCGAAGGTCGCGGAGGCCGCGGGCCGCGCGCTGAAGAAGGTCGTGCTGGAACTCGGCGGGTCGGACCCGTTCGTCGTCATGCCGTCCGCCGACATCGATCTCGCCGCCAAGACCGCGGTCACCGCGCGGACCCAGAATACGGGACAGTCGTGCATTTGCGCCAAGCGGATGATCGTCCACGAAGCGGTCTATGACGCGTTCATGGAAAAGTTTTCGGCCGGGATGAAGGCGGTCAGGACCGGCGACCCGATGGACCCGGCGACCGACATGGGGCCGCTATCGTCGGAAGAGCAGCGCGACACCGTGCTCGGCCAGGTCGCCAAATTCCGCGACGCGGGCGCGACATTGCTGTTCGGTGCGGAGAAACTCGATCTGCCCGGTGCCTATCTAACCCCCGGCGTGCTGGTCGACGTCGATCCCGAGGCCGAGGTCGCGAAGGAGGAAATCTTCGGGCCCGTCGCGATGGTGTTCAAGGTTGCCGACATCGACGAAGCGATCGCGCTGGCCAACGACTCGCCGTTTGGGCTCGGCTCGTCGGTCTGGACGACCGACCCGGACGAACAGGAACGCTTCGCCCGCGACATCGCCGCGGGCATGACCGCGATCAACCGCATGCTCGCCTCCACGCCCGAAGCCCCGTTCGGCGGCGTGAAGCGCTCCGGCCACGGACGCGAGTTGGGCCCATGGGGCCTGCACGAATTCATGAACCTGAAATCGGTGATCGGCTGAGGCCTAGCGACCCGAGGCAGGCGCGCCCATCGCTGACCCGAACTCTCGCAGCGCGACGGTCCGTTCGGGCGAATCGTACGCACCGTCGATCACGATCCTGATCAGCCGCCGCGCGGCGTCGGCTTGCTGCTGGCGAAGCAATTCCTCGGCCAGATAGAGGCGCGGTGCGGGCGCGGCGGGGACCAGACGGACCACGCCCGCCATGCCCGCCATCGCCGTGTCGGGCACGCGTTCGCCGGCCAGCGCGTAGCTCTGGAATTGCGCGATCAACGCCAGCGGCGAGTCACCGTCGATCGCCAGCGCACGCTTGATCGCGTCACGGGCCAGCGCAAGCCGGGCCGCTCGATACGGCGCCTCACCGTTCACCGCGCGGTCGGTCAGCGCGACGCCCCGCCACGCCAGCGCCCGGACATTGTCCGGCGACGCGGCCAGCACGCGATCGGCATCGGCGACGCACGCCGCCGGCTGGCCCGCGCGGCACTCCGCCTCGGCCAACAGCAACGTCGCATCCGGATTGAAGGGCAGCTTGCCGATCGTCTCGCGCAGTTGCGCGATCCAGCCGTCGCGCCGCGCCGCGCCATCCGCATCGGTCGCCGCCAGCTGCGTGTCGAGCTGGAGCCGCGCGAGCACCGTCGCCGCGCCGCCCGGCGACAGGATGGAGACGGTCGGTTCGGCGCCGATCGGCTGCGCCGGGGCGGTTCGCGCATACGACTTGTCGCGATCGACATAGTCGAACAAGTCTTGGTTGAGCCGCTTCATGTCGCCGAACACTGCGGCCGCCTCCGCCATCGGCTTGCCGGCGGCGATCGCGGCCATGTACGCCTGATACTGGCGATACCGGTCGGGCTTCAGCGCCGAAAACACGAAATAATGCGTCAGCAGCCACGCTTGGTAGGGGTTCCATCCCGCCTTGCCCGGCACGCCGGTCAGGTAGCGGCCGGACAGCACGTCGGCGACGTCGAGCCGGACGTAGGAGCGCAGCACCTGGCGATAGTTTTCAGGCGGCGCGGCATAATCGACTGCGCCATTCCCGCGCACCGTCAGCGTCGAGAACAAAGCCCCGATCCCATCGAGATACCAGCGCGGATAGACGGCCGGCGCATAGGTCAGCAGGAAATGGCGCGCGTACGCGCCGTACAGCCGTTGCTCCCAGGTGCGGATCGCGGGGGTGTAATAGATCGCCGCGCGGCCGATCGGCGGATCGCATTCCATCGCCCCGTCCGCCAGCGCATCGGTGCAATCGAGATCCTGTGCGCGGCTGGTGTTGAGATCCGCCGTGCGATCGCTGCGCGCCACCGCCAGCACCGCGCCATCGGCGCGCGGATCGTAATAGGCCTGGTCATCGAAGACCTGTAGATACGGTCCCTCGGTCGACCGCAGGTCGGCGAGCCGCATCGCACGCAGATCGGCCGCGGAATCGACCAGCGTCACTTGCAGCTTCACCGTGACGTCGCTTTCGTCCCCACGACGATAGAGGCGCGACATCAGGTGATACAGCCGTTCGATATTCTTGGCGACGCGGGTCAGTTCGGCGTCGCTGCCCTGGCTGAACACGATCACATGATCGGATTCGGCGCGCTTCCAGGTGATCGCCTGCTTCTTCTTGGTGATGTCGCTGGTGACGACGATGTCACTGCCCGGGGTCTTTTGCGCCAGAGCCGGCGTCGCCAGGCAGAACGCCGAAGCTGTCAGGAACCATCGGCCAAGCGGCATACAACACCCCGTGAATCGCGACCCGCCGTCGATAGCAAGAAATCATCTCTGACCGCCACAGCCTTTCGGACGGAACTTACCGGCATCCTGTCGGTTCGCCGCGCCATGACCGACACAACAGCACACAAATACCCCCTGCTCGCCACCCCGCACGTTCGCCTCCACGGCACGGTCGACGATGCGATGTACGACAGCTTCTGCAATCAGCTAGCGGCGTGCCCGAAGGACGGGATGCTGGTGGTAACGATCACCACGCTGGGCGGCGACCCGGAGGTCGCCCGTGCGATGGGCGACGACATCCGGCTGATCCGCGAGTTCCAGGGGCGCGACATCCTGTTTCTCGGCAAGGTCGCGGTCTATTCGGCAGGCGCGACGTTCATGTCGGCGTTTCCCGTCGAGCACCGATTCCTAACCCACGGTACGCGCCTGCTGCTCCACGAGCGCCAGATCACCAAGACGATCAACCTCAACGGCCCGCTCAGGATGGTCGTCGCCTCGTTGCAGGCGGCGCTCAACGAAGTTGAAACGTCGGTGGCGATCGAGGAAGAGGGCTTTCGCGACCTGATCAAGGGCAGCAAGGTGCCGTTCGACGAGCTGCACGAAAAGGCGCCGAGCAATTGGTATATCGAGGCCGAGGAAGCGCGCTCCCTCGGCCTCGTGCTCGACATTATCTGATCAGGCCGCGATGCCGCCGTCGATGGTCAGCGTCGTGCCGGTGATGTAGCTCGCATCGGGTCCCGCCAGGAACGCGACCGCGCCGGCAATCTCCTCGACCGTGCCATAGCGCCCCAGCGGCACGAACGCGGTCATCTGCTTGGCGAATTCGCCGTCGGCTGGGTTCATGTCGGTGTCGATCGGGCCGGGCTGGACGGTGTTGACCAGGATGTTGCGGGCGGCGAGGTCCTTTGCCCAGCCGCGCGCCAGCGACGCCACCGCCGCCTTTGTCGCGCTATAGACCGAGGTCGCCGGGAACGAGATCTCGCCGGACACGCTGCCGATCAGGATGATCCGCCCGCCATCGGCGAGGTGCGGCAAAGCGGCGCGTGTACCGACATGCAGACCCTTCACGTTGACCGCGAACTGGCGGTCGTACGTCTCGTCGGTATCCTGATCGATCGGCGAAAATTCCGCGATCCCGGCATTGTGGACCAGGATGTCGATGCCGCCCAGCGCCGCGGCCGCCTGTTCGATCCCGGCGCGCTGCGACGCCGCGTCGGCGGCATCCGCCTGGAATGCGAAGGCCTTGCCACCCGCACCCTCGATCGCGGCGACGGCGGCGTCGGCCGCCGCCTTGTTGCCGGCATAGGTGATCGCGACGGTCGCGCCGTCCGCGGCGAGCCGCTTGGCGATGGCGGAACCGATCCCGCGCGATCCGCCGGTAACGATGGCCTTCTTGCCCTGAAGTGACATGTGAATTCTCCGAAAAATATTCCGCCCGCGATCACGCCATCGTGCGCTGCCAGCCGGACGCCATCTGGGATGCCGATTTAATAGTTCAATATTCCCGAACTATTAAATTGAAGAACCATTCCTATATCTGACCCATGCCCCGTTTTACCCACCCCCGGCTGGAAGACGTTCCGCTCGACCTCGCGCTTCACGCGCTGGCCGATCCGAACCGGTTGGGGATGGTCGCGCGGCTCGCCGAGGCGGAGGGATTGAGCTGCACCAACGCGGCGCCGTGCGACGCCATTCCCAAGAGCACGCTGTCCAACCACCTCAAGCTGCTGCGCGCCGCCGGGCTGATCGAGACGACGCAGGCGGGCCGCGAAATGATCAGCACGCTGCGCCGCGCCGAGTTCGACAAGCGTTTTCCGGGGCTGCTCGACGCCGTCCTTGCCAATAACCAAGTGTGACGGGGTTGCGCTCGGCTCGCGAAAGGCATAGCCGCACCGCAGCATTCCAACGGGGACGATAGTCGATGGCCGAGTTCCGCCTGCCCAAGAACAGCCGCATTCAGAACAAGGGCAAGGTCCACAAGGCAGCGCCGGGCGCGACCAACATCCGCAAGTTCAAGGTCTATCGCTACGATCCCGACGCGGGCGAAAACCCGCATTACGACATTTTCGAGATCGACCTCGACACGTGCGGCCCGATGGTGCTCGACGCGCTCATCAAGATGAAGTCGGAGCAGGATTCGTCGCTCACCTTCCGCCGTTCGTGCCGTGAGGGGATTTGCGGGTCGTGCTCGATGAACATGGACGGCAAGAACGGCCTCGCCTGCACGACAGCGATTGAGGATTGCAAGTCGGAGGTGACGATCACCCCGTTGCCGCACATGGAAGTGATCAAGGACCTGGTCCCCGATTTCACGCATTTCTACGCGCAATATTCGTCGATCAAGCCGTGGCTGCAGACCGTCACCCCGGCGCCTGCGGGCAAGGAGCGGCTGCAATCGCCAGCCGACCGCGAGAAGCTCGACGGCCTTTACGAATGCATCCTGTGCGCCTGCTGCTCGACCTCGTGCCCGAGCTATTGGTGGAACAGCGACAAGTTCCTGGGGCCGGCGATCCTGCTCCAGGCATATCGCTGGCTCGCCGACAGCCGCGACGAGATGACCGGCGAGCGGCTCGACCAGCTCGAAGATCCGTTCCGCCTCTATCGCTGCCACACCATCATGAACTGCGCCAACGCCTGCCCCAAGGGCCTCAACCCGGCGCGGGCGATCGCCGAGATCAAGAAGATGGAAGCCGAGCGGGTTGTCTGAGACGCCGCCAGTATCGCCGTTTTTCAGCTATGACGACGACCCCGATGCACCGGGGTGGAAGACATGGGCGTTCCGCGACAACACGCGGTTCAACGCGTTCCTCGAGCCGCTCCAGGTCCGGCTCGAAGGCGACATCGCCCGCGTGCGGATGATGCCGCGGCACGAGCATTCGAACATGCGCGACAATGTCCATGGCGGCGCCCTGCTTGGCTTCATGGACGTCGCCCTGTTCGCCGCGAGCCGTGCGTTCGGCGTATTGTCGGCGGGCGGCGCAGTGACGCTCGATTTGTCGGCGCAGTTTATCGGCGGCGGGATCATCGGCGAGCCGCTGGAGGCGCGGATCGAATTGCTGCGCGAGACCAGCCGGATGATCTTCCTGCGCGGGCTGATCGTTCAGGAAAACACCCCGACCATCGCCAGCTTCACCGGCACGCTGCGCAAATCGAGCCCGCCGCCCGGCCTCGCGTGACGAGCGTCCTTCCCCGCTATCACGCCCTCGTCGCGGCGGGCGAGCTCCGCGCCGACCCCGATCAGGAGGCCGCCGCCAGACGCCTCGACCGGCTTCAGCACGAACTCGAAGCCGTCCCGAAGCGTGGCTCGATCCTGTGGCGCGCGCTCGGCAAGCGGCCCGACAGTCCGCGCGGCGTCTATCTTTGGGGCGATGTCGGGCGCGGCAAGTCGATGCTGATGGACCTGTTCTTCGGGTGCCTGAACATCGGCCGGAAGCGCCGCGTCCACTTCAGCGAGTTCATGCTCGAAGTGCATCAGCGCATCGCGGAGGAACGCAAGAGGGAAGCCGGCGACCCGATCGCGCCGATCGCCGCCGCAATCGCCGACGAAGCGCGCTGCCTGGCGTTCGACGAGATGATGGTGACCAACTCGCCCGACGCGATGATCCTCTCACGGCTGTTCACTGCGCTAATCGAGGCGGGCGTGACGGTGGTGACGACGAGCAACCGTCCCCCGCAGGACCTCTACAAGAACGGCCTCAACCGCGAGCATTTCCTGCCGTTCATCGACTTGATCGAAAGCCGGCTCGACGTGCTGCCGCTCAACGGCCCGGTCGATTACCGCCGCGACCGGCTCGGCCAGCAGGAGACGTGGCTGGTCCCCAACGGCCCGGAAGCGACCGCGCAGCTTTCCGCCGCCTTCTTTCGCCTGACCGACTATCCGCCGGAGGACGCCGCGCACGTTCCGGCCGAGGATATTCCGGTGCAGGGCGGCCGCACGCTCCACGTCCCCAAATCTCTCAAGGGCGTCGCGGTGTTCAGCTTCAGGAAACTGTGCGGCGAAGCGCGCGGGAGCGCCGACTATCTCGCGGTCGCGCGGCGCTATCACACCGTCATCATTGTCGGCATCCCCAGGCTCGGCCCTGAAAATCGCAACGAGGCCGCGCGCTTCGTCGCGCTGATCGACGCGCTCTACGAACACAAGGTCAAGCTGCTTGCCGCGGCCGACGCGGAGCCTTCACACCTCTACGAAAAGGGCGACGGCCGCTTCGAATTCGAACGCACCGTCAGCCGCCTGGAAGAGATGCGATCCGACGAATATCTGGCACAAGGACACGGCCAGGCCTAAAGTCGAAGGATGACCGACGAAACGCGCGCCGTGCTGAGCAAGGTCCCGGCGGTCGCGCTCGGCTTCTGGATCGTCAAGATACTGGCCACCACGCTCGGCGAGACCGGCGGCGACGCCGTGAGCATGTCGTGGCTGGGCGAGACGACGCCGGAAGCGGGCGCGAGCGGAATCAACGGTTATCTGGTCGGCACCGCGATCTTCGGCGTGCTGTTGGTCGGGCTGGTCTGGGCCCAGATCGCCGCGAAGCGCTTCAACCCCTGGCTCTATTGGGCCACGATCATCGCTTCGACCACCGCGGGCACGACGCTGGCCGACTTCGCGACGCGCTCGCTCGGCATCGGTTACACCGGCGGGTCGGCGCTGCTGCTCGGTCTCGTGCTGGCGAGTCTCGGGGCCTGGAAGGCGGCGCTCGGCAGCGTCGACGTCAACGACGTGACGACACCGCGCGCCGAGGCCTTCTACTGGCTGACCATCACTTTCTCGCAGACGCTCGGCACCGCGCTCGGCGACTGGGCGGCGGACACCGGCGGGCTCGGTTATCTGGGGGGCGCGACGATGTTCGCGATCGCGCTGGCGGTGCTCGCGCTCCTTTATTTCACGACCCGCGCCAGCCGGGTGGTGCTGTTCTGGGCGGCCTTCATCCTGACACGCCCGCTGGGCGCGACGGTCGGCGATTTTCTCGACAAGCCGCTTGCGAAAGGCGGCCTCGATCTCAGCCGCCCGATCGCCTCGGCGGCACTGGTCGCGGCGATCCTGATCCTCATTCTGGTCGTGCCGCAACGCGCCGGCGGGCATCCGAAAAAGACCGGGTCATGACATTATTGCTTTTGCGAATTAGTCGCGTTACGAGATGTTAATTCTCGCCCTTTAGCGGTTGCCAGCGAGTAGCGAAGCGCCTAAGCGCCGTCGCGTCTCGCGCGCGCTTGTTCTTGTTTTCGACGGCCCGCGCTCACGCGCTCGAAGCTGAAGGAGAGCTCATGGCCCGCAAGAAGATCGCGCTGATCGGCGCCGGCAATATCGGCGGCACGCTCGCCCATCTCGCCGCGCAGAAGGAACTCGGCGACATCGTGCTGTTCGACGTCGTGGAGGGCGTGCCGCAGGGCAAGGCGCTCGATTTGTCGCAGTGCGGCCCGATCGAGGGCTTCGACGCGAAGATCACGGGCTCGAACGATTACAAGGACATCGCCGGGGCCGACGTGATCATCGTCACCGCCGGTGTCGCGCGCAAGCCCGGCATGAGCCGCGACGACCTGCTCGGCATCAACCTGAAGGTGATGAAGGCGGTCGGAGAGGGCATCAAGAACAACGCGCCCAACGCGTTCGTCATCTGCATCACCAACCCGCTCGACGCGATGGTGTGGGCGCTGCGCGAATTCTCCGGCCTGCCGCACAACATGGTGGTCGGCATGGCCGGCGTGCTCGATTCGGGCCGTTTCAGCCACTTCATCGCAGAGGAATTCGGCGTGTCGGCGCGCGACGTCACGACCTTCGTGCTCGGCGGCCATGGCGACACGATGGTGCCGGTGGTGCAATATTCGACGGTCGCGGGCATCCCCGTCCCCGACCTGATCAAGATGGGCAAGTCGACGCAGGAGCGCATCGACGCGATCGTGAAGCGCACCCGCGGCGGCGGCGGCGAGATCGTCGCGCTGCTCGGCACCGGCTCGGCCTATTACGCGCCCGCGACCAGCGGCATCGCGATGGCCGAAGCATATCTCGGCGACCAGAAGCGCGTCCTGCCCTGCGCCGCCTATGTCGAGGGCCAGTACGGCGTCGACGGCCTCTATGTCGGCGTGCCGGTCCGGATCGGCGCGGGCGGCGTCGAGGAAATCATCGAGATCGCGCTGGACGACGAAGCCAAGACCAACCTCGGCGTGTCCGTCGATGCGGTCAAGGAACTGCTGGTGGCGTGCAAGGGCATCGACTCAAGTCTCGCGTAATGCTGCTCGCCGCCGCCTTGCTTGCTTCCCAGGCTGTCGGGGGGAACCTCGCAGCGTTCGATAGCTATTGCGCAAAGCTTGACGGCATCGATCTAATGGCAGGTCGGCTGAAGGACGCGGGTCTGACGAGTTTCGCACCAGAGCGAGAAACTGAGTTGTCACGTCTCGTTACGGCTGTCGTTGGGCCTGATCCGAAATTCAATGTCGATGTCCGCACATTTCGCGGTGAAGCCGCTCCGGATACCGTTGTGCTGATCGCTCAAATGAAGGCGCCGGATGGGACTGGATCGATTGAATGCAAAGTGTTGGATGAGAAGGCGCCACAACCCAGTCTCGATGAGCTAGTTGCGTGGGCTAGTCGCTCACCCGCCAAGAAGTTTGTTCAAAAAGACGGGGTCATGCTCTGGGCGTTTCAGCCCGGCCAAAGCGCAGACCAGCGATTTGTCGCTATCACCTACACACCGGTCACCTCTCGGCCCCAATTTCCCGGGGTTGGATTGTCGATCAGCACCGTAAAATTCCTGCCTTAACTCGCACAAGGGATCGAAATGAGCATCCTCGTCGACAAGAACACCAAGGTCATCACGCAAGGGATGACCGGCAATACCGGCAGCTTCCACACTCAGGCGGCGCTCGATTACGGGACGCAGATGGTCGCGGGCGTGACCCCGGGGAAAGGCGGCACGACGCATCTCGGCCTGCCGAACTACGACACCGTCGCCGAAGCCGTCGCCGCGACCGGCGCGACCGCCAGCGTGATCTACGTCCCGCCCCCCTTCGCGGCGGATTCGATCCTGGAGGCGATCGACGCCGAAGTGCCGCTGATCGTCGCGATCACCGAGGGCATTCCGGTGCTCGACATGGTCAAGGTCAAGCGCGCACTGTCGGGCTCGAAATCGCGCCTCATCGGCCCGAACTGCCCCGGCGTGCTGACCCCTGGCGAGTGCAAGATCGGCATCATGCCGGGCAGCATCTTTTCCAAGGGGTCGGTCGGCGTTGTTTCGCGCTCCGGCACGCTGACCTATGAAGCGGTGTTCCAGACCACCAACGCCGGGCTCGGCCAGACCACCGCGGTCGGGATCGGCGGCGATCCGGTCAACGGCACCAACTTCATCGACGTGCTCGAACTGTTCCTGGCGGACGACGCGACCAAGTCGATCATCATGATCGGCGAAATCGGCGGCAGCGCCGAGGAAGAGGCCGCGCAGTTCCTGAAGGACGAGGCGAAGCGCGGCCGCAAGAAGCCGATGGCAGGCTTCATCGCCGGCCGCACCGCACCGCCGGGCCGCCGCATGGGCCATGCCGGCGCGATCGTGTCGGGCGGCCAGGGCGGCGCCGAGGACAAGATCGCGGCGATGGAAAGCGCCGGGATCAAGGTGTCGTCGAGCCCGTCGCTGCTCGGCGAAACGCTGGTCGAAGTTCTCAAGGGGTAACACGCGCCCGCCCAGCCGGGGCGGGACAACGCATCTCTTCTCCCCAGGGATGCCCGAGGAAAAAGCCGATGGGCTACGAAGGTCAGGATTTCAGCGAGATCGCCGGCGGCGTCAGCCCGGCGTTTGTCGAGACGCTCTACAAGCGGTTCCGCGAATCGCCCGACAGCGTCGAGCCGTCGTGGCGCGGCTGGTTCGAGGGGCTGGAGGCCGGTCCTTCGGGGGCGAGCTGGGCGAACCCCGCCTGGCCGCCGTCGTCGACCGACGACCTGACCGCCGCGCTCGACCCGACGCAGATGGAACCGGCGCCCAGGCCCGCCAAGGGCGGCGCCCCCGCCGCTGCCGCGCCCAAGCCCGCCGCCGCGCCGTCGCAGGACGCGATCGTCGCCGCCGCCGCGGACTCGATCCGCGCGATGATGCTGATCCGCACCTATCGTGTGCGCGGGCATCTGGCGGCACACCTCGATCCGCTCGGCCTCGCGCGCCAGGACCTGCCGGCCGACCTCACCACCGAATATCACGGCTTTTCCGACGCCGACATCGACCGCCCGGTCTATCTCGGCGGGCAACTCGGCATGCAATGGGCGACGATCCGCGAGCTGGTCGATACCCTGCGCGCCAATTATTGCGGCAATGTCGGCCTGGAATACATGCACATCGCCGATGTCGAGGAACGCCGCTTCCTGCAGGAACGCATGGAGGGCAAGGACAAGGCGATCGCCTTCACCCCCGACGGCAAGAAGGCGATCCTCAACAAGGTGATCGAGGCCGAGCAGTGGGAACGCTTCCTCGGCAAGAAATATGTCGGCACCAAGCGCTTCGGCCTGGACGGCGGCGAAGCGATGATCCCCGCGCTCGAAAGCGTGATCAAATATGGCGGCCAGATGGGCGTCAACGAGATCGTGTTCGGCATGGCGCATCGCGGGCGGTTGAACGTGCTCGCCAACGTGATGGCGAAGCCGCTGCGCGTCATCTTCCACGAATTCGGCGGCGGATCGGCAAACCCCGAGGATGTCGGCGGATCGGGCGACGTGAAGTATCACCTCGGCACCTCGACCGACCGCGAATTCGGCGGGCACAAGGTCCACATGTCGCTGGTCGCCAACCCCAGCCACCTCGAAGCCGCCGACCCGGTGGTGCTTGGCAAGGTTCGCGCGATTCAGACGATGGCGCAGGATTTGGTGAATCATACCGGCTCGCTCCCCGTGCTGATCCATGGCGACGCCGCGTTTGCGGGCCAGGGGATCGTGTGGGAGTGCCTCGGCTTTTCGGGCATCCGCGGCTACAATACCGGCGGCTGCATCCATTTCGTCATCAACAACCAGATCGGCTTCACGACCAGCCCGCAATTCGCGCGCTCGTCGCCCTATCCGTCCGATGTGGCGAAGGGCGTCCAGGCGCCGATCTTCCACGTCAACGGCGACGATCCCGAAGCGGTGACCTTCGCGTGCAAGATGGCGATCGAATTCCGCCAGACCTTCCATCGCGACATCGTGATCGACATGTGGTGCTATCGCCGCTTCGGCCATAACGAAGGCGACGAGCCGAGCTTCACCCAGCCGCTGATGTACAAGGCGATCAAGGGCCATCCCGGCGTCAGCGAAGTCTACGGCAAGCGACTGGTCGCGGAGGGCGTGGTCGATCAGGCGTGGATCGACAAGACTACGCACGAATTCGAAACCCTGCTCGAAGGCGAGTTCGAGGCGGGCGCATCGTACAAGGCGAACAAGGCCGACTGGTTCGCGGGCCGCTGGTCGGGGCTGCACGCCCCCGCCGACGCCGAAACCGCGCGCCGCAACGTCGAGACCGGCATCGAAAAGAAGCTGTTCGACAGCCTCGGCCGCACGCTGACGACGGTCCCGGACGATCTGACCGTCCACAAGGCCCTGACTCGCGTCATCGACGCCAAGCGCAACATGTTCGCGACGGGCGAGAATTTCGACTGGGCGACCGGCGAGGCGCTGGCCTTCGGGTCGCTGCTGTCGGAAGGCTATGGCGTGCGCCTGTCCGGCCAGGATTCGGGCCGCGGTACGTTCAGCCAGCGTCATGCGGTCTGGGTCGACCAGAATGACGAGCACAAATACGTGCCGCTGTGGAATGTCGAACATGGCGAGTTCGAGGTACTCGACTCGCCGCTTAGCGAATATGGCGTGCTCGGCTTCGAATATGGCTATGCGCTCGCCGACCCCAAGACGCTGGTGATCTGGGAAGCGCAGTTCGGCGATTTCGCCAACGGCGCCCAGATCATGATCGACCAGTTCATCGCGGCGGGCGAGGCCAAGTGGCTGCGCGCCAACGGCCTGGTGATGATGCTGCCCCACGGCTACGAAGGCCAGGGGCCGGAGCATTCGTCGGCGCGGCCCGAACGCTTCCTGCAACTGTGCGCGGGCGACAATATCCAGGTCGCGAACTGCACGACGCCGGCCAACATCTTCCACCTGTTGCGCCGCCAGATGCATCGCACGTTCCGCAAGCCTCTGGTGATCTTCACGCCCAAGTCGCTGCTGCGTCACAAGCGCGCCGTGTCGAAGGCGGCGGACTTCCTGGGCGAGAGCCATTTCATGCGGATCCTGAGTGATCCCGATGCGGCGGCGGACGAGCAGACCAAGCGGCTGGTGCTGTGCACCGGAAAGGTCGCCTACGACCTGTTCGACGCGCGCGACGCGGCGGGCGACACTACGACGCAGATCGTCCGCATCGAACAACTCTACCCCTTCCCGACCGAGGCGCTGGCCACCCGCATCGCGCGGATGACCAACCTCGAACACGTGGTCTGGGCGCAGGAAGAACCGAAGAATAACGGCGCGTGGTTCTTCGTCGAGCCGATGATCGAGGAAGCGCTGGCGCAGGCCAAGGCGAAGGTCGCGCGTGCGCGCTATGCCGGTCGCGCCGCGGCGGCGTCCCCCGCCACCGGCCTCGCCAAGCGCCACCAGATGGAACAGGCCGCGCTCGTCGCCGACGCGCTCGGTCACAATGTCCGCGAAGAAATCCGCCGGACGCGGAAGAACTAAGGGAAGACCATGGCAACCGAAGTTACCGTCCCCGTTCTGGGTGAATCGATCGTCGAAGCGACCGTCGGCGAATGGCTCAAGCAGCCGGGCGACCCGGTCAAGCAGGACGAGCCGATCGTCTCCCTCGAAACCGACAAGGTCGCGGTCGAGGTGCCCTCGCCCGTCGCGGGCGTGATGGGCGCGCATGCGGTGCAGGTCGGCGACAATGTCGCGGTCGGCGCGCTGCTCGCCACGGTCGAGGCCGGTGGCGGCGCGGCCGCCCCCTCGCCCGCTCCGGCACCTGCACCCGCCGCGGCCCCTGCCCCAACGCCGGCCCCCGCCGAAGCCGCGCCGGCCGCGCTGTCGCCCAGCGTTCGCCGCGCGGTGCTCGAAACCGGCGTCGATCCCGCGACCGTCACCGGCACCGGCAAGGACGGCCGCCTGACCAAGGACGACGTGCTCGCCGCCGCCGCCAGCCCGGCGCCTGCCCCTGCCGCCACCGCGCCGGTCCCGACTCCCTCGGTCGCTGCGTCGACCGGCCGCAAGGAAGAGCGCGTCCGCATGACGCGCCTGCGCCAGACCGTCGCCAAGCGGCTCAAGGACGCGCAGAACACCGCGGCGATGCTGACGACGTTCAACGACGTGGACATGTCGGCGGTCATCGAGGCACGGACCAAGTACAAGGACCTGTTCGAAAAGAAGCATGGCGTCCGGCTCGGCTTCATGGGCTTCTTCGTGAAGGCCGCGTGCATGGCGCTGAAGGACGTACCGAGCGTCAACGCGCAGATCGACGGCGAGGAAATCGTCTATCACGATTATGCCGACATTTCGGTCGCCGTCTCCGCGCCGCAGGGCCTGGTCGTGCCGGTGATCCGCGACGCCGACCAGCTTTCGGTTGCGGGCATCGAAAAGACGATCGGCGATTTCGGCAAGCGCGCCAAGGACGGCACGCTCAAGATGGAAGAAATGAAGGGCGGCACCTTCACCATCTCCAACGGCGGCGTGTTCGGTTCGCTGATGTCGACCCCGATCATCAACCCGCCGCAGTCGGCGGTGCTGGGCCTCCACCGTATCGAGGACCGCCCGGTGGTCCGCGACGGCCAGGTCGTCGTGCGCCCGATGATGTACCTCGCGCTCAGCTACGACCACCGCCTGATCGACGGCCGCGAGGCGGTGACGTTCCTCGTCGCGCTGAAAAATGCTATCGAGGACCCGACGCGGATTTTGATCGACCTGTAATCCGATGCTGCGGCCGGACATCCAGGCGCGTGAGAATCGCAAGACGCTCGATCTTCTCGGCTTCGCGCTCCGGCGGGCGGGGGTCGACCAGCGCGCGTGGCAGATCGCGGCGTCGTTCGACGCACTAGCGGCCTGTGACGATTGTGTCTGCCTGTACGCCGCCGACGGGGTATGGGTGGTCGCCTATACCGAACGCGGTCAGTGGCGCGAGACAGGCCGCTTTCAGAATACGTCCGACGCGAGCAAATTTTTCTATGCTCAATTTCTTCCCGGCCCCTCCCCATATGACGTGCGGAACGAGTGGGAAACGGCGACCGGGCAACAGTTTTCGATGATGGATTGAACGGCCCAATGGCCGCGGAGCAGAAACATGGCTGACTATGATTTCGACGTCCTGGTGATCGGTGCCGGCCCCGGCGGGTATGTCGCGGCGATCCGTGCGGCGCAGCTGGGGCTGAAGACCGCGTGCGCGGAAAGCCGTGAAACGCTGGGCGGCACCTGCCTCAACGTCGGGTGCATTCCGTCCAAGGCGATGCTCCACGCGTCGGAATATTTCGACCACGCCGCCAACGGCACTTTCGCCAAGATGGGCATCAAGGTCACGCCTGAGCTCGACCTCGACACGATGCACGGCCAACGCAAGGACGCGGTCAAGCAGCTGACCGGCGGGATCGAATTCCTGTTCAAGAAGAACAAGGTCGAGTGGCTGAAGGGCCATGCCGCCTTCACGGGCAAGGACAGCGTCAAGGTCGGCGACCGCACCGTCCGCGCGAAGAACATCGTCATCGCGACCGGCTCCAGCGTCACCCCGCTGCCCGGTGTCACGATCGACGAGAAGACCATCGTTTCCTCGACCGGCGCGCTCGAACTGCCCAAGGTGCCGGGCCACATGGTCGTGATCGGCGGCGGCGTGATCGGGCTGGAGCTCGGCAGCGTGTGGCGGCGGCTCGGCGCGAAGGTCACCGTGGTCGAATTCCTCGACCAGATCCTGCCCGGCTTCGACGGCGAGGTCCGCAAGGAATCGAACAAGATCATGAAGAAGCAGGGTCTGGAGTTCAAACTCTCGACCAAGGTGACGGGCGTGACCGTCAGCGGCGGCAAGGCGACGCTGACCGTCGAGCCGTCGGCCGGCGGCGCGGCGGAAACGATCGAGGCCGACACCGTCCTCGTCTCGATCGGCCGCAAGCCCAACACCGACGGCCTCGCGCTCGACAAGGCGGGGCTTGCGACCAACCAGCGCGGCCAGATCGAGATCGACCACGATTTCCGCACCGCCGTCCCCGGCATCTGGGCGATCGGCGACGTCGTCCCCGGCCCGATGCTGGCGCACAAGGCCGAGGATGAGGGCATCGCGGTGGCCGAGAACATCGCCGGCCAGCACGGCATCGTGAACCACGACGTGATCCCCTCGGTCGTCTACACATGGCCGGAAATCGCCGGCGTCGGCCTGACCGAGGAAGCGGCCAAGGAGCGCGGCGACGTGAAGGTCGGCAAGTTCCCGATGCTCGCCAACAGCCGCGCCAAGACCAACCACGAACCCGACGGTTTCGTGAAGGTGATCGCCGACGCGAAGACCGACCGCGTGCTCGGCGTGTGGATCATCGCCAGCGTCGCGGGCACGATGATCGCCCAGGCAGCCCAAGCGATGGAGTTCGGCGCGACCAGCGAGGACATCGCCTATACCTGCCACGCCCACCCGACGCACTCGGAGGCGATCAAGGAAGCGGCGATGGCGGTGACGGGCAAACCCATTCACATTTAGCCGAGCCGGCGAAGCGATTAGCGTATGCTAATCGCAAGCGAACCAGGCTCGGCCGGCCGACGCGGCTTTGCCGCGGCGGGGGCCTGTTGATCTCTCGATCGACAGCTTGCGACCCAATTGCTGACGTCGCCGTATTGTGTTTAGTTGCTCGAGGGCGTCGTCGCGGCTGCAGGGGGATGAAGGATATGAAGACTTTTGGATCGGCGAGCATACCAGTGGTCGGTTTCCTGATGCTGGCGGTGGCAGGATACAGTTCTCAGGCCAAGGTCCCAGCCATGCCGTCGTCGGATGTGGTCACCGCTGAGGTCAAGCGGGCCATTCACACGCAGGTCGAAGCCTATGTTTCGCGAGACCAAACGAAGGCAGCCAGCATCTTGGCGCCTGACGTCAAGACATTTTTCCACGGCGAACCTAACGTCGTCGGCATAGCGGCAGCTAAAGCCGCGATTCAGGCACAGTTTGCGCTTCCGGACGTCAAACTAGAAGTTTCGGAGGAGACCGTGGATGTTGCCGCATCTGGCGATCTGGCGATCTATCATGCAACGTATCGGTTCAGCTTCACCAACCCCGCGACCAAGAAGCCGTTTATTGAGGTCGGCAATTGGGTCGCAATATTCAAGCGTCAGCCGGATGGTGTGATGCGGCTAACCACGGATATCGTTGCAGACACGCCCCCGCCAGCAAGCTCCGCGTCTTAGCGCGGCTATCTACGGCTATGCTGCCGATGCCCGCAATCCACCCAAAAAGCAGCCCCCTTCAACACCTTCCACCGCGCGCGGCCGTCCTCCGGCCACACGCCATCGCTTGACGGGTAAAACGCCTCGAACGCCTTCGCGCCCTCAGGCAGCTTTGCCGGTGCTAGACGCCCATCATCCGCTCTGCGGCCGCATGCCACCACGGCTTGTCCCAGGCAAAGGCGACCAGCGCCGCCACCGGTAAGTAAATCGCCAGCCACACCGTGTAAGCTTCGTGCACGCGTCGGTTGCGGACGAGGTCCCACACGAACATCGGCGACACCGCTAACAGGATGTAGAGGTCCGTCGCCCAAGGCGATGCCGGCATGCTCGAAGGCAGCCACTCCATCCGATCGATCGCCGCACCAAGCGGCACGGCGGTCGCCAAGAACATCATCCTCTTGTGCACCCCCGGCGCGGTCGCCCGCGCATTCAACGCGATGCCGATGAACACGGCAAACAACACGCCGGCGCTGATCTGCAACAATAAGATATTCTCGAGTATCGGCACGATCGGCGCCAGCGCCATTCTAACTGCTGGCGGCCCGAAATGCGCCCCACCCCACGCCTGGTGAAACATCGTAGGAGCCAAGATAAGCCCGGCAACGACGAGCGCCGGCACCAGGATGAACGCGGCGATGCCGACTTGCTTATGAAGAGCGCACCGCCCCGTCGCGACCATCAATGTCTGGGCCAGCAACAGCAGCAGAAATGATCCCATCAGGACCGCATGGACGTGAAGGATTGTCGGGAATGGCGGTCGCATGCCGGCCTTAACAATCGCCACCTTCATCATCGAATCCGGCACGAAGCCAACGAGAACGATAAGGATGAACCAAACGGCCATCCCCACAAAAATCCAGCGATCGATCGGTTGCGCTCGCTCCGTTCCGGACAGATTGTCCAACTTATGCAGGCGCGCGAAGCCACTTTCGGCAACTGAAGCCATTTGAATTCCCCCTTCTCAGCCGGCGCCCCCGCGTCGACCAACCAAATACACAATATCATGCAGCGCGTTTGCGCGGGAGTCCCCACGCCAAAAGGCCAACGCCGTCGTTCGAACGGCAGGTGCGAGTTCCGTGGAAATGCATGGGGATGATCGCGGTGCGCAGCGCCCGCTTCCGCGAGCGATCCGCTAGATTATTGCGAAGCGGTGGGCCTGCTGACGACCCAATAGCGAACGTCGCCTGCTGAAGCTAAGACGCAGCATGGACGATATTCATGATTTGAAGGCTCTGTTGGCGTCGCTCGTGGCGTTTCGTGACAATGTGGGCTTCCAGTTGATGGAAGAGGTCCCGCTCCCGACGGACCTATCAGAACCGCTATGGCCAGCGCTCAAAGCAGTATGCAGCACCATTGAGCTACTAGCGGTCGGCTACGGCGTCACCGAAAGCTGGACGTGCTGACGATCTACGCACCCGAACGTCAATGCGGTGATGATTGACTTCAACGGCCAATAGCGGACCGTGCGCTTTGCCACTTTTGCACTCCCCGCTATGGTCAAGGTATGAAAACGCCTTGGCTTCGGCTTCTTCGGGTAGGCGACAGGCTAGATGATAGCCTTGATCGTGCTGGTGTGGGGTCGATCGCATCGAACAAGCTGGTCGGCCTACTCTATTGCGCCGTCATCTTCGTGGCGGTTGCTCTCGCCGCAGGCGCGCTTCATTTGATCGCGCCGAGCTCTTTTGCGGATCGTTACGTCCAAGCTCACTTCGACACAATCTTGTATGTCACGGGAGGTGGGTTCGCTGTTTACATACTGGCGAGAGGCTTTTGGGATGCTTTTTGGGATGCCGGGAATAGGTAATCCCTGAGCGCAGGATTGATCCCGGACAAGCGGCAGCTTCCCACCCAAACACCGACATCAGTTCCCCTTCAATACCTTCCACCGCACGCGGCCGTCCTCCGGCCACACGGCTGCGCTTGACGCGTAAAACGCGTCGAACGCCTTCGCGCCCTCGGGCAGCGCGACCCAGGGCAGTTTCGATCGCGCGAAGATATGGACGTCGGGCGGCATCGCGCCCGGATCGTCGAGCGTGCCGACGCGGATGAACGAGGTCGCGCGGCCCGACCCGGCATAGTGGCTCCACAATGCGACGCGGCACTCGGGGCAGCGCGCGATCTCCTGCCCCTTGCCACTCGCCGACGGCGTCATGACGTAGGCGGGCTCGCCCTTCAGCACCGCGACACGATCGCTTTCGATCACCGCGTTGACGGCGAACGCGCTGCCCGTCTCGGTCTGGCAGTCGGTACAATGGCAGCAGTGCACCACCATGGGCGCGGTGGCCAAGGCATAGCGCAGCGCGCCGCACGTGCAGCCGCCCTCACTCACCTTTCTTCGGATCCGGCACGGCTTCGATCGTGCCCGGCTCTGGCGCCGCTGCGGGCGGCGGTGGCGGTGGCGGAGGCGGCGGCGGAGGCGGAGGAGGTGGTGGTGGTGGTGGAGCTGCCACCGGCGCGGGCGCAGGCGCAGGCGCGACATATACCGGCGCGGGCGGGGGCGGCGGAGCTGCCAGCGGCTCCGGCGGCGCGGACGGCGTTTCGGCCGGACGGCTGGGTCCGCGCGACGGACGATCACCGTCGCCACCATAGCTCGGCCGCGGCGTGCCCTCGCGCCAGCCCGGCGCTGGCGCTGGCGCTGGCGGTGGAGGCGGTGCGGCGACGCTCGGCGACTCCTCGGGCGGGTTCACGTCGCGCGGCCGATCCAGCCCACCCCCGGCACGCTTGCCGTTCCAGTCGCCGCCCGGCCGTCGGCGCGGCTCCGGCGATGTCGGCGGTGGAGGTGATGCAGGCGGCGCGACATAAACCGGCGGCGGCAGCGGAGCGGTCGACGGCGGAGGCGAAGGCGGCGGCGAAACCGTCGGCCCGTCATTGCCGCGCCAGTTGCCGCGCGAAGGACCGCCACGCCCTGGTGCAGGCGTCGGCGCTGTGGGTTGCGGCGGCGTGGCGGCGGGCGGCGGCGCGCCGCGACCGGGCCAGCGTCCAGCGCCACCCGGCCGACCATCGCCACGCGGCGGCTGTGGCGGCGCGCCGGGAACCGCGCCCGGCGGTAGCGGTGCCGCAGGACGTCCCCCGTTCCAGCCGCCGGGGCGGTTGCCCGGCGATCCCGACCAACCGCCCGGACTGCGCCCGGGCGACACGTTCCATCCGCCCCGGTTCTGTGGCGGCGCGCCGCGATAGCCGTCGCGCCGCCACTGGTCGAACCGGTCGGCGCGATCACGGCGGACATTGCCCTCGTCGCCCAGCCGCGTGCGCCAGTCGCGGCGATGGCGCGATCCGGTCCCGGTGCGATAGCGCGACCAGCCCGGCGCGCTTCGCCAGTCGCCGAAGCGCAATTCCACATCGATGAACCAGCCTTGCCCGATCGCCCAGTCGCTCGCGGTGACGGACGCGCGCCGCACGCTCGCCTCCCGCATCGCTCGACCCCGCTCGGCGAGGCCCCTGGCATAATCCTCGATCGCAAGACCCGCGATGCGGGCTCCGGCGGTCCAGGGGACCAGCCGAGCGTCATTGTCATAGACCGCCGCCAGCGCGCGGCCGGCGAAACCGTAGGAATACGCATCGTCGCCGACGAAGAACGGATACAAGTCGCCCGGCCCGAACGCGTAGAAGCGATAGCGGTCGCCGACCGGCTCGGCGAGCACCATGTCGCCGCCGCTCAATTCCCACGCCCAGCAATCCATGCCGTCGAAGCGGAATGCGTAATCGGGCGGCGATGCACCGACCGTGTCGAGTAGCGAGTCCGCATCGTCGATGAAGCGATAGCGCGACACGTCGCTATACCCGCCGGTCGGCGGCGGGGTCGGTAGCGTGTCGAAGCCGAGGTTGCCGTCATATTCGGGTGGCGCGGGCGGCGCCGGGGGCGCGGCGGGCACCGGCGTCGGGACATAGACGATCACCGTCTTGACCGCGGGCTTCTTCGCCGCGGCTTTCTTCGCCGGCTTCTTGGCGGGCTTCTTGACCGCCTTCTTCGCCACCGCCTTCTTGGCGGCGGGCGGCGCGGCCGATGCCGTCGTCGCGCTCATTCCCGCCAGCGCCAGCAACGCCGCAATCGCGCTCGATCCCGCCAAACCCCGCTTGTGCTCGCTCATCCTCGTCCCCCAGACCGGGTTGATCCCGACGCGGTCGTTCCACATCCGAGATGAACCCTTCGTGTCGCGCGCGTTCAGCCGCCGTTGCCGGGACTCAACCGGCCTCTGACGGGCCGCCCCACGCGACATCGTGGCGGATCACGAAGCCAAGTCAATCGAGAGCGTCGGTTGCGACGGCCACTTTTCGCCGCCGCGGGAGAGGCTTGTCGGGCGGGAACTCGCTCGACGCCGCAGTCGACAATGGTCGATCGCCGGGATCATCGTATTGAAATGACAGTAATTGGAACCGATCCGACGTTGAATAGTATTTATCATCGTGAATGCGAAAGGAATGCGCACAGATATTAACAAAATATTACCGCCATTCTTTGACTATCTTAACAGAGGGGAAGGTAATGACTTTCATCGCGCATCACGGATTCAAGGCCCGTGACCCACGGGTGAAGGTGTTTCTACCGTCGCGAATGCGCGTCAATTCAGCCTGGGCGGACGCCTGTATTCATAACGTGTCGGCGCGCGGAATGCTCGTCACGTCCGATGCCGCACCCGAACCTGGCGATTATATCGAGATCCGGCGCGGCCGGAACGTGATCATCGGTCGTGCGGTCTGGCGAAAGAACCAGTTCTTCGGCGTCCGCACCCAGGACCGGATCGATCTTGGCGCACTGCAAACAGCGCCGGCGCAAGCGGGCGGCAGCCCGGCAACCGGGATCGAACGCCGCAGCGAAGACCGGTTCAGGCAGGACGCCGTCGTGGCTCGCACGATGGAGCGCAACCGCGCGCTTTCGCGCCTCTTCCAGTTCGGCTTCCTGGCGCTTGCGGTCGGCGTCGCAGCGGTGATGGTCGCGAGCACCGTTTATGACGTGCTGTCGACGCCCGCCGATCGCATTGCGGACGCGATGAACAGTGCTCTGTAGGCGCCACCAGGCAACGCCCGCCGCGCGTTGAATCGAGCTGCACCCATCCCCATTTCGATGCTTCGCCGCGGCTATTGTCAGCGGAACATCAATGGAACATAACCAACCTTATGCTGACTCATATAAGCGTGAAGGGTGCGCGCGAGCACAACCTGAAGGACGTCTCGATCGACATCCCGCGCGACACGCTGACGGTGATCACCGGGCTGTCGGGATCGGGCAAGTCGAGCCTGGCGTTCGATACGATCTATGCCGAGGGGCAGCGCCGCTATGTCGAGAGCTTGAGCGCCTATGCGCGCCAGTTCCTCGAGCTGATGCAGAAGCCCGACGTCGATCATATCGACGGTCTGTCGCCCGCCATCTCGATCGAGCAGAAGACGACGTCGCGCAACCCGCGCTCGACCGTCGCGACGGTCACCGAAATCTACGACTACATGCGGCTCCTGTGGGCGCGTGTCGGCATCCCCTATTCGCCCGCGACCGGCCTGCCGATCGAGGCGCAGCAGGTCAGCCAGATGGTCGACCGCGTGATGGCGCTGCCCGAGGGCACGCGGCTCTACCTGCTCGCCCCGGTCGTGCGCGGGCGCAAGGGTGAGTATCGCAAGGAACTCGCCGAGTGGCAGAAGGCCGGTTTCACCCGCGTCCGCATCGACGGCGAATTGTACGAGATCGACGAGGCCCCCGCGCTCGACAAGAAGTACAAGCATGACATCGAGGTGGTGGTCGACCGGTTGGTGGTCGGGCCGGACCTCGCGACGCGCCTCGCCGACAGTTTCGAGACCGCGCTGAAGCTGGCCGAGGGGCTGGCGTACGTCGATCTGGTCGATACGACCGTAGAAGCCGCCACATCCGCCGTTCGCCCTGAGCCTGTCGAAGGGCGTGATCCGGGCGATCCGCTCGCAACACGTGCTTCGACAAGCTCAGCACGAACGGAAGGGGGAAATCTCAAAGGCGCGGGCGTCCCCGCCAACCGCATCGTCTTCTCCGAAAAGTTCGCCTGCCCCGTCTCCGGGTTCACCATCGCCGAAATCGAGCCGCGTCTCTTCTCGTTCAACGCCCCGCAGGGCGCGTGCCCGGCGTGCGACGGCCTGGGCGAAAAGATGATCTTCGACGAGGACCTCGTCGTCCCCAACCACGACCTCACGATCAAGAAGGGCGCGATCGTCCCTTGGGCGAAATCCAACCCGCCCAGCCCTTACTACATGCAGGTGCTGGGCTCACTCGCGCGCGAATTCGGCTTCAGCCTCGACACCAAGTGGGAAGACCTGTCCGGCGAGGTGAAGCTCATCATCCTCCACGGCACCGGCGGCAAGCCCGTTACTTTGACCTTCGTCGACGGCCGCAAGTCGTACGACGTCCGCAAGCCGTTCGAGGGCGTGATCGGCAACCTCAACCGCCGCCTGCTTCAGACCGAGAGCGCATGGATGCGCGAGGAACTGTCGAAGTATCAGTCGTCGCAACCCTGCGAAGTCTGCCACGGCGCGCGCCTCAAGCCCGAAGCGCTCGCGGTCAAGGTCGCGATGCGCGACATCTCCTACGCGACGCATCTGTCGGTCGTGGACGCGCTCGCCTGGTTCACCGACCTGCCCGCGCACCTCAACGCCCAGCAGAACGAGATCGCCGGGCGCATCCTCAAGGAAATCCTCGAACGGCTCGGCTTCCTCAACAATGTCGGCCTCGATTACCTCAACCTCGACCGCACCAGCGGCACGCTATCCGGCGGCGAGAGCCAGCGCATCCGCCTCGCCTCCCAGATCGGCAGCGGCCTGTCGGGCGTGCTCTATGTCCTCGACGAGCCGTCGATCGGCCTGCACCAGCGCGACAACGACATGCTGCTCGCGACGCTGCGCCGTCTCCGCGATCTCGGCAACACCGTGCTGGTGGTCGAGCATGACGAGGACGCGATCCGCACCGCCGATTACGTCATCGACATGGGCCCCGGCGCGGGCGTCCATGGCGGCGCGATCGTCGCGCACGGCACGCTCGACCAGGTGCTCGCGAGCAAGCAGAGCATCACTGCCGACTATCTCAACGGCACGCGCGAAGTCCCCGTCCCCCTCGTCCGCCGCAGCGGCACCGGCAAGAAGCTCACCGTCACCGGCGCCACCGCCAACAACCTGCGCGACGTTACCGCCAGCATCCCGCTCGGCACCTTCACCTGCATCACCGGCGTCAGCGGATCGGGCAAGTCGAGCCTCACGATCGACACGCTCTACGCCGCCGCCGCGCGCCAGCTGAACGGCGCGCGCATCCTGGCCGGCAAGTATGAGAAGATCGCGGGGCTGCAATATCTCGACAAGGTCATCGACATCGACCAGTCGCCGATCGGCCGCACCCCGCGCTCGAACCCCGCCACCTACACCGGCGCCTTCACCCAGATCCGCGACTGGTTCGCGGGCCTGCCGGAGGCGCAGGCGCGCGGCTACAAGCCCGGGCGGTTCTCGTTCAACGTCAAGGGCGGCCGGTGCGAGGCGTGCCAGGGCGACGGCGTGCTCAAGATCGAGATGCACTTCCTCCCCGACGTCTACGTCACGTGCGACGTGTGCCACGGCGCGCGCTACAACCGCGAGACGCTGGAGGTGAAGTTCAAGGGCCATTCGATCGCCGACGTGCTCGACATGACGGTCGAGGACGCCGCCGAGTTCTTCAAGGCCGTCCCCGGCATCCGCGACAAGATGGCGATGCTGGTCGAGGTCGGGCTGGGCTACGTCAAGGTCGGGCAACAGGCGACGACGCTGTCCGGCGGCGAGGCGCAGCGCGTGAAGCTGGCCAAGGAACTGAGCCGCCGCGCGACCGGCCAGACGCTCTACATCCTCGACGAGCCCACCACCGGCCTGCATTTCGAGGACGTCCGCAAACTGCTCGAAGTGCTCCACGCGTTGGTCGAACAGGGCAATACGGTGGTGGTGATCGAGCATAACCTCGACGTCATCAAGACCGCCGACTGGGTGATCGACCTGGGGCCGGAGGGCGGCGTCAAGGGCGGCGAGATCGTCGCCGTCGGCACGCCCGAGGACGTCGCGAAGGAACCGCGGAGCTTTACCGGGCGGTATCTGGCGCCGTTGTTGGGGGCCAAGGGCGAGAAGGCTCAAGGGAAGCGGGAGGTTGAGCGGGTGGAGTAGCTCAACTCCCGCCCCTGCTGTGTCAGGTTATCTCGCTAGCGATCTTTTGGATAAGCGATTTAAGCGAGCCGCCTGAGCTATCCTCAAGTTCTCCAGTCACTAGATCGCTAATTTTGAGAGCACCACCCCGACCGCTGTAACCCTGAAAATCGCCGCCTTTCGACCAATCCCAATCCGATCCGGAGCGCAAGATAGCCGTCATGTCAGACGTTTTGTACTTTCCTCTGCCCAAAGCACGGTCAATCACGTTTGCACCCAAGAAACACACGCCCCACAAGCCTGCTCCTCGGAGCATTAAGTAATCCTTCGGGCTGGCCCAAGCCTCAGGTTCCCACGCTTTAAGAGCTGCAAAATAGTTCTTAATTACGGCCGCCTGTATATCAACATCATCGAGCGAAGTGAGCCTCGTGGGTCGAGACAACATATACTCCAAACCAGTCTTTAAAGTTCGCAAAGGAATAAATTTTGTTACGTCAGTTCGGCCACCATCATAAACTTTGCCGCGCAATACGCTGTCGTTATCATCCCTCAGCTTCCTAGCGATGTATAGTGCAGGGTCACGTCGCGCAATCACTTGAGCGCCGGCCAACCTAAGGTCTATATTATCTAAGTGACTTGTATTCATTCGCCTTTGATTATTATTTATATCTCTAAAGAGCTTTATTTCTTGTTCTTTAGATATTTCCAAAGCGAGACAAAACGACACTACTTTTTCGAGACGTGGAAATCCATCAGATTTTCCGTCTGCGAACTGGAGACGATGATTTCCATCGACCCTTGATATTTTAATATCCGGACTATTACGGATTGCGGATATGTGAACTTCTAACGCACCAAAACCATTGGCTGTATTAGTCAATTTTAAAGACACGGCGCTTGGATCTCGAAGTGCGAGAAACACTTCCGGAAAGAAGCCTACATCTTCTTCCTTCACGTATTCATATGCGTCTCGCGCGTGCTTGGGACTTAGGTCGCGCTGAGTGCCTGTCGGATTTTTTACAGCATCGTAGATGTCCGGGCGGGACATATCGGCAAGATCACAAATGCGCGCGTAGCCGCGGGCGACGCGCAAACCCATGACCGTCGCAACCACGACGGGTACAGTAATTTTCGATCGCGAAACTTTGATGTTTTTTGCGCTCGCCATTATATTATTCCTAAAGCCAATTCTTCCAAATTCGCCTTCCACTCGTCGTGAGTTTTATTGGCGAGAAATTCTATTTTCTGCAAAACTGATGTTTTTGCTATCGACAACAATCTAGGAAGATTGTCTTCACACCATTTCTCATCGGCATCCTTATTACCGTGAACAATATTACTCCGCTGACCGTATAGCTTCTTCAACAATGCAAATACTTCTCGTCTTTTGTATTTATCGCCTTCAGATAGTAAAGAGTTATATAGTGCAAATTGAAAGGAAATTTCAGTTTGCGACTGAAAAACTGACTCTAATGCTATGCAAAGGTCGATAATCTTTTCGTCAATCGCCGACCGTCCGATAGCGGAATTAAGCCGGTTAACCGTCAACCTAAGCGGTGGATACTTTGCTATCGCTGTCGATACGGCTTTATATAAATCACGGGCATATTTGACACTACTTGCAGACTGTATCTTAAAATCCGCCTGTTGAGCATGGTTATAACCCGACCAGCTTTCCGTTTTCTCGATTTTTGTAATACGATGGCTTTTCAGGATGAATGCCCGCTCCACCGCCAACGCAGAGCCCGATGAAATAGTGTTCAGCGAAAAAAGGGCGCATATGAGCGCGTTACCCAACTGGTCCTTGGACCATGCCATGTCGTAATCGTCGAAAGTTATTGTGAATTTTCCGCCGTGCAGGTAGCTCGCGGCTTCCGTATCGTGCTCTGTGATCGCAACTAAGTCGTCGCCTCGTACTTTGCGGATCGAGACAGAATCCGAAAGCGATACTGGGAAACTGTTGGGCAGAGAGCATTTCCGGTTCAGAACCGGAACCACAACAGAATAGGTCGCAGCCTTTTTCGCCATTTTCGACGGCTAGCAGTTTGCATCGTAGGCATCAAATTGACCGGGCAACGGCAATCGGCCCCGGCTAGTCCGCTTGTGATTAGCTGGCGCTAATCACCTCGCCGCCGGGGCTTTCCTACAGCGCCCTTTCCGGCATATCTGACTCTCCTCTTCGCCCACCGCCAGAGAGGATCACCCGATGCCCAGCCCCCTCGCCCGCCAGCACGTCGCGCTCGATCCTGGCCGCGTCGTCCGTCCCCGCGCGACGCCCGATCGCGACCAGCCCGACGCCGTCCGCGACTGGCTGGCGCATCTGGAGGCCGGGCGGCTCGTCCCCGCCCCGCGCCCGCCCGCCGACGATGCGCGATTGGCCTGACGTTCGCCTGACCTGCCGCAAGGACCCGCCGCGGCAAAGCCGCGTCGTCGGTCGCGGCTTGCGGCCGCGCCGGCCGGCCCCGGCTAATCCGCTCGTGATCAGCTTGCGCTAATCGCCTCGCCGCCGGGGCGGAACAGCCAGCGGCCACGACCGTTGACTCCGGACCGTATCCCAACCCGGAGACTCGCCATGTCGAACCCCAGCCAGCGCCGCGACAGCAGCGGCCGTTTCAAGCCCGACCACCGCACCCGCAACACCGCGATTGGCGCGACCGCCGTCGCCGGGATCGCCGTCGCCGCGGTCGGCGCCGCGTTCCGCTTCGGCTGGTTCGACCGGTTCCTGCCCGCGACCGAGGGCCATGACGCCCCCGACCTCGCGCTCGACGCCACGACGCCCGGCACCGATCGCGCGCCCGACGCCTTCCGCCCCGACCCCACCGCCATCCCGACCGCCGGCGAGCGCGAAGGCCTCCGCCCCCCGCCCCCGGTCGCCACCGGCTTCACGACCGACGACGCCCGGTCGGAGGAACTGACCGCCGCCTGATCGATTCGTCCGCGCAACCATCCACCCCGTCGCGCATTGTAGCGGCGGGGGAACAACAGGAGAGGTGTCTATGCGTGCCCTAACCCTTGGCCTCGTCGCCGCGACCGCGCTGACCGGGCTTTCCGGCTGCACCGACGACGGTCGGCCCGGCTATGCGAGCGATTACCGCAGCTATCGCAACTACGACTATAACCGGCCCGATCCGCAGTATAAGGGCTATTATGCCGACCGGTATTACGTCGACAATCCGCGCTATCGCGAACGTCGCCTGAGCCGCAACGACCGCATCTATCAGGGGCAGGACGGCCGCTATTACTGCCGCCGCTCGGACGGCACGACCGGGCTGATCGTCGGCGGCATCGCGGGCGGCGCGCTGGGCGCGGCCTTGACCTCCGGCCGGTCGGAGCCGCTCGGCATCCTGCTCGGCGCGGCGGCGGGCGCGGCCGTCGGGACCGCGGTCGATAAAGACAATGTGAGGTGCCGTTAAGCTGACGCGGGCGGCTTCGGTTTCGGCCGGAGCCGCCTGACGAACTTGCGCAGCGCCAGGATCGCCCACACCGCAATCCCCGCCAGCACGAGCGCCACGACGCCCGCGACCGCCGGATGCGACAGCACCAGCGCGAGCAGCCCCGCGGTGACCACGTCCTCGCCGCTCGACACCGCGATGTTGCTGAACGGCTCCGGGCTGACATTGACCGCCGCCCGCGCCCCCGCCTTGGACCAATGGGTTAGCATCGCCGCCCCACCGCCGAGCAGCAGGGCCGCGACCTGCCACGCCCCGTCCTTGGGATCGACGATCGCGAGCGCCAGCAACGCCCCGCCCACCGGCCGCACGAGCGTGTGGATCGCGTCCCATACGCTGTCGATCCACATCACCTTGTCGGCCAGGAACTCGGCCAGCGCACCGACGCCCGCGACGCCGATCACCCACCAATTGGCGAGCACGTCGAGTCCGTGAAGCTGCGCCGGCATCGCCACCCAGCCGAACCGCATCGCCAGCCCCACCGCGAACACGGTGAGGTACAGCCGCCAGCCGCTCAACAGGCTGATGCTCGCCGCCAGCCCTATTATCCCCACCGCGTCCATGCCGTCAGCCTAGCATGAAGCCGGACGACCGGGAAATGCGCGCCTACCCGACGGGCTCGAGCGCCGGATAGTCGGTATAGCCCTCCGGCCCCGGCGTGTACCATGTCTTGAAATTGTCCGGCGTCAGGTCGGCCCCGGTGCGGAAGCGTTCGACCAAATCGGGGTTGGAGATGAACTTGCGGCCCCAGGCGATGCCGTCGGCCAGCCCGATTTCGACATCGGCCTCGCCAGCTTCGAAGCTATATTCCTGGTTGAGGATCAGCGGGCGTTTGAACACCTCGCGGATCTTGGGGCTGAGCTTGGGCACGTCGCTCGTGCCGAACGTGCCGGTGGTACCCAGTTCGCGCAGTTCGAGGAACGCGATGCCCAAATCGTTGAGCACCTTCGCCGCGGGAACGAACACCGCTTCTGGGTTGCTGTCGTCGGCGCCCTGCGTCTCGCCATTGGGCGACAGACGGATCGCGGTGCGGCCCGCGCCGATTTCCGCAATCACCGCCGCGACCGCTTCCTTCATGAAGCGGATGCGGTTTTCCGGGCTGCCGCCATAATCGTCGTCGCGCAGGTTGGTGTTGTCGCGCAGGAACTGGTCGATCAGGTAGCCGTTCGCGCCGTGGAGCTGGACCCCGTCGAACCCGGCGGCGATCGCGTTGCGCGCGGCACTCGCATATTCGTCCTGCGCCTGCTTGATATCGTCGAGCGTCGCGGCGCGCGCTTCGGCATAAGGGTTTTCGGGCTTGTGATAGGGCGCGCGCGTCTGCGACGACGACAGCGGCGTCAGCCCGGTCACGTCGGGCCGCGCGAGCCGCCCCATATGCCAGATTTGCGCGACGATCTTGCCGCCGGCCTTGTGGACGGACTCGGTGACGGGCTTCCACGCCTCGACCTGTTCGGGGGTCCACAGCCCCGGCGCATTGGGCCAGCCCAACCCAAGCCGGCTGACCCCCGTGCCTTCGGTGATGATCAGGCCCGCTCCTGCGCGCTGCGTGTAATAGTCGATCATGATTCCGGTCGGCACATGCTCGTTCGTCGAGCGGCCGCGCGTGAGCGGCGCCATCAGGATGCGGTTCTTCGCGGCGATGTCGCCGAGCTGGATAGGATCGAACAACGTGGGCAAGCGAGCCTCCCTTTGTAAATGACGCGACGGAGATAGGTGTTATGGGGCGGCATGCACCAGGACGGAGACCCAAGAAAAGCTTCCTCCGGGAAAAGCGTGACCGCACATCCGCTGGCGTTCCTTGCGCTGGTGATGGCGAACGTCCTGTTGGCGTTCGGGCCGGTATTCGTGCGGATCAGCGACGTAGGACCGGTCGCGGCGGGGTTCTGGCGAATCGCACTCGCAGCGCCGATCCTGTTGGCGGTCGCTCTCGGCGGCGGCTGGCGACCCGCGGGTCTTGGCCGCGGGGTGTGGATCGCGCTCGTGATCGGCGGTCTGTGCTTCGCGGCGGATCTGGCGAGCTGGCACCTCGGCATCAAGAAGACGCAACTTGCGAACGCCACCCTGTTCGGCAATTCCGCGACCCTGTTCTTCCCGGTCTATGGCTTCCTCCTCGCGCGGGCGTGGCCGTCCAGGTCACAGGGGTTCGCCCTGCTGCTGGCGCTGCTCGGTGCGGGATTGCTGATGGGCCGCTCGCTGCAGGTTCGGGCCGATCAATTCTACGGCGACTTGCTCTGCCTGACCGCCGGCATCCTCTACACGATCTATTTCGTTGCGATGGCCAAGGCCCGCGACACGATGGCGCCGGTCCCCGCGCTCGCTATGTCGACGCTCGCCAGCCTGTTGCCGCTGCTGATCTTCGCCTGGACGCTGGGCGAAAAGATTCTGCCGACCGATTGGTGGCCGTTGATCGGGCTAGCGCTGGCGAGTCAGGTGTTCGGGCAGGGGCTCATGACCTTCGTGCTCGGCCAGCTTTCGCCGATGGTGATCGGAATTGCGCTGCTCACCCAGCCGGTGATCGCCGCTACGGTCGGCTGGCTTTGGTATAACGAGAAGCTCGACGGTTGGGACTTGCTCGGCGCAGCCGCGGTGGCGGTCGCCCTGGTGCTGGTGCGGCGCGAACGGAAGGATGCCGCCCCGCTTGCCCCCGACGGCACGGTGGGAGCATAAGCACGCCATGACCTTGCCCGCCGATCCGACCATCCCTGAACTCCGCGCCGCGCTGGCGCCGTTGGTCGCCGACAATGCCGCCTTCGACGGGTGGAAGGCGGCGGCGCGCGACATGGCGGCGGACGCGCTGGGCGTGGACCGCGACGTGGCATTGCTGGCGCTGCCCGACGCGGCGACGATGATCGACGCCTGGTTCGCCCATATCGACCGCAGCATGGCCGAGGCGCTGCCGCCCGAAAAACTTGGCCCGATGAAGGTCCGTGACAAGATCACCGCCCTGATAGAAGCCCGGCTCGACCTGCTCGCCGCGCATCGTGAGACGCTGCGCCGTGCGCTCGCCATCCTCGCCATGCCGCAGAATGTCGCACACGGTGCCAAGCTCGGATGGCGCGCCGCCGACGCGATGTGGCGCGCAGCCGGCGACACGGCGACCGATTACAACCACTATACCAAGCGCGCGATGCTGGGCGCGGTCTATGCGGCGACGATTACCGTCTTCCTTGACGACGAAAGCGAGGGGCAGGCAGACACCCGCGCGTTCCTCGCCCGGCGGATCGCCGGGATCATGGCGTTTGAAAAGGCGAAGGGCCAGTTCATCGCCCGCACCAGCCACCGGCCCAGCCTGTCGCGCTTCGTCGGGCGGCTGCGCTACCCGGCGGTTTGATACAATTGCGTTATTGATAATCAGTCGCATTTCGCTTAGCTGACAGCTATGGCGACTCCGATCAGCCTCGAACAATTGCCGCACCGCACCCACGCGACCGTGGCCGACATCGCCTGGGACCAGCTTGCCGTCCCCGAGGCGCGCCGACTGCGCGAACTCGGCTTCGATCAGGGTGTGGACGTCGAGGTGCTGCATCGCGCCCGGCTCGGCGGCGGGCCGATCGCGTGCCGGATCGGGCGAATGACCGTCGCGCTTCGCCGCCGCGTCGCCGGCGCGGTTCACGTCTCCATCGTGCAACCCGCCGAATAGGATGCACCCCGCTCCGCTGGTTGCGCTGGTCGGCAACCCCAATGCCGGCAAGAGCGCGCTGTTCAACGCGCTGACCGGCGCGCGGCAGAAGGTCGGCAATTATCCGGGTGTCACCGTCGAGCGGCACGCCGGGCGGATGGTGCTGAACGATGGGCGGCCGGTCGAATTGCTTGATCTGCCCGGCACCTACAGCCTCGAACCCTCCAGCCCCGACGAACGCGTCACCCGCGACGTCGTGACCGGCGCGCAGGACGGCGAACGGTTGCCCGACGCGATCGTCGTCGTCGTGGACGCATCGAACCTCGACAATCACCTGCGCTTCACGCTCCAGCTCATCGCCCTCGGCTTGCCCGTCGTGGTAGCGCTCAACATGATCGACATGGCGGAGCGCGACGGGCTGGTACTCGACCCCTTGGTGCTGGAACGCGAACTCGGCGTGCGGGTCGTCCCCACCGTCGCGGTGCGCAAGCGCGGGATCGAAGAATTGAAGGAGGCGCTGGGCGGCCTGATCGGCCCCGGCGCGACTGTACTGCGGCGGAGCGATCCCGTCCTCCACGCCGACATCGCTACGCTGCAACGCCGCGCGCGCCAGATCGCGGTGGCGGCGACGGTGTCGGAAAACCCCGTGCGGCGCTGGACGCACGCCTTCGATTCGATCGCGCTGCATCCGGTGTTGGGGATGGTGATGCTGTTCGCCATCCTGTTCCTGATGTTCCAGGCGGTGTTCACCTGGGCGACGATCCCGGCCGACGCGATCGAGGCGGGAATCGGCTGGCTGCAGGCGCAGGTCAACGCGATCCTGCCCGACGGCATCCTTCGCTCGCTGATAACCGACGGCGTGCTCGCGGGTGTCGGCGCCGTCGTCGTGTTCCTGCCGCAGATCGCGATCCTGTTCTTCTTCATCCTGCTGCTGGAGGCGTCGGGCTACATGGTCCGCGCCGCCTTCCTGATGGACCGGCTGATGGCGACGGTCGGTTTATCCGGCCGCGCGTTCATTCCCCTGCTCTCGAGCTTCGCCTGCGCGGTGCCCGGCATCATGTCGACGCGGACGATCGAGGATGAGAAGGACCGCCTGACCACGATCCTGATCGCGCCGCTGATGACCTGTTCGGCGCGCTGGCCGGTTTATATCCTGATCACCGGCGCGTTCATTCCCAACCGCGATGTCTTTGGCTTTATCGGGCTGCGGGGACTGGTCATGTTCGGCCTCCTGCTGACCGGGATCGTCGGCGCCTATGGCGTCGCGCTCGTCCTGCGCCGCACCGTGACGAAGGGCGCTTCATCCGGGTTCATGATGGAAATGCCGCGCTATCAGATGCCGATCTGGCGCGATGTCGCGATCGGGCTGTGGACCCGCTGCTGGATATTCCTGAAGCGCGCGGGCACGATCATCGCGACGACCACGGTGGTCCTCTGGGCGCTGCTGACCTTCCCACAAGCGCCCAAGGACTCGCCGGTCAGCCAGGTCAATTATTCGGTCGCCGGCCGCATCGCCAACACGATCGAGCCAGTGTTCCGCCCGATCGGCTTCAACCGCGACATCGTGCTGGCGCTGATCCCGGCGATGGCGGCGCGCGAGGTCGCGGTATCGGCGCTCGCCACCACCTATGCGGTCGATGCGCCCGAAGGCGACGCCGGCGACAAGGCGATGCGCGAGCAACTCCGCGGCCGGTGGAGCCTGGCGACGGCGCTCGCCTTCCTGATGTGGTTCGTTTTCGCCCCGCAATGCATTTCGACCATCGCCATCACGCGACGCGAGACGAACGGCTGGCGATGGCCGGCATTCATGGTGACCTACCTGTTCGCGCTGGCATACGCGGCGGCGGGCGCTACATACTGGATCGCAACAGGATTCGGTTTGTAGGAACAGGAAATATGGCGGGCAGCGTCAACAAGGTAATTCTCGTCGGCAATCTGGGGCGCGACCCCGAAAGCCGGTCTTTCCAGAACGGTGGCAAGGTCGTCGAATTGCGCATCGCGACGTCGGACACATGGAAGGACCGCAACACCGGCGAGCGCAAGGAACGCACCGAGTGGCACACCGTAAAGGTGTTCAGCGAGGGTCTGGCCAACGTCGCCGAGCGCTATCTGCGCAAGGGCAGCAAGGTCTATATCGAGGGCGCTCTCCAGACCCGCAAATGGCAGGACCAGCAGGGCCAGGACCGCTATTCGACCGAAATCGTGCTGCAGGGCTTCAACGCCGTCCTGACGATGCTCGACGGCGCGCCCGGCCAGGGCGGCGGCGGCGGTGGCGGCAACGTGTCGAGCGGCCGCGACGATTGGGGCGGGTCGTCAGGCGGCGGCCGTGACGAGTTCGCCGGTGCGTCTAGCGGCGGCGGAAGCAAGGGCGGCTTCGGCGGGGGCTATTCGGACGATCTCGACGACGACGTGCCGTTCTAGGGAGCGAAACCAGTTCCCGCCCGTTATCCCGACGTGACTGACACGCCGATACACGCCGATTCCGACCGGAAGGTGGATGAGGCAACGCGCGCCGCGATCATCGCGGCGTATGAGCCGGAAACACTGCGCGACACTATCGCGCTGAAAAAGATCACCGATTTCGCCGCGGCCTTATGCGGGTGCCCGGTTTCCCTCGTCAGCCTGGTCGAGGAAAAGCGCCAGACCTTCATTTCGCGCAGCGGGTTCGACGCGACTGAGACACCGCGCGACGTCTCGTTCTGCGCCCACGCGATGCTCGGCGATAAGGTCATGGTGGTGCCGGACGCCACGGAAGACTCGCGCTTCGCCTGCAACGCGCTGGTGACCGGCGAGGAGAATATTCGCTTCTACGCTGGCGCGCCGCTGAAGGCCGATAATGGCGTGCCGCTCGGCGCGCTGTGCGTGATCGACACCGTGCCGCATCCGGAGGGACTCAGCGACCTGCAGCGCCAGGGGCTCGAGACGCTGGCGGACAACGTCATGGCGCGTCTACGCGAAAATCGGGATGCCGCCGCGTGGCGCAGTGCCGAGGGCGACGCCCGCCGCGCGCTGACCGACAGCGAGGGCCGATTCCGCACGCTTGCCGACACCATGCCCCAGATGGTGTGGTCGACGCTGCCGGACGGCTACCATGATTACTACAATGCGCGCTGGTACGAATTCACGGGTGTGCCAGACGGATCGACGGACGGCGAGGGCTGGAACGGCATGTTTCACCCCGACGATCAGGATCGTGCCTGGGCACGATGGCGGCAATCCCTGACCAGCGGCGACCCGTATGAGATCGAATATCGCTTGCGCTATCGCGACGGCACCTATCGCTGGGTGCTCGGCCGCGCTCTGCCGATCCGCGATGAGGAGGGCCGGATCGTCCGCTGGTTCGGCACCTGCACCGACATTCACGAGCAGAAACTGACGATCGAGGAGCGCGAGGTGATCAGCCAGGAGCTGAGCCACCGGATCAAGAACATCTTCTCGGTCGTGTCCGGCCTCGTCGCATTTTCAGCGCGCGCGCATCCGGAATTCCGCGACATCGCCGCCGACCTGCGCGACCGTATCACCGCGCTCGGCCGCGCCCACGATTTCGTCCGTCCGCACAGTCCGGCGTCAATGCCGACGACTCAACCGAACAGCCTTACCGGACTGCTCAGCGAACTGTTCGAACCGTATCAAGTCGAAGGGCTGGCGCGCGTCGCGGTGACGGGCGACGACATTGCGATCGACGATCGCTCGGCGACTCCCTTGGCACTGCTGTTCCACGAACTCGCGACCAATGCGACCAAGTACGGCGCGCTGTCGGTACAGGACGGCTGGGTCACCGTCACCATGAACAGCGACGGTCATGCGGTGATGCTGGACTGGCAAGAGCAAGGCGGCCCTGCAGTCACGCCGCCCCACGGTAGCGGGTTCGGCACGCAATTGATGGAGCTGAGCGCCGTGCGTCAACTCGGCGGAGCAATTGCGCGCGACTGGAAAACCGACGGACTCAACGTGAAAGTGACGGTGCCGCTGGCGGCGTTCAGGCGTCGCTGACGCGGTTCAACAGCACCAAGTCGTCGTTCGCGGCAGCCGGATGCTCCTGCCCAATAGCCAGCGCAGCCGCCGCGAGGATTGCCCGCTCGCTGAACGGTTTGCGGATATATCCGAGCGCATCGCAAGGAATGCCGATCTGCGCCGGATTGGCAGTAACGAACACGACCTTTACCCCATAATCGCGCGTCAGCACCGCGCCGATCTCCGGCCCGGTCGGTCCATCGCGCAGATTGATGTCGACGAACGCAAATTCAGCCTCGCTCGCGGCGGACAGCGCGCTCGCACGATCGGCCGCGATCGCCGTCACCTGGTAGCCGGCGTCGGTGAGTATTCTTTCCAAATCTAGTGCGACGAAGATCTCATCTTCGACGATCAATGCATTTGGCAATTTAATCTAACCCATATCAATGTCGGTCAAAAAACTCGGTGTTGTCCGATTCGGTTCCAATACCCGTTCACCCAAAATGGGCGGTGTGTGGCTGATTGGCAACGAGTCACCTGCGCAACAGGAATACCGCATGTTCGCCAAGCAGGTTCGCCATCAATTCGCTGGTCTGTTTGTCGCCAGAGAGGAACCAGGCGCCTTCGATCGTGATCCCCCGCTCTTTCAGCAAGGCGCGGAAATCGTCGATCGTGACATGGTGAATGTTGGGGGTCGCATACCATGCCACCGGCAACAATCGCGTAACCGGCATCCGCCCGCCCCACAGCAGCGACGCGCGCACGCGCCAATGCGCGAAGTTGGGAAACGACACGAAGGCGCGCCGGCCGATCCTGAGCAGATGTTCGAGCACCACATCGGGCGCGCGTGTGGTCTGCAGCGTCTGGCTGAGGATCGCATAATCGAAGCTCTGGTCGGGATAGCCCGCCAGATCGACGTCGGCGTCGCCCTGCACGACCGACAGGCCGCGTCCAACCGCGCTCGCGACATCATCGGGATCCAGTTCGAGTCCGCGTGCATCCACGCCTTTCTCGTCGCGCAACGCCGCCATCAGCGCGCCGTCGCCGCAGCCCACGTCAAGCACACGACTGCCCCTGGCGACGTTGGCGGCGATCACCGCGAGGTCGGGACGCAGACTCACGGTGCGACCTTTAGCATCTGCGCGAAGTCCGACGACAACCGCTCCATGTAGCGTTCGGGTCGCAATAACGTGTGGAACCCCAGACTCTCGTAAACCCCATGCGCGTCCGCCGTGACCAACGCCATCCGACGCAAGCCCTGAAAATCGGGATGGTCGAGGAACCAGCCGACGAGCTTGTGCCCGATCCCCTGCCCGCGCACATTTTCCTCGACCCACACGTCCGCCAGCCACGCGAAAGTCGCGTGGTCGGTGATCATCCGCGCGAAGCCGACCTGCTCCGCGCCGTCATACGCGCCCAGGCAATGCGACCCGAAGATCGCGCGCTCGACGGTGTCGCGGTCGATCCCCGGCGACCAGTAGCTCGACGCGAGCCACTGGTGAACGCGATCGATCTGCAGCCGTGCCTTGTCGTCGTCTAGCTCGATCATGCCGCCCTCAGAAAACCGTCGACCACCCGGTTCAGGTCGGGCGAATCGAGCAGGAACGCGTCATGGCCGAACGGTGACTTGAGTTCGACGAAGCTGACCGCAGCGCCGGCCGCGTTGAGCGCATGGACGATGATCCGTGATTCCGCGGTCGGATAGAGCCAGTCGGTATCGAAGCTGACCAGGGCGAAACGCGTCGCTGTGCCCTGGAACGCGTTCGCCAGCAGCCCGCCATGCTCCTCAGCGAGGTCAAAATAGTCCATTGCGCGCGTGATATAGAGGTAGCTGTTTGCGTCGAACCGGTCGGTGAAGCTCAGCCCCTGGTGCCGCAGATAGCTTTCGACCTGGAAATCGGCGTCGAACCCGAACGACTTCGCCTCGCGCGCCTGCAGCCGCCGCCCGAACTTCTCGGTGAGTCCGGCCTCCGACAGATAGGTGATGTGCGCCGCCATCCGCGCCACCGCCAGGCCCGCCGCGGGCGGCTCGCCCTTGCCGTAATAGTCGCCGCCCGCCCATTTCGGATCGGCCATGATCGCCTGGCGCCCGACCTCGTGGAACGCGATGTTCTGCGCCGTGTGGCGCGCGGTCGAGGCGATGATGACCGCCTTGGTCACGCGCTCCGGATAGGTCGCGGCCCAGCTCAGCGCCTGCATCCCGCCCATCGACCCGCCCACGACGATGACCTTGCCCACGCCGAGATGGTCGAGCAGCATCGCCTGCGCACGCACCATGTCGCGGATCGTGATGACGGGAAACGCCATCGCATAGGGACATGCGGTCATCGGATTGACCGTCGCCGGCCCCGACGAACCCATGCAGCTGCCGAGCACGTTCGCGCACACGATGAAATACCGCGCGGGGTCGATCGGCTTGCCTGGGCCCACCATTCGCTCCCACCAGCCGGGCTTGCCGGTGACGGGATGCTCGCTCGCGACATGCTGGTCGCCGGTCAGCGCGTGGCAGATCAGGATCGCCGGATTGGCCGGATCGCCATAGGTTTCGTAGGCGATATCGACCGGCGACAGCAGCGCACCCCCGTCGAGGCGGAGCGGGCCCGGCAAGCTCACGTGGCGCGACAGGCCGAAGCGCTGATCGTCGGTCATGCGAACGCGGTTAGAGGAAATTTGCGGCGCATCAACTCTTCACGCTCCCCCAACGTTGGATAACTTGCCAAGCCGAGCGCCGCCAGCAATAGGCGCGCGCATGTCCGCACCAGAACCCAAGCCCTGGATCATGGCGATCGCCCCCTATGTGCCGGGGCGCTCGACGACCGACGACGGCCGTAAGGTCGCGAAACTCTCGTCGAACGAGAACCCGCTCGGCACCAGCCAGAAGGCGCGCGACGCGTTCCTGACCGCCGCGACCAACCTGGAACGCTATCCCGACGCGAGCGGCACCGAACTGCGCGACGTGCTCGCCGCCAAGCATGGCCTCGACCCCGCACGGATCATCTACGGCAACGGTTCGGACGAAGTGCTCCATCTGGCCGCCGGCGCGTTCGCCGGGTCGGGCGACGAGGTGATCTTCGTAAAGTACGGCTTCGCGGTATACGAGATCGCGGCGCGGCGGGTCGGCGCGGTCCCAGTGATCGCCCCCGATAACGACTATGCGACCGACATCGATGCGATCCTCGCCTGCGTCACTGATCGGACGAAGATCGTCTATATCGCCAACCCCAACAATCCGACCGGCACTTATGCCAGCCGCGAGGAGATCGCGCGGTTGCACGCAGGATTGCGGTCCGACATCCTGCTCGTCCTCGATCATGCCTATGCCGAATATATCGAGGGCGATGCCGAGGACGGCGGCATGGCACTGGCCGAAACCGCCCCTAACGTGCTGGTCACCCGCACCTTCTCCAAGATGTACGGGCTAGCCGCCGAACGGATCGGCTGGGGATATGCGTCGGCGGAGATCGTCGCCGCGATGCACCGAATCCGCCTGCCCTTCTCGATCACCATCGCCGGCACGGCGGCGGCGATCGCGGCGCTGGGCGACACCGACTTTGTCGAGCACACGCGGGCCCACAACGCCGAGTGGCGCGCCTGGTTCACAGCCGAGATCGCCAAGATGGGGAACGCGAGCCTGCGCGCCGTACCCAGCCAGGCGAACTTCGTGCTGGTGCTGTTCGAAGGCGCACTGACCGCCGAGGCGGCGTACAAGGGCCTGATGGACGCAGGCTACATCGTCCGCTGGCTGCCGGGCCAGGGGCTGCCGCATGGCCTGCGCATCACGATCGGCACCGCCGACGAGTGCCGGGGCGTCATCGCCGCTTTGCGCGCGCTAATCGAGAAGGCCGGCTGATGCTGCCCTTCGCGCGCGTCGCGATCATCGGGCTGGGCCTGATCGGCTCGTCGATCGCGCGCGCGGTGAAGGCGCAGATGCCGAGCGTCCGCGTCACCGGCCACGACGCCGATCCGGGCGTGCGCGCGGCGGCGACCGCGCTAGGCTTCTGCGACGACGTGACCGACACGCCCGGCGCCGCCGTCACCGACGCCGACTTCGCCATCCTGTGCGTGCCGGTCGGCGCGATGGGCATGGCGGCGGACGCGATCGCGGTGGACCTGCCGACCGATGCGATCGTCAGCGATGTCGGGTCGTCCAAGGGCAGCGTGCTGGCCGCGCTTCAGGCAGCTCTCCCTGGCGTCACGATCGTCCCCGCGCACCCCGTCGCCGGCACCGAACGCAGCGGCCCCGAGGCGGGCTTCGCGAGTTTGTTCCACGGCCGCTGGTGCATCCTGACCCCGCCCGCCGACGCGCCCGAAGCCGCGGTCGAACGCGTCGCCGAATTCTGGCGACGGCTGGGCGCAGACGTCGAGACGATGGCCGCCGACCACCACGACCGCGTGCTCGCGATCACCAGCCACCTCCCCCACCTGATCGCCTACACGATCGTCGGCACCGCGAGCGACATGGAAGAGGTCACGCGTTCCGAAGTGATCAAATACTCCGCCGGCGGCTTCCGCGACTTCACCCGCATCGCCGCCTCCGACCCGACGATGTGGCGCGACGTGTTCCTGTCGAACAAGGAAGCCGTGCTCGACATGCTCCAGCGCTTCTCGGAAGACCTGACCGCGCTCCAGCGCGCGATCCGCTGGGGCAAGGGCGACGAATTGTTCGACCTGTTCACCCGCACCCGCGCCGTGCGCCGGTCGATCATCGAACAGGGCCAGGACGACGCCGCGCCCGATTTCGGCCGCACGCATGACTGATCGGGGGCAAAGCGATCACCGTCATCGCCCTTGTTCGTTGGGAATCGTTACGCCGCCTCCCCATATGTCCGCTATGACGAGCGACATGCCAACCGCCCCCGTCCCCGCCACCGGGCAGGAGAAGTTCCGCTGGATCATGCATTGCGGCTGGAACGGACTGTGCCCGCGCTGCGGCAAGGGCAAGATGTTCAAGTCGTGGCTCAAGATCGTCGATACCTGCGATCATTGCGGGCTCGACTACCGCTTTGCCGCCCCCGACGACGGCCCGGCCTTCTTCTCATTGTGCATCATCGCGCTGCCGCTGATCGCAATAGTGGTGTGGCTGCAGGTCGCGTTCGATCCGCCGATCTGGGTGCATCTGGTGACGTCGGTGCCGTTGATGATCGCCGGCACGCTCGCGCCGCTGCGCCCGATCAAGGGCTGGCTGGTCGCGTCGCAATTCGTCAACCGCGCGCAGGAAGCGGGGACGCAGGGGCTGTGGTCGCAACTCCACGGCACGGATAAGGGTCGCAGCGACTTCGATCAGTAAGCGGGATCGCGCTCCAGCGCGTTGATCGCCGCGTGGACGCGCGCCTCGATCTCGGCGCGCGGCAGGCCCGGGGCGATCGGCTCGCCGAAGCGGAAGGTCGCGACGCCCGCGCGCTTCCACCCGCCCTTCGGCCATAACCGTCCGACATCGGTCGCGATCGGCACCACGGGCAAATCGAGCATCTTGTAGAGGCCGGCAAACCCCGACTTGAGCGGCGGCGTCTCGCCCGGCTTCACGCGCGTGCCTTCGGGGAACAGGATCACCGACCGCCCGGTCTCGCGCGCCGCCCTGGTCTCGCGCATCAGCGTGCGAAGCGCCGTCGCCGACGCCGCGCGATCGACCAGGATGATGCCATAGACTTGCGTCGCCCACCCCCAGATCGGGATGCGTGCGAACTCGCGACGCATGATGACGACCGGCGATTCGATCTCGACGATCAGGTCGAGCGTCTCGAACATCGACTGGTGCTTGGCGGCATAGAACACCTGCCCCTCCGGCCGTGGCCCTTCGTAGCGAGTGCGGATGCCGAGCAGCCAGCGGACGCACCAGCGGTGGAATCTCGCCCACCCGACCGCATAGGCGATCAGCGCGCGCTGCCCGAAAAACGCCGAAAGCGGCACGAACAGCACGATCGGGACGGTCAGGCCGTAAAACACCAGCACGAACGCAACGTTGCGCAGGAAAGTCACACGCCGATCCCGGTCCACAACGCAACGCGGCGCAGCAGCAGTTTGTTATATTCGACGATCAGCAGGCCGAGCGGCGCTTCGCTGGTCACGCCGTCCGCGACGATCGTTACGTCGTTGTCGAGCGCCGCGCGCAATTCCATCGACGCGCGCGCCATGTGCCAGTCGGACGTCACCAGCCGCACCGATTTGTAGCCGTGGACCTTGACCCAGTCGGCGGTTTCCATGGCGTTGGATCGCGTATCGACCGCTTCGTGGCCGAGGTCGACGCAGCACGCGAACAAGGCGATCGGCGCGCGGTTGGTCTTCGCCAGCTCGATCGGCCGCACGTTCGGCCCGACACCGGTGATTAGCATGCGTTTGGCCTGGTGCTTCGCGATCAGATCGAGCCCGCGGTCGATCCGCCCCGGCCCGCCGGTCGGCACCACGATCGCGTCGGTCGCGACGCCCTCGACCGGGCGCGGCAGCAACAACATGAACACCGCAAAGCCCAGGATATAGGCAAGCACCAGAAAACCGATCAGACGACGGAAGATCATTGCACTTGCCTCAGCCGCCGCAGCACCGCGAGCCGTGCCGCCCCGGTCGCGACGACGGCAAACAACAACGGCAACAGCGCGAGGATCAGCCAGTCGCGCAGGCCCAGTGCCGCGCCGCCAACCAGTTCGGACCCCAGCCCGTTCACTTCGCGCGTGATCAGCCACACCACGATGATCGCCGCCACCGCGCCGCCCGCGCCGCCGATCACCGTATCGAGCGCGATTCGCCGCTGGAACAATCGCGCCACCTGCACGTCAGTCGACCCCAGCATGTGCAGGATCGCGATCGTGTCGCGATGCGTTTCCAGCCCGGCGCGCGCCGCCAGCAGTACCACGGCGGTGGTCGCCAGTGCCATCAGGACCACCAGCGCCGCCGCCCCCGCGATCATCGTCCGCATGAAGCTCGCCACCGGCGACAGCCATCTCGACTGCGAATCGACTCGCGCGCTCGCCGCCGCGCCGCGCACGCCCTTCGCCACCAAAGCCGCCGATTCTTCGCTCGGCACGCTCATATCGACGTCGATCAAGGTCGGAATCGGCACGTCGGCGTCGCTCGACGTGTCGCCGAGCCACGGCTTGAGCAGTTCGCCGAGCCGCTCGGCATCGACCGGCACGGCACGCCTGACCGCCGGCATGTTGTTGAGCGCCGCCATCACCGCCGCCGTATCGCGATCACGTTGCGCGGCGTCTGCGGTTACGATCTGCACCGTAAGCCGCCCGGCGAGCTGGCGGTCCAGCGCGCCCGCCGCATTGACCATGCCCAGCCCCAGCGCGGCGGCGAGCACGGTCAGGAACAGCATGATCGCCATGATCCATGTCATCGCGCGCGTGCCGCCGCGCTCATCGAGGATGCGGCGGTCGGCGGCGCCGGTGACGACACCCATGCTCATGCCTGCGGCCTTGCCGGCGGGTTACGCAATGCGCCCGTCGGATCCATCAGCCGCCCCGCCTCCAGCCGCATCATGTGCGCGTTCTGGATGCGGCCGAGCAGGTGGAAATCGTGCGTCGCTACCACCACCGTCGTACCGAGCCGATTCAAGGACTCGAACAGATGCAGCAACCGCGCCGCCATGTCGGGATCGACGTTGCCGGTCGGTTCGTCGGCGACCAGGATTTCGGGTCGGCCGATCACCGCGCGGGCGATCGCGACGCGTTGCTGCTCGCCGCCCGACAAGGTCGGCGGGGTCGAATCACCGCGCTCCGCCAGCCCGACCCATTCGAGCATCTCGCGCACCGGCGTCTCGATGTCGCCCTCGGGGACGCCCGACAGCCGCAGCGGCAGCGCGATATTGTCGAACACCGACAGATGCGGGACCAGCCGGAAATCCTGGAACACCACGCCAATCCGCCGCCGGAACCCGGGCAGCCGTACGCGCGGCAACGTCCCGGCATCTTCACCGAACAAGCGGATCGTCCCGGACGTCGGGCGCTGCGCCAGATAAAGCAGCTTGAGCAGCGACGTCTTTCCCGCCCCGCTGGCCCCGGTCAGGAAATAGAACCCGCCCGACACCAAGGTGAAATGGACGCCCGACAGCGTCTCGCCCTCGCTGTTGGGATAGCGCAGCCCCACATCCTCGAACTGCACGATATTGGCCATCGCGCGAAGCCATCGCATGTAACCCGGCGGTACATCAAGGCAGGACACTTGCCGCGAGTCGGCGGCTTGCCTAGGACTTGGTAAACGGGCCCTAGGGGAAGCGGCCCGACCGGGATGCCGACATGATCCTCGAATGCAGCCAGTGCCACACGCGTTACCTCGTTCCCGACACAGCGGTCGGGCCGACCGGGCGCACCGTGCGCTGCGCCAATTGCCGTCATAGCTGGTTCCAGCAGCCTGCCGGCGCACCGCCAGTCGAACGCGATACGTCGCTTGCGGTGTCCACGCCAGTCGCCATCCCGAAGCCCGAACCGGCGCCCGCTTATGCCGGGGCAGATCACGATTACGACGCCTTCGCGCACGAGCCGCCGTTCCGCCCGCGCCGCAATCCCGCGCGACGCTGGACGATCGCCGCGATCACCGCTGGCGCGCTGATGCTGATCGCGACGCTTGCTTTGGTGTTCGGCAATCTGCCCAATTTCGCGACGATGCTCGGAATCCCGCTCGGCGGCGGCGACACGCCGCTCAAGTTCGTCAACTTGAAGAAGCCCGATCGTCGCGACTTGCCCAACGGCAGCGAATTGTTCGCGATCGGCGGGCAGATCAGGAATCCGACCGCGCAGCGCCAGTCGGTGCCCGACATCCGCGCCGAATTGCGCGATGCGTCCGACCGGCTGGTTTACAGCTGGACGATCAAGCCCGACCAGCGCACGCTCGCGCCCGGCGGCACGATGAACTTCGACAGCGCCAAGCTGGACGTGCCGAGCAGTTCCAAGACAGTGAAGCTCAGCTTCACCGCGACGTCGCCCGCCAACTGATCAACAACCATTTGCGTTCGGGGAAACCCACTGCTAGGGGCGCTCGCCTGCCAGCCGCCGGCCTCGCCCTGCGGCATCTCTCACAGCGTGCGGCCGTGGCGGAACTGGTAGACGCGCAACGTTGAGGTCGTTGTGGGCGAAAGCCCGTGGAAGTTCGAGTCTTCTCGGCCGCACCACTCCCGATCAAGAGAGGGCACCATCGGTGCCGATTGATCGGGAGCGCCGCCAGCGGCTAATTCCAGCGCTTTGACCGGGCCGGTGATCGTAATGAGGTTGGGCGCCACGACAACCTTGGTAACGAATCGGCGAGCATAGCCCTGCCGCGTAGCCGAGTCCTTGGATCGCAGCTTTTCCAGGATGACTTGGCCAAGCCGGTCGACTGCTTCCGCGGTCACGCGGCGGTCGGCCGCGGACAGCTGCCGCTCGACCAGCAGGATTTCCTGTTCGAGGTCGGCGCGGCGCGTGCGCTGCGCGGCCAGGCGGGCGGTGAAGTCGGTATCGCGCGGACTGACGATGCCCTGCTCGATAAAATCGAACATGTTCTGGATCGCGCCTTCGATCCGCGTGCGCTCTGTACGAAGTGCCTTGAGATGCGCCTGCCGTTCGCGCACGGCGGCCGAGCTATCGTCGAGAAGATTGGCAAGTAGCGCTTGCAACCGCGCCGGCTGCAACAATCGCGCGGCCATCGCGTCGATGACGATCGCCTCGAGCTTTTGGTCGCGAATACTAGTGCCCTGGCACGCCGATTCGCCCCGGCGCAGATTGCGTGAGCAGCGGTAGTAGCGATACCGTCCCCCTTTGCCGGTAGCGATGGTTAGGGCATGACCACATTCGGGATGCCCGCACTTAGCGATACCGGCCAGCATCGTCGGGCCCGATACGAACGTCGGCGGCGTTATGTGACTGGCGTTCCGCGCGATGCCGGCCTGCACCTGGAGCCATTCTGCTTCCGGGATGATGACGGGTGCCGGAATTTCCTGCCACTCTTCTTCGGGTCGCTTGATGCCGTTGCGAATATCATGGACGCCGTAGAGATGCTTCCCACGATAGGTCGAGCGGGTCAGGATGTCGCGGACGTTGGACACGTGGAACTTACGTCCGCGGTAGGTCGCACCGCTGGCATTGAGGTGCAGGACGATCTTCTTGTAACCCATCGGACCGCGGCCGATGCCGATCCGCTTCATCCGGTAGATCTGCTGGACCAGCAATGCCTCGGACGGTTCTATCACCAGCCGCATCTTGGCTTTGGACCCGCGCATTTCGGCGATCTCGGTCGTGTAGCCGATCGGCGGAATCCCGCCATTCCAGAAGCCGGCTTGTGCGTTACGCTTCATCGTATCGCGCGTGAATTTCGCGGTCTGGCGCGACTGATACTCGTCGAAGTTGGAGAGCACCGAGCGGACGAGATCGCCCTCGGCGTCGTGACCGACCTCCTGCGTGATGGCGACCAGTCGGACGCCGGCGCGCTTCAGCTTGCGGCGGTAATGTTCTAGCAGATAATGGTCTCTGAAGAGACGTGAGAAGCTGTAGACGCCGATCTCGGTGATGCCGGCGCCCGGCCGTAACGCATGCTCGAACAATGCCTGGAGCCCAGGCCGAGCATCGGTCGTACCGCTGAGCCCCCCATCGCGGTAGGTGTCCACATACTCGACGCCTCGTTGCGCATAGTGAGCGGTTAGCCGGTCTTCCTGATTGTCGAGGCTGATCCCGCCTTCCGCCTGTCGTTGTGTAGAGACCCGGACGTATCCCAGCGCGCGTTCAATCCGAGTTTTCGCCATTGCTGAGGCCTTCGAAGATGTAGCGCAGTTCATCCGCGCTCAAGAGGGTGAGCAACCACTCTGACTCCGATCGTTCGAGCGGGAAAGAGTCCGCGAGACGATCGACGATCGTTCGTTCGCTCGGTGCTGCGGTTGGCACCGCCGCGCGGGCAGCGAGCGAGTCGCCAGAAGTGTCGCGCGGGAGGGGATCGAAATGGTCCACCGACCAGCGTGTGCCGCGGGCGAACCGGCGCGACGATGTAACCGTCGCAAAAAATCAGACTGAGAAGTGGAGAGATGGGCCAGCTTGAGCTGGTGAAAAATAGGGAGACTGAAGGTGCTCGCAATCACGTTGCTGCTATGCTCGCTGGCCGCTCTGAAGATCGGCCAATTGCTGGTCATCTTGCTGGTCGACGGACTCGCGACCATGATGGCCGCTTATTATCGCTGGTGTTCGCTGCGCATCAGCCGCGAACTGCTGGCGGCACGCCCGGTGCCCGGTTCTACAAACGACATGGCTTTCTGTGCTCCGTCTCGCCGCGTGCGACGACTGATGGCGCGTCATCTGCGGCTGTCGGTCGCGATGACCACGCATTACAGCCTGTTTCCCGCCTCAAGCCACCGCGGCTACGCCATCGCAGACGCGCTCATGACCAACCCGGCTTGACGACCATCAGTTATCCGGTTCCGTCGCCTGTTCCATCAGTGCGACCTCGCGGTCGTCGCACAGCGTGATCATCTTCTGGTTGGTCGTCCATGATACGTAGCGCCGTGCTTCACAATGGCAGAAGGGGCGCTCCTCCTCGTCGAGATACCAACTGCCTAGTGGGCAGGTCGTGCAGCCGAGGAGCGGCACGGGCCGTGCCGCTTCCGGCAGCGCGAGCAGGGTCGGACTCGTGACGGCCGCGTGGATGCGTTTCACCTTGAGGGACCCGAAGGTCAGCGTTTCATATTCAAGCATTTGCTTGCTCCTAAATTCCGTGGGGTTTGAGCGGTCGAACAGCGAATGCTCAGCCATCACCGAACCAATCCTTGAGGACGTCGACGAAGACCGTGTGGATCAGCTTGGCGTGATCGAGGCGGAAGCTCGGGTGCTGCTCGGCCATCGATTTCACGCGGATCACGAACGCCCCGCGGTGGTCGGGCGCGACGGTGGCGATGACCCTGCCATGTCGGTTCCTGACTTCGACCGGCCTGATTTCGTCCTTACCCGCCGCGGCAGCCGTGAGCTTTTTGGTCAGCGCGGTAAAACCAAACGTCTGGCCCGCATGGAGCGCCGCGCATTCGAGCACGCGCGCGCGTGATTCGTCATCCTCGAGCAATGGGGCGACCAATGCCCACTGGCTCATTGAGATCGCGCGTTTGTCGGCGACGAGATCGAGGATGACGGCTGGCGCTTTCTGCAACGCCAGTCCGCGATTGATCGCCGACTTGTCTTCGCCGACCGCGTCGGCGAGGCGCGCCTCGTTCGTGACGATCTTGCCGTCGAGCATTCTGGCCCATGATGCCGACCGATCCCACAGGCTGACCTCGAGCGCGCCACGATCCTCGCGGTTGGCGATCTTCAGTGCCTGCTCGGGGGTCAGGGAACCTTCGTCATACACGCGCGCGCGCAACGGGGTACCAAGGATGCGACAGCCTTCACGACGGCGCGAGCCGGCGAGGATCTCGACGATACCGCCCGGTCCTCGTTCGCCGATCGCATCGTGCGCCTGACCGACCGCCTTTAATTCGGCGACGAGCGGCGCGACGCTCTCGTCCGTGATAATATAGCCGAACCGCGGGTTCTTGGGCGAGACCGTCGTCTGGTCGTAGGCAAGCAGCTCGACGACATATTGCGCCTTCTGGCCGCGCTTGGAGGGAGCGGCGCTGTCCAGTGGCAGTTCGGTCGGGTCCATGCGTCACATCCTCGATTACTGACGAATCGAGGATGCCGACGACAAAGTGCGGCGACGATGTAACCGCCGTTATGTCTTGAACAAAGAACTTACGATCGACCATCCGCCGCGCGCGCGGCTCGTTCGAGTTCGGCAATGAGGGCCTCGTGCTTCAGTTGGGCGGCATGGTCGCGTTTGTGCCCGCTTCCCGACGTCCAATGATCCGCCGGGCCGGGGTAATGCTGGCTGAAATCCTCGCCACCGGCCGGCGTGTTGAACCAACCATACCCCATGAACTCGTCCATGCCGTGGATGCAGTCGCAGTCGAATGCGAGCGCCGGGAACGCGGTCGCGATGCGCTCGAACAGATCGACCGGAAATCCGATTTCCGTGTCGAAGTTGAACGAGTAGCGGTTGCTCCCCGGGACATCCTCATGATGGAAATTCCAGACATAGCCAGAATGTTGATTGCGGCTCTGCTCGTTCGCCGGGACGTTGATAACGCAATCACATCCGTTCCACCCGTCGTGATCGCAGGTATTGCTAGCCTGGGACGGTTCGATGCAGAGCCGCTTGAAGCGTGCGATCTCCGACGACGGACCGTACACCCTCACGCTGTTCCAGACCTCGCTCATCGACGCAGCCTTCCGCCTACGCAGCGCCCGAGTCGGGGGGAGAAGGCCAGCGGTTCGTCGCGTACGTCGCCGAGCACACCGCGTGTGATCAAAGCCTCGACCCGGTCTGCAGCCTGCCGCAGTTCATCCGAGCCGGCGGGCGTGGGAAAGCCATCACCCCGCCTCAGTTTCACGCCCGGCCGGAACGTGAAATGACAGTTCAGGTCGGGCTCGTCCTCGACCCCGTACAATCTGACGCAACGGTCTTTCGCGACCCAGACCAGCGAAGTGCGCGAATGCAGCCGGACCGTATCGCCATCCCGATAAGCGACCACGATCAAGCCCGTAGGCGTGAACGGCTCCCTGGTGCGGAAGCAGATATGGACGATATCGCGCCCGTCACGGCGCACGGTTTCGCAAATGAGGTCGCGTTCGTCATCGGACGGCGTGAACCCGCCCTCGATAAACGGCTCGGGGGCGATCAGATCGCTGCTCTTGCGGTTCGTGAGCGCGATCGAGATGGCAGCAACGAACTTCTGCATCTGCGTGGTCAGCACGGGATTCGCGCTGATGAACGCACGTCTGACCGCATCCGCGAATGCGGCTTCCCCGTTGCTCTCTTGCCAGTCGGTGCCGTCCCAAAGCCACATACTTGGTCCTTGTTCGTCGATTGGTAAACGGTGCTGGAGTGCGGTGATCAGCGCGGGTCGTCAGCCACGTTTCGCAGTGTCGCCCCGCGCCCGCCACGTTCTTCGTCGCGCAGCCGCTGCCGGAGCGCGTCGACCACCATCATGTGCCGCCGCAGTTCGGGCTCGGCGCGCTTACCGATACCACCGTTCCAATAGTCTTCGGGCACGTTGTAATCGTCGCGGAAATCCTGGCCGCCCGGCGGCGTGTTGAACCAGCCATATCCCATGCGGTGATCGTCATCGGCGATGCACTCGCAGTCGAAATGCAGCCTCGGGAAGATCCCGGTCAGCTCCTCGAAAGCATAATCCGGGAAATTCGCCAGGGTATCGAACGCGAACGAGTACATGCCGTGCTCATGCGGCCCCAGCTCCCTGAAGTTCCAGGCATACTCGGCGCTGAGGTCTTCCAGCTTGAACGCCATCGTGCTGCGCGACCGATTGCCGGCGGGTGCCGGCCCAATGAAGAGCCGCTTGAAGCGATCGATTTCGCCTTGCGGACCGTAGATGTCCACGCTGTTCCACATCTCATCGCAAATCGCGTACATGGTGCAAGCCTCCATCGGTCGGTTGGTTGGAAAGGGTGTGGGCTCGCGCCTTCTTATCGGGCATGACCGAGATCCCAGGTGATCGGGGAGCTGCCGGTGAACAGGTGGCAGGCGATCCGGTCGTCGCGACCGTGCAGGAACGGATAAGCGTAAAGCGACGGCGCCCAAGCATGGGCACGTCCGACCTCGACGCTGACCGCGGCATGGCCGCCACACCAGCCACGCGCGGCCGGCGCACCCGCTCCGATCCAGCCGAGCAACGGCTGGTCTATGTATGGCGCAAACCACAATATCGGCAGGAACAGGTCCGAGACCGGTTGTGCGAGCGGGTGCGGCGCCCGCCCGCGCAGGACGTCCTCGAGCAGATCGTCGCAAGGGGCGCGACGGTCGCTGCGCTTGTCGGGCTCGCTCCAGCGTCGGGTCTCGTCGATCAACGCGCGCAGCAATTCGCCGCGCGGATCGCTGTTGACGGGTTCGTTGAACGCGACGCGCCGGCGCCCCTGACCGACGTGATGGCCGTCGAATGCGGACGATGTGCGCGTCGGCCCCGATTGTAGATTTTGCGCTCGGACCACTTCGTGGAAGCGATCGTCGTCGGGGATCGCGTTATCGGCGATGCCGTCGTGAAGCGGTGCGTCCGGCGCGGGATCGCGATCGAGGCTTGCGAGCATCGCGTCCTGCATCGCGACACGTGCTTCATCCGGCTTGATCGTAAAGGCGCGAGGACGGCCCGCCTTGCGCGCCGCATCCTCGGCGAGCGCACGATGCGGCTCGAGCGCCATCGTCGGGAAGATCGAGCAGATACCGGCATTGATCAGGCGCAAGACCGTCATCCCCATGTGACGGGATACGTCGTCGTCATGGTCCCGGCGGGCGAACGGCAGGCTGTCACCGACCGCCTCCGTCGCGGTGACGGTGCGGGCGCAATCGCGATAGGCGGCAGCGTCGTTCCAGCCGAGGCGCGCCTGCTGCGCGTGGGTCAGCGCGGCATGCGGGCCAAAAATCGAGCCGGCGAGCGCGCTCTGGACGGTGGCGTGGCTGAATCCTTGTCGCACCAATTCGGCGCCCGCCGCGTGGCCGCGATCGACCGCGACGAACGTCGCGGTGGACGAGGCGAGGATGACGCGCATCTCGCTAAACGTCAGCCGCGCGACCGTGGAGCAACCGGCCTCGGCATCGTTCAGTCGCCGTTTGAGGTCGCGCGCTAGCTGCATCATCCGGCCGCATTCGAACAGCGATGCGAGCGCACCGAGCGCGCCGCCGGCACAACCCGAGAACGCGCCGTGCGGCGCTGCCAACCACGGGAACAGATCGTATAGTCGCTCGAGCCGCCCGGTGATCGCGAGGGTGTAGATGAGGTCGCCGCGGACACGGTCGAGCCGCGCCATCCGGACGGCGACGTCGGGTTCGCCGAGCCGGTGGAGCGTGCGCCGGATGTGCGCACGCCATCCAGTCGCCTGCAGCCGCGACCCCAAATTGGCACAGCCGAGTTCTTCGAGATCGGCGGCGATCCGGGCGAGCAGGGGCTCGAGCGGCCCCGCATGGTCACTCGGTGTGACCTTCTTCAACGCCGCGTTCAGCCGATACCAGCGCTGGCGAAGCGGCTCGGGACCGACCGAAAACACCGCGACGGCGTCGAGCAGGATTTTCGCCCATTTTATCGTCCGCCGCAGCTTGCGCCCGATGGTGTCGGGCGAATTGCTGTTGTCGGCTGCCTTCAGATGGCGCAGGACGTGCTGCAGCCCGGCGACCAGCCGGGCGATCGCCTGGTCGGTGTATGTCGTGGTCCCGCCGTCGTCCCGGGCGGCGCGGCGCAGGCGCTCGATGACCGCGATCACGTCGATCAGCGCCCGGCCGACGGCGACGGCGCCCGATGTCGCTGCGAGATGGCCGGATACCGGGCGGCTGGGTGCGTTCCAGACCACCGCCAGCCACATCTTGCGCAATGCCAGCATCGCTTGCGCGTGCGCGATGATCAGCCGCGCCTCGAGCCCGTCTTCGCGCAACCGGTCGGCCCACGCCGCGACCCACTCGTCCTCCCAGCCGACCAATGCGTATAGCGCACCCGGCGCCCAGGCGAGACCAGCCGACATACGCAGTTCGCGCAGGATCGCGTCGCGGGTCATCGGGATCGGACGCAACGTGACCTGTAACGGGCCGATCGACGCGGACGCGTCCGCGTCGAGGAAGGGCGCGAACCGTGACAAGCGTCCCCCGACGAACCCGCCACCGGGGCGCTCGTCGGTCACGTCGTCGAAGTCGACGCCGGGCATCAGGGCGAACCGGGCGCCGATCCCGGGTGGCACAATCGCGTACCGGCTCGGCGCGGAGCGGCCGGTCGCGGTGATCAGATGAGGTCGACCGATCGCCTCGTTGGCGATCAGCGCGGCGCTCAGCATACGGACGTCGGCGTCGAGCAGGGCGCGGATCATGCGCCGTCAGCCCGGTGCTGCTTCACGATCTCCCAGCCGGCAAGGATGTTGGCGCGGCGCGTTGTCGCCTCGTCGAACCGCTCGATGAGGTCGGTGAGTTCGTTGTAACGATTGGCGAGATCGACGATTTCCTCCTCGCGCGATGCGAGTGCGTCGACCGGACCCTTTTCGAACCCGTCGTAGATGGGTGCGAGCTTCGCCAACACCGCCTTGCGCTCGGCGCGGTACGGTGCGATGTCGGTAACGATCTTCTCACGGCCGTCCTCGGTGATGATGATGCGCGCCACGATCAGCGTTCCCGGAACCGTGGGTTGGCGCCGTTGTCGTCGAGCCAGTTGGCCGCGTGGCCGCGGGTGCGCTCGGCGGGCATGGGAACTTCGTTGAGGTCAGCGATGGTCCGGGCGTGGTGCCCCTGGCGCGAGAGAGGCGGTTTCCACCGCCAGCGGCGATCACCGGTCGCGCGCTGGTGTGCGGCGAAGCTGGCGCAGTTTGCCCGATAGCGATCGGCGGCGTCCGCTTCACTCGCCGCGCCACCGATCGCCGCCAGCGCCGCGCCGCCGGCCGCGATCACCATCGGTAGCAGATCACCGAACGTGTCGTCGGGCGTATCGGTGGCCGCGGCGAAGCGATCGCGCAGGTCGGACGGGGTCAGCGTATAGAGGCCACGATGCGGCTCAGCGTCCGCTGCGGTCAGCGCATGGAGCTTCGCCGGATATCCCAAGCCTAATTTAGGCCGCTTGACCCAAAACGGGTCGAGACCACCGCGTTTGAGCAGATCCTGTTCTTCCAGCCAGGCGAGGCCCGTGATCTCAAGCAATGGATCACTCTCGCAGACGTACTTCAATGCGATGATCAGACAGTCGTGATCGACTTCGTGGCGCGCATCGGCCAGTCGCGCGATCGCCTCTTCATATGGCAGCCGGTAGAAGCCGGCATGCGCGAAAATGTGCGCGACACCCATGTCGCGCACGGCGGCGATGCCGCCATGACGATAGATCGCATAATGAGGGTGATGCCCGAGCGCCGCCTGTTCGTCATCGAGCGCGAGGATTTGCGCTTTCGCACCGGCAACGAGTCCGCGCGCCTGGGCGATTTCGTCGTCGATCGCCGCGATCAATGCTGGATAGTTTTTAGGAACGTCATCTGCCATGGCTGCCTCCGAAAGACAGCGTGACGCGGCAAAACTGCCGTGACGATGTAACCGCGTCGATTTCGGCAAATATCCGACGATGGTGGGCAACGACCGTGCGACCGCGCTATGGCCATGCGCGATGGCCGAGGTCACCCCGAAATGAGCGGCAAACCCGAGACGCCGCACGCGATCGTCGAGGCGATGATAGCGATGGTCGATCCGACGGGCGTCGCGATCATTGACGATCAAGACCGTATTGACGCAAGCATCGGCGGCACGACCATCGCGATTAGCGACGGATCGCCTCACGCCTTCGAGCAACTCGCTTCGGCGATCGAAGCGCGTATCGCGTTCGAGCGCGCCACCGCGATGGTCGACGCCGCGGGCGAGACCGGCGTGCCGCTGTGGCTGGTATCGGGATCGTCGGTGCTCGCCAAATGGCTCGCCTGGTCGCGGACCGACCGCGCCCTGGCCAAGACCTTGAGCCTCACTGATCAAGTGGGCACCGCCCCGATCTTCGGCCGTTTCGCGCGGCGGGCGCGGCGCGAACTCGGTCACATGGCGGTCAAGATCCGCGTAAGTGGGGGCCAGGCCGTGGCCGAACGGATCGAGCTGTCGCATCGGGTGCCAGCCGTCGCGGTGCTGGGAGACAAAGCGACGATTAGGCTCCGGCGGCAGCATTTGCCGGAGACGATCGTCACCGCGCTGGAAAAAGACCCGACCCGGAACGATCGCCGGCGCGCCGCAGAGATCATCGAACATCCGTTCTTGGCAGACTTCGATGTCATGGTCGAAGGGGTGCGCAACGACGGCGACGACGCGATCGTCAAACTCGAAACCGTCTGGCAGCCGCTCGCGCCGGTCCCAGAAGCCGCCTGGGCCTCCGTGCCACGCGGCGCCGATCCTCGGTTCCCGTGGCGCGCGACGGAACGCGAGGTCGCCGACATCTACCGTCTCGCCGCCAGCGGTGCGCTCCTGTTGCAACAGCGGTAGCATCGCATCGTCATCGCGGCGCCGACTGGTCCGCGTTGACGATGGTGTTACCGTCGACCGAATAAACGCAGGTATATTCAGCCTGCGTGTCGGCGTAGAAGCCTCTCAATTGCTTGTACTGAATGACCGCCAGCGTGGCTGCAAGCCGGTTGAGGCAGGCGACCTGGATGTTGCTGCGATAGAGTTCATCGTCGTCGCTGCCCGTCATCGGGATGCGTCCGTTGTCGCGGACGTGCGCGCGCATCGTCGGCGTGCTGGTCGTCACGCGAACCTGTCCCAATATGCGATCGTCGACCAACCGGAGCCCGAGGCCGCAGTCGATGAACGGCAGATCGCGTTGCTCGAGCTCGGGGATGATGACCGCGCGGGCGCGGACGCTGTCGACGCAGACGAACACGAAATCCACGTCGTCGAGCAAATAGGCGTTATCCGGGTTGAGATCTTCCGCATATCGGCGGATGCCTTTGTGCATACGACCGTACACTTCGGCGTAGTGTTCGACCTTGTGCCGTTCGGCCACGGTATCGATGTACGACATCGCGCCGGGCGCGCGCCACGCAGTGTGTTGTTCGACGCGGTCGCTATCGAATAGCAGGATGCGTTCGCACGGCGTCTTGCTGATCAGGTCGAGCACTTCGGAGCCGGTGCCGCCCAACCCGATGATCGCGATCCTCCCGCCCGCAAGCCGCGCCGACACCGCCGCGATCCCGGCCCGGGTCGCGGCAGTGTCCTCGTAGACGAATGGACTCGTCACGACGGTCTGGATGTTATCGGCGGCCATATCAGCTGGCGTAGGTCGCGTCGGCGTTGACCACGAGGCCATCGGCAATCTCGATAACATCGCCCGGGGTCATCAGCCCGCTCCGGCGCAGGCCGATCCCGCTGCGGAACGACACGGTGGCCGCACCGGGCGTCGCCAGCGGGCGGGTCGGGAATGCCAATCGCAACAGTTGCTCGAACGTCGCAGTGCGGCCGCGCAGCGCATGCCATTGCCCGTTGATCTGGATCGAGGTCCGTCCGGCCGGCGCGGCCGGCGCCTGGGTGGAGCGTTCGGCTTCGCCGACGAGATAGAGATTCGACGCGTGCGGGGCACCGGATCGTGCATGGGACGGTCAGCAGACAGGCGATGGTCGGCGAGGGATTTGGCAAGCGTCGTCATCGTTGTTCTCCTTCGAGTTGATCAGTACGGTACGTCGAAATCGGGGTCGGGTTCTTCGCCGCGCGCGGCCCAGCGAACGGCGTCGGTCATCTCCCGGTAGAGTTGCTTGGCGCTGCCGTGATAACCGCCAAGACGCCGCTCGACCTGCGGCCAGTTGAGCGCCGGATTGGCCGGGTCGAGTCCGAGATCATGGACCACTTCGAGCATGATCGACAGCGCGGCCGTGGTCGCTGTCCCGCGTGGGAAGTTCGTGAAGGCGATGTGCGCCGCTTGTTCGCACAAGGATGGCGGCACCTTGGTGAGACTATCGCACTGGATGACCCAACTGACCTCACCGTAATCCATCATGATCTCGAGCTGGTCCTCGCTCCACGATCGGCAGGTCGCCGGATCGACCATCGCGGCGAACCCGTTGGCGACATCGTCGCCGACCCGGTCGAGGCCGATGACGGTGGCGACCGGATTGGCACAACGTGTCGCCGCCATCGCGACGGTGACTGGCGTCGCCCATAGCGCCTCGCCGACGTCGCCGGACGACGCGATGCTGCCCGCGATGAGCGGGTCGCTCAGGTTGAGCACGACGTGCGGCACACCCGCCTTCTGCGCCAACCAGCGTGCGGCATGGGTCCGGCCCGACCCTTGCGGGCCGGTGAGTAACATCGGTGCAGCACGGAACCAAGTACCGCCTGAAGCGACGAGCGCTTGGCACGTCGCGGTCACCGAGCGCAGGAACGCCGGCTGATGCTCGTGCATGAGTTCGAACGGAATGCCGTCTGGGCCCAGCCGGTCGCCGCCGAGCAACGCGAACGGCTCGCTCAAGCCCAAGGGTGCCGGGCCATCGTCGATTGAACGGCCGACGATCATCGCGGGGGTGGCGGGGCGGAAGGGCGTGAGATCGTTCATCAGTCGCCTCGCCACATCCGCAACGGCCGCATGCCACCGGCGCCGCGACCTTCCTTCTTTACGCGCCGCTCGGTCTCGAACATCTCGTCGGTCAACAGGCGGGTCAGCGCTTCGCCGCCACGCTTCTCGGCATGTTTGAGAAACTCGGCAAAGCGCGGCACCTGCCACCGCACCCAATCGCACAGGCGATCGCGCTCGATAGCGCGGTCGTAACGCACCGACCATTCGGCGTCCGGCTCGCCCTTGCGCCGGAGCTCGAGTTTATAGCCGCGCTTGGTATTGGGCGCGTACAGATTGATGATGTGCCGGTCACGCTGCCGCCGCGCAGCGGCCTCAGCCGCCTCGCGTCGGGATTCGCTGGCCTCTTCGACGAGCTTGTCGACGGCGGCGTTGATCGTGGTCGGTCCGAAGATGGCGGTGACGCGCCCAAGAAAAACCAGATCGAACCCGCCGTTGACGAATCGGCCGAGCACTGCGTCGCGGTCAGCGAGGTCGCCGAAGTGTCTGGTCCACAGCATACGTGTCCCTTTCCATGCCATCACCAGGTGCATGACGTGGGGGTCGGCCTTGCTCATCTCGATCGAGAACACCCCATCTGCTTGGTGAATGAGCGATGCAGGCGCAATCGGCGTGAAAGGCATCGGGTGGAGTGACATGGCGTCATTCCTATACGTCCGTGTTGTTGTCTGAGTCAACGGGGATACTTGCGTGGGGCAGTGGGAGCGAGTCATGAGGCTGCGGTGTCTAGCCCGAGCTCCCACCTCAGCCTGACGTTCGCCGACAGCGTGACAGTCTTAATGGATGCGTGTGGTCTGCCAGTAAGCGCGCGGACGGCGTTCGATGCGCGGCTGCGGCAGTTGCAGCGCCATGGCGTACCTGTGAGGGACGACGCCACGAGCCGGATACGCTATGGCATCGCCGAACTCGCCGCGTTTGCGACGGCGACGAAGTTGATGGACGCGTTCATGGTCCCGGCCCTGGCGGCACGATACGTGGTCGAGCGCTGGCCCGAACTAGCGCCGTGCATGCTGGCTGGAGCGAAAAATGCGCTACCGGCGGGCTATCTGGCCCGACGGTCTATCCCCTCCGAGAGCTTTGCAGTGTTCGGATCGAACGCGCTTGCCCAGATGGGCAAGCGACATCGTCATGACGAACGCTATGTCGAACCACTCGGAACGGTGCGCGTGATCGACGAGAGGCGAGCCGCGGCTACGGCCGCTGCCGCAGGGGGCGCAGGGCTGGTGCTCGATAGCGCGATGTACATGCCAACGATCGTTCGCCAGTGGGCCGAGCGATTGTCAGCAACGGAAACCGAAGTGAGCGCAGAGCTCGATCGGCTCAGGTTCGTCGAGGAGTAGCGCGGGAGCGCGACAACCTTGTTTGCCAGACGAGGTCAATTGCAGCCCCCCGTTTTCGCACCATCTTACCTGCCGGCCCGCGTCGCAGCCGCCTCGATCCAGGCACTGATTCTGTTCCGACCGTCATCCGTCGCAAAATCGTGAGCCGAGCAATGCACTGACAGCGCCACGACGTGATTGTCCGGCGGCGCGGCAAACCACAGATCGGTTTCCGGCACAGCCGCGCTGTGATCGGCGTAACGAACCCACTTGCCGCCGCTCCACTCGGCAAAGAAAATGCCGTTTGCGGTCCGGTATAGCCCCATAGCTGTGAGCGGATCTGGCCCTTTCGCACACGTCCCATTGTTCATGTCGCGGACGCCATGAATATGCACGGTCAGCAGGCCATTTCCCTTCAACACACTTCGCGCGATTTCGTAGCGCACCCAGCGCCGGCTCCAAGTCTCCGTGCCCGCGAGCACACAGGTGACGGACGTGTTTTCAAGGCCCTTCCTGAGGAAGGTCTTCAGCGCCTGTTCGCCTTCGCGCTTCGACTTCTCGAACACGCTCGCGTCGAAGAAACCGCGGCTCTCCTCGTCCGCCGGTCTCACGACCCAGCTGTTACGAACATTCCATGCCCGCCTGCAGTCGGGCTGATAATGAAAGGAGAAGAAGGTCCGCCGCACGGTCAACGTATGCCTGTCCCTTTGACGTCATGATCGTCGCGCCCAAACATAACGACTCCCTTCACTTACGCGCCTTGATCGCGGCATCGACCCAGTCGTCGATATTGTCCTTGATATGATCATAGACATATTTGCTCGTCGAGTACGGCGTGTCGTGCACGACACCCACGATGGGGCCTCCGTCGACGGTCAGGCCGGCGAACGGATCACCACCGATCTTCGCCTGATTGCCCGCCGCATCTTTCAGCCCGTGAATGCGAATGCCCACGACGCCCTTACCATCTTTCCAAGCCTTCTTGATTTCGTATTTGACCCAGGGGCGCCCGGCGGTCTTCTCGCCAACCAGCACGACAAGACACTGCTTGTCCTTCATATGCTTCTCGATCCAGTCCTCGATCGCCTTGTCGCCCTTTTTTTCGATCTCCTCCCACTCGTTCGCGGCGAGCAGCGGCTGTTCCTCGATCGCGCCCATATTGCGCACCTGAGATACGCGCCAATTATCCGGCTTGTAGTGGAAACTCAGAAAGCATTTCTTGGCCATGTCTTCGATCCTATCGCCTTGTTGATGGTTGCTAACCTGTGGGTGCGCACGCGTTCAAAGCGGACGCGCTAGGAACGCCAATGTCGTTTTACGCCGCACCCGGTCGTCATCGCTGACCCGCCTTCAGCGTGCCAACCAACTCGACGATCGGCTTCACCAACGACTGCAAGTAATCGGTCGGCTCGGCCAGCTTCTTGATGGCAGCCGCACCCGCGTCACCGAGCAGCGCAACCACATCGTCGGGCGCGGCAAGTGTTTCGGCGGCGAGCGTTTCCGCCATCGAGCCCGTCGCTCCGACCGGGATCGTTACCGATCCTAACTCCTGCGCGATCTTGAACTCGGCACGCATCCCGTCGGCGGTCACCACCGACCCGCCGACATCCTTGTTGCCGAACAGGAAGATCGACACGCCAGACTGACCGATGATGCTGCGCCGATAAGCGTCCCACATCGCTTGCCGCTCGGCTTCAGGGATCGCCTGCGGAAAGGGCCGCGCCACGATCAAGTCTTCAATGTGCCCGAGCCTACGGCGGATGACCTCCTCGACCGCTCCGGTAAACAGGGCGTTGCCGACGCCCAAACCTAGCCCGGTCGCGATCCGTAGGCCTGCGGTCGCCAAAGCGGCGCCAAGCGATCGCATGAACTGTGTGACCTCCTCCTCACCCCAAGGTGAGAAATCGGCCGCGCTGGCGGATACGAATACCGTGCGGCGTCGGTATCGGCGTACGAGTTCTTCGAGGATCTCGGTGACCTCGTCATATTCGTCGACCAGGACAGCCTTGATATTTAGCGTTCGAGATCCTTGAGCACGAGTTCCTGGCGCACGCGAGCATGGGCGAAGGTCGCATCGTCATCGTCAGGCCCCCGCTTGCAGTTGCGGAAGATGGCGTAGTGGCGACGCTGATCCTGGCGGAATGTCAGCCTGATCCGCGATAGCACCTGTTCGAGGTTGGGATCGGTGAAGCTGAAGCCGAGGAACAAGAACGTTTTCGACACAAGATCACCGGCCAGCGCATTGATGAATGCGCCGCGCGTTGTCGAATAGCCTTCGTAGTCATCACGCGTTGCCACGGCCTGATTGGGGTGCTCGACATCGCCGTGCATCTTGTAGACGATGGCGTCGCGACGCGGGGCCGTGATGGCAAGCTGCGGCACCGTATATTTCACGTCGACGATCTTGCCGGCATCTCGAAGCGCTGTTTCGATCAGCTTGTCGTAATTCGTCGTCCACCACGTCGTGACCGGCAGTTGCGCGAGCAACCGATGATTGGCAGTCGGCGGCGCATCGCTCGAAAACGCTTCCACAACCGCCCGGTGCAACCGCGCGCGATTCATGCCGTTGGCGTTTACATGGAACTGCGCGATGGCCACCATGTCGGTTTCGCGCGCGATGTCGAGGTCGATCTCATTGGCAAGCGGGCGCAGCAGATCGCGCCAATCCACGAAACCGGCAGGTACAGACAGGCCGGCACCGGCAAAGATTCCGGCATCGCCGGTTTCAAGATCGCGGAAATAGTCGTCGATGAAGCGTATGACGTGCGGTTTCACAGATGTCCCCTTTCCGTCCGCAATAATGGCGCGACGTCATCGTTACCAGAATGACCGACGCCAATCCGGTTCAATATTAAACGCTTATCACGCTCCCGTGAGCCAAGCTCGGAGCGGTACCGCCTCATTGCGCTTTTCGTCCAGGACCATCCAGAGGTAGTCGGCCTTGCCTTCCATCTTGCCCCAGGCAATCCGACGATAGAGACCAAGATATTCCCAGTTCGCCCAGCCATCGCTCGAGTCCGAAGCCGGGAACAGCGCGATACGCTCTAGCCCTTTCTCGCCGTCCGCGATGCCCAGTTCCCATGGCACCCACTTACTCTCCTTGCTGTTGGGGCTGGCCAACAACACGAAGCGCTGCGTCTGCGCGATTCGTCGCTTGAGCAAGTTCGCAGTCTTCTCGCTTGTATAGGGCGGCATCGCCGGATCGATCTCGTCGACATAGACCGTGGCCCCATGGTTCTCGAGCACCTTAGTAGCGCCGATGACCAGATCCTCATCCTTGCTCGAATGCGACAAGAAGGTCGATCCGGCGAGACTACGCGATGCCATCGACTTTCGGAGGCTCGCTTGCTCGGAAATCGGCATGTTCGCCGCAAAACCGCGCAACTCTTCTCTGGTTACATACCTTGCCATCAAACATCCTTGTCCCTGGCTTGCTCGCCATCATAAGGCGCAAGATCGCCGAAATAGCATTTCAACATCGGGGTGCGTGCCTTCATTCTCCAAGCATTCTTCGCAGATTCGCGCGGATCATCCTGGCCATCTCGACTGGTGGAACATTCAAGAGCTCCGCCAACCCGAAAACCGCGTCGATGACGTTCACTGGCGCCGATGGGCGCTCGCCTTTCTTCGTGAAAGGGCCGTCGGTCTCAGTAAGCAACCGGTCGACCGGCAATGCCGCCACCAATGCCCGCCGTTTCTCGTCGGTCATCATCGCGGCGTTGACCGAGAAATAACATCCGAGCTCGGTCGCCCGGCGCGCCTCGGCCACCGTGCCGGTGAACCAGTGCAGGACCGGTGTGCCGGCCCCGCGCGGAAGATGCTCCTCGATCATGTCCAGCACCTGCCTCGCCGCCCGAACGCTATGGATGGTGAGAATCTTGTTCCCCGCGGCGGCGCACGCCAGCAGCACCCGCTCGAACACGCGCTGCTGAGCGTCGAAGGTTTTGTAGAAGCGCGGTCCCGCGTCCAGGCCGACCTCGCCGACATAACGAGTGGATGGTAGCAGCGCTTCCCACAACGCGATCTCCGATGCTCGCTCGCCGACCAACTGGGGGTGAAGTCCGAGCGCCGCGCGCACGTACTTGGTCTTCGACGTGACGGCGTGGTTGCGAGACCAAGCCTTCGGCGTCGTCGTCACAGTCAGCGTATAGACGCCCTCGCGTTCGCACGCGGCGACCGCCGCTTCGAAGTCGGGGTAGAGGTCGAGATGGCAATGGAAATCGACGAGGGCGGTGTCAGGCATGCCGCTTGTTAGCGCGGACCCGCCGTGACGCCAGCCAGCAATCGGCCGACCTCGGCCAACCCGCGGCCGTAGACGCCGGCGAGTGCGTCCACATTCGCCGCCACATCGCGCAAGCTACCGGACTTATGAATCAGGAGCGACGCGAGTTCCGGCCGCTTGGCGAGACGATCGATCGCGATCTGGAACGAGCGGACCTGTTGGCCTTCGGCCTGGCCGGTGTCGAGCTTGCGCGCGTTCAAGTCCAGCAAGCTGTAGGTGGTCTTGTCGCGGCCAAATAGCGACGCGCGGCGGATCAAGCAGGGCAGGCAATATCCGCAATGACCTTGCGGTAGACCCTGCCAGCGCGCCTTGGCCGGCGACGAGCAGGACAGCGAAGCGGCCGAGATCGAATCGAGCAGCGCCTGGTTGGCGCATCCGCCAACCATCTCGCCCTTGGTTTTGTCCCAATATGGATTGTGGAGTTTACCTGGCACGCCGATCGCGCCGAGCAATTCGTTCCACCGCGCGATGTGGAACGGATGCGTGGTGCGCGTGCTGAGCGCGCCGAGCCGGAGTGGATCGAGCGGCACGTTCAGCGCGATCAGGCCATTCTCGGGCACCTGCAGCGTGAACGGTTTGCCGAGCGCGGTGCCGGCACAGACGCCGAGCGCGAAGAACAGGAACGACCTCCCTCGCGTGGTGTGTTCGGCGGCGACACCGTCGACCAGGTTGCCGTCGAAGCTCATCCACACCCGAAGCCGTTCGAAGGGGTTGGCATTGTAAGCCTGTTTCAGCGCCTTGTAGCAATCGTCCTGCGACTTGCTCACCGCGCCTTCGGCGGCGTGGCTGACGAGCAGCGGCGTCTTGCTGTCTTCGAGGCGGTCGATCGCCCCGATGAGGCTGTCCAGACCGCCGGAGAACAGGCTGATGCCATCATAAGGGCTGTCGAGCAAAGCCGGTGGGAGCGGCAGCGCGATGTCTTGGAATGGTTTTGGCCGCGCCCTGAACCCAATCGTCCACCTGTCGCCGGTCAGGAAGTCGAGCGCGCGACGGACGATCTCGGCGGCGGCCGTCCAGCGCGCGGGGTCGCTGACGGGCACGACGAGCCTGATCTCGCGTGTCCAGCCGTCCTGGGATTCGGACGCACGCGACAGGCGGGTGTCGGCGGCGTGGACGTGGGCGGCCAGCACCATGAAATCGATGCCGATATCGCTCGGTACCAAACCGAGAGCCCGCAGATCGTTCAACGCGTGGCCGATCCCGTAACGGATCGTCTTGCCGGCCGCGAGTTGTAGGCTCGTTACGACCTCGTCCCTGGCTGACGGAACTCGCTGCCGATCTTCATCCCCGAACCGCCCTATGATCACATGCCGGTTCATCGTTCCGCCTCCGCCTCGCCGAGCGCTTCGAGAACCTCGAATGCGGATTGGTAGACGCCGCCGACGAAGTCGTTGACGCGATCCGGCGTCAGCGTACCGATGTCCGTTCCGATTGTCGCCAATGCGTCGCTCACGCCGCGCAGGATGAAGTCGTGCAGCTGCGCCTGCACCCGCTCGGCTGCCGCCGCGCTCGTCGGCAGAGTCACCATCTTCGTGCCGATGTCGTTGCAGATCCGGGCCTCGATCGTATGCGCGGCGTAGAGCTCGAACACCGTCTGCGTCTGCGCCGGCGTCAGCGTGTCGAGATCGTGGATACCGGCCGAGGCCAGTTCGGCGACGGTTTCGATGAACGCCTCGCGCGCGATGCCCTCGTCGATCGATCCGCCTTCCGGGCAGATATAGTCGGCGAGATCCGCGAAGACGCGCTCGATCGGCTGCCCGGCTAACGCGCCGAGATCGAGCGAGCGGAGCGCCTGCACGAGCCCGCCGCGGCGGACGTCGCCGAGGAAACCCGCGAGCCTGGCCGCCGACGCGCGGGACGATCCCATCTTGCGCGCGGCGTTTCCCGCTCCGCCCGAACTTCGCGAGACGTATTGCGATACCGCCCTGCCGAGGCTGCGTCGGTCCGACCCGCCGGAGCCGGTGAAGGACGAGAAGTTCCGGCGCGCGTCACTGAACCGTCGAGCGCCGCCCGGCGCCGCGGTCGGGGCCGGCCGAGCCGCCGGGGCGGCCGGGGTCTGAACCGGCGCCGGTGCCGGCGCGGTCGGAGCGGCTGGTGTGGACGCCGGCGTGGCCGGCGCGGCGCCGCCACCATCGACCCAGCTCGGGACGAGAGGCGTGCCCCCGCCGGCGCCGCCGAATGCGCTCGACGTTCCCATCAGCCGCCCCTCCGCGTGGGTGTGCGCAGCGCCGCCGTCGCCGTCGTCTTGAGACCGGACTTACCGTCCAACTGCGACCAAACCTTCACCAACGCGTCGAACCGCGTCTTCGCCTCGGTCGAGACGATCACGCCGGTCCAGCCCTGCGCCGGCCAGGGTCCGCAGCGCGCGGCGGGAAGCGCCTCCAGCATATCGACCAAGTTTCCTTGCAGGGTAGGATGCGCCCTGACCAGCACGCCCACGCCGTCGATCCCGGCCGGCGCGGTATCGAACGCATCGCTACCCATGATCCGCGACCGTAGTGCTTCGAAGACCTGCCCGGCCTCTGCGGGCGCGAGTTGTTTCAACTCGGGCTCGAGACCCTGGACGAGGATTTTCGGCCCCAACAGCTTGTCGACGACGGCAGTCAATCGGCCTAGCGCGGAGGTCGCGCCGAAATAGTCCTTCCGATCCTTGGCGACGAACAAGTAAGGCCGGAGATCGACGCCAGCTAGGCCGGGAGTCAGCTTCGCCCAATCTCGGATCGCCTCCGAGCCGCGCCATTCGATCACCTGCTCGCTGTCGGCCTTCGGCTTGTCGCGGGATGCCGGCTTGGGATCGACGACCCTGATCTTCGGACCGGCCTCGGCCACGGCGGACGGCGGCTCTTCCGGCGTCTTTTCCAGGGCCGCCAGATCCTCGCACTTGCCGTCGGGATCGCGGGCGGCGGCGCTTGCGATCTGGTCGAAGAACCGCGGGATGAAACGCTCGGCGAGCATCAGCTTGGCGAGCACCGGCAGCCCGATGTCCTTGCCGAACCCGCGCGTTCCCGCGATGTGCTGGCGCAGCAGCAGCGCGTTGAGGAACCGCTTGATCTGCCGTGGATTACCCTGCGTCCCGCTCGCCAGCAGCGGCCCGATCTGGTCGCTCAGCGTGATCGCGTTCTGCGCTGCACCGGCTTTATCGCCCAGCGCCTTCTTGACCGTCTCTGCATCCAGGCCCGCATTGGTCCACGGACGACGCAGCAGGTCGCGCGCCGCGTTGATCAGTTCCGTGAAACCTTCATCGTCCTCCCCGAGCTCGGTGCCGACCAACAGCAGGGTGACGTAGATGCGCGTTTCGGCCTCGCCCAAGGCCGGGATGCGGAACGGCACCTGGATGAGCTTCTCGAGGTAATTGCGCGCGTAATCGCGCGGCCCTGTCGTGTCCGGCAGATCGGGGAAGTGCTTGCGAACCGAATATTCGATCATCGCCTCGTCGGCCGCGACGACGAACGCGGTGTTGTCAGTGAACACGAACAGACGGATCGCCTCGAGCGTCTCGATGGCCGTGTCCGGCAGGCAGCGGTCCAGATCGTCGATCAGGACGACGAGCTGGTCGATCCCCGCCTTCTCCAGCAGGTCATCGAACGCCTTGCGGAATTCCTCGATTTCCTCGGGCACGTGTTTCGACTTCGCGGGCTTGAGCAGGCCTTCGACGCTGTCGATGACACCGTCGTAATTCTCCTTCGTCGCGAGTTTCATCGGGTCGCTCGCGAAGCCCTTCAAGGTAGAGACGATCGTGCCGATCTGATCGGGTGTCGGCAACCCTGTGACAGCGGTGACGGCGAGGCCGCCCGCGTGGCGCGCGACCTTCAACCAGTCGATCCGTTTGAAGACCTCCTTGACCGTCTCGCCGGCCTTGGCGAGCAGCGATCGGCTCTCGACGAGCGCGGTCACGATGCCCTCGATCAACGCGATCTTCGCGTCCTCGAACCCCTGGAACCGCCAGCCGTTGAACTTGATGCAGAGCGCGCGATCGTGGCTCACCATCCCGGCCTCGATCATTTCCAGGATGCTCGATTTGCCGGCGCCCCAGTCGCCGTGCACGCCGATCGTCACCGGACGACCGGGTCTCTCCCTCAGCAGGGCGATGATCGATTGAGCGATCGCCTCGTTGTTGAGGAGATCGATCTTGGTCTCGCTATCAGCTAGAAACATCCGCCCCCGTATCGTCGCTTTGCCTCCGACGTCTTCGCGCCAAACTAACCTGTTTACACCATGTTACATAGACGCGGCTTGGCGAGATTGCACCATCAGCGCCAAATCGGATGTATTCCGCGTGTCGAACGACGAAGATCGCGCGCATCATCTCTCAACGAACCGGCCGGTTACATCGTCGCCGAGATCGGGACGCGGCATCCTCGCGAGATGATCGTTGGAATCCACTCTTGCCCGGCAGATCGTTGCCTCAGGCCGACCTGCCCGCGTGCGTGGGAATTCGGCAAGGTCGCGCGACCGTCCGAAAGGATCTTTTTTGAGCCGGCCGTGGAAAAGGCGCTGGAGGGAGACGGTCAAGCGAACATTATCGGCGAAGACAGGCCGACGATCGTTTTCTTGAGTGGAAGGTTTTCAGATTTAGGGCGGGGGGCGCATTAAATGAATTCGCCTTCGTCGAATTCGGGCGCCTCCCGCAGTCCCGTCCTACCCCCGCCCCCGTATGAGTTCTTCCTCGTCCTGCCCGACGGCAGTTGCACCCCTGCAACGCCGAAATCGGTCAGGATCGTGCTGAAACAAGCGCGCGACGAAGCGCGCAAGCAGGCCCGGATCAGGCGACATGAGAAGGCGGTGGAGGTCCAGATGGCGATCGAGGATCGCGCCGCGGCGCGGCGGTTGATGCAGGAACTTGCCGAGCTTGATCGCGATCTCATCCGCTATGCCGCCCGATTCAAGGTACGGGTGCGGCCTGACAAGCCGAGCACGCATACGTCGCCGGTCGAGAAACGTGTCACGGCAACGCCGGTGAAGGAACAATCGCGGCGACCGGTTTCTATCACCACAGCGTCGTCGTGGGTCATCGACGACCACGGCATGCGCGGCATCATCTGGCAGCAGAGCTATCTCGGGCGCAAGTCGCCGGGCTTCTACCGCGGCGCCGCGCGCGACAACTGGGAATATGACGTGCGCGACGAGGCGGTGTTGCTCGACGCGAGCGGCGAGCCGATCATCATCACCAACATGGGCGATGACTGGGTGGAGGTCGGTGCCGGCTGGCAGGCGCTGGAGGATGCCAGCGTCCGGAAAAACGCCAAGATCCAGATCCGTGCGATCGCTCCGTTCGACGCCGATATGAGCATCGAGGAGATGGCCTTCGCGGTCCGGCATTTCTGCGAGACGGTCCTTGAGCCGCTCGGGCTGCCGTATTCCGCGGTCCTGCACAAACCGTCACCCGATGGCGACCAGCGCAATTTTCATCCGCACATCAGCTTCTCGCTACGGCCGATGCGGCGCGTCGCTATCTACGAATGGGAGATCGCCGACGAGGTTCGGGGCGAGCTCGACGGCAAGGACGGCGTGCAGCTGCTCAGACATCTTTGGGCGCACTCGATGACGGCAGCGGCCGAGCAGGCGCGCAGCAATCGCGCCTACACGGGTCTGGGCTACGGCGCGCGTGGCCTCAATCTCGAGGCAGGTGAACATCTCGGCGAAGCTCGGGCAGCTATGCTCAAGCGCGGCGAGTATGTCTGGGCGCACGAGCGCAACCGTATCAAGAGCGTGCGCAACGCCGCGCGCCGCGCGGTCCGCGATGCCGAAAAGAAGATCGAGGCATTGACCAAGGTCCGCGATGCCGCGCTGGCCGCAGTGGCGCGCTCGGCCAAGCGCAGCGTGCCAGCGCGAAGGTTGCTTGCGGCGCGACCGGTCCCTCTTAACGTCGAGAGACTCCTCGCACCTGCCGTGCCGCGCGACAGTTATCGCACGTCGCAGCGGCTGATCCTTGCAAACGTCGATGTTCGCGACAGGGCGGCTAACCGGATGGGGGTAAACGCGTCTGCGCTCTCAGCATCGGCCAAGCTGGTCGCCATCGCTGACCACCAAGCACGGGGGCACCTGGCTCCGTCTCGACTATCACCTCCGCCTGCGCCACTCTCGACGACACGCTCGCTCGATCCGGTCGTGGCGGCCACATCGAACTCGGAGCTTATTGCCGCCAAGCGCCTGTATGTCCCGTCCAGTCGTGTGGGGGCTGACGAGCCAATCCGACGTCTTGCGACACCTTCCGGCAGGGGGTCGCTGTCGCCAAAGGCGCTCGCCACGGCGGCGGACAACGTGCGTGTCGCAGAAACCCAAGTCCGCCTGGCGGTTTCGACGAGCATCCCGGTTGCACCGCGCCTCGCTCATTCGCAGACCCCCGGCTACCATGCGTTGCCTTCGCCAATGTCGCGCCTCACCGCATCAATACCGCTGGTCGTTTCCCAGGCTATCGCCGCGGTGCCGCAACTGGAGCGAGTCGGCGGCGCCATCATCACACCTGCCCGTCGGTCGCAAGCAGCGAAGGAAGACAAAGAATGGCCTCGCCTCGAACGTGCGCCGACCACGGCCGCGGCCGATCCATTCGGCGACCAGCTTGCGCGAATGCTCGACGCGCTGGCGGCCGCACACCGAGCGCGCGAGCGCGCCGCGGCGGATAAGGCGCGCGAGCGAAAGCGATTGCACAGGACCATCCTGCCGGCGGATCAAGCATGCGAAGGCATCCGCCCGACTGGCGGTCTCGCCAAGTCGCCTGCAAGTGCCCGGGGCGGTCGTCACGAGCGTCGCATCTTACCTCTGTCGATGACCGGCTGGTCCACGCGGAGAGCGCTTGAAACCCGGAGCTGGTACGAGGCCAACCCACGTTCCGTGCCATCCGAGCCGCGCGACGCGCCGCTCAACCCGGTTGATCGTCAGCGGCTCGACCGGATCCAGTCGCTCGATCTCTATGTCGCCGATTATGGCGGTGGCGTGCCGCTCGAGATCGACGGCGCCAAGGCCCATGCCTTGGGTCTGACCGACGGCTGGCTCGCCCGACCGGATATCCAGCGCGAGCTGGGCGGCATTCGCGGCTCACAGCAGCGAGCAATCGCGGCGCTGGCGGAGACGGCGATGAAGCGGCCGCTGGATTTCTCGCGTACTGGGTCGCGCTTCTGGCCAAGCGACCTTGAGACGGATTTGCTCAAACGTCTCGATCGTTGGGCCATGGACGACGGATTCAGACGCGACGTGTCCGTGATCGAGCAGCAGGTGCAGGCGTCACACGACGCCAATCGCCGGTCGCGGCCGACGCGGGACGCGGCGCGTCAAGACCGTCGCACCGAGTATTCCGAACCTGTCCCCGACGGGTTCGGTGGTCTGCGCGACACGCCGGCGCCGCTATTCAACGGCGAGTTGCCGGATGTGCGGATCGTCGCCTTCGATCGAGCGAGCGGCAAACCGACCGCCCAATTGCTCATGCTGCTGGACCTGGCCGCGCATCACCCGCGCGCGATCGAACTCGCCGCGGACGGCCGTTTGATGGCGAACGCCGGCGCTCCGGCGCTGATGGCACCGCTGCTGCACGGCTGGCGCGGTAACAACCGGGTCGCCGACCTGGTGACCGAGACGGTGAAACTCAGCCGCGAGCAGGGCAGGCCTACCTGGCCCGAGCCGATCGCCTCGTCGGTTCGAGACCACATCGCTCTTCGATCGCCGGCCAGCCGGGCGCCGATCGACTGGAGCACGGGACCGACGCGCTAAACAGGAGAAACGAATGATCCGGACCGGCTGCACCCGACCCCGCGGACCGGCCAGTTTGTGGCCGGCGCGGGAAAAGCGGCCCCGCAGGCGGGGTGGGCGGACGCGGCCAGGCCGCTCCGCAGAAGCAGAGGAGACAGGAACAGCAGAAGTGATCGGAAGGGAAGAGAGGAAAATGGAGACGCGGGTTCCCGCGCTCCTCGCTCTCGAACCTTTCGATTCGTGCGCACGCAGGTGCGCACGTCCTTCGGCAAAGGACTTTGCATGCGATCTTTCTACCCCAAACGTCCGAGCGACGATCATGCCACCGAGCATGTCGTCGCGTTCGACATCGAGACCGTCGTCGATGTCGAACCGGAGGACGGCAGCTTCCCACCGTGGCCACGGCACAAACCCGTGGCCGCATCATTCCTCCGTGCGGACTGGGCCAGCGGCGGGCATCACAGCTTCGCGCTGGAAACGCTGGTCTGCCGAGCGGGAGAAGAAGAGGACTTCTATGCAGCGGTCGATCGGCTGCTGCCCGATGGCGTGACCAGCGTCACATACAATGGCCGCGGGTTCGACCTTCCGGTCCTACAGATCGGTGCGCTCGCGGCGCAGCAGTTCGAACTCGCGGGGCTAGCGGCACACACGCATGCGCCGCGCTACGGCGCGCGGCACTGCGATCTCGCCGACCAGTTCAGCGGCTACGGCGGCACCCGCCGCGTGCCGCTGGCCGAACTGTGCGAGCGGCTTGGTATTCCGGTGAAGACTTCGGTCCACGGCTCGGACGTCGCGAGCCTGTGGCGTGCGGGCGACATCGATACGATCGTCCGCTATGTCGAGGAGGACGTGCTGGCCACCTACGTTCTGTGGCTGCACTGGGCGGCAGGGCGAGCAAGCGACGAACGCCTCATCGCTCGACCGCTCGCCGATCTCGCGACCTGGATCGAGACCACGCCGCATCTGGCTCACCTGATGCCGTTCGCTGTCTGCCGACCGTCGCTTTGGGCACGTCCGCGCGCGATTCATCTCGCCGTCAGCCACGCGCTCGCGGCAGCTGAGCGGCGCGTGCAAATCGCGGCCGACGAACGCGCTTTCGCTTGCGACCGTCCGATCTTCTGATCCGCTGACACGGCCGCCGCGCGGCCCACTCCAGACAACCTGGCGCGCTGTCGTCGCCGACTCCGGTCGGCGGCGCATTTCCGCGCGTCCATCGAAGGACCTGATCCATGACCAACGACATCTGCCGCTTCGTTACCCTTGCGGTCGCGAGCGTCACCGTTCCGGCCAGCCGCGCCGGCACCTGCCCGGCCGGCACGCACCTCGCCGCCATCGGGATGCTGATCGCCGAGCGTGGCCCCGACCACGAATGGCATTTTACGATCGAGACCGGCGCGATCGGCGCCGGCGACAGCGAGGATGTGCTGCTGCGCTGGGCGGCGACGGCGATGCCCGATACCGGCATCGTGATCGGCTGGCAGCTTGCCGATGCGGTCATCGCCCCGCTCCTCGACGCGGGGGCAAGCGGCGATCCCGAGCTCGGTCGCGTCTTCCTCGATCGGCTGACGAAGCTGACGACCGCGCTCAGCGTCGAACTCGCGGCACCGTATGGCGGCGCCGGAGCACCGCCGCTGGCGGAGATCCTTGGCGCTCGCGACATCGAGTGTGCCGCGATCGGCGATGCCGATGTCGAGAGTGCATGGGCGTTCGGCAACACGGCGTGGTTGCGCGACTACGTCAGCGCGCAGGTCATCGCCGCCTGGAAGCTGTGGCTCGCCGACGGCAACGGCACGACAGAGGCTGCAAGCGCGGCATTCGCGACGTGGCTGGCGAACCGTAGTTGATTTCCAAACCAAAGCACCGCCGGCCGATCCCGCCGACAGCAATGTTCAAGTTCTTAGGAGAAACCACCATGATCCACGAAGCAATCAAGCTGCCAAAGGCGACGCCGCTCGCCGCATTCGATGCGGTCGAGCCGCTCGGCATGGATATCACGCCGATCATTCATCCGTCGAATGGCGTCCATGCCGACGCCAGCCGTACATTCTGGTCCGCGACCGCGAACGCGCTCTACATCGTTCGCCGCAACGGCGAGGACATTTTTGGAGCTACACCCGATTTCGCCGGCAAGCTGGCGTCATGTCCCGACTTGGTCGAGCACGGAAGGCGGGGGCCGATCGGTTGCGAGGCGGACGCGCTCGCGGGGCTCCAGCTATGGCGGGCCGCCGATGCGGCTGCGGCCCGCGATCGTCCGACGGCACCGGTCGCGTTCCACGCGGTGGGATGGCTGCCGACCAACGTCCGCCGCGAAGTCTGGAACGAGACCGTGCTCGAATGGCTCGATCGGGCGATCGTCGCGAACGGCATGATCGCCGACTATGCGATCCACGCGCTTGCCGACGAGCGGGGCGGGTGGGTCAAGAAACCGCATGTGCACGCGGTCCTGACCGGTCGATTTTGGAAAGGATCGAGGATCGGGCAGCCGCAACCGGCTTGGCTGCAGAGCGTAAAGCAGCGCACGGTCGTGGAAGACTGTTGGATCCGGCTTACGATGTCGGGATAGTTGAACGGAGATCGGTGCGGGGCGACCACCTGCCAGCGGAAAACGTAACAATTCCAATGTGTCGCCCAATGGAAGTTATCAACTGGGCCTCAATTCTCTTTTCTTTAAACTTTCAAGAGGCCGGTCAGTAACAATCCACCGATCTCCCTAGCATTTTCCTCATGCAAGGCCCGATCGATGTTTTGTATGCCGAATACTGATCCAAGAATAAAACGTGAGCAATACAGCGCTTCCACGGCACCGAGGACAGCGAAATAGGTCAGCATTTTATCGACCGGTCGGAAAATTCCGGCTGCAACGCCTTCATCGATGATGGCGCTTTGCGCATCGACGAGCGGGCGGATCAGGCGGTTGGCAATTTCGCGGACCCGCTCCGGCGGGGTGTCGCGGGTCATCGCATTGAGCAGGCGGCTATAGTAAGGCGTGTGCAAGAAAGCTGTCGCCATCCCGGTCAAATGCCGCTTGAACTTTTCGTCCGGCGAGCAAGCCGTTCGAGCCAGCGCGTCTCCGCGCGACAGCGCCCATTGTACGTCACGCTCCAAGAGGGCGAGGAGCAGCCCTTCCTTGTTCCCGAAATGATAGCCGATCAGACCGGGGGGCAGCTTGGCCCGGCGCCCGATGTCGGCAAACGATACGTCCAGCGTGTCCCGCTCCCGCATCAGCGCGGCAGTCGCTTCCAGCAGCATCCGCGCGGCCTGCGGGTCGGCGTCTTTGGGTCGCCCGCGCCTCGAGCGGCTGGAACGGTCGGGAGCGTCGAGGTCTAGCGCGGCTTCAGTCATGCGCGCGGTTGTGGCGTGGCTGTCTAAGCCATGTCTAGAGGCGCAACACATTATTTGGCCGATTGACCAATAAATACTTGCAGATCGCATCAGAGAGGATAGGCTGGACGACAAAGAAAGTCGCTTGGGGAGGACATGGTATGCTGTGTCGTGTGATGATCGCTGGCGTTCTGCTGGCCGGCGTTTCCACCGCGACGATCGCGCGAGCGCAAACGGCGCCGCCCGGGCAAGTACCTTCGACAGCGAACGATTAGCCGGCCAGCGGGGAAGTCGTCGTCACCGCGCAGAAGCGTACCGAACGGTTGCAGGACGTGCCGGTGTCGGTGACCGTGCTGAGCAATTCGGCGCTGTCGGCTGCCAAGATTGAGACCGGCACGGAAATCGCCCGCCAGACGCCGAACCTGCGCGTGTCCAACCTGGGCGATGAGTCGCAACCCAAATTCTCGTTGCGCGGGATTTCGACGCCGGAATTCAACCTCAACGCGATCTCGCCGACCGGCGTGTTCGCTGACGAAGTCTACATCGGCGCATCGTACCTCGGTGGCGCGCAGCTGTACCGACGCTGAGCGGACCGAAACCATTGCCGCAGATGATGAGCATCAGGACAAACAGTCCCGCCATCCGGCCCCGCAGGGCGGGCGGCGAAACCAGCTGAACCATTGCCGCCGCGTAGCCATTGAACGAGAAGGCGAAAAAATGGGTCAGGGTGATCAGCGCGAGGAACACGTAGGGACTGGACACCAGGAACGCGGCGATCCCGCAGGGCGCGCCGATGATCAGGCAGGTCATGAACACACGCAGATGCGCGTCCTTGACCCCCCGCGCGAACAGGCGGTCCACCAGCCGCAGGTCGCGTGGCTACAGAGCGCCAAGCAACGCGGCATTGCCGCCGAATGCCGGGCTTGGCTTACGACGTCCGGCGGATAATCGCGATAAGCAGCGCTTTGATCCGACCCCGGCGCGACGGTTGGGGCACAGGGATGCGGGGGATCGACGCGATAATTCCAGAACTGATTTACCTTATCATACGCAATCTTCATCTTGCGGTGCGTGGGCTAGCTATACCTTACTGAGGCAGTCGCTCACAGGTCTTACAGCACATCGTTAATTTGCGCTGTCGCCTTCATTACCGACAATGCGGCCTTCGGAACCGCCTCGTCTGTGAGACGCTCGGAAGGAACGATTAAGGCCAAAGCACCTAAAGGGGGGGCATTTTCATTGCCGATAGGGCATGCGATGCTATTAATGCCACGAGTCCATCCGCTTCGGCTGAAAGCGAATCCTCGGTCGCGGATTGCGGCAAATTCGTCGAGCAGCGCCATCAAATCCAGATCGTGTGCCTCCGGTACATTTTTTATTATCCGTTCGAGCAATATCCTACGATCAGGGTGATATGCAAGAACGACTTTCCCAGCAGCGGTGAACGAAGCCGGCACACGCCATCCTTCCCGCAAGGATCCGCGTAGCGGATTTATCGTCAGCACCCGCTCGATATATACGACCCTCAGGCATAGGGCTGAGACGAAGCCGGTAGAGGCGCTGTACGACCGTCTCGCGCGCGCATGCCGGAAGGCGCAAAGCTGATGTCGTCCTACGATATTTCTTACAGCGCAGTTGCCACTCAGCGACTACGGGCTCGAACCAGCCAATTTGCCGCCAAGCCGGCCCCGGCAAACGCGAACATGGCCGTTGCCACTTGCGGGCTTCTCTCGGACATTATGGCGCCGGAAACGAGCAGACCCGCGACCAGGACGTCCGACACGGGGCGCCGCCGGCTGCTAGCCGAGCTTGGGAGATCCATCGATACCTGGACTGGTATCGCTCCAGACCGGGCTATCTTCTCAACCAGGTCCAGCAATTCGGGAGAAGCGGCTGCCAATCGTCCGAGACCTGCCGCAAGCCTGCGCCCGCTTCTGCCGAGTTCGGCCGGGCTCAACCTTTCACGAGCGAGTTCGCGAGCGATCGGCATCGCTCTGGCGGCAATGTCGAACTGAGGATCGAGACTGCGCACGAAGCCTTCCGCCGTGAGCAGGGTGCGGAGGAGGAGCGCCAGGTCTGGCGGCAAAGCAAGCCGGTATTGCCGCAACAGGGCGAAGACCCGGCTGAAAATGTCGGACAAGTCGATCTGTTCAAGCACCGCACCCCGGAACTGACCGATCAGGGCCTCTAGCTCACGCTCCAACGCGCCCGCATCGACGGAATAATCCCCGGACCAGCGCAGGAGAAGGCGTGCCACGGCTCGCGGATCGTCACCGGCAATCGCCAGGACCAAGGCGACGAGTTCCGATCGGCGAGCGGGTGTCAGCGTGCCGATTGCGCCGAAATCGATGAATGCGATCAGGTCGTCCTTCAGCACGAAAACGTTGCCGGGATGGGGGTCGGCATGAAACCGGCCGTTGAAGATAATCATCCGCAGCACCGCGTCGGCGTACTGGCGCGCCACCGCCGATGCCTGATCTTGCTCCATTTCATTGACAAGGCTCCGCACTGAGCCACCCTGCAGCCGTTCCTGCACATTCACGCGGCGACCGACATGACTCCAGAAGAACCGGGGCGTCCGCACACCCAACGCGCCAAGAAACGATCCCATGTCTTCGCACGCCGCCGCTTCCGCACTCAAGTCCAACTCCTGCGACAGACTTTCGGCGAAGAAGCGCAGCAAGTCGTCGATCTTAAGGCGACCCAGTTCGGGCGAGCTCCGTTCGGCCAATCGAGCGAGGCGGCGCAGCAGCCGTAGATCTGCGTCAATTCGGGCGGCGATCCCAGGGCGTCGGATCTTGACGACCACCTCGGTGCCGTCCGGCAGCGTCGCCGCATGAACCTGCGCGATGGACGCCGCAGCCAACGGTTCGCGGTCGAAACGCGCAAAAACGTCGTCGATTGGTGAACCGAGCGCCACGACCAGCTCCGGCTCGATCTGATCGAACGGCAGCGGCGCCGCCTGGTCCTGCAGGGTTGAAAGGGCCGCGACCCATTCCGGGCCGAGCAGATCTCCCCGCGTTGCCAGCAGCTGACCGAGCTTCACTGCGACCGGCCCCAGATCGCGGAGCAAGGCGACTACGCGCGTGGGCGCGTCGGGCGCCACGGGCGCGCCGACACGACCGGGTTCCAGTCCTATCCGAACGGCCAGGCCAACGAGCCCATGGCGAGCGAAGATGCGGGCGAGTTCGGCCAGCCTCGCCCGCTCGCCTAGCGGGATATCGTCGATCACGCGGCTCACCCGCCACTCGCCTCGCGAGCCCCCGGAGGCAGGCAGCCGCCGACGAACAGCCCGATCCCCCGGCGGATGCGGTCTCGTGCGCTGGCGTCGTAGCCGGCAGGTGCGAGTCCGAGCGCCGACCGGCGCATGGGTGCGACGACCACCAGATTGACGAACTGCTCGGCCGCGAACACCGGATCGGCCAGTGCGAGTTCTCCCTTTGCAGTGGCGTGCGCGAGGATGCTACCTACCCACTGGACGGCCCGTTGGAAGCCGAATTCGTGGATGTTGGCCGCAAGCGCCGGAAACCGGACTGCTTGGGCAGTCACGACACGCTCCATCGACACGATCCGCGGCGTCAACAGCCACTCCAGCAGAACGTCTGCGATTGACTGCAGCCGAGCGACCACGTCGAGACTGCTGTCGACGGCGGGCTCCAGCGCCCTTAGCTGCGTGTCGATCTCATCCAGGATGACGGCTTCGAACACCCGCGCCTTGCTGCCGAACCTCGCGTAGAGCGTACGCTTCGAGATGCGCGCGCGCGCGGCGATCATGTCGGCGCTTGCCTCGTCGAAGCCGTGTTCGAAGAAGACGTCCCGGGCGCATTTCAGAATATGACCTGTGAGCCGGACCGCATCGGCGGCGGTCGGCCTTCCGGTTCGCCGCGCGCGCGCCAACCCTATCCTCTCCGCCTGGCCCGCCAACCTCGCCTCCTCTAACTACCATAGCGCCAGGTCTATCGTTGACGATAGAAGAGTCGCACGATACGCTATTAATCGGAAATCCGCATCCGCCGAGGCGGTCACAAGCTGAAGATCCCAAGATCTACGCGCTGACGATAGTTGGCCGTGCTCAAAGCCGCTCAGAGGGGAATTATGAATCCACTGGTGTTTGGCGTGGTGGCCGGAATGGTCTTCGGAGCGATCGACGTGGCCCTCATGCTGCCCTTGGCATTCGCCGACAAGCGGGCCGCGCTAACCGGGGCCTTCGTAAGCAGATTTGCGATCGGCTTCCTCATCCCGTTGGTCAAGATGCCGCTGCCGACCTGGGCGGTCGGGGCAATCGTCGGAACCCTCGTAAGTCTGCCGGACGCCGTGATTACCAAGGCTTTCGTGCCCGTGCTTGGCACCGGCCTGATCGGCGGCTTGCTCATCGGTTGGGCTGCTGGACGCTGGGCCGGGTGATCGGACCGACGCGGGGACGATAATCGGGTAGGCGGGGTGACCCGAGCCTGACACCACCGCGATCGATGTCCTCCGCCTTCTCCCGCAGATTCCGCGCCGTCGAGCGGAACGAGCGAATGCGGTCGGTGATGGCGCGACGCCGATCATCGAACGCCCGGATCTTCGGCCGTGTCGCAGCAACATTGTCGCCGAACTTCTCAATGCCGCGCCGGGCGCCAACCAACCGGTCGTTCACCCCCGCGACCCCCTTCTCCCGCCCGGACGCAAGTCGTTTTCGCAAGCGCTCCGCGCCCAGACCGACACCAGCAGCCGCTTCGCCAAAACGCGCGACGCGTCCGTCCACGCCTGTCAGGCGATCAGTTACGCGCGCGGCTCGCCTCGGCCAATCGGCGGAACTGTCCGCGAGCGCCGCCAATCGGCGGCTCAGCCGTTCCTGCCCCTTCGGGTCGAGATTGCGCGACACGTCGTCCACCGTCCGGCTGATCTTGGCGACGAGTGCCATCGGGTCGCCGCCCGATCCGAGCAAACCTCCTTTCTTAGAGGGGATTTCAGGTAAGTCCTGGCCAGCGGCCTGGACGATCGGCGGGGCGCCCTTCGTTGCGCCGTCGAGAGTCACGGTCGCGTCGCCGCTGAAAAACGAGCGCGAGATCGACGCCCTGACGCCTTGCAGGACCGGAATGTTCCGGTCGAGGCGGACCGTCACGAGCACCATTGACGGCTCCCGCGCGTCTAGGCGGATCGACGTCACCGACCCGGCGGGCACTCCGGAATAGGTTACGGAGGATCCCTTCTTTATGCCAGCGACGCTCTGGTCGAACCGGATCAGGTAATCTCGTCCGTCGGGATTGCGGGCAGAGACGATCCAGAGCGTGAAGACCACCAGCGTGAACAGTAATACGCCCACCACGGCAAACACGAGCAGTCGGTTCGAGCTAGTCTCCATGGACTGGTTCGAACTACCGTGCGGATACAAATATGTAAACCGATTAGTTGCGTTTTCGATGGCTGATGTTGACCGAGTGTTCGTTCCGATGGAATGTGTCTGCTTCGCACTGGCAGGAGAATGCATTGGTCCCCGAAAACGCAATGCCCGCCATCCCCTGGAGCAAAGAGCTCGGCCTGGAGACCCTTTCCCTCGGTGACGGCCTCTGCTCGATGCGGCTCTCGTGCCGCCCGGACCTCACGGACGGCGGCGGCGCGATCGCCGCTGGCGTCGTTGCGAGCCTGATCGATCATGCCTGCGGTGGAGCGATCATGTCGCGATCACAAGGCCTGTCGATCTCCACCCTGAATCTGAAGATCGACCACGTGAGAGCTCCGTTCGCGACCTGCGCCGTGACGGCCTGGGCCCATTGCTACAAAGTGTCGGAGACGATGGCGTTCGTCCGGGCCGAGGCGTGGGACCGTGGGCCCGCAGACATTTTCGCCGCGGCGCAGGGGGTTTTCGCAATGAACAGGCCGGTTGCGAGATGACGCTGGACCCGCACAGCGCCGCCTGCATGACGACGTCGGGCTTCTCGGCCAAGCTCGGCGCGATGATCGACGTTGCCGAAGCGGGTGCGGCGTGGACACTATCCCCAACGCCAGAACTGATCGGCAACCCAATCGTCCCGGCGCTCCACGGCGGTGCCGTCACAGCCTTCCTTGAGCTCGCGAGCGGGATCGAGCTCGCTCGACGCCTCGAACGTGACGACCTTCCACGCCTGATTAGCGCGAACGTCCAATTTCTCGCGTCGATGCGCCTGGAGCGACTGATCGCCTTTCCGCGAGTTGTCAGGGTCGGGCGTCGCGTGGCGGTGGTCCATATCCAGGCCTCGCAGGGCCACCCCGCGACCGTCGTCTGCGCCGCACAGTTCGAATTCTTTGTCGCGCCGACATGACAGAGGACGGCGCCGCACACCGCCGCGCGGCACTTCAGAAGGTGTATGTTAATCCGGCTGCCGCGGCGAGCTGGTTCGCGTCGCCGATGTCGGATACGATCGGACTGCGCTTAAATCGGCCGAGCATCCTGCCATAGAGAACACCGACGCCAACGCCGAGGCCGCGTCGCAGATCGCCCGTGATGCTCTGGATCGCGAAGGCGGTCAGGTCATAGCGCTTCCAGCCCCCGTCGCCGACGGAGTAAGGCCGCAGTCCGCTGGCCACCGCTGCTGAGGGAGTGACCCCGAAGTAGGTCTGGCCATACCCCTTGCCGACATAGTCGGCGGACGCCCCGACATATACGAGCGTCCGGCGTGAAAGCGGTGTCGTGTAATTGACCTGCGGCGTAACGACGTAACTGTCATAGACACCAGAGAGATCATGCACATAGGCGACGCGCATCGTGAGTGTGTCGTACTCGCTGGTGACGACCCCGGTCCGGCTGACTCCGACGTAGCCGCCGGCTTCCCAGGCAGTTCCGATCTTGCCCAGCGCGCGGACCTGTGGATTGGCGACCCTGTTGGTACGATCGAGCCGCACCGCACCGATCACGCCAACTTCGAGATTGGTTCCCGGACCCGAGCCGCTGGAAACGAGATTGACGTAGAGCTGCGTTCCACGCGTGAAAAAGTCGTGGCCATCGAGGCGACCGACGATGACGGCTCCAGGCGTGACGCTGTTCCGATCCGCGCCCTCATAGTCGGGCAGCGTGGCTGCGCCTACGCCGATCGTGACCCGCGAGCGGTCGTCGTCTCCACGCTCGGCGGACTGCGCTGCCGCAGGTGTCTGCGCGAGGATGCACACGGTGCATGTCGCGTGAGCGACCGCGCGGTGGAGCGTTGCGAAAATACTTTCCGGCGGCATTGGCTAACTCCGAAAGATTGTGGGCTGGCGTCCTGCCGCCCGAACGGCTATGATACGGTTCGGTTTACATATCTCAAGAGCGATTAGTGGCTAATCCCGATGACATCGAAGCTGACGACCACGCGACCGACCGGAAAGACGGTGCGATAAGAGGCGAAGACGGTGGTGTCGGCGAACCCGCCGTGGAGAAGCCCGGCCTCCTGAAGCAGCAGCCGCTGATCCGATATATTCTCATTGCGGCGCTCATCGCGGGCGTTGTCGTGGCGGCGCTCTGGTATGCGGACTACCGCGAACGCGGCCAGTATCGCCAGTCGACGAACAACGCCTATGTGCGCGCCGACTTCGTTACCGTGGCTCCGAAACTCGGCGGCTACATCGAGCGGGTATTGGTCAGTGACAACCAGCCAGTGAGGCGAGGGCAGCTGCTCGCCGTGCTCGACTCGCGGGACTACCGCGCCAGCGTCGACCAGGCGCGGGCGCAGGTCGCCGCCGCCGATGCGGGCATCCGCACCGCCCGCAGCGCGCTGGATGAGCAGCGTGCCGCCATGGCGCAGTCGGACGCCCAGGTTACTGCCGCCAAGGTCGCCGTTGATGCCGCGGAGACAGAGGTCAGGCGCTACGAGCCGCTCGCCCGCTCCGGCGCGGAATCACGCGAGCGCTTGGCGGGTCTGGTGCTTGAGCGCGACCGGGCACTTGCGAACCTTCGCGCCCAGCGCGCGGCGTTGGTGGCTGCGAAACGGGCGCTTGACACGCAGGGCGCGCGGATTGGTCAAGCGGTCGCCCAACGCGAGACCGCGAGGGCACAGCTAGACCGCGCCTCGACCGACCTCGGCGCGGTGGAGATTCGCAGCAGCATCGACGGGGTTGTCGCCGACAAGTCGGTCCGAGTCGGCCAGTTCGTGCAACCGGCGACCAAGCTCATGTCGATCGTTCCCGAGAACCAGCTCTACGTCGAGGCGAATTTCAAGGAGACTCAAGTCGCGTTAATGCGAGTTGGCCAGCCTGTCACCATCAAGGTCGACGCGCTGGACGGTGCCGAACTGCGCGGCCGGATCGAGAGCTTTGCGCCCGGAACCGGCGCTCAGTTCTCCGTGCTGCCGCCAGAGAACGCGACCGGGAACTTCACGAAGATCGTGCAGCGCGTTCCCGTTCGCATTGGCATCGAGGCTGGACCAGAAGCGCGCAAGGTGCTGCGTCCCGGCCTATCAGTCGAAGTAACCGTAGACACCATCAGTGCGAAGGGCAGCCGCAAGCGCATCGAGGAGGAGGGGGAACGAATGAGGCGCGTCGGGGCGCAGGTCAGCCGACAATGACGCGCGAACGCGCGAGCGCGCGCGACTGGCTCGCGGTCGCAGCGGGCACGATCGGATCGTTCATGGCGCTGCTGGACATCTCGATCGTGAACGCGGCATTGCCGACAATTCAGGGCGAGATCGGCGCCAGCGGCACAGAAGGCACATGGGTGGCGACCTCCTATCTTGTCGCCGAGATCGTAATGATCCCGCTCAGTCCTTTCCTCGTTCGCCTGCTTGGCCTTAGGAACTTCCTCCTCGCGGCTGCTGTGTCGTTCACCGGCTTCTCGATCGTCTGCGGTCTGTCGATATCCCTGCCAATGATGATCGCCGGGCGCGTCGGCCAGGGGTTCACAGGCGGCGCCCTGATCCCCACCGCCATGACCATTATCGCCACCCGGTTGCCGCCATCGCAACAGCCGATCGGCACTGCCGCGTTCGGCGGGACTGCGATCCTCGGTCCGGTGCTGGGGCCAATCATCGGCGGCTGGCTTACCGACAATTACAGCTGGCATTACGCCTTCTTCCTGAATGTGCCCGTCTGCGCCGGCCTCGCGATCCTGCTCCTGTTCGGACTCGGCCACGAGCGGATGAGGCTCGACCAGCTGTGGAACGCTGATTGGCTCGGCATCGCCGGCCTAGCAATCGGCCTCGGCTCGCTCACTGTTATGCTCGAGGAGGGCCAGCGTGAGATGTGGTTCGAATCAGCCATGATCGTCAAGCTGGCCGTTGCTACTGCCTTTGGGTTCGCGCTGATCGCATTCGGTCAAGTAAGGGCTAGTCAGCCCGTTCTGAAACTGACGCTGATCTTCAGCCGCGCCTTTGGCAGTGTGTTCGTACTCAGCCTCGTCATTGGAGTGGTACTCTATGGCGTCACATTCCTTATTCCGCAGTTCTTAGCGGTGATGGCCGGCTATAGCGCTCTACAATCTGGCGAAGTTGTATTCTTCCTGGGGGTGCCCGCTCTCCTCCTGATGCCGTTTCTGCCATTGGCGTTCAAATATCTTGACGTCAGGCTCGCCGTAATCGTTGGCATGGTTCTGATCGCCATAAGCTGCGTCATGGATTGGAGCATGACTGCGGACACGTCTGGAGGCGATATGATCGCCTCCCAATTAGTCCGCGGGTTCGGTCAGATTTTTGCTATGATGTTTCTGAATCAGGCGGCGATCAGCGCTGTGTCCAAGGAAGATGCCGGCGACGCTTCGGCACTGTTCAACGCCGGCCGCAATCTCGGCGGTTCTATTGGACTTGCGCTGATGGCGACGCTGCAGGACCGGCAAACATTTCTCCACTTCAACCGCCTCGCGGAAACGATGTCGACGAACGCCGTCACGACGCAGGAGTGGTTCGCCCGCGCGATGGCGAGCTCGGGCGGCGAAGCCGGGGCATATCGGCAGCTGGCCGGCCAGATGCTTCGGCAGGCAACGGTGATGGCCTACAATGACCTCTACTTCGTGCTGGGTGTCGCAATCGCCATCACCACACCACTGGCGCTCTTCCTCCGGCCGATTCCTTCCGGCACCCAGATGGCGATGCACTGATGACCCGTTACCTGATCCTAGCTTCCCTCGCACTCACAGGCTGCACTGTCGGTCCCGATTATGCAGGTCCCAGACCCGTCGCGAGCGCCGAGCGTCCAGACGCGACATTTCGCCGCGCCGACCCTCTGCTGACCTCACCGCAGCCTCCCTTGGCCAAGTGGTGGGAGGCGATGTCCGACCCGCTGCTCACCACGCTGATCGAACGCGGCCTGGCTGCGAGCCCCGACGTCGCTGCCGCCGAGTCGCGCGTCCGAAAAGCACGCGCCGCCGTTCGGGAACAGCGCGCCAACCGGCTTCCCTCCGTCTCGGCGACGGGAACCGCCATCGTCGCCGACCTGCCGCCTGGATCGCTAGCACTTCCAACTCAAGGACAGCAGGATGACCGCATCAAAGCGGAATTCTACAACGTCGGACTAGACGCGTCCTGGGAGATAGACTTTTTCGGCGGCCGTCGCCGGGCCGCCCAGAGCGCGGCCGCGCAGGCAGACGCGGCCGAGGCGCAGCTCGCCGACGCCCAAGTGCGGCTTTCCGCCGAGATCGCCAGCAATTACGTGACACTCCGTGAACTGCAGCAACGGCTTGGCCTCGCCCGTCAATCCGCAGCGCTGCAGGCCAGCGCTCTTACACTGCTGGAGCAGCGTGAGAGCCGAGGTGCCTCGTCGGTCGACGACGTCGTCCGCTTGCGAACGGAACTGAACCGGACGCAGGGAAGCCTGCTGCCGCTCGAAGGTCAGATCGCGGTGACGCTGGACCAGTTGGCACTACTCACCGGCGACGAGCCTGGCGCGCATGATGCGGCGCTCGCTGCGCCTAGCGCAATCCCGACGATCCCCGCCAGCGTCACGATCGGCGACCCGGCGGCTATGCTGCGTCGTCGACCGGATGTCCGTGCCGCCGAAAGGCAGCTCGCCGCAGCCACAGCGCAAATCGGCGTCGACGTCGCCCGTCAGTTTCCATCGGTCAGTATCATGGGGATCATCGGGCTCGGCGGGCCCAACATTGGCGATGTGGTTGATACGGACAGCGTCTCCACGTTGCTCCTGCCGCGCATCAACTGGAGCTTCCTCGACTTCGGCCGTAACCGGGCGCGGGTCGATCAATCGCGGGCTGGGCGCGATGAAGCGGAATCTCAATACCGCAAGGCGGTCCTGGCCGCGCTGTCCGATGCCGAGACGAGCCTTTCTCGGTTCGGCAATCTGCGCGCAAATCTGCTATCGGCATATCGCAACGTCGAGGGCGCGCGGCGATCGGCACGGTTTGCAGCAGAACGATACGACCGCGGCGTCGTACCGATGACCTCCTCGATAGAAGCGCAACGCGCGGCTGTCGCGGCTGAGGGGACGCGCATAGAGGCCCAAGGGCAATTTGTGCGATCCTATGTGGCCCTTCAAAAAGCTCTGGGCCTCGGTTGGCGCGACCAGTAGGGTATGCGGGTGCGCATTCTGGGCTTGGGGCAAATCGCAATGGCCACCTAGCAATCCAACACTAGACGCTGACTTCTCGAGCCCGAGCAACATACGTACATTACATTATTCTTATTCCGTTCAGTAGAGCTCAATATCAGGTCGCGATGATCTGGAATTCCCTCAATTACCTTGGTTTTACACGAGCCGCATATACCTTCAGAGCAAGCAAATGGAATGTCGATGCCTGCTGAGGTAAGGGCGTTAAGTATCGTCTGGCCCGCTTTCACATGAACTGTAAGGTTGCTACGTGAGCATAATACATCGAAGTTGCCGTCTGTTGCTGCATCAACGTTGCCTTTAAAATACTCGTAATGTACTCTGCTGTCCGCGATCCCCTTGGCCGATACCTCCGACCGAAATGAATCAAGCATTGGCTCAGGGCCGCAGCAATATACGTGCTGCTCCGGCTGCAGCTCGGTTATGATTTTCGCGATATTCAACAGGACACCGCCGGGTTCTTCGTTGAAGTTCAACTCTACTTGGCCAACGCCGGCGGCCTCTAGCTGGGAAAGATCATTCAACAACGCCGCGCGGTGACGGGTACGCGCACTATATATTAGCCGCCATGGCCGCCTCAACTCGTTCAACGACGCAATCATCGGGACGAACGGCGTTATGCCTATGCCTCCGGCGATAAACAACGAACTGGGGGCATCAACATTCAACTTAAAATTATTCACCTGCGAGCTGGCTTGAACGACATCACCAACTCGCACTTTATCATGCATGTAAATTGAACCGCCACTACCTCCCCGGTCACGTGCCACCGTAAGTCTGTACAAGCCCCTATGATCTGGCATATTCGATAGTGAGTAACTCCGCAGTCTGCCATCTGGAAGAATCAGCTCGACATGCGCGCCAGGATCTACATCTGGTAGAGGTGCCGAAGCATTATTCCTTAAGTAGAATGATTTTACATCTTCCGCCTCTTGGCGGATGTCATCCACAACCAGCGAAAATACGTCACGCATTGTCACCGTACGGCACATCCTTTCGTCTCGATAGCCTAGTGCTACCCTGATTCGAGGTTATCTCTGTCAGCGCATGACTAAATGCGGCCGCGAATAAAGCACAAACGTCCGCAAGTAGATAACGCCAACCGACATCTTCAAAATTTGTGGGCGATCTGAAGGGCTATCACACGTCCGCGGATGACCGATCCTGCATAGGCTCCGCCAGACCCACTGATGCCTGTTGCAAAGGTCACGTATTTCGCGTCGGTCAGGTTCGTTCCAATCGCGCTGATCTCCAATCCATCGAAGAGGCGTAAGCCGAAGCTGGCATTGAGCGTCTGATGCGCTTTCATCACAGGTGCAATTGCTTGAGTGATCAAAGACTGCAATATTGCTTTGCTCGCGAAATCGAACTTTATCGAACCGAAGATATCCACCTTTTCAGAAGCCTTGCGATCATAAGTTAGTTCGACCTGTCCAGACCATTTTGGATTTCGCGTAAGCGGTTGCCCCTTTAGAGCCACCGAGCCATCTGCGGGGAAATTTTTCAAATAAGTACCGTCCGCGTAAACAAGACTGCCGTTTACGCGTAAACCCGTAACAATGCGCTTCGAACCGGAAATCTCGAAGCCGCGCGATCTGATATCCGCGTTGCCTATCAGCGCACGTGAAACGCCTCCGATGGTAGCAGTGTAGTTATTCTGGAAGTCCTTGACCTCAGTATTGAATAGCGCTGCAGCGAAGAAACCTCCATTGAACGACAGCTTCATGCCCACTTCCGTGGAAAGAGCTGTTTCAGGCGCATATGGAGCTAAACTTGGAAGCGCCGCTCCATCCTGATAGCCTCCGCTTTTGCTACCTCGCGAATAAGTCGCGTATAACAATAAATCATTGCTGGGCTTGTAGCGAACTCCAAAACTATAATCGACGTTATTCGTTTCCAGCCTCTGCAGTTCGGTCAACGGAAGAGACGGTAAGGATACTAACCCTAATACTCCGGTTGACTGCCTCGCCATGGTTCCGGACTTACGCTCATTAGTGTAGCGCACGCCCACATCGACCGTCAGCTGTGTAAGTATGTCGTAGCTGCCAGACGCGAACGCTGAGATTGCCTTCGTATTTTGCGTTAACTGCGTATTAGCAATACCGGTAATCGGAAAGCCAGCGGTATTACTATTAGAGCCGCCAGAAATAGGATTGTTGCCCCAATTATTCCAATAATAGAAAGCACCAGCTAAATAGCTAAACCTACCGCCAGACGGCGAGTTTAACCGAATTTCTTGTGTAAACGATTTTGTGTATTCATTCTCCTGAACACCAAAGAGGTTCGCCGCTGTCTGATCGAGGTCTGTATACCGAGGGTTCCTCCAAGCATGATAGCCTGACTGGAGAGTCAGCTTGAAGTCAGCAATATCGAATGTCGCAAGCAGATTAATTCTATTCGTGTGCTGCTTCTCGAATTCCTCGGGGCCAGCTGTTGTTCCCCCGAGGGCAGCCGAACCGGAATTACTAATGCGATCTGGTATTGTGTTCAGAATTTGTCCGAATGTAGCAGCCCAGCGAGAAACAGTCCCGCTAGGATCCTGCAGTAGCTCCCATTGAAAGCCTTTTTGATCGCGATCGTCGTGCTGGTATCTCAATAGTATGTCTACGCCATCGCTTGGCTGCCAGGCAATGGCCAGCCGCCCAGAAATGTCACGGAGCCTTGGTTCATTTTGGCGACGAAATAGATTGTACACCATCCCTTCTTCGTTATTTGCGAGAAAGGAAGCCCTCACCTGAACGCTGGAGCCAAGCGGAATATTGACGAACCCTTCAAGTCGATTGCCATTTATCTCAAAGCTATGCGTGTATTTTAGGGTGCTCGCGAAGTCCTTCGTTGGCCTATTTGTGACGATACTAATCGCGCCGACGCTAGTATTCTTGCCAAGAAGTGTCGATTGAGTTCCTTTTATAAGCTCGACTTGTTGAATATCATATACAGGAGAAGTGTAGTCGCGGAGATGACTGAAGTATATTCCGTCCACAAAATATGCGACTGAAGGCTCGGCGCTTGGTACAGACGAATTCGTCCCTAAGCCACGAAAAGTCGTCGCCGGCAGGCTGCCATTGCCATTGGTTTGTACTAATCCGGGAACGATGCCAGTCAGTTCATTTGCCTTAGAGATGTTACTAGAATTCAGATTGTCGGAAGTTAGTACGGTGATCGAAGCGGGCGCCCGCAGGACGGTTTCGCCTTGCTTTCGCGCCGTCACAACGATGTCCGCTTGGGAATCGTCTGGTTGCGCTTGAGGCAGCGGCGGGGCGTCCTGTGCGAATGCGGAGTTGCCTAGCGTTGCCGTCGAGCAAGTAGCTAGAAGAACCGTAGTTAGCAGAGCACCTTTCATCGTTCCTCTCCCCTTATTGATATTCCTGTTGTTAACGCTTCGTTTGGAGCGAGTGATAACCAAGATCTTTTCTCGCTTGTGCGAGTGTCAGGCCTTGACTCACCTTCTGCCTTATCATCGCCTCTACTTTTTCTATTTCCTCAGCGACTTGAACAATTTTTTCGACTTTTTTCGCGGGAATTACGACCACGCCGTCGGAATCTCCGACGATCCAATCGCCAGGACTGACCCTGACACCGGCAATCTGGACGGCGACATTGTAGGCGTCCGCAGTGACACGATCTTTGCCTGTTCGCATTGTGTTGGCGCGCGCGAACACAGGATAGCCCAGCTCGACGCAACGATCAGAATCGCGACACACACCGTCGATAACGGTTCCAGCGATTCCGCGCTCACTCGCAACCCAGGTGAGAATGTCGCCCCAAACCGTCGCTCCCATATTTCCATCATTATCGATTACGACCACATCGCCCGCTGCGACGTCGTCGATGTAATCACCGACGGAGCCGCCGCTGGTGCCAACTGGGAGCATCCGTATCGTGAATGCCCTGCCGGCAAACCGCATGGATCTAGCGACGGGAAGGATGCCGATAGCTTGGCCCGCAATACCGAACCGATCCAGTGCGTCGGACAAGGCGGTCGTCCCCGCATCACGCAATCTCTCGGCAATATTCTGCATGTCTATTTCAATCCCTTTTGAGCATGTCTTCGTAATTAGCTCCCAATACGTCGCCGATCGGTTCTCCCTGCTCGATCGACCGAGCCATCAATTGCTCCCGCTTGTAGATCGCCTCAGCTTCCGCGAGGATCGACGTGACGTTGTCGCGAGCTAGAAAGACGACACCGCTGCCATCAGCGAGCACGTAATCACCCGGACTAACGGCGATCCCGGCGAAGGTAATCGGCACGGAGAAGCCGTGCTCCGCAACTCGTCCGCGTGCTGTTATGGGAACCACAGCGCGAGCATAGATCGCCAAGCCAAGCGAGCGCGCCTCATCGACATCCCGAAAAGCGCCATCGATCAGGACGCCTGCGACGCCTTTAGCTAGGGCACCTCGCGACAGCAGCCCGCCCCACCCCGATACGTCAATACGGCCCCGATGCTCGACGACGATGATGTCGCCATCTTCCGCCGACATTATGGCGCCGGCACCAAGGTGCCGCTTGGGCAGATTTGCGAGCGGGGCGCCGAGCTTTACCGTTACGACCGGCCCAGCGATCGCTGATTGAACGGTCATGGGGCCGACACCGAAGATCGCTCCCGGCAGACCAAGCTTGTCGAGAGCATCAGATACACTCGGCGTATCAAGCGCCAAAAGTCGCGCGACGACTGCTTTCACGACCGTTAGTCCTCGACGTAAGCAGTGGCGCTGCACTGCACTTGCATCGGCTCAGGCAGGTGGTCATAGACCAGAGTATGTCGTGCAGGCCGCGAGTGGGCGTCAGGAAAAGCTTTGAGCCATTCCTCGCTGAGCGCCGCTCGTGTCGCGGGACTTCGGAGATAAATGGTCATGTGAACCACGGCGGCAAATGTTGCCCCACCCGCCGCGAGAATGCGCGCGAGGTTGTCGAACATTCGCCCAATCTGCCGTGCTGCGTCCCCGTGATCTCCGTTGTCTAAGTCAAGTCCGTGAACTCCACCGGTCATGATCATCGGGCCAACACGCGATGCCGCCGGAATAGGCAGTCCGCCGTGGCCAAAGCCCTCGACGTCGATGCTTTGCCTCACCATGTCATTTCTTCCAGGTAGCAAATGCAAGGCCGATCCCCGTTCCGGCTGGAGTGCGGCGAACTGGCGTGTAAGTTGCTGAGCGCAGGGGGAGGTGGGCGACGGCGCCTGCGGTTACCACCCAGTTGAGGATTTCCGAAGATCCTTGGAGTAGTGCTTCTCGGGGCAAAGCGCGCAGCGCCGCTCCGGTCGGATCCTTGAGCCCTTCCACCACGGAACGGTCCAGCTCTTCCTCAACAACAAAATGACTCAGGCCTCCGGACGCTATTATGGCAACGCGGAGGTCGAGCTTGCTCGCCTCGATCGCCTCGCGGAGCATGACGCCAATGTCGAAACAGCGATTGGCCGACAAAACGTTGGGCGGAAAATAGGTATTGAGCATAACAGGAATGATCGGGATTTTCTTTCCGCCGAACAGGCGCTGGACGGGAAAGCCGAATGCATGGCCAAAGCCAGCTTCATTGGTGTCCGGAACATCCTTACAGATCGCGAGGTCTGCACCACGGTCCATCATTCCCTTGATGATGTCGAGCGCCAATTCGGGGTGGCCAGCAAATTCGTGCCGCGCATCCATCGCGTAACCCTTGGCCATCGACTTCATCCAAGGCGGCAAGTCATCAGGCATTGCATGCATAATTACTTTCTGACCCCAAAAAATGGCCAGCGCAGGCATGTTACCCGGTGAGTACAGCTCGTCCTGATCGTCACCGACGATCACAACGACATCGGGCTGCGCCTCTGCAATCGCTTCACCAAGCTTGTCGAGCTCGGCCTGGCTAACCTGTGCGAGCTCCGAAAATTTCTCGGAGGTTGCAACAGCCGTGTACGGCTCACCCCTTTCTTGGACGAGTTGATCGTAAGATAGCATTCTGCCGTCTGCCAGGGTGAGGCTCCCGTTACGCCTATCGGCCTCGGCGCGCGCGTGCCAATCTCCGCCAGCAATCGTTAAGAGTGGGCTGTGAGATGTTCCTATTCCTAGTACGACCTTCGCCATTGCGGTGCTCCCGTTGTTCGTTGAACCACGTTTGCAGGTGAACCCTGCCGATAAATTGCTCTCGATAGAGCTACTCAAGCCGATATATTTCGAGCGTGCTTGCTCCTCCTCGAAGCTCGTCCATGATTAGGGCTTCCGTTAGGTCTCGCTCCTCAGATTTCGCGATCAAGTTGGCAGCGGTGGCCGCGTCGAAGCAGGCTACCCCGTCAGCATCACCGACTATTAAATCGCCTCGTTTGACGACCGTTTCGCCCATTCTGACAGGCTCGCCGACGGCACCAGCGCCGGTGGGATCTTTCTCGGTTCCTCGGATGGCCACACCGCTCGAGAACGTCGGCAAGCCTAGGGAAATCAACTGCTGTGTGTCGCGAACACCCCCCGAAATCACGATGCCTGCTAACCTTCGAGCAACGGCCATCGTCGCCATTATCTCTCCCCAATAGCCGAAGTCCGTGCCTCCACCGGCTTCGATCACCAAAACGTCCCAGGGCTCGGCAACTGCGAGAGCGCGGTGGATCCAAAGATTGTCGCCGAGCGGACACCGCACCGGCAGCGCAACACCAGCTAGGCGCATCGCGCGATCGATCGGGCGAATACTGGCTGGAAGCGCACCCCTCCGCCCCGACGCCTCATGCATCGTTGCCGACGAGAGCTTGCTCGCTCGCTCAATCAGTGCAGCGTCGATCATCGACTAACTCCGGCCGCTATGATCTCAGTGGTCGAGTTGCCCGAACGCCGGGCATACGTGCTTTGGATTTGTATTGAAGATCAAGACTTTCTGGTGCTCGCTTAGAAAGTCGAAGGCGCCAATGACGGGAACTAGGTCGTCGCCGGGCCTTCCCGTTTCTGGTCGAACAGATGCACCAGACCCGGGCGCTTCGGTGCCGAAACAAATTCGTTCAGGCGTTCGTTGCTTGATCGCTGCCTCGAGAAAGTTAAGTTCTGGCGCGTTAGTATCAAAAAATAAGTTCTTAGACAGATCTTTCTGGGCAAGATGATAGTCGGTCTTGATAAATCTATCGAGGGCACCGCCGCAGTGACAGATCAGAACTTTGAGCTCAGGAAATCGCTCAAATACATCACCATGACTGAATAACTGGGTAGCTAGATATTGCTCCCAAACGAATCCGATCTGATAGTTATGTGGAATAATGTCCAGCCGATGATCAAGACAGTTTGTTCCATGGACAATAATTGGCAGACCAAGTTCTTGGCACTTTTTGTACACGGGATGCCAGTATGGCTTGTCCATTCCAGGAGACCGGCGATCGCCGGTTGGGTCGGGGCTAAGGTAGACCGCCTTGAAACCTAGTTCGTGGACGCATCTTTCCAGTTCGGGAAGGCAATGGGCCAGATCGTCCGCGTCTGCATTTTGCGGTAATTGCGCGGCGCCAATAAATCTATCCGGCGCGAGGGACACCTGTTTCGCGATCGCGTTATTTACGTAGCGAGTCCATTGCGGTAGCAAGTGGCTGCTCATCCAGCCGAGCATCAGAAACGGTCGTGGACCGATGAGTTGTGCGTCTATTCTATATTCGTCTAGTAACGCTACATGCCGGCCAACCGACTCGGACCATGCCTCTTCGGTAAGATTCAGCCGTGGGTCCACCGCTTTGCGCGGGTCAATGCTCAATGGCGTATTCGAGGCCAACATCATCGCCAGCGCAGGTGTCCCGTGCATCGGCGCCGAAACATGGCCGTGTATATCGAACACTTTTACTTCACCGTACATTGCAATGTTCCTCTTTGAATAACTACTCGCGCCAGGTTCCCACGTCGGGAAGGCCTGCAGCCGCGGCGAGCAAAATGTTTGAGCACGCTCTGAGCGTTTCGCGTCCGAACGCACCGTCATGCATTGGGTGCTGACCATCGCGGACTGCCGCGCATAGTTCGTCGAGCACTTCGCTCCTACCGCCGCCAGCGCGCGGCGGATCGAGCTTGACGAACTCTGGACCTCCATCGCCATACACCATGGCACCGCCAGGAACGGGGCGGATATCGCCTCGCTCGCACGTGACTATCGCCATGCCAAAATGAGGATGATCGCTTCGATCACCTCGGAAGCCAAGTTGCTTCCAGAGAGACCCACCGTAGGAATATACTTTTCCGCGCATCGCAGCTTCGTCCGCGGGATCGGCGACAGATCGTAGTTGCGCTCGCGTCTTTCCGTGGCGCGGCTCTTTGGTCTGGCCTCCTTCGCCAATCCAGCCGTGTAGCTCATCGCTGTCGAAATGGTCGTAGCCGCTGTAAACTAGCGTGGCATAGATACCCCCTTCTAACTCAAGAAGGGACATCATGGCGCCCTCAGTTGGGCGCCCCGGATCGAACTGCCCGGTTACAGCAGAGACGCCCGTAACCCTTACACCACCGGCAACCGTGCGAACAAAATCGATCTGGTGTGGGATTTGATTAAAAATAATGCCACCGCCTAGACTGGTGTCCAATTCTTCTGGTCGGCGGAAGCGGTATACAAAATCCGTATAGTTGAAGGTGAGGATCATGCGCAGACGACCCAACCGGCCACTTGCCACGATTTCGCTGACTAGCTTCGTGGTCGAGTCGAAACCGTGTGAATGCCCAACCACCAATACCGTACCCGCCGCCTCGGCCGCTGCAATCATTGCGTCACAATCTGGAAGCGTCAGAGCCATTGGCTTTTCGACGATAACGTGCTTGCCATAACTCGCCGCCAATTTGACGTTCTCGCAATGGAACTGATGGGGCGTCGCAATGTAGACGGCGTCGATATCGCTTCTTGCAAACAGCTCTTCTGCAGACTCCGTAACTGGACACGAGAAATCTCGGGCAAAACTTTCTCTCAGATCGGCGCTAAGGTCACACGCACCGGCAAGTACAGTCGCTGGGTGCGCCAGGATCACGGGAATCATGATCGTACCGGCCATTCCAAGGCCAACCACCCCGATCCTCACGGGATCTTTTTTTTCTGCCGTCGTCATAAGCGCTCCCAAGTGCCGGAAATAAGACGAGCGGTTAGGGCGCGGGGCAAGTTGCCTTGTCCTCCGCCAGGTGTCCTACTAACTTACGTTCTCGAACCGTTTTGCTGGCCCAGCCGCCTTCGTCTGTTCGCCATGCTCGACCATCAGTTCGTCGAAATCTCCGATTTTCGAAATGATACTTACAGCCCGGACTCCAAGATTATTTCCGCCGAGAGATGGTTCGACCGGCTCGATGCCCTTTTCTAGATCGGTAGCCATTTTGATAAGACGCCGGCGCGCAACCATGATCGGATAATCCGATCGGACAAGCATCTCCCGCGTCGTGTCTACAACTCCCGGGTCCGCCTCATTTGCCCACGGCATAGACTCTATCAGGCCGCGATCCTGCTCATTAATTCCCCAGATCCCTGTATAGGTTTTGGTCTTTTGTATCTGCCGGTCAATTAGATAGTCGTTGCCCTTGTTTGCTACTGTATCGTAGGCGTCGATCATTCGACCTCCGGAAATCTCCACAGGTCGATACTCCGTCCTCGGCGGAAACGCTGCTCCGCTTTCCACAAACGCCCGCTCCTGAGGAGCGAACGGGCGATCTGCGCGGTACATGTATCCGAAAGCCATCGTCGTGTTGTCGTCAATCGGCACCCATCCGCGACCGTTGCCGACGAATTCTTCCAAGCCCCCGGGGATCGCACTCCACATAGGCAGCATCCACTGTGTGATGCGCCAGTAGTATTGGTCAGGAATATTTCGGCGCGAGCCGTAGACGTATCCATAGTCGGTTTCGTGCAACGTGATTTCCGGTGCGCCGTCCGTAGCATACTGTAGTGCGCTCGCGGGCCCGGTAGCGTCTGGGTCGGGCTTCGAACTGTGAAGGAAGGAAATGTGGGACGTATCGATCTCGCCTTCCATTGCCAAATGAAAGTTCGAATGGTGAATCCAGCTCGAGATCATAACCTGATCCGCCGGCACGTTCATCCATTCAAATCCGGGCACCGGAGGCTGCTTGTCAGCCGGCCCCATATATACCCAGACAAGCCCGTTCTTCTCGAAAGTCGGATAGCTCTTGATCCGAGCTTTCTCCTTGAGATCATCATAATTGTCGGGCGGCTGAATATTGGGAATGTCGACGCATTCACCTTTCCGATTCCATTTCCATCCGTGGTAGACGCAGCGTAGGCCGCATTCTTCATTTCGGCCGAAATAAAGTGGTGCCAGTCTATGACGGCAAAAAGCGTCGATGATGCCGACCTCCCCATCAGAATCACGAAAAGCCACCAGATCTTCGCATAAAATTCTCAATCGGACTGGCGTCCCGTCTGATTCTGGCAATTGCTTGGAAAGAACAGCCGGCAACCAGAAGCGCCTAAAGAGGTTTCCCATTGGCGTTCCGGGTCCAACCCGACTGAAAACTTTGTTGGGATTATCGACCATAACCATTCCCCAGTCACCTATTCTGACGAGAGTGTTCAAGATAAGACTTGCAAAAAGTAATGGCGCTACCCTTGGTATTTACCGCTATCTGCAAGTGTCCATAACACGCTTACGTTAAGCACGACTCCCGAGCCGTGTGGTATGTTGTTTTAGCGGCCGGCGGGTGGGGACTGTCAATCGACCCTGCCGGCAAGAAGCGAATATCACAGATGTGATTTTCCGCCGGAGGACAAATCAGATGTGGTTTGTCGCTGCCGCATGGATAAAATTCAGGTGCGTATATGGTGCGACGCGGAGAGTCTGATGGTCAAAATTGCACGTTCGAACATCGCCGTGTCGGATCTTTCCGCATCGGCAAATCAATGGCACTTTTTGATGGCGCTGCTCACTGCCATTTATGCGCTCGCGTTTGTTGATCGCCAAGTCGTTAATATTTTGGCTGAGAGGATCAAGGTTGATCTTGACCTGACAGACTGGCAGATCGGCGCACTCGCCGGTCCAGCATTCGCATTGTTTTATGTTCTAGCAGGCGTTCCTCTGGCAAGGCTCGCTGAACACAGGAACCGGGTTTACTTGTTGTCGGGTATACTCACGATATGGAGTGGATTTACCGCGCTGTCTGGTTTGGCGTTCAGTTTTGTCCACCTGTTGGTTGCGCGCATTCTTGTCGGTGCTAGCGAAGCAGGCTGTGTCCCGTGCGCACATTCGCTAATCTCCGACATGACGCCGCGGTCTAAGCGCGCTACGGCCCTCGCGGTGTTCTCTATGGGGCTGCCGCTCGGCTCGTTGATTGGTCTGGCTGCTGGTGGCTTTATTGCCGACCATTTCAGCTGGCGCGCAGCATTCTTCATTGTGGGCGCACCGGGCCTGATATTCGCAGCGCTTCTTTACGCTACTGTCGCAGACCCACGGGCAGATAACGCCCGAGGGCTGGCCAGAATCGATCGGCTGCCGCCGATCGACGATTTGGGGTCTAGTCAGCCGCCCACCGATGACTTGCGCGTGCCGCCGTTTCGTAACGCGATGAGATGCTTGCTCCAGACTCGAAGTTTTATCTGGATGACGGTGGCTGCTTCTTCCCTTTCCCTGGCAGGCTATGGACAAGCAACATTTTATGCGTCCTTTTTCCTGCGCAACCATGCAGAAGAGATAAGCAGCTTTGCTACGGCCACTCACTTGGGTGGCTCACTAGCCTTTCTCGGGCTCACGCTAGGTCTTGCTATTGGAATCACGGGCATGATCGGCACAGCGCTCGGGGGCCGCCTTGGCGACAAATGCGCAGCGGCCAGCTTCAAAGGCTATTTGCGAATACCGGTGGTGGCGACGGCGGTGGGCACGCCGCTAACCATTGCCGCGTTGTTGGTGCACGATGCTGCGCTTGCACTCATGCTACTTGCATCAGCTTCGCTTTTGAAAAGCATGTGGTACGGGCCCGTCTTTGCGACGATACAAGGTTTGGTGGGTTCGCGGTCACGCGCCACCGCGGTATCTGTCTTCCTGACCATAATGAATGGAATCGGAATGGGACTAGGGCCGCTCGCGTTAGGCGCTCTCAGCGACGCCCTCGGAGCTCACATGGGCAACGACGCAGGTCTACGGTGGGCGATGGTAATTACAACATTGCCCGTATTCTTCTCGGCGTTTTGTTTCTGGCGAGCGGAACGTTTGCTTCCCGACAAATCGATCAGCTAGTGCACGGATCATAGCTCCTGATGCTTCGACGGAGTGATCAGCGCGACGATCTGCAAATTGAAGGCGACCTACGGTGGCATGGCCCTGTCCTCGCCGTCGTCGATGACTTTACGTGCAAAAACCTCGCGCTGGTGGTCGACAAGTCGAAATCGGGTGCCGGCGTCGCACGGGAGTTGGACGCGATCATCGCGGTGCGCGGCAGGCCGACGATGATGGTAAGCGATAACGGGACCGAGTTGATGAGCCTGGCGATCCTGCGTTGGGCGCAGGACCGGCAGATCGAGTGGCATTACATCGCGCCGGGCAAGCCGCAACAGAACGGCTAAGTCGAGAGCTTCGATGGCCGCTTGCGTGACGATTCCTGAACGAGATGCTGTTTGCCTCGTTGAGCAATGCCCGCCCGATGCTGAGCAGCTGGCGCGACGGCTACAACCATATGCGACAGCAAAGCGGGATAGAGGGGCTGACTCCCGCCAACGCTGCCAGGTGGCTTGTGCAATCCCGCCCGCAAGGGCACCATGACAACCTCGGACTCCAGCTACTGCTGGAGGAGAAATGGGGAGCACGTCTCGTCGCACCCCCCTACCCAATATAAAAGTATGGAAAGCTTAAATGCCTTTGAAAGCTGGCAGCGACATGCTCCCGATGAATCCGGACCTCAATTTCCACGACACAATGATGAAATCAGCTTAGTTAACAAGCGATTGCGCCGGTGGTTTCAGGCTTCAACCGAAAATCGGAATGCAATGCTCGGTGACAAACCTACATTGCATGTACCGAATACGCACCGAAGTCCGACGTATTCCGATCGTGAAGATCATTGAGGGCCGATATTACCCGCTCACGCTTTGCTCCATCGCGCACGGTCGAAACCGCAACGCCAATCGCGCAAGGAGTTTCCTGCGATGATGCACCAAGCCACGTCGCATATCCGATCAGCCCCGGTGTAAACTGGGGACTGCTGCTCGCAATACCAGTCGACCTAACAGCATCCAATTCCGGTAGAAGCGAATTTGGTGAGATGCGGAATTCTCTGTCAAACTGGTTATTGCGGTTTACGATCCCAACGATTTCATCTTCACGCAAAAAGGACAGCAAAACTTTCCCCGAAGCAGCGTGAGCCAGAGGTCGTTCGAGTCCAGCCTTTGGTATAGCCCCATCTACCTCACCAAAATGTCGAAAAATCACGTATTGCAGATTTGGCCCATTGCGCTGAGCAATGAAACATAACTCTCCCGTAAAATCGCTGAGCTCATCAAGGTAATCCAGCATTGTCCTGAAATGCTTCGATTGAGCTACGGCTCCGTAGCCAAGGGCCCCAATCCGGAGCGTGGGCAAAAACCTCCGACCGACAGGATCATAACTCAGATAGCCCAGCTTGACGAGATTTTTAAGCAGTATCGAACAACTCGACTGTGGACAGTTTAACTCTCTACGGATATCCCTCGCCCGCACTCCAGTTGCCCCGATACTTGAGACATACTCAAGGAGCTCGAGCACTCTCTCGGCAGATTTGACGCTTCTCTCCAAGACGACACCGCGTTGAAAAAGGGTTATGGTCTTTTTTTGCTCTTAACAGGCTACAAAAACAGGGACTGGAGGGTTTGTCAACGTCAATGGACGGTATTAACGTCCAAGATCGATGTCGAATTTTGTCGTCCGCATCGGGGCCGGTTTTTTCGTTTGTCGATCGGGGATTGAGAGGAGCGCGATGACGGACGCGCAGAATCAAGGCGGATGGCAAGCGGTCAGCGTCGCTTAGCGTTGCGGAGTGTCGTTCACGCCAGCATGTTGCCAAAAAGGCGCGACTGCCAACGTGTATATGATGGATCGACCGAAGGGGCTTTTCGAGTAAGACGCTTGTCCAAGACCAGAGAAACTCATTCATTGCTGATAGATATCGCGATCGAGCAATTCGGCGTGAAGGGTCTGGACGGGACTAGCACGAGGGCCATTGCCGCAGGTGCAGGAACAGTGATTTCGTCGATCACCTATCACTTTGGCGGAAAGGAAGGCCTGTATTTGGCCGCCGCCGACCGGGTCGCATCTGGAGTAGCGCAAATGATCGCCTCGCTCGTCGAAGACGGCATGAAGGCCGAAGCTGACGGCTGCGGCGTTCCCACGGCTCGTGCCTCTCTCCACAATATGTTCCAGGCGATAACCGAGGTGTTTACGCGGCAAGATGCGGAGGCATATACTAGGTTCCTTATTCGCGAACAGGCTGAACCAACCGAAGCCTTTCAACGCATCTATCGCGGTGCGATGGCCGGTATATTGACACGGATCGCGCACCTTATCCAGGTGGTATCGAACGGCAAGCTCGACACCAAAGCCGCAAGATTGCAGGCGTTGATGCTAGTGGGTCAGGTCATCATATTCAGGGCAGCGCGCGCCACTGTTGTCACAACGACGGGCTGGACCGACATCGGCATAAACGAGAAAGTGTTGGTTCAATCTATGATTGTTGATAATTTAGACACTATTTTGGATCATTTGGAACACGTAAACGGTTTAACCTGAGCAAAGTGCTCGGCATCTGGTGCACTTTGCGCGCACGGCTATGACTGCCGGATCGTATTGATCGGCAACGCACGCTCGCCATCGTATTAGCGCCCGATGCTGCCTATGGACTATCTGGCGAGTTCCGAACCTCGGGTCCGGTTCTTCCTCCGCGACCTAGGCTGGTAAGAGGGCAATCGGAGCGAATTGATCCTCGTGGTCTCGACCCGAGGCCATCGACTGTTCGGCCAGTATCGTGTTGATGATGGCGGCCGTCTGGTGAACGCCGACGGATAACGAATGAATCGCTTCGCCGATCGCATCGCTAGCGTTCTAACTTGATTGAAATTTCCCATTGATCTGAGTGCCCCCTTGGGTGGTGCATGGGGCACCAAAGCAAGCACAGCGAAATAGTGGAACTATTGAGCGAATAGTGCTTGCCCGGCCGGCGAGCGGCAACGCCGCTCGGCCGACGGCGCGAATTCACTTCGCGCCGCTGCCTTCACCTTCCCCCTTTGCGAAAGTTACATGACACCCCTAAGGGAACCCGCATCACCGAAGGGGCCCGCGCGATGAAGTTGATGACCGGCAATTCCAACCTGCCGCTGGCGAAGGCAGTTGCCGACTATCTCGAAATCCCGCTGACCGACGCGCTCGTCCGCCGCTTCGCCGACGAGGAGATTTTCGTCGAGATCAACGAAAATGTCCGGGGCGAGGACGTATTCGTCCTGCAATCGACCAGCTACCCCGCCAACGACAATCTGATGGAATTGCTGATCTGCATCGACGCGCTGAAACGCGCATCGGCGCGGCGGATCACCGCAGTGGTGCCCTATTTCGGCTACGCGCGGCAGGATCGTAAGTCGGGGTCGCGCACCCCGATCTCCGCGAAACTCGTCGCCAACCTGATTACGCAGGCGGGGGCCAACCGCGTGCTGTCGGTCGATCTCCACGCCGGGCAGATCCAGGGTTTCTTCGACATCCCGACCGACAATCTGTTCGCCGCGCCCGTGATGTCGGCCGACATCCTCGCTCGCTACGCCACCCGGAACCTGATGGTCGTGTCCCCCGACGTGGGCGGCGTGGTCCGGGCGCGCGCGCTGGCGAAGCGGCTCAACAACGCGCCGCTGGCGATCGTCGACAAGCGCCGCGAGCGTGCGGGCGAATCTGAAGTGATGAACATCATCGGCGATGTCGAAGGGCGGTTCTGCGTGCTGATTGACGACATTGTCGATTCTGGCGGCACGCTCTGCAACGCCGCCGCCGCGCTGAAACAGGCGGGTGCCGAGGGTGTCGTCGCCTATATCACCCACGGAGTGCTATCGGGCGGCGCAATCGCCCGAGTCGAAGGGTCGGTGCTCGAGGAACTGGTAATCACCGATTCGATCGGCAATCACGCCGTCATCGGCCAGTCAGCGAACGTCCGCCACCTGACCATCGCGCCATTGCTCGCCGAAGCGATCCGCCGGACGGCGGAGGAAACGTCCGTCTCCAGCCTGTTCGACTAGTAACGCGCGCCGTTTGCGATGAGGTGATCGAGCACGGCCGGATGCAGCGGCTGGCGGAAATGCCCGCCGACAATTTCCTTGTGCCGCCAGGCGATATTCGCCTCCAGACCTTGCAGCCCCGGCAGTTTGATCCAGACGATGTCGCCGACGTTCAGCCCGTAATGCGCCTCCGCCCGGAATCCGGTTACGGACATATCGATGATACGTATGTCGAATTTAGCGGTGGCGCGGTTACGCAGACGGGCACGCAGCACCACCTCATGTCGCGGCTGACGACGATTATCGTCCCGCGTGGCGACAGGGGCATCGATACCGAAGACATGCGCGTTCATTGCGCTCAGTTAATGGTTATCAGACGTTAAATTTCCGCAAATTCGGACACTGGAGGCGCGATTTCTCGGACAATTTAGGCCAACGCGTCCCATACCAGTTTCGCACCGACGAGCACCATAAGGACGTAAATGGCGGTATAGAAACGCGTCGGCGACACCCGCCGCACCAGCCACACGCCCGCCAGCGTCGATGCGATCGCCACCGGGATCAGGCTGGCCGAGGCGACTAGATTGGCGTGCGTGAACTGGCCAAGCTTCCAATAAGCGGGTATTTTCAACCAGTTGGTTGCAGCGAAGAAGATCGCGGTGGTCCCGACCAACGTGTCGCGGTCGAGCCCGCGCGGCAACACCCAGACCTGATAGGGGGGCTGGCCGGCGTGCGCGATCTGGCTGGTGAACCCCGACACGACGCCGCAAAGAGTCCCGACCCATCCCGGCGAGCGCGCCGGTGCGGCGATCCGCCCGCCGCGTCCGGTCCACAGCCGATACAGTCCGAAAATCACGGAAATCGCGCCGACCAGCCCCAGCACCGCTGCTTCCGACACGCTCGCCGCGTACCACCAGCCGAGGGCGATACCAATGACCGCACCGGGCAGCATCCAGCCGACGACATAGCCGTCCCACGATCGCCGGAACGCCCACACGCCAACCACGTCCTGCACAATCAGCACGGGCAACAGGATCGCCGCCGCGCGCAACGGGGAGACCGCGAGCGCCATGATCGGCAGCGACAGCGCCCCCATCCCGACGAACCCGCCCTTCGACAGGCCGAGCAGGATCACCGCCGGAATCGCCAGCGCGAAAAAGAGCGCCGATTCGTTCAATCGACGGGCGTGACTCGGGGGCTGCGGATGCCGGCGAGGTCGCGGCGCTTGAGTTCGGCCTTGAGCGCCTCCGGCCGCAGCGCCCAGAGGAACCCGAAGCTCACCGTGCCGTGCTTCGTCTCGACCGCATGGTGCAGCCGGTGCGCCTGGACGATTCGCTTCATGTAAGCCGATTTGGGCAGGTATCGCGTGGCGATGCGGCGGTGGACGATGACGTCGTGGAACCCGAAATAGATCGCGCCATAGGCCGCAATTCCCGCGCCGATCCACGCCCATCCCGGCCACCAGCCGAGTTGCGCCCCGCCGAGTAGCAGCACGATCGAAGGCACCGCGAAGATCGCCGCATACAAGTCGTTGAGCTCCCAGTTGCCGGTGCGCGGGGTGTGGTGGCTGGCGTGCAGGAACCAGCCCGGCCCGTGCATCACCCAGCGGTGCATCACGTACGCGAACCCCTCCATGCCTAGCACGGTGGCGACAAACAGCAGGATACCCAGCGGCCAACTCATCGCGATGCCTATATCCATTGCGCGGCGGCAAGGCGAGCGGGGGTGGATTCGCCCGTCCCCTTGTGCTTAAGGCCATCGCGACCCCACCATCGAAAGGCCCGAGCCTTCCCATGAACATCCACGAATATCAGGCCAAGGAATTGCTGGCGAAGTTCGGCGCGCCGATCGCCGCGGGCTATCCTGCTTTCTCGATCGACGAAGCGGTCGAGGCTGCGAAGAAACTGCCCGGACCGCTTTACGTCGTAAAGGCGCAGATCCATGCTGGCGGCCGCGGCAAGGGCAAGTTCAAGGAACTCGGGCCGGACGCCAAGGGTGGTGTTCGCCTGGCGAAGACGCTTGACGAGGTGCGCGCAGCGGCAACCGACATGCTTGGCAATACGCTGGTGACGATCCAGACCGGCGAGCAGGGCAAGCAGGTCAACCGCCTCTACGTCACCGACGGCGCCGACATCGCCAAGGAATTCTACCTGGCGCTGCTGGTCGATCGCAAGACCGGCCGCGTTGCGTTCGTCGTCTCGACCGAAGGCGGCATGGACATCGAGGAAGTCGCGCACTCGACCCCTGAAAAGATCCACACCTTCGACGTGGATCCCGCGACCGGCTTCATGCCCCACCACGGCCGCGCCGTCGCAAATGCCCTCGCGCTGACCGGCGATCAGGGCAAGCAGGCGGCGAAGGTCGCGGAATCGCTCTACAACGCGTTCCTCGCGACCGACGCCTCGCAGATCGAGGTCAACCCGCTCGCGCTGACCGAGCAGGGCAATTTGCTGGTGCTCGACGCCAAGGTCGGCTTCGACGGCAACGCGATGTTCCGCCACAAGGACATCGCCGAACTGCGCGACGAGACCGAGGAGGATCCGGCCGAGCTCGAGGCGTCCAAGTACGACCTCGCCTATATCAAGCTCGACGGCGACATCGGCTGCATGGTCAACGGCGCCGGCCTCGCGATGGCGACGATGGACATCATCAAGCTGAACGGCATGTTCCCCGCGAACTTCCTCGACGTCGGCGGCGGCGCGTCGAAGGAGAAGGTGACGGCGGCGTTCAAGATCATCCTCGCCGATCCGAACGTGAAGGGCATCCTGGTCAACATCTTCGGCGGCATCATGAAGTGCGACATCATCGCGGAAGGCATCGTCGCCGCGGCGAAGGAAGTGAATTTGTCGGTACCGCTGGTGGTTCGCTTGGAAGGCACGAACGTTCAGCAGGGTAAGGACATCCTGGCCAATTCGGGCCTGGCGATCGTGCCCGCCAACGATCTGGGCGACGCGGCGCAGAAGATCGTGGCCGAGGTTAAGAAGGCCGCCTGACGCTCCCTCCCCAGGAAGCGTTTCGGATTGACGGAGAGAATGCGATGAAGGTGCTGGTGCCGGTCAAGCGCGTGCTTGACTACAACGTAAAGCCCCGCGTGAAGGCGGACGGGACGGGGGTCGATCTGGCCAACGTGAAGATGTCGATGAACCCGTTCGACGAGATCGCGGTCGAGGAAGCGATCCGCCTCAAGGACAAGGGCGTGACCGAGATCGTCGCGGTGTCGATCGGCGAGGCGAAGTCGCAGGAAACGCTGCGCACCGCGCTGGCGATGGGCGCCGACCGCGCGATCCTCGTGGTCAGCGACGAAAAGGTCGAGCCGCTGGGCGTCGCCAAGCTGTTGAAGGCGATCGTCGAGGCGGAGAAGCCCGACCTGATCATCCTGGGCAAGCAGGCGATCGACGACGACAACAACCAGACCGGCCAGATGCTCGCCGGGCTGCTCGGCGTCGGCCAGGCGACCTTCGCGTCGAAGGTCGAGCTCGCCGCCGACAGCGTGACGGTGACGCGCGAAGTCGACGGCGGGTCGGAAACCGACAGACTGACGCTCCCCGCGATCATCACCACCGACCTTCGCCTCAACGAGCCGCGCTACGCCTCGCTGCCCAACATCATGAAGGCGAAGTCGAAGCCCCTCGATCAGAAGACGCCCGCCGATTACGGCGTCGACGTGGCGCCGCGCCTCACCACGCTCAAGGTCGTCGAGCCGCCCAAGCGCACCGCGGGGGTCAAGGTCGCCGATACCGACGAACTGGTGGCCAAGCTGAAAGCCATGGGCGTCGCCAAGTAGCGATCACATAAATCCGTTCGCCCTGAGCTTGTCGAAGGGCGTGTTCCGGGCACGGGCTTCGACAAGCTCAGCCCGAACGGTAGAGGGGGCAGCCCCCGGGAAGGTTTGAGAATATGAAGACTCTGGTTTGGGTCGAACATGACGGCAAGGCCGTCAAGGATGCCACGCTCGCCGTGGTCACTGCCGCGTCGAAGCTCGGCGAAGTTCATTTGGTGGTCGCCGGGCAAGGCATGGACGGCGTCGCCGCCGAAGCCGCCAAGATCGCCGGCGTCGGCAAGGTCCATGTCGCCGACGATGCGGCTTATGCACACGCGCTCGCCGAAAACGTCGCGCCGCTCGTTGCGTCGCTGATGGACCACCACGACGCGTTCCTTGCGCCCGCGACGTCTAACGGCAAGAACATCGCGCCGCGCGTCGCCGCCTTGCTCGACGTCATGCAGATCAGCGACATCCTGTCGGTCGAAGGCGAGGACACGTTCACGCGCCCGATTTACGCCGGCAACGCGATCGCGACCGTCCAGACCAAGGACGCGAAAAAGGTCATCACCGTGCGCGGCACCGCGTTCGAGAAGGCGTCGCCCGAGGGCGGCTCGGGCAGTATCGAGAAGGTCGCCTCGACCGGCGACAAGGGCGTGTCGTCCTTCGTCAACGCCGAGATCGCCAAGCTCGAACGCCCCGAACTGACCAGCGCCAAGGTCATCGTGTCCGGCGGCCGGGCGTTGCAGAACAGCGAGAACTTCCACACGATCATCGAACCGCTCGCCGACAAGCTCGGCGCCGCGGTCGGCGCGAGCCGCGCGGCGGTCGATGCGGGTTACGTCCCCAACGACTATCAGGTCGGCCAGACCGGTAAGATCGTCGCCCCCGAAGTCTATATCGCGGTCGGCATTTCCGGCGCGATCCAGCACCTGGCGGGGATGAAGGACTCCAAGACGATCATCGCGATCAACAAGGACGAGGACGCCCCGATCTTCCAGGTCGCGGACATCGGCTTGGTCGGCGACCTGTTCAAAGTCGTGCCGGAATTGACCGAGAAGCTGTAGATCAAGATCGATTATTGGTTCGGCAAGGGCGGCGTCGCAAGGCGTCGCCCTTTTTCCACGACATAAATTGGCGTAGCACAAAACGAGTAAACCCCGTCGCGCATGGCGCGGCGGGGCTCCCTAGGTCGATCGTCCGCGCAAGGCTTCCGATCGTCCAAAACGCTCTCTCTTTCGTTCAAGCAGGGTAATAACGCCCTCGCGTCCGGCCGGTTCCAAAATCGACTCAGGAATCGCGCGCTGGCTTCGCGACCCATCGCAGCACCGCGAACCCGGCCATCCCCGACAGGATCGACCCGACCAGCACCCCGACCTTCACCTCGTCGATCAGTGCCGCATCGGTAAAAGCCAGACCGCCGATGAACAGGCTCATCGTGAAGCCGATCCCCGCCAGCAGCAGCACACCATAGACCTGCGTCCAAGACGCGCCGCCGGGGCGTTCCGCCCAGCCCATCTTCACCGCCAGCGCGACCGCGCCGAGCATCCCGCTTTGCTTGCCCACGAACAGCCCAGCGGCGACCGCGATCACCAGCGGCTCGGCAAGGACTTGAAGACCCTGGCCGCCGAGCGAGACTCCGGCATTGGCGAACCCGAACAACGGCACGATCGCAAAGGCGACCCAGGGACTGAGCGCATGTTCGAGCCGGTGAAGGGGCGACTCGGCATTATCGGGGGCGCCCCGGGATGTGCGGATGGGGATCAGCATCGCGGCGAGCACGCCGGCAACCGTCGCATGGACGCCCGACAGCAGCACCAACCACCACAAGCCCGCCGCCGCGACCAGGTACGGCCACAACATCGTCACGCCGCGCCGGTTCATCGCCATCATGATCAGCAGCACGCCAGCCGCCCCGCCCAGTGCGACGAAATCCAGCCCCGCGCTATAAGCGACCGCGATGATCGCCACGGCGCCCATGTCATCGACGATCGCGACCGTCGTCAGGAACAGCTTGAGTGCGGCGGGCACGCGCTTGCCGAGTAGCGCCATCACCCCGACCGCGAACGCGATGTCGGTCGCCGCCGGGATTGCCCAACCGCGGATCAGCGCGGGGTCACCGCCGGTCGCCGCAAGGTAGACGATCGCCGGCGCGACCATTCCCGCTGCGGCCGCGATCACCGGCAGTCTGCGGTCCGCGGGACGGGACAGCTCGCCATCGACCAGCTCGCGCTTGATCTCCAGCCCGACGAGCAGGAAGAATATCGCCATCAGACCGTCGTTGATCCACAGATGCACCGTCATCGGCCCCAACGCGGGCGCGAGCGTCGGACCGGTCTTCAGATGGAGCAGATGCTCGTAATCATGCGCGAGCGGCGAATTGGCCGCGACCATCGCGAGCAGGGCGGCGGCGATCAGGACGATGCCGCCCGCAGCCTCGTCGTGCAGGAAATCGCGCAGGGTCGATCGCACGCCGCGCGACTTCCCGCTCACTGCGCCAACGCCTCGGCGATCAGCTTGCGCGTGTTAGCGACACCGTAGAGCGCGATGAAGCTGCCCATGCGCGGCCCCTGGCTCGATCCGAGCAACGTCTCGTAGAGCGCCTTGAACCAGTCGCGCAGTTCGGCGAACCCGCCCGTCTTGCCGATCTCGTAGACGATGTTCTGGATGTCCTCCGCCGTCGCGCCCTCGGGCAACGCCGCAAGGTCGGCGTCGAGCCGCTCCAGCGCCGCGACCTCCACCCCTCCCGGCTTGCGCCGCACCAGCGTCGGCGCGACGAAATCGCGGGCATAAGCGAGCGCATAGCCGATCAATTTGTCGAGTTCGGGATAATCCGCCGCCGAAGCGCCGGGCAGGTAATTGCCGAGGTACCCCCACACCTGATCCTTGGTCGCGTCGCCGCCCATCACCCCGACCAGGTTGAGCAGCAGCCCGAACGTCACCGGCAAGGTATCGGCGGGCGGCGGGCCGTTATGGATGTGGTGGACCGGATTGCCGAGCCGCTGTTCAACCGGTTGCCCGGCATAATTGCCTCGGAACTGCCAGTAATCGTCGACCGCGCGAGGAATCAGCCCGAGGTGCAGCGACTTCGCCTTCTTGGGTTCACGATAGATGTAGAAGGCCAGGCTTTCGTCGGGACCATAAGTCAGCCACTGCTCGATCGACAGGCCATTGCCCTTCGACTTCGAAATCTTCTCGCCCTTTTCGTCGAGGAACATCTCGTAGTTGAAGCCCTCGGGCGGGCGACCGCCAAGCGCGCGCGCGATCTTGCCAGACTGGATCACCGAATCGATCAAGTCCTTGCCCGCCATTTCGTAATCTACGCCCAGCGCGACCCAGCGCATCGCCCAGTCGACCTTCCACTGCAGCTTCGCGTTCCCCGACAGGATCGACTGCTCGACCGTCTCGCCCTCGTCCACGAAGCGCACGATCCCGGCTTCGGCATCGACCACCTCGACCGGCACCTGCAGCACGATGCCCGACTTTCGACTGATCGGCAGGACCGGCGAATAGGTCGCGCGGCGTTCGGCGCGAAGAGTCGGCAGCATGATGTCCATCACCGCCTGATAATTGCGCAGCACGTTCCTGAGCGCGTCGTCGAACTTGCCCGAGGTGTAGTAATCGGTCGAGGACACGAACTCGTATTCGAACCCGTAACGGTCGAGAAAGTCGCGCAGCATCGCATTGTTGTGTGCGGCGAAGCTGTCGTGCGTGCCGAACGGATCGGGAATCTTGGTCAGCGGCTTGCCGAGATATTCGCTGAGCATCTCCTTGTTCGGCACGTTGTCGGGCACCTTGCGCAGCCCGTCCATGTCGTCCGAAAACGCGATCAACCGGGTCGGCGTGTCCGAGAGGGTCTCGAACGCATGGCGCACCATCGTCGTGCGCAGCACTTCGTTGAACGTGCCGATGTGCGGCAGGCCCGAGGGGCCATAGCCGGTCTCGAACAACACGGGCGCGCCGCCGGGCTTGCCGTCCGGATAGCGCTTGAGGAGCTTGCGCGCTTCCTCATACGGCCAGGCCTTCGATCCCATCGCCGCGTCGCGCAAGGCGTTTCCTGTCTGTTCCACATCGGCTACCATGATGGTGCCGAGTGCGCGAAGCGACCCGGTTTTGCAACCTGTCGAGGCTTCCGTACAAGAAATGCAGCCGATTCCGGAATTCCACCATGTCGATCGCGGGCGGTTCGAGGACGAGGTTGTGCCGGCCGGACGGCCCGCGGTGCTGCGCGGGCTGATCGCGGACTGGCCGGTGGTCGCGGCGGCAAAGGAATCGGCGGACGCCCTGGCCGGTTATCTGATCTCGCGCGCCACCGGGGAACCCGCCGAAGCTTGGTTCGGCCCGCCCGAGATCGCGGGGCGGTTCGATTTCACCGCCGATTTTTCGGGGTTCAACCATGAGCGCAAGCTGGCGAGCGTCGCGCAGATCCTGGACCTGATCCTGCGCCAGCGGGGAGCGGATGCGCCGTGGAGCGTCTATGCCGGGGCGCTGCCGGTGGCGAAGCACGTCCCCGGTTTTCGCGCCGACAATCCGATGCCGCTGCTCGACGCCGACCGCCACATGCTGGTGTCGCTATGGCTCGGCAATCGCACGCAAACTGCGGCGCATTGGGACTTACCACAGAACCTGGCATGCGTAGTCAGCGGGCGGCGCGCCTTCACGGTGTTCCCGCCGGATCAGGTCGCCAACCTCTATGTCGGCCCGATCGACTTCACGCCGGCGGGTCAGCCGTCGAGCCTGGTCGATCTCGAACATCCCGATCTCTCCCGCTTTCCGAAATTCGCGGAGGCGCAACAGGTCGCCCAGACTGCGACGCTCGAGCCGGGCGACGCGCTCTATCTGCCGAGCCTGTGGTGGCACGGCGTAGCGGGGCGCGACGAGGTCGGCGCGATGGTCAATTACTGGTGGCGCGATGGCCCGGCGCGGACCCTCACGCCGTTCCACTCGCTGCTCCACGCCGCGATGACGATGCACGAACTGCCGGAGAACGAGCGCGCGGCGTGGCGGGCGTTCTTCGAGCATTACGTGTTCCACGCGAACGGCGATCCCGTGCCGCATCTGCCGGAGGGCGCGCGCGGCGTGCTTGGCGACCGTAGCGACGAGATGATGAAAGCGTTGCGCGCGATGCTCGCCGGCCCGCTCAACCGGTGACAATCCCCTATCCCGCCCTCCACGCCAGCCACGCCGGGGCCTGGATCGCCGATGCGGCGGGGTGCCGCGCGGTCGGGCGGGGGGAGGCGATCCGGCGCGCCGCCGATACGCCAATGATCGTGCTCAACGCGCCGCTCGTCGGCCAGCGGCTAGGCTATGCCGAGCTGTCGGGCCTAGACCTGTTAGAACTGTTCGCTTTCCTGCGCCCCGCGAGCTTCCTGCCGCCTACACCGCGGGGTCTCGCCCGGATGCTGGGGCTGATCCCGCCTGAGGACGAGGCGAACATCGCCGTATTCCTGCGCGATGCGGCGGGCGCGTTGCTTGCTATCCCGGCCGGCGACTGGCCTGAGCGCGAAGGGGCGTGGACCGCAACGCAAAGCCTGGCGCGGCTGCGCTGGCCCTGGGCGCCGCTGCTCGCCGATCGCATCGCGAGACCTCAAGAGAACGAGCGCTGGCTGTTTTCCAAATTGCCTGAATGGGACGAGGTCGCCCCCCGTCCCGCGCCCAAGACCGTCACGCTTGACGACGCCGACATCGTCGACCGTCTCGCCTACATGACCGGCCACGGTGCTGAGCAACGCATCGGCCAGCGCGCCTTCGCCGAGGCCGCCGCCGCCGCGTTCGCGCCGCGCATGATGCGCGACAATCCCAATATGCTACTCGCCGAAGCTGGCACCGGCATCGGCAAGACACTCGGCTACCTCGCCCCCGCGTCGCTCTGGTCCGAACAGGCGAACGGCGCGGTGTGGATCTCGACCTTCACCAAGGCGCTCCAACGCCAGCTCAACCACGAAACGGCGCGGCTGATCCCCGACCCTGCCGAGCGCCGCCGCCGCGTCGTGACGCGCAAGGGGCGCGAGAACTACCTCTGCCTGCTCAACCTAGAGGATGCGCTGCAAGGCGGGTTCGCGGGGCGCGCCGCCGTCCTCGCTCACCTCGTCGCGCGCTGGGCAGCGTATAGCGCCGACGGCGACATGATCGGCGGCGACTTGCCGGGCTGGCTGCCCACCTTGTTCCGCCGCAACGGATCGACCGCGCTGACCGATCGGCGCGGCGAGTGCGTCTATGCCGGGTGCCCGCATTACCGGAAGTGCTTCATCGAACGCGCCGCCCGCGCCTCCGCCCAAGCCGACATCGTCATCGCCAATCACGCGCTGGTGATGGTCAACGCGGCGCGCGGGCGCGAAGCGAGCAGCCGCCCCACGCGCTACGTGTTCGATGAGGGCCATCACCTGTTCGACGCCGCCGACGCGATGTTCGGCGTGGCGCTGACCGGGCAGGAAACGATCGAACTGCGCCGCTGGATCGTCGGCCCCGAAAGCAATGCGCGCGGGCGGCGGCGCGGCTTGGCAGCGCGGCTGTCGGACGTCGCGAGCTATGACGAGGCGGGCGGCATCGCGATCCAGGACGCGGTCGAGGCGGCGCGCGCGCTTGCCTCGGACGGCTGGCTGCAGCGCGTGGCGGAGGGCGAGCCGTTCGGCGCGGTCGAGAAGCTGCTGAGCGCCGCACGCGGGATGGTCTACGCCCGCGCCGCACACGATGGCGACGCCGGGTACGGCCTGGAAACCGAACTCGCCGAACCGCTCCCCGCGCTGATCGAAGCTGCCGCCGTGGCCGCGCAGGCGCTGGAAGCATTGCTTCGCCCGCTGATGACCCTCGGCCAACGGCTCGAGGCGGTATTGGCGGAAGGTCCCGACTGGCTCGACGGCCAGGCCCGCGCCCGGGTCGAGGGCGCGGTCGCGTCGCTGGCGTGGCGCACCGATACGGTCGGCGCGTGGATCGGCCTGCTCGCGCGGATCGGCGGCCCGGCCGATCCCGATTTTGTCGACTGGCTCGGGGTCGACCGGATCGAGGGGCGCGAGTTCGACATCGGCCTCCACCGCCGCTGGCTCGACCCGACCCGCCCGCTGGCGGCAACGGTGCTCAAGCCCGCGCATGGCGTGCTCGTCACCTCCGCGACGCTGAAGGGCGGCGACCCCGACTGGCAGATCGCCGACGCGCGCGCCGGCGTGCCGCACCTCGACCGCGCCGCCGGACATTTCGAGGTCGCCAGCCCGTTCGACTACGCCAGCCAGGCCGAGGTGTTGATCGTCACCGATATCAAGCGCGGCGACCTGGCCGCGCTCGCCAACGCCTATGCTAGGCTGATCGCGGCAGCCGGAGGCGGGACGCTCGGCCTGTTCACCGCGATCCGGCGGCTGCGCGGCGTCCATGCCCGGATCGCCGACCGCCTCGCGCGCGAGGGCCTGCCGCTCTACGCCCAGCACGTCGACCCGATCGACCCGGGCACGCTGGTCGACATGTTCCGCGACGAGCCGCGCGCATCGCTGATCGGCACCGATGCCTTGCGCGACGGCGTCGACGTTCCCGGCGAGAGCCTGCGCCAGGTCATTCTGGAGGGCGTACCCTGGGCCAAGCCGACCGTGCTCCACGCCGCGCGCCGCCTCGCGGGGGGCGGCAGCGCGTTCGACGACCGCCTCGTCCGCGCCAAGCTCGCGCAGGCATTCGGGCGCCTGATCCGCCGCGCCGACGATCGCGGCGCGTTCGTCCTGCTGTCCGCCGCGATGCCGAGCCGCTTACTCGCCGCCTTCCCGCCGGGTGTCCCCGTGGCGCGCGTGCCACTCGACGAAGCGGTCGCGCGGGTGCAATCGCGTCTTTCTTCCGTCACGCGGGTCGTGCAAGAGGCGGTCGATCCCTGACGACCAAAAGGCCGCGATGAAGACCCTGATCCTCCTCCGACACGCCAAATCCGGCTGGGACGATCATGGCACGCGCGATTTCGACCGCCGCTTGAATGCGAAGGGCGAACGCGCCGCCCGCCTGATGGGCCAGCTCATGCGCGACCGCGGCCTTAGTTGGGACCACGCCATCGCCAGCCCCGCCGCGCGCGTGGTCGAGACGCTCGAACAGGTTTCGGTGGGCTATGGCCGCACGATCGAACCTGAATGGGACCGCCGCGCTTATTTGGCGTCCGCCAGCATGTTGCTCGACCTGATCCATGCCGCCCCTGCCGAGGCCGAAACGCTGCTGATGTCGGGGCACAATCCCGGGTTGGAGGAACTGGTGCTGATGCTCGTCCCCGACCGAACGGGTGATCCGCTACGCGACGAGGTGGAAGCGAAATTCCCCACCGCCAGCCTCGCCGTGATGACATGCAACGGCGATAATTGGGGCGCGATCACGGCCGGCAAATGCACGCTCACCTTGTTCACGCGCCCGCGCGATCTTGATCCGGGACTCGGGCCGGACGCCGACTGACCGGATGGCGGGAGTCCACGCCGGTTTCTCGGCTCGCCGCGCATTAGCCTCCAATTATCCGGCAACGGCCCGTCGCAAGCGGAACGTTAATGCCTCCGCAAGGTTGGCCCCAACACCGAGTTTTCCGGTGTTCGAGTACGGCTGCGGGCCGCCCTTCCTGGCGCGGCGCAGCGAGTTGAATCTGCCGTTTCACGGCAATGCGAGAAGACCGCCCGATGATGTGCTGTGACCCCCGCAGCGCCGGCGGTCGCCATTGAGAGGAGAACGCAATGCGTTTGATGTCCACGAGTTCAAAATTCATCCTGGCCCTGGCCGCAGTTTCGGTGTCGGGCGGCCTATACGCCCAGGACGCGCAGCCCACACCGCAGGCCCGCGACATCACCGTCACCGATACGATGCCGGTGCCTACGGACCTGTCCGGCATGCCGGCCGGACCGGTGGTCGAAGGGTTCATTTCGGCACGCAAGGGCAACAAGGTTCAGGTCACTACGCCAGCCGGCAAGACGATCGTGTTCGTCAGCGACGCGACACAGATCCGCTCCAGCGGCGGCTTCCTTGGCGCCAGCACGCAGAAGCTCGGCGCGGACCAGTTGCTCAACGGTCTGCCGGTAAGCATCAAGACGGTGCAGTGGGATAATGGCAATCTGGTCGCGAGCAAGGTTACGCTGAAGACCAAGGATCTGCGCACCGCGTCGATGATCCGCAACGGCACCGACCAGCGCTTCGACGAACAGACCGCCGCGACCGAGGCGTTGCGCGGCCGCGTCGCCGACATCGACAATTACATCGTCAAGGCGACGACCAACGTGAACTTCGACACCGGCAAGGCCGATCTGTCGCCGCAGGCGAAGGCCGATCTCTGCGCCGCCGCAGCGTCAGCACAGGCGACCAACAACTCGTTGTTGCTGGTTCTGGGCTACACCGATTCGACCGGCAGTGAGGAAACAAACCAGGCGCTCAGCGAGAAGCGCGCCGCGAAGGTGGTCAACTACCTGCAGCAGAAGTGCGGTTGGAAGCCGTATCGCATGCTGACGCCAACCGGCATGGCGACCGCCGATCCGGCGGCGGACAATTCGACGCCGGAGGGCAAGGCGCAGAATCGACGCGTCGCCGTGAACGTCATGGTCAGCAAGGCCGTCGACGGGATGTAAGACGACCTCGGGGCGGGTCTCGGCCCGCCCCGGCGTCTGAAACGGTTTTTTGAGCGCCCCGCGCAAGTCTCCTTCTGTCGCTAGATCGACGTGCGATCCTCGGGCGAAACATCGGCGTCGCGAGCAGCCCTGCGGCGAAACAGCGCATCCTCGACGCTTGCGCCTAGCAACGCGATACCGAACAGCGTCATTGCCGCGGAGACGAACGTCGCGAAGTTTGCGCTGAAGAAGTCTTCCATGTCCCACCCATCCTTTCGGAAGGGCGGTGTAGGGTTCGACGGCACAGCGGCGACATTGGGAATTATGCGTAGCTGACGGCCAAATACCTCCGACTAAGCGTGTTCCATTGCGCTGAACGACACACCAGATCGGCTAACTAGGCTCCGATCGTCCACCAAGCTTCGCCTTCAGCCCCGCCAGCGCACCGAACGGTCCTGCTTCTTCCTCGCTGATGACGCCCGCGGCTTTGAGCGCCGCCGCAGCTCCCGGCCCGCGCGGGAAGGGATCGAGCGCCAGCGCCATCGTTTCCGCTCCGGTTTCGCCCAGGTCGATTGCACCGCCTTCGTAGGGAACCACGTCGATGTCACCGGCGTCGAGTTCTACTTCGTCCGCTCCGGCGCCAGTCGCCGCCACGAACAGCAACGCGACAGGCTCGTCCACCGTCGCGGGGAGCGGATCGCCAGTCACGCTGCAGGCCTGAATCAGCGCGGCGGTGACGCGGCCCTCGACCGCGATCCCGGCGGCTTCGCTGCGGATTGTGAAGCTGGCCGCGAGCCGGTCGATTCCGATCAGATCGAAGCGCTTGGCGAGCGCGGCGCGCTCGGCTTCATTCGCCTCGATCGATACTGTCCGCGGCTCGCCGATCGTGTCGATCCGTTCGGGTCGCGAGAATTCTGGCACGCTCATGCAAGGTCGCCGGCGATCAACCGATCGATCGCGAGGCTCGCCACCGCCGCGCGCAACGCCAGCAGTTCGCGCTCGACATGGGCCAGCGCCGAATCGGCAGGCGCTTCGCCCCGGTACAGGTTGCGGATCAGCGCCGGCTTCAGTTCGCCCGCCGCGATTCCCTCGCGATACGCGCCCAGCCGCCCGCCGAGCATTCCCATCATCCGTCCGACATGCTTGCCCACCATCAGGTCGCCGATACCGATCTCGCGCAATTGCGGGTCGATGTCGTCGACGAACGCCTCCGCCAGATGAGTCGCCGCCGCGTTGCCCGCGGGATCGCTCTCCAACCGCAGCATTACCATTGCCAGCACAGCCGCTATCATATCGAACCGGCCGTCGATCGTGTCGGGCACCCCGCCCTCGACATACCAATACGGCGCGCGCGCGCGCTCCACCACGGCCCTATAGAGCGCCGCCGTTTCGTCGCGCTTCGCCTTAAATCGGTCGAAAAAACCCATCATTCGCCCTTGATCGCAGCGGCCTTGTGCCACCGGCATGGTCCGCATATTGAGGCGATCGGCGCGCGATGCAATCGCGAGCGCCGGGTGACGAGCGCGTGCGCGGGAGAATCGAATTGACCAAAGCCGGCCGGATCATGGCCCTCACCGCGATAGGATCGGCGCTGACGCTGACCGGGGCCTGCGTGCCGCTGCGCTCGCACCAGGGCTATATCATCGACGCCGACCTCGTTAATTCGGTTCAGCCGGGCGTCGATAATCGCAATTCGGTGCTTAAGGTGCTCGGCAAGCCCAGCCTCGCCAGCCAGTTCAACCAGGGCGATTGGTATTACATTGCGCGCGACAGCCGCAACTTCGCCTACTTGAACCCCAAAGCGGCGAGCCAGTTCACGTTGAAGGTCAGCTTCACGGATACCGGCGTCGTTTCCAGCATGACCCGGACTGGCGTCGATCGAGTCGCGACGATCAAGCCCTATGGCAAGACGACCCCGACGCTCGGCCGCAAGCGCAGCTTCTTTGAGGAACTGTTCGGCAATATCGGCGCGGTCGGCGCCGCTGGCGCCGGCAGGGGCGGCGGGGACGACTCGCAACCCTGAAGCCTTGCTCTAGCCTGACTATTGCATTCGCGGGCCGTTCAGTCCGACCCACCTAAATCGTTCTTCATGGCGGCGCAGTCTTTCCGTGTCGCCGAAGCAATGGAGAACGATCATGCGTAAACTGATCCTCACTGCGCTCGTGGCCGCGACCGTCATGCCAGTTGCCGCCGAAGCGCAATCGCGCGACGATATGCGCCGCGACCGCCGCGAGATCCGTGACGATCGCCGCGACCTGCGCGAGGATCGTCGCGACTATCGCGACGACCGCAACCGCCGCTGGGGCGACAATGACTGGCGCGACTGGCGCAATCGCAACCGCGGCGTCTATGCCCGCGGCGAGTGGCGTGCGCCGTTTCGTTACTATGCTTTCCGCCCGGGCGTGCGGATCGCACCCACCTATTACGGGTCGCGTTACTGGCTCGCCGATCCGTGGCGCTATCGCTTGCCACCCGCCGGCTATAACCAGCGCTGGGTGCGTCACTATGACGATCTGCTGCTCGTCGATACGCGCCGCGGCGTCGTGATCCGCGTGATCAACAACTTCTACTGGTAACCCCAGTAGTGGCAGGCGCCCGGGCGTTTTCAATGCCCGCCCGGGCGCCTTTGCGCGTTTGCTCGCCTCTGGGCGAGGAGCGGGCCGGTGCCGCAGCGATTGGGCGGAGGCCCAATCGCCCCACGAAGACTCAGCGCATCGTAAACACCACCTGATCGACCACCTTCCCCGATAGGTCGAGCAGTGCCAAGCGATGCCGCCCCGGTCCGGGCAGGATCAGCGGCGCGGTGCTGGCATCCCCCAGATCCTGCTTGTCGAGCACTAGCCGGTGAGTCATCGCATCGCCCGCCACCGCCACCGCGAGCCGTTGGCGATCCATCGGAATGTCGGGATCGATTGCATAGACGCTGCCCGATACCGGATTGGTGATGCGCGGGCGGCGCGATTCGGGTGGCGCGTTGGCGATCAGCGTCATGCCCGTGCCCTTCAGGAAATATTCGCGCCGCGGCTGCTCGATATTGCCGGTATAGGCGATCGTCCGCATCTCGATGCCCGATGGCATCGCCGGTGCCCGGCCGGGCCGGTCGGCGTGCAGGGCGAGCATGACGTCGCGCCACACCGGCGCCGCGCCGCTGGTTCCCGAAACAGCGCGCATCGCATCCCCCTCGACGTTCCCGACCCAGACGGCGACCGTGTAACGATCCGAAAAGCCGACACACCAATTGTCGCGCATCGCCTTCGACGTTCCGGTCTTCACCGCCGCCCAAAATGGCAGCCGGAGCGACGAATCGAGCCCGAACGTGACGGCGCGCGCATTGGGATCGGCCATCATGTTGGCAACGATCCACGCGGATTGCGGTGTCGTGACGGGGCGCGCGTCCTCACGCGGATCGGTCGCGGTCAGCCGCCACGGCGCCCAGCGCCCGCCATTGGCGAGGCTGCGATAGGCGTCGGCCTGCTCAAGCAACGTGACCTCGGCGGAACCCAGCGCCAAGCTGTAGCCGTAATAATCGCCGTCCTCGACCAGGCCCTTGTACCCCGTGTCCCAAAGCCGGTCGCGAAACGCGTCGACCCCGACCAGCAACAGCGTTCGAACCGCCGGGACATTGAGCGACCCGGCCAACGCCGAGCGCACCGACACCGGCCCCTTGAACCCCTTGTCGTAATTCTGCGGCACGTAGAGTCCCGACGCGGTGTCCAGCTGGACCGGCGAATCGTCGAGGATCGAGGCGGCGGTCAGATACCCCTTCTCGATCGCCTGGGCGTACAGGAACGGTTTTAGCGTCGAACCCGCCTGGCGATAGGCGCTGGCACCATCGACGGCGGGAGCGGTCGAATTGCCGCCGATCCCGCCGACGTACGCCAATACGTCGCCGCTCGCATTGTCGAGCACGACCACCGCGCCGTCACGCGCGCGGCTGCCGCCGAGTCCCTCCAGCTGGCGCTTAAGCGCGGCGATGGCGGTGCGCTGAATGTCGATATCGAGCGTGGTGGTGACCCGGAGACCCGGCTTGGTAAGTAGTCGCTGGGCCAAGTGCGGTGCGAGACCGGGGTCGAGTTGCAGGCTGCGCGCCGGGCCGAACATCGAATAAGCGGCTGACTCGAACGGCGCGCAGTCCTTGCCGTGCGCCATCGTGCACGCACGCCGCGCGACCGTGGGGGCATTGGCCTGCGGATCGGGCAGCAGCGCGACGAGCAGCAGCGCATCGTCGCGGCTCAATGCATCGGGCGTCTTGCCGAACAGCGCGAGTGCCGCCGCTGCGATCCCCTGCGCTTCTCCACGATAGCCGGCGAGGTTGAGATAGGCTTCGAGTATCTGGGGCTTGCTCCACGCCCCGTCGATCGCGAGACCGGCGCGCATCTGGCGGATCTTGTCGAGCCACCCGCGCGCGCCGGGCCGCGCGAGATCGGGCGCGAGGAACCCCGCGACTTGCATCGACAGGGTCGAAGCGCCGCGCGACGGCTTGCCCTCCAGCCGCTCGCGCAACGCCGCCAGCGTCGCCAGCCAGTCGACCCCGCCATGCGTATAGAAACGATGGTCCTCCGCCGCGACCAGCGCCTCGGCGACCGGCGGCGCGACCTTGTCGAGCGGCGTCCAGCCCAACCGCCGCCGCGCGAAATCGACCCGCGACGAATCGATCAGCACGCCATTGCGATCGTAGAGCCACGCCTCGGACGGCCGCCACGCCGCGCGGACCGACGCGTAATCGGGCATCGGCGGCGGCATCGTCAGGAAGTTCAGCGTCAGGACAGCGACGAATAGCCCGCCGAACCCGGTCCATATCCAGTGCCGCCGAGTGCGCGGGCGATGCTCGATCAGCCAGCGCCCCGCCCGCGCCATCCCCATATCGACACGCGCCTCGACCCGTCTCGCCCACGCCCAGGCGGCTTTGAGCAGGGCCAAGACCCTCTCCATTATGCCACCCCGGCGCAGGCCGGGGTCCAGCCGCGATGAAGGAGTAGGGAAGCGACGGGCATCATAACTCAGCTCATGGCAACTGGACCCCGGCCTGCGCCGGGGTGGCGCCTAACGTAACCCGCAACCTCACTTGTCCCGGATCGTGAAGGCCGCGTTGGGCAACTGGGCGTTGATCGACGGCGAATACATGGCCTCGACCCGGCTCGACGGCAGGTTGTATGTCCCCGGCGCGTTCAGCCGCATGACATAAGCGATCGTGAAGCTCCCGCGCGGCACCCAGCCGAAATAGCCGCGCCACGAATCGTTGCGCCGTTCGATGTACGAGGGCTGCACCCCGACCTGGACGTCCCACAACTTGCCGTCGGCATCTGTCGCCTGGAAGTTGGTCCCGCCGCCGCCATTTTCCTGCGACCCCAGCATCTGCGACTGGTTGGCGAAATTGCCGATGATCGTCGCGCCCGCCGGGATCGGATCATTGACGACCACCCAGTTGCGTTCCGCGGTCGCCTCCACGGTGATCGTCACGCGGGCGACGTCGCCACGCGTCCATTGGCCCTTCACACGCTGGCTGACGGGTTCGATCTTCTTGGCCATGCGATAGCCGAAGAACGCCGCCTGCTTGAGCGGGACGGCCGCCGACACCTGCACCGTCGCCCACGGCGCCGCACCGCCGTTTTGGCCAAGGGTCAGCGGCATCGGTCCCGCAGGGAGCGGGAAGCTGACCTGACGCTGGTCGTTCGCCAACGGCCACGCCTTGCTGATCGTCTGGCCGCCGAGCATCATCGTCGTCGTTCCAGTGATCGCGCTGGCCGGATAAAGCGTGCCGAACTTCTTCGCCGCGATTGTGCCCCAGGCGTTGGCGGTGGTCGTATCCCAGCGTCCGCGCACCTGACGGAACGAAACGCCGACCATCATCTTCGCCGCCTCGTCGTTCCAGCCCGGCCGGCCGAGCGTGGCGATCACCGCCTTGATCGATCCCTCGTCCGCCGACGACATCAGCCACCACGGCGCCTTGTCCTGATCGGACAGGTCGAGCCGCGTACCTTCGTAGACCAACCGCGTGCGCAGCACCGCCTCGACCTTGGCCTTCAGCGCGTTGGCGTTGGCGAGGCCGGGGACCTTGTCGAGCGCGACGAGATAGTCGGCCAGGTTCGAGGTCGGCATTTCCTGCGGCGTCATGCTGATCTGGCCGAGCATCGCAGGCGTCGCCGCCCCCGCCCGCGCGATCGCGTTGAACGCTGCGAGCCGCATCAGCCGGACATCGCCATAATCCTCATGCCGCAAGCGCCCGTCGAGCACCGCCTTCAGCCCCTCGACCATCTTGGTCTTGGCGGCTTCGGGGATCGGGAGGCCGGCGTCCGCCGTGACCGACAGGACATAGGACGTCAGCGCTTCCGACCCCGCCATCTTCGAATCGGGCCAGTAGCGCAGCAGGCCGTCACTGGCTTGGTAGGTCGGCAGATCGCCGACCAGCGACTGCCACATGCCCATATCGCCGAGCGCGATGGCGCGGCTCAGCCGCTGCTCGAAGCAGTCGTATGGATAGAGCGCCATGAACCGACGCACGCCCACCAGGGGCGGCGCGAGCGTGTCGGTCAGCTGGATGTCGACCACCCCGCGTCCGGGTATAGCGCCCGCCGGCGGCGCGACCTGGATCATGCCGTTATTGGCGCCGACACGTGTCAGCGTCGCCGCCCACACGTCGGTGGGGTAGGTGTCGATGACCTGCTGCGTCGTCGTCAATTTGTCGACCGCCTTGCCGTCCGCCGATCTGGCGCTGACAGTCCATTTCAGCTGACCCGACGCCATCGGCGCGGTGAGGTTCCACGCGACCGGCGCCGCACCGCCCGCCGGGATCGTCACGGTCAGTGGCTTGCCGGTTGCGATGCGGGGCTCGAGATCGACGTTAGCGGTGACCGTCATCGGCTTGTCGGAGCCGTTGCGCAGCGTGAAGCCCGCCGCGAACTGGTCGCCCGTCCGCACCAGTTGCGGGATACCGGCATAGACGCTCAGATCCTGCGCGGTGCGGATGTCCGCACTGCCGGTGCCGAACAATTGCGCGCCGTCCGTGGCGATCGCGACCAGCTTGAAGCTGGTTAGCGCATCGTTGAGCGGCACGCGGACAGCGGCATGGCCATTGCCGTCGAGCGGGACCTTGCCTTGCCACAGCAGCACCGGCTGGAAATTCTCACGATTGAGGCCCGACAGATCGCCGCCCCCGCCGCCGCCCGCCTCGACTGCCTTCTTGCCATAGTGCCGTTTACCGACGACTTGCGTCTGCGCGGTCGAGGTTACAACCGACAGCGGCCGATCGCCCATCATCGCGGTCAGCACGTCCCAGCTGTCGTTGGGCGCGAGCTGGAGCAATGCCTGATCGACCGCAACGAAAGTGACATCGGCGGTCTTGGCCGGTTTGCCGTCGGGGGTCTTGACCGTGATGTCGGCCATCGCGGTGTCGCGCGCGGCATAGCGCTGCTTGTCGGCCTTGACGTTGACCGCGAGCTGATGCCCTTCCCAGCCGACCTTCACCTTCGCGATACCAAGCCGGTAGCTCGGCTTGGCGAGGTCGACCAAGGCGGTCGGTTCCTGCGCCTCGACCGGCGCGCTGCTCAGACCCAGCGATCGGCCGATGCTCTGCAGCCAGCTCCACCCGCCCGACTTGGCGCGACCACGGACGGCCATCACCGAGACATAGACGTCGGGCGCGTAGCTGCTCGGCATCGCCACTTCGACCACCGGGTTCGACCCCGACAGCTTGGCGACGAAGCTCGACAATACGCCTTCGCGCTCGACCGTCACCAGCGCCTCGGCCTCGCGGAAAGGCATACGCACCTGGAACCGCGCGATCTCGCCCGCCTTGTACGATGTCTTTTCGGGGACGACGTCCATGCGGTCGCCATTGTCGCCGCCGAACCACCAGTCGTTGTCGCCCGCCAGCCAGACCGATCGCACCGCGCGGCTGACATTGCCGTTCGCGTCGGTCGTCGTCGCGACGATATAGACTTCGCCCGACACGCCAGGATTGATGCTGCACTTGGCGAGGCCTAGTTCGTCCGTCGTCGCCGAGCACGTGCCCGGGATTTTCGCGGTCTTCATTTGGTTGTCGTACGCGTAGAAACCGCCGATCAGCCGGCGCCGCGCCGTCAGCACCTGACGGCTGTAGAGCGCGACCGAGACGTTCTGGCCCTTCTTCGGCTTGCCGTCGGTATCGAGCGCGACGAAGTTCAGGCGCAGGTCGTCCTGCTTCATCAGCCAGCCATCGGTCTTGACGCCGAGCTGGACCGCGGACGGGAAGATCGGGATGCGTTTCGATGCGGTCAGCACTTCGCCGTTCGCGTCCTGATAATCCATCTCGACCAGCATGTCGGTCGGGCTGTCGAGCGTCGGAATATCGACCGATGTCTGCGCCGTGCCGTCTGCGCGGAGCGTCGCGGGGATCGTCTGGGTCGGGGGCAGCGGGGTTTCCTCTTTCTCGCCGTCGCCGTTGAGGGGCTTGGTGCCCTCCTTCACCTCGGTCCCGCCAAAGGTATAGCCGTCATAACCCTCGGGCGTCGCCGATCGGCCGAAATAGCCGACGCGCATTTCGACGGGCAGGTTCGACGCGCCGCCGCCCGACAGATAGCCGACGAACAGATCGAGCGGCAGCGTCGTCGGGCGCACCGCGGCTTCCTTCGGCCCGGTCACCGTCGCGCGCATCGTCGGGAGCTTGTACTCATCGACCTTGAAAGACTGATCGGTATAGGTCGTCCCGCCATCCTTGCCGATCACCTGAATGTCGTAGTCGCCCATCGGCGCGCCCTTCGGCGCCACCCATTCAGTTTCGCCGATCCCGTTGGCGTCGATCGTCAGCGGAATGTCGAATGTCGTGTCCGAACCGCGATGCGACAGGCGCAGCGTCCCGGTGAACCCCGCGCCGATCGAGAAGCCCGCGCCCATCGGCTGGCGGACGATATGCTTCATGTGGATCGTTTCGCCCTGACGCACGAGCGCTCGGTCGAACACGGTGTGGAACACCTCGCCGGCCTTCGAATAACCATAGGGCAGATCGAAGTCATAGGGCCGGATGCCCTGACCCCAGCCGGTCAGCGTGAAGCTGTAATCGTCGCCCGCGCGCGCCGAGATCATCAGCGGCTGATCGGACGATCCGGGATAGCATGATCCGCCATAGGCCTGGGGTTCGGGCAATCCTTCCGGGATGAATACCGCGCCCGATTTGTCGGTCTTGCCGGTGGCGAGCACTTGCCCCGAACAACTGTCGGTCACCGTCACCGCGGCGTTCGCGACCGGCTGGCCGCTGTCGAGGCTGGTCACCCAGGCCAGGCTGCGCTCCCGCCCCCATTTGAAATGCACCGCCATGTTGGTGACGAGCGCCGCTGTCGCGACATAGCGCGGGGCTTTGCGGCCGAGCAGCGCCTGTCCCAACACCGGGCTCGCCAGTTCGACGACATAGAAGCCGGGCTTGGTAAGCGGGATGCCGACGACTTCGAAATCCTTGCCCTTGCCGGGCAGGCCGATTTTCATCGGCGACGCGCCGTTATCGCCGGTCAGGATCGGTTTCGACCCGGTATTCTGGACGTGCCCGGTGACGTTGCCATCCTTGTCGGTGATGTCCTCCACGTCATAGTCGTCGGCCTTGCCGACCGTGCGGAGCCATTCGGCGATCTGGCCGTCGGTGCCCTCGATGCGCAGCGACTTGCCGCCGATGCCGAGATTCTGGCCCTGCAGCGACGGTTCAACGTTGCGCACCGTCACCGGCAGCACACCGCCTTCCTTCAGCTCGAGAATGCCGAACGACGCGGCGAACTTCACCAGCGGCGGCGCGGCGTCGATGCGGATGTCGAGCGGGAAGCGCTCGGCATTGGTCAGCGCCCGGCCGCTTTCGTCCTTCACGCCCGCCGGGATCGTGACCTTGGCGGTGGTCGAATAGGGCATTGGCGCGGCGAAAGTAATGTCGCTGATCGTCGCCGATTTCTGTTCGTCCTTGTCGAACACCGGCTTGATGACCGTGCCGTCGGCGGTGGTGATCCGCATCTGTTGCGCCAGGCTCATCGCGATCGGCGCGGTGAAGCGCAGATATGCCTTCTCGACCGGGTTGCAGCCCGCCTGCGCATTGGTGCGGCTGCACTCGAATTTCACTGCAAACGGCTTGCGCACCGTATAGTCGAAGCGCTGGTCGGTACCCGCGGGCTTGCCGCTCGCGCTGACGATCTTGCCCGACCAGACCAGCGCCATGTCATGTCCGGGCGGGAGCGGGCGGCGGCATTTGAGCGCGGTGACGCTCGCCAGCATCTTCTGCCGGTCGGTCATGCTTGCGGGAAGCGTGTTGGGCATGCCGCCGCTGTCGAGGAAGCTCGAGACCTGGTAATTGTTTTCGGTCCCCATCTCGCCCAGGATCTTCGCGGCAGTATCTGCGGGAAGGACGTCGACCGGAATCTTCTCGCCCAGCCCCTCGACCGAACAATAAGCGTTGGCGGCAACCGATTGCGCAGTCGCGGGCAGGTTGGCGGCGACGAGGAAGACCTGATCCTCCTCGATCTCGTCGCTATACTCGCCGGGCAGGATCGCGCGGACCATCGGGCCGCCGGAATCGACCGTGAATACCTGCGACTGCATCAGCGCATAGCCGGAAACGCTCTTGACCCCGGCCTTGGTGGTAAATGTGCATTTGGTGCCGCCGGGCAGCGGGCTGGCGAACTCGTAGACGAAGGTCTGCTGGTCAGCCCAGCGGCCCGTGCCCGACACCGGGCATTCGACATCGAAGGGCGAGGCGGCGCGCGGATCGCCCAGCGCCACCATCGGCTGGTCGAAGCGGACCGTGAACCGCTCGATCGACCCGTCACCCACCCCCGGCGTGGCGACCACGACATGCGGGGAATTGTCGCCGAACGCGGCGATCGGCGCGAACGCCAGGGCCAGCAACGCGACACGGACCGCGAGCTTCATTCCATCCCCCTCCACAAGGCTCGGTAAGCAGAATGACACGCTATCCCAACGACAGACGAAGTCCAACGCGATTTCGCCGCCAAACGGATACTTGATCGAAAATCATTACACGGCCAAGCTAAGTCATTGGCGAATCGGGGGATCGCTTTTGGGGGGAATTATAGCGGCGATCGACGCGATCGCGCGCGAGACCGTTATCCTTGCCTGTATCGGCTTCCTGATCGGGGGGATCGACGACCTCGCGCTCGACGCGGTGTATTGGCTCGGCCGACTGACGGGCCGGCGACCGGATATGCGGATCGAAGACCTGCCCGCGCCAACCGCCGGTCGCATCGCCATCTTCGTGCCCGCATGGGACGAAGCCGGGGTGATCGGACGGATGCTGGCGACAACGCTAGCGCGGTTCGGCGACGACGATTTTAGACTCTATGTCGGCGTTTATCCCAATGATCGCGCGACGATCGACGCGGTTTCCGTCGTCGCCGAAACCGATCCTCGCGTTCGCTTGGTGATCAACATACGATCAGGGCCGACGACCAAGGCCGATTGCCTCAACCAATTGTGGGATGCGTTGCTTCGGGAAGAGGGGGCGGAGGGCTGGTCGGCAAAGGCGGTCGCGTTCCACGACGCGGAGGACGTCGTCCATCGCGACGAATTGCGCGTCTATCGCGCGTTGCTCGGCAAGCACCAGGTCATTCAGTTGCCGGTCATGCCGCTGGTCGATCGCGGATCGCCGCTCGTCGCCGGGCACTATATCGACGAGTTCGCCGAGGCCCACGGTCTGCGCCTTGTAGCGCGCGGCTGGCTCGGCGCACCCATGCCTCTCGCCGGCGTGGGGTGCGCGATCGATCGCGCGCTGCTCGAACGGGTAGCGGAAGCGCGCGGCGGCCTGCCGTTCGACGCCGACAGCCTGACCGAGGATTACGAGCTTGGCCTGCGCACCGCGATGCTCGGTGGGCGGCAGATCTTCGCGCGGGTTCGCGATGCCGATGGGCGGGTGATCGCCGTCGCCGAATATTTCCCGAACACGGTCCGGGAGGCAGTGGCGCAGAAGGCGCGCTGGATGATCGGCATCGCGCTCGACGGCTGGGACCGGCTCGGCTGGGGACGGGCAAGCGACTGGCGCGATCATTGGATGCGCTTGCGCGACCGCCGCGCGCCACTGTCCCTATTGGTGCTGTTCACGGCCTATGTCGCGCTGATGGCATGGGGGGCGTCGCTCGCGTTGCATTGGCTGGCGGGCGATCGAGCCCCGCAACCGAGCGAACCGATGATGGTGCTGCTCACGATAAACGCAGCGATGTTGGCATGGCGGCTGGTAATGCGGGCGTGGTTCACCGGACGCGCCTATGGCTGGTGGCAAGCCTTCCTGTCGCTGCCCCGCGTGCTGGTCGGCAATTTCATCGCGCTGATGGCGGCGCGCGCGGCGATGTCACGCTATGTGGCCGCGCTACGCGGACGGCGGCCGGTCTGGGACAAGACCCGCCACCGCTTTCCCGAAGCGATCGAGCCATGAGCGGCCGCCCGATCCGTTTCCTCGGCGCGACCCTGGTCGGCTGGGTCGCCATTCGCGCGTTCATGTTGTGGCCAACGACCGCAGTCCCCGCAGCGATCCCGCGCGCAATCGCGCCCATCGCTTTCGACCGAAAGTCATTCGTCGCCCCGACCGTCGCACCCTCGCAGCCGCTGACAATCGCGTCGGAACCTCCGCAGTCGCAATCAGTCTCGACAGTTCCACTACGTTCAATTGCCGGACCCGGCACCCTGCTCATCCTGAATTCGCGAGTGGAGAGTGTAGCGCCAACCACCCCGGTCCGGGCCGCCGACCCCGCGCCCCCGCCGCAATCCCTTCTCATGCCACCACCCGCCATCGCGCGCCCGGCGAACAAGGCCGAGAGCCGCTGGTCTGCAAGCGCGTGGTTCGTCCTGCGCGACGGCCGCGGCATCGCGCCGGGACTGAGCGGCGGACAACTGGGCGGGAGCCAGGCCGGACTGCGTATCGCCTATGCGATCGGCGACGCGCGCCGCGTCGCGATCGTCGGACGCGTCGCGACGCCGCTCAAAGGACAGGGTCGCGAAGCGGCGGTCGGCATCGAATGGCGGCCGACCGCCCTTCCCGTGCGGATCGTGGCCGAATATCGCGTCGCGCTCGATGGCGGCGCAAGCGGCCCGGCGGCCGGGATCATCGCGGGGACTGGACCCGCGCCCGTCGCCTTCGGCTTCGACCTCGAAACCTACGCCAGGCAGGGCTTATCCGGCGACGGCGCGCCGAACCCTATGCCGAAGGCGCGGCACGGCTCTCCCGCCGCTTCCTGTCGGTCGGCAATGCCACAGTCGATCTCGGGCTCGGCGGTTGGGGCGGCGCACAGCGCGGCGCCGAGCGGCTCGACGTCGGCCCGTCGCTCGGCGTCCGGTTACCCGTTCTCGGCACGGCGATCCGCGCCTCGCTCGACTGGAGGCAGCGTGTGGCGGGCGGCGCGCGGCCCGGATCGGGACCCGTGCTGGTCATCGGCGGCGATTTCTAGCCTCCACGTCCTTCCGCAAATCGCATCCACGCGATAAGCGGGGTCGTGGACCTCTACCTCCCCATCGCCAACCTGTCGGTCAACGCGCTGGTCATCGTACTGCTCGGCGGGTTCGTCGGGTTACTGTCGGGGATGTTCGGGGTCGGCGGCGGGTTTCTGACGACGCCGCTTTTGATCATCTACGGAATCCCGCCGACCGTCGCCGCCGCGTCCGCCGCGAGCCAGGTGACGGGCGCGAGCGTGTCCGGCGTGTTCGCGCATCTCCAGCGGCGCGGAGTCGATTTCCAGATGGGCGGGATCATGGTCGCGGGCGGCTTCGCCGGCTCGGCTGCGGGCGCGTGGATCTTCAAGGCGCTCCAGGCGAGCGGCCAGCTCGATACGGTGATCGCGATCGTCTATGTCGTCATGCTCGGGTGGATCGGCTCGATGATGGCGAAGGAATCGATCCAGTTCATCCGCGCGACCCGCGCCGGCCAGGCGCCGCGCGCCGCCAAGCGCCGCCACCATCCGTTGGTTTCCAGCCTGCCCTTCCGGATGCGCTTCTACCGCTCCGGCCTCTACATTTCGCCGCTCGCGCCGTTGCTGCTAGGGTTCTTCGTCGGCATCCTGACGATCCTGCTCGGGGTCGGCGGCGGGTTCATCCTGGTGCCGGCGATGATCTATCTGCTCGGCATGGCGACGCAGGTCGTCGTCGGGACCAGCCTGTTCCAGACATTGTTCGTCACCGCCTGGGCGACGATGGTCCATGCGACAACGACCAAAGCGGTCGACATCGTACTCGCGGCGCTGCTGCTGGTCGGGTCGGTGACGGGCGCGCAACTCGGCGCGCGGTTCGCGACCAAGGTGAAGCCGGAATATCTCCGCCTCGCGCTCGCGGCGCTGGTGCTGCTGGTCGGATTGCGCATCTTCATCGGCCTGACCTGGCGGCCCGACGAGATATTCTCGGTTGAGTTGTCGTGAGGGCGACGCCGCTCATCCTGCTGGCGCCGCTACTGATGGGACAAGCCAGGCCGGCACCCAAACCCGTCCTCGTCCCCGACGTGTCGCAACGCCAGATCGACATCGCTTATTCGTTCGCCGGGGCCGAATTGCTGCTGTTCGGGGCGATACTCTATCCCGGCGGACGGCTGCCCGATGACGACAAGCCGACCGACATCGTCGTCGTCGTCAGGGGGCCGACCCAGTCGATCCTGGTGCGCGAGAAGGAGAAGATCGCGGGCATCTGGGTCAATGCCGCGCGGCTGCGCTACCGCTCCGCCCCGAGTTTCTACGGCATGGTGTCGTCGCGCCCGATCGACCAGATCGTCGACGAACGCAGCCGGGCGATCTACGAACTTGGCCTCGACAGCCTGCAACTATCGCCTGCGTCGAACGCGCCCGCCGACGAACAGGAACGCTTTGCGCGCGGGCTGTCCGATCTCAAGGAGCGAACCGGCCTCTATTACCAGAAGCCAAATGCGGTCGAGATCAGCGACGGCGTGCTGTATCGCGCGCGCGTCGATATTCCGGCGCGTGTGCCGGTCGGGCGGTTCACGGCGGAGACCTTCCTGATCCGCGACGGCCATGTCCTCGCCGTCGCGACCAAGGAAATCGAGATCCGCAAGTCGGGGTTCGAGCGCTTCGTCGCGCGATCGGCGCAACGATGGTCGATCACCTACGGCCTTGTCACGGTGGCACTGTCGGTGCTGCTCGGCTGGGCGGCGGGCTATATCGCGCGCCGCGTCTAGATCGCGGTTAATCACCTATTCTTTACCCCTGCGCGCGTAAGGCGTGGCCCGATGAGCAGGGGATTTATTCGATGACTGAGATGCCGGGCGGCAGCGCGTTCGCCAATGCGACACCCACAATGGGGTCCGTGGCGCCCACGGAGCAAAGTCATCTGCGCCTGATCGGCGGGCTGATCGATATTGCCGGGTCGGGCGGTACCGTGCTGCTCGATCGTGAGGCGATAGACAGCTATGCAGGCGATCCCGACCCCGTGCTGGCCAACGCCGGATCGGTTGGCGCGCAGATCAAGATTCGCGTGGGAGCGACGTGGATGATCGCCAACATCCGTTCGCTCCGTCTCGCCGACGCAGGCGTCCTGGCGCAGATCGACTTTCTCGGCGAAGGCGACGAGGAGCGGCTGACCGGCAAGCTCTACAATTTCCGCCGCGGCGTGACTCGTTATCCAAGCCCCGGCGCCGAATCCTTCCCCGTCTCGACCGCCGATCTCAAGCAAATCTACGCCGCCGACAATCGCGCCAACGTGGAAATCGGCACGGTCTATCCGACCAAGGACATCCGAGCCTCTCTCTATATCGACGCGATGCTGGGCAAGCATTTCGCGCTGCTCGGTTCGACCGGCACCGGCAAGTCGACCAGCGCCGCCCTGATCCTCCACCGCATCTGCGAACTCGCGCCGCAGGGCCATATCGTGATGATCGACCCGCACGGCGAATATTCGGCGGCGTTCGACACGACGGGCGCGATCTTCGACGTGTCGAACCTGCAGATGCCGTACTGGCTGATGAACTTCGAGGAACATTGCGAAGTGTTCCTGACGACCAGCGGCAACGAAGCGCAGATCGACCGCGACATTCTGGCCAAGTGCCTGTTGATGGCGCGCAGCAAGAGCCGGCTGGGCCAGGAAATCACCAAGCTGACGGTCGATGCGCCGGTCCCCTACCTGCTGAGCGACCTGACGAACCTGATCCAACTCGAAATGGGCAAGATGGATCGCGCCGGCGATACCGCGCCGTACCTGCGCCTCAAGACCAAGATCGACGAGATCAAGGCCGATCCGCGCTACAGCTTCATGTTTTCGGGCATGCTGGTCGCCGACACGATGAGCGACTTTATCAGCCGCGTCTTCCGCCTGCCGGGCGACGGCAAGCCGATCTCGATCATCGACGTGTCCGGCGTGCCGAACGAAATCACCAGCGTCGTGGTCGCCATGCTGAGCCGCATGGTGTTCGACTTTGCGATCTGGAGCCGCCACGAACCGCAGCGTCCGATCCTGCTGATCTGCGAAGAAGCGCACCGCTATATACCCAACGAGCGCAACGCCGACGGATCGTCGGTCGGCAAGATCCTCAGCCGCATCGCGAAGGAAGGCCGCAAGTACGGCGTGTCGCTGGGCCTGATCACGCAGCGTCCGTCCGACCTCGCCGAAGGCGTGCTGTCGCAGTGCGGCACGATCATTTCGATGCGCCTCAACAACGATCGCGACCAGGCGTTCGTCCGGGCCGCCATGCCCGAGGGCGCACGCGGCTTCCTCGATTCGATTCCCGCCTTGCGCAATCGCGAGTGCATCATCTGCGGCGAGGGTGTCGCGATCCCGATCCGCGTCGCGTTCGACGGGCTCGAAGAGAGCAAGCGTCCGGCCTCGGCCGACCCGATCTTCTCCGACTTGTGGCGCGAAACAGGCGGCGAGGACCAGATCATCGGGCGCACCATCCGCCGGTGGCGATCGCAGGGGCGGTAAGCCACACCCCAGCCGGTCTCGCCTTTGCGAGGTCCGAATCCGAACTAATTGATCGCCACGCGATTTTGCGTGGCCCCCTTTTTATCGCGCTCCCGCCTTCTGTTGCATTGGACCAATCAACGGGAGGGTAAACGTGACTATCAGAACTCTGCTTGCCGCCGCCGTCGCGGGCACAGCCTTTATCGCCGCCATGCCGGCGTCGGCCCAGAGCGGCCCGACCGCTCCTCCGGCCTATAACAGCTGCGTCGGCTCGGCGAATGGCAACATCGTTGCCGTCAATCCGCGCTCCTGCGTGGCGTCGTCGGTCAGCGGTTTCCCGGGGGGCGGTGGCCAAATCACTGGCGCCCGCGCGTCCATTATCAACGGCCGGGAGGACGTTCCCAATACCGGCGTTTCCGAGGCGGGTACGGCATCCACAAGCTGGTCCGACAACGGCTGGACCAACGGCACGATTACAACATCGAACGCCAGCTCCGTCGCGCGCGGAACCGCCAGCCTCGCAGATGGGACCGTCAAGGCATTCGCATCCAATCCCACGCCGAACACCGGCCAAGGCTTCGTACTGTCGACGATCAGCGACATCGTGACCTTCAACAACACGACGGGGTCGGCGATCAATCTGCGGATCGGCTATTCGTTCGACGGCCAGTTCACGAACGGCCAGAACAACAATTTCGACAACGCAAACGTCTATCTGGCGCTCAACTCTCCATCGTCGAACATAACCTTCGCCAATAGCGGTTTTGGGGTTGGCGGCTACGGCCTCAGCCGGGGCTGGGCCGACGGATTTTTCGACCAGCAGTGGTTCTTTGCCGGCAATTCTTCGGACTTCGACATCACCAGCTTCGGCAATCCGGTGAGCGGCCCGTTCGGCGGCGGAATCAGCACGCTCATATCCATTCCCGTCGGCCAATCGAGCCTGGGCTTTACGCTCTCGCTCGATCTTACCTGCCGCGTGAGCGGCTCGACCTGCGACTTCGGCAACACCAGCGCCTTCAATTTCGACCCGCTGCCGACGGGGCTGAGCTTCACGTCAGCGTCGGGGACGCTGTTTTCGGGACGTAATCAGCAGCCGGTTGCCGGCGTTCCCGAACCGGCGACCTGGGCGATGATGCTGATGGGCTTCGGCTTCGTGGGTGGTGCGCTGCGCCGTCGTTCCGGGGCCGCCACGCGCATCCGCTTCGCCTGACGCTCCCGCCGGCACTATTGAGGGCGCTGGTTCGCAAACCGGCGCCCCTTTTTTTGCCGATTGCAGTCATATGCCTCGGGTCGGCTTCGACCCTTAGCCGACTTGCGACTACCGCGTCGTCCCCACCTTCACCGCCAGCAATTCCGCGACCTTCGCCTTGAACGCGCGCAGCGCGCTGCCGCTGAGTGCCGCCATCGACGAGAAGGAGAAGCCGCGCGGGTTGACCGTGGCGCCGTAGCGGTAGGTCTCGAAGTGCAGGTGCGGACCGGTCGACAGGCCCGAATTGCCCGAATAGCCTACAATCTGGCCGCGCGACACGTGGGTGCCCGAACGCACCGCGATGCGGCTGAGATGGCCGTAGCCGGTGCCGACCCCGCCGGGGCCATTGATGCCGATATACTGGCCGTAGCCGCCCTTGTAGCCGGCATAATCGACGGTGCCGTCGATGACGGCATAGACCGGCGAGCCGTACGCACAGGCGACGTCGATACCCTTGTGCATGCGGTAATAGCCGAGGATCGGGTGAAGCCGCATGCCGAACGACGAGCTGACGCGCCCGCCGCAGGGCAGTCCGGCGAACCCTTCGCGCCGCGTCTGGCCGTTGGCGTCGTACCAGCTGCCGCTGTCCGCGTCGCCGCTGTCCTGCCCCGCCCATTTGACGAGCTGGATCTTGCGGTTACCCATATCGAGTCCGGCGAACAGGATGTCGCCCACTTCGACCTCGCCGGTCGCGGCGCGACGTTGCTTCAGGATGATGTCGAACGGGTCGCCCGCAGTGACTTCGCCGCCGACCGAGATGCGCGTCGCGATCGCCTTCAGGTAATCCGCGGCGGCCTTGGACGGCACGCCCGCGGCGCGCAGCGATTTGTAGAGGCTCGCACCCGCCAGTCCCTGGATGCGGAGCGGCGTGTCGTCGACCGCGATCGACTGGCGCTGCATCGACAGGCCGTTGGCGGTGCGCGTGATGGTCAGGCGGAAATCGAACGCCGGCTGGAAGCTGAGGCTTTCGATCGGACGCGGGTCGGACTTCTTGGCGCGCGGGCCGAGCACGCCTTCGAAGCGGGTGCCGGGACGGATGTCGTCCAGCCCCATCGTGCCGCCGACCAGATCGGCAATCGCCGCAATGTCGGCCTTCGCCGTCCCCGCGCGACGCAGCAACGCGGCGAGGCTGTCGCCGTCGCTCATCGCCGAGGAAAAGGGCAGATGCGGGCGGTCGGGCGTTTCGCCCAGCGGACGTACGAGGTCGTTCGCTGCCATCCGCTGGCCGGTATCGGCACCCCAGGCGAGCGGCGCGATGCCTTGCGCGCGGGCATTGTCCCAGGCCTGCCCCTTCAGCGCCGCGGGCGTGTCACCGACGATCGGACGCGCGAAACCGGGCGACAGCGCCCAGGTCGCGCCCAGCAAGGCGGCGCAGGTCGCGGCCCCGCGGAACCAATCGCGCGATCCGATCCGCGCGCCGAGATCGGGCGTCCAGTCGATGCTTTCGATGGCGTGGCGGATGCGGTCGAGCCGGGCCGGTTGGGGCAGCAAGACCAACTCGGTCGCGCGCGCGGCGCTGCCGCCCGCGGAATCGAACTGGTCGTTGCGCAAATACACGGCGAAAAACGTCCTCGAACCGTATCGCCGATCCACCCCCGGCGCAGGCGGCCAGCACTGTGGGGCCGGCTGGTTAATGTCAATTTAAAGGCCGCCATATGCGCACCTCCCTGCGGCAAACCGTGCAGCGCGAGGGACAGGTGAATGGGACAGGCGAGACCCGTTTAAAGGTACGTGAATCGAGGCGGAGTTTTCTATCGCACGGCGGGTTGCTTACCGGTCCGTCCGCGCCGATGTTACCCCGCGTAATGAGCGCGTACAGTAACCCGGTCACCGCTGTGCTCGGGCCCACCAACACCGGCAAGACGCACTTGGCCATCGAGCGGATGTGCGGGCATTCGAGCGGGATGATCGGCTTTCCGCTGCGCTTGCTGGCGCGCGAGGTCTATGACCGGGTGGTCGCGATCAAGGGCAAGGACAGCGTCGCGCTGATGACCGGCGAGGAGCGCATCGTCCCGCCCGATGCACGCTGGTTCCTGTGCACGGCGGAAAGCATGCCGACCGATCGGGATGTGTCGTTCGTGGCGTTGGACGAGGCGCAACTCGGTGCCGATCCGGAGCGGGGGCATGTCTTCACCGACCGGCTGCTCCGCGCGCGGGGCCGGGCCGAGACGATGATCCTCGGCTCCGAAACGCTGAAGCCGATGATCAAGGCGCTGGTCCCCGACGCGGAGATCGTCAACCGCCCGCGCTTCTCGACGCTGAGCTATGCAGGGGCGAAAAAGCTGTCGCGGCTGCCCAAGCGATCCGCGATCGTCGCGTTCAGCGCCGAGGAAGTCTATGCCGTCGCGGAGATGATCCGGCGGCTGCGGGGCGGCGCGGCGGTGGTGATGGGCGCGCTGAGCCCTCGCACGCGCAACGCGCAGGTTGCGATGTTCCAGGCGGGCGAGGTCGATTATCTGGTCGCGACCGACGCGATCGGGATGGGGCTGAACATGGACGTCAGCCACGTCGCGTTCGCCAGCCTGTCCAAGTTCGACGGTCAGCGCCAGCGACGCCTGACGGTGAGCGAAATGGCGCAGATCGCCGGGCGCGCCGGGCGGCACCAGAAGGACGGGACGTTCGGGTCGCTGAGCGAGGAAGGCCCCGGCGCGTTCACCCCGGAGGAAGTGTACGCGATCGAGGAGCATCGCTTTCCCGCGCTAGATTTCCTCTATTGGCGCGAGGGTGAGCCGGATCTCGGTTCGATCGACGCGCTGATCGCGAGCCTGGAGACCCGGCCCGCCCACCCCGCGCTCCGCGCCGCGCCGCCTGCGGTCGATCTCGGCGTACTCAAGCGGTTGACCGAGGAGAATTGGGTGCGCGACCGCGCGCGATCGCCCGCGATGGCCGCACGATTATGGGCGGCATGCGGCGTGCCCGATTTCCGCAAGCTCGGCGCGGAGCCGCATACGCGGCTGGTATCGCGTGTGTTCCAGCACCTGAGCGAGGGCAACGGGCGGATCCCCGCGCCATGGTTCGCGAGCGAAGTCGCGCGGCTCGACGACGTGACGGGCGATGTCGAGACGATCGCGGGCCGCATCGCGGCGATCCGCACCTGGGCCTATATCGCGCACCGCAGCGACTGGCTGGCCGATCCGGCGCACTGGGCGGCGCGCGCCGGCGAGGTCGAGGAGCGGCTGTCGGATGCGCTCCACACCAGCCTGACGCAGCGCTTCGTCGACAAGCGCACCACGGTGCTGATGCGCCAGATCGGCAAGGACGCCGGCGCGTTGCCCGTCGTGATCGGCGAGCAGGGCGAGGTGCTGGTCGAGGATCACCCGATCGGGACGCTGGCGGGATTTAGCTTTACCGTCGCACCGAATGCGCGCGCGGCTGACAAGCGCCTGTTGCTGGCGGCGGCCGATAAGCGGCTGGGCGCGGAACTGGCGCGGCGAGCGGGGGAATTGGCGGGGTCGGGGGATGACGCCTTCTCCATTGCCGTTCGCCCTGAGCCTGTCGAAGGGCGTGTTGCGGGTGAACCTCGCTCCCCACGTGCTTGGACAGGCTCAGGACGAACGGAGGTGGTGTGGCGCGGGTATCCCGTAGCGCACATCGCGCCCGGCCCCAGCCTTGCCCAGCCCCGCGTGGTGCTCGACCGCTCCGTCGCGGCGCTCGACCCGGCGGTGCGCAAGCCGGTTCAGGCGCGTCTCGACGCTTGGCTGACGGGCCAGATCGCACGACAGCTCCCGGTGTTCGTGCAACTCGACGCAATCCTGCGCGATCCCGCCGCGGGCGCGCCGCTCCGGGCGATCGCTGGCACGTTGCTCGAAGCGGGCGGCCTCCTCCCCCGCCGCGCGATCGGGCGGCAAGTCGAGGCGCTCGATCCGCCCGCGCGCAAGCGGCTCGCGAAGATCGGCGTGACGATCGGCACGCTCGACCTGTTCGCGCCCGGCTTGCTCAAGCCGCAGGCGGCGGGGTGGCGGCGGATGCTGATGGGGCTCGGCGACGGTCCGCGCGAGGGCGCGACGGTGCTACCTAGGGGGGCGCCCGGCGGCGACCTGTCGCACGGCTTCCGCCCGCTCGGCCAACAGGCGGTGCGCGTCGATCTCGCCGAACGCATCGCCCGCGCCGCGCACGACGCGCGGCTCCAACAGTCGAAGACCGGCCGCGCGCCCTTCCCGCTCGATCCCGCGCTCGCGACCTCGATCGGGTTGCAACCCGACACGCTGGCGCGGCTGATGGCGCAACTCGGCTTCCGCACCGCGCGGCCCGATGCCGAGGGACGGCCGCAATGGCTGTGGCAGGGCCTCACCCCCAACGCCAAACCGGCCGCACCGCGCAAGGACAACGCCTTCGCGGTGCTGGCGGACATGCTGAATGGATGACGTTTTTGTCTTGCGCGGTGCCGGCCCGCTCCCCCTCCCGGCCACCCAGAGGATACCCTAGATGGGCGGTCGGGACGGGGAGCGGGCCGGTACCGCCTATGGCACCATGCGCCTCGACAAGTTCCTGTGGTTCGCGCGGTTCGCGAAGACGCGCAGCCTGGCGCAGGACCTGGTCGAACGGGGCCGCTTCCGCATCGACGGCCGCCCGGTGGATCGCGCCGCCGCCGCCGTCCGTATCGGCAATATCCTGACCTTCGTCGCGCACCACGGCGAAGTCCGCACCATCCGGGTCGAGATACTCCCAATCCGGCGCGGCCCGCCGAGCGAGGCGCAGGCGTGTTACCAAGAACTTCTAGTCGGTGAATAGCGGTGCCGCCCCGCGACAGACCAGGCACAACTTAAGAACGTCTCGCATCAAGCCCGGATCGATTGACCTGTGCGAATCACAGGCATAGCACGGCCCGAAATCGTCCGTTGGGGAGCCCGAAATGACTTACGTCGTCACCGACGCCTGCATCCGCTGCAAGTATATGGATTGCGTCGAGGTGTGCCCGGTCGACTGCTTCTACGAAGGCGAGAACATGCTCGTCATCAACCCCAGCGAATGCATCGATTGCGGCGTGTGCGAGCCGGAATGCCCGGCCGAGGCGATCCTGCCCGACACCGAGAGCGGGCTGGAAAAGTGGCTGGAACTCAACAATACGTTCAGCGCGCAATGGCCCAACGTCACGCGCAAGAACGACCAGACCCCCGCCGATGCCGACGAGCACAAGGGCGAAGAGGGCAAGTACGACAAGTACTTTTCTGCGGAACCCGGCCAAGGCGATTAAGCTCGGCCGTGACGATTAGCGTTAGCTAATCGGCACCGTACGGCAGAGCACGGCCGGCGGACGGCGTTGAGCCGATCCGGCCGACGGCTTTGCCGGCGGCAATTCTCAACATCATCAGGCCGCGCCGGCGGCAAAGCCGCCGTCGGATGGGTTCGCTTCGCGACCCACCGGCCGTGGCGCGTCGCTAAGCGGCGATTAGCGCCGCTAATCGCCTCGACCCGCCAATTGGGAAGCATACCGGTCCTAATTTGCAACGCAGCACTGGTAATTTTATTACGACTCTGTTAAATAGGCGCAGACGAGAGCCATTCCTTGAGTCTCTCGTGTGGAGACACACGCATCATAACAGCCCACGTTCGGCGCCATGTTGGGCGCTGCGGCGTTATTAGGGCGCTTCCCAATGAAAGGTTGAAGTTACATGGCTGCCAAGGCGCTGTCCTTCGACGTCGGTGATTACGTTGTTTACCCCAAGCACGGCGTTGGTCGTGTCGTTGAGCTTCTGAAGCAGGAAATCGCGGGCATGACGCTGGAGCTGTACGTGCTCCGGTTCGAAAAGGAGCGCATGACGCTCCGCGTGCCGACCAACAAGGCCGAGAGCGTCGGCATGCGCAAGCTTTCGTCGGACAAGACGATGAAGGAAGCGATGGAGACGCTGAAGGGCAAGCCCAAGGTCAAGCGCACCATGTGGTCGCGCCGCGCGCAGGAATATGAAGCGAAGATCAATTCGGGCGACCTGGTGTCGATCGCCGAAGTGGTCCGCGACCTGTTCCGCGCCGAGGACCAGCCCGAGCAGAGCTATTCCGAACGCCAGATCTTCGAAGCGGCCGCCAGCCGCCTCGCCCGCGAACTCGCGGCGATGGAAGAGACCGACGAAAAGGGCGCGCTGGAGAAGATCCTCGACATCCTGCGCAAGGCCGCCGCGATCTGGAACAAGGACAAGGTGCCGGCTTGAGGCAAGCTTCGGATTGCGCAGCAATCCGAAGACTCGCCAAGCCCGGCCAGCGGTCGCGCGTAGCGTGACCGTCTGACGGCTTGGCGTAAGAGGGCGGTCCTGCGGGGCCGCCCTTTTTCGTCTGGTTGATCGAGATCACCACGATTTCGCGGAACTACGGGGCCGTCGGAAACGGTTGTTCCCTCTCATCAGAGGGAGCCGGAAAATGACCGACAAGACATTGAACGACCTGTTCTACGATACGCTGCGTGACATTTACTACGCGGAGAAAAAGATCCTCAAGGGCCTGACCAAGATGAGCAAGGCCGCCGAATTGCCGGAACTCAAGGCGGCGTTCGACAAGCATTATGACGAGACCGAGGGTCAGATCGACCGGCTCGAGCGAGTGTTCGATCTGATCGGCAAGGCGGCACGCGGCAAGAAATGCGATGCCATCGAGGGGATCCTTGAGGAAGGCGACGAGATCGCGTCCGACTATAAGGGCACGGCTGCGCTGGACGCCGGTCTGGTCGCGGCCGCGCAGGCGGTCGAGCATTATGAGATCGCACGATATGGGACGCTCAAGCGTTGGGCGACGATGCTCGGATTGGACGATGCAGCGACGCTCCTCGACCAGACGCTGACCGAGGAAAGCAACACCGACGAATCGCTCACCGCCCTCGCCGAGCAACTGGCCAACGACAAGGCGCTCGAACCCGCCGAATGAACGCTGCGACAACGGGGCCGGCTCGAAAGGAGGCGCCCCGTTTGTCCGACGTAACGCCGCGAGTGCGGTGATTGCTTGCTGAGCGACGGTGCTTGCGGGCTTGCCGGACCCTCCCCTGTGTGTTATTAGAGCAATACACAACGGAGGCTTTTCCATGCGCCCGCTCGCTCTGCTCGTTTTGATCCCCCTCGCCGCCTGTTCCGGTAACGTCGACGCCAAGACGACCACCAGTGGCGTCAACGGTAGCAAGACCTTCGCGCTCGACGGTTTCAGCGCGGTCGATTCGACCGGGCCGGACGACGTAGACGTTCGCGTCGGGTCGGGCTTTTCGGTTCGCGCCGAGGGCGACACCGGGATCATGGCGCGACTGGAGATCGTCAGGAACGGCGACACGCTCGAAATCCGGCGCAAGTCGAATTCCGGGTTCAGTTGGGGGAAGAGCGATCGCGGGCACCTGAAAATCTATGTCACGATGCCGCGCATCACCGCCGCCAGGTCGACCGGATCGGGCGATGTGGCGATCGACCATGTCGAGGGTGACGGCTTCAAGGTCGAGGCGACCGGATCGGGCGATCTCTCTATCGCGTCGATCAACGTCCAGCGCGCGGACTTCTCGCTGACCGGGTCAGGCAGTGTCAGCACCAGCGGCAGCGCCAAGGCCGGCAGCTTTTCCGTCCTGGGATCGGGCAGCATCGACGCGGCCAAGCTGACGCTGAGCCAGGCCGAGATCAGCGTGACGGGATCGGGCGACGTGTCCGCCGCCGTCGCGGGTCCGGCCAAGGTCGACGTCATGGGATCGGGCGACGTAACGCTGACCGGCGGCGCCAAGTGCACGACCAGCAAGCTGGGGTCCGGGCGCGTCACCTGTAGCTGAGCCGACCGCTAACCACCGATTGCGCTTGCGCCCGCCGCCCCGGCGATGCGATGCTCGCCGCTATGGTCCGCTTCATCCTCGGTCTGGCGCTGACCGCGCTGGCGCTTCCCGCGAACGCCGCCGATCGTGGCTTCACGGTCACCAGCTTCGACCGCATCCGGGTCGAAGGACCGTTCGACGTGCAAGTGACGGTCGGCAATGCCGGGCAGTCGGCCAAAGCGAGCGGCAGTTCGGACGTGCTCGCCAACCTCGACATCGAGGTGCAGGGGACGACGCTGATCGTCCGCAAGGGATCGGCCGGCTGGGGCGAGCGCGGCGCGACGAGCGGTCCCGCGCCGGTCATCACCCTGGTTACGTCCAACCTTCGCGCCGTCACGGTGATCGGCGGCGGCAAGGTGGCGGCGAGCGGCAGCATGCGCGGCCAGAAGCTCGATTTCCAGATTACTGGTGCCGGGTCGATCGACGCGCGGGGAATCGGCAGCGACGAATTGTCGGTCGCGGTGATCGGCACCGGCACGGTGGCGCTTGCCGGCAAGAGCAACCGTGCGCGATTGCTGACCAACGGGTCCGGCACGATCATGGCGACGCCGCTGACGGTCAGCGACCTGGTGGTGCGGCTCGACGGGCCGGGCGAGACGCGCGCGACGGCGCGCTACACCGCCGACCTGACCTCGACCGGGCTTGGGCGGATCGTCGTCGCGGGCACCGCCAAGTGCACCACCAAGGCACAGGCCGGCGGGCCGATCCTGTGCGGACCCGACGCGAAACCCTAGATCAACGCCAGTTCGGCGAGACGGCCGACCAGATCGGCAGGGAGCGATCCGACGCCCTCACCGCCAGCGCCCAGATCGGCGGGCGCGTCACCGTCCTCCAGATACCGCCAGCCCTGATGCGCGCGCTTGGGCCGCGCCTGGACCAGCACCAGGTGCGGATCGAGCCGGATCGACACGCGCCCGCCCGGCAGCTCGCCGAACCCGACGATCGGCGACCGCGCGACGAGCTGATGCTTGAGGATCCAGTAGAGCGACCCCTGCCCCGCAATCTCCTCCCAGCGTTTGGGCAGGTAGCGCGTACCGAGTTCGTAGGGCGGCTCACTCTCCCGTGCCTTCCAGCGCGCGGCGAACTGGTCCAGATTGCTGATCCCGAACGCGACCTTGGTGAGATGGAGCGGCATCGCGCCGATGTGGGTTTGGTGTTTTGCGTCGGCAAGGGCGGCACCGGCCCGCTCCCCCACCCGACCGCCCAATCAGTTCATTCTATGGGCGGTCGGGTGGGGGAGCGGGCCGGTGCCGTGCGCTTCAACGCGCTAACCGCCCAGGCCCCACAAGGTCGCAAGGCCGAGAAACGAAAAGAACCCCATGACGTCGGTCATCGTCGTCACGAAGACGGCGGACGAAACCGCCGGGTCGATATTCGCCTTGTCGAGCGCCACCGGCACGATCACACCGACCAGCCCCGCGACCAGGCTGTTGATCACCATCGCCAGCGCGAACACGGTCGATAGCTGCATGTTGCCAAGGATCAGATAGCTGCCCACCGCGCCGACGATCCCGAGCGACAAACCGTTGAAGATCGCAATGCGGAACTCGCGAAACAGCATCCATCCCGTGTTCGAACTCGTCAGCTGATTGGTCGCGAGCGCGCGCACCACCACCGCCAGCGTCTGCGTGCCGGCATTGCCGCCCAGCGCCGAAACGATCGGCATCAGCGCGGCGAGCAACGCAAATCGCGCAATCTCGCCCTGGAACAGCCCGACCACCGACGCCGAGCAGATCGTGGCGCCCAGATTGACCACCAGCCAGATGACGCGCGTCCGCACCGTCATGCGGATCGGTTCGTTGATGTCGCCCTCGCCCGCGCCGGACAGCAGGGTGATGTCCTCGCCCGCTTCCTGCTGGATGATGTGGACGATGTCGTCGACGGTGATCATGCCGACCAGCCGCCCGTTCGCGTCGACCACCGCGGCTGAGATCAGCGCGTATTTCTGGAAGCGCAGCGCCACCTCTTCCTGGTCCATATCGACCGGGATCAGCGTTTGTTCGCGCTTCATCACGTCGCCGATCGCGATGCCGCGCGGGGTGCGCAGGATCCACGACAGCGCGCAGGTTCCGATCGGCTTATGCCCTGGATCGACGACGAAGATTTCCCAGAAATCGGTCGTCAGCTCGTCATGCCCGCGCAGGTAATCGAGGACGTCGCCGACGGTCCAATGCTCCGGCACCGCGACCAGGTCGCGCTGCATCAGGCGGCCGGCGGATTCCTCGGGGAAGGAAAGCGCTTCCTCGATCGCAGCGCGATCGTCGGGCTGCATCGCCTCCAGGACCTCGCGCTGGTCCGCCGGCTCCATGTCCTCGATGATCGCGACGGCGTCGTCGGTATCGAGTTCGGACGCGATGTCCGCTACTTCCTGCGGCTCGAGCGCGTCGATCAGGTCCTCGCGGACATAATCGTTCATTTCCGCGAACACGTCGGCGTCGAGCAAGTCGCTGAGCGCCTTGGCAAGCGGGGCGCGATCCTCGTGCGGGGTCAGCTCGAACAGGTCGGCGATGTCGGCGGGATGCAGCGGCTCGACCAGCGCGCGCGCCGCATCATTGTCCCCGGCCTCGACCGCGTCGAGCACGGCGGACACGAATTCTGGCTTCAGCCGGTCGTCCTCGTCCAGCTGATCCGCGACGTTATCGAGTTCGGCTTCGCCTTCCGCAGGCGCCAGATCGGTCTCGCTCATCGTCTGACCTTGGTTCGGGCGCGGGAATGTCCATATCGGGGGCCGTTAGCCCCATTTTCCGCGGTTTGCCAGCGCCGAACGACGTCGCTACGGGCCGCTCAACGCATTTATTTCACGGAGCAAGAATCATGACCGACGCCCCCGAAAAACTGACCCTGACACTCGACGGCGGCGACGTCGTGATCAAGCTGCGCCCCGACCTCGCGCCAAAGCACGTCGAGCAGATCGCGGCGCTGGCCAACGAAGGCTTCTACGACGGCGTACCGTTCCACCGCGTGATCCCCGGCTTCATGGCGCAGGGCGGCGACGGCGGGAATCACAACGGCACCGGCGGGTCGAGCAAGCCCAACATCCCGCAGGAATTCAGCCGCGAGCCGCACGTGCGTGGCACCGCGTCGATGGCCCGGACCAACGACCCCAATTCGGCCAACAGCCAGTTCTTCATCTGCTTCGACGACGCGCGCTTCCTCGACGGGCAATACACCGTCTGGGGTCAGGTCGAGAGCGGCATGGAGCATATCGACGCGCTGCCCAAGGGCGAGCCGCCGCGCGAGCCGGGCAAGATCGTGAAGGCGCGCGCGGAATAACCGCTGCGCCCAAGCGCGTCAGAACATTCCGAGTTCGCTGACGATCCGCGCCAATTCGGCCAGGCCGCGGCGGTGTTCGTCAAGGTGCAGGGCTGCCAGCTGTTCGATCATCAGCGCTCCCAGCGCCGTCAGCGCCAGTTCGATGCGGCGATGGTCGCGCGATGAACGCTTGCGTTCGACCATGCCGGCGGTTTCGAGCCGCTGGGCCAGTTCGACCGCGCTGTTGAGCTTGATGAACAAGCGGTCGGCGAGCACCGACACGCTCATCGGCCGCGCTTCGTCATGGGCGCGGATCGCGAGCATCGCCTGATATTGCGCGGGCGCGACGCCGGCTTTCTTGGTCGTTTCCTCGCTGAACGCGAAAAAACGGCGGACGTGGTAGCGGAAATCGGCCAACCCCCGATAATCGGCGGCTTCCATCGCAGGCGTCTCGGCAGGGGCAGGTGCGGTCATCGAACGTCCACCACGGCGGTGCGAAGGCCGGCGGCGAACCGCCGGCCCGCGACTTACGAAGCCTTCATGTTCGACGACACGTTGGTGAAGGTCGTCTTCAGCTTGTTGCCGAGACCCTGCATTGCGGCGATCGCGGCGACGGCGATCAACGCGGCGATCAAGCCATACTCGATCGCGGTGGCGGCACGCGTCTCACGAAGACGCTTCAACAAATTCATCATTTCATTCCCCCGACTTTTGACCGGATCGTTCGTATGGCGAACCAATTTAAATGGGGTTAATAAGGCAGAGATTTTACCCTAACTTACATCAAGGTTTCGACGAGCCAATCGTGGAAGATTTTAACCGGCTTTTGTTGCATCGCGCGGGGCCGGCAGACGAACCAATAGCTGTACGGACTGTCCACTTTAATATCGAACAGCTTTACCAATCGCGGGTCGTGCGCTTCGTCGAAATGGCTGGCATGCATGAAGGCGACGCCCAGTCCCTGCGCCGCCGCTTCGAGCATCAGCGCGCCCGAATCGAAATGGTCGACCGCCAGCGGCTCGAGATCGTCGAGTCCCGCCGCGTGCCGCCAGGCGCTGAACGTGTCGGGCATGTCGCGATGGATCAGTGCGGTCAGCCCGGCGAGCTGTTCGGGCCGCGTGACCGGATCGGCTCCCTCGACCAACGACCGCGCGGCGATGAGATAGACCTGATTGCGATCGAGCCGTTTCGAATAGAGGCTGGGATCGGGTTCCCGCGCCAGCGCGATCGCGACATCGAGCCCGTCGCCGACCCGCGCCATGTTATGTCCGGCCGTGTCGATGTCGAGGTGAAGCTGCGGATGCCTGGCGCGCAACTCGGCCAGATGCGGAAAGATACGCTGTGACGCGAACAGCGGCAGCACGCCGAGCCGAAGCCGCATCACCTCGATCCCGCTGGTCATGAACTCGACCGCATCGGTCAGCCGATCGAGCACCGGCGCGATCTGTTGCAGCAACCGCTCGCCATCCTCGTTGAGCGCGACCGCCTGGTGCCGCCGCTCGAACAGCGGCTTGCCGAGAAAACCCTCGAGCGACTGGATTCGCCGGCTGAGCGCGGGCGCGGACAAGGACAGTTCCTGCGCGGCGGCTTTTACCGACCCTGTGCGGGCAACTTGAACAAAGGCCTCGATCGCGGTCAATGGCGGCAGGCGGCGCATTCGCTTTCCCTTACGTCATCCTCGCGGTTGTGCATTGCCGCACATACCGATTCCAGGAATGTCGCCATTCCTCCTCTTACGGAAATCAACTTACGATTGCATTTCGTGCATGCAACCGATTTCTTTTCGCACTTGCACAATGCCGTGCTGCACCGCACATAGAGCAGGCCTTTCAGGCATCCTCTCCTAAAAACTTTTCCGGCCGGGCCCTTGGGTCCGGCCTTTTTTTATCCGCGATTCGCTCGCGTTGAACCGCGCCCCTCGCACATCGGGAACCGCGTCGCTATCTCGTTCGCTCCCATTTCCCCGGAACGGACAGGTTTTTCGATGGCTGACGGCGACGACGCTCCCCCGCGCAAACTACAGGTCGCCAACGCGCGGCCGGAGGATAGCGGCCGTGGCCTGGCGCATGTCCCGCGTGCCCTGATGGCGGCGCTGGGCATCGGCGAAGGCGACGTGATCGAGATTGTCGGCAAGACCACGACGCCCGCCCGCGCCGTGGCCCCCTATCCCGAGGACGAGGGGCTCGAACTGATTCGCATCGACGGCCTCCAGCGCGCCAATGCCGGGGTCGGATCGGGCGACTATGTCGACATTCGCAAGGCCGAGGTGAAGGCCGCGACTCGCGTGGTATTCGCCCCCGCGCAACAGAATCTGCGATTGCAGGGATCGACGGGCGCGTTGCACCGCACCTTCATCGGCCGCCCGATCTGCCAGGGGGATATTGTCGCCACCGCCGGCCAGCAGCGCGTCGATCCCGAAGGCATGCCGCCCAACGTCGCGCAATATCTCCGCGCGCCGGCCTATGCGCTCCAGGAAGTGCGCCTCGCGGTGATTTCGACCGTTCCCAAGGGCGTCGTCCAGATCGACGCCAACACCGAGATCGAACTGCGCCCTGAATATGAGGAACCGAAGGACGCGCGCCGCGCCGATGTCACGTATGACGACATCGGCGGGATGGCGGCGACGATCGACCAGCTGCGCGAGATGGTCGAACTGCCGCTGCGCTATCCCGAACTGTTCCAGCGGCTCGGCGTCGATCCGCCCAAGGGGGTACTGCTCCACGGCCCGCCCGGCACCGGCAAGACGCGGCTCGCGCGCGCCGTCGCCAACGAATCGGACGCGCAATTCTTCCTGATCAACGGCCCGGAGATCATGGGGTCGGCCTATGGCGAGAGCGAATCGAAGCTGCGCCAGGTGTTCGAGGAAGCGAGCAAGAACGCGCCGTCGATCGTGTTCATCGATGAGATCGATTCGATCGCGCCCAAGCGCGGCCAGGTCACCGGAGAGGCGGAAAAGCGCCTCGTCGCCCAGCTTCTCACGCTGATGGACGGGCTGGAAGCGCGCGCCAACCTGGTGGTGATCGCCGCGACCAACCGTCCGGAAGCGATCGACGAAGCGCTGCGGCGGCCCGGCCGTTTCGACCGCGAGATCGTGGTCGGCGTGCCCGACGAGCGCGGTCGCCGCGAGATTCTGGCGATCCACACGCGCGGCATGCCGCTGGGCGACCGGGTCGACCTCGACGAGCTGGCGCGCACGACTTACGGCTTTGTCGGTGCGGACCTGGCGGCGCTGGCGCGCGAGGCGGCGATCGAGGCGGTACGGCGGATCATGCCCCAGCTCAACCTTGAGGAACGCACGATCCCGCCCGACGTGCTCGATACGCTCGCAGTGACGCGCGAGGATTTTCTGGGCGCGCTCAAGCGAGTCCAGCCCTCGGCGATGCGCGAAGTGATGGTCGAGGCGCCGCGTGTCCGCTGGGACGATGTCGGCGGCCTCGACGACGCTCAGATGCGGCTGAAGGAAGGCGTCGAACTCCCGCTCAAGGACCCCGACGCGTTCCGTCGCCTCGGCATCCGCCCGGCCAAGGGCTTCCTGCTCTACGGCCCGCCGGGGACCGGCAAGACACTGCTGGCGAAGGCGGTAGCGCGCGAGGCGGAGGCGAACTTCATCTCGACCAAATCGTCCGACCTGCTCAGCAAATGGTATGGGGAAAGCGAACAGCAGATCGCCAAACTGTTCGCGCGCGCCCGCCAGGTCGCGCCGACCGTGATCTTCATCGACGAGATCGACAGCCTGGTACCGGCGCGCGGCGGCGGCATGGGCGAGCCGCAAGTCACCGAACGCGTGGTCAACACCATCCTGTCGGAGATGGACGGGCTGGAGGAGCTGCAGTCGGTCGTGGTGATCGGCGCGACCAACCGGCCCAACCTGGTCGATCCCGCGTTGCTTCGCCCCGGACGCTTCGACGAGTTGATCTATGTCGGAGTTCCCGACCAGAACGGGCGGCGGCGCATCCTGGCGATCCAGACCGCGAAGATGCCGCTCGCCGACGATGTCGACCTCGATACGCTGGCGGCGCGGACAGAACGCTTCACCGGCGCCGATCTGGAGGACCTGACCCGCCGCGCCGGGTTGATCGCGCTGCGCCGGAACATCGACGCCAGATCGGTGACGATGGCCGATTTCGAGGAAGGGCTGGCCGATGCCCGCGCCAGCGTCACCCAGGAGATGGAGCGCGACTACGAGCGGATCGCCGCGACGATCAAGCAGGATGCCGCCGCCCTCCAGCCGATCGGTTTCATCGCGCCCGGGCAATTGCGTCCGCACGGGCCGAAGGGGAGCGACTAAAAGTCTGGTCAGGCGAGGGATAGTAAGGCAGTAGCCGCCGGATGACCGCCGCTACCGAAGCGCGAAGGCCGACGATCAGCCTCGTTATCCCCGCCTACAACGAGGAAGCCTATCTGCCCGCGTGCCTCGATGCCGTGATGGCGAACGTCGCGCCGTACGCAACGGAGATCGTCGTTGTGGACAATAATAGCACCGACGGCACGAAGGCGGTGGTCGAACGCTATCCGGCGGTAAAATACGTGTTCGAGCCAGCCAAGGGCATCACGCGCGCGCGCCAGCGCGGCTTCGTGGTGTCGACTGGCGACATCCTCGCTTATGTCGACGCGGATACGCACCCGCCTGCGGGCTGGATCGACCAGATCTGGGACCAGTTCGGCAAGGACCCCGGGCTCGCCTGCCTGTCCGGCCCCTACAGCTTTTATGACCTGAGCGGCATCCGTAACAGGATTTCGACCGGATGGTTCGTCGCTGCTCGCCCGCTATACGGCGTCACCGGGCACATGATGGTCGGCGGGAATTTCGCGATCCGCCGCGACGTGCTGGAGAAGATGGGCGGGTTTGACGAGAAGATCGAATTCTATGGCGAGGACGTCGATATCGGCAAACGCGCCAAGAAGTTCGGCAAGGTCCTGTTCTGCCCCGGCTTCGTGATGCCCACCTCCGCACGGCGGATGCAGAAGCAGGGGTTCGTCAAGATGGCGAGCATCTACTTCATCAACTATTTCTCGATCCTGTTCAGCGGCAAGCCCGTGACGAAGGGCTATAAGGACATCCGCTGAGGGTCAGCCCCGCGCGGGTTTCAACGCGACCGCGCAATAGCCGACCAGCACCAGGCACGCCGCACCCGCAGTCAGATAGGGCAGCGAATGCTGCGCCTCGTACAGCCCGACGCCGATCGACGGGCCGAGCACGAAGCTCGCGCCGTTGACGCTCGTGACCTTGCCCGCCACCGATCCCTGCGCCTCCGACCCGACCGCCAGACTCGATCCCGCGGTGAAGGCGGGACGCGTAAAGCCGAACCCGATGCTGGCGAGCGCGTAGGCTGTGGCGATGCCGTAAAGCGATGTCGCGATACCGGTCAGCGCACATCCGGCCGCACCGATCGCCAGCCCGACCAGCATCATCGCCCGCGGTTGCATGTTGAGGATCGGGATCAGGCCCCATTGCACTAATAACGCCGCGCCAGCGCCCATCATCAGCACGATGCCGGTCGGCTCCAGCGCCTCCGTCGGGGGCAGCGCCAGGCGGTCGATCACCAGGAAGCCGATCGCCTGACCGGTCATCGCCTGGGCATGGCCGAACACCAGACCCGCGATCATCCAGGGTCGCACGCGCGGGTCGAACATCGCGATGTGTTCGCTGCGCGGGGCCGTGGCGGCGGTGATGCTCGCCCCCGAAGACTGACCACCGATCGACGGATATGCGTTGGCCGCCCCGTGGCTGCCGGGTTCGTCCAGCAACGCTTCGGTCCGATCGTCGGGCAGCATTCGTCGCACCACGACGAACATGGCCAGCCCGAACAGTGCGAACAGGAACGCCGGCCCCGACAGCCCGATCGTCACCGCGCCGATACTGCCCAACAACAGGTAGGGCGCAACCGCCGGGCCGAGGATCGTGCCGAGGCCGAACGCCGAGCCAAGCAACGTCAGCGCCTTGGTGCGTTCATCGCGCGTGGTGCGGCCCGCGACGATCGCCTGAATCGCAGGCGGCGCCGCCGCGCCGAGGCTGCCGTAGATCAGCCGCCCCAGGATAAAGAGCAGGAAGGCCGCCGTCCCGCCGATCCAGCCGTTGATTCCGGCGAGCAGGAACGCGCCGCATAGCGACAGCGATACCGCGAAGCCGCCGAGACCGAGCAGGATCATCGTCCGGCGCCCCTGCCGGTCCGATCGATTGGCCCAGAACGGCGCGGCCAGCACCCAGAGCAGCGCCGACACCGAGAACGCCGCCGCGACCGCATTGTCGCGGACGTGGAGCGAACGCCCGATCGCGGGGAGCACCGATTGCAGCGCGGTATTGCCCGCCGCGATCGTCAGCATGACGATGAACAGGATCGTGAAATCGCGATCGAAGCGCCGGCTCATGGCCTGGTCCAGTCGTAGCTGCGGACGATTTCGGCGACGTGGACCGAATAGGATTCGTACCAGACGCCCCGCCCTCGCTCGCGGATTTCGGTGTGCTCCGCGTGCCCGCGCCACGCGACTGCCGCCGCCTCGTCCGCCCAATAGGAGATGGTAATGCCCAGCCCGTCCCCGCCCCTTGCGCTGTCGATGCCGCGATAGCCGGGCTGCCCGGCGGCGAGCACTTCCATCGCCGCCGCCGCGGCCGCATAGCCGTCGGGATCGGCGCCGGTGATCCGCGACACGAAGATCACCGCGATTTCGCCTGCCGCTCGCTTGGTCATCGCCTGCGGATGGACGCGCATTCGCCTCCGCGCAACCCGCCGATGCGCCCTAAAGGCTTGATCGAACCTTTCAGCTTTGCGAGAGGGGGATCGGCGTGCGCCCGGTCGCACCTCGACAATTGCTAAGGAAGACCATGGCCCAACACCGCTTCGCCCTCGACCATGCGGAGACGCGCGCGCGCAAGCTCCCCAGCCCATGGGCGATGTTTCTCGGTGGCTTCCTCAAGCGCCCGGTGATGGTCGGGTCGGTGATCGCATCGACCAAGACGCTGCAGAACACCATGCTCAAGCGCGTCGATTGGGCGAACACCAAGCTGTTCGTCGAATACGGCCCCGGCGTCGGCACCTATACGCAGAACATCCTCGATCGCCTGCCCGCCGACGGCACTTATATCGCGATCGACACCAATCCCGACTTCATCGACTATCTCAGCATCAAGTTCACCGATTCGCGGTTCATTCCGGTGCTCGGTTCGGCCGAAGACGTCGAAAAGATCGTCGCCGACCACGGTTTCGAGAACGCCGATTACGTCCTGTCTGGCCTCCCCTTCTCGACGCTGCCCAAGGGCGTGGCGCCCGCCATCGCCGCCGCGACGCATCGCGTGCTGAGGCCGGGCGGCGCGTTCCTGGTCTATCAGTTCCGCCCCAAGGTACGCGACTTCCTGGAGCCGCACTGGTCGAACATCGACTATTCGATCGAATGGATCGCCATCCCGCCCAGCCACAATTTCTGGGCGTGGAAGGACAAGGAAGAGGCTAAGGCCGCTTGAGCCGCTCGCGGCCGAAATTGAGCCGCCTAGTCACGTTATAGTCCAGCACTGTCATCACGAAGAACGCCGCGGCTTGCTTGACGCGCATCCATAGGCTGGTGCGCGCCTTGTAGATCGCCGGGGTGATCCGTTCGGAGTTGGCGATTTCGCCCTCGATATAGCCGCGGACATGTGCCGCGAACGCCTCGTCCTCGATCCGGAGCATCAGCTCCAGATTCAGGTAGAGGCTACGAATGTCGTAATTCGCGGATCCGATATAGACGATGTCGTCGATCAGGAAGAGCTTGGTGTGGAGCTTGGTGGGCTGATATTCGAATATCTCCACGCCTTTCCTGAGTAGTCCGGCATAAGTGAAGCGCGATGCCCAGATCGCGGCGCCATGGTCGTTCTTCGACGCCAGCACGATCCGCGCCCGCCCGCGTTCGCCGATCCGGTCGAGCCGGCGCAGCATCCCGGGACTCGGCGCGAAATAGGCGCTGATCAGGTCGGCGCGCCGCGCCTTCTTCAAATCCTTGCGGATCGCCCGCGCCCAGGGCGACAGCCTGCGCGTCGGGCCGCCGAACAGCCAGCGCCGCGTGCCCGTCGGTTCGCTCCATTTCGACAGCAGGACGCGAAGCGAACGAAGCGGCGGGTGCTCGTCCTGCGCCCACACGGCGAGCGCATCGAAATAGCCGGTCAGATGTGCCGCCGCCGGACCCTCGACATAAAATCCCAGGTCGCGCCACGCCTGATCCTCGGCGGTGCCGAAATACGAATCCTGGATGTTGAACCCGCCGATGATAACGCGGCTTTCATCGGCCAAGGCAAGCTTCTGGTGGTTGCGCAACAGGTAGCGGCGTCCCCAGCGCGGCACGAAGCGGCAGACGTCGACCCCGGCGTCCTTCAGCGGATCGAAAAAGCGGTGGTTCTCGGCATGCTCGCTGCCCAGCCCGTCGACGATCAGCTTGACCTGAACGCCGCGCCGCACCGCCGCGATCAGGCTGCTGCGCACCTTTGCCCCGGCATCGTCGTCGACATAGATGTAATAGAGGATGCGCAACGACCGCGTCGCGCCGTCGATCAGATCGAGCAAGGCCGTCAGGCGCTCGGGCCCCTCGGTAATCAGCCGGAGCGTGTCGTCGCCAATCGTGAAACTGGGTTCGCCCGGCATCCCCTCTCTATCGCGGGACGGAGGCGGCGGGGCAAGCGGCGCGATTTTCTTGGCGATTGGGTATTTGACAAACCCGCTAAGGCTGATCGTTCCTTTTCGCCGATCCGGTCGTGATAATTCGCCACAGTTTGCGAAGCGCGACGACCAAGCTGTATTCGAAGGCAACGTAGGCCAACAGGACAAGCAGGACGATTGCGCCGCCTATGATTTCCGACGTGTAATCTCGCGGCGCTCCGAGCTGCGATACGATTATCTGTGTGAAGCTTTCGCCGTCCTTCACTCCGGCTTCTCCACCGGCTTATGATCCGCGCACTCGGCTTCAACCTCGTCCATTATCTTGCGGGCACGGCTGTAGGTTCCGCCCCCGGTTAGGGCCTCGAACTTTTCTGAACCTGTCAGCCCGTTATAGCCGTCTGGCCATTCGCCGCGCTCTGACCCACGCAGCCAATCCGCGATGCGCGCGAGTATCGTCATTCGGGCTGCTCCACCGGCTTATGCTTCACGATCTTACACAGCCTGTCATCGAACCGGGCTTCGTCGTCGTCCGTTCCAAGGTCAAACTTGTCGATCTGGCTTTTGAGTTCGGCCATGCGGCTACCTCCGCGATTTTCTTGACTCGGACAGGCCCGTTGCCTTAGGGCGCGCTCCTTCCCATATTCCGGTTTTTCACGAAGGAAAGCGTTTCATGGCGCGCGTCACCGTCGAAGATTGCGTCGACAAGGTTTCCAACCGTTTCGATCTGGTGCTGCTCGCGGCGCAGCGCGCCCGTCAGATCTCGGGCGGCGCCGAACTGACGATCGATCGCGATCGCGACAAAAACCCGGTCGTTGCCCTCCGCGAGATCGCCGACGAGACGGTCCGTCCCGAAGACCTGCACGATGCGGTCGTCAGCGGCATGCAGAAGGTCCAGATGGACGACGACGACACACCGGACGAAGTCGGTTCGCTGTCGCAGTCGGCCGAGGCGCTGCGCCTGACCGCCGCCGCGCCGCCGCGCAACCAGAACCTGGGCGGGGACTACGACGGCTAAGGCAGCGGATTAGCGTGAGCTAATCCGTGTCCCGGCCTTAGCCCGGACGGCGGGCCGCAAGGCCCGACCGACGACCACGACGCGGCTTAGCCGCGTCGTTTTTCTATCTACCGATCGTAATAATCGCGCCACTGCGGCCGCGACACGCGGTTCCGGATCCCGAACGACCATAACACCAGGGCCAGTCCGGCCGCCGCCAGCGCCACGAGCGCACCCATCGGCGCCACATGATCGGCGATCCCCTGCAACGCGAACGCCAGCGCGCCGCCGATCAGCCCGACATAGACGACACACGCAGCCAGGACGCGTTTGCGGGCGGGCGGCTCGCGCGCTTCGAACGGGACGATAATCGCCAGGCATCCCGCCGCGATCGCCGTGCAAAGGACGGTTTCGACGCTGACATCGGGAAGAAACCAGAACAGGATCGCAATCAGCACGGTCAGAAGTGCGAGCATCGCTGCCGTCAATCGCACTTGCCGCATAAACACTCCCCAAACGCCCACCGATCGCGAAAGCGACGCCACTGCCGAAGCACGATACACGGCACCGCCGAGCGCATAAACGCGAAAACAGCTAACAAGGCCTTACGCGGTTTTGGGCGCATTGCGAAAGACCCACTTTGGGATCGGCGGCAATTTGACGGCTATAGTGTTGTTTCGGGGCGACGCTTTGGCGGTAACTGCGTCGCCGGGCGCGAACGTGGTTCATTATTCTACGGCTCGGCCCTTGAATCCTTGCGCCACGACGAACCATTCCACGCTCCCCTTGCGGCTGGCGGGGGGCTTGGCGTGCTTCACGGTCGCGAAGTTGCGCTTCATTTCGGCGACCAGCGCCGAATCCGCGCCCCCGGCGAACACCTTCGACACGAAAGTCCCGCCCGGCTGCAGCACGTCGATCGCGAACGCCAGCGCGGTTTCGACCAGCGCCATCGTGCGAAGCGCATCGGTCTGCGGATGGCCGACCGTGTTGGCCGCCATGTCCGACATGACGAGGTCGGGCGCGCCGCCCAGTTCCGCCATCAGCCGGTCGGGCGCGGCGTCGTCCATGAAATCCATCTGCAGGATCGTGACGCCGTCGATCGGGTCGACCGGCAACAGGTCGATCCCCACGATCGCCGCCTTGGGCGATACCTTGCGCACGACCTGGCTCCACCCGCCGGGCGCGAGGCCGAGATCGACCACGCGCTTGACGCCTTTCAGGAACGCGAATTTCTCGTCCAGCTCGATCAGCTTGTAGGCGGCGCGGCTGCGATAGCCTTCCGCTTTCGCGCGCTTCACATAGGGGTCGTTGAGCTGGCGTTCGAGCCAGCGCGTCGATTGCGCCGTCCGCTTGCGCGCGGTCTTGACGCGCGTCCGCCCGCCGCCGGTTCCCCTCATGGCCGGTTCGCCCCCATCAGGCGGCGCAGGATGCCCTCGCGAATGCCGCGATCGGCGACGCCCAGGCGCTCGGCCGGCCACACGTCCATGATCGATTCGAGGATCGCGCAGCCCGCCACGACCAGATCGGCGCGCTCGGCGCCGATGCACGGCAGTCGCGCGCGCTCCGCGAGCGACATGCCCGACAAGTCCCTGCTGATCCGCCGCATCGATTCCGCCGGCACGATCAGGCCATCGACCTGCGCGCGGTCATAGTGATCGAGTTCGAGATAGACGCTGGCCAGCGTCGTCACCGTCCCGCTGGTGCCGAGCAGCCGCGGCGAGGCGGGCGATGCGGGCAGCCGCGCGGCGAACGTGGCGAAACTCTCGGTCGCGACTTGCCGCATCCGTGCATAAGCGGCGAGCCGCGCGGACTCTTCCGACGCCTTGCTGTCGCCGGCATGTTCGGTCAGCGACACCACGCCCCACGGCGCCGAATGCCAATCGAGCACGCGCGGCTCGGGCCCGCTCGAATCGATCAGCACCAATTCGGTCGATCCGCCGCCAATGTCGAAGATCAACGCCGGCCCGTCCCCCGCTTCCATCAGCACATGGCAACCCAGCACCGCCAACCGCGCCTCTTCCTCCGCGCTGATGACATCGAGCCGTATACCGGTCTCGCGATAGGCGCGTTCGATGAAATCGGCGCCGTTCGCCGCCTGACGGCACGCCTCGGTAGCTACCGAGCGGGCGACGAGGACATTGCGGCGCTTGAGCTTGTCCGCGCAGACCTTCAGCGCGGCGATCGTGCGGTCGATCGCCGCGTCGGACAGCCGCCCGCTCGATGCCAACCCTTCGCCCAGCCGCACGATTCGCGAAAAGGCGTCGACCACCGCAAAGCCGTTGCCTTGCGGCCGCGCGATCAACAGGCGGCAGTTGTTGGTGCCAAGATCGAGCGCAGCGTAATGCGGCGCATCGTGCCAGCGCTTCTTCTGCTGGCCGGCCGGACGGGCAAGCACCGGACCCGTGGGCGCGGCGGCGTGCCGGTGCGGCATATTGGCGGGATGATCCCCCATGCCGTCGCTCTTTATGTTCTTGCGGCCCGGCCCAAAGCCCTCCGCTGCTTGACCGCCAAGCTAGCGCAATCGCGAGGCGGCGACAAGGCGCAGCCCCTTGACCCGTGGGACGCCCTTCCCTAGAGGCCGCCCCCTGTTGCCCGATCCTCTAATGGTAAGAGAGCGGACTCTGACTCCGTCAATCAAGGTTCGAATCCTTGTCGGGCATCCAGCTATTCCGCCGATCCGCCATCATCACGCGAATATGTCGCTGAGCGTGTCGGCGATCGGTCCCTCCTTCCATTCCCGCAGCTCGACATAGAGCGCCGTTGGGATGGCGGACGCGAACACCGTCACCAGGGTCGTGACCACGGCATCCGCGGCCAGCGCGGCGAATTGCAGCCAGTCGCGCATCGCCGGGGTTGCGACCTCCAACCCGGTGATCGCGGTCCCGACCATGCCGGAAATCAGGCCGGCCCCGATCGTCAACACCCAGATGATCAGCATCAACGCAAAGATGATGCCCCGCGCCCCGCTGGTGAGGTCGCTGCTACGGCTCATCGAATCGATCACGCTGCGACGCTCGACCACGGTTACTGGAATGGAAACCGACCACATGAGATAGAAAATGACCCCGGGCACGATCAGCAGCAGGAAGCCAACGCCCACACCCAGCGCCACCAAAATACCGATCCCCAGCATGGGTAAGGCGCGCGAGAATCCGCTGACGACGCATTGGCTGAATGTCGCACGCTCGCCCTCGATTTCGGTCATCGTGGCACGGACCAACCCACCCTGTACGATCATCGCGAGCACGATGCCGATCAATGCTGCAAGGATGGCGATCACGACCGTTGCGCCGGTATCGATCGGGGCAAGCTGACCGGTGCTGGCGAGAGTCTGAAGATAACCCAACGCCGTCTGGGGCAGCGCTCCGAACAGGAACGCGATGCCCAGCATGACGCCGGGATTGCCCGTGATCGCACCGAGCGTCCGCGACAGGATGCGCCCGATCGACACGCTCCCGCCGGACAGGTTGTATACCGCCGCCATAACCCCCTCTATTTTCTCCGTTAAGCTGCGGCTCTGGAAGGGCTTTGTCCAGCGCAACTTAGCGGTTGCGCGCCCCCGGCCATCGGGTAAGCATCCCTGCCGTGTCGGGGGTTGAACAGGCGAACAGGCATGGCGAGGCCGTCGTCTCGGCGACGGTGCAGCGCTTCGCCGAGGCGCATCGTGCGCTGCGCGACGATCCGACGATCCAGTTCGGCATGGGACGAGCCGAAATTCCCAAGCCGCCCGAGCCGCCCGCGTGGCTCAAATGGCTGATCGAACATCTCAAACCCATCGGTCGCTTCTTCGATTGGCTCAACAGCCTGATGCCCGCGGCGCCCTATGTCCGCATCTTCCTGTGGGCGGTCATCGCGGGGCTTGCGTTGATGCTGCTGTGGATGATCGTCACGCGGCTGCGCGCGGGCGAGTGGCGCGTGCCGTTGCGCAAGCGCCGTGCTCGGCAAGTCGCGGTCGATGCGGGGGAGGAGGATTGGACGCCCGATGCCGCCCCGGCACGTGAATGGCTGGCGGAGGCGGACGCGCTGGCCGCACGCGGGCTGTATGCCGAGGCAGTGCACCATCTGCTGTTCCGATCGGTCGAGGACATCAAGGCGAAGCGCCCGCAACTCGTGCGGCCCTCGCTCACCAGCCGTGAACTGGCGGCGGCCGGCGGCATTCCCGCGGTCGCCCGCACGCTGTTCGCCGGGATCGCGGCGCAGGTCGAACGCAGCCTGTTCGGCGGACGCGACGTCACCTCCGACGACTGGCTGACGGCGCGCGCGGCTTATGCCGATTTCGCGCTGCCGGGACGGTGGCGAGCGACATGAGCGACGTCGCCTTCGCGCGCGCCGGTCCAGAGGCGCCCGGCCTTTTCCGCCTTCGCACGATCGTCATCCTGATCGTGGTCGGGGTCGCCGCGTTCGCCGCGATGGTGGTCGGGGCGGCCTATGCGCCCGGCAGCGCGCCCAAGGGCGGCGGCGCGGCGCACGCCGTTTCCAACTCGGCGGTCGGCTATAGCGGAATCATCCGGCTGGCGCAGGCGGCGGGATACGAGACGCGCGTGGTCCGCGACGAGGAAATGCTCGATTCGCGCGGGCTGATGGTGCTGACGCCGCAGACCGCCGACACGCCGATGAGCGACGTGATCGTGCGGCGACGGGGTCTGCCGACGTTGATCGTGCTGCCCAAATGGGCGACCGTGACCGACCCCAAGCATCCGGGGTGGGTCGTGCATTTCGGGCTGTTGCCCGCGAGCGAACCCTATGGCGTACTCGCCCCGGCAAACAAGCTGACGATCACGCGGACCAAGAGTGGCGGCGCTCCCCTGCTTGCCGACGGATGGCTGAGCGATAGTGGGGTGCAGATCAAAGCCCCACGGCCGCTCCAGACGATCAGTGGCGCGAACCTTAAGCCGCTGCTGACCGGCAAGGACGGTCGTATCGTGTTGGCGCAGCTCGGCGAGGGACCGCTCTACGTGCTGGCGGATGGCGACTTGCTCGCCAATATCGGCATGCGCGACGCCGACAGCGCCGCCGCCGCGATCGACCTGCTCGATCAACTCAACGTTTCGAACGAGCCGATTTCGTTCGACGTGACGCTCGTCGGCCTCGGCCGCTCGCCCAATCCGTTGCGGCTGGCGTTCGATCCGCCGTTCCTAGCGATGACGCTGACCTTGGTGGCGGCGATGCTGCTCGCGGGGTGGCAAGCGTTCGCGCGGTTCGGCCCGGCGGTGCGGCGCGAGCGCGCGATCGCGTTCGGCAAGGCGGCTTTGGTCGATAATTCGGCGATGCTGATCCGCAAGGCGCGGCGCCAGGCGCGGCTCGGCGGGCGCTATGCCGAGGTGATCCGCGAGCGCGCGGTGATCGCGTTCGGCGTGCCGGCGAAACTGCGCGACAAGGCGATCGACGACTATCTCGACAGGATGGGCGGGCGGGCGAAGTTCAGCGAGCTTGCCGCTGCGGCCGACGATGCGGCCGACAGGCAGGAGCTGGTCGCCGCCGCTCAGGCACTACACGATTGGCAGAAGGAGAAGGGCAAGTGACGGTCGAAGAGGTCCGCAATCTGGCGCAGGCCATCCGGCAGGAGGTCGGCAAGGCCGTCGTCGGGCAGGAGGCGACCGTCGAACTGATGCTCGTCGCGCTGTTCGCGGGCGGGCACATCCTGCTCGAAGGACCGCCCGGCACGGCGAAGACCCTGCTCGCAAACAGTTTCGCGCAAGCGATCGGGCTCAAGTTTGGGCGCATCCAGTTCACGCCCGATCTGATGCCGGGCGACATCATCGGCGCGAACCTGTTCAACTTCCAGACCAGCCAGTTCACCCTGACCCGCGGCCCGATCTTCACCGACCTGTTGCTCGCCGACGAAATCAACCGCACCCCTCCCAAGACCCAGGCCGCGTTGCTGGAAGCGATGCAGGAGCGCACCGTCACGATCGACGGCGAGAGCCTGCCGCTCGGCGATCGCTTCATGGTGGTCGCGACGCAGAACCCGATCGAACAGCAGGGCGTCTATCCGCTGCCCGAGGCGCAGCTCGACCGCTTCCTCTTCAAGCAGACGGTCGACTATCCCTCTGCCGCCGAGGAGCGCCGGATCATCGCGACGCACGGCGCGAAGGCGGGCGCGATGGAACCCGAGGGTTGGGGCGTGACGGCGCGCACCGACGCCGCCCAGATCGGCGCGGCGGTGGAGGCGGTCGCGGGCGTGCGGCTGGTCGATGAGGTGGTCGATTACATCGCCGCGTTGATCCGCGGCACGCGCGGCGTCGCCGACCTCGAGAGCGGCGCAAGCCCGCGCGCCGGGGCGATGCTGGCCGGCGCGGCGCGAGCGCGGGCGGCGATTGACGGGCGCGACTTCGTGATACCCGACGACGTCAAACAACTCGCCCCTGCTCTCCTCCGCCACCGCCTGATCCTGTCCCCCGCCGCCGAAATCGACGGCCGCGTGGTCGAGGAAGTCGTGACCGGCATCATCGAACAGATCGAGGCGCCGCGCTGATCGTGCAGGCGGGGACGCGGCCTTGATCTACCCTACGCGCCTTGCCGTGCTGGCGGCCGCCGCCGGAGCGCCGGTGGCGATGCTGGTCGCGTTGCAGATGGCGGACCGGTGGTATGTGGCGCTGGGCTGGCCGGTTTTGGTGTTGGTCGGGACGTTGATCGACGCCGTGCTCGCGATCAGCACGCGGGATCTCGACGCGTTGCTGACATTGCCCAGGGCGGCAAGCATCGGCGCGGAAGTTGAGGCTTTGGTCAGCGTCACCGCGACCGCTCGCGGAGCGCCGCGCCGCGCCGAGGTGGCGATCGCGAGCGACGCTTTGGTGTCGATCCTCGACGACGGCCGCGCCACGGTCGAACTGAGCGGCGGGCGCGGCGCGGTCGCGCTGCCGGTCGACACGGTGCGCCGTGGCACCGCGCGGTTCGCACATGTGTGGGTGCGCTGGCGCGGGCCGCTCGGTCTGATCTGGAAGGGCAAGCGCATCGATAGCGACGCCAGCCTCGCCATCCTCCCCGACATTCGCCCGGTCCACGAAAAGGGTGCACGGATCTTCCAGCGCCACGCGCTGCAGGGGCTGATGGTCCAGCTCGACCGCGGCGACGGGACCGATTTCGACGCTTTGATCGAATATCGCAGCGGCATGGACCGCCGTGCGATCGACTGGAAGCAGTCGGCGCGCCACCTCAAGCTCCACGCCAAGGAATATCGCACCGAACGCAACAACCAGATCGTCTTCGCGGTCGATTCGGGGCGGCAGATGTCGGAACCGGTCGCGGGCATGCCGCGGATCGACCGCGCGGTGGGCGCAATGCTGCTGACCGGCTGGGTCGCGCTCAAGCTCGGCGATCGCGTCGCGCTCCATTCGTTCGATTCGCGACCGCGCATCGCCAGCGGGCTGATTTCCGGGGTCGGCGCGTTTTCCGAGCTGCAGCGACTGGCGGCGAAGATCGACTATTCGGGCGACGAGACCAACTACACCTATGCGCTGACGACGCTGGCGGCGCGGCTGACGCGGCGGTCGATGATCGTGCTGTTCACCGAATTCACCGACCTGACCAGCGCCGACTTCATGATCCGCGCTGCCGCGAAGCTGGCCGAAAAGCACTTGCTGATGATCGTGGTGCTGCGTGACGAGGAGCTCGAGGCGATCATCGACAAGGCGCCCCAAACCCCCGATGACATCACCCGCGCCGTGACCGCGGCAGCGTTGCTCAAGGACCGGCTGCTCGCGCTGACCCGGCTGCGGCATTTGGGCGCGCACGTCATCGAAAGCGAATATGACAAGGTCAGCGACCGGCTGGTCCAGGGCTATATCGACCTGAAGCGGAGGAACCTGCTGTGACCGCTTTCGTCCAGGCCCAGGTGCCGATGGTCAACGCGACTCGCTTCCGCGCGGCGCACGAGGCCGATTGGGAGGAACTCGACCGGATCGTGACCGCGATCGAGAAGCGCGGGGTGCGCGGCGTGTCGGAACAGGCGCTATTGGTGCTGCCGGTACTCTATCGGTCAGCGCTGTCGTCGCTGTCGGTCGCGCGCGAGACGTCGCTCGACAAGAGCCTGGTCGCGTATCTCGAACAGCTCTGCACCCGCGCTTATTTCCAGATCTACGGCGTGCCGACCTCACCGATGCGCCAGCTCGGCCATTTCTTCGCGCGAAGCTGGCCGAGAGCGGTGCAAGCGCTGTGGAAGGAGACTTTGGTCGCGTTCCTGCTGACTGCGGCAGGTGCGATCGTCGCCTATCTGTTGGTGAAGAACAATCCGAGCTGGTATTATATCCTGCTGCCCGAGGGATCGGCGCAGGGCCGCGATCCGACCGCGAGCGTCCAGTTCCTCAAGAGCACGATCTATGGCGGCGGTGCCGACAAGGACCAGGGCACGCTGGCGTTCTTCGCGACCTTCCTGTTCACGCACAACGCGCAGATCGCGATCTTCTCGTTCGCTTTGGGCTTCGCCTTCTGCCTGCCGACGATCGGGCTGATCGTCTATAACGGGTTGATGCTCGGCGCGATGGTCGAGGTGTTCGCCGCGAAGGGACTCGGCTTCGGGTTCATCGGCTGGCTGATGATCCACGGCACGACCGAATTGTTCGCGATCATGATCTCAGGCGCGGCGGGGTTCCGCATCGGGCTGGCGCTCGCCTTTCCGGGGCGGCAATCGCGGGCCGACGCAGCGGTCGCGGCGGGACGATCGGCGGCGACCGCGATGGGCGGGACGGTGGTGATGCTGGCGGTCGCGGGGCTGCTCGAAGGAATCGGGCGACAGACGATCACGTCCGATGCGCCGCGTTACGCGATCGGCACCGCGATGCTGCTCGGCTGGCTGCTCTATTTCTACTGGCCGCGGAGGGACCATGGCGCGGTCGTCTAAGCCTCTTCTCGCCAATGCGACGTTGCGGCGCAGCTTCGTCACGCCCGAAGGCGTCGATCTCAGGATCGAACTCGGCTCCGCCGGCGCGCGAGCGGGGGCGTTCGTGCTCGACCTGCTGATTATGCTGGCGGTGCTGATCGTCGGCACGATCACGATCGGCATGGCGGCGGTCGCCAACGAATCGGTGCTGCTGAGCGGGCTTTGGCTGATCGGGTTCTTCTTCCTGCGCAACGGCTGGTTCACGTTGTTCGAGATGGGCGGGCGCGGCGCGACGCCGGGCAAGCGCATCGTAGGCCTGCGCGTCGTCGCGCGCGACGGATCGCGGCTGACCGGCGGCGCCGTGATCGCGCGCAACGCGATGCGCGAGATCGAATTCTTCATGCCGATTTCGTTCTTCTTCGCGACGATCTTTCAGAGCGGAACCGACAAGATGATTTCGTTCATCGCGCTGATCTGGAGCGCGGTGTTCCTGTTCTTTCCCCTGTTCAACCGCGACCGGCTGCGCGTGGGCGATCTGCTCGCCGGCACCTGGGTGGTGCAGCGCGCCAAGGCACGACTGGGCCAGGACATCGTCGCCTCATTGGCGCAGAGCGACCGCGCTCGCCGCACGTTCAGCGACCATGCGCTGAGCCTTTACGGCGAATACGAGCTGCAGACGCTGGAGGAAGTGCTGCGCCAGGGCGACAGCGACGCGATCGTCACCGTCGCGGCGGCGATCCGGCGCAAGGCCGGGCTGCCCGACGATCACGACGATTACGGGTTCCTGTCCGACTATTACGCGGCGTTGTGCGCGCGGCTGGAGCGGCAGATGATGGTGGGCGTCCGTCGCGCCGACAAATTCGCCGAGGCGACGCGCGACCGCGCGGCCTAATTCGCTTCCGCTAGCAATTCGCGCGCGGTCGGGCTGGTCCAGTCCATCCCGCCGGTCATCCGCCACACCTCCTTGCCCGACGCGTCGTAGAGGATCGTCGTCGGCAAGCTCGGATTGCCGAATGCGGCGGACAGGCCGAGCGCCTTGTCGGTATAGGCCTTCAACGCCTTGAACTTCGCCGCCGCGAAATAGGGGGCTGCCGCCGCCGCGCCGTCTAAATCCTGGCTGACCGTCACTACGCGTAGCTTCCCCTCGGCGGCGATCTTGTCGAGCGCGGGCATCTCGACCTTGCACGGCGCGCACCAGGTCGCCCACAGGTTGAGCACGAACGGCTTGCCGGAGAAGCTGGCGAGCGTGGTCTTCACGCCGTTCGGATCGTCGAACATGGCGGTGGGCGCAGCCTCCCCCTTGTGGGTACGGTCCAGCTTGCCGATCACATCGACGCCCCCGTCACTGGCGTTGTCGGCGGGCACCGTCGCTTCGTCGGGCGTCGGAGCGCTAGCATCCGTCGCATTGGCCGCGACGGCGCTCGCTTGCTCGTTCGCGGGGGATTGCCTATCGCAGCCCGCGATTAGAAGGACGGGCAAGAGCAAAGTGAGCGAGCGCAAGACCACGAACTCCATGTGGGGGGGCCGGTTCGCCGACGGACCGGCCGCGGTAATGCGCGAGATAAATGCGTCGATCCCATTCGACAAGCGCATGTGGCGGCAGGACATTGCCGGGTCGCAAGCGCACGCCGCGATGCTGGCGGCGCGCGGCATATTGAGCGCGGCGGACGCGCAGACGATCGCCGACGGTCTCGACGCGGTCGCCGCGGATTACGACCGCGACGGCGTGCCGGAGGACCTGGCGCTCGAAGACATCCACATGCTGACCGAGGCGCGGCTGGCCGAGAAGATCGGTGCGGTCGCGGGGCGGCTCCACACCGCACGGTCGCGCAACGACCAGGTCGCGACCGATTTCCGGCTCTGGGTGCGCGACGCGATCGATCAGGTCGACGCGGCGCTGGGCGCGCTGCAGGATGCGCTGATCGTGCGCGCCGACGAGCATGTCGATGCGGTGATGCCGGGCTTCACCCACCTGCAATCCGCGCAGCCGGTGACCCTCGGCCATCACCTGATGGCGTATCACGAGATGTTCGCGCGCGACCGCAGCCGCTTTGCCGACAATCGCGCGCGGATGAACCGTTGTCCGCTGGGTGCCGCCGCGCTGGCCGGTACCAGCTTCCCGCTCGATCGCGACGCGACGGCGAAGGCGCTGGGTTTCGACGGCCCGACCACCAACAGCCTCGATTCGGTCAGCGACCGCGACTTTGCGCTCGATTACCTGATGGCGACGACGCAATGCGCGCTGCACCTGTCGCGCCTGGCCGAGGAGTTCGTGATCTGGGCGTCGCAGCCGTTCGGGTTCGTCGCGATGTCGGACCAATGGTCGACCGGCAGCTCGATCATGCCGCAGAAGCGCAACCCCGACGCCGCCGAACTGGTGCGGGGTCATGCCGGACGCATCATGGGGTGCATGACCGCGCTGTCGGTGACGATGAAGGGCCTGCCGCTCGCTTATTCGAAGGATATGCAAGACGACAAACCGCCGGTGTTCGAAGCGCACGATCTGCTCGGCATTTCGATCGCGGCGATGACGGGCATGATCGAGACCGCGACGTTCCGCACCGACCGGATGCGCGCGCTGGCGGAGAGCGGCTTTGCGACCGCCACCGACCTGGCCGACTGGCTGGTGCGCGAAGCTGCGGTGCCCTTCCGTGAGGCGCACCACATCACCGGGCGCGCGGTTAAGGCGGCGGAGGAAGCCGGGGTCGGCCTCGACGCGTTGCCGATCGACACCCTGAAAGCAATCGATGACCGGATCGATGAACGCGTCTATGACGTGTTGAGCGTCGATGCGTCGGTCGCGAGCCGCACCAGTTTCGGCGGCACGTCGCCGGTCCGGGTGCGTGAGGCGATCGCCGCCGCCAAGGCGGCGCGCGCGGGAGAAACGAAGTGAAGCGTCTGGTCGTCATCGGTCTGGTTTTAGCGCTTGCCGCGTGCGGGGCCGCGCGCGACCTCAAGCCCGGTACTGGCGAGGCCTTGCCGGTCGCCCCTTATGGCGCCGCCGCGACGCCGTCGCCGAACCAGTTGCTCACCGCGTCCAGCCAAGCCCGTCCCTCGCGATCCGACGAGTTGCTCACCAGCTCTCAGGAGCGCCAGGGTAACGAATTCGATCTGCCGCCCGCGAACTGATGGATCATTTTCAGCTCAGGAACGGCGAACTCTTCGCCGAGGATGTCCCCATGGCGCGCATCGCCGCCGAGGTGGGGACGCCGGTCTACATATATTCGCGCGCGACGTTCGATCGCCATGCGGCGGCGTTTCGCGACGGGTTGAAGGATGTGCCGCGCAAGCATCTGGCCTATGCGATCAAGGCCAACCCGAACCTCGCGGTGCTGCGACTGATGGCCAATGCCGGTTACGGCGCGGACGTCGTGTCGGGCGGCGAGCTGGAGCGCGCGCTGGCGGGCGGGATGGCGCCAAAGGACATCGTCTTTTCCGGCGTCGGGAAGACGCGTGCCGAACTGGCCCAGGGACTTGATCGCGGGATCGGCCAGTTCAACCTGGAGCTCGAGGCAGAGGGCGTGGCCCTGTCGGAAATCGCCGCTGCGCGGGGCCAGCGCGCGCCGTGCGTTTTGCGCGTCAATCCCGATGTCGATGCCGGCACGCACGCCAAGATCTCGACTGGCAAGGCGGAGAACAAGTTCGGCGTCGCGATCGCCGACGCACCGGCCATATACGCGCGCCTCGCAGCACTGCCCGGCCTCGACCTGCGCGGCGTCGCATCGCACATCGGCAGCCAGTTGCTCAGCACCGCGCCGATGGAAGCGACCTATAATCGCATCGGCCGGCTCGTCACCGATCTTCGCGCCGCCGGACACAGAGTCACGCACGTTGATCTCGGTGGCGGGCTGGGCGTCGCCTATAAGGCCGAGGACCAGCCGGTCTGGCCCGACGAATATGGCGCGATGGTCGCGCGCGTGACGCGTGACTGGGATGTCGAACTGATGTTCGAGCCCGGCCGCGTGATCGCGGGCAATGCCGGCGTGCTGCTGACCAAGGTGATCTGGGTGAAGCCGTCGCCGGCCAATCCCTGGGTGATCGTCGATGCCGCGATGAACGACCTCGCGCGGCCCGCGCTCTACGACGCGTGGCACGATTTCGTCGCGGTCCGGCCAACCGGCGAGCGCTTCGTCGCGAATATCGCCGGGCCGGTCTGCGAAAGCGGCGACACCTTCGCCAAGGCGCGCGACATCGATCTGGTCAAGGAAGGCGACCTCGCGATCTTCCGCACCGCCGGTGCGTATGGCGCTACCATGGCCTCGACCTATAACAGCCGCGCGCTGGTGCCCGAGGTGATGGTCGACGGCGACCGTTACGCCGTCGTCGCCGAACGCATTTCGCCCAAGACGATCATGGATGAGGAACGCGTTCCCGAATGGCTGTAGCGCTGCACAGCCTACCGGTCTTCATCCGGCTGGAGGGGCGGCCGGTGATGCTGATCGGCGAGGGCGAGGCGGCGGACGCGAAGCGGCGGTTGCTAGAGCGCGCGGGGGCAATGATTGTTAGCGAGGACGCCGAAGCAGCGCTGGCGATCGTGGCGATGGATGAACCCGACGCGACGGTCGCGCGGCTCAAGGCACGCGGCGTGCTGGTCAATACGGTGGACCGAGCCGATTTGTGCGATTTCACCCTGCCGGCGATCGTCGATCGCTCGCCGGTGATCGTGGCGGTGGGGACTGGCGGCGTGTCGGCGGGACTGGCCGCAGCGCTCCGGCAGCGGCTTGAAGCGATATTACCCGCTGGTTTGGGCAGATTTGCGGAAACTCTACGCGGCTTACGGGAAAAAATTCCCGATAACCGCGAAAGGCGTCGCGCCATCGGCCGGGCGCTGGATGCCGAATTCGGATCGTTTTCCAGCGATCACGGGCGCACTTTGGAGACGATCGCCCTCGCCTCCCCAGACCCAGACGACCTCACCCTCCGCCAGGCCCGCTTACTCGCCCAGGCCGACCGAGTGTTCCACGCGCCCGATGTGCCGACCGCCATCCTCGACCGCGCGCGCGCCGATGCGCCGCGGATCGTTTCGGCTGCCCCACCGGTTAATGCGTCCGAGGGGCTGACCGTGTATCTGGAGATGGCGCGATGAGCGGCTTTGCGTTTCATGTCAGCCGCGACGGCAAGCCGACCAAATACGACATCAAGGACGCGCTCAAGCCGCGCAGCGGTTTCGTTTGGGTGCACCTCAGCACCAACAACGACCATGCGCAGGACTGGCTGACCAACGCCGCCAAGCTCGACGACTACCTGGTCGAGGCGTTGACCGCGACCGAAACACGGCCGCGCTGCGAGCAGTTCGGCGAGGGCGCCCTCCTCAATCTGCGTGGCCGCTCCGAGGATCAGCTCGCTTCCTCCGACCCGCTGGCGTCGGTCCGTATCTGGGCGATGGGCGGCCGCGTCATCTCGATCACGCGCAAGAAGCTGACCGCGATCGATCATGTCGAAAAGTGCCTGAAGGAAGGCCGGGTGCGGGATCCCGGCGACCTGATCACCGAATTCGCCACCGCGATCACCGCCGATCTCGATCCCGATGTCGCCGATCTGGGCGACGACCTCGACGAATGCGAGACTCAGCTCGATCAGGACCGGATTTTCGAGCTTCGCCACACCGTCACTCGCGTGCGCGCGCAATCGATCGGCTACCGCCGTTTCCTGGCGCCCCAGCGAACCGCGCTCGAAAAGCTGGCGACGCTACCGGTCGCGTGGCTGGGCGACGACGACCGCACGCACCTGTCAGCCGCCGCCGACCGCGCGGCCCGCATGGCCGAGGAACTGGAAAGCATCCGCGAGCGATCGGCGCTGATGCACGAAGCCCTGACCGACCTGCGCGCCGAACAGATCGACCAGCGCGCGCTGATCATTTCGATCGTCGCCATGATCTTCCTGCCACTCACGTTCCTGACCGGTCTCTACGGCATGAACGTGCGTGGACTGTGGCTGGCGGACCAGCCCTGGGCGTTCGATGCGATCGTCGGAATTTGCGTGCTGACCGCCGTCGGCGTCACCACCTACTTCGTCCGCCGGCACTGGCTGAGAGGCTAGGCGGCGCGCAATCGGGCCATTTCGGCGGCAAGCCGCTGGCGGTCGGCGCGGACGTCGGCGAGTTCGGCGCGCGCTTCCCCCAATTCCATCGCCCGCGCGGCGATCCTTGCGTCGAGCGAGGCGTTGGACCGCTTAAGGTCGGCGATCCGCCGCCCGCGCGCCAGCGTGCGCTCGATCCGAGCGACCAGCACGTCGAAATCGACCGGCTTGGCGAGATGATCGTCGGCCCCCGCCGCAAGCGCCTCTATCGCCGTCCCCGCGTCGTCGCGTGCGGTCACCACGATGACCGGCAGATCGCTGGTCTCGGTCCGCGACCGCAATTCGGCGAGCACCTGGATGCCTTTCATTACGGGCATCATCAAGTCGAGCAGCACCAGATCGAATCCGCGCGCGGTGATCAGGTCGAGCGCTTCGGGACCATTATCGGCGAGCGCCGTGAGATACCCCAGCGCGGTCAACCGCTCACCAATCGTATTCAGCGTGGTGCGGCTGTCATCGACCACCAGGATCGTGCGCATCGGCTGGTTCGGGTCGCCCATCGCCATCACGCCGCCGCCCGTATCTGCGCCCAGGCGGCCGCGATCTCTTCCAGATTGTCGGCAACCTCGCGGAACGGGCGCGGGTCGTCACCGATGCTGGCGTTGACGATCGTCGCGCGAGCGCCGCCGTAGAGCCGCGACAATGTGTGCGACACTTCTCCGCCGGTGTCGAAATCGAGCCCGGATTCGAGCGCGAACAGGATCGCGGTCGCACGCGTCACCTTTTCGCTCTTGCGGCCGAAGTCGCGTTTTTCGGTGGCCCAGGCCGCGACGCGCAACGCGCCGATCAGTTCCTCGTAGAGAAGCTGCACCAGCGCGGCGCCATCGGCCGCCGCCGTGCGCCCCACCAGATCGATCTGGCGATAGGTCGTGTAGGGGTCGGCCCCCAATGCCGTCGCGTACGTCGCCATCAGCCGTTCTTGTTCCAGGCGGCGATCTGGTTCTGGAGGAACGCCTGAGTCGATTTGTATGCAGCGACCTTGGCGTTCATGCTCGCGAATTGCTGCGTCAGCCGCGTGGTCATCGCGTCAGATTGCGTGGACAGCGTGTCCTGATCCTTCGCCACGCTCGCCGCCAGCGCATTGTAGCGCGCGGTCGATGCACCCAGCCCGAACAGCGTGCTGCTGGTGTTGAGCGAGATCGAGTTGAGCGCCGCGGTCAGCCCGTCGGTGCTGTTTGACGAGAAGGAGAACATCGCTTCGACCGCATCGGGCGCGGTGGACAAAGCGTGGGTCAGCGCATTGGTATCGACCGACAGCGTGCCGTCGCGGTTGGTCTTGACCCCGACCTCGCCCAACGTCGTCGGCGTCCCCGTGGCGAACCCGGTCAGGATTGGCGTCGTGGTGAGAGCGCGTAGCGACCGCAACAATGTCTGCGCCGCGGCGTCACCGCGCAGCGGACCCGTCTGCGGATCGAGCTGAGCAGTCAGCGTCTTGAGCATCTCGTTATAGGTATCGACGAAATCGCCTACCGCATTCTTGAGCGCATCAGTCGGCGTCGTGGCCGTAAGCGAGACCGGGCTGGCACTCGTGCCGGTGAGTTGCAGCTTCACGCCGGTGACAAGGTCGTCGATCGTGTTCGAAGCGCGTTCGACGGTAACGCCGTCGACGGTCAGCCGCGCATTCTGCGCGCCGGAGGTCAGCGCCGTGCCGGTCGCGCCGACCCCGACGTTAAGCTGCGAAAGGTTGCCCGACGGATCGTCGGTCGCGGTCAGCGTGAACGCCTGCGCTGCACCGCTCGCTCCCTTCATCGACAGATAGGCGGTGCCGTCGGCGTCGGTCACGACCGATGCGGTGACGCCCGCGCCCGCCGCGTTGATCGCCGCCGCGATACCATCAAGGTTTTCCGACCCCGCCACGATGTCGATCGTCACCGGCGTGCCGGCGCCGGCGGTGAAGCCGGTCATTGCGCCGTCGCCGCTGTCGTAGGTCGCGGTGCCGAGCGTCAGCGTCAGCTGGCCGGTGCCGAGCGCGGTGGTACGCGTGGCGACTGGCGTGGTGGTGCGGGCGACCTGGCCGCTCGCGAGTTGCGCGACGCTGATCGACGACGACAGAGTGGACAATTTGGCGCCCGGCAGTGCGGTCGCGGTGACGACGGCGGCGTTGGACGAAACCGGTTGAGTCTGGAGCGTGCCGCCGGTCGCCAGCGACTTCAGCGCCGCGGCGAACTGGCTGACGTTGCTCATCAGCGTCGACGCGCCCGAAATCTGCGCGGTGATGGCATCGGATTTCTTGGTCAGCGCGTCGGTCTTGGCGGCGAACTGCGCCTGGACCAGCGAGGTCACGAGCGACGCGGTATCGACCCCCGATCCGGTCGACAGCGAAGTGAACAGAGCCTGCGCGGCGGAGGCCGTCGCACTGCTGGTGGTCGTGGTGGTCGTGGTGGTCGTGGTCACTTCGAAATCTCCGCGCGCGTTACCCTATGGAACGGCCGGAAACCCTCAGATTTTAGCGGATTCGTCACTGCCGGACGCCGTTTTCGTCGAAGCGCGCGGTGGCCGGGACGTCGACCGTCGGCTGCGCCGCCGCCGCGCGCTTGTCGAGGTTGAAGACGAACGCCAGCACGGTCGCGATCGCGGCGTAGAGATCGTCGCGGACCTCCTGCCCTTCGCGGCTGGTGTAATAGACCGCGCGGGCCAGCGCCGGATATTCGAGGATCGGCACTTGCTCGTCGCCCGCCACGTCGCGGATCGCGAGCGCGGTGACGCCGCGGCCCTTGGCGACGACCACCGGCGCGGCATCGCTGTCGCGATCGTAGCGCAGCGCGACCGAGAAGTGGGTCGGGTTGGTCAGCACGACATGCGCGGAGGCGACGGCCTTGCGGACCGAACGCCGGCTCATCTCGCGCTGACGCTGGCGCAAATGCTGTTTCGCTTCGGGCGAGCCTTCGGTTTCCTTGTGCTCGTCGCGCACTTCCTGCTTGGTCATGCGCAGCTTGCGGAGCAGCCGGATGATCTGGATCGGCAAGTCGATCCCCGCGATCACCACCAGCCCACCCGCCATCACGAACAGGATCGTAACGAACGTGCCCGATAACTGACCGACCGCCCCCGCGACGTCGGCCGACGACGACAGCCCCATCGTCGGCCGCGCCGTCCGCCACAGCAGCCACGCGCCGATCCCACCGAGCAGGATGACCTTGAGCAGCGACTTGCCGAGCTCGATCCAGCCGGTCGGACCGAAGATGCGCTTCATCCCCGAGGCGGGGTTGATGCGGGAGAATTTGGGCTGGATCAGCTTGCCGTTGAAATTGAACGAGCCGAGGCCCGCCTGGCTGAACACCGCCGCCGCAATCGCGATCAGCAACAGGCTGCCGATCGCTGGCAACAAGCCCCACCCCGCCTGCACCAGCGGTTTCATCGGCGACCAATCCTCTATGTCGCCGCGCCCGAAGCGGAAGCTCGCGGTCATGATGCCTTCGCACGCCCCGACCAGCGACTGGCCGAACAGCGCCAGCCAGCCGCACCCTGCCAGCACGATCAGCGCGGTTGCGAATTCGCGCGATTTGAGGACATCGCCCTGCTCGATCGCGTCCTTACGACGCTTGGCTGTTGGGCTTTCTGTCTTGTCGCCTTCGTACTCAGCCATCAGCCGAACACCAGGCGTTGCGCCGCATCCAGGCCTTCCTGGATGATGACGAGCATGTAATCACCCATAGCGGGCATCGCGAGCGCGAGCGCGACGACCCCGACCGCGAGGCTAGCGGGCAGGCCGACCGCAAACAGATTGAGGCTGGGCGCGGAACGGCTGATCATCCCGACGATCAGGTTGAGGCAGAGCAGCAGGAACCCGACCGGCAGCGCGAGCAACAATCCCGCCGCGAAGGTGTAGCCGCCGAAGAACGCGATGTCCTTGAGGCGATCCGCGGCGAGCCAGGCGCCCCCCGGCGGCAGCACAGCATAGCTGCGCACCAGCATGTCGACGAGGACGAGGTGACCGTTCACCGACAGGAACAGGAGCGTCATCAGCACCGACAGGAACTGGCCCAGCGCAGGCGTCGAGCGGCCGTTCTGCGGGTCGATCGCGCTGGCGAATCCGATTCCCATCGAAGTGCCGATCACTTCGCTCGCGATCATCGGCGCGGCGAAGGCGATCTGGAGGATGAAGCCCATGGCGAGGCCGATCAGCGCTTCGGCGGCGACGCTCATGAAGGTGGCGAGGCCGAATATCTCGGCGGGCGGCGTCACCGGATGGACCGCGAGCACCAGCACGCCGATCGCGCCCGACAACGAGATCCGCACGGGCAGCGGCACCGACACCGCACCGAAGATCGGCGCCGCGATGAACGCCGCCCCGATCCGCACCATCACGAAGACGAGCGCCCAGAGCTGCGGCTCTATCGCCAGGCCGAAGCCCAACATGCTATTTCACCAGATCGGGGATGCGCCCGAAAATATCGATCGTGAAGTCGCTCAACAGCCCCATCATCATGCCGCCGAAGATCACGAGCGCGATCCCGACCACGACCAGTTTGGGCACGAAGGTCAGCGTCTGTTCGTTGATCGACGTCGCGGCCTGCACCATGCCCAGGATCAGTCCGGCGAGAAGCGCGGGGATCAGCACGGGCGCTGCGGCGAGCGCGAGCACCCACATCGTCTGGTTGGCGACCCCCAGGAAATAATCGGCGTCCATCGCGTCAGTTGATCCGGTATTTGGGATTGGCGCCGGGCGGCACGTCGAGCCACCATGTGGTCGCTGGACGCTTCATCGGGCGTGGCGGGATGCGGAACGGTTCCGGCATCAAAGGCGGTGAGGCGGGCGTCATGTCGCGAAACTCCCGGCCAGGCTGCCCATCATCATCGCCCAGCCATCGACCAGCACGAACAGGAGCAGCTTGAACGGCATCGAAATGATCGTCGGCGACATCATCATCATGCCGAGCGACATGAGGACCGTCGCGACCACCAGGTCGATGACGATGAAAGGCAGGAAGATCAGGAAGCCGATCTGGAACGCGGTCTTCAGCTCGCTGGTGATGAAGGCGGGCAGCAACACCGAATAGGGCACGTCGACCGAATTCTTGTACGGCCCCGACTTCGCCATCTGCGCGAACATCGTCAGGTCCTTGACCCGCGTCTGCTTGATCATGAACGCATGCAGCGGCGCGCCGGCGCGGCTGATCAGTTCGGTGCCCTGGATCTGGCCGGCGGCATAGGGCTGGATCGCCTGTGTGTTGATCTGGTTGATCGTCGGCGCCATCACGAAGAAGCTGAGCATCAGCGACAGCCCGATCAGCACCTGGTTCGGCGGCGTCTGTTGCAGGCCGAGCGCCTGGCGAAGCAGCGACAGCACGATGATGATCCGCGTGAAGCTGGTCATCATCAGCAGCAGACCCGGCAGGATCGTCAGCAGCCCCATGATGATGAGGACTTGGAGGCTCAGCGACAGCGGCGCGTTGCCCGCTTTGTTGGTCGCGGCGGCGGCGCCGGGGCCGCTCAACTGGCCGAGCGCGCGATCGACCGCGTCGCCGACGCCGGGTGTGGCGATCGGGGCGGGAGCGGCAACGGTCGGCTGCGCCGGGGCAGACTGCGCGAAGGCAGGCGCGGCGACGACGAACAGCGCGATTACGGCGAGCGCAATCAGCACCCATTTCCCGTATCCCAGCGAAAGCGGGGATCCAGCGCCACGAGCGACATTGCCCGAGGCTCCTGGGCTCCCGCCTGCGCGGGAGCACTGGGTATTTTTGAAGAGCGAAGGCCCTTCCACGTTCAGGCGGCGAACCTGGGTCACAGGCTACCGCCCTTGTCGATCAACGTGACCCCGCCGCGCGCGACCGAGACGAGTAGTTTCTTGCCCTCGAACTCGATCACCGCGAGGCGAAGCCCCGGCGACAGCACCATCGTTTCCTGGACGTTGATCAGGCGCGAGGCCTGCTGCTTGTTCAGCCGCCCCTCGAGCTTTCGCCACGCGTACAGGCAACCGATCATGAGGCCGCAGACGAGCGGCAGCAGCACGACCAGCTTGAGGATGTAGCTCCAGAGCATCAGCCGCGCTTTTCGGGCGAGACCAGTTCGGTCAGGCGCACGCCGAAGCGTTCGCCCACCGTGACGACTTCGCCGCGGCCGATCAGCGTGCCGTTGACGAACACGTCGAGCAATTCGTTGGCCGCGCGATCGAGTTCGATGACCGAGCTTTCGCCGAGCGCGAGCAATTCGCGCAGCGTCAGCCGCGTCTGGCCGATCTCCACCGTCAGCTTGACGTCGACGTCCTGCAGCAGCCGGAAATTGGCCGCCATGTTGGCGTCGACCGGAAAAGTACCGGACATGTCGGTCATGCGAGTTCCTCAGGGTTGAGAGAAAGATGATTGAGCCGGATCGCGGCGCGGCCGTTCGAGGTGCCGACCGTGCCGGTGCCGAGCCGTCCGCGGGCGACCATCACGGGCACGTCGGCGGCGACGGTGATCGGGATCACGTCGCCTTCCTTGAGCTCCATGAGTTTCGCGAGGCTGATGACGGGCTCGGCGAGGACCGAGCGGACCGGAAAGGTCACGGTCATCATCGCGCGGGCCAGGCCGTTCTGCCACGCCGGATCGGGCGCCGCGCCCAGCACCTTGCCGGTTAGCGACGGCGCATAGGGCTTCAGCGCCTGGACCGGATAGACGATGTCGACAAATACGGGCTTGTGCGTGCCCTTGGCGATGCCGAAGCGAGTCAGCACCACCGGATCGTCGCCGTCGATCCCGGATACCATCGCGGCATCGGCGACGACCCGGCCGGGCGCAAAACCGATCTTGGCCAGCGGCTCCCAGGCAGAGGCCATCGGTTCGGCGATCATGCGGCCGATCCGCTGATACATCGCTTCCGCCGCCGGCGAGAATTCGGCCGGCATGTCGTGCGGCGCGGCGCCGGTACCGCCGAAGAAAAGGTCAAGTAGTTCGAGCGCGAACTTGCCGTCGATGATCAGCAAGGTCTGGCCCGTCCCCGGGCTCATCGCCATCGGCATCCAGCCGGTCAGGACCTCTGGCCGCTCCACGCGGTAATCCGCGAAACGCTGAACCAATAAAGGTTCGGCCCAGATACGCAGTTCGTGCCGCAGCAGCGGCTCGAACACGCCGCGCAAGCTGCGCGCGAGCCGCGCGGACAGATGCTGCAGCGTGTGGAGATCGCCGAACGGGTTGAGATTCGCGCCACCCAATGCCGCGGCGTGCGTCGCGCCTTCGCGCGGCCGCTCGCGGCGGTCGGTGCCCGCTTCGTCGACGGACATGGTTGGCGTCTCGTTAACCATGTCTCACTGAACAACGAAACTGGTAAAGTAAACGTTACTAATCCCGCCAAAACCTTCCTTCTGCTTCAGCGTCGCGTTGATCGCGGCGGTCAGCCGCTTGGCGAGTTTGTCCTTGCCCTGGCTGGTGAAGACCTCGTCCTCGGTCGCGTCGCCGAGCGCCATCAGGATCGCGGAGCGCACCGCGATCTCGTTGGTCTTCACATTCTCGATGACCGTCTCTTCGTACGGCGTCGATAGTGCGATGCCTACCTGGACGTAATGGACGCTGTCCTGGAGGTTGGAGGTGAACTCCTTGTCCATCGCGTAATAGTTCGACGCATATTTGTCGCCGCCGACGCCGGGAGGGGGCGCCTTGCCGGCACCGCCGCCTTCGCCTTCCTTGCCGCCCTCGCCGCCACCGCCGCGCTTCTGCTCGGACTTGGGCACCAGCTTGTAGCCGGCTTCCTCGGCCGGGGTCTTGGCGTGGCTGCCGCCGCCAAGATAGCCGAGCGCGTAGGCGCCGCCCGCGCCGCCGCCCAGCACGGTCACCGCGCCAAGTGTCATGATCAGCTTGCCTTTGCCCTTTTTCTTTTTGGGCGCGGCGTCGGTTGCGGCTTCGGTCTCGTCACTCATTACTGATCCCCCGGTTAAGCGATGCGGCCGTCATCGGCGGCCTGCTTGTCGTCGGCCCGCACGTCGGCGAGGCGATTGGTGGTCGGTCGGGCACGGTCGGTCTGCGACTGCGAGCGCTGATCGCCCTGCCCGCTCAGATCGACGCTGGTGCCCGACAGGCGGATGCCGCGCGCTTCGGCGGCGGCGGAAAGCTGTGGCGTCGCATCCACCAGCATCGTCCGCGTGCTCGGCTGCTCGGCGGTGAACCGCACGCTGATCGCGCCGTCGGTGTGGGTGCGCAGCGCAATGTCCACGCGGCCCAACGCTTCGGGCTTCAAGCGGATCGACGCGTCGTTGGCGTTGGCGTTGTCCCGCAGCGCCTCGATGTGATCGATCATCTTCTGCGGCCAGTCCTGACGCCCCATGTCGAGCATCTGGCGCTGCGTATCGGCCATCGGCGCGACCGAGAGCGCAGTAGTCGGCTGCGACAATGGCGTGGCGACGGACGCCAGCGTTGAAATCTTATTGTCGTCGCGATCGCTGCGATCCGCCGTCATCGACAGCGCGAACAGCGCGGGCAGCACGGCGGCGGACGTCGCGGGCGCCGCGCTGGTGGCTATCTCGGGGATTCGCAGCTGAAGCGGCGGCAGCTTGATCGGCTGGGGCGACGCGTCGGGCGGAGCGGCCGGCGCAACCTCAGGCTGCGTCAGCATCTTGGGCTTCACGACATCGACGTCGCAAATGCCCTGCGGTTCGACCGGTAGCGGCTTCACTTCGGGCGCAACAGTTGCGGTCAGCACCGCCGGCGCACCGTCCGGAACCGCTTCGGGTGTCACCGGCGGCGAGGCGATCGCGGTGACCAGCGGCGTTGGCACAGGTGTCGGCGCAGGCAACACGATCGCCGGCCCGCCCAACAGCCAGGCGAGCGCAGGGTCTGTGCTTTTGTCCTTATCCGGCAATTCCTTGCCGGTCGCGGCATCGTCTTGCCACTTTTCCTCGTCGGCGGGCGCCTTGATCTTGGGCTTGAACTGCTTGTCGTTCATCACTTGGCAGAACCCACCCTGGTTCGACGAACCGGGCGCGTTAACCGAGGGCGGCGCAGCCTTGGTAGGCAGCGCGACGGAGCTGGCGGCAGACATGGTCAGATCGGTCATGGTACCCCTTCGGCGGGACCTGCACTGCCCCGCACGAGGTGATCAGCAAGGATCGTGCCGAATTTTCCGAACGGGCGGCGCGGCTTCGAGCGCGCGGATCGCCTTGAGCGCCGCTTCGGCGTCGGCGCGGACCATCAGTTTCTCGATCGCGCTCTGGTCGCGGCGCGCTTCACGCGTGGCGTCGGCGGCGCGTTCGGCGGCGCGTTCGGCGTCGATCAACCGCGCCTGGGCCATCTCCGCCGAGGCGTGCAACCGCGAGCGGAAATGCGCGGCGGCGACCAGGGAGAAGCCGTTGCCTTCGGTCGGCGCGGGGGCAACGTTTTCGGCCAGCCGCGCGATGCGGTCCGCGAGGTCGGCTTCGCTCGCGCGCTTGTCCTGCGCAGCCGCCTCCGCAACGCGAGTCATGTTGAGCTGGAGCGTGCGGACGCGCAGCAGGCGTTCGAGTTGCTTCTTACTGGCCATGATCGCCGAACACGCCGATCAGTTCGGCGACGGCGTCGTCCATCGACACCACGCTGTCGGCGTCCTGGCGGATATATTCCATCACCGCCGGATGGCACGCGATCGCCGCGTCGATTTCCGGGTCGGCCCCGCCACGATACGCGCCCATCAGGACGAGATCGCGATTTTCCTCATAGGTCGCGAGATGGCGACGCAGCACGCGCGCCGCGGCGACGTGTTCCGCCCCGACGATGTCGGTCATCACCCGGCTGACCGAGGGGCCGAGATCGATCGCGGGATAGACGCCGCGTTCCGCAAGCTGGCGCGACAGGACGATATGCCCGTCGAGGATCGACCGCGCGCTGTCGACGACGGGGTCGTTGCCGTCGTCGCCATCGGCAAGCACGGTATAGATGGCGGTGATCGATCCGCCGGACTTCACGTCGACGCCCGCGCGTTCGATGAGGTTGGGCAGCATCGCGATCGCGCTGGGCGGATAGCCGCGCGCGGACGCCGGTTCGCCGAGCGCCAGCCCGATCTCACGCCCCGCATGCGCGACGCGAGTCAGCGAATCCATGATGAGCAGGACCTTCTTGCCCTCGGCGCGGAAGCCCTCGGCGATGGCCGTGGCGCGAAGAGCGCCGCGGATACGCAGGACGGGCGAATGGTTGGCCGGAACGGCGACCACGACCGACCGTGTCCGGGCTTCCCCGGCGACCTTGGTCTCGAGGAAGTCGGCGACTTCTCGGCTGCGTTCGCCGATCAGGCCGATCACGACCACGTCGGCTTGCGCCGCGCGCACGATCATGCCGAGAAGCACGGACTTGCCGACGCCCGATCCGGCCATGATGCCGACCCGCTGGCCCTGGCCGATCGTGAGCAGCCCGTTGATGGCGCGTACCCCGACATCCATAGGCTGAAGCACACGCCCACGGTCGAGCGGTCCCTGCAGCTTGCCGGCGAGCGGCCAGTGCTTCGCGCCGCGGATCGGACCGAGCCCATCGATCGGCTTGCCAGCCCCATCGACCACGCGCCCAAGCAGCGCCGAACCCACTTCGGCAGCACCCGGCGCACCGATCGGGCGGACCGATGAATGCGGAAGCAGTGCGGCCGGGCCGCCCAGATTCATCAGCAGCGTTCGGCCGTTACGAAAACCGATCACCTCGGCCTCGACCTTGGCGCCGTTCGCCGCGCCGACCTGGCACACCGTGCCGACCGGAAGATTGAGTCCTACCGCCTCCATCAGCAACCCGTCGAACGACGCCAGTCGCCCCGAAATCCTGGGCGCGGGCGCGAGATCGGGGAGGCCGAGATTTTCGAGATAATCGGCGGTGAAGCGGTTGAGCATCAGCCGGGCAAGCCCACGCGATCGATCTCCTGCGCGAGCTGTTCGAGCCATTGATCGGGACCGTCCTCAACGATGGTCGATGACGATTCGAGCACGAAATGCCCGCGTGCGACATGCGGATCGGCAACCGCGAAGACGTGGTCGGGCAATTTTCCCTCTACCAGCGGCATGTCGTCCGGGTTCATCCGGAGCAAAGCCGATTCGGCGTCGTCACCGATCATCCCGGCAGCGCTTACGACGCGGCGGGTCAGCAGGTCACCTTCGACCCCCGCTTCGCCGATCATCTTGGTCACCAGAAGCATCACCGTCGACCGCAGGTGCGCGGCGAGCCGCTCACGGTCGATCCGGCGATCGTCGGCGATCGCCCTGACCAATCCGTCCAACAAATTCTGGTCACGCTCGCCCAGACGTCCGCCATTGGCGAGCGCGGCGGCGAGTCCCTCCTCATAACCCTGAGTCCGCGCCGCTTCGACCGGATCGACGAACCCGGTCGGTTGCTGCCCGGCGTCGAACGGATCCCACCCCTCGGTCGGGTTCGCATCGGTATCGGCGGGCGAAAAATGGCGCGGCTGCGCGGGGTCGCCCGGCGGCGTCGGGGTGATGTCGCGCGGGGCGAACGCCACGCCCTTCGACGCATAAGCCTGGCGCAGCGCAGCGCCGGCGGCGTCGCGGCGACCGGCAAAGCCCGCGACGAATCCCGAGGCAACTGCGTCAGACATAATCGTCGTCGCCACCCATCATGATCGTGCCGTCCTTCGCAAGCGCGCGCGCCTGCTGGATGATGATCTTCTGCGCATCGAGCACTTCGGACAGCTTCATCGGTCCGCGCGCTTCCATCTCGTCGCGGATACCGTCGGCGGCGCGCGCCGACATGCAGCCGAGGAACCGGTTGCGGATGTCCTCATCGACACCCTTCAGCGCGCGAGTCAGCACGTCACTGTCGATATTGCGGATCAGCGTGCCGAGGTTCTTGTCGTCCATGTCGAGCAGGTTCTCGAACACAAACAGGGCCTCCTCGATCGCCTTGGCGACGTCGCGGTCGATCTTGAACAGCTTCGGCATGACGCGCTGCTCGGTGGCCTTGCGCGCGCCCGACAGGATCTTCGCCGCTTCGCGCGTACCGCCCAGCGTGACACCCGCCGATTGTGTCCCGCCGCCGCTGCGGCCGGCGAGCATCGTGCGCAGCGTCTCCACCGCTTCGGGCGTGATCGGGCCCAGCCGCGCGACGCGATGCAGGATGTCGGGCTGCGCCGCATCGGGCAGCAGTTCGAGCACCTGGCCCGCGACCGCCGGGTCGAGATTGGCAATGACCACGGCGGCGATCTGCGGATGTTCCTTTTCGATCATCGCCGCGATCTCGCCCGCCTCCATCCAGTCGAGCAGGTCGATCTGGCACGCAGCCTCCGGCGGAGTGATGCGCGCGAGCACGCTGTCGGCCTTTTCCTGGCCAAGCGCCTTGGTCATCACATTCTCGATGATCGGTTTCGGGTCGAAGCCGATCGCGGTGCGCTCCCGCGCGCGATCGACGAAATCGTCGAGCACGTCGCCGACCTGTTCCTCGCCGACATCGGCGACGGCGAACATCGCCTTGCCAAGCTGACGCACTTCCTCCGGATCGAGCTTCTGGAGGATGGCCGCAGCCTCCTCCTCGCCGACCAGCATCATCAGCACAGCGGCGCGTTCGACGCCGGTATAGGAGCGAAAGGGCGCGTTCATCAGCGTGCGTCCGCCTTGATCATGTCGCGGACCGCAAGCGCGGCGCGCGTCGGGTTGTCGCGAGTGAAGCCGCGGACGTTGCCGAGCCGCTGGTCGAAATTCTGTCCGCCTTCGAGCTGGTCGAGGCCGACCGGGCCGGCCACGCCGCCGCCCAGGGCAGGCGCGCCGATGCCGAGCGCGGCGAGGTCGCGATTGCCACGGCTCGCCTCGTCGCGTTTCTTGAGCAGCGCCTTGGCCAGCGGACGAACCCCGAGGATCAGCACCAGCAAGGCGATGACAATCGCGGTGACGTTGCGGACAACCGTCGCGAACCAGCTGCTTTCGTAGAAGGCCGGGCCGCTCGCCGTCGCCGTGCTTGGCGCGAACTTGCGGCTGATGACCGTCACCTGGTCGTTGCGGGCAGCGTCGGCGCCGACCGCCGACCGGACGAGGTCGGTGATCTGCTGCAACTCGACCGGCGAGCGCGGCTTCGATCCTTCGACGTCGCGCAGGACCACCGCCACCGACAGGCGCTTGAGGCCGCCGGGAGCATTGCGGGTGACCGAGACTTCCTTGCCCAGGTCATAGGCGCGAGCATATTCGTCGGACGCCTTGGAGGTCTCGGGCAAGCCACCGCCGGTCGCCGGGGGCGTCGCACCCGGGGTCGGGGTAGCGCCCGGCGCAGGGGCAGCAGCAGCGGGCTGCGCTTGTGGCGTCGTCACCGTAGTCGGCGCGGGCGGCGTGTTCGACAGCGCGCCGGGGATGCCCCGCGGCGGCGGCGAGGTCGATGCGCCGTCCTTGCTGGTCCAATTGCCCTGTTCGGCGCGCAAGCTACCGGCCTTGTCATAGCTTTCACGCGTCGAGCTGGTGTCGTCGAGATTGACGTCCGCCGACACCTCTGCGGTGAAGTTGCCCGCGCCAACCAGCGGCGTCAGCAGCGTGGTGAGCTGGTCGCGATATTTCTGCTCGACCTGGTTCTGGAAGCGGATGCGCGCGTCGTTGGCGCTGCCCGCGCCGTCGGGCTTCGACAGCAGCGCGCCCATCTGGTCGACGATCGTCACGCCTTCGGGCTTCATTCCCGGCACTGACGAGGCGACGAGGTTGACGATCGAGGAAACCTGCGCGTCGGACAGCGAGCGGCCGCCGACCAGCTTCAGCACGACGCTGGCGGTCGGCGACGCATTGTCGCGGACGAACACCGTGTTTTCGGGTACCGCGAGGTGGACGCGCGCTTCGGCGACCGCATCGATGTCCTCGATCGAGCGGGCGAGTTCGGTCTCGCGCGCCTGGCGCAGGCGTTCGCCCTCCACCGCGCGGCTGGTGCCCATCGGCAGATTGTCGAGGATCGCATAGCCCGCTGGCGCCGATTTGGGCAGGCCCTGCCCGGCCAGCAGCAGCCGCGCCTTCGAATAATCGCTTTCGGCGACAGTCACGGAATCGGTCGAATCGTCGAGCCGCCCGGTGATGCCGCCCGCCTTCAGCGCGTTGATGACCGCCGATTTGTCGCTGTCGGGCAAGCCCGAGAACAACGTCTTCTGCGTCGGCGTCGAAAGCATGAACCAGGCGAGCGCGGCGGAGGCGATCAGCCCGACCATCAGGATCATCGGCAAGCTGCGGCGGACCGCCGGCTGCGCCAGCATCCCGTTCAGCTGCCTCACCGGATTGGCGAAGGGTTCGATGCCCGTATCGGGCAAGGGTGTGAGTTGTGTGGCCATGATCGATTACACCGGCATGCTCATGATGTCCTTGTAGGCGGACAACAGTTTGTTCCTGACCTGCAACGTCGCTTCGAAGCTCACCGACGCCTGCTGGCGGGCGAGCATCACCTTGGCGATGTCGATCGTTTCGCCGCGTTCGTAGGACGCGGATAGGTCGGCGGCCTGGTTCTGGCTTTCGTTCACGTTGCGAAGCGCCGTCGTCAGCGAATCCGCGAATGTAGCTGGGCCCGTCGATGCGGGCGCGCCGACCCCGGCCTGAGCGTTGACCTTCGCCAGCGCCTGGTTGCGTTCCAGGATCTGCGCGCGCAGCGCCATCACCCGGTCGACGCTCATCGCGCCGTCGATCCCCCCAATGCCGCTCATGCCGACATCCTCGTGCTGCGGGCGAAGTCCTCACCCTGTTCGCGCGCCTTGGCGAGGCGATAACGGAGCGTGCGCTCCGAAATGCCGAGCCGCCGTGCGGTTTCGATCCGGCTGCCGCCGCACGCGGCGAGCGTTTCGCGGATCGCGTGGAATTCGCTGAACTGGACGACGTTCGCCAGTGTCTCGCCGGTTGCGGCCGCGCGCGCCGGGACGGCGTCGGCCTGCGGCGTCGGACGGCGATCGAAGATGATGTGGCTGGCCGAGATAGTATCGCCGGCGGCGAACAGCATCGCGCGCTGAACGACGTTTTCGAGTTCGCGGACGTTGCCGGGCCAGTCGTGCGCCATCAGCGCCTCGACCGCGCTCGCGTCGGGCCACGGCACGACCGAGCGCGTGCCGGCATGGCGCAGGATCATCGCGGCGGTCAGCGCCGGAATATCCTGCGGCCGTTCGGCGAGCGGGCGCGTGGTCAGCGGGAAGACCGACAGGCGGTAGTAGAGGTCTGCGCGGAAACGGCCGGCGGCGACTTCCTCCGCCAGATCGCGATTGGCGCAGGCGATAATGCGGACGTCGACCGGGATTGCCTGGGTCGCGCCGATCGGAATGACCTCGCGCTCCTGGAGCACGCGGAGCAATTTGGCCTGGAGGCCCAGCGGCATCTCGGCGATTTCATCGAGCAGCAGCGTGCCGCCATCGGCCGCACGGAAGAAGCCGTCGCCGCTGCCGCTTGCGCCGGTGAAAGACCCCTTCTGGTGGCCGAACAGCATCGCTTCGAGCATGGTTTCGGGCAAGGCGGCGCAGTTGATCGCGACGAAGGGCTGGTCGGCGCGCGGGCTGGCGCGGTGGATCGTGCGGGCAAGCACTTCCTTGCCGGTGCCGGTCGGGCCGTTGATGAGGACGGTGATGTCGGCGCCGGCGACGCGTTCCGCCAGCGTGAACAGGGCAAGGCTTTCAGGGTCGGCGGCGGTCGGGGCTTCGGGTCCGGCGACATGCGCGTGGACGAAGGCGTTGCCGATCGCGGCGTCCTGAGCGCCGAAAGCGATCCGCGCCGGCTGCCCGTCACCGCCCCGCGTGAAGCCGCGTCCCTGATCGGCGATCACCAGCGTGCGCGTGGCGATCGGTGCGGTCTCGCCGTCCATCACGAGGAAGCTGTCGGTCGCGACCGGGCGAGCGCCGTCCGCAGCGACGCTCAGCCCCTGGGCCTTGAGCGATGAGACGAGCGCATATTTCTGCCTGACGAGCGCGGCGGACGGATGGATCGAACGCATGTATTCCCCCTTCGAGAGAGGGAATGCCGCAAACATAGTAAACGACCGGTTAAGCACGTTGCCGGAAGCGGCAAGAAATTTCCGGCGGCGGGACGCGCACGCGCGCGCACGCCCCCGCGTGGAAGGGGAGGACGGCATCGAGCGGCAGGGCCAGGTCGGCCCGGCGCGTGATCTACGCGGCCCCAAATAAAATTACTTAATCCACGAACCAACCTGCCGTTTCTTCTTGCGACGGCTCGGTTCCCCGGTGGGGGGCAGCGGGGACGTCAGAGCAAATGGAGACGACCAATGACCGTTATCGGAACCAATATCGCAGCGCTCCGCGCTGGCGCCGCGTCGAACAGCGCGGACGTCATGCTGGGCACGGCGATGCAGCGCCTGTCGACCGGCAAGCGCATCAACTCGGCCAAGGACGACGCGGCCGGTCTGGCGATCTCGTCCTCAATGGGCGCGCAGATCCGCTCGATGAACCAGGCGATCCGCAACGCCAATGACGGCATGTCGATGGCGCAGACCGCTGACGGCGCGCTGGGCGAAATCAGCAACATGCTGCAGCGTATCCGCGAGCTGGCCACCCAGTCGGCTTCGGGCACCTATTCGACGACGGACCGCACCAACATGAACGCGGAAGTCACGGCGCTGAAGACCCAGATGACCAGCATCCTGACCAACACCACGTTCAACGGCGTGAACCTGTTCGACGGCACCGCGGGCACCGCGGGTTCGGTCAAGATCCAGACGGGCGTTGCCAGCGCCGACCAGGTGACCGTGTCCTATGCCAAGATCGACCTGGCCGCGCTCGGCCTGACGGCGACGGCGGTCGACACCGCCGCCAATGCCGGCACGGCGATGGGCGCCGTCGACACCGCGCTGACCACGCTGAACACCTCGCGAGCCGCTTTCGGTGCCGCGCAGAGCCAGCTGCAGTCGGTGGTCAACAACGTCACGACCAACGTCACCAACCTGAGCGACGCGCGTAGCCGCATCGAAGACGCCGACTTCTCGGCCGAATCGACCAACCTCGCGAAGGCGCAGATCCTGAGCCAGGCGTCGACCGCGATGCTCGCCCAGGCGAACCAGAACTCGCAGACCGTCCTCAAGCTGCTCCAGTAATCCGAGCAGCCGGAGTACGGCTCCGGCATCCTGCCCCCCTTCAAACAGGGTGCTGGGGCCGAACAGGGAACCCCGGTGGTCGCAAGACCGCCGGGGTTTTTCTATTGGCCGCAGCAGCGATTTGGTTCGCGCTAAAGCGTGTTCGGCCGAGGGCCGGCTGCGCCGCGACGGACTCCCGCGCGACGATACCCCGGCGCTCTCTCAGTCACGCCAATAATCGCCGCGCAGGCCGCCGTCGAAAGCGGCCCGAGCTAAGGCAGCAGCGTTTGAAATCTGAAGCCCAAACCGCACGGGCAAGGATCGTTGCGGCCAAGTTTTTCGACCAGTTCCTTGTCGCCATGGACGAAGCGCATGCCGCGCTTCACCCGCGTTTCGGACGGATAGCCCTTACGGCGCTTGGAAGTGCGCTCGAAAGCAGGGCAGGTCGAACGGATTGCGATGGTTTGCCATTGCCGCCTCCTGTCGTTGTGGGGCGGCTGCGCGCTAGCACGTGGCAGGCGATACGCCTAGATCGCCCGCGACATCGCCTTTTTCAACCGCGCGTGCGCGGAGGCCTTGATCTGGCACACGCGAGCGGCGCCGACGTCGAGCACCTGCCCGATCTCCTCAAGGTTCAGTTCCTCGACATAATAGAGCTGGATGACCTGCGCCTCGCGTTCGGGCAGCGCAGCGATGGCGGCGATCAGCGTGTCGCGCAGGTCGCTTTCCGCGAGCTGTTCGAACGCGTCGGGATCGTCCGACATGAACCACGGACCGTCGTCGGTATAGACTTCGTCGAGCGAATCGAACCGCACGGCCTCCGCGCTCGCATAATCGGTGCGCAGTTTCTCGATCGTGACGCCCAGCTGCGCGGCGACTGCCGCGTCGGTCGGGGGGGTGCGGCCGACGGTGAGCATCGCGACGGTCTCCTGATATTGCTTGCGGCGGCGCATCGCCCCGCGGGTAAGGGTCGCCTGACGGCGCAACTGGTCGATCATGCTCCCACGCAGCCGGGTCGCGAGATATTGTTCGAAGGTAACTTGCCCGCGATCTTCGAAGCCATGGATCGCCTCGACCAAGGCGACGAGCCCGATCTGGACGAGATCCTCGACCTCGCAGACGCCGGATACGCTGCCATGGACATGCCACGCGATGCGGCGGACCAGCGGCGTGTGCTTACGGACCAGGGCTTCGACATCGCGCGCGCGCGCAGGACCGTAGGTGAGCGGCCCAGTGGCGAGCGGGATCGTTCGCGGACCGGCATCGGTCGGCTGGGCGTTGTCGAACGCCACCTTCATCGGCTCCGTGCTCATGCCGGGATCGCCTGGGGCGCCCCGATGACGGCGACGACTTCGACCGCCTTTTCCTCGGGCACTTCGAAGAACGACATGACCGGCGTGTCGGGCAGCACGGTCTTGACCAGCTTGCGAATCGCCTGGCGGATCGTGGGCTGGACGACGAGCGCGAACGGCTTGGCCTCTGCGACCAGCGGGGCCGCGGCATGTTGCAGCGCGTCGACGATGCGGCGGCCGAGATCGGGTTCGATCGTGTGGCGGCGCGACGGGTCCGAACGCACGGCCTGGCCGAGCAGCCCTTCGAGCTGCCCCTCCAGCGTCATCACGCGCAGCGGTTCGTGGACGCCGCAGAGTTTCTGGATGATGAGGCCGCCCAGCTCCGGCCGGATCGCCTCGATGATTTCCTCGGCATCGGCGGTCTTCTGCGCGGCGACCGCGATGGCGGACGCGATGCGGCGGAATTCCTTGAGCGGGATTCCCTCGGCGAGCAGACCTTTCAGCACCTGCGTCAACGTCGTCAGCGGCAACGGCTGGGGCGACAGCGCGGCGACAAGTTGCGGGCTGCGTTCCTTCAACCCGTCGAGCAGAGCCTGCACTTCGTCCGCGCCGAGCAGATCGGCGGCGTTGGCGCTCAATTGATGGTTTAGGTGGGTCGCCATGACTGTACCCGAGTCAACCACCAGATAGCCTTGCCCCGTCGCGGCGTCTGCGTCGCCCGACGAGATCCAGGTCGCCTCCAGCCCGAAGGTCGGGTCCTTGGTCTTCTTGCCGTGGAGGTCGCCGAACCCTTCGCCGGTGTTGAGCGCAAGCATGTCGTCGGCCGACGCCTGATCCTCGCCGACGACGACACCGCCGACCATGATGCGATAGGTATAGGGCGCAAGGTTGATGTCGTCGCGCACGCGAACCTGCGGCACGACGAAGCCGAGTTCCTTCGACAATTGGCGGCGGACCCCAGTGATGCGGCCCATCAGCGGCGCACCGCGACGCTCGTCGACCAGCGGCACCAGGCCGTACCCGATGTCGAGGTTGATCTGCATGCCATCGGACACTTCCTCCCAGCCGATCCTCGACGGGTCCGGCGCGGGTGCGGCGGGCGCGGGCGGCGGCGGACGCTTGGCGATCTGGCGCAGCTTCCATGCGGCGAACCCGGCGATCGCCGCAGCCGACAGGAGAACGAAGTGCGGCATGCCCGGAAGCACGCCGAGGATCCCGAGGATCCCGGCGACCGGGGTCCAGGTCCGCGCCGAGCCGAACTGACTGCCGATCTGGCCCGCCAGATCGTGGCTCGACGTGACACGGGTGACGATCGCAGCGGCGGCGATCGACAGCATCAGGCTGGGCAATTGCGCGACCAGCGCGTCGCCGATCGCGAGCAGGACGTAATTATGCGCGGCGTCGCTGAGCGACAGGCCGTGGCTGACTGGTCCGAGGATCAGGCCGCCGACGATATTGGCGAACAGGATCAGCAAGGCCGCTACCGCGTCGCCCTTCACGAACTTGGACGAACCGTCCATTGAGCCGTAGAAATCGGCTTCGGTCGAGACCTCGATGCGGCGCGCCTTCGCTTCTTCGGGCGTGATCAGGCCGGCGTTGAGATCGGCGTCGATCGCCATCTGCTTGCCGGGCAAGGCGTCGAGGGTGAAGCGCGCCGACACTTCGGACACGCGCCCCGCGCCCTTGGTCACGACGATGAGGTTGATGATCACCAGGATCGCGAACACGAAGATGCCGACGACGTAATCGCCGCCGATCAGGAAGGTGCCGAACGCTTCGATGACGTGTCCCGCCGCGCTCTCGCCTTCATGCCCGTGGACCAGGACAACACGCGTCGAAGCGACGTTGAGGCCGAGACGGAAGAGGGTGGCGAACAGCAACACGGTCGGGAAGGCTGAGAAATCGAGCGGCTTCTGCGCGTTCAGCGCGACCATCAGCACCGCGAGGCTGATCGCGATGTTAGTGACGAAGAATATGTCGAGCAACGCCGCCGGGATCGGCACGACCATGACGCAGACGAGCAGCAGGATCGCGAGCGGCAGCGCGGCATTGCGGGCGTTGCCGCCGAACAGCTTGTTCAGGGAAGTCACCTAGTTTAGCCCCCCATGCTCGCGAGCATCATGTACGCCAGCCGCGCGGTGTCGGGCGTCGGGCGAAGAAGATTGACCGAATTGACGGTCGCGGCCGGCATCGCACCGGCGGTGTTCGTTGGCGTGGCGCGAGCGAGCGCCGCCTTGGCCCAGGCCGCGGCGCTGTCATTGCTGTCGCCCGATCCGGTGATGACGGTCGCGTCGCCGAGATTGGTGATACCGGCGAGCATCGCGAAATTGGCCTTGGCCGTTTCGAAATCGCCGCCCGTGCGTGGGAAGGCGGGATTGGACCCTCTGTTCCCATCGAGCGCGTCGGAGGCGAGTCCGGTCGCGCCGACCTTCGCCGCGCCCTTGTCGAGCTTGGCGGCGAAGCGCTGGTAGATCTCGCCCAGGCTGCGGGCGTTGCCGCCCGCGTCGTAGAAGATGCTGCGGTTAGCGCGCGCGGCCGCCGGGAACATCGCCGCCCCCGACACATTCGGATTGACCTGCATCGTGCGCAGGAACGACCGCGCACCGCCCAGGCCCAGGAAATGCGCCATGTAGAGATCGGTGCCAGTCGCGCCCCGGCCCAGCGAGCTTTCGAGCGAATTCTTGTTGTCCGACGCGAATTCGGCCGCCATCGCGGCGGACACGTCGGGATTGTTGCGCAGGGACAGGATCGCGCTCTTCGTCGACGGGTCGCTCACCACCCAGCGATTGCCCGAGCGCGTGATCGCGTTCGATGCCCAGCCGAGACCATATTCGCTGCCGTGCTGCTTGATGACGCCGAGCCAGCTCTGGTCGATGAACTGATAGAGACCGGTCGCGGAGGAGGTGCCGGCGCGCGCCATCGGGTTCAGGCCGCTTTCGAGCTGCGCCTGGCCGAGCAGATAGTCGAAATCGATCCCCGTCGCCTGCGCCGCCTTCGCGATCGCCGACCGAACCGTACCGATATTCCCCGAGATTGCTTCGACGCCCATCGGCCCCTTGCTGGTTGCCCCACTTCGGGAGCACGTTCAGCAAGAGGTGTGCCAGTTTATCTAAAACCGTCATTCCCGCGAAAGCGGGAATCTCTCTCCGGGCCCGTCAAAAAGCCGAAAGGGGCGTGTTGGCGGAGGGCGGAGGAGCTGGATCCCCGCTTTCGCGGGGATGACGCGGCGGGTTAGGCGTAAGCCGCCACACCGCCGTTCGGGCGGTATCCGCCGACATCACCGGCAAGAAGTTGCAGCCTGCGGCGCACGTTTGCCGCCAGCAAGTTGACGTAGATGCGCGCGGTTTCGTTGAGCCGCTGCGCTTCTTCGGCAAGCTCGCGAACGCCGGGTTCCAGGCTACCGCCGTCGATCGCGGCCAGCGCGTCGATCGCGACCAGCTTGCGCTGCGTCGCGCGATCCAGCGCGTCGACATCGTTCGACTTCATCGCCGCGATTTCGGCGTGGAGCGCGTCGATCACGCTGATCAGGCCGTCACGCCGCGTCATCGGACATCCAGTTGTAGCGCAGCGCAAGCATCTGATCCGCTATGGTCGCGGGCAGGATCGGGAAGGTCCCGTTCGCGATGGCTTGCTTGATACGCGCTACGCGGTCCGTATCGACCGGCGGCTGCGAAGCGAGCTGACTCGCCAGTTGCGTTGTCGGCGACAGTTGCGGCTCGGCGGTTGCCACGGGTGCCACTTTCGGCGCCGCCGCCACGGGCGTGACGGGGGCGATGCGGAGATCGCTGGGCGTCGAGCCCTTCGGTCCAATCGGATCGACCATAGTCCACCTTGACGTTAACTCGGACCATCAAACGACCGCCTGCCGGAAACATTTAGAAAAAATTATTCGCCGCCCGGAATCACGGCCTTGCCGGGTTCGACCGCGATAGCCTGGATCGGCGGTTTGCCATCGGCGATCTTAATCAGCACGCGTGCGCCAGCCGCGGCATCGTTGACCGCGACGCCGTCGCGCGTGACCGCGAAACCGTCGCTGCCGGCGGTCACCGACACCGGATCGCCGCGCTTGATGACGATCACGGGTTTGGCCACCGCGGGCGGCGTCGGCGCGAGCGGACTCGGCGGCACGACGGCGGGCGCGGCGATGCGGACCGGCACGAAGATGCGCCATTCGGGATCGGGACACGCCACGACCACGGAGTCGCGCGCGGGCGTGCGCCAGTTCATGGTCACCATTGGGCACGCGGCCAGCTTGAGCCGGCTGTCGACTGCGGTGCGCGCGCCGCCATCCTCGCCGATCGCATGACCGGTGAAGCCCGCGACGGCCCTGTCGATCAGGGTCGTGCTCTGGAAATTCTGCGCCGCCGCCGGAAGTGCGGCGACGGTGGCAAAGAAGGTTATAGTCGAACGGATCATGGCCTGGTCCTGTCGGCAGGATCGCCGGTAAAGCTGACGGTGACGAGCGCATTGCGACGCCCGGTGCCCGCCGGGGCGATGCGGATGCGGTGGGCGGCGACGCCGTTAGCGATGAGATAGGATACGATCGCGCGCGCCCGGTCGGTGGCGAGCAGATCGGCGCTGCCGGTTGCGGGGTCCACATCCCCTGCCCCGCTCGTCCCGCCACTCACGCGGAGACTCGCACGCGGATCACGCAGGTTGACAGTGGCGAAATCGATGAGCGTCACGGGCGATTGCGGCGCCGCCGAACCGATGGCGAACGCAACGGCGGCGGCGGCGAGCGGAATCGGTTCGGGCGGCGTTTCGGGCGCGGCGACGCCGAACCCTTCGCGCAGCCCCTTGGCCAGCGCGCGGCGGTCGGTCGCCTGCACGAGCACGAAGAAGCCGATCAGCAGCAACGCCAGGTCGGCGAGCGTCCACAGCCAGAGCGGACGCACGGGTGGCGGATCGAGGACCGCGTCGTCGGTCATGCCGCAGCCGACACGATAGAACCGCGTGGCCTTTCATGGTCAGCAAGCGCGGCGAGCGGCGCGACTAACCGCGACCGCTCCTCCGCCTCGGCGCGCGCGCGGCGGCGCAGGCGGACGGCGACCGGCATCGCGACGAGGTTGGCGATAAGCGCCCCATAGAGCGTTGCGAGCAAGGCGACCGCCATGCCCGCGCCGATCGCGGTCGGATCCTGCATCGCCAGGAACATCTTCACCAATCCGATCAACGTGCCGACCATGCCCATCGCGGGCGCGACTTCGGCCATGCCGGCCCACATGTCGGCGGCCCCCGCCTCGCGCAGGATGCGCGCGCGTCGGCGTTCATCAAGCAACCGGGTGACGTCGGCGGGGGTCGCGCCATCGACGATCTCGGCGATCGCGGCGGCTACGTCGGCATCGGCGATCACCGAGCGATCGAGCGTATGGACGCCGTGACGCCGGGCGATCCGGCCGAGCGCGGCGATCTGGTCGATCAGCGGCGTCGCGTCGAACGCATGGCGCGGCAGCGTTGCCAGCGCGGCCATCCCTCCGCCGAGGTCGCGCAGCGGCGTGCGCAACACCGTCGCGACGATCGTGCCGCCGGCGACGATGAGGATCGCAGCGGGATCGAGATAGGGGCCAAGCGCGTCGGGCGTGATCATGCGCGAGGATGTTGCAAGGCCCGGGCCAACTCAGGACCGCTCCCCTGCGACCGGCAACGCAGCCAGAAAACCGGCAATCGACTTGCCGCCGACCGGCAATCCCTTGCCGCTTTCGCCGCCGCCGCACCGAAAAAAGCGCACCGACCGGCAATTGGCACGGGCTTTGCTGAACTCTCGCGCAGGAATTTAACGCGAGGACCGGCAATGGCCGACAACAGTCTGTTCGGGATACATGGGGCGGCGCTCGAAGTGCGCGGCCAGCGCATGGGTATTCTCGCCTCGAACATCGCCAACTCGTCGACGCCTGGCTTCAAGGCGAAGGACATCGATTTCCAGAAGGCGCTGACGTCCGCGACCAGCGGCGGGGGCAGCATCGACGGCGCGCTGAAAAGCGCAACGATGTATCGCGTCCCGCTGCAGCCCAGCCTCGACGGCAACACCGTCGACCTGTCGACCGAACAGACCGCCTTCGCGGAAAACGCCGTCCAGTATCAGACGACGCTGGCGTTCCTGAACGGCCGCATCAACCAGATCACGCGCGCGCTGCGGGGAGAATAAGCCATGCCGGACCAGCCGCTTTCTATCTTCGCCGTATCGGGCCGCGCGATGAGCGCGCAGCTCGTGCGGATGAACACGACCGCTTCCAACCTGGCCAATGCCGGGGCCGTCGCGAGTTCGCCCGAGACCGCTTACCGCACGATCAAGCCGGTGTTCCGCACCAATTTCGACAAGGCGAGCGGGATGGCGACGGTCGATGTCGAGAACGTCGTCAGCGCCGGCGACGCGCCGACCAAGCGATACGACCCGACCAATCCGGTCGCCGATAAGGACGGCAACGTCTGGGTGTCGAACGTCGATGAAACGCGCGAGCTCGTCGACATGATGGAGACGTCGCGCAGTTATCAAAACAACGTCGAAGTGATGCAGACCGCCAAGTCGCTGATCATCGATACGCTCAAGCTCGGGAAGTAAGTAGATGACCAGCGCCTTCGATACCACACTCGCCAATCTGGGCATCAACCGCACAGGCTCGACGACGCCGACGGTCTCGTCCGCCACGTCGCAGACGCTGGGCCAGGCCGATTTCCTGAAGCTGATGACCGCTCAGTTGCAGAACCAGGATCCGTTCAACCCGGTCGACAATACGCAGATGGTCGCCCAGATGGCGCAGTTCTCTTCGCTGTCGGGCATCACGGAGATGTCGACGACGCTGAAGGCGATTGCGGCAAAGCTGACCGGCACGTCGACCAGCGACGCCATGTCTTATGTCGGCAAGACCGTCCTGACAGAAGGCGACACCGCTTATGCCCGCACTACCGGCGGCATCGCGGGCGCGGTCGAGCTGGACGACAACGCCACCGATATGAAGGTCACGATCCAGGACGCCAACGGCGCGACGCTGCGCACGATGAATTTCGGCCAGACCGCCAAGGGCACCGCGCAGTTCGACTGGGACGGCACCACCGATAGCGGCGCGGCCGCCGGCAACGGTCCGTTCAAGGTCATCGTCACCGCAACCAACGGCGGCAAGGCCGTCACCACCCGTCCGCTGGTATGGGCGCCGGTCACATCGGTGACGGACGTTTCCAGCGGCAGTCCCAAGCTCAACGTCGCCGGCCTCGGCGCGATCGACATCTCCGCCGTCCGCGAAGTCGGCTGATCACGAACCCCCTCGGAGTAACGCACCATGTCCTTCTACACGTCGCTTTCCGGTCTTCAGGCCTCCCAGGCGGAGATGAATTCCATCTCGCACAACCTGGCCAACGTCGCGACCAACGGCTTCAAGAAGAGCCGCACCGACTTCGCCGACGTCATTTCGTCCAGCATCAGCGTGTCGCCGACCAAGATGGTCGGGTCGGGCGTGATGGTCAAAGCCAACCGCCAACAGTTCACACAAGGCAACCTGGTCCAGTCGTCGTCGGGCCTCGACCTCGCCATTTCTGGCGACGGCTTCTTCCTGATCAAGCCGCAGCTCGACGGGTCGAAGGTCAACTTCACGCGCAATGGCGCCTTCGCCGTCAACCAGGACCGCTACGTCACCGACGCACAGGGAAATTTCCTGCAGGTGTATCCCGTCGACGGATCGGGCGCGGTCATCGCAACCGGTATCGACCAGACCCAGAGCCTGCGTCTGCCCGCGACCAGCGGCACGGCCGTGCCGACCAGCCAGATCAACATGACGGTCAACCTGCCGGCATCGGGCGCGATCCCGACGACGGCGACCTTCGACCGCTTCGATCCGTCGAGCTACAACCAGTCGACCTCGACCACGATCTACGACAACGACGGCAACCCGCAGACGTTGACGACCTATTTCAAGCGTACGTCGGCGTCGACCGGCCCAGGGGTCGATTCGACCTGGGAAGCATATAACTATGTCGGCGATACCCAGCTCACCGCCGGCGGCAACAACAAGATTACCCTGACGTTCGATTCGAACGGCGCGCTGACGGCGCCGACCAGCGCTACCACGTTCGATCCGTTTACGCCCGCCGGAGCGCCAGGCGCTCAGGTCGCCACCTTCAATTTCGGCAATGCGACCGCCCAGCTGGCGCAGCCGTTCAACATCGCGTCGCGCAGCCAGAACGGCAATGCGGTCGGCCAGATCGAAGGCGTGACCGTCGATGGCGACGGCATGGTCAAGGCGAGCTTCTCGAACGGCGACATCCAGACCCTGGGCAAGGTCGTGCTGGCGAACTTCACCGATCCGGCGGGTCTGCGCCAGCTCGGCGATTCGACCTGGGCGGCGACCGGCCTGTCCGGCTCGCCGCAACTCGGTTCGGCCGGCGTCGATGGCTTCGGCAACCTGATGTCGTCGACGCTCGAGCGCTCGAACGTCGACATTACGGAGGAGCTGGTCAACCTGATCGCGGCGCAGCGCAATTTCCAGGCGAACGCCAAGGCGCTCGATACCGCCAGCCAGATCTCCGAAACCATCTTCAACATCCGCACCTGATGATCGGGGCGGTGGGGGACGCTGAATGGACAAGCTGATCTACACGGCGGCATCGGGGCTCAAGGCGCACATGTCGTCGCAGGCCGCGATCGCCAACAACATGGCGAACGCCTCGACGATCGGCTTCCGCGCCGAGAAGGTCGATTTCGACGCGCTGCTGCTCAAGGGCGACGGCTTCGACAGCCGCCAGCCGACGTCGGAAGAGGTCAAGGATTTCGACCGTTCGTCCGGCGCGATGATCGCGACCGGGCGCAACCTCGACATCGCCATTCCCGGCGATCAGTGGATGGCGGTCCAGGCCAATGACGGCACCGAAGCCTATACCCGCCGCGGCGACCTGAATATCGCGGCGTCCGGCGTGCTGGAAACCGGCGACGGCTTCCCGGTGATGGGGACCAGCGGAACACCGATCACGGTGCCGCCGGCGGGATCGATCTCGATCGCGGCCGACGGCACGATATCCATCATCCCGGTCGGCGGCGACGCCAAGAACCCGCAGGTCATCGACCGCATCAAGTTCGTCAGCCCCAAGGGGTCGCAGACGGCCAAGGGCATCGACAACCTTGTCCGCGTCAAGGGCGGCGGCGTGCTGCCGACCGACGAGGACGCGACCTGCATGAGCGGGACGCTGGAACAGTCGAACGTGAACATGACGCAAGCGCTGGTCGATATGATCGAGAACCAGCGCGCCTACGAAGTGCAGGCCAATCTGATGAAGTCGGCCAAGGACATGGACGAAGGCGGCGCGTCGTTGATGCGCCTGCCGAGCTGAGGAGTGAAATGAGATGAGCAGCGCCGCGATGCATATCGCCCGCACCGGGCTCGACGCCCAGGACATGCGGATGCGAGTGATCTCGAACAACCTGGCCAACGTCAACACGACGGGGTTCAAGAAGGACCGCGCGTCGTTCGCGACCCTGTCGTACCAGACGGTAACGGCGGCGGGCGCGAATTCGTCGAGCGAAACGAAATACGCGACGGGCCTAAACCTCGGCACCGGCGTGCGCATTCAGGGCACCGCCCGGATGGACACGCAGGGATCGATGCAGACCACCGGCAACAGCCTCGACCTCGCGCTCGACGGCGACGGCTATTTCCAGGTCCAGATGCCGGGCGGCCAGCTCGGCTATACCCGCGCCGGTAACTTCTCGCGCAGCCCCGAAGGCCTCTTGGTGACCAACGAAGGCTATCAGGTGATGCCCGGCATCACCGTGCCCGAAGGCACGACCGCGATCACGATCGGCACCGACGGCACCGTCTCGGCGACGGTCGCCGGCCAGACCGAGCCCTCGACGCTCGGCCAAATCCAGATCGCGACGTTCGCCAATGCGGGCGGGCTGCAATCGAAGGGCGACAACTATCTGACCGAAACCGCCGCCTCGGGCGCCGCCAATCTGGGCGTGCCGGGCGAGGACGGCCGCGGCACGATCCGCCAGGGGATGCTGGAAGCGTCGAACGTCAACGTCGTGGAGGAGCTGGTCGACATGATCGAATGCCAGCGCGCGTACGAGGTCAATTCGAAGATGATCTCGTCCACCGACGACATGCTCAAATATGTGAACCAGAACCTGTGATGAAAAACGCTTCCAAGCTCATCGGCGTCTCGATAGTCGCCGCCCTCGTCATCGGCACGGGTGCGCCCGCGCAGGCCGGCATCTTCGGCAAGAAGAAGGCGAAGGAGGATTTCTCCGCCGCCCCGCCCCCCCGCGCGCTGCCGCCCGCACCCGCGAACGGCAGCATCTTCCAACCGCAGGACGGCTATGCCGCTTTGTACGAAGGCACGCGCGCGCGCCGCGTCGGCGATCCGCTGACGATCGTGCTGGTCGAGAATATGTCGGCGTCGAAATCCTCGTCGTCGAAGCTCGATTCGGGGGGCGGGTTCGGCATCACGCCGCCATCGACCGGCCCGCTCAACCTGTTCAAGCCGACCGATATCGGCGCCAGCGGCAACCGCAACTTTAACGGTAAGGGCACGGCTGACCAGTCGAACTCGCTGTCGGGCGAAGTCTCCGTCACCGTGGTTGAAGTCTATCCCAACGGTACGATGCTGGTGCAGGGCCAGAAGCGCGTCACGCTCAACCGCGGCGACGAATTCGTCCAGATCAAGGGCATCGTCCGCGTCGCCGACATCACCGCCGACAATCGTGTGCTGTCGACCCGCGTCGCCGATGCCAAGATTTCCTACACCGGCAAGGGCGACGTCGCGCGCGCCGGACGCCAGGGTTGGCTGAGCCGCTTCTTCTCGGTGATCAGCCCGTTCTGAGGCCGCTCAGCATAGTTAGCACGGCCTTAACTTCCTTTGATGCAAAGTAACCGTCGAACCGGTCGTTGAAAGGCATGTCATGTTGTTCCGTTCGCTCCTCGTCTTGCTCGCCTGCCTGATCGCGGCGCCGGCTTCGGCCGACCGCATCAAGGACCTGGGCAGCTTTCAGGGCATCCGATCCAACCAGCTGACCGGCTACGGCATCGTGGTCGGCCTGGCGGGGACTGGCGACGACAATCTGGAATATACCATCCAGTCGATGAAGGCCGTCGCCTCGCGCTTCGGCCTCAACCTGCCGGCCAACATTAATCCGGGGCTCAAGAACGCTGCGGTCGTGCTGATCACCGCCGAGCTGCCCGCGTTCGCCAAGCCCGGCCAGCGGATCGACATCACCGTCGCCTCGATGGGCAAGGCCAAGAGCCTTCGTGGTGGCGCGCTGATCATGACGCCGCTGATGGGCGCGGACGGCCAGATCTATGCGATGGCGCAGGGCAACCTCGCGGTCGGCGGTCTTGGCATCGAGGGCAAGGACGGCAGCCAGGTGGTGGTCAACGTCCCCTCGACCGGCCGCATCCCCGAAGGCGCGACGGTCGAACGCGCGGTCGCGACCGGCTTCGACACCTCGCCCACCCTCACGTTCAACCTCGCGCGGTCGGACTTCACCACTGCGCAGAATGTCGCGAAGGCGATCAACACGCGCTTCGGCGGCGGCGTCGCAGAAGCGGTCGACGGCGTGTCGATCCGCGTCAACGCGCCCGCTGGCGCGGACATTCGCGCGACGCTGATGAGCGGGATCGAGAATCTCGACGTCGTTTCCGCAGAGCCTCCGGCCAAGGTGATCGTCAACGCGCGCACCGGCACCGTCGTGATCAATTCGGCGGTCCGCGTCGGTCCGGCCGCTGTCACGCACGGCAAGCTGACCGTCCGCATCGACGAGAAGCAGACCGTCGTTCAGCCCGCGCCGTTCAGCAACGGCACGACCGCCAACGAGCAGAAATCGGGCGTCCAGGTCGACGAGGAAAAGAAGCCGATGTTCCTGCTCGCGCCGGGACCGAAGCTCGCCGACATCGTGAAGGCCGTGAACGCGATCGGCGCGTCGCCGTCGGACCTCGTCGCGATCCTCGAAGCGCTGAAGGAAGCCGGCGCGCTGAAAGCGGAGTTGATCATCCTGTGACCGACCTCCCCAACCTTTCGTCGGCGGCGACGCCGACCACCGGCATATCGCTCGACACGAGCCGCCTCTCTTCGTCCGCCAACCTCAAGAAGGCGGGCGAGAAGTTCGAGGCGGTTTTCATCGGCATGATGATGAAGTCGATGCGACAGACCAAGCTGACCAGCGAGGATGGCGGCTTGTTCGACACCAAGAACATGGAAACGTTCCGCGATATGCAGGACAAGAAGGTCGCCGAGAGCATGGCCGAGCATCAGCCGATCGGCATCGGCAAGGCGATGACCGATTTCCTCGCAAAGTCGCAGACGGCGCTCCAGCCGAGCGCCGCCGCGCCTGCCGCTGACACCACCGGGAGCAATACGCCATGAGCGACATGCTGGCGATCGGCGCGAGCGGGCTGCGCGCCTATCAAGTCGCGCTCAGCACCGTATCGGAGAACATCGCAAATGCGGGCACCGCCGGCTATTCGCGGCGGACGACGCAGATCAAGGAAGTCGCGTCGATCAGCAGCATCAGCACGCTGGCGGTCGGCAACGGGGAAGGCGCGGCGGTGGTCGGCGTCCAACGCGTCGGCGATATGTTCAAGATGGCCGAGGTGCTTTCGTCGGGGTCAGACCTCGGCAAGACGGCGACCAGCGTCAACTGGCTCGACCGCATCCAGACCTCGCTCAGCGGCAGTGTGCTGAGCACGCGGCTGTCGACCTTCTTCACTTCCGCGACCACGCTGGCGGGCGATCCGACGTCGACAGCGGCGCGATCCGCGATGCTGGAAGCCGCATCGGGCGTGGCCGGCGCGTTCAGCGAAACCGGCGCGTCGCTCGACCGCGTTTCGGCGGATCTCGACACTACGACGCGCGACACTGTATCGTCGCTCAATTCGCTAGCGGCGACGCTGGCGAAGATCAACCAAGGCCTCGGTCGCGCCGCGCCGGGAACCGCCGGCAACGCCGCCTTGCTCGACCAGCGCGACCAGACGCTGGAGGCGATGAGCGCGCTGACCGACATGCACGTCACCTATGACGATGCCGGCCGCGCGTCGGTCAATGTCGGGGGCAGCGGCGGGCCGTTGCTGGTCGACGGCAATTTCAACGCGACCGTCGGTTATTCCCGCAATGCCTCCGGCACGATGTCTTTCAGCGTGCTCGCCGGCGTGAACCAGCAGACGATGTCGCCGACCGGCGGCTCGCTGGCCGGAATTATCGACGGCGCACAGCGCATCGCCGACGCGCAGCAGGAACTGCACGCCATCGCATCGAAATTCGTTGGCGCGGTGAACAGCGTCCAGGCGCAAGGTCGCGACCTCGACAACAATCCGGGCGCCGACATCTTCGCGATCGACACGTCGCCGGGGGCCGGCACGGCTCAGGTGTCCGTCACGATGACCGACCCGCGTGGCATTGCCGCGGCCGCGGTCGGCGGCGGACAGCGCGACAACACCAACCTTGCCGCCTTTGCGTCGATTCGCACCGCGGGCGCGTTCGAGAGCAGGGTGGTCGACATGACCACGACCAACGCCTCGGCGCTGGCGCAGCGCAAGTCAGTTGCCGACGCGCAGCAAACGATTCGCGACAACGCCGTCAGCGCGCGCGACGCGCTGTCCGGGGTCGATCTCGATACCGAGGCGGTCGACCTGATGCGCTTTCAGCAGGCCTATTCGGCGACCAGCCGCGTGATCCAGGTCGCGCGCGAGACCATCCAGTCGATCCTCGATATCCGGTGAGCGCCATGCAGATCAGCACGCAGCAATTCTACACGTCGAACCAGCGCAACTTCAAGGCGCTGACCACGACTGCCGACATCCTGCAGACGCAGATTTCGACCGGAAAGAAGCTCAACGCGGCGTCCGACGACCCGGTCGGCTATCGCCGGCTGCAGGGGCTGATCCGCGACGGCAGCAACGACCAGGCCTATGCCGGAAACATCACGATCGTGCAGTCGGCGCTGAGCCAGGCCGACACCACGCTCAAGTCGGTGACCGACAATATCCAGCGCGCCAAGGAACTCGCGGTCAAGGCGAACAGCGGCACCTTGTCGGCCAGCGACCGCGGCATCATCGCGGACGAACTCGATTCGATCCTCAAAAGCCTTGTCGATCTCGCCAATACCAAGGATTCGCGCGGCGCTTCGATCTTCGCCGCGGGCGACTCCCCGGCCGTCGTCGACAATGGCAACGGCACCTTCACCTTCGCCACCAGCGGCCCCACGGCGATCCCGATCGGCGATTCGTCGAGCGCGGCGCCGGGCGAGGCGGCGTCGCGGCTGTTCGTCGATTCGGGCGGCGGCAATATCTTGAGCGACATTTCGACGCTGTCCGCGGCATTGCGCGGCACCGGCGACCCGAGCGCGATCGCGGGGTCGATCGGCGACAAACTGACCGCGTCGAACAACCAGATAGCCGGCGTCCAGGGTTCGCTCGGCGCGCGGTCGCAGCGCGTCGACATCGAATCGACCCGCATCACCGACGCCGCCACCGACCGCGAAGTCACGCGCCAGTCGATCGAGGATGTCGACGTGACCCAGGCGATCACCGACTTGCAGAAAACGATGACGATCCTGTCCGCGGCGCAATCCAGTTTCAGCAAGCTGTCCGGCCTGTCGCTGTTCAACTATCTGAAGTGACGCCGGTCCCCCTCCCGCCCGATGCGAGAGTGGCTTGCCAAAAAATCGGTACGGTTAACCGATTGATCATCAAAGCCCATTAACCCTGCCTGTGCCGGGCTTTGCTTGGCCTGGACCGCGGAACAAGGGGGTTTTCAGCACTAATGTTTCCGGTCATCGGCCTGGTTGTTCTGTTGGCGATGGTGTTCGGCGGGTTCGTCTTCACGGGCGGCGCGCTGGGGCCGGTGCTGGAGGCCATTCCCCACGAGATGCTGATCATCGGCGGCGCCGCAATGGGCGCGCTGATCATCGGCAATTCGATGAAGGAGCTGAAGGCGCTGGGCGGCGGCGTCATGAAGGTGCTGAAGGGCCCCAAATACAAGAAACAGGACTATCTCGACGTCATCTTCCTCGTGTCGAAGCTGATGAAGATGCTGCGGATGGACGGGCCGATCGCGCTCGAACCGCACGTCGAAGACCCCAAATCGTCCGCCGTATTCGCCGAATATCCCCGGCTGCTGGCCGACCACACGCTCACCAACCTGATCTCGGACACGCTGCGCCTTGTCGTCGTGTCGTCGGGTACGCTCGACGTTCACGCGGTCGAGGAAGTGATGGATAACGCGATCAAGACCCACCACCATGAGGTCGAAGGCCCGCAGGGCACGCTGCAGTCGCTCGGCGACGCGCTCCCCGCGCTCGGCATCGTCGCGGCGGTGCTGGGCGTCGTGAAGACGATGGGTTCGATCGACAAGCCGCCCGCAATCCTGGGCGGCATGATCGGCTCCGCGCTGGTCGGAACGTTCCTGGGCGTGCTGCTCGCCTATGGCATCGTCGGCCCGCTCGCCAATCGCCTGAAGCAAGTGATCGACGCGGACGCCGCGATCTATCATGTCGTCAAGCAGATCATCATCGCCTCGCTCCACGGCCACCCGCAGCCGCTGGTGATCGAAGCCGCCCGCTCGGGCATCGCACACTCGAACCAGCCGGGCTTCGCGGAGGTCTTCGACGGCCTGCGCGGGCTGGTGCCGCACGGCTCCGTCAGGAGCCGCATAAATGGCCGCGGCGCGCGCTCCACACGGCAACAACCAACCTCCGAAGATCATCGTCAAGAAGATCTTCATCGAGGGCCATGGCGGCCATCACGGCGGCGCATGGAAGGTCGCCTATGCCGACTTCGTGACCGCGATGATGGCGTTCTTCCTGCTGCTGTGGATCCTGGGCGCGACGACCGAGAAGCAGCGCAAGTCGATCGCCGACTATTTTGCGCCGACGCTCGTCGAGTTGAAGCAGAACAGCGCCGGCTCCAACGGCATTTTCGGCGGTTCGTCGATCACCGACAAGGACAATTACCCTGCCCGCGCCGCGCAGACCGGCACGCGCTCGATGACGATCCCGATCGGCGCGACCGGCGGCAACAAGGAAGGGTCGGGCGATAAGGGTTCGATGAAGAACCAAGCGACCGCCGCCGAGGACGCGAAGAACTTCGCGGCGATGAAGCGCACGCTGATGAGCGCGATGCAGGCGCAGCCGATGAAGCGGCTGGCGAGCCATGTCCGCTTCGTCCAGACCCAGGACGGCCTCCGCATCGACCTTGTCGACGATGCCGATTATTCGATGTTCGCGCTGGGCACGACGCAATTGGTGCCGGAGGCTGATAAGTTGATCGGGCTGATCGCGCAGACGATCAAAGACACCAAGAACCCGATCATGATCCGCGGCCACACCGACAGCCTGGGGTACGGCAACCCGCTCAACATGAACAACTGGATGCTGTCGTCAGGCCGCGCCGAGGCGACACGTCGCCGGCTCGCGGCGGGCGGCACGCCAGAGGCGCGCTTCTATCGCATCGAAGGCGTCGCGGATCGCGAGCCGATGATTCAGAACAACCCCACCGATCCGCGCAACCGCCGCGTGTCGATCACGCTCCTGTGGCGCGCGGGATCGTTCAAGCAATAGCTTGCCGGGGGCCCGGGTAGGGGACTAGCCTCCCGCCATGGGTCCTCTCCTCCTGCTCGCCGCCGTCGTCGCCGCGCAACCCGCTGCGACCGTGCGCGTGACTTTCGACCAAAGCGGCATCACATCGGTCGAAAGCGAAGGCTTGGCCGATGCCGCCGCCAACCGCGCGGTCACGCCAGACAGCGTGGTGCGGATCGCTTCGATCTCGAAGCTTGTCACCGCCATCGGCGTGATGCGGCTGGTCGAGGCGGGCAAGCTCGACCTCGACGCCGACGTCTCGAAATATCTCGGCTACACCTTCCGCAACCCCGAGTTCCCGCAAACACCGATCACGCTGCGGCTATTGCTGTCGCACCGCTCCAGCCTGACCGACAATATCGACTACGTCCTGCCGCTCGACGGCGACATGCGGAAGGTGCTGAGCGACCCCAAGGCATGGGACACCGAGCACGCGCCCGGTACGTACTTTCGCTACGTCAATTTCAACTTCCCGGTCGTCGCCGCTGTCATGGAGCGCGCAACCGGCGAGCGGTTCGACCGGCTGATGGATCGGCTGGTGATCAGGCCGCTGAAGCTGAAGGCGTGCTATCAGTGGGACACGTGCGACGACGCGACGATCGCGAAGGGCGTGGTTCTGTATCGCGCCGGCGTGGTCACGCGCGACGACAATCACGGCAAACGCCCCGCCTGCCCCGTCACCCCGGCGTCCGACGGCAGTTGCGACCTGTCGCGCTGGGTCGCCGGGCGCAACGGCGCGACCTTCGCCCCGCAGAGCGGACTGCACATGTCGATGCCCGATTTGGCCAAAATAGGCCGGCTGCTGATGCTCGGCGGCAAGGTCGACGGCGTGCGACTGCTGACCCCGGCGTCGGTCAGGACGATGATCACCCCGGCGTGGACCTATGACGGCACCAACGGCGACATCGGTGAGGGCTGGGCGTGCAGTTATGGCCTGGGCGTCATTACCACCGCGAACCCGACCAAGGGATGTCGCGACGATCCGTTCCGCGATTTTCGCCCGCGCTTCGGGCATCTCGGCGACGCTTATGGCCTCAAGTCCGGGCTGTTCGTCGATCCGGCGCGCGGGGTCGGCGTCGCCTATTTCGCGACCGACGTGCCCAACGAGCCCGGCACCAAATCGGCCTATACGCTGACCGAAGAGAATCTGGCGCGGCCTTGACGCGTACAACCCCCATGGGAAGGATTGCCGCGATGAAGCTACACGTCGCTCTCATTGTCGGCCTTCTTGCCGGTTGCTCGCTCGGCGCGACGCCCAAGCCGCAGGGTCGGATGGTCGACCTGATCATTCACGGCGGGACGATTTACACCGGCGATGGCCCGCCTTTCGTCGGCGACGTGATAATCGATGGCGACAAGATCGTCATGGTCGGCAACGTCACGGATTTCGTCGCGCACCGTGTCATCGACGCCAAGGGCATGATCGTCGCGCCTGGCTTCATCGATCCGCACACGCATGCGGGCGAGTGGCTCGCCTCGCCCAACCCGCAGACCCGGCTGATCCCGGCCTTCCTGCTGCAAGGCGTGACGACCGCCTTCATCGGCAATGACGGCGGCGGATCGACCGATGTCGCGAAGGTGCTGGCAAGCCCAGCGACCAAACCGGTGGGACTCAATTTCGTCACGTATGTCGGATTCGGCAGCATCCGGGGGGCCGTGATCGGCAGCGCCAACCGCGCGCCCACCCCCACTGAACTGGAGCGCGAAAAGGCCTTGGTCGCAAAGGGGATGTGCGAGGGCGCGATCGGCCTGTCGACCGGACTGTTCTACGCGCCGCAGAGCTTCTCCAAGACCGACGAAGTGATCGCGCTGGCGACCGAGGCGGCGAAGCGCGGCGGCTATTACGACAGCCATATCCGCGACGAATCGAGCTACACGGTGGGCCTGATGGCGGCGATCGACGAGATCATCGCGATCGGCCGCGCGACGGGCATGCCGGTGCATGTCAGCCACATCAAGGCGCTCGGCGTCGACGTGCAGGGCAAGGCGCCGGAAGTGATTGCCAAGATCAATGCCGCGCGCGCCGCCGGGGTCAACATCACCGCGAGCCAATATCCGTGGAGTGCATCGGGCACGAGCCTGGTTGCGAGCCTAGTCCCACTTTGGGCGCAGGACGGCGGGACCAAGGCGCTGATCGCTAGGTTCGACGACCCCAAACTCCCAACCAGATTGCGCGCCGACATGGCCGAGGGATTGCGCAAGCGTGGCGGCGCTGCGGCCCTGCTCATCACCGAGGGCAAGTATCGCGGCCAGTATCTCAGCCAGATCGCGACCGCGATGAAAACCGATCCGGTCTCCGCCGCGATCGCGACGATCCGACTCGGCGACCCGGCGACGGTCAGCTTCAACATGAGCGAGACGGACATCGCCGCGTTCATGCAACAGCCCTGGGTGATGACCGACAGCGACGCGTCGGGCGGCCACCCGCGCGTATGGGGCACGTTCGCGCGCAAATATGCGAAATATGTGGTGGCGGATAAGGTGATTTCCTTGCGCGACTTCATCGAGCGGTCGTCGAGCGTGACGGCGAAATGGTTCGGCCTGACCGGGCGCGGTGAGCTGAGGCCGGGCTATTTCGCAGATGTGGTCGTATTCGATCCGAAAACCTACGCGGCGCGGGCGACTTATGAGCAGCCCACCCTGCCCGCCGCCGGGGTGCGGACGGTGGTCGTCAACGGCGTCGTCGCGGTCGACAACGGCGCGCTGACCGGCAAGGCCGCCGGCCGCGCACTGCCGCATGTACCGACCAAGGGGACGTGTCCTTGAGCGCTACTTTCCACCGTCACCCCGGCCTTGAGCCGGGGTCCCGCTTTCTAACTGCGGAGGAAATTAGCGGGACCCCGGGTCGAGCCCGGGGTGACGAGACGTTGTGACCCGCTGGTTCGCGATCCCCCTCTGGCAGCGTGTCGTCGCGGGGCTGGTGCTCGGCGTCATCCTCGCCTTCGCCTGGCCCACCGGCGCGGCGCATTTCCAGTTCGTCGGCGACCTGTTCGTCCGCGCGATCCGCATGCTGGTCGCGCCGATCGTTCTCGTGACGATCGCGGCGGGGATCACCAGCCTCGCCGACCCCAAGCAGCTCGGCAGCCTCGGCGCACGCACGATCGGGCTGTTCGCCGCGACCACCGCGATCGCCGTGTCGGTCGGGATGCTCGTTGCAAGCGTAATCCGCCCCGGCGTCGGCGCCCCGCTCGGCACCACCGCGCCGCATGCCTTGGGCGCGCCTGTCACACCCTATGACCAGCTGATCGGCATCGTCCCGCTCAACATCGTCGACGCGCTGGCGAAGGGCGACATGCTCGCCTTGATCTTCGTCGCGATCCTGTTCGGGGTCGGCGTGGTGCTGACCGGCGAGCCGGGCAAGCCGTTCGCCGCCCTGTTGCAATCGCTCTCCGCGGTGCTGCTCCGCGTCGTCGGGATCGTGATGGAGGCGACCCCGTTCGGGGTGCTTACGTTGATCTGGGTCGCGGTGGCGGCGAACGGGGCGAACGTGTTCGTCCATGTCGGCTGGCTCGCGCTCGCGGTGGTCGCGGGGTCGCTGATCCAGATGCTGGTGGTGCACAGCCTGATCCTGCGCTTCGTCGCGAAGCTGCCGGTGTTGCCTTTCTTCCGCGGTATCGTCGATGCGCTCGTCGTCGCCTTTTCGACCGCATCGAGCGGTGCCACGCTCCCCGTCGCGATGCACGTCGCGGGCGATAATCTGGGCGTCGCGCGGCCGGTCTATTCGACCGTGCTCCCCTTGGGCGCGAGCATCGGCAAGGACGGCACGGCGATGTACGTCGGCCTGCTCAGCATGTTCGCGTTGCAGGCATTCGGCGTGCCGCTGACCCCGCAGGTCTACGCGACCGTCCTGCTGACCGGCGCGCTCGCCGCATTCGGGACCGCCCCGATGCCCTCCGCCTCGCTGTTCATGCTCGCCGCCGTGCTGTCGGCGGTCGGAGTCAGTCCCGAACAGACCGCTTTGGTCGTCGGCTTCGTCCTCCCGTTCGACCGTTTACTCGACATGACCCGGACCGTGCCGAGCGCCAGCGCAAACCTGACCGTCGCAACGACCGTGGCACGGTGGGAGGGGCAGTTGGACGAGGCAGTCTATCGCGCGCCGGATCAGCGATAGAAGCGCAGATTCCCGATCTCGAGCCAAGTCGTCGCGCCAGGATCGCCATGCAGCCGGATCATCAGTGACCGCAGCGATTTCGGATCGAATGCCCCCTGCCCCTGCAAGGCGCTGAACGGCACGCGGACTTCCTGCACGCTCTCGCCCGCTTCGAAATTCGCGTGGAACCAGTCGTCGGGCTGGACGCCGTAAGTGTCGAACGCCAGCGAATAGCGCCCCGATCCGCGGGCATCGAACGCAACGCCGGTGAACGCGCTCGCATCCGCCAGCGTCACCGCGCCCTTCGTCAGCGGCACGATCAACTGTGCGAACGGCTTGGCGCGGGCGCCCATCCGCGCGGTCAGCATCAGCTTCCTGCCCGACCGTGGATCGACCGGCCGCGCGAACAGAATCTTGCTCGCATCAGTGCCGCTTTCGCTGCTTTCCACCGGCAAGGTGTCGAGGTCGGTGCGCCCGTCGCTGCGCGCGCCGGTGTCGATCGGGCCAGCCATCTTCGTCACTGGCATCGGTGTCGGCGTCGGGCCGTCGGCGAGCTTGCGCAAAGCGATCAGGTCCTGATGGCGCCCCGCGACCCATACATGGCGGACGTTGTAGAGATCCTCGATCTTCTCGTCGGGCTTGCCCGCAACCAGCACCAGGTCGGCGCGCATGCCGGGCTTGATCGTGCCTTCGACCTTGTCGAGGCCCATGATCCCTGCGCTGGTGCTGGTCGCCGCGACCAATGCCTCGGCGGGCGTGAAGCCCAGCTGCGTCAGCCAGCGAATCTCGCGGATCGTGGAGCTGCCGTGATACGTGCCCGTGATCCCGGCGTCTGTGCCGATTCCGATGCGGATCCCCGCCGCCTTCAGCGCGCGGATATTGCCCTGCATGATCGCCCAGCGCTTGCTGTCGTACGCCGCGATCGTCTCCAGCGGCTTGGCCATCCGCGCTTCTTCGCGCGCGCGTTCGGCGGGGCGCATGCTCGCCCATTCGCCGGGCATGAACGTGCGGTTTTCCTGCGGCTCGTAGGTCGCGAGCGTCGCGATATAGGCCATCCGATTCTTCTTCATCAGGTCGATCAGTTCGGCATCAACCGGCGCGTCGCCGACGCCGTGGCCGACCGAATCTACCCCGGCCAGCGCGGCGATCTTCGCCTCGCGCAATGTCACCGTGTGCGTAATGACCGGAATGCCGGCCGCGTGGGCATCCGCAACGATCGCTGCCAGCGTATCTTCGTTGATGCTGTTGAGATCGGGATCGCGGCCATAGCGCCAGCCGTCGGCGAAAACCTTGATGACGTCGGGCCGGTAGGCGAGCGCCTTCTTCATCGCGAGGTGTGCGGAGCGCGGCGTCGAGACCTGCAGCGTGAAGAAATCGCCCCAGCCGAACTCGGTCCCATGCCCGCCCGGCACGCCGATCCGCACCGCCAGTTCCAGATGGGGCGCGGCGATGCCCCCCGGCTTCGTCATGTCGCGAACAGGCGCGATCATCTCACCCGACAGCGAATAATCGTTCACCGTCGTCACGCCCGCGAGCAGATAAGCGGCATAGGCCTTGCCAAAATCGTCGGGCGCGTCGAACGCCGGCGCGCGCAAATGCGTGTGGAGATCGTGGAGCCCCGGTATCAGCGTCATTCCGCGCCCGTCGATCACGCGCGTGCCGTGCGGGCGCTTCACGTTGCGGCCGACCGCGACGATCCGGTCGCCCTCGATCAGCACGTCCTCGACCACCGCCGGCGCGCCGGTGCCGTCGAATACGCGGGCATTGTGGATCAGCGTCGCGCGCGGAATTTCCGCCGACGCGGCGCTCATCCCCAGCGCGACGGCGAGGATCGTGGCAAGGCGGCGGATCAGGCTCACGCGCGGCATTTTCACGACTTGCGCGCCGAAGCACAACCCTTACCCTCGCCCGCCATGCTGAAAGGGGTTTTCACTACCGTCCTCGCGCTGGTCGTCGCGCTACCGGCGCCCGCGCAGGATGCGGGGCTGCGGAGCCGAGTCGATGCCGCGCTGGCGCAGGCGGCGGCAGGCACGCGGTTCGGGCTGCTGGTGGTCGACGCGCAGGGCCGCGAGGTCATCGCGATCAATCCCGACCAGCGCTTCATCCCGGCGTCGAACACCAAGATGTTCACCACCGCCGCAGCCTATGCGACGCTTCCCGACATGATCGGCCCCGACACTACCGGCGGCGCGGCAGTGCGGCTGGAGGGGCGCGACGTCGTGCTGATCGGCAATGGCGACGCGCGGCTGTCGAGCGCGGACGATTGCGTCACGGACTGCCTCGCCACGCTCGCCGACGCGATCGCGGCCAAGACGCGGATGGTCGGCAATATCACCGGCGACGACACGTTGTTCCCCGACGAGCGCTGGAGCCCGGGGATGAGCTGGAACAACATCCCGACGCGGTCGGGGACGGGCATTTCGGCGCTGACGCTGGACGACAACGAAATGGTCGTGACGGTGACGGCGGACGGGAGGGTGAGCCTTCCGGCCTATTACACCGTCGACAATCGCATCACCGTCGTGCCGGGGACGAAGAGCAATATCGGGTTCGATCGCGACCCCAACGAGTACGTCCTGCGGCTGACCGGCACGATCGGCGCCGGCGCCAGACCCGAGCGGCTGCGCGTCGGGATCGACGATCCGGCGCGCTACGCGGCGTGGCGCTTGGGCGAAATGCTCAACGCGCGCGGCGTCAAGGTCACGGGCAAGATCGACGTACGCCACCGCGCGCTGACATCGGCCGACGACCCGGCGATCCGCGGCGCAGCGCCACCCGCGCGGCCGCCGGTCGAACCGGTCCTCGCCAAGCTTACGCCGCCGCCGCTCGCCGACGATGTCGTGATCACCAACAAGGTCAGCCAGAACCTCCATGCCGAACTGTTCCTGCGCCGCGTCGCGCTGGTGAACGGGAGCGGATCGATCGCGGACGGGCAAGTCGCGGTCCGGGCGATGCTGGCCAAGGCGGGGGTGGCGCGGACCGCGTTCGATTTCTCCGACGGCTCCGGCATGTCGAGCTACAACCGCGTCGCGCCGCGCGCGAGCGTCGGCCTGTTGCGCTGGATCGCGGCGCAACCCTGGGGCGCGGCCTGGCGGGCGAGCCTGCCGGTGGGCGGGGTCGACGGCACGCTGGCGAAGCGGTTCGCGGGCACGATCCTCGACCGGAAACTGTTCGCCAAGACCGGCAGCCTCAACGCCACCTCGGCGCTGTCGGGCTATATGATCGCGGCGAGTGGTCGAACCTTAACATTCTCGATCTATGCCAACGACATTCCGGATGGGACCAGCGCGACCAGGGCGATGGATGCGGCTCTGGTCCTGATCGCGGCGGGTAACTAAATAGGTCAGCATGGATTACGTTAACGAGTATCGCGACAAGGGCTACGCCATCGTGCGCGGCGTGTTCGCCCCGGACGAGGTCGCGCGGATCGGCGCGGCGATGGACCAGATCTATGCTGAAGGCGTCGCCCATGGACGCAGCTTTCGCCATGGCAACTTGTTCTACAACGTCGTCTCGGGAGAGAACGGCCAGCCGCACGTGCCGATGGCGCAATGGCCGTCCTATCACCAGCGCGTGCTCGACGAAACGCGCACCGACCCCCGCTTTGCCCAGATTCTGAAGCCGCTGATCGGCGGCGACCTGAAGCAGATCATCAACCAGCTCCACTGGAAGCTGCCACACAGCCGTGGCGATTTCGCGTGGCACCAGGATTCGCGCTTCCGCCGCCCGGCCGAGGCGTATCGCAACCTGGCCAGCTCCTACGTCCAGACCGGCCTGGCGATCGATCCGCACAACCCGCACACCGGGGGCATGCGCTTCATTCCGGGGAGCCATACGCAGGGGCCGGTCGATCTCGACACCACGACCGAAGTTCTGGGCCGCGCGCCGCAGGACGCCGCGCTGGAAGCGGCCGGGATCGACCCGGCGAGCCAGGTCGACCTGGTCCTCGAACCCGGCGACGTGGCGATGTGGAATCCGTATCTGGTCCATGCCTCGGGGCTCAATTCGTCGGATCACCTGCGGCGGCTCTACATCAACGGCTATGTCCGGGCCGAGGATTGCGACCGTGGCGAATGGGCGTTTCGTGACGGCCAACCGGTGCCGATCCCGACGACGCCGTCGCTGGTGCATTACGAGCAACTCTTCGAGCGGCCCGAGCCGCACTACGTCTAGCTGACGGCTGCGATCACCGCGTCGCCGATTGCGGGGCGCAAGGCGAAGATGCTGGCCGCGGCTTCGCTGTGCCGGGTCGGATGGACGCGGTTGGTGAGAAGCGTCCACGCCACGCCGCGATCGAAATCGACCCACAGCCCGGTGCCAGTGAACCCGGTATGCCCGATCGTTCCCGGCGAACAGGCGTCCCCGCCAGGCCAGCCCGGATAGCGGCTGTCCCACCCGCAGGTGCGATGTTCGAATTGGGGTGTACAGATCGCGTGTATCATCGCCGACGATACGCTGCTGCCGTTGAGAAACGCCTCAGCGAAATCGAGTACCCCAGCAACCGTTCCGAACAGCCCGGCGTGCCCCGCCGTACCGCCCAGCGCCGAGCAATTCTCGTCGTGCACCTCGCCCTTGAGCATCCGCCCGCGCCAGTGGCAGAACTCCGTCGCGACCGCCGGGCCGGGCGGAGGCCCGTAGCTCAGCCCCTCCCCCAGCGGCCAGGCCGAGAGCGGCTGTCCGGTGATTCGCTCGATCGCGATGCCGAGCAGGATGAAGTTGATGTCCGAATAGACCGGCGGGCCATGCTTCCATTCGCGCTGCAGGACGAACGCGCGGAGCCGGTTGGGGTCGTCGCCATAGGTGTAGATCGGCTCGACCGCAGGCAGGAAGGTGCGGTGCGCCAGGCAATCGCGGAACGTCAACCGCCGCTCGGCCGCGTTGGCGACGTCGTATTGGCGCAGGTCGGGGATCGCGGTCGTCAGCGGCGCGTCGAGGTCGAGCCTCCCCTCGTCCGCCAGCATCAGGATCATTGTCGTCGCCGCGATGACCTTCGACACCGAGGCGAGGTCGAACCAGTGATGCTCGGTCAACACCTCGCGTTCGGGCACGAGCGCGGCATGCCCCGCGAACCGCACCGCGCGCTCGCCGCTCGCCGTCACCACGCCGAGCGTCGCGCCGGGTATTCGCCCATCCGCGACATAGGCCGCAGCGGGCGCGAAGGCGGCGTCGATATCGATCATGCGTCGTCAGGCCGCGGCTGGGCGCGGACGATGAAGGGCAGGAACACGATCGCCGCCAAGCTCATCGCGCCCGCCATGATGAAGAAACCGTCGTACCCGATCGCCTTCTGGAACACCCCCGACAGCCCGGCGAGCAAGCGCGGGATCAGGAAGGCGAGTCCCGACAGCAACGCATATTGCGCGCCGGGGAAGCGCGGGTTCACCAGCAACGAGAGGTACACCACGAACACCGCGCCTTCGAACCCATGCCCGAACTGATCGATCGCCATCGACAGGTAGAGATCGAAATCCCCTGCCGTTACCGCCATCGATCCGATATGAAACCAGACCGGCCCGCCCGGCGCCTGATGCGCGAGCCAGGCGAAGATCCAGTTCGACAGCGCCGACATGACCGCGCCGATCGCCAACGCCCAGCCCATCGGCGCCTTCGCCGCGAGCCAGCCGCCGAGCGCGACGCCGAGCATGCTCGAAAACAGCGCCACCGCGCCGTCGGAAAACGCGATCGCCTCCAGGCTATAGCCAAGCGAATTGAACAGCGGATGCGACAGCGTCAACGCCATCACGTCGCCCATCCGATAGACCGATACGAACAGCAGGATCGGGATGATTACGTAACCGAAGCGCCACGCGACATCGACATACGGCCCTAGCGCGGCCGAGCGACGGAGCGACGCGGTCGGCGGCAATTCCTTGAGCCACGGCACCGCCACGCCCAGCGCGATGAACGGCAGCAACGCGACTGCGAACACCCAATATTTGACGACATCGGGATTATCGAGGCCGACCGATCCCAGCGCCTTGAGCAACAGCCAGCCGACGATGGCGGTGGCGACCCCGGTCACCGCCAGCACCACGAGGCTCGCAATCGTGCCGGTGAGGAGCGCCGTTCCGCGCCCGCCGCCATGTTCGGCATCGGGCCGGGTCAAGGCCAGGATCGGAAACGGCAGGAACGCCGCCGCGGCGATGACCAAGTAAGCGATCGTCCAGTCGCTCTTGGCCGCGATGTAGATCGCCCCGCTCCCCGCCGCGACCATCGCGCTGCGATAGCCCCACAGGTTCGCGGCGACCATAGGCCCCTGCTGCTCGGCGGTCGGCGCGAGTTCGATCCGCCAGGCATCGGCGGCGACCTCCAGCGTCGTCGTCCAGAACGCGAGCAGCACCGCGAACAGCGCCGTCACCGCCAGGTTCTTGTCCGACGAAGTCAGCGCCATCGCGACGGTTGCCAGGAAAATCCCAAGCTGCGCGAGCATGATCCATCCGCGCCGCTTGCCCCAGAATCGCCCGAACCCCGGCACGTCATATTTGTCGAGCAGCGGCGCCCAGGCGAACTTGAAGGTCGGCAGCAACGCGACCCAGGCGAAGAATCCGACCGTGACGATGTCGACGCCATGCTTCGCCAGCCGCAGCAACAGCACGGCGTTGAACATGTAGAAGGGCAACCCCGCCGAAAAGCCGAGCAGCAGGTAGAGCGCCAGCCGCCGCCAGTCGCGCGGCACGGGCGCCGGGGCGGAATCGATCGCCATATCGCTCAAGCGTCGCGGCTCGCGAGTCGGTCGATGGTCGGTTTCATGCGCGCCCCTTCTTCATTGCTGCCCACGCTCCCCCGCCGGCGCGTCCGCGTCAATGGCGGTGATGTTGCAAGCGAGCAACGATTTGGCCGCGTCGCTCACGAAATGCGCCTTGACCATGGCGTGTCGAAAAAAGGGGTGGCGCATTATGGCAGTTTTGTTGCTTAATATGCCCATGAACCGCCGCGGGAACGGCGTGACAGGGGGATTTTCGTTATGATGGGTTCAGCCTCGCTTCGTCTTGTTCTGGCGTCCGGCACGGCGTTCGCTGCCTTGTGCGCGCTCCCGGGAGCTGCTGTCGCGCAAACCGCTGGCAGCGACCAGACCACCGCGTCCGCCGCGACGCCCACAGGCGCGGAGACGCCAACCGACGACAATGCGGGCAAGGACATCCTCGTCACGGGTTCACGCCTCAAGCAGGATCCGAACAATTCGGCGCTGCCGCTGACGATCATCACCAACAAGGATCTGAGCCGCGAAGGCATCAGCAATCCGGAGCAGCTGATCTCGTTCCTGGCGAACAACGGCAACGGCGCGGACAATTTGGCGTCGAACTCCGACGTCGTCACCGGTGCGGCGCGCGGCACCAACGGCTTGTCCGCGGCTAATCTGCGCGGCCAGGGCAGCGCGTCGACACTGGTGCTGTTGAACGGCCGTCGCATCGCGGCGCACGGCCTCCAGGGGTCGGCGGTCGACGTCAACCAGATCCCGTTCGCCGCGATCGACCGCATCGAAATCCTGAAAGACGGTGCCTCGGCGATCTACGGCACCGACGCGATCGGCGGCGTGATCAACTTCATCACCAAGACCGACTTCCGCGGCATCGACGTCGCCGGGTTCGTCGACACGCCGGAAGCGGGCGATGCGCAGATTTACCGCCTGTCGGGCACGGTTGGCTTCGGCAAGCTCGACGAGCAGGGCTTCAACATCATGGGCTCGGTCAGCAAGAGCTGGAACAAGGCGCTGTTCGGGAGCAACCGTGACTTCGTAAATGGCAACCAGCCCAATCGCGGCCTGTCGATCGACACCCGCGGCACCCCGATCGCGACCGCTTTCCCGATCAATCCCACCGCGGCGGGGGTCGGCATTACCCAGACCGGCACGTTGCTGGGCGGGACCAGCGGCGCCACGTCGCTGTTGACGAATCCCGGTTTCTTCATCCCCGGCACCACGACCGCGGCATCGGGCGGCGTAAACCCGCTGCGCCTACCCGGCGGCGCTGGCTGCTCGTCGGTCGACGGCGGCATGAATTACGATTCGGTGCTTTGGGCGAACGCGTCGGCGGCGCTGGCGTGTTCGTGGGACACGGGCCGCGCCGCGACGCTGCAACAGCCGATCCAGACGCTGACCTATTACGGTCGCGCGACAGCGCGGATCGGCAAGAACGAAATCTATCTGGAAGCCACCGGCTCCGACGCGACCTCGCACAAGCTTTTCTCGAACAACCAGTTCAGTTCGAACAATACGTCGCTGCCGATCGCCTATCCGCTCAATTCGCTGACGGCCGCGACCTATAACGCTGTCTACAACAGCATCGTCGCGGTGCTGCCGGCGGTTGCAGCCAATTACGGCAAGCCGATCGCGTTCCGCTATCGTTGCGTCGATTGCGGCAACCGGGAATACACCACCAACACCAAGACGTTCCGCGCCGCGTTGGGGGTCGAGGGTCCGCTGTTCGCCGGATGGGATTACCGCGCCGGCGCATCCTATGCGACCAGCCGGGCGAGTTCGATCCTCGGTTCGGGCTATTATTATCGCGGCACGTTCAGTTCGAACGCCGCCGCTGTCGCGTCGGGTACCGGCGCGACGCTCGCCGGCCAGCCCGACAGCCGCGCACCAACCGCCCCCGGCGCCACCGCGCCCGGCATCGTCGGCCTGTTCAATAGCGGCATCCTCAACCCGTTCTCGCTGACGCAGACGCCGGCGGCGCTCGCCGCGCTGGAGTCGGTATCGGCGCGCGGCGTCCGGCTCTACAGCGGCAAATACGAGACTCGCCAGTTCGACGCGTCGGTGTCGGGCGAACTGTTCCGGCTGCCCGGTGGCATGGTTCAGGTCGCGCTCGGCGTCGATTATCGCAGGGAAAGCTACAAGTTCGACGGATCGTCGGCGGCCACGACCGCCTCACCGGACATCTTCAACGCGGCATTCGACAACGCCAATGCGCTGAGCAAGGTGAGCCGCGACGTGAAGGCGGCCTTTGGCGAAATCCTGTTCCCGATCGTCAAGGGATTCGACATCACGGTCGCTGGTCGCGTCGATGACTATACGGGCTTCGGGTCGACCTTCAATCCGAAGGTCTCCGCCAAGTTCAAGCCGTTCGACTGGATCCTGTTCCGCGGATCGTACAATACGGGCTTCCGCGTGCCGTCGTTCAACCAGATATTCAACGGCGTCACACAATCGCCCAACCCCGGCAACACGCTGGTCGATCCGACGACCTGCCCGTCGGGCGTCGTCGGCACCGGCGGATGCGCGCCGATCACGCCCGATTCGCTGAGCGGCGGCAACCTGGCGCTCGGGCCGGAAAAGTCGAAGCAGTATTCGTTCGGCGCGGTGCTTCAGCCGACCAGCCGGATCAGTCTGTCGGCCGATTACTGGTCGATCGCGGTCGATAATACGATCGGCACGATCACCATCCCGCAGTTGCTGGCGAATATCAACGCGTTCCCGGATCGCATCACGCGGACCAACGGCATCATCACCCTGGTCGACTTGCGGACCGGCAATTTCGGGTCGCGGCGCACCCGCGGCATCGACTTCAGCGCCCGCGCCAGCATCGACGGGCTTGGCGGCGTGTTGTCGGCCGGGTTCGACGGCACCCTGTTGCTACAGAAGAAGGAAAAGCTGCTTCCCAACCTGCCCTATACCAATCTGCGCGGGGTATTCAGCCTGGCCGGCGACCTTGGCCTCAAATGGAAGCACAATGCGTTCATCGCCTACACAACGCCCGACGGGTTCGGTCTGACCTTCTCGCAAATCTATCGCGACGGCTATCAGAACCAGGCCTTGCCGGGCAGCGCCGGACGCCCGGACTACAATCCACGCGTGAAGCCGTACATCATCTACAACGCGTCGATCTCACAACGGGTCAACGAGCATTTCACGATCGCCGCCGGCGTTCGCAACGTGTTCAACACTGACCCGCCGTTCGCGATCACCTATGATTCGAACACCGGTGCCGGCAGCTCGTGGGAACCGCGCGTCGCCGATCCGCGCGGGCGTTCGCTGACGATCAACGCCGAGGTGAAGTTCTAGCCCAAAGCACCATAGGACGATCCAAGGGGCGCTCGCTGGCGGGCGCCCCTTTTTTTGCGGCCGGGCCAGCGCCCGTCTGGTCAGCGCAACTGCACTTTCGCCGTGACCGACAGACCGGGCCGTAGCCGGGCGAGCGCGGGCTGGCCCGGATCGAGCCGGATACGTACGCCGACGCGCTGGACGATCTTGGTGAAATTGCCCGATCCCGGTTCGAACGGCAGCAGGGTGAATTCGCTGCCCGATCCCGGCGCGAAGCTGTCGACGACGCCGGTCAGCGCTTCACCGCCGAGGGCGTCGACATAAATGCGCGCTTTCTGTCCGACGCGCATGTCGCGAGTCTGCGTTTCCTTGAAATTGGCGACGACGTAGAGCGCGTCGACCGGCACCAGGGTAAACACGCGCGAACCCGGCTGGACGAAATCGCCCACCTGGACCTGGCGATTGCCGACGACACCGTCGATCGGGGCGAGCACGACGGCGTGGCCGCGATCCTGCCGCGCAAGGTCGAGCGCGGCGCGCGCCTTCAGCACCGCCGCCTGCGCGCTTTGCAGTTGCGCCTCCAGCACCGGGCGGCGCGCACGGGTAACGAGGTCCTGTTCGCGGCTCACCTGCAGGTCGGCGCGAGAACGGTCGGCGGCCGAGACCGCGCTGACGGCGGTCGCCTTGATGCGCTCGGCGTCCCGGCGCGTCGCGAAACCGCTGGCGACGAGGGCGTCGTAGCGCGCGCGATCGGCTCCGGCGCGCGCGACTTCAGCGTCGGCGGACGCGATGCCCGTTCCCGCCGCCCGGACTTGCGCCGAGGCGAGCCGCTCGTCGGCGGTGAGCGCCGCGAGCGCGGCCCGCGCGCTCGCCACCCCCGCTTCGGCATCGGCGACGGCCGCCTGCGCCGCCGCCACCTTGGCGTCGTAATCCTGCGTGTCGATCCTGATCAGCGGATCGCCCGCGCGCACGACCTGGTTGTCCTTGACCAGGATCGCCGCGACCAGCCCGCCGACCTTGGGCGCGACCGCGCTCGAATCGGCGCGCAGATAGGCGTTGTCGGTGCTCTCGCTCGATCGCGGGGCGAGCAACCAGAACGTCCCAAGCGCCGCGACCGCCAGCGCGATCGCCGCCACGACCGGCGCCTTGCGCGGCAGGCGCAGCGCGCGGCGCGACGGCGCGGCCGCTTCCTCGGCGTCGAGCGTCACCGGCGCGTTCATGCGGCGAACACCAGCAGGGTCGAACTCGCGGTCGCGATCAGGCGCCCCTCGCCATCGCGGATCTCCGCCTCCGAAAAGGCGACGCGACGGCCCATGTTGATCACCCGCCCCTCGGCGCGCACCGGCCCGGTCCCGGCGGTCATCCCGCGAATGTACGACACCTTGAGTTCGATGGTCGTATAGCCCTGCCCCGGCTGGAGCATCGTGTGGACCGCGATGCCGCACGCCGAATCGAGCAAACCGGCCGCATAGCCGCCATGGACGCCGCCCATGGGGTTGTAATGCTGTTCGCCGGGCAAGCCTTCGAACACCGCGCGACCCTCGCTCGCCTCGATCAACCGCACGTCCATCAACCGTCCCATCGGCGGCTGTTCGTCGCGGTCCAGCAGGTCGAGCACTTGGCGCAGGCCGTTCGGCGCGTCGATCGTCTCGCTCATTGGGCGGTCTCCAGATTATACCGCGCGACCAGATCGGCGCGAGCGTCCGCGAGGATCGCATCGGATTGCGCCGAGTCCGCGACCGCACGCGACAGCGCCACCGCGCCGACCATTTGCGCCAGCATCGCGGAGGCTTCGGCATCGGGCGCTGCGCTGCCGATCGCGCGCAGAAGTTGCGCCAGCCGGTCGGACAGGCCCTTCACCCCCGCCCCGAACCGCTCGCGCGCCGCCGGGTCAGCACGCGCCAGGTCGCCCGACAGCGCCGGCAGCGGACAGCCGCGCTCGCGATTGTCGCGGTGCGCCGCGCTCAGGTAAAAATCGATATAGGCGCGCAACGCCCGCCGCGGCTCGTCGTCGGTCGTCGCCGCCAGTCGCGCCCGCGCATCGTCGAACATCGTAGCGACCGCTTCGGCGACCAGATCGTCCTTCGAGGAAAAATGCGCATAGAACCCGCCATGCGTCAGCCCGGCGCGCTCCATCACGCGCGCGACCGAGACGTTATCTCGCCCTTTCGCCCGCAATTCGCGCGCCGCCTCGCGCAGCACGCGTTCCCGCGTCTTCGCCTTGTGATCACCTGAATAGCGCACTTGCAGCCTCCATTTATATGATGCAGATAATATAATCGCGGCTGGAGGCAAGCAACTTGGCGTCGATTCCACTCTCTTCCCAGGCGTCGCACCATGCTCCAGCCGTGCCGTTCAACCCGGCGGCGCTGAGCAACCGTCAGAAATATCTGATTTTTGCGGTGATGGCGTTCGGCCAGTTCATGGCGCTGATCGACATCCAGATCGTCGCCGCGTCGCTCAACGAAGTGCAGGCGGGGCTGAGCGCGGGACCGGACGAGATCAGTTGGGTGCAGACGGCTTATCTGATGGCCGAACTGGTGATGATTCCGTTTTCCGCCTTCCTGGCGCAGGCGCTGTCGACTCGCTGGCTGTTCGCGCTGTCGGCGGGGCTGTTCACGCTGGCGAGCATCCTGTGCGGGTTCGCGTGGAGCATCGAATCGATGATCCTGTTCCGCGCGGTGCAGGGGTTCGTCGGCGGCGCGATGGTGCCGACCGTGTTCGCGACCGGTTACGTCCTGTTCGAGGGCAAGCAGCGGGCGATGATCCCCGCGATCCTGGGCATGGTCTCCGTCCTCGCGCCGACGCTGGGTCCGACGGTCGGCGGGTGGATCACGGATGCGCTGACGTGGCGCTGGGTGTTCTTCATCAACGTGGCACCAGGCACGATCGTGACGGTGATGGTGCTGACGCTGGTCCACGTCGACACCCCGAACCTAGCGATGCTCAAGCGAATCGACTGGGTCCATCTGGGGTCGATGGCGGCGTTCCTCGCGGGACTCGAATATGTGCTGGAGGAAGGACCGAAGAACGACTGGCTGGGCGACCCGTCGATCGCGGTCGGCGCATGGCTGTCGCTGGTCGCGTTCGTGCTGTTCCTCGAACGATCGTTCCGGTCGGACGGGCCGATCGTCAAGCTGACCCCATTCCGCAAGCCGACCTTCGCCTTCGCCTGCATGTTCAATCTGGTGATCGGGTTCGGCCTGTATGCGGGCACGTATCTGGTGCCGATCTTCCTGGGGCGCGTGCGGGGATACAATGCGGCGGAGGTCGGGACGACGGTGTTCATCGCGGGCGTCGCGCAACTGCTCGGCGTGCCGATCGCCGCCAGCCTGTCGCAACGAGTCGATCAGCGGATCGTCATCACCGTCGGCCTGTCGCTGTTCGCCGTCGGACTATGGCTGTTCAGCTACATGACGCCCGATTGGGGGTTCGCCGCTTTGTTCTGGCCGCAAGTCGTGCGCAGTTTCGCGATCATGCTGTGCATCGTGCCGTCGGTCGGGCTGGCGCTGGGTAATTTTCAGGGCGCGGAACTGCGTTATGCATCGGGGCTGTTCAACCTGATGCGCAACCTGGGCGGGGCGATCGGCATCGCGGTGGCGAACACCTGGCTGCAGGATGCGACGCGGTTGCACGTGCTGCGCCTGTCGGAGGCATTGGGCCAGTCGGCGCGCGCTGCACAGGAAATGGCCGCCGGGCTGGCGCAGGGCATCGGCCGGGCCGTGCCCGATCCGCAACGCGCCGCGCTCGCCGCCGACGCGATCCTGGCGAAGGTCGTCGGGCGTCAGGCGCTGACGCTGGCGTTCGACGACGTCTTCCGCATGATGGCCTGGCTTTTTCTGGCAGCACTGGTGATGGTGCCGTTCTGCAAGCCGCCGTCGATCAGCGGCCCGCCACCCGACGCACATTGATCGGACCGGGGACTGGACGAACCCGGACTCGCTTATTATATACCGCCCGTTATGGAAACAGTCCTGGAATCCGTTCCCTCGCGTGGGCGCCCTCGCGAATTCTGCATCGATCAGGCGCTGGTCGCCGCTTTGCGCGTATTCTGGAGCAAGGGATATGAGGGCGCGTCGATGACCGACCTCACCGAAGCTATGGGGATCACGCGTCCCAGCCTCTACGCCGCGTTCGGCAACAAAGAGGAACTGTTCCGCAAAGCGCTCGACCTCTACGAGCGTGAAAAGCTCTGTTACATGGGCGAGGCACTGAAGGCCCCCTCCGCACGCGGCGTCGCCCAGCATCTGCTGGAGGGCGCGCTGGCGAACCAGACCGGCGCGTCGGAGCCGCATGGGTGCCTGGGCGTCATCACCTCGATCGCGTGCGGCGCGGAAGCGGAATCGATTCGTCTGGAAGTGCTGGAACGCGGCAAGGTCGCGTATGCGGCACTGGTCGAGCGCATGGAGCAAGCGATCGCCGACGGCGATTTTCATGGCCCGGTCGATGCCGACGGCATCACCAAATATCTTATAGCGTTGCTGCAGGGCATGGCGGTGCAGGCCGGCGCGGGCGCGACGCGCGAGGAATTGCAGCGGCTGGTCGACACCAGCCTGGCGGTATGGCCGAGCCGTTGAACCCGGCCTTTTCATACTGCATCGCAAAAAATATCGTTCGGTATAAAAATAAGGGTTGAACTCGGCCTGAACGCTTTCTATACTGCACGGTATAGAACATGGATCGCTGCTCGAGCCAGAGAGTCAAACCGGACCCGGCGTGATCACATCCTGATCTGAAGTTGGCTTAAAATGCCGTCCCTGCCCGGGTGCCGCTTCCTGCCGTGCCGGACCAGGGTCGTCCATGATCGAAAAAATGAACATCCCGGCGGACTCCCGCTGCCGGGACCGGGCCGGCGCATCCCCTCTGCGCCGGCCCCAAGAACAAGGAGGAAATGGCCATGGCCTATCTCGATTTCTCACCGGCTGACGGCGGCGCCCTGCTGCTCGACCGTCCCGCCGTCGCGCCCAAGGGCTTTCGCAAGGCCGCCGAACTGACCCCGCTCGAATGGCAGGTGGTCGAGATCGCGCAGCACGACAAGCTTTCCTCGATCCGCCCCGCCGGCCCGATCGTCCGCGCCTTGCGCTGGATGTTCGGCGGCCGCGTCGCGACCGCGCTGTCCGACGGCCGGCTCGAAGCGTTGCGCCGCATGGCAGTGCTGAGCTGGTATCGCGGCTATGCCGTCGCCCCCGCAGAGGTTCGTCTGTTCCTCGCCGCGGGCTTCACCCCCGATCACTACGATTTGCTGCTTGGTCGGATCAACGCGATCCGCGCCAAGCTTCCCCGGAGATTCCGTCGATGAACATGATCGCCCCGATCAAGGACACCGAAGCGCAGCCCGTCGAGGCTGCGCCCGGCCGTTCCGCGCTGTGGAAGCGCGCGATGTGGGTCGTCGCCCCGCTGGTCGTGCTGGCCGGCGGCTACGGCCTCGTCCAGCGCCCCAACCCGGCCATGGCCGCACCGCCGCCGCCTACCGTCACCGTCGCCACGCCCTTGCAACGCGACGTGACCGAATGGGACGATTATGTCGGCCGCTTCGAACCGAGCCGCAGCGTCGAGGTGCGCCCGCGCGTCTCCGGCGCGGTGGTCGCAATCCATTTCACCGACGGCCAGATCGTCAAGGCGGGCCAGCCGCTCTTCACGATCGACCCGCGCCCCTATGCCGCCGCGCTGGCGGAAGCACAGGCGGGCATCGCGACCGCGAACAGCGACCTCGCTCTCGCGCGCGCCAACTACGACCGCGCGCTCAAGCTGGTCGATGTCGACGCCGTGTCGAAGAGCGAGGTCGATCGGCTGAAGGCACAGGTCCAGGCCGCTTCGGCCAGCCTCGCCGCCGCGCAGGCGCGCGTCCGCACGCGGGCGCTCGACATGGAGTTCACCGTGGTCCGCGCGCCGATCGGCGGTCGCATTTCCGACCGCAAGATCGACATCGGCAATCTGGTCGCGGCGGGCGAGGGCGCGAACGCTACCCTGCTCACCACGATCAACGCGCTCGACCCGATCTATTTCAGCTTCGACGGATCGGAAGCGCTGTTCCTCAAGGCCAAGCGCGCCGGCGCGGGCGCCGCCTCGCCGGTCGAGATCCGCTTGCAGGACGAAGGCGATTATCGCTGGAAGGGCCGGCTCGACTTCACCGACAACGGACTCGATCCCAAATCGGGGACAATCCGCGGCCGCGCGGTGCTGAGCAATCCGGCGCTGTTCCTGACGCCCGGCATGTTCGGCAACATGCGGCTGGCGAGTGGCGGCACCGTCCCGGCGCTCATGGTGCCCGACAGCGCGATCGTCACCGATCAGGCGCGCAAGACCGTGCTGGTCGTCGGCAAGGACGGGACCGTGTCGGCCAAGCCGGTTCAGCTCGGGCCGGTGGTCGACGGCCTGCGGGTGATTCGCGGCGGCCTGACGCTGTCCGACCGGGTGGTCATCACCGGCACGCAGATGGCGATGCCCGGCAGCAAGGTTCAGGTCGTGATCGGCGCGATCAAGCCAGTCGCCGCCACCCCCGCACCCGCCATCGCGCCACCCACTCCCGGCCAGGCGACGCTCGCGCAATAGTCCTGGTGCTCCCGCGAACGCAGGAGCCCAGGGCCACGCATCCCGACCTACCCCAGGCTCCCGCTTTCGCAGGAGCGCAGGGACCTCTTGTTTCGAGGAATAGACACCATGCGCCTGTCGCGCTTCTTCATTTCGCGCCCGATTTTCGCCGCGGTCATCGCGGTGGTGATCACCCTGGTCGGCGCGATCGCCTATTGGGGGCTGCCGGTGTCGCAATATCCGGACATCGTGCCGCCGACCGTGACGGTCTCGGCGAGCTATCCGGGCGCCTCGGCCGAAACCGTGGCGGAAACCGTCGCGGCGCCGATCGAGCAGGAGATCAACGGCGTCGACAACATGCTCTATCAGAGCAGCCAGTCGACCGGCGACGGCAACGTCACGATCACCGTCACGTTCAAGATCGGCACCGATCTCGACGCCGCGCAGGTGCTGGTGCAGAACCGCGTCGCGATCGCCGTGCCGCGCCTGCCCGAGGAAGTACAGCGGATCGGCGTGGTGACGCGCAAGACCTCGCCCGACTTCCTGATGGTCGTGAACCTGGTCTCGCCCGACGGGTCGCTCGATCGCGGGTACATGTCCAACTATGCCCTGACGCAGGTGCGCGACCGGCTGAGCCGGATCGACGGCGTCGGCAACGTGCAGCTGTTCGGCAATCGCGACTATGCGATGCGCGTCTGGATCGACCCCAACCGCGCCGCCGCGCTCGACCTGACCGCGGGCGAGATCGTCCAGGCGTTGCGCGCGCAGAACGTGCAGGTCGCCGCCGGCTCGCTCGGCCAGCCGCCCTATGCGCAGGGCAACGCCTTTCAGTTCAACGTCGAGACGCAGGGCCGGCTGACCGACCCCGCGCAATTCGGCAACATCGTGATCCGCACCGACGCCAGCGGCCGGCAGGTCCGCGTGTCGGACGTCGCGCGCGTCGAGCTCGGCGCGTCGGACTATAATTCCAACACATATATCTCGGGCAAGCCGACCGTGATCCTCGCGGTGTTCCAGCGCCCCGGCTCGAACGCGCTCGCCGCCGCCAAGGCCGTATCCGCCGAGATGGAGGCGATGTCACAGAAGTTCCCGAAGGGACTCGGCTATCGCGTCATCTACAACCCGACCGAGTTCATCAGCCAGTCGATCGACGCCGTGATGCACACGCTGTTCGAGGCGGTCGTACTGGTCGTGCTCGTCATCCTGGTGTTCCTGCAGAAATGGCGCGCGGCGATCATCCCGGTGGTCGCGATTCCCGTTTCGCTGATCGGCACCTTCGCGGTGCTGGCGGCGCTCGGCTACAGCCTCAACAACCTGTCGCTGTTCGGCCTGGTGCTGGCGATCGGCATCGTCGTCGACGACGCGATCGTCGTGGTCGAGAATGTCGAGCGCAACCTGGAGCACGGCCTGTCGCCACTCGAGGCGGCGCGGACGTCGATGGACGAAGTGTCGGCGGCGCTGGTCGCGATCGTGCTGGTGCTGTGCGCGGTGTTCGTGCCGACCCTGTTCCTCACGGGCCTGTCGGGCGCGTTCTACAAACAGTTCGCCATTACGATCACCGCCGCGACAATCATCTCGCTGCTGCTGTCGCTCACCCTTTCGCCGGCGCTCGCCGCCTTGCTGTTGCGCGCGCGCGCCGAGGAAAAGACCGGTGGCCGGCTGCACCAGTTGGTGCTCGCCGCCGGCGACCGCTTCAATCGCGGGTTCGACCGGATGAGCAACGCCTATGCACGGTTGACCGCCGCACTGGTCGCCAAGCCGAAGCGGATGATGGCTGTCTATGGCGGGCTGATCGCGGCGACGGGCGCCCTGTTCTGGGCGACGCCGACCGGGTTCATCCCGGCGCAGGACCAGGGATATTTCCTGACTGTCATCTCGCTGCCCCCTGGCGCCAGTGTCGAGCGCACCGACGCCGTGATGCGCAAGGTCGCCGACCGCATCCTGCCCTTGAAGGGCGTAAAGGGCGCGGTGATGCTCGCCGGGTTCGACGGCCCGTCGCAGACGCTCGCGCCCAATTCGGCCGCCGCCTATATCCCGCTCAAGAGCTTCGAGGATCGCGAGAAGCTGGGCGTCACGCTCGGCAGCATCATGGACGAAGCGCGCAAAGCGACCGCTGACATCAACGAAGCGCGGCTGATGATCGTGCCGCCGCCGCTGATCCAGGGCATCGGCTCGGCCGGCGGCTATCGCATGATCGTGCAGGATCGTGGTGGACACGGTTACGACGACCTCGCGCAGAAGTCGTTCGGTCTGATCGGCAAGGCCAACCAGACCCCCGGCCTCGCGATGGTTTATAGCTTCTTCGACACTGGCACGCCGCGCGTGTTCGCCGATGTCGACCGCGCCAAGGCGGACTTGCTGGGCGTGCCGCCGGAACGCGTGTTCGAAGCGCTGGGCGTCTATCTCGGCTCGGCCTATGTCAACGACTTCAACCTGCTCGGCCGCACCTATCGTGTGACGGCGCAGGCCGATGCGCCGTTCCGCGCGACCGTCGCCGACATCGCCAACCTTAAGGCCCGGTCCAATTCGGGCGAGATGGTGCCGATCGGGTCGGTCGCGACGTTCAGCGACAAGACCGGGCCGTATCGCGTGACGCGCTACAATTTGTTCCCGGCGGTCGAGGTCGATGGCGACACCGCTCCCGGCTTCTCCTCGGGCCAGTCGCTCAAGACGATGGAACAACTCGCCGACACGACCCTGCCGAGCGATTACGGGACCGAATGGACCGGCATCGCTTTCCAGCAGAAGGCGGCGGGCAGCACCGCGGGCATCGTGTTCGCGCTGGCGGTGGTATTCGTCTTCCTGGTGCTGGCGGCGCAATACGAAAGCCTCGTCCTGCCGCTGTCGATCATCCTGATCGTGCCGATGTGTCTGCTGGCGGCGATGGTCGGCGTGAACCTGCGCGGCATGGACAATAATGTGCTGACGCAGATCGGGCTGGTCGTGCTGATCGCGCTCGCCGCGAAGAACGCGATCCTGATCGTCGAATTCGCCAAGCAGGGCGAGGAGCAGGACGGCCTGTCCCCGGTCGAGGCCGCGATCCGCGCAGCGCAGACGCGGCTGCGCCCGATCCTGATGACCAGCTTCGCCTTCATCCTCGGCACTGTGCCGTTGCTGATCGCGAGCGGCGCGGGCGCGGAACTCCGCCAGGCCCTGGGCACCGCGGTGTTTTTCGGGATGATCGGCGTCACCGCGTTCGGCCTGTTGTTCACCCCCACTTTCTACGTCGTGTGCCGCGCGCTGGGCGATCGTCTCGCCCGGCCGCGCGGGAACCGCGCCGCTCGCGATGCCGGTCCGTCCGGCGCGCTGCAGCCGGCCGAATAAGGAGCTTTCGAAGATGATCTCGCTTCGTACCCTGTTGCCCGCAGCGTCGACGCTGGCGCTCGCTGCCTGCGCGGCCGGGCCGAACTATGTCGCGCCGACCCCGCCCCTGGCGGCGGCAGGACCGTTCGTGTCGGCCAATTCGCCCGCGCTATCGAGCGATCCGGTCGCGACCAACTGGTGGCGGCTCTATCAGGACCCGGTACTCGACGGACTGATCGCCGACGCGCTCAAGTCCAATACCGACGTTCGCGTCGCGGTCGCGCGGCTCGAAAAGGCGCGGTCGAGTCTGCGTGGCGCGCGGTCGGACCGGCTCCCCTCCACCGGGATCTCCGCCGGGGGCACCTATGGCCGATTGCCCGAAGGCCAGCGCGCGCCGGGCGCTCCGAGAGAGGATTGGTCGGTCGATGCCGGCCTCAATGTTTCCTACGAAGTCGATCTGTTCGGCCGCGTCGCGCGCGGGATCGAGGCGGCGCGCGGCGACGCTGCTGCCGCCGCCGCCGATGCTGACGCCGTGCGCATCGCGGTCGTCGCCGACACCACCCGGGCCTATGCCGACGCCGCATCGGGCGCGGCACGGCTGAAGGTCGCGAACCAGATAGTCAGCCTGCTCGATCGCTCGCTACTGCTAACCCAGCGCCGCCACGAAGCCGGCCTCAACACGCAACTCGACGTGTCGCGTATCGCCACGCTCCGCCAGCAGCGCGCCGCCGATATTTCGGCGATCGCGGCCGAGCGCCAAGCGGCGCTGTTCCGCCTCGCGACGCTGACCGGACGCACGCCCGCCGATTTGCCCGCCATCGCCGGCGAGCGCAGCGTCGGACTGGAAATCACGCAACCGATCCCGGTCGGCGACGGCCAGGCGCTGCTCGCGCGCCGCCCCGACGTACGCGCGGCCGAACGCCGTCTGGGCGCCGATACCGCGCGGATCGGGGTCGCCACCGCCGAGCTTTACCCGCACATCTCGCTCGGCGCGTCGATCGGATCGACCGGCCCCAACATCGGCGACGTGTTCGGCGGCGGGCCGCTGCGCTGGCTGGTTGGCCCGCTGATCAACTGGGCGTTCCCCAACCAGGAAGCCGCGCGCGCCAGAATCGCGGGGGCGAAGGCCGACACGCAGGCGTCGCTCGCGACGTTCGACGGCACCCTGCTGCGCGCGCTGGAGGAAACCGAAACCGCCTTGTCCAACTATGCCCGCGCGCTCGAGCGGCGGACCGCGTTGAAGGCGGCGCGCGACGAAGCGGCGAAGGCGGCGGCGATCACTCGCGCGCAGCAACGCGAAGGCGCGGTCGATTCGCTCGCCTGGCTCGACGCGGAGCGGACGGCGGCCGAGACCGAAGCGGCGCTGGCCGAACAGGATGCGCGCATCGCCGACGCCCAGATCGACGTGTTCCGGGCGCTCGGCGGCGGATGGTCGTCCTGACGGCGATTTTCAATTTGGCGCTGCGTCCGTCCAGTCTGGCGCAGCACAATTGCAGATCAATGCAGTAGGAATAGCATCAAGCGGTAAGTCGTAGCCCGATTCGGTTCGTTGTGTCCCTCGCTGATGAGAATACGCAATGCCATTCGCAGACCGCCCAGCCTTCAATTTCGGCCAGCTCAAGGTGCTGAGAGTCACCAGCCGTGGCGGAGCGCCAGCGTCGCAGGACAGGCTGGAGCTCGATTTCAACGGCTGGGCGCATGGCGGCCGCTGGGCGGTCCAGCTCGACACGGCGCTGGGCCGACCCGGCGATCCGACGCTGATCGTCGCGCAGGGCGTCGCGTGCCTCGCCGTCGCGTGGTGGGCGCAGCTTTCGCCGAAATCCTATATCGAACGCGTCGTCGGCGCGGTGTTCCTTTCCCCGCTCAGCTTCTCGCCGTCCGAAGCACCGGTCGCGCGCAGCCTGCGCCCCAGCCCGGGGACCAGACTACCCTTCCCGTCGATCGTGACGAGCCACGCCTCCCCGATCATCCAGCAAGTGCTCGACCTCGCGGATACCTGGGGCAGCCAGTTCGTCGATGCCGATGCCTCCGCAGAGGTCGCGCGGCGCACGCTCCTGGGGCATCCGCTCGTGTACGAACCGCACCTGATGGAATTGATCGACGCGTCATGGGTGCTGCCTGCACCCGCTGCGCCCGTCGAACCGACGATCCTGCCGGGCATCGACTTGCTCGCAACGACCCGCAAATAGGGCGGCGCGGAGCGGACGGTGGGAATGGCGCACCCGACAGGATTCGAACCTGTGGCCTCTGCCTTCGGAGGGAATAGACGGGACCAACCTAGATGCATGCGATTGCACGCTATGCTACGCTATCTGGTTGGAAAGTCTAAAAATTCTCTAAGGGCATAGCGACATTCGTATCCATCGGTGCGCTGTGATTTCCGCCAGCCTGCTTACGTGGTGCTTACGCGGATTTCCAGCGAAAGCTGGAGGATTGTCATGGGTAAGATCACAAAACGTGTCGTGGATGCCGCCGAGGGGCGCGCCAACGATTATGTCATTTGGGACGACGAACTGCCGGGCTTCGGGCTGCGCGTATTCGTCTCCGGCAAGCGCAGCTATGTTCTTCAGTACCGCGCCGCCGGCCGGTCGCGGCGCTATACGATCGGTTTGCACGGGGTTTGGACGCCTGAGACTGCTAGGCAAGAGGCAAAGGTTCTATTTGGTCGGATCGCAAAGGGGGACGACCCGGCCGAGGAGCGCCAGCTCGATCGCAAGGCGATAACAATGAAGGAGCTTTGCGAGCTTTACCTCGCCGATCTCGAAGCCGGGCTCATCCTCGGGAAGGGCGGTCGCCCGAAGAAGGCGAGCACGATCGTCACTGATAAAGGGCGCATCGCCCGCCACATCATCCCGCTCGTCGGCACGCGGAAGGTCAGGGACGTAACAAAGGTCGATGTAAACCGCCTGCTCAAGGACGTGATGGCGGGTAAGACGGCGACCGTCGTCAAAACCAAGAAACTCCGCGGCAAGGCAATCGTCCGCGGCGGCGTGGGCACCGCCACTCGAACGATTGGGCTGCTCGGTGGCATCTTCACTTACGCGATCGATGCTGGGATCATCGACACGAATCCCGCCCACGGAATTCGTAAGCCCAAGGACAATGTCCGGGAGCGGCGCCTCATCGAGTCCGAATATCGTCTTCTGGGCCAGATTCTTGACGACGCCAGGAGCGACGGTAAATACGCACTTGCAGCCGAACTCGGCAGAGTGATCGCGCTGACCGGCTGCCGTCGCAGCGAGGTGATCAACCTTGGACGGACGGAGGCGGATACGACCGCGAGCTGCCTACGGCTTAGCGACACAAAGGAGGGGATGTCGGTGCGACCGATCGGCCTCCCCGTGGTCGAGGCTCTCGAAGCTCGCATGGAGGCTACGACAGGCTCTTATCTGTTCCCCGGTCAGGGTGAGGATAATGCGTTCGGCAGCTTTCCCAAACACTGGAAGAAGCTCGTCGAGGATACTCCGTTGGCAGACGTGACGCCGCACGTTCTTCGCCACAGCTTCGCGAGCATCGCGAATGACTTGGGCTTCACGGAGGTCACGATCGCAGCCCTAGTGGGTCACGCCAAGGGCTCTGTCACGGGCAATTACATTCATACCCTCGACACGGCGCTGATCATGGCAGCGGACACGATCTCGGGTTATATTCAAGGCCTGCTTGATGGTGTGGAGTTCAAGCAAACCGCATATGCTCTCGATCGCGATTCACGGAAGGCTGCACTCGCCCGCTTCCTGCAGAAGGCAGCTGGAAATGATTCTGAACCTGCAGGCGAGGAGAAGCGGATGGCGGCATAGTGGGGATCATCACTACGACACCAGGATACGCAGGGCCCAGCGGATCGATCTTCACGCTTGAGACATGGGGTCGCAGTCAGCTATCTCAACAAAATCTAGATTTTGCGCTCCACAAGACGGCAAGCCAAGGCCTGTTCGCCCCAGGACGTGGCGAATGTGTCGGAGACTATTTTCCATTGTCCCGCCGGGCTGTGCATGCCGTGATGCTCGCCCATGCAGGAGCACTGACATTCGTCACCGGTCGCATTCCAACAAGCCGGCGCGCATTTCTCCTGCTCGCGATAGGGCTGAATGATATAGACCTTGCCGAATTTCTCGAGACACTGCGCGACGAGCGCGTTGAACCAGGCTTGCGGGGTTTCCCAGAAGCGGCGCTGCTCGTCCCACTCGGGATTGGAACGACGCTCGCGGCGGATCCAAGCTCTGTTGGTGATCTCATATGGCAGTCTCATCCGGAGGCGATGCCCCGGCCCCCGCCTCAGCAGGACCGGAATCTCCTTCTGATTCCAGATGCGCCGGAGTCGTTCGGGCGTACCTTCGTCCAAGCCGAGCCTTTCTAATTATCCTGCGTCGAGACCAACCTCATATCATTGCCCAGCAGCCCCGGACCGCGATGCGATATGCCATCGACAAGCCGAAAGAGGATGCTCTCGAGCTCATGCGTCGGCAGATGCAACTCGGCGGCGATGTGATCCCTCGTGGTGCGTTCACTCCACAATGCACCCAATACTTGCGGCCAGACCACTGAGCATTCCGGGTCCAAACCCTCCGGTTCGCGGGTTCGGTAGCCCCGACGTGAGATTTCGATATTGAACGTCCGGTTTTGCCACTCGCTGACAACGCCCATTTTGTTCAGCCGGTAGGTCAGTGCGGCCACTGAGACGCCCCACCGCTTTTTCGCGTGGATGACCTCCTCAAGCCCAGTGACGTAACGGATTCTGCCTGCGACATCGTCTTGCGGCATTAGGAAGTGCGAGGCGAACTGATCAGCTTCGTTTTCGGCCTGCCGGCTATCCTGCTGTTCGCCATGCCGGTGCATGACCAGATGCCCCAGCTCATGTGCTGCGTCGAAACGACTGCGCTCGGTCGATTTGAAGGTGTTGAGGAACACAAAGGGCTGGGCATTTCGCCAACATGAAAAAGCGTCGACGGTCTTGGTGTCCTCGCAAAGCGAAAAGACGCGGACGCCCTTGGCCTCCAGCAGCTTGACCATGTTGGGAACAGGCTGCTGACCCAAACCCCAATATTCCCGCACGGCCTGCGCGGCTGCCTCCGGTGTGGCGTCCGCGCGAAGGTCGGGTACGTCAGGGGCAGGAAGATTGAATCGCTCTTCAATCCAGTCGTCGAACAGGAAGGCGATGGTGCCAGCCGACAGCGCCGCGTCGCGCTCTTTGGCCGTCATGGAGGTCAGGCTGCGAAAGCTGGCCGACTGAACTGGGAGATCATCAAAATCTCCCGCAAAGAAGAACTCGGGGGGAAAATCTAGCACTCTGGAAAGAGCGCTCAGTGTTTCCTCTTCGGGTTCATTCACACCGTTTTCCAGGCGCGAGATCGTAATTGGCGAGACGCCCACCGCCGTGGCGAGCGCGCGCGCGGTCATCTTTCGCCGTTTCCGGCCGAGAATGAGCCTACGATGGTTAAACATAGCAATCGTCAGTTCTTACGCGAAACAGACACCTCGAAATCGACCGGGGGCGCGTCGTCCGCCAGCGGGTCGGGATTATCCCAATCGCCCTTCTGCACGAGGAGGATGCGCTCGTGGAATTGGTCGAACTGCTCGTCGTTGATCGCGACAGGGCAGGAAAGCTCAGCACGAACGTCGGGACCGTCGGCATAGACGAACAGATACCATGTCGCCGCCGTGATCTCGGCCACTTCCTGCTCCCGCACTTCGGGGAAGAGGTCATATTGGCCAAGCTCGACAGCGCGTGCCGCGCCGGCTCCCTTTTTCGAGGCGGCAATCGGATCGCAGATGGGATCCCCCGCACGGTCGGCATTCTGATAGACGATTTTGATGCCGATCTCGGCGTGGAAGATCGATTCGATATTGTCACGCCGGCATGTCTGCCAGCCCTGCGGCAGAAATACGCGGCGAAGATGTTCGGTGCCTGCGAGGTAGGCGAGCAGCCCGCCTGCGCTGAGCGGATGAAAGGGCGTGGCGTTGCGCCGAGCGCCGACCGCGGCGCGGACGACCTGGAGCAGCTCCGCCCTGGTCACGCGAAGCTGCTCGAGGCGGGGTGCGACTTCAAATTCTTCTGCGAGGACCGCCATGACCACCCCTGTTAACTTTTCACACCTCATTTGAGCAGATAAAAGTTAGCACGTCAATGCGTTTAAAATTCTTAAACCCTGAGACCAAGCTCGCCCGCCAAAAAACATTCTGCCACGGCTTGTTGATAAAGTGTGTCGAGAGTCGATCTAAGTGCAAGAAGCGCTGCAATCCGCTGGATCATTTGCCGCAGCCAGCGGCGCTCCTCGTCGGTGATTCCGTGGCCCACCCGGCGGTCAGCTTGGCGGTAGCCGAGCCACTTCTTGAGCACGGGATAGCCGCCGAGCTGATACCCCCATACCGCCTCTGGAACATGCGCAAAATGCGCTTCATCGTTCAGGAAAAGATCCCCGGTGTGATCTCCCCACATTTGATCCCACGCCGCGTCGGGCAGCTCGGGATCGGTGAATGGGCGTGGGGTCCATTTGCCCTTGCCGCCGCCCCAATATGTCACCGTCAGCTTAAGGTCGTCCGACGAGACTTGTGCGCCATCGACCCGGCGGAGCTGTCCGAGAAGGGCGGAGCGCGCGGGCGTCAGCACGGCGTCGATTACGTCGCGCGCATCCCTATTGGCGTCGAGCAGGCGCACGACCTTCTCGCCGGCGTCCACCATTTTATCGAACAGGTCGGTGTTCTTCGGAATGGGAATATGAGCCCAATCGCTGGACAGCGCGCTTTTATGTTCAGTCTGATAGCTCGGGGCATGGAGCAGGGCGAAGGAGACACGGAATAATCTGCGGACCAAGAGTCGTGCGGCATCGCCGCTGCGTTCCCCGGAGAGGCCAAAATGCTCGCGCAGGACCCGCCAAGCCGGCTCGGCGATATTGGCATCGCGGTGCGCAAGCAGGTCGTTGCTGATCGTCTCGCGCGGGAAAACCACCGAACCACGTTCATGGACATGCAGATTTACCAGCGTGGTGGCGTAAAGCGGCCACGTCTCGGATACCTTGCGCGGTTCCGGAACGGTGATCAGCCATTCGTTGTCGGCGAGGTTTTGCGAGAATTCCGGCCGGGCCTCATTGAGCCATTTGTGTTTCTCGACGTAATAGATATTCCGCTGATCAAGCGGGAAAGTCAGAAACGGCTTCACGCTGTCGGTCTTAAAATGTCCCTCTTCCTTGAGGGCAGCCCACGCCTTTTCCGGTTTATACCGCGCTTTCGCTTCAGCGATTTCGGGAGCGGCAAGAGCGGCGCTCTGAAAGCTTTCGGCGTCAAAGTATTTCCGGACCCTGGTCGTCAGCGTGGCGGTATCTGCGTCGATCACGCCGCCTTCGACGCCTCGATTGTGATTCACTCCCTGGAATTTTGTTGGGAATAGTTCGTCGAGCGCCGGCCAGGCCTCGAAGCCGCCCTCGATCACGCGCGGCGAGAGCCGCCAGCGTCCTTCGGCGCTGGGATGAATATCCTCATAGGCCGGCGCCTCGCCGGGGACGATCGCCTCCCCGCTCGACAGGCTGGCGATCAGCGCTTCGCGTTTCCGCGCGGCTGGACCCCAGAAATCGCGATAGTGGACCTGGGTGGCGGCCGGCGCGGTCGGCGCCTCGGCGCGCTTGATCCATGTAACGATCGCCGTGCCGGGCTGGATACCGCGCGAGTCCATGTCCGTGGTGAACACGCTGTCGTCGCGCGTGCCGGCGCCGGGCAGACCCTTGGGGATAACCTTGCCGGTGCGATATTTATCGCCGTTGAGGTTGTCGACCCAAACGGCATGGAAATTCGACAGCAGCGACCGTCGCATCAGCGGGTGGGACCGGCCCGTCAGATAGGAGGAGTTGGAGATGTAGGAGACCACACCATAGTCGGCGGCGATCCCGATCCGCTCTTCGGCCAACCGGAGAAAGCGAACGTAAAGATCGTCAAGCAGCTGCTTCCTGACCCCGAACTCCTCATAGAGCCTGCTGCTGCCCTTCTGCTTCATCAAGGGGCGGCCGAAACTGTCGAGCTTGACCAGGCCGTCCTTGGTCTTTTGCTCGACCAGCTCGATTCCCTTGTAATGAGCTACCAGCTCAGCCTCTTCCGCCTGCGCCGCGCCGGTGAAGCGGTCATAAGGCGGGTTGCCGATGACGACGATGATCTTGGCCTCGCGCTTCACCTGCTGGGAGGCGTCGAACTCCTCGCGCATCTCGGGAAAATTGAGTTTGACGTCGCCATGCTCGTGCCAGCCCGACAGCGCGTTCGTCAGATAGACGGCAAGGCGCCTGTCGGGATCCGGTTTCGCGCCGAGCTGCTCCAGCAGCAAATAGAGCTGCAACTGGGCGATCGCGAAGGGCGCGGTCAGAATCTCGAAGCCGATGACGCGGTCCTGAAACGCCCGTGTCAGTTCCAGCCCGACGGTGGTGGCGTCGCCTTCCGCGATCAGTTCTTCGGCAATGCAGCGGGCGACCTCGAGAAGATAGGCGCCGGTCCCGCAGCAGGGATCGAGCACGATCACACCGGGATCGGCCAGGCCTCGTGCGCGGCCGAGTTCGGTCTTGAGCAGATAGTGGACGCGCCGGACCTGATAGCGGACAACCTCGGGCGGCGTGTACCAGACGCCGAGATCCTCGCGCAGCTTGGGATCGAACGCCTCAAGGAACGGTTCGTAGAAATAGGTGATGGCCGCGGTCGAGGTTTCGCCATCGATCGTCGGGAAGGTCATCCGTCCGCGAAACAGCGGACGATCTACCCGATTCAGCGTGGCGATCGCCCGCGCCAGATACGGTTCGAGCCCGAGATGTTTCATGCGCGCCGGGTGGCGAATGTCGTGCAGCAACGCGTCGAGGAAAGGAATGGGGAGGAAGCTGTGGGCATCGTCGATGTCGAACACCGCTTCCGCGTCCGCCTCTTTGTCCCACAGGATCCACGCGGCGAACAGCGCATAGAAAACCGACTGGACGAGCGATGAGCGGAAGAAGCGCGCCCCTTTTTCGTCGTCGATGTCGAAGGCGAGGCCGAGTGCCTGATGATAGTCGTCGAGCAGCGGCTTGAGCGGCTTGAGATCGCCGGGCAGCGCGTCCTTCGCGTCGCGGGCCTGCCGCGCGAGGATTTTGGCGAGATCCGACGGCGCGCCGATCCTCGCCAGGTCGGTGACGGCGTGGGTAACGATGTCGATGAGCGCGGCGACGGCTTCGGCATCGACCTTTGGTTTGGCACCGCCGGTGACCGCTGCCCACAAATCGACCGTTTTCTGCAGCACCCGCTTGTCCGGCGGCACCGGCGTCACGCCGTCTCTTATATAGGCCGGGTCGCACACGAGTAGGCCGAAGCCGCGGACATTGCACAGCAGAACGACGCCCGTTTGCGCGAGGTAACGCCCGATCTGATCCTTCTGCTCGGTTGATGCAGCGAGATCTTCTAACGTCGTGCTGGCGCGTTTGACCTCGCCGAATACGCCGACAAAGAGCGCGCCATCACCGAGCACGAAGTCCGGCATGTCATGGCTGGCAGCGCCTTTTTCCGAAGTGCCGGTCCGGACATCGAACGGCAGCTTTTCGGATTTCAGGACGGACGCGAGCAAGGTGCGCACATCTGGATAGAAGGTCGTTTCCGTCGATGACGGGAGCGCTTCCAGATTGCGCGTGTCGGCGCAGTAGGCTGCGATCGACTCTGAAAGTGGCGTGGACAACCGGAAACCTTTCAGCGGGCGCGACGTGCCCGACATGGATCGAAAAGGCTCGGAGCACCGGGGCGGTGAACCGAGAAGACTATCTCTTCCAGCGCCGGCCACAGCAAGGCCGCGCTCATATCGTGAGCAATCTTACGTCGGGATCGGCATCCGGGATGCGCTTCATCCGGCCATCGGCGGTCACGAAGATCAGGTCGCGCTCCTTAGCCTGCGCGCACATCCAGAGGTCGTTCTCATCAATCCCGAGCTTCTGGCCGGTGGCTTTGTCGACCCATTCCTCGATATATTTCGGGCGGTCCTTTCGGAGCACCTTTGCCAGATATTTCTGCGCGATGCGCGCCTTCACCTCGGCATAAACCGACGCCGTATGATGTGTGATGGCGATGACCGCATGCGAGCGGGCCTGAACTAGCATCGCCTCCAGGGCCGCCAGATTCCCCTTGCCGATCGCGGCGGCAAGTTTGGTGCCGAAACCGAGTTCAGCGAGCGCGACGGCGGAAATGAAGCGCGGGCTGTCGGCAGGCAGCGCCGCCAGCGACAGGCTCTTTTCGGCATGATGGGGATGCGTCGGATCCAGATAGATGGACAGGATCGTCGTATCGAGAAGATAGGCGTCCATTCTCCTCTAGGCCACATAGTCGCGGAGCAACGACAGCTGGTCCTCGGGCAAGGGTTGGAAAATCTTCCGGACCCAGTCTCCGCCAGGTCTGAAGCGCCCCGATACCCGTTCGGCTAGGTTCAATCCTGGCACGGGGTAGAGATTGTCCCAATGTTGCCAGCCGTGGGGAACGGGACGTTCAGAGCCTTCGAAAAACGCCAAAAGCTGCCGCTCAAGTCTCAGCGGAAGGTCATAAGCTTCAAGGACAGCGGCATCGATCTGGGCCAGCAACCGCGTAAGCTCGTTATCTGCGCCAGCCAATATCGGCGGCGCCTGGACAAGGGCGACATAGTTATGGACCAGCTCTTCCAACTTCACGGACAGAGACACCGGCATCGGAATATCGCCTACAACAGAGGCCCGGAACCGATCTTTCGGTGAGTTCACTGCGAGAAAGGCGTTGGCGACCGGCCCATTGAGAACGCCCGACAACGCGAGCAGCTCGGACGAGCTCGACGGGGCGACAGGCCAGAGACCGAAAAACTGTTGCGAACAGAGCAGGCCTTCCGGGTCGGCGAAGGCGCCAATGCACCATGCGCCGCGGCTCAGGCGCGTGGCGCTTGCGATGATTTTGGGTTGTGCCCAGTCATGCGCGCCACCCCGACGCAGATGATCGGGTTGGAAATCCAACCAGATTGGTCGAGGCGGCAGATATTGTTGAAGGTGGCGCGCATTGGCAAAGCCCAGCCGGTATCCCGGCTTCTCCGTATCGCTGGTCGCCTGGTCCTGGCTGTAGGTCCACTCTAGCCCTCGGCTTGGCCTTAGAACCGAGCTGAGCCTTGGATGGTTCTTCAGATAGTCCCACAGGTCGTTCAGCGGCGGTATCCAAAGGCGGCCTGCAGGCTGGTCATCGACGGCGCGGGTCACATCGCGATGGACCGTTGTTTGCCCGGTTTTAAGGAAGGACGAACGGTCGCGTTCAGCGACCTCGGTCGAACGGAGCGCGATCGTTTTTGCAACTGGCGTGCGCAGATCGCGCGCAATGACCGCTGATGACTCGACGTCCGACGCGCCAAAAATCCCGTCTGGTAGCTTGAGGATCTCGACGCAGCCGTAGAGACTTTCGATCCGACGCCGCTGTTCCGCGAACTGGCGTTCGAGGATAAACGATCGTGGCAGTACAAATCCGAGGGCAAGCGGTTTCGCGTCAATTGCGGCGCTGAGCGCAGCGATCGCCTTCGAATGCGTTTCGCTCGCGACCGCGTAGCGATCCTTATCGGCGGGATCGAAGGCTTCGAATGGCGGATTGCAGACAATCACGTTGTTCGCACCGATCCGGCGTGCCAGCGCGCCGTCGGCGAACAGATCGGCCTCTTCGACATGCCAGCCATTGTGATTGGGATAGTCGGCGAGGATCAGCGACAGAGTCGCCACCTCGCACGCAAAGGGATCGACCTCGTCGCCGGAAATATGGCCGATAAGGAAATCGTGGCGCTGCTGGTCCGACCATTCCACGGGCAGGAGATCGCGCAGGTGGCGCAGCGCCGACACCAGAAACACCCCGGCGCCGGCGAATGGCTCGTAGATCCTGATATCTTCGGGTTTATGATTGTGCAGTTCGAGGCGTTGAACGACATATTCCGCCACCTGGCGTGGTGTACTGTGCGTCCCGAACAGCTTCCGTGTTTCCGGCGTCACCAGCGTGTTCTCGTACACGAAGGCGAGATCGTCGGACGAGATGTTTGAAAAACTGATGCCCGCACGCAGATGCCGCCATGCGGCATTGAACATCGCCGGCAGCGCCGTGTTCGCGGACCCACCGATCGCCCCTAGTGTATAATAGGTCTCGATACCGGTCAGAACCGACACTAGGTCTTCGGGATTCCAGCCATCGGCATAGGGATGGCGACGATCCTGCAGCACCTTTGCGGCAAGTAGGCGAAACACGACGCGGAAGAGCGTGCGCGGATCGAGGCGATCTCCACCGGGCGCTTTCCGCACCAGATCGAGCGTCTCGACCAGCAGGCGATCCAGCTTGAGGTGGATCTCGCCTTCGATCGCGGGCAGCAGCCCAAGATCGACGAAATCGAGCTGGTAGCTCCCGCCGGCGGTGCCGACCGACTTGGCGCGGTGGATGGCATCCGGATGCCAGTTCACCTGATTGCGGGCGAACAAGGCTGTCAGATCAGCAAGCTTGATCTTTTCGATCGCGCGGGGAGGATCGACGCTTCTGACCTGCCAGACGGTCACTTCTTCATTCTCGATGACGAATAGCAGAGGCGCACCGAGTGCCCTGTGCTCATTCACCAGATCGACGGCATGGCGACCATCGCCGTTCACGACCGCGAGCGCCGCGGACCGATATGACGGGGGCGTTCGCGTGAAGGCGACAAGCGGCACTGTCCGGGTCGTGTTGGTGTCGACCAATACGTCCGCGAAGGCATAGTCGCGGACGACCGCTTCCGAGCGGTAGCCGGCTTCCTGGACGGCTAGTGCGATGCGTTCGACGGCGTTCACAGCCGGCCTCCCCGCGCAGAGGCTGAAGCGCTGATCGGCATCGGCGGAAAACGAAGCGACGTTTGCTCCCGGTCATCGCTTGCCGCCAGCAACTGCTCCCGAAGACGCGCCACCATCGGACCCAGGGGGATGGTGATCAGCGGCTGATCGCTAACGATCTCGGCAAGCTCCGGGCGGAGCTGCAATTGCGCACTCGCCACATCGATGACCAACTTGGCGCGCTCCAGCGTCGGCCAGGGTGACAGGTTGCACAGCTCGAACAGGGGTTCGGCGATCGGCGTCAATGCGCCGACGCGCACCGCCATATCTATCGCCAGCGATCGTATGACCGAAACGGCGACGAGATCGCCTGAGCTGAAGCACGGACTATGTCCTCGTCCCCTTCGTAAAGGAGCCAGCGCCTTCTTCCAGTGGCGATAGGTTTCCGGGGCGATCGATATCGCGCTGCGAAGCTGGCCAGGGGTATAGAGAACCGTCACGAAATCAGCCCACGATCTTGTTGTTTACAACAAGATGCTCTGTTTTCTCTCTCGTTGCAAGAAACGATGCTCCTTGGATCATGCGAGCCCCGTTTCAAAACGTACCAAGATCGCCCGCGACCGACGATGCGATTCGCTCTGGATAGAGTGCATAGGGTGGGCTCACCCTGGATCGCCAGTGGCTAGCCCGCCGCATTTTATCCGAATGCCGCCGCTCCTACGACACCCTTCGAATGCTGTTGTAACCGCTCAGAATTCGCATTCTTTACCTGTCTCCGACGCCGTGATGGCGCGGTCCGAACCAACGGAGACAGCCCCAAGTGACCCAGCCATCGGCCATCGTTCACGCGCGCGGCACAGCGATGCTGAAGAGCGCGCTGGGTCCGGCGATCGCGGCCTGGCTCGACGAACCCAATGTTGCCGAGGTGATGCTCAATGCCGACGGCCGGCTCTGGGTCGATCGGCTCGACAGCGGCATGGCGAGGACTGAAGAACGGCTGTCGCCAATGCAGGCAGAGCGGATCATCCGTCTCGTCGCGCACCATGTCGGCGCCGAAGTCCATCGCGGTTCACCGCGAGTCTCGGCGGAGCTGCCGGAAGGCGGCGAGCGGTTCGAAGGCCTGTTGCCGCCGGTGGTGACGGAGCCGGTCTTCTCGATCCGGCGACCGGCAAGCCTACCACTTGCACTGGCCGACTATGTCGCCGCCGGGACGATGACCGCGACCGCGGCGGCCTATCTCGCGCAAGCGGTGCAGACCCGTGCCAACATCCTGGTCGCCGGCGGCACATCGACCGGCAAGACCACGCTGACCAACGCGTTGTTGGCGGTCGCCTCGGGCGGCCAGGATCGCATCATCCTGATCGAGGACACGCGCGAGCTGCGGTGCGATGCCGCCAATGTCGTGGCGCTCAGGACTGCGCCCGGCGTCACCATGACCGATCTCGTGCGGTCGAGCCTGCGCTTGCGCCCCGACCGCATCCCGATTGGTGAGGTACGCGGTCCCGAAGCGCTCGACCTCTTGAAAGCCTGGGGCACCGGTCATCCCGGCGGGATCGGGACGATCCATGCCGGCACCGCAACTGCCGCGCTGCACCGGCTGGAGCAGCTGATCCTTGAGGCCATCGCGCATGTCCCGCGCGCGCTGATCGCTGAGACGATCGACGTGATCGCTGTGCTGACCGGACGGGGCACCGAACGCCGACTTTCCGAACTCGTCCGCGTCGAAGGGCTCGAGCCCGACGGCAGCTACCGCCTTCTCACGATCCACCACGCCCAAGGAGCACATTCATGACCAGATTACAGACCATCCGTCGCGCCAGCCTTGCCGCTGCCGCGATGCTCTACGCCATGCCGGCCTGGGCTGGCGGCACGGGCATGCCGTGGGAAACGCCGCTGCAGTCGATCGTCGACTCTGTGCAGGGCCCCGTTGCCAAGGTGATTGGCGTGATCATCATCGTGATCACCGGTCTGACGCTCGCGTTCGGCGACACATCGGGTGGGTTCCGCAAGCTGATCCAGATTGTGTTCGGCCTGTCGGTTGCGTTTGCCGCCTCGTCTTTCTTCCTGAGCTTCTTCAGCTTCGGCGGCGGGGCACTCGTCTGATGCAGGAGGACCTGCCCGGGTTTGCGGCACCCGTGCATCGGGCGCTCGCCGAGCCGATCCTGCTCGCGGGAGCCCCCCGCGCGCTCGCGATCGTCAACGGCACGCTCGCCGCTGCGATTGGCATCGGCCTGCGGCTCTGGATCGCGGGCCTCGTGATGGCGGTGGTGGGGCACGGCCTCGCCGTGTTCGCCGCGCGTCGCGATCCGCAAATCCTGCCCGTCGCCCGCCGACACATGGCCCTTCCCACTCTTTTCGAAAGCTGAACCTTATGATGTTCCTGCGCGAACATGCCCGCCACGCGTCGCGGCTCTCGGATTTCCTGCCCTGGGCGGCGATGATCGCGCCCGGCATCATCCTCAACAAGGATGGCAGCTTCCTGCGCATCGCGCGGTTCCGCGGCCCCGATCTCGACAGCGCGACCCAGGCCGAGCTGATGGCGACTTCGGCGCGACTCAACAGCGCGCTCAAGCGGCTCGGCACCGGCTGGGCGATCTATGTCGAGGCGCAGCGCAAGCCATCGCCGGGCTATCCGATCTCGGACGGATTTGCCGATCCGGTCTCGGCGCTGATCGACGAGGAACGCCGCGACCTGTTCGAGGGCGGCGACGTCACCCAGCCCAATTTCACCAGCACCTATTATCTGACGCTGCAATGGCTGCCGCCGGCCGACGACACGTCGAAGGCGTCTTCGCTGCTGTATGAGGGTGATGCGCAGGGCGTCGCCACCGCCGCGGACCATCTCGACGATTTCGAGCGCGACACGGGCCGAGTGCTCGACATGATCGAGGGCGTGATGCCCGAAACGGCCTGGCTCTCGCCGGCCGAGACGCTGAGCTATATCCACTCGACGATCTCGACCCATGATCAACGCGTCACGGTCCCCGAGACGCCGATGCATCTCGACGCGCTGCTGGCCGACGAAATGCTGGTTGGCGGGTTGGCGCCGCAGCTCGGCGACAAGCATCTGCGCTGCCTGTCGATTACCGGCTTTCCGGCCTCGACGGTGCCGGGGATGCTCGACGAGCTCAACCGGCTCGGTTTTGCTTATCGCTGGACGACGCGGGCGATCTGCCTCGACAAGGTGTCGGCGCAGCGGATGCTGACCCGCATCCGCCGGCTCTGGTTCTCCAAGCGCAAGAGCCTCGCCGCGATCATCAAGGAGGTGCTGACCAACGAAGCGAGCGTGCTGGTCGACAGCGACGCCGCCAACAAATCGGCCGAAGCCGACGCGGCGCTGCAGGATCTTGGCGCGGATATCGCGGGCTACGCCTATGTCACCACCACGATTACGGTGCTGGGCGACACGCCCCGCGACGCCGATTTCCGCCTTCAGGCGATCGAGAAGATCGTGCGCGGCCGCGACTTCGCCTGCATTGCCGAAGGACTGAACGCGATCGAGGCATGGCTCGGTTCGCTGCCGGGCAACCCTTACGCCAATGTCCGTCAGCCGCCGATTTCGACGCTCAACTTGGCCCACATCATGCCGGTGTCGGCGGTCTGGGCAGGCCAGGATCGCGACACGCATTTCAAGGCGCCGCCGCTGTTTCATGCCCGCACCCAGGGCGCGACCCCGTTTCGGCTTTCGCTCCACGTCGGCGATGTCGGCCATACGCTGGTCGTCGGTCCCACCGGCTCGGGCAAGAGCGTTCTGCTCGCGTTCATGGCGCTCCAGTTCCGCCGCTATGAGGCTGCGCAGATCTTCGCCTTCGATCATGGCGGTTCGATCCGTGCGGCAACGCTCGGCATCGGCGGCGAGTGGCACGATCTGGGCGGTGCGCTTGGCGGCGACGCCGCGCCGGTATTGCTCCAGCCGCTTGCCCGGATCGACGAGCCGGATGAGCGGGCCTGGGCCGCCGACTGGCTCGCCGCGATCCTCGCACGCGAAGAATTCGCGATCACGCCCGAGGTGAAAGACCATCTGTGGACGGCACTCGGCAGTCTTGCCGACGCGCCCGTCGCGCAGCGCACTTTGACCGGCCTCACCGTGCTGATCCAGGCCTCGGGCCTGAAACGCGCGCTCGCTCCCTATACGCTCTCCGGTCCCTATGGCCGGCTGCTCGATGCCGACGTCGAACATTTCGGGGAAAGTGATGCGCAGGCTTTCGAAACCGAGGGCTTGATTGGCACGCCAGCGGCGCCCGCGGTGCTTGCCTACCTGTTTCACCGGATCGGCCGCCGCCTCGATGGCCGGCCGACGCTGATCCTGATCGATGAGGGCTGGCTCGCGCTGGATGATCCGATGTTCGGCCGCCAGCTGAAGGAATGGCTGAAGACGCTGCGCAAGAAGAATGCGAGCGTCGTGTTCGCGACCCAGAGCCTCGCTGACATCGAAGGCTCGGCGATCGCGCCGGCGATCATCGAAAGCTGCCCGACCCGACTGTTCCTCGCCAACGAGCGCGCGCTCGAGCCGCAGATCGCCGGCATCTATCGCCGGTTCGGGCTCAACGACCGCCAGATCGAGATCATCGCCTCGGCGACGCCGAAGCGCGACTATTATTGCCAGTCGGCGCTCGGCAACCGGCTGTTCGATCTGGGGCTGGGGCCGGTCGCGCTCGCCTTCGCCGCCGCGTCGCAACGCAGCGACCTCACCGCGATCACCGCACTGATCGAGCGGCATGGGGCCGATGGCTTTGCCGCCGCTTGGCTACGCCACCGCGGCCTCGGCTGGGCCGTCGATCATCTCACCAATGATGCACTCAAACCTGAGGAGACTTTCGCATGACCCGCTTTCGTAAACCAACGCTCGCCCTTGGCGTCGCGGCCTTGGCGCTGATGATTGCCGCTCCAGCCGACGCCCAGTTCGGCGGGATCGTCTATGATCCAAGCAACTATGCGCAAAACGTGCTGACCGCCGCGCGCACGCTGCAACAGATCAACAATCAGATCACCCAGATCCAGAATCAGGCGCAGAGCCTGATCAATCAGGCCCGAAACCTGACCAACCTGCCGACCAGTATGTTGTCGAGCATCCAGCAGGACATTGATCGCACGCGCCAGCTGATCACCCAGGCCCAGCAAATCGCCTACAAAGTTGAGAATATCGATCAGGTGTTCAGTCAGCGTTATCCTTCAGGATCGCTGACCGGCACTTCGTCGGGCGCACTCGTCACCAATGCGCAGACACGTTGGACCGATGCGCTCGCGTCCTATCAGGATGCGCTCCGCACCGGCGCGACCGTGACCGGTAATATCGACGGTACGCGCGATCAGGCATCGACGTTGGTCACCGCGAGCCAGGGCGCGACGGGCGCGTTGCAGGCGGCGCAGGCCGGCAATCAATTGGTGGCGCTCCAGACGCGCCAGCTCGCCGACCTGACCGCCATGGTCGCGGCGCAATCGCGCGCCGCGGCAATCCAGGCCGCGCGCGCTGCCGCCGACGAAGCGCAGGGCCGCGAACAGACCCGCCGGTTTCTGGCGCCTGGCGCGGGCTATGTGCCGCATAGCGTGACGCTGTTCCATGACTGAGGAACGGGCGCGCGCGGCACACCGCCGCTTCGCCGGATTTGGCTGGCGATCGATCGCGATTGCTGCTGCGGCGGCAACGACGGGGATATGCGCCATGGTCGCCTTGAGCGATCCGGCGCCGCCGGCCGCGCACTACGCGGTCGGCGAAGCCCCCGACGTGCAGGCACCTGCCAACACCGATCCGCTCCGGGCGGAACTGGCGCGGTGCCGCACGCTGCTTAGCGGTAGTGACGACGCGCGTTGCCAGGCGGCGTGGGAAGTGAACCGGCGCCGCTTCATGGGCGAAAGCCGGAGCTACGTGGCACCCGTCGAGCCGGCGCCGATCGAAGCCGCGCCGGTCGATAGCCCGACGGCGGCAGCCAGTGCGGCTGCGCCTTCATCGACTACGGAGCACTGAGCCATGGAAGGCACAGGCGTCATCGATCGGTTTCTCGATCTCTTCGCGCGCTATATCGATTCAGGGTTCGGCCTGATTCACGGCGATGTCGGCTTTCTCGCGAGCTCGCTGATCGTCATCGATGTGACGCTGGCGATGCTGTTCTGGACCTGGGGTGAAGGCGAGGACATCGTCGCCCGGCTTGTGCGCAAGACGCTGCAGGTCGGCTTCTTCGCCTTCCTGATCGCCAACTGGAACGGCCTCGCCAAGATCATCTATCTGAGCTTTTCGGGGATTGGCCTGAAGGCGGCCGGCTCGGGCAATGCGAACGATCTGCTCCATCCCGGCAAGATCGCGCAGATCGGCATCGACGCCGGGCAGCCCTTGCTCGACCAGGCCTCGCTGCTGGTCGGGCCGGTCGGCATCTTCACCAACTTCGTCCAGATCGCGGTGTTGCTGCTCGCCTGGGCGATCGTACTGCTCGCCTTCTTCATTATCGCGATCCAGCTGTTCGTGACGCTGATCGAGTTCAAATTGACCACGCTTGCCGGCTTCGTGCTGGTGCCGTTCGGGCTATTTGGCCGCACCGCGTTTCTCGCCGAACGTGTGCTCGGCAATGTGATGGCTACGGGCATCAAGGTGCTGGTGCTCGCGGTCATCATCGGCATCGGCTCGACCATCTTTCGCGATTTCGTGATCGACTTTGGCGGCGCGCAACCGACGATCGAACAGGTCGCGAGCCTCGCGCTGGCGGCGCTGACACTCCTCGGCCTCGCGATCTTCGGACCCGGCATCGCCTCAGGTCTGATCTCAGGCGGCCCCCAGCTTGGTGCCGGCGCTGCAGTCGCGACCGGCGCTACTGTCGCCGGGATCGGCGCCGCCGCGACGATGGGCGTCGCGGGCGCTGCCGGCTTGGCAAGCCGTGCCGGGTCCGCCGCCGCCTCCACCCTCTCCCGATCCGCCGGTTCGCCCAACTCCCCCGGGGCTGGCGGTGGATCCTCGTCAGCGCCACCTGCTCCCCCGGCGCCGACGGGCGGCGCTCCGACGGTTCCCCCACCGTCTGGAGCGCCGGGAGGTGGAGCGGGTTCGGGCGGTGACGATAGCGGTGCCGGTCCGTCAGCATCTGGTGGGTCGTCCGGGGCGACCGCTGACGGAGGCGCTGGCGCCAACGAGGCTGCGCCGGATGCCACCGTCGATCGCACAGCGCCATCCTCGCCCGCTACGGCACCTGCTGAGGCGCCCGCGCCGTCGTGGGCGAAGCAACTGCGTCGCCGCCAGGCCATGGTCCAAGGCGCGACACTTGCCGCCCACACACTTCGCTCCGCCGACCACCATGGCGGGTCGGCCCATATCTCGCTGGAGGATCGTTCATGAACCCGTTCCGCCGTCCCTCATCGCGCTTCGGCCGTGAGCCCGTTCCCGAAACCCCCTATCAGCGTGCCGGCCAGGCGTGGGACGACCGTATCGGATCAGCGCGGGTCCAGGCGCGAAGCTGGCGGCTGATGGCATTCGGTGCGACCGCGCTGTTGTCGCTGTCGGTCATCGACAATCTGCGGCTGCGGTTCGGCTCGCATATCGTGCCCTATGTGGTCGAGGTCGATCGGCTTGGCGCGGCGCGCGGCGTCGCCCCGGCGACGTCCGACTATCGCCCGACGGATCCGCAGATCGCGTGGCATCTCGCGCGCTTCATCGAGAATGTGCGCTCGCGCCCGGCCGACCCGATCGTGCTCCGCCAGAATCTCAATGCGGCGTATGATTTCACGACCGAACAAGGGGCGGCCGTGCTCAACGACTATGCCCGCGGCCATGACCCGTTTGCTGATCTTGCCGACAAGCAGGTCTCGGTCGATGTGAAGAATGTCGTGCGCGCGTCCGCCGACAGCTTCCGTATCGCCTGGGACGAGCGGCACTACGACCATGGCCAGCTTGCGGCGACGACGCATTGGACCGCGGTACTCACCGTCGTCGTCCGCACGCCCAGCGACGCGGCGACGCTCGGTCGCAACCCGCTCGGGCTCTACGTCCACGCCATCAACTGGTCCCAGGATCTCGGAGAATGACCATGCGCACATTATTGCTCGCCACACCGCTTTTGATTTCGGCCGCCGCGGCGCAGGCACAATCGGCGCCGCCATCGGCACGGCCGGTTGCCGCAGCCACGGATGCGGCCCGGGTGAGTGCGCGCGCCGCCGGCTGGCAAGGCGCGACACAGTTGTTTGTCTATGCGCCGGGCGGCCTTTATCAGGTCTATGCCGCGGTCGGTCAGGTCACCGACATAATGCTGCAGGAAGGCGAAACGCTGTCGGACTCCGGCGCGGTCGCAGCCGGCGACACGGTGCGTTGGGTGATCGGCGAAGCGGCAAGCGGAGCCGGCCCCACGCGCCGAACGCACATATTGGTAAAGCCCACCGATCCGGGCATCAGAACCAACCTCGTTATCAACACCGATCGGCGGACCTATCATGTCGAGCTGCGCTCGACGCCCGCGACGTATATGGCGAGCGTCGGCTGGTCCTATCCGCAGGATGAGTTGATCGCCGTGCGCGCCCGGATCGAGGCGGCAACGGCCGTCGCCAACACCCAGGTCCAGACCGGCATCGATCCGGCCAGGCTCGATTTCGCATACCGGCTGACCGGCGCCAAGCCGCCCTGGAAGCCGGTGCAGGTGTTCGACGATGGTGCCAAAACCTATCTGCTGTTCCCGCAAGACATCGCGCAGACCGAGTTGCCGCCCCTTTTCCTGATCGGCGAGAAGAACAAGGCTGAGCTCGTCAACTATCGCGTGTCCGGGCGCTACATGGTCGTCGATCGCCTGTTCTCGATCGCCGAACTCAGACTCGGCACCAAGAAACAGCAAATCGTCCGCATCGAGCGGACGCGTGCTCGGGAGCCGCGGTCGTGAGCGAGCGGGACGAACTTGCCCGCGACCCGGCTGAGAAGCGGCCGCCGATCGCGACTCGCGCAGCCGCCCCGACACCGCGACGCTTGTCGCGCAAGGCGCTGGCAACGCTGGCTGGCGTCAGCGCGCTCGGCGTGGCGGCGGCGTTGGGCTACAGCCTGACCACAAGCCATCGCACCCAGGACCACCAAGAGACGGTCTCGGTCGAACGGCGCAATACCGATGCGCTGGCGGATGCGCCGAAGGATTATGGCGATCTCGCACGGACCGCGTCGGCCGGGATCGCCGCTCCGCCGACGACACCCCAACCGGTCACCACCCCACCGCTTTCCGGTATGGCCCCAGCATCGCCGGGCACGGCCAACAATGAAGCGTCGGCCGAGCAGCAACGCCGCCGCCAGCAGCGCGACAGCGCGCGGGCGAGCAAGCTGTTCGCCGGCACCAGCGAAGGCGCACGCTCCGCGACAGCCAGCGCCGAACCGCCGCCCCCTCCCGGCCAGGCTGCAACCGGCGAACTGGCCCCGGCCGGCAATGGCGATGCCCAGGATCGCAAGGCGGCGTTCGTCGCCGGCGGGACGCGCGAGCCGACCGTGAACAGCGGGAGGCTGACTGCACCGGCCGGTCGCTATGTCGTCTCGGCCGGCTCGACGATCGCAGCGGCGCTGATCACCGGGCTGTCCTCCGACCTTCCCGGGCAGGTCGTGGCGCAGGTGACCGAAGACGTGTTCGACACGGTGACCGGCCGCACGCGGCTGATACCGCAAGGGACCCGGCTGATCGGCGTCTATGACGCGCGAGTCAGCTACGGCCAATCGCGCGCGCTGGTGGTGTGGACACGGCTGATCTTTCCCGACGGCCGCTCGCTCGATCTTGACCGGATGGTGGGCACCGATGCCGCAGGCCAGTCAGGGCTCACCGATCGTGTTAACAATCACACTGGCAAGCTACTGATGGCGGGGCTGCTGTCGACCTTGTTCGGGGTTGGGGCCAATGCCGCGACCACCGGCGGCGGCGACAATGCGGACATCGCCTTTGCCATTCGCGAGAGCGCGGGCCGCTCGGTTGAAAGCGCGGGCGACAAGATCGTCAGCCGGCAGCTCGACGTGCAACCGACCATCACGGTGCGGCCGGGTGCGCGGGTCCGGGTTTTGGTGAGTCGCGATTTGGTCCTCTCGCAATGGGGCGAGAACTGACGGACTCGGCGGGGCACGTTCATGCAGACGGAGAATCAGGCTCAATCATATTCAGCGCTTCGATGGCGTGATCGAGATAGTTCACGACCATCTCCTCCTCAGGCCTGTCGAGCAGCCCGCGAGCGATTTCGATTAGGCTTTCGGCCTCGCGGCGGCGATCGACAATCGTGGGTGGCAGCTTGGACATCAGCAATCCCGTACCGAGTAGCGGCGTGATCCACCCATAACGAATAGGCACGATCGTTCCTAGAACGATCGTGCCTACGCTGTGATCAAGTGGCGATGGACCTCAAGGTAATTCTATCGACCAATCTTAGGCGGATACGCAACGATACGGGGCGCACGCAGGAGGAAATGGCGCACGTGCTCGGCATCAGTTTGCGCTATCTTGGGTCCATTGAGCGTAACAAGGTGTCCCCGAGCGTGACGCTGCTTGGAAAATTTGCGGTCGTACTTGGGATCAGCGCCTGCGATCTGATTACGCCGGCGAAAGTCAGTCGCGGGACGCCGTAGAGATAGGCGGCTGGGCGGCGGATGCGTGCTTTCGCACGCAGGCTAGTAATCGGTGACGCAGCGGATTCCGGTCATCCTTCGGCCAGACAGCGTCGATTCCCACAAAGGCATTTTCGTCAACGATTGGTCGGAAGGCGATACCATCGCGTGGTACCGACGCTGATGATAGCGTGATCGCCGCACCAAGCCCGAGTCTGACCATTTCGATGAGCGCGCTGCGTGAAACATCGTGAAGTTCGCAGTCGAGCGGCTGGTCTCCTGCTCGTGAGGTCACTGCACGATAGGCCGCCAGATCTCCCTGATGAGAACGCAGGAGGATCGAAAGCGACGACAGGTCCACCCAACGAAGGTTCTCTCTTGTCGCGAGCGGGTGATCGTCCCGTATCCCGACGACCAGTGGTTCTTCCCAAAGTCGCTCCTGCACGACGGCTCCACTCGTCAGTTCGGGGAACAGCGCGGTGAACGTAATGTCGAGAACGCGCTCGTTCAGCTGCCGATGTAACTCGCTGGGCGAGGCTTCTACGAAGCGGAGTTGCACGTCGGGACAGGCTTTATGGAATTCCGCGATCCCGCCACTGAGCGGGCTTGAGGTGAGCCCTGGATAGAAACCGACTGCCAAAGAACCTGTCTTGCTCTGCGCAGTGGCGAGAGCACGATCAATATGTCGGTCGACCGTAAAAAGGAGCAGCTTCACCGTGGGTAGGACGGCCCGACCGATCGGCGTCAGCGCTACCGGAGCGCCTCGGCGTCGTTCGAACAGATCGCCACCGTACAATTCTTCCAATCTGGCGATCGTCTGACTGACGGCTGGCTGGCTCACCCCAAGCTGGCGCGCCGCTTCGGCAAAGCTACGCGCCTCCGCGACCTTCAAGAATGTTTCAAGCTGGTTGAAGTCCGGACGGGCCGTTGATCGACGGGAAAGCTTACCGCGCTCGTTGCGCAACATTTACGGTCGCCACTGCTCTTCCACAGTGCGGCGAAGAGTGCGCACAATTTTGCTGCTTGGTCCGGAAGCTAGCCGACACAACAACTACCCCATCTGAGGAAATTGATTTTGGGCGGGCCGTTGACCAGCAACGAACGGAAAGACAATATTAAAAATGGTTCGCAGTTTAACTTCCTTATATCCTTCGTAATTAATTATAACGGAACTAGAACATTAATTTCTTCACAGGTCGTGAAAGCTCGAAATAGATTTTTCTCCCGCGATAATCTTCCAATGTTCGACCGCAGCGCGAACTTCGATATCGCTTAACCATTGCATCGCGCTTGCACGGAGGCGTTTATTTGTTGGGCGACCCGAGGACAGCCGTAATAGGTGCGCGGCCATCCAACCGCCTGCGGCCAGTATGGATAGGCGCAAAAATGATGTCGCGGCCGCCCGCCGATCCCTATTGCTGTCGAATGATATAAGCCTTGTTGCGGCATCATCGAGAAGGTCAAGGCAAGGGAAAAGTAATCCCGCGCCATCCCCTGAATTTGCGGTGTCACGCGCCATCGTTCGAAAAATCTCCAAGCCATCGCTGCGCAACAACCGACGTTCGACCAAATCCAAGGCTTGAATTCCAGTAGCGCCTTCAAAAATCGACAACACGCGTGAATCGCGCAAATTCTGCTCCACCGGCCAGTCGCCGGTATAGCCTGCTCCCCCCAGCACTTGCATTGCACTGCTGGAGACGTTGAAGGCCGAATCTGCGCCAAAGGTTTTTACGATCGGTAGCAGCCATTGCGATAGCGATTCGGCATCGCGACGCGCCTTATCGTCCGGCTCGTGGGCAGCGAGATCGGCTTGAACGGCAAGCGCATACAGCAAGCCCCGCAAAATCTCCGTGGTTGCCGCCTGCCCCGCCAATTCGCGCTGGACGTCGGGATGTTCGATAATCGGTTGTGCTACCGCGCCGCCGCCACCCTGCCGGCGTTCGCGCGCATACAGCATCGCGAGATCGGCTGATCCGGCGGCGATACCCAGCCCTTGCGCCCCGACTGCCAGCCGCATGCTGGTGATCATCGCGAACATCTGTGCCAGCCCACGCCCCTCGGTGCCGAGCAGCCACCCTGTGGAGTCGTCGAAGCCGAGCGCGCATGTCGGCGAGCCGTGAAGGCCGAGCTTGCTCTCGATCCGGCGGACCGAAATCCCGTTCCGGCGCGGCGATCCGTCCGGCTCCGGCAACCAGTCGGGCACGAGAAAGAGGCTGAGGCCGGCCGGCCCCGGCGCGGCGCCGGGCGTTCGGGCCAGCAGGCAATGCCCGATCCGCGCGGTGAGATTCTGATCTCCGAACGAGATCCACATCTTCTCGCCCGAAACCGCCCAGCTCCCGTCGCCGCGCGGGCGGGCGCTGGTGAGAATGCGGCCGACATCGGATCCGGCGCCGGCCTCGGATATGCAGATCGTCGCGCCCCAATCGCCCGAGACGAGCAGGGGCAGCCACTCGGCCCGCACGTGGTCCGGTCCGAATTGATCGACTAGTTTCACGGCGGAGCGCTGCGCCACCGGGAGCATGCCGAACGCCGGGCAGTGGCGATCGAATATTTCCTGCACGGCGATCGCCAGCAGCCGGGGCAGGCCTTGCCCGCCAATGACCTCGGCATGTTCAAGCATGGGCCAGCCCTGCGCGACGAACGACCGCCACGCCGCGGCGTGGCCGGGCGCGGTCGCAACGCGGCCGTCGACCAGCGTAGCGCCCGTATCGTCCATCGCGAGATTGAGCGGGCCGAGTTCCTTCGCTGCGAATTTCGCGGCCTCGCTGACGATCGTGGCCATCGCGTCGTCGGTTGCCGCCGCGAAACTGTCGGACAGGCTTCTCAGGCGCGCGAGACCCGGGGCATGCCGCATCTGCTCGATGATGACATCGACCGACGCTGGCGGGATCGAGGCGCGCATCAGGAATGCTCCAATTTTGCGTTGAGCCCGAGGATCAGCACGATCGCCGGCGGCATGACGGCGATCACCGTCAACGCGAGGCCGAAGGCGAGATGGCCGGCAAAGATCGTGTCGGACAGCCACGCGACCAGCGTCGGCCCGAGCGCGAGGCCAATCAGATTGACGCCGAACAGATACAAAGCGGTGATGAGCCCGCGCGCCTCATTGGGCGTGATTGCCTGGAGGAAGGTCGGGCCGAGCGAACTCGGCAGCGCCAGCGCCAACATCAGCGGCGCGGACAGCAGCAGCGCCACGGTTACGTCCGAGGCCGCCGCAAGCGCCAAGCCGAACACCAGCACCGCGACGAGGCCCGCACCCATCGGTAACAGTGCCGGCGCGGCGCGACCAGCGCGCGCGCGGCGATCGGTTATCCACCCGCCCAGCCACATGCCGGCGGGGCCGAGCAGCAACACGATCGGACCGAAATGCCAGCCGAACCGTGCTGCCGACCAGCCGTAGCGGCGCATCACGATTGTCGGAAACCAGGCGAAGAAGCCATAGAAAACCGTGCTGAGCAGCGCGAGCGCGGCGATCACTATCGCATAATCGAGCCAGCGGCGGCGGATGAGCCGCAGCGAGAGCGCGAAGCTCGGCCGGCCATCCGCCGGCACGGCACGCTCGCCGCGTCCGGGTTCGGGCAGCGTCGCCAGCAATAGCGTCACCGGTAAGCCGGGCAGGCCGGCGACCAGCAAGGCGATCTGCCAGCCCTGCATCTTCACCCCCCAGCCGGCGGCGAGCCCGCTGAGCTGATCTGCGGAAGACGCGATCGAGCCGCCGAGCATCAGCGCAAGCCCCGATCCGAGAAAGATGCCCGACGCGTAGATCGACAGCGCCCGCGCGCGGCGATCCGGCGCGATACTGTCGGACAGCATCGAATAGGCTGCCGGCGACAGCGCCGCCTCGCCCGCGCCGACCAGCATGCGAGCGAGGAAGAGAAAGCCGTAACTGTGCGCGAACGCCGCCGCCGACGTGGCCAGGCTCCAGGTGACGATGCCGAAAATCATCAGGTTGCGGCGGTTCAGCCGATCGGCGAGGAAGCCGAGCGGGAGGCCGAAACCGGTGTAGAAGACGGCGAAGGCGAAACCCTGCAACAGGCTGAGATCGGTATCGCTCAACGCCAGATCGGCGCGGATCGGTGCGACGAGCAAGCTGAAGATCTGGCGGTCGATGAACGAGATCGCATAAGCCAGTGTCAACACGCAGACCAGATAACGGCCGCGCCCGGCGGACGGGTATGAGGCCCCGTTCGCCGCCACGCCTGCGGTCGCGATTGGTTCACCCACAGCCAGCATCAGTATTTGAAGCCGAGTTGGATGCCGATCTGCCGGGGCCGGCTGATCGGCCCGCCGCGAACCCGTGGCAGGAAAGAAGCAGTCGCGAGGAAGTCGGTGTAGATCTTGTTCGTCAGATTCTCGCCGAACAGCGAGACCCGCCACCGGTCGTTGGGCGTGGTCAAATCGAGCCGGGCATCGAGCAGGACGAAACCCTTCTGGTTGGCGTAAGGATCGTTAATCAGCGACGCATTATAGTTGGTCCTGAAATTCGCCGTGACCCCGCCATGGACGACAACCGGACCGACCGGTGCCGTATAGTCGATCGATCCCGAGCCCGACCATTTCGCGCTGAACGGCGTCGGGGTACCCGACAGATTGCAGAACGGCGTCGTCGCCTCGGGCGGGCACGGCGCGTTGGCGAAATCGATGTAGTGTGCGTCCAGATAGGCGAGGTTACCGCTCAGTTTGAGTTGCGGCGTCACCGCCAGCACGAAGTCAGTCTCGACGCCCTTGCTGATCGACGAGCCGGCGTTGCGCACCTCGAAGGCGTTGATGTTCGAATTATAGGCGCTGACCTGCAGATCCTTGTAGCGTGCGCTGAACAAGACGACGTTCAACTCGAGCCGCCGGTCGAACAGGAAGCTCTTGATTCCGCCTTCGAAGGATTCTGCGGTCTCGGGGCGGAACACGGCGGAATCGCGGGTCGGGTTGACCGGATTGGCGTCGACACCGCCGGCCTTGGCACCGCGCACCCATTTGGCGAAAATATTGATGTTGCGGCTGGGCTTGAACGAGATCACCGCTTGCGGCTGGAGACGATCCTCGGTCAGCTTGAAGCCCCTGAAATCGTGCGGGATGATCGTCGCGGCCGATGCGATCGGGCTTTCCTTGGTCGGATCGATGATCGTCGTCAGCGGCAAGGTCGCGCGGAGCGTCTGGTCGGCATTGCGGGTGACGGTGGTGTAGCGGGCGCCGAGCTCCAGCGTGATCTGCGGCGTCACCTTGTAAGTCGCATCACCATAGAAGGACCATTGATTGGCATGCGTGGTCAGCAAGCCGTAGCGGCCCCAGCTGATTGGCGGGGTGTTGCGGCTGAGCAGGCTCTGCGCGCGCTGGTTCTCATACTGATAATAGGCGCCGCCGATCACGTGCAGCGCATCAGTGACGTTGCCGCTCAGCCGGACTTCCTCGCTGAACTGGCGGTAACGATCGGCCGGCTGCTGCGCGCCGATCGCGAACGGGCCGAAGTCGGCGTCGGCGATCTGCGAATAGTTATAGTCAGTATAGGCCGTGGTCGAGACGATGTCGGCGCCGCCCAGTTTACTTGAAAGCTCGCCGAAATACGTGTGCGCAATCAGATGCAGGCTGTCGTTCGGGATGTTGAACGGCGCTGGCTGCGCCTTCTGCGTCTCGAGATTGAGGCCGGGATTGACCACCTCGATGTTCAGGCCGGGATTGTAGACTGCCTTGAGCTCGCTGCCGATGCCCCTGGAGCGATCAATCTCGTATTTCAGGATCAGCTTTGTGTCGGGACCGAGGTCTGCCGCGAGCAGCGCGCGCAGGCCGTAATTGCGCAGCAACGGCACGTTCGGTTCCGAACCGGGCGCGGAATTGTGCAGCCAGCCCTTGTCGAGCTTCTCGCCGTAACCGGACAACCGGATCGCGAGGCCATCAATGATCGGCAGCGATATGCCGCCTCGCACTACCATTTCATGCGCCTCGAACTCGTACGATGCGAGGAGATCGGCCGCCAGTTCATTCCCCGGGCGGCGCGAGGTGACGCTGACCGCGCCCGAGGTCGTGCTGTTGCCAAAGGTCAGCACCTGCGGCCCGCGCAGGACCTCGACGCGCTCCGCATCGAAGATCGGCAGGCGGCCATCGACGTTGCGACCGTACGAGACGTTGTCGAAGAACAGGCCGGTTGATTGCTCGAACGCATAGTTCGATCCCGCCGCGCCGGCGCCGCGGATGATGCGGAAGGCACCGATCGATCCGTTGCTCTGGCGGAAATTAGAGACCAACTTGGTGAGATCCTGGATCTGCAGGATATTTTTCTGCGCCAGCGTATCGCCGCCGATCGCGGCCAGCGAGATCGGCACGTCCTGGGCTCGCTCTACGGTCTTGCGCGCCGTCACGACGATGTCCCCGTCGAGGATGTTGCTGCCGGCCGGCGCGGCGGGCGGCGACGTCTGCGTGGGCGTCGCGTCAGTGGGCGTTTTCGTGGCCGTTTCGGCGGCGGCTCCCGTCGCCTGCATCAGGCACATCGCCAGCGCGGTGCCGGCCATCAAGTTCTGAACAATCATGGCATCTCTCCCCTAAATCGACCTTGTCGCTGGTCTCGTTCGTCGTTGTCGGATCGGCGCGCGGCTATCGCGGTGGTTGGAACGGCTCGGCGGCGGCGGCTTCGAAGCGCTCGCGCCGCACGTTTTGCTTTGCGAAGGTCGCGTAGCGATCCATGAAGGCGTGAAAATGCGGCGTCGTGAAATGCGCCTCGATCGCCGTCCGATCGGCCCAGCATTCGAAGAGATGCAGCCGGTCGAGCGCTTCCGCGTCCCAGCCAAAATGAAAGGCAAGACAGCCCGGCTCCGCGCGCGTTTTCGGCGCGACTTCGCAGATCAGCTCGATCATCGCGGCGCGGTCGGCGTGTCGCATGTCGTATCGGGCGACGATGAGGATCACGCCGGGGCTTTTGTAGTCAGGACCGCGTCGGTCGGGCGCTCGTCGAAGAATTCGACTTCCTCGAAATAGCCCGCGACGACCGAAGCCGGATGGTGGAACGGCGCGACCGCGACATGCCTGCCGACCGATGCGGCGACCGCGTCGCAAGCCTCGGCCACGCACCAGACACTCAGCATGAAGGTGAAGCGCTCGGCCGGCTCCCCGCCGTCGAGGCTCACGATCGTCTCGGCGAGGATCGTGTCGAGCACGGCGCCCGCGACGCCGTCCAACTGCGCTAGCGTGTTGAACCAGCCGCCCAGCGCCGCCGCAAAATCCGCGTCCGAAACGCCGCCGTCGCGCGACACAAGTACGATAAGCTTGGCGCCGCGCGGCACGCCCCACCCGGCCGTCTCGCGCGAGAAGAAGGCGATCGCGCCGCCGCGGTCAGCGAACCGCAGTTCATCGGGCATGACATGTTCGCGGTACGCCGCCGTCGTCGCGAAGCTCCGCTCGAGCGCGTCGGCGCGTTTCTGCCAGATCTCGGTAATGCCGTCATAATCGAAGGCTCGCCCGAACGGCGCCGTGGCCCCGACATGATCCTGCAGATAGCGCGAGACGAAATCGTGGTAATCGGGAATCCCGGCCAGCAGCGGCCCGTGCGCGTCGCGCCAGTGTGTGCCGAACTGCGCAAGGCTCAGGTCCGGCCGGCGGCGATTGAGGACGACACGTTTCAGCATTGCGGGGCTTCCTCGCAAAAATGGCGTGAGAAGAAATCCGCGATCATTGCGGCGGCCTCGTCGGGCCTTTCGAAATGCGGAAAGTGGCCGGCCTCGGGAAAGGCTGCGAAATCGAGATCGCTGAAATATCCGGGCAGCGTCTCGCCCCAGGCTGCGGGCAGCGCGCGATCCGCCGCACCCCAGCGCACGCAGGTCGGCGTCGCGATCGGGGTGGCGGCGGCCGGGCCGTCGCACATCGCCTTCGCGCGCGCTGGTCCGCGGCTGACATACCAGTTGAACCCGCCCTGCAGATTGCCGGGCTTGATATACTCGTCCACCCAGCGATCGAGCACATGATCGAACACGCCCGGCCGCTCCGCCCAGTGATCGAGGAAATGCGCGAGATACGTCCGGCACGTCTCGCGCGAGGAGCCGATCAGGTCCGCCGCCCACGGCATCTGGTGGAAATCGAAATGCCAGTTCTCGTGGATCTGCGCCGGTTCGCCCCAGCGCTTGCCGATGCCGCCATGCGGGCAATCGAAGAAGAACAGCCCCACGATGCGATCGGGCATCTGTCGCGCCATCGCCTGCCCGATCACCGCGCCGAGATCGTGCCCGACAATCCCGAACCGCCCGATCCCGAGCGCATCGACCAGCCGCCACATGTCGCGGGCATGCACATCCTCGCCGACTTCGGACGAGGGCGCGGTGTCCGCCGCGCCGCTCGCGCCGAACCCGCGCAGATCGGGCGCGATTGTGCGGAATCCGCCATCGGCCAGCCGCGCCATCACCGGCTCCCATACGCCCGAAAATTCGGGCCAGCCGTGCAGCAACAGGATAGGATCGCCCGCGCCCTGGTCGAGTCGGGCGAGCATCCGGTCGCCGCAGTCAATGGACTTGCGACGATCGGCGCCGGCAGGTGGAGATGCGGGGAGGGTCATCGCAATCGCTCAGACCGCGAGCATTCCGCCGTCGATCGGCAGCGTCACGCCGGTGATGTAGCTCGCCATTTCGGAGGCGAGGAACACGATCGGCCGCGCGACTTCGGAAGGTTCTCCGGTGCGCTTGAGCGGCGTGCGCGAGAACAGGTCGGCCATCGCCTCGGTATTGGCGCGGCGCGTGGCGGTCATCTCGGTATTGATCACGCCCGGCGCAACCGCGTTCACGCGAATGCCGTGCGGTGCGAACTCCTTGGCGAGCGACTGGGTCAGCAGCACCACGCCGGCCTTCGAGGCCATATAACCGTAAGACGAAGTGTAGGCGATGAACGAGGTGATCGATGCCAGGTTGATGACGGTGCCTTTGGTCGCGCACAAATGCCCGAAAAAGGCCCGCGAGACATGGAACGTGCCCGACAGATTGACGTCGATCTGGCGATGCCAGATCGCTGGCGCGTCATCGCGATCGATCGGCGCCGCGCCCGATACGCCGGCGGAATTGACGAGGATCGAGACCTGCCCGATTTCCCCCGCGATCCGCACCGCGAGCGCCTCGCAGCCGGCGAGATCGGTCACGTCGATCGGAAAGGCATGAGCCGTCGCGCCGGTTTCGCGCAACGCTTGCGCGGAGCGCTCCGCAGCCTGCGGATCGAGATCGGCAAGGATGACCGCGGCGCCTTCGTCGCAAAAAGCCCGGGCAATCGCCGCGGCGAGGCCGCCGCCGCCGCCCGTGATAAAGGCGAGCTTTCCAGTTAGCAGCATAGAGTTGCACCCTCGCTATGGTTTGATTTCGTTTGGCGCCCTGATCGGTCAGTACGCATAATGAAGCCGCACACCGTACGTGACGGGCATACCTGCATAGGCTTTGATCGTGTCGTAGAGCGGGACAAGATTATTAACGTAATACTCGTTCGTTACGTTGTCGGCATAGACCAATACACGCCACCCGGCTTGCTTGTTCTCGATTCCCGCGCGCAGATCCAAGGTGTTGTAGGCATCGATCGTCAGCCGGGGATCCTCGCCGAAGACCGCCGAAGCCGAGGATCGATAGGCATAACTGCCGCCGACGAAAGCGTTGATCTTGCCCGTAAGTGCCCAGCCATATTCGGCGTCAGCATTGAACTGCCATTCGGGCGAATAGCTGAGGATTCGGCCAGCATAGTTCGTCACCACGCCCTTGGAATCGAGGCCGATATAATCGTCGATCCTTGTTTTGATGTACGATCCCGATGCCGTCACCGCGAGGCCGCGCACCGGCACCGCGCTGAGATCTGCCTCGATCCCGTAAAGATGCGATTTAGGCACGTTGGTAAGCCGCGACAGCGTCGCGAAAATCGGATCGCGGAAGAAACCGCGGAGTTGTTTGTCGCGATAATCGTAGTAGAAGCCGGCGACGTTGAGCTGGACCCGACGGTCGAACAGCTTGGCTTTCGCGCCCACTTCGTAAGCGAGGACTTTTTCCTGCCGGGCGGGATCATATTGCGTGTAGCTGGTAGACGGCAAGGTCGGGAAACTGCCCGATTTATAGCCTTGGCTGACCGAGACGTAGAGCAGGGTATCAGGCATCGGCTTCCAGTCGAGCGCGCCGCGCCACGAGACGTTATGCTCTTTGAGCTCGGCGATCGTGAGCCCGGGTGTGGCGGTCAGGCTCGCATTGCCGTTGGGGTTCACGAAGGTCGTGCAGGTGCCGGTCTGGAAGATGCCGGGCGTGAAGGCGGAATTGGGCAGCAGCGGCAGGCCAGCGCCAGAGCGCACCGAATTGCTGACAAACTGGATGATCGGCGAAAGCGTGTTGTCGCCCGAATCGCCGGCGCACCCCCGGAAATCCGCCTTGAAGCTGGTGTAGCGTGCGCCGGTCGTCAGCGAGAGCGTGTCGGTCAGGTGCCAGTCCGCCGATGCGAAGGCGGCGATCGCGGAGATCTTCTGGTCGGCGAAATTATTGGCGCTTTTGACCGTGGTTCCGGCCGGCGGCCGGTTCGCGGAGGTGTTCGCGCCGACGACCTCATTGGTGTCGTGCGTGTCGCTATGACTGTAGTTGCCGCCGACCACCCATTTGACGATATCGCTCTCGCCCGCCAGCCGCAGTTCCTGCGAGAACGAGCTGATTTTGCCGCCGGTCGTGTTCGAGAAGATGTTGACCGCGGTCGCATCATATTCGTTGCTCGCGCGGGTCTTGAAATGCGAATAAGCGGTTAGTGACGTGATCGTGATTTTGTCACTGAGATCCCAATCGATCCGGCCCGCAAGCTGGCCGAATTCGTCATGCTTTAGCCGATCGAGATTGGTGCTCCAGTCGGCGATACGCGGATCGCGTGGCGGGATCGGCGTGGCGAGCAGCGCGGGATCGGCATTGCCGGGAAATTCGATGTCGAGCGCGCGAAGCTGCGGCGCCTGCGTCTGGCCGTGGTCGCTCCAGCCTTCCGCGGTGAGCGACACGCGGAGCGCGGCGCTGAGATCGGCATCGACGATCAGGCGGCCGGTCAACTTGCGGACCTTGCCGTTGCGGTCGCCCGGCCGCGTCTGGCTAACTTGCCAGCCGTCGGCGGTATCCGATTTGAGCGCCAGGCGCGCGCGAATCTGCTCCGTCAACGGCCCGCTGACGAAGCCGCCCGCTTCGAGATGATTGAACCGCCCGAAGCCGAGATCGACCCCCGCCGAAAAGGTATCGGTCGGCTTGTGCGCGATATAGTTGATCGCGCCCGCCGTCGTGTTCTGGCCATAAAGCGTGCCCTGCGGTCCCTTGACCACCTCGACGCGCTCGAGATCGAAGGCGGCGCCTTTGGTGGTGATAGGAAACGGATAGGCGACCTCGTCCTCATAGACGCTGACGGTGCTGCTCGCCGCGAGGCTGGTGTCGCTGAAGCCGATCCCGCGCAACGTGTAGATCGGCGTGTTGAGGCTGGAATCGGCATAAGTGAAGCCCGGCACGATCCGCGACAGGTCGGACGGATCGCTGAAGCCGGCTTTTTCGAGACGATCCGCGCCCAGCACGGCCACCGCAATCCCGACATTATTAAGCTTTTCCTCGCGCTTCTGCGCGGTCACGATGATGTCGCCGACTTCGGTAGCGCTGTCGTTGGATCGCGACGCGGTTTGCGCGTGCGCCACGCCGCCGGCGAGGAGCGCGCCGCCTGCTACGGCGAGCGCCAGCATGCTCGCGCCGTTTGCCCTCGCAGAGCGCGGATTCAATCCTGTGGACATGGAAAACTCCCCTCTTTTTTTTGTTCGTAAGCGTGACGACGGCGACGCATTGCGCCTCCGTCGAATCGCTTCGCCGGCAGCTGTTTGCCGGTACTTGATCTCGGACTTTCGGCGCCTTGCGGGGCGGAGCGGTCTTCCGGCTCCCGCATCACGACGATGACATTCAACCATTCCCTGAGGAGGAGGTGATTACCGGGGGAAGAAGGTATCAGGCAACGATATTGTTTCGATCGTTACAATAGGATAATCATATATCTTATGCCGAACCTACGAGCGATCCGTTATTTCCTCGCCGTCGCCGAAACTGGCGGTTTTTCCCGCGCGGCGGAGAAGCTGCGCGTCGCGCAGCCCTCGATTACGACGCAGATTCAGCTGCTTGAGCACGAGCTCGGTGTACCTCTTTTGATCCGCCACCGGCGCGGTGCCGTACTTACGGAAGCAGGCCTCTATTTCCGCGAGCAGAGCCTCGGCATCCTTCGCCAGATCGACGCGCTCGGCAGCGACACGCGCGCGCATGCCAACGAACCGAGCGGCAGCCTAGTGGTCGGCACGACACCCTCGCTGCGCACCTTCGCGGTCGTGCCTGTCGTGCGGCGATTCTGCGGCGATCATCCGGCGGTGCGTATCCGCATGGTCGAGGCAACGACGCTAGTGCTGCGCGATCTCGTCAGCAACAATCAGGTCGACGCCGCGGTGGTGCCGACGATAGAGGTACTCGACGGTCTCGACACTATTCCCCTCGCCACCGACCCGTTGTGCCTGGTCGGCCCGATCGAGGCATCGCTCTGCATGGACGAGCCCCGCCAGATCGTCGATCTAAAGGGCTTGCCGCTGCTGATCGCGAGCCAGCCGAATAGTTTTCGCAAGTTGCTCGACCGGCTGGCTGCACGCGCCGGGATCGATCTCAACATTCGTATTGAGGCTGATGCGCTGCCGCTCAGCATCGATCTGGTCGGCGCTGGCGGCTGCTATACCGTCGCGACTCTCGGCGCCGCGAGCGAGGCGCTGGATCGCGGCCTGGTCTCGGCGGCGCCCATCCAGGGCGTCGCGATCACGTGGGTGGTCGCAACTGCTCGCGAACGCTCGCGCTCGGCCGCCACCTTGCGGTTCATCGAAATGCTGCAGCAACAATGCGCGGAAATTTTTGCGGCCCGAGCGGGCGCCCATCCGTCTTGACGGCGCTTTCCAACCGTGCGAGACGAACCACAACTGAAGGAAGCGGTTTTTCCTCGGTTGCCATTCCCAAATAAAGCTTTGTCCGGTCGTTGATCGGAGGGAGAGGGATATGTGCAATCTGGAGTCCACCGAAAATCCGAGTATCCGCTCGCTCCTTCACGGGATGCCGACCAATTGGGGCAAATGGGGCCCCGATGACGAAGTCGGCTCGCTCAACTACCTCGACACGGCGCAAGTTCTGCGCGGCGTAAGCGCCGTGCAGCAGGGGAAGACGTTCACGCTGCAGGTTCAGATGGGCCGCCCGCAAGGCGACCCGTTATGGCCGGGACGCGCCCCGCTCCAGCGCTTCAACATCCTCGACAAGGGCGATTTCCTGAGCGGGAAGATGGACGCCACGCCTGCCCAGCCCGAATATGCCGACGACATGATGATCCTCAACCTGCAGGGTTCAACGCAATATGATGCGCTCGGCCATGTCTGGTACGACGACCAGCTGTATAACGGCTATGACGCGAAATCGACCATCGGCGGGCTCGCCAAGGCAAGCGTCCTACCGATAGCGGAGCGCGGTGTGGTCGGTCGAGGCATCCTGCTCGATATTGCCCGACATCGCGGCAAGCTCCATCTCGACCGCGCCGAAACCTTCGATCACGAAGACCTGATGGCGACTGCCGACGCGCAGGGCGTCTTGATCGAGAAACGGGACATCCTGCTGATCCGTACCGGCTGGGTCGGTTCGTTCTATACGCGCGATCCGGCGGAGTTCTACGCTGATTATGTCGAGCCCGGGCTCACGTTCAGCCCTGCGCTGGTGGAATGGTTCCGCGACATGGAGATCCCCAATTTCGTCACCGACACGATCGGCAACGAAACCTCGATCGATCCGGTCTCGGGAGTCGCAATGCCGCTCCACAACGCGTTGATGCGCAATCTCGGCGTCGCCTTCACCGAGATCGCGCAGCTCGATCCGCTCGCGGAGGATTGCGCGGCCGATGGGCAGTGGACGTTCCTGTACACCGCCGCCCCGCTCAAGGTCGTCCAGGGCACTGGCGCGCCGGTCAATCCGATCGCGATCAAATAGCGACGCCTGCCGCCACGGCAGCATTACAAAAAGGAATAGCCATGATCAGCGCGATCCTCGACGAGCGCATCGATACCCGAATCTTCACGCGCCTGAATCCCATCACCGGCGAGGTCGCCTCGACGGCGCCCGCCAATAGCCCAGCCGACGCGGCCGCGATCGCCGATGAGGCGGCGGAAGCCTTTCCCGGCTGGTCCGCGCTCGGGCCGAATGAGCGGCGACGTCTGCTGATGGGCGCGGCGGACGCAATGCAGGCCAAAGCGCCGGACTTCGTCGATGCGATGGTCGCCGAGATCGGTGCCACTGAGGGCTGGGCGCGGTTCAATCTCAATCTTGCGATCGGCATCGTGCGGGAGGCAGCGGCGATCACCACTCAGATCTGCGGCGAGGTCATCCCCTCGGACAAGCCCGGCTGCATCGCGATGGCTTTGCGCGAACCGATTGGCGTGATCCTCGGCATCGCGCCGTGGAACGCGCCGATCATCCTCGGCGTGCGCGCGATCGCGGTGCCGCTCGCCTGCGGCAACACCGTGATCCTCAAGGCGAGCGAGCAATGCCCACGCACCCACGGCCTCATCGTCGCCGCGTTCCGCGAGGGCGGCTTGCCCGAGGGCAGCGTCGGCATCGTCACCAACGCGCCCGAGGATGCCGGCGCAGTGGTCGGCGCGCTGATCGATCATCCCGCAGTGCGCCGCATCAACTTCACCGGATCGACTGCGGTTGGCCGCATCATCGCGAAGCGCGCGGCCGAGTATCTCAAGCCGGTGCTGCTTGAACTTGGCGGCAAGGCGCCGCTGATCGTGCTCGAGGATGCGGATCTCGACGAGGCGGTGAAGGCGGCGGCGTTCGGCGCGTTCATGAATTCCGGGCAGATCTGCATGTCGACCGAGCGGATCATCGTGCTCGATGCGATCGCCGACGCCTTTGTCGAGAAGTTCGCGCGCAAGGTCGATACGATGGCGGTCGGCGATCCGAGCGAAGGCAAGGCGCCGCTCGGCGCGGTGATCGATCGCAGGACCGTCGCGCACGTGACGGCGCTGATCGAAGACGCGCTCGCGGCGGGCGCGGAGATGCTGGCAGGGGGAGCGGCCGACGGCGTGCTGATGCCCGCGCACGTGATCGACCGCGTCACGCCCGCGATGAAGCTGTTCCGCGACGAAAGCTTCGGGCCCGTCGTCGCGGTGATCCGCGCGAGGGATGAGGCCGAGGCGATCGTCCTCGCCAACGATACTGAATACGGGCTCTCCGCTGCTGTCTTCACGCGCGACACCGCGCGCGGCCTGCGCGTCGCGCGCCAGATCAGATCGGGCATCTGCCACGTCAACGGCCCGACCGTACACGACGAGGCGCAGATGCCGTTCGGGGGCACCAAGGCCTCCGGCTACGGCCGCTTCGGCGGCAAGGCCGGGATCGACAGCTTCACCGAGCTGCGCTGGATCACGATCGAGACCCAGCCCGGCCACTTTCCCATCTGACTCACTTCAACGCACGGAATGGAAAATCCAATGACCGAGACATCCCCGCTGGGCACCGTCGCCTATGACATCGTCGATCGCATCGCCTGGGTCGCCTTCAACCGGCCCGAGAAGCGCAATTGCATGTCCCCCACGCTCAACCGCGAGATGATGGGGGTGCTCGACGCGCTCGAATATCGCGACGATGTCGGCGTGCTGGTGCTTACCGGCGAGGGCACCGCCTGGTCGGCGGGCATGGACCTCAAGGAATATTTCCGCGAGACCGAGGCGAAGGGGCTCGGCGCCACGCGCCAAGCGCAACGCGAGAGCTATGGCTGGTGGCGGCGGCTGCGCTGGTATCAGAAGCCGACGATCGCGATGGTCAATGGCTGGTGCTTCGGCGGCGGGTATGGCCCTCTCTTCGCCTGTGATCTCGCTTATGCGGCGGAAGACGCGCAGTTCGGCCTTTCCGAGATCAACTGGGGTATCCTGCCCGGCGGCGGCGCCACCAAGGTCGCGACCGAGCTGATGCCGTTCCGCAAGGCGATGTACCACGCGATGATGGGCGAGAATGTCGACGGCAAAACTGCCGCCGCCTGGGGCCTCGTCAACGAGGCGTTGCCGCTCGCCGATCTCAGGGCGCGCGTGACCGCGGTCGCGACCGTGCTGCTCAAGAAGAATCCGGTCGCGCTCAAGGCGACCAAGGATGCGATCCGGCGGGTCGGCGAGATGACTTACGACAATGCCGAGGATTATCTGATCCGCGCGCAGGAAGCCGCCAACAGTCAGGACAATGAAGGCCGCAAGGAAGGCATCAGGCAGTTCATCGACGACAAGACCTTCAAGCCCGGTCTCGGCGCCTATGACACGAGCAAGCAGAAGGCGCGCGAGGCATGACGGTCGCCGCCACGATCGCGCCGCCCGGCGCGCGCGCGCTCGATCGCCTGCTGAAGGCACGCTCGGTCGCCATTCTCGGCGTGTCCGAACGCACCGGCGCGCTCGGCAATCAGGTGCTCGCCAATCTGGAGCTGCATGGCTTTGCCGGCGATATCCACCTGATCAACGCGAAGCACGACATGCTGGCCGGCCGGTTATGCCTGCGCTCGGTCGACGATCTGCCGATCGGCGTCGATGCGGCGGTGCTCGCGATTCCCGGCGCGGCTGTGCTCGACACGGTGCGCGCGCTCGCCCGGCGCGATGTCGGCGCGGCGGTGATCTTCGCGGCGGGCTTCGCCGAGGGCGGCGAGGAAGGGTTCGCCGTCCAGCGTGAACTGGCGCGGATCGCCGCCGACAGCGGCATGGTGATCGAGGGGCCGAACTGCCTCGGCATGACCAATTATGTCGACGGGATCGCGCTCACCTTCGTCAAGACCCCCGCCGAGCGGCTAGGCGACCGGCCGGGCGTCGGCATCGTCTCGCAATCGGGGGCGATGGCGGTGGTGCTGGGCACTACGTTGATGTCCAAGGGGCTCGGCATCTCGATCTCGGTCTCGACCGGCAACGAGGCGGCATCGGGCGCGGAGGATTATCTCGATCACCTGATCGATGCGCCGCACACCCGGGTCATCGCGCTGATCGTCGAGCAATTCCGCCAGCCACGGCGTTTCCTCGCGCTCGCGGCTAAGGCGCGCGCGGCGGGCAAGCCGATCATGCTGCTGCATCCGGGCCGGTCGAGCGCGGCGCGCGAATCCGCCGCGACGCATACCGGCGCGATGGCGGGCGACTGGCAGGTGATGAAGACGCTGGCCGAACATGCCGGCGTCGTGCTGGTCGGCGGGCTGGAGGAACTTGCCGACGTGATCGATCTCGCGATCCGCTGCGGCCCGCTCGCGCCGGGCGGCGCGGCGGTGCTAACCGAATCGGGCGCGTTCAAGGCGCTGGCGCTCGATCTGTGCGAGGCGATCGGGCTCGATCTTCCTGCTCCCGCGCCCGAAACGAGCGCCGCCCTGCGCTCCGCGATGCCGGATTTCATTCCGGTCAGCAATCCGATGGACCTGACCGCGCAATCCTTGGTCGATCCCGATCTCTATCGCCGCACGCTTGCGCCGTTGCTCGCCGACGATCGTTTCAGCGCGATCATCCTCGGGATCATCCAGACCGATGCGGCGACCGCGAAGCTCAAATTCGAGCCGATCATTGAGGCGATCCGCGCGCTCGCCCCCGCAAAGGCAGTGATCTTCGCGGGGCTCGACGAGGGAGCGCCGGTGCCGTCCCACTTCATCACCGCGCTGCGAGCGCTCGGAGTCCCGTATTTCCCGTCGCCCGATCGTGCCTTTCGCGCCGTCGCCCGGCTGAACGCGCGGCCGCATGACGGCATCGCCGGTCTCGCGCCCGTCACGGCCGCGTTGCCGCATGGTGGGGTGATCCCGGAATATCGCGCCAAGGCGGTGCTGGCGGCAATCGGCGTGCCCTTTCCCAAGGGTGGATTCGCCACCACGGCCGAGGAGGCGCAGGCGGTCGCGGCGCGGATCGGCTATCCCGTCGTGCTCAAGGCGCAGGCACAAGCACTCAGCCACAAGAGCGATGCGGGCGGAGTCATCCTTAATCTCGCCGACGCCGATGCGCTTGGCGCAGCGTGGCAGCGACTGCACGACAATGTCGCAGCTTATGACGCGAGCGTGTCGCTGGACGGCGCGCTGATAGAGACGATGGGCGCGCGCGGGGCCGAGCTGATCGTCGGCGCGCGCAACGATCCCGAATGGGGGCCGGTCATCCTGATCGGCTTCGGCGGCGTGCAGGCCGAGATCCTGCAGGACGTCCGGCTGCTCCCGCCCGATCTGCCGCACGAGGCGATCATGGCCGAGCTGCGCGCGCTCAAATCCGGGGCGCTGCTCGACGGGTGGCGGGGATCGCCCGCACTCGATGTCGAGGCGGTGGCCGCGATCGTCGCGCGGCTCGGCCGGCTGCTGCTCGGCACGCCGGCGATCCGCGAGATCGATCTCAATCCGGTGATCGTCTTTCCGCAAGGCCAGGGCGCGATCGCGCTCGATGCGCTGATCCTCGCCGACTGAATGTTCCCGGTCGCCGCCGCCCGCCAGCGGCGACCGGGGCCTCAGCCCGCCAATTGCCGTTCGAGCAGATCAAGCACGCGGTAGCACGGCATCACCTGCGCAACCGAGCCGTTCGGCTCGCGGCCTTCACGGAGCGCGGCGACGAACTCACGGTCCTGCAATTCGATGCCGTTCATTGAGACGGCGACTTGCGATACGTCGATCCGCTCCTCCCGGCCGGTGACGAGATCGTCGTAGCGCGCGATATAGGTCGCAGTGTCACCAATATAGCGGAAGAAGGTGCCGAGCGGCCCGTCATTGTTGAAGCTAAGCGACAGCGTGCAGATCGCGCCGCGCTCGCTCTTGAGCTGGATCGACATGTCCATCGCGATGCCGAGATCCGGGTGGATCGGGCCTTCGATGGCGTAGGCCTGCGTGATCGCCCCGGCCTGATAAGCGAACAGATCGACGGTATGCGCAGCGTGGTGCCAGAGCAGGTGATCGGTCCAACTACGCGGCTCGCCTTTGGCGTTGATGTTCCTGCGGCGGAAGAAATAGGTCTGGACGTCCATCTGCTGAATGTCGAAGTCGCCCGCGACGATCCGCTGGTGGACGAAATGGTGGCTCGGATTGAAGCGCCGGGTATGGCCGACCATGCAGACGAGCCCGGTCTCCCGCTGCCTTGCCAGCACAGCTTCGGCATCGGCGAGGCTGTCGGCGAGCGGGATCTCGACCTGGACATGCTTACCCGCATCCATGCACTGGATCGCCTGGGCGGCATGCATCTGCGTTGGCGTGCAGAGGATCACCGCATCGACATCGGCGCGGGCGAGCGCATCCTCAAGATGCTCGGAACTATGCCTCGCGCCGTATTTCGCGGCGATCGCGGCGGCCTGTTCGCCGGTGCGGCTGACGATCGAGACGATCTCGACGCCGTCGATCAGCGTGAGACCTTCGAGATGCTTCTCTCCAAAGGCGCCGGCGCCGGCGAGCGCGATTCTCATGCGATGATCTCCGGGGTAACGGGTTCGAGGACGATGTGGCCGACCGCAGTGTTGCTGGCGGGCACGTGATAATGGCGGTGAAGGCAGCGCGTGGCCTTGCCGAGCGCGCCGCGCATGATCAGCCACATCACCATCTCGATGCCTTCGCTGCCGGTCTCGCGCAGATACTCGATGTGCGGCACCCGGCGGAGCCGGTCGCTCTCGCCGACCAGCCCGTCGAGGAAATCCTTGTCCCACGCCGCGTTGATCAGGCCGGCGCGCGCGCCCTGAAGCTGGTGGCTCATACCGCCGGTGCCCCAGACCTGCACGTCCAGACCCTCCGCGAAGCTCGCCACCGCGCGCGCGATGGCCTCGCCCAGCGCCCAGCAACGATTGCCCGAGGGCGGCGGATAGGTGACGACATTCACCGCGAGTGGGATCACCCGGCACGGCCACACGGCCACTTTTCCGAACATCATCGAGAGCGGCACGGTGAGGCCGTGATCGACCTGCATCTCGTTGATGATGGTCATGTCGAATTCATCGAGGATCAGGCTCTGCGCGATATGCCAGGCGAGATCGGGATGACCCTCGACGACCGGCACATTGCGCGGTCCCCAGCCTTCGTCGGCGGGCTCGTATCGCTCGCCACAGCCGATCGCGAAGGTCGGGATAATCTTCATGTCGAATGCTGAGGCGTGATCGTTATAGACGAGGATCACCACATCCGGTCGCGCTTCGGCCTCCCAGGCGCGGGTCCATTCGTAGCCGGCGAAAACGGGCGCCCAATAAGGCTCCGCCGTCCTGTCGAGGTCGCTCGCGACGCCGAGCGCCGGGATATGGCTCGAGCCGACGCCGGCGGTGATCCGCGCCATCGTTAGCGGCCTTCCCGGATCGAGCGCTGCCCCTCGGGGGAGCGGCCGCCAGCGATCATCATCGCGGCATAATCGTCGAGGCTCATGCCGCTCATTGTCGAGACTGCCTGCAGAAAGGACAGGCCGTCGCTCGAGAAGATCTTGGCCATGAAATAGATGTTGCCGCCGAGATCGAGCAGCCGGTTATAATCGCGCGCGAGCACAGCCTGCTTCTGCGCCTCGCTCATCGGCCAGCCGTCGAGATAGGCACGCTCGTCAGCTTGCCAGCGGTCCCGGTTGTCGGGGCGCATCAGGCTCATCGCGAACTGGTTGAGGTGATAGCCCGCTCGCGCGCGTTGCGCGGTGAAGACACGCGTACCGGGGATATCCTCGAACTCGGCGAGATAGGCGTGGATATCCATCAGCCCGTTTCCCCGGGCCAGTAGAGCCGCATCGGATTGTCGACGAGGAGCTTGCGCTGCAGTTCCGCCGTCGGAGCGATACGCGGGATGAGGTCGACCAGCTTGCCGTCATCGGGCATGTGGCCGACCATGTTGAGGTTCGGGTGCGGCCAGTCGGTGCCCCACAGTACGCGATCGGGGAAGCGCTCGACCACCTTGCGTGCGAACGGCACGAAATCGTCATAGCTCGGCGGACCGGACTTTGACAGCCGCTCGGGGCAGGTCACCTTGGACCAAACGTTCCGGCGCTCCATGAAGGTCAGGAACGATGCGAATTCGGGGCCCTCCGGGTCTTTCGTCACATCGGGCCGGCCCATGTGATCGACCACCAAGGTCGTCGGCAAAGCCGTGAAGAAATCCCATTTCTCGGCGAGATCGGCCGCCTCGAAATAGATTACGACATGCCAGCCGAATGCTGCGATCCTGTCGATGATCGCACGATAATAACTGTCGGGCCGAGGATCGACGAGCCGCTTCACGTAATTGAAGCGCACCCCGCGCACGCCAGCCTCGTGCATCGCCGCCAGTTCGTCCTCGCGGATATCGCCGCGCACATCGGCGACGCCGCGCGCGCGGCCGCGGGCATGGACGAGCGCGTCGATCACCGCGCCGTTATCCTTGCCGTGGCAGGTCGCCTGCACGATCACGTTGCGCGAGAAGCCGAGGAAATCGCGCAGTTCGTAAAGCGCGTCGCGTCCGGCGTCGCAGGGCGTATATCTGCGCTCGGGCGCGAACGGAAATGCATCGCCCGGTCCGAAGACGTGACAATGCGCGTCGACCGCGCCAGGCGGCGGCGTGAACGCAGGCTTCGAGGGCGCCGGATCGAAGCACAGCCAGTCGGCATCCATCGCGAAGGCGCTCACTTGCCGAGCGCCTTCAGCATCGCATCGAGCCTCGGGAAGACGCGCCGGGCGTTGCCCTCGAAGATTGCGTGGCGCTGAGCGTCACTGATAGGCAGCGCGTCGACGTAGCGTCTGGTGTCGTCGAAATACTGCCCGGTAGTCGGATCCACGCCGCGTACCGCGCCGACCATCTCGCTGCCGAACAGGATGTTCTTCGTCTCGATCACCCGCGCCAGCAGATCGATGCCCGGCTGATGATAGACGCAGGTATCGAAGAACACGTTGTTCATGACATGCGTGCCGAGGTCGGGTCGCTGGAGCATGTCGGCCAGCCCGCGATAGCGACCCCAATGATAGGGCACCGCGCCACCGCCATGCGGGATGATGAAGCGCAGCGTCGGGAAATCGGCGAACAGATCGCCCTCGATCAGCTGCATGAACGCGATCGTGTCGGCGGCAATATAATAAGCGCCGGTCGCATGCAGGCCGGGATTGCAGCTTCCCGAGACGTGGATCATTGCCGGCACGTTGAGCTCGATCATCTTCTCGTAGAACGGATACCAGAAGCGATCGGTGAGCGGCGGCGCGGTGAAGTCCCCGCCGCCCGGATCGGGATTAAGATTGCAGCCGATGAACCCGAGTTCGGAGACGCAGCGATCGAGTTCCTCGATCGAGCCGGCCATGTCGGCCCTCGGGTTCTGCGGCAGCATGCAGACGGGCGCGAAGATGTCGGAGTATAGATCGGCGCAGCGCCGGATCAGGTCGTTATTGGCGCGCGCCCAAGCCTTCGCCACATTCTCGTCGCCGACATGCGGCGCCATTGCGGAAGCGCGCGGCGAGAAGATCGTCATGTCTGCGCCGCGCTCGCGCAGCAGGCGGAGCTGATTCGCTTCCAACGTCTCGCGGATTTCGTCGTCGGAGATGGCGGGATAGCGCGGGGAGCCCTCGCCAGTCAGGAACGCGGCCTTTTGCCTCTGGCGCCAGCCGTTATGCGCGCTGGGTGCAGTAGTATAATGACCATGGCAATCGATGATCATACGGCCTGCGCCTTCGGGCCTGGCATGACGATGGCGAGTTTGGCGGCGAGCCCCTCGGGCGGCGAAACTCCAAGCGTGCCGATTGCGCGCTGGCGTTTGACGGTGCCGTTGCTCATCACCGCTCCCGTTCCGAGCGCGTCGAGCGTCTTGATGACTTCTTCCATCTCGGCGGCGCGGCGAACGCCGTGTGCGAGCATGCGATCGAAATTGTAGTCCGCGCGCTCGGCCCAGCGCGCAGACGGCTGGCCCGCGTCGAGTGAGGAGAGCACTTCGTCAAGCACCCCAGCGCGATCGGCGGCGATCAAGCATTCGGCGGTGAGCGCCTCGATGCCCTTGACGATCACCGATCGGATCATCTTGATCGATGAGGCGCGGCCGACCGCACCAGCGATGATGCGGACATTGGAGAAACCGAGCCCGGCGAGAAAGGCTGCGCCCGCTTCCGCGTGCATACCGGAGACCAGTAATGGCGCTTTCGTGCGCGCCGGCAGTACCGCCGACATCACCGCAACATCAACATAGCGTCCTTTTTTGCTATCGATGGCGGTCGCGGCAGCGCGCTTGGTGTCGGGGGAGACGCTGTTCATGTCGAACCAAAGGCAGCCGGGCGTGATCCGCGCACTTTGGGCGACGCGTAGAGCCTGGTCGGCAGTCACGAGCGACAACACTGCCTCAGCCGTATCCAGCGCCTGGCGCGCGGTGGCGCAGCCGGCGACGCCTAGCGCAGCATACTCCGTCCGTTTCGCGGCGGCGAGATCGGGCCGGTCGGTCTTGACGTCGTATGCGCGCAGATCGGCGGCGAGGCCAGGCGTGAACGCCATCGCGGCCTCTCCGAATCCGATTAGGGCTGTCGTCCGCTCCATCGGTCCCGCTTGGCGCGCGCCGCGCACCCAGCCCAATCGAAATCGTCGGCGGATTATTCGAAATCCTGATTCCTTATGCGCGATGCCGAGTTCGACAATGCCGCCAGGAAGCCTGCCTGCGGGCGAGTCGGCCGCCAGTCGCGCCGCGTCGTTACGCCGATCACGCGGCCGCTCATCTCGGGTTGCGGCCCGATCGCGGCCAACACGCCGCTGTCGACCTCCAGCGCGACCTGCTGCGGCGAGAGCAGAGTGAGGAAATCGCTTTCGACGAGGATGCCGCGGATCACCATGACCGATCCGCAATGGATCGGGGCGCGGGGAAGCGGGCCGCTCCCGAACAGTCGTTCCCACAGCGCGCGCAGGGGCGCACCCGAATGGCCCACGATCCAGGGATAGCTGGCAAGCTCATGCGCGGACGGCGACGCCGCGCCCGCGAGCGGATGGCCGGCGCGGCCGACGATCATCAGCCGGTCGGTGAGGAGCGCCGTCTGCAGCAGATCGGGCGGGGCGGGTTCAGGGCGCAACGCACCGATCATGAGGTCGATCGCGCCGTCGCGCAGCGCCTCGACAAGTTCGCGCCACGAGCCTTCGATCACGTCAATTTCGGAGTGGGGCAGTTCGGCGACAAGCTGCGCGATCGCGCGCGGCACCAGCATCGCTCGCGATAGCGGCATCGCGCCGATCACGACGCTGCCGCCATTGACATCGCAGATTTCTGCGATCGCCGCCGCGATTTCCGCGCGCGCGAGACGAATGCCGCGTGCGAGCCGCAGCCCCGCCGGGCTGAGCGCGATACCGCGCCCGCGCCGGTCTACCAGCGGGATGCCGCAGATCTGTTCGAGATCGCGCACCGCGCGGTGAATCGCCGGTTGCGAGAGGTCAAGCGCCGACGCAGCGCCAACGAAGCTCCCAGTATCGGCGAGGCTGAGAAAGGCACGGAGTTGCGTCGCGGTCATAAGCCATTCGGGCCTGGCGAATCTGCGCCCTGCGCGCACTGCGGCGGCAAGATGCGCGAACGCCGCCGTGCCGCGCTCGGCCAGCGCGTATCCGGCTTCGGTCGAGTCCATCCCGCCCGGTCGCCTCAAGAACAGCGCGACGCCGAGTTGCGCCTCGAGCTTGGCGATGCCTTGGGTCAGCGCCGGTTGCGACAAGCTGACGGCATTGGCGGCAGCGCTCATGCTGCCACACTGCACGATCGCGCCGATCGCGCGGAGGTGCCTGAAGTTGAGATCGAAGGGCACGACGCTCATGCAAGACATAGAGAAAACTTATCGACGTCTTGCAATTCGAAATTGCGATCTCTCGCGGAAGGTTCACGTCGCACGAGCGAAGGAGATTGCGAACATGGCCAAGGTCGTCACCCGGATCGAGCGCGCCGACGCGGCGGTCATCGACGGTCTCGCGCATGCCGGCGTCGCGACAGTGCATGAAGCGCAAGGTCGCATCGGACTGCTCGCCAGCCGCATGCGCCCGATCTATCCGGGTGCGCGCGTCGCCGGATCGGCGGTGACGATTTCGGCACCGCCGGGCGACAATTGGATGGTCCATGTCGCGATCGAACAGCTCGAGGCGGGCGACATTCTCGTGCTCGCCCCGACAAGCCCATGCGAGGACGGCTATTTCGGGGATCTCCTTGCCACCTCGGCAATGGCGCGCGGCTGCTGTGGCCTCGTCATCGACGCAGGCGTGCGCGATGTGCGCGACCTCACGCAGATGGGCTTCCCGGTCTGGTCCACGGCGGTGTTCGCACAAGGGACCGTCAAGGCGACGCTCGGCTCGGTCAACGTGCCGGTCGTCTGTGCGGGGGCGGCGATCGGCGCCGGTGATATAATCGTGGCGGATGATGACGGCGTCTGCGTCGTTAAGCGCACAGATGCTGCAGGCGTGCTCAAAAAAGCACAGGCGCGCGAGGCGAACGAGGAAGCCAAGCGCCAGCGGCTCGCGGCGGGCGAACTCGGCCTCGACATCTACGACATGCGCGGCAAGCTCGCGGAATTGGGTCTGAAATATGAGTAACGGCGTGCGATGCATGTGGATGCGCGGCGGCACATCCAAGGGCGCATTCTTCCTCGCTGAAGACCTGCCAACCGACGCCGCCGCGCGCGACGCCTTCCTGCTGCGTGTTATGGGCTCGCCCGATTCGCGCCAGATCGATGGCATGGGCGGCGGAGATCCCCTTACTTCGAAAGTCGCGGTCGTGTCGAAATCGGCGCGCGACAGCGTCGATGTCGACTATTTGTTCCTGCAGGTCTTCGTCGATCAGGCGATCGTCTCGGATGCGCAGAATTGCGGCAATATGCTTGCTGGCGTCGGGCCGTTCGCAATCGAGCGCGGGCTGGTCGTGGCGAGCGGCGGCGAGACGCGAGTTGCGGTCTTCATGGTCAATACCAGCCAGATCGCGGTTGCGACATGCCAGACGCCGGGGGGCATCGTGACTTATGCGGGTGATGCGCGGATAGACGGCGTACCGGGCAGTGCCGCGCCGATCGCGCTCGAATTTCGCGACACCGCTGGCTCATCGTGCGGCGCGTTGCTGCCGACTGGCAACGCCGTCGACATGATCGACGGAGTGGCCTGTACGCTCATCGACAATGGTATGCCGTGTGTGGTGTTCCGCGCCGCCGATGTCGGCGCGACCGGCTATGAGGACCGCGAAACGCTGGACACCGCGGCGGAGTTGAAGGTGCGCATCGAAGCGATCCGGTTGCAGGCCGGGCCGATGATGAACCTCGGCGACGTTGCCGACAAATCGGTGCCGAAGATGATGCTGGTGGCAGCACCCGCCCATGGCGGCGCGGTGACGGTGCGCAGCTTCATTCCTCACCGTGCGCACGCGAGCATCGGCGTGCTGGGCGCGGTGAGCGTGGCGACGGCGTGCCTGATCGAAGGATCGCCCACCGCAGCAGTTGCGGAGGTGTCGGACGGTGCGCGCAAGACGCTGTCGGTCGAACATCCGACCGGCGAGATGAGCTGCATTCTGAAACTGGACGATGCGGGCAACGTAACGACCGCCGCTTTGTTACGCACGGCTAATAAACTGATGGATGGCGAAATCTTTGCGTGAAGGCCGATAAAAGAGCTTAAGATATCATGCGAATGCAGACGGCGGGATAGTCGGCACAATAAGGGCCGACCGCGACGGGTCGTGCCACGCCACGTACCCCGGGGAATCCACACGGACTCTACCGTCAGATTTTTATCTAATAGGATTACAATAATATTATCCTATCGAAGCGATCGTAACAATATCGTTGTTTTATACATTGTCCGGCCGATATTGCTCCTCCCCTAATGGCTTGGTCTCGCTATCACAGCGTGGGAGTCGGAAAGAGGTCGTCTCAATGAGTGATCTTGTGCAGCGCTTCGACGTCACCCCCTCGCTGATAAACCAGATCAACCAAGAGGGAGCGGTTGTACTTCGACAACTCTTCACATCAGAGGCTATCAAAGCTTTTGAAAAGGCCGCACTTGACCTCAGCGTGCCGCCAGACCACGATGGTGATAATTCCTTCAAGCGGCTGGCGTATGGCGACGGACCGCCATCGAAAATCATCACCGCTCTGTGTAGATCCACGGAGTTCTCTCGCATCATCGGGAGGCTGACGGGCCAGCATCAAGTAGCCACCAATATGCTCTCGTTTGAGCTCACACCTGCCGACAAGGGGTCAGAGTGGCACTTCGGACGTAGAAGCTTCTGCTTCGTTGGACCGGAAGTCGCATCCTTCACGCTTTGGATACCCCTCACGCCTGTTAGGGAAGAGCCGAACGGCGGAGGATTGATTTGGGCGCCGCAGGATATGTTCAGTGCCTATAGCCGCATTCAGCAATGGACGATGGTCTTTCGAAGTTTAGGAAAAATAGGCGGCAGAGATTTTTTGAGCGCGGCGCGCCTTCTGCAGTTTGGCCCGGACGGAGATCCTTGGACCGGACCATTTGACGAGCAGATCCTTGAAGCCGCAAAGCACCCTGATCAGGACTTTGATCCAGGAGATGCGCTGCTGTTTTCAAGAAACGTGTGGCACCGGACCTCTCGCCTGAAATCAGCGGATTTGCCGAACCGAAAGGCAATCGTGATAAGATTTTCCGATGGACGATCCTTCTTGGACAAGAAATGTATTGAAGGCGTCGCTAAGTCCTTGCGGCCGAAAGCCGACAACTTCCTCACAATGCTGATGGACGCCGACGAAACCGTTGCGCTTGCTGCCCAGCCCTTCGCCACTTCACTGGCTGAATCTGAACCTCTTCCTGAGAGTGTATCCAGCTAGGCTGAGCGGAATATGAGCAAATCGACGTTGGCGAGCGTACGAGATTTGAGCCGAACGGGCGTCACGATGCAAAAGACCAAGCTCGACATCCGCCCCCTGGCGGGTGCGCTGGGGGCCGAGATTCGCGGCGCCGATCTTCGCCGTCTTCTCGACGAGGATGATCGCAAGGCATTTCGCCGGGCGCTGCTCGACCATCTCGTGATCTTCTTTCCCGACCAGGGGCTCAGCAACGAGGAGCTGCTGGCGTTCGGCAAGACATGGGGGGCGTTAGCCACATATGATTTTTCGCCGACGCTTGATGCCGACCCCGAAGTGGTCGAGCTGGCCGCGTCGAGCGGCAAAACCGCCGACATCTGGCATACCGACCTCACGCACCAGCCTGACCCACCTCTCGGTTCGGTCCTCACGATGGTACGCCTGCCCGCCGTTGGCGGCGATACGATGTGGCTAAACCAATACCTTTCCTATGAGCGTCTATCTGCGCCGATCCGCAACCTGATTGATGGATTGACCGCCATCCACGAATATCCCGATCGGTTGAGAAAGGGCATCAAGAACAAGGACGCCGATCCGGGTAACGGCACGGAGCATGCCGTCGTGCAGGTCCATCCAGAAACGGGGCGCAAATGCCTTTATGTCAACCGAATGTACACGACGCGCATTCCGCAACTGTCACCATCGGAAAGCCATGCGCTGCTGCAAATGCTGTTTGCCCATTCGGAGGATTCACGCAATGTCGTGCGCTATCGCTGGTCCGAAGGCACGACTGCAGTCTGGGACAATCGCTGCACGCAGCATTGCGTAGTCAATGATTTCGAAGGCGAGCGCGTGATTCGTCGCGTGACGATCGCGGCCGATCCGCTCGCGAAGATCGAGAGTCCATGGGGCAATTATGTGCCGGGGCAGAGTTCTACTTCGACGATGATGGGTGTGACCTAGGGAGTAGACCCATAACTATTGATCCAAATGCGTATTGAGAAGAGCTTGATCCTAAATCCAGAAAGTAAAAACCGCCGCTTGACCCAACGCTCGCATCGCGGGACACACTTCCACCAGAGGCACTTCTCAATGAAAATCCCAGGTCAACTCCCAACGGAAATCAACATTAGGACAATACTTCCAAATTCTTGACAGCTTTTCGGGTCGAAGCGCCGGCCCAAGCCTGAAAATTTGAAGCGGAGGTCTCGGCTTCCTTGCGGAGCCATTCCTTGAACTGTTTGACGTCGCTTCGACGCCGCAGCTTGTCCTGCGCATATATCAAACGATAGCCGATCGGAACGGCAATGCACTCGTCGAAACATGGATCGACGCGCCCCTCAGCAATGATCCGGTCCGCGAGCATCGGCACTGCGATCGCAACGCCCAGGCCGCTTGCCGCTCCCTCATAAGCAAGGTGCGTATTCTCTACATCAGAATACTGATAGCTACCGGCCGATTCGCCAACTCCGTCGAGCCATCCTGCCCAAAGATCGGTCGCGTTCTTCGCCCGCAGCAAACGGTGCGCTCGAAGATCTTTGAACGCTTTGGGCGCCTCGCGCCCATCTGCGAGCCGCTTTGAAGCGATCGGCACGCCACTAAGCGTCACCAAAGGGTCGGATGCATAGTCGGGAGCATCTCGCGCGCCACCCCAGATCGCAAGATCTACCTCGCCACTTCGCAAGCGAGCAGAACCGCGGCCAATTTCGAGATTGATTGTAATGCCGATGCTGGAATGAAGTTCACCGAGCCTTGGCATCAGCCATCCCACTGCCAGCGCATGTGAGGTTATTACCCTCAGATGATCTCCAGCCGGTTGGTCGCGCAGCTGATTGGTTGCCCTGACGATATTCGCCATGGACGACTCGATCTCGCGACCATAGGCGCGTCCTGCCGCGGTGATTTGTGGTGTCGGGCCGGATCGATCGAATAACGAGCGTCCGACGAATGCTTCCAGAGTTTGAATTCGCCGGCTGAATGCGGAAGGGCTCAGCGCAATCTGCTCGGCGGCTTCCTGAAAGCTGCCGGCATCAAGCGCGAGCAAGAATGCCTCTATCGACTCTAGCGATGGAGCGCGACGTCCAGCCATCAGTGCCTCCGCCAAACAAATTGGCCGAGATTGACCTACGCGCTCCAAGTTACAATCGTGCGGCAGTCTGCCGGTATCGGCGTAAAGGCGCACGGGCGCACAGCGCGATTACGGACGCTACCACGAGCATTATGGGAGGCACTACCGCGAGCGATCTTCCCACCAATAACTCGTTGCCGATCACGTGATCGGTGACAAGTGCGACGACGCTGGGGCCGAGGCCCAGCGCCAGCACGTTGACGGTTAGCAGTGCGACGGCATGGCTCACCCCGCGCATGTGCGCCGGGGCGATCTCCTGGAGAAGCGCAGGGCCCGAACCGGCAGCGACAGCCACCGCCAAATTGGCAGCGGCAAACGCGATTAAGCCGAGGCCGGGAGCTTCTAAAAGCGGCGCGAGAGCCGCAAACGGCGCAGCGATCAACGCGCCCGCAGCCATGATCTTAAGTCGCCCGTCGGCAACGCCGCGACGCACCAGCGCATCGCCGCCAAATCCAGCCAACAGAACGCCCACGACGCCGGAGACAATCACCGCCGGCCCATAGGCTTGCCCCACCATGACCGCCGACCAGCCATGGTGCCGGATGAAGAAGCTTGGTAGCCAGGCGGCAATGCCGTAGCTCGCCATCAGTGCGAACGCTACGGCAAGGTTGATGAGGATCATCGCACGCCCCTTTCCGACCAGGAAGTCGATCGAGTCGCGCAGCGACACAGGCGGCAGCGGCGCAGCGGCATATGCGCCACGCGTCGGCTCGCGCAGGCTGGCTGCCCATGCTGCGACAAGCAATCCAGGTAGCCCGAGCGCAACGAAAACCAATTGCCAGCCATGCAGAGCGCGCCCCCACGGCAGCGCGATTTGCAGCGCGGAAAGATGGCTGATCGCGAATGCGCCTAGCAGCAGCGCCAGGCCTGAGCCGATATGCAGCCCGAGCGCGTAGATCGCAGTGGCAATGCCCATTCGTTCGGGCGGGAAACGATCGCCGATCAACGACATTGCGGTAGGAGTCATCGTCGCTTCACCCGCGCTCACCATGATTCTTGCGGTGACGAACGCGGGGAAGCTCACCGCCAGCCCGCAAGCCGCTGCCGCTAAACTCCATACACCTATGCCGGTGGCCAAGACGCGAGTGCGCTTGCGGGTATCGACCAGACGACCGATCGGCAGAGCAGCAAGCGATAGGAACAATCCAAACGCAAATCCTTGGACAAGGCTCACTTGAGTATCACTCAGATGATATGCGGCCTTGATCGGCTCGATCAGCAGATTGAGAACGTGCCGGTCGATGAAAGCGAATATGTACGCGACCAACAGAACAGCGAGTGTGTACCAAGCGTAGCCTGGTGTACGCCTGCTGGTCACGCGTTAGGGCCGTGATCGACTGGTATTGCAAGATGCGGATAGAGGGCAGCGCAGTCACGTAGGTCGTTCGCTACTATCCCTGCCGGCGTCACGAGTTCGAACCGATGGGCGTCAGGTTCGAGTTCGAGCACCATCATCGCCACGAGTTTCTCACCGATCCGTTCCTGCAAGGTGTCAGGGATGACATAGGCGAGCGACGGCGCCCAGACATGTTCGACATCATCCACGATCAGGCGACGATGCTGATGGGTGTGGCCTGCGATGACAAACCGCAGATCGCGGTTTGTGGTCCGTGCCAGCAGCCCCGCTGCGTGATCGGGTGGCAGATAGCGTTGATGCATTTGCACACCGCCCAGCCCGTCGCGGAACAGCGGTTTGTGCAAGAAGAGGCCCAGCGGGGCGTCATTCTCCATCAGCACCGTATCGAGCCACGCATCCTGCTCCGCCTCGGCGGTATCGCCATTGCCGTATAACTGGGCGTTCAGGCCGACAAGTTGCCAGCCGTTCCTTTGAATTGACCAACGATCCGGGCCGAGCACGTTGCGAAACTCGTCCAGCGCTGGCTCGCTAAAGGCAGCCTCACCGGATGACCGAGGCGATTTGAGCGCCTCGCCGATGTCGTGGTTTCCAGGGACCGCTAGCATCCGAACAGGAGCCGCACTAAATTGACGACCGGCGTGATCAAACTCTTCCGGGAAAGACACGCCGTCGGCGGTGACATCGCCGAGATTGACGATCAGGTCGATCCGCGCGGCTTCGACCCATGCAAGCGCTACCGCCAGATTATAGTCAAAAGCGGGCGCCCGCGGCGACAGATGCGTGTCGCTGACAATAGCGATGCGCATGCCCTCAGAACCGGGCTGTCGCGCGCGCGAAGAACTCGCGGCCACGGAAACCCAGCCCGCCCGCCTCTGGGTAAGGCAGGCTTCCACCTTGTGTGAGCGCTCGCTCGGCGACCTTGTCCGCATAGGCGTCGAACAGGTTTATCACGCCTATCCCGAACTTGAACCGATCTCCGACGCGGAAATCCGCGCCAAGATCCGTAGTCCATTCCGGCCCGAACCGCTGCTCGGTCGTCACTGGTACAAAGCGGAACGTCCCGAACCGCGTAACGGTCGCGGTCAGACTGACCGCACCGAAATCAAACGCGCCGGCGACATTCAACTTATCGCGGGGTTGGGCATAGGCAAGCAGGTCGATCGAAGAGGTAGCCAGAAGCGGCAACGCTGGAAGAACCGGATTTGCAGCGAGCCTGCGGATCGTGGTAGTCGATCGATTATAACCGACATCGATCCGCGCGTGGCCATGGCCGATGCGACCGCGCCAGCCGGCAATTATGTCGAAACCGCGTGTGCGCGTGTCCAGCGCATTGGTGAAGAAGCGAACTTGCGAGGCGTTGGTGATGCCTGCGGTGCGCAATATGGCCGAAACCGCCGTACCGGACAGCGATTCGCTGAGCGCGATACGATCGTCGATATCGACCTGGAAAGCGTCTGCAGTGAGCGTGAAACCCGCGCCGGGCGTAAGGACCAGGCCGCCACTGAGGTTGGTCGAGGTTTCGGGCTTCAGCGGCCGCCCGCCCAGTGCAAGGGAAACGGGATCGGTTGCGGCGAACGTGCCGACGTTGACAAGCACACCGTTGCTCGACTGGCTTGTGACGGTTGAAAAATAGCTTTGCTGGAGCGACGGTGCGCGAAAGCCAGTGCTGATCGTGGCGCGCAAAGCGGCAATCGGGATAGGCTGGAAGAAGAGGCTCCCCTTGCCGGTCACCTTGTCGCCGAAGTCGCTATAATGTTCGTAGCGCCCGGCAGCACCCAGCCGGAGTGAGCGGGTGATCGCGAGTTCACCATCGACGAATGCCGATACCGCGTTACGACCTTGATCGACTGGTGTCGGCGGATTGAACCCCGGGAAACCCTGGGCGCCAGAGCCAAAAAAAGAGGCCGCTTCGCCGCTACGTATTTTGTAGCGTTCGTAGCGATGCTCGACGCCGAGAGCGAGGTCCGCGCCAGCGAGCAGCCCGAAATGGCGGCTGACCGTCAGGTTGGCGATGTTTTGCAAATAGCGCGCACCGCCCGCGTCGAAACGTGTCGGACTGGTTGCACCGAGCGAAGTATTGGCCGTATCGCGGCTTACGAAATCGGCTTGGTCATAGCCGAGCGTGTCGCTCAAATCCGCCTTCCACGCGCCTTCGTGCCGCAGGCCGACAGTCCCGCCCACATCATCGAGCTTGAGTGCGACAAGCGGCAGAAAGCCATTAGGGAACAGAACCGGTGACGTGGTCGGCACACGATACTGGATCGTATTATCGGCATTCCGGTGCGCGTAAATGGCGTTGGCATACGCTTCCCAACCTCCGCCGACCGGCAGCACAGCGGCAACCGAGGCGCTGATATCCGTGCGGCCTGCCTCGCCCTGACGGTTCGTGACGCGCCCAAATCGGCTATCCACATCGGCTCGGTTGAACTCTGACAGGCGGCGTACCTCGCCGGTGAGCACGATCGTCCCACCCTCGCCAAGCTTGAACCCTTTCGTGACGGTGGCAATCTTGATCGCCCCGTCACCGCGCTGGGTAATGTCGCTCTGCACTGAAGCAAAGCCGGTCGTATCATGACGGAGGATAATGTTGATGACCCCAGCAATGGCATCGGAGCCATATTGTGCCGCCGCCCCATCACGCAGAACTTCGACCCGTTCGATCGCGGCGACCGGAATCAGATTGAGATCGACCGGCACCTGGCCGCGTCCTATCGTATTGTTGAAATTGATCAGCGATGAGGCGTGACGGCGTTTACCGTCGACAAGGATCAGCACCTCGTCCTGGCCAAGCCCTCGCAAGGTCGGTCCGCGTGCATTGGCTGCACCTCCCGAATTGACCGCGCCAGCGAACTCGAGCGACGGCGAAACGAATTGCAGGATTTGCGACAGGTCGCCAAGGCCGCGAGCCTGAAGGTCCGCGGCGGAATAGGAATCGACAGGCGAACTCGACTGCACCGCACTTCGTGGGGCGGCGCGGCTACCGGTGACCACGATGTCGTTATCGGTTGTCGAGGGCGCCTCCTGTGCGTTGGCGAATCCACTCCAACATAACTGAAGGACCAGTGCCCCGGCACTTGGCCATCTTGTGATCCGCATTTGTCGCTCCCCGCCTTCAATCGTGGCCGGAGTTTTACCTCTCTGTCTCAGCGCAACCACCGCAAAGACCGCAAGCCGGTTTGTAGGACATGCAAGTGACATTCTTGATGGATACGGACTTCTCGAACGTGGCGCGTTCGCTATACTTGCCGGATGCGCTTTATCATCGCCCGCCATGCCGAGACTATCTATAATGCCGGCGCTCGGATGCAGGGCAATGGTGCTCACACGCCACTGACGCGTGCCGGCATTGTTCAGGCCGAAGCAATGGGCGCAGCGCTCGCCGAACACCTTCGCGGCGCCCCAGATATCGATATTTGGGCATCACCAGCGGGTCGCACCCTGCAAACGGTTTCGATCATAGCCGAACACCTGGGCCGTGATTTCTTCGACGTGCGGACCGATCCGCGCCTTTTGGAGATCGATGTGGGAGATTGGGCCGGGCGCCTGTACGCGGACGTCGTCGCAGAACAGGGCGCGATCATGTGCCCGGATCGGAGAGTGTTTACTGCGAAGCCGCCCGCCGGTGAATGGTATCCGGCGATCGCGACGCGGCTACGAAGTTGGCTCGATGACCTCGATCAGGCGAGAAATGTCGTCGTGATTAGCCACGGACTCGCCCTTCGAGTGTTGCGAGGGATGCTCTCCGGCGGTGAAGTGTTCGAAGGTGTGCCACTCGCCAAAGAGGGATCGCAAGGATCGATTTTTGAAATCGATAACGGCGAGCAGCGAGAGCTTTATCTAGGGAAAGGGCAACGGTTTGAGGCTGCGTAGCTCAGATAGGCCGTCTGGCGCTGTTTTCGGCTGTTCGTCCCCCACGCGCTGGCCTCCCTATTTCGATCCGCTTACCCATCGCTCCTCCGCAATCACGACCGTCGCATAAACTGATCTCCGCTTCGTCGATGGCGGAGATCGACATTCACAAGTTAAAGACAATACGGCTCAACGTAGCTTTCCTGCCGGAAAGAAGCCGGGCTCTGGTGAGCCATTCGCGTGGGCGACGATTCCTCCACTACCGGACCCGAAGCCTCAGACAGGTATCATCGGCGATACGCGCGTGCTGTGTGCGACGTGAGGGAACCGGACGCGCTCCCACCTCGCCCGCGTCGCTAGTTTAACGAACCCCTCGCAGTTTGGGAGCTGCATAATTTCGCTGGAAAGAGCGACATCCTCGACCGTTCGTCGCGTCTGCATCGACATGGATCGGGTTGTGAATCGTCCGCGAGTTCGCGAATGGCTTACATCGTCACGCTCGACCTCACGGTCACCGATCAACTCGGAAGCGAGTTTAGCGGTGCCTCCATCTTCACTGCCACCGGCGCGTAGCAATAAGAGGTTGCCGCAGTTTTCGATGATCGTCTGCGCGCCCTCGCCGTAGACCTGCTTGACCTGCGCGAACGACTGGAATCCGATCGCAACGCATCCACCGAATTTCCGCAGCCGCGCCTGGGCGTCCTTCAAGCCTTCGATACGACCTAGTGCGTCGAGCTCGTCGATATGGAACCAGATTCGTCGGTCTCGCGCGGGCTCGAGCGATAGCGTCTCAAGGATGGCAATGTTCATCCAGCATGAGATCAGACCCTTCACAGCTGCAACTTGGTTGGCGGAATACGGCATCCACAGCGAGCCGCTTCCTCCCCTGATCCAACGCCGGATGGTGAATGGCTCGCCTTCGACAGCGCTGATCTGCCGCAGATGACCGATCGCAGGCGACAAGGTTCCCAAAATGCTGGCGAGCATCCGCTCGCCGCCCTCCTCAAAGTAACGCGCTGCGGGTGTGCCGGCGCAGAGTTGCTTGAGCTCGGCCAGCGTGGCGCCAGCCAGCATCGCTGCAAAGTCCTCTGAACTGCCTAGTTGCAGAGTGACAAAATTCTCCATCGCGCCCGCCAGCAACTGCTGGGCGTAGCTGATCCATTGATCGTGATCGCCGGTCCCGAGATGCGGGAGCACCGACTGCGCGAGGAACGCGTAGTCGCTCGGCCGCTCAATCTCTCCAAGGAGATCCCAACGGGCGCACCGCCGGTCAAACGGATTCAGGACAATATCGCCGGGACTGAAGAAAGCGGACATCGACGCGCCGTCTGGATCGGCAACTACATGCCGATCACCGCGACGAATGGCGTCAGCCATAAGTCCGCGTAACGCCGTCGATTTGCCCGAGCCGGTGGCTCCGATCGCCGCAACGTGCATCGTTTCATCTTCGCGGCTCAGCGGCACACCGGCGAGCGTAACGCCGCCGGTGACCCGGGCGCGCAGCCTTGCGCCGCGCCCACCGGTGAACATCCGAACCCTTGTGCCGCGCAAATGCTTGATCTTGCGTGGCCAGGTCGCGAGCCGCGCGGCGATCGCGCCGCCGAGAAACGCAAAGGTCGCCGGCATCATCACCGCGAGCGGCCAACTGTCTGCGCGCAAGCTCCCATAGAGCATGTAGCCAAGGACGGCACCCGCGGCCCAGCCAAGCGGAGCATGGAGCAAAGGCCAGGCTGTGCGACGATCGATGCCCTGAACGATGCTCACAGCGATGACGCCGGGAAATGCCGCCAGCGCGAACCAGAGATGATAGGAATGCGCGGCGAGCCATGCCCAGCGCTGCTCGATCCAAGGCTCGAGATGGTCGCGATGCGCCCAATGCTCGCGGACGAGATCGGCAAAGCCGAAGCGGTCCTCGGCCGGAAGGAGGCCGCGCACCAGCGGCCAGCACAGCCCGATCGCGACCAGGGCGGACAAGAATGCGATCTGTTGGACGACGGGGTCCGGCCCCCGACCACCGGCCATGCCGCCGCCTGGGGTTGTCATCAGCGTTCGGCTCCGCGATCACGGCCACGACCAAGCCCGGTGAGAGCATCCGCCGCCTTGGCAAGGGCATCGCGCATGGTCTCGGCGGTATGTTTGGGGGCATTGACCCGGGCCGCGACCATCGCCCGCAATGCCGCCGCGCGATCGGTCTGCGCCGGCTGAACGGCGCGATCATTGGCCTGGCCAGTCTTTGCACTTAGACTCTGCCGCGCGGTATCGCGTTGCGACACGCCAACGCGGTAATCGAGCGCCATATCTTTCGGCCGCTCGCGGCCGAGCGTCCGGCGTAGCGCCGCTTCGTCAGCAAAGTCGTCGCGGCCGTAATGCAGCGCGGTGCCCTGACGATGGCGCGACAGTGCGACGTAACTCGCGTGAGCATCCAGCCCCGCCGTGGCCAGCACATGGGTGCGGTCGACCGTCATGCCCTGGGTCTTGTGGACGGTCGCGGCATAGCCATGGTCGACATGCGCGTAGCTCTTGAGATCGACGATGATCCGTCGGCCGTCATCGAGCCGCACCGCGAGCATATCTGGCGCCGCCTTCTCGACCGTGCCGAGCGTGCCGTTCTTCACGCCTAGATCGCGCTCGTTCTTGAGGAAGAGGATCCGATCTTGATCGGCGAACTCGCGAACGCCTCTCTCGGTGCGGACGGCGACACTCTCGCCAAGCGCTCCCTGTTCAGCGAGCCTGGTGCGCGCTGCGTCGTTCAACATGGCGACCTCCTTGTTCATATGGGTGAGGATGATGCGCGAAGCACCGGGTTCGGCGCGGCGCTCCGCATCCCAGCGATCGATCAACGCGACCCGGGCCGCGTCACGGCTTTCGGCGGCGTGGACCATTCCCGCGCTGGAGTATGCCGCAATGGCCTCAGCAGTGCGGCCATTGGCGAAATCGCGCGTGGCCTCGCGCATCCACGCTTCGACCTGCCGGCGCACTTCGCCGATCTCGGCGGCGCCATGGCGCTCGGCGAGCAGGCGGAACGCGGCGCCCGCCTCGATCGCCTGAAGCTGCTGGACGTCGCCGACCATCACAACCTTTGCACCGGCGCCCGATGCCTCGGCGAGCACTCGCTGAAGCTGGCGCGTGCCGACCATCGCCGCTTCGTCGATCACCAGCACGTCGCGATCAGTGAGGCGGTCGTAGCCACGCGACCAGGCATGTTCGAAGCTGGCGATCGTGCGCGACGAAATCCCGGAGCCGCCTTCGAGATTTTCAGCCGCAATGCCCGACAGCGCGGTGCCGCGCACCGTGAAGCCCGCAGCCTCCCAAGCTTCGCGCGCGACGCCCAGCATCGCCGATTTGCCGGATCCGGCAAAGCCGACCACGAGACTGAGCCCGGGCCGTTTGACGACATGCTCGAGCGCTTCACGCTGATCGGTGCCGAGCTTCAATCCGCTTCCCTCGGCTGACGCGATCGCACGCTCGACATTCGCCTTACCGACGGCGTGCTCATTCGCGGCAAGGGTTGCTGCATGGCGGGCAAGAGCCTCTTCGGCAGACAGCATGGATGTGGTGGTGAATCGCTCCTGCCCGCGTCCGTCGCGTCCGAGTGCAAGGAGGCTGTCAGACGCACGCATCGCGGCTAGCACGGCATCGAACTGCTCCTTGCCGTCGGAATGGCGGTGCGCGAACATCGCCAGGTCGCGCATCGTGAACGTCGCCTGGGTGCGCGTCAGCGCTTCGAGGCCGACTTCCGGCTTGGCGAGAATAATCGCACCGTTGCTGCGCGCGATCGCGCGATGATCGTCCGCACGCTCGGCATCCTCGCCCTTCGCCTCGCGGCGTGCGCCGGCGGCGCCGATCTTGTGCTGCGGCTCGAGATCGATCCCTTGATGCTCGTAGCTGCGATGGTCGATGCGTGCGTCGATACCAAGGGTGGCGCAGCGCGCATTGACGTGATCGGCCCAGGCTGTTCGCCAATGCTGGAGAAGTTCGGTCGCATTCCATTCGCGGGCCTTGGGTCCGAAGCCCTCGCCGCCGATCTCGCGAAGGGTCAGCATGACGTGCGCGTGCGGCTTGGCTTCACCATCAGCGCCGATATCCCAGTGGACATTGAGATCGGCGACCATGCCGCGCGCGACGAACTCGCGTTCAACGAAGTCACGGGCGAGCGCGATACCCTGTTCCTTCGTCATCTCGCGCGGAATGGCGAATTCCACCTCTCGTGCGAGTTGCGCGTCCTTGCGCTTCTCGGTCGCCTCGACCTCATTCCACAGAGTTTCGCGGTCGCGTAGGCGCTCGGACGCCCCCTCCGGCAGCATCACTTCGGAATGGATGACTCCAGGCTTGTTGGTGAAGTCATGGTGCCGGCCCAGCTGCTCATCCTCGAGGCCCGAGGCCGACCGATAGGCGGCGGCCGCAACCGCGCTCCTGCCGGCGCCGCGCCCGATGACCTTGGCCGAGAAGTGATAGATCGCCATGACGGCAACCCATCTACGCCCGAACTCGCGACGTCGGTACGACGTATAAGCGCGCTCTCATACGCTAGAGCGCTCCTGAGAGATTTCAGCCGTTGAACCGAGGATCAGGGGGACCAATTCACTTGCATCGACACGCTAAACGGAGATGCACGATGCGTAAGGTCAGGGATTTTGATGCCGAACTGAAGGCGCTGAACGATCGCGCCAAGCTGCTCAAGCAGCGCAAGGTCCAGCAATTCGGTGAGCTGATCGAGGCGACGGGCGCCGATGCGCTCGACCCCGATCTGCTTGCCGGCGCTCTCCTCGCGGCGGTTGCGGAAAAGGACAAGGCCACCACGTCGGCATGGAGTCGCCAGGGTGCCCAATTTTTTCGCGACACAAGCCGGCGATCCTCGCGCCGCACTGCTGGCGACGGTGAAGGCGGCAAGGCGACTGACGCAGGCTCGCAATCGGCTTGATGCGGTACGATCCCGATCGGACACGAGGGCTTGGGTGGTGGCACGGCGCGAACGCACACGGCATTTGATTGAGCTGGGCGGTCTCGTGCGGAAAGCCGGCCTTGTCGAAATCGCCGACGATGACCGTGTGATGCTGTACGGCGCTTTCCTCGATCTTGCGCTGCAGATGCGGGGCGAAGACGGAGCACGGGCCAAGCTGCTGTTCCGGCGGCGCGGCGCCCGGGCCTTCGCAACCGAAGCTGAAGAAGCCGCCGCGACACGCGCGCAAGGCAGCAAGCCGAAAGCTTCGAGCGCCAGGACAGACGGCGAAACATAGTGCCGGTCCGAAGTCTGTCGACTGGCTGTTGTGCGGATTGGATCATGATCGGCAGGGAAGCGAATTTGCGCGTTGAAATCAGTCGTCACGTAGATGAGGCAAGGCAGCTTCAATCGCCGCCTTCGCCGGAGGCAAATAGCTCTGCCACATGGGCTTACCCCCGAACTTTGTATTCTCCGGATTGCCCTCCAGGCGACACAGCGCACGGGCCGCCGCTTCAATGGCTTTCTCGATGTTCAACATGGTCAGGCCTCCATCAAAATTCGGCCGTAGCTGCGATGCCGGAGCATAGTTCAAAGACGTCGCGAGCGCACCCATTCCCGGAGCGAATCCGCCGCCGCGCGTCATGGTGCGGCGCTGGTTGCGGCACCTCCATCAGGACCGACGGATAGCGGGAAGAGCGGATTGCGCAGTCGCCCTCCGGCTGTCTCCCGTGAGGCTATAGGCGTGGCCGGCAGTACAGCCGCACCTTCGAATCTCGGCCGCGTCATGAACAGGCGCGCTTCCTGCCAGCGCGGCGCCACCGCAACCACCGGCGGACCCTCGGCATTTCGGCCGAGACGCGCGGTGTAGGCGATCGTTTCCGCCGGCAGAGGCACGTGGCCCTGCACATAGCGCTGATAGCGCCCCGGTCCCGCATTGTACGCCGAGAAGGCACCGGGCCAACCATAGCGCGCGGCCAGCTCGGCAAGATACATCGCGCCGCCGATCATGTTCATCCGCGCATCAAACGGGTCGGCGCCGAGATTGTAGCGCGCGGTCACATAGGACCATGTCGCCGGCATGATCTGCATGCAGCCGATTGCCCCCTTGGCCGAGACTATCCGCGAATTCCCACGCGACTCTGCGAGCATGACACGCATCACCACCTCCTCGGGAAGGCCGGACCGCCGCGCCGCTTCGGGCACATGCGCGGCGCATCGGTTGGACAACGTCGGCTCAGGCACGGAGCCTGCCGACGGCGAAGCGGCGACGGCGGTCGTGAGGGCACCGACCATTATGGTCCACCGGGCCGTCATGACCAGGTCCACAGCGGGATCGCGCGACCGATCACTTGGGCACGATCGATCGGGCCGAAATAGCGGCTGTCGAACGACGCGCGCAGCGCCGGGGCGATCAGCACGAGCTGATTGCGAGCCACGCGCCGACATCCCGACCAACGCGGCAGCGAACGGCCGAAGCGGTCGCGCGGTAGCGCGGTCGCGACGGCGCGTCCGTCGAGCGTGACACGCATATTGGTGCGGCAGAAGGTCGTACCGGCGAGAGCCGCGACCGGCTTCACCAGTAGCGCATTCGCCTCGACATAGCGGCGCTCCGCCATGAAGCGGGTCAGCGCAGGCGACGGTCGCACCGCGACCAGGTCGCCCACGCGGGGGACCGCGTTGGGCTCGATGCCGTAGAGGCCGAGCGGCACGCTCGCGGACGCATTCCAGACGAGTCGCAATTGCGGACGATGCAGGGCCGGCAGGAGAAGCGCTGCGAGCGCCACACCCGCCCCGGCGAGCAAGCCGATGCAAAGCGGATGGCGATGCACGCCGGTGGCCCCCACATCGGCGCTGGCGGCGTGCTGGTCGAGTGCGCGGACCATCACGGGTGCTCCGCCGTGTCGCCCGGACGGCGCACGGCAGGCAGCACGGATCCGTTATTCGGATCGGAGGTGGACGCGCACGCGCCGCGATCGCACCAGGCCCGCAGTTCTTCGATCGTATAGACGACGCGACCGCCGATTTTCCGGTACGCGGGACCGGTGCCGTAGGTGCGATGCTTTTCGAGCGTTCGGGCCGAAAGACCGACATAATGGGCGGCCTCCTTCGTGCGCAAATAGCGTGTATCCTTGATGAGATCGGCCATGATGGACTCCGTCGAGGTTGGCGCTGCGAGGCGGTGCGGGCAGCGCCTCGCGAGCCCGGCGATCATCGGCGTCGAACGGCGTCCACGGGTGGCCGGAAAGCGGGGGCACGCGATCCGACCACATGGCATCGATGATGGTGTTTATGCTTTGGGACGTGCCCCAAGAAGTCGCCTATATCCTCCCAACACCATCTCGGCCGCGGCATCGGCGAGGCGACGCAGATCCGAGCGCTCCGAACTCAGGCGCCAGTCGTCAGGCAGCGGGTGGAGCAATTCTCCGGCAATGTCGCGTAGCGACGCGCCGGCACTCTGCAGATCGTGAATGCAGAGCATCGCTGCCTGCCGGTGTGCATAGGGGTTTGCTGGGGCGTGCAACGGCGCGCCAAGCCCGACCGCGCGTCGGAAGGTCTCGGCCGCGCGGATCCGGTCGCTGTGGTGTCGGTCAGGATGGAGATAAAGCCCAAACGGCTTGCCCGACACCGGCTCGAGCTCGGCGGGAATCCAAAGCGGCAATTCCGGGGCGCTATGCCTACGGATCAGCAGCGATAGCCCACCGGGGGTGGAAATGCGAACGACGCGATCACCCCAAGCCGATGGCCGGAAGAGCAAATCGCCTATCGTTTGCGCCCATGGCACCGGTCGTATGACCGTCAACGCGGTCGCGTCGAGCGATGGCAGCCAGGCGACCGGCGGCGCGTCCGTCGCCGGGGTGTCGGGATCGACCGCGAAAGGTGAGGCCCCAAAGGGACCACCTCCGCGTCAGAGGATGCTGCGGAAGATCTATTATGGTGCGCGCCGAACGCCGGATGGCGGTTTGGGCGAGCGCAGAGCTGCGGCGAGCCGCCGCGCCGGCCGACGCCCAGAGCGAACGAAAGTCAGGATTGCGCCGCACCCATTCCCACGCAAACTCGCGGGCATTCAACGTCAGCAGCGCCCGATAAGCCTCGGGCAGGCGCATTCTGTGGTAACCCGGCATCGCCATACTCCTCGATGCCCCCTGCAACGTCGAAGTATGTTGCGAATGATTCGCGACACAAGGCCGCCCGCGCTTATCGCCGGATAAGCATGGGTTATCCTAAGTGGTTAATATTACGACCAAAATGGATCAAACGAAAGCCCCGCCCGGTCGTTCCGGGCGGGGCTTGATCGGTTCGGCTCAGTCGCCGTTGCGGCGGGTCGGGCGCGACCAGATCAGGTTGTAGGTCTCGCCGTCCTCGTCGTCGAACAGATTGGCGTAGATCGGAGCGGTGAAGCTCGGATCGTCGAGCTTGAGGCCGAGATATGCGCGGCCTTCGTTGGATTCCTTGGTCCAGGCAGCGCCGATTTCAGCCCGGCCGACGAAAACCCTGTGCGAGGGCGCATTGTCGTTGGCGCGGTTGCTGTCGGGAACGACGCGGACGCCTTTGGCCTGGACGCCGAGGGTGACGATGTCGCCGACGAACTCGTTGTTGGCGGTCTTCTTGAAGGTGCCGATGGTAGCCATGTTAAGTCTCCAGTCTTGATCCACGAGCCCGTGCCCATCACGGCCTCGATGGCGTTGAAGGTGACCGGGGCTGCCGCGGCTGCAGTCGAAGACCCGCAAGCGCAGCTGGAGGACGGCGGCGGGGCGCTTTTTTGTCCCCGCGAGGAATGACGGCGAAGCCGGCAGGGGAAAAAAGTGACCCAAAGCCGTTGCGGCCCCGAGCGGCAGAGGCGAAGCCGGTTTCGGTCATCAAGCCATTTCGAGAGGCCGTTTGGGCACGGGTCCGGATCTGCCGGAAGGAGACGTGGCCCCAGCGTAACCGCCCGTCCAGAAGCCCGACGCCGAGAGCGTGTTGCCGGATAGATCTGCCTGCAGACAGGCGGGCGTCCGTTCGGTCTCGACCCCGCTCCACCACCGGAAACCCCGTGGCCAGAAAGACTCAGGCCGTGCGGAGTCGCGCTCCTGGATACTTGTCCGCCGATGACCGCAGCATAGTGGACCGCTGGCTCGCCATCTGCATGCCGGAACGATCGAGCTCATCGCTTTCAGAGACGGACAGCGACCCGGCTGAGCCCATCGCCCCTCCCGGGCAATGGCATCGTGGGCCTACAGAAAGCCCCGCCCGGAACGACCGGGCGGGGCGAAGTGAGGAGAAATGACGACGATATTGCTGTGATCAGGCGACCGGGCCGGTGAGCCTTTGCGCGGCGATAGCGCCGCTCAAGCCACCAGCAACGAGTGCAATGGCGATGCTGGCAAAGCCTGCGAGCGATGCAAAGGCGCTCGCGACCGAGAAGCCCGCAATCGCAGCCGGAATGGCAAAACCCGCGATCAACATGCCGCGTGCCGGGCGGTTCGACAGCGATAGCGCCGCGAAGCGACCGATCGCGATCACGCTCATGAAGGCAGCGATGCCGATGATTACCGACGGCAGCGGAGCGACGCCGAGCGCGGCGCTGCCAAAGCCGGCCGCCAGGCCGGCGCCGATCGGTAGCGCCAGCGTCGCGCTGGCGAACAGCGCGTAAATCAGAAAACCGACACCGATCAACGTCAGTGGAAACAGGATAAGCATGGCGTCACGTCCTTTTCTTCAAAGGGTTGGACGCGCTTCCACCAGCCACCATAGCGCGTCAGGAATATAGCAGAAAATGCCCGACGACGAAACCGTCGCCGGGTTCGGTTCGGCGCCCGCGCGCAACGATCAGCTTGAGAAAACATCGTATTCGCTGTTATGCGGATATCTGCATAATCGCGATTATGACCCCTGGGAGATTATGTAGACCCCGCTGGGCATTGCCCATCCGGCCGGGCGTCCGGCCCCGCCGGACTGCACATAATCAGAGCGCCCGTACCCGCCGAGCAATGGCATGTACCGACCAGGGCCAGTCTTTCAATCCTACTTCGGTGAACGTCCGGTCCTGGAAGCGGCCGATCGGACTGGTCGAAGCGGGCCATTGGCAACGCGCCCAAGTGTCGACACTCCTGCCGCTCGTGCCCGATCCGGCAGCCGTCCTTCATTGATCTCCAATCACGATCGCTTTCGACCAATCGCAACGCGTCGTGCATCCTTTGCACTTGTCCCGAACGGGCAGCCGTCGGATCGACATGTACTGTCTGTCCGTTAGCGAGCAATTTCAGATGCGCTATTTCCTCGCTCGCCATGGTGAGACCGTCTATAATGCGGTCGCCCGAATGCAGGGCAACAGCGCCCATACGCCACTCAGCCGCACCGGCATCGCTCAGGCCGAAGCGATGGGCGCCGCGCTTGCCGATTTCCTGGCCGACCCTCGCGAAATCGACATCTGGGCATCGACGGCGGGACGGGCGTTGCAAACCGTCGCGATCATTGTCGAGCATCTTCACCGGAATTTCTTCGACGTGTCCACCGATCCTCGACTGGTCGAACTCGAGGTTGGCGCGTGGGAGGGGCGGCTCTACGCGGACGTCATTGCCGCGGACGGCGTGATCCTGTGCACCGATCGGCGTCTGTTCACAGTGCAGCCGCCTGGCGGGGAGGATTATCCGACCGTCGCGGCGCGGCTGCGGGACTGGCTGGTGACGCTGTCACCCGACCGGGATGTGCTGGTGGTCAGTCACGGCATGACGCTGCGCGTCTTGCGGGGGCTGTTGGCGGCCGGTGAACCGTTCAACGGTGTGCCGATCGCGGAGGATGCGCCGCAGGGGACGATGTTCCTTGTCGAGAACGGGATCGAGACCCGGCTCCACCTGAGTGACGCTACGCCGCGCGTTGGCGCAGTCTGATATCAGGCGGCGTGGAGCGCGACGGGCGGCGCGCTCCAGACCTGGAACTCTGCAAGCGATCCCGCAACCCCGCGTTCGAGCCAGCGAACGAAGCTGCGGATCAATGGACGGCGCGCAACCTCTGGCGTCGCATAGTAGATGCTGTAATCGAGATCGAGCGGCATTGACGGGCCGGGCAGCGGCAAAAGCCGCCGCTCCTTTATGAAGCGATCCGACAGCAATGGAATGGCAAGCGCCATGCCAAGGCCGCTCGCTGCCGCTTCATAGACCAGATGAACGGTATCGAACGACATTACGGGATCGGCACGCTCTGCATCGAGCCCCATCGTGTCGAACCAGCGATGCCAGCTATGTTCGGGTGTTTTGGCGGCGAGCAGGCGGTGGCCCGTCAGTTCAGCGATCGAGCGCGGCGGCTCACGCCCGTTCGCCATGCGCGTGCCGCAGACGAGCACCGCGCTCAAGTCGACCAGTCGGTCGCGCGCGAAGTCGCACTCCGCGTTGCGCCCGCCCCAGATCGCGACATCGGCGCTGCCCGAGGTCAGCGCCTGCGGATCGCGGCTGATCGAAAGATCGAGTTCGATGTCATGCTCCTCTTGCAAGGCGGACATGCGTGGGATCAACCAGCCGACCGCCAGCGAGTGCGACGTGACGATCCGCAGCACCCGGCTGGTAGCCTGTTCTCGCAGGCGCGCCGTCGCGCAGCGGATCGCGTCCATCGCCGGGGCGACCTCGGCAAAATATCTCGCGCCGGCCTCGGTGAGTTGCACCGTGGGTCCCGAGCGATCGAAAAGCGCGCTGCCGACGAAATTCTCCAGCAACTGGATGCGGCGGGAAAAGGCCGAAGGGCTTAGCGCGATTTCGTCCGCAGCCGCGCGGAACGACGGTGCGCGTGCGGCAGCGAGGAATGCCTCGGTGGCATCGAGCGGCGGGGCTTGGCGGCGCATAACGGGTCTCCGGGCATCGATGCGCCACACTAACGCCGGTTTGTGCAAGTTCCGGGACTCCGGGCATTGCGCGATGCGCAAGGTCCGTTGCATCGCTTGTGATTGGGCGGGGTGCATCGCTCCTGCAAAGACGCGCAATGCAGATCGCGCTCATCTCGGACACCCACCTCACCCCCTTCGAGCCGGCCTTCGACGCCAATCTCCTAGCCGCAAAGCGCTGGATTTCCACGCAGGCGATCGATCTCACCATCCACCTTGGTGATATCACCGCCGATGGCGCGGTGCGGTCCGATGAACTTGGCTATGCCGCCGCACAGCTCGCCGACTGGCCCAGCCCGCTTAGAATGATCCCCGGCAATCACGATATCGGCGATAATCCGGGGGAAACCGCCAAAACCCTGGTCAGCCCGCAACGGCTCGATCGATATGAGGCGGCGTTCGGCTGGAGCTATTGGATGCAGCAGACCGCAGGCTGGACGCTGATCGGCCTCAACGCGCAACTGCTGGGCCGCTGCGACACGCTCGAGGCGGAACAGGCAACGTGGCTAGAGGCGCTGCTGCCATCGATCACTGGGCCGGTTGGCCTGTTCCTGCACAAGCCGTTGTTCCGCGAGGGCCCCGCCGATACCAGCCGCCACCACCGCTATGTGCCCGTAGCGGCGCGCGACGACCTGTTGCGCCGGCTGGCGGCAATCGATCTCCGCTTCGTAGCATCGGGGCACACGCATCAGTCGCGCAAGCTTCACATCGGCGGGGTAGAGCATGTCTGGGTGCCCTCGACAGCGTTCGTCCTGCCCGACGTGGCACAGGAACGGATCGGCGAGAAGGAAACCGCGATGATGCTGCTGACACTGACGGCCGACGCCTACGATTTCGCGCTGGTGCACCCCGCCGGGATGGTCGAACACGACCTGCTTGATCACGTTCACGTCTATCCCGATCAGGCGGCAGCGCTGCGCGCCTTGGGCGGACGATGACAGTCACAGCCACGCGACCCGGCCGCTATGCCTGGTTCGCGCTCGTCATCCTGATCCTCGCGTACATCCTGGCCTTCGTCGATCGCCAGTTGCTCAACCTGCTGGTCGAACCGATCAAGCATGATCTTCACCTGAGCGATCTCCAGATCAGCCTGTTGCAAGGCCTGTCGTTCGCGCTGGTGCTGTCGCTCGCCGGTCTCCCGGTGGGGCGGCTGGTCGATCTTGGCGTGCGGACGAACCTGCTCGGCGGCGCGGTTGCGATCTGGAGCGTCGCGACGGCCGGGTGCGGGCTGGCGAGCGGCTATCTCCAATTGCTGCTGGCACGGATGGGTGTCGGCATCGGCGAGGCGGCGATGACGCCTTCCGCGTATTCGCTGATCGGCGATTATTTTCCGCCGCGTCGCCAAGGCATCGCGATCGGCCTCTACAGTCTCGGGCCGCATCTCGGATCGGGGCTGGCGCTCGTGCTGGGTGCCGTGGCGATCCGGCACCTGCCCGAAAGCGCGGTGCTGCCGCTGCTTGGCACGGTTCGCGGATGGCAGATGGTGTTCCTGCTGCTTGGGCTGCCGGGCCTCGCGATCGGCCTGCTGGTGGCGTTGCTACGGGAGCCTGCGCGGAGCAGCGGAGCGATTGCGGCCCCGACGCTTCCGGACGTGCTGCGCTGGTTTCGCGCGCGCGCCGCGCCGGTCGTGCTCATCAATCTTGCGGTAGCGACCACCGCGATAGCGACCTACGGCCTGTCGGCCTGGGCGCCGACCTTTTTCCACCGCAGCTTTGGCATGGCGGCGGGCGAGATCGGTGGCCGTCTCGGCCTGGTAACGATGCTCGCCGGTTCCGCCGGAACGCTCAGCGCCGGTCTCATCGGCGACTGGCTGGTCCGGGCCGGACGCGAAGATGGACGCCTGCGGGTGATGGCGAGCGCAGCTACGCTGGCGATGCCGTTCGTGATTGCCGCGCCGCTGATGCCGAACGCCGACTGGAGCCTCGCCCTTCTCGTGCCGGCGGTCTATTTCCTGACGGTAGTGATCGGATCGGGGCCGGCGACGCTCCAGTTGCTGACTCCTCCGCGCCTGCGCGGCATGCAGCATGCGGTGGCCGTTCTGGCCGTCAATCTGATCGGGCTCGGCCTTGGGCCGACATTGGTCGCCTTCGTCACGGATGGCGTGCTGCGCGACGAGGCGCGGCTCGGCGAGGCGCTGTCGATCACGCTGCCGATCGCGCTGCTGATCTCGCTATTGTGCGCGCTGGCGGCGATGCGGCCTTATCGCCGTGCGCTCGCCGCGGGCGTTGCGTGACGCACAACGCGGCTGCGAAGCTGTGCGTTATTCGCCGCGCCGCGCCACCGCTATTCCCGCGCCATCAACCTTGAAGGGGGAAGATCGATGCGTTCGTTGCCAATGTTCATCTGCGTCGGTATTGCCGCCGCCAGTCCAGCAGCCGCCCAGCAGACCGATGACGGCACCGCCACATCCGATGAAATCGTCATCGTCGGTACGCGCGCGGCCGGCCGCTCTCCCGAAACATCCGCCGCGCCGGTCGACGTCTATAGCGGCGCCGATCTCACCCGGCGCGGGCTGACCGATCTGCCGCGCGCGCTCCAGTTCATCGCGCCTTCGTTCAACTATCCGCGCACCGCGACCGGCCCGTCCGCCGCCAACACCCGCGCGGCATCGTTGCGGGGCCTGTCGCCTGACCAAGTGCTGGTGCTCGTCAACGGCAAGCGCTGGCACAGTTCGTCGGTGGTCAATTTCAACAACGTGATCGGGCGCGGCTCCGTGCCGGTCGATCTCGGCACCATTCCGATCGCCGCCATCGAGCGGATCGAGGTGCTGCGTGACGGTGCCGCCGCACAATATGGATCGGATGCGATCGCCGGCGTCATCAACATCGTGCTCAAATCCGCCGATCATGGCGGTATGGTCTCCGGCCAGTCGGGCCTGTCCAGCGCGGGCGACGGCGCGCAATATATCGCGACCGTCAACAAGGGTCTGCGGCTAGGCGAGCGTGGCAGCCTCAACCTCACTGCCGAAGTGCGCTCGCACGCGACCACCAACCGCGTGGCGATCGACAGCCGTTACGGGCGGATCACTGGCGAGCAGGGCGATCCCGACTCGCTTGATATCAGCACCGCACTCAACGGCCGCTACGATCTTGGCGGGGCTGACCTTTATGCCGATGCGATATATTCGCACCGCGGCTCGACCAGCCCGGCGCAGTTCCGCGCGCCCGGCATTTCGGTGCTGTATCCCAACGGTTTCGTGCCGCATATCGTGCTCAACCAGGATGATGCCGGCGGCACGATCGGCATTCGCGGCACGGCGAGCGGCCTTTCCTGGGATCTCAGCGACACGGTCGGCTATAACGATGCGCAGTTCGCCGCAAAGGACACCGCCAACACCTCGCTCGGCGCGGCCAGCCCGACGCGCTTCGATGCCGGTGGTTCCAGCTACTTTCAAAACGTCGCCAATCTGACCGTCAGCACCAAGATCGCGCTGCTCGCTGGCGGCAACATCGCCGTGGGCGTCGAGCATCGCCACGAGCACTACGACATCCGCTCGGGCGAGGCGGCGTCGTTCGCCGGCGCGGGCGCGCAGGGTTTTCCGGGCTATAATCCGCCCAGCCCGGTGCATCTCGGTCGCAACGCCGTCAGCGGGTTCCTCGATGCCGAACTGAAGCCGGTTTCGATCCTGACGCTCGGTGGCGCGGTCCGCTACGAACACTATAGCGATTTCGGCAGCGCGGTGACAGGCAAGGTCAGCGCCTTCCTGAAGCCGACATCGTTCATTGCTTTCCGTGCGACCGCCTCGACCGGCTTTCGCGCGCCCTCACTGCAACAAACTGGTTTCAGCACCGTCACCAGCCAGTCGAGCGGCGGTGTGCTCGTCAATATCGGCACCTTCGCCGTGGCCGATCCGGTCGCCAGGGCGCTTGGCGCGCAGCCGCTGCGCCGCGAGAAATCGCGCAACCTGAGCGGAGGCATGGTGCTGACGCCGGGCGGCGGTTTCACGCTCACCGCCGATGCCTTTCATATCGAGATCAAGGACCGCATTGCGCTCAGCGACACGTTGAGTGGTGCCGCCGTCACCGCCGTGCTGAAGGCGGCCAATATCACCAATGCCAGCCAGGCGCGCTTCTTCACCAACGCGCTCGACACCACCACTAACGGTTTCGAGATCGTCGGCCGCTGGGGCGGTCGTGTCGGTGGCGCGAAGCTCGATCTCGGGCTGGGATATGCCAAGGCCAAGACGGATATCGACAAACTTGCGAAGAATGCGGTCGTGCCGGCGTTGCCGCTGCTCGGCACGATGGCGCTGGACCTGCTGACCACGGCACAGCCCGAGGACAAGCTCACCGCTTCGGGCAGCGTGGCGCTGGGCGCCTTCACGCTCAATGCCGATGTCGTGCGCTTCGGCAAGTTCAAGGCGATCTCGCTGATCACCGAACAGGTGTTCGCGCCCGTCACCACTGTCGACCTTGCCGGCACGGTCCGCGTGGCCCACGGTTTCGACATGACGTTCGGCGTGCTCAACCTCGGCGATGCCTATCCCGACAAGATCATCGACCGCGCGCTCAGCCAGGGCGGCAGCCTGCAATATCCCGAAGTCGGCGGGCTCGGCACCAACGGCCGCGAATATTATGCCCGCGCGACGGTTTCGTTTTGAGGCGCTCGTCATCGCAATCAATGCGGGTGCTCAACCGTAAGCTTGCACAAGGCAGACATCTCAAGTTCAAAGCTGCGGGCGCTATTTAGTCTTAAACTGGTCCTTCCAAACAGCAGCAGAACGGTTCACTCACCCGAACGACGCGGGCGCATTGCGGATGTCAGCTCCTGCTGGAAGCCGACGTTTGACGACCTTGCTGGGAACGGCGGGTATCTCCCCGACTTTGCTGTTCCTGTTGATCGGGCAACGTGACAAGCGTTTGTGCAACACCTATTCGCGGCTCCAAACTCGATCTCTCTTCAATGGGAGATCAGACAATGACCACACCCCTCATGCTTCAGCTTCGGACCGAAGATCCGACGAACGTCTTTGCGGATGTCCTACCGCTCTATCGCGAGCATCTGCTCGCAGCACGATATAATGAGCGTCGCCGCCGCTATCTCGCCACCATAGTCCACTTCGGGCAATGGCTCGGCCGCGAAGACCAAGCGGCGGGCGATGTTGACGAGGCGGTGATCAAGCGCTTTTTGTCGGAACATCTGCCGCGATGCACGTGCCCGCGGCCGGTGCCGCTCCGGATGATCGAGGTACGAGCTGCCCTCAACCTTCTCCTCCGTCTTCTGCGCGCGCAGGGAATAGCCGCGATGCCGAGCGATGATGAGATCGCACGCGAGTTATCCGGCTTCGATCGCAGGATGGCTGATATATGGGGTTTGTCCCAGGGGACACGCGACCACCGGTGCCGGATCATACGTCGCTTCCTCCGAGCGCAGTTTGGCTGCAGGCCGATCATGCTCGCATCGATCAGTGCTTCCGATGTTCGCGGTTTCGTGATCGGCGAGCCCGGTGCGAGCGCAAATACCATCCGTGTGATGGGCGGCGCGTTGCAGTGCTGGTTTCGTTACCGGGAGCTCCTCGGCGATCAGGTCGCCAATCTGAAGCGAGCGGTGCCACGCCCCGCCTATTGGCGTGATACATCGTTGCCGGAGGTTTTGTCGCACGATGAACTGGTTGAGCTCTTCGCATCGTTCGACATGCCCTGTTCGTCGCCGTGCCGGGGATATGCCATGGCGCGATGTCTGGTTGATCTGGGCCTCAGATGCGGAGAGGTAGCAAGGCTTCGTCTCGACGATATCGACTGGCGAGCGGGCACTCTGCATCTCTCGGCGGGCAAGGGAAGACGCGCCGACGTGTTGCCACTTCCCGTGGCCACGGGACAGGCGATCGCCGATTATCTCCTGCATGAGCGTCCGAAAACTACTTGCCGCTCGATCTTCGTGCGGCATGTGGCGCCGCTCGGCGTGCCGATTGGCCGGCTAACGGTACAAAAGGCGATCCGCACCGCTTATCGACGATGCGGCTGGGATCGGACCCGTGTTCATATCCTTCGCCACACCTTGGGAAGCCGACTGGTCAACGCCGGCACGCCGATGAAGCAGATCGCCGACGTGCTCCGTCATCGTAGCATCGTCACTTCGGCGACCTATGCTCGCGTTGACGTGACCCGACTGGCCGCCGTGGCATTGCCGTGGCCGGGAGCCGCGAAATGAGCGGCTGCGGCACCATGCTGTCGCGCGCGGAAGCGTATCTTTCCGAACGGCGCAGCCTTGGCTTCGTGCTGTCGACGGCGAGCAAGTTGACCATGGCGTTTGCGCGGTTCGCGGATGCGAACGGCCACGACGGCGCATTGACTCCCGCAATCGTGTTGCGATGGGCGCGCGAACAGGCATTGCACGCTGACCCATTTACCTGGGCCGGTCGTGTCAACGTCTTGCGCCCGTTCGCCCGCTTCCTTGCCGAGCACGATCCCACCACCGTGTTCCCTGAAGGCAATCCGTTCGGCCGGGGAAACCGCCGGGTCGCGCCACACATCTATACACCAGCGGAAATCGAGGCGCTGCTGGATGCAGCGTCCCGCCTGGGGCCGTTGGGCGGACTGACGCCAGCGACGTTCACGACATTGTTGGGCTTGCTCGCATCGACAGGCCTACGGATCTCCGAGGCGCTCCGCCTAACGTGCGGCGACATCGACCCAGATCAAACGCAGCTGATCGTCCGACACTCGAAGTTCGACCGATCGCGCCTTGTGCCCATGCATCCGACCGTTGGCACCGCACTGCGCAGCTATCTGTCAATACGCGCGAAATATGGCGCGATGGATGCAGCGGCTCCCCTGTTCCTCTCCGAATATAGCGGGCGGGCGCTCCGCTACGATACAGCGCGGACTACCTTCTCGAAGGTCACCTCGGAACTCAGGATCGAAGCGCGTGGCGGTCATCGCTCGATCCGCATCCATGATCTCCGACATACGTTCATCTGTCGCCGACTGATGCTCTGGCAAGAAGAGGGCGGCAACCTCGGCAATGCTATGATGGCGCTCGCCACCTACGTCGGCCACGTCAACATCGGTGAAACCTATTGGTACATGCAGGCCGTGCCCGAACTCATGGCGATAGCCGGCAAGCGGTTCGAAGCGTTCGGTAGCAAAGTTGGGGAGGTTCTCCATGGTTGAGCCATCCGCCCACGCGTCGTTCCCGGCTATCCTGCAACGCTTCTTTGTGGAGCACCTGCGAAAGCATCGTGCCGTCAGCCCGAGCACGGTGGCAGCCTATCGGGACACCTTCCGGCTGCTGCTCGCGTTCGCAGAAGCGTCCATCGGCAAGGCGCCAACCCGTCTGACGCTCAGTGATCTCGACGCGGAGATGATCCTTGGCTTCCTGGATCATCTCGAGCGGGAGCGCGGCAACGCCGTGCGTAGCCGCAATGCGCGTCTGGCGGCGATCCGCTCGTTCCTGAAATATGCTGCCCACCAGGATCTGACCGCCCTGGCCACCATCGAGCGCAGCCTGGCCATCCCACAGAAGCGATGCGATAAAGCGGTGCTCGGCTTCCTGACCAGGCCGGAGATGGAAGCGATTATCGCCGCTCCGGATCCAATACGCTGGGTCGGCCAGCGAGATCGAGCGATGTTCACGATGCTCTATAACACTGGAGCGCGCGTGTCCGAGATCATCGATCTCCGCGTGGGCAACGTCGTTCTCGACGTATCCCCGGTCGCGCATCTGCAGGGCAAGGGCCGGAAGCGGCGTAGCACGCCGCTATGGAAACCCACGGCCGCGATCATCCGTCCGTGGATACGCCGGCTCAGCAGAGCTGGTGAGTCCGACTTCCTCTTCCCGAGCAGTTCGGGTGGACGGCTATCGCGCTCTGCCGTTACACAGCGTCTCGCGCTGGCAGTCGATCACGCCACGCGTCAGCAGCCGCAGCTTGCCGGGCGAGCGATCTCGCCGCACACCATCCGCCACACAACGGCGATGCATCTCTTGCAGGCCGGCGTGGATATCACGGTGATCGCGCTGTGGCTCGGGCACGAGGGCACCGGCACGACGCACATCTATCTGGAGGCGGATCTGACCATGAAGGAAGAAGCGCTCAGCAGGTTACAGCCGATCGACGCCCCGACATCGCGGTATCGGGCACCCGATCATCTGATGGCCTTCCTTCAGGCGCTTTGATTATGTGCAGTCCGGCCGGGCTAGACGCCCGGCCGGATGGGCAACGCCCAGCGGGGTCTACATAATCTCCCAGGGGTCATAATCGCGAACGACATGATCGGCGTCACCGTCGTAATCATCACTCGGCATCGCGTTGTAACCGTCATCGGTCTCGATCAGGATGATGATGACCTTGAGCGTGCACGCCAGGTTCCATGCGTAGCGTTGTGCGGTTTCGAGTGACATGACCGGCTCCCGTCGTTTTCCGGAGCGGGGCCTCTCCCCGCTCGACAGACGCCGACGCATCCGGCGTCCGGCTGCGATCACCGCGTCAGGAGGCGCAGCCGATTAGCGGCCGCATGCAAAGCATAGCGGACCCTTTACGGGTTGATCGTGGAAGGCCGGAGGGCGGAAAGGACTAGCGCCAAGAGCGGGGAGAGGTTCCGCGGATAGCCAAAAGGGGTACGTCTCGGTTGAAACCATGAGGATATGGGCTTGGCGATTTTCGGGCACCGGGAACACGTCCAGACGGTTCTATCGGCAAGGATGTCTGCCACGCCGGTCGGTGCGGTCGTCCGATCCGATCTTTCCCGCCCGGCTGCGATTTGCTTCTATGATCGGCTTGGGAGATCGAGTGCGTACATGGATCGAGTCGAAGCATTGATCACCAGGCTCGCGCCCGTGCCGATTTGCGACGAATGCATTGTCGAGCGCCTCCATCTGGCGGCGCTCCATCAGGCGAGCCAGCGCACCCGCGAGCTCGCCGGTCAGCGTGGCTATGAACGCACGACCGCCGAATGCGCCACTTGTGGTCAGCCTAAATCCGTTGTCCGCCGATGCCGGCGGTGAGTGCGCGTCTCGACTAAAGGCGCCATGCGCATATGGCGGCCGTCATCCGAATCGCCAGACCGGGATGCCCATCTTGCGGGCCTTGTCGAACAGATTCTCCTGGATGCCGCCACCCGGAAACAGGATGATCCCGACCGGAAGGGTCGCGAGCACGACGTCGTTGCGCTTGAAGGGCGCTGAGGATTTGCTGTGCTTCGCAAAGTCCGGGGCGAACGGAATCTGCGGGACATTGCGCTGGTTTGCCCAGAGCGATGCGATCTTTTCGGCACCCGTCTTCGATCCGCCGTGCATCAGGACCATCGTCGGATGCTTGGCGAGCACGCTGTCGAGCACCGACCAGATCATGCGGTGATCATTGTAGCTGGCGCCTCCGGAGAGATAGACGCGTTCCCCTGACGGGATCAGCACCTGGCTTTCGGTCCAGCGACGGGCGTTGATGAAATCCCGGCTGTCGACGATGCTGGCGGTAAGCGCCTTGCGGTTCACCATCGATCCCGATCGCGGGATCCAGGCTTTGCGAAGATGGGTGCGGAACTGGTCGGCGAACGCTTCGCGGAAGGCTTCCATCGCGTCGCGGCGCTCGATCATCGTGCGGCCTTCGGCGATCGCGGTTTCTAGCTCGACCGACCTGACCTCGCTCCCGTCCTGCTCGCGCTGGAGTTGCTTCTGCGCCAGCTCGTTGCGATCGAGCTCGCGTTCGACGCGTTCTCCGGCCCGGTGGAACACGTTGGTGAACCCCCAGAGCAAATCTTCGAGATCGGGCTCCAGGCGAGTGTCCTGCAGACAGGCGGCCATCGCGTCGAACGTGTCTGCCGCTGCGGCCTCGACCAGTCGGCCTTCGGGCAAGGGTCTCGGGTCGGCCTCGTCCTCGAAGGGTCTGCGCCCGTAAAGTTCAAGTTCCTGGAGGAGATGGGAGAGCGAGGATTCCTCGTGCTCGGGTTCGTCGGGACGTTCGGGGTCGGTTGTCATGGTGGTCGCCTCGTCGTTTGACCGCGCCTCTCGCGGCCTTCGTGGCGACGACAGGACGGTGGGCGGACCGGGCGTGCACGCCCGAGCGAAGCGACGGGGGCCGAAGCAAAGCGGAGGACGGCGAAGCGCGGCTATTTTGTTTCGCGATGCAAAGCGGACCCCGAAGGGGACGCGGCGGAAAATAGTCGCGGCGCAGCCGTTGCGCGGCAGGCCCGCCTGCCGTTCCAGTCGCCCTCTCAAGAAGGCCGACAGGCGCGGCTCTTCGTCGACGTGAGGCAGCATCGGTCCGTCCCGGATGCCCCGATGACGCCGCTGCCGTCCCTCGCTCTTGCCGGCCTCAACCCGCGGACAGGAGAAAGCGCGCACGATCTTCGGGGATGAGCTGGCGGGCAAGATGTGCGCGAAGCCGGTCGAGCCCCATCAGGCGAAGGTCAGCATTGAAGTCGTCAAGCTGGGGCTCGAGCACGATCATCGCGATGCCGAACGCATCGGTGCGCTCGGTCAATGTCGTCACCGCATGAGCGCCGGCGGGATCGTCGTCACGTGCGACATAAAGGCGCTGCAGCTCAGGCGGGAAGGCTATCGCGGCGAGATGAGGGGCGGACAGGCCGGCGATCATCGCCAATGGAGGGATCGCCATGCGCAGTGACAGCATCGTCTCGATGCCTTCGCCGGCAATCATGACCGGCCCTGTTGCCCCGAACCGGACGCCATGCCCGAGCAGATCGCCCATCGCCCGGCGCGGCGTTGCGACCGTCGCCTTGTCGGTGCCCTCGGCATCGAGCCAGGTGCGATGGACTCCCGTGATAGTCCCATCGAGGTCGGTCACCGCTGCGATCAGTGCCGGAAAGGCATGCGGTGTGTCTGGCGCGTCATCCTCATTGGCGCGATACCAGCAGCGGGGATGAAATCGTAGCCAGCGTTCCGATCGCGTGCCGGCAATGGCGCGATGGCGAAGATAGGTCTCGGCAAGCGTGCGGGCGATCGGCTTCGATGCCGCGAACAGCCGGCTGGCGGCCTTGCGCGATCCGGCTGGCGGCCGAGGTTCTTGCCGATCGAAGTCAGGCAGCTCGCGCGGCAAGGACAGGAAAGTGCGTGCTTCCTCGATGGTCTCGGCGAGCGCGCGGTGCCCGCAATTGAGGCCGATCAAGTCGAGCAGGTCTCCATGTTCACCCGAGGCAGCGTCGGTCCATTTCCCGGCCGCGCCCTTGCCATGGTCGTCACCTTTCAGGCGGACATAGAGACTGCGCCCCGGCGACCCCAGGGCGTCGCCGGCAATCCAGTATCGACCTTCGCGCCGGCCAGCGCCGAGATAATGGCGACAGACCGACTCGGCGTTGCGCGCCAGGGCACGCGATAGGTCTGATGCGGGACCAGCCATAAAGCTCCTCCACAATAAGAATGGGGCCTGCCGCTGCGGACAGGCCCCGAAGGAAGGCGATTATTCGGCAGCGACCGCGAACGCCTCTTCAGCGTCCGGGCCATGCTGATCATCCGCCGCGGCGGCGTCCACGGCCTGTTCGCCGTCGTTCGCCGCCGCCGGTTCAAGAGCCGGCGTGCGCAACGGTTCGGCGAGCCAGCCGCTGCCGGCGAGCAGGCTTTCGGCCGTCTCCGCCATCTCGGGCTTCTTGAGACCGGCAAGACGCTCGGCGGCCTCGCCACCCCTGGCTTCTTCGACCGCCGACAGGATGCGGGGCTTGGTCACCCGACCGAGATAATTGCCGATCGTCGCGGTCCATCCCGCCGCGACCATGTCGAGGTTCGCGGCCCGCGCCAGCACATGCGAATGCGCGACCCGACTCGCGACCGAGCGCGCGGACACCCGGCCCTCATTATAGCGGTTGGCCGGTTCCCACACCGCATTGACGCCGAACGCAGCGCAATGCGCGAACAGCGCCGCCTGTTCATCGGCATCAAAGGCGATCAGCGTCTCCCACAGATCGGCGGGCGCATCAGGCAGACGCCCCGACCAGTTCTCGTGCCGCTGGTCGATCGCCTTCGCCGACATGCTGTCGTTGAGGCCGGGCGCGTGAACGCCAAGCCCGGCACCGCGAACCGACACCTGCATGCAGCTATTCTCGGCGGCATAGGTGTAAAAGGTGTCGAGCACGAAGGCGTGGAGCACCGCCGCGAACGCGACCTGCGGGCTTGTCGCCACGGCCTCGCGCAAGGCGAGCGTCCGGTGGGTGGTCAGCTCGGTCACCAGCCGGTCGGGGAGCGGACGAAGCATATCGTCCTGCTCGTCCTCCTCCTCGGTCGCCGTTCCCGGTGCGCCGCCAACGCTGATGATCGGGCTCGCGCCGTCATCGCCAGTGCCGGCCTCGCCGTCGATAGCGGAGTGGTCCCCGCCCTCATCATCGGCCGGCTCTTCGGCGGGCTCGTCCTCGGGTTTCACGAAGCCGCGCTCGACATAGAGCGATCCGTCGACGTCAATGCTGACGAACGCGCCCGCGCGCGCCACCTCGACGGAATCATAGACCAGCGGCGGCGATACGATCGCGGCGATCTCGACATCGATCGCGTTGACGCGGGCCGTCACATCGTCGGGGATGTCGTCTGCACCGGACCATTGGTCCTCGAGGCGGTCGGCTTCCTCGCGGAGTGCCTCGAGGCGCGCTTCGCCCTCGTCGCTGACAGGTGGCTGCTCACCATCGATCACGCGCAGACCGTCATCATAGGTGTAGGGGAAGTCAGCCGCCACCGCGACCCACTTCCATCCTTCCTCGCCGATCCGTGCGCCCTCGGTCTGGAGCTTCTCGTCGACCAGCCGGTCGAGCAGCGCCACATCTTGCAGCCAGCCGCCATCATCGGCCTCGAACAGGTCGCGAAGGACGTAGCCGCCCGCAGCGATATAGGCGTCGAGCGTGACGAAACGGACGCGCTTGTCGGACGCCCGGACCTTATCCTCGGTCAGCCGCGAGCGAATGAACCAGGGTTGCTTGTTGTGGCTCGACTGGAGGAGATCCCAGACCTGTTCCTGACGGGCATGGTCCTCCGACACCGAAAAGGCCATCAACTGCTCCAAGGTCATGCCGTCTTCGGCATAGACGTCGTGGAGTTTCGAGGAGACCGAGGCGAGCTTCAGCCGCTGCTTGACGACGGCGGGCGTCGTCATGAATGTCGCGGCAATGGTCTCGGCGTCGGTGCCCTGCTGGGCGAGCTGCTGCATCGCCCGGAACTGATCGAGCGGATGGAGCGCCTCGCGATGCGTGTTTTCGGCGAGCGAATCCTCTTCCGCCGAAATCACGTCATCGTCGCGCACGATGCACGGCACCGGCTCGGTCTTGGTCATCCGGCGCTGCTTGACGAGCATCTGGAGCGCGCGGAAGCGGCGCCCGCCAGCCGGGACCTCGTAGAGGCCGGTCTCGGCGCCGTCCGCATCGCGCTGGGCGCGCACGGTAAGGCTCTGGAGCAGGCCGCGGCGGGCGATGTCGGCGGCGAGCGTGTCGAGCGAGATACCCGCCTTGACGCGCCGGACATTGGCCTGGCTGAGCACCAGCTGGTTGAACGGGATGTCCCGCGAACCGCTGAGGCTGATTTTCACGATCTTGGTCATGGTTATTCTCCATGACGGGCGGCGAAGAAACTCTCTCTTCACCTCCAACCCGTCATGGAGACGGCGCAGCCCTCTCCCTCTAAGAGGGGTGAGAGCCGCGCCGCCGATCAGACCGGGAGTTCGCTCACCGCGCCGAGACGAGCAGCTTCGCGGCCTTGCCCTCAAGGTCGAGCCGCGCGTCCTGATGCGGTTTATCGCGGGCGAGCGCGGTGATGCCCTGGACAAAGTCGAAGATGGACTCGGGCGGGCGGCCTTCCTCCTCCAGCACCGTCGCGATGATCTTCTCGGTCTCTCCGCGAGAAAAGCCGCGCTTGCGCAGGAAGCTCTCGCGGTCCTCGTCCTTGCGCGCGACGATGCGTTCGCGCGCCGCCTTGATTCCCGCCATGAACGGTGCCGGCGACGAGGATGCGAAATTCTCCAGCGCGGGCGCCGCCTCATGCGCGAAGCGGTTGGCGGCAAACTTGCTGTGGCGGATGCTGATCTCCTCGAAGCCTTCGGCGCCCCAGATGTTGCGGTTCATGCAAACCGCCCGAAGGTAGAAGGACGCCATGCCGAGCGTTTTTGAGCCGACCTCGCTGTTCCAGGCGTAGAAGCCGCGGAAGAAGAGATCGGGATCGCCGTTCGGGAGGCGCCCGGCCTCGATCGGATGGAGATCGTCGACGAGGAACAGGAAGACGTCGCGATCGCTGGCATAGAGCGTGGTGGTGTCCTTGGTGATGTCGACCATGGGATTGTAAGTCATGGTCGACCAGTCGAGCAGGCCCGGCACCTTCCAACGCGTGTCGCCGGTGCCGTTGCCGGCGATCTTCATCACTGCGGCGACCAGCTCGTGATCCCAGATGCGGCCATAGTCCGGGCCAGTGACGGCGCGCAGTTCAACCCGGCCATCCTCGGTTTCGAGGGTCTTCATAAGCTCGGCACGGTGGGACAGCAGGCCGTGCTGCATGTTGATGCCCGCCAACGGTGCCGGGAGCTGGCGCAGATAGCCGGCGGGCGCGCCGATCAGGCTGGCAAGCTGGCCGAACGACCAATGGGTCGGCGTGACGGGCTGATCGCGGCCGGGCACGATGAGCGCCAGTCGTTCGGCATTGTCGCGGCTGGCCTCGACCCGGACCTCGCGAGTTTCGACGGTGCGGGTCGTCGCGCGCTCGGCGCGGGCCTGCACCGCAGCATGAAGTTCGGTCAGCGAGAGGAAGCGCTCGTCGTCGGGGCGCGAGAACCATTCGGACGAGACGCGGCCGATGCGCTCGCCGCGTGAGATATCGACCTTATAGCCGGCAGAGGCCGGGCGAGACGCGGGGGTTGGGGATAGAAGAGTAGCCATGGATCTTCTCCGTGACGGGCGCCGAGAGCCTCTCTCTCAGCCTCAACCCGTCACGGTTCTTCCGGCCTTCCTCTTCCTCTGGGTCGGTCGACGCCGCGCCCATTGGGCGCGAGTCGGCAGACCCCTGAAAACACAATCGCGCCCTTGGCGAAGCCGGCCGGCGCGGCGGCGTGCGCGCGGGCCTTGAGGGCCAGCCGCCGCCGTGCCCTCCGGCCCGAGCCAAGAGCGCATGCGCGGTCCGGACAGGAAGCGCGACCTCTGGCGGCGCCTGCCGCCGCCAGTGCGCGCACCACTGAAACCCGCGCGCAGTTGGGGGCGTTGCGGGGGCGGAGCCACCCGCAGAAGGGGTCCGACGCGACCTTGGCGCGGCGGTAGGGGAAGGCTTTCCCCTCCCGGATAATTGGTGACCAATGATTATTCCCGCATTCAGCTGTGCGATGGTCGTGGTCGGCCTAAAGAACGGGCGCCGCCCCAGCTTGGGGCTCGGACACGACTTTGGCACCGCCGGGCTTGGTATTGAAGTTGAGGTTTACGTTACCGCAAGTGCAACGCAGGCCTGTTTTTCTGCCTCGCTCGGGCGTGATCGACAGCATTTCCTCGCAGCTTGGGCAGGAGAAATGCGCCGTTAGCGTGCGGAACGCAGCCACGACGGGCAGGAAATCACCCTTCTCCAGATCGGCCCAAGCGTTGTAATGCACGGCCTTGTTGATCTGCCATTGCTCGACGTTGGTCGTGATTTTCGACGCGGTGAACGGCGTTTCGAACAAGCTAATTGCCTGAACGACATCGGCTTGCCCCCATGAATTGGCCGCGCCCTTAGCGGTCTTGAAGGCGGTTCCGAGGGCGCTGATCGCCGCCGGCAGTGTATCGCCGAGCATGAACTCGCCATCCCCGCGAAACTCCACTGCTGCGCGAAGGCGATGACTCGCCTCACCAGCAAAATATTCGAGATAACGCCGGAGCGCGGCGGCTGCCGAACTCACATCATTCTTCGCCAAATGCCCATCGATCTCGTCCCAGACCGAATTCGTGGTCCATTCGGTCGGGCCGGTTTCAACCGTCCAGGTCCGGAACTGCGCGGCGTTCTTGCTCTTGATGATTCCTTCCGACTTCATGTGGCGCAGCCAGACCTCGTCATGGGTCGTGAAGATGAACTGGGTGTCGGGAAAGCGGGATTTCAGAAGCGCGCAAACTTCACGACGATGCCCTTTGTCGACCGACATCAGCACGTCGTCGAGCACAGCGAAGGTGAAGCCCTTGCCGAGCAAGTGACTCATGAGCGCGAGATACAGGCATAGGCCCATGCCGTCCTGATGGCCTTCGCTATGATATGCGCCCGGCGGGAAGCGACCGCGACCGTAGAAATCGACATCGAAGCCTAGCTTGCCGATCGACGGAAGGAGGTGCGCGGTGAAGTCGCTTTCGTCGTCCTTGTTGATCTGACGATAATAGTCGGCGAACGCCTCCTGCACTTCGTGATAGATCGCTTCGAGCGCTTTGGTGGTCGTATCGCCGAAGATCTTGAAGACCAATGCGGCGCGCTCCGATCGGGCCTTGCCGGAGGCATGGCGCTTCCGGGCGGTGCGATACTGCTCCAGCCGCTCCTGGCCGATGGTCAGGAATGCGCGCGCGGCATCCTGCGAACTCGGCTCCGGAATGGCAGCGACCGCCTGGTCGATCTCGGCGAGCGCTGGGGTCAGGTCCGGTAGCTCATGCACGACCTTGAGCACGGCCACGCTGTCCTCGAGTGGCAGAAACTTTTGAAGCTGGTCGTATCGGCCGCGGAGCAACTGCTTCGCGCCGGTCAACAACTTCATATCGAGCGGGGCCTGGAACAGTGGGCCATATTCGATGACCTTCGCGATCGCTGTTCCGGCCGCATAGATGGCATCGGTGAGCGGCTTTACCTGCTCCTCCAAGGCCTTGCGTTGTGCGGTGACGGCATCGAGATGCGCGAGCTTCTCCTTGAGATGGGCCTCGAAGCCCGTCGGCTCGAACGGCTTGTCGCAAACCGGGCAGTTCTCATCGTCATAGAGTTCGAGCGCGCTATTCAGCAGCGCCTCCAGTTTCACGCCGTTCACCACGGAGGGATCGGACGCGAGGCTTTCGACACCAACGAGCAAGGTAGCAGCTTTGGCGGCGAAGTCCTGGGCCGCGAGCGCGTCCAGCGCGGTTTTCATTGTGGCGATATCAGCGAGGGCCTGAGCCTTGGGCACCCGCTGCGCCGGGGCTGCCCCCGTCGCCGTCGCCAATCCATCGCTCAAAGATGTTGTCGCCGTCAGATCATCGAGCGCGGCAACACCGAGCGTTTGGCGATGCAGATTCGCTGCCGCCAAGATGCTCGTCTTGGTGAGCTGGGCCGTGCCAAGCGCATCGGTGAGCTGGGTCGTTGCGTCCTTCTCGGCGCGTTCCAGCGGCGCCAGTTCCTTCGCATAAGCGTTTGCGATTTTCTGGAGGACGACGCGGAGCTTCTCGACGTCATTGAGGCGGAGCAGGGCCTGAACCTCGCGGGCGCGGTCACCGGGCTTCGAAATGACGTACCGGATGAGCTCGCGACGCGACAATACAAACTCGGGGTGGAGCTGCACCGCTTCCAGGGCGGCGAGCACGTCGGGATCGGCTGGCGTGATGGTGGGCGCGGCAGCGGTCTTTACGACGCGATGGATGGTGGCCTTCTTCCCGTTCAGCGAAGGGATCGAAACGTCGAGCGTCACCATTGATTGCTCGGGCTTGTTCCGGAAGTCGACGTGCGGTCCGTGCTGCTTCACGGAGAGATCGCCGGTGCCTTCGCCGGATAGTCGGGAAATGCTGCCGGTGAGTGCGAACTCGATCGCATCTACGATGCCACTCTTTCCGGTCCCGTTCGGTCCGCACGCGGCGAAATTCTCCCCGCCCATGACAAGTTCCAGGTCGCGGATGCCCCGGAATTCCTTGATCGTGATCTTCTCGATGCGGATCATGGTGCGTCTGGGAAAAGGGTAGCGCGGACGGCTGGTTCGGCGAACACACCGTCAGCCAACACGAGCTTCTTAAGATTTGCAGCGATGTCGGCGAGATCGTCGGTCTTGGCGAGCGCATCGAAGAAGGTCGTCAGCACAGCACCTGCGACGGTGCTGACTTTTTCACCGGATTCAGATCCGTCGTGTGTAGCGCCTAATTCGGCCATCAAGCCCCCCTCGATCTGAAGCTAGCAAATCTCGCTGATTCAACAAGAAAAGAAGCTGAGCAAAGCCGTGGCGCTTCGCCGTTTGGGGCATGCGCAACATAGATCGTACAGCGGTCTGGCGGCAGCCAATCGCCTTGGGCGCATGCGCATCTTGCGCCCCAACGCGGGAGCGGCCTGTCGCCCCATCTTTGAAGCCAAATGTGCTTGAGAAGATGCCGCATCGGATTGCGGCTCTGCGGCAATGGCGCACCCGACAGGATTCGAACCTGTGACCTACGCCTTCGGAGGGCGCCACTCTATCCAGCTGAGCTACGGGTGCCTATTGCTTACGCAGTGCTTACGCGAGATTCCTGCGAGAGTGAAGCGATGCGATTCGATCTCACAAGATACTGTATTATAATCCCTTATTCGTCTCCGTTCTTACCCCCGCCAGCTTGACATTTGCCTTCGGAGGGCAGCGCTCTATCCAGCTGAGCTACGGGTGCCTGGGCGAGAGCGCCTAGCAAAGCGCGCGAGCGTGCGCCAGCGTTTCCGTATCGCGCCTATTTCGCGAGCGTGACGGGCTGGAACTTGCCAAGTCCGCACGTCGCGCCACGCGTGCCCGATGATTGCAGCACGGTGATCGTGTCGACCGAGCACAACTGGCCGTTCGTCGCCGAATAGGCGAAGCGCTCCTCGAACCCTAGCGACGGACAGGAATTGGGCAGCGTGTTGCGATACATGCGCTTCCCCGTCATTTCGAAGTCGATCACCTGATCGCTGCGGACATGCGTTTCGCGCACCTGGTTCAGCTGCACGCAATTGACCGGGTCGCCGGCCGGGGTCGCCGCCGGAATGCCCTTGTTGCTGGCCGCGACCGGCGCGGCGGCGGCAATGGCGGCAATGGCGAATAACAGCGGGCGCATCGAATCTTCTCCTCGTCAGGCCGCGCGCTGTTTCGGGGCCGGCGTCTTGGGCTTAAACGCGCAAAGGTCCGAAACGACGCATCGCCAGCATTCGGGCGTGCGCGCCTTGCACACATATCGGCCGTGCAGGATTAACCAGTGATGAGCATGTAGCCGGAACGGCTGTGGCACGACCTTTTCCAGCTTGAGTTCGACCGCGAGCGGCGTCTTGCCAGGTGCCAGGCCGGTCCGGTTGCCGACGCGGAAGATGTGCGTGTCGACCGCGAACGTCTCCGCCCCGAACGCGACGTTCATCACGACATTGGCGGTCTTGCGCCCGACGCCGGGGAGCTTTTCCAGGGCGTCGCGATCGGCAGGCACCTCGCCGCCATGGTCCGCGATCAATTGCTCGGACAGCGCAATCACGTTTTTCGCCTTGGTGTTGAACAGGCCGATCGTCTTGATGTGGCGCTTGAGCTTTTCTTCGCCGAGCGCGACCATCTGCGCTGGCGTGTGGACCTCCTGAAACAGCCGTCGCGTCGCCTTGTTGACGCCGACGTCGGTGGCCTGCGCCGACAGCACGACGGCGACGAGCAATTGATACGGATTGCCCGATTCGAGTTCGGTTTCGGGGTGCGGGTTGTCGGCGGCGAGACGGCTGAAGAACTCGACCACCTGGGCCTTGTTCACAGCGAAACGCTCACAGGCCGAGCACTTCCGCCATCGCGTAGCGTCCCGCGGGTTGGCCGGCGAGCCACAAGGCCGCGCGCACGGCGCCCCGCGCGAAGATTTCGCGGCTTTCGGCGCGGTGAATCAGTTCGAGCCGCTCACCCGACCCTGCGAAGATCACCTGATGGTCGCCCGCGATCGACCCGCCGCGGATCGACGCGAAGCCGATCGTCCCTTCCGCCCGCGCGCCCACCAGCCCGGCGCGGTCGACCACCTTCAAGTCGCCGAGCGGTGCGCCGCGCCCCTCCGCCGCCGCCTCGCCAAGCAGCAAGGCGGTGCCCGACGGCGCATCGACCTTGTGCCGGTGGTGCGCCTCGACGATCTCGATGTCCCAATCGGGCCCGAGCTTTTCCGCAGCGTCGGCGACGAGCCGCGCGAGCAGCGTGATGCCGAGCGAGGTCGTGCTGGTTTGCAGCACCGCGATCCGCGCGGCGGCATTGTCGATCATCGCATGGTGCTGCGCGGTCAGCCCGGTGGTGCCGACGACGATCGGCGTTCTGCCCTCGCACGCCGCCGCCAGATTCGCTTCAAGAGCGGAGGGTGCGGTGAAATCGACCAGCACGTCGGACGCGCGCGCCAGCACCAGCGGATCGCCCCCGGCGTCCACGCCACCGGCGACGGTCGCGCCCAAGTCGGTCGCGACGGCGGCGATCGCGCGCCCCATCCGTCCTTCGCTGCCCAGGATTCCGATCGCGGTCATGGCGGGCCTATTGCACCAAACGGCAGCGGCGGAACAGGGGGCGTCGTCGGCCCGATCACCAGTCGCCACGGCTGCGGGATGTAGTCGGTCGACATGTAGAAATAGAAGATGCACGCGCCGCCCCGATATGTCGCGCCCTTGACGATCCCCATCGCCGTCGTCCCGATAAACACCGGCGCTCCGCTGTCGCCGCCGCGGCAAGTCGGCCCGGCTACCGTCACCCAGGTTGGCAGGCACGGCCCGCCGCACAGGTCGCCCGCGGGGGCAAAATCGGTCAGCTGGACGATCGCGCAGCTATACCCCGTCGTCTCGCCGCGATGGCAGACGAAGTCGCCCGCGCGTGTGCTGTCGCGGCTGCGTTGGCCAGTCACCGGGCGCTCCACCGTCCGGCCGGTATCGGCGAAGAACAGACCGGGCAGTGGAGTGGACGCCGCGTTGATCTGGACGTCCTGATACCCCCAGCCCCATTGCCCGACGAAGCTGAGCGGCGTGGCGGTGCGCTTAGGATCGAGATAGGTCAGGTCGTCGAGGCAGTGCGCCGCCGTCGCGACGCCGTAACGCGTGCCGTCGGTCACGGTGAACCCGGTCGTACAGAGATAGCGCTTGCCGTCGGCGGGGCTGACACCCTCCACTCGCGATCCGCCCTTCGGCGCGGACAGATTGATGTCGATCTGATCGAGCACGAGGAGGCGCACCGGCACTCCGGCAATGCCCTCCAGCTTCGCGCGAAGCGCTTCCCTGCCCTGGGCGGCGGCGGTCGCGCTGGGCACGACGATGACCAGTTCGCCGGTGCGCGGGTCGAGGCCCATTGCGGGCGGACTGGGCAGCGCCGCGCGGATTGCCTCCTGATGATAGGTGATGGCCCAGATCACGCGGTCTCGGCTCGCCTTCGCGCCGGTGCGGAACACGATCGGCACCGTCAGCCCGTCGGCGTCGAGCGTGCGGTTCGGCACGGCCTCATCGCCGGTCAGGTACACCAGGATACGCAAGCGCGGCTTGTGTTCGATCGATACCCCGGCGACGCGATCGCGATAGACGGTCTCGATAGTGTCGGTCACGGCCACGCTGTCGGCCAGCGCGCGCAGCCGCCGCTCGGCCTCGGCCTGAGGTACATCGAACTGCTTGGCATATTCGGCGGCGTCCTGCGCCAGCGCCTCGTCCAGCGTCTGCACGCGGGGAGCGGTGGGCGCTGTCTGCGCGATCGCCGGGACCGCGAACAGGACGAGCAGGAGGGCGATAAGCCGACGCAACACGCGGCCGCTATACACGGCTTTGCCGCGCTTGGCAGGGGCGCGCTATCTCCGCGCGGCCAGCGCCGCCGCCACCGCCTTCTTCGCCAGCGGCCCCATCGCTGCATAGCCCTCCGCGTTGGGATGCACCCCGTCGAGCGTCAGCGCATCCTTCATCGCGCCATCGGGCGTTGCCAGCACCGAGCCGTAATCGACGAACGTCACCTTCTCGCGCTCCGCCAGTTCGCGCAGCCGGGCGTTGAGCGCAGCGATCTGCGGCGCGGGACGCAGGTCGGACCGCCAGCCGAACTTGTCCGCGGGCGGCGTCGCGGCCAGTACCACGCGAATCCCCGCCGCCTTCGCCAGCGTCACCATCGCGGCGATATTGCCGACGATCGTATCCATCGACGTGGGGCCGGTATTGCCCGCAATGTCGTTGGTCCCCGCCATGATGTGGACGACGCGCGGATGCAACGCGATCACGTCACCCGGGAAACGCAGCAGCATCTGCGGCGTGGTTTGCCCGCTGATCCCCCGGTCGATCCAGCCGCCGGTGAAGAAGCCCTTGTCGCCGTAATTCCACCCCTCGGTGATCGAATCGCCCATGAACACCACGTCGCGCGCCGACTGCGGCAGCGCGATCAGCTTCGCATTGTCGTCACGATAGCGGCACAGGTCCGCCCAGTCGGTCTTGCGCGCTTCCTGATAGGCCTTGAAGTAAGGCCCGGCCTCCGCAAGCGGCGGCGGGACCATCTTCGCATTGTCGGGCGCGTAGGTCTTTTGCCGCCACGCCCCGATCGCGGGCGGGATCGGGATTGCGGGCGGACACGGCGTATCGGTCACGCCAGTCGCGGCAGCGGCGAGCAGGATCAACGGAACGGCCATGGTCGCGCCTCCCTATGCGATACCGGCGCGCGCGATACGGCCGAGGTGATAGGCGCTGGGCTTCGGCGTGCGTTTGAACGTCGTGCGGTCGACCGCCACCAGCCCGAAATGCTTGGCATACCCGCTCGTCCATTCGAAATTGTCGAGCAAGGACCAGTGGAAATACCCGCGCACGTCCACCCCTTCCGCGATGACCTTGCGCAGTTCGGCCATCGTTTCATCGATGAATTTGATTCGGATCCGGTCGTCATCGGCCGCGATGCCGCTTTCGCTGGCGAAGACCGGTTTGCCCGTCGCCTTCGCGACATAGCGCAACGTGTTGCCGAGCGCGGCGGGGTAGTTTTCGTATCCGGCATCGGTCATCACCGCGTCCTTGGCGGGCGGCACCACGCCGTCCGGGCCGATCAGGATGCGCGTATAGGGCTGCACGCCGATGAAGTCCGCGGGCGTCGACGAATCTAACCACTGGCCATAGATCGTGCGCTGCAGCTCCTTCACGCCCGCTTCGCCGCCCGGCAGCGGCTGGAGGTCCTGCACCGAAATGCTGATCCCGACCGGATAGCCGCCGCCCGCCGCCTTGATCGCCTGATAGGCCTTGGCATGCGCGACATGGGTGGGGCCCGCGATCTTTTCGGCGTCGGCGAAGGCCCAGGACCGGAACGTGTCCGACCCGCACGCCTTGGCCGACGCGGCGAACATGGCGTCGATCAGCGGTCGCGCCTGGTCGATGCTGGGGATCAGGACTCGGATCAACTGCTGAATATTGATCTCGTTGAACGTCGTCGCAAAGGCGGGCAGCGACCCGAAATGCCGCGCGGCCTTGTCGGCGAACCGCGCGAACAGATCGGGTGCGCCGTCCGCCTCGAACCCACCCCGCGCCGCGAACCAGCGCGGCGTGGTGAAGTGCATGAATGTGACCATCGGCTTCAGGTTATGGGCGCGGCACGCCTCGAGCACGCGCTTGTAATGGTCGAGCGCGGCCATCGAGAATTGCCCCGGCTCGGGCTCGATCCGCGCCCATTCGATTCCGAAACGATGTGCGTTGAACCCCAGGCTCGCGGCGAGCGCGATGTCCTCGCCGAACCGTTCGTAACTGTCGCACGCGTCGCCCGACGGCTCCTTGTACAGCGTGGGCTTGATGTGTTCGTTGAGCCAGCCGTCCGAATTGACGTTATTGCCCTCGCTCTGGTGCGCGGAGATCGCCGTGCCCCACAGGAAATCCTTTTTTGCGGCGCGCGCGCGGGGCGCCGTGGCCTGCGAGGGCTGGGCCGACAGGGCGGCGGTCGCGCCAAGCCCGATCAGAAGGTCGCGTCGGTCCATCGCACTCCCCTTTTTCAACGACGCCATCGACCGGCAGGATCGCCGGCGCGGACGCATGTCACGCCATCTCGCGCGGCGACGCGTGCGAATGGACACTGGCAACGATTTGAAATCAAGGGCTGTCGCGTCGAACGGCGACGCGCCCTGGCGGAGACGGAGGGATTCGAACCCTCGGTACGGTTTCCCGTACGACGCTTTAGCAAAGCGTTGGTTTCAGCCACTCACCCACGTCTCCACGCAGCGGCGAAGCGCGGCCTATAGCGGGGCGCCGGGGGGCGATCAACCAGGGGATTCCGACTCGCTTCACCGCGGAATCGATTCGTGTCGTCGCTCGCGGTCCCACCGTTCATTGCCGGGCAATCCGCCACGGGCTTAGCTCACCGGATTATCGGGTGGGAGTTCGGGCATATGCGCCGGTTGATGACGACGATCGCGCTGGCGTTGGTGGCGCTGACTGGGCCAGTGGCGGCGCAAGTGACGACGATCGATCCCAACGCGGCGATCGACGGCGACCTGAAGAAGCCGAAGCCCGCGCCGACCCTTACCCCCGCGGCCGTCGATCCTGCGCCGCTCGCCGCCGATGAGCGCGGCGCGCCGCAGGATACGTCCCCCCCGCCCTATGCGCCGCCACCGCAGGACCAGACCGCGACCGTCGCCCCGCCCGAGGTTCCGCCGACCACCGGTCCGACCTATGACAAGGGCGACGTGCTCGCCGCGGCGGAAGGCGTGTTCGGCAAGGGCGCCAAGGGCCTGGCCGACATCATCGAGAAGATCCTGGCCAAGCAGGGCCGGCCCAACGCCTATATCGCGGGCAAGGAAGCGGCCGGCGCATTCGTCATCGGCGCGCGCTACGGATCGGGCACGCTCAGTCACGCGGTGGCGGGCAACCAGAAGATCTACTGGCGCGGGCCCTCCGTCGGGTTCGACGTCGGCGGCGACGCCACCAAGGTCTTCATCCTGGTCTATAACCTCTATGACACCGAGGATGCGTTCAAGGCCTATGCCAGCGGCGAGGGGCGGCTCTATTTCGTCGGCGGCTTCTCCGCGACGTATCTGCGCCACGGCAACATCGTGATGATCCCGGTCCGCCTCGGCGTCGGCTGGCGCGCGGGGGTGAACGCCGGCTATGTGAAGTTTCGGCACAAGGGAACGTGGGTGCCGTTCTAGGCGCAGCGCGGCAGCCGGTCACGCCCGGCTGACTCGCGCAAGCCCGGCCGGCAGGTCGGCGCGCCGACCCGTCCGACGACGCGGGATTCACTCCCGCGTCGGGCCTAGCCGATATATTTCCATGGCAACCTCTCCCCCGCATGGAACGGCACGATGTCACCCAAGCGATCCGGCACCTGCACCGCCCCCCGCTCCAACGTCACCGTCCCCTCGTTCAGCGGCAGCCCGTAGAAGCGCGGCCCATGCTCGCTCGCGAACCCCTCGAACCGGTCGAGCGCGCCTTCCTCGTCGAACACCGCGACATAGCTCTCGAGCGCGAACGGCGCGTTGAAGATGCCCGCGCAGCCGCAATCCATCTCCTTGCGCCCCACCGCATGCGGCGCGCTGTCGGTGCCGAGAAAGAATTTAGGGCTGCCCGACACCGCCGCCGCGCGCACCGCGAGCCGGTGCCGCTCGCGCTTGACGACCGGCAGGCAGTAAGCGTGCGGGCGGAGACCCCCGTCGAACAGCGCATTGCGGTTGAGGTGGAGGTGCTGTGGCGTGATCGTCGCGGCCACGTTGTCCGCGGCGTCGCGGACGAAATCCACGGCGTCGGCGGTGGTGATATGCTCGAGCACGATCTTGAGCGCCGGAAAATCGCGCACCAGCCCGATCAGCGTGCGTTCGATGAACACGGCCTCGCGGTCGAATATGTCGATCGCGCGGTCGGTCACTTCGCCATGGACCAGCAGCGGCATCCCCGCCGCCTGCATCGCCTCGAACACCGGGGCCAGCGCGGCGATGTCGGTGACGCCGTGCGCCGAATTGGTCGTCGCGTGCGCGGGGTAGAGCTTGCACGCCGCGAACACGCCCTCGCGGTAGCCCCGCACGATCTCGCCCGCATCGGCATCGTCGGTCAGATAGAAGGTCATCAGCGGGGTGAAATCGCTGTCGGCGGGCAGCGCGGCGAGGATGCGGTCGCGATACGCCTCGGCGGCGGCGATGCTCGTCACCGGCGGCGTGAGGTTGGGCATGACGATCGCGCGCGCGAACTGGCGCGCGGTATAGGCCGCGACCGCGCTCAGCATCTCGCCGTCGCGCAGATGGACGTGCCAGTCGTCGGGGCGGCGGATGGTGAGCTTGTAGAGCGCCACAGAAAACTCCGTTCGGGCTGAGCTTGTCGAAGCCCTGCCTTGTCTGCGGCGTCGTGTGAAGAAAAGACAGCCCTTCGACAAGCTCGCGGCGAACGGATGACAAAACGCCACGCCGCCCCTAGCTACACCCCATGACCACCGGAACCATGCTGACCGATCGCGCGCTGATCCGCGTCGCGGGGGAGGATGCGCGCGGATTCCTGCAGGGGCTGGTGACGCAGGATGTCCTGACGCTCGACGCCGCCACGCCGCGCTGGTCGGGGCTGCTGACGCCGCAGGGCAAGGCGCTGTTCGACTTCCTGCTCTGGGCCGACGGCGACGCGGTGCTGATCGATTGCGAGGCGGCCGAGGCCGAGAGCCTCAAGCGCCGCCTGTCGATGTATCGCCTGCGCCGCGCGATCACGATCGAGCGCGTCGCGGGCGCGGTGCATTGGGCGATGGACCATGCGCTCGGCGTGGCCGATCCGCGGCTGGCTGCGCTCGGCAAGAGGTGGCTGGGGAATGACGGCGATCCCGCGACCGGCTGGCGCGCGCATCGCCTGTCGCTGGGCGTCACCGAGGGCGTCGCGGAACTGGGCCAGGACAAGACCCTGTGGCTGGAGGCGAACGCCGCCGAGCTCAGCGGCGTCAGCTTCGCCAAGGGCTGCTATGTCGGGCAGGAGAATACGGCGCGGATGCATTACCGCGCCAAGGTCAACCGCCGCCTGGTCGTCGCGCCGATCGCGCCGGCGGGCGAGCGCACCCGCGCGGCCTATCCCGACCTCGGGCTGATGGTCGAACTGCGCCGGGTCGAGGCGCTGGGCGATGCGATCGTGCCGGACTGGCTGGCCGCGGCGCTGTGAGCGCCGATTGCTTCGTGATGATTTCGGGCTGCTCGGGCGGGGGCAAGTCCACCCTGATCGAGGAACTGGCGCGGCGCGGCTACACCGTGGTCCGCGAACCCGGGCGGCGGATTATCGCCGATGTGCGGGCGGGCAAGGTCGGCGCGCTGCCATGGGATGACCCGGCCGGGTTCGCGCGCCACGCTTTGGCGATGTCGATCGCCGATCATGCGGCGGCGAAAGGGCTGACCTTTTTCGACCGAGGCGTGGTCGATGCGGCGGTCGCGTTGCAAGCCGCGGCCGGAGAATCGGCGGCCGACGACGTCGCGCGCCATCGCTACCATCGCCTGTTCCTCGCGCCGCCATGGCCGCAAATCTACGAGCAGGACGAGGACCGCCGCCACGGCCTCGACAAGGCGCTGGACGATCATGACCGCGTCGACCGGGCGTATCGCGACGCCGGCTACCGTCCGATCATCCTGCCCTACGATGCCGTCGCCGCGCGGGCCGATTTCGTGCTGGCCAAGCTAGGCCGTCAGCGCCCCACCGACGAATAGGCGAACCCGGCCTTCGTCACCTCGTCGGCGCGATAGATGTTGCGCAGGTCGACCATCACGTTGCCGGTCATCGCCCCGGCGAGCCGCTTGAGGTCGAGCGCGCGGAACGTGTCCCATTCGGTCACGATCGCCACCGCATCCGCCCCCGTCGCGGCCTCATAGGCGTTGGCGCAATAGGTGACGTCCGGCATCATCGCCTTGGCCGCGTCCATCCCCTCGGGGTCGTAGGCGCGCACCGTCGCGCCGGCGTCGATCAGGCTCTGGACGATCGCCAGGCTCGGCGCGTCGCGCATGTCGTCGGTGTTGGGCTTGAAGGTCAGGCCGAGCACCGCGACGGTCTTCCCCTTGGCGTCGTCGTCCAGCGCATGGACGATCTTGCGCCCCATCGCGCGCTTGCGCGTGTCGTTGACCGATACCACCGCCTCGACGATCCGCGTCGGCGTGCCGAAATCCTCGGCGGTCTTGAGCAGCGCCAGCGTGTCCTTGGGGAAGCACGACCCGCCATAGCCGGGGCCGGCGTGCAGGAACTTCGATCCGATGCGGTTGTCGAGCCCGATCCCGCGCGACACGTCCTGCACGTTGGCGCCCACCGCTTCGCACAGATCGGCGATTTCGTTGATGAAGGTGATCTTGGTCGCGAGGAACGCGTTGGCGGCGTATTTGATCAGCTCGGACGTGCGGCGGCCGACGAACAGGATCGGCGATTCGTTGAGGTAGAGCGGGCGATAGACGTCACGCATCACGCCGCGCGCGCGTTCGCCGTCGTTCGAATCCTCGCTGCCGATGACGATGCGGTCGGGACGCTTGAAATCGCCGATCGCCGCCCCCTCGCGCAGGAATTCGGGGTTGGAGACGACCGCGATCTCGATGTCCGGCCGTTCCTCGCGGAGGATTTCCTGCACCTTGTCGCCGGTGCCGACGGGGACGGTCGACTTGGTGACGACGACGGTCGGGCCGGTCACCGCGGCGGCGATTTCGCGCGTCGCGTCGAACACATAGGTCAAATCGGCATGGCCGTCGCCACGCCGCGACGGGGTGCCGACCGCAATGAACACCGCGTCGGCGCCCGCTACGCCCTGCGCGAGGTCGGTCGTGAAGGTCAGCCGGCCCGCCGCGACGTTCGACGCGACGAGCTGGTCGAGCCCCGGCTCGTAGATCGGCATGCGTCCGGCCTTGAGCGCATCGATCTTGCCCGCGTCCTTGTCGACGCACACCACGTCATGCCCGAAATCGGAAAAGCAAGCGCCGGAAACAAGGCCGACATAGCCCGATCCGATCATCGTAATTTTCATGGATTGCCTCGACAGGTGGGGACGGAGATTTCCGGCTGAACGCCGGATCGTGTGAACGTCCCTCTAACGCAAGTCCGGGATTTTGCCAGCCGGATCATCGGCCAAGTCGAGCGGTGTTTTTTCAAAGTAGTGATACATCGATCATATCGTCTGACGAACAACGGCAGGCGTTTGCGGTCGACACCGCCTCCATCCCCTATACCCTTTGATGGATTTCGGTCCGGCGGCCCGCGCCACCGACCAGGGGTCCGATCGCCCGACCACGGATCCGATCGATCGTGTATCGTTTAGGCACGGCTTGGCGCCGGCGGTGCTTGCCCGACCGATCCAGCTTTCGATAGAATGATCTTTCGCTGATCCGGCCGCACAGGGGGGAATGAATTTGACGAATCTGGCCCGCTCGCGCGCGCTGGTCCGGCTCGACGGGCCGGGCCACATCATGCCCATCGAGCCGGTGACGCCACCCGACAGCAAGGTTTGGCGCGTCATCCACTTTCCCGCGATGCTGGCGGTCTGCGCGCTGGGTCTGCTGGGCGCTGCGGTGCTGGGGATCAAGCTGCTCGGCGTCGGCTTCGGTTATCTGACCTATGTGCCGGGTGCCCGTTACCTCGTGCCGCTGATCGGCGCGACGGCGGTTATCCTCGTCTATTTTATCTTCGTCCGGATCATCGAGCGGCGACGCGACTTTGAGGAATTGGGCACAGCGGGCTGGCTGACCGAGGTCGCGCTGGGTTTCGGCGGCGGCCTCGCGATGTGTCTCATGGTCTTCGCGGTTCAGGCCGCGGCGGGGACCGTCGGCATCGTGGGTTTCAATTTATCCCGGGAATTGCTCGCGCCGATCGTGACGCAGGTGTGTACGGCGATCTGCCTCGAGTTGGTGCTGCGCGGCCTGTTTTTTCGGCTCACCGAGCGGCTGTTGGGAAGCTGGATGGCGTTGCTGGCGTCGGCCGCCTTTTTCGGCGGAAGCGCGTTGCTGAGCGGAATGCCAACGAACTCGGCGCTCGCCGCCGGACTGCAGTCGGGACTCTTGTTCGCCGCCCTGTACATGGTGACGCGGCGGCTCTGGGCCGCGATCGGCCTCCATGCCGCGATCGGTGTCGCCCAAGTCAACCTGTACGGCACCGGCGGACTGATCGCGTCGCGTGTCGCGGGACCCGATTGGCTGACTGGCGGAGCAGGCGGCGTTGATGCTTCGTTGCCCGGTCTTGCGATTACCGGCCTTCTGGTCACGGCGCTGCTGGCGACCGCGATTCGCCGGGGACGCATCGTGCGGCCGATCTGGCGAAGTGGGCGCAGCGGGCCGGTAGCTCAGCCCTCCTTTGGGCACCTATCCCCTTGGCATACGTGATTGACGTAAGCCGTTGATTTAGCATAGCCTCCCGCGCGGGGGTGCAAATGGCAAAATATTTCGACCAGTTCCATTTTTCGCTGATTGAGCGGGATCAGCCAGACTTTCTGGTGCCGCCACTGCCTCGCGAAGACTGGCTCAGAGACAAGCTGGGAACAGGCTTCACGTTCCGGCACAAAGGCACTCAATTTCACTGGGTACCGCAAAACCTATCCGACGAACTCATTGTCGGCGTTATCGAGAGGAAGAAGACGCTCGCACAGCGCACTCCGCCAGAGGACGGCGCGCAAGAGTTTGAAGGCGAGATTTGGCAGGGCGCGATGGTCATCGTCGATCCCCAACATCGCCCCGACGGCCAAAAGGTCGCCGTTGAGGACGTGGGTAACGTGGGCCAAGCGAAGGCGCTGTTGGCTTCGTTGGTTGCCACGATCAATCTTCAAACGACCAATCAATATGTGCTGTTTTTCAAGCCACTTTTCCGGGGGGATTCCTTTTGGAAGTTTGCTGAAAAGCACGGCGGAACGCTTCAGTATGTAGCGTTCAAGTTCACCGTTCCGAATATGATTTTCAGTGCGGGCGGCGGCGTAAAAAAGGGCCTCAAGCGGATCGGCAACGATACCGGCGCACAAGAGATCGACGTCAGGCTCGAAAGCGACGACGGCGTTCAAGCAAAGAGCAAGAGCGTGCAGGAGGCTGTTGACTACGCGGAGGAAGGAAACGCTCGCGTCACCGCCAAAGCCGTAAGCGGCGAATATTGGTCATCGACAAGCCGAAAAATGACCGTTAAGATGCAGAGCATCTTAAATTTCGCGGAAGCGAAAGCGGAGCAAGTTCAGAAATGGCTAAATCAAGCGCTCGACCGTGGCCCGGATAGTATCAATCCTGATCCTGTTGACGATGATACTAGGGCTGGCGGCGATTAGTTATTGCCGGCCGGAATGGTTTAGCGATCTAGGTAATCCCTCCCTCAAAGGGTTTGTAGAAACTCAGTTGTTGTCCGTTCTGGGTGTGATCGTAACGATTACCTTGGCCTCGGCTGCCAGCTTGCACCTGGAACTCAATCGACTTGAAGATGATACAGGCGAGGGCTTCTCGGAAGCGCGCTGGGCGACCAAGGCGTATGCCTATCTTCTGATCGCTCTATTCGGCGTTGCAATGGCTCTGGTGGTGGCAAAACCGTTGCTGGCGACGGACGCCCATTGGCAAGCCGCATTCAATGGTGCGAGCATCATTATAATCGCACTCAACGGAATGGCGCTGATCGATCTAACGTCCGCGGTCTTCGCGATCCCGTCAAAGAGGAAGGCTGCCAGTGGGCAATCTACGTAAGGCACGCGAGGAAGGGAAAGTGGCAGAGTTTGCCGCCAAGCGGGATAAAGACACCCCGCCCGGTGACGAAGCCGCGTTCAACCGCGCTTTGTCGTCAATGGCCGGAACGTCGAAATCAGTTCCGGAAACATCGAAGCCGCGTTGTTCCGACGATTGAAGCGGTATTCAAATTCCTTGGCGTAGCGAGCAAGGTACTTGCCGCTCACGCTTACGTGGGTGCCCGCAATCGACACCTTCAGGTGCCGCCAGAAATTCTCAATCGCGTTCACGGTCGCGCCGGTGCGGGCGCAGACATATTCACCGGCGCGATGGTTCACCGCTTCGTGCGTGAAGGCCATGCCAGCCATGTTACCAACCGTGTTGTAGGTCCGATACTCGTCAGTGTTTACCGTCGAGCGGGGCTGCACATTGGCGCGGATCAGCGGATAGATGGTGCCGCGCGTGCGGTTCGGAATAACGTGCGTCACGACGTCGCCGCCAGTCTCTAGCATCCCGAAAACGATGGTCTTGCCTTCCGCCGGATCGCCGCCCCGCTTACCGCGAGCGAAGCGACCGCCCACGAACGTTTCATCAATCTGGACGGTCTTGCCTTCGCCGCCGATCGGGTCGTTGCCGTCAACGTCCGCCATGTGCTGACGGATCAGCCCGGCCATGCGCCACGCGGTTTTGTAGGTCACGCCGAGCTGACGCTCCAATTCCTTCGCGCTGACACCGTGGCGCGTCGTCGTGAACAGGTGGATCGCGTAGAACCAAAGCTGGAGCGGCGTCCGGGTCTGTTCGAACGGGGTGCCGACCGTGGGGTGCAGATGGTGGCCGCACCACTGGCAGGAATAAGCGCGCTCCGCCTTGATCCGATACCAGTTCGAGGGGCGCTCGCACGACGGGCAGGTGTAGCCCTGCCCGAACCGCACGTTGAACAGGTGCGTGAGGCAGGTTTCGTCGTCAGGGAACTGGCGAAAGAACTGCGTCGTCGTGAGGGGTTTCTGTGCCATGCACAGCATATGGCACAATCAGATTACGTATGCAAGGGGGATAGATGCCCTCCTTTGGCTAGCGGAGGCCCGCTTTCCCCCGCGCTGCCCGATAAGCCGGGCGAGCATCCGCTTTGCCAGCCCGCGCGCTTGCGGCGAGGGGAACTTCTTCTGCCTCCTGCCCAAAAGCGGCCGATCACAATAACCCGTCTTTCGCGGAGATACCTCGCGGCCTCACGCGGCGGCGAAACCCTGTCGCGGCTCGGGTGTTTTCGCGCCGCTCACCCGGCGATTACGCCGGGCGCGAAATAGCATCGCCGTTTCATTGCAAGGTGCAAAGAAAAAGGGGGGCCGGTTTCCCGACCCCCCAAATTCTTGACTTATGGAAAGACTTACTGACCCGAGCCCGGGCCGTAGTTGATTTCCACGCGACGGTTCTGCACTTCGCGCACGCCGTCGGCAGTCTGAACGCGCAGGCGGGTTTCGCCGAACGCTTGCTCGGTGATGACCGATTCCGGGATCGAGTGAGCGACCATATAGGCCTTCACCGAGTCCGCACGGCGCTGCGACAGACCGACGTTGTACTTCGCTGAACCCGACGTATCGGTGTAGCCTGCGACCATCACGTTCGCATTGCCGCAGTTCGCGTACTGCGCGATCGCGTTGTCGAGGATCGACGCCGCTTCCGGCGTGATGTCCGACTTGTCCCAATCGAAGAACACGATGAACGGACCAGGCGCGCAAACCGGCGGCGGCGGCGGAGCGACGGGTTCCGGCGCCGGCGGCGGCGGAGCGACGGGCTCGGGTACCGGCGCGGGCGGCGGCGCCGGCGGCTCGCCGAAGTTGAAGGTCACGCCACCGAGCAGGCTGTGCGACCGGAAACGGCCTTCCAGCGTGCGGCCGTTGATGTCGACCAGCTTGACGTTCTGGGCGTTGAAGAACTTATACTTCAGCGTCGCGTCGATACGATCGGTCAGCGGCGCACGGATGCCAGCGATCGCCTGCCAGGCGAACACGGTGTCCGAATCGTCGAGGAACGAGCCGTAGCGGTTCAGCGCATATTTCTCAGCCTTGACGCGGGCGACACCGACACCGCCGCCAACGAAGCCCTGCAGGCCATCATCGTCACCGAAATCGAGCATGCCGTTGAGCATGAAGCTGAGCGCGGTGGTCTTGCCACCAACATAGTCATAAGTCCCCGGCGTAAAGGTCGTCGCAACGCCAGTTGAGGTGTACACCGGCGTCCGCAACGTCGAGCGCCAGCTATCGAGATTGGCACCCTTGTACGAGACCTCGGCCTCAATCCGGAACATGCCAAAATCGTAGCCAACGTTGCCGCCGACATCGTAGCCATATTCATGATCAGCCTGGGCTGCATCCTTGGTCTTGGTCGTGCCGCTGGTGATGTCGAAGTGAATGTCTTCGACAATCATCGCGCCGCCTTCGACGCCAACATACCACGCCTTGTCACGCGCGAGCGCGGGCGTCGCAAGTGCGGTTGAAGCGAGCGCCACGGCAATGGCAAGCTTGCGCATCTGTATCCCCTTTCACAATGTCACTACGGACAGCGCAAACTCACTAACCAATGGATGGTTTCCGCGCAAGCGAAACAAACTCGGTTAGCTGTGGCGTCGGGGCAACACTTTTCTCGCGCTTTTCCGCCGCTTCGAGGTCATGTCGCGATCAATCCGTGTGCACGTAGCGCAGCGAGAATCGCGGCCAGCGCCGTGCGCGATTCAGCGTCGATCACACCACCCCCGGCGGGCGCCGCGATCGCCGTCTGCCGAGGTCCCACGACACGATCCCCGCCGATCACGAGGTGGGCGCACGCCTCCTCGCCCAAGACCCACCCGCCCGCGACAAACCGGGCAGTCAGCGCGTCCGCGACAACCCACGCCGCCATTCCCTCGACCGGCGCCACGAACCGCCAGCCGCCGCCGGTCCAGCCCGCAAGATGGTCCGCCTTGCCGCTCCACGCCCCGGTCGGCGCGGTGCCGACGATCCACGATCGGCCCGATTCGGGCGCGACCGGCGGGGCATTGTCCCCGATCGTCTCGACCGCCGCCTGGACGATCAGGTCGAGCGCGGCGATCGCCTCGTTATGCCCCATCTCCTTCTGCGCCTGGCCCGGCTGGAGCAAGGGGACAGAGAAGCGGTCGGTTCGGGTATCGCTCATGACATTGGTGCCTTTGTTCAGGAAAGGATGACGCGCGCAGGCGGCGATTCGCCAAACGTGCCGACCTGGCGAACTTCGATGATCGTACCTGCGACTGCTTCGCCCAGGTCTAGTGGGCATTCGGGAGCGATCGTGGTCGCCAAACGGCGGCCGCCAGCCGGCGGCGTGATCGTGACGCGATAGGCCTCGCTTTCCTCGGCAAGCGGCACGTCGCCGCCGTCGATCCAGCGGAACCCGGCGCGGCTGCGGCGCACCCAGCTCAGCGTCGGCGTACCTGCCTCCATGCCCAGGCGAAGCTGCACCGGGCTGGGCGGCCGCACCGACGCGCCGTCGATCGCGCAGTCCGTCTCGACCGGGCCGGCGGTATCGCCGATCCCGCTCGCCAGCACCCGCACGGTCGAGCCGATCGCCGCGACCGGCAAGTCGATCGCGGCGACGGTATCGCCGGTCAGCAACGCGAATCGGTCGCCCATCGCCTGCGTCCCCGCCGCCGCCTCGGTCCCGCGCCGCCCGCGCCACAGATGCGACAGCCGCCAGCGGCTGGCGCCGATCTGCTCTGCGCGCCCGAACTGGAGCAATTCGTTCCCCGCCAGCGCCAGATTGCCGCCGCGATCGAGTGCGGCGTCATCGGCGTCGTGCAACACCATGTCGGCACGCGCTAGGTCGACCTCGAAGCTGTTCGTCAGATCGGCGAGGGTCGATGGCGCCGCGGCAAGCACGCTGGCGAGCGTCCCGACTACCGCAGGCGCCGCCGTCTCGCCCCCGTCGCGCCAGCTCGCCCCGTCGTCCAGGCTGTAGAGCAAGCTCGCGCGCCGCCACCCTGCTCCAGTCCCGTTGGCCATCACCGACAGGCGCGGCGCGGCGAGCGGCGAATCGCCGAGCGCAGGCAATTCGGCGACGTGCAGCATCGTCGTCCCCGCCAAACGATCGGGCGCGGGCAGTGCACGGCCCGGGGACGCGCCCGGCATCGGCCCCGGCGGCGTCGCACGCATGCAGGTCAGCGTCGTCACCATCGCCTCCAGCGCGGCTTCGGTCACGCGCCACCGTCCGCCTTCACCCTGGATCGCCACCAGACTGCCGGGCGCGATGGCAGCGGCGTCCGCCGGCAAGGCGACGATCCGCTGCTCACGCTCTATGTCCGCGCGCCGCACCAGCGTCTCGGCCAGCGCCTTCGCCGCTGCCGCCGCCAAAGCCGCAGGCAAGTCGATCCGCTCGTCACGCGTTCCCGCCCCCGGCCGCCGCGCGCGCTGCACCCCGGTCTGATAGTCGCGCGAGGGATCGTAATAAGCGAGGCTGAGCGTCTTCGGCGCGCGCTCGATCGCGGCGATCGTCCGCCGCGCGCTCCTCGCGCCCGACGCGGCGAACCCGCCATCGGCCACCGCCACCACGGGACTGTCGGCGTCGGTCATCGCCAGCACACCGCCTGCGCCCCTGAACCGCGCCCCGCTCGCGCTCGCCAGCATCTCCGCCACCGCGCGCGCCGAGCCGCCATAGGCCGAGAAGCCGTCGAGCGTCGCCGCGACCCCGGCATCCGCGATCGCGCTGTCCGCCACGTCGGCGGCGATCGTCCCGACGCCGACCGGCCCGGCATCGGCGATCAGCTCGAAGGTCAGCGACGGAATGCGGTTGCCGAAATCGCCGAGCGGCATGTTCTCGAAGACCGCATAGGCGCAACCGCGATGCGCGGGCGTCACCCCCGCTCCCTCGATCGAGCCGATCAGCGGATCGACCGGCTGGTCCTCCCCGCCCGGGTGCAGCCGAAACCCGGTCGCCACCTTGAAGTCCCCCGCAGCCCCGCGCAGCAGATTGCCGTCCGCCCAGATCCGCCCGACCCCCGCGACCGCGCGCCCCGACAGCAGCACCGCGAACGACGCCGAATAGCTATAGGTCGTGACCGATGGCTGCCCCTTGTGGTGGCTGGTCGATCGGCTCTCGACCAGGTCGGTCGACCAGATCACGCAGCCCGCGACGCGCATCGTCCCGAACACGCGCGGTATCTGGCTGTCATAGCTCGACGTCTGGAGCTTGAGGTCGGTCAGCGTCGGCCCTTCGCGGCCCTTGGGCTTGAAGATCTCGCCGTCGATCCGCTGGCCGACCAGCGCGCCGATCGCGCCGCCGATGGGGCCGCCGATCGCCGTGCCGACCGCGGTCAGGATCAGCGTCGCCATTCAATCCTCCCGAATCCATGCGGCCACGATCGGCCAGGGCAAGGGCGCTGCGCGTTCGACCACGCGGCGCAGCGACGCGTCGGCGTGGATGATCCCGTCGCCCGTCGAAATCCCGAGATGCAGTTGTCCAGGCCCCGGCGCCGCGAGCAGAGTCGCGCCCGGACCTTCGCCGCGCACGAACCCTAGCCGCGCCAATTCCCGCGCGATCCGCTCGTGCGGCGACGCCCGCAACGCATAGCCGGTCGGCGCAGCGACTTCCCACGCCCACGCCACCAGCCCCACGCAATCCATGCCCGCCAAGCCGCGCCCGTGTAGCCGGAACGGTGCTCCTATCGCTCTGCGCGCCCGTGCGAGCGCACGTTCCGAAGCCTTCACGCTCCCGGATACCGCGTCAGCAGGTCGATCCCCGGCAAATACGGCTCGCCCCGAAAATTGACGGCGTTGGCGAAGCGCGCGGCGCAGGTCGCGATGCTCTTGTCGCAGCCCTCGATAAGTTCGACCAACGCGCCGGCCGGTTCGAATCGCGGCGGGCTGCGCAAAGTCAGCGTTGTCCCGCTCGACTCAGCAATCGCGCTCTCCAGCCCCGAATTACCCCCGCCGATCCAGCGCAGCGACCCGTTGCCATACGCGTTCGCGACCGGCTCGACCGCATCGACCGTCAGCATGGTGTCCGCCACCGCCGTCACCCGCGCCAGCCGCCGTCGCCCGGCCATCGCCACGCGGCACCGCGCATCGCCCAGCTCGGCGCGGCATTCGGGCGAGGTCGCCTCGCACACCGGCCGGTCGAGCAACACCCCGACGCCCGCCAGTTCGGCGGTGAACGCGCCATCGCGCAATTCGACTTGCCCGATCCGTCCTTCGCCCAGTTCGGCGATCACCGCGCCCGCATCCCAGTCGACCGCGCGCACCACGACGCGCGCGCCGTCCCAGCGTCCGGCGATCAAGTCGCTCTCGGCGATCGCCGCGCCGCCCAGCGCGCCGGTCACATCCATCGTATCGGCGTCGAGATCGGCCGAGCGCCGGATCGCCGAGGGCGTCATCCCCGGTGCGGCGCGATAGGCGAAGCCGTCGATGCTCAGGTCGCGGTCATGGCTGGTCAGCCCGATCGCGACCCCGTCGCGCCGCTCGATCCGCCACGTCAGCGCGATGGTGGAAAGGGTGTCCATGATTACTCCTTCAATCCTCCCCGTTCACGGGGCGGGGGACCATGCGAAGCATGGTGGAGGGGGCTTTCCTCAGGCGAACCGCTTGCGGCCCGCCCCCTCCGTCAGCCTGCGGCTGCCACCTCCCCGTGCCGGGGAGGATTTTCACGCCTCCCGCACCTCGACCAGCGGCACGCTCGGCGCCGCGCCCGCGAGGAAAGTCGCCAGCGACACGCTCAGCCGGTCCTCGGCGAACCGCACCGGCACGTCGAAGGCGAAGCTCGCCGTCACCGCAGCGCCGTCCGCCGGGGCGCTATCGAGTTCGACCCAACCGCCCGCCGCGACGCTGAACGCCGTGGTTGCGACGCCCGCGACCTTGACCGCCACGCTCCCCGCGACCGGCCGCGTGATCCGCCGCACGCTGTCGCCATAATGCCGCACCAGGGCGAACCGCGTCGCGATCCCATCGCCCTCGCCGATCGCCTCGTCCACACCCGCCGAATCGAACGGATCGCGCAACCGGAACCCCCTCGCCGGGCCCATCCGCGCGCGGAAGAAGGCGAGCAGATCGGCAATGTCCGCTTCCGACCGCACGCCTGGCCCCACGTCGTAGCTGGTCCGCGCCTCGACCCAGCTCGCGGTCCGCGCCTCATATCCTCCCGCGCTCGTCGCGATCGCGGTCGAGAAGCCCGGTGACACCTCGGCCTCGCGACCCAGCGCGAGCGGAAACAGCACGTCGTCGAAAGCCTGCACATCGTCCTCCGCCTGTTCGAAATAAACCAGCCCGTCGCGCATCACTTGCGGCAAAGCCCACAGGAACGTGCGCGCGGCGTCGCTCGCCTCGGCTGCCGCGACGATCGCCGACCAGTCGTCGGGCACCTGCGCGAAGCCGCTGAAATAATGCTGGTCGCCCGGCGGATAGCCGAGCCGCGCGCCGGCTTCGGCCCGCGCCATCGCCGCCAGCCGCGTCGCGCCGCCCGTGACCCATTCGTAATCCTCGAGCTGGAGCACGTCGAACGCGCCCGCCCAGCCGAGCGGCAGGTTCATCCGCCGCACCTCGGGCGCGCGCGGGTCGAGCACGCTCGGCAAATAGGCGAGGACATGGCTGACATCGCACCCGCTCGCCGCCACCAGCGCCGCGGTCGAGGCAGCAAGACTTACCCCCGCCGCGTCGAGCGTCGCCTTCTGCGCCGCGCTCAAACTCCCGCGCACGCTCGGCACCGCGACCGGCGCGAACGCCGCCACCGCCGCGTCGTCATAGATGCACGGCCGTCCGTCGCCATCGACCCACCACCACGGCTCGCCGACCTGGAATCGTTTCACCAGACCGGCATCCCCGGCGATGCCCATGAACGCCGCCGCGATCCCCCGCAGATAACTCATCGCGTCACCATTGGCCGGCGACAGCAGCGCCGACGGCGGCACCCAGCCGGTCTGCGCGGGCGACCCGTCGGCGGCGCGTTGCTTCCAGCTCTCCGGGCAATGCCGGTCGAACAATTCGTAACTCAGCGACCAGATCACATCGTAACCCAGCGCCTTCGCCCGGACCGCAAAATCGCGATGCCACGCCGCCGCCGCGACGTTGATCCCGCCGCTCGCCAGCCCGCCGTCGAGCCGGAAATAATGGCTCATGCCCACGTAATGATTGATCGCCCCGCGATAGCCGAGCCGCAGCGCGTTGCGCAGCACGCGCGCCGGCGTCAGATTGTAGCAGTCGTCGTAACCCGTCGCGATGCCCAGCCGATGCTCCGGCACCACCACGTCGCCGATCGCCAGCACCGATCCCGGCCCCTCGCACGCGATTCCGCTCATCTCCGCCCAGCCCTCGGCGGGCGCGGACAAGTCGCCGCTCGCGCCGGTATAGCCCGGCGCGGTCAGCGACACGAACATCCGGTCGACATCCCCCGCCCACACCGGATCGGCTTCGCCCGGCAGCACGAACCCGCCGTCGAGCGCCGCGAAATCGAGCGACACCTGCGCATCCTCGGGATCGCCGACGGCGTAATTCCACAGCCGCACGTACCAGGTGCGCGGATCGCCCCCGGCGTCGCGCCCCTCGATCGTCAGCGTCGGGCCGTTCACCGCATCGAGCGGCGTCACCCCCGACGAGCGCCAGCGGAAGCTCAGCCGGCACGCCCGGAAATCGCGCGCCGTCGCGTAGCGCAGCAACGGATGGTCGTAGCCGTCCTCGGCATGCCAGATCAGCCCGGCGAGATCATCGGTGCGATAGAACACCGCATCGACCCGCAGCGCATCGGGCGCGCTCGCGGTAACCGCCGCCACCATCGGCCGCGGAAAATCGACCGTCCAGTACACCGGGTCGAACCGCGACAGGATGCTTTCGCTCTGCACGGTCCGCGCGGTCGCGAGCCAATAGGGCATGAAATTCTCCTAAATCCTCCCCGTTTACGGGGAGGGGGACCGCCGACCGCAGGTCGGTGGTGGAGGGGGCTCGCCCCACGCGGTTCGAGTGCGGCCTGCCCCCTCCGTCAGCCTTCGGCTGCCACCTCCCGGTAAACGGGGAGGATCTAAGCTCCCTCCAACGCCGCGCGGACCGCGCGCGCGACCTGGCGGCTCGATCGCTGCAGCGCCTGCGGGGCCTCGCCCGCGGCGGCGTTGACCGTGATCGCGACCCGCACCTCACGGCTCGCGCCGTCGCTCGCCTCCACCCTTCCGCTGGCGGTCGGGACGAACAGCTCGGGTCCGCGCTCGCCGACCCGATAGGGCCGCCCGGGCGACACCGGCCCGCCGGTCGCGCGGCCGGGCGATCCGGCGAGCAACCCGACCAGCAACGATCCCAGCCCGCCGCCCGACCCACCGCCGATCGCCTGCACTCCGCCGCGCAACGCCGACGCGGCGATCGCGCCCGTCACCGACAGGATCGTCGCCTTCAGGTCCTCGAACCCCAGCTTGCCGGTCCTGACCGCGCGCAGCAGTGTGCCCTCGATCGCCCGCCCCGCCCGCTCGGCGCCCGCCGCCAGCGGCCCGTCCAGTTCGCCGCGCATCGCCGCGACGTCGCGCGCGAACCCGGCGGTGTCGGCGCGCACCGCGATCACGAGCCGCTCGATTTCCTCATCCATCGGGAAACATCTCCATCAGCCCGGCCAGGTCGACCGGCGCGGCCTGCTCGCCCATTGCCGCCGTCACCAGCACCGCGAGCTCCGCCGGCGTCGCCGCCCAGAACGTGTCGGGGCTCCACCCGAACATCAGTCCGGCGAGGCCCGCGAGGCGCTTGGCAACGTCGGCGAACCTATCGCCCACCCAGAATCTGCCCGAGCAGCACGCGCAACGCTGGCGTCGCACTGGCCAGCCCGCCCGCCGCGACACCTTCGCCGAACGCCTCGCGAGTCAGCCCCTCGGGCGGCGCGGCCAGGCAATGCCAGAACAAGGCGACCAGCTCGCCGATCCCCAACGCGCCATTCGCGGCCCGCTCGACCAGCGCGAACAGCGGTCCCAGCTCCTGCTCCGCCGCGACCAGCGCCGCGAAGCTCGGCCGCAGCACCAGCTCGGCCCCGCCGACCCGCACCATCGCCTCGCCTCGCGCGGGGTTCGCGCTCACGCCGACACCACCGCGCCCGAACTCTCCAGGCTCAAGGTGTACGACCGCTCCCCATTGAAATCCCCGGCATAATCGAGCCGCGTGACCAGGAACTTGCCCGTCATCGTGTCGCCGCTTTCGAAGCTCAGCCGATAATCGTCGAGCGCGCCCGCCAGCGCGTTGCCCTTGATCCGCGTCTCCGCCGCGGAGCCGGTGAACACCCCCGCCCCCGACACGCTGACCGACCGCACCCCCGCCCCCGACAGCAATTCGCGCCACCCGCCCGAATCCTTGGACGTGATCGCGACGAGCTCGCCATTGATGCTGAGCTGAGTCGTCCGCAGCCCCGCGACGGTCGCATAGGCCACCGGCGACGCGCCGTTCCCGACCTTCAGAAGGAAGGCCGATCCTTTTTCCGCTGGCATGATGTTCCTTTCACAAGTCAGGTCGTTCGATTTATTTAGAAATATGCGTCATGCCGGCCCCGCCCGAGGAGGCCGGGGAATGACGATGATCCGGAAGTTGCTGTTGCCGCTCGTCGCCGCGCTGGCGCTCGCGGGGTGCGACAGCCGTTACGTCACCGTCCGCTATCGCGTGACGATAACGGTCGACGATGCCGGCACGACGCGCACTGGGAGCGGCGTGTGGAGCTACTCGCTCAAGAAAATCGGTATCCCGCTGGTCAGCCCCTATCATGGTAAGTTCGAGGGCCAGCCGATCCTGGTCGGTCTGTCGGACGGGCGCACATTGTTCCTGCTGACGGAGGGGCGCTATAATACGGACTTGGCTGCGTCCTTTCCGGAAAATCTGTTCGGACCGCACCTCGCCAGCAGAAGTAAGCGTGGCAATCGTCTTGAGGCGATGAGGGCCGTGGCGATCAACGTTGGCGCCCGCGCGACGCTGGATTGCGATTATTCGAAGCCGCCGGTTTATTCGGACTTTCCAGTCGAACGCGCCAAGGATCATTGCCTGATGCTGGCGATGGCAAAGGGCTGGCCATCGGAGAGGACGTCGCTGACCGACCTGCATAACGAACCTGACCTCCGTATCAGGAAGGTCGAGATCGAGATTGTCAAATAGGGCGATCACACCGCCAGTACCCTGATCTGATACTCGACCGTCGCGGCCCATTCCCCCGGCCGCGCGCCGCTCACCCGCGCCCGCACGAACACGCAACTCGCGATCCGCCAGCCGCTCAGGTCGCGCGGCACCGCCTCCACCGCGCCGCCGGCCGCCGCCGCCAGCGCGTGCGTGCGGGCGGGCGCGTCGGCGCGGTCGCGGACGGTCAGCACCAGCCGCACCTCGCGCCCGGGCTTGTCCTTGGTGCTCCAGTCGGCGGCCACGATCGGCCCGAGCTCGATCCACGGCGCCGACGCCTTGACCGCGGGGCCGTCGAACACGCCGTTGACCTGGTCGCCCAGCGCATCGCGCACCCCCGCCAACACCGCGTCCGCCAGCACCCGTTCCGCGCTCATCGCAGGACGCTCCCGATCCACACCAGCCGCGGATCGTCGAGTACGCCGCGTCCGGTAACGATCACGCGATCGCCATCGATCTCGACATGCAGATCCGGCAGGTCCGCGGCCAACGCCGCCGCCAGCCGAGTCAACGCCCGCTGCTGCGCATGGTTGACGGCGAGGATCGCCCGCGCCTCGAGCCGGGTCATGCCCGCACCTCGCGCGCCAGCGCCATCCGCCGGAACGGTCGCCACAAAGCCGTCACCGCGGCCGGCGGCGGCTCGCTCGCATCGCGTTCGGTATAAAGGTGCGCGGCGAGCAGCACGACGCCCTGCCGCACCGGCGCGGGGATCAGCGGCCAGGTCGCGATCCACCCGGCCTGATACGACACCTCGACCACGTCCGGGACATCGCCCGTCACGCGCACCCAGCCGTTTGCTTCGGCATCCAGATCGATCGCATAGTCGTCGACCGCAAGCGGGGTAACGTCGTCACCCGCGACCGCCGATACGCTGGTGATCGCCATCACCGGCGTCGCGCCCAGCGCTTGCCAGCACCGGCTGCCCGCCACTCGCTCGGTCATCGCGCGCAGGATCAGCACGCGGCCGAGGAAGCGCTCGGCCAGCCCCAGCGCAGCCTCCGCGAACGCCGCGATCAGCGCGTCGTCATCGGCCACCGCGACGCGCAACGCCGCCTTGACCTCCGCCACCGCCGCCACGCGATCCGCCGTCCCGAGCGTCATCTCGCCCGGCCCGTTGGTTGTGAATGTCATGTGGCGTTCCTTTTGGCGCGCTCATGCGCGCGTGCGTTACCGGCCCGTTCCCCCACCCGACCGCCCAATCAGTTTATTCTATGGGCGG
>NZ_JAFKLZ010000008.1 GCF_017304615.1 Sphingomonas sp. | reverse complement strand
ATGTCGACCTACTTCCCCGAGCTGTTCAGCTTCTGTCTCGAAGCGGAGATCGACGACCGGCCGGCGGTCAGCGATCCGGCGGTGCGCTCCAAGCTCGCGCAGTTCGCGGTGAGGCAGAGCGGGCTGCGCTACACCGGCATGCGGGCGATCACGGCGCTGAGCAAAGGCCAGACGCCGGGGCCGGAAAGCTCGATCGGCAAGCTGGTGGCCGGCAGCACCATGCAGGAGCTGGCTATGTTCGCCCTCGACCTGCAGGGCCAGGCCGGCGTCGTCTGGGACAAGTCCAGTCCTCAGGATGGCCGCTTCCAGGCCTTGCTGATGCGCTCGCCGGCGACGCGCATCGAGGGCGGTTCGGACGAGATCCTGCGCAACATCATCGGCGAGCGCGTGCTCGGGCTGCCCGGCGACATCCGTGTCGATAAGGACGTGCCGTTCAAGGACATCCCGACCAGCGGCAAGGCCAAACCGTGAGCGACAAGACCATGACCTATCCTCTTCCCAACGTATCGACCGACCTCAAGGGCCAGACGGCGCTGGTCACCGGCGCATCGTCCGGGCTCGGCTTGCGCTTCGCCAAGGTGCTGGCGAGCTGCGGCGCCAAGGTGGCGCTGGCGGCCCGCCGGATCGACCGGCTGGAGGCGGTGGCGGCGGAAATCCGCGCGGCGGGCGGCCAGGCGCATCCGGTCGCGATGGATGCCACCGATGCCAACCAGCTCGTCGCGGCGGTCGCCAAGGCCGAGGACGCGCTGGGGCTGGTCACCATCCTGGTGAACAATGCCGGCATTCCCGATGCGCAGCGGGCGCACAAGATGCCGCTCGAGCTGGTCGACCGGGTGATCGACATCAACATACGTGCGCCCTACGTGCTGTCCTGCGAGGTCGCCCGGCGGCTGATCGCGGCCGGCAAGCCGGGGCGCATCGTCAACATCGCCTCGGCCGCTGCCTACAACTATCGCGGCCAGGGGGCGGCGCTCTATTCGATCAGCAAGGCGGCCGTGGTGCGCACCACCGA
>NZ_JAFKLZ010000007.1 GCF_017304615.1 Sphingomonas sp. | reverse complement strand
CGGGCGCCAACAGCTACGCGGGCGGCACGACAGTCAATGGCGGCACGCTGACCGGCACGACGTCGAGCCTGCAGGGCAGCATCCTGAACAATGCGACGGTGGCCTTCAATCAAGGCGCGAACGGCACTTACGGCGGTGCGATGTCAGGCAGCGGCGCGCTCGTCAAGAACGGTACGGGCGCGCTCACCCTCGCCGGCATCAACACCTACGGCGGCGGCACGACGGTGAATGCCGGCGTGCTGATCGGCAACAACCTGAGCCTGCAGGGCAACATCCTGAACAACGCGGCCCTCGTGTTCGATCAGGCAAGCGACGGCACCTACGGCGGCACCCTGACCGGCAGCGGCAGCCTGACCAAGAGTGGTGCCGGTCGGCTGGTGCTCACCGGCGCCAATGTGATGGGCGGCGGCACGACGGTGTCGGGCGGCACCTTGGCGGTGAATGGCTCGCTCGCCAGCAACGTCACGGTCGGCACCGGCGGTGTCCTGGGCGGCATCGGCCAAGTGATCGGCGCTGTAGCCGTCAGTGGCGGCACCTTGGCGCCCGGCAACTCGATCGGCACCCTGAACGTCACGAGAAATTTCTCGCAGACCGGCGGCGTCTATCAGGTCGAGGCCAATAGCCAGGGTCAGAGCGACAAGATCGTGGCCACCGGCACGGCTACGCTGAGTGGCGGCACCACGGTGCAGGTACTGGCGCAGTCCGGTTCCTACCAGCGCAACACCACTTACACCATCCTCACGGCCACCGGCGGCCTCACCGGCACCTATGGCAGCGTCATGGCCAACCTGGCGTTCCTGACGCCTACGCTGAGCTACGATGCCAACAACGTCTATCTGCTGCTGGCGCAGACGGCGAGCGCCTTCGCCTCGGGGGCACAGACGCCCAACCAGTATGCCGTGGGCACGGCGCTCGACATCGCTTCGCCGACGGCGACCGGCGACTTCGCCACGGTGCTGAATGCGCTGGCGGCCCTCACGACCCAGCAGGGGCCGGCGGCGCTCGATGCGATCAGCGGCCAGCCCTATACCGGCTTCGGTACGGTCAATGTGCTGGCGGCCCGGTCGTTCCTGAACGTGGTCGGCCAACAGACGGCGAATGCACGCGTCGGTGCCGACGGCGCGCAGCGCGTGGCCTTGGCGGAAGCCTGTGTGATTGCCTGCGACACCCAAGAGCCGCCGCGCTGGGGTGCCTGGATGAGTGGCTATGGCGGCGTGGGCGGCATCGGCGGCAACAGCAATGCCGGCGCGTTGAACTACAACTTCGGCGGGGCCGCCGTCGGCGTCGACTATCGCCTCGATCC
>NZ_JAFKLZ010000001.1 GCF_017304615.1 Sphingomonas sp. | reverse complement strand
GCCCGCTCCCCCATCCGACCGCCCATAGAATATTCTGATTGGGCGGTCGGATGGGGGAGCGGGCCGGTGCCGCGCGGTTCGGCTTGCCGAACCACAAATAGCCAGTCCTAGGTTGACCGAATCCGGATCGCTCGCTAAGGGCCACCGCTTCCGGGCGCGGCTTTGGCTGTGCCCGTTCCATTTTTTGCGAAATTCAGAGGTCCATTCAATGGCGAACACGCCGCAAGCCAAGAAGCGTATCCGTCGCAACGAGCGCCGCGCCGAAATCAACGGCAACCGCGTCGGCCGCATCCGCACCTTCGTGAAGAAGGTCGAGGCGGCGCTGGCGTCGGGCGACAAGGAAGCGGCGACTGCGGCTCTGGCGGCCGTCCAGCCCGAACTGCAGCGCGGCGTCGCCAAGGGCGTACTTCACAAGAACACGGCGAGCCGCAAATTCTCGCGGCTGACCAAGCGACTCGCGTCGCTCTAAAAGCATCCGGTTTCGACCAAAACGCGGCCCGTCGGCGATCATATCGCCGGCGGGTTTTTCGCGTTTGGCGCACATCGATCGGTCGCCGAATCTGAGCCGAACATACCGCGCATTCGAAGCGAATCGCCGATCCGCCGAAATCCGCGCGATTCGGCAGGGTTAAGAAATGTTACGGTTTAAAAACAACAATATATCAATAGCATAAGATAGGAATGACGGTTTTCCGTCAGTTCGGCGAGTCAACTTCTTTATTTCACATTTTTGTCACGCTTACCCCCTTGATCGACTCACGCGGCTGTTCCTAAACCTTGCTTGTCACGCCGTTCGCGCCGTGGCCGACCTATAGCAGATGGAACGTCAGACGGACCGTGGTTCCGGCTGGGGGAATCGTCTGCCCTGGGATTGAGGGGCCGGACCTCGCGCGGGGGCGCGTGGTCCGCGACGGGAAAGGATCGTGGTGGCGGTTTCGGTAGCGAGGGATGGCGGCGTGCCGGGGGAAGTGCTCAATGCGTGGGCGCGCATCCGCAAGAACCTGCGCGAATCAGCGGGCGCGCGGCTGTTCGAGCAGTGGCTCAAGCCGATCGAACTCGGTGACAGCGATGACGCGACCGCCGTCCGCCTGACGCTGCCGTCGGCCTTCACCGCCAACTGGGTCCGCAATCATTACGCCGACCGTCTGCTTCAGGAATTCCGCCACGCGGTCCCGGCGATTCGCGCCGTGTCGATCGAGGTCCGCTCGGCGGCCGCGCCGGTTCGCGCCATCGTCGCCGAGGAAAAGCCCGAGCCGGCCAAGCCCGCCGCAGTGCCGGCGGACCGCCCCGCGCTCGATTCGCGGCTGACCTTCGACCGCTTCGTCGTCGATGCCTCGAATCGCGTCGCGTTCAACGCCGCGCGCGCGCTGGCCGAACCGGGCGTGCCCCGTTTCAGCCCGCTCTTCCTCCATTCGGCGACCGGTCTGGGCAAGACGCACCTGATGCACGCGATCGGCCATGCCTATCTCGCTGCCGTCCCCGACGCGCGCGTTATCCTGATGTCGGCCGAACGCTTCATGTTCGAGTTCGTCGCGGCGATCCGCGCCAACGACACGCATGGCTTCAAGAACCGGCTGCGCTCGGCCGACCTGCTGATGATCGACGACTTGCACTTCATCTCGGGCAAGAAGCCGACGCAGGACGAATTCTTTCACACGATCAACGAGTTGACTGCGGCGGGAAAGCGGCTGGTCATCACCGCCGATCGTCATCCGCACGGGCTGGACGATGTCGAGGCGCGGATCGTGTCGCGGCTGTCGATGGGCCTAGTCGCCGACATCAAGGCGCCGAACGCCGAACTGCGCCGCGCGCTGCTCGACCACCGGCTGGGCGAACTGGCCGATGTGAAGGTCCCGTCGGACGTACTCGACCTGCTCGCGCTCAAGATCACGGGGTCGCTGCGTGAAGTCGAGGGCGCGCTCAACCGCCTCGTCGCCTATGCGCAACTGACGGGCGAGGCGATCGATCTCGACTTCGCGCAAGCGACGCTCGGCGACGTGCTGCGCGGCGGGACCAAGCGCATCACGATCGACGAGATCCAACGCGCGGTGTCGGCGCATTACGATCTCAAGCCGGTGGACCTTGTCTCCGCGCGCCGCGCCGTCGTAGTCGCTCGCCCGCGCCAGATCGCGATGTATCTTGCCAAGCGCCTGACGACGCGCTCGCTGCCGGAAATCGGCCGCAAGTTCGGCGGACGCGATCACTCGACGGTCATCCACGCGGTGCGCCGGATCGAGGAACTGCGCGGGTCGGACCACGAGATTGACGGCGCGGTGAAGGCGCTGATTAGGCAGCTCGAAGGATAACATCCCTCGTCACCCCGCCCTCCGAGCCGGGGTCCCGTTTTGGCCAATCCATGAATAAGCGAGACCCCGGATCGAGTCGGTGTGAGGAGGATTAAACTTGCAATCCGATCGCCTGCTGCGCTGCGCGCAAGGTCGGCGCGGCGAGGGCGCGGGCTTTCTCCGCCCCCTTTTCCAGCGCCCCCGCCACAGCCGCGCGATCGTCCAGTAGTTTTGTCAGCCGCTCGCGGATCGGCGCGAGCTTGGCGACCGCGAGATCGGCCAGCGCCGGCTTGAACTGGCCGAAGCCCTGGCCGCCGAACTGCGCCACTACCTCGGCCGGCGTCACGTCCGCCAGTGCCGCGTAGATCGTCACCAGGTTCTTCGCCTCGGGCCGACCCTCCAGCCCATCGACATCACCCGGCAGCACGTCCGCATCCGACTTCGCCTTCTTGATCTTCGACACGATCGTATCGTCAGAATCGATCAGGTTGATCCGCGAGAGGTCGGAAGGGTCGGACTTTGACATCTTTGCCAATCCGTCGCGCAACGACATGATTCGCGGTGCGGCCTTCGAGATGAGCGGCTCAGGCAGGGGAAACAGGTCGATCCCGGCGTCGGCGTTGAACTTTTCAGCGATATCGCGGGTCAGCTCCAGATGCTGCTTCTGGTCCTCACCGACCGGAACGTGCGTCGCTTGATAGACGAGGATGTCGGCGGCCTGAAGCACGGGATAGGTGAAGAGGCCGACCGGTGCGCCGTCGCGGTTCTTGCCGGCCTTGTCCTTCCATTGCGTCATGCGGTTCAGCCAGCCCATGCGGGCGGTGCCCTGAAGTATCCAGCACAGCTCGCTATGTTCGGGCACGCGCGCCTGATTGAACAGGATCGAGCGGTCGTCGATCCCGGCGGCGAGCAAGGTTGCAGCCATCTCCAGCGTAGTCGCGGTGCGCTCTGTCGGCGTGATGTTGCCGGTCAGCGAGTGAAGATCGGCGAGGAAAAACAGACACTCGCCCTGATCCTGCATCGCCACCCATTGCTTGATCGCCCCCAGATAATTGCCGAGGTGCAGGTTGCCGGTGGTTTGAATGCCGGAGAGGATGCGCATGGGATTCCTTTAGAGCTGTTCCTGGCCGGTCGGCTTGCCGGCGCGGCGACGGCCGAGCAGCGTCTTCAAATCGCTGAGCCGATACGCGCCCGTGGCGAAGCACGCCAGCGCGTAGACCGCGCCGCCGCCCGACACAAACGCCATCAGCGCGAGGCCCCGCCGCACGATGCTGCCGGTCAGATAGGGGTTGAACAATGGGCCGAGGAACCACAGCGCTACGCCCATTGCGATCGCCGCCAGCAACAGCCGGGGGATGCGACGCCGCAACCGCGCGTCGGTCATGAAATGCCCGCGCTGGCGCAGTGTCCAGTAGAGCATCGCGACGTTGACGCTTGACGAGATCGCGGTGGCGAGCGGCGCACCCGCTTGATGCAAGGTCGGGATCAGGATGAGGTTGCCGACCAGATTGACAACCACTGAGACCAGCGCGAACCGAACCGGAGTCTTGGTGTCTTCGCGCGCGTAGAAACCCGGGGTCAGCACCTTGACCAGCACGTAGGAGGGCAAGCCGACCGAAAATGCCGCCAGTGCCCAACTGCATGCCACGGTATCGGCCGCCTTGAACGCGCCATGCTCGAACAGCCCGCGGATGATCGGCTGCGCTGCGACCATGAACGCGACGGTCGCGGGCAGAGTTAGGAACAGCGCTAGTTCGATCCCGCGATTCTGCGTATCCATCGCCTCGTCATATTTGCCCGTCGAAAGCAGGCGCGAGACGGTCGGTAACAGGATCGTACCCAGACCGATGCCGATCAGTCCCAGCGGCAACTGGTTCAGCCGGTCGGCGTAATAGATGTAGGAGATCGAGCCCTGGTCGAGCAGCCCGCCGGCCAGCGCGGTCGAGATCGCCAAGTTCACCTGCACAGCTCCGGCACCGAGCGCGGCGGGGAGGATCAGCTTGAGCAACCGCCGCATGTCGGGGGTAAAGCGCGGACGGCGCAGCTTCAGGCTGACCCCGGCCTGGCGGCACGCGACCATCAACCAGACGAGTTGCATCGCGCCGCCGACCGTCACCGAAATCGCCTGCACCCGCGCGGTCTGGTAGGCGTCGGCGCCGTGGAAGAACCACAGCCCGCCGACCATCGCGATGTTGAGCAGGATGGGTGCTGCCGCGTTGACCCAGAATTTGTTGAGCGAATTGAGGATGCCGCCGAGCAATGACGCCAGGCTGATCAGCATCAGGTACGGGATCGTCCAACGCGACAGTTCGACCGCAAAGGCGAATTGCTCGTGCGTCGGATGCTGCTTGGTGAAACCGCCCGACAGCGCCGCCGTCACCGGCCACGCCGCGATCAGCATCGCCGCGGTGAAAATCGCCAGCACCGGCAGCAGCACAGCAAGCGCTGCCTCGGCGAACGCGATCCCCGCGCTCAGCTCGCCTTCCTCGCCAACCTTGCGGTTGAACATCGGGATGAAAGCAGCCGAGAATGCTCCTTCGGCGAACAGCGCGCGGAACATGTTGGGCAAGCGGAACGCGACGAAGAACGCGTCCGACGCGAAACTCGCGCCCACATAGGTCGCCTGGAGCGTGTCGCGGACCAGCGCCAGCACGCGGCTGGCGAGCGTCAGCCCGCCAACCGATCCCAGCGCCTTAGTCAGGTTCATGTTACGGTCCCTTACGACCGAAGGGTGTCAGGCGTTGCCCGCGGCACCCTCGGCCTCGGCCGCTTCCTTCGCCTGCAACTGCTGCAGATAGAGCGAGCCGAAATCGATCGGGTCGAGCAGCAGCGGCGGGAAGCCACCATCGCGCACCGCGTCCGCCACGATGCGGCGGGCGAACGGGAACATCAGGCGCGGCGCTTCGCCGAGCATGAACGGCTGGAGCTGATCGTCCGGCACGTTGCGCACGCCGAACAGGCCGGCATAGGTCAGGTCGACGATGAACGCGGTCATCGCGTCCGACTTTGCCTTGACCTCGATCTTGACGGTCACTTCGTGCACTTCGTCGGCCACCTTATTGACCGCGATGCCGAACTCGACGTCGATATTGGGCTGGGTCGGCTGCTGGAAGATCGCCGGCGCGCTCGGGCTTTCGAACGACAGATCCTTCACATATTGCGAGATCATGCCGATCGCCGGCAGATTGTCGGCGCCGTTAGGAAGGTTCGCGTCGGCGTTAACTTGATCGTCCATTTGCCCTGTTACTTTCCTAGGTGAATTGGTGAATTCGTGTCAGCGTGATGCGCGAGAACGCAAAGTGCGCTGCGCCTAGCAGCCGCTTCGCAGCGTTTCAACGCCGGGTCGTTGGACCCAGTATTTGAATCGCGCGTTTCTTGTGCCTATGTTGGACTCTGGTCAAGGTGGAGTTCCGGTGCTCGTTTATATCGTCATACTCGCGATGGTTGCCGTCTTCTTGGGGCTGCGCCTCTATGCCGTGCTCGGGAAACGTACCGGGCATGAGCAGGTCCTGCGAAACCCGACCGACGATCGTCCGGCCCCGCCGCTGACGATCCCGCGCGTTGCCGACGCCGCCCCGGAGGCGCGTGACCAAGGGCCGCAAGCGATTGAATCGCGGGCACAATCGGGCCTTCGCGCGCTGATCGCGGCCGATCCGTCGTTCGACGTCGCCGGCTTCCTTGACGGAGCGAAGAACGCCTATCGCATGATCCTCGAAGCGTTCTGGAAGGGCGATACGGAAACGCTTGACTGGCTGACCGAGGACCACGTCCGCGACGCATTCGGTGACGCGATCAAGGCGCGCGGCGAGGCTGGGCATGTGCTGGAGAATCGCCTGGTGTCGATCGATCGCGCATTGATTACCGAAGCGACCGTGTCCGGCCGGAGCGTACGGATCACCGTGGCGTTCGACGCCGACATCGCAGCGGTGACGCGCGATGCCGAGGGTAAGCTAATCGCCGGATCGCTGACCGATGCGACGGTGACGCACGATGTCTGGACGTTCTCACGCACGCTAAAGAGCGGCGATCCGAACTGGAAGCTCGCGGACACCGACGAAGCGTAGGCGCTACGTTAGCGTCGCCCACGTCCGCTTCACCTGGCCTCGCGGAAACGACGACCCGGGCCGAGAGCTTTGGCCTCCCGTCACTCCCGAAACCTTGTGTCGGACTCCATGTCCGGTCATTAGCTGCCGGGCATGATGGGAGCGGATAGCGTGTCGAAATGGTCCATTGTTCTCGTTTCGGCGGCGTTGCTTTCGGCCTGTAGCGGCCGGATCGTGCCGCCCGGGTCGCCGAGCGCGTCCGTTCCGGCGCCGGTTCGTAGGCCGGTCGCCTCGACCCCGTTGCCGCCGATCACCAACAACAACGCCGTAGCGGGCGGCACCAATGCGGCAGGCGCTGGACTCATCGCCGGGCCGGCGGTGTCTTCACTCGGCCTCGACCGGGTGCGGGCAGCGAAGGCGCTCGCCGCATTCCGTCTGAGTTGCCGCGAACTGATGCGGCGCGCCGACCAGTCGGGCCTGACGCGCGGTGCCGACTGGCAGCCCGCCTGCACCGCGGCGCAGACTGCGAGCGACCCTCAGGCCTTCTTCGCCACCAACTTCGAAACGGTGCAGGTCGGCGACGGCAAGGCGTTCGCGACGGGCTATTATATTCCCGAAATCCTCGGCTCGCGCGAGCGGCGCAAGGGCTATGACGTGCCGATCTACGGCCGCCCGACCGACCTGATCGATGTCGATCTCGGCAAGTTCTCGGACTCACTGAAGGGAAAGTCGATCCGCGGGCGCGTCGATGGCAGGAATTTCGTTCCCTATTACGACCGCGCGCAGATCGAGAGTGGCGCGATGACCAATGCGCCGATCATCGGCTGGGCTGCCGATCCGGTCGCGCTGTTCTTCCTGCAGGTGCAAGGTTCTGGCGACGTCCGCCAACCCGACGGATCGACCTTCCGTATCGGATATGACAGCCAGAACGGGCGCGATTACACGGGTATCGGCAAGTTGATGAAGGATCGCGGTCTGCTCCAGCCGGGCCGCGCGTCGATGCAGGACATCGTTGCCTGGCTGCGCGCCAATCCTGTGCAGGGCCGCGACATCATGCGCGAGAACAGATCCTACGTGTTCTTTCGCGTGCTCGACGGCCCCGCGCTGGGCGCGCTGGGCTTGCCCGTCACCGGCGGCATCACCGTCGCCGCCGACGCCAAGTTCATCCCCCTCGGCGCGCCAGTCTTCCTGTCGATGGACCGGATCGACGCGACCGGGCTGTGGATCGCCCAGGATACCGGCGGGGCGATCAAGGGCAGCAACCGAATCGATACCTTCTGGGGCAGCGGGCGGGAGGCGGAAGCGATTGCGGGCGGCATGTCCGCTCGCGGCACGGCTTTTATCCTAGTGCCGCGCGGTACGCTGGCACGGTTGCAGGGAGGGGCGAGTGGCGGGACGACGCCTCAGCCCTGACGAAGCGGCGCTGTGGGCGCGCGTGATGGCAACCGTGACGCCGTTGCCCGGGCAGGCGGTCAAGCCGATCGACATCGACCCGGGCGTCAAATCCCGCGGCAAATTGACGCCGCCCGCAAGGAAGGCACCTACGGTCCAACCTCCGCCAGCGAATAGCAAGTCGCGCGCGCCCGGCGTTACCCTGGACGCCTCCTGGGACCGCCGCCTTGCGCGCGGCTCGATTGAGCCGGACGCGACCGTCGATCTACACGGCCACACGCTGAATTCCGCACATGCGATTCTAGATCAGGCGTTGGAGCGCTCGCGCATGCGCGGGGACCGCGTGATCCTGCTCATAACGGGGAAGCCGCCGCGGCGTGACAGCGAGCGGCCCCACGGGCGCGGCGCGATTCGCGCGGCGGTGGGTGACTGGCTCCACGCTTCGCGTCATGCCGACGCGATCGCCGCGGTGCGCGGGGCGAGTCCTCTGCATGGCGGCGTCGGTGCGCTCTATATCGTGCTGAGACGTCCCCGCGCTTCACCGAAATTTTAACCCTTTCAGGCCTAAATCCCCGCAATTGGGCGTGTTTCGCGCGTAGCGGGGAAATTAGAAGCGTAATGGAATCAGCATCGCTGAAAGGCCGGGCGATCACCTTCGCTTTGTGCGCCGGCGCGGTGGTGTTCATCCTCGCCGTGCTCGCGACATCGCAGGGGTCGCTCAGCCTCGACAACATGACTCGCGCGCTGGCCCCGGCGATCGTGTGCGCCGTGTTTTCCTGGGCGGCCGCGGAGCGGGCGATCGGCACCACGGCAGGTGCGCTCGACTCGGCGATCGAACGCATCGCGGAAGCGGCGAGGGGAGATCTGGAAAGCCCCGTGCCGCCCGAAGTGGGCGTCGTCGTGCCGCATCTGGCGCAGGCCATGGACGGACTGTTCCAGCAAGTCGCCGCCAATCTCGACAGCGTACACCGACTCGCGATGTACGACCCAGTCACCAACCTGCCCAACCGCACGCATTTCCGGCGAGTCGCGGAACGTCAATTGTCCGAAATGCCGAGGGGCGATGTCGCGGCGCTGCTGTTCATCGACCTCGATCGGTTCAAGGCGGTCAACGACACGATGGGTCACGCGACGGGCGACGTGCTGCTCGGCATGGTCGCCAACCGGTTGCGCGCAGTCGCCGACAGCGTGACGGCGGGCGGCGGGATCGGCAAGCCGTTGATCGGGCGGCTGGCGGGCGACGAATTCACCATGCTGTTTCCCAAGCTCGACGACGCGAACCAGGCGGCGCGGATCGCGCGCGGCGTGCTTTATGCCTTGACTGAAGCGTTCGATCTGGCCGGCGCCGATGTCGAAATCGGCGCGTCGATCGGCATCGCGCTACGCCCGGCTCACGGCACAACGCTTCACGACTTGATGTGCGCCGCCGACGCGGCAATGTACCACGCCAAAGCGGGCGGCCGTGGCCGCGCCGAACATTTCTCCGACGAACTTGCGGCTCAGCTCACCGACCGGGCGCAACTCGAGATCGATCTGCGCAATGCGATCGACCGCGGCCAGTTTACTTTGGTCTATCAGCCGCAAATGGCGCTCACGGACGGCCGGATCGTCGCGGCGGAAGCGCTGTTGCGCTGGCACCACCCGTCTGAGGGGATCAAGCTGCCCGCCAGCTTCCTGCAGCGTGCGGAAGAGACCGGGCTGATCGTCGAGATCGGCGAATGGGTGAGCGCGGAGGTCGCGCGGACGATCCGTCGCTGGGCCGATGCCGGTATCGAGCAAAGGCTGGCGATCAACATCAGCCAGCGCCAGCTTGACCATGCAATGTTCTTCCGCCGCCTGCGCGACGCGATGCACGCGGCGGGGGCACCCGCGCGGCTGCTCGAACTGGAGATCACCGAAACGCTGGCGATGCACTGCAGCAACGACGTGATCGAAGCGATCGCGGCTTTGCGCGCCGACGGGGCGACGATCACGATCGACGATTACGGCACCGGCAATTCGAGCGTCGCGCGCCTTCGCACTTTGCCGATCGACCGGATCAAGCTCGACGCCAGCCTGATCGAACACATCGCTTCCCGGGCCGAGGCGCGTCAGATCGCGCAGTCGATGATCGGGCTGATCCACGGCCTGGGCTGCGAGGCCGTTGCCGAGGGCATCGAAACGGTCGACCAGGCCCAGATCCTACGGATCATCGGCTGTGATGTCGTTCAGGGCTTTGCGTTGGCCGCACCGATGGCCGAGGATACGCTGATCGCCTGGTCGCGCAGCGGCGACCAGGACGACGAGGCGATGGCAGGCTGATCGCTACGCCGCGAGTTTCCTGAGCACGTAGTGCAGAATGCCGCCGTTCAGGAAATATTCCAGCTCGTTGACCGTATCGATCCGGCAACGCGTCAGGAAGGTCTCCTTCGATCCATCGGCGCGGGTCAGCTCGACCTCGACATCCTGACGCGGGCGCAGGCCCGCGACATTCTTGATCGTGAAGGTCTCGTCACCGGTCAGGCCGAGCGTCTGGCGGGTGACGCCATCGGCGAACTGCAGCGGCAACACGCCCATGCCGACCAGGTTCGAGCGGTGGATGCGCTCGAAGCTCTCGACGATCACCGCGCGCACGCCGAGCAGATTGGTGCCCTTCGCCGCCCAGTCGCGTGACGAGCCGGTGCCGTATTCCTTGCCCGCGACGATGACCATCGGCACGCCCTCGGCCTTGAACTTCATCGCGACGTCGTAGATCGGCATGACCTGGCCGTCGTAACGCGACATGCCGCCCTCGACGCCCGGCACCATTTCGTTCTTGATGCGGATGTTGGCGAAGGTGCCGCGGACCATCACCTCGTCGTTGCCGCGCCGGGCACCGTAAGAGTTGAAGTCGGCGCGGCTGACCTGATGCTCCTGCAGGAAGGTGCCGGCTGGCGAGTCCGCCTTGATCGAGCCCGCCGGGCTGATGTGGTCGGTGGTGATCGAGTCACCCAGGATCGCCAGCGGCCGCGCTTCGATAATGTCACCGACCGGCGCCGGGGTCATCGTCATGCCCTCGAAATAAGGCGGGTTGTGGATGTAGGTCGATCCCGCGCGCCAGGTGTAGGTGTCTGAGCCCTCGATCTGGATCTCGCGCCACTTGGCGTCGCCCTGATAGACCGCGCCATAGCGGCTTTCGAACATGTCGCGGTCGATGTTTGCGGCCATCGTGTCGGCGACTTCCTGGTTGGTCGGCCAGATGTCCTTGAGGAACACGTCGGCGCCGTCCGAACCCTGGCCGATCGGGGTTTCGACCATGTCTTCGGTCACCGTGCCCTTGAGCGCATAGGCGACGACCAGCGGCGGCGAGGCGAGGAAGTTGGCGCGCACGTCGGGCGACACGCGGCCTTCGAAGTTGCGGTTGCCCGACAGGACCGAGGCGGCGACGAGATCATTCTCGTTGATCGCACTCGACAGTTCGGGCGCCAGCGGGCCCGAGTTACCGATGCAGGTCGTGCAGCCATAGCCGACCAGGTTGAACCCAATTGCGTCGAGGTCCGCCGTCAGGCCGGCCTTGGTCAAATAATCGGTCACGACCTGCGATCCGGGAGCCAGCGAGGTCTTGACCCATGGCTTGGGCTTTAAGCCCTTGGCGTTCGCCTTTCGGGCGACAAGGCCCGCCGCGACCAGCACGCTGGGGTTGGAGGTGTTGGTGCAGCTGGTAATGGCCGCGATCACGACGTCCCCGTCGCCGATGTCGTGGCTTCGGCCATCGACCGCAACGCGGTTCGGGCGGTCCTTCTGGTAGAGCTTTGAGAGGTCGCCGTTGAACACTTCATCGACCTTGCCAAGCGACACGCGGTCCTGCGGGCGCTTCGGTCCGGCTAGCGAGGCGACGACTTCGCCCATGTCGAGTTCGAGCGTGTCGGTGAAGATCGGGTCCGGCGCATCCGCCGCGCGCCAGAAGCCTTGCGCCTTGGCGTAAGCCTCGGTCAGCGCGATCGTCGCTTCGGGGCGACCCGTCAGGCGCATGTAATCAAGCGTCGCGTTGTCGATCGGGAAGAAGCCGCACGTCGCGCCATATTCGGGCGCCATGTTGGCGATCGTCGCGCGGTCCGCCAGCGTCATGCTGTCGAGGCCTGGTCCGTAGAACTCGACGAACCGCCCGACCACGCCCTTCTGCCGCAGCATCTGCGTCACGGTCAGCACCAGGTCGGTCGCGGTGATGCCTTCCTTCAGCGCGCCGATCAGCTTGAACCCGACCACTTCGGGGATGAGCATCGACACTGGCTGGCCGAGCATTGCCGCCTCCGCCTCGATCCCGCCGACGCCCCAGCCGAGCACGCCCAGGCCGTTGACCATGGTCGTATGGCTGTCGGTGCCCACCAGCGTGTCGGGGTAGGCGATCGTCGCGCCGCTCTTGGCATTGTCGCCGCTCTCGACCGACGACCATACCGCCTGGCCGATATATTCAAGGTTCACCTGATGGCAGATGCCCGTGCCCGGCGGCACCACCGAGAAATTGTCGAGCGCCTTCGACCCCCATTTCAGGAACTCGTAGCGCTCGAAATTGCGCGCATATTCGAGCTCGACATTGTCCTCGAACGCCTTGGGCGTGCCGAATTCATCGACCATCACCGAGTGATCGATGACGAGGTGGACGGGCACCAGCGGATTGATCTTCGCCGCGTCGCCGCCGAGCTTCGTGATGGCATCGCGCATCGCCGCCAGGTCGACGACGCAGGGCACGCCGGTGAAATCCTGCATTAGCACGCGCGCCGGGCGATACTGGATCTCGCGGTCGGGCGCGTTGGGGTTCGCCTGCCAGTCGATCACCGCCTGGACGTCGTCGGTCGTGACGGTCACGCCGTCCTCGAACCGGAGCAGGTTTTCGAGCAGCACCTTCATCGAAAAAGGCAGGCGGGAAATGTCGCCGAGCTTGGCGGCCGCCTTGGCCAGGCTGAAATAATCGTAGGATTTGCCCCCGGCGGTGAGCGTGTCGCGGGTGCCGAGCGAGTCCTGGCCAATGGCGGTCATGCGGGTCCTTTCCCCTGAGATGCGGCCAATCGCGAGCGCGGCGGGGAGGCGGGGGCTGAGGCGCATGGCCGGCCCCTCGCGCGGGCGCGCCCGGACGGGCGAATGCGAGAGTCGAGGGGGCCGATAGCAGGGGGGTGGAGGGAGGGGAAGGGTTGGGGAGGCGAGTATCGGGAGCAAAACAGCGAAGTTCGGTAACCGGACCACTATTATCCAGTCTTCACTTGCTTGGGGGAGCCATAGCGGATTCCCTGATCGGGGAGGCCGCAAGCGCACGGCCCGCGCAGCCGCCTTGACTCGTCGCTCGGTGATCGGAAAAGCGGCGTTAAGCATACGACGAGCGCGCGGTGTGCTTGGCTTCGGTGAGGGGGAATATGCGGAAACCGGTCATGCTCTTTGCCGCTGCCGTTATGAGTGCGGTCATTCTCGTCGCGTCGCCGCCGCTCCGGGCGCAACAGACCGAGCCCGCGATCCGGCAGGGCGGCTCCGGCGCCTCCGCCTCGGCGCCGGTCGCGCCGCCCAAGTCCGACGACAGCGCGGGGGCCGCTGCGGCGAACGCCGATGCGGCCGCCGCCGCCGACGCCCAGACTCGCAAGATCATCGGCGACAAGGAGGCGTACAAGGCGAGCGTCGATAAATCGATTTCCGACTACGATGCCAAGATGGAGGCCTATCGCCGCCAAGTGCGCGACAATGAGGCGAGGAACGCCGAAATCCGACGCCGCAACGAAGAACGCATGGCGCTTTACAAGGCGTGCGTCGCGGGTGACAAAGTGGCTTGCCAACGATATAATTCGAGGCAGTGATCGGCGCGGGCAACGCTAGGGGGAACTGCGCGCCGCCGGCAATTGTTGAGTAATTTGTATGATCGCGTTTTCTCCCCGGATCGGCGTGGCCCGGTTCGCGGAGCCGGCGCGATGGTAACTCTGCCCGGACTGGTATCGATGCTGCCGTACGGCAGAGTTAGCGACAACCGAGGGACCGTTTCGGGTGACTGAGCCTGACGACGCCGGGGGGGACAATCGAAGTCGCCGCCGCGCGCCCTTCCGCACGGCGGCAATGCTGCGCGACCGACGGTCGAACAAGTTTCACGTACACCTGGTCAACCTGTCGACCACCGGTTTCCAGGCGGAAGCGCATCCTTCGCTCGATCCGGGCGCGATCGTGTGGTTGACGATACCGGGATTGCAGGGGCTGGAGGCGACCGTCATGTGGCGCAATCGCGACGTGGTCGGCTGCAAGTTCAACCATCCGCTACACCCGGCGGTGTTTGATCACCTGGTCGCGAAATTGTCTTGAGGCATTCGGGCGTCGCGGAAAAGGAGCGCTGCGATGCCGTTCGCCGGCTAGAAGATGCGCGTGAGCAGGTAGAACATCGCGCCCACGGCGGCGCTGGCGGGGATGGTGATAATCCACGCGATCACGACGTTCTGCGCCACGCCCCAGCGCACCGCCGACGCACGCCGCGCGACGCCGGCTCCGATCACGCTGCCGGTTATGGTATGAGTGGTCGATACCGGGATGCCGAGCAGGCTCGCGCCGAAGATGGTGATCGACCCGCCGAGCGACGCGCTGAACCCCTGATGCTGCGACAGCTTGGTGATGCGGCTGCCCATCGTCTCGATGATCTTCCACCCACCCGACAGCGTACCGAGCCCCATTGCGAGGTAGCAGCTGATCGCGACCCAGTGCGGAATCTCGAACTTGCCCGCCAGGTGGCCGGTCGAAAACAACAGAACGGTGATGATGCCCATCGTCTTCTGCGCGTCGTTGAGGCCGTGACTTAGCGAAAAGGCGGCGGAGGACAGCAAGTGCAGGAAACGGAAACTTCGTTCGGATGTCTTGGTGGTGGCGCTCCTGAACAGCCAGCTGCTCACCAGCATGACGAACATCGACACCGCCATGCCGATCAGCGGCGACAGGACGATGAACAGCAATGTCTTGTTGAGCCCGCCCCACTGAATCGCGCCGAAGCCGGCATGTGCCACGCCCGCGCCGATCACTCCGCCGACCAAAGCATGGCTGGAGGATGACGGAATGCCCTTCAGCCAAGTGATGACGTTCCAGAACATCGCCCCGCCAAGCGCGCCGAACACAACACCGGGTGTCACCAAGTTCTTATCGATCAATCCCTTACCCATCGTTTCTGCAACCTTGTGCAAGGCGGGGAAGGCGAGCGTCAGGAAATAGGCCGCGAAGTTGAATACGCCGGCGAACAGGACCGCGTGAACGGGCTTGAGCAGCCGAGTCGATACGACCGTGGCGATCGAGTTCGCCGCGTCGTGCAGGCCGTTCAGGAAATCGAACGCCAGCGCGACCAAGATCAGGCCGATCAGCAGGGGGAGGGCGAGTTCGTGCATGTGGTGAGCGATCGATCAGGCGTGATCGATTACGATGTCGTCGATCTCGTTGGCGACATCCTCGAACGCGTCGACGATCCGCTCGAGATGCTTGAATATCTCGCGCGCGACGGAGAAACGCATCGGATCCTTGGGGCCATATTGCGTGAAGGCGCGCTTCAACCCCGCGCGGTGGATTTCGTCCGCATGGCTTTCCATCCGCACCAGCCGCTCGGTCAATTCGTGAAGCCGGGCGCCGTTGCGGCCGACATCGCGCAGCAGCGGCATCGCTTCCGCCGTCAGTCGTGCGGCATCGACGATGATCGCCGCCATGTCCTTCATTTCCTGATCGAAATCCCTGACCTCATAAAGGTCCATCGCGAGCACAGCGGCCTGCATTTCGTCGATCGTGTCGTCCATCGATCCGATCAGCGCGGTAATCGCGCTGCGATCGAACGGCGTCAGGAAGGTTTCGCGGACGGTCTTCAGCACCTCGCGCGTGATGTTGTCGGCATCGTGTTCGCGTTCGATCACTTCGCGGACATGGTCGTTCACCGTGCCGCCCTCTCCGGCGACGAGCCGCGCCATCGCGTCCGCGGCGCTGACGATTGTGACCGCATGCGCCTCGAACATCTCGAAGAAATTGCCCTGCTTGGGCAAGAGGCGCTGAAACCAGGCGAACATAGGACTGATCCTCGATTGGGTGGCGGCGATCACGCCGAGCCGCTTGGTCGCGGCTTTGAATTCGGTCGGGCCGAACGACCGGATGAGATCGGCGAGATCCGGCTCCTCGACCATCTCGGCGGCTTCCGACAGCGAGACCCAGCGGCGCTCGCGCTCCGCCTGTTCCTTCCAATTATCCAACTCTCGATTGACCGAGAGCGGAAAGACATCGACGTCGACCATCAACGAAGCGCCGTTGCGCTGGCGCTTGCGGTAGCGGTACGAGCCTAGCGGCGTCGGACACACCAGGCCGCGCACGCCCGCTTCCTCGTCGGCCTCCAGGGCGGCGGCGGCGTGAATCGCCATGCCGGGCGTGGGGTTGCCTTTGGGGATCACCCATCGCTTGTTCTCGCGACTGGTGATCAACAGCACCCGGACGGGCGCGTCGATCGACGGCCCGTCGACCCGATACGGCAAGGCGGCGATCTGACGAATGAAACGGCTCCCCGGGACGCGCTCCGAAAATCCCCCGATAGCGGGCGGCGCGGCATCCGAGCCTCTATTGCTTGATTGTGACACTCCTGTGAAACTAGCGGTATGCCGCGGGGTTTCGCAATGCTGGTGCTTGGGGCGTCCACGCTGTTCGCGGCGTCGGCGCATGCACAGACGGCGCCTCCAGATTGCCGCCGGGTCGGTGACGTGCCCTCCATCCGTATTGCCCCGGATGCTGCAGTCCGCCTCGCCGAAATCGGACTCGATCGCGTCGGCGTTTTTGCGCGAATGGCGGAGACGTCGATACCGGAGACGATGGGTTGCTGGGCGATGCCGACGGGCAATTTCGACAGCCAGCTAATCTCGGTCGGGATGGCGCAGTGGAATTTGGGGACGGGCAGCCTGCAACCGGTGCTGACCGCTTGGCGCAAGCAGTTCCGGCATAAACGCGATTTCAGGCGCATGCGTGACGCCGTGGCGCCAACCTATGGCAAGCTGCTGTTTTCGAAGGATTGCCGGGCAGTGCCGGTGGCCGATAAGTGTCGTGCGGCGATCCTGGCGGCGGAGGATGACAAGGGGCGGCTTAACCCCGTGCTCGCCGCGGAACTGACCGCTCTGTTCGAAAACGATGCGATGCTTCAGGTGCAGACGGACGCTTATGTCGCGTTGCTCGATCAAGTGCGGCTAGACCTGCTGCGTGTCTTTCCGAACGGGCCGATGACGCCGCGCAAGGTGCGCTGGGCGATCGATACGCGGGTGCAGCAGGGGTTCCTGCCGGGGGATGAGGACATTGCGCGGCTCCGCGCCAAGCTGGCGGCGATGTCCGAGGCCGATCGCTGGCCGCGGTTGCGCGCGATCATCGACTGGTACGGCGCGATCGCGCGGACGATCGATCAGGACGGCGTGTCGCGCGATGCGCCCTGGAACGTTGCGGCATGGAACTGCCTGATCGACGCCGGACGGGTCGATCCCGAGCAATACGAACTGATGAGCCTGACCTTCCTCAGAAGCCGTACGGCGATCGGCAATTCGGGGCGCTGGCAGGCTTTGGCGTTCGAGCGGCGCGCCAAGATCGTGCTCGGCGTCGGCAGCGTCAGCGGTGTGCGCGACGGGGAATGCGGGCCGTTCGGCGGCTGATCGGCTACTTCCTCGATCCCGCCCTGTTGAGATCAACGGCTGCCTTGATCAACTCCTCCAACGCGGCTTCGTCGATCTCGTCACCTTCGCGGAAATCGATCGCGCGGCGGACATTCCCGTCCAGGCTGGCATTGAACAATTTGCTTGGATCATTGAGCGACGCGCCCTTCGCGAACGTCATCTTGACCACCGCCTTGTAGGTTTCGCCGGTACAGATCATGCCGTCGCAATACCAGGTCGGTACCCCACGCCATTTCCATTCTTCCACCACCCCAGGCACAGCCTGCTTGATGATCGCGCGCAGTCGGGCGAGCATCGCGCCGCGCCAGTCGCCGAGATCGGCGATGCGTTGGTCGATCAGGTCTGACGGCGTCCTGTCGGTCAAATCTCCACTCCTAGCGACGTTTTTGTCCTGCATCGGGAATCGGGCTTCGGACACATCCTTAACGTTTGTTAATGAAGCCTTGGGTCGGTAGCCTATGGTCCTCTAGCACTTAGGGAATCAGGGGAACATCATGCAATTCAAGTTCGCGGCCAAGGCTGCATTGGCTGCTATTTCAATTGCCGCTTGCGTCAACAGCGCATCGGCCCAGTCGACCTATGTCGCCGGCGGCAGCGCCACGACCGAGGGGGTGGGGTCCACCTCGATCCCGTTGGGCAATGGCAGCGCCACCAACGTCACCTCGCAATTTCTGTTCAGCACGGCGCAACTCGGCGACCTGCCGATCGGAAGCGTCATCACTGCGATCGGTTTCCGGATCAACGTCAACAGCCTGGCCCCGGTCTCTGCCCTGAACTATTCCAACTACCAGATCAGCCTGGGCGGTTCGACGCAGGCGGTCGGCAACTTGACCACCAATTTCGCCGCCAATCAGGCTGCTGGCACCGCCGTCGTTCGCACTGGCGCTCTGACGATTCCGGTCGGTTCGCTGGTCTCACAGCCATTCCAGGCTAGCCCGACGCCGACGCCTAACCCGTTCTACACGATCAATTTCACGACGCCGTTCACCTACACCGGCGGAAACCTGTTGCTGACGCTGAGCTACGTTACGTCGAATACGGTCACCACGACGCTCGACGGCACGCCGTATAGCGCTGGCGGGGTAGACAGCGCGTCCAACATCAACCCGTTGGGGACGTACACGCAGCTCTACAGCGTGCCCGTGGTGCAGTTCACCACGCAGGCGGCGACGGCTGGCGTACCTGAGCCGGCGACCTGGGCGATGATGATGCTCGGCTTTGGCGGCATGGGCTACGCCATGCGCCGCCGCGCCACGGTCGGCGCGCGCGTCCGGTTCGCCTGACGCATCCGAATTCCGAAAAAGGAGGGCCGCCGGTCGAGGGACTGGCGGCCCTTTTTCGTGGCTATCGTCCCGGCCGATAAGCGATCGATGCGGTGCCATAGGCCTGGACCGGCAGGAACAGCCCCTGGCCGGTTACCGTGATCTTGCCGTGGGTGACCTTGGTGATCGCGGCTGACATCAAGATGTCGCCTTCGCGCCGACTGGCGATCGCGGTGCGGGCGGCGGTCAGAACCTTGGCGTAGTCCTTCGCGAAATCCTCGGTCAGCGCGGTGCGGATGGCCTCGAGCGTCACGGGATCGTTGAACAGAGCGATCAGCAGGTTGATCGCCTTGCTGTTGGTGCGCGTCGCGATCTTGAGATCCTCGATGCCGATGCGTTCCGAATTGGGTGCGTTGACCGGCAACCCTGACAGCCACACTTCGCCGTGCGTCTCGCCGATCAGGCCGCTATGCAGCGTCGCCTTGACGCGAATACCGACCGCCAACCGCCCACCCTCGGTCGCGTAGATCGTGACCTTGCCAAACTGGGCATCGACAGCGCCGAGCTTGGGGAGGGTGATGCCCTTCGCCGCGCGCTTCTCCAAGGCGCGCAGCACCACGGGTTCGAGCTGGTCGAACTGTGCGAGGACTGGAATGTTGAATGCCAGGCCTTGCTGCCCGAGGCTCGAGGCCAGCGGCGGGAGCGCGGTAGGCTTGGGATCGTTCGGTCGATCGCCGACAAAGGTTTCGGTTAAGGTCTTTGCCTGCACGTCGAGCAGCAAGTCGCCGCCCCGCACCCGATAGCCGCCGAACCCCAATGCCTGCGGCGTGGTGCGCATCCACACCGGTGGCTTTTCGCGGTTGAGCTGAAGCACGGTGAACCCTTGCCGCCACGCCATCGCCAATTTGTCCCGCACATGCAGTTTGGCGAGTTGTGCGGGCAAGCTGCGCTCCAGACCGGCGATCACGCCCTTCAGTTTGGCGTCGGCCTTGTCGACGAACACCACGCGCTTGCCGAGAATGTCGATGCCGGGCGGGTTGGTCCAGTCGTAAGCGATGCGCACCGTCGCGGTGGGGGTCCAGTCGCGGGTCAGCGACAGCTTGACGGTGGCGCGGACGTTCGCCGCGCCGGTTGCGGTCTCCCGCTTGATCAGGTGGCCGATGTCCTGCGCGCTGACCGTTGCACGCACGGGCAGGGTGAGGGTTAGCACGGACCCGTTGCCCGACAAGGCGATCGGCCCGCGCACCGCCTGGCCGACGATCCGGCACGACAGGTTGGGCGTGACCTTAAGCTTCTTGATGCCGATGCGGCACGACCCGTCCTCGCGCTTGATAGCGCAGGCGGTAATGCGCTGCGCGGGCACGCACGCCTCCTCGCGCTTGTCGATCGCCCAGAGGGTCTGCGGCGTCGCGCGGTTGATCTCCGCCGCCAGGTCGGCGAGCTTGGCCGACACTGGCACCACGATGGTCGATGACTGTCGCGGCATATCGGGAGCGGTATCGACTCGCCTAGGAATGTCGCCCGTGTCGCGGCTGCACGCCGCGAGCAGCAACGCCAGCCCCAGCATCCATCGCGTCATCACCGGCCCCTCATTTCGTGCGCTACAGTCTTGCGGAACCGCGCCGACAAGTCGAGGGTTGCATCCGAAACGACTATCGGAGGACGGCATGCGGATCATCGGTATGACAGTGGCGGCTGCGGCGGTTATTGCGCTGGCGGGTTGCGACGAAAAGCCGAAGGTCGGCGCGCCGATCGCGGGCGGGCGAGTCGCCGTGGCGATGCTGCGTACGCCGGCGGGCAAGGAAGTCGGCCGCGCGACGGTACGAGAGGTTGCTGGCGGGCTGCGCGTGACGGTCGACGCGCGCTTCCTGCCGCCTGGGATGCACGGCGCGCACCTGCATACCGTCGGCCGCTGCGACGCACCCGATTTCGCCAGCGCCGGGCCGCACTGGAACCCGACCAACATGAAGCACGGGACGATGAACCCGCAGGGGCCGCACGGCGGCGACTTGCCCAACCTGTCGATCGGCGCGGACGGGCGCGGGACGCTGGGGATCAACTTGCCCGGGGCGAGCTTTGACGCGTTGCTCGACGCCGACGGCGCGGCGATGGTGATCCACGCCGACGTAGATGATATGATGACCGACCCATCCGGAAATAGCGGTGCTCGCATCGCGTGCGGCGTGCTGGTCGCGGGTTAGGCGAGCGGATAGCGCGCGACCGGTGCGTAGCTTGCGCCATCGCGGCCGAGATGGCTTTCGTACAGAATCAGCGCGTCGAACGTGAACGGATCACTCGTCAGTGCAGAGTGGCGCGCCCGCCATTGCTCGATCGCCGGATCGCCGCCGGCCGATCGGGGCAGACGGGCGAGCGTGATGTGCGGCAGATAGGCGCGGCGTTCAGGCTCCAGTCCGATCCGCACCAGCGCCTGGTCGACCTTCTTGTGAAGTGCGGTCAGCGCATCGTGCGGCTTAACGCCCGCCCATAGCGCATCGACTCGGCCCTGCTTGTCGAATGCGCCGACGCCCGCGAGGGCGACGGTGGGCGCCGGTACATGGACTTGGCCGAGAGCTATCGCGACATCCTCCGCCACCGGCCGCTCGACCTCGCCGATATAGCGCACAGTGAGGTGGAACTGATCGCCGTACTGCCACCGCGCGTGCCGCACGCCGCCTTGCGTGCCTGCTAGCAAGGCGCGGATCGCGGATGGCGGACGGAGCGCTACGAACAGGCGGTGCATCATCACCTCTTAACCGATTATGTCGGAATGTTGCTCGCGTCGTGTTTTGCTTGAACTCGTCTCGTGGAACTACGATATTATCGGCGAACGGCCATCGGGGCCGTCACAAGGAGTTTTTCGATGGCCAATTGGTCTGATCCCCGTCCCGGTCTCGCGCCCGTCGGCGCCGCGACCGACGCGCGAGGCGTCGCGTATGACGCGGGGCTTCGCGCCTATATGCTTTCGGTCTATAACTACATGGCCTCGGCGGTGCTGCTCACCGGTATCGTCGCGATGGGCGTGTTCTATTCCGGCGCCTATACCGCGCTGATCTCAGAGACGGGTTTGTCGCCGCTCGGCTGGATCGTGACGCTGGCGCCGCTCGGCATCGTGTTTGCGATGAGCTTCGGCCAGAACCGCATGTCGACCGGCACGCTTCAGATACTGTTCTGGGCCTATGCGACCCTGCTCGGTGCGTCGTTCTCGACGCTGTTCCTCGCTTATACCAACTCGTCGATCGCGGGCGCGTTCTTCGCGACGGCGGCGGGCTTCGCCGGGCTGAGCCTTTATGGCTACACGACGCAGCGCAACCTGAGCGCGATGGGCAGTTTCCTGATCGTGGGCCTCATCGGCCTGATCGTGGCGATGCTGGTCAACGTGTTCCTGCAGTCGGGTCCGCTGTCGCTGATCATCAGCGTGATCGGCGTGCTGATCTTCGCCGGCCTCACGGCCTATGACACCCAGCGTACCAAGAGCATCTACTCCTATGTTGCCGGGACCGAGGCCGAGGGACGCGCCACGATCATGTCGGCGCTGAACCTGTATCTCGACTTTATCAATATGTTCCTGTTCGTCCTCCGCCTGTTCGGCAGCAGCCGCAACTAGTCCCGGCGATCACGGCAACACGAGGAGCCCGGCGGAGAAACCGCCGGGCCTTTTGTTGCTTGATCAGGGTTAGCGAGAAAAGCTGGAACACGATTTCCCGGCGGACGTTTTCGCATCCGAAACGTTTACGAGGAGAGCATCATGAGCGACCATTCCCTCTCGGGCAGCGACGCCGGCAAGGAAAGCGTCGCGCAGGCTCCGGCGCAGGACGCGGGCCAGGACAAGTCGATCGAAAAGCGACTGAAGAAGAACCCCGAAAACCCGGACGCGCAACTCGACCGCGGGCTCGACGAGTCGATGGACGCCTCCGACCCACCCTCTGCCACGCGCCCCGGCGACAACGGCGAGCCTCCGAAATCGTCGGGGTTCGATGAGGCGGCGGAGGCCGAACGGCAGCAGGACGCATAGTCAGGCAGCGCTGCGCCTGGCTATGCCGATGTTGCCGAAATCCCTCACCTCTTAACCGATCCGCATTCAGGACTCGCTTCGTCGCAATCCGTGTTGCGTCGCAGCACGATCCATGATTCCTTCCTGAACGCGGGGCGACTGATGCGTTAAGCAATGCGTTAACCATATCGGCGCATCATCTCTCTCGCATTGGTAGCGGGTGGGGTGTTCGAATGAGTGCCAGCAAGAGACCGGCCGACGGCGCGATGACATTGGCCGAGATGAAGGAATTTGCGGGATTCGCCGCATCGACTCAGCGTTATATCCGGCGCAGCCTAGATGTCGGACTGGAACGTGAGGACGCAATGCTGCGCTGGTCGCGCGACGCGGTCGAAGCCGCGAGCATCCGCGCCCAGGCCCGGATTTACGACCGGCTGGAGGAAATCCGCCAGATGGTGCCCGACGACAGCGGCCTCGACGCGATCGAGATGTTTGTGGCGCCTCTGATCACCGTGACCGCGTTCGACCTAGGGCAGGGACGGCTGACGTCGTTCTCGGCCTATCGCTTCCTCTACGAGCGGCTGATCGGCGCGGAGGCCCGTCCGTGGCTGCCCGGCGCGTTTTGCGCGGCGGCGGCGCTGCCGCACTTGCACCCCGAACTGCGCCGCAAACTGCTCCAGTCGATCAGCGAAGCCGCGGCGACCGCGTCCGGCTGGTCGAACCGCCAGCCGAGCTTCTTCCCTGCCTGGGTGGAAAAGGTCGACAACGGGGCGGCGTTGTCGAACTGAGCTATGTGAGGCCTTGGAGCTGATCGCCAGGGATCAGGGCTGATACCAAGCCGACCCGCCGGGGGTTCTTAGACATTGCCTGGCCTTCTGGAGTCGCGTCCCCGCAGCGGCATCCATCTCGCGTGTGGGATCGCGCGCCAGTTCTCGCCCGGATCGCGCTTTGAGGTCTCTATCGACGTCACGGCTAGAGATGCCTAACGCCTCGCCGGCTTGGCTAGCGCGCGAACGCAAAACCGCCAGTCGATTGCTATCGCCCGGGAGCATGAATCTAGGATCGGATTGCTGATCGACAAATTGATGCCAAGCTATCTCGTTCGCGTAGCAATCGACGCTTGCATCATAGGTGACGCGTGCGGGGGACGAGCAGGCAGACACAATGGCCGCTGCGATCGCCCCGCACCGAGATCTCCAGGGTCTCATCCCCGCAACGCCCCCGTCAGCTTTTCGCTCGTCACCGGATAGCCGAGGTCGTCGGGGATGCAGAGGTGGGGGACGCCGTCGCGTTCCTCGGTGAACGGGGTGATCGTGCGCGGCGGATAGGCCAGCGCTTCCGCGACGGCGTGGTCGTAATCCGCATATTGCGCGAGCCGTTCGAGGTTGCGGCGGGTCGGGAAGATCACCTTCGCGCGGCCCGCGTCGCAATCGGCGAGCACTTGCGCGGCGCTCGCCCAGAGCAAGCGGACGTTTTCGGTATCGTCGACCTCCGGCTCGGGCGCGCCATCGGGCCAGCGGGCGAGATAGAAGCGCGTGTCGAAAATCCGCATGTGCGCGTGCGCGGGGAGCCAGCGCGCGAACCAGGTGAGGGCGTCGAGGTCGATGGTCAGGCCGTGCGTGTCGAGCAATACGGCGAAGCCCGCCCCGCCGTGCAGCCCGGCGCGGATCGCGGCCAGCGTTGTAGCATCAGGCATCGGCGTCAGGCCGACGGGCACGCCCGCTTCCTCGATCGTCTCGCGGATCGCGGCGATGCGCGCGGGCGCATCCTCCGCATCGCCGCCCAGCCGCGCCGCCAGTGCATGGTCGCCGGGATCGACCCGGCCGCCCGGAAACACCAGCATGCCGCCCGCGAACGCCATCGCCTTGGCGCGCTCGACCATCAGCAGGTCGGGCGGCGCCCCCGCGCGGTCGCGGATCAGGACGAGCGTCGCGGCGGGGATGGCGGGTTGCGGAGTGTCGGACATGGCGGCGCAATATCAAAAGCGTCATCCCGGCGCACGCCGGGATCTCAGGCGGCGATGCAATGCGGTGAGAGACCCCAGCGTGCGCTGGGGTGACGCCCGACTGCTAGAACAATCCGGGCGTCTCGCGTTGTGCGGTGCTGGCGTCGGCGGGGACGATCAGTTCGCGCGGCTTGGCCTTGATCGCCAGTGTGCCGATCCCCCCGCTCGCGCCGATCCGCGTGCAGCTCTTGCCCTGCAGGAAGTCGAGCGCCGAGCGAGTCGAGGCTTCGCGCGGGTCGCCCATCGGATAGGCCAGGTCGTCGCCCGCCTGGCAACTCGCCTCCATCTTCGACGCGAGGCCGTCATAATAATCGCCGTCGCGATCCGCGTTCTTGAGCGAGAAGGCGACCACGCGCAGCCGGTCGTCGCAGGTCGACTTGTCGACCGCGATCTGGCCGACCGGCTTGCCATAGGTGTTGGTGCCGATCAGCGCCGCATTGCTGCGCAGATACGGGCGCATCGCGTTGATCACGAGTTCGCTCGCCGACGCGGTGCCGCCGCTGCCGATGAAGGCGATGCGGGTCGGCGCGATCGATTGCGGCTGATTCTTGAAATAGCGCGTCGAATTGCTGGTCTGCTTTTCGGTGCGGTACATCGTCCAGTCGAACGTATCGGATGCGTCGCGGTTGCCACCCATCAAATCGCCCATCAGTTCGGCGATCGACACCAGCCCGCCGCCGTTATAGCGCAGGTCGACGATGATGTCGGTGACACCCGCCGCGCGGAACTGCGCGAAGGCGTCGCGCAACGCCGGGTCGGCGGTCGAGATGAAGGTGCGCAGGTTGACATAGCCGTATTGCTTGCCGCCCTCGGTAATGATCTTCGCTCCGTAGCGGTTCGACACCGGGGTCATCGAATAATCGGTCTTGGTGAGTGTGACCGTGCTGACGACGCCGCCCGTCGAGACGCGAAGCACGCGGCTGGTCCCCGCCGTCGTCGGGCCGAGCGCGTCGGTGACGCCCTGCGCGCCGTTCGCGGCGATCAAGTCGCCGACGTTCTGCAGATTGTCGGGCGTGGTGCCGACCGCCAGGATTTCGGTGCCGCGGTCGATCCCGGCGGCGAGCGCGGGCGCGCCTTCGAAGCTTTCCGCCACGAACACCCGGCCCGCGGTCTCGTACGACAGGCGCACGCCGAACCCGGCATTCGCGCCGGTGCCGTAGTAGGAATCCTCGCTCTTGATCGAGGTGAGGTAGGTGAAGTTGCGATCCTTGCGCTGGCCGCGCGCGGTGGCAGTGAGAGCATCGACATAGGCCTGGACGGTCGAATAGCCCGAAGGATCGAGGCTGGCGGGCAGCGTGTCGGGGAACAGATACCATTCCTTCAACTGCGCGAAGGCCCAGTCCTGCCGCTCGCGAAGCGAACAACCGGCGATCTCGATATTGGCATTGCCGTTGGCGTCGGCTGCTGGTGTGCTGCCGCTCGAACTCGTCGGCGCGACCACGGCGATGCCCGACCCGGTGGTGGAACCGCCGCCGCCACAACCGGCCAGCATGGACAGAGCTGCGATGGTGCTCATCGCGCGTCCGAACCGGGTTACTCGCATCACTGCCTCACTTTACGCGGCCTTTGGGGGGATTCGTTGCCGCGCGCTTAACCAACAGCAAAGCGGTCGAATTGGGGCAATAGCGTTAACTTCGATAGTGTTTCCGTTAACTTCGATTGTGTTGCGGGGCGGCAACGGCCATGCTTTTCGGCGTGTCCCGCAAGATCATCCACGTCGACATGGATGCCTTTTTCGCGTCGGTCGAACAGCGCGACGACCCTGGGTTGCGCGGGCGGCCGGTGGCGGTGGGATCGGCGAGCGGGCGCGGCGTAGTCGCGGCGGCGAGCTATGAAGCGCGCAAGTTCGGCGTGCGATCCGCGATGCCCTCCGTGGTGGCGCTCAGACGTTGCCCCGACCTGGTGTTCGTGCCGCACCGGTTCGACGTCTATCGTCATGTCTCCCGCCAGATTCGTGAGATATTCCACGACTACACTCCCCTGGTCGAACCACTGTCGCTCGATGAAGCGTATCTGGATGTCACGAACAATCTCAAGGGTTTGCCGTCGGCAACTGCCACAGCGAGCGAGATACGGACGCGGATTCTGGAGGCGACGCGGCTGACCGCGTCGGCGGGGATTTCGTACAACAAGTTCCTCGCGAAACTGGCGTCCGACCAGAACAAGCCCGATGGCCAGTTCGTCATCCCGCCGGGACAGGGGGCGGATTTCGTTGCGGGTCTGCCGGTCGGGCGGTTTCACGGCATCGGGCCAAAGACAGCGGAAAAACTCAATCGGCTTGGGATCGTGACGGGTGCAGACCTCCGCGCGCGTGATTTCTCCTTCCTCACCAGCCATTTCGGCAAGTCTGGCGCGTGGTATCACAGGATCGCGCGGGGTGAGGACGACCGCGAGGTGACGCCCGACCGCCCGCGCAAATCGTCCGGGTCGGAGACAACCTTCGCGCATGATCTTACGACACCGGATGAGGTTCTGGCGGCGGTGCGGCGAATGGCGGACCAAGTGTGGGATTGGGTGGAGCGCACGCGGACCAGCGGCAAGACGGTGGTCGTGAAGGCGCGCTATGCCGATTTCCGCATCGTCACGCGCAGCAAGACGCTGGGCGGTACGGTCGCGAGCAGGGCGGACCTGATCGCGGTGGCGGAGCGACTGATCGCCACCCTGTTTCCTCTGCGCGCGGGCATCCGGCTGGTCGGCGTGACGCTGGCATCGATGGTGCCACTCGACGAAGCCGATCAACTGGCGCTGCCGGTCGACTAGCCGAACCGATACGGATCGAAGCACGCGGCGTCGGGGTCGGGCGTGCCCGCCAATTCCCCAGCTATGATCTCGGTCGCCAGCGCCGCGAACGACACGCCGTTGCCGCCGAACGCGCTTGCCAGCCACAACCCGTCGTGATTCGCCGCGCGCCCAATCGCGGGGAGACCGTCTGGCGAGCCGCCGAACGACGCCGCCCAGGCGCAATCGATCGCGATGTCTGGCACATCGATCATCGTGGCGAGCTTCGCGGCGATCGTTCCGCTTTTGGGCCCGATCAACGCGTCGCGGGCGTCGGCATCGGCGAAATCCTCGTCCTCGCCTCCGGCGATGATCCGCCCGTCAGCGGTGGCGCGGGTGTAGAGATAGGGGGAGGCCGCTTCCCATATCATCGCATTGCCGCCCCATAGCGGCGCGGTGCCGGGCGCGGTGGCGATCGCGTAGCTCGACCCTATCGTGAAGGCGGGCGGCAGGAACAGACGAGCGCACTCGTACCCCGAGGCGAGTACGACATGGTCGGCCCTCACCGTGCGGCCATCGTCCAGGACCAACGTCGTGCCGTCGAGCGCGACGACATCGCATGGGAAATACGCCCTCGCGCCGCGCGATCGGGCGCGCGACAGCAATTCCAGGGTTAGCCGTACCGGATCGACTTCGTAACAGCCGTCGGACAGCAACGCGGCGCGCGGCGCGATGTCGAACCGCCGGGCGACCGTTTCGGCATCGAGGAAGGTCGAGGGAAGTCCGTGCGCCCGCCGCATTTCGCCCTCCACGTGCAAGCCCTCCTGTTCGAGCAGCGTGCCCGCAAGATACAGTTCGGGCCGATCGATGCGCGCGCAATCGATTCCGGTCGCGTCGATGTGTGAGGCGAGATTGCGCATCGCGGTTTGGACGCGGCACCAGCGCCGTGCCGCTTCGCTCTCGCCGATTTGCTTCGCCAGGTGTGTCAGCGGCACGTCGGGCGCCCACATCACGAGCGCGGTCGATGCGGCGGTTGCGCCATGCGCGGGCGACCGGCGGTCGAGCAGCAAGACCTCGCGCCCGTCGCGGGTCAGTCGCTCCGCAAGCATTGCGCCGACGACGCCCGCGCCTACGATCGCGATCTCGACCCTGTCGGGCAATGGATCCGGCACGGGCGGGTTGGTTTGATCGGCGGTCCAGCACGGCTGCCCGCCGCGCAGGTTGCGATGCTCGGTAAGACCGATGTGTTGCGAAGATGATGAAGTCACTCACGTTAAATTTGCGAGCGCGCAACTCGTTCCGCTTACCGAACGGCCGGGGCGTTACTATCTCCCGGGCGAGCGATCGAGGAGACCCGCATGACCGACTATACGCCGCCCAAGGTCTGGACCTGGAACAAGGAGAATGGCGGGGCCTTCGCCAATATCAATCGCCCGATCGCTGGCGCGACCCACGACAAGGAATTGCCGGTCGGCAAGCATCCGCTGCAACTCTACTCGCTCGCCACGCCCAACGGGGTGAAGGTGACGGTAATGCTCGAGGAACTGCTCGCGCTCGGCCACGCAGGGGCGGAGTACGACGCCTGGTTGATCCGCATCAACCAGGGGGACCAGTTCGGCAGCGGCTTCGTCGCGGCCAATCCGAATTCGAAGATTCCGGCCCTGGTCGATCACAGCAGCGACACGCCGGTGCGGGTGTTCGAATCGGGTGCGATCCTGATCTATCTCGCGGAGAAATTCGGCGCGTTCCTGCCGCCCGATTATCCGGCGCGCGCCGAAGTGCTGTCATGGCTGATGTGGCAGATGGGCTCTGCGCCGTTCCTGGGCGGCGGGTTCGGCCATTTCTATGCCTACGCCCCGACCAAGATCGAATATGCGATCGATCGCTATGCGATGGAGGTGAAGCGCCAGTTGGACGTGCTCGACCGGCGGCTGGCCGAGAGCGAATATCTCGGCGGGCCGGACTACACGATCGCCGACATCGCGGCCGCGCCTTGGTATGGCGCGGTAGTCAAGGGGCTGGCGTATGGCGACGCCGCCGAATTCCTGTCGGCGCACGAATACAAGAACGTCATCCGCTGGACCGACCAGATCTTTGCCCGACCCGCCGTGCAGCGCGGACGCATGGTCAACAAGGTGATGGGCGAGCCAGAAACCCAGTTGTGGGAACGCCACGACGCCAGCGATTTCGAGACCAAGACTCAGGATAAGCTGGCCCCGGCAACATGACGATTATCGGCCAGGGAGGTTGGTGGAGCTGAGGGGAATCGAACCCCTGACCTCTGCAGTGCGATTGCAGCGCTCTCCCATCTGAGCTACAGCCCCGCTCCACCCCCGAAGGCGGCTTTGGCCGTCGGGAGCGGTGGCCTCTAACGACCATTTCCGGCCTTTGCAACACGCGCTTCGCCGCGCTTCTGCCCCATCTCACGCCGCGCCGCCGCGGAGAGTAGCTAACCTGCGTCAAGTTGCGACGAATTGGCGGAACTAGGCCCGATTCCTCGCCGTTTCTGGTTTGGGCGGACGCGGTCTTCCCCTTGGCCGCGCCGCCTTCCCAACCAGGAGATAGGAGCCGTTTCGATGGGCTATGAACGTTATCCGCGCGGACGATCACAAGACGATTGGCGTGGCAGCCGTTTCAATCGCGATGACGAAGAGGCAGCAGCGCGCGATTACGGCGCCGGCAGCAACCCCGGCTATGGTCGCGACGATCATGGCGAGCGGGGCTATTACAGCCGCAACCGTTCGCAGGAATTCGCGGACCGCGGCGGCCAATACGGCGATGACTATCGCCGAGGCGCCACCGAGCCCGGGTATAACGATTACAATTCGATCTCGTACGGGTCGAGCTATGGCGGTAACCGCGAATATGGCCGCGACCGGAGCTATGGTGGTTTCAGTGGCGGCGGGTATGGCGGCAACCGCACGTATGGTCGTGAACCTCAGGGCTACGACTATCGAAACCGCGGTTTCTTCGATCGCGCGGGCGATGAAGTCCGTTCGTGGTTCGGCGACGACGAGGCGGAACGCCGCCGCGAGCTTGACGCGCAATATTCGCGAGATCGCGATTACGACACGTGGCGATCGGGCCAGATCGCCGCGTTGGACCGCGACTATGACGAATATCGCCGCGAGAATCAGCAGAGGTTCTCCAACGAGTTCGGATCGTGGCGTACCGAACGACAGGGCCAGCGGACGTCGTTGAGCCGCGTCACGGAACATATGGATGTGGTCGGATCCGACGGTGAACATATCGGCACCGTGGATAAAGTACGCGGCGACCGCATCATCCTTACCAAGAGCGATCCCGACGCTGGCGGGCGGCACCATTCGATTCCCTCGCGATGGATCCAAAGCGTCGATGACAAGGTGACCGTGCGCAAAACCGCCGAAGAAGCCAAGGCTCATTGGCGCGACGAGGAGCGTGGCGCGTTTTTCGGTGACGGCAACACCGATCGTGATCAGGATGCTCAGGGTCGCATCCTTAACCGCAGCTTCTCGGGCACCTACTGAGGAGCTTTACCCGTTTGCGGGGCAGGGCCCGGGCCAGTCGGCTCGGGCCCTTTTCTATTTCGGCCAGGCTGGCGTGGGGCCGGGTGTTGGCACCGGCGAGGGCGCAATCGCCTTCTGCCACTCGGGCGGCAGAGTCACGTCGCGGACGGCAGGTTGCGCGGGAAAGCGTGTACGAGCAGTCGTGAACAGCGCGCGCGCCGCGGACGCACCTGGCGCGGTCGCGCTGGTGCCGACCCAGCGCCAGTGCCACGGTTCCCACGTCACGCCCTGTGCATTGCCCGCCGGGAAGGACAATTCGAAGCCGAATTCCGGCGCATGCTGCAAGAGCCATTTTCCCGGCGGCGTGCGCGCGATGCAGTCACTGACGTCGCCGCACCCCTTGGTCAGCGGGCGGATGGCGAAGTCGAGCGCATAGCCGGTGGCGTGCTCGCTATACCCCGGCGGGCCGGAGGATTTGGCGCGCTCCGCGGCATTGGCGCAGCGTTTCTTGGGGCCGATCTGGCTGCAGAAGATCTGGCGCTGACGCTCGATCGTACGGAAGCAGGAAATTCCGCGCAGCTTGCCCTTTACGGCTGGCTGGAGATCGGCGGCGGCGAGCAACTGCACCATCGCGGCGGCGGCATCCCTGTGCATGACGCACGGCCTACCGACTCCGAAATCGCCGGGGATCGTGACGAGATCGGCTGGGTTTGCCTCGGCATAGGGCAAGTGGCCGAGCATTCGGCCATCGGCCATCGGCTCGACGGTCTGACCGGGGCAAAGCGTGACCGGGGTGAGCGCCATCGCGACAGTTGGCAGCACCATCAACACCCACGCCAGCCACCGCACTCGCATCCACACGCTCCCGACAAAGCGCGACGGTCACTGGCATAGCGGCGCGCGGAGTGGCAAGGGGTGGGTCATGCTTGCGGACAAAGTGTTGTTTCTCGACGGCGAAGCGCTGGTCATCGACAAGCCTGCGGGCTTGCCGGTCGATCGCCCGCGCAACGGCGCGATCAGCCTGGAGAACCATCTCGACAGCCTGACCTTTGGCTTCAAGCGCTGGCCGATGGCGGTGCATCGGCTCGATCAGGACACGTCGGGGTGCCTGCTGCTGTCGCGCAATCCGAAGGCGCATGCGCGGTTCCAGCAAGCGTTCGAGCAGAATCTGGTGAAGAAGCGCTATATCGCGGTGCTCGAAGGCGTGGTCGAAGGGGAAGGGGTGATCGACTTGCCGCTCGCCAAGGTATCGTCGCGCGAGAAAGGCTGGCGGATGACCGGCGACCCCAAGGGCAAGGCGGCGCGGACGGCGTGGAAGTCGCTGCGCGTGCAGGACGGGCGTACGCTCGTCGAGTTCCGGCCCGAGACCGGGCGGACGCACCAGATCCGCGTCCACGCGATCGAGGGGCTGGGCGCGGCGGTGGTCGGCGACCCCGTATATGGCAAGGCTGGCCCGCTGGGGATGCTGCTCCACGCGGCCGAATTGGTCGTACCGCGCGAAGGCAAAGACGAAATCGCCGCGACCGCGCCGTTGCCGGACCGGTTCGCGAAGGCCGGCTTCGGGGACTCATAGGGCGACCCATGCCGCGGATTCCCGTCACACGCTCGATCAGTATCGATAGTGAGGAGTTGGAGGAAAGCTTCACGCGATCGGGCGGGGCCGGCGGTCAGCACGTCAATACGACCGACAGCGCGGTGATCCTGCGCTTCGACGTCGCCGCATCGATCAATCTGCCGGAGGCGGTGAAGGTGAGGCTAGCGCTGCTGGCCGGATCACGGATGACGAACGAGGGCGTGCTGGTTCTGCGTAGCGAAGGCGCACGGTCGCAGTTGCTCAACCGTCAGGAAGTGCGCGACCGGCTGCTCGACTTGATTCGCGAAGCGACGATCGTGCCGAAGAAGCGTCGCCCGACCAAGCCGAGCAAGGCTGCCAAGGCGCGGCGCGTGGACGAGAAGAAGGGGCGGAGTTCGGTGAAGGCGGGGCGGGGGAAGGTGCGGCTCGACTGAGGCCGTCCGTTATGCCGGACTAGTTGCGGCATCCACCGCGCCTCACATATGGCGTCGGCCGCTGCACGATGGATCCTGAAGCAAGTTCAGGATGACGGAAGGAAATGAATGTACGCCTTTGAAGTCGCCACCGATTCCAAACCCGCTCTCTATCGCGACGTGCTGTCGGCGATCGACGCGATCACCGCGGACGAGCCGGATGCTGTCGCCAACATGGCCAACGCGGCGGCGATCCTGTGGGAGTATCTGCCCGACCTCAATTGGGCGGGCTTCTATCGCAATGTAAGCGATGAACTCGTGCTTGGCCCGTTCATGGGCAAGGCGGCGTGCATTCGTATCCCGATCGGGAAGGGTGTGTGCGGCGCGGCGGCCGCGACGCGCGAGGCTCAAGTGGTGGAGGACGTCCACGCCTTTCCCGGCCACATCGCCTGCGACGCGGCCAGCCGGTCGGAACTAGTCGTGCCGATCATCGACGGTGAGCGCGTCATCGCAGTGATCGATCTCGATAGTCCGAAACCCGCGCGGTTCGACGTCGAGGACGCCGCGGGAATCGAAGCGATCGCCAAAATCCTAAGCAAAAGGGTTAAGGGCTGAATCCTGATCCAGATCGGGACGTGATTCGATCCGCCCCGAAACTGGCGGAAAACTGCGACTTTTGGTAACACTGCCCATGAAGAACCGAGCAGTCGTGGTTAACGGCCAGCGCGGGAAACAGGGAGTGTTAACCATGCGAAGCCTCGTGATTGCTGCGGTTGTGGCCACAATGGCATTCAGCGGAACTGCCGCCGAAGCGCAGCGACTCGGGCCCCAGGGCGGCCAGCGAACGATGCCGATGCCCAACCCCGTGCCTGTGCCGCCGCAGGGGCAGCCGATGCCGCGGCCCAATCCCGGCGGCTGGACCGGCGGACAGTGGCGGGGCGGCAATCGCGGGCAGTGGAACGGCCGCAGCCGCTGGGGCGGTCGCATCGGTGGCTACTGGTGGGCAGGGGTGCAGGCGCCCGGCGGCTGGAACGGCTATGTGCGGCTCAAGCGCGGCAAGCGGCTGCCCGGCTATTGGCTCTCGCCCTACTACGTCATCAACGACTGGCAGGCGTTCGGCCTGGGCGCGCCGCCCGCGGGTTATCGCTGGAGCCGCTATTACAATGATGCCGTGCTGATCGACGGCAACGGCGTCGTTTACGATACGATCGGCAGCGTCGATTGGGACCGGTATCAGGGCGGCTACGCCTATGATGAGGATTATGCCGGCGCCGGCGGTTATGGTGCCTATCCGCCCCCGCCGCCGGGCGGACCTGGCCCCGCCTATGGCGCGCCTTATCCCGCGCCTGGCTATGGCGGTTCGTCATCGTCGACCACGACCTACACCTACACGACCGGCGGGGTTTATGGCGGCGGGTATCCGGCCGGCCCGATGCCGCGCATCGCCTATGGCGAGAGCTATTACGTGTCGCCGGGTTCGGTGGTGACGGTGACGATGCCGGGCGCGGTTACGACCACGACGACCGTCACCGAATATATCGAGGAACGCACCTACGTCGCGCCGAAGCGGGTGTATCGCAAGATCGTCAAGCGCACGTGGAAGCCCCGGCCCAAGCCGCGCTGCACCTGCGCCCCGGCCCCGATCCGCGGCAGCTAAGCCTTCTCCCTTGAAGGGGGGAACCGCCCGTCGCCTCTCCCTTGGCGGCGGGCGGTTTGCTGTCGGGGCGGGCCGAGGCAATAGTATAGCGGAATTCAGCTCAGTCGATCGATCGCCTCGCGGTCCAGGCTGCCCGGCACGATCATCAGCGGCACGCTCAGCTTGCCGGCATCGGCGCCCGCGAAGTGAGCGATCAAAGGGCCGGGCGCACCGCTTGCCGCCGCCGCCAGCACCAGAGCGGCGATGTCGGGATTGTTGTCGATCATCTCCAGAATGATCTTCGGGCCGTCGCCTTCCCGGACGGTGATGCCGGGCTTCAGCCCCGATTCCTCGAACAGCGTGCCCGCCGCGCCCGCGACCAGCGCCTCGGCATGTTGGCGCGCTTCTTCCTCGATCGTTGCCTGGACGCCGCCGAAGGCGATGAATTCCTGTGGCGGCATCAGCGCCAGGATTTCCACGCCGCCGCCGGTCTTGACCGCGCGCCGCGCCGCGAAACGCAGCGCCACTTCGGCCTCCGGTGTATCGTCGATTACGACCAGATAGATGCGCATCGCGTTGGACCCTCTCGCTCAGGCGATACGTGGGACGGAACCGGCCCCTGCGCAAGCGTCCCGGTCTTGACCCGAACCGGTCGCGGCGCGAAAGCGGTCGCCAACAGTCCGCCTCCCCGGGACGATCGCCAAAAGGACGAAGGATGCCGATCGAGATCAAGATGCCTGCGCTGTCCCCGACGATGGAGGAAGGGACGCTGGCCAAGTGGCTGGTCAAGGCGGGCGACACGGTCAAGTCGGGCGATCTGATGGCCGAGATCGAGACCGACAAGGCGACGATGGAGTTCGAGGCGGTCGACGAGGGCGTAATCGCCGAGATCGTCGTGCCCGAGGGCACCGACAACGTGAAGGTCGGCGCGGTGATCGCTATCCTGGCGGGCGAGGGCGAGGACGCTTCCGCCGCGAAGGCCGCGCCTGCGCCGAAGAAGGAAGAATCCAAGACCGAAGCGCCGAAGGAAGAGGCAAAACAGGCTCCTCCGCCTGCGCCTGCTCAAGTCCCGGCTTCAGCATCCGCGGCGTCGGGCGACCGCGTGAAGGCCTCGCCGCTCGCGCGCCGTCTTGCCGCCGAAAAGGGCGTCGAGATTTCGGCGCTGAGCGGATCGGGTCCCAACGGCCGGATCGTCAAGGCCGACGTCGAGGGTGCCAAGCCCGGTGCCGCGCCGGCCCAGGCCGGCACGACGTCGGTGGGCCAGGCTCCGGCTCCGGTCACCCCCACGAAGCCCGCGGCGATCCCGGACATCCCGCACGAAGCCACCAAGCTGTCGAACGTGCGCAAGACGATCGCGCGCCGCTTGACCGAATCGAAGCAAACGGTTCCGCACATCTACCTGACGGTGGACATCCGGCTCGACGCGCTGCTCAAGCTGCGCGGTGACCTCAACAAGAGCCTTGAGGCGCGCGGCGTGAAGCTGTCGGTCAACGACCTGATCATCAAGGCGCTGGCGGTCAGCCTGATCCAGGTGCCGAAGTGCAACGTGATGTTTACGCCCGACCAGCTCATTTCGTTCAGCCGCGCCGATATTTCGGTCGCGGTGTCGACGCCGTCGGGCCTGATCACGCCGATCATCGCCGACGCCAACAACAAGGGTGTCGCGGCGATCTCGACCGAGATGAAAGACTTGGCGGCACGCGCACGTGACAACAAGCTAGCGCCGCATGAATATCAGGGCGGCACAGCGTCACTGTCGAACATGGGCATGTTCGGGATCAAGCAGTTCGAGGCGGTCATCAACCCGCCGCAGGGCATGATCATGGCGATCGGCGCGGGCGAGAAGCGGCCGTACGTCATCGATGATGCGCTGGCCGTCGCGACGATCATGTCGGCGACCGGCAGCTTCGATCACCGGGCGATCGACGGGGCCGACGGCGCCGAGTTGATGCAGGCGTTCAAGGCGCTGATCGAAAACCCGCTGGGCATGCTGGCCTGAGCGATGTCTTGGCGGACGATCGCTGAATTCTGCTACATGCTTGCCAGCGCCGGGGTGACGTATCTGATCACCTGGGGTTCGGCGTGGAGCTATCCGCAGGGTGCGCACACGATCTGGCCGATCGGCTGGGCGTCGATCGCGATCGTCTTGGCGCTGGGGTTCAAGCCGTTCTGGGATTCGTGGCGGATCGACAAGTTGAGCGCCGTGCAGCGCCGCGATGACTGACGCTCCGCCGAACCGCGAGCCGTCGATCCGCGTGACGGCGATGCCCGCCGACGCCAATGCGTATGGCGACATTTTCGGCGGCTGGCTGATGAGCCTGATGGATTCCGCCGCGGGCTTGATCGCGGCGCGCCACTCGCATGGCCGCGCGGTCACGATCGCGATGGACGGGATGCAGTTCCACGCGCCGGTGCATATAGGGGACGAGGTGTCGGTCTATGCCGAACTCGTGAAGGTCGGCCGCACCTCGATGACGATCGATGTCCAGACCTGGGCTCGGGATCGCCACCGCGACGATCCGCGCAAGGTGACGCAGGCGCGCTTCACGTTTGTCGCGATCGACGAGGACCGCAAGCCGCGCCCTGTGACCGAGGACGCGGCGGCGGAATGAGCGACGCGCCGCCCGCCGGTCCGCCAGACCGCATGCCCGAAATCCGCGTGACGGTAATGGCGGCCGACGCCAATCCCTATGGCACCGCATTCGTCGGCTGGCTGTTCGGCCAGATGGCGCTGGCTGGGGGGAGCCTCGCGTCACGGCTGACCGGCAAGCGCGCGCCGGTGGTCGCCGCCGATGACTTCAAATTCACCGCGCCGGCGGCGATCGGCGATGAACTGTCGGTCTGGGCCGAGGTGGCGCGCCAGGGCAATACCTCGATGACCGTCGCGACCCAGGCGTGGAAGCGCGACCGGCACGGCGAGGCGGTCGCCAAGGTCGCCGAGGGCAATTTCGTGTTCGTGGGGATGGAGCGGTGAGCGAGCGTCCCCATATTTCCGTTCGAATCCAGCAAGGACACCTCTCCAGTGGCTGACACTTACGACCTCATCGTTCTCGGCTCCGGGCCCGGCGGCTATGTCGCGGCGATCCGGGCGGCGCAGCTCGGGCTGAAGACCGCGATCGTCGAGCGCGAACTGCTCGGCGGGATCTGCCTCAACTGGGGGTGCATTCCCACGAAGGCGCTGCTGCGCTCGGCGGAAATCTATCATTTCATGCAGCACGCCAAGGATTACGGGCTGGTCGCGGAGAAGATCTCGGCCGATCTCGACGCGGTGGTGAAGCGGTCGCGCGGGGTCGCCAAGCAGCTCAATCAGGGCGTCACGCACCTGATGAAGAAGAACAAGATCGCGGTGCACATGGGCACCGGCAAGCTGCTCGGTGGCGGCAAGCTCGAAGTGACCGGCGACAAGGGCAAGGACGTCCTGACCGCGAAGAACATCATCCTCGCGACCGGCGCGCGGGCGCGCGACCTTCCGGGCACGCCCGCCGACGGCAAGCGCATCTGGACCTATCGCCATGCGATGGTGCCGCCGGAAATGCCGACCAAGCTGCTGGTGATCGGATCGGGCGCGATCGGAATCGAGTTTGCGAGCTTCTACCGCGACATGGGCGCGGAAGTGACGGTGGTCGAGATGCTCGACCGGATCGTGCCCGTCGAGGATGTCGATGTCTCCGCGCACCTCGAAAAGGCGCTGAAGAAGCAGGGCATGACGATCATGACCAAGGCCGGGGTCGACAAGCTCGAGGTCGGCGCGTCGGGCGTGAAGGCGACGATCAAGGACAAGGACGGCAAGGCGACCACGACCGAATTCAGCCACGTCATCGTCGCGATCGGCATCGTGCCCAATACCGAGAATATCGGGCTGGAGGCGCTTGGGATCGAAACCGACCGCGGGTTCCTGAAGACCGGTCCCGACTGTCAGACCAACGTGAAGGGCGTCTATGCGATCGGCGACATCACCGCGCCGCCTTGGCTGGCGCACAAGGCGAGCCATGAGGGCGTGATCGCGGCCGAGGCGATCGCGGGCCTGCATCCGCACGCGATGGACCCGCGCAACATTCCCGGCTGCACTTACTGCCACCCGCAGATCGCGAGCGTGGGCCTGACCGAGGCGAAGGCGAAGGAAGCGGGTTACGAGCTCAAGGTCGGCACCTTCCCGTTCATCGGCAATGGCAAGGCGATCGCGCTGGGGGAACCGGAGGGCTTCGTGAAGACGATCTTCGACGCCAGGACGGGCGAGTTGCTCGGCGCGCACATGATCGGCGCCGAAGTGACCGAGATGATCCAGGGCTATGTCGTCGGCAAGACGCTGGAGACGACCGAGGCCGAACTGATGGAAACCGTTTTCCCGCACCCGACGATCAGCGAGACGATGCACGAAAGCGTGCTCGCGGCCTATGGGCGGGTGATTCACATTTAGTGGGGAATGACGCCAGGGGAGGGTTCGTCGTGCTCAAATATCTGATGCTCGCGCCGATACTGCTGTTGGTCGGCGCGGCGCCGGCGGACAAATTCAGCGCCGATGATTATGCGTCGGACGCACGGGCCCTCGAAGGGCTGATCCGCGACAATTACGCGTACATGGACGACCTGCCGGGCGGCGTGGTGCCGTCCTCGCCGCAACTCAATGCCGAGCGCGACGCGGTGCGCGACCGCGATTCGCTGCTCCATTATGCCGAGGACATGATCGCGGCGCTGGCCGATCATCATGCGCTGACCGGCGCGTCATTCAAGGACGATTGGGCGATCGTGCCCAGTTATGCCGATATCTGGGTCGTCAAGAAGGGCGACACGTACATCGTCGACGCGGTCAAGGACGGCAGCATCGCGGCGCGGGCCGGCGTGCGCGCGGGCGAGCGGCTGGTGAAAGCCGACGGGCAGCCGATCGACGTCGCGGTCGCTGCATTTTGGTCGCGGATGGGGCTGCGGCCGGTCGGCGAGCGCGCGCCCTACGCCGCGCGCGTCATCGCGGCGGGGCGGCGGGATCGTGCGCGTGTGCTGACCTTCGCCGGGCCCGCCGGCGAGCGCACGCTGACGATGGACAGCCTCTACAAAGACCAGCCCGATCGTCCCGCGCTGACAGTGACGAGCGCGAAGGGCGTGACGACGATCCGCTTCAACAATTCGATCGGCGACCTCGATACGATCAAGGCGTTCGACGCGGCGATGGCCAAGGTGCCGGCGAAGGCGCCGGTGATGATCGACGTGAGCGACGTTCCCTCCGGCGGCACGACCGCGATCGCGCGGGCGGTGATGGGCTGGTTCGTCACCAGGCCGATGCCGTATCAGATGCACCAATTGCCGTCCGAAGAACGCGAGACCGGGATCAAGCGGCAATGGGTCGAATATGTCCTGCCGCGCCGCGGCAAATATCATCCCGGCCCGGTCAGCGTGCGCGCGGGGCGCTGGACGGGGAGCATGGGCGAGGGGCTGGCGGTCGGCTTCGCGGCGCTGGGCAAGCCGGTGTGCGGCGGGCGGATGGCGGAGCTGAAGGGCGGGGTCTATGACTTCGACCTGCCCAGGACCGGTCTGCGGGTTAAGTTTCCGGCCGAACGGATCTACACCGTTTCCGGGGCGGCGCGCGAAAAGGTGGCGCTGCCGCCCTGCCGTTGAGCGGTAGGGTGTGGGGCCGAGCGCCGTCTGCGCCAGATTTGGAGGTCGCCTAGGCAGCCGCGGCCGCGGTAGTCAGGCGGCTTGGCCGCTTGCGGTATCGACAACCTTGAGTTCAGTCGGCCTGGCGGTGGTGTGCTTCATGCGGCCGTCGATCTGCGCGCCGTTTTCGAGCGATACGCTTTCATATTCGACGTCGCCGGTGATCCGGGCGCCCGACTCGACGATTAGCTGGCGGATCGCGACCGATCCTTCGATCGTGCCGCCGATACGCGCTGTTTCGGCGCGGACCTGGCCGTTCACCACGGCGTCGGGGCCGAGCACCAGGTTGCCACAGTTCAGGTCGCCCTGGATCCGACCCTCGATATGCAGGTCGGCAGTCGCCTGCACGTTGCCAGTTATCAGAACGTCGGGTCCGATGACCGAAAAGCCGCCGGGAGCGGCGCGCTTGGCCGCGGGATGGGTAGAAGGCGTGGTTGCGCCGGCACGCTTGTTGAACATGGAAGGCCCCCAGTTGCGGTTCCCCGATTCGCGCGCGATCCTATCAGTGAGAGACGCCGGGCCGAAAATGACGCGGGGAGTTTAGCGGCAGACCGTTGTCATTGGCTGGCGAGGCGAGGGCGCGCGGCGCCTAAGAGCCTGTCGCCCACGGCCCACACCCCCGTTGACCGTTTCCGACTACCGTTCTATAGGCGCGCCCGCTCGACAGGCACTTTCGTCTGCCGGGTAGAGCTGAACGCTGCCGGAAGACGTGGGTCATGGGACGTGCCGAGAGGCGCCCAACGACCCTTTTCGTTTTTTCCAAAGGCTCCCGGCAAAGTAACCGCCCGGTTTTCGGGTAACGCAAAAGGTGAAGGGCTTCATGCCAACGATCAACCAGCTGGTCCGCAAGGGCCGCGACCCGCAGAAGGCCAAGTCGAAGGTCCCTGCGATGGAGCAGAACCCGCAGAAGCGCGGCGTCTGCACCCGTGTCTATACGACGACCCCGAAGAAGCCGAACTCGGCTCTGCGCAAGGTGGCGAAGGTTCGCCTGACCAACCAGCGCGAAGTCATCAGCTACATCCCCGGCGAGGGACACAACCTTCAGGAGCACTCGGTGGTCCTGATCCGTGGCGGCCGTGTGCGCGACCTTCCCGGTGTGCGCTACCACGTGCTGCGCGGCGTGCTCGACACGCAGGGTGTCAAGGATCGCAAGCAGAGCCGTTCGAAGTACGGCGCGAAGCGTCCGAAGTAAGCTACTCGGTTTTAGAAGGAATATAGAGCATGGCTCGTCGTCGTCGTCCCGAGAAGCGGGAAATCCTGCCTGATCCCAAGTTTGGTGATGAGGTTCTGTCGAAATTCATGAACAGCGTCATGCTGGACGGCAAGAAGTCGGTCGCGGAAGGCATCGTCTATTCGGCGATGGAAACCGTCGAGACTCGCGCCAAGAAGGATCCGCTCGGCGTGTTCCATGATGCGCTGAACAACATCAAGCCGGGCATCGAAGTCCGTTCGCGCCGCGTCGGCGGTGCGACGTACCAGGTTCCGGTCGAAGTGCGCCCGGAGCGCGCCCAGGCGCTGGCGATTCGCTGGCTGATCTCCGCCGCACGTGCGCGCAGCGAGAACACCATGTCGGCGCGTCTGTCGGGCGAACTGCTCGATGCGTCGAACAATCGCGGTAACGCGGTGAAGAAGCGCGAAGACACGCACCGCATGGCGGAAGCGAACCGCGCGTTCTCGCACTACCGCTGGTAATCGCTCGACCGTCCTCGTGGCGGTCTAGCATCGGTAATAAAATTACCTACATACGGGAGGTCGGATTGTCCGGCCTCCCACATCGCTAAGGAAAGCACGTCATGGCCCGCAGCCATCCGCTCGAACGCTATCGCAATATCGGCATCATGGCTCACATCGATGCCGGCAAGACGACGACGACCGAGCGCATCCTGTATTACACCGGCAAGTCCTACAAGATCGGCGAAGTGCATGAAGGCACCGCTACGATGGACTGGATGGAGCAGGAGCAGGAGCGCGGGATCACGATCACGTCGGCGGCTACTACTTGCAAGTGGAAGGCCGAGGACGGCAAGGGCGAAGAGCACCTGATCAACATCATCGACACGCCGGGCCACGTCGACTTCACGATCGAAGTCGAGCGTTCGCTGCGCGTGCTCGACGGCGCTGTCGCGTGCTTTGACGGCGTCGCGGGCGTCGAGCCGCAATCCGAGACGGTGTGGCGTCAGGCGGACAAGTACAAGGTTCCGCGGATGTGCTTCGTCAACAAGCTCGATCGCACCGGGGCCGATTTCTATTACTGCGTCGATTCGATCGTCGAGCGGCTCGGCGCCAAGCCGGCGGTGCTGTATCTCCCGATCGGCATTGAGGGCGGGTTCAAGGGTCTGGTCGACCTGGTGGAGAACCGTGCGATCATCTGGCTCGAAGAGTCGCTGGGCGCGAAGTTCGAATATCAGGACATCCCGGATGACCTGAAGGAAAAGGCTGCCGACTATCGCAACCAACTGATCGAACTCGCCGTCGAGCAGGACGATGACGCGATGGAAGCGTATCTGGAGGGCAACGAGCCCGACAGCGCGACCCTCAAGAAGCTGATCCGCAAGGGCACGCTCAACATGTCGTTCGTGCCGGTGGTTTGCGGCTCGGCGTTCAAGAACAAGGGTGTGCAGCCCCTGCTCGACGCCGTGGTCGATTACCTGCCGAGCCCGCTAGACGTCCCGGCGATCAACGGTGTGAAGCTCGACGGCACGACGCCGGACGAGCGTCCGTCGTCGGACGACGCGCCGTTCTCGGCGCTGGCGTTCAAGATCATGAACGACCCGTTCGTCGGTTCGCTGACCTTCGCGCGCATCTATTCGGGTGTCCTCGTCAAGGGCGGCTACCTGAACTCGGTGAAGGACAAGAAGGAAAAGATCGGCCGTATGCTCCTCATGCATGCGAACTCGCGTGAGGACATCGAGGAAGCGCGCGCCGGCGACATCGTCGCGATCGCGGGTCTCAAGGAGACCACGACCGGCGATACACTCTGCGATCCGGCACACCCGATCATCCTCGAGCGGATGGAGTTCCCGGAACCCGTCATCGAGCTGTCGGTGGAGCCGAAGACCAAGGCCGACCAGGAAAAGATGGGCATCGCGCTCAACCGCCTGGCCGCCGAGGACCCCTCGTTCCGAGTGTCGACCGATCACGAATCGGGCCAGACCATCATCAAGGGGATGGGCGAACTCCACCTCGAGATCCTGGTCGATCGCATGAAGCGCGAGTTCAAGGTCGAGGCGAACGTCGGCGCGCCGCAGGTGGCGTATCGCGAATACCTCAAGAAGCCGGTCGAGCTGACCTACACCCACAAGAAGCAGTCGGGCGGCTCGGGCCAGTTCGGCGAAGTGAAGGTGCAGCTGAAGCCGGGCGAGCGCGGTTCGGGCTTCCAGTTCTTCGACGAGATCAAGGGCGGCAACATCCCCCGCGAGTACATCCCGGCGGTGGAGAAGGGCTTCCGTGAGACCGCCGAGACCGGATCGCTGATCGGCTTCCCGATCATCGACTTCGAAGTGCACCTGATCGACGGCAAGTATCACGACGTCGACTCGTCGGCGCTCGCGTTCGAAATCTGTGCCCGCGGCGCGATGCGCGAAGGTGCGCAGAAGGCCGGGATCACGTTGCTCGAGCCGGTCATGAAGGTCGAGGTCGTCACTCCGGAAGACTATCTGGGCGACGTCATCGGCGACATGAACAGCCGTCGCGGCCAGATTCAGGGCACCGACAGCCGCGGCAACGCGCAGACCGTCGAGGCGATGGTGCCGCTGGCCAACATGTTCGGCTACGTGAACTCGCTGCGGTCGTTCACGCAGGGGCGCGCGAGCTACTCGATGCAGTTCTCGCACTATGACGAAGTGCCGCAGAACGTCGCTGACGAGGTCAAGGCGAAGATGGCCTGAGGCGCTTCGGCGCGCAGGGCTGGCATTAGTTAAAAACTCTCGCTATGGGGCCGCCTTCGCGGTGGTCCCCGGCGGACCCACGAAACGAATTTCCCAGAAGGTAGGAAAAAATGGCGAAGGCAAAGTTTGAGCGGAACAAGCCGCACATGAACATCGGCACCATCGGTCACGTCGACCATGGCAAGACGTCGCTGACGGCAGCGATCACCAAGATTCTGGCCGAAAACGTCGCCGGCAACGCGGCGGTCGACTTCGCCAACATCGACAAGGCACCGGAAGAGCGCGAGCGCGGCATCACCATCTCGACCGCGCACGTCGAGTATGAGACCGAGAACCGCCACTATGCGCACGTCGATTGCCCGGGCCACGCCGACTATGTGAAGAACATGATCACCGGCGCCGCGCAGATGGACGGCGCGATCCTGGTCGTGTCGGCGACCGACGGCCCGATGCCGCAGACCCGCGAGCACATCCTGCTCGCCCGTCAGGTCGGCGTGCCGGCGATGGTCGTGTTCATGAACAAGGTCGACCTGGTCGACGACGCCGAAATCCTCGAGCTGGTCGAGCTGGAAATCCGCGAGCTGCTCAGCTCGTACGACTTCCCAGGCGACGACATTCCCGTGATCCCGGGCTCGGCCACCGCCGCGCTGAACGGCGGCGACGACAAGCTCGGCAAGGACGCCGTGCTCGAGCTGATGAAGGCGGTGGACGAATACCTGCCGCAGCCGGAGCGTCCGCTCGACAAGCCGTTCATGATGCCGATCGAAGACGTGTTCTCGATCTCGGGCCGCGGCACCGTCGTGACCGGCCGCGTCGAGACCGGCGTCGTCAAGGTCGGTGAGGAAGTCGAGATCGTCGGCATCCAACCGACCGTCCGCAAGACCACCGTCACGGGCGTCGAAATGTTCCGCAAGCTGCTCGACCAGGGCCAGGCCGGCGACAATATCGGCGCGCTCATCCGCGGCGTTGGCCGTGAAGAGGTTGAGCGTGGCCAGGTTCTGGCCAAGCCGGGTTCGATCACGCCGCACACCGACTTCGCGTCGGAAGTGTACGTCCTGTCGAAGGACGAAGGCGGCCGTCACACGCCGTTCTTCGCGAACTATCGTCCGCAGTTCTACTTCCGCACCACGGACGTGACCGGCACCGTCGAGCTGCCGGCCGGCACCGAAATGGTCATGCCGGGCGACAACGTCGCGCTGGGCGTGAAGCTGATCGCGCCGATCGCTATGGACGTCGGCCAGCGCTTCACCATCCGCGAGGGTGGCCGCACGGTCGGTTCGGGCATCGTCTCGGGCATCACCAAGTAAGATTGGTCCTCACGGACTGAGCGGAAAGCCCGGCCTCGCAAGAGGTCGGGCTTTTCTGCATTTGGGGTGGGCGCGTTTGGACGAGCGTCGATAGTTGAGTCGGGCGTGAAGCGGAAGACAACGGATTGTAACCGCCTCGTTTCGTGTGCAATCTTCGGCCATGGGCATTAAGCTTACAACCATGACTTGGCTGACGGCGGAACGCGCAGCGACGATTGCTGCGATTGCCAGCGCTTTGGCGGCATTCGCCGCGCTCGGCGTTTCCTGCTCTCAGTCGAGGGTGCCATTCGAGGCGGCGTTGTATCAAGCTCGCTGGCAGTCTTCGGCTGATTTCTCGTTTGCTATGTCGCAATTTTACGATCGGTATGATCGTGTGCGGATCGACATGCCCGACTGGGTCAAAGATCCCGGATCATACGCCGCGAAAACGGATAACGATTACATGGAAGCGGCGCGTAAGGCTCGCCCGATTTTGCAGGCGATCGGGGATTTCAGCGCGCAAGTATCCAAGGCTGCGACGCCATGGTCCAAAGGCACGGTTGTCAAGATTTCCGCCGTGTTGAGCGAAGGAGAGCGCTTGACTGATTGTTTTCAGAAGTTTGCGACTTTCACATCGCTTGAAGACGCGCCTGCAAATTGGATGAGCCAAATGCGAGCATTGCTTCCGAATGAGTGTGAAGGTTCCTTAGAAAACACCAATCTTACAAAAATCCAAGAATTGGCACGCACGGCTTCGCAGGCGATGTTGGTTGAAGCTCAGCGAAGAGTCGATTTCGATGACATGGATGAACTGGCGAATGGCACCGCTACTGCAGATTAGGATCGCTGCCGTGTTTTGGCCTTCAGGGTTTATCACCCTCGCGCGTTAACGCACCCAACCGGGCACTTTCTCGCGAAGATGCGACGAACAGGGGTTGATCCCCAGCGCCACTCTGTGTAGTGGCCCGCCTTCAGTTTTCGTATGAACCAGCAAGAGGTGGCCCCCGCAAGGGCTAGCTGCCCCGCTCTTTCGCATCGGTAGGAACCATGGACAGCAATATCCGCATTCGCCTGAAGGCGTTCGACCATCGCGTGCTCGATCAGGCGACCGGCGACATCGCCGACACCGCGCGCCGCACCGGCGCCATGATCCGTGGTCCCATTCCGTTGCCGACGCGGATCGAGAAGTTCACCGTGAACCGCGGCCCGCACATCGACAAGAAGTCGCGCGAGCAGTTCGAGGTTCGCACCTACAAGCGCATGCTGGACATCGTTCAGCCGACCCCGCAGACGGTCGACGCGCTGATGAAGCTCGATCTCGCCGCAGGCGTTGACGTCGAGATCAAACTCGCCTAACGGCACCGCTCCCGCGATCGACTCCGGTCTCGCGGGACGCTGACAAATAGAGATACCGCTGGCTGCTCGCAGCCAGGACAGCGTCTCCCGTCACGTTCAAACGGCTTCATGCCAGATGGACAACCAGCCCGGGACGGGGGCCACGCTTCGCATTTCCGGGCTGACACGCACTTCGCAATTCCGCGATGTGCCTCTGTGAGGAGTATGGATCATGCGTACCGGCGTGATCGCGAAGAAGTTGGGGATGACCCGCCTGTTCCAGGACGACGGCCGCCACGTGCCCGTCACCGTCCTGAGCCTTGAAGGCGCGCAGGTCGTTTCCCGTCGCGAAAAGGACAAGGACGGCTACACCGCCGTCGCGCTTGGCGCTGGCAGCGCCAAGGTGAAGAACGTCGCCAAGCCGCAGCGCGGCGCGTTCGGCAAGGCCGAGATCGAGCCCAAGGCGATCATCCACGAATTCCGTGTCGATGAAGACGGCCTGCTCGACGTCGGCGCCGAAATCTCGGCCGACCATTATGTCGCCGGCCAGATCGTCGACATTCAGGGCCGTACGCAGGGCAAGGGCTTTGCCGGCGGCATGAAGCGTTGGGGCTTCGGCGGTCTGCGCGCGACGCACGGCGTCTCGGTCTCGCACCGTTCGCTCGGTTCGACCGGTCAGCGCCAGGATCCGGGCAAGGTCTTCAAGAACAAGAAGATGGCCGGTCACATGGGTGACAAGTATCGCACCCAGCAGAATCTCGAGATCGTCGGCACCGACGTCGAGCGCGGCCTCATCTTCGTCAAGGGCTCGGTCCCTGGCTCGAAGGGCGGCTGGCTGTTCGTCAAGGACGCCGTCAAGGTCGCCCGCCACGCCGACGCGCCGTTCCCGGCCGGGCTGAAGCAGGCCGCCAACACCAACAACGCTCCCGCAGAGACGCCCGCCGAGACGGTGGACGCCCCTGAGGCGACCGAAGGCCAGGAGGGCTGAACGTGAAGGTCAAGGTTTCCTCCTTCGACGCCAAGGCGAAAGCGGCGGACGTCGAGCTCAACGACGAGGTCTTCGGCCTCGATCCGCGCGCCGACATCCTGCACCGCGTCGTCACCTGGCAGCTCGAAAAGCGTCGTGCGACCGCACGCGGCACGCGTGAGCGCGCCGACGTTGCCCGCACCGGCAAGAAGTTCGGTCGCCAGAAGGGCGGCGGTACCGCCCGTCACGGCGATCGCCGCGCCCCGGTGTTCATCGGCGGTGGTAAGGCGCACGGCGCTCGCGTCCGCGACTTCAACCCGTCGCTGAACAAGAAGATCCGCGCGCTGGGCCTGAAGATGGCGCTGTCGAGCCACGCCAAGGCGGGTTCGCTGGTGATCATGGACAGCCTGTCAGTGAAGGACAGTAAGACCAAGACGCTTAAGGGCGACTTGGCCAAAGCGGGCTTCGGCAAGTCTGTGCTGTTCATCGACGGCGACGCGGTCGAGACGAGCTTCGCGCTGGCGGCGGGCAACCTGGGTCACCTCAACGTGCTCCCGGCCGCCGGCGCCAACGTCTACGACATCCTGAAGCATGATACGCTGGTGCTGACGCGCGCCGCGGTCGAAAAGCTGGAGGCGCGTTTCAATGGCTAAGAAGCCGAGCAACGGCGCGGTCGACATCCGTCACTATGACGTGATCGTCGCCCCGCACATCACCGAAAAGTCGACGATGATGTCGGAACAGAATGCGGTGGTGTTCAAGGTCGCGCGCGACGCGACCAAGCCCGAGATCAAGGCTGCCGTCGAGGCGCTGTTCAATGTCAGCGTGACCGGCGTCAATACGATCGTCCAGAAGGGCAAGACCAAGAAGTGGAAGGGTGCGGACTATACGCGCTCCGACATCAAGAAGGCGATCGTGACGCTGAAGGACGGCCAGTCCATCGACGTGACGCAAGGGGTCAGCGCGTAATGGCACTCAAGCACTATAACCCGACGAGTCCGGCCCGCCGCGGCCTGATCCTCGTCGACCGCTCGGCGCTCTACAAGGGTCGGCCCGTCAAGGCGCTGACCGAAGGCAAGCAGAAGACCGGCGGCCGCAACAACAAGGGCCATGTGACGTCGCGCGGCATCGCGGGCGGCCACAAGCAGAAGTATCGCATCGTCGACTTCAAGCGTCGCCTGTGGGACGTCGAGGGGACGGTCGAGCGGATCGAGTATGACCCGAACCGCACCGCGTTCATCGCGCTCGTCAACTACGGCGCGGGCGAGGACGGCAAGGATCGACTGGCCTATATCATCGCTCCGCAGCGTCTCGGCGTCGGCGACAAGGTGATCGCCGGCAAGAAGACCGACGTGAAGCCGGGCAATGCGATGGAACTGGGCCAGATGCCGGTCGGCACGATCGTCCACAATGTCGAGATGAAGCCGGGCAAGGGCGGTCAGATCGCGCGTTCGGCGGGCACTTACGTGCAGGTCGTCGGCCGAGACCGCGGGATGGTGATCGTTCGTCTCAATTCGGGCGAGCAGCGTTACATCCACGCAAACTGCATGGGTACGATCGGTGCGGTGTCGAACCCCGACAACCAGAACACCAATCTCGGCAAGGCTGGCCGCAACCGCTGGAAGGGCATCCGTCCGCTGACCCGCGGTGTCGCCAAGAACCCGGTCGACCACCCACACGGCGGTGGTGAAGGCCGGACCTCGGGCGGCCGTCATCCGGTCACCCCATGGGGCAAGCCGACCAAGGGTGCGCGCACTCGTCACAACAAATCGACCGACAAGATGATCATCCGGTCGCGTCATTCGACCAAGAGGAAGGGCTAAACCATGGCTCGTTCAGTCTGGAAGGGCCCGTTCGTCGAACTGAGCCTTCTCAAGAAGGCGCAGACCGCGCAGGAAACCAACGCTCGCGCGCCGATCAAGACCTGGTCGCGTCGTTCGACCATCCTGCCCGACTTCGTCGGCCTGACCTTCAGCGTCTACAACGGCCGCAAGTTCGTGCCGGTGTCGGTCAACGAGGACATGGTTGGCATGAAGCTCGGCGAGTTCGCGCCGACCCGGTATTTCCCGGGCCACGCCGCCGACAAGAAGGGCAAGCGCTAATGTCGAAGGCTAAATCCCCCCGCAAGGTCGGCGAGAAGGAAGCGCTGGCCGTCGCGACGCAGATCCGCGGTTCGGCGCAGAAGCTGAACCTGGTCGCGGGCCTGATCCGCAACCGCAAGGCCGGTGACGCGCTCAACATCCTCGCTTTCTCGAAGAAAGCGATGGCGGTGGACGCGCGCAAGGTTCTCGCGTCTGCGATCGCGAACGCGGAAAACAACCACAACCTCGACGTCGACGCGCTTGTCGTGTCTGAGGCGTCGGTCGGCAAGTCGATCACGATGAAGCGCTTCGCGACCCGCGGCCGTGGCAAGTCCACCCGCATCCTGAAGCCGTTCTCGCGTCTTCGCATCGTCGTCCGCGAGCAGGAAGAAGCATAATGGGTCACAAGAGCAATCCGATCGGCCTGCGCCTGCAGATCAACCGTACCTGGGACAGCCGCTGGTTCGCGGAAGGCCAGGATTACGGCAAGCTGCTGCTCGAGGATCTGAAGATCCGCAAGTACATCCTCGACACGCTGCCGCAGGCCGCGATTTCGAAGGTGGTGATCGAGCGTCCGGCCAAGCTGTGCCGCGTGTCGATCTATGCCGCGCGCCCCGGCGTGATCATCGGCAAGAAGGGCACCGACATCGAGAAGCTTCGCAAGAAGCTCGGCACGATGACCTCGTCCGACGTGTCGCTGAACATCGTCGAGATCCGCAAGCCGGAAATCGATGCCAAGCTCGTCGCGCAGGGTATCGCCGACCAGCTCGAGCGTCGTATCGCCTTCCGTCGCGCCATGAAGCGTGCGGTGCAGTCGGCGATGCGTCTGGGTGCCGACGGCATCCACGTGATGTGCGGCGGTCGCCTCGGCGGTGCCGAAATCGCCCGGACCGAGAGCTATCGTGAAGGTCGCGTGCCGCGTCACACGCTGCGTGCCAACCTCGATTACGCCGAAGCGCAGGCGCACACCGCTTACGGTGTCTGCGGCGTCAAGGTGTGGGTGTTCAAGGGCGAGATCCTCGGTCACGACCCGATGGCGCAGGACCGGTTGATGATGGAGGCCCAGACCTCCGGCGTGCGCCCCGCGCGCGACGACCGCCGCTAAGGAATAAGAGCAATGTTGCAACCGAAGCGCACCAAGTTCCGCAAGGCCTTCAAGGGCCGCATCCATGGCGACGCCAAGGGTGGCGCGACCCTCAACTTCGGCTCGTACGGGCTGAAGGCGATGGAGCCGGACCGGATCACCGCGCGCCAGATCGAAGCGGCCCGCCGCGCGATCACGCGTCACATCAAGCGCCAGGGGCGTTTGTGGATTCGCGTGTTCCCGGACGTGCCAGTGTCGGGCAAGCCGGCCGAAGTCCGCATGGGCTCGGGCAAGGGTTCGCCGGAATATTGGGCAGCCCGCGTCAAGCCCGGCCGCATCCTGTTCGAGCTGGACGGCGTTCCCGGCCCGCTCGCGGCGGAAGCGTTCAGCCGAGCGGCGATGAAGTTGCCGATCAAGGTCAAGGTCGTGGCGCGTCTGGGTGACACGTCGCACCTCGGAGGCGAATAAGATGGCCAAGAAAGAAACCAAGTCGAGCAAGCTCGACGTCGCCGGCAAGAGCGACGACCAGCTGAACGAGTCCCTGGGCGAGCTGAAGCGCGAAGCGTTCAACCTCCGCTTCCAGGCGGCGACCAGCCAGCTCGAAAAGCCGAGCCGTGTGCGCGAAGTCCGTCGTGACATCGCCCGTATCAAGACCCAGCAGTCCGCGCGTGCGAAAGCCGCCGCGGCCGCGAAGTAAGGAAGAAGCAATGCCGAAGCGCGTGCTGACCGGGCAGATCGTCTCGGACAAGGGCGACAAGACGGTGGTCGTGAACGTGGAACGCAAGGTCAAGCATGCGCTCTACGGCAAGATCATCCGCCGTTCGAAGAAGTATCACGCCCATGACGAGGCGAACGAGTACAAGGCCGGCGAGACCGTGCGGATCGAAGAGACCGCGCCGATCTCCAAGCTCAAGACCTGGAAGGTGATCGAGCGGGTGAACACCCACGCGACGCCGGAGCGGGTCGATCTCGCGGGCGAGGAAGCCGCCGCGGGCGCGTAATCAGGTCGGCCCTGCCAGGGGCTGGTAGTTTAGTCGGAACCCCCGGGCGTGTCCCGGTAGGCCAAGAGAGAAGGAAGCGGATCGATGATCCAGATGCAGTCCAATCTCGACGTCGCTGACAATAGCGGCGCGAAGCGGGTGCAGTGCATCAAGGTGCTGGGCGGCTCGAAGCGCCGCACGGCCGGCGTTGGCGACATCATCGTCGTCAGCATCAAGGAAGCGCAACCGCGCGGCCGCGTGAAGAAGGGCGACGTTCATCGCGCCGTCATCGTGCGGACCCGCAAGGACATTCGCCGCGCCGACGGCACGGTGATCCGGTTCGACAGCAACGCTGCCGTCCTGGTCAACAAGAACGAGGAGCCGATCGGCACCCGTATCTTCGGCCCGGTCGTCCGCGAGCTGCGCGCCAAGAAGCACATGAAGATCATCTCGCTCGCGCCGGAGGTGCTGTAATGGCTGCCGCGAAGATCAAGAAGGGTGACCAAGTCATCGTCCTGTCCGGCAAGGACAAGGGCCGGACCGGCGAAGTCACCAAGGCGATGCCGAAGGACAGCAAGGTCATCGTGTCGGGCGTGAACGTCCATGTGCGCCACGTGAAGCCGAGCCAGGCGAACCCCCAGGGCGGTCTCGACCGCTCGGAAGCGCCGCTCCACATTTCGAAGGTTGCCCACGTCGTCGACGGCAAGCCGACCCGCGTCCGTTTCGAAACGGGCAAGGACGGCAAGAAGGTCCGCGTCGCGGTCAAGACCGGGAAGAAGATCGATGGCTGATAAAGCTTACAAGCCCCGCATGAAGGGCATCTACGACGACAAGATCGTCAAGGCGATGACCGACAAGTTCGGGTACAAGAACGCGCTCGAAGTTCCGAAGATCGAAAAGATCGTTCTGAACATGGGCGTGGGCGAAGCGACCCAGGACAAGAAGAAGGTCGAACAGGCCGCTTCTGAAATGGAGCTGATCGCGGGCCAGAAGCCGGTCGTCACCAAGGCGAAGAAGTCGATCGCGCAGTTCAAGCTGCGTGAAGGCATGCCCATCGGCGTGAAGGTCACCCTTCGCCGCGAGCGCATGTACGAGTTCCTCGACCGCTTCATCACGATCGCGCTGCCGCGCGTTCGCGACTTCCGCGGGCTGAACCCGAAGAGTTTCGACGGTCGCGGCAATTACGCGATGGGTCTCAAGGAACAGTTGGTGTTCCCGGAGATCAACTATGACCGCATCGACAAGGTGCGCGGCATGGACGTCATCGTCACCACCACTGCAAAGACCGACGACGAGGCTCGCGAGCTTCTGCGTCTGTTCGGCTTCCCGTTCCCGCAGGATGCGGACGGCGAGCAGAAGCAAGCGGCATAAGGGAAAGAGAACTTAAGTCATGGCGAAACTGAGTTCCGTGAACAAGAACGAGCGTCGCAAGAAGCTGGTGGCGAAGACCGCTCCCAAGCTGGCGAAGCTGAAGGCGCAGGCGAACGACAAGTCGCTCGACGAAACCGAGCGCCTGATCGCGCGGCTGAAGATGGCCGAGTTGCCGCGTAACGGTAACCCGACCCGCATCCGCAATCGTTGCGAAGTGACGGGCCGTCCCCGCGCTTACTACCGCAAATTCCGTCTCTGCCGTGTGCAGCTGCGCGAACTGGCCAACAAGGGCCTGATTCCCGGCGTCACGAAGTCGAGCTGGTAAGGACACGAAGATGGCAGTGACCGATCCCCTGGGTGATATGCTCACCCGCATCCGCAACGGCCAGCGCGCGCGCAAGGACTCGGTCCTTTCGCCAGCGTCGAAGCTGCGCGTCCGCGTGCTCGACGTTCTCCAGCGTGAGGGCTACATCCGCGGTTATAGCGAGGAAGAGATGGGGCCCGCCAAGGGCATCCGGATCGAACTCAAATATTTCGAAGGCCAGCCGGCCATCAAGCACGTCGCGCGCGTCTCCAAGCCGGGCCGCCGCGTGTACAGCGGTTCGCAGGAACTGCCGCGCGTGATGAACGGCCTGGGCATCACCATCGTCTCGACGCCGCGTGGCGTGCTTTCGGATGCCGAAGCGCGCGACCAGAACGTCGGCGGCGAAGTGCTGGCGGAGGTGTTCTGATGAGCCGCATCGGTAAGAAGCCGGTCGCGATCCCGAGCGGTGTCACCGCCACGGTCGAGGGCGGCGTGCTGAGCATGAAGGGTCCGAAGGGCACCCTGTCCATGCCGATGGCCGACGAGGTCAAGTGGGACGTCCAGGCCGATTCGATCGGCGTGACGCCGGCCAACGACACCAAGCGCGCTCGCGCGTTCTGGGGCATGCAGCGCACGTTGGTGCAGAACTTGGTGACTGGCGTGACCACCGGCTTCTCAAAGAAGCTGCTGATCACCGGCGTCGGCTATCGCGCTTCGTCGCAGGGCAAGAAGCTCAAGCTGCAGCTCGGCTATTCGCATGACGTCGACATCGACGTGCCGGAAGGTCTGACGGTGGCGACCCCGGATCAGACCACGGTAGAGATTTCGGGCGCCGACAAGCAGAAGGTCGGCCAGCTCGCCGCCGAGATCCGCCGCTGGCGCAAGCCGGAACCGTACAAGGGCAAGGGCATCAAGTACGACGGCGAGTATATCTTCCGTAAGGAAGGGAAGAAGAAGTAATGACCAAGGGTCTTTCACTGTTCGAAAAGCGGCGCCGCCGCAATCGCACCGCGCTCCGTGCGCGGGGCGGAACGCGCGCCCGTCTCTCGGTTCATCGCTCGGGCAAGCACATCTATGCCCAGGTGATCGACGACGAGAAGGGCACGACCGTTGCCTCGGCCTCGACGCTGTCGGGTCATGACGGCGCGACGTCCAACATCGAAGCCGCGACCGCGGTCGGCAAGCGCGTGGCGGAAGCCGCGGTGAAGGCCGGCATCAAGCAGGTCGTGTTCGACCGTGGCGGCTTTCTCTACCACGGCCGCGTCAAGGCGCTGGCCGACGCCGCGCGCGAAGCCGGATTGGAGTTCTAAGAATGGCTGACGAAACCAACCAGACGGAAGCGCCGGTCGGCGCACCGGTCGACGCTCCGGCGGGCGACGCTCCGCGCGGTGCGCGCGGCGGCCGTGGCCGTGGCGGACCGGGTGGCGGTGGCGGTCGCGGTGGTCGCGACGGCGGCCGTGGCGGTCGTGACAATCGTGGCCGTGGCGGCCCGACCGAGGACGGCGGCGAAGAGCTGATCGAAAAGCTGGTCCACATCAACCGCGTCTCGAAGACGGTGAAGGGCGGCAAGCGCTTCGGCTTTGCGGCGCTCGTCGTCGTGGGCGACGGCAAGGGCCGCGTCGGCTTCGGTCACGGCAAGGCGCGCGAAGTGCCGGAAGCCATTTCGAAGGCGACCGCGTCGGCCAAGAAGAAGATGGTCCGCGTTCCGCTGAAGGAAGGCCGCACGCTGCACCATGACGGCAACGGTCACTTCGGCGCCGGCAAGGTCACGCTGCGTTCGGCGCCGCAGGGCACCGGCATCATCGCCGGCGGTCCGATGCGCGCCGTGTTCGAAAGCCTGGGCGTCGCCGACGTGGTGACCAAGTCGGTCGGCACGTCGAACCCCTACAACATGATCCGTGCGACCTTCGAAGCGCTCGGCGAGCAGACCTCGCCCAAGAGCGTTGCGCAGCGCCGCGGCAAGAAGATCGCCGACCTGCTCGGCCGTGGTGGGTCGCAGACCGCCGAGGCCGATGCGGCCGCGATCGCGGAGTAAGCTGACATGGCGAAGATCAAGATCAAGCAGACCGGTTCGCCGATCCGCCGCACCAAGGACCAGCGCGCGACCCTGATCGGTCTCGGGCTGAACAAGATGCACCGGGTCTCCGAGCTCGAGGACACCCCCGAGGTGCGCGGCATGATCAAGAAGGTCGCTCACATGGTGAGTGTCGAGGGCTAACCTCATCCGGGCCGCTCTTTTGGGGCGGCCTACCCCTATCAGCGCGACAAAAGCGAAAGCGAGTGCATAGAATGAAACTGAACGAACTCCGCGACAATGCGGGCGCCCGCAAGTCCAAGATCCGCGTCGGACGCGGCATCGGCTCGGGCAAGGGCAAGACTGGCGGCCGTGGCCAGAAGGGCCAGAAGAGCCGTGAGGGCGTCTCGATCGCCGGCTTCGAGGGCGGCCAGATGCCGCTCCACATGCGTCTGCCGAAGCGTGGCTTCAACAACATCTTCGCCAAGGATTATGCCGAGGTGAATCTGGGCACGATCCAGAAGCTGGTCGACGCGAAGAAGATCAAGGCAGGCGCGACGCTCGATCACGCCGCGCTGAAGGAAGCCGGTGTCGCTCGTGGCGGCAAGGATGGCGTCCGTCTGCTCGGCAAGGGCGAGTTCTCGGCCAAGCTGAACTTCACCGTCGCCGGCGCGTCGAAGAGCGCGATTGAAGCGGTCGAGAAGGCGGGCGGCAAGGTCGATGTGATCCACGTCGTTCCCGCCGCCGAAAAGGCCGCCGCCAAGAAGGGCGTGCAGTACAAGGCGCGCAAGGCCGACAAGGAAGCCAAGCAGGCTGCCGCGGCGAAGAAGTGAGGCGTACCCGGTGACAAGCCGGGACACGTGACTATATGAGCGGCGGGGGGCGATGCTAAGCGCTCGCCGCCGTTTCAGTTTTCAGGACGTAAACGCATAATGGCATCCGCAGCCGACAGTCTCGCCTCCGGGCTCAACCTATCGAAGTTCGCGCAGGCGACCGACCTCAGAAAGCGGCTCTGGTTCACGATCGGCGCGCTGATCGTGTTCCGCCTGCTGAGCTATGTCCCGCTGCCCGGGGTCGATCCGACCGCGCTCGGCATCCTCGGCGACAAGACGACGGGCGGCGTGCTGGACTTCTTCAACAATTTCTCGGGCGGGTCCCTTAAGAGGATGTCGCTGATCGCGCTTGGCGTGATGCCCTATATCACCGCCTCGATCGTGGTGCAGCTCGCGACCTCGCTGTCGCCGACGCTGGCGGCGATCAAGAAGGAAGGCGAGAGCGGGCGCAAGCGGCTCAACCAATATACCCGCTACGGTACGGTCGCGCTGACCGCGATCCAGGGCTATTTCATCGCCGTCGGGCTCGAAAGCTTCGGCGCGACGCAGGGTATCCAGGCGGTGGTTGAGCCCGGCATGATGTTCCGCGCCGGCGCGGTCATCTCGCTGATCGGCGGCACCATGTTCCTGATGTGGCTGGGCGAGCAGATCACCAGTCGCGGTATCGGCAATGGCGTCAGCCTCATCATTATGGCTGGTATCGTCGCGAACATGCCGACCAACATCTATAACCTCGTCAACGGCAGCCGCACCGGCAGCATGGACAGTTTCCAGTTGATCGGCATCATCGTCGCCGTGGTTGGCATCGTCCTGCTGATCTGCTTCATGGAGCGCGCGCAGCGCCGCATCCTGATCCAGTATCCCAAGCGCCAGACCGCGCGCGGCGTGCAGTCGGATCGCAGCCACTTGCCGCTGAAGCTCAATACTGCGGGCGTTATCCCGCCGATCTTCGCCTCGTCGCTGCTGCTGATGCCGCTGACGATCACGCAATTCGCTGGCAACAAGACCGCAGGTGACAGTTGGTGGGGCGACGTGATCATCACGCTCAACCAGTATCTGCAGCACGGTAGCCCGTTGTACATGACGCTCTACGGCGCGGGGATCATCTTCTTCGCGTTCTTCTACACCGCGGTCGTGTTCAACCCGGAAGAGACCGCCGATAACCTGAAGCGCTATGGCGGCTTCATCCCCGGCATCCGCCCGGGCAAGAACACCGAAGTCTATTTCGACTACGTGCTGACTCGCATCACGGTGATCGGCGCGGCGTACCTGGCTTTCATCTGCCTGGTGCCGGAATATCTGGTTTCGGCGTTGAAGATCCCGTTCTACCTTGGTGGCACCAGCTTGCTGATCGTCGTCAACGTGACAATGGATACCGTGACGCAGATTCAGTCGCACTTGCTGGCGCATCAGTATGGCGACCTGATCAAGAAGGCGAAACTGAAGGGTGGACGTCTCCGTCCATAACGGAACGCTACGACAGGGGAGAGGACTGCCGTGAACATCATCCTTCTGGGACCGCCGGGCGCGGGCAAGGGGACTCAGGCCGAGCGGCTTGTGCAGTCGCGGGGCATGGTCCAGCTGTCGACGGGCGAGATGCTGCGCGCGGCGGTGAAGGCCGGCACCCCGGTCGGGCTGAAGGCCAAGGCGGTGATGGACGCTGGCGAGCTGGTGTCGGACGAGATCGTCTCCGCGCTGATCGACGACAAATTGGCGACGATGAGCGACGATCAGGGCGCGATCTTCGACGGCTATCCGCGGACGGCCGCGCAGGCGGAATCGCTCGATGCGATCCTGAGCAACCACGGCCGCGAGCTCGACCGCGTGATTGAGCTCGAGGTTGACGAGGACGCGCTGGTCGAGCGGATCGTCGGGCGTTTCTCATGCGCGAATTGCGGCGCGAACTATCACGATAAATTCCACCGCCCGAAGGTCGACGGTACCTGTGACGTCTGCGGCCACCACGAGTTCAAGCGCCGCCCTGACGACAACGAGGAAACCGTCCGCACGCGTATGGCCGAATATCGGGCCAAGACCGCGCCGATCATTCCAATTTACGAAGCGCGTGGTCTGGTGACACGGATCGACGGCATGGGTGACATGGACGCGGTCAGCGCGGCGATTGCTGAGACGTTGGACGGAAAATAGCACCTATATCGTATCCCCCCCGTTCTTACTTGGGGGAAAAATGACTACGGGATTGAGGGCTGCAGCGGAAGGCCCGGTACCCTTGGCGAGGTAGGGTCTACCTGCGCTTGACAGTGTCACGACTCGCACCTAATTAAGCGTTCTTCCGATACCCCGGCTGTCCGGCGGCGCTTTCTCGCGTCCGCCGCTGTCGTGCGTTTCGGGCTAACGCGATGAGATGGGGAACGTGGCAGCCATGCCGTTCCCTGTGGAGCTAGGAGAAAAGTTTCATGGCACGTATTGCGGGTGTCAACATCCCGACCAACAAGCGCGTGGTGATCGCGCTGACCTATATCCACGGTATCGGTCCGGCCAAGGCCAAGGAAATCACCGCGAAGCTGAACATCGCGGACGCGACTCGCGTGCAGGACCTGACCGATCAGGAAGTGCTGCAGATCCGCGAAGCGATCGACGCCGGTTACACGGTAGAGGGTGATCTTCGTCGCCAGACGGCGATGAACATCAAGCGCCTGATGGACCTGGCCTGCTATCGCGGCCTACGCCATCGCAAAGGTCTCCCGGTCCGCGGCCAGCGTACGCACACCAACGCACGCACCCGCAAGGGCAAGGCCAAGCCGATCGCCGGTAAGAAGAAGTAAGCTCGCAGCCGTCTTCGGGCGGCTCGCTTCCTTGAAAATCAGGTCAGGAATTACAAAATGGCACGTGAACCGCAGCGCATTCGGCGCCGTGAACGCAAGAACATCACCGCCGGCGTCGCGCATGTGAACGCTAGCTTCAACAACACCATGATCACCATCACCGATGCCCAGGGCAACGCCATTTCGTGGTCGTCCGCCGGCATGATGGGGTTCAAGGGCTCGCGCAAGTCGACGCCGTACGCCGCCCAGGTCGCCGCGGAAGACGCCGGCAAGAAGGCCGCCGAACATGGTGTCCGCACGCTCGAGGTCGAGGTGAAGGGTCCGGGTTCGGGCCGCGAGAGCGCGCTGCGTGCGCTGCAGGCGGTCGGTTTCCAGATCACGTCGATCCGCGACGTGACCTCGATCCCGCACAACGGCGTTCGCCCGTCGAAGCGCCGCCGCGTCTGATTTTGTTACGTGCCGGCGGACGCGCCGGTGCGATTTTTGATACCCGGCCGCTTCAACCCCGAGAGCGGCCCAACCCAGGGGACGAGAGCCTTGTCCGTCAACGCAAAAAACTGGCAGGAACTGAAGAAGCCCAACGCGCTCGAAAAGAAGGGCGGCGAGGGCAAGTCGAAGGCGACGTTCGTCGCCGAACCGCTGGAGCGTGGCTTTGGCCTGACGCTCGGCAACGCGCTGCGCCGCGTACTGCTGTCGTCGCTGCAGGGCGCGGCGGTGACCTCGATCAAGATCGAGAACGTGCTCCACGAGTTCAGCTCGCTGGCGGGTGTCCGTGAGGACGTCACCGACATCGTGCTCAACGTGAAGCAGATCGCGCTCAAGATGCAGGGCGAAGGTGCGAAGCGTCTCCAGCTTTCGGCGACCGGTCCGGCCGACGTCCGCGCGGGCGACATCGCGGTGTCGGGCGATATCGAGGTGATGAACCCCGATCTGCTGATCTGCCACCTCGACGAGGGCGCGACGCTCAACATGGAACTGACCGCGGATGTCGGTAAGGGCTATGTTGCGGCGGTTGCCAATCGTCCGGCCGATGCGCCGATCGGCCTGATCCCGGTCGATGCGCTGTACAGCCCGGTTCGCCAAGTGTCGTACAAGGTCGAGAACACCCGCGTCGGGCAGGAACTCGACTACGACAAGCTGACGCTGTCGATCGAGACTGACGGCACGGTGACCCCGGAGGACGCGCTCGCTTATGCCGCGCGCATCCTGCAGGACCAGCTCGCGCTGTTCGTCCATTTCGACGATTCGGCGATCACCCGATCGGCTCCGATCGGCCTCGCGGCTGCTCCCGCCGAAACCGGTGGTGCTGCGGGCGACACGCAGCAGATCAACCGTTACCTGCTCAAGAAGGTCGATGAGCTCGAACTGTCGGTGCGCTCCGCCAACTGCCTCAAGAACGACAACATCATCTATATCGGCGATCTGGTCGGCAAGACCGAAGCCGAGATGCTGCGCACGCCGAACTTCGGCCGCAAGTCGCTCAACGAGATCAAGGAAGTGCTGTCGTCGATGGGGCTGCGCCTCGGGATGGAAATCCCGGGTTGGCCGCCTGAGAACATCGAGGAAATGGCCAAGAAGCTTGAGCAGGAAATCATGGGCTGAGCCCTATTCTTGGCCTAACTTTCGACAAACCTCTCGGGCTTTGGGCGGTGGCCCGTTTCGCGCCGCCTGGATCGGGGTACCTTACACGGCCCCCCTACGAACGAAGGAATGATACATGCGCCACAAGGTAGGCGGTCGTAAGCTTCAACGTACCTCGGCGCACCGTGCTGCGCTGTTCCGCAACATGTCGGCCGCGCTGATCAAGCACGAACAGATCACCACCACGCTCGCCAAGGCGAAGGAACTTCGCCCGTACGTCGAGAAGCTGATCACGCTGGCGAAGAAGGGCGGCTTGTCCAACCGTCGCCTCGCGCACGCCCGTCTGCTCGACGACGCGCAGCTGGCGAAGCTGTTCGACGTGCTGGCGTCGCGCTACGCTAGCCGCAACGGCGGCTATACCCGCGTCATCAAGGCCGGCATCCGCGCCTCGGACGCGTCACCGATGGCGGTGATTGAGTTCGTCGATCGCGACACCAGCGCCAAGGGCCAGGATTCGGGTCCGGTGATCGTGGACGAGGATTTCGATCAGGCCGCGTAAGCCGGTCGGTGATAGATAAGAGAAGGGCCGCGCTTCTGTTGGGAAGCGCGGCCCTTTCTTTTTTGGCGGTGCGGCGCGGAGAAAATCCGCGCCACCGGTCGGGCTTCTGATCCGCCATCCAAGCATCGGCGTCTGCTTACGCTAACGCCGTGTGCCTTAGCGACATCGATACTGGTCGCCGCTATTCTGATCGACCGACTTGCCTAGCAACGCGCCCAGCGCGCCGCCGATCAGCGTGCCGCCGATGCGATTGCGGCCACCGTCGATTACGTTGCCGAGGATGCCGCCGGCCGCGCCGCCGATGATCAGGCCGGTCGTGCCGTCGTTGCGCTTGCAGTAATAGCGCCCGTCCGACCCGCGATAGACCTGGTCGTTCGAGGTCAGGACGCGCTCCTGATAGCGGGGATCGTCCCTATAATAGCGCGACGCGTCGTAATCGGTGCGATAGCGCGGATCGTTGTACGGGTCGTTATAGCTCGAATTGGGATAGCGCGGGTCGTTGTAGCTCGACCGGCGCTGATCGCGGCGCTGCGCCTGTTCGTAAAGCGCGCGTTCCTGATCATAGATGCGCTGTTCATTATCGAACCGGCGCTGCGCGGCGTCGAAGCGACGCTGTTCGGAGTAGGTTTGCGCGCTGCTGGGCACGGCGACCGCGGATACCGCGATGGCTGCCGCCGACAGGGCGAGGGGTAGGGTACGCAACATGGATCTTCTCCTTAGAATAGGTCCCGGCACAACGCTTGAATGTCGATACGGGTCCGTATCGGGTTTAATCGCTCCAGTTGAACCTGCAATGACCGCTGTTAGATATGCGTCATCCCGACCCGCGGAGTGACCGATGCGCCAATTCCTGCCGCTGACCCTGATCGCCCTGACCCTTCCCGCTCTTGCCCAGACGAGTTCCCAGAAAACCGACATGACCGCCATCACCTATCCCGCGACCGAGCGCGGCACGACCGTGGACGAGCAATTCGGCGTAAAGGTCGCCGATCCGTATCGCTGGCTGGAAAACGACGTTCGCACCGATCCGAAGGTCGCGGCGTGGGTGGAGGCGGAGAACAAGCTGACCGACGCCTATCTGGCGACGTTGCCGGGCCGCGACATCTTCAAGGCGCGGTTGAAGACGCTGATCGATTACGAGCGCTTCGCCGCGCCCGCGAAGAAGGGCGGGCGCTATTTCTACATGCACAATTCGGGACTGCAGAACCAGGCGGTGCTGTTCGTGCGCGACGGGCTGGACGGCACCGGGCGCGTGGTGATCGACCCCAACACCTGGGCGAAGGACGGCGCGACCGCGCTGGGCGAATGGGCGCCGAGCGAGGACGGCAAGCGGATCGTCTATGCGATCCAGGACGGCGGCAGCGACTGGCGCACGGTCAAGGTGCTCGACGTCGGCAGCGGCAAGGTGCTCGATGACAGCGTCGAATGGGTGAAGTTTTCCGGCCTCTCCTGGGCGAAGGACGGGTCGGGCTTCTATTATTCGCGTTTCCCCGCGCCGCCCGAGGGCCAGAAGTTTCAGTCGCTCAACGAAAACCAGGCGGTCTATTTCCACAAGCTCGGCACGCCGCAATCGGCGGACAGCCTGATCTACGCGACCCCCGACCAGCCGAAGCGCGGGCACGGCGCGCAAGTGACCGACGACGGCAAGTGGCTGGTGATCACCACCACGGAGGGCACCGACAATCGCTATGAGATCACCGTCATCGACTTGACCGCGCCCAAGCCGACGCCGCGGACGATCTTCAAGGGGCTCGACTATCAGTGGAACTTCGCCGGCAATGTCGGTGGCAATTTCTACTGGGTGACGAACAAGGACGCGCCGCGGATGCGGATCGTCGCGACCAACCTCTATGCGCGCTCGGCCGAAGTGCCGGTGGTCGAGGTGGTGCCGCAGGACAAGGCGGTGCTCGACGGCGCGGCGATCATCGGCGGCAAGCTGATCACGACCTATCTGGTCGACGTGAAGAGCGAGGTCCGCCGCTTCACGCTCGACGGCAAGCCCGACGGGATTGTGGCGCTGCCCGGCATCGGGTCGGTCGGCGGGTTCGGTGGCGAGGCCGACGATCCCGAGACCTTCTACAGCTTCACCAGCTATAATCGGCCGGCGACGATTTATCGCTATGACGTCGCGACGGGCAAATCCTCGATCTGGGCGCAGCCAAAGGTGGCGTTCGACCCGGCGAACTATGAAGTTAGCCAAGTCTTCTACGCGTCGAAGGACGGGACGCGAGTACCGATGTTCATCGTCCGCAAGAAGGGGGCGAGCGGCCCCGCGCCGACTCTGCTTTACGGCTATGGCGGGTTCAACATCACGATGGAGCCGGCCTTCTCCGCGACGCGGATCGCCTGGCTGGAACAAGGCGGAGTCTATGCCGTCGCCAACATTCGGGGCGGCGGCGAATATGGCAAGGAATGGCACGACGGCGGGCGGCTGACGAGCAAGCAGAACGTGTTCGACGACTTCATCGCGGCGGGCGAGTTCCTGAAGGCCAAGGGCTATACCGGCAAGGACCAGCTCGCGATCATGGGCGGGTCGAACGGCGGGTTATTGGTTGGCGCGGTCGTGAACCAGCGGCCGGACCTGTTCGCCGCTGCGTTGCCGCAGGTGGGCGTGATGGACATGCTGCGCTTCGACCGTTTCACCGCGGGGCGCTATTGGGTGGACGATTACGGCTATCCGTCGAAGGAGGCCGATTTCCGCGTGCTGCTCAAATATTCGCCGTATCACAACATCAAGGCGGGCACGCCCTATCCGGCGATCCTCGCGGCGACCGCCGATACCGACGACCGCGTCGTGCCGGGGCACACGTTCAAATATACCGCGATGCTGCAGTCTCAGGATCTCGGCCCGAAACCACGCCTCGTCCGCATCGAAACGCGCGCCGGGCACGGATCGGGCAAGCCAACCGACAAGATCATCGACGAAACCGCCAGCGACTGGGCGTTCATCGCCAAGTGGACGGGGATGGTGGTGAAACCGATCCGGTGATTACCACCGAGCCAACCGCTCTCCCATTGGGGAGGCGGTCGGCTCGACCAGCAAGGGTCAGCGCGCCGCGTATTGCGGCATCAGCGCCAATGCATCGCGCGCGACGGTATGTGACCAGATCGAGTCGCCGTTCCGGGTCAGCATCATCTCGTTGTTGCGCGTCAGCGCGGCGCGATAGGCCAATGCCGCGTCGCCGGTGCGGCCAGCGCGCAGATAAGCCTGCGCCAGTTCGATATAGTCGCCGCTGTCGCGAAGCGTGGCCTGGGCGCGGCTTTCCGAAACGCGGATGTCAGCCGCCAGCTTGGCGGCGGCCTGGCCATCGGCCGCAAGCGCAGGGGATGCGACGGTCACGCAGAGTGCGAAAAGGACGGTCTTCACCATGGCAATCTCCATCGAACGAGCGCCCCATGACGCTTCTGTTACAGAACGATGACATATTTCCTTCAAAATTGCGAAATGTAAATTACGGTTCGATGACTTTGGTCGCGCTGGCGCCGTCGGGCTTCACGCCCTGCGCCGATCTGCTATCGGGCGCCATGACCCAGACATCCGCAGCTTTTGGCGATTCGATCCTCATTGTCGATTTCGGCAGCCAGGTGACTCAGCTCATCGCGCGACGTGTCCGAGAGGCGGGGGTCTATTCGGAAATCGCACCGTTCCAGTCCGCCGCCGAGGTTTTCGCCCGGATGCGACCGCGCGGCGTGATCCTGTCGGGTAGCCCGGCGAGCGTGCTCGATGAGGGTAGCCCGCGTATCCCGCAGGAAATCATCGACAGCGGGCTGCCGGTGCTCGGCATCTGTTACGGCCAGCAGGTGATGATGCATCAGCTCGGCGGGACGGTGGAGCTGGGCGACAGCGGCGAGTTCGGCCGCGCCTTCATCGAGATCGACGATCGCTGCGAGCTGTTCAACGGTCTGTGGACCGAAGGCGAAACGCATCAGGTGTGGATGAGCCATGGGGATAAGGTGACGAGCCTCGCCCCCGGTTTCCGCCCCGTCGCCGCCAGCCCGGGCGCGCCGTTCGCGGTGATCGCCGACGATGCGCGCCGCTATTACGCGATGCAGTTCCATCCAGAGGTCGTGCATACCCCGGACGGCGCGAAGCTGTTGAAGAATTTCGTTAGGCACGTTTGTGGCCTCGCGGGCGATTGGTCGATGGCCGAATTCCGCGCCGCCAAGATCGCCGAGATTCGCGCACAGGTCGGCGACAAGCGCGTGATCTGCGGGCTGTCGGGCGGGGTCGACTCGGCGGTCGCCGCGGTGTTGATCCACGAGGCGATCGGGCATCAGTTGACCTGCGTGTTCGTCGATCACGGCCTGATGCGCAGCGGCGAGGCGGACCAGGTCGTGTCGCTGTTCCGCGGCCACTACAACATCCCTCTGGTCCATGTGAACGCGGAGACCCTGTTCCTCAGCGGCCTAGCCGGCGTCACCGACCCCGAGGCGAAGCGCAAGTTCATCGGCAAGACCTTCATCGACGTGTTCGAGGACGAAGCGAAGAAGATTGGCGGGGCTGAATTCCTGGCGCAGGGCACGCTCTACCCCGACGTGATCGAAAGCGTTAGCTTCACGGGCGGGCCGTCGGTGACGATCAAGAGCCACCACAATGTCGGGGGCCTGCCCGAGCGGATGAACATGAAGCTGGTCGAGCCGCTGCGCGAATTGTTCAAGGACGAGGTGAGGGCGCTCGGCCGGGAGCTTGGCCTGCCGGACGTCTTCGTCGGGCGGCATCCGTTCCCGGGGCCAGGCCTCGCGATCCGCATCCCCGGCGAAGTCACCAAGGAACGCTGCGACATCCTGCGAAAAGCGGATGCGATCTACCTGGAAGAGATCAGGAATGCCGGACTGTACGACGCGATCTGGCAAGCGTTCGCGGTCCTGCTCCCGGTGCGCAGCGTCGGGGTGATGGGCGACGGCCGTACCTACGACAACGTCCTAGCTTTGCGTGCCGTGACCTCGGTCGACGGCATGACCGCCGATGCCTATCATTTCAGCGGCGAGTTCCTGTCGCGCTGTGCGACGCGGATCATCAACGAGGTCAAGGGTATCAACCGCGTGACTTACGACTATACGTCGAAGCCGCCCGGCACGATCGAGTGGGAATAGCGAAGACTCGATAATCGCGCGGGGCGCGATTTCGGCTTCGCTATTCGGTGCCGCAAGGCGCCGCTGCAGTCCAGACCGTTAGCGCCAACGGGCGTTGTGCCTTCTGCGCATCATAGCCCCCGTAAACGAGACGAGACGTGCTTTACTGTCGCAATACGGTCACAATTCGCGCCCAGAGGCCCAGCGCATGTTGCGTCGCACCAAATGACGACGCGCTTCTCCAAGGGACCCACGCAATGAAACTTCAGAAGTTCGCCGCGATTCTGCTCGCCGGGGCCGCTACGGCCGCCACCGTTCCGTTCGCCAGCGCGCAGACCGCCGACACGACCCCGGCCGCCGCGACCCCCGATACGGCCGGCGCTCCTGATGGCGACATCATCGTCACCGCCAACCGCCGCACCGAAAACACGCTGAACGTGCCGGTCGCGGTGTCGGTGTTGCGGTCCGAGGCGATCCGCGATTTCCAGGCGGCGGGTGCGGACACCCTGCTGTCCCTGTCGGGCCGCGTGCCCAGCCTCTACGTGGAATCGACCACCGGCCGCATCTTCCCGCGCTTCTACATTCGCGGCCTCGGCAATATCGACTTCTACCTCGGCGCGTCGCAGCCGGTGTCGATCATCCAGGACGACGTCGTGAAGGAGCATGTCGTGCTCAAGTCGAACCCGGCGTTCGACATCGCGCAGGTCGAAGTGCTGAAGGGGCCACAGGGATCGTTGTTCGGCCGCAACACCACCGCCGGCATCATCAAGTTCGACAGCGCGCAGCCGAGCGCCAACTGGCAGGGCCAGGGTTCGCTCAGCTATGGCAGCTATAACAGCGTCAACGCCGACGTCGGCGTCGGCGGTCCGCTGACCAAGGACGGCACGATCAGCTTCCGCCTGTCGGGCCTCTATCAGCGCCGCGACGACTGGATCGACAACGTCTATACCGGCCCGTCCGACGACGGCACCGTGCCCGGCAAGAACGTGATGGGCGGCTTCGAGGAGAAGGACGTAAAGCTCCAGCTGCTGTTCAAGCCGAGCGACGCGTTCAGCCTGCGCCTTTCGGGCCATGTCCGCGACTATAACGGCACCGCGTCGATCTTCTATCGCGGGTCGATCAAGGTCGGCACCAACGCCGTGCCGCCGTCGTTCGATCGCGGCGTCGTGTCCTATGACGAAGCGCAGAACAACACGCAGGCGTACAAGAGCCAGGGCGTCTCGCTGAAGGCGGACTATGATTTCGGGTTCGCGACGTTGACCTCGATCACCGCCTGGGAGCATGCGTCGGGCTTCAGCCGCGGCGACACCGACGGTGGCGCGGCGGCCAACTTCGGCGGCGTGACCCCCAACATCTGCGCGGTCGGTTGCGGCCAGTCGCAGGGTCGCCTGCGCGGGCTCGACCAGTGGACGCAGGAAGTCCGCCTCGCCAGCCCCGACACGGGCCGGTTCAAGTGGCAGATCGGCGGTCTCTATTTCGATGCGCGCGACAAGACCGAGTTCGACCAGCGCTCGTTCTTCCTGACCAACAATTCGCTCGGCACCACGCCCAATCCGAACAACTTCGTGCTGTTGCGCAACATCAACACAAGCTGGGCGGCCTTCGGCCAGATCAGCTATGACCTGACCGACAAGCTGACGCTGACGGCGGGCGGACGTGTCACCAACGACATCAAGAGCACCAACCTGTTGCTCCACCCGAACTTCGCGACGCTCAGTGTGCCGGCGACTGCGCCGACCAACTCGTATGCGTGCGGTGCAGCGACCTATTGCCGTCTTTCGGACACGCAGCCGAGCTGGGACGTGAGCTTGCTCTACAAGCTCGATCCGAACGTCAGCGTCTATGCGCGCTACGCCCGTGGTTTCCGCGGCCCGACCGTGCAGGGCCGTTCGGCGGTGTTCGCGTCGGCTTACTCGACCGCCAATTCGGAAAAGAACACCAGCTATGAAGGCGGGATCAAGGCGACCTTCGCCGATGGTCGCATCAACGTCAGCGCCGCCGGGTTCTATTACGACATCGACAACATCCAGCTCAACGGCAACGACAGCAACGGCAACGGCGTGCTGTTCAACGGCAACAAGGGCAAGGGTTACGGCGCCGAGTTCGAGATCGAGGCGCGTCCGGTCAACAACTTCCGCGTGACCGCGGGTCTCAGCCTGCTCCACACGGAGATCAATGCCCCCAACGTCTATGCCCAGGTGGGTGCTGCGGGCGGCGTGATGTCGCAGACCGTGCTCAACCCGACGGTGCGGATCGGCAACAACTACTATGCCAACATCAACGGCAACCCGTTCCCGAACGCGCCGGATTACAACATCAACGTCAGCGCGCGGTACGACTTGCCGCTGGGCGGTGACAGCAAGGTGTTCGTCGCCGGCGACTTCAACATGCAGGGCAAGACCAACCTGGTCCTGTACCGCAGCGTCGAATATACGTCGGACGGCAATTACGAGCTGGGCGCCAAGATCGGTTACGCTTTCGGCAAGTATGAGATCGCCGCGTTCGCGCGCAATCTCACCAACCGCAAGAACCTGATCGGTGCGATCGACACGTCGAACTATCGCGCTGGCATCTACAACGATCCGCGCGTGTTCGGCGTGATGCTGAGCGGTTCGTTCCGCTGATCCTTGCTCTCCAGGCGCAGGTTGATCCCTGCGCCTGGATGACGGCCGAGTCAGCTCTCAACAGGACCTGACCCCGAGACAGCCGCGCATCGATCCGCCATAAGCGTAGCGACAACGCAGGTGGGAGAGAGCGGCGATGGGCCATTTCGGCGACTATCAGAACGAGATTTACGGCGCGGGGCTGCGCGGCGTGCTGACCAAGCTGCCGGTCGATTACGCCACGCTCGTCAGCCGCGCGACCGCCGCGATGCCGCCGCACGTGCTCAACTACGTCCAGGGCGGCTGCGGCGACGAATGGACGCAGGACCAGAATGCCGCCGCGTTCCGGCATTGGGGCATGGTGCCGCGGATGATGGTCGGCACGACCAATCGTGATCTCTCGACGACGATCTTCGGCCATACCTACCACAGCCCGATCTTCATGAGCCCGATCGGCGTGACCGGCATGTGCACGCCCGACCAGCATGGCGACATCGCCGCGGCGCAGGCATCGGCGACGACCGGTGTGCCGATGACCGTCTCGACGCTGGGCAACGACACAATGGAGGATGTCGCCGGGCATCTGGGCGATGTTCCGGGTTTCTTCCAGCTCTATACGCCGCGCGACAAGGATCTGGCGGAGAGCCTGATCCGGCGGGCCGAAGCGGCGGGCTATCGCGCGCTGGTGGTGACGCTCGACACGTGGGTGACGGGCTGGCGCCCGCGTGACTTGAATGCCGGGAATTTCCCGCAACTGCGCGGGCATGTGCTGACCAATTACTTCGCCGATCCGGTGTTCAGGAAGATGTTGGGGAAGGACCCGGCGTCCGCGCCAGCGGAAGCGACGATGCTCTGGGCGTCGCAATTCGCGCGGCCGCTGACGTGGGACGACATGCCGTGGCTCAAGTCGGTGACCAGGATGCCGATCGTGCTCAAGGGCATCTGCCATCCCGAAGACGCCAGACGCGCAGTCGACATGGGCGCGGACGCCCTGTTCTGCTCGAACCACGGCGGCCGCCAGGCCAACGGCGGCATCGCCGCGATCGACATGCTGCCCGGCGTGGTCGCGGCGGCGGGCAGCACGCCGGTGTGGTTCGACAGCGGCGTGCGATCGGGCAGCGACGTCATCAAGGCGCTGGCGCTCGGCGCGAGCGCGGTCGGCGTGGGGCGTCCGTTCGCCTACGGCCTCGCGCTCGACGGCGCGGCGGGGGCGGCGCACGTGCTCAGGTGCATCCTGGCCGAGGCGGACCTGATGATGGCGGTCAACGGGATGCCGACCATCGAGGCGGTACGGGACGAAGGCGCGGTGCGCGTTTAGCGTTTTCCTACAGGGCGAGTTGCGTGATATCCTGCGGCCCGCTCTCTCTCAGCTTCCATATCCACACGGCATCCGGGTCTTGGGTCCGGGCCCGATACTATTGTGTCGGGGATCAAACGGGACCCCGGCCAAGCCGGGGTGACGACATCGATCGTTATGGGTCAGGGGCAGTTTCGCTGACCCATCGCGATAGTGTCAACTTAGTGTCAACTTCCACGGGTCCGCGCCGCCCCTCTTGGCCTGACCTTGGCCTAACGTTCCGCCGTCAAGGGTGTCTTTGCCACCTGCTCGAACGCATCGAGCACTTGGCCGATCAGCGCCTCGGGCAAATTATGTCCCATGCCCGGTATTTCGACGATCCTGGCGCCGGGGATCGTCGCCGCCGTGTCGCGACCGCCCGCCGGCGGCACCAGCGGGTCGTCGGCGCCGTGGATCACCATCGTCGGCGCGGTGATCGTGGCGAGCGCGGCACGGCGGTCGCCGCTGCCGACGATCGCCGCCATCTGTCGCGCGAAGCCGGGCGGGTAGTGCATGCGCCGGAACCCGGCGCGCACGCGCTCGGTCAATTCGTCCTCATCGGCCGGATAGCCGGGGCTGCCGATGACTTTCTCGGCGCGCACCCCATGGGCGACGATCGCTTCCTCGTCGGCGCCGCTGGGCCGGGTGGTCAGCACCGCCATCGCCTCCGGGCTGGCGGGCGGTAGCATCGGGTTGCCGGTGGTCGACATGATCGAGGTCAGCGACAGCACGCGGTCGGGATATAGCGCCGCGACCATCTGCGCGATCATCCCGCCCATCGATGCGCCCATGACGTGCGCCCTGGCGATCCCGAGCGCGTCGAGCAGCCCGACCGCGTCGGCCGCCATGTCGTCGAGCAGATAGGGCACGTCGGGCTTGCTGCCCATCATCAGCGCGGCGACGATCGCGGTCATCGCGGGCGCCTCGGCATCGTGGAACTTGGTCGACAGCCCGACGTCGCGATTGTCGTAGCGAATCACGCGGTACCCGCGCTCGACCAGCTGATCGACCATCGGCATCGGCCACAGTGTCAGTTGTGCACCGAGTCCCATGATGAGGAGCACCGGCGGCGCATCCTTCGGCCCAAAATCCTCATACTCGATCTCGATGCCGTTAGCCTGCGCCTTCATGCCATTCTCCTATTTCCGGTATGGTCGCAGGGTCACGGGTTGTCGGCAAGTCCCGCGTGGCTCAGAACGCGCGGCATGGACTTCGACGATCAGCTCCGCCGCTATTTCGGGACGACCGACATCGCCTCGCTATCGCCAGACGGCCTCGCGGCGGATGCGTGTCGAGTTCGGCATGGCCAAGGACCGTGGGCGGCGCTTCGCGTTATGGGCGCTGATGCACATGCTCGGTGTCGCGCCCGACCTCGACGTGGCGTTCGATGATCCCGCCGATCGCGACGCGGCGAGGGATTTCATGGAGATGACCGAGCCGAAGGGTGACTAGGGCAGGTTGGCCTTCAGTTCATCGAGGAACGGCTTGGCCGTCCCGTCGGACGGTGCGCGCCAGTCGCCGCGGGGGGACAGCGCGCCGCCCGCCGACACCTTCGGCCCGTTGGGGATGGCCGAGCGCTTGAATTGGCTGATCGTGAAGAAGCGGAACAGGAACTTTTCCAGCCAGCCGCGGATCGTCGGCAGGTCGTAGGCAGCCTTTGCGCTGGCCGGGAAATCGCGCGGCCAGCGGCCCCGCCCGGCATCTTCCCACGCCTTGAGCGCCAGGAACGCGACCTTGGACGGCGCCATGCCGTGGCGGACGATGTAATGCGCGAAGAAGTCGTTGAGCGCATACGGCCCGATCCGCTCCTCGGTCGATTGCAGCGCACCGTCGGCGCCCGCCGGCACCAACTCGGGCGAAATCTCCTGCGCCAGGATCGCCTCCAGCACGCGGTCGGTCTCCGCGTCATACTGGTCGGTGCGGATGCACCAGCGGATCAGGAACTGGATCAGCGTCTTGGGCACGCCGGCGTTGACCGCGTAATGGCTCATCTGGTCGCCGACGCCGTAAGTGCACCAGCCGAGCGCGAGTTCGCTCAGGTCGCCGGTGCCGACCACCAGGCCGTTATGCTGGTTGGCGAGCCGGAACAGATAATCGGTGCGCAGTCCCGCCTGGACGTTCTCGAACGTCACGTCATAGGCCGGCTTCCCGTCGGCGAACGGGTGGCGCATGTCCTTCAGCATCTGCTCGGCGGCGGGGCGGATGTCGATCTCGTCGCCCGCAACGCCCAGCGCGCGCATCAGCGCCCAGGCGTTGGACTTGGTGCCCTCGCTCGTCGCGAAGCCGGGCATGGTATAGCCCAGGATATGGTCGCGGGAGCGGCCAAGCCGGTCCATCGCCTTCGCCGCGATGATCAGCGCGTGGGTGGAGTCCAACCCGCCGGATACGCCGATCACCAGCCGCTCGGCCTTGGCCGCGACGATGCGTTGCGCGAGCGCGGTAACCTGGATGTTGAACGCCTCGTAGCAATCGGCGTCGAGCTTCTCGGGGGTGTTGGGGACGAACGGGAAGCGGCGGATCTCGCGCCGTAGCCCGGCATCGGCGAAGTCTGGCTTGGCCTCGAACGTCACGCGGCGGAACGCGCCGGGCTCTAACCCTTCGGCGCGCGCGGTGTCGTTGAACGTGCCGTTGCGTATCCGCTCCTGCCGCACGCGGCCGCAATCGACGTCGGCGATGAGCAATTCGGCCGCGTCGTCGAACCGCGCGCTTTCCGCGATCAGTTCGCCGAGTTCGTGGATCATGCCCTGGCCGTCCCAGGCGAGGTCGGTGCTGCTCTCGCCCGGCCCTGCGGCGGAGAAGACATAGGCGCAGATCGCCCGCTCGGACTGCGCGGCGGAGAGGAGCATTCTTTGGCGCGCTTTGCCGATGACGACGTTGGAGGCCGAAAGGTTGCAGCACACCAACGCGCCCGCCATCGCGCCATAGGTTGAGGGCGGGATCGGGGCCCAGAAATCCTCGCAGATCTCAGCATGGAAGATGAAGTGCGGTAAGTCGCTCGCGGCGAAGATCAAGTCGATGCCGAACGGCGCGACCTGGCCGGCGACCGCGATCTCGTCATCCACGATGTCGTAGCCGCTCGCGAACCAGCGCTTCTCGTAAAATTCGCGATAGTTGGGGAGGTAGCTTTTCGGCACCACCCCCAGGATGCGCCCGCGATGGATCGCGACCGCGCAGTTGTAGAGCCGCCCGTTCTTCGCCAGCGCCGCGCCGACCAGCAGCACCGGCTTCAGCTTGGCGGCCGCCGCCGCGATCTCCGCCAGCGCCGCGTCGGTCGCGCGCTGGATCGAATCCTGCAGGTGCAGATCGTCGATCGCGTAGGACGTGACGTTGAGTTCGGGAAAGACGAGCAAGTCGCACGCTTCGTCATGCCCGTGCTTCGCCAGCGCGATCGTCGCCGCGGCGTTGGCCGCGACATCGCCCACGCTCGCGATCGGCGTGCAGGCCGCGACACGCAGGAACTCATGCGCATGGTGCGAGAAGAAACGGTGCGTCTTCGCCATGGCCGCCGCTTAGCGCCGAACGCGTTACGGCGCCACTAATCAGGCGTTGTTGTTTTTCCGTCGCGTGTCCCAACCCTTGCGGGCGGCCGCCGACCGCGCCTCCGGTGAGCCGGCCTTGTGCGCTCGCCCGCCGCGCGCCGAGGAGACGTGCGTATCCTTCTTGCCGCGGCCGGACCCGGACTTGTTGCCGCCACCCGATTCCCTGTTCACCGTCGCCCAGGCACGCGCTTCGGCTTCCTTCTTGGGCGTGCCGCGCTTTTCGTAGCCTTCCTCGATATGCTGCGCCTTGCGTTTCTGCTTGTCGGTGTACGCGCTCTTGTCGCCTTGGGGCATCCTGACCTCCTGTTCGATCGTCGCAAAACGCATGAGACAGGCGCCCGATCCGAATCCGATTGCATCCCTCGCATAAGAACATATCATGAACAAATATGCCCGAGTCGGTTGCCTCGCTCAGCAAGTTGCGGCGGCGTCTGGCGCGCATCGAAGGGGTGCGTCCGCGCGATAGGACCGCGCGGGTGACGACCGGGTGCGCGGCGGTCGACGACTGGCTCGGCGGCGGGCTGGCGCGCGGGCGGTTGCATGAGGTGATCGCGGCCGAGCGCGAGGATGCCGGCAGCGTCGCCGGGTTCGCGGCGATGCTGGCGTTTCGCGCGGGGGAGGGGCGGCCGTTGCTATGGCTGCGGACCGAGGCGGCGGAGCGAGCGTGCGGGAAGCTCTACGCGACCGGGCTCGGCGAATTGGGACTGGAGGCGAGCGCGGTGCTGGTCGGTCTGGTCGCCGACGATACCGCGTTGCTGAAGGCGGCCAACGATGCCGCGCGGTGCGCGGGGCTGGGCGCGTTGCTGGTCGAATGCTGTGGCGATCCCAAACCGCTCGACCTTACCGCGACGCGGCGGCTGATGCTGGCGGCGGAGGCGTCTGGGGTGACGGTGCTGTTGCTGCGGATGGCGGCGGTGGAAAGCCCGAGCGTCGCCGATACGCGCTGGCGTGTGCGGCCGGCGCTGTCGATGCCGCTGGACGATGGCACGCCGGAAGGAGCGCCGGGGAATCCGGCGTTCGAGATCGAATTGTTGCGCCGCCGCGCCGGTCCCGCCGGCGTTGCGTGGCGCGTGGAGTGGAACCGTGACCGACGCATCTTCCAGGAACCCGCCGCCGCGCCGTTACCTGGCGCTGTATTTCCCGTGGTTGCCCACTGAACGGCTGCGGATCGCGCGGCCGCACGCATTCGTTGGTCGCGAAGGTTCCCCCTATGTGGTGATCGAGAAGGTGAAGGGCGCCAACCGCCTGCATGCGGTGGACCCGGTGGCGGCGGGACTGGGGATCGAGCCGGGCGGGACGTTGGCCGATACGCGGGCGCGCGTGCCCGAACTGGCGGCGTTCGACCATGCGCCGCACGACGACCATACCTGGCTCGAGCGGCTGGCGGACGGCTGCGCGCGCTACACGCCCTGGGTGATGCTCGACGCGCCTGATGGGCTGGTGCTCGACGTGACCGGGTGCGTGCACCTGTTCGGCGGCGAGAGCGCGCTGGCGGCGGACGCGGTGGCGCGGTTCGAACGGCTGGGCGTCGTCGTCAGCCACGCCTTTGCCAGCAATCCCGACGCGGCGCGGGCGCTGGCGCGCTATCGCCCGAGCGGCGCGAGCGAGGGCGAAGCCGTGCGGCGCCTGCCGGTGGCGGCTTTGGGGCTGGAGGACGAGGCGACGCTGGCGCTCCGGCGCGCGGGGCTGAAGACGGTCGGCGATGTCGTGGTGCGCCCGCTATCGGCGATCGCGGCGCGGTTCGGCGAGGCGGCGGCGACCCAAGTGCGGCGGATCATCGGCGAGGCCGACAGCCCGCTTGCGCCGCGTGTTGTCAGGCCGCCGCTCCACGTCGAGCGCCGCTTCGCCGAACCGGTGGCGCGGACGGAATATGCGCTGGAGATACTCGGCGCCCTGATGACGGAGGCCGTCGAGCGGCTGGAGGAAAGCCATGAGGGCGGGCGCCGTTTCGTCGCGCGTTTCTTCCGCACCGACGGGCTGGTGCAGCGGCTGGCGGTCGAGACCGGTCGGGCGAGCCGCGACGTCGCGCTGGTGCTGCGGCTGTTCCGCGAGCGGATCGACACGCTCGCCGATCCGATCGATCCGGGGTTCGGGTTCGATTTGATCCGCTTCGACGTACCGGTCGCCGAACGGCTCGACGCCGCGCAACTGAAGCTGGAGGGCGGGGCGGTCGCCGAGGCCGAACTTGCGGCGCTGATCGATCGCCTGTCGACACGGCTGGGGCGCGGGCGCGTGCGGCGGTTTGCGCCACGCGACCGGTACTTGCCCGAACAGGCCGAGTTCACGCTTTCCGCCGCCGATCCGCCGACCGCCGGGGCGTGGCCAGTACCCGAACCTGGCGAACCGCCACTACGCCCGATCCACCTGTTCGACCCGCCACAGCCGATCGACCATGTCCTGTCCGAAGTCCCTGATGGCCCGCCGCTCAGGTTCCGCTGGCGTCGTACGCTTCACGACGTTGCGCGCGCCGAGGGACCGGAACGCATCGCCGCGCCCTGGTGGACGCCGCGCGAAGCCCCGACCCGCGATTATTACCGCGTCGAGGATCGCCGCGGTCGCCGCCTGTGGATCTTCCGTCACGGCCTGTTCGAGGACGGCAAACCCGCGCCCAACTGGTATGTCCATGGGGTGTTCGCGTGACCGGTTTCGCTGAACTGGTCGCGGCGACCAATTATTCGTTCCTGCGCGGCGCATCGCATCCGAGCGACATGGTCGCCGAGGCGATCCAGCTGGGGATGCGGGGGATCGGCATTGCCGATCGCAATACGGTGGCGGGTGTCGTGCGGGCGCATGTCGCCTTGCGTGACTGGCGAGCTCGATCACTGGATGGTTGGGCGAAGGAGAAGGCCCGACACGATGCAGATCGCCCTTGGGAACCCTTTCCCGACCCCCCGGAACAGCCAGTCGCCGATCCCGATTTTCGGCTCGTTGTCGGCGCGCGGCTGGTATTCCGTGACGGCACGCCGGATATCGTCGCTTATCCTGCGACGCGATACGGCTGGGGACGGTTGACGCGATTGCTGACCGAGGGGAATCGGCGCGCGGCCAAGGGCGGGTGCCTGCTCGATCTCAAGGACTTGATTTCGCACCATCAGGATTTGTTGCTGATCGTGCTGGCCGACAACAGCTTCGACCCGGCGGAGGTGGAAGCGCTGCCCGAGAAACGGCGAGTCGATGAGGCGCAGGATCGCGGTTTCCTCCTGCTCGGTGAGGACAAGGCAGAAGAAATCAACGTCATTCCATTCCCTGCGCGTCATGCCGGGCCTGCCCCGACATCCGCGGGGCAACGGCAAGCGGGGTCCATTGTCGAGATGCGGCCCCCGACACAAGGCGGGGGCGGCGATTCGCTTGAGGCCACTCTTTGGCGCTTGAAACGCTTGGTCGGCGACCGTTTGTGGCTCGGCGCCACGGCGCCGTACAGCGGGCGCGATCGGCGGCGGCTGAACCGGCTGGCCGAGATCGCGCGGGACGCCGGTGTGCCGATGATCGCGACCAACGACGCGCTCTATGCGACCGGGGAACAGCGCCAGCTCCACGACATCGTCACCTGCATCCGCAAGGGCACAAACGTGAAGGCGGCCGGCCGGTTGCTGGAGGCGAATGGCGAACGCAGCCTCAAGCCGCCGGCAGAGATGGCGCGGCTGTTCTGCCAATACCCTGACGCGATCGTGGAGACCGGGAGACTGCTCGGCCGGATCGCCTTCACGCTCGACGATCTCCGCTACGAATATCCGCACGAACCGGTGCCGCAAGGATGGGAGGCGCAGGATTGGCTCGAACATCTCGTCTGGCAGAGCGCGCTGGAGCGCTACGATTTTCGCGTCCCCGACAAGCTATATGCCCTGTTGTACGAGGAATTCACGCTGATCCGCGAGCGCGGTTATGCCTGTTATTTCCTCACCGTCCACGACGTCGTGAAGTTCGCGCGCAGTCAGGATCCGCCGATATTGTGCCAAGGCCGCGGATCGGCGGCCAATTCGGTGGTGTGCTTCATCCTGGGCGTCACCTCGGTCGATCCGATGAAGTTTGACCTGCTGTTTTCGCGCTTCGTCTCCGCCGAACGCGACGAGCCGCCTGACATCGACGTCGATTTCGAACACGAGCGGCGCGAGGAAGTGATGCAATACGTCTATCGACGATACGGTCGCCATCGCGCGGCCATCGCCGCGACGGTGATCCACTATCGTTCGCGCAGCACCTTGCGTGAGGTTGGCAAGGCGCTGGGCATGAGCGAAGACATGACCTCGCGGTTGTCAGGGACGATCTGGGGCAGTTATTCCAACGAGGTCGAGGAAAGCCGGATCGTCCAAGCTGGTTACGACCTCGACAACCCAGACGTCGCCCGGCTCAAGGGGCTTGTCGACCAGCTCCTCAAATTTCCGCGGCATCTGTCGCAACATGTCGGCGGCTTCGTGTTGACCCAGGACCGGCTCGACGAAACGGTACCGGTCCATAACGCCGCGATGGCAGACCGCACCTTCATCGAATGGGACAAGGACGACATCGACGCGTTGGAGTTGATGAAGGTCGATGTTCTGGCGCTTGGGATGCTGACATGTATCCGCAAAGCGTTCGACCTTATCGCCGATAGCGGCGGGGAGCGGCACACGCTCGATACTGTGCCACCCGAGGTCGAGCAGGTTTACGACATGCTGTGCGCGGGCGACAGCCTGGGACTGTTCCAGGTAGAAAGCCGCGCGCAGATGAGCATGTTGCCCCGGCTGAAACCGCGCCAATTCTATGATCTGGTAGTGCAGGTGGCGATCGTGCGCCCCGGGCCGATCCAGGGCAATATGGTGCACCCGTATCTCCGGCGGCGATCGGGCAAGGAGAAGGTCGAATTTCCCGTCCCCGATCCACGGCTGGGGCGCCCGGACGAATTGGTCGCGGTGCTCGGCAAGACGATGGGCGTGCCCTTGTTCCAGGAACAGGCGATGAAGCTGGCCATCGTCGCCGCCAAATTCTCGCCTGAGGACGCCAACCGTTTGCGTCGCGCGATGGCGACGTTCCGCAATGTGGGGACGATCCACAATTTCGAAACCAAGATGGTCGAGGGAATGGTAAAGCGGGGCTACGAACGCGATTTCGCGCAACGCTGCTACGAACAAATCAAGGGTTTCGGCAGTTACGGCTTTCCCGAAAGCCATGCGCTGGCGTTCGCGCGGCTGGTCTATGTATCAGCCTGGCTCAAATGCTTTCATCCGGCGGCGTTCGCTTGCGCGTTGCTCAATTCGCAGCCGATGGGATTCTACGCGCCGGCGCAGATCGTTCGCGACGCGCAGGAAAAAGGAGGGGTCGAGGTGCGGGCGATCGACGTCAACGCCAGCATCTGGGACAATCAGCTCGAGTCCGGAGAACAAGGCCTCACACTGCGTCTCGGCTTTCGTCAGATTGACGGATTTCACGAGGAGTGGGTGAAGGCTCTCGCCGATGAGCGCGCCGCCGCACCCTTCGCCTCGATCGAAGAAGTCGCCCGTCGTGCCGGCCTGCCATCGCGCGCGCTGCGTCTCCTCGCGGACGCGGATGCCTGGGGATCGATCGGCAAGGGGCGGCGCGATGCCTTGTGGGAGGTGCGGCGGACGCCGACGGGCGAATTGCCGCTGTTCGCCGCGGCGCGCGCGCGTGAATTGGGGGTGGAGGAGGACGCCCAACTGCCCGCAATGCCGCTGAGCGAGGAGGTCAGTACCGATTACCAGATGACCCGGCTGTCGCTCAAAGGCCATCCGATGCAGTTTCTGCGGCCGGTGTTCGCGGCGGAAGGCGTCAAAAGCTGCCAGCAGGTATCCCACGCAAAAAACGGCGCGCGCGTCACCGTCGCTGGCGTCGTTCTGGTCCGCCAACGCCCCGGCAACGGCAATGCGATCTTCATCACGCTGGAGGACGAAACCGGCATCACTAACGTCCTGTTATGGGCACGCGTGTTCGAGGCGCAGCGGATGCAGGTCATGGGATCGCGACTGATGATGGTCGAAGGAGAGGTGCAGCGTAGCGCGGAAAGCGAGGGCAGTGTCGTCCACCTGATCGGCGCGCGCGTGGTCGATCGCACCCACGAACTGGCGCGGCTGTCGGAAGATAGCGTCATGCGGACGGTCATGGCGCGCGCCGACGTCAACATGACGCCCGATCCGCGGCATGTAAAAGCTACCGGTAGTGGCGGTCGTCACCCGCGCGACGTCCGCATTCTGCCCAAATCGCGCGACTTTCACTGATGGACAAAAGAAAGGGGCGACGGACTCACGTCCGCCGCCCCGCATCCGATCATCCAGACGCCGATGCGATCAGGTGAAGACCGCCGTGTCGCCGCGGCAGACGTTGATATTGTCGCGCTGCTGAACATAGGCGTCGCTGAACTGCACCTTGATATCGTACAGACAGATGTCGCCCGTACCCATGGTGAAGTTTGAGGTCGTCCCCGGCTTGACGGCGTAATCGAGCATGACCTCATGCCACGGATCGCCCTCTTCGCCCGCCCGCGCATACCATACGCGCTGAATCGAGACCTTCGAATTGGTGTTCTTGACGGTGAAATTGCGCCCAGAAGGCATCCCGGCGGTCGCCATTCCCGCAACGAGCAGGCTGGCCGCCACGCCGACCTTGATCAACTTGAGCATTGTCGTACCCCCAAACCCGGATTGCACACGACGGACGAATCCGACAGCCCTCAGGCTAACATATTTCCCTGATTTTTGCGAGTGGAAAGTTACGCGGGCGACTCGATTGGCGCGCTCGGGTTCCGCCATCCCAATTCGTCCTTATCGCTATTGTAAAATAATGACATTCTGCCCACCGGAATGCGCTTAATTACGCTGTCCATTTTGTCCAATTGTCCAAAATTAGCGCGATTTGGCTTCCGCTCTGAACCGATGGAGCAGCGGCTCCGTATAGCCATTGGGCTGCATGGTTCCTTCGAACACCAACGCACGCGCGGCTCTGAACGCGGGACCGTCCGGGCTGTCGACGAGCGGCCGGTAGAGCGGATCTCGCGCATTCTGCGCATCAACCTTTGCCGCCATCCGCGCGAACGCGGCATCGACCTCTTCGGGCGTGCAGACGCCGTGGAGCAGCCAATTGGCGAGTGCCTGGCTGGAAATGCGCAAGGTCGCGCGATCCTCCATCAGGCCGACGTCATGGATGTCGGGCACCTTCGAGCAGCCGACGCCCTGGTCGATCCAGCGCACCACGTAGCCAAGGATGCCCTGTGCATTGTTGTCGAGTTCGGCGCGGACTTCGTCGGGCGTCCAGTTGCGGCCAAGCGCGAGCGGCACGGAGAGCAGCGCGTCGAGCGGCGCGACTGGTTCGGCCGCGCGCTCGTGTTGCCGCGCGAACACGTCGACACGATGATAATGCGTCGCGTGGAGGGTCGCCGCGGTGGGCGAGGGGACCCAGGCGGTGTTGGCGCCGGTCCTGGGATGGCCGATCTTCTGGTCGAGCATGTCGGCCATGCGGTCGGGCGCGGCCCACATGCCCTTGCCGATTTGCGCCTTGCCGGAGAGGCCGCAGGCGAGCCCGATCTGGACGTTGCGGTTTTCGTAGGCGGCGATCCAGCCGGACGACTTGATCTCGCCCTTGGGGATCATCGGCCCCGCCTGCATCGAGGTATGGATCTCGTCGCCGGTGCGGTCGAGGAAGCCGGTGTTGATGAACGCGATCCGCCCGCTGACCGCCTTGATGCACGCGGCGAGGTTGGCCGAGGTGCGGCGTTCCTCATCCATCACCCCGACCTTGATCGTGTGGCGCGCGAGGCCGAGCAAATCCTCGACCGCGTCGAACAAGGCGTTGGTCAGTGCGGCTTCGTCGGGGCCGTGCATCTTGGGTTTGACGATGTAGATCGAGCCCGTCCGGCTGTTGCGGCGCGGGCCGTTGATGTCGTGGAGCGCGATCAGGCTGGTGACGATCGCGTCGAGGATACCTTCGGGCGCCTCGCCACCGTCGGGCAGGCGCACCGCTGGCGTGGTCATCAGGTGCCCGACGTTGCGCACGAACATGAGCGCGCGGCCGGGCAGGGTGAAGCTGGTGCCGTCGGGGGCGATATAGCGCCGGTCATCGTTGAGCCGACGTGTGAGTTGCTTGCCGCCCTTGTCGAAGCTCTCGACCAGATCGCCCCGCATCAGCCCCAGCCAGTTCGCATAGGCCGCGACCTTGTCCTCCGCATCGACCGCGGCGATCGAATCCTCGAGGTCGACGATCGTGGTGATCGCGCTTTCAAGGATGACGTCGGCGATGCCGGCGGGGTCCGTTCGCCCGATCGGATGCTCGCGATCGATCACCACTTCGATATGCAAGCCATTATGCTTGAACAGAAGATTGTCGCCGGCACGGCCGACCAATTGGGCCGGATCGGCAAGGACCGGCGATTCGGTCAGATCGGCCCACGACCCGCCGGCGAGGGGTACGGCTTCGTCGAGAAAGCCCTTTGCCCATGCGATCACCTGGGCGCCGCGATCGGGGTCGTAGCCGCCCGGCTTGGCCGTGCCGGGCAATGCATCGGTGCCGTACAGCGCGTCGTAAAGGCTGCCCCAGCGCGCATTCGCGGCGTTGAGGACGAAGCGCGCGTTGAGCACCGGCACGACGAGCTGCGGCCCAGCAGTGGTGGCGATTTCCGGATCGACATTCTCGGTCGTGATCCGAAACGGCGCGGGCTCTTCGACCAGATAGCCGATCGAATTCAGGAACGCCTGATACTCCTGCTGGTCGATCGCCGTGCCGGAGCGCTGGGCGTGCCAGCCGTCCAGCTCCGCCTGGATAAGGTCGCGCTTTTCGAGCAGCTTCGCGTTCTGCGGCGCGAACTCGGCGAAGATCGCGGCCGCGCCGGCCCAGAACGCCTCGGGCGCGATTCCCGTGCCGGGCAAGGCGCGCTGTTCGATGAAATCGGCAAGCTCGGCTGCGACCTGCAACCCGTGACGATCAGTGAAACCTCCGGACACGCACAACTCCATTCAGAATGAGTGGGGAGGAGCCGTGCCAATACACCGACGAACCATACCGTCCACACGAAAATGAGCTTGCCGCTCGCGTCAACCGGTGGCTATCTGCAACTCAAATCATAGGAGAGGCTCGGATGGCGGAAGCATATATCGTCGCTGCGGCGCGGACCGCGGGCGGACGGCGTGGCGGCAAGCTGAAGGACTGGCACCCGGCCGATCTGGGCGGCGCGGTGCTCGACGCGCTGGTGCAGCGGTCGGGGATCGACGGCGCGGCGGTCGAGGACGTCATCATGGGCTGCGTGATGCAGGCGGGCGAGCAGTCGGCGCATATCGGGCGCAGCGCCGTCATGGCCTCGTCGTTGCCCGATTCGGTGCCCGCCGTGTCGATCGACCGCCAGTGCGGGTCGTCGCAACAGGCGATCCAGTTCGCTGCGCAAGCGGTGATGTCGGGGACGCAGGACATCGTCATCGCGGCGGGCGTCGAGAGCATGACGCGCGTGCCGATGGGTCTCGCGAGTTCCGCCCCCGCGCAACTCGGCATCGGCGTCGGCCCGTGGTCGCAGAAGATCAAGGACCGCTACGGCGTGCCAGGGTTCAGCCAGTTCGTCGGCGCCGGGATGATGGCGCAGAAATACGGTTTCAGCCGCGAGGAGCTCGACGCCTTCTCGCTCGAAAGCCATCGCCGCGCGGCCGCGGCGACGCAGGCGGGGTCGTTCAAGGACGAGATCGTGCCGCTCGAAGTGGTTGATGAACAGGGCAACATCGTCCTTCATACCAAGGACGAGGGCATCCGCTACGACGCGACCATGGAGTCGATGGGCGCGGTGAAACCGCTTGGCGAGGGCAGCGTGCTGACCGCGGCGTCGGCCAGCCAGATCTGCGACGGGTCGTCGGGCGTGCTGATCGTCAGCGAACGCGCGCTGAAGGACCACGGCCTGACGCCGCTGGCCCGCATCCACAATTTGACCGTCACGGCAGGCGACCCGGTGATCATGCTCGAGGAGCCGCTCCCCGCGACGCAGCGTGCGCTCCAGCGGGCGGGCATGAAGATCGAGGACATCGATCTCTACGAAGTGAACGAAGCGTTCGCGCCAGTGCCGCTGGCGTGGCTCCGCGTGATCGGCGCGGACCATGCGAAGCTCAACGTCAATGGCGGTGCGATCGCGCTCGGCCATCCGCTCGGCGCAAGCGGCACGAAGCTGATGACGACCTTGCTCCACGCGCTGAAGGCGCGCGACAAGAAATGGGGCCTGCAGACGATGTGCGAAGGCGGCGGGATCGCCAACGTCACGATCGTCGAGCGGCTGTAAGGGAGAGATATCATGAAGCTGGACAATTCGGTGGCCGCGGTCGTCACCGGCGGCGCGTCGGGGCTCGGCGCGGCAACCGCGCGTGCGCTTGCGGCGAAGGGTGTCAAAGTCGCGATCTTCGACATGCAGGCGGAGAAAGGCGAAGCGGTCGCGGCGGAGATCGGCGGCGTCTTTTGCGAGGTCAACGTGACTAGCGACGACAGCGTCGATGCCGGCTTCGCCAAGGCGCGCGCCGCGCATGGGCAGGAGCGTGTGCTGGTGTGCTGTGCCGGCACCGGCAATGCGATGAAGACCGCCAGCCGATCCAAGGAAGACGGCAGCATCAAGCATTTCAGCCTCCAGGCGTTCGACTGGCTCATCCAGATCAATCTGATCGGCACCTTCCGCTGCGTTGCCAAGTCGGCGGCGGGGATGCTGACGCTCGATCCGCTGGAGGATGGCGAGCGCGGCGCGATGGTGATGACCGCATCGGTCGCGGCAGAGGACGGCCAGATCGGCCAGGCGGCCTATTCGGCGTCGAAGGGCGGCGTGGTCGGCATGACACTCCCGATCGCGCGCGACCTGATGGGCGAGGGCATCCGTATCAACACGATCCTGCCGGGCATTTTCGAGACGCCGCTGATGCAGGGCGCGCCGCAGAACGTGAAGGATGCGCTGGCCGCGTCGGTGCCGTTCCCGAAGCGGCTCGGCAATCCGCCCGAATATGCTCACCTCGCGCTGACGATGATCGAGAACGGTTATTTCAACGGTGAGGACGTCCGCCTCGACGGCGCGATCAGGATGGCGCCGCGCTGACATGCCGGGGCCGCTGACCGGCATTCGCATCGTCGAGCTCGCCGGGATCGGGCCGGGGCCGTTCTGCGGGATGATGCTGGCCGATCATGGCGCGGAGGTGATCCGCGTCGATCGGCCGGGCAAGGCGGGCGATCCGCGTAGTCCAACGACTCGCAAGACCGCCGACCCGCTGCTGCGCGGGCGGACCAATGTCGAACTCGATCTCAAGTCGCCGGATGACATCGCGAAGCTCCGCGACCTGGTGAAGACCGCCGACGGCCTGATCGAGGGATTTAGGCCGGGGGTCATCGAAAGGCTGGGGATCGGGCCGGATGTGCTGCTGGCTGACAATCCAAAGCTGGTGATCGGCCGTATGACCGGCTGGGGGCAGGACGGCCCGTATGCCGCCGCCGCCGGGCACGACATCAATTACATCGCGCTGTCGGGCGTGCTCGGCGCGATCGGGCGGGCGGGTGAGAAGCCGGTGCCGCCGATCAATCTCGTCGGCGATTTCGGCGGCGGGGCGATGATGCTGGCGTTCGGCATGGTCAGCGGGTTGCTCGCGGTCAGGAACGGTGCGCCGGGCCAAGTGATCGACTGCGCGATGACCGACGGCTCGGCGTTGCTGATGGCGATGATGTGGGGGTTCCGCGCAACCGGCATGTGGGCCGACGCGAAGGGCACAAACCTGCTGGATACGGGCGCGCCGTTCTACGACACCTATGAGACGGCGGACGGCGGGTACGTCGCCATCGGATCGATCGAACCGCAATTTTATGCGCTGCTCCGCGACAAGTTGGGCATCGCAAGCGACCCACTGTTCGACGGCCAGTTCGACCGTGCGCAATGGCCGGCGCAAAAGGAGCGGCTGACCGCGATCTTCAAGTCGAAGACGCGCGATGAATGGTGCGCGCTGATGGAAGGCACCGACGTTTGCTTCGCGCCCGTATTGTCGATGGCGGAGGCCGCGTCGCACCCGCACAATGTCGCGCGGCGCACCTTCGTCGAGATCGACGGCGTCCTGCAACCCGCGCCCGCGCCGCGCTTTCGATAGGTAGTTTTCGCCCGTTGGAACCCGGTTCGCGCTTTTAGTGAAAGCTGTCGCGTATCCCGTTTGGATAGTCGCGCGCTACTTGTCGTCTTCCTGCCCGCCTTCTAAGCGCTTCTTCGAATTCAATCGATTCAGCGGAGACGTAAATAATGGCCCGGGAAAATCGGTTGTTGGTCGTGGCAGCTTTTGTGTTGGCCTTCATCACGACCGCACCCTCCGGCGCTTCTGCCCGGGAGCCGATTATCGACATGCATCTGCACGCATCCGCCGCTGACGAGCAGGGGCCACCGCCGCTGGCGATGTGCACGCCCCTCTATCCAATGCCGGTCTGGGACCAGAAGACCTCCTGGCCGGAGGCATTGATCTACTTCTTCAAGCATCCGACGTGTCGCGATCCGATCTGGTCTCCGACGACCGACGGCGAGATTATGCGCCGATCGATCGCGATCATGGAGCGGCGCAATATCATCGGCGTGGTCAACGATCGCCAGAGCGCGGTGGCCGCGTGGCGCAAGCTGGCGCCGGAACGTATCCTGCCGGGGCTGTCTCCCAGTTTCGATGACTTTTCGGATGGTCCGGCAATGCTGGCCGCCTTTGCCGCGGCGAAGAAGGCCGGCGACATCGCCGTCATCGGCGAAATCGGAACCCAATATGCCGGGATCTCGCCCGACAGCCCCAAGCTTGAACCGTTATGGTCGATGGCGGAGGCGTTGGACCTTCCGGTATCGCTGCATATTGGCCCCGGTCCCCCGGGGACCCCGTATCTTCCCGGCATGGGCTATCGCGCTCGAATGAGCAGCCCGCTGTTGCTCGAAGATGTGCTGGTGCGGCATCCGAAGCTGCGCCTCAACCTCATGCACGCCGGCTATCCGATGCTGGATGACACGCTGGCGTTTCTCTACGCGCATCCACAGGTTTATGTGGATACCGGCGTGATCGCTTATACCCAGCCGCGTGCTGCGTTTTACCGTTATCTCAAAGCGCTGGTCGATGCCGGCTTTGGCAACCGCGTCATGTTCGGCTCGGACCAGATGGTCTGGCCCGAAGCGATCGAGCGATCGATTGAGGCGATCGAACAGGCGCCGTTCCTGTCGCGCGCTCAAAAGCGCGACATTCTTTACAATAATGCGGCGCGCTTCCTGCGGCTCGACCAGGCTACGATCAAACGCCACTGGGCGATGTAGCGACAGCCCGGGAACGCGACATGCAGCGCCTTGCGGATTTCGCCGCAAACTCGATTGCTGGGTGATTGCGGTATTATGGCGCAAACGCACCACGAACTTGATCAGGTTGAGCCAGTCAGCCGATCGGTAGTCCCAAGGACGCTGCCTTCGCGCGGAGGAAGCCCTTCGCCAATTCTCCGAGCAAAGTGATCGACCACGAGCCGATCTTGGCCGCTCCGTCTTTCGTCTGCCGCCAAATCTCGGGATCGCGCACGCTGTCGAGAAACTCGTGTCCTGCCCAAGATAGGCGATAAACGTTGCGCTGGGTGCTTTCCAAGAACCCGCCCGAATGAAGCAACACAATATACTCGACGGTCTCGGCTCCGTCGTCAGTTCCGCCCATAGATGGCGTGTCGTAAGTTAGGACGAAGGGACCGGTCTTTGCTTCCAGTGCCAACATCACGCCGCGCACCTTGTCCATGTCGCGCTTCATTCGATAACCTTTCAATTTGCAGCGGATCGCAGTCTAAATTCTCTATCTTACAGGAGCGGCGGAATGGTTTCGTGGTTAGAGGCCCATGATAAGCTCGCCGGATGGGCTCAGTTCGCCGGCGCGATGCTGGCTCTTGTTGTAACCTATCTAACTGCGTTCATTCCGATTTGGTATCACAAGCGCCAGCTAAAGAAGGCGGCTGCTAGGTTGCTGTCTCACGGTTACGAAGTCATCGAGAGCTACCACACAACGCCTAACTTTCTTCCTCTCTCACTGCCCCTCCGTGGCGGAGCGTTAGCGGTTGGCGGCGTTATTGATGAGATTGCTCGTTTTCCAATTTATGAATTAGATGACCAAGGCAGCCGATCGCTGGCGCGGCACCTTGTTGCTCTGAACGCTGTTTTGCTTGCCGTTCGCCTCGTCTTTGAAAATATGGCTGAAACCGTGGGCGACCGAGAAGCGACTGTGGATGAGCGAGATATGCTGGTAGAGTTTTTGGGCCAGCAATTGGAGGTCGTGCGAAAAATGTTGGCTGGTGAGGTGATGGAGCGACCCCTTTGGCAGAACTTCTAACCATAGCGATCCTCGACCGCCGCCGGACCGTTACTTAATTCCGAAACGGTCAAAAGCTCCGGTGTCGTCCACCAGCAAGCTACATTCTCAGTGTAGTAGTGCAAATGCGCAAATGGGCCAGACGGTCTATTCCAGCAAACGCACCAAGTGGTGCGCGGTCGCTAGAAGCCGCCAAAGGTGTTCTCAAATGGCTTTAGCGTTCTTGGGTCAAACGATGACCGCTCGACCTTCTTGCCGTTAAACCATACGCAATCGATGCTCCCACCTTCCACGCTTTCGACGGTCATGATCTCACCGCCGGATTTGAGTATCACCGTATCGCCTATCTGATAATCCATTCGCGGTCTCCTCTTAGTGCCTCATAGCCGAGGCCCGATTGATCCGGAATTAGCGACAAACGCACCAAGCGGGCTCACCATATGGCAGACCTAGCCCTGCTTGAGTTAGTTCGTTATCGTCTGTGCCTTATAGTCGATGCCATGCGGGCCAAAGGCTGTGCCTGAAGGAGAGCATACGTGACCGAAGATGAGCTTGTCTCCTACATTTCGGCAAAGACAAAGGAGCAGTGGGAAAGCTATGAGGCCCCTTATTTGCTAACCTCAATCGCCACTGATTTACGCAAAGACGGAAAAAATTACAAAGATGTAATTGGAGAAGAGCGCCTAAAAACATTTGCCAAGCGGCTCGAAGAGCAGGGTGTGGTTAAAGTTGTGGAGCATCCAATACAAAAACCTAAGATTGGGGTAATCCCTCCGGAAGCTGAATTTGCTTATACCGCCGACGATGCCCATTCGGATAGCGAAAGGCGTTTGCCACGTATTACTAAGTCGTCTAATGAAGTTGTCCTAATACAATTTTTTAGGGCTATAGCTAGCTTGCCCGATGACTTAGTCGAACAAGTCATTATTCCGACAAAGGTGCTTGCTGCTCTCACGCGCCGATGAATCTACGAGTCTGTTTGATTTCGCCTGACCGTGATCTATCGAGTTTCTTCGGTAGGTTAAAGGATAATGTTGCGCCCAAAGAAGTGCTCAATAGAGGCTATTATGCCTCGCATCGCGTTTCCCTCGCGGCGTCCAGCTATATACCACATGATGGTCCCTCAATTGAGGGATTGGAAAACTTCCTCATTGAAGAGACTTTAGATGCAGAGAAATGCATTCTTCTTATTGATTTGAGATGGCAGCATTTAACTGAAAATGTTACTAATATAATGTTTCCCGTGCCAATTGACTTTGGGTTGCTGGGCGGGAGTCCCCTTAACTTTTTTCACAAAAGCATAGCAACAGGATTGCGAGCCTTTAGCCATTTGGCATGGAAATTTGAACAAGCAAGCGACGTTAAACTGTTGAGTCTTCCATTCAGAAACTTCGCAGGTAATGATTTGAGCGAACTCAAGAGGCTGTGCTCGGCAGAAACGTTACGACCAGACTTTAACAATTTAGTTGACAAACAGTTGCTTTCATTAAGGAAGCGAGTCCGTCCTAGGCGTCAAAGCTCTTATGGCACCCGCTACGCAGTTGACGACGATAAAAAGTTCTTTGTGTATGGAAATGAACGCCACGCAAAACCGGAGACAGGAGGCCATCATAAGCCATACTGCTACCTAGCTGCTCGTTTTCGGTTCGGCTTTCGTATTGAGGCGGACCGACATTACAACGTATCAGAAACCGAGGCTGATCGAACGTCGATCAGCGGACAGTTCTGGAATTGCCATGGCGTGAGCAACGACGAGAAGCGTGATACCCATCTGAACATGTTTGCGAGTGATATGTATTATTAGCAGAAAGGCGGAGGGCATCTCTGCCACTCCGCCCAATCTCGTTGCCTAACGCTTTCTCCCTTCGCTGCGGCGGTGGACCGAATTACCTCACGGAAACAAAAGTTCCGGCGCTCTCCAGTCTTCCCATCCAGGCATTTTAGTTCAGGAATGCTCAACTAATTTGAGGTTCATCCCTAAACACAAAAGGCACGTAGACAAATCCGGCTCATGGAGACCGACGCCGGGGTTAACCGGCATCTATCTACTCAAAAGCGCTACCTTTGTAACATACAAAAGGCAGCTTATCAACCCCGAATGTGAGGGATTGTTCCTAAAATGTGGAGCTTCCTGCGCATCTTAAACTGATTCTTGCAAGCTCTTAGATTGAGATAAGGTTAAAGCTAGCCGGTGCAATGAGCTTGCTAACGCGCTGGAAGCCGCTGTAACATTAGCGAGCCCCGCAACGGCTTAGTCACCTGAGCGGGGTGTGCATCACGCACTGAACACGGGTCCGCCATGTCGGGCGGCCCGCTCAATAAAACAGGCTCTGCCGAATAAGCGGGGCGTGCTTACCCGTGTTCGCGCGTGACTAACCGTCCCGGCACCAGCCGGGCGAACGCGGGATCACATCGTGAGCAATCGAGCGCAGGGCGGCGCAGGCAGCGCCATGTTGGGTCTACTCATGCTGCTGGGGATCGGTAGCTGTATGTTTGGCGGCTCAGGCAAAAGCGACGATCAATCGGAAGCCGCTCAACCGATCAACATTAAAGACGCGCAATTCTTGGCTGGCGATCCCGGCCTTCAAAAGGCGCACGACCTTGATAGCTCGGGCAACGGGTTTCGCGAGATCATCTCGACCAAGGATAGCGGGTGTTGGGAGACCGTTAGCGTCTCGCGCGTGTCGGGCCATCACTATCAGGTCATTTGTTCTCGCGGCCAGACGAACGGTAAGGTCAACTTTTCAAAATACGAGGTCGACACTGATAGCGGCCTCGTGATGCGGGACGATGCCGCTAACTGACTTCGACCACGCACTGTATCCGGGACGTGGCGATCAGCATCCCGCTTAAAACGCCGTCGCTGTCAGGCTGTGTCATTCGACCTTCGATAAAACGTTGCCGCGATACCAACCCGGCCAGTTCGGCCATGGTGGATGCGACGACATCTAGCTCGACTGGTTGGGCGCTGCCGATCAGGTGGAAACGAAAGGTGCTCATCACGCGGCAGCTTTCCGTCGTTGCCAATACCCCTTCCACCGCCGTGATACGCCGCCGCGCGTCATCAAATGCGCCAGCGCGTCGAACTTCTGCAAATCGCTCTGTCGTCGAGTGTCCTCGCGCCACGAAATCTCGTTGACGTAGGCGCTGAAATATTCGCCAGCGAAGCGGTGGAAGATCCCCTTCTCTGCGCGATCTAGTCTAGCGAAGTACGACTCCGCCCAGTTAGTCGAGGCGTTCCCGTCTGCGAACTGCTTGTCGTGATTGACCCTGAGAACGTGATATTGGGAACGTAACCGGTTGTAGGCCGGGTGGTAGTCCGAAACGATAATGCTACCGGGCTCAATGACCTCCGGTGCAAGTCGTGCCGCCTCTGTCTCGCTGCAAATGAATGCCCTGCTTCGACCGCCACGCTCGCGCATGATGCAGACGCATTTTCGCTTCTCAGAGTAGCGCGTGGCGCGCCTATCGATGCGGTCGCCCTGATTGTTGAACGGCCGCACGTAGCCGCCGTTATAGCCACCATCGATTTCGACAATGCCACGCAACTTGTGCCGATGCTGTTCGATGCCAACTTGCTCCCGAATCTTATGCAGAAGAACGAACGCCGTTTTGTAACCCACCTCAAGCTGATGACTCAGCCGAATGGCCGGCAGACCTTTTGGCTCCTTTGCGAAAAGAGCGATTGCGATGAGGATGTCGCGATAGCTGAGCTTACGGCTCGCGAAGGGCGTATCGGTCGTTGGCGAGAAATGGCGCTGACAGCCTTTGTTGGCGCACTTCCATTTGCGCCGCGTGGAGATGAAATAAAGATCTTGAGAGTTGCAACGTTCGCAGAACGGCTTGCCGCCGTTGTGGACGAAGCGCAGCGCCACATATTTCGAGAATGCCTCTTCGTCGGACAGGCGCGTGATGCCCTTTACGCTCAGCTCACGCGCCTGTTTCGAGAGAAGAAAATGCTGCGACTTAGCCTCCGTTGCCTTAGTGCAGCAGAGGAAAAATGCAGATTTTTAGGGTCGGTCAACAACTCCTTTTCTCAGATTGGTATTGGTGACCGTCCAACAATTTAGCGAACTAACTCGCGTCTTTTCTCAGATAGTTTTTCGGCTCCAAACTCGATTCAACGAATCACCCACCATTTCTGCGGCCAAGCGCCATTCGATTCGATCAGGTCACCCTTGTGTTTCGTGAGATAGGCAGCGAGCGAGTTGGTGCATTTGTCCAACAGGTCTCGCTCATAATCGGCGACACCGATGTTCGCGAGCATCGTCCTAACAATGTCGCGACAGGTCATCGGCTCGGTCGCTTCACGCAGCACATCAAGCGCCATCGGTCCGGCCTCGCCGAGCGGGAAAGGAGACTGAAATGCGTGCTTCTTCTTCGGCTTGACGCGAGAACAGTTCCACGACGGGTCGTCTTCACGAAGTAGCGTCTCGATCGCGTGGATGAGTTCTTCCAGCCGAGTGATGCGAGTTTGTAGACTCGGCAGGTCGGCAGCAGCCTCGGTCGCACCCTTCGCGAGCCGGCGTTTTTCGTTGAGTTCGGAGAGGTAGGTGCTGATCCTGCGCTCCAGATGAGCGCGACCGTTGCTAATGCCCATGTGATGTCCCTTTCGGTCGGTTTGACCAGAAAGAAACGCAGATTCAAAGGTTTGGAGTCCGGTGCAATTGCGCCATAATACCGGGTGATTGGCGCGCCCGGCAGGACTCGAACCTGCAACTCCAAGCTTAGAAGGCTCGTGCTCTATCCAGTTGAACTACGGGCGCGTCGCGAAGCCGCCTAGCGCGGATTGCGCGAGGAAGGAACGCCGATCATAACGCCCGAATGACCGAGGGGGATCACAGATTGCGCGCGGTGACCGCGAATACGGTGCGCGAGTTCCGCTACTACGACTTCGTGATGGCGGCGTTCGTCGCGATCCTGTTGCTGTCGAACGTGATCGGCGCGGGGAAGGTCGCGCAAGTTTGGTTGCCGGGGTACGGATACTGGCCGTTCGGGGCGGGCATCCTGTTCTTCCCGATCAGCTATGTGATCGGCGACGTTCTGACCGAGGTTTATGGATACGCGCGGGCGCGGCGCGTGATCTGGGCGGGGTTCGGCGCGGTTCTGTTCATGGCGCTGATGAGCTGGGTCGTCGTAGCGCTGCCGCCCGCGCCGGATTGGACCAACCAGAAGGCATATGAGACGATCTTCGGCCAGGTGCCGCGCATCGTGTTCGCCAGTTGCTGCGCGTTCTGGGCGGGCGAGTTCGTCAATTCGTTCGTGCTGGCGAAGATGAAGATCTGGAGCGCCGGCAAGCATTTGTGGATGCGCACGATCGGATCGACCATCGCGGGGGAGGGCGTCGACAGCCTGATCTTCTATCCGCTGGCGTTCTGGAGCGCGGAGGGGTTCACCCACGCGCTGGTGATCAAGTTGCTGTTCACGCAATGGGCGCTGAAGGTGGCGTGGGAAGTGCTCCTGACGCCGGTGACATATCTGGTGGTGGGCGGGCTGAAGCGAACCGAGGGCGTCGATGTGTTCGATGACGGCACAGATTTTTCGCCATTCCGGGCGAAGGTTTAGTCTTCTTGCAATACTTCGCCAAGCAGAGAAGCGTTATCGTCATTGAACGGATTCAGCACCGTCATGCCGTTGATCGACAGTCCGTCCTGCAGGTCTTCTGACAAAAAATAGACGGCTTGTTTGGAAGCCGCCGCTTGCCAAATGACGCTATCCCAAAACTGGAGCTTGTGCCGGATCGCGAAGTCTCCCCCGGCCACCACATGATCGTGTGTCGTCGCGATTGGCGGAAACAGCACGGTCCAGCGGCGCGCTTGATCGAGGGCGGCCGCAAAGTGCTCCGAATATTTGCGCCGGATGACTGCGAGAAATTCGGCAAGCGCCTGGGCCGTCAGCACCATGTCGAGCATCGAAGCGCGGATCATTATATCGACCGCGACTACATGTTTGTCCGGCGTGCCCGCATCCAGCGCATATACCAAAACATTGGAATCGACGGTGAATCTCATATCTCGGCATCGTCGTATTTGTCGGCGGCTTTGACGCGACCTATGCCCAAATTGATTCCCCGACGGAGAAACGTAGCCGAGTCCTTGTGCGCTCGCCGCCAAGCTTCGCTTTGTTCGCGCATATGGGGGCGCATCTCAGCGACGACCCGGCCATTTTTCATGATTTCCAATGTCTCCCCGGCCTCGACACGAGCGATCGCCTTGGAAATGTTGGCATTCAATTCTCTTACGGTCACCGTCGACAATTGAACCTCCGCCATCTAAGTTGCAACTGTAGCAACATTGGATGCGAAGGTCAAGCCCCGACCAGTTCCATCAATCCCTCGAACAGCCGCCGCCCGTCGTCGCCGCCATGCGCGGCTTCGATCTTGCGTTCGGGGTGGGGCATCATGCCGAGCACGTTGCCGGCCGCGTTGAGCACGCCCGCAATCTGTCGTGCCGAGCCGTTGACGTTGCCAGTATAGCGGAACGCGACGCGGCCTTCGCCCTCGAGCCGGTCGAGCGTCTCCGGGTCGGCGGTGAAGTTGCCGTCATGGTGCGCGACCGGGATGTGGATCTTCTCGCCCGCGGCATAGCGGCTGGTGAAGGCGGACTGCGCGTTTTCGACGGACAGCTCGACGTCGCGGCACACGAAGTTCAGCCCGGCGTTACGCATCAGGGCGCCGGGCAGCAGGCCGGTTTCGGTCAGCACCTGGAACCCGTTGCACACGCCTAGCACCGGCACGCCGCGCTCGGCCGCTTCCATAACCGCGCGCATCACCGGCGACCGCGCCGCCATCGCGCCGGAGCGGAGATAGTCGCCGTAGGAAAAGCCGCCAGGAAGCGCGATCAGGTCGCATCCCGCGGGTAATTCGGTCTCCGCATGCCACAGCATCACGGGCTTCCGCCCCGTCACCGCCGCGATCGCCACCGCCAGGTCGCGGTCGCAGTTCGATCCGGGGAAGACGATAACGGCAGCGGTCATCGATGATCCCTTTCGATATCAATTGCGCTCCGGAGAAGGCCGGAGCGTTGGCGACCCGGTCTTGCCTCTCCAACGCTCCGGCCTTCGCCGGAGCACGGAGAAATGGGAAGGGCGCAAGCCATCACTCTATCGTTCGATCCGGTAATTCTCGATGACCGTATTGGCGATCAGCTTGCGGCACATGCCGTCCAGGTCGTCGTCGCTGGTGCCGTCGGCCACATCCATCTCGATCACCTTGCCGGCGCGGACGTCGTTGATGCCGCCGAACCCCAGGCCCTCGAGCGACTTGTGGATCGCCTTGCCCTGCGGGTCGAGTACGCCGGGCTTGAGGGTGACGACGATGCGGACCTTCATGGCGGCGTATCCTGATCGGTGGGAGTGAACTCGGCGCCCCTATGGCGGCACCAACGATTCGCCGCAAGGCTCGCCGCCGATCCTCCTGATTGTCGGCGGGCGTGGCGAGGAGTAGCACTGCCCGATGTTCGTCGCGTTCCGCCGCCGTTACCTCGATGTCCTGGCATCGATCTACATCTACAACGAACATCGCGGTTATACCTCGATCGACCGCGTGCTGGAGGCGGTTCGGGTGCGCTGCCCCGACGACCATGTGTTCATCGCCGCGATCGAGAAGCACCGCGCCGACGAGCGCAAGCATTACACGATGTTCCGGCGCTGGTTCGAACTGCAGGGCAAGATGCCGCTCAAGGTCGATCGCGCGCTCGGCCATATCGACCGCTTCGTCGAGATCGTGTTTCGCGTGACGATCGACGATCTCGATACGCAGCAGGTGATCGATTCGCCCGACATGTTCGAACGGTTGTGCCGAGTCATCATGCTGACCGAGATGCGCGGGATGTGGCAGGTCGAGAAACTGCTTAAGTCGCCGCTGATCAAGCACGACCCCGTGATGATGCGCATCTTCCGAATCGTCGAGAAGGACGAGCCGAGCCACTGGATGCCGTATCGCGACTGGCTGGCCCGCACGGGCCGGCGGCAGGCGAAGTGGACTGAGCGGCTGACCGATTTCTGGATTCACCGCGAATTGCTGTTCCTCAAGATCCCGGTTCTGTTCCTCAACCCGTGGCTGCCGCGCCGTACCGATTGGGCCGACGCGCTGGAAAATGAGCCGGCGCCGCGGCCGCTTTCCGCCGCGGCCTGACACCGCTACACCGTCCCCCGGGGGGCGGCATGAGTGTTTTCGAATATTTCTTGATCCTGTTTTCGGTTGTGCTGTCGCTGGCGCTGACGCAGTTGATCAGCGGCGTCGGCGAACTGGTCCGTGCGCGGCCAACCGTGCGGTGGACGATCGGCTATGCGTTGTGGCTGACGATCGGCCTTTCGCTGATCCTCGACCTGTGGACGAGCCTCTGGCTGGTCCGGACCGTGCCGAAATGGAGCCTGGCGACCTTGGTCTTCCTGCTGCTGCAGGCGTCGGCGATCTTCCTCTATATCCTCTGGCTGGTGCCGAAACCCGGTCATCAGGAGAATGTCGATCTAGGCGAGCACGCCTTGGAGGAGCGCCATCTCTATCTGGCCGCGCTGACGGGATATGTGATCGCCGGCGTGATCACGAATTTCACGGTCCTGCCGAAAGAGGCGCTGATGGACTGGGCATCCTATGCCATCCTGCCGCCGTCGCTCGTGCTCATCGCGATCGCCTGGCTGGCGGGCAATCGCTGGGTGCAGCTGCTTATCCCGGCCGCGATCCAGAGCTTGATGATCACCTATTTCATCCTCTATTTTCCGACGATCGGCTGACGCCTGCACCGCTAACGCGGCTGGCCGCTTGAGCGCGCAACAAAATTCCTTTGTCGCTTGCGATCGAGCAACAAGCGAGTAGGGCGCTCAGCATGAGTCGCCCGAAGACCCTGTACGAAAAGATCTGGGATGCGCACGTCGTCGAGCGGCGCGACGACGGGACGTGCCTGATCTATATCGACCGGCACCTGGTCCACGAAGTGACCAGTCCGCAGGCCTTCGAGGGGCTGCGCGCCGCCGGGCGCGGGGTGCGGCGGCCTGATCTGACGCTGGCGGTGCCTGACCACAATCTGCCGACCAGCCCGCGTGTGGATGCGGCGGGCAACCCGATACCGATCGCCGATCCGGAGAGCGCGAATCAACTCGAGGCGCTGCGCCGCAATGTTGCGGAATTCGGCGTGCCCTATATCGATGCGCTCGCCGAGGCGCAGGGGATCGTCCACGTCGTCGGGCCGGAGCAGGGCTTCACGCTGCCGGGCACCACGCTGGTCTGCGGCGACAGCCATACCTCGGCGCACGGCGCGCTGGGGGCGCTGGCGTTCGGCATCGGCACCAGCGAGGTCGAGCATGTGCTCGCCACGCAAACGCTGTTGCTTCAGCAATCCAAGACGATGGAAATCCGCGTCGAGGGCGCGCTTGGGTTCGGCGTGTCGGCCAAGGATGTCGTACTGGCGATCATCGGCAAGATCGGCGCGGCGGGCGGGACTGGCTATGTCGTCGAATATACCGGCGACACGATTCGCGACCTGTCGATCGAGGGAAGGCTGACCGTCGCCAACATGTCGATCGAGGGCGGCGCGCGCGCGGGCCTGATCGCGCCGGACGACAAGACGTTCGACTATCTCAAGGGCCGCCCGATGGCGCCGACGGGGGATTTGTGGGAGCAGGCTGTCGCGTGGTGGCGCACGCTGCCTGCCGACCCGGAAGCGCGCTATGACCGTGTAGTCACGCTATCGGCGAGCGACATCGCGCCGTCGCTGACCTGGGGCACCAGCCCGGAGGACGTCGTGCCGATCACCGGCATCGTGCCCGACCCGGAAAGCTTCGAGGATGCGTCGAAGCGCGTCGCGGCGCAGAAATCGCTGGACTATATGGGCCTGACCGCGGGCACCGCGATGCAGGACGTGGCCATCGACTATATCTTCATCGGCAGTTGCACGAATAGCCGGATCGAGGATCTGCGCGCCGCCGCCTCGGTCGCGGACGGCCGCCACGTCGCCGACGGCGTGCGCGCGCTGGTCGTGCCGGGTTCGGGCATCGTCAAGCGCCAGGCCGAGGCCGAAGGGCTCGACCGCATCTTCCTGTCCGCCGGATTCGAATGGCGCGAACCCGGATGCTCGATGTGCCTGGCAATGAACCCGGATAAAGTACCGTCTGGCGCACGGTGCGCTTCCACCTCGAATCGGAATTTCGTAGGACGACAGGGGCCGGGCGCGCGGACACATTTGGTTTCCCCGGCAATGGCGGCGGCCGCGGCGGTCACGGGACGACTGACCGACGTCCGCGACTTGATGGGGGGTCGGCGATGAAGCGCGTACTCATTCTGCTGGTGGCGGGGTCAATTCTGAGCGGCGTGGCTGCCTATGCGGCGATGGCGCGACCCGCGCCTGCGGAAAAGCCGACCAAGTGACGCCGATGGTTGGACGCGTGGCCGTGCTCCGGCGAAGGCCGGAGCGTTGGCAGCAATGGTCTTCGATTTCCCGCGCTTTGGCCTTCGCCGGAGCACAAGCTGCGTGGGTCAGCCGATGACGCCGGTCCGCCGGGTTGAGGGGCGCGCTTACCCCTGGGGCGCCAAGAACGTCGATACCGACGTCATCATTCCCGCACATTGGCTCAAGACGATCTCGCGGGAGGGGCTGGGCAAGGGCGCGTTCGAGACGGTCCGTGAGCAGCCCGGCAACATCTTCGACGATGAGCGTTATGCCGGTTCGCCGATCCTGATCGCGGGCGACAATTTCGGGTGCGGGTCGAGCCGCGAACATGCCGCCTGGGCGCTCAAGGATCTCGGCATCACCGCAATCATCGCGCCGAGCTATTCGGACATCTTTTCGGGCAATGCGGTCAAGAACGGGATCGTACCCGTCGTTCTGCCACAGCACGCGATCGATCGGCTCGTCGAGGTCGCGAAGACCGACGAGGTGAGCGTCGATCTGGAGACGATGACCGTCACCACCCCCTTTCAGGACCGCTTCGAATTCACGCTCGACCCGTTTCGCCGCACGTGCCTGATGGAAGGGCTGGACGAAGTCGGTCTGACGCTGGCAAGGGATACCGCGATTTCGAAATACGAATCCGCGGTCGCCGCCGAGCGCCCGTGGCTCAGGCGGGAGAGTGTGCATGCGGGGGTTGCTGTCTAAGGCGCCTGGGGGTCCCGAAACAATGGTGATGGACGAACTTCCGGACCCGGTTGCGGGGCCGGGCCAGGTCGTCGTCGCGGTCAAGGCGTGCAGCATCAACTATCCCGATGTCCTGATCATCGAGGATAAGTATCAGTTCAAACCGCCGCGCCCGTTCGCACCGGGCAGCGAGATGGCGGGCGTAGTCGAAAGCGTCGGCGAAGGGGTGACCGAGTTCAAGCCGGGCGACCGCGTGCTCGGCACGACCGGGTCGGGCGGGCTGGTCGAGAAGATCGCGGTCCCGGCATCGAGCCTTTTCCCGTTGCCCGACGGGCGTAGCTTCGAAGAAGGTGCGTCGCTGATCCTGACCTATGGCACGACGATCCATGCGCTGCTCGACCGCGGGCATTTGAAGGAGGGGCACAACATGCTCGTCCTGGGCGCGGCGGGCGGCGTGGGGCTCGCGGCGATCGAACTGGGCAAGGCGTTTGGCGCGCGGGTCGTGGCGGCGGTCTCGTCGGAGGAAAAGGCGGCGGCGTGCCGCGAGGCGGGGGCGGACGAGACGATCGTCTATGGCCGCGCGCCGTTCGACAAGGACCAATCCAAGGCGCTTGCCGAGCAATTCAAGGCGGCGGGCGGCAAGCAGGGTTATGACGTGATCTACGATCCGGTCGGCGGCGACTATGCCGAACCGGCGCTGCGGTCGATCGGCTGGGAAGGTCGCTATCTGGTGGTCGGTTTCCCTGCGGGCATCCCGAAATTGCCGCTCAACCTGACGCTGCTCAAGAGCTGCGACGTGTGCGGCGTGTTCTGGGGCGCGTTCGCGGCGCGCGATCCGCAGGCCAACCGCGCGCATATCGACCGGCTGTTCCGGCTATGGAAGGACGGCAGGATCGCCCCGCGCGTCACCGAAACCTTCGCGTTCGCGGACGGCGGCAAGGCGATCGCCAAGATGGCGGCACGCGGCGCGATCGGAAAGCTGGTGGTTAAGGTCGCGGATTGACGCGTGGTTGCTCCGGTGCAGGCCGGAGCGATAGTCGCTGCCTTTGCAGTAACCGGCAAGGTTCCGGCCTTTGCCTGAACACGCCTTGGCATACCGCCATGCGCACCCTATCTCCCAAGCCGTAACAAACGGCCAGGGAGCAGTAATGACCACCTTCGACGACCGCGAGCGCGCTTTCGAGACCAAGTTCGCGCACGACGAGGAAATGGCGTTCCGCGTGACGGCGCGGCGCAACAAGCTGCTCGGGCAATGGGCCGCGGGGCTGATGAACCTCACGCCCGAGGAAACCGAAGCCTATTCGCGCGCCGTAATTCAGGCGGAGTTCGAGGAAGCCGGAGACGAGGATGTCGTGCGCAAGCTGCTCGGCGATCTGACTGCGGCGGGGGTCGACGCCGACGACGCGATGGTCCGCAAGGCGATCGAGGAACAGGCGGTCGAAGCACGCCGCCAGTTGCTGGAATCGAAATAACATGCCGATGGCGGCCGCCGACATCGAAGCGCTGATCGTGGCCGGCATTCCCGACGCCAGGGTCGAGATAACCGATCTGGCAGGCGACGGTGACCATTATGCCGCGCGCGTGATCAGCGCATCTTTTGCGGGGGTGCCGCGCGTTCGGCAGCATCAGGCGGTTTACAATGCGCTTGGCGGGCGCATGGGCGGTGTGCTGCACGCCCTGCAACTTACGACCTCTGCCGAATAGGCGCGACGGAATGAAGGATTGAATTCGATGACCGACCAGACCCAGGAACGCATCGCTGGCCTCGTCAACGGCGCCGACGTGCTGCTGTTCATGAAGGGCAGCCCGCTATTCCCGCAATGCGGGTTTTCGAGCCGGGCGGTCGCGATCCTCAACCATCTTGGCGTCGAATTCGACAGCGTTGACGTGCTGCAGGATCAGGAGGTTCGCCAAGGGATCAAGGCGTTCAGCGACTGGCCGACCATCCCGCAACTCTATGTAAAAGGCGAGTTTGTCGGCGGGTCCGACATAATGATGGAAATGTACGAGAGTGGCGAGCTGGCGCAACTCTTTGCAGACCAAGGCGTTACGCCAGCGTAACAGATAAACAGGGAGAGCATTGTGCTCCTCAATGGCGATTTTCCGCGGCGGCCGGGCACGGCCGGCCCGCTGATCCTGTGCGACCTCACGCAAAGCTACGCGCCGTCGGGCGGAGGCGGGATCAGCACGTACCTGCGCGAGAAGCGGGATTATGTCCTGACGCACACGCCGCACCACCTGCTCCAGATCGTGCCGGGGCCGGAGGACAAGATCACCGTCAACGGCCGCCACATCTTCGCGGAGGTCGGCGCCGACCCGGTGCGTGGCAGCCCCAATTACCGCTTCATCCTGCGCACCCGCGTGGTTCGCGACATACTGGCCAAATATCGCCCGGACGTGATCGAATCCCTGTGCCCTTGGGTGCTGCCCTGGACCGCGATCAACCACCGCAAGACGTTCCCGGAGACTACGCTGATCGCCGGGTACCGCACCGATTTCCCCAACGCGCATGTCTATCGCGTCGGCCAGGCGAAGTTTGGCGAAACGACCGCGCGCGCGCTGCAATGGCTGAGCTACGGCTATGCCGAGATTACGTATCGCGAGTTCGACTGGGTCTATACGCTCAGCGAGGATGCGCGAGAGGCGCTCGGGCGGCGCAGGATCACGCGGACCGACGTGCTGCCGCTGGGTGTCGACATCGACATGTTCGCGCCGGCCAAGCGCGACGCGGCATATCGGCGGGAACTGGGGCTGCCGGGCGACGGTCCGCTGCTGGTCTATGCTGGACGCGTCGATAACGAGAAGCGGGCCGACCGCCTGATCGACATGTTCAAGAAATTGCCGGCCGACATGGGCGCGGCGATGGTGATGATCGGCGACGGCAAGCTGATGGGGCGCCTTCAGGCCGAAGCCGTGGGGCTGCCGGTCGCTTTCCCGGGTTTCGAGAAAGACCGCGCCGAACTCGCCCGCGCACTCGCCTCTTCGGACATCTATGTGTCGGCGATGGCTGACGAGACGTTCGGCATTTCGGTGCTCGAGGCGCAGGCCAGCGGGTTGCCGGTGGTCGGCGTCGCGTCAGGCGCGATGCCCGATCGCGTACCGTCGGGGCTGGGACTGCTAGGCCCAGTCGACGACACGACGGCAATGGCGAATAATGTCGTCAAGTTGTGGCGCGCCGACCATGATGCGATCGGTGCGGCCGCGCGGGCGTATGTCGAGGCCAATTTCAGTTGGCGGCGGACGTTCGAACATTTGCTCGGCAATATCTATCCCCGGGCGATGGCACATGCCGCCGCGCGGGCCAATGCGGGTGCGGGATGGCGTTTTCCGGGCGTGCCGCACGACGAAAGAATCGCCGTCGCCGCCGAATAGTCTGTTGGTGAGACCCGGGTGAGGGTGGACCGGCGCGAGATCGGGGGGAGCGCCGGTCCACCCCTGCTGAAGCGGGAAACCGCTCGGGCACGCGTTACATTGCAGAGCGCGTGCCAAGTCGGACGGAGGCAGGATTTCTGCCACGTTCGATGGTTAACGCTCCAACGCGGTTCGACGTACTTGTAAAATTTGCCGACTATTGCGCGACCCAGTTCCAACCTAGCTTGACCACAATAGTAATCAATGCGATTACAGGCGTAGTCATAGCAGGAGCGAGTCGTGGCCGAACGTATCAGCGATGCCGAACACACCGTCATGGAGGTGCTGTGGGAGCAAAGCCCGCTCAGCGCCCAGGACGTTGCCGAACGCGTGCCGCGTGAGCGCGACTGGAGCGCGAACACTGTCAAGACCTTGCTCGGCCGCCTGCTCGCCAAGAACGCGATCGCGCATGAGGAGGATGGGCGCCGATACCTCTATCGCCCTATCGTCGCGCGGGAGGATTATGTCGCGGGTGAATCGCAGCGGCTGATCGACCGGCTGTTCGGCGGCAAGCTGACGCCGCTCGTCGCGCATCTCGCCGAACGCGACCAGTTGACCGACCAGGACATCGCCGAGATCGAGGCGCTGCTGAAGGATCTGAAGTCGTGATCGGCTGGATGATCGAGGCACTGATCGCCTCCACCGTGCTGATGGCGATCGTGCTCGTCATCCGCGGCCCCGTGCGCCGGAGTTTCGGTCCCGGCATCGCCTATGCGCTATGGGCGTTGCCGGCGATCCGGCTGGTCCTGCCGCCGCTCCCGCAATTGCCGGCGTGGCGGAGCGCGGCAACGGCCGCTACGGCGGCGGCCCCCGATTTGACCCAGACGCTGACGGTTTACGTGATCGAGCCGCTCGGAGGCTCGGCCGCTGCGCCCGCATCCCTGTTTTCCTCGCTCGGCTTACCCTTGGCCGTGCTGTGGGGTGTCGGCGCGGCGGCGTTTCTGTGCTGGCACACGGTCAGCCATTGGCGCTTCTGCCAGCGAATGATCGCCGGGAGCACTCTCGCCGAGCGCGCCGGGGCGATCGACGTGATCGAGACCGAGGCGGCGTCGGGGCCGCTCGCGTTCGGCATCTTCCGCCGCTACGTTGCTTTCCCGCGCGATTTCTCCGAGCGCTACGATGCCGACGAGCGCGAACTCGCGCTGGCGCATGAGATCGGCCACCATCAGCGCGGCGACCTCTTCGCCAACTGGATCGCGCTTGGCGTGCTCGCGCTGCACTGGTTCAACCCGATCGCGTGGCGTGCCTTCCGCGCGTACCGCAGCGACCAGGAAATGGCCAACGACGCTCGTGTGCTCGCTGGGCGATCGCCGATCGACCGCCACACCTATGCCTGCGCCATCGTCAAGGCGGCGCATGGCGGCGCAGTGTCGGCGGCCTGCCACCTTCACACGATAAATGACCTGAAAGGACGATTGAGGATGCTTACCACCGGACCGCGGTCGCGGACTCGCCTGGCGCTAGGCGGTACGGCCGTCGCTGCGCTGATGATCGTCGGACTGGCGGGCACCGCCAGCGGCACCGCCGCTGCCGCCAGCGTGCGCGCCGGCGTCGAGAAGGCGACCGGCATCGACATCTCGAAGCTCGACGCGCGGATCGGCGCCAAGCTGCAGAGTGCGCCGCCGGCACCGCCCGCTATGCCCGAGGGTAGCGAATTGCCGGCACCCCCTAAAGCCGCCTCGCCGCCGTCCGCGCCCGAAGCGCCGACACGCGTCAAGAAGATCAAGATCGTCAAGATCGACAAGGACGGCAACACGATCAGCGAGGATATCAAGGATATCCCCGACGTCCCGGACATGCCCGAACTGGCGAACATACCCGAGCTCAAGAACATACCAGACGTCCGCTCGCGCCGGTGCGGTGGCGGCAACGGCAAGCGCGAGAGCATGGTCATCGACAAGTCGCGCGGCGACAAGAAGATCATGATCATCTGCACCGACCGTATCGAGCGGCTCGCCTCGATCAGCGCGGACAATGCGGTCAAGAGCAGGGATATCCAGCGCATGGCCTATGATCGCGCGCTGAAGGGTCTGCGCAGCGCCCGCGCCAGCATTGCCGGCAACGTCGACATGCCGGCCGACGCGCGCCGCGAAGCGCTCGAGGGGATCGACGAATCGATCCGTGATATGGAATCGGACCGCGCCGAGCGCGATTGATCGAACGAGCCGGAGGGAGGGGGCGAGGGGTGGTGCCGGTCACGCGCCACCCCGAACCCGTTCCTTGCCAAACCGCCGCCCGCTCGGCATCAGCCGGATATGGATGAACAACAACCCGGCGTCCCGCAGGTCCTGGAACCGCTGGTGACGCGGGTGTTGGCGAACAATCCGTCGCCGTTCACGCACACCGGTACGCAGACGCATCTGGTCGGGACCACCGATCTAGCGGTGATCGACCCTGGCCCGGACAATCCTGATCATATCAACGCACTGATCGCCGCGATCGCCGGTCGCCCGGTGACCGCGATCGTCATCACCCACACCCACCGCGACCACAGTCCAGGAGCCGTCCCGCTCAAGGGCGCAACCGCCGCGCCGATCGTCGGATGTGCGCCGCTCGCGCTCGACGATCTAGGCCCGCGCGCCGATGCGAGCTTCGACAAGGATTATGCGCCCGATCGCGTGCTGGTGGAGGGGGAGAGCGTGTCAGGCGAAGGGTGGACGCTGACCGCGCTCTCGACGCCCGGCCACACCAGCAACCATCTGGCGTTCGCCCTGCCCGAGGCTCAAGAAGGTTTCGGGGCGCTGTTCACCGGCGACCATGTGATGGGATGGTCGACCACGATCGTCTCGCCACCCGATGGCGACATGGCGGCATATTTGAACAGCCTGGCGAAGCTGCAGGGCCGCGAAGACCGGATCTATTATCCGGCGCACGGTGACCCGGTCGACCGGCCGCAGCGGCTGGTCCGTGGGTTGATCGGCCACCGGAAACAGCGCGAGGGGCAGATCGTCCGGCTGCTCGCGACCGGCCCGCAGACCGTCCCTGCGATGGTCGAGAAGATGTACGCCGGGATCGATCCGCGCTTGTTCCCTGCAGCCGAACGATCGGTCCTGGCGCACCTGATCGACTTGCAGGCGCGCGGGTTGGTTGCCGAACAGGACGACGGCTGGCGCCCCGCGCCCTGAAATGATATTCGCTCGCCCGGGATTTTCCGGGGGGAACATCATGGCGACACTGGCCGCACCGCATATCGCGCCGACGCGCGACGACAATTTCTTCTTGGTGATGGCGTTTGTGATGGCGGCGACCATCGTTGCCGGCTTCTCGCTTCAACTCGCGATGGGTCGGTCCAGCTTCGGCGCGCCGCCCCTGGTTCACGCACATGCCCTCGTCTTCATGGGCTGGATGGTGCTCTACGTCCTGCAGAACATTTTCATCACTCGCGGGTCGATGGCGTTGCATCGTACCTTGGGCTGGATCGGCGCGGGGTGGATGGTGCTGATGGTCGTGCTCGGCTGCGCGGTGACGGTGGCGATGGTGCGCGCGGGCCACGTGCCGTTCTTCTTTCGGCCGGTCCAGTTCCTGGTCTTCGACCCGGTGACCGTCTTTACATTTGCCGGACTGACGATCGCCGCGATCGTGATGCGGCGGCGCACCGAATGGCATCGGCGGCTGCATTACTGCGGGATGGCGATGCTGCTCGATCCGGCATTGGGGCGGCTGCTGCCAGTCCCTTTGCTGGTGCCCTGGGCATGGGAAGCGACGTTCGCCGTCGTTATGATCTTCCCGATAATCGGTGTGGTCGCCGATTATCGCCGCGCCGGCGTGGTGCATCCGGCGTGGGGCCGCGGCATTGCGGTGATGATCGCGGCTTTCATCGTGACCGAAGCGGTGACCTACAGTCCCGTCGGCACCGCGCTCTACAATTCGGTCACCGCCGGATCGCCGGGCGCCGACGTGCCGCCGTTCGATTTTCCGCCACCGCCGACTGGTCCGCTGGTTACGGGGCGCTAGCCGCTTGATCGCGGCGCGCCACGGGGCCATGTCCGTGCCATGGAACAGCATCCGCACCTGAAGGGCCTCGACCTCCGCGCCGAAATCGACCGTTTGCGGCGTGAGCGCAACGCGGTGATCCTGGCGCATTACTATCAGAAGCCCGAAATCCAGGACCTGGCCGATTTCGTCGGTGACAGTCTCGATCTGTCGAAAAAGGCGCAGGCGACCGATGCCGAGGTGATTGCATTCTGCGGCGTCAAGTTCATGGCGGAGACCGCCAAGATACTGTCGCCCGACAAGGTCGTGGTGCTGCCAGACCTCAACGCCGGGTGTTCGCTTGAGGACAGTTGCCCCCCCGACCAGTTCGCCGCGTTCCGCGCGCAGCATCCCGATGCGATCGCCCTGACCTACATCAACTGCTCGACCGAGGTGAAGGCGCTCAGCGACATCATCGTCACCAGCTCCTCAGCGGAAAAGATTCTGAGCCAGATCCCGAAGGACCAGAAAATCATCTTCGGCCCGGACAAGAATCTGGGCGGCTATCTGGCGCGCAAGACCGGGCGCGACATGCTGCTGTGGCCGGGCGTGTGCATCGTGCACGAGGCGTTCAGCGAGACCGAATTGCTCAAGCTCAGGGCGCAGCACCCCGGCGCGCCGATCGCCGCGCACCCCGAATGCCCGCCCTATATCCTCGACCATGCCGATTATGTCGGGTCGACCAGCGGCATCCTGAAGTTCGCGGGGGAGATGGCGGGCGACACGCTGATCGTCGCGACCGAACCGCACATCATCCACCAGATGGAAAAGGCCGCGCCCGACAAGCATTTCATCGGCGCGCCGGGCGCGGACGGCAACTGCAACTGCAACATCTGCCCCTATATGGCGCTCAACACGATGGAGAAACTCTACATCGCGCTGCGCGACCTCGAGCCGCGGATCGAGATCGAGGAAAGCCTGCGGCTGAAGGCGAAAAAGAGCCTCGACGCGATGCTCGCGATGGCGAGCGGAACGGTGGGGATGGGGGATTTGGGGTCGGTCCGGGTGACGGGGGATTGAGAGATTAGGCCGATTTGGACCGTTGTCATTGCGTACTATGTGATCACTGCCACCTTCCTTGAGTAACTTCAGGAGGTGGAAATGACTAAAGTAAAAGGAATTCGCGCAGCCGAAACCGGAGAACTGTATTTCCAGTTCACCGATAGGCCAGAAACGTTCGCGACGGATGCCAATTCGTCACATGCTGCTCTCGGCATTCTTGCATTCAGTAGAGATGCTGAAATTACGTTAGAAACCAGCCCTGCGACGGGGCCGGGCAATTATCATCGTATCACCGGCATTTATATCGGCAGATGGGGCTGACATGCGTTCTTGGAGGCGGTTGGCGAAGAAGCTTGAGCTACTTCTCCAACCGCCCATCCTCCACCGCCTTCGCTTCGAACGGGAACAACACCTCCGCGTCCGGCACCTCGACCGTCTTCGCCACCTCGTTGGGGGCCAGCGTGCGGAGGATGTGGCGGATCGTGGCCTTGTGCGCCTTCTTCTTGTGGTCGGCGCGCACGCAGACCCAGGGGGCGACCGCGCTCGACGTGGCGATCAGCATTGTGTTGCGCGCCTTGGAGTAATCGTCCCACTTGTCCTGCGCGACGGCATCCAAGGGCGAGCGTTTCAGGGCCTTGAGTGGATTAGTCGCGCGATCGTCGAGCCGTTCCCTCTGCTCGGCGTTGGTGATGTCGAGCCATAGCTTCACGAGCTTGATCCCGCTTTCGACCAGCATCCGTTCGAAATCGGGCACGTCCTTCAGGAACTGCGCCTGCTCCTCCACTGTCGAGAAGCCATTGACCACCTCCACCCCGGCGCGGTTGTACCAGCTGCGGTTGAAGATCACGAGTTCGCCCGCGGCGGGCAAGTGCGCGATATAGCGCTGGAAATACCATTGCGTCTTTTCGCGGTCGTTCGGCTTGGGCAGCGCGACGATCCGGGTCGAGCGCGCCGACAGATGCTCGGTCAGCGCCGCGATCGTGCTGTCCTTGCCCGCGCCGTCGCGCCCTTCGACGACGACGATCGTCCGCGTGCCGTCCTGCATATGGGCGAGCTGCATCTGCACCAGCCCGCGCTGGAGCTCGTCGCCGCCATCCTTCTTGTCCTTGCCCATGTCGGTCCTCCGTTTCCCCAAGTCTCCGCTATTCGCCGCCACGCGGCAATGGGTCAGGGTGTCCCGCAGCGAGGCGGACCGATGCTCGGATTCAGCCGCCCAACGCCGCCGCCATCGCCGCGAGCTTGACGACGGTGTTCATGTTGCGACCGGTGCCGGCCTTGGCGGCCGGGACGATGAGCTTCGAATCCGCCATGCCGTGATCGGTGTAGCGCACGTAGATTTCGCGCGCGCCGAGCGCGATCTCCTCGCCATCGACGTTCCTGGCTTCGTCGGCGGTGTGCTGCGGCGGCGTGTCGTCGAGGAAGATCGTGACGACGCGGTTGCCGGGCGAGTCGGGGAAGGGATTCGCCTTCGCCACCGCCGCCATTTCCGCCGCGGTCCGCACCATCACGCCGACCGGCTTGCCCGCATAATCCTGCATCGCCTTTTCGAGCGTCGCCTTGACCGTCGCCTCGTCCTTTCCGCTGGTGAAGACGACGTTGCCGCTCGCGATATAGGTCTTCACCTTCGCGAACCCGGCCTTCTCGCACATCGCGGTCAGCTCGGTCATCGGCAGTTTGCCGGTGCCGCCGACATTCACGGCGCGGAGCAGGGCGGCATAGGCGGTCATGATCGGCTCCTTCGGGGTGGTCGCTCGGCGCCGATCATGGCAGAGGCCGCACCATGACGGAAACCGCTTTCGACATTCCCGGCTTCGACATCGACGCCTTCGTTCGCGCCACCTTCGCCGAGGATATGGGGGAAGGGGGTGACATTACCTCTGCCGCCGTCATCCCCGCCGACGCGCGCTTTGCCGGCGTGATGGACAGCCGCGATGCGATCGTCGTCGCCGGGCTGCCGATCGCGGCGGCGTTCTTCCGCGCGCTCGATGCGGGTGTGGAGATCGAGATCCTTGCGGCGGATGGCGATCCGGCGGCGGCGGGCAGCGACCTTATGCGGCTTACGGGGAACGCCCGCGCGATGCTGACGGCCGAACGATCGGCGCTCAACACCGTCCAGCATCTCTCGGGCATCGCGACGATGACGCGCGCCTATGTCGATCGGATCGCCGGGACCGGCGCGACCCTGCTCGACACGCGCAAGACGATCCCCGGGCTGCGTCTGCTCGAAAAATATGCGACGCGGATGGGCGGCGCGACCAACCATCGCATGGGATTGTGGGATGCGGCGATGATCAAGGACAATCACGTCGCGGTTGCCGGATCGGTCGGCGAGGCGGTGCGACGCGCGAAGGACGCGGGCATTGCGCGGATCATCGTAGAGGTCGATCGCGTCGACCAGATAGAGTCCGCGCTGGCGGCGGGGGCAACTCACCTGCTGCTCGACAATATGGACGTGCCGACCCTGCGCGGCGCAGTGACTCTGGTCGGCGGCCGCGTGCCGACCGAGGCGTCCGGCGGGGTGCGGCTCGACACGATCCGCGCGATCGCCGAAACCGGCGTCACCTATATCAGCGTCGGGCGGCTTACCCAGTCGGCCCCGGCCGCCGACATCGGGCTGGATTTCGTCCTAAGAGACTGACAAGCTGAAACATTGGATTTTGGGGGATACGATGCGGCCGAAGTCGATCGTCTATTACGAATATGCCTATCTGGGGTCGCTGTTGCTCGGCGTCGTCGTGACCGCGATGACATGGGCGGTGAACAACCAGACGCAGGAGGTGGAGCAGATCCGCGCGACGCTGGGGCCGTGGTTCCTGCCGCTGCTCTATGTGTTCATCTACACCGTTTCGCTGGCCCTGTGGTATTTCACCGCGCGGGTGCCGAATGCGGTCGCGAAATGGATTGTCGTGGGATGGTTCTGCCTGTCGCTGCTCGGGTCGGGCTATGCGATCCTGGCGGGCAACGTGCCGAACGATCCCGCGGGCTGGCTGGCCGTCGCGGCGCTCGTGCTCAACGCGGTCGCCGTCTATTTGTTGTTCCGGCCCGATGCACGGGTCTGGTTCGGAGAGAAAGCATGAAGCGTATCGCGCGGATCGCCGCGGTGGCGCTGGCGGTCGCGCCGGGAATCGCCAGCGCGCAGGCTTTGGTCTGCGCCGCGCCGGGCGCGCCGCCGCGTCCGCGCCCGGACTTGCCGTCGGCGAGCGAGCCGCAGCGCAACCTACCGATCGGTGGCTATACGCTGGCGATCACCTGGTCCCCGCAATTCTGCCGCACTGGCGGGTTCACGCCGGCCGCGCGCTTTCAATGTGGCAGCGGCAACCGCTTCGGTTTCACGCTGCACGGTCTGTGGCCCGACGGCGTCGGGAAGGACTGGCCGCAATATTGCGCGGCGACCACCCTGCTGCCGCCCGCGACGATCAAGGGGATGATGTGCGCGACGCCGTCGGCGCAGCTGATGCAGCATGAATGGGCGAAGCACGGCACGTGCATGGGCATCACGCCGTCCGAATATTTCGGCAAATCGAGTCGGCTATATGCGAAGCTTCGCTATCCCGACATGAACGCGCTGTCGCGCGGGCCGCTGACAGTCGGCCAGTTCACCGCCGCCTTCGCTGCGGCCAATCCTGGTGTTCCGGCGGACGCCGTGCGCGTTACCGCCAAGCGCGGATGGCTCGACGAACTGTGGCTGTGCCTCGACACGCGGTTCAATTACACGCGCTGCAAGGCGGGGACGGGGGGACTCGCCGACAACGCCTCGCTCAGGATCTGGCGGGGGAGCGGACGGCGGCGCTAGCCCTCGATCACCGCGGTCGAGGGGTGATGCTTGTCGAGATGCTTCTTGATGATCTTCAGGTTGCGCGTGTTCGACCGGAAGAAGAAGTCGGGGATCGCGCCGACGAACGGGATCAACCCGAGCAGGAAGTCGGTGCCGACATTGCCGAACATGCGCGCCATCTGGACCTTGGAAATCCCCAGGTTGCGCGCTTCCCACACCATATAAGCGCCCATCGCCGCGCCGATCACGTCACCGCCAACCGGCAGCACGTCGAGGATGACGTCGAGTCCGACCTTGCGCTTGATGCCAGGGATCGTGAACAGCCCCTCAAGCAGATGCTCCAGCGCTTCGACGCGCCGGCGCACGGACGCGGCGTCGCGCCCGGTGGGGACGATGGCGCCCAGATCGGGCATCTGCATACGCGTGGTATTGACCATAGTCCGACTCAATTGGTGTCGGCGCGCAGATGATTCAATGGATGCCAGCCCCGCGCGTTCCCTTGCCATTGCTTGAGCCGCAACGACACCAACGACCAACGCAGCGGCGTCGCGATGGGAATGAAGGCGACATCGGAGGAGATCAGCGCGTCCGCCTCCGCGATCCGTTGCGCGCGCGTCGCCATGTCGGGCGCGTCGCGCGCCGCATCCAGCGCCGCGCGGGCATCGTCGTTGCAGAAGACGCAGGCGGTTGCGAGATACCAGCGCGCGCTGTCATAGGGCGCGACCGCGTCCACCAGCCGCAGATCGGCATCCTCATTCATCGCCAGGCGCTGCGGCTGCACGCCGATCAGGATCAACCGCGCGGCGATCTGGCCGTAGAGCATGGTGCCGCCCGGACCCGGGGGCAATGCGATGCGCAACACGATCGGGCCGGGATTGTCCGCGCGATATTTCGCGACGGCGTCGCGCGCCGCCGCCAGCCGAGCGTCGGGCGTCAGCGCTGCCCACGCTGGCACCGCCGGCGCCGCCGCCGAATCGAGCTTGTCTGGCACCAGCCGCTCGACCGGCTGGCCCCAGTCGGGCGTGATCGCGGCGATCAGCGCCGCGCGGTCGATCGCCTGGGCGATCGCGGCGCGTCCCTCCACGCTGGACAACAACCCGTCGCGCCGGACGATCGCCAGCCCGAACAGGCCCGCCGCCGGATCGAACTTGATATTGGTCGGCGCGATTTGCGCGCGGGCGACGAGCGGAAAGTTATCGACGGAGCCGCCGGCGACATAATCCGATTCTTTCGCGGCGAACCTGACTATGGCGCGCGCCGCACGCTCCCCGATCAGCCGTACATCCTGTTCGGGCGACGGCCCCTGGGGTTCATCCTCGGGCGACCGCACCGGATCGATCGCGGGACTGAGGAGGATGCCGCCGCCGGTCGCGCCGATGCGAAACGGTCCCGCCCCGCCAATGGGCTTTTCCCGGAGGATCGACAGTTCGGGCTGCGCGAACAATTTGAGCAAATCGGGCCGGGCGCGGCTCAGCCGGACCTCGATCACGGCGTCGGTCATCACCGCGATGTCGTCGATCGCGGTCAGAAACGGCTTGAGCGGATTGCGCGACGCGGGCGCGATCGCACGTTTCAGGATCGCCGCGACGTCGGCCGCGGTGACCTTCGAACCGTCGTTCCATTGCGCTTCGCGCAGCCGGAAGATGTAGGTGCGGCCGTCGTCGATCACGTTCCATCGCTCGGCGAGGCCAGGTTCGATCTGGCCGGCGGCGTCGAACCGCACCAGCCCCTGCGCCGTCGAATCGAGCAGCAGGCGTTGCGCCTCGTCGGCGTTGCGCTTGTTGACGTCGACAAATACGGGGCGGCTGCCGATCACCGACACGACCACCGGGCCCTTGTCGGGCCGTTGCTGGCACGCGGGGGCGGCGCACAAAGCAAGCAGGGGGAGGAGCCAGCGGCGCAAGGTCATCGCCCGCGTCATGCCAGTTTCGACGCGTCGGCGCCAACGGCAAGCTTCGCTTGCGTCCCGTCCCATAGCTTGCCATTCGATCGGCAGCGCGGACGTGGCGAAATTGGTAGACGCACGGGACTTAAAATCCCTCGCCCATTGGGTGTGCGGGTTCGAGTCCCGCCGTCCGCACCATAGATTTGATCCGAGGGCTGGCGCCGAACGGCTGCTATTGCCCAGGAATCAGCGACCCGGCGGAGCCGGGTCGTAGTCGGTCGTTGACTTGGGAGGTTGGCGCGCCGAACGTGCGTAGCCCTTGAGGTGCGCTGGCTTTGCTCCGCTCGCCCTAAGTTCCCTCAGACGTTCAGCTTGACCCGCATCTCCTTGCCGGGCTTGAAATAGGGCACGCGTTTCGCGTCCACCGCCACCAGTTCCCCGGTGCGCGGGTTGCGGCCGGTGCGAGCGTCGCGTGCGCGAGTCGAAAAGGCGCCGAAGCCGCGTAGCTCCACGCGACCATCGGCGGCCAGCCGCCGCGAAATTTCGTCGAAAAAGGTAGTGACGATCGCCTCGACATCGCGCGCCGCGAGGTCCGGGTTGGCGTCCGACAGCTTTTGAATAAGTTCCGAACGGATCATCTTCACTCAGTCTCCCAACACCAGCCGCACGAAACTATCGGACAGCCGTATGCCATTATCGCCAAGGCCCATCGGCCGAGGTGATAACCTTCCCTGAGCAACTCCATAAAACGAAAGTGCGTCCGACAATAGGACTGATTCGCGACTAAACGGCGACAAAATGGGTAGTATCGGGGCGATACTACCCATTTTGGTGCTTACTTCTTGGTGTCGCGAGCCTTGAGAGCTTCGCCCAGGATGTCGCCGAGCGACGCGCCCGAGTCGGACGAACCGTATTGGGCGACCGCCTGCTTCTCTTCGGCGATCTGCATCGCCTTGACCGAGAAGGTCGGCTTCTTCGACCGGTCGAAGCCCGTCACCATCGCGTCGAACTTCTGGCCGACCTGGAACCGCTCCGGACGCTGCTCGTCGCGGTCGCGGCCGAGGTCGGTGCGCTTGATGAAGCCGGTCGCGCCGTCTTCGCCGACCTGAACTTCGAGGCCCGCGTCGCGGACTTCGAGGACGGTGACGGTGACGATGGCGTTCTTGTTGAGCTTGTCACCCGACGCCGCTGCCGCTGCCGACGGGGCGCCCGACGGGCCGCCACGCTCGAGCTGCTTCATGCCGAGCGAGATGCGCTCCTTCTCAGCGTCGATGTCGAGCACGATCGCCTTCACCATCTCACCCTTGCGGTGCAGGTTGAGCGCGTCCTCGCCCGAAATGCCCCAGGCGATGTCGGACATGTGGACCATGCCGTCGACATCGTTGTCGAGGCCGATGAACAGGCCGAATTCGGTGGCGTTTTTGACTTCGCCCTCGACCTCGGTGCCGACCGGGTGCGCAGCCGCGAAGGCCTCCCACGGGTTGGCCTGGGCCTGCTTGAGGCCCAGCGAGATGCGACGCTTGTCCTCATCGACTTCGAGCACCACGACATCGACTTCCTGCGAAGTCGAGACGATCTTGCCCGGATGGACGTTCTTCTTGGTCCAGCTCATTTCCGAAACGTGGACCAGGCCTTCGATGCCCGCTTCCAGTTCGACGAACGCGCCATATTCGGTGATGTTGGTCACGCGGCCAGTCATCTTCGCGCCGACATGATACTTGGCGGCGGCGCCGTCCCACGGATCGCTCTCGAGCTGCTTCATGCCGAGCGAGATGCGCTGCGTGTCCTTGTTGATGCGGATGATCTGAACCTTGACGGTGTCGCCGATGTTCAGGACTTCCGACGGATGGCCGACGCGCTTGTACGACAGGTCGGTGACGTGGAGCAGGCCGTCGATGCCGCCCAGGTCGACGAACGCACCGTAATCGGTGATGTTCTTGACGACGCCGTCGATGATCTGGCCCTCGGCCAGGCTCAGGATCAGGCCCGAACGCTGTTCGGCGCGGGTTTCCTCGAGCACGGCGCGGCGCGACACGACGATGTTGCCGCGCTTGCGGTCCATCTTCAGGATCTGGAACGGCTGCGGGATGTCCATCAGCGGCTGGACGTCGCGAACCGGGCGGATGTCCACCTGGCTACCGGGCAGGAACGCCACGGCGCCGTCGAGGTCGACGGTGAAGCCGCCCTTGACGCGCCCGAAGATGACGCCGTCGACGCGGGCGCTCTGCGTGAACTCCGCTTCCAGCTTGTCCCACGCGGCTTCGCGGCGGGCGCGGTCGCGCGACAGCATCGCTTCGCCGTGCACGTTCTCGACGCGGTCGACATAGACCTCGACTTCGTCACCGACCTTCAGGTCGGCCTTCTGGCCGGGGGCTGCGAATTCGCGCAGCGGCACGCGGCCTTCGGACTTCAGGCCGACGTCGATGACGGCCATGTCGTTTTCGATGCCGGTAACGGTGCCATGCACCACACGGCCTTCGAAGCCGTCGGCGTCACCCAGGGTCTGTTCGAGCAATTTCGCGAAATCGTCGCGCGTCGGGGTTGCGGCAGAAGCCATAAATTCGAGTTCCTAATCAATGTTTTCCGGCCAACCGGTTGTCTCCGGTGGTCTTGGCCAAAACGCCGCGACGGCCGCATGCCGGCACGGCATCCGAACGAACGGGAAGGCGGAGGAAAGCGATGCGCCGCAAAAGCGAAAAGGGCGCGACAGGAAACCCGCCACGCCGACCTCCGCGAGAACCTGCTCGCTGGACGGGGGCGCACATAGCGCCGAGGGCGCGTTAAGGCAAGGTGGCGTAGGTCTTGGCTTTTTGACGCGGGCGCGGTTATGCGGCCGCCATGCCGATCACCTTCAACCGGCGGTGGCGCGTGTTGCTCAAGCGGCATGGCCCAGCCTCCGCCGTCTGGCGGCGCCGCATCGCGATGGGGGCGGGGGCGGTCACTATCGGGCTCGCCGCGCTGTTGTTCGCGCGGCTGGCCGACCGCGCCAGTATAGCCTTCGAAGATCTGACGCGGCTTCATCCATGGTGGCCGCTGGCCATCACGCCCTTGGGCTTTGCCGCGATTGCCTGGCTGACGCGGGCCATCGTGCCTGAGGCGGCGGGGTCGGGCATTCCGCAGGTCATTGCGGCGGCGCACGACGTGAAGAAGGCGTCGCACACGCTGATTTCGCTGAAGGCGGCGGCGCTCAAGTGCTTGTTCACTGTCGCGGCATTGTTGTGCGGCGCTTCCGTCGGACGCGAGGGACCGACGGTACAAGTTTCGGCTGCGATCATGACTTTCTATCATCGCGTCCTGCGTGCGCCCCTGCGCTCGTCGATGATCATCGCCGTAGGCGCAGCCGGCGTCGCCGCGGCGTTCAACACGCCCTTGGCCGGTGTGACCTTCGCAATCGAGGAACTGGCCGACGCGTACGAGCAACGTGTAGCGCTGCTGGTGATGACCACGATTCTGATCGCGGGTGTCGTCAGCCTCGGTCTTTCCGGCGATTACGTCTATTTCGGCGCGGTTGGGCAGACGATGAAGATTGGCGCGGTGTTGCGCGTCGCGCCGGTGGCGGGCGTGTTGGGCGGGCTGACCGGTGGCTTATTTGCTCGTCTGATGCTTGGCGTCGGGGTGGCGAAGCGGCGCTGGCTGCCCTTCCTCGACGAACGGCCGATCGTGTGGGCGCTGATCTGCGGCGTCGCGGTGGCGTTGCTCGGCGTAGCGACCGGCCTGACCTGGGGAACCGGCTATTCGGCGGCGCGGGCGATCATCGACGGCACCAATGCGCCGTGGTGGTTCGGCCCCGCCAAGTTCGGATCGACGCTGGCAACGGCTGCGGGAGGATTGCCTGGCGGGATTTTCGCGCCATCGCTTGCGACCGGGTCGGGATTGGGGGCCGTGCTACGTGTTCTCTTTCCCGACGATCCCGGCGGGGCGGTCGTGTTGCTGGGGATGGTCGCGTATTTCACGGGGGTCGTTCGCGCGCCGTTGACCGCGGTGATCATCATTGTCGAAGCGACCGCCAGTCGCGGGTTGATCCTGCCGCTTTTTCTCGCTGCGTTGATCGCTCACGCCGTGTCCGCGCTGATATGCAAGGAGCGGCTCTATCACGGTCTCGCCAGGCCGTGGCGCGAAAAGCTGGCGTCAAGCTGACGCCTTCAGCGCGCGTTGCCGTTCGACCAATTCGATCGCGCGGATAACCGCCGCCTCGATCGACAGGAAGCTCGTGTCGAGGATGCCCGCGTCCGCCGCCATGACCAAAGGCGCGGCGTTGCGGCCGGTATCGCGCAGATCGCGCGCGCGGATGTCGGCCAGCACCTTGTCGAGGCTGATCGTCGAGCCGTGTCCCTTCAGCTCCGCATGGCGGCGGCGCGCGCGAATCTGGGGTGTCGCCTTAACGAACAATTTGGCGTCGGCGTCGGGTGCGATCACGGTCCCGATGTCGCGCCCGTCGAGCACCGCGCCGCCTGGCTGTTGCGCGAACTTGCGCTGGCGCTGGAGCAAGGCGGCGCGGACCAGCGGGTGGGCGGAGACGATCGACGCGCGCTGCCCGGCGTCGTCGCTACGCAACACGGGGTCGTCGAGCAATTCGTCGGGGAAATTGCTCGCCGCGACCGCGTCGGCCTCGATCGCCGGGTCGAGCTCCATGCGGCGCACGTTTTCCGCTACGGCGCGATAGAGCAGGCCAGTGTCGAGATGGGCGAGCTTGTAATGCTTGGCGAGCGCGCGGGCGATGGTGCCCTTGCCGCTGGCGGCGGGGCCGTCGACGGCGATGATCATGCGATTCCCTTCATTCGCCCGAACCTAGGCGAGCGCATCCTGTCGCGCCAGCCACGCGCGGATCAACGCGACCGTTTCCTGGGGCCGATCGGCGAAGATACCGTGCGCCGCGCCGGGAATGGTGGCGAATTCGGCGCCGGGCACGCGCGCGGCGAAACCGGCGAGCGTGGCGGGGCGTGCCTCGTCATACTGGCCGCCCAGGAACAAGGTCCGCTTGCCGTCCAGCTTCGCCAGCAGCGGCTCGCCATCATAGTCGCGCAAGCTGCCGGTCGAGACGAACTCGCTGGCGCCCCACATCGCGTAATAGAGTTTCGGGTTGAACCCATCGGGATGCGCGCGGGCATAGGCGACGGCGGCCGTCGTCGCCGGCTCGCGGCCGTTGAAGGCGCGATAGAAGGCGTTCGTGCCAGTGTCGCAGACCGGCCCCGGCGCGACGTCGCATTGCGCGATGTCGGCCTGGACGCCGGTGGGCAATGAAGCGCGCAATGCATTGGCGTCGGCGATCCAGCTTCTGGTCGAGATGAGCGGGCTGGCCAGCGCCAGTCCGCGCAACGCCGCCGGCCGCCGCGCGCCATATTCGAGCGCGAGGGTGCCGCCCCAGCTATGTCCCAGCAGATGCCAGCGATCGACGCCGAGTGCTTTGCGGATCAACTCCGCCTCGTCGACGAACCGCGACACGCGCCAGTTCGCGGGGTCGCCGGGCCGGTCCGACTGGCCGCTGTCGAGCTGGTCGTAGAGGATCACCGCCCGCTCGTCGGCGAGCACGAGGGCGGGGAGGAAATGGGCGTGCGTGCCGCCGGGTCCGCCATGGAGCATCACGATCGGCGGTTTGGGACCGCGCAAGTCACCGTTGACGCGGACATAGACGCGCCCGCCCTCGACCGGGACCATCTTTTCGAGATCGGGCGGCGCATAGCCGTCAGGCTCCCGCGCGGCCAGCGAGCGCGGCAGGACAAAACTAGCCGCGAACGCCGCTCCTGCCGCGAGCAACGCGCGGCGGCCGATCACGCGACGCGCAATCCGTCGAGCGTGGTGAAGAAGTCCGGGTAGCTCGTCGCGACCGGCGCGGCGTCGTCGATCGTTATCGGCTGACGGGCATGCAGTCCGGCCACTGCCATCGCCATCGCGATGCGATGATCGAGCAGCGAGGCGATCGTCGCGTCGCCCGGGATCGGATCGCCGCCGGTGCCGGTGACGGCCAGGCCATCTTCGAACTCCTCGATCGCGACGCCGCATGCGCCGAGCGCGGTGGCCATCGCGGCGATGCGGTCCGATTCCTTGACGCGCAGCTCATGCGCCCCGCGCGCCACCGTGCGGCCCTGCGCGAAGGCGGCGGCGACGAACAGCACCGGATATTCGTCGATCATGCTCGGCGCGAGGTCGGGCGACACGTCGATCGCCGTGAGCGGTGCGTGGCGGACGACGAGGTCGGCGACCGGCTCGCCGCCGACGGTGCGCGGATCGACCTCGGTAATGTCGGCGCCCATCATCCGCAGGGCCGTGAACAGCCCGGCGCGGGTCGGGTTGAGGCCGACATTGGCGATCGTCACCTCGCTGCCCGGCACGATCGATGCCGCCACCGCCCAGAACGCCGCCGAGCTGGGATCGCCGGGCACGACGATCTGCTGCGGCTTCAACTCGGCCTCACCAGTAATCGCGATGACTCGCCCGCGATTGGTGGCCTCGACCGTCAACGTCGCGCCGAACCCCGCCAGCATCCGTTCGGAGTGATCGCGCGTCGCCACCGGCTCGATGACGCGGGTGACGCCCGGCGTGTTGAGGCCCGCGAGCAGCACCGCCGACTTCACCTGCGCCGAGGCGACGGGCAGGGTATAATCGATCGGCACCGCCGGATTGATCCCGCGCACCATCATCGGCAGGCGGCCGCCGGGGCTCGCGGTAATATCCGCGCCCATCAGCGACAGCGGTTCGATCACGCGCCCCATCGGCCGCTTCGACAGCGAGGCGTCGCCGGTGAAGGTCGCGGTGATCGGATGGCTCGCGACCAGCCCCGCGAGCAATCGCGTCGACGTCCCCGAATTGCCCATGTCGAGCGCCGCCTGAGGCTGGAGCAGCCCGCCGACCCCGACACCCCACACGCGCCAGACGCCGTCGTCGGATCGTTCTATCGTGACACCCATCGCGCGCATGGCGGCGGCGGTGGCCAGCACATCCTCGCCCTCGAGCAGCCCCTCGATCCGGCTTTCCCCGACCGCCAGCCCGGACAGCATCAGCGAACGGTGGCTGATCGACTTGTCGCCGGGCACGGTCACGCGGCCGGTCAACGCACCTCTTGGGGAAATCTCGACAGGCTGCGGCGCGGAATGGCTCATCGCCGGGGCTTTGACAGTGCCCTTGCGCTATGGCAAGGCGCGCGCCACTTTAGGGTTCACAACCCGAAAATCGCATAAATCGAAAGGTAACTAGCGGCATGGTCAAGCCGGAATGGGGCACGAAGCGCACGTGTCCGAAATGCGCGACGCGTTTCTACGATCTGGGCAAGGAAGACCCGGTGGTGTGCATCGCGTGCAACACCGCGTTCAACCCGGAACCGATCCTGAAGTCCAAGCAGCCTCTGCCGTTCGAGGTCATCAAGACCGACAAGCCTGAAAAGGACGATGCGGATCTCGAGGGTGAAGACATCGACATCGCCGAGGACGAAGAGCCGTCGGCGGACGATGAAGTCGATCTGGGCGGCGACGACGATCTGGGCGTCGAGACCGGCGGCGACGAAGACGACCATTGATTTTGTAGGGCAGGCGGGAAACACCCGCTTGTCAAAGGGGCGCTGCTTCGTCTAGGGGCGGCGCCTTCCCGCGAAGGATTGGGGCCGTAGCTCAGCTGGGAGAGCGCTGCAATGGCATTGCAGAGGTCAGGGGTTCGATCCCCCTCGGCTCCACCATTCCGTCGTGTAAGACATTGATTTTATTCCGTTTTTCCGGCGGAGTGAAATCTCCCCAACATTTTTCCCAACATTTTGACGGCCGTCTTTGCGCGGTTCGCACGGTCAAGTTCTTGTCGCACCCACCGTGTCTTCGAGGGCCTAGCTCATTATGTGATCGACCAATTGGGGCCTTGGACGGCCTCGAGTCGTTGGCAGATGAGATTCCATTGGCTTTGCCGTTCGTATTAGAATGATCGGCTTTTTTTCGTTGGGTTCGTCCGCGTCGTAATTTGGCAGAGCTTATTCCTCTGGAGCTCCAGCCCGCATCCGGCCGGCCGCTGACCGGCAGCTCATATATGCTTCTATTCGTCGCTCTGTTCAGCCCGCGACGCTGGCGATGGCCGCGCGCAGCATGGTTCTCGCCTAATCGACCACAGCCAATTCTTCTGATGTCAGGCGGGTCGGGGACGTGCTCCATTTCGCTTTGGCGCTCTGCGACGTGTCGTCGAGCCAGCGGAGAGCCTCGACGGCCAATATGCCTTCTTTTCGGACGAGGCTCTCCCAACCATCGAAATCGGAATGGGGGATGGTCCCCCGCACAACCGCGATCCGAACGCCTGGGCGAACGGCGCGCCAAAGATCGGACTCAGGTGCAAGAAGAGCATCGGTGTGACCGGACATCCGCGTTTCCATATCGCGCGATGACTGATCCGACTATGGGCATCAATGCTGATAGAATCTGGTTTTGAACGCCGTGTCGCATCAGTGGCTGTCCCTGGTCTATTCGGCGATGCACTCGCTGATCCTGCGCCAAGCAAAACGGCGGAGACGGGTACACGTTTCTAGGACCGTGATGTATATCGAGGTGCGCGAGGCCAGTTCTTCGGACTAGCGGACCGTCGGCCTTCTCGCAGCCAGCTCGTGGCCCCTCGCTCGTTAAGGGGGCGCGCAAGTCGATCAGCCGATTCTCCAAGAGATCATTTGAGGTCTTATCGGCTGGCCGGGCGTTGAGGACACGCTTGAGGGCGCGTGCCGACGGTTTTAGCGGAGGCTTGGACATGCGCGTCGGCCACCCGGCCAAGAGGGTTGAGTTTCAAATTCGCCCGATCGATTAAGCGTTCACTCCCCCCTTGTTGTGGCCGTAGGACACCATCGGAAAGTCGTGCCTAGAGAGGAGTGTCCGGTTTGCCGACATGGCTGCCTGGTGGAGAGATCGCCACGCCGATGGCACCGCGCACGTTTCCAGCCGTCCGCATGGCACCGAATACGTCCGACCATTCTCGCCAGACGAGCTTGAAAGGGTTGGTCACGGGCGGCCGATCTTTCAGGCCGAACTCGACGGGGTCCTCTTCCCGTTCCGCGCGAAAGGTACCGAACAACCGGTCGAAGACGATCAGGACGCCGCCATAATTGCGATCGAGATAGGCGTCGTTGCGGCCGTGATGCACGCAGTGGTGGTGCGATGGTGAATTGAGCAGCCATTCCAGCGACCCCAGCGATATCCTGGCTTCGGTATGAAGGAAGAACTGATAGCGCAGGTTGAATGCGAGCAGAACCACCACCAGCCGCGGGTCGAACCCGACCAGGATCAACGGCAGGTAGAAGATCCAGCCCGCCGACAACAGGTTGGTCCAGCCCAGCCGCAGCGACGAGAGCAAGGTCATCTGCTCGGCCGAATGATGGACCGCATGAGTCGCCCAGAGCCAGCGAATGCGGTGGCTAGCGCGGTGGAACCAGTAATAGGCGAACTCGACAGCGACGAATCCCAGCGCCCAGACTTTCCAGTCGTCGGCCGGGAGGTGGATCGGCGCGACCTTCCAGGCCAGTGCATAGAGACCGCCCAGGATCAGGCCGTTTATCGCTGCCGCAGGCACATTACCCGCCACCAAGCCGAGCGTCGTGAGCGCGGCTCCTCCGCCATTATTGGCGAGGATGGGCGTGAAAGCCCGCGTCATCGCGAGCGTGCCGAAATATTTGACCTCCATCTCACGCCGGGCATCCTCCACCTCGGTGGCGGCGATCGCTCCTTCGAACGCTGCGTACCCGGCATTGTTGACGAGCAGCGTGACGTCGGTCGGGACGCCTGCTGCAGCGGCGACCTGGTCCGGGTCCGTGACATCGAGCGGCAGCGAAACCAACCGCGGGTCGTCGCTTGCCAGCATCTCCCGCAGCGACGTCGTATCGCGTGCTGCGACGTAGAATTTGGCGGCGCCACGTTTCAGCAGCTCACCTGCGAAGTCTCGGCCCATGCCGCCATAGGCGCCGTTTAGCAGAACTACGGAACCCGATATTTTCATGACCGGCTCCCTTCATGTGTCTCGTCGTCGGCAATCATCATCGATCCGATGAAGGGGAAATGGCGCGGGGGCGGTAATGCCGGTAGCCACTGCTTTCCGCTAATATTTGTGCTAGAACAGCATCAATAGATGAGTTGGAACGGGTTGCACGGTGAAGGACATTCAGTCGCTTAGCCTCTGCTCTCGCGTGGCCCGGCTCGGCAGCTTTTCCGCAGCGGCGCGGGAATGTGGTCTCGCGCAATCGCAAGTGTCCCGGATGATTGCCGAGCCCGAAGCCGGACTCGGCGCGCGGCTCCTGTCCCGTACCAAGCGAGCGGTGGTCCCGACCGAGGCAGGCGCGGAATTTCTCGCGCGCGTCGAGCCTTATCCTTGCGGCGCTGGAAGACGCGGAGAGCAGCGTCCGGGAAAGCGGCGACCTGCAAGGCGCGCTGCGGGTCGCCATGCCGTCTACCATGGGTATCCAGGTGGTCATTCCACGGCTCGCCCCCTTCGCCGAACGCCATCCGCGTCTTCATATCGAACTGATGCTCGACGACTGGTGACAGGACATGGTCCGCGACGCGGTCGATGTGGGCATTCGCGTTGGCGCACTCCCGGAAACGGCCGGCACTGCCCGGTTGATTGGCACGATGCATCGCGTGATCGTCGCGGCGCCGGCTTATCTCGCGCGGCATGGAACGCCAGAGCACCCCTCCGATCTTTCGATCCATCGGATTATTTCGGGACCGGCGGCATCACGGGGCTCGTCATGGCAATTCCAGCGCGGAGATGAGACAGCTAGTCTCGACCTGACGCCGCACCTATCGACCAACGACACCTTCGGCGCAATCGCAGCCGCCAAAGGCGGCCTCTGCATCACGTCGTCGACTTCCCGGGCATGCAAGGGAGCCCTGGAAAGTGGTTTGCTAGTCCGGCTGTTCGTCGACTGGAAGACCGTCGCTGGCCCCCGCCGGAAGCCGATTGCCGGGTGCCCCGCGCTGGCAGATAACGGATTCGATCAGCTATGCCCCCGTTGGCATGCCGTTGGCGCCGAGCTTCGGCATCAGCTATCGTTACCTTTCTCGCGCGCCCGGCGAGCTCGCGCCGAATCCGCAGATCCAGGGCGGCTATAACCTTTTCGACTTGAGAGCGGGCGTGACAATCGGTCCGGTCGGTATCGCGGCCTTCGTCGAGAACGCCGGCAATGTCCGCGGTATTTCACAGGCGACGACGGGCATCCGCGGACCCCAACAGTTTCTGGTGCGGCCGCGCATGATCGGACTGACGTTGGATTACAAGTTGTGAAACGGCTCGCGGGCGCTCTGCTTGCTCTATCGGCGATGGTCGTCGCGCCGGCACAGGCGGCCCCGCCGCCGGCAGCGTCCGCATCGTCGCGCGCTCGTGCGGGCATGCCGGCGTTGGCGTCGACGCCTTTTGCACCATGTCCGACGGCACCCGGATCGACTATGTCGACTGGGGCGGCAAGGGTCCCGCGATCGTGCTGCTTGCCGGGCTGGGAAACTCGGCGCGGATTTTCGACGAGCTGGCACCTCTACTTAGGCGTGGGCGCCGGGTGATCGCCATCACCAGACGGGGGTATGGCCTGTCGGGGGACGCAGCTACCGGAGATTACGGCAACACGCGGCTGGTCGGCGATGTGATCGAGGTCGTGGATGGGCTCGGCATCCGCCGGGCTTCCTTTGTCGGACACAGCCTCGCAGGTGGCGAACTCGGCTCGCTGGGCGCCGACCACCCGGATCGGGTACGGCGGCTGATCTCCCTCGATGCCGCCTACGACCGCTCGGCGGTCCCGGCATCATGGCAGGTCTGCCACCGATACCGGGTCCCGCGGGTGCCGACCTCATTAGCCTCTCGGCGATGGCGCGATGGCGCGATGGCGCGATGGCGTGCAGGCGCGCTTGGCGTCGGGTCTCCGGCAGTCTCCAGCGATCTGGCAGCGACGATGCGGGCCAATCCCGAAGGGTTGCGCCCACGCACGCCCCCGGCAATAGCCGGCGCGATCCTCGCCGGCGACATGGCCGCACCACCCCGTTATACCAAGATCAAGGTGCCGTCGCTTGCCCTATACACGTCGAAGGACGTGGCAGAACAGGTGCCCGCTACGGCGACGCCCGCGACGCGTCGTGCGGTGATTGCCTACTCGCTGGCAAAAATACGCCCGTGGATGATGCGGGAAGAAGCGAGGTTCGTCGCCGGCCAGCGTTGCGGCGTCGCCTATGAAATTCCCCATAGCGGGCATTATCTGTTCTTGGAGCGCCCCGCCTAGGCGGCCCGCACCATCCTGGCATATCTTGCTACGCGTTCACCTTGCCGCTTCAACGTCACGGAACCGTGATCGAACGCAGCGTTGTGTCAACGCTTCATCGCGGTCGTAGCGCCTGGTAGACGAGCGGTCGTGTCACCTCCTGCAAGGCCGGGCCGCCGGGGCCGCCGAGGCGCTGTATCATGCCGACGAAGACAATGTCGTTGACCGGATCGATCCAGAACCAGGTGCCTGCGGCGCCGTCCCAGAAATAGGTGCCCTTTCCCACAATCTGCCCGGCCAGCGCCGGATCGGTATAGGTGCCGCCGTTCCAGGCGAAGCCCGTGCCCGGGACGTATGCGAAGTTGCCGATGCCGTATCCGTTGCCGGCGAAGCTGTCGGGCAGATGGTTTGCCATCATCAGCCTGGCGGCGGCCGGCGAAATAATCCGCACCGCACTCAACTGACCCCCATCGAGCAGCATCTGGGCGAAGCGCCCATAGTCGCGGGCCGTCGATACCAGCCCACCGCCACCGTTGGCGACGGCAGGCGGTCTGGTCGCGTCCAAGCCAAGAGGGGCGCCGACGAAAGGTGTCAGTCTTCCCGTGGAGGGGGCGGGCGCATAGAGCGTTGCGAGCCGGGACATCTTTTCGGGAGGGACGAAAAATCCGGTGTCGACCATGCCGAGCGGTCGGAAGATTCGGTTCTCCATGAAAACCGGCAGACTCTGCCCGGACAACCGCTCGATCATCGCGGCCTCGATGTCCATCCCGACGCTATACTGCCAGGCGGTTCCGGGCTCGTAGGCAAGCGGCAGGTTGGAAAGGCGATGCAGAAATGTCGCGCGGTTGGGAACGTCGAACAGGCGGGCGTCCGCATAAAGACGGTCGATGGGCGTCGTCCGACTGAGCCCGTAGGCGAATCCGGCACTATGGGTCATCACGTCGCCGACTGTCGGCTGGCGGCGCGGGACCGCGAGGATCGGCGTGCCATCGGCAGCGAAACCGGTCGCGACCTTGAGATTAGCCAATTCGGGCAGATGCATCGCGATCGGATCGGAAGGCCGCCATTTGCCCTCGTCGTAGAGAATCATCATCGCGACTGCCGTGACCGGCTTTGTCATGGAGAAGATGCGGAAGATGGCGTCCTTGGAAAGCGGCTTGCCGGTGGTCGGATCGTCGTCACCGTAGGCATTGAACCGGATGACCCGGCCGTGCCGCATCAGCAGCGTGACCACGCCATTAACTTGCCCCCGCGCGATGGCGGCCCGCATCGCGTCGTCGATGCGGCGAAGCCGCAAGGCGTCGAACCCGGCACCGCTTTCTTTCTCTCGATGGCGCGGGGTAAGCTGATCCCCCGATGCACCGCTGGAGGCCGACGATGTCGTGACGACCGCGAACGCCGCGAGAACCGAGAGAATTCTATTTAGCATTGGTCCAGCATAGCCAGATCGCGGCTGTCCACGAGAACGAATCTCCACCCGTCGGTGCTCCGTCGGTGGGATCGAACGCCTCGTAGAACCCGGCCCGCTCGATCAGGGCCTGCGTGTCGCCGCGCATTCGGGTGGCGAGTTCGACGTGGCCACGCTCGGCCAGCCCCAGCCCGATCATGTAATTCAGCACCGCCCAAACCGGTCCGCGCCAATAGCGCACCATCTGAAAGCCTGGATCAGCCGGGTCCAAGCTGGGCATCAGGAAGGGCACATGAGTGCCGATCCGCTCGACATGGGCGAGCAACCGGGCATCTCGGGACGGGTCGGTTAAACCGGCGTACCAGGACAAGAAGGTTGCGCTGGTAACGTAGCCGGACGATCTGCCGGTTATGGTATCTCGGGAACACCACGCGCCGAGTTCCTCATTCCACAGCCATTCGATGCCACGCTCGGCAAGAGCGATCCTCGCGCCGATCTCTTCGGCCTCCGCGGCGAGGCCCAGTTCGACTGCCAGCGACTGGAGGTCGCGGTCGGCGCGGAGCAGGATCATCGACATGCCGACGTCGGCGACCCGGAAGGGGTTGGACCGGGCAATCGCGGCGTGGTCCCAGCCGGCGGAACGGCCGAAGTCGACTAAAGCAACGTAGCGGTCATATTCGGCCTGGGTCGGCCGCATCGCCGCATCGAGATGCGATGTGTCGCGGCGGACGTAGGGCGCGACGCATGATGTATCGACTGCCATCCCCGGGGCGTCCCATTCCGGCGAGTTGTCGCGACCGGTCTCCCACGGATGCATCGCCACCACGACGCCGCGACCTTCGAAGTCACGATTCCGCCAGAACCAGCGATGCCAGGCGAGCAGCTTTGGGAACAGCGCTGCCAGCCGGCCGCGCGAGATCGGATCACGCTCCCACAGCGCGCGAGCCACGGTCGCCGCCACGGGAGGCTGGGTAATGCCCGAGGTGCGCGGAGTCCTTCCTGTCTGCCAGCGGTCGGGACCCGGGAAGTAGCCCGCATCGTCCTGCCAGAAGACGATGTGCGGCAGGAAGCCGTCCTGCCACTGCGCTTCGAACAGAGTTTCGATCTCGCGCCACGCGCGATCCAGGTCGAATGTCGCAAATCCCAAGGCGACGAAGGCCGAATCCCAGTTCCACTGGAAAGGATAGACCCGGCCGTTCGGGACCGTGTAACCGCCGCGGTCGTTGGCGACGAGGATAGCGCGAGCTTCCTCGTCGCGGGTCGCGGCGGTTGTGGTCATGTCAGAACGTGTAGGTAAGCTTGGCCGAGATACGGCGCGGTAGGATCGGACGCCCTACAAAATAAGCACCAATCGTCTGCGATACCTGGCGCGGCGAACCTTCAGTGATGCCGTGACTGTTGAACAGATTATAGACATCGACGCCAAGCCGCAGGCCCTGTCGGTTCCCGGTGGGAATTTTGTAGCCGGCAATCAGACGCCAAGTACTGAACCCACCGAGCCGGATCGCGTTGGAATTGTCGGTGTAGTTCGGACCGGTATAGGTGCTCGCGATCGACGCATCGAACGCACCATCGTCGTAATAGAGCCCGGCGTTATAGAGCACGTTGGGCTGTCGGGGTTCCTTGTTGCCGATGAACTGCGGCGTGATGTCGAGCGACGTGAACTTGTCGTCGATCAGGCTGACGTTGCCGTCGAAGCGCAGATGGTCGAACAGCTTGACGCCCAATACTGCTTCGACGCCATAGGCTCGGGTCGAAACCACGGTCACCTGTTCGGTGACGCCGCCATTTCCGGTATTCACGAGCAGAACGGTGCGGCGGTTCTTGAGGTCGTTGTAGAATACGGAGAGCGAGCCGTTTACCCGGCCGCCGCCGAACTTGAGGCCGGCTTCGGCCTGCCGGATGATCTCCGGCTGATAGGATTGGGTCTGGCCTGACGCGCTGATCGAGATCGAGTTGAGCGCAGGGAAGAAGAAGCCGCGGTTGGCGTTCATATAGACGTTGAGGTTCGGCGAGATCTTGTAGAGCAGGCCCGCCGATAGCGCCCAGCTAGAGGCCTTGACCTTGCCCGACACCACTGTGCCGTTCTCCCAGACGACGTTGCGTAGGGCAGTCGACAAGTTAGGCGTGGTCGTATCGGTGATGTAGGTTGCCGTCTGCGCGCGACCGATCTCGCCATCGGTCCATTCGACGCGCCCGCCGAAGTCCACCACCAGTCGCCCGGCCTCGATCTGGTCGGCAAGATAGACCGCGTAGCGCGACTGCGCCGCGGTGTTGTTGGTATAGCCGAGGCCGGCATCGAGCAGTCCGCCGTTCGAGATGACCGTCGGATTGCCGAGGCTGTCGCGCACCGTCAGGTTGATGAGTCGGGGCTGGTTGTTGAAGGCCGCGAGGTAGGCGGTGGTGATCGTGTTGTCGCGCGCCCAGGCGTCGGCGAAGTAACCGCCCAAGGTCAGGTTGTGCGTGATCCCACCGCTCGTGATCTTCTTGGTCAGGTTGAGCTCGATGGTGGTGTCGTGGTTCGGCCGGATACGGTCCTGGAAACGGTTGGCGAATAGCAGCGCGCTAGCCGCGACAGCTGACCCGTCGTCGGCATAGGTGAACGTGGCGTTGGTCGGTAGGCTGCGAAGCGCAAGGAATCCGGCCTGGGTCTGCGGCACGTTCGCCACGCCGTCGCCATCGAGGAAGAAACCGAACTTGTGGGCATATTGGGAGTATTTCGCCTTGCCGTTCAATCCCCAACCGTCACCAAACTGCTTGTTGAACTCCAGTGCGACTTGACCGCCGTTCGTATAGACGCCGTCAGCGATGGACGTCTGGAACCGTCCAGCGGGAGTGTTGAAGCCGAGGTTGCTCACTGCAGCCGTTTGGACCGAGTTGACGAGGCTGCCGTCATTGCCCGGTATGCGTTCACGCGTTGTTCCGTCTAAAGGAAAGGGCAGGTAGAATTGCACGCGATCCTTGATGTATTGACCATATAGCGTGACGAAGCCGGAACCGTCCGAGAATTCTTTCTTGATGTTGGCGCGGATCTGTCCGCCCTTGGTCGGAAGCCCCGTGCGGATGGGGCCATCGTCATTCCGGTAGTAACCTGACACTGCGTAGTAGAGGCCGGCATTGGCATCGAGTGGGCCACTCAGGGCGATGTCACCGCGAACGCGGCCCTTCTCGGCCCATTCGACCTGAAGCGTGCCCTGCGGCCGGTCGCTTCCAGTCCGCGAGATGTAGTTGATCAAACCGGCCACCGAACCGGAGCCGAAGAGATTCGAAACCCCGCCGCGGACGAACTCGAGCCGCTCGATGCCCAGGTCGTTGCGATAATAGACGTCGTAGGCCGACGAATTGAGCCCGAACGCGCTGAGTACGGGGATGCCGTCATATTGCAGGGGGGTGAGCTGATAGGTACCTCCAAGCGGCAACCCCTTTACGAAGACGTTGACCGCGACTTCGCCGCCGCCGCCCTCCGCCTTGATTGACGGCACGGTGTTGAGGATGTCCGCCTGGCTGGACGCGGCAGTGCGCTGGAGCTGAACAGCGTCGAGCGTTGTCACCGACAGTGGGGTGTCGCGCGCGGCGCGCTTCGCGCTGGTACCGGTGACGATGATGTCGGGCTGCGCGTCGTCGGTGGTCGAGGTCTGCGGCGCAGCAGGTGCCGGAGTGACGGCCTCTTGTGCAAACGAAGGTTGCGCGAACAGGGCGGCACCCGACAGAAGGGCCGCGCGTGACGTCGACAACAGGGTTTTCTGCGCTTTCATATCTTCCTCCCCGAATGCGGTCGATGACCGGTCGCACCGATTTCTCGGCGTCGTTATCGCAAGAGTGAAAGGCGACAGCGTAAAACGCTATACAGGAAAATCACAACGGTTCGTTGCCGAATGCGCAACAATGACCTAGCCATGCGCAGCAAACAAGGGAAATCCGCATGCTCGATTTTGGGGATCTGACGGTCTTTGCCAAGGTAGTCGAAACCGGAAGTTTTACCAGGGCCGGCGAGCAGCTGGGACTGCCCAAGTCCAGCGTCAGTAGGCGAATCACGCGTCTTGAGCACCATCTGGAAACCCAGTTGCTCCGCCGCAACACACGGGCGGTGACGGCGACCGAGGACGGCGCGCTATTCTTTGAATACTGCCTGCGCTCGATTGGCGTGCTTCGCGACGGCGAGCGCGCGCTGCAGAGCCAGCAGCGCTATCCCCAAGGGATCATACGAATCGTCGTGCCGCACGCGCTCAGTCAGAGCCTGCTAGGACCTCTGCTCGCGGAGTTCCTCGCGCAGTATCCCGACGTTCGCTTGCTGACCGTCGTGAGCGACGAGGGCATCGCCATGTTGAGGAACGGTTTCGACATCGCGATCGAGGTAGGACCACTTGCGGATTCAGGTCTCGTCGCGACGCGGCTGGGCAGCGCCGAGTGCGGGCTGTTCTGCGCCCATGAGCTCGCGGAGCGGATGGGAATGCCGCAGAACCATATCGAGCTCCCCCGGTTCGACCTCCTCGCGCTCGGCGGGATGGACAGGCGGCATCGCTGGCAGCTGCATCGCGACCGCGCCGAGGCGACCGTGGAGTTCGCGGCGCGGTTGGCGACCAACGACCTGTCGCTTCTGCGCCAGGCAACGCTAGCGGGACTGGGGATCGCAAGCCTTCCCGGCTTCCTCTGCAAAACGGACTTGGCCGAAGGCAGGCTCCTCGAGGTGCTGCCCGGGTGGCAGTCGAACATGCTCGACTTCTATGCGTTGTTCGCGGACCCCAAGAGCATTCCGGTCAGAGTCCGCACGCTGATCGACTTCCTCGTTGAGCGGCTCCGCCGCCGCCTGTCATGGGAGCCACATTGAGATCGGTTGCTCTGATCGGAACATTCCGTTGTCCAAACGAGCGCTATTGAACATGGCTCGCATCGGCCAGCATGCGCAAGTTAGAGGGTCCGGGAAGGGCCTGGTACGGTAGGAGCGGGATGAGCGAAGGGCAATTCGATGAGCAGCGGCAGGCGATGCGCTCGCTGTTCGATCGCGCGGTCTCGGCCGTCTCCGCGGAGACGGTGATGCCTGCCTCGCTGCCGCGCAGCGACGGGGGGCGGGTCGCCTTCGTCGCAATCGGCAAGGCGGCGGCGGCGATGATGCGCGTGGCCATCGACCGCGCGGGTCCGCCGGACGCCGGGCTCGTCGTGACGCGCCATGGCCATCTTCTCCATCACCAGTTTCCGGCGGTCGTCGAGGTGATCGAGGCCGGACACCCCGTTCCCGACAGCCAGTCGGTCCGTGCCGCCGAGCGCGCCCTGCAGTTGGCGGACCAACTGGGCGCGGCGGACCGGCTGGTCCTGCTGCTCTCGGGAGGCGGATCGGCACTGGCAGCGGCGCCCGTCGCCGGCGTCACGCTGGCGGACAAGCAGGCGGTCACGCGGGCGCTCCTGCGGTCAGGCGCGACGATCGGCGAGATCAACACGCTGCGGAAGCGCCTTTCGAGAATTAAGGGCGGGCGACTTGCCATCGCCGCCGGACCGGCACGGACTACGACCTACATCATCTCGGACGTTCCAGGCGATGATCCCGCGTTCGTGGCGTCGGGGCCGACGGTGGCCGATGCGGGCGGCTTGGCCGAGGCCAGGGCGATCGTATCGGGTTACGGCATCGACGTTCCACCTTCGGTGGCTGCCGCCCTGGCGGATCCTGCCAACGAGACGCCCTCGCCCGACGCGCTTGGCCTCGCCGGCTGTCAGACGGAGATCGTCGCGAATGCGCGCGATGCGCTGGCTGCGGCTTGCGAACTTGCCGAGCAGGAAGGATTCGCCGTCACGAATCTCGGCGACCGGTTGCAGGCAGAGGCGCGTCATCTCGGGGCTAGCCATGCTGCGCTGGCGCGGCGGCTTGCTGCCGACAGCAGCCGCAGAGCGATCATATCGGGTGGCGAGACCACCGTCACGGTGGTCAATCCTCACGGCCGCGGCGGTCGCAATCTGGAGTATCTGCTGGGCATGGCCATCGCGCTCGGTGGCGACCGGCGGATCAGTGCGCTTGCTTGCGACACGGACGGGATCGACGGCACGGAAGACGCGGCGGGCGCGATGATCCTGCCCGACACTCTATCGCGCGCCGCCGCTCTCGGGCTCGACCCGTTGGACCATCTTGCCCGCAACGACGCTTATGCTTTCTTCGCGGCGCTAGGTGACCTGGTGGTTACGGGGCCGACGCTCACGAACGTCAACGACTTCCGGGTGATCCTCGTCGAGCCGGCGGCGGGTAAGCCGTCGTGACGAGAGTGCAACCTCGACGGGACATGTATCCGTGGCTACTGGTCGCACTGCTGTGGGTGGCATCGTTTCTCAATGCAGCGGATCGGTCGATCCTCGTCGCCACGATGCCGCGCATCCGGGACGAGTTCGGACTCGACGCCACCCATCTCGCTCTCATCAACTCCACGTTCTTCTGGGTCTACGCGGCGGCGGTGTTCGTGTCGGGACGGATGGGCGATGTGTGGCGACGATCTCGCGTTATCGCTTACGGCCTGATCGTCTGGAGCCTCGCCACGGGCTGTATGACCCTGGCGGGCGGGTTCGCGACGCTGCTGGCGATCCGCGCGGCGGTCGCGGTGGGCGAATCAAGCTACTATCCCAGCGCGACCGCGCTCATCAGCGAATGGCACCCCGGCAAGATGCGGAGTCGGGCGCTGGCACTGCATCAGACCGGCCTGTTCGCCGGGGCAGGCCTTGGTGCTCTGGCGGCCGGGTTGATCGCGGACCGGCTCGGGTGGCGCGCGCCGTTCCTCGTGTTCGGCGTCGCCGGTATAGTCTGGGCACTCCTGCTTCGCCGGGCGCTTGCCGATGCGCCGTCCGAGCGCGGGCCGAAAATCGACGGCACGGGGCGGTTCCGCGAGCTTCTGCGCAATCCGGCCGTGTTGGCCCTGTGCGGTGTGTTTTTCCTCGCCAACGGTGCCTCGACCGGCGTCATGGTCTGGGCACCGACTTTTGCGCACGACTTCCTCAAGCTCGATCTCACTGGCTCGGCGCTGCTGGGATCGGCGACGATCAACATCGCCGGTTTCTGTGCGGTGCCGGTCGGTGGCTGGCTGGCCGATGCGCTGGCGCGACGGCGGCCCAACGGCCGGTTTCACGCGCTAGCGATCGGACTGGGCGTAGCGGGTCTGTGTTTGGTGCCTTTGCTGTACGTTTCCACGGCCGGCGGGGTAGCGGCCGTTCTCGTTGCCTCCAGCCTGGGCAAAGGCGTGTTCGATGGATGTATCTACGCAGCAATGCACGATATTGTCGCCCCCCGCGCCCGAGCCACCGCCGTTGGCCTAATGACGGCGCTGGGTTTCGTGGGCGGCGGCATCGCTCCGGTTGTGGTGGCGCGCGCCGGTGATCAGTTCGGTCTGGCGGCGGGGATCGCGTCGCTGGCAGGCGCTTACTTAGTGGCCGTCGCAGTACTGATCACCGGCGAGGGGCTGTTTCGTGAGGGTATCGGAAACGTGATCGACCCGAAGGGAGCGGCGAGGGTCGGGCTTCGGCCCGCCACGAAATGATACCGCAGAAGACGGCAGATTACCCCGTTCGTTTGCCGCCGCGGTCGTTAGGTGTCGCGCACGACCAGCCTGGTAGGCAGCATCACCGACTTCGCGCGCGCGCCGTTCAGGGTCTGTATCAGCTTCTCCACCAGGATAGCCCCCGCGACCAAAGTCTGCTGTTCGATCGTGGTAATCGCAGGGGTGAACAACGCTGCCGGCGGGATATTGTTGTAGCCGACGAGAGAGTAATCGTCGGGCGCGCGATATCCCTTGGCGCTGAACGCCCCGATGATCGCCATCGCGGCTGTGTCGGAGAACGCGAACACGGCGTCCGGCGTCGGATGGTTCTCCAGATATGTCCGCGCACATTCGAACGTCTCGGAGAATGCCATCGACCCGACCATCAGCGAATCGATCGTGACGTCTTCCCGGCCCGCAGCCGCCGCCCGAAGGCCACGAAAGCGCAGGTTTATCTCCTCGTGTCCAACGTCGCCGGCGAAAAGCCAGCGCCTGCGCTCCTGCGAAAGGAACCGCTCGCCTGCGAGCTTGCCGCCGCGGAAATTGTCGCTCCCCACCGCGCAGTAGCCGGCTTCGTCGTTGACCGCCCCCCAGACCACCATTGGGACGCCTCGCTCGGCCACCTCCCGGAGCATGGCGTCGCGAGAGCCTTGGCCCAAGACAATGAACCCGTCCGCCCCGCGCGACCGGTAGAGATCGACAAAGCCCTCAACGGTATCGAGGCCGGCTGGCGACAGGAGAAGCCCGACGTCGCGGACGGAAAGCGCCTCCGACACGCCGGCCAGCAGTTCGAAGATGAACGGGTCCCCGATCGCCCCGTGGCGGTGGGAACCGAAATCGAGTACTACCGCGATCGCGTTCGCGCGCTCCTGCCGCAGGTTCTGGGCGTTGCGATTGACCGAATAACCCTGCGCCCGCGCGACCTCCAACACGCGTTCGCGGGTCTTGGCGTTGACGAGCGTGCTGCCGTTCAGAACGCGCGACACGGTCGGCTTGGAGACACTGGCCAAGCGCGCGATGTCGTCCATCGTCGGGCGCGTCGCGCGCTTTATTCCCCGCTCCTCTGCTTTCCTCGCCATACGGCATTCGTAGGTGATCTCCGACCCTCTCGCAACGACCGAGCCATCGGATGAAACTTTTGTTGAAATGCGTTTCATAGATGACTAGGTGACTGTGACATCGAGCAAGAGTCTCGAGAGACGAGGGGAGGATAAGATAATGATCCGCACGACTGCGCTACTTTTTGGAGCGGCGCCCTTGGCGCTGACGATCGGAGCAATGCCGGCCGTGGCGCAGACCGCCCCAGCCGAGCCGACAGCAAGTGACGATCAGATTCAGGACATCATCATCACCGCCCGCCGGACCGAGGAGCGCAGCCAAAAGGTGCCCGTTTCGGTCACCGCGCTCAGCCAAGAGGATTTGCGCAGCAAGGCGATCGGCAACGCTACCGACCTTCAGAACTTCACGCCCTCGCTGTCGGTCCTCGGCCATGTCAGTCGTAACCAGGAGCAATTTACCCTGCGCGGAATGGGCGGCAGCGGTGGGGCCGGCACGGGGAGTGGCCCGGGCGTGGTCGCCTACTTCGCGGAAGTGCCCAATACGGCGAGCGGTCCCGGCGTCTTTTACGACCTTCAGTCCCTGCAGGTGCTGAAAGGGCCGCAGGGAACGCTGTTCGGTCGCAATTCTACCGGCGGTGCGGTGCTCATCGAGCCCAAGCGGCCCGACTTCGACGGCTTTTCCGGCTATTTCGAGCAGACGCTCGGCAGCTTTAACCGGATGAGCGGCAATGGCGCCGCCAATTTTACGCTGATCGGTGACGTGCTCGCGGTCCGCGTCGCAGGCCAGTTCGACTTCCGCGACGGCTATGTGAAGGATATCGTCACCAAGCGCGATTATCTCAACCGCGACAATTGGAGCGGCCGCATTGGCATCCAGTTCAACCCGAGCGCTAACTTCACCAGCTACACCGCAATCTCCTACCGCGCGGTCGACGAGAATGGCGGCGGTACCGTGCTGCTCGCGGTTAACCCCGCCAAAACCTATGGGGCGCTGCTGACGCCGCTGCTCGCGGCGCAACAGGCGAGGGGTAATCGCAACATTTCGCTAAGCACCCCAACCAAGGACATTGCTCGCTCTTTCTTGATCCTCAACAACAGTGAACTCAAGCTCTCCGACACCTTCTCGATCAAGAACATCTTCAGTTACGGGACCAGCCAATCCAATACCGCGTCGGACAGCGATGCGTCGAGCTTGGCGATCAGCGATCTGTATGGCGCCTTCGAGGGCGGCTGGAACAACAACCTGCGGACGATCACCGAGGAGCTTCAGCTGCGCTATAATGGCCCGCGGCTCAGCCTGCAGGTCGGCGGCTTCTACCTGAAGGACCGCACCCCGAACGATTCGCTAACGTTCCGGACGATCAATCCGATGCAGGCTCCGTTCGGCATCGCTGCGACGCCGATCATCCTGCCCGTCGCCCCCTATATCTACCCGGTGTTGAGCGTGCAGGATCGCGCCGAGGTCCACGGGACCAGCAAGGCGCTGTACGCCAACGCCAATTTCAAGATCACGCCGCGGCTGAGTCTCACGGCCGGGTATCGGTGGACCTGGGATACCTATGGCGGGCACATCAGCTCGTATCTGCCCGCTTCGTCGTTCGCCAATCTTGTCGCCAACGTGCCGGCGGCTCTGCTGCCGACGGCGCTGACCACTCAGGCGCTGGGCAGCAATCTATGCGTCTATGACGCTTTTATCGCTACGACCAAAGGTCAATTGCCGACGCTCAAATATCCCAACTGCACCTATCCCGGCTTCGACGGCAAGAGCGGCGGGCCCACTTGGCAGGGTGGGCTGGACTGGCAGGCCGACGACAACACGTTGCTCTATGCGGTCAGTCGCAGGGGCTACAAGAGCGGCGGCATCAACCCGGTCATTCTTATTCTGTCGCCAAGCGGCGCCAACGATCCGCTGTTCCCGTTCAAGCCAGAGAAGGTGACCGACGCGGAGGTGGGACTCAAGCGGGACTGGGCGCTGGGCGGTGGTGTTAGTCTTCGGACGAACGTGGCAGCTTTCTACACCTGGTATAACGACATCCAGGTGGTGCAGCGCCAAGTCTATCTCGGATCCGACGCCGCGACGAATGCTCAAAAGGCCCATGTGTTCGGTGTCGAATTCGAAGGTCAGCTGCGCTTGTCGCGCGCCCTCCAGCTCGGCGTCACGTATTCCTATAACGACGCCAAATACGATGTCTGGAACACGCTTCCCACGTCGACGCAGCCGAGCCAGGACTTCAGCAACACGCCGTTTCTGTATGTGCCGAAGCACAAATACAGCGTCGACGCGCGTTACACGCTGCCTCTTCCGGAAAGCGTCGGGCGCATCGCGCTACAGGCGACTTGGTCGTGGCAGAGTTCGCAGCGCGTCGCGCCGGATTCTCAGCCTTACGACACGATCCCGGCTTATGGTCTCCTGAACCTGCGCGCCGAATGGAACAATATCGGCAAGCAGCCCATCGATCTGGCGGTATTCGGCACGAACGTGACCAACCGGAACTATTTGGTGACCGCCAATCCATCCTATTACGGCTCCGGCTGGACCGGTGCGATCTATGGCGAGCCGGCGCAATACGGGGTTTCGGTCCGCTATCACTTCTGATTCCCACGCCGCGGAGTTCAACCATGGGTAGATTATACTTGTTGCTGGGGTCCGCGGTGGGTCTCGCCAGCGTCGCCGGCGCGCAGTCGAGTGTGCCGCCGGCCACGCCGCAAACCGTCCCGCCGGCCATTTCTCCCGCTTCTGCGCCGTTCGCTGCGAGCGCGGGACAGCAGTCGCTCCTGGCGCGCATGCGGCTTGCCGGAGCGACGGACATCGCGACCCGACCGGCGTCGGGCGGCGGCATGGTGGTTCACGGCAAGCTGGCAGGGCGGACATTCGTTCTGGCGTTCCCGGCATCGTGGAACCGTCAGGGGCTGCTTTTCGCCAATGGCTATTCGACGCCCGGCACGATCCCGACAGTGCCTGACGATCCGATCGTCAAGGATCCGGGCGGCGGCATGCTCAAGCAGGCCTACGGCGATGGGTTCGCGGTCGGCCTGGCGGTATTCGACAAATCGGGGGTCGGTACTGAAACAGGAGCGGTAAACACGCTGCGTTTGCGCGACTTCTTGGTGAAGGTGGGCGCGACGCGGATGTATATCGCTGGCGGTTCGATGGGTGGCAGTATCGTCATGTCGCTGATCGAACAGCATCCCAAGGCGTTCGCCGGTGCGGTCTCGGCCTGTGGAGTTACCCAAGGATGGATAAGCCTGGTCGGTCAATTGATCGACATGCGCGCCGCCTACAACGTGCTAACCGAGGGTACGCCTTACGCGTTGCCAGGCGAACGCGACGTCACACGCTCCGCGCTCCCAACGATCCCGGCGGCCGGCGACACGACCGATGGAGAGGCATTCCGCAACCAGCAGAAGACCAAGCTGCTGATGCCCGTCCTCGCCTTGTTCCTCGCAGCCAAGAAGGATCCGCAGGGCAAGGAGGCCCGGATCATTCGCCAGGTCGCGGCCATTGGCGGATTCGCGCCAGACCCTTCCGCGCTCGCGGCCCCGCTCTATTCGGGCGCGCTCGGGATGGACGATATCGTTGCCACGATGGGCGGCGTGCCCGTCGGCAATGTCGGCAAGGTGTATGTGCCGCCCGAGATGACCGCGGCCGAGGCGGCGGACTTCAATCGGCGCATTCAGCGCTTTGCGGCGAGCCCCAAGGCAATTGCCTATGCCCGGCAGTGGCACGAGGCGACCGGACGGTTCACGGTGCCCTTGATTACTATTCACCAGATGATCGACGCACTGGTGCCGTTCGCTCAGTCGGAGGCGCTCGGGCGGATCGTCGCGCGGGCCGGCAACAGCCGCAACTTGGTGCAATATGCCGTGGCGCCGACGCGCATTCCGCTGCCCGGCGGGCTGGAGGGCTACACCCATTGCGGGTTCACGCCGGCGCAGAACAGCGGCACCTTCCCGCTGCTGCGTCGCTGGGTCGAGACCGGCAAGCGCCCGGCCGCCGACGCGATCAAATGAGCGTATCCGTCGATCGCCGCGCAGCGCTCGGGTTGGGGGCGAGTGCAGCCATCGCCGCGTCCGTTCCGGCTCTGGCTGGGACCCGCCGCGCGCCGTTCCTATGGGGTGCGGCGACCGCCGGGCACCAGGTCGAAGGCAATAACGTCAACGCCGACATGTGGCTGCTCGAACAGGTCAAACCGACCGTGTTCGCAGAGCCATCCGGCGACGCCTGTGACAGTCTCAACCGCTGGCGCGAGGATGTCGCGATCGTCAAGGCGCTGGGTCTCAACTGCTATCGATTCTCGGTCGAATGGTCGCGGATCGAGCCCGCGCCAGGACAGTTCAGCCAGGCCTATCTCGACCATTACCGGCGGATCATCGATCATTGCCGCGACCAGGGATTGGCGCCGATAGTCACCTTCAACCACTTCACGACGCCTCGCTGGTTCGCGGCGGCCGGGGGATGGGAAAACAGGGACGCGCCCGACCTGTTCGCGCGCTATTGCGACCGCGTGGCGCGCGCCATGGCTGGCGGGATAGGTCACGCGCTCACCTTCAACGAGCCCAACCTCGCGCTTGGCGGCAAATGGGCGGTGAAGCCGATCCCGAAGCCGTTCCTGGACCGGATGGCGGCGTGCGTGGCGGCGGCGGCGAAGGCGAGCGGATCCGACCGCTTCTCGCTGCTCAACGCCGGCGATCCCGAACCGATGATCCCCGGCGTCACCGCCGCCCATGTGAAGGGGCGGGCGGCAATCAAGGCGGCACGCGGCGACTTGCCCGTGGGGCTCAGCCTCGCCATCCCCGACAATGTGCCAATCGGCGCTGACAGTGGGATTGAGCGCAAGCGCGCCGAAATTTACGGCCCGTTCTTTGCGGTGATGGACAAGGACGATTTCGTGGGCGTCCAGACCTATGGCCGCGCCTTTGTCGGGCAGAACCGCGACGTCGAGGTGCCGGCTGACGAGCGCGGTCCGGACGGCAAGGAATGGTTTCCCGCGGCGGTCGGCAATGTCGTGCGCTATGTGCACCAGGCGACCGGCAAGCCTGTGCTGGTCACCGAAAACGGCATCGACGCCGCCGACGATGCGGTGCGGCAACGCTTCATTCCAGCGGCGGTCGCATCGGTCATGGCGGCGAAGGCCGACGGGGTGCCGATGATCGGCTATATCCATTGGTCTCTGCTCGACAATTTCGAGTGGCTCTCGGGCTATGGTCCGAAGTTCGGCCTGGTCGCGGTCGATCGCACGACCTTCCGCCGTATCGTCAAGCCTAGCGCGCGTGTTCTCGGCCGGATCGCCAGGGCCGGCGGAACGCCGCGCCGATGAGCTTCCTTTGGGGCGTAGCGACCGCCGGGCATCAGATCGAAGGGAACAACGTCAATGCCGATATCTGGCTGCTGGAACAGCTAAAGGACACGTCGTTTGTGGAACCTTCCGGCGACGCCTGCGACAGCCTGAACCGCTGGCGCGAGGACGTCGCGCTGGTGCGAGCGATGGGGTTGGACGCGTTCCGCTTTTCGGTCGAATGGTCGCGCGTCGAGCCCGCGCCGGGGCAGTTCAGCCAGGCATGGCTGGATCATTACGTGCAGATCGCAGACGCCTGTCGGGGGCAGGGCATTGCGCCAGTCGTGACGCTCAGCCATTTTACATCACCGCGCTGGTTCGCGGCAGCGGGTGGCTGGGCGAGCGCGGAGGCGCCCGACCGGTTCGTACGCTTTGCCGATCGCGTGGCGCGGCGTTTGGGCGCGTTCGCTAGCCATGTCGTGACGTTCAACGAGCCCAACCTGCCACTGATGGGTCGCTGGACCGCCACCCCTTTGGCCGATCCTGCCCGGCAAAAGTTGGATGCCATGCTTGCTGGCGCGGCGACCGCGTCGGGATCAGAGCGGTTCGACGTCTGGGTCTACTCGCGCGGCGAGGATGCGGCACTCGCCAATCTGCTGGCCGGGCACCGCGCTGCGCGGGCGGCATGGAAGGCCGCTGCGCCCGCGACGCTGGTCGGGCTCAGCCTAGCCATTCCGGACGCGCAAGCGGCGGAAGCGGATAGCGGGATCGAAGTCTATCGTCGCCATGCCGAGGCGCCGTTCTTTGCGGTCGCATGGGACGACGACTTTATCGGGGTGCAGACCTATACGCGCTTACGTGTCGGCCGGAGCGGCGTTCTGCCTCCGCCAGATGGTGCCGAACTTACCCAGTCGGGCGAGGAATTCTATCCGCAGGCGCTGGGCAACAGCGTCCGCCATGCCCATCGGGCGACCGGCAAGCCGGTGTTCGTCACGGAGAACGGGATCGCATCGGCCGACGATGAGCAGCGGCAACGATATCTGCCACAGGCCCTCACGTCGTTGGACACGGCGCGGCGCGATGGCGTGCCGGTGATTGGCTATCTCCACTGGTCGCTGCTCGACAATTTCGAATGGCGGCGCGGATATCGTCAACGCTTCGGTCTGGTTGCGGTCGATCGCACGACCTTTCGCCGCCGTCCAAAACCCAGCGCACGACAGTATGCCGATCTCGTGAGTAAACGCCGGTGAACCGCCAACTCGTCCTGAGCCTTGCGCTGTTTGCCACTGGCGCTGCTGCCCAGACGGCACCGACGCCTTGGCCCACCTTCCTGTCGCCGGAAGCACGGGCCGGGCTCGCCGCGAACGACGCGCGCGGCGCGGACCCGACGACACTCTCAGAACGGCGTGCCCGCGCCGAGGCGATTCAGCGAGAGATCGGGATGCCGCGGCTCAACCGCTACAAAGTCGTGATGAAGGAGGACGTGATCGCGGGCGTGCCGGTCCGCGTCTTTACCCCGGCCAGCGAGCGAGCGGGCGGCCCCGTGCTGCTCAACCTCCATGGCGGCGGGTTCCTCGTCGATTCCGGATCGATCACGGAGAATGCCGCGGTCGCCGGCCTGACCGGCTATCGCGTGGTGGCGGTGCGCTATCGCCTGTCGCCCGAGAATCCTTTCCCGGCGGCAGTCGATGACGCCGAGCGAGTCTATCGCGCGCTGCTTCGAGATCGGCCGTCGCGGCGGATCGGCGTCTATGGGACGTCGGCCGGGGCCATCCTGTCAGCCCAGTTGGTCGCGCGTTTGCGGGAGACCCGCGTCGCGCTGCCGGCGGCGTTGGGCTTCTTCAGCGGCACTGCTGATCTCTCCGCCAATGGCGACACGATCGCTCGCTTCGCCAACCCGGCGGTCGCCGACGCCGTTGCCGCGATGTACGCGGGCAAGCGCAACCGGGCCGATGTCGCACTGTCGCCGGCACGCGGCAACCTGGCCGGCTGGCCCCCGACGCTCTGCATCGCCAGCGGTCGCGATTTCCTCTTGAGCGCGACGACGGAATTCTGCCGCCGCCTCGACGTTGCCGAGGTGCCGGCCAAACTGATCGTCTATGACGGGCTGCCCCATGCTTTCTGGAGCTATATCGACGCGCCCGAGACCGACGCCGCCTTTGCGGCGATGGCGCGATTCTTCCGGGCTCGACTGAGAGGCATCCGATGAAATTGCGCCTGACGATTCTGTTGGCTGCCTTCGCTGCCGCGCCGCTCGGGGCGCAGACGGTGGTGCCATCTTTTACGCTGCCCCCTTCCAACCAGCTCAGCCCGCAAGCGCTGGACGTCCTGGCGCGCATGCGGGCGGCGACCGCTCCGGACGCGATCAAGGGCGATCTGGCCAAGCAACGTGCCTTCTACCAAAAGTATAATGACGACCGACTGGCGGAGATGCGGCGGAACTTCACGACCCGCGAGCGGCGCGAGACGATCGGCGGCGTGATGGTCGACAGCGTCGAGCCGGCGGCGGGTATCGCGCCGCGCAATGCGGGCCGCGTGCTCATCAACGTGCATGGCGGCGCCTTCATGTGGGGCTCGGGCAGCGGCGCGCTGGTCGAGGCGATCCCGATCGCGGCGACGATGCGCGTCCGGGTGGTGACGGTCGATTATCGGCTGACGCCCGAGTTCAAATATCCTGCCGCGTCGGAGGACGTCGCCGCCGTCTATCGCGCTTTGCTCAAGCGATATCCGGCCGCCAATATCGGCATCTACGGCTGCTCTGCCGGCGGCGTCATCACCGCCCAGGCGACCGCGTGGATCCGCCGCCTCAAGCTGCCCAAGCCCGGCGCGATCGGCACGTTTTGCGGCACCGGCGCGTCTTATTCGGGGGACAGTCCCTATCTCGCGGGTCCGATCACCGGCGGAGCGGCATTGCCCGTGCCCGCGTTGCCGGCGACGCTGCCGACGCCCTATATGACGAGTATCCCGGTGACCGACGCCGCCGCCTATCCTCTGTTGTCGGATGCAGAAGTGCGCGCGATGCCGCCGACCTTGCTGCTGGCGGGCGGACGTGATTTCGCGGTCAGCGCACTGACGTTGGCGCATCGGCGGCTGGGGGCGGCCGGAGTGCCCTCAGAGCTGTACCTGTTCGACGGCTTGCCGCACGCCTTCTTCGTCTGGCCCGACATGCCGGAATCGACCGAAGCCTATTCCCTGATCGCACGGTTCTTCGACCGGTATCTGGGGCACGGGCGCAAGTGAGCCGCGCGAGAGTCTTGGTCGCGCTGGCGCTCAGCTATGCGCTGCTCGGCATCTTGATGAACAGCGTCGGCGTCGTGATCCTGCAGTCGATCCGCCATTTCGACACGACCAAGCCAATGGGTTCGACACTCGAGGCGTGCAAGGATCTTTCGGTTGTCGCCGCTTCCTTTCTGTTGGCGACGCGGATACCATCGATCGGCTACCGCCGATCGTTGCTCGGCGTCATGGCGGCCATGGCAATGGCATGTGTTGCGGCCTCGTTCGCGGACCGCTTCCTGGCGATGCAGGCGCTGTTCGTCGTGACCGGTCTGAGCTTTGGCGTCGCCAAGGTCGCGACCTATGCCACGATCGGCGTTCTCGCCCGCGATCCGGCCGACCATGCGAGCATTACCGGTCTGGTCGAGGGCGTGTTCATGGTCGGCCTGCTGGTTGGCGTCTGGCTGTTCGGGTGGTTCATCGGAGCCGACGCGACCGGATCGCAATGGCTGCACGTGTATCGACTGCTCGGCGCGGGCTGCTGTGGCGCGGCCTTGCTGTGGCTTGTAACGCCGGTCGATCAGGGGGGCGTGGACGACGCCGAGCCATCTGCCGCCGGCTGGAGCGAGATGGTGCGGCTGGCGCTGATGCCCGCGACCGTGACCGTCCTCGCCGCCCTGTTCCTGTATGTGCTGATCGAACAGGGTGTCGGCACCTGGTTGCCCACGTTCAACAATCAGATTCTACGCTTGCCCGCTGCAATGAGCGTGCAGATGTCGAGCATCTTCGTCGGCGCGCTGGCAGTGGGCCGGCTGGTGTCAGGAGCAGTGTTGCGACGACTGGACTGGCTGTTCGTTCTGCTGACCTGCCTCGGTTGCGTCGCGCTGCTTGTGCTGGCCTCGCTGCCTTTGGCGAAGGAAGCCTCGGGTGTGCAGGCGATCGGCTGGCTCGATGCGCCACCGGCCGCGTTCCTTTTCCCGCTGCTGGGGCTGTTTCTGGCGCCGATCTACCCCACGGTTTGTTCGGTTGCGCTGAGCGCGCTGCCCCGCCGGCGACACGCCGCGATGATGGGCCTGATCGTCATCTTCTCGGCACTGGGAGGCACGATAGGCTCGTTCCTGACGGGGCTGCTGTTCCAGAAGCTCGATGGCGCGCTTGCCTTCTATGCGACGCTGGTCCCGTTGGCGCTGGTTGCCGGCATCCTGCCAGTGATCCGACGGCAACAACGGTGGACAGCGGCATGACGGGCTCCGACCTGCCGCCGCCGTCCGAAGTATTCGCCGAGTTGTTTGCCACGGTCCAGGCGGCCGGGCTGTTCGAGGATTCGAAGACGTTTGCGGACGCCGAACCCCGGCGCGATCCCGCCGCGATCCTGCGCGACTGGCGCGTCCGGCCGCCGTCGGGACCCGATGGAATTCGCGGCTTCGTAGCAGCGAACTTCACGCTGCCGGTGCCGCCGCCGGCGACGCCGCCCGACAATCTGCCGCTCGTCGAGCATATCGTTTCGCTGTGGCCAAGCCTGACGCGTGAAGCGGAGACGCCCAAGGTCGGCTCGACGCTGATTCCATTGCCCTATCGCCATGTGGTGCCAGGCGGACGATTCCGCGAGCTGTATTATTGGGACAGCTATTTCACGATGCTGGGCCTGGCGCGATCGGGTCGTCAAGATCTGATAGAGGAAATGATCGCCGGGTTCGGCAGTTTAATTGACCGGTTCGGCCGTGTTCCCAACGGCACGCGTACCTATTATCTGAGCCGCTCGCACCCGCCAGTCTTCTACCTGATGGCTGCGCTCTCGAAGGATCGCTCGATTGACGGTCGACGGCAGCGGCTGGACTGGATGATCGCTGAACACCGTTTCTGGATGCAGGGAGCGGACGGGTTAGCGCCGGGCGGCACCCACCGGCGAGTTGTACGACTGTCCGATGGCGCGCTGCTCAATCGCTATTGGGATGATCGGCCGTCCCCTCGGGACGAATCCTGGCGTGAGGACATCGAATTGGCTGCCCGCGTTCCTGACAGGCTCGCGCAGGACGTGTGGCGCGACCTGCGGGCGGCGGCCGAGAGCGGGTGGGACTTCAGTTCCCGCTGGCTGGGAGATCGCCGGACGTTGGAGACGATCCGCACGACGCGCCTGCTCCCAGTCGATCTGAACGCGCTGCTTCATGGTCTGGAGGCCACCATTGCGGACGAAGCGGAGGGGCTGGGCGAAAAAGACGTGGCCCGATATTTCGCCGCCGCGGCGGCGACGCGCCATGCCGCCATGGAAACGCATCTCTGGAATGACGTGTGCGGCTTCTATGCGGACTATGACCTTGACGTGGGGGAGGTAAGTGACCAGCCGACCGCCGCTATGGCGTTTCCACTGTTCGCCGGAATGGCGTCGCCACGCCGGGCGGAGCGGACGGCGACGGCCTTGGCTGCGATGGTCGCCCCGGGCGGCCTCCTGACGACGCTTGAGGTTACCGAACAGCAGTGGGATGCGCCCAACGGCTGGGCGCCGTTGCAATGGATCGCGGTCGCCGGCCTGGAGCGCTACGGTCTGGACTCGCTGGCCGGGCGCATCGCCGATCGATGGGTGAGCGTGGTCCAGGCCGAGTATAGCGCTACCGGGCGGCTGATCGAGAAATACGATGTCCGGCGCGGCGGCGTCGGCCATGGCGGAGAATATGCGACGGAGACGGGCTTCGGATGGACCAATGGTGTGACGCTGGAGATGATCCGGCGGATGCCCGGCGGCGATGCCTTGCCTAAACCACAGGACGAGGCCCCTCGGCAGGCCTCATGAACATGGAGTGGATGATGCGCGACTACGTGACGGTTTCGGGGACGCTGCGGCGTCTGGGGCTGGCGGCCATGCTGGCGACGGCTTCCATACCGAGCAGCGGTGCGGCGATGGCGGATGCGCCAGCGGCGGTGAGTCTGACGCCCGCCCAGGCCAGCCTGGTCGCCAGAGCGCGGGCGCTGGGCGCGACGGACATCGCGACTAAGCCGGCGCCAGGCGGCGGGTTCATCCTCGACGGCAAGCTGGCGGGTCGACAATTTGCTGTCGCGTTTCCCCCCAATTGGAATAAGGGCGCGCTGCTCTACGTCCATGGCTATTCGACGCCGGGCACGCCGGTCGCCGTGCTCGACGATCCGTTGGCCAAGGGCACCGGCGCAAACGGGGTGCTGCTCGATGCCTACAACGACGGCTATGCAGCCGGGCACAGCGCATATGACAAGGCCGGGATGGGGGTGCAGACCGCGACCGAGAACACGCTGCGCTTGCGCGACTTCCTGACCACGCTCGGCACCCGGCGCACGCTCCTTACGGGCACATCGATGGGTGGCAACATCGTGCTTTCGCTGATCGAACAGCACCCGCGCGCGTTTGCTGGTGCCATGACTTCGTGCGGGGTCACGGACGGATGGGAGAGCCTGTTCGGCCAGCTGATCGACATGCGTGCCGCCTACAATCTGCTGACGCGCGATACGCCCTACGCGCTCCCCGGGGAGCATGATCTGACCAAATCCGCATTGCCGACCGAGCCGCCGGCGGGCGACAAGACGAATGCGGAGGCGTTCCGCTGGGGTCAGATCATCCGCATTGCAAGCCCGGTGCTGGCGCTGTTCAAGGCGGCAGATGCCGATCCCAAGGGTCGCGAGGCGAGGATAGTGCAACAGATCGCCGCGATAAGCGGGTTCGAGGCGGAACCGGCGTCGTTCGCTTTTCCGCTTGTAACCGCCACGCTGGGCGAGGACGATCTGCGCACCACGCTGGGCGGCGATATCTACGGCAATGTAGGTAAGATCTATGCGGCTCCGGCATTCACCGCCGAAGAGGCAATCGCGTTCAACCGCGATGTCCAGCGCATCGCCGCCGATCCGCGCGCGGTCGCCAATGCGCGGCGTTGGCACCAGGCGACAGGACGTTTTACGGTGCCGCTCGTGACGCTGCACAACCGTATCGACTCACTGGTGCCCTACGCCCAGTCGCAGGCGTTGGGTCGGATCGTCGCGCGGGCGGGCAACCAGCGCTTGCTGGTGCAATATACCGTTCCCGGCGTAAAGGCCCCGCTGCCCGTCCCGGGTGGCGTTCAAGGATATACGCATTGCGGCTTTACGCCCGAGCAGTCCGCCGGGACGTGGCAGGCGTTGCGGGACTGGGTCGAAAAGGGGCGGCGTCCGGCGGCTGACGCAGTGAGGTGATTTCCAGAAGCCGCCTCCTCGCGACACTTCTCCTGCTGGCGGCTGGCGCCGCGCCAGGGAGCGCCTCCCCGCCGGCTTCTGCTCCGGCTCCCTTCGTCACAGCTCCACTGGCGATCGGCGCATCGTGGTATCCGGAGCAATGGCCGGAGGCCGAGTGGGACGCAGATCTCGCGCGCATGCAGCGGAGCGGGCTAACGGTCGTCCGCGTCGGCGAATTCGCCTGGGCCAGGCTTGAGCCTGCGGACGGCGCGTTCGACTTTGCGTGGCTCGATCGGGCGATTGCCGCAGCGGCGCGGCACGGCATTCGCGTCGTCATAGGCACGCCGACCGCAGCGCCGCCAATCTGGCTGACCGAAGCGCATCCCGACGTGCTGCGCGTCAACGAGGACGGCAGCGTCGAGGGGCATGGCGAGCGGCGGCAATTCTCTTTCGCCAGCGCGACCTATCGCACCTACGCTCGACGTATCGCGGCGAAGCTGGCCGAGCGATACGGTCGCAATCCGAACGTGGTGGGGTGGCAGATCGACAATGAGATCGGCGTGCCGTCGTTCGACCGCGAGGCGAAGGCGCGCTGGGCCACCTGGCTCGCTGCGCGATACGGAACGATCGAGACGCTCAACCGCCGCTGGGCCACCGAATACTGGAGCCAGCGCTATCAGCGGTTCGATCAAGTACGGCTTAAGTCCAAAGGGCCGCAGAACCCAGCGCTGATCCTGGACTTCCGTCGCTTCGCCAGCAGCCTGTGGGCTGAATATGTCGGCGAGCAGGCCCGGGCGATCCGCGCCGCCGCTGACAAGCGCCAGTTTGTCACCACCAACTCGACCGTCTGGAATGACAATTTCGATCAGTATCTCGTCCATCGCGAACTCGATGTCGCGGCGTGGGACGATTACGTCCCCAATGGACGTCCCGACTGGGCCGCCAACGCACTCCACCACGATATCGTGCGCGGCTACAAGCAGCGCAATTTCTGGGTCATGGAAACGCAGCCGGGGAGGGTGGATTGGGCACCGACCAATCGCTCGCTCGATCCCGGCCAGACCCGCGAACTCGCTTGGCAGGCCGTCCTCCACGGCGCTGACGCTATTCTGTACTGGCAATGGCGCAGTGCGCCGAACGGGCAGGAGCAATATCACGGCACGCTCGTCGGACCCGATGGCAAGCCAATGCCGGTGCTGCCTGAGATAGAGCGGACCGCGGCAGAATTTGCCCGGCTGGGGCCGCTCTTGGCCGGGACAATCCCGGAGACGGCCGACGTCGCTATCGTCTATTCGCAGGAAGGCCGGTGGTCGATCGAGCAGGAACGTCACGCCCGCGACTACGACCCCGTGACGATTATGAAAGACTGGTATCGACCGCTCTATGCCGTCGGACGCACGGTCGATGTCGTGCCGCCCGACGCTGATCTGTCCCGCTACAGGCTCGTCCTGATTCCCCAACTCAACATTCTCGGGTCGGCGACGGCTGAACGGCTCTCGGCCTATATTCGCGGGGGCGGACATGTCCTGATCGGTCCGCGCTCTGGCATGAAGGACGGCGATAACGCCCTGTGGCCGATGCGTCAGCCGGGACCGTTGGGTCGAACGCTCGGTGGTCACGTCGAATATTATTATCCGCTGGACGAACCGCTCCGGCTGGAGGGAGGAGGGTGGAGCGGCAACGTGGGAGTCTGGGCGGAGACGCTGGTCCCCGACTCAGGCGATGCGACCGTTATGGCGCGTTACGGGGCGGGCAACGCTTGGCTAACGGGCAAGCCTGGCATGCTGATGCGGCGGACTGGCAAGGGCTGGATAGCTTATCTCGGCGCGGTTCTTGATAGCAATGGCCAGGCAGCGGTGACGCGCTGGGCGGAGAGGGAGGCGGGGGTGGCCGCTCCCTCCATCCAGGCGCCTGCCGAAGTGGAGATCGGCATACGCCGGCGTAACGACCGGCGGCTGCTCATTGCGATCAACCACGCGAACAATGGCGTATCCGTAAACCTTCCCAACGGTGCGGGATGTATCCTCGGATGCTCGCCGACCCGCATTCTCCCCGCGCACGATGTGCTAGTGGCCTTGCTTCCCTGAAGAAGGCTGTTCCGGGACCTGCGTTCCTTTGTAACCAGCGCCCCCACAGTACCCTCTCGAGGATTTCGCCCTCGTGATCGACTTCTCGCCAAAGGCAGACCATCTCGCCGTTGGGTGCTGTCAGACTAACGCGAAACGCTCTCTCCACGATGCAGTTGGGTCTTTGAAGCTGGCGGCCTAGCTCGCTAGCTGACCCCACTCAGCCAGGGCGGCTGATCGGCGTTCCTTGTAGGTCTGGCGATCGACGAGATGGCGTTCGGAAGCGAAGTGATTGTGGACGTTGGCATGGACCGAGGCGAACTTTTGTAAGCTTCGCATTCGCCTGAACCGCAGCATCGCCCGCTCCCGTCGTCGGAACGGCAGGTGGGCGTTCTCGGCCCGGTTATCTGACCTCGCTGTCCCGACGGTTGCGATGAAATTTGGCGATGGGAGGAAGCTTGGCGCCAAGCCCGTCGAATATCCCGACGCTATTTAACACTAGATTGTTTTTTAACAGGGGCAGTGTTAAATGCGTCATCTAATGTTAGGTCATATATCCGACAGCGCCCTGGACGCTCTGGCCCTCGAAGCGGGCGCCTATGTGCAGCAAGCTTTCGGTATGCAGCTTGGGCTCATGCACACCGAGCCACGCGGATTGCCTCATTTCCTTCTCGATCGATACCGCTTGTGGCGAGGGCAGCTGAACGGCGAGCCCCTGCTGCTGGTCGCGATCCGCGAGCAGGTTCCCGGCTCCGGGGCAACCCACCAGTTCATCAGGCACCGCGACATCTTGCGTGCCGAACTGGGCGTGCGCGTGGTCCTGCTTCTTCTCGACCATGTTTCCACCGCGATCCGCCGCCAGATGGTCGACCGTCATATCGGTTTTGTCGCGCCCGGTGCGCAGCTCTACGTTCCCGAAGCATTGCTCGATTTGCGCGAGCGCACATCGAGGCCGCGCGTGATCGTCGGCGACCATCTCGGCCCGACGGCCCAGCTGCTGACGATCGCCGCACTCCTCAACCGCTTGCCGCGCGAGGCCAGCCAGACCGAGCTTGCCGCGCGATACGAAGTCGCGATCATGAGCGTGAGCCGCGCCCTCGACGAGCTCGAGGCGATGGAGCTCGCCGTGCCGCAAATCGTCGGCCGTCAGCGATGGCTCCGCTTCACTCTCGAGGGCGCCGATTTATGGCATGCAGTCGAACCTCGACTTCAGTCGCCGGTGCGCAAGACGCGCACGGTAAGAGGCGCCTTGCCGCTGGATGTTGCGCCATTCGCCGGCGAAAGCGCGCTGGCGCATTACACTATGCTGGCCGAACCGCCTTTCGCGCAGCGTGCTCTCGCCGCTGCGCACTGGAAGATCGCGCAATCGGATTTCCAGCTGCGCGAGGGGTTCGATTTCGACGATACCGACCGGATCGAGCTGGAGACGTGGAGCTACGATCCGCGCGCTCTCGCCCGCGACGACGTGATCGATCCGATCTCGCTGCATTTGAGCACGCGGCATCATCCGGACGAGCGTATAGCCCGGGCAGCACAGCAATTACTGGAACAGTTCGGATGGTAGTCGGCATCAACCGTTTTCGTGAGCATTTCGCAGGGCACGACCATCAATTCGTCCTCATCGGCGGCGCTGCAAGCGACTTGTTGATGACCGATGCCGGTCTCGATTTCCGCGCGACCAAGGATCTCGATATCGTGCTGATCGTCGAAGCGCTCGACGCTGCGTTCGCCGAGCGTTTCTGGGCATTTGTCGAGGAGGGCGGCTATGAGGTCCGCCAGCAAAGCGAGGGCAAGCGCGTTCTCTATCGCTTCCAGAAGCCCGCCAGCCGCGATTACCCCGCGATGCTTGAGCTGTTTTCGCGCAAGCCGGAGGGCCTGACACTTGCCGACGACAGCCATCTGACGCCGCTGCCGATCGACGAAGAGGCCGCGAGCTTGTCGGCGATCCTGCTCGACAATGACTATTACGACTTCCTCAAAGGGATGGTCAGGATCGTAGACGCGATACCGGTGCTCGACGAAGCTGCGATCATCCCGTTCAAGGCGCGCGCTTGGATCGACATGATCGCGCGCCGTGCGGAAGGGATCAGGGTCGACGACAAGGACATCAAGAAGCACCGCAACGATGTGGCGCGACTGCTTCAGCTCCTTGCCGCCGATGCGCAGTATGAGTTGCCGGCAACCGTTCGCACCGACATGACGACGTTCGCGAATGCACTTGCCGAAGAGCAGGATTTCGAACCCAAGGCGTTCGGTGTCGCCATGACGCGCGTCGTCGTCGTCGAGCGCTTGCGCGCCGCCTACCAGCTCTGAAGCGCCGCTGATGGCGGTCTATTCATCCTCGCAGAGAATGGTGCCGACTGGCGCATGAAGATCGGCCGCGCGGCCAACTTGCAGGGGTGCCGCGGGGCGCTTCAGACGGGCAATTCAAGGCTCCTCAAGCTTTTCGGCTGGATCGACGCCGAAGATGACGACGCGGTCGAGAAACAGCTCCATGCCAAATATGCTGCGCGCAGGTGTTGTCAGAGTAACAGGGCTAAGCGCGTATCGGTCGAGCTTTCTGGTTCCGACCTCCATTTAGGAGGCCAGCCAGGAGAACATCCGGGAACGAGCCGAACGGGTTCGCAAGCACTGACAGCCGCGACAACTTACCACGCCCCGTAGGTCTGACAATACCGTCGTGCGTCGCGAATGCTCAACAGGACGTCCACGTCGGCCACATGGCCGGGATCGGCCCCGTGAAGGGCAACGGCTGCACTCGCGATGATCCACCAAGGATCATCCGCTCCGGCCATAACGTTGCCGATCGCGTTCAAGGACGCCGAGAGGGCCGGGCTGACTGTCATCGGGCCCTTTATAGCGCCGCCATCGCCGAAACGATCGAATTTTGGGAAAGCCGTTGCGATCAGCCGTCGGCGGCATGATTGTCAAATCGCTCGGCGGCATTGTCCAGGTAACCGTAGACGGCCCGTTCCACGCGCGAACCAAGAGCGTCCCGATCATGTTCGCCACGTTCTCCGGCCGCGTCCACCATGCCCTTGATGATCGCCAACACGTCCTGCGAGGCCAAAGCAGGGTCGGGCTGCTGTGGGAGATCGGCGCGCGACAGGACGGAGAACAGGATCGAGTGCAGCCGGCGGGTAACGCGCTGGGTATCTGCGTCGAACGGCAGTCGTGCCTCTTCCAGATCCAACAGCCTAGCTAGCGCAGGACGGCGAAGTTGGTGGTTAACCGCCGATCCGATCAACCTTTTCAATGCAGCTCGACCATTCGCGCCAGCGACTGCCGCCTCGCACTCAGTGATCAGCAGCGATGTTTCGCGCACGATCAACGCCCCGATCAGCGCCTCCTTGCCGGGAAAATATTGGTAGAGCGAGCCGATGCTGACGCCCGCGCGCTCGGCGACCGCATTGGTGGTGAGCGCACCGTGTCCGCCCTGTTCCAGAATGCGAGCCGTTGCCTCAACGATCGCCCGCACCGTCTCGGCGGAACGGCCTTGGCGCGGGATCTTCCGGGGGCGGGGGCGCTGCAAGGTCGTCGTCTCGTCCATCAATCGAATGCGAGTAGCCAGATGTGAGATTATGCTCGCATTCTACGTCCTGCAAACGATGATGCAAGGACACACAATGACTTCTCCACAATCGCCCTTCAAACCCACCGTCACCGTCTTCATGCTGGTCAAGACTTCGCCTGAATGGCTCGGCTTCCCCGTCGATCGTCGCTTCGAGCTTCTGGCCGAGCATTTCACGCCGATCCTTAAGAAGCACGCGGCCAACGTCTCGCTGCGCTTTTTTGACGTGGAGTTCTATTCCACGCGCGTCACCGACATCTGGATGTGGGACGCGGCGGACCATCATTCCTACCAGCTACTGGTGGAGGACCTTCGGGAAACGGCCTTCTGGGACCGCTATTTCGAAATCGCGGAGATATTGACGGGTGTGGAAAACGCCTATGCCAAAAACTATGATCGTCCGGCTATAACTGTCTGACCAGGGGAGGGGGCGTCTTCTCCGCCCCCTTTTTTGTATTTCGCGCAAAGGAAACTTAGCGGGACGCCCTCAACGAGCGAGGAGCCTATTAAGGCATGCGCTCCGCAAACACTCTAGCAGGTTGAGTCGCGCACGTTCGCAATTGGAAAGCTTAACTGACCGTCAGCAAGGCGCCCCAAATCCCGTCGTTCGGTTCACTTTCGGCTCGACTCAAAGCGGTCATTGCGATTGACCGGTTAAGGCACAATTTCGAGTGCGTCGGTCATTGCGCGACACCGGTGATCCACGCCTTACGAATAAGTTGGCCGCATTGCGCAGACGCAAAGCCGCTTCCGGTCCCGGTTGCATCCTCGCGTGCGACGATGCCGTACCAGCTCTTCGAAGCGTCGATCCAAGGATAGAACCCGAACGCCCCTGCGCTGCTGAATGCGCCGTCGCCGTTGACGGGATCGTCCTCGACCCAGTGCCCGATCGAATAGTGATAGCTTTCCGTTGTCGGAATTGGCGTGTTGACGGCCGTACCCGCTGGGCACGTCGTCGGATTGGTGCAGACGGCATTGGTGCCGAGCGCCGCGTTCATCAACAAGGATCCGGTCAGGATTCTGCGCAAAAATGCCGCATAGGCATCTGCATTGGTGTAAATGCCGCCGGCCAATTGCGGCTGGCTATAGCCAAGACTGATCTCCGTACCGAGCTGTGACCGAATTTCCGCGGCCAGGCCCGCATTGTTCAACGCGCCCAGTCCGATGAGGCTGGCGTGCTTTTCCATATGCCCGCCGCCGTAGGAGAACTTGCCGTCAGTGAACGCCGAATACGTGCCATTCTGTTGGTACGCGACACAATCATCCACGGTCTGGCCCGGCAGGCAATTTGAAAAGTTCGTGTAGCCGCTGCGAAACGTCAGGAATTTGATGTCGTCGTCAGTCAGTCGGCCCTGGCGGCGCTGGACAACGTAAGCGGCATAGATCCACTTTGACGCCGATGCGATGCTCATGATCGTCGTCGCGGTATAAACGGGCGATCCGCCGCCGGACTGAACGGAGTCGGACGCCAAGCGCTGCGTCTTGTCCCCGACTTCCCAATAGAAGGGCCGGATGCCGTCGCAATTGTTTGTCGTGCTCCGTGCCGTGGACGTGGCCGCGCTGATGCGCTGGTCCATACTCACCGGCGTGGAGCTTGGAGTAGGGGTGGGTGTCGGAGATGGGCTAGGGGTCGGCGTGGGGACGGGAGCCGGAGTCGGAGTTGGCGTGGATGCGCCTCCATCGCCGCAGGCCGCCAAGCCGAGCATCAATAGCGGTGTCATGAATGCCGGACGTTTTCGGGTACCTTCGGACCTTTCGCGCCGAATTTGGCCGGCCAAGTTCATGTATCGATGCTCCATCGCACTTTGTCGGTCGGTCCCTTGCGGACGCCGATTGTCGAATCGCTCGCAATCGGCGGGTTAAAATTTGATCTCCGTTGTCCGCGGTGACTCCCACTGACCACAACGCTCCTGCGCCGCATGCCCTTCGCACCGGCCGTAAACTCGTTCGATGTGCTGCGTTCCGAAGCGAGCCGTTTTTCGGCTGGTCCTCACAGACCGTGTGCTACTCGCGAGAATTGGCCACGCAGTGAGCCCCCCCGTTAAACTCCGACGCGTAGCCTTGCAGGCCGAGCTTGGATCTTGCCCGCCCGATTGGCGACGGAGCGCCCTATCAACGGACGTTCGCCCTGCTCGTTACATTCCCGAAAGTAGCCGTTCGTTCATGCTGCTGGCTTGAGGGCGATCGAAACCCTGCTGACTAATGCAGCGCATGGATTGCTCTTGCTCCTCGCTACCGTTGCTCGATCGAGAGATTACCCAATGGACTCTTCACTGGCATTGCCGTCCCCGGTGGCGACAGGGCTACCCGAATAGCGCCGCGCGGGCCGCCGGCCATGCGCATTGCTGCGAATAGGTCAGCCCATTCGCGCCATACCAGCTTGAACGGGTTGGAGTCCGCGGTGCGACCCTTAAGGCCGTATTCGACAGGCTCTTCCGCGCGCTCGGCGCGAAAGGTGCCGAACAACCGGTCAAAGACGATCAGGACGCCGCCATAGTTGCAATCGAGATAAGCGTCATTGCGGCCGTGATGGACGCGATGATGCGATGGCGAATTGAGCAGCCACTCGAGCGGTCCGAGCGAAATCTTCGCCTCGGTGTGGAGAAAAAACTGGTAGCGCAAGTCGAGCACGAGCAGCAGCACGACTAGCTTGGGATCGAATCCGGCCAGGATCAGGGGAACATAGAATAGCCAGCCCGCCGATAGCAGGTTTGTCCAGCCCAGCCGCAGCGACGACAGGAGGGTCATCTGCTCGGCCGAATGATGGACGGCATGGCTCGCCCACAGCCAGCGCACGCGGTGGCTGGCGCGATGAAACCAGTAATAGGCGAACTCGACCGCGACAAAGCCAGCAACCCAGGTCTTCCAGTCGTTTAGCGGCAGATGGATGGGGGTCGCCTTCCATGCGAGCGAATAAATCGCGCCCAGCACCACCGCGTTTAGCGCGGCGGCGGGGACATTGCCCGCGACGAGGCCAAGCGTGGTCAGCGCGGTGCGCCGGTCATATCCATGCCCCTCGCGCACCCGCCACACCAGTTCGACGAGCACCATGGCGAGCACGACAACGAGCCAGAGCGGCGATTTGGCGAGGAGCTCGTCCATCTCACTGCCCCCGCATCTGGGCGAGCGCGGCGCGGAACGCCGGCATCTCGCTGGCGTCGATCACGCCGTCATGATTGACGTCGGCGCGATCGAACACCGGCATCGGGGCGTTGGCCAGTTCGTCGCGGGTCACCTGGCCATCATGATTGAGGTCCGCCATGGCGATAAACTGCTGGAAGGAAGCCTGGATCTGGGGCCGGAGACGAGCGATCGTGGGGGTATCGGCCTGACTGACGACTCCGTCTCCGTTGCGATCGAGCCGGTTGAAGTTGGCGAGCCGTGCCGCGGCGAATTCGGCCCGCGTGATTTTACCGTCGTGATTGGCGTCTGCGGCCATGACGTCCTGCGCCAAGGCGGGTGCGGCCAGCATGACGGCGGCGACAAAAAGAGGATACTTTTTCATCTCACTCACCACTTGAAAGAAAAAACGGACCCGGCGGCTGCGATAGAGGGCACTTGCTGCCGCCGAGTCCGAGATCGGGCGACCTTATTGGGGGGTCTTGGTCACGGTGCCCGAAACGGTTCCCGACTGGCCGCCAGGGCCAGTGACGGTCGACGAGAAACTGCCCGAGCCGTTGCCGTTGGCGGTTGCGGTCGTAGAGCGGCCGAACGCCGTGCCGTTGTTCAGCGTGGTCGTCTTGCCGCCGCTATAGGTGCCGTTGGCCCAGCTGCCGCCGCGCGTCGTCGTCGCGCCACGGCCCGAATTGGTCTGGATGCCGCGCGTGACCGTGCTGCTGCCCGGCTGGCGATTGACGCTGCGCGAGAGCGTGCCGCCCCGGCCGGCCGAACCCTGGACCGAGATCGAGCCGCCGCGGCGCTGCGCCTCAGCAGGGATGGCAGCAATGCCCGCGACGAGCGTGGCGCCAGCGACGAGGGCGGTGATAAGCTTGTTCATGATCTACTCCGTATGTCTGCGCCGAACGGGGGCTGTCCGACGTCGTGCAATCTGGACAGTAGAGGTAAGCCGCGTGCGTGCGGGCCATGACCAAATGTGAAGAAATGTAAGCGCACGCACTGCGTTGCTTGCTGCCGTAGCGGACGTCCGCGCATGGTAGATGCATATGGACAGCGAGACCGTCATCGCGGTGATAGAAGACGATCCCGAGATCGGACCGCTGGTCGCCGGCCTGTTGCGCCGCGAGGGGTTCGAGGCTGAACTGTGCCCGACTGGCGAGGCGTTCGACCGACTGCGCGCGCGGCGGCGCATCGATATGGCGGTGCTCGACCTGATGCTGCCGGGCGAGGACGGGCTGTCGATCTGTCGCCGATTGAGAGCCGAGGGCGAGGTGCCGGTGCTGATGGTCACAGCGCGCGGCGATGATGTCGATCGTATCGTCGGGCTGGAGATCGGTGCGGACGACTATCTTGCCAAACCGTTCAACCCTCGCGAACTGGTCGCCCGGGTGCGCGCGATCCTGCGTCGCACGCGCGACCAGCACCGCGTCGTGCCCGTCCCGGCGGCGGAGCGCTGGCACTTTGCCGGCTTTACGATCGATCTCGCGACGCGCACGCTGACCGACCCCGACGCAAGGGAGGTGGACCTGACCGGCGGCGAGTTCGATCTGTTGGTGGCGTTCATTCGCCATCCGCGCCGGGTATTGTCGCGCGATCAGTTGCTTGACTGGACGCGCGGACGCGATGCCCACCCCTTCGACCGCGCAATCGACGTGCAGGTGGGCAAGCTGCGACGCAAGCTGGCCGCGCATCTGGCGGGGGACGGCATCGTCAAGACGATCCGCGGCGGTGGCTATTGCCTCGCCGCCACGGTCGAACGGGGGTAGCGGTGCAGCGCGGCACGCTGGCCTTTCGGATCACCCTCGTTCTCGTCGCAGGATTCGTCTTGATGCAGTTTGCCGTGTTCGCGCTCGCCAGTCTGTCCGGGCGACCTCAACAGGGCGGAAGTCTTGGCTTGCCTGACGGCATCCAGATACGGGCGATGGTCGAGCTGATCGAAGCCGCACCACCCGCCCGGCGTGCAGCAACCGTCGCAGCGTTCGACGGGGCGCTCTACCACGCGGCGGTGGATGATGGACCCTTGCCGCCGACGGTGGAAAGCGTGCAGGGCATGGACATCGGGCGTATTTACAGCCTTGCCATGCCAGGGCGGCGCTTATCCGTGACTGGGCAAGTCGCGCGGCTGCCTGCGATCACGCTGATCAACCCTTGGCCGGGATGGTGGAGCGGCGATCCGTTGGCGCTGCATATCGCGCTAGCCGGTGACCGTCCGTCGATGCTGACGATCGAGAGCCAGCCGTCCGAGCCGGTTCGAACGCTGTTACGTCAGCGCGCCGCGCTGCTCGGCTTCGGGGGGCTCGTCGCACTCGTCGCGCTGGCGCTTGCGGTGCGCGCGACCACACAGCCACTGGCCCGGCTGGCCCGGGATATCCGCACCTTTCGAGGAGAACCGGATTCGCCCGACCTCGCGGTATCGGGTTCGCGCGAACTGCGCGATCTGGCCGAAGCCTATAACGAGATGAAGGGAAGGATTGCCGAACTGATGGCCGAGCGCACGCGTGTGCTGGCAGCGATCGCTCACGATATGCGAACCTATATCACTCGTGTGCGGCTACGCAGCGAATTCATCGACGACCGGGGGCAACGTGCCCGCGCTGCGCGCGATCTCGACGAGATGGCAGCCCTGCTCGACGATACGTTGCTGCTCGCGCGGGCCGAAGCTAACGCTGCGGAAATTTCGCGTGCCATCGACCTGGCAGGCGAACTGCGACGTGTGACCGAAATTCATTGCGAGATCGGCAGACGTGTGTCGTTTTCAGCGGCGGTCGACGCCGCTCCGATCGTGGCGACGCCGGTCGCGGTGCGCCGGATCCTCGACAATCTGATCGATAATGCCCTGCGTCACGCCGATTCGGTCATGCTGAGCTTGCGCAAGGAAGGCGAACGCTGGCGGGTGGACGTGGAAGACGATGGCCCCGGCGTCGCTCCCGACCAGATCAGCCAGCTGGGCCAGCCGTTCAGAAGGCTCGACCCGTCTCGCGATCGCACAACCGGTGGCGCCGGGCTTGGTCTGGCGATCGTCCGTGCCCTGGTAACCGGGCAGGGCGGGGAAATCGTGTTCGCCAATCGCGCCACGGGCGGCTTTGTCGCCAGCTTCTGGTTGCCCATCGGTGCCGCCGAGGAGCAAGGCCCGGCGCCAGCCGTATCTGACTAGATGTCTCGGAAGCCATGCGAAGATAGCTCGGTCAGCGACTGCCGGGTCCCAGCAACCGCTCGAGGAAATCGGCATCCGACCAGCCCGATTTCTCACCGCGCATCGCTGCCACTATATCGAGTTTCGCCTGTCGCACGATGGTCAGCCCCAGCGACGGAATGACGTAGAGACGCTGGTCGCCGGCGCCCGCCGCGACCACCAGATCCTTGGGCAACTCGGCGGCCCGCCGTCCGATGTCGGTCGACGCGGTAACCGGATCGGGGCTGGCACTGGGATGCGGCAGCCACCAGGTCAGACCGTAAGTCGGATTGAGCGCGCTTGGCTCGAAAAGCGCGGCGAGGGTAGCCGGGTCGACGATCTGCTTGCCGCCGGTCTTTCCGCCGGCGCGGACGAATTCGCCGACCTTCGCCCACTCACGCGCGGTCAGGACCGCCCCTTGCGGCATCAGCGGATTGCCGTCGGGGCCGCTTCGCCAACTGCCGATCGTCATACCGATCGGGTCGAGCACACGGCGCTTCAGATAGGTGAGCGGGTTTGGATCCACGCCTTTGGCGGCCAGCTTACGGCGCATGATCTCGCCGAATATCTGCATCGGCGTCGGACCGTATTGGAACTTCGTGCCGGGATCGGCCGATAGCGGTGCGGCGACCGCATCCGCATAGGTCGGTGGCCTGCCAATCGTGCCGGCCTGACCGCTCGCCATCGACAGCAATTGCCGGAGCGTGATGGTCGATTTGCGGGGGTCGCTCCTCCATTCGGTGATGGTGTCGGCGGCACGCTCGTCGAGAGTCAGCAATTTGTCCTGCACCGCGGCGGCGGCCATGATCCCGACAAAGCTCTTGGTTCCCGACCATAATTCGTTGGCGGTCGCCGCGTCACTGGATGTGTATTGCTCGCATACCGGCTTGCCCGAATCGAGCACCAGCACGGAGCGGCCATGGTGAGCGTCCGAATAAGCGATAGCTTCAGCACATTGCGCCGGTGTCACTTTCGCGTGGGCCGCAACGGGCAGGGTGATCGCGGCGGTAAGGGCAAGCGTCCAGCGCATCATCGACTCTCCAGCAATTATTATCGATAATATGGCACATCAGGGGCTTGCCGCGCTAGCCGCGAAGTTCCACGCTAGTATAGCCACACTATGACGGAAACCATGTCGCAACCCGAACCCGATGCGCCGACCCAAGATCGTGTGATCGCCGATGCCTTGATCGCGGACATCGTGGAATGGCGTATCGAGCCGGGATCGTGGATCCGCGAACGCGAAATCGCGCAGCGGTTTGGCGTCAGCCACGCTCCGGTGCGCGAGGCGTTCCGTCATGTCGCGCATATCGGATTGATCCAGGTGGTGCCGTGGCGCGGCGCGCATGTGATCGAGGTCGACCGGCACGCGGTGACCGAAATATTCGAGCTGTGGAAAGCCAATTTCGGCGTCGTCTGCCGACTTGCCGCGCTCGCCATGTCGGACGCCGACAGCAAGGAACTGATGGTGCGACTGGAGGGCTACAAGGCGCTGGTCCATCGCACCAAGAACACGTTCGAACATCTCGCGTCGTCGAATCGCGTCGGCGCATTCATCGCGCGGCGGTGCGGCGGCCACTTGGCGACCGATGTGCTCAATCGCATCGCTGTCTTCGCCAGTTGGCAGCATCGAGTCATTTCGGCTGATTTTTTCAGTATCGAGGCGGGAATCCGCTCGGCGGAGCTCTACGAAATCCTGTGCCGCCATATCGTCGCGCGCGAACCCGACGCCGCCGACAGCGCAGCGAGAGCATTGCTTGGGTACCTGCAGGAGCGCTTCGCCGAGCCACTGGAGGAGTATCTTGCCGCGTCGCGCGCACGAGCGACGCCACGGCGGCGCACAAGGAGCAAAAGAAATGACGGGAGCCAATCGGCGTGAGGTGCTTGCAGTATCCGGCCTGTTGATGAGTTCGGGGGCGGCCGCCGCGATGGGCGCTCAAGATGCGACGGACGCTGGCAGCGTAGCAGCCGACCTCGAACGCTATATCGGCTTCGGCGTGAAGGCGTCGGGTGGGCCTGGCGACGCCGCATGCGGGGCATGGCTCGACAGCGAATTGGCTCGATCAGGCTACAGGACCGAGCGCCAGGCATTCGAAGCGCCATTCTTCGACATTGAGCGGGCGGAGATTTCTACGGGTAGCACGACGGCGCCGGTCATGCCGCAGGCGATCGTGGTGCCGACCGGCCGGGATGGCGTCACCGGACGGCTGGTGCGCGTCGATCCGGTGGCGGGTGAGACCGACAAGCTGGCGGGCGCAATCGCGTTGATCGACCTGCCTTATAACCGCTGGTCGACCGCGCTGGCCAAGCCGATCGCCGACACGGTTCGCGTCGCGCTTGCCGGTGGGGCGGTCGCGGCGGTGCTGATCACCAACGGTCCCACGCGCAAGGCAATAGCGCTCAATGCCGATGGCAACAAATCGATGTTCGACAAACCCGTGGCGGTGCTCGCGCCCGACAAGGCAGCGCCATTCCTGATCGCGGCAGCCAAGGGCGAGCAGGCGACCTTGCATGTCCTCGGGCAGGGCGGCCGGCGGCCGGCCTATAATCTGATCGGGAAGGTCGACCGCAGCAAGGGCCGCTGGATCGTACTGTCGACGCCGCGGTCGGGCTGGTTCACCTGTGCCGGCGAGCGCGGATCAGGCCTGGCCGTCTGGCTGGCATTGGCGCGCTGGGCGCCGCGAGCGCTCAAGGATCATGACATCGCGGTGCTGTGTAACAGCGGCCATGAATATGAGTATCTGGGCGCCGAGAAGTCGCTCGATGACGCGGCGCCACCGCCCGCTGCCACTGCCTTCTGGTTGCACCTGGGTGCCAATGTCGCGGCGCGCGACTGGCAGGAACTGGGCGGCGGGCTGATGTTGCCATTACCGAGCGCGGATACCCAACGCTTTCTGATGACGAGCCCGGCGCTCGTGGAACCGGCACGGCGCGCCTTCGCCGGACAGTCGGGGCTCGAAATGGCCTATCCGACCGGGCAGGGATCGGCGGGGGAACTGACCAATATCCTGGCCGCAGGCTACCCGAAGGTCGCCGGTATCTTTGGCGCACATCGGTTCCACCATGTCGCGGAAGACGATGCCCGTTGCGTCAGCGCGCCACTGGCCGCGCGCGCGATCCAAGGCTGCAAGCAACTAATCTCCGAAGTAATGGGCTGATAGTAGGGGATATTTTCTCTTCCGCTATCTCGCCCAAGCTCCAAAATACGCACCCCTACAGCATTTCCATTGACAGCCCCCCTATCTCTGCGCCTAGAATTATCGATAATTCGGCGCAGTTCGGATGGGAGGATGGGATGAAGGTGCGGGCAGTTCTATTGTTGTCGTCTGGCCTGGCCGCGATGGCGGCAGCGCCGCAGATGGCGGTCGCGCAGGAGGCCGCGACGGCGTCTCCGTCTGCGAGCGAAAGCCAGGGCGATATCGTCGTCACCGCGCGGCGGCGTGACGAGAAATTATCGGACATTCCGACCGCGGTGTCAGTCATAGATGCGACGAGCCTGAACGATCGCGGCGGCGCCACCGATGTGCGCGAACTGCTCGCCGATCAGCCCAGCGTGCGGTTCAATAATCTCAATTCGACGATCACGTCGGAAATCTCGATCCGCGCCTCGTCGACCGCGCGTGCCACCAACGGCGATCCCTCCGTCGGGCTGTATCGGGACGGCGCCTATATCGGCGGCGGCGGGATCGGCGGACGCAACTACACGCGACTCGACTTGCTCGACATTGGGCGGGTCGAAGTGCTGCGCGGCACGCAAGGCGCGCTCTACGGCCGCAACGCCGTGGGCGGCGCCATCAACATTATCTCGGCACGGCCCGAGTTCGAGAATAGCGGCTTCGTCAACCTGCGCTACGATTTCGAGACCGAGGGCAAGCAAGCTCAGGGCGCGGTCAACCTGAAGCTGACCGACGATATTGCGATCCGGGTCAGCGGTGACGGCATCAGCCAGGACAAGGGATTTTTCTACAACCCCGACAACGACGTCTATTTCGACCGGCAAAAGGGATATGGCGTGCGCGGCCAGATCCGGTTCAAGACCGGGCCACTCGATCTCGTTCTGCTCGCCGAGACCCAGGACCTGACGACGCCTGACGTATTCTATCAGATCGCGATCGCGCGCGGAACGCCGGGCTTCCCGGGCGGCTTCGTTCAGGACAAATTTCGCTACACATGGAATACCCGCCCACGGGCGACGCAGGACGTCGATACCTATCAGGCGCTGGCGACACTCGATCTGGGCGGCGCGACGCTGAGTTCGACGACAAGCTACCGCGTCCGCAATTCGCAATATGACTTGGACAATGACGGGATCGACGCCGCCGATCTGGCCGCGGCGCGAGCGCGTGGCGACATCGTCGTCAATATCGATACCGGTGCAGCGTCCCATGTCATCGACACGACCAAGAGCTTCAACCAGGACCTGCATCTGACCGGCAAGGCGCTTGGCGACCGGCTGACTTGGCTGGTCGGTGGCGACGTGCTGATCCTGAAAAGCGACTATCAGGTGTCGACCACGCGCACCGTCACGCCCACCAATCCGTCGATCGGCACGCGCGCTCCGGCGAGCCTCGATTACAAGAGCTACGCCGCCTATGGATCGCTCGGTTACGATTTGACCGACACGCTGAACGTCACCGGCGAAGTCCGTTACACCAAGGATGACCGGGCATTGTCTGCCCGGCTGTTCGATCTCGGCACCGGTGTGCCGCTCGGCGGCGCGGCGCGAGTGGTCGATGTGCGGATCAAGCCGGACAATGTCTCGTACAACGCCACGTTGTCGTACAAGCTGGGCGGCGGGGTTCTGACTTATGCCAAGATCGGATCGAGCTATCGCGCCGGCGGTTTCAACACCAATCTGGGCGACCCGCGCCAGCCGACACCGATCCAGGCGGCCTATGGCAATGAGAATTCGACCAGCTATGAGATCGGCATCCGCGGCGCTCCGGCCAAGGGCCTCTATTTCGCGGCGGCCGGCTATTATACCGACCTCTCGAATCTGATCGCCCAGACCGATAATGGCTGCGCGGTCACCAATCCGGCCTGCCCGGTCGCCGCGACCTCTTTCCTAACCAACGCCGGCGACGCGCGATCCTATGGCGTGGAGGCGGAACTGAGCAACGTTCTGCCGGTCGCCAACGGCCAGTTCCGCTTCGCGCTGAGCGCATCGTGGCAGGGCGGCAAGGTCACCAGCGGCAAGTTCAAGGACTTCCGCTTGCCGCAGGTGCCTGATTGGCTCGCATCGGTGAACGTCAATTTCCGGCATGGATTCATCGCCGGCACCACGATCGTCGCCAACCTGCTCTATTCGGTCCAGTTCGGCGGGGTACAGGAGCTCAAGGTCAATTCGGTCAAGCTCGACGACTTCGACCTGCTGAACCTGCGGCTGGGCATCGAAAAGGGGCCGGTCACGGTATCGCTGTTCGCCGACAACGTGTTTGACCAAATCTACCGCGTCGCCCGCGACACCACCATCAACCGTTACAGCACGCCGCGCGTGATCGGCATTGAAGCGCGGTTCCACTGGTAACGGCGCGGAGGGAAAACACAACATCAACAGGAGCCGCATTGGCGGTGACGCAACCAAGATCGCGCATCGCGAGGACATGAGAGGAGAAGTCGATGAAAAGGAAGGCTTGGTACGCTACCGGCACCGCGTTCGCTGCCGGCACTCTTGCAATCGTGGCAGCCCATGCGGCGGCGTCAGGCGGGGCCGCCTCGGCACCGATCGTCGTGGTCTACGCCCCGGAGCCGGTTCCGAGTTCGGCGACAACGCTCGCTCCTGCCTCTCTGCAGGCTGCGCCGGTGGTCGCCGCCACGCCGGACTTTAGCGCCGTTGACGCCGCTTTTCAGAACTCGGCTATCGTCAATGGAGCACTGATCATCGGCACCAAGGACGGCACGATCCACGAAATCACCAAAGGCAATTTCAATTCGGATCAAGCCTATCCCATCGCCTCGGCGTCAAAATGGCTGACGGGCACGCTGTTGATGCGCATGGTCGAAGCCGGAAAGGTGTCGCTGGGCGACCATGCCTATCCTGGGCTGACCTACTGGACGAGCGACCCGGCCGACAAAAGAAGCGCCGTTACGCTCCAATATCTCCTGTCGCTCACCTCCGGTTTCAACGCCAAGCCGACTGACGTCAGCTGTGTGAACAACCCGCTCTACACGCTGCAAAATTGTGCTCAGGCAATCTACAACAAGGGTCTTGATACCGACCCGGGGACCACCTTTTCTTACGGACCCGAGCATATCCAGATCGCGGCAGCGCTTGCCGAAGCGACCAGCGGCCAAAGCTTCGATGCCCTGTTCGCTCAATACGTCACCACGCCGCTCGGGATGAACTGCACGCGGTTCGTCGAATCCTCGCTGAGCGCAGCGCTCCATCTCTCCGGCAAGTCATGCACCGCTACTTATGCTGCGAACGCCAACACCTGGGCGGCCGGCGGCGCGGTATCGAGCGCGCACGATTATGCCAAGTTGCTTAAGGCGTTCCTCGCGGGCGGCTTCATTTCGGATATGGACGGTTTTCTCGCGCCGCGAACGGTCGGCCTGGCGCGGGGTTATATTCCGTCGAGCGTGGGATCGATGGATTGGCAATATGCGACCGGATCCTGGAACGAATGCCCACAGAGCGCGTGGGACTCAACCTGTGCGGATGCGAAGGTCAACTCCGCGCCCGGTGCGTTCGGCTGGCTCCCGTGGATTGATCGGAAGCACGGCTATTACGGGCTGATCGCAACACGGATCGCTGTGGGTGAGGGCGATACCAAATCGGTGCCGATAGAGCAGGCGCTTCAGCCGTTGATTCTAGCGGCGCTCGGGCAATAGAGCGCTATTTTGGGCGCATTGTTGAGCGCGTCTAGCGGCTACCTCGTTTTGCGAAACCGGCAGCGCATAATTCGAAGGCTTCGTTATTGTGAGGCTGTTAGGCCCGTCGCACTGCTTTTAATTTCGAGGACACCGTCGGCCGCCATTGTATCGTGCGGCCGCTTGAGGCGCTTGGCGAAGTGGCCGGCTGGATCTGCTTCCGCCGCTCGATTAACAGTCGAGAGTCTAATGCCGGGCGGCAGCTTTTCGCGATTCCTTACCAAGAGCTGCTAGTCGGTAAACGGCCCGATTATGGACATGAGACGCCGATTAGAGAGTTGATGTGCAGAACTTGTTTGCGGGTCGGCGCTCAACCTAACGCCAGACGCTCCTCGCAGATCTCCCTGACAAGCGCTTGGAGGACGTCGAGGCGTTCCCCGACCCAGGCCAGTTCCTCTGCGGTGATCTTGTAGTGCGGCGAGTAGCGTGCATCGACATACGCACGACGCAGCAGTTCGAAACACCGTTGACCAAACTTGGTGTCGCGCGGCCAGACCGGGATAAGTCGAGCATCATGGCTCTCGGCCTGTGAGCGCAAGAAGTTCAGCTTGTGCGACTTGGGGCTGTACAGTGTCAGGACCAGCAGGACGCAGTGATAGAAGCGCTCCGTCGCCTGATGCTGCATGAAAGCTGCTTCCTTCGGCGCTCCCTTCTCCACCATAAAGTCGGCCGACATCCTGAAGTTTGCAGCGCTAGTGAACCACTCGTCGAAATATCGTTGAGCCTCTGCTTGCCGTTTAGCGCGGGTGAGAGGGCGAGGCTGCTCAAACTCGCTGCCTTCCAGTTCATAGAGCGCGATCCCGTCGCGGGCGATGTCGACGAAGAAGGGGCGGCCGTGACGGAGTTGCTCATTCACATCGGCAAGGTCGTGGACGATGAAGTTGACGGGGGCGGAGATCGACTTCTCGATCGTGACGGCGCGCGTCAGGTGATCGTCGGCTTTCGCCCAGAATTCCTCATCACGACCGACCGGCGCACGTACCACCTCACGCTGACGAGTTCGGCGGGGCCGGCCATGTCCGCGATCTCGTGGACCTACCCGCAGGATACGATGCTGGCGCTGAAACGCGCGGCTGATGCAGCCGCCGCGGCAACACCGGTCGCCTCCGCACTCGACGTCGATCAACTGCACTTCAACTACACAATCACCGGCGACCAGGTGGCGTGGAAACCGCTGCGGGCGTTCGATGACGGCAAGCAGACCTATATCGAGCTGCCTGCCGGTCTTGGCTCGACCGATGCGCCGCCGTTGTTCGTCACCGGCGACAAGGGAGCCGCTGAGCTAGTCAATTTTCGGCTGCGCGGGCGCTACTACATCGTCGATCGCCTGTTCGACGTCGCTGAAATGCGGCTGGGCACCAAGCGTCAGCAGGTGGTGCGGATCGCTCGCGGTGCCTCGCGTCGCGGGAGGGCTTCATGAGCGACGAACCCACGATCGAGGAAATTCCGGCCCCGCCGCCCAAGGTCGACCCAGAAACTCTGGTACTGCGTGCGCGTCCGGCGCGAGCGATCCGGTTCAAGCGGGGCGTGATCGTCTCGCTCGCCGCGATCGCGGCGGGCGGCGTCGTGGTGACATCGTGGTTCGCGCTTGAGCCGCATGCGCTGAGGCTCGCGGCCAATCCCGACGATCAGGCGCCCGCCATCAAGGCGCCGTCCGACACGTTGAGTAGCCTGCCGACCAGCTACGGCGACGCACCGAAATTGGGGCCGCCGCTGCCCGGCGATCTCGGCCGGCCGATCCTCGACCGCCAGCGCCAGCTCGCGGCGTTGCCACCCACGCCCATGGCTACGCCGGGCGTCGACAAGGCGCAGATTGCCGCCGAAGCGCGCCAACGCCGCGCGCAGGAGTTGGCGACGGCCCGGGCGTCTGGTCTGCTGGTTCAGACCGCCAGTCGCCCTGCTACGGCGTTGGCAGCCGTCCCGACGCCGACCAGCGCCACGCCGTCCGAGGGGCCGGCCAAGCTGGCGCTCGATCCCGCGAACGACCCAAACGGCCAAGGGCGCAAGAACGACTTCGCCGCGAATGCCGTGAAGAGCGCCGATGTGAACCCAGGCCGCGTTACCGCCGCGCCATCACCCTATACGTTATCGGCGGGCAGTGTGATTGCGGCGAGTCTTATCACCGGGTTGCGATCGGACCTTCCAGGCATGGTGACGGCGCAGGTGACCCAGCGCGTGTTCGACAGCGCCACCGGCACGATCCTGCTCATTCCGCAAGGGGCGCGCTTGATCGGCAAGTACGACTCTGTTGTGGCATTCGGGCAGAGTAGGGCGCTGGTTATATGGCAGCGCATCATCTTGCCCGATGGCAGTTCGATACAGATCGACAACGCGCCTGCCAGTGATCCTTCGGGCTACGCGGGCCTCGCCGACAAAGTGGACTATCACACATGGTCCCTGCTCAAAGGTGTCGTGCTGTCGACGATGCTCGGGGTTGGCGCGGAGCTGCAGTTCAGTGGCCGCGGCGATCTTGTCGATGCGCTGCGGCAATCGGCCGAGCAGAATGTGTCGCGCGCCGGCGATCAACTCACCTCGCGCAATCTCAACGTCCAGCCGACCATCACGGTCAGGCCGGGCGCTCCGGTGCGCTTGCTGGTCCATCAGGATCTTGTCCTGAAGCCCTGGCGGGGAGACTGAGAATGGCGGAGTTGAAGCTCGGCCGCCTTCCGGATCGCACGTCGGTCAAACTGACAATCGCCGTCCTGCCCGAACTGGCGGCGCTGCTTGATGAGTATGCAGCGATTTATGCCGAGACATATGGCGTTGCCGCGTCGGTCACGGAATTGGCGCCGGCCATGCTCAAGGCATTTCTGGATGCCGATAAGGGGTTTGCGAAAGCCCGCGCGGCACGAACAACCAAGCCATGAACCGCCGAAAGCCCCGGAGCGCGCGACCGGGCGGCGAAGCGGCGGCGCAGCCGCTTCGCCCCTTGTGCCTGACAGTCGATGAGGCCGCTGATGCCTTATCGGTTGGGCGCACCAAGCTCTATCAGCTGATTGCCGAGGGTGAGATTGAGGCCGTCAAGATCGGCAAAAGCACCCGGATTACGACCGAGAGCCTCGAAGCCTTGCTCAAGCGCGGGTCGCAGCTTCCGCTCGGGATTCAATGAGCGTCATGGCTTCTTCTCATGCAGAAAATCCGTCCACAGTGTCATGAGTTTCCGCCGCTTATCAAAGAAGTCGGTGCGGCGGTAAGCAGCCTCGACGCGGTCGGGGATGACGTGCGCAAGCGCCTTGTCGGCGACCTCCTTCGGAACGTCCGTCCGCTCCGACGACCAGTCGGTAAAGCTGCTCCGAAATCCATGAACCGTGCTGGTGCCGGTGTTCATGGACCGCAACACCTTCGTCAGCGTCATGTCCGACAATGCCGTCTTGCCACGAGCCGAGAAGACCAGGCCGTCATCGCTGCGGCGGCTGCGCCAATAGTGCTTCAACAGAATGAGGGCAGGGCCGGACAACGGCACGGAATGCGCGACGCGCGCCTTCATGCGTTCAGCGGGGATCGACCAGATACCAGCCTCAAGGTCGAATTCGCCCCACGTGGCGTTGCGGACCTCGTTCGAACGAACCGCGGTGTAGATCAGGAGCCGCAGCGCATCTCGCCCGACAGTCGTCGGATTCTCAGCCAGCCGCTGAACGAGCTTAGGAACCTGATCATAGGGCATCGCATCGTAGTGGCGGGAGCGATCGCCCTGTCGGGGCAAACCCTTGCTCACCGTGCGGAGCGAGGTCTCGCTGTCGCGCCAGCCCTTGATGTGCGCGAAGTCCAGGACGGCGGAAATACGCTGAAGAATGCGACGAGCCGTATCCGGGATTTTCAGCCAGATGGGAGCCAGCGCATCACGAACGAGCGCGCTGTCGATCGTATCGATCGGCTTCTTGCCGATCTTGGGGAAGATGTGGTTCTCGAGGCTCGTGATCCAGTTGCGCTTGCGCTTGTCGTCCCAACCAGCTTCGAGCGCCTCGTAACAATCACGGGCTGCCTGTTCGAAGGTTTTCGCCCGTTTTGCCGCCCGAGTTTTCGCTCGCCGCGGCTCGCGGTCAATGGGCTCAAAGCCTCTCTTGATATTGGCGCGAAGGGTTGCGGCAGCAGCTCGAGCTTCGGCAAGCGATACGCAATCGACCGAACCAAGGCCAAAGTCGCGGCGCCGTCCGGATTGCTGAATGCGCAACAGCCAGTTTCGAGCGCCCGTGGGTTTGACCTGGAGGAGCAGTCCCTTCCCATCGACGTGGGTGCCGGTCTTAGCTCTCGTCACTTGCAGTGCGGTGAGCGCCATCAATCAAGCCTCAGTCTGCAGCCAAATCCTCCCCAACACTTTCCCCAACACAATGCGGCAAGTTTAAGCGGTCGGCTGCGCTCGGCAATGAATATAGACGGTCAACAAGCCTAAGAAAAGATGTTAAAAACGAACGATAACGCACGTAGATGAATAGATTTATTATGGCCATCGGCTCCACCATTTCGCGATTTGGGCAGCGATCGTGCTGCCGTCCCCACCACAAATCGCGAACGGTCGGCGGCACGGTGAGCGCCGTCCGGCGACGTGGCGTTGCCGCGGCGCTACCGCGCTAAAAATTCAAGCAAATTCGCTGAAATCCGCCGTCCCGAAACCGGACGTTGGTTAACCAATCTTAACGCTGGTCGAAATCGTAAACGCGGCGTTTACTCTACGCCATGTCACGCAACTTCGCACGTCGCCCTCGCGGGGCCAGCCACCCCTTCCGTCAACGCGTCGCCGTGCAGGCGGAACTGACGCGGGGGCGTGGCGACGACAACGATCTGAAGCTGTTCGTGCTCAGCTTCACGGCGTTCTTCATCTGCATCTATACGCTGATATTCTGATCCCGGCCGTCGCCTAGTCACAGGCCTTGTGCAGCTTCCACGCCAGCCAGGCGGAGATGGGGCACATTGCGGCGACCAGATAGAGCATGTGGGTCGATCCCACGCCCCAGCCGGTCAGCAGCGACACGAATACCGACCCGATCGCCATCGCGCCCGAATTGACGACGTTGTTCGCGGCGACCGTACGCGCGGTCTCGTCCTTGTGCACCGTCGTCGTCAGGAACGCGTAGAGCGGCACGACGAACATGCCGCCGAAAATCGCGATCCCGACCAAAGCGGCGATGACGAACCACGCCATCGGCGCCGCGATGAATTCGAGCGTGGTGTAGAGATGCCCGGGCGCCGCCGGCGTCCATGCCTCGCACAGGAACGAGAACAGCATCACGCACACGCCCATGATCAGCACCGTGGCCGGACCGTATTTCGCTGACGTATGTCCCTTCAGCAGCGAATTGATCGCAACCGATCCGATCGCGATGCCGACCGAGAAAAGGGCGGTCAGCAGCGTCGCGACATGCTTGTCCGCGGTCAGGACGTTCTTCGCCAACGGGGTGAAGATGACGATCAGCACGATCCCCATCGTCCAGAAGAAACTGATCGCGCAGATCGCCAGGAACAGCCGGGGAATGTGCATCGTGCCGGAGATCAGCCGCCAGGACGAGGTAAAGGGATTGTAGTTGATCTCTAGCTTGGGCCCCTGGCGCGGCGCCGGCAGCACTTGGCGTGCGCTCAGCCAGCCGATCACAGCCACCACCAGCGTGCCGATCACCGCATGCTCGACCTTCATGAATCCGGCGAGGACGGTGCCCAGTAAGATCGCGATATAGGTCGCCGATTCGACCAGGCCGGTGCCGCCGAGCACCTCATCTTCTTTCAGATGCTGGGGCAGGATCGCGTACTTGATCGGCCCGAAGAAGGTCGAATGCACGCCGAGCGCGAAGATCGTGCCGAGCATCAACACCATCGCGACGTTCGTATATCCCGCCTTTGCCAGCATCAGCCCCGCGCCGCCGACCATCATGATCCCGATCTCAGCCGTCTTCACGATGCGAATGATCCGCGTCTTGTCGAACGAATCGGCCAGTTGCCCGGCCAGCGCCGACAACAGCACGAACGCGATGATGCTGAGCGCGCTGGCGAGCGCGGTGAAGCCCTGTTCCTTGGCGGGGTCCTGATAGATTTGATAGACGACGACGAGCACCATCGCCTGTTTGAACAGATTGTCGTTGAAGGCGCCGAGGAACTGCGTGACGAACAGCGGCAGGAAGCGGCGCTCCTTCAATAGGCCGAGCGCGTTGATCATGAAATGTGTTGTGCCTCGATGGCCGTCATGGAGCGCGGCTCTTAGCCGAGGCCGACCGCCCGCGACAATCGATCTTTCGTCGACGCGGTATGCCGGTCGGCTCTTTGCGGCGCGGCGCGACCGGTCTAGGAACGGCACGATGTGGACGCTGCCCAATATGCTGACATTGTCGCGGATCGTCGGCGTGCCCGTGCTGGTCGCGTGCCTGTGGTGGCCGGGCTGGCACGCGGGATATGGCATCGGGTTCGTGCTCTATTCGCTGATCGCCGTAACCGATTATCTCGACGGCTATCTGGCGCGCGCGCAGGGCACGGTGTCCAAGCTCGGCGTCTTTCTCGATCCGATCGCCGACAAGATCATGGTGGCCGCGGTCCTGATGATGCTGGTGGCGCGGGGTGACATCGGCGGGTGGCATGTCATCGCGGCGATGATCATCCTGCTCCGTGAGATCATGGTGTCGGGGCTGCGCGAGTTTTTGGGCGGGATACAGGTGTCGGTGCCCGTGTCTCAGCTCGCAAAGTGGAAGACGACGCTGCAACTGGTCGCATTGGGCGCGTTGATCCTGGCGGGCGCGCTCCCGGCCTGGCCGTGGGTGCACAGCGTGGGACTCGCGTCCTTGTGGGGCGCGGCGATCCTGACCTGCATCACCGGCTGGGACTATCTGCGCGTCGGCCTCAAGCACATGGATTGACCGTGGAGGTGCTCTATTTCGCCTGGGTCCGCGAGGGCGTGGGGAGGGGGCAGGAACACGTCGATCCACCCGTCGAGGTGGTCAGCGTGGCCGACCTGATCGACTGGCTCGGGCATGAAGTGTTGAGGGACAAGACGAAGCTGCGCGCGGCGATCGACCAGCAGTTCGTGCCCCTGGATGCGCCGATCGCCGGGGCGCGCGAGGTCGCGATCTTTCCGCCTGTGACGGGCGGGTGATCCGCGTCGTCGTCAGCGAGACGCCGATCGACGTTGCGGCGGAGATTGTCGCGCTGGACGGGCTTTGCGGCGGCGCGGTCGCGACCTTTACGGGGCTGGTGCGAAGCGACGGCGGCGTCGGCGAACTGCTGCTCGAACATTATCCCGGCGCGACCGAGGCGGCGCTCGAACGGCTGGCGGCGGCGGCGGTCGAGCGCTGGACGCTCGCTGGCGCTGTGGTGATTCACCGGGTCGGCGCGATGAAGCCAGGCGAGCGGATCGTCTTCGTCGCGACCTGCGCCGCGCACCGCGCCCCGGCGCTGGAGGCATGCAGTTTCCTGATCGACCGGCTCAAAACCGACGCGCCGTTCTGGAAGCGGGAGACGCGCGGCCCCGACGCGACGTGGGTCGGGGAGCGCGAGAGCGATCAAGACGCCGCGGCGAAGTGGCACTAGGCCGCCGACTGAAGCACGTCCGCCAGCAATCTGAAATCCCGTTCGCGCGGCGAGGCGCGGCGCCACACCAACGCGACGGTCCGCATCGCGTGCTCGGCGGCCAGCGGGCGCGCGGAAACGTGGGTGTGATCCAGTATGCCTGCTTCCACCGCCATCTCGGGCAACATCGTCACGCCCAGCCCGTTGTCGACCATCTGCACGATCGTATGCAGCGACGTGCCGAGCATCATTGCCTGCGCGCCGAGTTCGGGGCGATTGCACGCCGCCAGCGCATGGTCCTTCAGGCAATGGCCGTCCTCGAGCAGCAGCAGCCGAGTCTCGTCGATGTCGGCGGCGGCGATCGTCGGTGGCGGATCGGGCAAGTCGGCCTGCGGAAAGGCGACGAATAGGCGATCGTCGAACAAGGGCTGTGCTGCCACTTCGCCGCACGCATAGGGCAGGGCGAGCAGCACGCAGTCGGTGCGGCCGTTGTGCAACCCCTCGCACGCCGCGCCGGTCGTTTCCTCGCGCAGGAACAGCTTGAGGTCGGGATAATCGCGGCGCAGCGCGGGCAGGATGCGCGGCAGCATGAACGGGGCGATCGTCGGGATGACGCTCATCCGCATCTCGCCCGACAGCGGCCGCCCGGCGGCGCGCGCCATATCGCCCAGTTCCTCCGCTTCGCGGATCACGCGGCGCGCCTTGTCGACGATCCGGTCGCCGAGCGGTGTGAAGCGCACGACTCGCCGCGTTCGCTCGACCAGCGTCACGCCGATCAGCGTCTCCAGTTCGCGGATGCCCGCCGACAGCGTCGATTGGGTGACGAAGCATGCCTCCGCCGCACGGCCGAAATGACCGTGATCCTTCAGGGCGACGAGATAGTGGAGCTGCTTCAGTGTCGGCAGGTACGTGGTCATTGATTGCCTCAATCGATCAATGATGAGTGAATAAACTATTTGATCGCTCAATGGCTAGCCGATAAGCGCCACCCCAAGAGAGTCTCGCAAGGCTCCGCCGATTCCCCGAGAGGATGTCGACAAAGGCCGACCCCAATTCTGGCTGGAGGCCCAATATATGTTGACCGTTGGCGACAAATTTCCCGATCTGACCGTTCCCGTCCAGCAGGGCACCGATGCCTTGCCCGCGGGCGAGACGATCAACGTGCTCGAAACCGCGCCGGGCAAGTGGAAAGTCGTGTTCTACTGGCCGAAGGACTTCACCTTCGTCTGCCCGACCGAGATCGTCGGTTATTCGGCGCTGACGGACGATTTCGCGGATCGCGACACCGTGCTGATCGGCGCATCGACCGACACCAGCCACGTCCACCTCGCGTGGCGCAAGTCCGACCCCGATCTTGCCGCCGCCGATTTCCCGTGGATCGCCGACAACGGCGCGAAGCTCGCCGCCGCGCTCGGCATCCTCGATGCGAACGAGAATGTCGCCTATCGCGCGACCTTCACGGTCGATCCGGACGGCATCATTCAGGCGGTGCAGGTCAACGGCCTGAACGTCGGCCGCAACCCGGCCGAGACGCTGCGCGTGCTCGACGCGCTCCAGACCGACGAGCTTTGCCCGTGCAACTGGAACAAGGGCGAGGACGTCCTGAAGATCGCGGCTTGATCCGCTGACCGAACCGGGTGCGGCGTCCCCCTCCAATTGCCGCACCCCTAGGCGCGGGGCCATCCCCCGGACCCCGCGCCGTCCCATTCATTTCATCGCGACCGGCCGGGCGTCCGCCCGGATCGTCGGGCGCGCCAAAGGACCATCATGTCGCTCAAGGAATTCGCCCAGACGCTGCCCGATTACGCCAAGGACATCCGGCTGAACGTGGGATCGCTGCTCAACGAAACCTCGTTGGGCGACCAGCGAAAATTCGGGCTGGCGCTCGCCTGCGCGCACGCCTCGGGCTACAAGCCGCTGGTCGAGGCGGCTGAGGCGGAAGTCGATGGGAAGCTCTCCCCCGAAGCCGCCAATGCCGCGCGCGCGGCGGCCGCGGTGATGGCAATGAACAACGTCTATTACCGGTTCACGCACCTGGCGGGGAACAAGGAATACGCCAACATGCCGGCCAAGCTGCGCATGAACGTCATTGGCGCGCCGGGCATCGCAAAGGACGATTTCGAACTGTTCAGCCTCGCGATCAGCGCAATGAATGGCTGCGGCCTCTGCATCGACGCGCATGAGAACGTGCTGAAGAAGGCCGGCGTCACCGCTCAGGCGATCCAGGACGCCGTGCGCTGGGGCGCGGTGATGAAGGCGGTCGCGACGGTTCACGCGACGCTCTGACCTGGCGGGGCGCGGGGCCTATTTGCTCAGCGCCTGCCAGATCGAGAACGCGCTGGTCAGCGTCAGCAACACCCCGACCATCGTCATCAGCGTGCGTGCGGGCAAACGCTTGACCAGCACACCGCCCAGCGGTGCCGCGATCAACCCGCCGATCAGCACGCCGAGCGTCTGGAGCGTGAAGGCCGCGAAGCCTAGGCTCGCAATGAAGGTCGCGGAGATCGTGGCGGTCAGGAAGAACTCGGACGTGTTGACCGTGCCCACGGTCTCGCGCGGCGCGGCACCCTGGACTAGCAGGTTGCTCGTAACCACGGGGCCCCAACCACCGCCGCCGGCGGCATCGAGAAAGCCGCCGACCAAGCCGAGCGGCTCGATCACCTTGGGCGTCTTGCGCTCCACCTGCCCATGCCACGCGCGATAGAGCAGATAGAGGCCGATCGCTGCGAGATAGGCCATTACGAACGGTTTCGCGACGGCGGCGTCGATGTTCGACAGGACATAGGCGCCGAGTACGCCGCCGATCATGCCCGGTATCACCAGCCGGGCGAGCAACCGCCAATTGACGTTCCGGTGCAGGATATGGCTCGCGCCCGACGCCGCCGTCGTGAAAGTCTCGACCGCATGGACGCTGGCGGAGGCGAGGGCGGGGGGCATCCCCATCACGCTGACCAGCAAGGTCGAGTTGATCAGCCCAAACGCCATGCCCAGCGCCCCGTCGATCAATTGGGCGGCGAAACCGATCGCGATGAAGGGCAGGATCGCTTCGATGCTGGCGGCCGACAGGTCGAACATCGACGCAAATACTCCCTCGTTCTGCCGGGTAGTCTGACGCCGCCCCTGAAATCCTACAACAAAGATAGGCTTTGCGTGTTCCAAGGCGGCGACGTCCGGCGCTGGAAATCCGCGTACTGAACCCCTAAATGCAGGGAAAGCTAAGGGGACCGGCCGCATGTCTGGCCTGACGGACTATCTCGATTCGATTCGCGCGCGTGATCCCGCGCCCCGGTCGCGCATGGAAATCCTGCTCTATCCGGGTGTGTGGGCGCTGGCCTTTCACAAGGTCGCGCATCGCCTTTTTCGCGCGCGGCTGTTCTTCCTCGCGCGCTGGGTTAACCACATTTCGCGCTTCTTCACCGCGATCGACATCCATCCGGGGGCGACGATCGGGAAGAACTTCTTCATCGATCATGGCTTCACGGTGATCGGCGAAACGGCGTTGATCGGCGATAATGTCACGATCTATCAGTGCGTGACGCTAGGCGGGACCAATCCCGCCGACGGGGTCGCGGGCAAGCGTCATCCGACGATCGAGGACAATGTCATCATCGGTTCCGGCGCGCAGGTGCTGGGGCCGATCACCGTCGCAAACGGCGCGCGGATCGGCGCGAACGCGGTCGTGACGAAAGACGTGCCTGAAGGCGCAGTGATGGTGGGGATCCCGGCGCGCGCGACGATGGTCGAAGGAAAGGGCGAAAAGCCGTTCCTCGCTTATGGCACGCCCTGCAGCGAACAGTTCGATCCACAGACCCAGAAGGTCGAGCTCCTGCGGTGCGAGATCGAAACGCTGAGAAAACGGCTCGACGCGCTGCTCGCCGAATACGAACCGGAGCGTGACCGCGCCTGATGGGCACCGTCACCCCGTTTCCTATCCCGGGGCGGCAGCCGAGCCAGATCGGCTTCGACCGGATCGAACTGACGCGCATCCTCGACCTCTACGGCCGCATGGTCGCGGCCGGGCATTGGCGCGATTATGCCATCGAGTTCACTCGGGACGCGGCGGTTTTCGCCGCCTTCCGCCGTACCGCCGAGCGGCCTGAGATACGGATCGAAAAGCGACCGGAACTGCGTAACAAGCAGGGGATGTGGGCGCTGGTCAACGAAGCGGGCATGGTGCTGAAGCGCGGGCATGAACTTGGCCCGGTCCTCGCGCCGGTCGAACGGCGGCTGATGAAGCTGATCGAGGAATAAAAAACACCCGGCGGTCCGAAGACCACCGGGCGAGGGAATCGCTCGTGACCAAGCGAAAGGTTTAGGCAGTCGCGGCCTGAGCCGGGGGCAGGCGGTTGGCCAGCCCGCCACCCAGCATGCCGACCACCGCACGCCGCATCGGCTGCCAGAACGCCGACAGGCTCAACAGCGCGGAGCCGATCACGAGCGCAGTGAACGCCATCGACAGCTCGACCGCACCGGCCTGCTGGAACAATGTCGACAGCGCGTAGAGCACATAGGCCAGGCTCGACACGAGCAGCGCACGCCGATCGATCGCCAGCGCGATGATCGCGAACACGACGTACAGCGCCATCACGATTACGGCCTGAGCCGCGCCGATATTCCCTTCGAACACGCCGAGCATGTGGAATACCGTGTGCGCGATCATCGGGGCTGCGGCGAGGTGCAGCCAGAACGCGACGTCGCTACGCCGCGTCTTGCGCTCACGGTCGGAACCGTCCCACCACATCGCCAGCGCGAAGGTGGCGAGGCCGCCGACCAGGACCAGCGGGAAGATCGCGTTTTCGCTCGCATGCGTCGCGGCGAAGAACAATCCGACGCCTACGCCGACGCACGCCGCCGCGCCGACCGCGACAGTGATCGGGACCATGAAGCGCCGCCAGTGCAGCCATGCCGCCCCGCCGGTGACGAGCGCGATGCCCGACCCGACCAGCGCGTTGGTGCGGTCCGACCATTGGGGATCGATGTCGACCAGCGCGCCGATCATCGTCGCGGCGACCCCGCCGACGAACGCGATCAGCAGGATGATGCTCGGCAGCGCCATACGCCGCACGCGCGTGAAATATTCGGCCAGCCCCCATGCCGCCGCCGCAACGGCCGCTCCGGCCAACGCGTGATTGAACCAGTCGCCCAGCTGCGCCAGCGCGGCGAGCAGCAGCGCGATGGCGATGCCGACGAAGATATCGTTGAATCCGGTCAGCAGCCGGAAGCTTTCCTCGTCCACCGCGGGCGTCGCGCGCGTGGTGGCGATGTGCTGGCGGAAAGCGTCGGCGGTGGTCGGGGACATGATCCCCGCCGCCACCGCGCCCTCCAGATCGCTTTCGCTATACATGGCAGTCTCCTCTCGGACGACTGCCATATCATAGGTGAGTTAGTGTATCAATACACCGATATGGTGCTCAGATCACTTGGCCGGCGTGTCGATCTTCACGTCGGCGTCGATCGTCTTGGTGTTGCCCATCATGTTCTGCCCGAACACCAGAAACAGCACGACGGCGATGGCAATGATGGCGATCGCCAACAATGCAATGGCGCCGCCGCCACCGCCGCGCGTTTCGATAATCGTGGTCTTTCCGTCATCGGCCATTGTGTCCTCCTGTCCTTGCGGGGGGAGTAACCATCGGCCGATGGGGTAGTTCCGCCGGGCTCAGCCGCCCTGCAACTTCTTGAGGATCGTCATGGCCTGTTCATTGCCGGACGCAGGGACGATCTCGCCGGTGCGGTCGGTGATTTCCGCCCAGTGTGCGGCGACACCCTCAGGTGACAACTCGTCGCCGGTCAGCAGCTTGCCCTGGGTCAGCGTGACGAACGCCGCCTGGAATACGCCCGCGCCGGCGCCGACGATCGCGTTGGACGGCGCGTCCTCGCTGACGAGGTACAACGCGGCAGGCGCGACCTTGTCGGGCGAAAAGGCCTTGAACGCTTCCTCAGGGAAAATGTCCTCGGTCATGCGCGTGCCTGCGGTCGGCGCGATCGTGTTGACCTTGATGTTGTACTTCGCGCCCTCGAGGTAGAGCGTCTTGGTCAGCCCGGCGAGGCCGAGCTTGGCGGCGCCGTAATTGGCCTGGCCGAAATTGCCGTAGAGGCCGGTCGACGACGCGGTCATCAGGATACGTCCATAGGCCTGCTCGCGCATCAGGTCCCACACCGCCTTGGCGCAGTTGGCCGAGCCGTTGAGGTGGACGTCGACCACGAACTTGAAGTCGGCCGGCTCCATCTTGGCGAAGCTCTTGTCGCGCAACACGCCCGCATTGTTGATCAGGATGTGGACGCCGCCCCAGGCCTCCTTGGCTTTGGCGACCATCTCGACCATCTGTTCGTATTCGGTGACGCTGCCGCCGTTCGACATGGCTTCGCCGCCAGCCGCCTTGATTTCTTCGACAACCTTGAGAGCGGCGTCTGAGTGGCCAGTGCCGTCGCGCGATCCGCCCAGGTCGTTTACGACGACCTTCGCACCGCGCGCCGCCAGCGCGAGCGCATATTCGCGGCCCAGGCCGCCGCCGGCGCCGGTGACGATCGCTACCTTGTCATCGAAACGGATGGTCATGAAGTCGCTCCTGCTTATTTTGCGCGCTTCCTACGGCTTTTGCTGCGCTGCGCAAGAGACCATACCCGAAATACGAAAAAGGCCGGGGCGGGTTGATATTCCGCCCCGGCCTGACCCGGCATATGCGGGTAGTATCGTCAGCCGGGCTTACGCGGCACCGACCGCAAACGCTCACCGCGGGCGTTCGACCGCTCGGTGCAATGGTCGGTCACGGTCTTGCTGCAGAGCGGGTAATTGCCGTCGGACACAGCGGGCGGAGCGGCCGGTGCCGCCATCGGCGCAGGTGCCGCCATCGGCGCGGGAGGGGCCATCGGTGCTGGCGGCGGCGCGCTGGGATCGGCGGCCGGCATCGGGGCGGTTTGCGGCGCCGGCGGCGCGGCTGGCGGGGTATCCTGAGCGAAGGCTGGCAGGGCGAAAGCGGCGACGGCCGCGGCGACTAAAAGTTTCATGCGACTCTCCTGAAGTCCTGCACGCAAGGCGTGACGGGTGGGAGAACGCGGCAATGGGAAAATGGCTCCATCGTTTCGCAGGCGATTCGGTGATTGGGATCGCCGCTCGCTTGTGGTGCCGAAGCCCGGTACGCGCCGTGTGCGCGAAGGAGAATTCAGGCCCCGGTGTCGAGCGAATATCCCGCCGACCGCACCGTGCGGATCAGGTCGGGCCGGTTGCCCTTGTTGATCGCCTTGCGCAGCCGCCGGATATGGACGTCGACCGTCCGGCTCTCGATGTCGCTGTCATGGCCCCATACCGCGTCGAGCAGACGTTCGCGGCTGAACACCCAGCCCGGATGTTCGAGGAAATGCTTCAGAAGGCGGAATTCGGTCGGGCCGAGCGCGACGACCTCGCCGTTGCGGCGCACCTTGTGGCCGACCGTGTCCATTTCGATGTCGGCATAGGTCAGCGCTTCACCGGCAAGCGCGGGGCGGACGCGGCGCAGCACCGCGCCGACGCGCGCGACGAGTTCGCGCGGGGAGAAGGGCTTGGTGACGTAATCGTCGGCGCCGGTTTCGAGGCCGCGGACGCGATCCTCTTCTTCCCCGCGTGCGGTCAGCATGATGATCGGGATGTTCGCCGTTTCCGGCATCCGGCGGAGACGCCGGCACACTTCGATCCCTGACAGCCCCTCGACCATCCAGTCGAGCAGGACGATGTCGGGCGCCGCTTCCTTGGCCAGCAACAGCGCTTCCTCGCCGTCGGGCGTGTGCTTGACCTCGAAGTCCTCGCGCTTGAAATGATAGGCGAGCAGTTCGGCGAGCGACGCGTCGTCCTCGACCAGCAGCATCTTCACGCGGCTCATTGCGCTTCCCCTGTCTTGGCTCGCTCGGGCATCTGCCTGCCGGTCGCGGCGAAATAGACCATTTCCGCGACGTTGGTCGCATGGTCGCCGATCCGTTCGAGATTCTTGGCGACGAACAATAGATGCGCGACCTGGCCGATCGTCGCCGGGTTTTCGACCATATGCGTCACCAGGATGCGGAAGATCCCGTCGTAGAAATCGTCCAGCAAGCGGTCACGATCGCATACCAGGACGGCCGCCTGCGCGTCGCGCGCCGCAAACGCATCGAGCACGTCATGCACCATCTCCGCCGCCAGCCGCGCCATCGACGGAATGACGGTGATCGGTTCGATCGGATGTTCGCTTTCGATCAGGGGCACGCGCTTGGCGATGTTCTTCGCATAGTCGCCGATCCGCTCGATCACGCCCGCAATCTTGAGCGCGGCGACGACATCGCGCAGGTCGCCATCGACCAGGGTGCGCTCGGCGATGATGCCGACCGCCAGCGATTCGACCTCCGCCTGCAGTGCATCGATGCTGCGGTCGCTCTCCCGCACTTGTGTCGCGAGATCGGTATCGGCGCGCTGCAAGGCGTTGATCGCGTCGTGGATCGCCCGTTCGGCGAGCCCGCCCATCTGACTTAACATGCCGCGCAGACGACCAATGTCATGGTCGAACGTCTGCGCAGCGAAATCGGTAGCCACTGTCGAAGTCCTCAAGAATCACGCGTCGCCCGCGCGCCGCCTGTGTGACGTCAGCGTTACCCTTTGATGACAGCGGCCCCGGAAGCCGCTGCGGGGAGCAGAATCGTGACGACGGTGCCGCGCCCGATTTGGCTCGCTATGTCCAGCCGCCCGCGATGCCGCTCCACCACGTGCTTGACGATGGCGAGGCCCAATCCGGTGCCGCCGACCGCGCGGCTGCGCCCCGAATCGACCCGGTAGAAGCGTTCGGTCAGCCGCGGGATATGTTCGGGCGCGATCCCTTCGCCCTCATCGCCCACCGACAGGCGCACCATCCCATTGGGGTATCGCCATAGCTTGACCGTCACCGGCGTTCCCGCGCGGCCATATTTCATCGCGTTGCCGATCAGATTGTGCAGCGCCTGGCTCAGCTGGGCGCGGTCGCCGATCACCGGCGGAACATCTTCGACGAATTCGATGACGATGTCGGCGACGCGCGGATCGTGGGTGTCGCGCAATTCGGAACACACCTCATCGAGTAGCTTCGCCAGATCCACCGACGCGTCGGGCAACCGATATTTCTCCGCCTCGATCCGGCTCAGCGAAATCAGGTCCTCGACCAGCCGCTGCATCCGGCGCGCCTCGTCGGCGATCACCTTCAGGAAACGCTGGCGCATCGCCGGATCGGGGTCCTCCTCGTCGATCAGCGTTTCCGCAAATCCGAGAATCGACGCCAGCGGCGTGCGCAACTCGTGGCTGGCGTTGGCGACGAAATCGACTCGCATCCGTTCCGCGGCATAGCTGCCGGTCTGGTCGATCAAATGGACGATGCGTCGGCCGTCGGGAATGTCGGTGATCCGCAATTCCCAACGCTGATCGAGCGTGCCGAGTCCAACCAGGTTGATCGGCCCGGATGCCCCAACGCCCGGCGGCGCAGTCAGCCTTTCCGCGGCGGCGGGATGGCGAATCGCTAGCCGCACGTCCTGGCCGAGGATGTGGTTGCCGAGCAGGTCGCGCGCGGCGGCGTTGGCCTCCTCGACTCGGCCGTCGGCGAGCACCAGCACGGGCTCGACAATGCCTTCGAGCACGGTGTCGAGCCGGGGCGCGGCGGGAATCGGAAGCGAACCGTCCATCGCGCTCTGCCCTATCGCACGCGGCGCAGCGGTGCCACCCGGTGTGATGCGCGCGCGATAGGGCGAGGTATAGTGCGGCGCACGACTCGGGGGAGATCGACATGAAGCGATATGCATTTGCGGCGGTGGCGGCGCTGGCGCTCGGCGGCTGTTCGATGGGGGAGGACCTGTCGTCGGGCGGGACGGCGGTGGATGTGTTCCATCGACAGTATGACGGCGCCCAGTTCGCCGCGATCGACGCCGCCGCAGGGGCGGAGATCAAGGCGACGCCGGGCGGCCTGGCGCCGATCCTGGAACGGATTCACGCGCGGTTGGGCAACGTGAAGTCGTCGAATCGCACGGGGTTCAACGATCGCGTCGACAATGGCGATCATCGGCTCGAACTGACCTACGACACCACCTTCGAAAAGGGTGCCGGAGACGAAGAATTCGTGTTCCGCATGACCGACGGCAAGCCGGTGCTGATCGGCTATCACGTCAAGTCCGACGCGCTGAAGGGCGGTTACTGAGCGAGGGATTCCAGCTTCGGAATGAGGTGACGATAATCGCCAAACGCCGCATCACCGAGCGCGTCTTGGCCGAAGACAGCGACCGGGACGCCGGCGGCGCGCGCCGCTTCGACATCGTAGCGCGAATCGCCGACGAACGCCGCCCTGCCGCCGCCACAGCGCCGGATCATCTCCACGATCGGTTCGGGGTCGGGCTTCGCCTTGCCGGGGATCGTATCGCCGCTGATGATGCACGCGAAGCGGTCGGTCAGGCCGAGCTCGCCGAGCAGCAGGTCGGTGAACCGCTCGCGCTTGTTGGTGACGATCGCCAGCGTGACGCCGCGCGCCGCCAGCGCGTCGAGCGCCGCGGTCACGCCGGGAAAGGGCCGCGTCGTCACCGCGATATTGGCTTCGTAATAGGCGAGCAAAACGGGCAGCAATGCGTCGAGCTGTTCGTCGCCGCCGCTCGCCCGAAGCGCCGTTTGCAGCATCAGCCGCGCGCCGCCGCCGATCATCGGCCGGATCTGCTCGACGGCAAAGGGCGGCCGGCCCGCCGCGGAGAGCGCGTGGTTGACCGCCGCCGCCAGATCGCCCGCGCTGTCGACCAGCGTGCCGTCCAGGTCGAATCCGACGATATCGAAAGGAAAATCGGCCATCGCCGGCGCGCCTGCCCGCAATTTTATGGCCATGGCAAGGTCTTCGTGGCAGGGCCGCTGACCACGGAGACGCTGAAGTTATGACCAATCCGATCGCCGCGATCATCCTGGCCGCCGGAATGGGCACGCGGATGAAGTCCGACCTGCACAAGGTGCTCCACCCGATCGCCGGGCGGCCGATGCTGCTCCACCTGATCGACAGCGTCGATGCGCTCGATCCGGCGAAGGTGGTGGTGGTGGCGGGCGCGCGGCGCGAACAGGTCGAGGCGGCGGTGGCGCCCCTCGGCGCGGAAGTCGCGATCCAGGCCGAACAGCTCGGCACCGGCCATGCGGTGCAACAGGCCGAAGCGGCGCTAGCGGGGTTCGCGGGCGACGTGCTGATCCTTTATGGCGACGTGCCGCTGGTCACGACCGAGACGATGCGCGCGATGGTCGACCGCCTCCACGGCGCGGGCGAGCCGAGCGTCGTCGTGCTGGCGTTCCGCCCGGACGATGCCGCTGCCTATGGGCGCGTAATCGCGGACGCGGACGGGCGGCTGGAAAAAATCGTCGAGTTCAAGGACGCGTCGGCTGAGGAACGCGCCGTAACGCTCTGTAATTCCGGGCTGATGGCGGTGCGGTCGGCTGACCTGTTCCGGCTGCTGGGGCGGCTCACCAACGACAATGCGGCGGGCGAATATTACCTCACCGACATCGCCGCGCTGGCGAACAGGGACGGACGCGGATCGGTCGTGGTCGAAACCGACGCGGCGGAAGTCGCCGGGATCAACAGCCGCGCCGAACTCGCCGCGGTCGACGCCAGTTGGCAGGCGAAGCGCCGCGTCCGGGCGATGGCCGAAGGCGCGACGTTGGTCGCGCCGGACACCGTGTGGTTCTCGTTCGATACGGCGGTCGGCCGGGACGTGCTGATCGAACCCAACGTCTTTTTCGGCCCCGGCGTCAGCATCGCCGACGGCGCGACGATCCGCGCGTTCAGCCATATCGAGGGCGCGACGGTCGGGACGGGCGCGGAGGTCGGCCCCTATGCCCGGCTGCGCCCCGGCGCGGTGCTCGGCGAGAAATCGAAGGTCGGCAATTTCGTCGAGGTGAAGAAGGCCGTGCTCGGCAAAGGCGCGAAGGCCAACCACCTGACCTATCTGGGCGATGCCGAGATCGGCGCGGGGGCGAACATCGGCGCGGGGACGATCACGTGCAATTACGATGGCTTCTTCAAATACAAGACCGTGATTGGTGAGGGCGCGTTTGTCGGCTCCAACTCCGCACTCGTCGCGCCGGTGACGATCGGCGCGGGCGCGATCGTCGGTGCGGGATCGACCGTGACGTCCGATGTCGAGGCCGATGCGTTGCGGCTGGTGCGCCCGCCGCAGGAGACCAAACCGGGCTGGGCCAAGCGTTTTCGTGATATGATGTCGGTAAAGAAGGCAGCGAAATAATATGTGTGGCATTGTAGGCATCGTCGGCAAGGAACCGGTTGCGGAGCGTCTGCTCGACGGGCTCAAGCGGCTCGAATATCGCGGCTATGATTCGGCGGGCATCGCTACCGTCTGGGAAGGCGCGATCGAGCGGCGGCGCGCGTCGGGCAAGCTGATCAATCTGGCGACGGAACTCGACGAGCATCCGCTGCCGGGCGATACCGGGATCGCGCACACGCGCTGGGCGACGCACGGCGGCCCGACCACCAACAATGCGCACCCCCATGCGACGGGCGAGGTGGCGTTGGTCCACAACGGCATCATCGAGAATTTCAAGCCGTTGCGGGACGAACTGATCGCACGGGGGCGCACCTTCGAGAGCGAGACTGACACCGAAGTCGTCGCGCACCTGATCAGCGAGAAGGTCGAGGCCGGTGTCCCGCCCGCTGAGGCGGTGGCGGAGGTTCTGCCCCGGCTGCATGGCGCGTTCGCGCTGGCGATCCTGTTTCGCCAGCACCCGGAGTTGCTGGTCGGCGCCCGGCTCGGATCGCCCCTGGTGGTCGGCTATGGCGATGGCGAGACCTATCTCGGCTCCGACGCGCTTGCGCTCGCGCCGCTAACCCAGCGCATCGCCTATCTCGAGGAAGGCGACTGGGTCGTCATTACCCACGACGGCGCGCAGATCTTCGACAAGGACAACAATCCGGTCGAGCGCCCGGTCACCATTTCGGGCGTGACCGGCGAGTTGATCTCCAAGGGCAATCACCGGCACTACATGCTCAAGGAGATTTACGAGCAGCCGATCGTCGTCGCGCAGACGCTGCGCAGCTACCTCCAGCGGATGGAGGATCGCGTTACCCTGCCGATCCCCGATTTCGACCTCAGCGCGATCAAGCGCGTCACGATCGTCGCGTGCGGGACGAGTTTCTACGCCGGGATGGTCGCCAAATACTGGTTCGAGCAATTCGCGCGCGTGCCGGTCGACCTCGATGTCGCGTCGGAATTCCGCTACCGCGCGCCGGTGATGGAAGAGGGCGGGCTGATGATCGTCATCAGCCAGTCGGGCGAGACCGCCGATACGCTCGCCGCGCTTCGCCACGCCCGCAGCGAGGGGCAGACGATCGCCGCGGTGGTCAACGTGCCGACCAGTTCGATGGCCCGCGAAGCCGACCTGTTGCTGCCGACGCATGCCGGGCCGGAGATCGGCGTCGCCTCGACCAAGGCGTTCACGTGCCAGCTCGCGGTGCTCGCCGCGTTCGCCGCCAATCTCGCGCGGGCGAAAGGCCGACTCGACGCCGCCGAGGAAAAGGCGATCGTCAAGCACCTCTCCGAAACCCCGGCCGCGCTGAACGGCGCGCTCGCCTATGACGAATCGATCGAGGCGATGGCGGGGGTCGTCGCGGCGGCGCGCGACGTGCTCTATCTGGGGCGCGGGACTGACTATCCGCTGGCGCTCGAAGGCGCGTTGAAACTCAAGGAAATCAGCTACATCCACGCCGAAGGTTACGCGGCGGGTGAGATGAAGCACGGCCCGATCGCGCTGATCGACGACTTGGTGCCGGTCATCGTCATCGCGCCGTCGGGGCCGCTGTTCGACAAGACCGTCAGCAACATGCAGGAAGTCCAGGCGCGCGGCGGCAAGGTCATCCTGATCAGCGACTATGACGGGGTCGAGGCGGCGGGCGAGGGTTGCGTCGCGACGATCACCATGCCGAAGGTCCACCCGCTGATCGCGCCGTTGGTGTATGCGGTGCCGGTGCAGTTGCTGGCCTATCATGTCGCCGTGGCGAAGGGGACCGACGTGGATCAGCCGCGCAATCTGGCGAAGAGCGTGACCGTCGAGTGACCCCAGTCGTCATGGTCGTGGTGGCGCTCGCCGCGGTCGGGTTTCTGCTCGTGCTGGGCGCGATCACGGGTCGATCGGGCGGCAGGAACGGACAGGCCGGCAACGGAGACGGCGGTATTTATGACGCCTCGTCGGCCTCCTATGGCGACGATTCCGGTCACTGCCACGCCGGCGATGTCGGCGGCGGTGATTGTGGCGGTGACGGCGGCGGCGGGGACTAGCCCTCGCTACTGACATTGTGGTAAGTAAGCCCATGGCCTACGCACACACGTTCGACGCCAATCCGCATTGGCTGCCCCGGCAAAAGCCGGACTCGCTTGCGCATATCCCGGGCGAGAAGGGATTGCCTATCATCGGCAACACGCTTCGCCTGCTGCGCGATCCCGAAAAATTCGGGCGCGAGATGATCGCGAAATATGGGCAGGTCTATCGCAACCGCGCGCTTGGCGGGACCAGCGTGATTCTGCTCGGTGCCGACGCGAACGAGCTCGTGCTGTTCGACCGCGACCGATTGTTCTCGTCGGAACAGGGCTGGGGCCCGATCCTCAACCTGTTGTTCCCGCGTGGGCTGATGCTGATGGATTTCGACCAGCATCGCGCCGACCGCAAGACGCTGTCGGTCGCGTTCAAGCCCGAGCCGATGAAGCATTATGCGACTCAGCTTGACGCCGGGATCGCGTCCGCCGTGGCGGCCTGGGGCGGCAATCTGCAGGTCTACAAGGCGGTGAAGCAGTTGAGCCTCGACCTTGCCGCGACGAGCTTCCTCGGCGTCGAGCTCGGGGAGGAGGCCGACCGGATCAACCAGGCGTTCGTCGACGAGGTCCAGGCCAGCGTCTCGCCGATCCGCGCACCGCTGCCCGGCACGTCGATGCGCAAGGGCGTGAAGGCGCGCCAGTATCTGATCGACTGGTTCGAACGCGAAATCCCGGCGCGGCGCGAAAGCAGCGAAGACGGCAATCGCCAGGATTTCTTTTCGCAATTCTGTCGCGCGAAGGACGAGAACGGCCAGCCGCTGTCGACCCAGGCGATCGCCGATCACATGAATTTCCTGATGATGGCCGCGCACGACACGATCACGTCGTCGGCGACCAGTATGGTCATGCGGCTGGTCCGGCATCCCGAATGGCAGGAACGGCTGCGCGAGGAGGTCATGGGCCTCGACAAAAGCGTGCCGCTGACCGAGCAGCTCGATCGCCTGACGCTGACCGATTATGCGTTCAAGGAAACGCTGCGCATGTTGCCGCCGGTGCCGTCGATCCCCCGCCGCGCGGTGCGCGATTTCAGCTTCGGCGGCTATGACATTCCGGCCGGGACCAATGTCGGGATCAGCGTGATGCATGTCCATTACCTGCCGGAACACTGGCCCGATCCGCAGACGTTCGACCCGATGCGCTTCACCCCCGAAGCGTCGAAGGGGCGGCACCGCTTCGCCTGGGTCCCGTATGGCGGCGGCGCGCATATGTGCCTGGGGCTGCATTTCGCGCAGATGCAGATCAAGCTGCTGATGGCGAACCTCTTGTCGCGTTATCGGATCGAAGCGGATGCTGGGGCAGGGGCCACGTGGCAGGTCTTCCCGATCCCGCGCCCCAAGGACGGGTTGCCGGTGCGGATGGTGCCGTTGCAATAAAGTGTGCTCCGGTGAAGGCCGGAGCCTTGGCAATTGCCCCACATCTCCAATGCTCCGGCCTTCGCCGGAGCACGGCTACGTTTTGGCTACTCTCGCGATGATGTCGGCGTAAATCTCGGTCAGCGTTTCCAGGTCCGCCACCGCAACCGCTTCGTCGGTCTTGTGCATCGTCGCGTTGACCAGGCCGAATTCGACGGTGGGGCAAATCTGCGACAGGAACCGCGCGTCGCTCGTGCCGCCGGTGGTGGACAGGGCAGGGGTGACGCCCGCGACTGCCGCGATCGCATCCGACACCAGCGTTGACAGCTCCCCCGGCTCGGTCAGGAACGCCTCGCCCGAAATCCGCGCGATGACCGTCGCCTCCGGCGCGTGCAGCTTCACCGTCCGCTCGATCAGCGCAACCAGATCCTCGCCACGCTGCTCGTCGTTGAAGCGGATCGACAGCCGCGCCGACGCCTTGGCGGGAATGACGTTGGTCGCCGGGTTGCCGACCGTCACGTCGGTCACTTCGATGTTCGACGGCTGGAACCAGTCGTTGCCGTGATCGAGCACGATGGCGTCGATCGCCGCCAGCGCCGCGACCAGCTTCGGGATCGGGTTATCGGCGAGGTGGGGATAGGCAACGTGGCCCTGCTTACCCGGCACGTCGATCCAGATGTTGACCGACCCGCGCCGGCCGATCTTGAGCGTGTCGCCGAGCCGTTGGTCGGAGGTGGGTTCGCCGACCAGGCACAGGTCCGGCTTCAGCCCGCGCTCCATCATCCGATCGATGATCGCGCGCGTGCCATAGGTCGCCGGACCTTCCTCGTCGCCGGTGATCAGCAGACTGAGCGTTGGCCCTTTCACGCGCGCCGCCGCGGCGGCGAAGGCGGCGATCGCGCCCTTCATGTCGACCGCGCCGCGACCGTGGAGCAGGTCGCCGCGCACCTCCGGCTCGAACGCGTCGCTGGTCCAGCCATCGCCCGGCGGCACCACGTCGAGATGCCCGGCGAACGCCAGATGCGGCCCGGTACCGGCGCGCAAGGCGATCATGTTCTCGACCGGCCCGTCCGGTTCCTCGCCGACCGTGAAGCGGTCGATCTCGAACCCGGCGACCGCGAGCGCTTGCGCGAGAACGTCGAATACATGCCCCCGCGCGGGCGTGACGCTTTCGGCGGCGATCAGCGCCTTGGTCAGATCGACGACTTGAGGCAAGATAGGCTCCTGGATTTCAGTGGAGACGGCATTGCCCAAGCTCGACCTCGATACAATCCCGCAGTCGAACGCGACCGGCTATCCGCCCGACTACGCGACCGTCGTGCGCGAGCGCTGGTACCGCCGCCTTGCGCCCGCGAGCGGGATCGAGGATTTCGGGTTCAGCCATGTCACGCTCAAACCCGGTGCCTGGTCGTCGCAGCGCCACTGGCACGAGGGGGAGGACGAGTTCGTCGTCATGCTGTCGGGCGAGGCCGTGCTGGTCGACAACGACGGCGAGCATGTCATGCGCACAGGCGACATCGCGGCGTTTCCGAAGAACGACGGCAACGGCCATGTGCTGCAGAACCGATCGGACTCGGACTGCGTATTCGTCGCTGTGGGCAAGCCGCAGACCAGCGACTGCCATTATCCCGACATCGACATGCACCTCTACGCCAGCGTCGGCGAACAAAGGCGCAAGGATGGGAGCAAGTTCTGAGATTGATCCATGGTAGCGGTTTCGCGCGTCGGTGCGCGAAACCGCTACCAATCGGCGTTACTTCAGCGCTTTGTTCCGGAGAGCCTCGACATTGCCGGGCGTCAACGCGACCAGCGTCGTCGTCGCGGACTGTAGCCCGCTCATCGAGCGCAGCGACCAGACGTTATACCCCAGCAAAATGTCGCCGCTGAAATCGAGCGAGCCCTTGCCCTCGTACTTTTTCTGCATATCAGCCGACAAGCCCAGCGCCTGCAGTAACTTGAGCGTCAAGTTGATCTTGCGACCGCCCTCGTCGGTGAAGGTGTAGGAAATACCTTCCGCCCCAAGGACCGACTGGATCAGGAGGTTCTTCTTGTCGTCGAGCAGTGATGCGCAGGTCCAGTCGGCGGGCTTGCCCTTGATCAGGTTAAGCGTCGTCAGTTTGACCAGGCGATTACGGTACGGCTTCGTCAGCTTCACCTCGATGCTCGCGACCTTGTCGGTCCCGATGCCTGCGCTGGCGTTGAGCTCGCTGACGCCGATCGCCTTCGCCACGCCGTCGCCGGTGATCGACGCGCCGAACGTGTTGTTCTTGGTGATCTTGTAGCTCGTCACGCCAATAGCGACCGCACCGGGCTTGGGGAGCATCCCGGCTGCCTTGGGATCGATGCAATCGCCCGGCTGCGCGACGATGGTTTCACGCCCCTTGTTGTCGAACGAAATGATGGCGCCCAGGCCGTCGTCGGCGCGCGGCGGGTGGAACGAGGTGAAGCCTTGCGATTTGATGAAATCGTCGAGGTTGGCGGGCGGCTTGCCGGCGTCCGATGCGGTAATGGGCACGAGCGTCAAGATACCAACCAGCGCGATGTGACGGTAACGCATGATTCCCTCCTCTATTTCCTCGGTGTTGGGTCGGTCAGCAGTTTCGCAAAGCTGTTCAATCCTTTGATCCGGTCGTCGATCGACAGGTGTTCGGCATTGGCTTCGGTCATGCCGGCGCTTTTGTAGACCTGGTCGAAGACTGTCTCGTAGCCCTCGGTACTGGCGATACGCACGATCTCGTCCATCTTTGTCGTGCGCCAGCTTAGTTTCTGCGCGAAGACCGTGCTGGCGGCTCCCTTTGCCTTGTCGTCGCCGCTTGTCATCTCGACCAGCACATAGCCGACGATGTCCGCGCGGATTTCGCGTCGGACGGGCGTGCCGGCGTTCGGGTCGCGGTCGAACGTGACGTGCGACAGCTCGTGGCTCGTCACGAACAGCATCGCCAGGTCGATGTTGCGCATGAACAATTGCAGCTCGAACTGGATCATGGCGACGTCCAAAAGACCACCCGCCGCCGACATCAGCGCGTCGTCTTCGGAATCGGCGGTATCGCGCGCCGTTCGCCTTCGCTCGATCGTCTTCAGCGCCTCGTCAATCAGCGCGGATGTGTCGTTCGTGGCGCACACCCGCGCGATCAGCCCGATCGACATATTGATGTGCGCACCGATGTCGGGGGCATAGGTCGCGGCGGCCGCCGGATCCGTGTTGGCGTCGATCTCCAGCGCGACATCCTTCAGCGATGTGTACGTCGCGTCGGGAACCGGTTGGGCCGCGAGTCCTGCGCGGATGACGGGATTGGCGAAGAAGTCGCGCATTCCCTTCGTCTGGATCAGCGCGGCCATGCTATCGAGATAGCGTCCCTTGACCAAAGATGCGGCCTTGACGAGGTCCTCGTCGCTGGCTGGGCCCGCGGCCAACTTGCAAAGCTGCCCCGGGACCGATTTGTCGATGGACTGGCGCAGGGTGATGAGCCCTGCCTTCGCATTGTCCAGCATCTTGATCTGGGCTTTGGACCGCTCGGCGGGAGTGCCGCCCCAGGGGTCGCTGCCGCCCCATCCGCTGCCGCTCACGCTGACGACACAGCCCGACAGCAGGGCCAGGCTGCCTAACAGGCAGCTGGCGATTATCGCACGCACACCTCGTCCGCCCCCGGTCCGTGCCAAGTCGATTCCCCCCTGATACCAATAGCCTAGAAGTATCGGTAAAACAGTCAAGGCCGCTATAGAGCACCGCCCGTAGCTGGCAGTGACGCCAGCGCGAATGTTACGAAGATGCGGCTTGCTCGAACTTCTCGATCACCCATTCCTCTTCTTGCGCGGCGGCGATCCAGTCCTGCATGAAGGGGTGGTTTAGCACGGTTTCGACATAGGGCACCGCGAACCGCGCGACCGGGAGTTGATAGGTCACGATCCGCGTGCAGACCGGCGCGAACATGATGTCGGCCGCGCCGAAATCGCCGAACAGGAAATCGCCGTCGCCGCCGAACCGCGCGCGCGCCTGCGCCCAGATTTCCATCAGCCTGGTCAGGTCCTCGAGCACGTCGTCGTCGGGCTTCTTGGTAGTATAGACCTGGCGGATGTTCATCGTGCACTTGGCGCGCAGCTTCTGGAAACCCGAATGCATCTCCGCCGCCATCGATCGTGCCATCGCGCGCGCGGCCTCGTCGGTGGGCCAGAATTTGGTGTTGCCGGTCCGTTCGTTGAGGAAATCGACGATCGCGAGACTGTCCCATACCACCACGTCGCCGTCCCACAGGATCGGCACCTTGCCCGACGACGGCGCGAACTCGTCGCCTTCGCGGCGCTTGTCCCAATCGTCGTCATAGAGCGGCACGACGACTTCCTCGAACGGCAGTCCCGATTGCTTGCATGCGAGCCAGCCGCGCAGCGACCACGACGAATAGGCCTTGTTGCCGATGATGAGCTTGAGCATGGCGCGTCGGTAAGACCGATCACGCCGCCGGGCAACCGGGCGTGGCGACTCCGCGCGTCGCGAACCGGTCAGGTCGGCCTGCGCGCTTCCTTGCGGCGATCCTTCTGGCGGCGCTCCGGTCCGCCATAGTCCGGGTCGCTATCCTGTCGGCGATCGGTGCCGCCCCGTTGGTCGGCCTGCTCGTTCGGGTCCTTGTCCATGACGGCTCCCCAAGAATGCGACGCCATGATGACACGAATTCAAGCTTTTGGCTTCGTGAAATTCGACATTTGGATTTTAGCCGTAACGATGATTGACTTGGCGCCGTCGGCGTGATGCCATGCGGACGATGAAGATGGTTAGTGCCGCCCTGGCCGCGACTTTGCTTGCGGCGTCGCCAGCTTACGCCAAACAATATCCGCCGCGCGACGATTGCGTCGCGGATGCGTCGTTCGTCGCGTTCCGCACGGCGCTGGCCGACGTCGTAAAGCGCAAGGACGCCAAGGCGCTGCTGGCCGTCACGACGAGCGATATCGAATGGAGCATGGGCGACCCACACGGCCGCGCGGGGTTCACCAAGGAATGGAAGCTCGACAAGCCGGCGACGTCGGAGATCTGGGGCCAACTCGGCCGCATGCTGGCGCACGGATGCTCGTTGAAGGATGGTGAGGCGAGCGCGCCCTATTGGTATGAGAACGGTCCGACCGGCGATCTGGCCGACATCGCGTTGATCAGCGGCGAGCGAGTGAACATCCGCGAGGCGCCGGCCAAGACCGCCAAGGTCGTCCGCACCGCCGATTGGGAAGGCGTGACGATCGGCGACGAAGCGCGCGACTGGACCAAGGTGACGTTCGAGGACGGCACCACCGGCTACGTCTCGAACGATTTCCTCTGGACCGGCTACAGCTACCGCGCGGTATTCCGCAAGAACGACGGCACGTGGCGGATGACGGCCTTCATCGCCGGCGACTGAGATCCGGCGCGTTACAGCGTCGGGTTGATCAGGTATTTCTCCCCCGTTGCCTTGCGTTGCCAACCGAGGATCGTATCCGGCGCGATCGCCTGGTCGAGCGAGATTTCGGACGTGTAGCTGCTCGCGAAGGTGGTCAGGATCTCGTCCGCGACACGCTGGCGCAACCGCGCGACTGTTTCCGTCCCCGCCTTCATCAGGAACGGCGTCAACAAAAACCCACCCACGCCCCAGGCGAATCCCATGTTCTGCACGATCGTGAGCGGCGTGAGGTTGAGCCGGCCATAGATATAGACCTGCTTGTGCACCGGCGACCCATATTGCGTCGTTGGAGGAGTCTTGCGGACCAGCGCGGCCTCCATCGCCGCCAGGATGCGCCCGGCTAGGTCGCCGCCGCCTGTCGCGTCGAACGCGATCGTCGCTCCCGTCTCGCTCAGCGCATCGACCAGCGCGTCCCGGAAATCGGGCTTGGACGAATCGATGATATATTTGGCGCCAATGTTGCTCAGGATCTTCGCCTGTTCGTCGCTGCGCACAATGTTGACGAGGTCGACGCCATCCTTGATGCAGATCTTGTTGAGCATCTGGCCGAGGTTCGACGCCGCGGCGGTGTGGACCAAAGCGGTGTGCCCTTCCATCCGCATCGTCTCCACCATGGCGAGCGCGGTCAGCGGGTTGACGAACGCCGACGCGCCCTGCGCCGGGGTGACGCCCTCGCCATAGACCAGCACCGCGGCGAGCGGCACCGTTCTGTATTGCGTGTACATCGCGCCGCCGAGCACGGCGACGGTCTTGCCGATCAGATGTTCGGCGCCATCGCCCGCGGCGACCACCACGCCCGCGCCTTCATTGCCCGCGGGCAGCGACTTGCCGAGCCGCGCCGCGACCAGACCGGCCATCGCTTCGGGGATCGCAGCGGTGGTGACGCGGCCGTCGCTCGCCAGCGTCGTCAGGTCGGCGGGGCCGAGCAGGAGAGGCTGATCGGACGGGTTGATCGGCGCGGCTTCGATCCGGACCACGACTTCGCCCGGACCCGGCGGCATCACGTCGACTTCCTGGATCGACAGTTCGAGCTTGCCGTCAGTGATCAGCGTGCGCAGTTCGCGCGCCTTGGCCGGTAACGTCATCATCCACTCCCGATCGATTGCTTGTTGCAACCGATCTAGCGGGAGGAGTCGCCCGGAGCAATCCGGGTCAGGCGCCCCAGAGCGTCTGGCTGCTGTTGCGGATCGCGTCGCCGAATTCGGACACCCGGTGGCCGAACGCCCGCGTATAGTCGCCGTTGTTGAAGGTCAGGTCGCCGATCACCGCGGCGAGCAGCCCGAACAGGATGAAGAACTTCATGTCACGATACCCCGCACATACGCGTGCCTCAGGGTAGAACCTTAAACGACTTTGGTTGCCGAAAGGTAAAGCGCCGTCGATTGTCGCGGATTACCGCGGACGCGACGAAGAATCCAATTTAACCAATCGCTTCGATCACGGCGGCGCGAAGCTCGGCGATACCGAGGCCGGTTTCGCTCGACGTCGCGATGATGTCCGGGTGGGCGGCGGGACGCGTGCGCGCCTCGGCGGCGGTGCGCGCGGCGACATCGGCGAGTTCGGTCGGCTTGATCTTGTCCGCCTTGGTCAGGACCAGGCGATAGCTCACCGCTGCCTTGTCCAGCATCTCCATGATTTCGCGATCGACATCCTTCAGCCCATGCCGTGCATCGACCAGAACCAATGTCCGCTTGAGCACGTCGCGCCCGCGCAGGTAATCGTTGACCAGGAACCGCCATTTCTTGACGACGTCCTTGGGTGCCTTAGCGAAGCCGTAGCCGGGCATATCGACCAGCCGGAACGCAAGCGGCTGGCCCACGTCGAAAAAGTTGAGTTCCTGCGTGCGTCCCGGCGTGTTGGAAGTGCGGGCAAGGCCGTTCCGGTTTGTCAACGCGTTAAGCAGCGACGACTTGCCGACGTTTGATCGGCCGGCGAACGCTACTTCGGGCGCGTCCGCGCCGGGCAAGTGCTGGAGCGCAGGCGCAGACTTGAGGAACGCGATCGGGCCGGCAAAGACCTTCCGTGCCGTCTCGATCGTGTCCTCGTCGAAAGTGTCCGGTGTTTCCGTCACCTACTTGGCCATCGGTTCCCTGAGCGCCGGATGCCGCGAATACAGCACCCGCTGCTGCAGCACGGTCAGCAGATTGCTGGTGATCCAGTAGACCTGCAGGCCGACGGCGAACGGCGCCATCACGAACATCAGCACCCACGGCATCAACGCGAATACTTGCTTCTGCGTCTCGTCCATCGGCGCGGGGTTCATGCGGAACTGCAGCCACATCGAAATCCCGAGCAGGATCGGCACCACGCCGATCGCGATCCAGTGTGGCGGCACGAAATCGAGCAGGCCGAACAGGTTGATCGGGGTCAGCGGGTCGGGCGCCGACAGGTCCTTGATCCAGGCGACGAACGGTTGATGCCGCATTTCGATCGTCAGCATCAGCACCTTATAGAGCGAATACATGATCGGGATCTGGATGAGGGTAGGGAGGCAGCCCGCGAGAGGATTGACCTTCTCATCCTTGTACAGCTTCATGATCTCCTGCTGCTGACGCTGCTTGTCGTCCTTGTAGCGTTCCTGCAGCGCCTTCATCTTCGGCTGAATCGCGCGCATCGACGCCATCGACGCGAACTGGCGCTGCGCGATTGGGAAGATCAGGCCACGGATCGTGACCGTCAACAGCATGATCGCGACGCCGAAATTGCCGATCATGCGGAACAGCCAGTCGAGATAATAGAAGATCGGTTTCTCGATCACCTCGAACCAGCCCCAGTCGAGCGCCTTGCCGAACAGCTGGACGCCCTGCTTGTCCTGATAACCATCGAGGACTCTGACTTCCTTTGATCCGGCGAAGAAGCGGCTGGTCTGGGTCAGGGCCTTGCCCGGCGCGAGCGTCGTCTTTGCGCGCGCATAGTCCGCCGAATAGCCGCTCCCGTCAGCCCCCGTAAATTCGCCCGCGAAACTCGACCCCTGGTCGGGAATCAGGGCGGTCAGCCAGTATTTGTCGGTGAAGCCCAGCCATCCGCCGTTCGTGGTGAACGGCTTCGATGCCGCAACGTCCTTATAATTAAGATCGTAATCCGCCTTGCTGTCATGCACCGACATCGGACCGATCTGGATCGTCCAGCTATCGACGTCGGCCGAGGGCCGCGCGCGACTGACGATGCCGGCGGGCGCGACATCGACCGGTGCAGCGCCCTTGTTCGCGACCGTCTGGCGGATCGTGAACATATACTGGTCGTCGACCGCCAGTTCGATCGCGAAGACCTGGCCCTGGCTGTTGGCGGCGGTCAGCGTCACCGGCTTGCCCGGCGCGAGCATAGCGCCGCTCGCCTTCCACACCGTGTCGGCGCTTGGCGGCTTCAGGCCGTTATCCTGCCACCCGAACTGCGCGTAATAAGCGTCGGCAGTGCCGACCGGCGAGAGCAGGCGGATGGGCGGCGAATCCTTGGCGATCGTTTCCTTGTACTGGGTCAGCACCAGATCATCGATCCGCGCGCCCTTCAGGTTGATCGAACCCTTCAGCGTCGGCGTGTCGATCACGACGCGCTGCCCCGCGCTTTCGCCCAGGATCGCCTTCAGGTCGCGGGTCTTAGCAGGCGTCGTTGGGGAGGGGGACGCCGGATTCGGCACGATCTTGGTCTTGCCGCCCTCGATCTTGGTCACCGGCGGGTTGGCGGGTGGGAACACCTTGTTGGCGATCACCGGCCAGCCGAACAGGATCAGCGCCGCGATGATCGCGAAGGTGATGAAATTGCGATTGTCGTTCACGGATGCAGCGACCTTATCGAGAAATCAGGGAACAGGGTCGGGTCCATACCCGCCCCAGGGATGGCACCGTGCGATCCGCTTGACCGCCAGCCACCCGCCCTTGAGCGGGCCATAGCGGCGAAGCGCGGTGATTGCATAGGCCGAACATGACGGCTGATAGCGGCAGGTCGGCGGCAGGATCGCCGACGGGCCGATCTGCCACAGCCGCACGATGCCGACGAGCAGCCAGGTGAAGAATCGCCCGATCATCGCGCGACTTTCGCCAACGCCTTGGTGAGGTCGGCCTTCAACTGAGCGAAGTCGCGAGTCAGGCCGTCCGACCGGCCGATCAGGACATGGTCGGCGCCCACGACTCCGCTCTGGGGCAGGATTTCGCGCGCCAACGCGCGAAAACGCCGCTTGATGCGATTGCGCACCACGGCGTTGCCGATCTTCTTCGTTACCGTATAGCCGACCCGCATCGCGGGATCGCCGTCCCCGCGCGCCTTAACCAACAGGACGAAGCCCGGCATCGGTGCGCGTTTGCCGCTGTTTGCCGCGAGGAAATCGCGGCGCTTGGTCAGCGTTATTACGCCGACAGCTTCTTGCGGCCGCGTGCGCGGCGGGCGCGGATCACGTTGCGGCCGCCCACGGTCGCCATCCGCGCGCGGAAGCCGTGCCGGCGCGCCCGCACCAGGTTGCTCGGCTGAAAAGTCCGCTTCATCGCTCATTCCCTGATCGTCAGAATAGAAAAGGGCCGCCACGCAGGCGGCCTTGCTGGGGGCGCGCATAAGCGAGGTCGCGCGATAAGTCAACGCGGAGGGACAGCGCCTTTCCATCGGCGTTGGATGTGGGCGCGGTGTATCAGTCGTGCAAGACGCTGTCGATAACATCTTTCGATGGGATACCGATCGCTGTTCCAACCCCGGACAAGCTGTTACGAATACGGAGAAAGCGGGGGCTTGCATGACGACTTTGGTATCGACGGTCGCGTACCTGGGGCTAGAAGCGCGCGCGGTCGAGGTCCAATGCAGCCTTATCGCCGGATTGCCGAGCTTCACCGTGGTCGGGCTGGCCGACAAGGCGGTAGCGGAAAGCCGCGAGCGGGTGAGGGGCGCGATCGCCGCGATGGGCCTGTCGCTGCCGCCCAAGCGGATCGTCGTCAACCTGTCGCCCGCCGATCTGCCCAAGGAAGGCACGCATTTCGACTTGCCGATCGCGCTGGCGTTGCTCGGCGCGATGGGCGTTGTCGATGCCGAGACGCTGAGCGAGTTCGTCGTGGTCGGCGAACTGGGGCTGGACGGCCGCATCGCGCCGTCGCCCGGCGTGTTGCTCGCGGCGTTGCATGCGTCGCAAGAAGGGAAGGGGCTGGTCTGTCCGGCCGCGCAGGGGGCGGAAGCGGCGTGGGCAGGATCGGTCCAGGTCGTCGCGGCGGCGGATCTGCTGTCGCTGCTCAACCACCTGAAGGGCAGCCAGTTGCTCGGCGCGCCTCAACCCGGCGAGGCGAGTGAACCGAGCTTCGGCCCCGACCTCAAGCAAGTAAAGGGACAGGAAACCGCCAAGCGCGCGCTGGAGATCGCGGCGGCCGGCGCACACAACCTGCTGATGGTCGGCCCTCCCGGGGCAGGCAAGTCGCTGATGGCGTCATGCCTGCCCGTCATCCTGCCGCCGCTCGACGCCGCCGAAGCGCTCGAAGTGTCGATGGTACAATCGGTCGCGGGCACGCTGGAGGGCGGACGGATCACGCGGACGCGGCCGTATCGCGCGCCGCACCATTCGGCGTCGATGGCGGCGCTGGTCGGCGGCGGGCTGCGCGTGCGGCCGGGCGAGGTCAGCCTCGCGCATCTCGGCGTACTGTTCCTCGACGAGCTGCCCGAATTCCAGCGCGCCGTGCTCGATTCGTTGCGCCAGCCGCTCGAGACCGGCACCGTCAGCGTCGCGCGTGCCAATGCGCACGTTACCTTTCCGGCGCGCGTCCAGTTGGTCGCAGCGATGAACCCGTGCCGCTGTGGGCATCTCGGTGATGCGAGCCTGGCGTGCGCGCGGGCGCCGAAATGCGCGGCGGATTATCAGGCCAAGGTATCAGGGCCGCTGCTCGATCGCATCGACCTGCATGTCGAGGTGCAGGCGGTCAGCGCCGCCGACCTCGTCCTGCCGCCGCCCGCCGAAGGATCGGCCGAAGTCGCCGCCCGCGTCGCCGCGGCGCGCGCGATCCAGGCGGCGCGCTATGCCGGTCATGCCGCCCGGACCAACGCCGAGATTGACGGCGACCTGCTCGAATCGGTCGCGACGCCGGATGAGGCCGGGCGGACATTGCTGGCCCAAGCATCGGAGGCGATGCGGCTGTCGGCGCGCGGCTATACTCGCATCCTTCGCGTCGCCCGGACGATTGCCGATCTTGCAGAGTCGGACGGCGTCGGCCGCGTGCACGTCGCCGAAGCGCTAAGCTATCGCCGCCGCGCGCCAACCAATTGAGACAGTTGACTTGGCGTCAGGCGTGTTCAGACTGACCGCGCTAAGCAAGAGGGGGCTTTCATGGAATGGATGTTGTTGCCGCTTAAGCGGTATGCCGAATTCAGCGGCCGGTCGCGGCGCATGGAATTCTGGATGTTCACGCTAGGCGTGTTTCTGCTCTATTTGGTGTTCATGGTCGTCGCGATGGTCATTGGACTAGGGGCGATGGGCATGGCGACCAGTGGTAATGGCGGCCTCGCCGCCGGGGGCATGATGGGCTTCCTGGGGTCGATGGGGATCCTTGCCGTCGTCTTCGTCGTCATCTGGCTCGGGCTGATCGTCCCGACGCTGGCGGTGCAGGTGCGCCGGCTGCACGACACCGACCGATCCGGCTGGTGGGTGATGATCTATTGGGGGCCGGTCCTCCTCAGCTGGGTCTTGAGTGTCGGCGCCGCCGCCAATGGCAGCACCGGTGTGTCGGCGATCGGCGGGATCGTGTCGCTGCTGGGTCTGATCGGCGCCATTGTGCTGCTGGTGTTCTGGTGCCTGCCGGGCACGACTGGGCCGAACCGCTACGGTCCCGATCCGCTGGGCGGAGCCAGCAATCTGGGCGAGACTTTCTCGTAACCGTTCGGGGCGGCTTGCCGGGACGACGCCCCTCGTCTAGGCAGCCGCCCACACGCTAGCGGGTGTGGTGGAATTGGTAGACGCGCCGGACTCAAAATCCGGTTCCGCAAGGAGTGTCGGTTCGAGCCCGACCACCCGCACCAGTGCTTAGGCGCTATCTCCCAGCCTTGAACCGGATCGCCTGGCCGCCACCGGGCGCGAGCCTGATCGTCAGCACGTCGCCCTTCTTTACCTTGCGCGTTTCGATCACGATCGAGTGGCGCTTGTCGGTGCGATAGTCGGCGTCGTCACCGTCGCGATAGATTTGCGCGGTGTAGGTCTTGCCGGGTGACAGGAAGTCGAGACTGACGTCGAACGCGCGCGCGGTGTCGTCGCCGACCGAGCCGAGGAACCAGTCCTCCGATCCCTTGGCCTTGCGGACGATCGTGGCATATTCGCCGACCTCGCCGTTGAGCACGCGCGTGTCGTCCCAATCGACCGCGACATCCTTGATGAACTGGAATGCCGCCGGATATTTCGCATAGTTCTCCGGCAGGTCGGCCGCCATCTGGATCGGCGAATAGATCACGACGTAGAGCGCGAGCTGCTTGGCGATGGTCGACAATATGTCGGTGTCGCCGCGGCCCTTCAGGCTGAGCACGCCGGGCGTGAAGTCGAACGGCCCGCCGAGCATCCGGGTGAAGACCAGTTCGCTTTCCCACTTGGGCGGGTTCTTGGGCACGCCCCACGCATTGTATTCCATGCCGCGCTGCCCCTCGCGACTGACCCAGTTGGGATAAGTGCGGCGCAAGCCCGTATCCTTGATCGGCTCGTGCGCGTCGATCGTGATGCGGCGCTTGGCGGCTTCGGTGACGACGAGCAGATGGTGGCGCGCCATCACCTGACCTTCATGCCATTCGTAGCGGATCGAGCCGTCCGGCGCGCGCCATTGCACGCCGCCGGCGTCGGAGACGTAACCGGTCTTCACCGCGGTGATGCCGAGCTTCTGATAGAGGTCGAACGCGGCGCGCATTTGGTCCTCGTAATGCGCGATGTTCGCCGACGTCTCGTTGTGGCCGATGATCACGACGCCCTTCGACCGGGCGTAGTCGGTCAGCTTCTTGATGTCATAGTCGGGGTAGGGCTGGGTGAAGCTGAAGGTCCAGCCATTGGCGAACCAGTCGCCGTCCCAACCGACATTCCACCCCTCGACCAGCACGCCCTTGAACCCGTTGTCGGCGGCGAAGTCGATCATCTTCATCACGTTCGCGGTGGTCGCGCCGTGCTTCGGCCCCGAACTCCACGATTGCGTGTCGAGGTGCATGCCCCACCAGATGCCGACATATTTCATCGGCTTGACCCAGGACACGTCGCCGAGCTTGTTGGGCTCGTTGAGGTTGAGGATCAGCGAATTGGCCATGTACAGCGACGGCGCATCGGGCGTGATCAGCAGCACGCGCCACGGCGTCGGGAAGGGCGCGGCGCGGCTGACCTTCGGGCCGCTGGACGAGGGCGTCAGTACCGCCTTTAGCAATCCGCCCTGCACCTTCGCGACGTTCATCCCCGAATAATCGACCAACGCCGCCTCGTGGATCGCGACGTAGAGCCCGCTCGCGGTCTTGAGCGTCAACGGGGTCTGCGCGGTGCCGATCTCGGCGATCGGGGTCTTGTTGTAGAGCTGTTCCTCGCGGTTCGATTCGAACGCGGGCGACCACCAGGCGGTGGCGGACTCGGCGACCGCGAATTGCGTCAGTTCCTCGGCGATGTTGGCGGTCTTGAGGTTGGGCTGGTCGGGGAATTCGTAGCGAAAGCCGATGCCGTTGTCATAGACGCGGAACACGACGGCGATGCTGCGCTTGAGCTTGTTCACCTCGCGAAGGGTGACGCGCATCTCGTTGTAATGGTTGCGGATCGTGCGCCATTCGCCCCATGGCTGGGTCCAGCTTTCGTCGAAGGTCGAGCGCGTGACATTGGCGATTTCCAGGTCGCGGGCGAATTGCGGGGCGTCGGTGAACAGGAAGCCGAGCAACGAAGGCGCGATCACCGCCTTGCCGTTCCGCGACACGGAGTAGCTGGCGCGCCCTTCCGGTCCGATCGCGACCGACGCGCTCAGCACCTTGCCGGGGGATTCGACACTCGCGTCGATGACGGGCGACTGCGCGAGGGCCGGCGCGGCCACCAGCAGCATGGCCAAAGCGGCCAGGAAACTCACCAACCGCATCGCGGACTCCTCATAATCTGGTCGCGATCAGCCCGGCATAGCCGCCAAGCCGCCAGCCATCGACATCACCCACGGTTTCCACCGCGCTCCATTGGCCCGCGTCGGTCGGGGTCCAGTCGGCATGTTCGGGCGCGAGATTGAACACGCAGAGCAGGGTTTCGGTCCCCGCCGACCGCTCGAACGCCAGCAGGGTGTCGGTCACCGCCAGCATCGCCACATCGCCCGTCATCAACGCATCGCTTGCATGGCGGAACGCGATCAGCCGGCGCGTTAGGTTGAGCAGCGATGCGGGGTCGGCATTCTGTCGATCGACCGCAAGGCTCGCATGATCCTCGCCGATCGGCAGCCACGGCGCCGCGGTCGAGAAACCGGCATGGTCGTTGGGGTTGCCGCGCCACGGCATCGGCGTCCGCGCGCCGTCGCGGGACAGCGTCAGCGGCCAGTTGGCGATGGCTTCCGGGTCCTTGAGCGATTCGAACGGAATATCTACCTGCGTCAGTCCGAGCTCCTCGCCCTGATAGAGGAACAGGTTGCCGCGCAGGCTGATCAGCAGCAGCAGCTTGAGCCGCGCGAACGCCGCGCGATGCTCCGGCCCGACCCAGCGCGAAATCGCGCGCGGCGCGTCGTGATTCTCGAACGCCCAGCTCGGCCAGCCCGTCCCCGGCGTCTGCGGCCATTGCGCCAGCGCGTCGCGGACCAGCGCAGGTGTCAGCCGGTCGGCGTAGAGGAAGTTGAAGCCATAGGCCGAATTGAGCCGGCGATCACCCTCGGTGAAAGCGTGCATTTCCGCCTCCGGATGCGCGCCGCCGACCTCGGCCACGGTGAACGTCGCGCCATAGCCATCCAGCAGCGACCGGAGCCGCTCGAGGAAAAGGGGGATTTCCGGTTGGCTCTGGTTGTGGATGTGAAGCTGGAAATCGAAGGGACGCGTGCGCGGCCCCGGCGGGGCGGGCGGATTGTCGGTCAGCGCGGGGTCGTGCATCGAAAAGTTGATCGCATCGATACGGAACCCGTCGACGCCGCGGTCCAGCCAGAACTTCGCCGTCCCCAGCAACGCGTCCTGCACCGCCCGATTGTGAACGTGGAGCTGCGGCTGCGACGCCAGGAAATTGTGCATGTAATATTGCCCGCGCCGCGCATCCCACGTCCAGGCGGGGCCGCCGAACACCGACTGCCAGTTGCTGGGTGGCGATCCGTCCGGCTTCGCGTCGGCCCAGACGTACCAGTCGGCCCTGGGATTGGTGCGGTCGGTGCGGCTTTCGCGGAACCAGGCGTGCTGGTCGCTCGAATGCGAATAAACCTGGTCGATCAGCACCTTGAGGCCCAGTTCGTGTGCGCGGGCGATCAGTGCGTCGAAATCGGCGAGCGTGCCGAAGATCGGATCGACGTCGCAATAATCCGCAACGTCGTAACCGAAATCGAGCATCGGTGACGTGAAGAAGGGCGACAGCCAGATGCCGTCGACGCCCAGGCTCGCGACGTGATCGAGATGCGCGGTGATGCCCGGCAAGTCGCCGATCCCGTCGCCGTTCGAATCGGCGAAGCTGCGCGGGTAGATCTGATAGATCACGGCGCCGCGCCACCATTCGCGCGTCGCCGATGCAGGTACGGTCAGGCGGGACACGTCGTTCACTTGGCCTCGCAGATGATGAAGTCGAGCGGGGCGAGATCGGCCCTGACGCTGCCCGGCGCGCTCGCGGTGGCGGCGCACCGGCCGTGGAGCGGCGCGAACGCCGTCGATGCCTGATCGACCAGGACGTTGGCCGACAGCGGCGCGGTCGAAGTGTTGAACGCGATCAGCACTTCCTTGCCCGTATCTGGGTCGAACCGCGACACGGCGAACAGGCCTGGCTTGTTGCCCCAGGCGCGCAGTTCCTGACGCCCGCGAGTGAGCGCGCGGTGGCTGGTGCGGATGCGCGACAATTCGGCGATCAGCTTGAAGATCGGATTGTCGGTGCCGAAACTCGGCGTCGCGGTGGTCTTGGTCGTGCCGAGCAACTTGTTGTCGTTATAGACCGCGACCTTGCTGCCGAACATGTCCTCGCGCGCCAGTTGGTCGCCGCCGTCGCTGACGAAGCCCTGTTCGTCGCCGTAATAGATCGTCGGCACGCCGCGCAGCGTGAGCAGCATAGCGTGGCCCAGCATGACGCGCTTGAGTAATTCGTCGTCGCTGGCGGTCGGAAAGCCCTTCTTCACGAACTGCGAGAAACGGCCCGCGTCGTGATTGCCGAGGAAGGTGGGCAGGGTGCGCGCGCCCGCTTCGCCGCCTTCGTAGACCGGGTCGGCAAAGAACAATCGGAACAGCTCGCCGGTCGGCGCGGTCCCGCCGACCGTGTCGATCACGGCGCGGGCAAAGGCGAAGTCGAGCACCGACGGCAACCCGCCGGCGCGGGTATGCTCGGCGAGGCGGGCAGGGTCCATCTGATCGGTGAACACTTCGCCGAAGATGTGGAAATTGGGGATGCCGTTCGCCCTGGCGCGCGCCAGCATCGCGGGGACGAACGCGCGCCAGAACGCGGCGTCGACATGCTGCGCGGTATCGATGCGGAAGCCGTCGACCCCGAAATCGTCGATCCACTTGCCGTAGATCTCGATCATCCCGGCAATGACACGCGGATTCTCGGTCATCAGGTCGTCGAGCCCGGAGAAATCGCCGAGCTGCGAATCCTCGGTCGAGAAGGTCGAATCGCCGCGATTGTGGTAATAGACCGGGTCGTTGAGCCACGCCGGAACCTTCACCTTCTCCTCCCCCTTGGGGAGATAAGGGGTGTAGGCCCAGATCGGGTCGGTCAGCTTGTCATAATTCCCGCCGGTGAAAGCAGGATTGATCGCCGGCCCGCCGATGCCGCCGCGCCGCGTGTAGGGATAATCGGCGCGGCTGCGATACGCGCACGGCTTGTCGGGCGCGCACTCGCGATACTTGATCACGTCGGCGGTGTGGTTGGCGATGATGTCCATATAGACCTTCATCCCGCGCGCATGGGCGGCATCGACCAGCGCCTTGAAATCGGCGTTGGTGCCGAAATGGGGGTCGACCTGAGTAAAGTCGGTGATCCAGTAACCGTGATAGCCGGCGCTTTCGTCACCGACCGGTCCCTGCACCGCCTTGTTCTTGAAGATCGGTCCGACCCACAAGGCGGTCGCGCCGAGCGCCTGGATGTAGTCGAGCCGCTTGATCAGCCCCTTCAGGTCGCCACCATGATAGAAGCCTTTCGCGGTCGGATCGAACCCGGTGGTCAGCCGGTCGCCCTTGAGTCCGCCGGTATCGTTCTTCGGGTCGCCGTTTTCGAACCGATCGGGAAGGACGAAATAGATCACCTCGTCCTCGGGCAGGCGGTCGCGATAGGACGGCGCCGGGGCAGGGGTCGAAACCGCCGGCTGGACGAGCGACGTGGCGAGCAGGGCGGTCAGCAACGCGCGGCGGATCATGCGGTCAGGCTCCGGGTTGGCGCGGCGCAGTGGCGCGCGATGAAATCGGCATGGCTCCGCATCGCCGCAGCGGTGCGGTCGACGACGGTGGCGACCGTCGACAGGAAGCCGTCGAGGTCGCTGCTGTCGAGCTGGTCGGCGAGGGGGTGATAGCGATCTGGGATGATGCCCTGGCCGATCAGCACCTGGACCCAGGCGGGTTCGGCGAACAATTCGTCGGGGAGCCGTGAGACGTTCCCGGTCGCGCGCCACAAGGCGAGCTTGCGGTCCAGTTCCTCGGGCAGGGACATCATGCGGGCGTGGTCCCACAAAGGCTCACCGACGCGCTGGTTCGCGTGATAGTGCAGCACGAGGAAGTCGCGGATGCGGTCGAACTCGAAATGCGCGAGGCGGTTATATTCGGCGCGCGCCGCGTCGCTGACCGGACCGCCCGGCAGCAAGTCGAGCAATCGCGCGATCGCGGTCTGGATCAGGTGGATACTGGTCGATTCGAGCGGCTCGAGAAATCCCGATGCGAGCCCGATCGCGACCACGTTGCAGACGAAGAACGCATCGCGCTTTCCCGCGGTGAAGCGAAGCGGCTTGGGATCGGCCATCGCTTCGCCGTCGAGATTGGCGAGCAGGGTCGCCGCCGCCTCGTCGTCGGAGACGTGCTTGCTGGCATAGACATAGCCGTTGCCGATGCGGTGCTGGAGCGGGATGCGCCATTGCCACCCGGCCTTGCGCGCCGTCGCCCGGGTGTAGGGCGTGAAATCGCCGCCGAGCGCGCAGGGCACCGCCATCGCTCGGTCGCACGGCAGCCAGTGCGACCAGTCCTCGAACCCCACCCCCAGCGCCTCGCCAAGCAGCAGCGAGCGGAAGCCCGACGCGTCGACGAACAGGTCGCCCGCCACCGCGCAGTCGTCGTCCAGCCGCACCGACGCGACATCGCCGCTCTCGCCGATACGCTTTACGCCGACGATCCGACCCTCGACCCGTACGACGCCGCGCGCTTCGGCATATCGGCGCAGATAGGCGGCGTAGAGCGCGGCATCGAACTGAAAGGCGTAGGGCATCGGCGGAATGACGCCCGGCTGCGGCCCGGTCTGGCGAGCGAACTTCAGCCGGCGGGCGGCGGTTTCGTTGAGAGAATAGCTCGAAAGGGCCTGCGCGCTTCCCGCCTGGCGCGCGCGCAGCCAGTAATGATGGAATTGGGTCAGGCCGAGTCCGCGCCCGATCGTGCCGAACGCGTGCATGTAGCGCTCGCCCGGCTGGGTCCAGCCGTCGAATTCGATCCCCAGCTTGATCGTGCCCTGCGTCGCGCGGAGGAAGTCGTCCTCGTCGAGCCCGAGCGCGGCGTTGAACAACTGGATTTGCGGAATGGTCGATTCACCGACGCCGACCGTGCCGATCGCGTCCGATTCGACCAGCACGATGCGCCAGCCGCTTTCCAGGAACCGCGCGGTCATGGCGGCTGTCATCCATCCGGCGGTGCCACCGCCGACGATGACGAGCGTCTGTGTGCGCTGCTCCACGGAAAAATCCTTCGCCTCGAGACGCCGCCGGTCATAGGCGACCGGCGGCGTCCGCGGCTATGTCAGAACTTGAATGACGCCCCGGCCAGGAACCGGCGACCATATTTCTGATAGTCGATCACCTGTTCTGGGTGGTTCGGGTTGTAGGTCGTGAACGGCTCGTCGGTCAGGTTCTGTCCCTGGACGTAGATCGACAGACCCTTCAGCGCGCCGCCGAAGTCATAGCCGACCTGCGCATCGACGATCGTTTCCGGCGCCGCGCGGCGACGGACGCGGTTGGCCGCGAAGCCTGATACTTCGCCGACGAAAGTCGAACGGTAACGGACGCTGCCGCGCGCATTGAAGCCCCACTTCTCGAAGAAGAGCGTGCCGTTGGCGACCCACTTCGAATAGCCCGGAATGTCCTCCGACGGCGCGCCCGGCGTCGGGTGGATCTGCGTCTTGGTGTAAGACGCGCCACCCGTGATGCCGAAGCCGTCGAGCGCCGAGGTGAAGGTCGAGAAGGGCAGGGTCGCCGCGAGTTCGGCGCCGTAAAGCGAGCCGCCCTTGCCGTTGATTGGCGTGTTGAGCACCGCGGTGGGCGAGATGATATATTGCGGACCCGGGCTAGCGAGCGCCAGGCTGGTGGTGGGGATCACCGTATCCTGATTGTAGATGTAGCTCTTCAGATCCTTGTAGAAGAACTGCGCCGAGATGAAGCCCTTCTCGCCGAAATACTTCTCGAAGGTCAGGTCGACCGCATTCGCGCGCCACGGCCGCAAATCCGGATTGCCGGAGCTGCCGGTGACCTGGGCGAAGTTCTGTCCGTTGATCGTCGCGAAGGTGTAGCCGAAGCTCACCGTCGCGCGCATGTCGTCGAGGCGCGGCCGGATGATCTCGCGCGCCGCAGCGAAGCGGATCACGAAATCGCTCGGCAGGCGCAGCGACAGGTTCAGGCTGGGCAGGACGTCGACATAATCGGTGCTGGCGTTGCGCCGCGCCACGCCGATATTGGGCGAGCCGTTCGGGTTGGCCCCGAGATACACTGCCGACGCGCCGTTGGAGTTCTGGTCGGTCACAATCACCTGAACGCCTACATTGCCGGTCAGTTCGGACGCGCCCATCTGGTGCTTGATGTTGGTCTGGAAATAGCCTGTCATCAGCTTTTCGCGGATGTCATAGGCCTTGACCACGACGTCGCCATAGGGGTTCGGCACGAGGTTGTAGATCCCGCTCTTGACCAGCGCGACAGGGTCGTAGCTCACCACCGGACCCAGGCCGAACAGCAGGTTGGTCATCCCGAGCCGATACTGGCTGGGAATCGACACGCTGGTCGTGCCGTTGGTGTTGGCCTTCAGCCCCAGGAAATATTCGTCCGGCGTCAACGCCTTGGAACGGTTGGTGTAATTCAGGCCGAACTGCACGGACCGAATGAACCCGTTGTCGATCTCCTTCTCGACCTCGGCGCGGTATTGCCAAAGCTCGTCCCTGATGAACCGGTTGTTGTAATAGCCATCCTGTCCGCCGACCACCTGGGTCCCGTTGGTCGCGATCTGCGTGCCGCCCCAACCTTGCGGACTGGTCAGCTGGATCAGGTTGTAGTCGCCATAGTTGAGGTTGTGCGTGAAGGTCGAACCTTGCAGGCCGCTGCTGAAGCCGATCGTGTCGGTCGCGCCAACCCCGGCGCGGCCCGTGCCCGAATAGCTTTCGATGTTGAGCTCGTTGCGATCGGTCTTCGAATAGCTGACGTCGAGATAGGCGTTCCAGCCATTGTCGCCTTTGTACGCGCCGTTCCACCCGAACGAATAGAGCTTGGCGTGGCGCTGGAATGCGTCGTTGCGGACGACGCCCTTCACGCCGGTGAAGGTGCCAGAGGTGATGAGCCCGGTTGACGGGTCGGTCTGCGCATTTGTAAGCGGCGCGCCGCCCCAATAAAGCGGCAATTCGATGCCGCGCTTGATCTGGTCGTCCTTGAAGTCCGAATAGAAGGCGTCGAACGTCGTCGTGAAGTTCGGTGCCGGCTTCCACTCGACGGTGCCCTGGAGACCGAGCCGCTTGAGCGTGGTGGACGTGTTGTACGACTTGGACCCGCCGATCACGACCGGTGTGGCCGCCGCCGTCGTGTTGGCGTACCCCCACGAGTTGAACTCGCTGATCTGATAAGGTTCGTTGACATAGCTGGCCGACAGGGCGACGCCGAGCGTGTCGTTCATGAACTGGCCGACATAGACGCCGTTGACGCGGTAGCCGAGGTCACGCGACTTCGCGTTGAGCTTGCCCAGATCGGCGTAGGAGCCGCGCGCGCCGATCGACACGACGGTCTTGCCGTATTCGAGCGGGCGGATCGTGCGCAGGTCGACCGTGCCCGACAGGCCCTGGCCGATGATCGACGCCATCGGCGTCTTGTAGACCAGCACCGAATTGACGACTTCCGACGGATACTGGTCATATTCGACCGCGCGGTTGTCGCCGGTCGAGGTCTGTTCGCGGCCGTTCAGCAGCGTCGTCGAGAAATCGGGCGAGAAGCCGCGGATCGAGATGCTATTGGAGCGACCCGAAAGGCGCTGCGAGGTGAGGCCGGGGAGGCGGGCGATCGATTCCGCGATCGACGCGTCGGGCAGCTTGCCGATGTCTTCGGCCGTGACAGATTCGACGACCTGATCGACATTCTTCTTCTTGGCGGTCGCGCTTTGCAGCGAGGCGCGGAAGCCCGACACGACGATGTCGTTGGCGGCGTCGGCGGCTTGATCGGACGCAGCGGTGTCCTGTGCGGCCGCGGGCGATGCGACGGCGGCCAGCGCACCGGCCAACGCGATGCAGCTGACGCGCAGTGCGAGATCGGTACGACGAATGGATCGAGAAAAGCGCATTAATTCCTCCCCTTGCAGCCGCGCCAACTTTGGCCTCGGTGCGCGCCCACTTGGCGCGTTACGGACTTGCCGCCCCTATTTGCCGGCGCGAAATCGGCCAAGTCGGCCACATACGTATTCAAGAATATGCATCACTCGGTGTTGCGCGAATGCATCGCCCGGTGTTCGTCGCCGGCGCACTTACTTGGAACTAAGGATTCGATAGCTCCACGGCGCCAGCGTCACGCTGGTCGATCGCGTGATCGTCAGCGCCGATCCATCGGCGAAGTCGACATAGTGGCCGTCGCTCGGCCCGTCGGTAAAGCCGATCGTCTGCGTATCGCCCGAGAGGTTGAACAGCGCGAACACCTTGTCGCGGTTCTTGGCGCGGACGAACGACAGCACCTTGCTCGGCGCGGTGTTCACGACAGGGGTCATCGCCGCGCCCCATGGCGCATTCCACAGCGCCGGGTGCGCCTTGCGGAAGGCGATCAAGCGCTTGAACAGGTCGTTGTTGGGATGGTCGCGCCATTCGATCGGATCGCGTTCGAAGAACTTCAGCCGCTTCGGGTTGCCCGCTTCCTGTCCGTTGTAGATCAGCGGTATGCCCTCGCCGACGAACGACAGTACGATCGCGTTGGGCAGCGCCTTGCCGAAGCGTTCGAACTCGGTGCCTTCCCACGCATTCTGGTCGTGATTTTCGGTATAGGTCATCCGCATCGCCTCGGCAGGCCACGCGCTTTCGGTTTCCGAATAATAGCCGAACAGCGCGCCGACATCGGCCTTGCCCGCCGCGATGTCTGCCATCGCGTTGTTCCATTTCCACGCGTAACTCGCGTCGAACGCCTTGCGGTGGACGTCGCGCTGGTCAAACTCGGCGAGCATGAAGACGGGCTTGATGCGGTCGAGTTCGGCGCGGGCATTCTCCCAGAAATCGAGCGGAACGTAGCCCGCCACGTCGCACCGGAATCCGTCGATGTCGGCGACGCGCACCCAATATTTCATCGCGTCGGTCATGTAGCGGCGTAGGCCGGGCTTCGAATAATCGAGGTCGATGATGTCCGACCAGTCCCACCACGGCGTCGGCCGGTTCGCGCCCTTCCAGTCATGTTCGTACCAGTCGGGATGCAACTTGTGCATGGGATTGTCCCACGCCGTATGGTTCGCGACCCAATCGAGAATGACGTGCATCCCAAGCTTGTGCGCGGCCGCGACGAACGACTTTAGCTCGGCGAGCGTCCCGAATTCCGGGTTCACGCCGTAATAGTTCTTCACCGAATATGGGCTGCCGAGCGTTCCCTTGCGGTTTTCCTCCCCGATCGGGTTGATCGGCATCAGCCAGATAATGCCGACGCCGAGTTCCTTCAGACGGGGCAGTTGAGCCTCCGCCGCCTTGAACGTGCCCTCGCGCGTGAACTGGCGGATGTTTAGCTGATACAGCACCGCATCCTTCGACCAGGCTGGATGCTTCAGTGTGACATAGGGCTTGGGCGTGTACGGGTCGGCCGCCTTGGTCGCGGCGTAAGTAGGCGCGCTCATCATGCTCGTCAGCAGCGCCAGCGCGATCAGTTTCAGCATCCTGTCCTCCGGTTTTCGCGCCCTGTGCCACGCCTGGCAGCGCGCGCGCCGCCGAATACGTATGCAGTGGCGTATCGGCGGGGCCATCACTCGCCTAGCGTCGCGCGACCGCCCCATCCCGAGAGGGCGCACGGGGAGGAAAAGTGCCTGACACACGTTTCGCGCGCGAACCCTATCGCGGCGCCCTTCTCCCGGCTACACTGGCGCCGAGCCGGTCGCTTTCGACGGCCGGAAAGGGGAGACAGCGTCGGGCAATGCTATCCGACAAGCCGACGTCGTTCGACATAGCGCAGCGCGCGGGCGTTTCGCAGCCGACCGTCTCGCGCGCTCTGCGCGGCGACCCCACGGTCAGCGAAGCGACGCGCAAGCGCATCGAGGCGATCGCGGCGCAACTCAACTACAAGGTCGACAAGAACGCATCGTCCCTGCGCAGCCGCCACACCAACACCCTGGCGTTACTGTTCTTCGAAGATCCGACGCCCGACGATTCACTCATTAACCCCTTCTTCCTGTCGATGCTGGGGTCGATCGCGCGGACGTGTTCGTTGCGCGGCTACGATTTGCTGACCTCGTTCCAGCAACTCTCGTCGAACTGGCATGTCGATTATGAGGACAGCCACAAGGCGGACGGCATCATCCTGCTCGGCTATGGTGATTACGAGACGTATCGCTCACGGCTGGAGCAGCTCGAGGCGCAAGGGACGCATTTCGTTCGCTGGGGATCGGTCCAGTCCGACCAGCCGGGGACTACTATTGGCTGCGACAATGTCCTTGGCGGGCGCAATGCGGCGGCGCACCTGATCGGTCTCGGCCGCCGCAAGATCGCGTTTCTGGGTGAGGCGTCGAGCCATTCGCCCGAACTGGAAGAGCGGTATCACGGCGCATGCGAGGCGATGATCGGTGCGGGATTGAAGCCCGATATCGGGTTGCAAGTCGACGCCATCACGACCGAGGCCTCCGGCTACGAAGCCGCCCAGAAACTGATCGGGCGCGGTATTCCGTTCGACGCCATCTTCGCGGCCAGCGACCTGATTGCGATCGGCGCGATGCGCGCGCTGGAGGAAGCGGGACTCGACGTTCCGCGCGACGTGTCGGTGGTCGGGTTCGACGACATCCCCGCCGCGAGCCTGTCGCACCCGCCGCTCACCACGATCGCGCAGGATTATGCGAAGGCCGGCGAGATGCTCGTCGATACACTGCTTCGCCGCATCCGGTCGGAGGAAACCGAGGCGGTGGTCCTGCCGCCGCGCCTGATCGTCCGCCGCTCGACCGCCGAGGCCAAGTGATGGACGCGGCAATGTTGGAAAAGCCGCGGCAGAATTGGCGCGGCCTTTGGAATATTTCGTTCGGCTTTTTCGGCATCCAGATCGGTTTCGCGCTGCAGAACGCGAACATGAGCCGGGTCTTCCAGACGCTTGGGTCGAGCCTGGACGATCTGCCCGCGCTCTGGGTGGCGGCGCCGCTTACCGGATTGCTGGTCCAGCCGATCATCGGCCACATGTCCGACCGCACCTGGCTGGGGCGGCTAGGACGGCGGCGGCCCTATTTCCTGACCGGGGCGATCCTGGCGACGCTGGCGTTGGTGGTCATGCCGCAGGCGCATGTGCTGCTTTTCGCCGCGGCCATGCTGTGGGTGCTCGACGCGTCGCTCAACATTTCGATGGAGCCATTCCGTGCGTTCGTCGGCGACATGCTGCGCAAGGACCAGCACAGTATCGGCTATGCGGTGCAGACCGCCTTTATCGGTGCGGGTGCCGTGGTCGGGTCGATATTCCCGAACATTCTGGAGCATCTCGGCGTCTCCAACGCGGCGGTCGGGGGCCAGATACCCGACACCGTGCGCTTTGCGTTCTGGTTCGGCGGGGCCGCTCTGTTTCTGTCAGTGCTTTGGACGATCGTGACAACGCGCGAATACGATCCGGCGCAAATGGCGTCGTTCGATCGCGACCCCGAGGAAGCGCACGGCGAGACGATCCGTGTGTTGGCGGCGCGGACCTATGCCAATTGCCTGACATGGATCGTTGCCGGGGGACTGATCGCGATCGGCGTGCACCGGTTCGATCTTCAAAAGGAAATGTATCTGCTTGCCGCCCTGGTCGCCGGGTACGGGCTGGCAAGCATCTTCGTGATCTGGCGGGCGCGACAGGGGCGTGGAGCCGCGATGCTCGGCCATATCGTTGGCGATTTCACCGGCATGCCGCCGCTGATGAAGAAGCTCGCGCTGGTCCAGTTCTTCACCTGGTCGGCGCTGTTCATCATGTGGATCAACACCGGGCCGGTAGTGGCGCAATATTTCTTCGACGCGCCCAATCGCGATAGCCCGCGCTTTCAGGAAGCCGGACAATGGGTCGATACTTTGTTCGGCGTCTATAACGGCGTCGCGGCGGTGGCCGCGCTCACATTGTTGCCATGGCTCGCGGCGAGGATCGGTCAGGCGCGGACCCACATCGTCGGCCTGCTGTGCGGGGCGGCGGGCTATGCCAGCTTCTTCATCGTCCACGATGCCCGCGCGTTGCTCGTCAGCGAAGTGGGTATCGGCATCGCCTGGGCGTCGATCCTCGCCATGCCCTATGCGATCCTCGCCTCCAGCCTGCCGCCGCGAAAGCTGGGGATTTACATGGGGTTGTTCAACGTCTTTGTCGTCGTGCCGCAATTGTTGGTCGCCACCGTCATGGGATCGATCATGAAGGCGTGGTTCCCGACCGAACCCATCTGGACGATGGCGTTCGCGGCGGGGGTGATGGTATTGGCGGCGCTGGCGATGCTGCGCGTTCGGGAGGATAGCGTCGGGCGCCAAACCCGGGGGGTTCCGGTTTAGCGTGGCAACGTAATCGTCGCGGCGAGACCACCCTCCGGACGGTTCGCCAGGCGGATGTCGCCACCGGCCTCGCGCACGATCGCGCGAGCGAGCGCAAGGCCCAGTCCGATCCCGCCCGTTCCCTTGTTTCGCGAGCTTTCGAGACGCGTGAAGGCCTCGAAAACCTCGCCGATCCGCTCGACCGGAATGCCTGGGCCTTTATCGCACACGGCGATTTCGACCGCCTTGGCCCCTGGACGCAGGAACACCTCCGCGCCGCCGCCATATTTGACCGCATTCTCGATCAGGTTGCGCACTGCGCGCCGCATCAATGACGGGCGCAGCCGCATCTTGAGCCGATCGGCCTCGGCGAACTCGACCGGCTTGCCCAGGTCGCGGAAATCCTCGACCACCGCATCGACTAACGCGGCGACATCGACTTCGGTCACGGGCTCGCTCGGGCGCCCCAGCCGCGCCAGCGACAGAATGTCGTCGAGCGTCGAGTTCATCTCGTCGATCGTATCGGCCATCTTGCTACGATCGTCATCGTCCTCGACCGATTCGATCCGCACCCGCAACGCGGCGAGGGGGGTGCGCAGGTCGTGCCCGATCGCGCCGAGCATCCGATCCTTCTCGTCCAGCATTGCCATCACGCGCGTGCGCAACTGGTTGAATGCGACGATCAGCGTGCGGACGTCGTGCGGCCCGCTTTCCTCTATCGGCGCGAGTTCGTCGGTGGGATGAAAACCTTCCGCCGCCTTGGTCAAGGTCCGCAACGGCCGGGCGATACGCCGCGTCGCCCACAGCACCGGGACCAGCACGATCGCGTAGAGCACTAGCGTCTGGACGATCAGCCGCGAAACGATCGGCCATTCCGAATCCTGCCACGGCACGCTGGTCGTCCACCATCCGACGCCGGGCTGTTCGATCGCGATCAGCAATTCGCTTTCGGCTGCGCGAAACCGTTGTTCGCGATACCGCGACATGCGCTTGAGCCTCGGGTCGTCTACGTGGACTGGCCGGATGCCGGTCAGGACCTGGCCTATCGGCAGGCCTGCTTCGGTCAGCCGCTGGCGGAGGCCCTGCTCGACATCGGTGCGGCGGCGAAGGCCGCCTTCCATCGGGTTTGCCGCTGACGGCAGAGACCGGAACTGGTCCCACGGCGATGCGCCGGGCGTCCAATTTCCCGGTGGGGGCGCCGCGCGGCCATCCTCGCGGTCGCGCTGGCCCTGAGCCGTGTCGATCAGCCGCGAGGCGGTCGGTCCGACGACTTGTTCAAGCCGGAATGCCTGGCGATCGCGCAATGCCAGCCCGAAATTGACCGCCTGCGCGACGAACAGGCCGATCGCGACCATGACCGCCATCTGGCCCGGCAAGTTGCGCGGCCACAACCTCAAAGACGCGTGACCTCTGCGGCAAGCGTATAGCCGCCGCCCCAGACCGTCTTGATCAGTTCGGGGTTCTTGGGATCCGGTTCGATCTTGCGCCGCAGCCGGCTGACCTGGTTGTCGATCGCGCGGTCGAATGCCATCGCCTCGCGCCCTTGCGTCAGATCGAGCAGCTGGTCGCGGGTCAGCACCTGCCGTGGCCGCAGCGCGAGCGCGAGCAGCAGGTTGTACTCGCCGGTCGATAGCGGCACCGACACGCCTTCACGATCGACCAGCGCGCGCTCGCCGGTCTTCAGCACCCACCCGCCGAAGGCGTAGGAGCCGCTTTCCGGCGCATGCTGGCGGCTGCCACCTGCCGCGGCGCGGCGCAGGATGACCTTGGCGCGCGTCGCCAGTTCGCGGGGGGAAAAGGGCTTCACGACGTAATCGTCGGCACCCATTTCCAGCCCGACGATACGGTCGGTCTCCTCGCTCTTGGCGGTCAGCAGGATGACGGGAATGTCGCCCGACGCGCGAAGGTGACGGCAGAGGCTGAGACCGTCCTCGCCCGGCATCATGATGTCGAGGATGACGAGGTCGATGGCGTAGGCCGCCATCCGCGCCCGCGCGCCTTCGGCGTCGCCGGCCTGGGTGACGCGAAAGCCCTGCTTGGTGAGGTACTGCGCTAGCGGTTCGCGGATCGAACGCTCGTCGTCGACCAGCAATATGTGGGGAAGGCCGCTCATCGGGTCTGTCTAGGCAATCGTCGCCTCAGCGGGAAGGCGAAGCCGGGCGGGCGTGGAGGGACACCCGCCCGGCGGCCGGGGCAAATGGGGATTTACTGCCCGGCATCTGGTTTTGGCGCGTCGGCCGGCGGCGGTGGAGGCATGTCGCCACCCGCACCCGGTCCACGACGGCCGCGCATTCCCATGGCGTCGCGCGCCGCCTGGCGCTCGGCGGCGTCGATCTTGCCATCCTTGTTCGCGTCGATCCGGTCGAAGCGGCTGGTCGCCTGGGCGCGGAACTCGGCACGATCGACGAAGCCGTCGCCATTGGTGTCGAGCCGCGCGAGCATGCGGTTGCCCGGCGACTGCTGCGGGGGAGGTGGAGCGGCGCCGTCCGCAGGAGGCGGAGGAGGCGGCATCGCGCCGGGAGCGGCGGCGGGCTGGCGGCGCGGCGCCAGTTCGGTCGCATCCAGCTTGCCGTCCTTGTTTACGTCCATGCGGTCGAACCGCGCGTCGGCGGCGGCGAGTGCCTCGTCGCGCGTGATCGTGCGGTCGGCATCGCCCATCGGGGCAGGGGCGGGCGCGGTCTGCGCGGCCAGCGGGCTGGCGGCAACGGCGGCGAATCCGGTGGAGGCCAAAATGGCGGCGACGACAAAGCGATTCATGACAGATCCTCGACAGGGTGGGGTGTTCCCCTAACGCCTGTGCTTATGGCCACCCTTCGTCACGCGGGCGTGTCAGTCCATGCCGAAATTGTCGCAATTTGTCGTGCGGCGGCAGCTCTTGCCGCAAATCCGTTCGATAGACGGCCTCATCGTCGCGGACGGCTCTATCCAAAGATTGCAACGCTCTGCATCGCGTCGGCGATGCGTTCGCCATCGGCGTTCCAGATCGTCATCGACTGGCTCGAACTGCCGTGCCGGGCATGGTCGGTCGTCGCGTTGAGCAGCCACCAGCCGTCGCGCGTCGCCGGCGTCGGGGTCAACAGGTTGAGGATCCAGGTCAGCGACGACAACGGCACCGGGTTCTTGCCGAACAATCTGAACGCGGCGGGCGGTAGGGCGTCGCCGATCGCCATCAGCTCGACCAGCGGGTCGAGCCCGTCCCGCGCACGCAGTCGCGCCCATCGCAACCACGAAGCCCCCTGCGTTTCATCCTTCAGGTCGAAAAATTCGAAATTGCCGGTGAAGAAATTTGGCGGGCCGACATAGAGTTCCGTGCCCGGCGGTGGCGGGCGATGCTTGCTTCCCACGGTGTCGTCCAGGTCGACGCGCGATTCCTGCGGCGCCATGAACACGAAGGTCGCGCGGAAACCCAAACCCGCGTCCGACGTGATGTCGGCCTGGATGAAAGCGGCGGTGCGGCCACGGCGCAGCTTCGTCGCGACCACGCTAACCTCGCCCGCGAGCGGTCCGATAAAGGCGACCTGCGCCGACCGCAGCGGCGGCAGATCGGCCTCCAGCAATTGCGCGGCGTGGAGCGCAAGCGCGCTCGACAGCCCGCCATAGGCGGTGCGACCTTGCAGCCAATTGTCGGGAATGGTCGCGCGAAAGCCACCCTCGATCGGCGTCGACGCGGCCAGGATCTCGCCGATCGAGGTCATGCGTTTTCCTTCGCCAGCCGGTCGCGCAGTTCGCGCTTGAGCACCTTGCCGATCGCGCTGCGCGGCAGTTCATCGATCGCGTGTAGCGCCGACAGCCGCTGGGTCTTGCCGAGCTGGGCGTTGGTCCAGCTCATGATCTCGGCGCTGCTGGTCGCGATGCTGGTGTTGGGCACGTAGAACCCGACCGGCGTCTCACCCCATGCCTCTGACGAAACGCCGATCACGGTGCATTCCTGCACCGCGGGATGCTGTTTCAGCACGGCCTCCAGATCGACCGGATAGATGTTGAACCCACCCGAGATGATCAGGTCCTTCTTGCGGTCCATCAGGATCAGGAAGCCATCCTCGTCGAACCGGCCGATGTCGCCGTGGCGGATGAAGCGGTTGCCGTCGCTGTCGTACCATTCGGCATCGGCGGTGGCTTTCTCGCGGCCGTGATAGCCGGTCATCATCGCGGGCGACCGGCCGACGACCTCGCCTGTTTCGCCCTGCGGCACTTCATGGCCGTTCTCGTCGATCAGCCGCATATCGTGGCCCGGCAGCGGCTGGCCGACAGTGTGGAGCTTGTCGGGATGCTCGGTCGCGTTGAGCCCGGTCGTCGCGCCCCCTTCGGTCATGCCGTAGAATTCGACGAGCATGCCCGGCCAGCGCTTGAGCACATCCGCCTTGAGCGCGGCCGAGAACGGTGCGCTGGTCGATGTCTTGAGGCGGAAGCTCGACAGGTCGAAACGGTCGAAATCGGGCAGCGCCATGATCCGCTGATATTGCACCGGAACCAGCATCGCATGGGTGGCGCGGTGCCGTTCGGCGAGTTCGAGGAAAGCGCGCGCATCGAATTTCTTCATCAGCACGACTGTCCCGCCCCAGCCGAGCGTCGGTAGGAAGCTGACGAGCGTTGTGTTGGAATAGAGCGGCGTCGAGGTCATCGTCACCGCGTCGCCATACCCGCCCGCCGAATTGCGTCCGATATGCGCCCATCGCATGGCGTGGCTCTGGACGATCCCCTTGGGCGTCCCGGTGGTGCCAGACGAATAGATGATGTTGAAGCCATCCTCCGGGCGGATCGTAACGGGGGCGGGGTGAGCGTCTTCCGCGGCGAGCCAGTCGTAAAATTCCGGGGTGTCGAGCCGAACCTGCTTTGCAGAGGTGTGCTGACCGGCGATCGCAGCGGCGTTCTCGCCATCGACGAACACGACCGGCGCGCCGCAATCCCCGATCATCGCCGCGAGCGCTTCAGGCGTCGAGGACGGGGCGAGCGGCGCGGCGACGCATCCAGCGCGGAGCGCGCCAAGGAAAATCGCGGCATATTCGACCGACGCGGAAGCGATGATCGCGACCGACTGGCCCTGTGCCACGCCGTCCCGCTGCAACGCCCCGGCGATCCGGTTCATCAACGTGTCGAGTTGGGCATAGGTCAATGTCGCACTGGCATCCGCGACCGCGATCTTGTCGCCTTGTTCCTGTGCATGCGCCTGCAGGATGGCAGGCAGAGTAGCGAAATCGCTGGCGAGAAGGTCGGCGGCGCTCATGCGCGTTCCGCTAGGCGAAGGCTCGTCCAAATGCCATACGCGAAATTCGAAAACGGGAATTGAGGGGATCAGATGCTGTTCTACAACGCGCCCAACCCGGCGCCCAATCCGCGCCGGGTCCGCATCTTTCTGGCGGAGAAGGGCATCGAGGTGCCGATGACCGACATCTCGATCATGACCGGCGAGCTGCGGTCGGAGGCGTTTCTGGCGGTCAACCCGCTGGGACAGGTGCCTGCGCTCAAGCTGGACGAGGGAATGGTGCTGACCGAAACTGTCTCGATCTGCCGTTATTTCGATGCGCTCAATCCCGATCCGCCGATGTTCGGGACCGACGCGCTGAGCATTGCCACGGTCGATATGTGGATCCGGCGAGTCGAACTGCGCTTCGGTTCGCCGCTGGCGATGATCTGGGTGCACACGCATCCGCTGACCGCGCGGTTGCTCAAGCAATTCACCGAGTTCGGCGAGAGCAATCGCCCCCGCGTGGATGAGGCGATGCGCTTCATCGACAAGCATCTCGACGGGCGCGAATTCCTGGCGACGGAGGCCTTTACGATGGCCGATATATGCTTGCTGACGATCGTCGATTTCGCGGGGTTCATCGGCATTCCCATCGCCGACGACATGCCGCACCTGAAGGCCTGGCACGCGCGCGTGTCGGCGCGTCCGAGCGCCGCGGCATGAGCGCGGGTTTCGAGGGCCGCGTCGCGATCGTGACCGGGGGCGGGACCGGGATCGGCGCAAGCTTGGTGCGGATGCTCGCCGAACGCGGCGTGCGGTGCGTGGTCAATTATGCGTCGAGCCGTGACGATGCGGAAGCCGTTGCCGCGTCGGCGGCCAACGGATCGATCGCGGTGCAGGCGGACATCGTGGAGGATTGCGCGTGCCGGGCGCTAGCGCAGGCGGCGACGGACGCGTTCGGGCGGATCGATTTCCTGATCAACAATGCCGGCCGGACCAAGTTCGCCAACCACGAGGATCTCGATGCGCTGGACGCCGAGGATTTCGTCGACATCTATCGCCTCAACACGGTCGCCGCATTCCAGATGGTGCGGGCTTGCGCCGCGGCGATGCGGGAACAGGATGCCTCCGCGGTCGTCAACGTCGCGAGCGTCGCCGGGCTGTTCGGTATGGGGTCGTCGGTCGCCTATGCCGCGTCGAAGGGCGCGTTGATCACGATGACCAAAAGCCTCGCCCGTGTGCTGGCGCCGAAGATCAGGGTCAATGCCGTCGCGCCGGGCTATGTCGGCACCGGCTGGTTCGAGAAACGGCTGGGCGCGGAGGGGTTCGAGAAGCTCAACCGGAACATCGCCAGCCGCGTGCCGATGGGCTTTGCGGCCGGGCCGGACGATGTGGCCGGGCCGATCGTTCACCTGCTGGATCCGATCAGCCGTGCGATCACCGGCGAGGTGACGATGATCGACGCCGGCGGGCACCTGGACATGGCAATGACGCGGCGGCCGGGAAAGGAAGCCTAGGCCGGCGCCTCCGCTTTGCCCGGTACGCGGTCGAGCACCTTCCACGCCACGATGACCAGCGCCGCGGTCGCCAACAGGGCCGCGAGCAGGAAGTTAGCGCCGGCGAATCCGTGGTCGACCCCGGTCGCCAGCGCTTGAGTCAGCAGCAGCGGCCCGAGGATGGACGATACGCTGCCCATGCTGCCGATGCCGCCCTGCAGCGCACCCTGATGCTTGGCGTCGACCATCCGTGACAACAGGCCGTTGAAGGCGGGGAAGACGAAACCCTGAAACGCGCTGATCGCCATCAGCACATAGGCTTGCCAACCGGCCGTCGCGAACGCGAACAGGCAGAAGGCGGTCGCAGCGGAGATCATGCCGAACACGATCGCCCGGCGCTCGCCGAACCGCTTGATGACCGGGCCGGTCAGCCCACCCTGGACGCACGCCATGATGACGCCGACGAACGCAAGGCTCCAGCCGATCGCCTTTGCGTCCCACCCTAGTCTGATCGCCGCCCAGAACGACCAGGTCGCCGGATAGACCATATGGCTGAGCTGCCAGAGGAACCAGGCGAGCAGCAGCGGCGCGGCGTTGCCGGCATGGAACAGCGGCCGGAACGCGCCGACGATGTGCGCGTCGCGCAGACTGAAGGGGCGGCGATTCTCCAGCTTGAGCGTTTCCGGCAACAGGAAGTACATCGTCGCCGCGTTGATCAGCGCCAGCGCCGCTGCCGCCATGAAGGGCGCGCGCACGCCGAACGCCCCCAGCAAGCCACCGAGCGCGGGGCCGACGACGAACCCGACGCCGAACGCCAAGCTGATCAGCCCGAACGCCGCCCCGCGTTTGTCGGGGGGCGTCACGTCGGCGATCACCGATCCGGCGGGGCCATAGACCGCGCCCGCCGCGCCCGCGATGGCGCGGCCCAGGAACAGCCACGCGAGCGTCGGTGCCCAGGCCATCAGCGCATAGTCGATCCCGAAGCACAGCATCGACGTCATCAGGATCGGTCGCCGCCCGAACCGGTCACTCAGATTGCCGAGCACCGGCCCCGCGAAGAACTGCATCACCGAGAACACGACGAGCATGTACCCCGCGACGCGCGTGGCCTGTTCAAGGTCGATATGACCGAGCTGCGTGATGAGCTGCGGTAAAATCGGCATGATGATGCCGAACCCGATCGTGTCGATCAGCACCGCCGCCAGCGCGATCGGGATCGCGCGATTCTCGAACGTCATCATGGTCCCCCGCCGAATCGCCCGAAGGTCACGAAAGACACGGGACGTACGCGCCGAATTGCGGCCAACCGCGCACCGAACGGTCGATCCGCGGCGAATGTGTCACAGGTGGCGGCCTGTAGGACAGCGGAAAGTGTCGCCGGTCCCAACACCAGCCGTTACCCCCCCCCGCTTTCGCGGAAATGACGGGCGTTTATTTGCCGCGCCGCTTGCCCGCGTTCTTCAGCGCCTCGCGCTTGCTGAGGCCGCTGAGGCGTCGTTCGTTCGCCGCAACGTACCGCGCGACTTCGTCCGGATCGGTCCAGGCATATTGGCGCAAGGCCCAGCCGATCGCCTTGCGCAAGAAGAATTCGCGCGAGACGAGCGACGGTTCGATACAGGCATAGAGCAAATCGAGGTCGGTCGCGGTCTTGGCGTGAAGCTGGCAGAGGATAGAACTGCGGCGCTTCCACATGTCGGCGTCGGTCGACCATGCGAGCATCGTGCGAGTCGTCGCGGTGCGATCGTTCTGGAGCAGTCCCCACAACCGATTCCCGGCGATTTCGTCGACAAAATCCCACCACGCCCCGGTGACGATCATCTCCTCATATAACGGCAGCGCGTCGATCGTCTGGAAGCGGCGTGCTGCCTTGACCCCCGTCAACTCGAGGGCGGCGTAGCGCTCCTCGCGAAACTCGGCGTTGCGCCAGATTGCGAGGACATCGGCTTGCCAAGATGCTCTGTCGGGCCAGTCGAGGCCGGCGAACACCACCTTAAGCGCCTGGCGCCGCGGAGTCGTCGCGACGCCGAGATAGGGCATCGCCGATTTCATATATGCCTGCATCGCCGGCGCTCGCGCGGGTTCCGCTACGGATTCCAGCGCGGTCCGGACGCGGGCGGCGAGGGGCTTTTCGTCTGGGGAGGTTTGTGTCACACCGCCACCATACCCGATATTCAGATTCGGTGAAAAGGAAAGGATTGCCATGGCGACCGCCGCCGAAATCGACCGGCCCAAGGACGCGCTCGACGATTTCCGCGCCGAGGTGCGCGATTTCCTCGCCGCGAATTTCCCGCCCTCGCTGAAGGGCAAGGGCAACGCGCTCGCGAGCGTCGAGGGGCCAACCGACGAAACGCCCGAAATGACCGCCTGGCGCGTCGCGATGGGGGATCGCGGGTGGGGCACGCCGACCTGGCCGAAGGAATATGGCGGCGGCGGCCTTACTAAGGCGCAGGCACGCGTGCTCGCCGACGAAATGGCGCGGGTCGGGGCGTGGAACCCGATCGGCGGGATGGGCGTGATGATGTTCGGCCCGACCCTGCTCGAATATGGCAACGAAGCGCAGAAGAACGAGCACATCCCGCCGATCGCGCGCGGCGAGATCCGCTGGTGCCAGGGCTATTCGGAACCCAATGCCGGGTCGGACCTCGCCAACCTTCAGACCTTCGCCGAGGACAAGGGCGACCATTACCTCGTCAACGGTCAGAAGACCTGGACCTCTGGCGGGCAGTGGGCGGACAAGTGCTTCTGCCTGGTGCGGACCGACAAGTCGGACAAGCACAAGGGGATCAGCTTCCTCCTGATCGACATGACCGCGCCCGGCGTCGAGGTGAAGCCGATCAAGATGATCAGCGGCATGTCGCCGTTCTGCGAGACGTTCTTCACCGACGTGAAGGTGCCGAAGGAAAATCTGGTCGGTCAGGAAGGGCAGGGCTGGACGATCGGCAAGCGTCTGCTCCAGCACGAGCGCACCAATTTGTCGGGCGGCGGATCGCGGCTGCAGATGTCTGGGCCGAGCCTGGCCGATCTCGCCAAAAAGTTCGTCGGCGAGGAGGAGGGCAAGATCGCCGACCGCGATCTGCGCGCGCGGATCACCAAATGGGAAATGGACTGGCGCGCGTTCCAGCTCACCGCGATGCGCGTGATGGCGGAATCGAAGGCGGTCGGCGGGGTCAGCGAAGTGTCGTCGATCCTCAAGACGGTCGGAACCAAGCTGGGCCAGGAACGGTCGGAATTGATCATCGAGATCGAGGGGCTGCAGGGGCTGGGCTGGGAAGGCGAGGGCTTCTCCGCCGATGAGCTGCATCAAGTCCGCGCCTGGCTCTTCGGCAAGGCGACGACGATCTACGGCGGTTCGACCGAGGTCCAGAACAACATCATCGCCAAGCGCATCCTGGGGATGCTCGACCACCAGTAATCGCGCCTGCGCAATGATTTACGAAAGATTTTTCAGATGGCCGTACTCAGCGAAGAACAGACGATGCTGCGCGACATGGCGCGCGAGTGGACGTCGAACGAAAGCCCAGTCACCGCGTGGCGCAAGGTGCGCGACGCCGACGACGCGGCTGGGTTCGACGCGTCGGTCTATGGCGAAATGGCGCAGATGGGCTGGTCGGGGATCGTCATTCCCGAAGCGCATGGCGGCAGCGATTTCGGCTGGCTGAGCCTAGGGCTGGTGATCGAGGAACTCGGCAAGACGCTGACCGCCAGCCCGCTGGCGGCATCTGCGGCCGCGGCGTCGGCGATCATCCTGGGCGGGAGCGACGAGCAGAAGACGAAGTGGCTGCCCGGCATCGCGAGCGGTGAGATCGTCGCGGCGCTGGCAGTCGATGAGGGGCCGCGCCACGATCCCGCGAACATTAAGACCAGTGCGTCGGGCGGCAAGCTCAGCGGGACGAAGGCGTTCGTCGCGGAAGGGGACAGCGCCGGACTGTTCGTAGTCGCGGCAGCCGACGGCCTATATCTCGTCGCGGGCGACGCGGCGGGCGTGTCGCGGTCGCGGCGGCGTCTGACCGATTTCCGTAGCCATGCCGACGTGACGTTTGATGGCGCGGATGCCGACAAATTGGCCGGCGGTGCCGACGATCTGCTTGGCAAGGCGCTGGATCGCGCCCGTGTCTTGGCGGCGGCGGAGATGCTCGGCATGGCGGGGCAGGCGTTCGAGACGACGCTTGCCTATCTCAAGCAGCGCGTCCAGTTCGGCCAGGTGCTAGCGACCTTCCAGGCGCTGCAGCACCGCATGGCGAACCTCTATAGCGACATCGAATTGATGCGCTCGGCGGTCGAGGCTGGCCTCGCCGCGATCGACAGTGGCGGCGATACGCGTCAGGCGGCGATCCTCGCCAAGGCCAAGGCCAACGAGGTCGGGCATCTGATGAGCCGTGAGATGATCCAGCTTCACGGCGGGATCGGCATGACCGACGAGTACGACGCGGGATTCTACCTGAAGCGGATGCGCGTGCTCGAGGCGATGTGGGGCAATACGTCCTACCTGCGGGATCGGTTCGCGGCGCTCAACGGCTATTGAAACAGCGCCCGATACGACAGCATTGGTGACCGGATTCCGGTATCGGGTTTGGTCCGGTCCGGGCTGGATCAAGTGCGTCATTCTCGTCACACGCGCGTAAAGATGGCGATTTGCAACGCGATGCGCGCTTGACGCGCCATCAATGGGCGTGCCTATTCGAGGTCCGGGTATGGCGTCTTAAGGCGCGCCAGCCCGATGGGGAGAGAATGATGACCAAGACACGCTTGCTGTGCGCCTGCGCGCTGTCCGCCGTTGCAATCGCCGCCGCCTTGCCGGCCGCCGCACAGACAACACCCACGACGCCCGCTCCGGCGCCCCTAAGCCCGGAGGACGACAGAAGCAACGACATCGTCATCACGGCGCAGGGACGCAGCCAGCAATTGTCGGATGTGCCGGTTGCGGTGTCTGCGGTCAACGCCGACACCCTCGCCAAATCGGGCGCGACCGATATCCGCGCGCTCAACCAGATCGCGCCGTCGCTGCTCGTGTCGTCCACCGGCAATGAATCGAACGGATCGGCGCGCCTTCGCGGTATCGGCACGGTCGGCGACAATCCCGGACTGGAAAGCTCGGTCGCCGTGTTCGTTGATGGGGTGTATCGCTCGCGGTCGGGCATCGGTCTCAACGAACTGGGCGACATCGACCGGATCGAGGTACTGCGCGGGCCGCAGGGTACGCTGTTCGGCCGCAATGCCTCGGCCGGTATCATCAGCATCTATTCGAAGAAGCCGGCGTTCGATTTCGGCGCGGGGGGCGAAGTCACCTACGGCAACTACAATTACTGGCGAGTCGCCGGAAACGTGAACGTGCCGCTGGGCGAGACGCTCGCGGCGCGAGTCGATGGCGTCTATGTATCGCGCGACGGTTTCTACAAGAACGTGACCGACGGGACGAGGATCAACAACCGCGACCGTTATTTCGTGCGCGGCCAGTTGCTGTACGAACCGTCGAGCAGCCTGTCGGTGCGCCTGATCGGCGACTATACCCATCGTAACGAAGCGTGCTGCACCGCGGTCTATATCGACCAGACGGTGGCGCCGGCGAACCGCAACCTGCTGACGACCGCCAACTCGATCATTCCGGTGCTGACTGCCTTGGGCGAGCCGACCGCCGCGTTCAGCAATCCCTATTCGCGCAACGTCTATCTGTCGCCGGGCCGCAGTTCGGCGGGCACGACGACCGATTGGGGCGTGTCGGGCCAGATCGACCTGGAGCTTGGCGGCGGCGCGAAGCTGACCTCGATCACCGCCTATCGCGGCTATGAGAACTACCAGGCGTCCGACACCGATTATAGCTATGTCGACATCCTCTATCGTGCGCCGGGCAAGGATGCAGGCGCACGCCAGTTCAAGACCTTCTCGCAGGAATTGCGGCTGCAGGGCGAAGCGTTCGGCGGCAAGCTCGACTGGCTCGTCGGCGCCTATTACGCGAACGAGGATCTGGAGGTCCGCGATAACCTGAAATTCGGATCGCAATATGGCCGGTTCGCCAGTTGCCGCATCATCAATGGCGGCGGTCTAGCCTTCGCGTTCGATCCAACCGCGTCGGGCTGTATCCGCACCACGCTGCGTCCGACCGTGTCCGGGGCGTTCGGCGCGGCGGGCCCGACGATCCTGGCGGCGTTCGACCGGCTCGATCAGATCAACAATGTCGGCGACACGCGGTCGGTCTATGACCAGAACAGCAGCAACTATGCGTTCTTCACGCACAACATCTTCGAGATCGCGCCGGGGCTGAAGCTGACCGTCGGGTTGCGCTGGACGCACGAGACCAAGAAGCTGAATGCGTCCTTTGGCAACAACAACACGCTCTGCCAGGCGCAGCAGACCGCGTTGACGCCATTCCTGACCAACGCAGCGCTATCCGCCGTCGCTGGCGGCCTGATCAGCCTGAGCTGCCAGGGCAATTCGACCGCCGAACTCAATGGCGTGTCGATCAACAGCAAGCGGTCGGAGAACGAGCTGACCGGGACCGGGATCCTGTCGTACAAGGTCACGCCGCGGTTGCTCGCTTACGCCAGCTATGCGCGTGGCTATAAGGCGGGGGGCTTCAACCTCGATCGCTCGGCGCTGAAGAATCCGATCCAGATCGTCGGCGGCCTGCCCACCACGACCTTTGCGGCGGCGGGCGGCGCGCAAGCACTGGTCAACAACCTGCAGTTCGACAAGGAAATCAACACCGCCTTCGAAATCGGCCTGAAATACTCGTCGCGCGGGTTCAGCCTGAATGTCGCGGCGTTTCGCCAGCTGTTCAGCAATTTCCAGCTGAACACGTTCAACGGTTCGGTCTTTCTTGTCCAGAATATCGATGCTTGCTCGAGCAGCCTGGGCGGCGCGGACATGGACACCAGCTCCGCCACCGGCGCGTGCACCGGGAAGGTTATCCCCGGCGTGAAGTCGCAGGGCGTCGAACTGGAGGCGGTGCTCAATCCGACCCGTTACCTGACGGTCAATGCCGGCTTCACCTATGCCGATACGAGTTACCGCAAGAATCTGGTGGGCAATTCGGCGGGCGCGCCGCTCGACGCGGCGCTGCGCATGTTGCCGGGCGACAATCTGTCGAACGCGCCGGAGACGGTGACGACGATGGGCGTGTCGTGGACTCCGCCGATCGGCGGCACCGGTCTGAGCGCGTTGTTCTATGTCGATGGCCGCCTGACGAGCGATTACAACACGGGGTCGGACCTGTTCCCGCAGAAGGAACAGGATTCGTTCTTCGTGATGAACGCGCGCGTTGGCTTGCGCGGCGCGGACAGCCGCTGGTCGCTCGAGTTCTGGGCGCAGAATGTGCTCAACGCCAAATACACGCAGGTGGCGTTCAGCTCACCGTTCCAGGCGGGCGGGGCCAATGCGACGTTCACCCCCGATCGCGCTTATCCAGGTGGGGCGCAGATCTTCTCCGCGTTCCTTGCCGAGCCGCGGACCTACGGCGTGACGTTGCGCGGCAAGTTCTGACGAATACCCCCGTCGCGCCTTTCGGGCGTGGCGGGGCCGTCACTTCATAGCCGAGCAGCGAGGTCGCGCCCGTGTCCTCTCCGACCAGCCTTCCCGAAGTCCAGGCGACCTTTGCCGCGAAGCGCCGTGCGCTGACTGTCCTGCTGCTGACGCTCGCTTATTTCTTCAGCTATATGGATCGCCAGATCCTCGCGATCCTCAACGAAGACATCATCCGCGACCTGCACCTGAGCGACGCGCAGATGGCGATGCTGGGCGGTCTGGCGTTTGCGATCTTCTATGCCGGGCTCGGCATTCCGGTGGCTTGGCTGGCGGACCGCAGCAACCGCGTGCGGATCATCGCGATCGCGCTTGCGGTGTGGAGCGCGTTCACCGCGCTGGGTGGCTTGGCGCAGAATTTCTGGCAGTTGCTCGGCGCGCGGATCGGCGTCGGGATCGGCGAGGCGGGGTCGAGCCCGCCCAGCCATTCGATCATCGCCGACCTCTACCCGCCCGAAAAACGCGCGTCGGCGCTGTCGATCTATTCACTCGGCGTGGGGCTTGGCGCCGCGTTCGGGACGATCATCGGCGGCGTCGTCGCGACCCACTATGGCTGGCGCGTCGCGATGTATGTGATCGGCCTGCCGGGATTGCTGCTCGCGCTGATCATCTGGCTGGTCGTACCCGAGCCGAAGCGAGGTATGTCCGACGCGCAGGTCGCGATGGAAGATGCCAAGCCGACTGTGGCCGACGGGTTCGCAACGCTGTTCAGCAACCGTGCCGCGCTACATGTCATTGCCGGGTTCACGCTGACATCAATGATCGGATACGGCCACACGGCGTTTGGTCCCGCTTATCTGATGCGATCGTTCGGCCTCACCAAACTCGACATCGCGCTCAAGATCGCGCCCATGGCGGCTGTCATCCTCGGCTTCGCCGCGGTGGCGAGTGGGCGGCTGGCCGACCAGCTAACGCGCTCGAGGGGACTGTATGCGCAGGCATGGATGGTCGCGGTGCTTAAGTCGATCGCGCTGCCATTCACGATTACCTTCTACCTTGCATCGACCACGCAATTCGCGGTGACCGCCTATTTCGTCGCGATCCTGTTTTCCACCGCCTATCTCGGCGCGACATTCTCGTTGATCCAGTCGGAAGCGCCAGTACGGCTGCGCGCGACCTGGGCGGCGATCACGCTGCTGATCAACAACATGATCGGGCTGGGGCTGGGACCGGTGGCGGTGGGTGCGATCAGCGATGTGCTGAAGCCGACGTATGGGACGGAATCGCTGCGCTACGCGATGTTCACCTTCGCTGCGATCACGCCGTGGGCGATCTTCCATTATTGGCGGGCAGGGGTGTTGCTAAAGCGGGCCAGCGCGCGTCGCTAGCCAGCGGCCCGATCATCAAACATGCCGAACGCCAGCGTCGAGGCGTACATCGCGACCGCGCGGTCGCGCGGCATCGAGCTGGCCCATTTGCGCATGTCGAACGCCGCGTTCTGCAGCGCCATTAGCGACTGGCTGACGATCAGCGCATCGACCGGGCGGATCGACCCTTCGGCCGCGCCGTCCGAAAGCATGCCGGCATAGCGCCGCGCGATCCGGTCCGACCGGTCGATCATCGCCTGGCGCACCTTGCGCGGCAGCCCGGTCAGCGCGGTCGTGCGCAGCAGCGGCCCGCGTTCCGAGAATTGCACGTCGAGCAGCGTCGCGATTACGCTCGACAATTTGTGCCACCAGTCGCCGCCCGCCGCTTCGCCCGCTTGCTGCGTTTCGATGATCGTGTCGAAGCTGCGTTTGTAGCATTCGATGACGAGGTCGTCCTTGGCGTCGAGATGGTGGTAGAAGCTGCCCTTCGTCACGTTGAGTTCGGACGCGATCTTCTGCACCGAAGCGCCGCGATAGCCGAGTTCGTTGATCAGCCGCGTCGCCGCGCGCAGGAATGCCTCGCGCCCCGGTTCGGCGTCCTGATGTTCGACGTTCAGCATCGCCGGCGCCCATGTCGCGCCGGGCATCGCAATGCCGTGGCGGAACATGTCCATCAACCGCGCCTCGACGCGGTCGAACTGGTCAATGTCGTACCGGTTGATCCAGACGGGAATCCAGAAGGTGTTTTCAAGCAAAGCGTGCGCGCGCGCGCCGTTCAGGTCCTTTTGCCGCCGATCGCCGTGATCGTCCCACAAGGCGCGCGTGCGCCGGAACACGTCGCGCCAGCCGGCCATCAACCGGCCGAGCATCGGCTCCTCCATCGCCCGCAAGTCGCTCAGGCCGGCCAGCGCGCGTTCCTGATCTTCGCGGATGCGTGCGTAGCGGCCCATGTTGAGCGACAGGTATTTGGCCACGCGCGCTTCCGGCGTCGGTTCGGCCTGCGCCTCGTCGAGCATGTCGCCAAGGGTCAGCAGCGTGTGTTCGAAACACGCCTGCGCCAGATCCTCCTTTCGCTTGAAATAATAGGTCACGCTGGTGGTATTGAGTCCGACCCGCCGCGCGACGTCGGCGAAGGTCATGCCCTTCGCGCTCTGTTCGTTGATCGCCTCCGACGCCGCCGCCAGGATCGCGTTGCGTTTCGCGCGGAAACGCTTGGTCCCCGTCGTGTCGTCCAGTTCTGCGGTATCGCTTTGCCCCATTGACGGAGCTTATCAGCTTCATGCCGCATAACCAGCGGTTTTCCGTCACAGAACTGACCTATTTTCGAATCATTCCGCTTGTCGCGGACAGCGCATTCAACGGCTTTACCGAAAACGCGGTATGGTCTAGCCGATTCTCCGACAGCCACAGGAGAGCAATACGATGGACTTCACATTGAGCGACCGCGAGACCTATTTCCGGGACCGGGTGAAGGCGTTCATCGACAAGGAAATCGCGCCCCGCAACCACCTCTATCACGAACAGAGCCACGAGGGTGAGCGCTGGAAGGTTTTACCGGTGATTGAGGAGGTGAAGGCCCTCGCGAAGGCGCAGGGCCTGTGGAATTTCTTCATGCCGCCGTATTCCGGGCAGCAGCATGTTGACGACACGTTCGAGTTCGAAGGAACGCAGCTCACCAACCTCGAATATGCATTATGCGCAGAGGAAATGGGCAAGATCGGCTGGGCGTCGGAGTGCTTCAACTGTTCGGCGCCCGACACCGGCAACATGGAGGTTTTCCATCGCTACGGTACGCGCGAGCAGAAGGAGCGGTGGCTGCGGCCGCTGATGAACGGCGATATTCGCTCCGCCTTCCTGATGACCGAGCCGGCGGTGGCGTCGTCGGACGCGACGAACATCGAGACGAGCATGGTCCGCGACGGCGACCATTATGTCATCAACGGCCGCAAATGGTGGTCGTCGGGGGTGGGCGATCCGCGCTGCGCGGTCGCGATCGTGATGGGCAAGACCAACCCCGATGCCAAGCGTCACGCGCAGCAGAGCCAGATCCTGGTCCCGATGGACGCGCCCGGCGTAAAGATCGAGCGGATGCTGTCGGTCTATGGCTATGACCATGCGCCGCACGGCCACGGCCAGGTGCTGCTCGAGAATGTCCGCGTGCCGGTCGAGAACATCTTGCTCGGGGAAGGCCGCGGGTTCGAAATTGCGCAGGGGCGCCTCGGGCCGGGCCGCATCCATCACTGCATGCGCACGATCGGCACGGCGGAGACCGCGATCGAGGCGATGGCCAAGCGGCTCCTGTCGCGCGTCGCGTTCGGAAAGCGCATCGCCGATCATTCGATCTGGGAACAGCGGATCGCTCGCGGTCGCATCGACATCGAGATGACGCGTCTGCTCTGCCTCAAGGCGGCCGACATGATGGACAAGGCCGGCAACAAGTCCGCCCAGCTGGAAATCGCGATGATCAAGGTGCAGGCGCCGAACATGGCGCTGCAGATTCTCGACGACGCGATCCAGGCGCACGGCGGCGGGGGCGTGTCGGACGATTTCCCGCTGGCGCATCAATGGGCAGCGATGCGGACGTTGCGCTTCGCCGACGGGCCGGACGAGGTCCACAACCGCGCGATCGCCCGTAACGAGTTCGGCAAATATGCCGAATACAAGGCCGACACCATGTCGAGCGGGGACATCGGGGTTTCGCGCTGAACCTTTCCACAGTTCGTGCTGAACCTGTCGAAGCACGGTGAGAGTATACGCCCTTCGACAAGCTCTGGGCGAACGGACGTTAGGAGTGAATGTTGAAGGCAGCCGTTCTGTTCGAAGCGAAGAAGCCGCTCGAAATCTGTGATGTCGAGGTTGCCAAGCCCGGCTCGCACGAAGTGCTGATCCGTACCGCGGCGTGTGGGGTTTGCCGGTCGGACCTGCATTTCGTCGATGGCGCGTATCCAACGCCGCTGCCGGCCATTCCGGGGCACGAAGCGGCGGGGATCGTCGAGGCGGTCGGCGACGAAGTCCGCACGGTCAAGGTCGGCGACGCGGTCGTTACCTGCTTGTCGGCGTTCTGCGGGCATTGCGAGTTCTGTGTATCGGGGCGCATGTCGCTGTGCATTTCGGCCGAGGTGCGCCGCCAGAAGGGCGCGGCGCCGCGGCTGACCCTGAACGGCGAGCCGGTCCACCAGATGCTCAACCTGTCGGCCTATGCGGAGATGATGCTGGTCCACGAGCATGCCTGTGTTGCGATCGATCCGGACATGCCGCTCGACCGCGCGGCGTTGCTTGGATGCGCGGTGACGACGGGGGCAGGCGCGGTCTTCAACTCGAGTCCGGTGACACCAGGCGAGACGGTGTGTGTAGTCGGCTGCGGCGGGATCGGACTTGCCGCGGTCAACGCCGCGAAGATTGCCGGCGCGGGCAAGATCATCGCGCTCGACCCGGTGCCGGAGAAGCGCGCGCTGGCGGAGAAGCTTGGCGCGACGCACAGCTATGACGCGACGGCGGAGAATGCGGTCGGCGAAGTGGTCGAGCTGACCAAGGGCGGTGTCCATCACGCGATCGAGGCGGTCGGGCGCGAGGCGTCGGCGGACACCGCGGTCAAGGTGCTGCGCCGCGGCGGCACCGCGACGATCCTGGGCATGATGCCGCTCGGCAGCAAGGTCGGGCTGTCGGCGCTCGATCTGCTGGCGTCGAAGAAGCTGCAGGGCGCGCTGATGGGCGGCAACCGCTTCCCGGTCGATATTCCGCGGCTGGTCGATTTCTACCTGCGCGGGCTGCTCGATCTCGACACGATCATCGCCGAGCGGATGCCGCTCGACAAGATCAACCACGCGTTCGACGAACTGCGCAAGGGCGACGCCGCGCGATCGGTGATCGAGTTCGCATGATGGCGGCGCACCCCGACGACGCACCCAAAACCATCGAAGTCGACGAGAAGAATGCGCTCGACCTCGGCAAGCTTACGGCTTGGATGAAAGCAAATGTCGAGGGGTTCGCCGCGCCGCTCGGCTACACCAAATTTTCCGGTGGCCAGTCCAACCCGACCTACAAACTGAGTGCCGCGTCGGGTGACTACGTCCTGCGCCGCAAGCCGTTCGGTAACCTGCTGCCCTCGGCGCATGCCGTCGATCGCGAGTATAAGGTGATCGCCGGCCTGTACCCGACCGGCTTCCCGGTCGCGCGGCCTTATGGCCTGTGCACCGACCCGGCGGTGATCGGCACCGATTTTTACGTCATGGGGTTCGCCGACGGCCGCAATCTTTGGGACGGGACGCTGCCCGATTACACACTCACCGAGCGCACTGGAATCTACAACGCGATGTGCGACACGCTCGCCGCGCTCCACAACACCGATCACGTCGCGGCGGGGCTGGGCGATTACGGCAAGCCGGGCAATTATTTCGAGCGCCAGGTCGCGCGCTGGACCAAGCAGTACAAGCTCGCCGAAACCGAGCATATGCCCGCGGTCGAGAGCCTGATCGAATATCTGCCGCTCACGATCCCCGAGCAGACGCGCACGTCGGTTGTCCATGGCGATTACCGCATCGACAACATGATGTTCCACAAGACCGAGAACCGCGTCATCGCGCTGCTCGACTGGGAACTGTCGACGCTCGGCGATCCGCTGGCTGACTTCAGTTATTTCCTGATGAGCTGGGTGACCGCTCCGGAGGGCCGGTCGGGGGTGATGGGCGTGGCGGGCGGCGATAGCGGCATCCCGACGATCGAGGACATGGTCGCGCGATATTGCGCGGCGACCGGGCGCGACGGGCTGCCCGACCTCAACTGGTATTTCGCCTACAATCTGTTCCGGCTGACGGGCATCGTCCAGGGCATCAAGAAACGCATCGTCGAAGGCACCGCCTCGTCCGCGCAGGCCGAAAAGTCGGCGGCGGGCGTCTATCGGCTCGCCGACGCGGCGTGGGCATTCGCGCAAAAGGCGGGCGCCTGAACGACAAGAGGGAGAGGGCAATGTCGCTGTTCGACCTGACCGGCAAGGTCGCGATCATCACCGGTTCGACCAAGGGAATCGGCAAGGCGAGCGCGTTCGAACTCGCCGAGCATGGCGCGAAGGTCGTGATCTCCAGCCGCAAGCAGGATGCGTGCGACGGGGTCGCGGCGGAGATCAACGCGAAATTCGGCGAGGGCACCGCGATCGCCGTCGCCGCGAACATCTCCGACAAGGCCGCGCTGCAGAACCTGGTCGACCAGACTCGCGCGACGTTCGGGCAGATCGACGTGCTGGTCTGCAACGCCGCGTCCAATCCCTATTACGGGCCGCAGGCGGGCATCAGCGACGAACAGTTCCGCAAGATCCTCGACAACAACATCGTGTCGAACCACTGGCTGATCGGCATGGTAGCGCCTGAGATGCGCGCGCGGCGCGATGGGTCGATCATCATCATCTCGTCGATCGGCGGCTTGCGCGGATCGACCGCGATCGGCGCCTACTGCATTTCCAAGGCCGCCGACATGCAGCTCGCACGCAATCTCGCGCACGAATACGGGCCGGATAATGTCCGCGTGAACTGCATCGCGCCGGGGCTGGTGAAGACCGACTTCGCCCGGGCGCTGTGGGAAGACCCGGAGCGCATCAAGGCGGCGAACCAGAGCGTGCCGCTCCGCCGCATCGGCGACCCGGAGGATATTGCCGGCGGCGTCGTGTTCCTGGCGTCGAAGGCGGCGGCGTTCACCACCGGGCAGACTATCGTGATGGATGGAGGGGTGACGATCTAGAGTGGCCGTCATCCCGGCCTTGTGCCGGGATCCACCATGCCGCGAGCGTGGAGCAAGAAATTCGAAGGCTGGACCTAGCCGCCCGGTGGATGCCGGGACAAGCCCGGCATGACGGAGGATTGAATGGCAAGATTTGAGAATAAGTCGATCATCGTCACCGGCGCCGGATCGGGCATCGGCCGCGCCACTGCGATGCTGTTCGCGCGCGAAGGTGGCAAGGTCGTGGTTGCCGACAAGACCGACGGTGCCGATGCGACGGCGAAGCTGATCACCGATGCCGGTGGCACGGCAGTCGCGATCCAGATGGACGCGGGGCTGGAAGAGGACGTGATCCGCACCGTCCAGCTTGCGGTTGATCGCTTCGGCGGGCTCGACATCATCTTCGCCAATGCCGGGATATCGGGCGGGATGGCGAATATCTTCGACACCGACGTCGCGCTGATCACCGAAGTGCTGCGCGTGAACCTGATCGGCCCGTATCTGGCGATCAAGCATGCAGCGCCCAGGATCGCCGAGCGCGGCGGCGGCGCGATCGTGCTGACCGCCAGCGTCGCGGGAATCCGATCGGGCGCGGGGTCGCCGGCCTATTCGGCGTCGAAGGCGGGCGTCATCAACCTGGCGCAAGTGTCGGCGCAGCAGCTTTCGGGGTCGAACGTCCGCGTTAACGCGATCTGCCCCGGCCTGACCGAAACCGGCATGACCAAGCCGACTTTCGACTATGCGCGCGACGCAGGGAAGATGGACCGCGTAGGTCGCCTCAATCCCTTGCGCCGTGGCGCGCAGCCCGAGGAACTGGCGGAGGTTGCCGCGTTCCTGGCCAGCGATGCGGCCAGCTACGTCAACGGCCAGGCGATCGCGGTCGATGGCGGCCTGTCGTCGAGCCACCCGGTGACCAAGCAGGAATATGGGCGTACGGCGGTCTGATGCTGATCATCATGGGCACCGTGCGCATCCCGGATGGCGCGCTCGATATTGCACGCCCGGCGATGGCGAAAATGCTGGCGGGCAGCCGGGCGGAGGATGGGTGCCTCGCCTATAACTACGCGCAGGACGTGCTCGACCCGTGCATCATCCATGTCAGTGAGCGCTGGCGCGACCGTGCCGCGCTCGATGCCCATTTTCAGACGCCCCACAGGGCAGAATGGCGCGCGCAGTTCGGCGCGATCGGCATAACCGACCGCGCCCTGAAACTCAATGAAAGCGATGACGGCCAGCCGATCTGATTCTGATTGCCGGATCTGTGCTGGCGATGCACGATCATCACCATGAAAACTCTCGCTATTCTGGCCGTAGCGGCCGCTTTCCTTCCTTCCGTCGCCAGCGCGTAGGTCAGGGCGGCCGAGCGCCCCGTAATCGCCATCCCGCCCGCGCCGCTCAATCCGGCGGCCCTGGTAGTCTGGAACGCGGAGACCGTTCGCTGCGTCGGCGCCGATTTGCCGAACGCCGCAATATTCGTTCTGCGCCCGAGTTTCGGCTGGATGCAGATGGGGTCGCAGTCGCGCGTCACGATCGATTTCACGGTGGCGGCTGACGGACGGCCGATTGACATCCGCCGGGTTGGCGCGAGCTATACGCCCAACGCCGACGATCTTGCCAGGGAGCTCGCCGCCAGCGGGTTTGCGGCCGGGGTGCCGCACCGCGATTGCCAAGTCACCTATGTCGCCACGCGCACGCCGATCGCGATGGCCGATGTCGCCGATCTGCTCAGCGCGTCGATCGATTCGCGACCGTCGCGCGAAGCGATCGATCGCATCAAGCCGGCTAATTCCGATTGCCTAAACCCCGCGCCCTCCTCATTGCTGCGCGGCTATCCCGATTTCGCCAAGCTGAAGGGCAGCGTCGGGCGGTTGCAGTGGAGCATGGTGAAGCTCGACATCGACGCAGCCGGCAAGCCGACCGGCATCCGCACCCTTACGGGGACAAACGACGCCGCGCTCGACCAGGCGGGACGGGACGCAGTAGCTAGGTCGCGCTTTTCGGGCGGGAAGCGAACCGGGTGTCTTTACCCCTATCGGAAGGCCGCGCAGCCGCTTCCAGCGCCCGCCGCGCCCGAAGAGCAGAGCTTCCGCCCTGACGGCGCGACTTGCCCGGTTGACCTCGAATGGGCGGTCCAGCCGGTGTTGAGGTATCCGGACAATTACCGGAAGCGTGGGATCGAGGGCTGGGCGATAATAGCCTTCGATGCCGCGCCGTGGGCAGCGACTGGCAATATTCGCGTTCTCGCCGCGGAGCCTGCCGCCGATTTCGGCATGGCGGCGGTCAATATCATCACTTCCGCACGCCTCGCGCCGTCCAATCGGGCTATGTCGGCTGCGTCTAGCGGGTGGGTTACGTGATGACGCCGACTGAAAAGTAGCCCGACCCGGCAATCCCATCGCTTCGTCGCGCGGCGGGGAACGGGGTCGCGTGCACTCAGTTGACGCGGTTCCCGACAATGGGATTTCAAGGAGTTAGTAATGCGTCTTCAGAACCTGGCCGTGGCGGTTGCCGCGCTGTCGATGACCGCAGCCCCCGCCTTGGCCGCACCCGCCAACCCTGCGGCGTCGCTATCGGTTGGTAAGTCGGTGCGCGCATCGAGCCCGAGCGCGAAGTCGAACAAGCTGGGCGGCAGTGCGATAGTCCCAGCGGTGCTGGCGCTCGCGATCGTCGCGGGTGGCGTGATCATCGCCGTCAGCGACAATAACAAGGCCAAAAGCCCGTAAGCGCTACAAACGCGGCTCGCGCTTCCGGATCAGCCCTTCCTGCGCGACGCTGGCGACCAGCCTGCCGTCGCGGGTGAAGACGCTGCCCCGGTTCATGCCGCGGCCATGCCCGGCCCATGGGCTGTCCATGGCGTAGAGAAGCCACTCGTCCGCGCGGAAATCCTCGTGGAACCACATCGAATGGTCGAGGCTCGCGGTCTGCATACCCGGAGTCATCCAGTTCACCCCGTGCGGCATCATGCTCGTCGCCATCAGTCCCATGTCGCTCGCATAGGCCAGGATCGCGCGGTGGGTCGCCGGGTCGTCGCCGAGCGGGGCCAGCGCCTTGATCCAGCTATAGGTGACCGGATCGCGCTTGGTCGGGGAGAACCAGTTGCGCGGGTGGAGCGGGCGGACGTCGATCGGGCTTTTCCAGTTTAGGAAGCGCTTGCGATGCTCCTCGGGCAAATGCTCCGCCGCTTCGACCCTCAGCTCCGCCTCGGACTTGAGAGTCTCCGGCGGCGGGATGTCGGCGGGGAAAGCGTCCTGATGGTGGAGCCCGTCCTCCGCGACCTGAAAACTCGCCGCCATGTTGAGGATCGGCTGGCCGTTCTGCGTCGCGATCACGCGCCGCGTGGCGAAACTCTTGCCGTCGAAATCGCGCACCACGCGATAGACGATCGGCAGCGCATCGTCGCCGGCGCGCATGAAATAGGCGTGGAGCGAATGGGCGCTCTTGTCCTCGGCGGAACGCTGCGCCGCCTGGAGCGCCTGGCCGATCACCTGGCCGCCGAACACGCGCCCGCGCCCGCCGGGCAGCCTCATTCCGCGATAGAGATCGGTGTCGAGTTCCTCGACGTCGAGCAGGGCGACGAGCCCCGCGACCAATTGCTCGGGGGTTCGCGCGGGGCGTTCGGGATCGTCTTCGGCCATCAATAACCGGCGTTACGCGCCAATTTGTCGGCATGGAAGTTGGCATCGCCGAAGGTTTCCGCGAGCACGCGCTGGCGCTTCATGTAGAGGCCGATGTCGAACTCGTCGGTCATGCCGATCCCGCCGAACATCTGTACGCCTTCCTGCACCGCGAGCGTCGTCGCGAGGCCCGCCTGTGCCTTGGCGACCGACACGGCCTCGTCGGCGCGGTCCGATCCTGCGTCGAGCAATTGCTGCGCGCGCAGCGTCGCGGCGCGGGCGACCTCCATTTCCGCATAGAGATGCGCGGCCCGATGCTGGAGCGCCTGGAAGGTGCCGATCACGACGCCGAATTGCTTGCGCTGCTTGAGATAGTCGACCGTCATGTCCATCGCGCCGCCGCCGACGCCGAGCAGTTCGGCCGATGCGCCGGTGCGGCCCGCGCGGAGCAGGCGGTTGAGCGGATCACGCCCGGCATCGACCTCGCCGATCACCGCATCCGCCGTGACCTCGACTCCGTCGAACTCCAGCCGGGCGGCGAGCGACGAATCGGCCAGGCGTTCGGCTTCGGCGGTCAGGCCGGCAGCGCCCTTTTCGACGGCGAACAGCGTGACGCCATTCTCGTCATTGGCCGACCCGGCGGTGCGCGCCGCGACGATGATCAGGTCCGCGACATGGCCATGGCTGACGAACTGCTTCCTGCCCGACAGCTTGAACCCGTTGCCCGAGCGTTCGGCTTTCAATGCGACCGAATCGCGGAATTTGGCCTGTTCGTCGATCGCCAGCGCCGCGACGGTTTCGCCCGAAATGATGCCCGGGAAATATTTCGCCGCCTGCGCGGTGCCCTTCAGCGCCTCGACCGCCGCGACCGCGGTCGTGAGGAAAGGGGAGGGCGACAGGTTGCGGCCGATCTCCTCCAGCACCACGCCCGCTTCGACATGGCCGAGGCCGAGGCCGCCATCGTCCTCGCCGATCAGGATGCCGGTGAAGCCCATTTCTGCGAACGATTTCCACAGATCGCGGCTGAACCCGGTCTGGTCGTTGGCGTCGCGCAGGTTCCGCAGGTGTTTGACGGGTGCATGTTCGGCGACGAAATCCTTCGCCGTGTCGCGCAGCATCGCTTGTTCGTCGTTGAGATAGAGAGGCATCGTTCTTCCTTGTGTCCTCGCGACGGGCCGACCCCGGGGTGGCCCGCGACGCGCTTGTGATTCTGGATCCCGTCCTCGCGGGGCGCGCGCTTACCGGTCCGGCAATTCCAGAATCCGCTTCGAGATGATGTTGAGCTGAACCTCGCTCGTCCCGCCCTCGATCGAATTGGCCTTGGTACGCAGCCAGGCGCGGGGCGCGGCGCCGTTGTTCGACCGCGCGCTTTCCCATTCGAGCGAGTCCGACCCGCCCGCCGCCATTTCGAGTTCGTGGCGCGACTTGTTCAGTTCGGTGCCGTAATATTTCATCATGCTTGGCTGGGCGGGATGCGCCTTGCCGGCCTTGAGGTCGTCGATGAACTTTTCCGACATGGCGGCGAACGCCTTGGCGCGAACCTCATGGAGCGCGATCTGCGTGCGCAGGATCGGGTCGGCGAGGCGGCCCTCGGCGTCGAGGCCCAGCCGGTCGATCACGTTGTCTACCAGCGTGCCGCCGCTCGACAGGCCAAGTCCCATGCCGGAAATCATCTCGCGTTCGTGGCCGAGCAGGTATTTGGCGACGTCCCAACCCTTGTTGAGCTCGTGGACCAGGTTCTCCTTCGGCACCTTCACATTGTCGAAGAAGGTTTCGCAGAACGGCGAATAGCCGCTGATCAGCAGGATCGGCTTGGTCGATACGCCCTCGCTCGCCATGTCGAACAGCAGGAAGCTGATCCCCGCCTGCTTCACCGACTTGTCGGTGCGCACCAGGCAGAAGATCCAGTCGGCGTGATCGGCGTAGCTGGTCCATACCTTCTGCCCGTTGACCAGAAAATGATCGCCCTTGTCTTCGGCGGAGGTGGCCAGCGCGGCTAGATCGGACCCGGCATTGGGTTCCGAATAGCCTTGGCACCAGCGGATTTCGCCGCGCGCGATCTTGGGCAGATGCTCCTTCTTCTGCGCCTCGTTGCCATATTTGAGCAGCGCCGGGCCGAGCATCGAGATCCCGAAGCTGTTGAGCGGGTTGCGGCAGCCCAGCGCGCGCATTTCCTCGCGCAAGATCTTGGTTTCGGCCGGCGACAACCCGCCGCCGCCATACTCCTTCGGCCAGTCGGGCACGGTCCAGCCGCGCGCGCCCATCGCGTCCATCCACTGCTTCTGCGCCGGGGTCAGCATCGACTGGTCGCGCCCGCCCCAGACGGTGTCCTTTTCCGACCGCGCGGGAGTCCGCATCTCCGGCGGGCAATTCGCCTCCAGCCAGGCGCGCGTCTCTGCGCGGAACGTATCGAGGTCGGTCATTGCATTACTCCATGCGCCAATCGCGCGACGGCGATGGCTGTGTGGTCGTTGAGCGTGTCGGCGATCGCCTGCACGCCGATCGGCAAGCCGTCGGGGTCGGTCCCGATCGGAAAACTGGTGGCGGGCAGCATTGGGAACGTGGCGAGGCCGGGGAAGGCGAACTGCAGCCCGAACGGTGTCGCTTCGCCGTTTATGTCGAGCACGCGCTTGGGCAGCGGCGTGTCGTCGTGCGCGAAGGCGGTAACGCCCAGCGTCGGCGCGATGACCGCGTCGTACTGGCGGAACAGCGCGTTCCACGCCCGCTTGTTGCGCGCCTGCTCGTCGCGCAGGTCGAACCACTCGATCAGCGTCGTCGGAGCCGAGCCGTCCTGCGGCACGCCACGCGCGATCGTGATGTTGAGCATCTTCATATAGTGGCGCTGCTGTGCGTCGAGATCGGGGGTCAGGTCGCTGGTGCGATCGACCGTCGCGCCCACATCGTGGAGCGCGTCGGCCAGCCGGTCGAGCGCTTCGGCGATCGGCGCCGCGACCTTTGCGCCCGGATGTTCGTTCAGGACGAGGATGCGATAGCCGCTCGCCGGGCGGTTATCCGCCTGGACCAGCGGATGGTCGGCCAGCACGTCGAGCGCCAAAGCCAGGTCGTCCGGGTTGCGCGCCATCGGTCCGATCACCGACAATTCGCCCGGCGCGCCGTCGGTGCCGGGAAAGTGATGCCCGACCCGGCTCAAAGCGGCGAAAGTCGGCTTGTGACCCCAAACGCCGTTGAACGCGGCGGGCACGCGGATCGATCCGCCAATGTCGCTGCCGAGTTCGAGCGGCACCATGCCCGCCGCCAGCGCCGCCGCCGATCCGCCCGACGATCCCCCGGCGACGCGGCCCGGGTGGTGCGGGTTGTTGGTGCGGCCATAGACCGGGTTGTTCGCCTGCAGATCGGCGAGGAGCGGGGGCACGTTGGTCTTGCCCAGGATCACAGCGCCCGCCGCTTTCAGCCGCTTGACGGCCACGGCATCGTCCCGAGGCACGAAATCGCGCGCGGCCTCCAGCCCCCAAGTGGTCGGCAGGCCGGCGACGTCGAAGCTTTCCTTGACCGTCATCGGCACGCCGAGCAGGGGCGCGGCCTCACCCGCCGCCAGCCGCCGGTCGGCCTCGCGCGCCTGATGCCGGGCGCGGTCGAAATCGCGTACCACGACCGCGTTGATCGGCCCGTCGCGCCCCTCGATCCGCGCGATCGCCGCCTCGCATTCGAGCAGGGCGGTGGTCGCGCCGCTGCGGATCGCCGCCGCTGTCTCGATCGCGCCGCGTTCGGCAAGCGCCGGGCGGACGGGGGCGATCGTCGCCATCAGAACTTCTCGCCCGCCTCGGCCTTGCGCTTGAGCAAAGGCGCGACCGCGACGCCGTTCTTTTCCAGCCCCGCCACGACCTTATCGAGGCCGACCGTATTGCCGTAGAACATCGGCCCGCCGCGATAGACCGGCCAGCCGTAGCCATAGATCCATACCGTATCGATGTCCGACGCGCGTTGCGCCATGCCTTCGTCGAGGATCTTCGCGCCCTCGTTGATCATCGGATAGATCGTCGCGGCGATGATGTCGTCGTCGGTAAAGTCCTTCTTCGCCTGATTCGATCGGCTCCGGAAATCCTCGATGATCTCGGCGACTTCGGCGGAAGGCGTCGGGTTGCGGTTCTCGTCATAATCGTACCAGCCCTTGCCGGTCTTCTGGCCCCAGCGCCCGCGCGCGCACAGCACTTCGCGGATCGAGTCCTGCTTGGTCGGGTCGCGGTGCCAGCCGATATCGACCCCGGCCAGGTCGCCCATCTGGAACACGCCCATCGGGAAGCCGAAATCGACCAAGGCCTTGTCGATCTGGTCCGGCCGCGCGCCCTGCATCAGCATGTCGTTGGCTGGGGCGTTGCGCGCCGACAGCATGCGGTTGCCGATGAAGCCTGGACATACGCCGCTCACCACCGCGACCTTGCCGATCGGTTTGGCCAGCGCCATCACCGTCGCCAGCACGTCGGGCGCGGTCTTGGCGCCACGCACCACTTCCAGCAGCTTCATGACGTTGGCCGGCGAGAAGAAGTGCATGCCGATCACGTCCTCGGGCCGCTTGGTGGCGGACGCGATCTCATCGACGTCGAGGTAGGACGTGTTGGACGCGAGAATCGCGCCCGGCTTGGCGATCGCGTCGAGCTTGCCGAACAGTTCCTTCTTCACGTCCATATTCTCGTACACGGCCTCGATGACGAGGTCGCAGTCGGCGAGCGCGTCGAGGCTGAGCGACGGGGTCAGCAGCCCCATCATCGCATCGACCTTTTCCGGCGTGAAGCGGCCGCGCTTGGCCGAATTGTCGTAATTCTTGCGGATCACGCCCACGCCCCGGTCGAGCGCTTCCTGCGCCATTTCGACGATCGTCACCGGGATGCCGGCGGTCAGGAAGTTCATCGAAATGCCGCCGCCCATCGTGCCGGCGCCGATCACGCCGACCTTCTTGATCGGGCGCAGCTTGGTGTCGGCGGGGATGTCGTCGACCTTGGCGGCCTGGCGTTCGGCGAAGAACATGTAGCGCTGGGCGGCGGACTGGACGCCCATCATCAGCTTCATGAACTCATCGCGCTCGAACGCGATGCCTTCCGCAAAGGTCGAGCCGTCGGCCGCCTTTTCGACGCAGCGGATGTTCGCGGCGGGCGCGTCGAAGCCGCGGAACTTGCGGGCGTTGGCTTTCTTGAACTCGGCAACGGCTTCGGGATCGGCGGTTGCGGTCTGTTCGGCGGCGCGGGGCAGGGGGCGCTTGTCCGCGACCTCGCGCGCGAAGGCGATAGCGTCGGCCTCGAGCGAATCCTCACCGACGATCTTGTCGACCAGCCCCGCTTCGTGCGCCGCCTTGGCCGAGATCGGATCGCCGACCGCGGTCATCTGCAGCGCGTGCTTCACGCCGGCGATGCGCGGGATGCGCTGCGTCCCGCCCGCGCCGGGCAGGAGTCCGAGCTTCACCTCGGGCGTGCCGATCTTCGCCGACGGCACCGCGACGCGATAATGGCAGCCGAGCGTCACCTCGCACCCGCCGCCGAGCGCCGTACCGTGGATCGCGGCGACGACCGGCTTGTCCGACGCTTCGATCATGTCGATCACGGTGCCGAGGCCCGGGCCTTGCATAGGCTTGCCGAACTCGGTGATGTCGGCGCCCGCAAAGAACGTCCGGCCGTCGCAGCGGATCACCATCGCCTTGATGCTGGCGTCGGCGACGCCTTCCTTGATTCCGGCCTCCAGCCCCATCCGCACCGCCGCGCCGAGCGCGTTGACCGGCGGGTTGTTGGAAATGATGACGAGCACGTCGCCATGGCGTTCGGTACGGATCGGGGAAGTCACGTGCTATCTCTCCTGTCGTGTTCCGGCGAAGGCCGGAGCGTAGGCCGTCAGCGACGACCGAGGTTGCCAGCGCTCCGGCCTGCGCCGGAGCACAGAAATCAGGTCAGGGCGCTGTAGATCATCGTCTTCAATTCGCGGCGGATCGGATAGGTGCTCGACGGGCTCATCTGGGTCATGAACACCATGGTAAGCCGCTCGACCGGATCGATGAAGAACGCGGTCGAGAACATCCCGCCCCAATAATATTCGCCAACCGACCCCTGGACCATGCCGGGCGCGAGTTCCTTCATCACCGCGAAGCCGAGGCCGAACCCGGTGCCCGCCAGCGCCGCTTCGCTGAACAAGGACCGCGACATGGTGGTGAGGTCCGAATTGCCGGGCAAGTGATTGGCCGTCATCAGCTCGATCGTCTTGCGCCCGACGATGCGCACGTCGTCGAGTTCGCCGCCGTTCAGGCACATCTGGCAGAATCGGCTATAGTCGAGGGCGGTCGAGACCAGCCCGCCGCCGCCCGACAGGAGTTTGGGCTTCGCCGACCACGCGCTCTCGGCGCCGCGATCGTACATGATCCGGCCCTTGCCCGGCACGAAGGTATAGCAATCGGTCAGGCGATCGACCTTGTCCGCTTCCACCCAGAAGCCGGTATCGTCCATCTTGAGCGGGCCGAAGATGCGTTCGGCGAAGAAGCGGTCGAGCGGCATGCCCGACACACGCTGCACCACCGCGCCGAGCACGTCGGTCGACACCGAATAATTCCATGCGTCGCCGGGCGAGAATTCCAGCGGGATCTCCGCGAGGGCGCCAATAAACGAATCGAGGTCGTGTCCGCCGTGCCAATTCTCGATCTTGCCCGCACGATATGCGGCATCGACGTTTGTGCGATGCTGGAAGCCGTAGGTCAGGCCCGACGTGTGGCGGAGCAGGTCGACCATCCGCATCGGCTGCGCGGTCGGCTTGGTCTGGAAGGGGACGGGGCCGCCGCCCGCCTCGAACACGCCGAGGCCTTTGAATTCCGGCAATACGTGGTGGACCGGCGTATCGACCGCGACCTTGCCTTCCTCGACCAGCATCATGAACGCGATCGACGTAATCGGCTTGGTCATGCTGGCGATGCGGAACAAGGATGTTTCGTCGATCGCCCCGCCGTCTTCGCGCGCAGGACCCTGGCTCGAAAAATGGACGATCTCGCCGTCGCGCGCGATCAGCAGCTGAGCGTTGGCCAGCTTGCCCGAATCGAGGTACCGTTCCTTCAGGAAGGCGGGGATCCTATTGAGCCGGGCGGCGTCGAAGCCGTGCTTTTCGGGCGCTTTCATCAGCATCGCTCGTCCATACCCTCGTTTCTAATCGCGACTCCCTATTGCCTTGAGCGGCGCGCGAATCAACTCTAACATTACGGCAAAAGCGACGGCGGCGAACCGCCGTGCATACCGACGGAGAGCATGTGTCGACCGAACCCGTAATCGCGCTGGACCCGGCCTGGCCGAAGATGTCGCTGAAGGATGCCGCCGCAGCGCTAACGGCGCCGGGATCGAAGTTCGAAATGGAGACGGTGACGATCCGCGGCGTGCCGACGCGCGTGTGGAAATACGCGCCGCGCGATCTGGGTCAGGTGCTCGATCTGTCGCGCACGCACGCGGCGCGGACCTTCACCATCCTCGACCAGGATCGCGTGACCTTCGACGCCAATTACCGCGCGACGGCGACGCTGGCGCGCGCGTTGCAGGAAATGGGTGTCGGGAAGGGCGATCGAGTCGCCTTCGCGATGCGCAATCTGCCCGAATGGCCGGTCGTGTTCTTCGCCATCACGACGACCGGCGCGATCGCCGTGCCGCTCAATGCGTGGTGGACGGGTGCTGAACTCGAATACGGCATCCGCGATTCGGCTGCGAAGGTGGTGATCGTCGACGTCGAGCGCCTTGCTCGCATCCGGGAGCATTTGCCCGCGCTGACTGGAGTCGAGCGGCTGATCGTCGCGCGCGCGCCCGCGCCGATCGATGGCGCGACGGCGCTGGAGGATTTGATCGGCCAGCCGGGAACATGGGCCGACCTGCCCGATGCCGACCGTCCGCGCGTCGCGATCGATCCCGACGACGACGCCACGATCTTCTACACCAGCGGCACGACGGGCAATCCGAAGGGCGCGCTCGGCACGCACCGCAATCTGACGACCAACATCATGTCGTCGGGCTATTCGGCGGCGCGAAGCTTTCTGCGGCGTGGCGAAGCGATCCCCGATCCCACGCCGCGTACCGCGCTGACGGTGATCCCGATGTTCCATGTCACCGCCTGCTCTGCCGGGCTGATGGGTACGATGGCGAGCGGCGGCACGTCGATCTTCATGCGCAAGTGGGAACCGGTCCAGGCGATGGAGATCATCGAGCGCGAGAAGGTCCATTTCACCGGCGGGGTGCCGACGATTGCGTGGCAATTGCTGGAGCATCCGGAACGCGACAAGTACGACCTCTCGTCGATCGAGGCGATCGCCTATGGCGGCGCGCCCTCCGCGCCTGAGTTGGTGAAGAAGATTTACGAGGTGTTTGGCGCTCTGCCCGGCAACGGCTGGGGCATGACCGAGACGATGGCGACGGTCACGCACCACGGGGCGGAGGATTATCTCAACCGCCCGACGAGCGCGGGGCCGCCCGTCGCGGTCGCCGACCTTGAAATCCGCGCCGACGACGGCGTGACCGTGCTGCCGGTTGGCGAGGTCGGTGAACTATGGGCGCGCGGGCCGATGATCGTGAAGGAATATTGGAACAAGCCCGAAGCGTCGGCGGAAACCTTCGTCGATGGATGGGTCCGTACCGGCGACCTTGCCCGGCTCGACGAGGAGGGGTTCGTCTATATCGTCGACCGCGCCAAGGACATGGTGATCCGCGGCGGCGAGAACATCTATTCGTCGGAGGTGGAGAACGCGCTCTACGAACATCCCGCGGTGACCGACTGCGCGATTATCGGCATCCCGCACCGCACGTTGGGCGAGGAGCCGGCGGCGGTGGTGCATCTGGCCCCCGGCATGACCGCGACCGAAAGCGAACTGCAGGCCTGGGTGCGCGAGCGGCTGGCGGCGTTCAAGGCACCGGTGGCGGTGCGCTTCGTCCACGAAACGCTGCCGCGCAACGCGAACGGCAAGATCCTGAAGAAGGATCTGAAGACGCTGTTCGCGGACCGCGTCGCCGAGGTCGCCTAGGCGGATAACCGCCGATCGATCGGAACCCGGGACACCGGCGGCCGTTATGCCACCGGAACAAAGGAGGGTTTCATGGCCGATCTAAACACTGACGAACGTACCGTCGTCGCCAAGAGCAGTTTCGATGTCGCGAACGTCATCATCGCCATCGCGATCCTGATCGCGGTGCTGGGCGTGCTCAAATATTTCCACGCTCTGCCGTTCTAGGCGGGGGCGACCCCGACCTTCGCCGGCGCGCTTTCGCTGGCGAAGGCCATCGCCACGAGCCCGAGCAACGACGCCCCGAACATGTACCAGGCCGGCGACAGCGGATTGCCCGTCATACCGGTCAGCCACGCGACGACGAATTGCGTCGATCCGCCGAAGATCGAAATCGCCAGCGCGTATACGATCGATATCGCCCCGGAGCGGACCCGCATCGGCAACGCCTCCGTCACGGCAATGAACGCGCTCGTCGCCGCCAGCGACAGCAGCAGCCGCAACCCGAAGCCGATCGCGTATAGCGTGCCGGCGGTAGGGTGTCCGACCAGCAGCCAGAAGCCGGGTATCACGCCCATCACCAGCGCGAGCATCGGCCAGATCATCCACGGCCGCCGCCCGTGCATGTCGGACATCCAGCCGCCCGACGCCGACCCTATCACGTTGCCCAGCCCGACCGCGATCGTCGCGCCGAGCGCCACGCCTGACGGCATGCCCAGCGTCGCCTTGGCGAAGGTCGTCATGTAATTGAGCACATAGGTGCCGATTGTCCCCGATAGCATTGCGACGAAACCGAACAGCGCGATCGGCGCAAAACTCTTCATCGGCGGCGCCCGCCCGGCCGACACGGTGGCATGGAGCGTTTCGGGCAACGTGCGGCGGAGCATCAGACCCACCGGAACCGTCGCCGCGCCGATCGCCATCGCAATCCGCCACCCCCAGCTCGACAAAGCGGCGTCGTCCATCGCCGCGGCCAGCGCGACCCCGATCGCCCCCGCCAGCAACGTCGCGGCGCCTTGCCCGGTGAACTGCATTGATATGTACCATCCACGCCTGTCGGCTGGCGCAGCTTCGGACAGAAAGGCAGTGCTGGCCCCGACCTCGCCGCCCAACGCAAAGCCCTGGACCAGCCGGAACAGGATGATGGCGATCGGCGCGGCGACGCCGATCGCCGCGTAGGACGGCGTGATCGCCACGCCGAGCGTCGACAGCCCGATCATCGCGAACGACAGCAACATCATCGGCCGCCGCCCGATCCGGTCGCCCAGTCCGCCGATCACGAACGCGCCGAGCGGCCGCGTCAGGAACCCCGCGCCGAACGTCGCGAGCGCGAGCAGCAGGCTCGATTGCGGGTTGGTCGCGGGAAAGAAGCATTGGCCGATCTGGACGGCGAAGAAGCTGAAGACGAGAAAGTCGTAGAATTCGAGCGCATTGCCCAACGTCACGCCGAGCACTTGGCCGCGTGTGATCGTCGGCGTTGCCGATCCGTCTGCCATCGTTCTTCCCCCCGAAAGACCGACTAGCAGTGGAGCAGGAGAGGGGATGGGCGTCAATCGATTGGCAATGGCGTAGTGCTGCGTCTAGCGTCGCCGTCATGACGCCCATCATCCGCGACGCCTTGGCCGCCGACGCCGCGGGCATCCTGCCCATCTTCAACCATGCGGTGCGCGAGACGACCGCGATCTTCGACACACGCGTGTCCGACCTAACTGGGCGCGAGGCGTGGCTGGCGCGGCGGCAAAGCGATGGCTTTCCCGTGCTGGTCGCCGAAAGCGACGGCGCCATCGCCGGGTTCGCCTCGTTCGGCGAGTTTCGGGCGTGGAACGGGTATCGGTCGACCGTCGAACATTCGATCTATGTCGATCCGGCGCGGCACCGCGAGGGCATCGGCCGGGCGCTGCTTGCCGCGCTCATTGAACGGGCGCGGCTGGCGGCGAAGCATGCAATGGTTGCCGGCATCGCGGCTGACAATGACGGGTCGATCGCATTGCACCGCGCGATGGGGTTTCGCGAGGTGGGACGGATGCCGCAGGTCGCGGAAAAATTCGGGCGCTGGCTCGACCTCGTCTTTCTGCAACTCCTGCTCGGCGAAAGCGTTACACCTTAACAACGATCAATGCCTTCGGTCATTTACGGACCTAAAGTGAGCCCATGCTGAGCGACAATTTCCTGCGCGGCCGCCGTCGCCGCGAATTGAGTGACGAAGAGAAGGCGGGACTCGACGAAATCCTCACGGCGCCGGTCACCTTGCCCAAGCGCAAGGTGGTGACAAGCCGCGGCGACGTCGTGAACCGCAGCACGTTCCTGATTTCCGGGTTCATGTGCCGTTACATGGACGGGGCGGACGGGCATCGGCAGCTCGTGAGCGTGCAGACGCCGGGCGATTTCGTCGACCTGCACGGCTATCCGCTGCAGCGGCTGGACCATGACGTCGCGACGATCAGCGAGTGCCAGGTAGCCTATGCTCCGCACGACAAATTGACCGAGCTGATCGAACGCTTGCCGCATCTGGGGCGCGTCCTGTGGTTCTCGACGCTGCTTGATGCGGCACTGCACCGCGAGTGGATTTTCCGGCTCGGGCGGCTCGATGCCGTGGGACGCGTCGCGCACATGCTGAGCGAAACCTATTGCCGGCTCGATGCAGTCGGGCTGGTCGAGGACGGGACCTTCGCCTGGCCGCTGACGCAGCAGGACCTTGGCGAGGCGTGCGGCCTCACCTCGGTCCACGTCAACCGCACGCTACGCGTCCTGCGCGAGGCGGGGATGGTCGAAGTATCCGACCGGATGGTGACGGTGATGGACTTCGACCGGCTGGCGAACACCGGCGAATTCCAGCCCGATTATCTCTATCTGGAGGACGAAGCGCGGGACGACGGGGTTCGGACGCCGTAGCCTTCGGCGCCTAACCGGCGGCGGCGACCACCGACCTCACGGCGTTTGCCCAGCCATTGAGCCGGGTTTTCCGAACGGTGTCGTCCATGGCGGAGTCGAACGTCGCAATCTTGCCGCGCATTGACGACGCTGCGTGGAGGTCCTTGAACAGCCCGCAACCGACGCCCGCCAGCATCGCAGCGCCCAGCGCTGTCGTCTCGGCGAAGACCGGGCGCTCGACTGCGAGGTTCAGCACGTCCGCCAGATCCTGCGCCATCCAGTCGTTGGCGACCATGCCGCCGTCGATCCGTAGCGCCTTCCAGTCGGCGCCGTCGGCGGCAAAGGCGGTTTTGAGGTCATTCGCCTGATGCGCCATCGCCTCCAGCGCGGCGCGGACGACATGCGCGCGCGTCGCGGTGAAGCTGAGGCCCGAAATGCTGGCGCGTGCGTCGGCCTGCCACCATGGCGCGCCGAGGCCGGACAAAGCGGGGACGAGATACACGCCGGCATTGTCCTGGACCGATCGCGCCAGTTCTTCGGTTTCCTGCGCGGTGGCGATCAGCTTCAGCGAATCGCGCAGCCACTGGATCAAGCTGCCGGCGACGAACACCGACCCCTCGAGCGCATAGGCACGCCGCCCGTCGAGTTGCCATGCGATCGTCGCGAGCAAGCGGTTGTGCGACGTCGGCTGCTTCGCGCCATATTGTGTCAGCACGAATGCGCCGGTTCCGAACGTCGCCTTGGTGTCGCCGGGTTCGAGGCACGCCTGGCCGATCGTCGCCGCCTGCTGGTCGCCCGCCATGCCGCAGATCGGGATCGGCGCACCGAACAACGTCGTCTCACCGTAGTGCCCGGCGCAATCGACGATTTCGGGCAAGGCGGCGCGCGGCGCGTCGAACAGGTCGATCAGCCCGTCGTCCCAATGGCCGCTGCCGATCCCCATCAACGCGGTGCGGCTGGCGTTGGTGGCGTCGGTGACATGCACGCCGGCGCGCCCGTCATTGGCCGTGAGTTTCCACACCAGCCAGGAATCGATCGTGCCGACCGCGAGCCGGTCGCCGGCTTCTTTCAGCTGCGGCCAGTTGGCCATCGCCCAGCCGATCTTCGACCCCGAAAAATAGGGGTCGAGCAGCAGTCCGGTCCGCGCCTGGACGGTCGGTTCGTGCCCGGCCTCCTTCAGGTCGCGGCACATCTGCGCCGTCCGCCGGTCCTGCCACGCGATCGCGGGCGCGAGCGGCTCGCCGGTCTGTTTGTCCCAGAACACGATGGTCTCGCGCTGGTTGGTGATGCCGATCGCCGCGATGCGCTCCGCCCCGTCGGCCTTCTCGACCATCGCCTTCGCGCAGGACAGCGTTCGCTCCCAGATCTCGGCGGCGTCGTGTTCGACCAAACCGGGCGCGGGGTAATGCTGCGTCAGGTCCGCCGATTGCGATCCCAAGCACGTTCCGTCCAGCGCGAACAGCATCGCTCGCGTCGATGTCGTGCCTTCGTCGATGACAAGCAGTTTCTCTCCCATTCGGCCACGCTAGCCGGGATTACATTGTGATGGAATGGCGCTACGGAAGGCGAATGGAAAGCGGCGGCGACCCAGTGTTGGACGAGATGGCGGGTGTGCCGCTGGGTGGTGCGGCGGCTGTCGCGCCGGGGTCCGGCCTGGCCTCCGATGACCCGATCGACGATGCCGCGCCGCCGGTCGACGACCGGCGCGACCGGCTGCTCGCGGCGCTGACGCTGATCGCCGGGATCGCGCTCCTGCTTGGCCTGCCGTTCGCGTTGAAGGCGGGCGCGGAGTTCTTCCTGCCAGTGACGATTTCGCTGGTCATCGCGATCGCGCTCATTCCGGTGCTCGAATGGCTCGAGCGGCGGCGGCTGCCGTCATGGCTGGCCTCGCTGGTCTGCGTCGTCAGCTTCCTCGCGCTCGCCAATGTCGCGCTGGCGGCGATCGTCGTACCGGCGATCGAGTTCTTCCGCCGCCTGCCGGAGCGGATCGATCGCATCCAGACGAACCTCGCGCCGCTGCTCGATCTCTACCAGACGCTTGAGAAATACCTCAACAAGACGATCATGCACCTTGCCAACACCGGGCCGGTCCGAGCCGCGCCGACCGCCGCCGTCGCGCCGCCCGGATCGCTGCTCGAACTCGCCGCGACCTCGGCTCCGGCGGCGATCATTCAAGTGTTCTTCGGCGTACTGGTGGTGTTCTTCTTCCTCGCGGGGTGGAGCCGGACCCGACGCGCGACGATCACCAGCCGCGCGAGCTTCGGCGGCGCGATGGCGACTGCGCGCGTGATCCAGGACGTCGTCGATGACGTGTCCGCCTATCTCGGCACGATCACGATGATCAACGTGGTGCTCGGGGCGATCGTGGGGACGGCCTTGTGGGCGATCGGCATGCCCTATCCGGCGATGTGGGGCGGCATCGTCGCGTTGCTCAACTACGTTCCCTATTTTGGGCCGATCGCCGCCGCGCTGCTGCTGGCGATCGGCGGGCTGATGACGTTCAACGACATCTGGGTCGCGCTGCTGCCATCGTTCATCATGATCGGATGCCATCTGGTCGAGGCGAATGCCGTGACGCCGCTGATCGTCGGGCATCGGCTGACGATCAATCCGGTGCTGATCCTGATCTCGCTGAGCTTCTGGAGTTGGGTGTGGGGGACGCCGGGCGCGCTGCTCGCGGTGCCCCTCCTCATTATCATCCAGACTGTGGTGGGCGCCGCCGGCAAGCCCGACATCGCGGGCTTCCTGTTCGAGCGCGGCACGCTAGTCCGCGAACGGCCCAAGTCGCGTTTCTCCCTACGCCGAAATTAGCGGTCGGGCGCTGTTGACAGGGTAGGGCGGCTCGCTTAGTGGCCGCGCCTCACGCTTTCCAAGCGGGTGTAGCTCAGTTGGTTAGAGCGCCGGCCTGTCACGCCGGAGGTCGCGGGTTCGAGCCCCGTCACTCGCGCCATAGCGCAGCGCGCATGGCATTAGCGGAGCTAATTCCAAGACGCGCGAGCTCGGGCGACAGAGGGTAGCTCTGATCGACGACGCGGCTTCGCCGCGGCTTCTTTTCACTCAAAGTTTCGCCATCCCGCGCCGTCAGTCGCGGCAAAGCCGCGCCTTATGGCGTGCTTTCCGCTGGCCGTGCTTGATCGCGTGTGCGCCAGCTACGCTAGCGCCTCTCGCGATCGGCGCGCCACTTCCCCGTCTCCATCCAGCTCAGCATCCGCCGCATCGGCAGCACCCAGAGCCAGACCACGCCTGCTGCCACATAGAACAACAGTTGCGCCGCGGGATGCCACTGCCCGATCCACGGCGCGAGGCTGACGATGCCGACACACCAGATCGCGATCAGCGCGAGGATGATCAGCATCCCGACGGGTTTCTGCCAGCGCGGGCCGGTCGGCGGGGTCATCGCGTGATCCATCCTTGTTCGGTGACGACGGCGTGGAGCGGTTCGTCCCACGGCTCGACGGGCAGTTCTTCGACCTGCTGGATACTCCAGGCGACGCCGATGCGCCATGCTTCGGGGAATCGGGCGAAGGCGCGATCGTAATAGCCCGCACCCTGGCCGAGCCGGTCGAGCTTCGCATCGAATGCCAGCAGGGGCGTCAGGATGATGTCAGGGCGCAGTTCGATTGCGTTGGCGGCGGGCTGGCTGAGGCCGAAAGGCCCGGCTTCGAGCGTGGCCTCCGTATCCCACGATAGGAAGCGCATCGGTTCGCTGCGCACGGTCACGTGGGGAAGGGCGAGGACGCAGCCCGCCTCCACGGCGGCTCGGGCGAGGGGGTAGGGGTCGGCTTCGCTGCCCATGGGGACGTAGGAGGTGACGGTCAGGCCGTGCGAGAGGCGCGCGGTGAAGGCGTCGGGGACCTTGATCGGCGGCGGGTTGCTGGCGACGAAGGCGTCGCGGGTGGCGCGGATGTGGGCGCGGAGGGCAGGTTTGTCGATCTTCATACTGGCGTGCCGCGGCGAAGCCGCGTCGTGGGACGAGGCGTTGCCTCGCCGGCCGCGCTTGCGCGTCTCGTCGGTAGCGCAGCTACCGAACGTGCGTGCGGCGCGGTGGCGGGACCGCCTTGGCCGTTGGCCGGGTTATCCTCTGACGCACGGTACGTCAGGTGGGGACCATGTACGTCGGACCAGGGTCCGGGCAGGGACAGCCCCCTTGGATGATGAATAGCCTCAGGGATAATAAAGGCTCGTACCGGGCAGTGCCCGCCACTCACGAACTTAGGCGCTCGCGACCGGTTTCTCAAGGGCGTCGGCGATCCCCTCGAGCCGGTCGGCGAGCCGGGTGAGGAATGCGGGACTGGGTCCGCCATCGCCAACAGGCTGGTTTTCGGCAGCATCCAGGCTGTCGGCCAGCATCAGCGCGATCAACAGCATCGTGCGTTCGGCGTTGAGTCCGCCCGATGCGCGGTTGGCCGACGCCCAGCGCCGGTCGAGCATGTCGCCGAGCTTGCGCAGCTGCGCTTCCTCGCCGTCGCGGCAAGTCACGTTATGGCGACGGTCGCCGATCGTCAGCGTAACCTCAGCCATTCTTCGCCCCCAGTGCGTCGAGCGCCGCGATCGCTTCGCCCACACGCTCACGCAGGGCGTCGTGGCGCTGCCGCAGGTCGGCGGCCGAACGATCGCGGGATTGCACCGCGCGCTCGATCCGGGCGAGCGCGGCGTCGATGCGATCGGTGGGGGAAGCCTCTGCCATGTGCATCGAAATAGCACGGGTGGGGGCGGCGACAAGATCGATTCGCCCCGCGTAACGGTTGACGCGTCGCGCGACGATGCCCAAAGGCACGCGCGACCGACCGGCCCCGTTCGAGCGCGCCGGCATCTAGACGCAGGAGCGACGACATGGCGGTGAAGGTAGCAATCAACGGGTTCGGGCGGATCGGGCGGCTTGTCGCGCGCGCCATGCTGAAGCAGCAGGACACCGGGCTGGAACTGGTCGCGATCAACGATCTGGGCGACGCCAAGGCCAACGCCTTCCTGTTCCGGCGCGACTCGGTCCACGGCATGTGGGAGGGCGACGTCAGCGCCGAGGGCAACGATCTGGTGATCGACGGCAAGCGCATCCGCGTCACCGCCGAGCGCGATCCGGCGAACCTGCCGCACAAGGAACTGGGCGTCGACCTGGTACTCGAATGTACCGGCTTCTTCACCGATCGCGACGCTTGCCAGAAGCATATCGACGCCGGCGCGAAGAAGGTGCTGATCTCGGCACCTGGCAAGAATGTCGACCTGACCGTCGTCTATGGCGTCAACCACGACAAGCTGACCGCCGACATGACGATCGTGTCGAACGCGTCATGCACGACCAACTGCCTCGCCCCGGTGGCCAAGGTGCTGAACGACACGTTCGGGATCGAACGCGGGCTGATGACCACGGTTCACGCCTACACCAACGACCAGAAGATCCTCGATCAGGTCCATTCGGACATGCGCCGCGCGCGTGCTGCGGGCATGTCGATGATTCCGACCACCACTGGTGCCGCGCGCGCGGTGGGCGAAGTGCTGCCCGAACTGAAGGGCAAGCTCGACGGTTCGGCGATCCGCGTGCCGACCCCCGACGTGTCGCTGATCGACCTGACCTTCACGCCGAAGCGCGACGTGACCAAGGATGAGGTCAACGCCGCGCTGAAGGCGGCGAGCGCGAGCGGCCCCTTAAAGGGCGTGCTGGCCTATACCGACGAGCCGCTCGTCTCGATCGACCTGATGGGCGATCCCGCGTCGTCGACCGTCGACAGCCTGGAAACCGCGGTGATGGACGGCAAGCTGGTCCGCGTGGTCAGCTGGTACGACAACGAATGGGGCTTCTCGAACCGCATGGTCGACACCGCCAAGGCGATGGCCAAGCTGATCTGACATGGCGCGCGCCTTCCGAACGCTCGATGACATGGGCGACATCGCTGGTAAGCGCGTGCTGGTGCGCGAGGACCTGAACGTGCCGATGGCAGATGGCGCGGTGACCGACGACACGCGGCTGCGCGCGGCGGTGCCGACCGTGGCCGAACTGGCCGACAAGGGCGCGAAGGTCATCGTTCTCGCGCATTTCGGGCGGCCCAAGGGCCAGCGTCACCCCGAAATGAGCCTGTCGCTTGTTACCAAACCGTTCGAACAGGTGCTTGGCCGCCCGGTGGGATTCATCGACAGCGACGGCGCGGAAGAGGCGGTCGCGATGCTTAAGGATGGCGACATCGCGGTCCTTGAGAATACTCGCTTTTTCGCAGGTGAAGAGAAGAACGACCCGGAAGTCGTTGCGATGTTTGCCGCACTCGGCGATCTCTACGTCAACGACGCTTTTTCCGCCGCGCACCGCGCACACGCCTCGACCGAAGGGCTCGCCCGCGCGCTCCCCGCATTCGCCGGTCGCCAGATGGAGGCCGAACTCGACGCGCTCGACAAGGCGCTCGGCGCGCCTGAACATCCCGTTGCGGCGGTGGTCGGGGGCGCGAAGGTCTCCTCGAAGCTCGACGTGCTGCGCCATCTGGTCGACAAGGTCGACCATCTCATCATCGGCGGCGGCATGGCCAACACATTCCTCGCCGCGCGCGGGGTCAATGTCGGCAAGAGCCTGTGCGAGCACGATCTGACTGGTACCGCGGACGAAATCTTCGACGCCGCCGACCGCGCCGGCTGCACGATCCATCTGCCGTACGACGTCGTGGTCGCGAAGGAATTCGCCGCCAATCCGCCGAGCGTGCGTACCGTCAACGTCCACGAAGTCGCGCCCGACGAGATGATCCTCGACATCGGCCCCGCCGCGACCGAGGCGCTGGGCGATGTGCTCAAGAATTGCCGGACGCTCGTGTGGAACGGTCCGCTCGGCGCGTTCGAAACGCCGCCGTTCGACGCCGCGACGATGAGCCTCGCCCGCACCGTCGCCGCGCTCACGCGCGAAGGGTCGCTGGTGTCGGTCGCCGGCGGCGGCGACACCGTCGCGGCGGTCAACCAGGCTGGCGTTGCGGGCGACATGACCTTCATTTCGACTGCCGGCGGCGCCTTCCTCGAATGGATGGAGGGCAAGGAATTGCCCGGCGTGAAGGCGCTCTCCGTTAACTGATCCCCGCCATTGCCGACCGTCGCCGCACTGTCTAACAGCGCGGCCACATACGTATGCAGCGTTGATGGGGAGCAGGAATGAACACCGCCGAAATGACCGCCAAGATCGCCGCCGGGCACGGCTTCCTCGCCGCGCTCGACCAGTCGGGCGGATCGACGCCCAAGGCGCTGAAGGGGTACGGCATCGAGGAAGGCGCGTGGTTGGACGACGCCGGGATGTACGCGCTGATCCAGGCGATGCGCGCGCGGATTATCACCTCGCCAGTTTTCACCGGGGACAAGGTGATCGGCGCGATCCTGTTCGAACGCACTATGGACAGCCAGATCGACGGCAGGCCGGCGCCGGCCGTCCTGGCCGATCGCGGCGTCGTGCCGTTCATCAAGATCGACAAGGGGCTGGAGGACGAAGCGAACGGCGTCCAGTTGATGAAGCCGATGCCGGGCCTCGACGATCTCCTCGCGCGCGCCGCGAAGCTCGGCATGTTCGGCACCAAGGAGCGCTCGGTCGTCAACCTCGCCAACCGCGAAGGGATCGCCGCGATCGTCGCGCAGCAGGTCGAGGTCGGCCAGCAGGTCCTGGGCCACGGCCTCGTCCCGATCCTGGAACCGGAAACCAACATCAAGAGCGCCGAGCGCGCGCAGTGCGACGAGATCCTGACCGACGAGCTCAGGAAGGCGCTCGACGCGATGCCGGGCGACGCGAAGGTCATGCTCAAGCTGTCGCTGCCCGCGCATGCCGGCCAGTATGACGCGTTGATCGCGCATCCCCGCGTGCTGAAGGTAGTGGCGCTGTCGGGCGGCTATAATCGTCATGACGCGTGCGTCGAACTGGCGAAGAACAAGGGCATGATCGCGAGCTTCAGCCGCGCCTTGCTCGAGGATCTGCGCTTCCAGATGACCGACGCCGAGTTCGACAAGGCGCTGGGCGAGGCGATCGACGAAATCTACGACGCCTCCGTGAACAAGACCGCCTGATGGTCGAGCGGACCCAGCCCCAGGATGCGAGTTGGGCCGCGGTCGATCATTATATCGAGGGGCGGTTGCTGCCGCAGGACCCCGAACTAGACTTCGCGGTGTCGAGCAGCGCGAAGCGCGGGCTGGACGACATCGCGGTCGCGCCGGTGCAGGGCAAGCTGCTGCACCTGATGGCGCGGATGGCGGGGGCGAAGCGCATCCTGGAGATTGGGACGCTGGGCGGTTATTCGACGATCTGGCTGGGCCGAGCGTTGCCCGAGGACGGCGAATTGATCTCGCTCGAACTGGTCGGGCACAATGCGACGGTCGCGCGGGAGAATCTCGCGGCGGCCGGGCTGGCGGGGCGGGTCAAGGTGATCGACGGCCCCGCGCTCGATACGCTGGCGACGCTGACCGGCCCGTTCGATTTCGTCTTCATCGACGCCGACAAGCAGAACAACGCCGCCTATCTCGACCACGCGATCCGCCTTTCGCGCCCGGGCACGGCGATCGTGGTGGATAACGTGGTACGCGAGGGTGGGGTGCTCGACGCTGACAGCGTGGACGAGCGCATTCAGGGAACGCGGGCGCTGTTCGACGCCGTCGCCGCGCATCCGAGGCTTACCGCGACGGCGGTGCAGACGGTGGGCGTGAAGAAATGGGACGGGTTCTTGCTGGCTGTGGTGGGTTAGGACTGTTTACGACCCAATTGCGGACGTCCGTCCTACATGCAAAATATCTCGGTGGAACAGATAAGCGATGAAACCGCCGATGATCGACTTTACCTGAAGGGGTTGGCGATCAGATATGAGCGCCATTTAGGTCTTTGGATGCCTATTATGTGGCACCTGGCCTTGCGCGGGCATTCCGGCGCCATGATCGAGTTGGCTAATTGGTTTTCGGATGGGAATAGCCGAGAAGCCTTTGGCACATTCGGCGACGCATTTAGTGCGGCGGGTCTATATCGACGTGCTTACCGCAAAGGTGACGCGCGGGCGGCGCAGCATGTCGCCATGAGCTATTTCAACAGGAATGACATGGCGGGCTATCGGCGCTGGCTGAGACGGGCTGCGAGGGCGGGAGATGTCGATGCGAGAAGGCAGCTTCGGGCTTTTGAAACCCGTCTTCCGCATGCAAATGCGAGAAAGATCGGCCGATTGCGGCCCGAACATAAGCGAGATGAGTTCGCGTAGCCCTGACGACCGCTTTCCACCCAATAACAGACGATACTTGCAAAGTAGGATTTCACCTGACAGCCTTGCCGAACTCTTTGATATCGTAACACCCCAGCCAGCGTGCTCCTGCGAGGGCAGGACCCCTGGGAAGCTTCTGCTGCATGGCCCTGGGTTTCCGACGTCGCAGGAACACGAAGACATATCTGAGTGGACTGCTGAAGTTCGATTGCGCGGCATCTTCGACAAATGCCAGAATGGCCCGGAACACCGCGCTAGTGTGACCCAAGTGTGACCTTAGGCCGATTCAACCCCACACCGCATTCGACACTCCGGCGAAAACCGCTACAGGCGTGCGATGGATTTCGACGAAGACCCGCTCGGCCCGCTCGACCCGAATTTCGCGGCGAATTTCGTGCGCGACATGCGGCGGCCGCCGTGCCAGCTCTACCTGATCTCGCCGCTCGACGTGACCGGCGGGTTCGCCGACCGGCTGGCGCGCGCGCTCGATGCCGGGCCGGTCGCGGCGTTCCAGTTTCGCGTGAAGGACATGGATCAGCACGACGCGGCGCGGCTCGCCGAACCCCTCCAGCGGATCTGCGCCGATCGCGAAGTCGGGTTCATCGTCAACGACAGCGTGTCGCTCGCCAAGCGGCTCGGCGCGGACGGCGTGCACTTGGGGCAGGGCGACGGCGATCCGCGCGAAGCCCGCGTCACGCTCGGCCCTGACGTCCAGATCGGGGTTACGTGCCACGACAGCCGCCACCTCGCGATGGAGGCGGGCGATGCCGGCGCGGACTATGTCGCGTTCGGCGCTTTCTACCCGACGACGACGAAGGAAACGACGCATCGGCCCGATCCGGTGATCCTGAGCTGGTGGTCGGCCCTGTTCGAGCTGCCTTGCGTCGCGATCGGTGGGATCACCCCGGCCAACGCCGCGCCTTTGGTTGCTGCGGGGGCGGATTTCCTCGCGGTGTCGAACGCGGTGTGGGGCGACGACGAAGCCGCCGCCGTCCAAGCCTTCGCCGCCGTGCTTGCCGGATCGGGGTCGCCCGGCTAAAGGCCCGCCTTTCCTCATCCACAGGTACATCGTCATGAAGATCAGCGGCGTGGACATCCGTCCCGGCAACATCATAGAATATGAAGGCGGCATCTGGCGCGCGGTCAAGATCCAGCACACCCAGCCGGGCAAGGGCGGCGCCTACATGCAGGTCGAAATGAAGAACCTGCGTGACGGCCGCAAGAACAACGTCCGCTTCCGCTCGGCCGAGACCGTGGAGCGGGTGCGGCTCGACACCAAGGACTTTCAGTTCCTGTTCGCCGAGGGCGATTCCCTGGTGTTCATGGACAAGGAAACCTACGACCAGACCTCGCTTCCCCGCGACCTGCTCGGCGACGCCGCGGCGTTCCTGCAGGACGGTATGGACGTCGTGATGGAACTGTACGACGAGGAGCCGATCTCGGTACAGCTGCCCGACCAGATCGAGGCGACGATCGTCGAGGCTGACGCTGTGGTCAAGGGCCAGACCGCCTCGTCGAGCTACAAGCCCGCCATTCTCGACAATGGCGTGCGCATCATGGTCCCGCCCCACATCGCGAGCGGCACGCGGATTGTTGTCGATGTGTATGAGCAAACCTATGTAAGGCGCGCGGACTAAACAAAAATGCCTAGCCATTCCGGCCTTTTCACCGTCATCGAACGCGCCGCGCGCAAGGCGGCGCCGCGGTTGCGGCGCGACTTCAACGAAGTCCAACACCTCCAGGTCAGCCGCAAGGGCCCGGCCGACTTCGTGTCGATGGCCGACAAGCGCGCCGAACAGACCTTGGTCGAGGAACTTCGCCATGCCCGCCCAGACTGGGCGATCCTGGCGGAGGAGGGCGGCGAGCTGCCCGGCGATCCCAACAAACCGCGCTTCATCGTCGATCCGCTCGACGGCACGTCGAACTTTCTCCACGGTATCCCGCATTTCGCGATCTCGGTCGCGGTCGAGGAGCCGCTGGCGAACGGCAAGCGCGAGATCACCACGGCGCTGGTCTATCAGCCGATGACCGACGAGAGCTTCTGGGCCGAAAAGGGCAAGGGCGCGTGGTTGCAGGATGCGCGGCTGCGGGTGTCGGCGCGCCGGGATCTCGCCGACTCGCTGATCGCGACCGGCATCCCGTTCCTCGGCCATGGCAATTTCGCCGAATGGAGCCGCATCTTCGGCGCGATCGCGCCCGAAGTCGCGGGAATCCGCCGGTTCGGATCGGCGGCGCTCGATCTAGCCTGGGTCGCGGCAGGACGGTTCGACGGCTATTGGGAATCGAACCTGCAGCCGTGGGACGTCGCGGCGGGGATGTTGCTGGTCAAGGAAGCGGGCGGGTTCGTCACCGATTTCCGCGGCGGCGACAAGATGATCGAACGCAGCGAATTCCTTGCCGCAAACGACGCGCTACAATCGCGCCTGCACAAGCTGATCGCGGGCGCGTTGCGCTGATCCGGCGCCCGAACGGATAACTCGCCCTTAACGCTGTCGGGGCTAGGTCCGGAAGATGGCCGATTCCGCGCCCCCGACGATCGACGACGCATTGCTGCGCGCGCGGGTCAACGCGGTCTATGCGCTTGCATTGCCGACGATTGTCATGGACCTGTTCGGGTCGGGCGTGATGGCGGCGTATTTCTGGACGCCGTCGCATGCCGGATGGCTGTTCGCCTGGCTTGCCGCCACGGTCGTGCTGAGCGCGGCGCGCAGCGGCGTCGCCATCGGTTTCCACACCGGCAAATTGGACGAGATGCCGGCGCGATCCGTCGCCCGGCTGCTGACGCTATTTGCGGGTCTGTCGGCGATCCTGTGGAGCGGGGCGGTCGGATGGATGCTCGCGACCGGCACCGACAATCAAGTGATGCTCGTCGTCTGCATCACGCTCGGCGCGCTCAGCATGACGATCGCAAACGTGTCCTATTGGCCGGTCTATGCGATCTTCGCTTTCCCGGTGACGCTGGCCGCGGCGATCGGATTGGCGGTCTCCGAACGACCGGGCCATGTAATCCTCGCCAGCGCGAGCTTGGCGCTGACCGTCGCGATGTTCGGAATCAGCCGCCGTCTGGCCGAACGGGTGGTGCACGCCTTCACCCTGGCTGCTGCCAATCAGGCGCTGGTCGATTCGCTCGGCGAGCGTGGGCGCGAACTGGAACAGGCCTGCGACGCGCTCGAACGAGTCAGCCGCACCGATCCGCTGACCGGGCTGGCCAATCGCCGGTCGCGCGACATGAGGCTGGCCGACGAATGGGCGCGCGCGTTGCGCAACAGCGGGCCGCTCGCGGTGGTCGCGATCGACGTCGATCGGTTCAAGCATTTCAACGACACGCACGGCCATGACGAGGGCGACCGCGCGTTGCAGGCGGTGGCGGCGATGCTCGAAGCCGGTATCCGCGCGCCGATCGATCTCGCCGCGCGCCAGGGGGGCGAGGAGTTCATGCTGATCCTGCCCGGCGTCGATCTGGCGGGCGCCGCCTCGATCGCCGAACGCGTGCGCGTCATGGTCGCCAAGTGCAGCACCGATCCCGCTTATGCGCTTCCCGAAAAGATAACGATCAGTCTGGGCGTCGCCGCGATGGAACCTGCGCCGGGCCGGTCTATGCACGAACTGACCATCGCCGCCGATGCCGCTTTGTATCAAGCAAAGCTGGCGGGGCGGAATCGATACGAAGTCGGCGCGATCGCACCCTTCGCCAGCGCAGCGTAGGTCCGTCAACTCGCGTTAATTGCGAGTCATTCTCACGCCTCTCGCCCTTGCCGGAATGGGGGTGCCGTCCTAGAGACGCGCCAACGCTTCGCACCTGCGAGAGAAAGCTTTTGGTCGACCTGTCGCAATATCTGCCGATCCTCCTGTTCCTGGGGGTCGCGCTCGCCCTGAGTTCCGCCTTCGTGTTCCTGCCGATGATTGTCGCGCGGCTCACCGGCGCGCACCAGCCGAACCCGGAAAAGCTCAGCGAATATGAATGCGGCTTTCCCGCGTTCGAGGACCCGCGTAGCCAGTTCGACGTGCGGTTCTATCTCGTCGCGATCCTGTTCATCATCTTCGACCTCGAAGCGGCGTTTATCTATCCCTGGGCGGTTAGCGTGTTCGACCTCGGCTGGGTGGCGTGGGGGTCGATGATGATCTTCATCGCCGAACTGGCGCTTGGCCTTGTCTATGCGTGGAAGAAGGGAGCGTTGGATTGGGAATGAGCAATCTCGTGACCCCGCATTCCGGCCCCGTCGAGCTGCGCCACGATCCCAGCGGGTCGTCGATCCTGCCGCCCGACCAGTCGTTCTTCGACGGCCTCAACGGTGAGCTGACCGACAAGGGCTTCCTCGTCACTTCGACCGAGGAGTTGTTCCAGTGGGCGCGGACCGGCTCGCTCTGGTGGATGACGTTCGGCCTCGCGTGTTGCGCGGTCGAGATGATCCACGTCAACATGCCGCGCTACGACCTCGAACGCTTCGGCGCGGCGCCGCGCGCCAGCCCGCGCCAGTCGGACGTGATGATCGTCGCGGGAACGCTCTGCAACAAGATGGCCCCGGCTTTGCGCAAGGTCTACGACCAGATGTCGGAGCCGAAGTACGTCATCTCGATGGGCAGCTGCGCCAATGGCGGCGGCTATTACCATTACAGCTACAGCGTCGTGCGCGGGTGCGACCGGATCGTGCCGGTGGACATCTACGTGCCCGGCTGCCCGCCGACCGCCGAGGCGTTGCTGTACGGCATCATGCAGCTGCAGCGGAAGATCCGCCGGTCGGGGACGATCGAGCGGTGAAGTCGTCAGCGCCTGCCTATGCGCCCAATGACGGCGTGATCGACGTCGCGGAGAAGACGCTCGGCACGAAGGTCCTGTCCAGCCTGGAAGCGGCGTACGAGGTGTCGTTCACCGTCGCTCGTGAGAGCCTGGTCGAAACGATGCTCCTGCTGCGCGATACGCCCGGGCTCGAATATCAACAGCTGATGGAGATCGCCGGGGTCGACTACCCGGAGCGGCCCGACCGCTTCGAGGTGGTCTATTGCCTGCTGTCGCTGACGCGCAACCACCGCATCCGCGTCCATGTCCAGACCGACGAGATCAAGCCGGTGCCGTCGGTGACGGGCATCTGGCCGGTCGCCGGCTGGCTCGAGCGCGAAGTCTACGACATGTACGGCGTGCTGTTCGAGGGCAACCCCGACCTCCGCCGCATCCTGACTGATTACGGCTTTGTCGGGCATCCGCAGCGCAAGGACTTCCCGCTGACCGGCTATGTCGAGCTGCGCTACTCGGAAGAGACCAAGCGCGTTGCGTACGAGCCGGTGAAACTGGCGCAGGATTTCCGCACGTTCGACTTCATGTCGCCGTGGGAAGGCGCCGATTATATCCTGCCGGGTGACGAGAAGGCGCCTGCCGCAGGTGCGCCGGTCCCGCCACCGCCGCCTGCGCCGCCACCGCCGACGCCCAAGGTGACCGAAACACCCGCGCAGACCGGGGCCGGGAAGCCCGAACCCGACGCGAAGCCCAAGCCCGCGCGCAAGCCACCGGTAAAGAAGGCCGATGTCGCTGCCGCTCCCGAGGCTGCCAGGGCCCCGGCCACCCGCAAGGTCGCCGCCAAGCCGCGCGTGAAGCCGGACGCCGCGACCGCCACCGAGCCGGCCAAGCCCGCCCGCGCCCGTAAGAAGCCGGAGCCGAAGAATGGCTGATTATATCGACAAGCAGCTCGACCGGACCGACGCCGAGGATCCGACGGTCGGCGACGTGCAGATCCAGAACTATACGATAAATTTCGGGCCGCAGCATCCGGCCGCGCATGGCGTGCTCCGCCTCGTGATGGAACTCGACGGCGAGATCGTCGAGCGCGTCGATCCCCACGTCGGGCTGCTCCATCGCGGCACCGAGAAGCTGATCGAGTACAAGACCTACGCGCAGGCGCTGCCGTATTTCGATCGCCTCGATTACTGCTCGCCGCTGTGCATGGAGCACAGCTTCGTGCTCGCGGTCGAGAAACTGCTCGACCTGGAAGTGCCGATCCGCGCGCAATATCTGCGCACGTTCTTTGCCGAGCTGACGCGCATTTCGAACCACATGCTCAACCTCGGGTCGCACGTCATGGACGTCGGCGCGATGACGCCGAACCTGTGGATGTTCGAGCTGCGCGAGGATTGCCTCAACTTCTTCGAGCGCGCGTCGGGCGCGCGGATGCACTCCAACTATTTCCGCCCCGGCGGCGTGCACCAGGACGTGCCGCTCAAGCTGCTGACCGATATCGCCGACTGGCTCGACACGCGCGTGCCGCGATTGTTCGAGGACGCGATCAGCCTTGTCGCCGACAATCGCATCTTCAAGCAGCGCAACGTCGACATCGCCGTGGTCAGCCGCGAGGACGCGGTGCGCTGGGGCTTCTCCGGCCCGATGATCCGCGGCTCGGGCATCCCCTGGGACCTGCGCAAGTCGCAACCCTATGACGCCTATGCGAAGATGGACTTCGACGTGCCGGTCGGCACGCGCGGCGATTGCTATGACCGGTTCATGGTCCGCGTCGAGGAAGTCCGCCAGTCGGTCCGCATCATGAAGCAATGCCTGTCGGAACTGCCCGACGGCCCGATTGCGAGCGACGACCGCAAGGTCGTGCCGCCCAAGCGCGCCGAAATGAAGCAGTCGATGGAAGCGCTGATCCATCACTTCAAGCTCTATACCGAGGGCTATCACGTCCCCGCGGGCGACGTGTACGTAGCGACCGAAAGCCCCAAGGGCGAGTTCGGCGTCTATCTGGTCGCCGACGGCAGCAACAAGCCGTACCGCTGCAAGATCCGCCCGACCGCGTTCAGCCACCTTCAGGCGATGGACTTCATGTCGAAGGGCCACATGCTCGCCGACACGACCGCGATCCTGGGCGCGCTCGACATCGTGTTCGGGGAGTGCGATCGGTGAGGGTCTTGTTCGCAGCCCGGATTATGCTGGGCCTGTCCATTCTGGTATATTGTGCCGCATTGCTGTCAGGCGGGTCGGACCTCGCATTCGCGGTCGCGTTGCTATCGATGCCTGCGATGATTTTCAGCGCAATTGTCTGCCTGATCGCTCAGGCTGTTCTGTTCTTCCGTAATCGGCAAGTTTCTCATGGCTGAAGCCCCCCAAATCCCCGACGAAGCCGAGGTCCGCGCGCGCTGGGGCGATTTTGCGTGGACCGACGCGAACGCCGCCAAGGCGAAGGAAGTGATCGGCCGCTATCCGCCGGGGCGCGAGCAATCGGCGTCGATCCCGCTGCTCGATCTCGCCCAGCGCCAGGTCGGGGCGGAGACCAACACACAAGGTTGGCTGCCGGTGCCGGTGATCGAGTTCGTCGCGCGCGCGATCGGCGTGCCGTACATGCGCGTCTACGAGGTTGCGACCTTCTACACGATGTTCAACATGGCGCCGGTCGGCCGTTATCACGTCCAGGTGTGCGGCACGACGCCATGCATGCTGGCCGGCAGCGACGACGTGCTGGCGGCGTGCAAGAACCATGGGCTGGTGAAGGGGCGGACGACGCCCGATGGCTTGTTCACGCTGACCGAGGTCGAGTGCCTGGGCGTGTGCGCCAACGCGCCGATGGTCCAGATCAACGACGATAATTACGAGGACCTCGACTACGACCGCACGATCGCGGTGCTCGAGGCGCTGGCGCGGGGCGAGACGCCGGCGGCGGGATCGACGATCGGCCGCCGCGCGAGCTGCCCCGAGGGTGGGCCGACGAGCCTCAAGGAAATGGCGACCGAGAACCACGATTACCGGGGGCAATGGTGATGCGCGGGATGAATCCGATCCTCGGCCTGTTCGCGATCATCGGCGCATTGGTGATTCTGTGCATCGTGCTCAAGGTAGCGTTTGCGCTGATCGGGCTGATCGTGACGGTCGGGATCGTGCTGGTGCTGTTCTACTTCGTGCGTGGCGCGATGGGGGGGCGTCGCTGATGCTCGCCGACAAGGATCGCATCTTCACTAACGTGTACGGCTTTCAGCCCTGGGGGCTGCAGGCGGCCAAGGCGCGTGGCGATTGGGACAATACCAAGAAACTGCTGGAAATCGGCGCGGACACGATCATCGACCGGATCAAGGCGTCGGGCCTGCGCGGGCGGGGCGGGGCGGGGTTCCCAACCGGCACGAAATGGGGCTTCATGCCCAAGGAGCCGCGGCCCGATCGGCCCAATTTCCTGGTCATCAACGCCGACGAATCCGAGCCGGGCAGTTGCAAGGACCGCGAGATCATCCGCCACGATCCGCACAAGCTGATCGAGGGCGCGCTGGTCGCCGGGTTCGCGATGCGCGCGCGCGCCGCCTACATCTACATTCGCGGCGAATATATCCGCGAGGCGGAGACACTCTTCGCCGCGATCGCCGAGGCGTATGATGCTGGCCTCATCGGCAAGAACGCCTGCGGGTCGGGCTATGACTTCGACGTGTTCTGCCATCGTGGGGCCGGGGCCTACATCTGCGGTGAAGAAACCGCGATGCTCGAGAGTCTCGAGGGCAAGAAGGGCCAGCCGCGGCTCAAGCCGCCCTTCCCGGCGGGCGCGGGGCTCTACGGCTGTCCGACCACGGTCAATAACGTCGAATCGATCGCCGTCGCGCCGACCATTCTGCGGCGCGGACCCGAGTGGTTCGCGAGCTTCGGCGCGGAGAACAACAGGGGCACCAAGCTCTTCCAGATCAGCGGGCACGTGAACAAGCCGTGCGTGGTCGAGGAAGCCATGTCGATCCCGTTCCGCCAGCTGATCGAGGAACATTGCGGCGGCATTCGCGGCGGGTGGGACAATCTGCTCGCGGTGATCCCGGGCGGATCGTCGGTGCCTTTGGTCCCGGCGGCGCAGATCATGGATTGCCCGATGGACTTCGACGGGCTGAAGGCGCTCGGCTCGGGGCTCGGCACCGCGGCGGTCATCGTCATGGACAAGTCGACCGACATCGTCCGCGCGATCAGCCGCATCAGCTATTTCTACAAGCACGAAAGCTGCGGCCAATGCACGCCGTGCCGCGAGGGCACCGGCTGGATGTGGCGCGTGATGGAACGGCTGCGCACCGGCGACGCCGACGTGTCCGAGATCGACACGTTGTTCAACGTGACCAAGCAGGTCGAAGGCCACACGATCTGCGCGCTGGGCGACGCCGCCGCGTGGCCGATCCAGGGCCTGATCCGCCACTTCCGCCCCGAAATCGAGCGACGGATTGCGGAGCGTGCCGTTAGCGGCCTCACGCCCATGCAGGAAGCGGCGGAGTGACGTCCGTCGCTCGTACTTTTCTGGCTGTTGCGGCCGTTGCAGTCTCGCCGATGGCGACTGCGCAAATCACGCCGTCGATGACTGGCCCGGCCAAGCCAGCGGCGATCATCGACGAAGGTGAATATTCGGGAGCCAAGGCTCGCCTGGTGATGGAGGGGTTTGCGCGCTGCGTCGTAGCGCGGCATCGGACAGCGGTCATGCGCGCAATCGCCTTTCCGCCTATGTCGCTCGACGAGAACAAGGCGCTGGGCAAGCTGGTGGATGACAAGTGCCTGCTTAACGGAACGATGAATTTCTCGCCGGTCCATTTCCGTGGGGGCTTGTATACCGCGCTGTATCGCGAGCGGTTCGGGGCCGGGATGGGGACGCTGAAGGCCGACGCGGTCGATTTCGCCTTCGGCGTGACGCTATCGCCCGGCTCGGCGATGGCGTCGGGAGTCGCGTTGCGAAAGTTTCTTGACTGTGCCGTGCGCCGGCAGCCCGCTGCCGCTCATCAAGTCGTGACGGGCAAGGCAGGGTCTGCGATGGAGAATGCCGGATTTTCAGCGTTAATGGCTGGCCTGTCCGCGTGCGTCGATAAAAACGCGCGGCTTCGGTTCACCCGGACGGAACTCGAAGGGCTGATTGCCGAGGTGCTGTATCTCGACACGATTGCGCCGGAGCTTCCGGGGATAGAAAAATGAGTGTTGTGAGACTGGTCAATCGGCTTGGTGGGAGGGCAGCGAAATGAACGGCAAGGTCTTCATCTCGATCGGTGTCGCAATGCTTGTTGCCGTACAGGTCAACGCGGCGACGCGGCCCGATACGCCGTCCGAGATTGCCGCCTGTATGGTCGATAATGACGCGACCGACGTGCGCAAGCTGCTCGATACCATGCCGGGTTCACCGTCTGAGGCCGTCGCGGCAAAGCCGATTTTGGAATATTACGGCGGCTGTAACGACAACAAGGCAGTCAGCGGGGCGCTGGCTTGGCGCGATCGCGCGGAAATCGCCAATGCTGCGCTGATTAAGCGGATGGGTAAAAAATCTTTCGATATTGCTGCCGCGTCCCAACCTGGCTGGGCGCTTGAGATCGGCGCTGGCAAGACTCCGGGCACCGATTATGATGCTGCCGCTGCCGGCACTCGCATGTTCGGCGATTGTATCGTCCGCGCGGCGCTCCAGGCGGCAGTCGATTTGGCGCGCTCGGCACCCGGCGGTGTTGCCGAAAAGACCGCGATCGACCGATTGTCAATCGTGCTGGCACCCTGCGTGCCGGCTGGTCAGAACATGAAGGTCAAGCGTGCCGACCTCCGGCTGCTCGTCGCTGAGCCGCTCTATCATTTGATGGCGAAGTAGGCGCGACGATGGGCCGGGCGGCAACTCTTCTGGCGGGGACGCTGGCTGTGTCGTGCTTTGGTGCGATGTCGGCGCGTGCGCAGCTGAAGCCCGAAATGCAGACGGGATCAATGATCCCGTCCAAGCCAAAGCCGGTCGATGCCAAGGGCACGGGTGTTGTCCGTAAGGGCTTTGCGCGGTGCGTCTATCGTGGCTCGACGGCCAAGGTAACGACCCTGCTAGAGCATAGTGACGCGGTGACGGTCGATACGGTGGGAGCGGGAATCAAGAATATCGGTGACGACCTCGGTCTCGATAAATGCCTGGGCAACCAGGCCCGAATGGACGTGACCGCGCTCGAATACCGCTTGCAGCCTGCCTTCCTGCGCGATCTGCTGGCTGAAGAAGCGTATCTTGCGCGCAATCGCACCGCTCCCGCGGTGCCTAGCGAATCCGCCACACCGCTAGCCGTCAGTTTCGTGTCAAAAGGCGATCAGCTGGCGCTAGCTCAGTCGATGACGACGTTCGCCGATTGTGCGGTGCGCAAGGATGTTGTGCATGCTGACGCGCTGTTGCGTACGATGCCGGCAAGTGACAACGAACTCGTCGCGGCGCGGGCGATGGGCCCGGCGCTGGGCGCATGCCTGACGCAGGGGCAAAACGTGAAAATGTCGCCGAAGAGTATCCGTGCCTTCGTCGCCTTCGCGATGTGGAACCGTTTCGGCCGGGGAGCGCCGGCGAAATGACCAATTCAATTTCGGGGCGCTTGCATGCCTAAACTCAAAGTAGACGGGATCGAAGTCGATGTCCCCGCCGGTGCCACGGTGCTCCAGGCGTGCGAGGCGGCGGGCAAGGAGATTCCGCGCTTCTGCTATCACGAACGCCTGTCGATCGCCGGCAATTGCCGGATGTGTCTCGTCGAGGTGAAGCCCGGGCCGCCGAAGCCGCAGGCGTCGTGCGCGCTGCCGGCCGCCGACAACCAGGAAATCTTTACCAACACGCCGATGGTCAAGAATGCGCGCGAAGGCGTGATGGAATTCCTGCTGATCAACCATCCGCTCGATTGCCCGATCTGCGACCAGGGCGGCGAGTGTGACTTGCAGGACCAGTCGGTAGCGTACGGTCGCGGCAACTCGCGCTACACCGAGAACAAGCGCGCGGTGACCGAGAAGTACATGGGTCCGATCGTCAAGACGGTCATGACCCGCTGCATCCAGTGCACGCGGTGCATCCGCTTCGCCGAGGAAGTCGCGGGGGTCGAGGAAATCGGTGCTATCTATCGCGGCGAGGACATGCAGATCACGTCCTACCTCGAAAGCGCGGTGACCAGCGAATTGTCGGGCAATGTGGTCGATCTGTGTCCGGTCGGCGCTTTGACGTCGAAGCCGTACGCGTTCGAGGCGCGGCCGTGGGAGCTCAAGAAGACGCTGTCGATCGACGTGATGGACGCGGTCGGCACCAACATCCGGCTCGACAGCCGCGGGCGCCAGGTGCTGCGTGCGCTGCCCCGCGTCAATGACGACGTCAACGAGGAGTGGGCGAGCGACAAGACCCGCCACGCGGTCGACGGCCTGGTGCGGCGTCGGCTCGACCGGCCGTATATCCGCAAGAACGGCAAGCTGGTCGCGGCCAGCTGGGGCGAGGCCTTTGCAGCGATTGCTGCGGTGAAGGCTGGCAAGAGCGTCGCGGCGGTGCACGGCGACCTGGTCGATTGCGAGACGATCTTTGCCGCCAAGGCACTGGTGACGGCGATGGGCGGCTCGCTGCTCGAAGGCCGCCAGACCGGCATGGATTACGACGTGACCAGCCTGGCCGCGGTCAATTTCAACAGCACGATCGCGGGCGCCGAACTGGCCGACGCGATCCTGATCGTCGGGTCCAACGTGCGCTGGGAAGCGCCGTTGGTGAACACGCGGATCAGAAAGGCTGTGAAGAAGGGCGCGAAAATCTTTGCGATCGGGCCCGAAATCGACCTGACCTACAAGACCGAATGGCTCGGGAACGATCTGTCGCTGCTCGGCAAATTGCCGAAGGCCGCGGCGGAGGCGTTCGCGAATGCCAAGCGTCCGATGCTGATCGTCGGCGGCGCGGCGATGAAGGGCGGCCACGGTGCGGCGCTGGCGCTCGCCAAATCGCTGAACCTCCTTCGCACGCTCGAAGATGGCACGGCGTGGAACGGCTTCAACGTGCTGCATTTCTCGGCGGCGCGGAACGGCGGGCTGATGCTCGGCTTCGCGCAGAAGGGCGGGATCGCCGATATCTACGCCGCGGAACCGAAACTGGTGTTCCTGATGGGCGCCGACGAGGTCGATTTCACGAAGCTGGCCAAGAGCTTCAAAGTCTATGTCGGCCATCACGGCGACAAGGGCGCGGCGGCGGCCGACGTCGTGCTGCCGGGCGCGAGCTATGCCGAGAAATCGGGCACTTACGTCAACCTCGAGGGCCGGGTGCAGCGCGGCGAGCGCGCGGTGTTCCCGCCGGGCGATGCGCGCGAGGACTGGACGATCCTGCGCGCGCTCAGCGAGACGCTGAAGGTGACCTTGCCGTTCGACAGCCTGGAGGAACTCCGCGCGCAGATGGCGCTCGACGCGCCGATGCTGGGCGAACTCGGCCTCAAGCGATTCGACTGGGCCCCACCCAAGCTCGACACGAAGGCGCAAGGGACGATTACCGGCTATCCGATTCAGGATTTCTACCTGACCAACGCGATCTGCCGCGCCAGCCCGACGATGCAGCAATGCTCGGCGGAGTTGATCCACGGCCAGGTGCTGGCGGAGGCGGCGGAATGACGGCGTTTTACACTTGGGCGATGCGCAGCGCAGCGTCGATCCTGTTCACTTTGGCGATCGTGCTTCCAATTGTGTCGGTCATCATCGCCTATTCGACCTACGCGGGACCTAATGGGTCCGAATATTCAGCGTATGCCCCGGGGGGCGTTCCTTCCAACCTGCTTTCGCTGATCGGTGCGCTCGTGAACGGACTCAGTACTGCGGTCTGGCCGTTTTTCGGTGCCGCCCTGTTGTGGCGCTGTGATCGATATGTTCAGTCCAAGGCTGTGACGGAATGACCTCCTGGTTCACCTATCTCGGCCTCGAATACGGCTGGGCGTGGTTCATCGCCACGATCATCGACATCCTCGTCATCGCCCTCCCGCTGATGCTGGCGGTCGCGATGATCATCTATGCCGACCGCAAGATCTGGGCGGCGATGGCGCTCAGGCGCGGTCCGAACGTGGTCGGGCCGCTCGGCCTGCTCCAGTCGTTCGCGGACGGGCTCAAGGTCTTCCTGCAGGAAACGATCATCCCGTCGGCCGCGAACAAGGGCCTGTTCCTGATCGCGCCGATCATCACCTTCACAGTCGCGCTGATCGTGTGGGCGGTGGTGCCGTTCCAGGCGGGCGTGGTGCTGGCGAACATCAACGTCGGCCTGCTCTACGTCCTCGCGGCGTCGAGCCTCGGCGTTTACGGCATCATCATCGCCGGCTGGGCGTCGAACTCGAAATATCCGTTCTACTCGGCGCTGCGCGCGGCGGCGCAGATGGTGAGCTACGAAGTGTCGATCGGCTTCGTCCTGATCTCGGTCGTGCTGTGGGCGGGCAGTTTCAATCTGTCGACCATCGTCGAGGCGCAGCGCGGCTACGCCTGGGGCTGGGTCAACGGCAATTTCATCAACCCGCTGCTGTTCCCGATGGCGGTGGTGTTCTTCATCTCGTCGCTGGCGGAGACGCAACGCGCCCCGTTCGACCTGACCGAAGCGGAAAGCGAGCTCGTCGCGGGCTACCAAACCGAATATTCGTCGATGAGCTTCGCGCTCTACTGGCTCGGCGAATATGCCAACGTCATCCTGATGTGCGCGCTCAACGCGGTGCTGTTCTGGGGCGGCTATCTGCCACCGCTCAATGTTGGATGGATGTATGCGGTGCCGGGGATCATCTGGCTGTTCGCCAAGATCCTGGTGTTCTTCTTCCTGTTCAGCTGGGTGAAGGCGACCGTCCCGCGCTATCGCTACGACCAGCTGATGCGGCTGGGGTGGAAAATCTTCCTGCCGCTGTCGCTGATCTTCGTGTTTGTCGTGTCCGGCTACCTGATGTGGGTGCGGGTCGGGGTAGGATCGTGAGCGTGATAGCTGCGATCGTCATGTTAGCTGGCGCGCAAAATATCGCCATGCGAGCAGTCGAAACTACCAAGTTTCGCGTGCCGCTGCGCACATTTTTCTGCGAGACAGCAGAGGGTAGTGGGGACTTTTACATCGTCGAATTTGAGTATTGGGAAGGCAAGAATCTGTTCAATGTCGATTTGACAAAAAACGCAAAAACTGACCCGGCAATCGCCTTCCAGAGCACCATCGAACAAATGGGCGATGCACCTAACGACGGCGGCGTTATATTTGCGTTGCGTCCTAAGGGGCATGACGCGGAAATGCGTGTCACTCTCGATCCCCAAGGTAGGGCAAAAGCGCAACTAAAGCTCAATAGCGGTGCGATCGATCGACCGTGTTCGCAGGTTCCTAACATGCGGAATGAAGACTCATGACCCCCGCCCAGATCATCAAGTCGTTCACGCTGTGGGAGTTCATCAAGGCCCACTGGCTGACCTTGCGCTATTTCTTCAAGCCCAAGGCGACGATCAACTATCCGTTCGAAAAAAACCCGATCTCGCCCCGCTTCCGCGGCGAGCATGCGCTGCGCCGCTATCCCAATGGCGAAGAGCGCTGCATCGCGTGCAAATTGTGCGAGGCGGTGTGCCCGGCGCTCGCGATCACGATCGAGGCCGAGCCGCGCGACGACGGCAGCCGCCGCACGACGCGCTACGACATCGACATGACCAAGTGCATCTATTGCGGGCTGTGCCAGGAAGCATGCCCGGTCGATGCCATCGTCGAGGGGCCGAACTTCGAATTCGCCACCGAAACGCGCGAGGAGTTGATCTACGACAAGGCGAAACTGCTCGACAACGGCGACCGCTGGGAACGTGCGATCGCCGCGAACCTTGCCGCCGATGCACCCTACCGTTAAGCGCCCAGCAACTTTCCGGGGACCCCTGATTCCGTGATCCAGGCAATCGCCTTTTACCTCTTTGCCGCGATGGTGATCCTGTCGGGGGCGTTGACGATCACGTCGCGCAACCCGGTGCATTCCGTGCTGTGGCTGATCATGGCGTTCTTCAACGCCGCAGGCCTGATGCTGCTGGTCGGCGCCGAGTTCATCGCGATGCTGCTCGTCATCGTCTATGTCGGCGCGGTCGCGGTGTTGTTCCTGTTCGTCGTGATGATGCTCGACGTCGATTTCGCGACGATGCGCGCCGGGTTCGTGCGCTATGCCGCGATCGGCTTGGCGTTCGCGGTGGCGCTGGCGTGCGAGATTTTCATCGCGATCGGCGCGTGGGGCGCGGGCGGGCTGCAACTCGACCAGCGCATCGCGCCGACGCCGGAGAAGATGTCCAACATTCAGGCGATCGGGCACCTGCTCTATTCTCGCTATCTCTACGTGTTCGAAGGGGCGGGATTGGTCCTGCTTGTCGCGATGATCGGCGCGATCGTCCTGACGCACCGCCAGCGCGGCGGGGTCAAGGGCCAGAAGATCAGCCGCCAGGTCGCCCGCCGGCCGCAGGACGCGACACGCAACATGCAGCCGCCGGTCGGCCAGGGGGTGGAGCTGTGATCGGGCTGACGCATTATCTGGTGGTGGCGGCCATCCTGTTCGCGATGGGCGTGATGGGGCTGATCGCCAACCGCAAGAATTTGATCATCATGCTGATGGCGATCGAGCTGATCCTGCTCGCGGTGAACCTGAACCTCGTCGCCTTCTCGGCCTATCTGCACGATCTGGTCGGGCAGGTGTTCGCGATGTTCGTGCTGACCGTCGCGGCGGGCGAGGCGGCGATCGGGCTCGCGATCCTGGTCATCTATTTCCGCGGGCGGGGGACGATTTCGGTCGACGATCCCAGCCGGATGAAGGGGTGATCGCGTGATCCAGATCATCGTCTTCCTGCCGCTGTTGGCGGCGATCGTCGCGGGCCTCGGCAATCGCGCGATCGGCAACGTGCCGGCGAAGGCCGTCACCACCGGCGCGCTGTTCATCTCGTGCGCTTTGTCGTGGCCGATCTTCATCCATTATCTGGGCGGCGGCGATCCGTATCCGGTGCAGCAGGTTTTCACCTGGATGAAGTCGGGCGAGCTCGACGTCCAATGGGCGTTGCGCGCCGACAGCCTGACCGCGGTGATGCTGGTCGTGATCACCAGCGTCTCGGCGCTCGTCCACCTCTATTCGTGGGGATACATGGACGAGGATCCGGACCAGCCGCGGTTCTTCGCTTATCTCTCGCTATTCACCTTCGCGATGCTGATGCTGGTGACCGCGAACAACCTGGTCCAGATGTTCTTCGGCTGGGAAGGCGTCGGCCTCGCGAGCTATCTGCTGATCGGCTTCTGGTTCAAGAAGCCGAGCGCCAACGCCGCCGCGATCAAGGCGTTCGTCGTGAACCGTGTGGGTGATTTGGGCTTCATGCTAGGCATCTTCGGCACGTTCCTGGTGTTCGGCACCGTGTCGATCCCCGAAATCCTGGCCGCCGCGCCCAACATGGCCGGGTCGACGATTGGGTTCCTTGGGGCTCGTTTCGACACGATGACGGTGCTGTGCCTGTGTCTGTTCGTCGGCGCGATGGGCAAGTCGGCGCAGCTCGGCCTCCACACCTGGTTGCCCGACGCGATGGAGGGCCCGACGCCCGTCTCCGCGCTGATCCACGCCGCGACGATGGTCACCGCGGGCGTCTTCATGGTTTGCCGCCTGTCGCCGATGTTCGAGGCGAGCGAGGTCGCGCTGACCTTCGTCGTCACGATTGGGGCTGCGACCTGTCTGTTCGCCGCGACGATCGGCACGTGCCAGAACGACATCAAGCGCGTGATCGCCTATTCGACCTGTTCGCAGCTCGGCTACATGTTCTTCGCGGCGGGCAGCGGCGCGTACGGCGCGGCGATGTTCCACCTGTTCACGCACGCGTTCTTCAAGGCGTTGCTGTTCCTCGGCGCCGGCTCGGTGATCCATGCGATGCACCACGAGCAGGACATGCGTTATTACGGGGGGCTGCGGAAACACATCCCGATCACGTTCTGGGCGATGCTGTTGGGCACGCTGGCGATCACGGGGGTCGGCATCGCCGGTGTGTTCGGCTTCGCCGGTTTCTACTCGAAGGACGCGATCCTCGAACTGGCTTTCGCCTCGGGCCGCGGCTCGGGCGCGTTCGTCGTCGGCGTGCTCGCCGCGCTGCTAACCAGCTTCTATTCGTGGCGCCTGATGTTCCTGACCTTCTGGGGCAAGCCGCGCTGGGCGCAGTCGGAGCATATTCAGCACGCGCTGCACGACGCGCATGGTCACGGCCACGACCATCACGACAGCGAGGCGGAGTCGACCGCAAGCACCAGCGCGCACGAGGACGAGCATGCGCCGGATGCCGCGCATCTGCCGACCGGCACAGGCGGGTATCATCCGCACGAAAGCCCGTTGTCGATGCTGATCCCGTTGATCCTGCTCAGCGTCGGCGCGGTATTTGCCGGGTTCGTGTTCCACGGCGCGTTCGTCGATCCGAGTGCGGGCGAAACCTATTGGCACGGCGCGATCGCCTTCAACGAGCACCTTTACCACGCGTCGCATGAGGTGCCCGAGTGGGTGAAGCTGTCGGCGACGATCGTGATGCTGCTCGGCTTTGCGGGCGCTTGGATGGCGTATATCTGGCGCACCGACATCCCGGCGCGCTTCACGAAGACGTTCTACGTCATCTACGACTTCGTCTTCCACAAATGGTATTTCGACGAGCTCTACAACCTGCTGTTCGTCCGCCCCGCGTTCGCGCTCGGCCGGCTGTTCTGGAAGGCGGGGGACGAGGGCACGATCGATCGCTTCGGCCCGAACGGCTCGGCCTGGGTCGTCGCGTTCGGCAGCCGCGTCGCGGGCCGCCTGCAATCGGGATATGTCTACACCTATGCCTTCGTCATGCTGATCGGCCTGACCGCCGCCGTTACCTGGGCGATCAGCCGATGAGCGGCTTTCCGATTCTGAGCCTGATGCTGGCGGTGCCGGCGATCGCGGCGGTCGCGTGCCTGTTCGTCGGCGCGAACAATGCGCGCTGGCTGGCGCTGGCGGCGACCCTGATCGACCTGGCGCTGGGCGTGGTGCTGTGGAGCCAGTTCCAGATCGGCGGACCGCAGTGGCAGTTCGTCGAGAATGTCGCGCTGGTCCCCGGCGTGTTCAACTGGGCGCTCGGCATCGACGGCTTCGCGCTGTTGCTGATCGCGCTGTCGGTGTTCCTAATGCCGATCTGCATCGGCGCCAGCTGGACCTCGATCGAGAAGCGCGTGCCCGAATATATGGCGGCGTTCCTGCTGACCGAAGTGCTGATGATCGGCACCTTCGCCGCGCAGGACCTGTTCCTGTTCTACATCTTCTTCGAAGGTGGCCTGATCCCGATGTTCCTGATTATCGGCATCTGGGGCGGCGCGAACCGCATCTACGCGTCGTATAAATTCTTCCTCTATACCTTGCTCGGCTCGCTGCTGATGCTGGTCGCGATGCTGTGGATGGTGAACGAGGCGGGGACGAGCTACATCCCGACGCTGCTCAACCACGATTTCCCGGTCCATGCGCAGACCTGGCTGTGGCTGGCGTTCTTCGCGTCGTTCGCGGTCAAGATGCCGATGTGGCCGGTCCATACCTGGTTGCCCGACGCGCACGTGCAGGCGCCCACCGCCGGGTCCGTGATCCTGGCCGGCGTGCTGTTGAAGCTTGGCGGTTACGGTTTCCTGCGCTTCTCGGTGCCGATGTTCCCCGAAGCGTCGTCGGCGCTCGTCTGGCTGGTGTTCGGCCTGTCGGCGGTGGCGGTGATCTACACCAGCCTGGTCGCGCTGGTGCAGTCGGACATGAAGAAGCTGATCGCCTATTCTTCGGTGGCGCACATGGCGATCGTGACGATCGGCCTGTTCTGCTTCAACCGCCAGGGTATCGAAGGCGGGATGATGGTGATGCTGGGCCACGGCCTGGTGTCGGGCGCGTTGTTCCTGTGCGTCGGCGTGATCTACGACCGGCTGCATACGCGTGAGATCAGCCGCTACGGCGGGCTCGCGATCAACATGCCGCGCTATGCGACGCTATTCATGTTGTTCACGATGGCGTCGGTTGGCCTGCCGGGCACGAGCAACTTCGTCGGCGAATTCCTGAGCCTGGCGGGCACCTACAAGGTGTCGACCACGATCACCTTACTGTGCACGACCGGCATCATCCTGGGCGCGGCCTATATGCTTTACCTGTACCGCCGCGTCGTGTTCGGCGATATCAAGTTCGACGATGTCCGCGCGATGACCGACCTCAATACCCGCGAATTGTGGCTGCTTGCGCCGATCGCGGCGGCGGTGCTGTGGATGGGCGTCTATCCCGAAAGCTTCCTCGCGCCGATGCGCGGCGACGTGAAGATCCTGCTCGACCGGATCGGCCGCGCCGAGCCCAAGGGCGATGCCGCGCCGACGCCGGGCAAGGCGGTCGCGACGCTCCCGCACCATGAGGGGGTGAAGTGATGGACTGGAACACTTCGCTTCAGGCGACGATGCCCGAACTCGTCCTGTCGATCGGCTCGCTTGCGCTAATGCTGGTTGCAGCGTGGGGCGGCCAGAAGTCGACCAAGGCGGTGAGCTGGACCGCGATCGCGGTGCTGCTCGGGGCCGCAATCGCGCTCGCCGGACCGGCTTCCTATGCTGGATCGGTGTTCGACGGCCTGTATCGCGCCGACGCCTTCGCCGCGTTCGCCAAGGTGCTGATCTACGCCGCCGCGGCGGTATCGATCCTGGTTGCGCCGCGCTTCTTCGCGCGCGGTGACGGCGATGCGCTGCACCCCGAATATCCGGTGCTGATCCTGCTCGCGACGGCGGGAATGGGGATGATGGCGTCGGCGGGCGATATGCTGACGCTGTACGTTGGGCTCGAGCTCAACAGCCTTGCGGCGTACGTGTTGGCGAGTTTCATGCGGCGCGATCAGCGCTCGGCGGAAGCGGGGCTGAAGTATTTCGTCCTCGGCGCGCTGGCCTCGGGCATCCTGCTCTACGGCATCTCGCTGGTCTACGGATTCAGTGGCACGACGCTCTTCACCGGCATCGCGGCCGCCTATGGCGCGGGCAAGTCGCTCGGGCTGACTTTCGGCCTCGTGTTCGTGTTCGCCGGCCTGGCGTTCAAGATGTCGGCGGTGCCGTTCCACATGTGGACGCCGGATGTCTACGAAGGCGCGCCGACCCCGGTGACGGCGTTCTTCGCCTCGGCGCCCAAGGTGGCGGCGGTGGCGCTCGGCGTGCGCGTCGCGATCGAGGCGATGGGTCCGGCTGTCGCCGAGTGGCGGCAGATCGTAATCTTCGCCAGCCTCGCCTCGATCATCTTCGGGTCGGTCGCGGCGATCGGGCAGAACAATGTCAAGCGGCTGCTCGCCTATTCGTCGATCAGTAACGTCGGCTTCATGCTCGTTGGGCTCGCCGCCGGCACGCCCGCCGGTGTGGCTTCGGTCCTGTTGTACCTGGCAATCTATATCGCAATGACAGTTGGCGCGTTCCTCGTCGTGCTGCAGATGCGCGACGCCAATGGCGAGGCGGTCGAGAGCATCGACAGTCTGTCGGGCCTGTCCGAAACGCAGCCCGGCCTCGCAGCGGCGATGATCATCTTCATGTTCTCGCTGGCGGGCATCCCGCCGTTGCTCGGGTTCTTTGCCAAGCTGGCGGTGTTCAACGCGGCGGTACAGGCGGGACTGTTGCCGTTTGCGGTGGCGGGCTTCGTCGGATCGGTGATCGGCGCGTTCTACTATCTGCGCCTGATCAAGGTAATGTATTTCGATGCGCCCGCGCGGGCGTTCGAACGCCAGCGTGACAGCGCGGTCGAATATGCCGTGATGGCCGTGCTGGCGCTGTTCATCTCGCCGGTGGGGTGGCTGATGCTGAAGCCGCTGGGCATCTGGTCGGCGGCGGCGGCGAAGGCGTTGTTCTGAGCCAGCGGATCCGCACGGTCGCCGAGACCGGGTCGACCAATGCCGACATGATCGCGCTCGCCGCAAGCGGCCTGGAAGAAGGGGTGTGGCTGCGCGCCGACCGCCAGACGAGTGGGCGGGGTCGACAGGGCCGCGAATGGGTGTCGCCTGTCGGCAACCTCTACACATCGACGCTGGTGCGTGTGCGGCCGAGCGACCCGCCCGCGGCGACGCTGGCGTTGGTGACGGCGGTGGCGTTGGAGGAGGCGGTCGGCGCCTATCGCCCTGGGGCTGCCCAGCTCAAATGGCCTAACGACCTATTGATCGACGGCGCCAAACTTTCGGGCGTGCTGCTCGAACGCGCAGGCGACGCCGTCGTGATCGGGGTTGGCGTCAACCTTTCCCTCCATCCGACCGACACCGACCGCGTCGCTACTAGCTTGGCGGCGTACGGGGTAAGCGTCGATCCGGCTGATTTCGCCGAGACGTTTGCCGACGCTTTCGCTCGCTGGGTCGAGCGTTGGCGGGGCGAGGGGGTCGATGTCGTGCGCCGCCGTTGGGTCTCCGCCGCACATCCCGTCGGCACGCCGCTCACCGCGCGCTTGCCCGACGGTTCGGCGGTCGACGGTCTCTTCGAGGGACTGGATGCACAGGGCGCACTCATCCTTCGCTTGGCGGACGGCACGCGGCGTGTCATTCACGCTGGCGACGTGTTCCTGCTGTAGTCGAAAGAGGCCCTAATGCTGCTCGCGATCGATGCCGGTAACACCAATGTGGTCTTCGCGCTGCTTGACGGCCGCGAGGTCAAGGGACGCTGGCGCATCGCCACCGATCCGCGCCGCACTGCCGACGAATATGCCGTGTGGCTGACCCAGTTGCTCGGCATCGAGGGTTATCAGCGATCGGACGTGACCGGCGTCATCATCTCTACCGTTGTACCGCGCGCGACGCACAATCTGGAATGGCTGTCGGCTAAATATTTCGACCGGACTCCGCTGATCGCCGGCCAGAAGGGCGCCGAATGGGGCATCGCGATCGACGTTCAGGAACCGCAGAGCTTGGGCGCCGACCGTGCGGTCAACGCGGTCGCCGCGCACGCGCTGCACGAAGGCGACCTGATCGTGATCGACTTCGGCACGGCGACGACGGTGGACTGGATCGACTATCGCGGCGCGTACAAGGGGGGGATCATCGCGCCTGGCATTAACCTGTCGCTCGACGCACTCGTCAGCGCGGCCGCCAAGCTGCCGCGTATTGCGATCGAGGCGCCGGCCGACCCCACGGTGATCGGCCGCGATACCGTCAGCCAGATGCAGATCGGCATTTATTGGGGCTATATCGCGATGATCGAGGGCCTGGTCGCGCGGATGAAGGCGGAGGTTGCTCGGCCGGTCACGGTGGTCGCCACTGGTGGGCTGGCGGTTCTTTTCGAGAAGCACACGACTATATTCGATACGATCGAGCCCGACCTGACGATCCAGGGGCTCGCGATGATGTGGGAACGCGCCCACGCTTGAGGATTGCGCGGCCAATGTGCCGCGCCGGAATTTGAAAGAAACTGAGTGATACCGAACAACGAACTGCTTTTCGTCGCGCTGGGCGGCTCCGGCGAGATTGGCATGAACGTCAATCTCTACGGCTGCCGGGGCAAGTGGCTGATGGTCGACATGGGCGTGACCTTCGCCGACCCCGCTTATCCCGGCGTCGACCTGATCCTGCCCGACCTGCAATTTATCGAGGAACAGCGCGAGAACCTGGTCGGCATCGTGCTGACCCATGGTCATGAGGACCATATCGGTGCGCTGCCCTACCTTGCCGACGATCTCGGCGTGCCCCTCTATGCCAGCAGGTTCACCGCAGGGCTGATCCGCGGCAAGTTGGAGGAAGAGGGGGTTCAGGACCGCGTCAAGCTCAACATCCTCAGCCCCGGCAAGGTGCTCGATATAGGGCCTTTCTCGGTCGATCTGGTTCCCTTAGCGCACTCGATCCCGGAGGCTGGCGCGTTGTTGATCGGGACGCCCTATGGCCGCGTATTCCACACCGGCGACTGGAAGATAGACACCAGCGATGCCGTGCTCGGCAAGCCTTCAACGCCCGAGCAATTGGAAACGATTGGCGACGACGGCGTGCTCGCGCTCGTCTGCGACTCGACCAACGTGTTCAATCCCGAGCCGTCGGGCAGCGAGGCGAGCGTGCGCGACGGGCTGGTCGCGGCGGTGAAGAAGGCGAAGGGGCGCGTCGTCGTCACGACCTTCGCCTCGAACGCCGCACGGCTGCAGACGCTGGGCGAGGTGGCGAAGGCGACCAATCGCAAGATTTGCGTCACGGGCCGCTCGCTCGACCGCATCCTGACGGTCGCGCGCAGCACGGGCTATCTGAAGAATTTCCCGGATCCGATCTCGCCCGAATCCGCGATGGGCCTGCCCAGCAGCGACGTGCTGGTGGTTGCGACAGGCGGCCAGGGCGAGCCGCGCGCCGCGCTCGGCCGCATTGCCGAAGGGACGCACTCCATCAAGCTGGACGCGGGCGACACGGTGATCTTCTCGTCGAAGCAGATTCCCGGCAACGAGCTCGCGATCGGCCGCATTCAGAACCAACTCGCCGCCAAGGGTGTGGAGATGGTCACCGAGCGGCAGGAGCATGTCCACGTCTCCGGCCATCCGGGCCGGCCCGAACTGGAGGCGATGTATCGCTGGATCCGACCGGACATTCTCGTGCCCGTGCATGGCGAAATGCGCCACATGATGGAGCAGGCTCGGTTCGGCCTAGCACATGGCATCCCGCGCGCCCTAGTGCAGAATGACGGTGACATCATCCGCCTTGCGCCGGGCGAGCCGGCGAAGATCGGACACGCGCCGGTCGGGCGGCTGATGCTCGACGGCGACGTCATCCTGCCCGCCGACGGCGCGACGATGAACGAGCGGCGGCGGTTGGCGAGCTTCGGCCAGATGTCGGTCGCCGTGGCGATCGATGGCAATTACCGGCTGGTTGGCAGCCCAGAGGTGCGCCTGCAGGGTGTGCCGGTCGAGGAAGACAAGGAAAGCTTCCTCGACGAAGCGTGCGACGCCGCGGCGGACGTCGTGCGCAAGCACAAGGGCGATCTCGCTGATCTGCGCGAATCACTCCGGCTCGGCGTGCGGCGAGTCGCGACTAAATGGACCGGGAAGAAGCCTGTGGTCGATGTCCTGGTGATCGAGATCTGACATGCGCTGGACGTCGCTGCTCGCGATTTATTTTCTGTTCTGGGCGTTTTCGGTGTTCCTCGTCCTGCCGTTCGGGGTGCGGACGACGAATGAGGCGGGGGGCGACTATGTTCCCGGGCAGGCCGAAAGCGCACCGCACGAATTCAGCATGCGGAAGATCGCGCTGCGCGTGACGATCGTGGCGACGATCCTATGGGCGTCGTTCGTGGCGAATTACGAGTTCGGCTGGATCACGCCGAAGATGCTCGATTTCTTCGGATGGCTCGACTGAAGCCGATTCTCTAGGCGCGCAACCGCTCGATCGACTGGGCCAGCGCAACATAGAGCTTGCCCATATCCGACGACAGCAACGTCACGCCGATCGGCGCGCTGTCGCGCTGCGCCAGCACCGCGCGCAGCATCGCCTCGAAATCGTGGATGTAGCGGTTGATGTGCTCGCGGACGGTATAGTCGTGTTCATAGACTTGCGCGATCGTCTTGAGCTCGGCCGCGCCGATCAGCTTGACCGCGCGGCGGCTGAACGCGCCGCGGTCGCCGCGCAGATAGGCTGCCCAGGATTTGTCCGGCACCTCGGCGGCATAGATCGCCGACAGGTCGATCGCCGCCGATTGCAACGATTCGATCAGCAGCGATACGCGCCGCGCAAAACCGTCCGCGTCGCTGGTAGCGGCCAGCCGCGCTTCGATATGCCCCGACGCGTCGGCGATCGCGCGCATCTGGTCGTTGAGCTTGTCCGATGCCTCTGTGGCGGAGGCGGCTGCGGTCGTTTGCGCCTCTGCGATGGCGGCGAGGCTTTTCTCCAACGCTTCCTTGCCTGCGGTTTCGATCGCCGCGCTGGCGTCGGGGACGATCCGTTCGATCGCCTCACGCGCATGGTCGGCGGCGGTGTTGGCGGTGTCGCGAATCCGCATCAGGCTTTCGAGCAGCTGCGGAGCAGCTTCGCCAGCAAAGCGTTCGGCGGCGCCATGGCTGTCCTGGATCGACTGTGCGAGCGCATCGACTTGCGCCTGGCCGTTGTTCAAGACTTCGGCGACATGGTTCACTACCGCCTCGACCGCGGCTATACGCTCTGCGAGCGCCCCGGCGCTGTCGGTCGCCGTGCGGTCGAGTGTCGCCTGGTGCGCCGACAGCATCGCGGCCATGGCGTCGCCCTGCGCCGTGATTCCCTTGCGCGCTTCATCGACCGCGCTGGCGGTGCGGTCGAGTAGGCCATCGACGGTTTCGGACATGGTAGCTGTAACGCTTTCCAGCCTTGCACCGGCGGTTTCGCTGGTCGCCTCCATCCGCGCGATGTTGGCCGCGAGCCGTTCGGCCGCGCCACTGGTCAGCGCATCGGCCTCCTTGCCGCGTTCCGAAAGGGCGACGATTTGCGCGTCGAGCGCGGCGGCGCGTTCGCTCGCGGTCAGCCCGGTTGCTTCGATCTTCGCGGCCAGCGCGTCGGTTTCGGCATGCGCCTTGGGCAGGGTAGCGAGCAGGACGTTGAGCTTGTCCTCCGCCGTGCGCGCCGCGGCGTCGAGCCCAGCGGCCTGTTCCTGCGCATTGGCGATTTGTTCAGCCATGCCGCTGGCGGCCGCCATCATCGAGGTGATCTGATCGGCGAGCGCTAGGCGGTTGGCCTCGATCGTGTGCGTCATCGCCGCGACGACGCCCTGGAGGTGCCCCGCCTCGACCCGCATCGACAGCGCCGTGGAATTGAAGCGCCGCGCCTCCGCCTTGCTCGATCGGCGGGCGATCAGCCACAGCACGCCGAGCAGGATCAGCGGCATCGTCATCAGGGCGACGATCTGGGCGATCGCCAGCGGCAGTCGGGCGGTCAGATAGAAGGGGGTGACGTAATAGGCGAAGAACCCGATCCAGGCAGCCGCGAGCAGCAGGAAGGCCCCGCCTAAAACCTTGCCGGAAATGCTCGCCGACACCTCATAGGCGTCGAGTTCGAGTGTCTCGTCGGGCTCGGCAGTGCTTTCGGCATAGCGGTTGAGGTCGAGCGGTTCGGCTTCGTTGGCCGACACCGCAGTGATGCGATCAGCGGAAGCGCCGTCGGGCGAATTGCCGAAATCGACATCGTTCACGCGCAGATCGACGATGGTTGAACCCCCGCTCATGATACCGTGTTTACCATGAATTGGCCCGGATCAAAGCGATTACGCAACGATCCGTTAAAGCCCCCGTGTTACGGCAACGTTATGGCTTATGACCCCGGAGCAATCGACGCCACACTGGCAGCCGCGCTTGGCGACGAACCGACCCTGATCGCGGAGCTGCGTGTCGCTTTTGTCGGCAGTGCGGAACGCACAATCGCGGCGATCGAGGCGGCGACCGACGACGCTGGCTGGGCGCTTGGCGCATCGCGGCTCAAGGGGCTGGCGGCGAGCTTTGGCGCGGTGCGCTTGATGGCGCTGGCGTCGGAGGCAGCCGAGGCGCCCCGGGATGCGGAGATGGTGCGCAAGCTGCGCCGGGCCGTCGCTCGCCTCTAACCCTTTGCGTTAAGCAATTTCACCCCGTAACAGCCCCGTCATGCTTGCGGGGCTGCTGTTCGCGACTGCTGATGCTTCGGACCGCCACGACACGCTCGCGGCGACGCTGCCGATCGGTGGCGTGACCCTGATCGAGTTTCAGGCGCGTTTGCTGATCGCAGCGGGCGCGTCGCAGATCGTCGTCGTCGTGTCGCGGCTGACACCTGAATTGCTTGGAGCGGTCAATCGGTTGAGCCGTCGCGGCGTCGTCGTCGACACCGTCCGTGGCCCCGCAGAGGCCATCGCCAAGCTGCACCCGCTGGCGCGCGTCATCTGGCTTGCCGATGGGCTGGTCACGACGGGCGGCGTAGTGGAAGCGATGCGCGACCGTGAGGGCGACACGTTGCTCGTCGCACCCGAAAGCGAGGGGCTGGAGCGGATCGGGCCGGGCGTGGTCTGGGCCGGGGTCGGCATGATCGACCCGCAACGCATCGCCGATGTCGCCAAGTTGCCAGCAGACTATGATTTCGCGTCGTCGCTGCTCCGCGTGGTGGCGCAACGTGGCGCGGCGCAGCTTGCCTTGCCGGAAGCGGCGGTGCGCGACGGACATGGCATCCAGCGCGATTCGCGTGCGCTGGCGGCGAAGGGCCGCGCGGCATTGATCGCCGCGATCGGTGCGCGGACCAACTGGATCGATCGCTTCCTGATCGCACCGCTCGCCAAACTCGTCCTGCCGCCGCTCGTGGCGCGGGGCGTGCCGGCGTTGATGCTCGCGGCATCGGGGATGGTCGTGGGGGGCGCCGGGCTAGCGGCGCTGGTGCTCGGCTGGCCAGCGTCCGGGCTGGGAGCGATGATCGCCGCGATCGTGCTGTTCGCCTTGGCCGAAGTGCTGGGGTGGCTGCGCGACGAAAGATGGCTGATCTCGGTGGCAAAATGGTCGATTCCCGTGGCGGCGGCGCTGGCGACGCTGCTATTCGGGCGGCAGGCGGGGTTGGTGGCAGGTAGTGCGACCGCGCCGTTGCTGGCGTTGTCGGCCGTCATCGCCGCGTGCCTGGCCGAGCGGGCGGCCGGGTCGGGGCAGCGGCGATTGTGGTGGGCGACGCCGCCCGCCTATCCACTTATGCTGCTACCCGCGGCGATCGGCGGCCAGCCGCTGGTCGGGCTCGCGGCGGCGGCGGGCTATGCCCTCGCGACTCTGGCGCACGCGATCGAACAGTTGCGCAAGCGGGTCGCGGGCTGAGGCATCTGGCTAACCGCCCTTTAACGACGCGTGGTGTACAGCTTTCCCATGTCGACCGATAAACGCGACATTGACGACGGCGGCCGTAACGGCGCCAGTCAGCTGCTCGCGCGTGCGGCGGCAGCGCTAGCGCGTGCCGATCGCGGACTGACGCATGCCATCGACGACTTTTTCATCGACGAGGATGCGCGGCTGGACGACCGCATGCGGGCGACGCTGACGGCGACGCTTACGGCGATGGTCGCGGCGGTCGAGGGCGATATACGGCGGCGCGCGGCGCGGTCGTTGCCCGAGGCGGCCGAGGGCGCGCCGGTGCTCGACCGGCTGATTGGCGCGGGGGTGCTGCGCGATCCCGTCCTGATGCGCGAACTGATCGACCGCATAAGCCTCGACCTGCTGGCGGATTCGCTGACCGATGCCGCCCCCGACGATCACGAAGCGGCGAGCCTGTTGGCGCGGCTGACGGCGAGCGCCGACACCTATGTGGCGAGCGCTGCGCGCGCTACGATGGCGGGCGAGGCGGAGCGGCGCACCTTTATTGATACGGGGCGCATGAGCCGCACTGCGCTGCCCGCCGAACTGCATCACCGGCTGGTCTGGTGGGTGGCGGCGGCGATTCACGAACAGTTAGCATCCGGCGATGCGGGGCGCGTCATTGCCGACGCGGCGCTGCACGCGCTTGGCGGGCATGACGAGGGCGACCGGGTCGAGGGAGCCGCGGCGCGGCTGGCGGCGGCGATCGATCCGCAGCCCGGGGAACTGCCAGCGTTGCTCACCCACGCGCTGGGCGATCGGAGCATCGGGCTGTTTGTGGCGCTGCTGGCGTTCGCGCTGCGTGCCGATTTTGCCGCCGCGCGCCAGTTGGTCGTAACCGGCGGCGATTCCTTGTGGCTCGCGCTCCGCGCGATCGATCTCGACCGCGCGACGATCGCTAAGATCGGGCTTGCGCTGAGCCACGATGTCGAAGCGTTCGCCGATCAGCTCGACGCCGTCATGGGTGTGGGCGCCGACGAAGCGCGCGCGGCGCTCGCACCGCTGACGTTGCCGGCCGACTTTCGTGCCGCGATTGCCGCGTTGAAGGCCGCGCGATGAGCGAAGCGGCGGTCCATGGGTTCGTCGATCGCGATGGGCGGCTGATGGAAGCGGACGGCCCGCTCGAGGAACTTAATGCGCGCGCAGGCGGTGCGATCGGCCAACCGTTTGCTGTGCCGCAAATCGCCGTGCTGGCGCGGCTGGCGCAGCGGCTGGGCATCACCGTGTCGCGGCATGTGCTGGCGGCGGACGGGCCCGACGATGTCGAATTGTGGGTGCGCGCCGATCCCGTCGATAGCGGCGTCAGGCTAGCGGTCAGTGGCTGGCGCGTGAAGGCGCCGTGGACGCCGCCGATCGATTCGGCGCGGCGCGAACGTGACCTGTTGCTGCGCGACGCGGATTGGTCGTGGGAGACCGACGCGACACTGCACTTGACGGCCATCGGAGCCGAGGCGGCGCAATACGGGATCGAGCCGAATGGCCTGCTAGGCGAGCCGCTCGACGCGCTGATGACGCCGATACCCGACGAGCATGGCGCGATGCCGTTGTTCGCGGTGCTGCTGGCGCACGGTCCCTTCAATGACCAGCCCGCGACGGTCCGCGCAACCGGCGCGACGGTGATGCTGTCCGCGCGGCCTCGGTTGGACGGCGCGGGCAAGTTCGCGGGTTATGTCGGCGCGGCGCGGCGCGGCGCTGCGGTTGCTGCTCCCGTTCCCGCAGAGCCAGCCGGCGAAACACTGACCGAGGCGTTTGAGGGGCGGCTGCAGCGCGCGCTGCAGCTGCCGCTGGGGCGGATCATCGCCAACGCCGACAGCATCAATGCGCAGACCGACGGTCCGATCCGGCAGGACTATGTCGAATACGCCGCCGATATCGCGAGCGCGGGGCGGCATTTGATGGCGCTGGTCGACGATCTGGTCGACCTGCAGGCGATCGAACGGCCTGATTTCGCCGCTGCCGCCGAACCGATCGATCTCGCCGATCTCGGCCGCCGCGCCGCCGGTCTGCTCAGCGTGCGCGCGGCCGAGCGCAATGTACGGATCGATCGGCCCCAGGACGGAGACGCAGCACCCGCGATTGGGGAGTTCAAGCGCGTGCTGCAAATCCTGGTCAATCTCATCGGAAATGCGGTGCGCTATTCGCCCGAGGGCGGGATGGTGTGGGTGCGGACGCACCGCGACCGCCAGACCGCGGTGATCATCGTCGCGGACCAGGGCAAGGGCATAGCCGCCGAGGACCAGGAGCACATTTTCGAAAAGTTCGAACGCGTCGACCCGAGCGAGCCGGGCGGCAGCGGTCTGGGTCTCTACATTGCGCGCCGGCTGGCGCGGGCGATGGGCGGTGACTTGACCGTCGATTCAGCGCCGGGCGAGGGCGCGCGGTTCATGCTGAGCCTGCCGGGACGGAGCAGTTAGATAGACTAAGTTCGCGAGCCATCGAGCAGGACAAGCGTCTCCTCGATGGGCTGACCGATCCACATGCCGCCGCGATGGCTATCCCATTCAAAGCGCAGGATCGCTTGGACCTCGATTTCGTTCGGCGAGTATAGTTGGACGAGAAGTCCGTCGCGCAAGGCGCCGCCTAATGCTGCTAGGTCAGCCTTCGACTGCTCGAAGATCAGCCAATAGCCGTGTTCCATCGTCCCGTCGTTCGCGTCGAAGAACACGCGAGGCAGCGATGACGTCATTGCCTCAGCGCCGCCGCCGGCCCCAGCCGATCAGCATCAGGCCGAACAGAGCGAGCAACCCGCCCCAGAGCATCCAGATACGGATGTCGAGCATGAAGCTCGACGCCGGCCAATGGACGATTCCGGCGCCCTGGAGGAACCACAAGCCGCCCATCGCGACGCACAAGACGCCGGCGATGGTGAACAGCAGCCGCATCAGCGCTTGCCGACCGGAACGTAGTCGCGTTGGGTCGGACCCGTATACAGCTGACGCGGACGGCCGATCTTCTGCGCGGGATCGCTGATCATCTCGTTCCACTGGGCGACCCAGCCGACGGTGCGGGCGAGCGCGAACAAGGCGGTGAACATCGTCGTCGGGAAGCCGATCGCCGACAGAATCACGCCCGAGTAGAAATCGACGTTGGGGAACAGCTTCTTGTCGATGAAATACGGATCGTTGAGCGCCATGTGCTCAAGCTGCAGCGCGACTTCGAACACCGGGTCATTGACCTTCAGCGCGTCGAACACCTCGCGCACTGTCTGCTGCATCACCGTCGCGCGCGGATCGTAATTCTTGTACACGCGGTGGCCGAAGCCCATCAGGCGGAACGGGTCGTTCTTGTCCTTCGCGCGCGCGATGAATTCCGGAATGCGGTCGGGCGTGCCGATCTCGCGCAGCATGTTGAGGGCTGCTTCGTTCGCGCCACCATGCGCCGGGCCCCACAGGCAGGCGATGCCCGCCGCGATGCACGCGAACGGATTGGCGCCCGACGAACCGGCGAGGCGGACGGTCGAGGTCGATGCGTTCTGTTCGTGGTCGGCATGGAGGATGAAGATGCGGTCGAGCGCCTTTTCTACCACCGGGTTCACGTCGTATTTTTCCGCGGGCACGCCGAAAGTCATGCGCAGGAAGTTGCCGGTGTAGGACAAGTCGTTGTCCGGGTAGAGGAACGGCTGGCCGACGCTGTACTTGTAGGCCATGGCTGCGATCGTCGGCATCTTCGCGATCAGGCGATGCGACGCGATCATGCGCTGCTGCGGGTCGTTGATGTCGGTCGAATCGTGATAGAAAGCCGAGAGCGCACCGACCACGCCACACATGATCGCCATCGGGTGCGCGTCGCGCCGGAACCCGCGATAGAAGGTCATCAGCTGTTCGTGCAGCATCGTGTGCCGGGTGATCGTATGCGTGAAGTCGTGCAGCTCCTTTGCTGACGGCAGTTCGCCGTTGAGCAGGAGGTAGCTGACTTCCATGAAGCTCGATTCTTCGGCGAGCTGGCCGATCGGATAGCCGCGGTGGAGCAGTACTCCCTCGTCGCCGTCGATATAGGTCAACGCGCTTTCGCAGCTCGCGGTCGAGGTGAAGCCCGGATCGTAGGTGAACATCCCGGTGTCGGCATAGAGCTTGCGGATGTCGATCACGTCGGGACCGACGCTGCCCGACATCACCGCATAGTCATGGTCGCCGAGCTTGATGGTGGAAGTGTCGGTCATCGTCTTTCCCTTCGAATCCTTACGCCATCTGATCGGCGATGCGGCCCAGGCTTTCTTCGCGGCCGAGGACGGCAAGCACATCGAAAATGCCGGGAGAGGTACGCTTGCCGGTCAGCGCGGCGCGCAGCGGTTGCGCAACCTGGCCCAGCTTAACCCCGGCATCCTCGGCGACCCGCCGGACCGCGTTTTCCAAAGTCTCCGTATCCCAGCTTTCGGCGGCGTCAAGCGCGGTGTGCAACTGCGAAAGAAGCGCCGGTGCGTCTCCCGCGAGAAGCGGCGCCGCGTCCGTATCGATTTGGAGCGGCCGGACCGAGAAAAGGAACGCGCTGCCATCCGCGAGCTCGATCAGATTGGCGGCGCGGGGCTTGAGAAAAGGCATGGTGCGGCGCAGCAGGTTGCGCTGCGTTTCGTTGAGCGAATTGGGAAGCCGCGCGGCGACCAGATCGGCAAGGCGCGTATCGTCGGCCTCGCGGATATAATGACCGTTAAGGTTCTCCAGCTTCTTCAGGTCGAACCGGCTCGGTGATTTGCCGACGCCGGCCAGGTCGAACCACTGGATCGCCTGATCGCGGCTGATGATCTCGTCGTCGCCATGCCCCCAGCCGAGCCGTAACAGGTAATTGTCGACCGCTTCGGGGAGCAGGCCCATTTCGTCGCGATAGGCATCGACGCCGAGCGCGCCGTGACGCTTCGACAGTTTGGCGCCGTCCGATCCGTGGATCAGCGGGATGTGCGCATAGACGGGTTCCGGCCAGCCCATCGCGCGATAGATCGGCAACTGGCGGAACGCGTTGTTAAGGTGGTCGTCGCCGCGGATGACGTGCGTCACGCCCATGTCGTGGTCGTCTACCACCACCGCGAGCATATAGGTCGGCGTGCCGTCGGAGCGGAGCAGGACGAGGTCGTCGATTTCTGCATTCTGGACGGTGACTTCGCCCTGCACGCGATCGTGGATCGTCGTCGCGCCTTCGGTCGGCGCTTTCAGGCGGATGACATGCGGCGCGGACGGGTCGTTGGGCACGCGGTCGCGCCACGGCGAGCGGATGCGCAGCGGCTTCTTCGCCGCCTCCGCCTCGGCGCGCATCTGCGCAAGTTCGTCCTGCGTCAGGTAGCAGCGGTACGCAGCGCCCTTTTCGACCATTGCCATCGCGACCTCGGCGTGGCGATCGGCGCGGGCGAATTGATAGGTTTCCGGGCCGTCCCAGTCGAGATCGAGCCAGCGCATGCCGTCGAGGATCGCGTCGATCGCCGGCTGCGTCGATCGCGCGCGGTCGGTATCCTCGATCCGAAGCAGGAACTTGCCGCCATGATGCCGCGCGAACAGCAGGTTAAACAACGCGGTGCGCGCACCGCCGATATGCAGATAGCCGGTCGGCGAAGGTGCGAACCGGGTGACGACGTTGGTATCGGATGCGCCGATAAGCGATCCGGGATCAGAACTTGCGCTCAACCGCGCGTGCTCCCAAGCTGAAAGACATATGGCGACGATCGCCGAGGGGGCCTCTAGCACTTACATTTCGTGGCTTCAAACGCAGGCCGCAAGGGGCCGGCGTGCGCGCGACGCACTTGAGGCGTGGTTGGAGGCGGAGCGGGACCAGTTGCCGCTGTGGCTGCCAGTGGCGCTGGGGGGCGGGACCGCCGTATGGTTCGTGTTGCCCGATCCGGCGCAATGGGTCGCGGCGATGTGCGCGCTCGGCGCCGTTGCGCTGGCGGCGATTGCGGTGGGGCGGCATGGACGCGCGGGGCGATCGGTGGCGATCGGCGCTGCGATGGCGGCACTGGGGATCGCGCTGGCGTGGTCGCGGGCGGAAAGCGTCGCCGCTCCCGTACTGGCGCGGCCGACGATCGTGACAATGACGGCGCGAGTCGAAGGAGTGGAGCCACTGCCGGCGCGCGAACTGGTGCGGCTTCGGCTGGCGCCGCTGGCGGTGGAGAGCGACACCGATCGTGACGCGGCGCGGCCGCCGCCCGCCTTGCCGCCGCGCATTCGAGTCAATCTCGCGCAGAGCGACATGCCGGCCGATCTTGGCATCGGCGCGACGATCAGGCTGCAGGCCCGGCTGATGCCGCCCAACGCGGCGACCGTGCCGGGCGCTTATGATTTCCGCCGCGTCGCGTGGTTCGATCGGCTGGGCGCGACGGGGAAGGGGATCGCGCCGGTTACGGTGCTGACGCCTGGCAGCGGGTCGAACGGCCTGAGGGCCGCGCTCGCGGCGCATATCGAAGCGCGCTTGCCGGGGAGCGAGGGCGGCGTCGCGGCGGCGCTGGCGGCGGGGGACGAAGGGGCGATCAGTGAGGTCGATTCGGACGCGATGCGGCGATCCGGCCTTGCCCACCTGTTGTCGGTCAGCGGGTTGCACATCACGGCGGTGGTTGCCGGGACGATCTGGGCGATGACTCGGCTGCTCGCTTTGTGGCCGTGGCTGGCGCTGCGCACGCGAATCCCGGTGATCGCAGCGGGGTTCGGGGCGCTGGCGGCGATCGGCTATACATTGCTGACCGGTGGCCAAGTGCCGACCGCCCGGTCGTGCATCGCGGCGTTGCTGGTGCTGGCGGCGCTGGCGATGGGGCGCGAGGCGATCACCTTGCGGCTAGTCGCGACGGGCGCCTTCGTCGTGCTGCTGTTGTGGCCCGAGGCGCTGATGGGGCCGAGTTTCCAATTGTCGTTCGCGGCGGTGGCAACGATCGTCGCCCTGCACGAACAGCCGCGCGTCAAAGCCTGGTTCATGAAGCGCGACGAGGCGTGGTGGCGGAAGGCCACTCGGGAGGTCGCGTCGCTGCTGCTGACCGGCGTGATGGTCGAGGCTGCGCTGGCGCCGATCGCGCTCTACCATTTCCATAAGAGCGGTCTTTACGGCGCGTTTGCCAACATCGTCGCGATCCCGCTGACGACGTTCGTGATCATGCCGGCGGAAGCGCTGGCGCTGGCGTTCGACGCGGTGGGGCTGGGGGCGCCGTTCTGGTGGGTGACGGGAAAGGCGCTCAACCTCTTGCTGTGGGTTGCGCATAGTGCCGCGGGTGCGCCGGGATCGCTCGCGATGCTGCCCGCGATGCCGGGCGGAGCCTATGGGCTGATGATCGCCGGCGGGTTGTGGGTTGTGCTGTGGCGGACGCGGTGGCGGCTGGCGGGGATCGGGCCGTTTGCCGTCGGAGCGTTCTGGGCGCTGGCGACGCCCGCGCCTGACCTGCTTGTATCAGGAGACGGCCAGCATCTCGCGGTCCGGACGCCGGGCGGTGGTGTGGCGATGCTGCGTGACCGGGCGGGCGACTATGCCCGTGACACGATGGCCGAGAATGTGGGGGTCGATGGCGGAGCGCTGTTACTGTCCGAACAACCGTTCGCGTCGTGCAGCCGCGATGCGTGCCTGGCGACGGTCGCGTCGGGCGGACACACGTTCCGCATCCTCGCCACGCGGAGCGTCTATCAGCTCCCGATCGAGCAGCTCGTCGCTGCGTGCCGATCGGCGGACATCGTTGTCAGCGATCGCCGCTTGCCGCGCACTTGCACGCCGAAATGGCTAAAGCTCGACGCGCTGGCGCTGCGCAGGACCGGCGGCGTGGCGATCGCGCTGTCGAGCGGGCAGGTCGTCACCGTCCGCTCGCCCGGTGACCGTCACCCGTGGATCGTCAGTCGTAGCGCCGCAGCAAACCCGCGAGGCGACCCTGCACGCGGACCTGCGCCGGGGAATAACGCTGCGGATCGTAGGCGCGATTGGCCGGGTCGAGCCGGACCATAGCGCCTTCGCGACGGAAATATTTGAGCGTCGCCTCGCTGTCTTCGATCAGCGCGACGACGATTTCGCCATCGCGCGCCGTTTCGGTGCGGCGGATCAGCGCATAATCGCCGTCGAGAATACCCGCCTCGACCATCGAATCGCCCGACACTTCCAGCGCATAATGTTCGCCATTTCCGAGTAGTGCCGCGGGAACCGAGAGGGTTGACGTGCCCTCAAACGCTTCGATCGGTACGCCGGCGGCGATGCGGCCGTGCAGCGGGATTTCGATCACGTCGTTGGCGGGTTCGGGGATGGGGCGGAAGTTGCTGGGCTTTGGAACCGCCGCGCCGCGCTTTTCGGCGCGTTCGGGCATCTTCAAAACTTCGAGCGCGCGCGCGCGATTGGGCAGGCGACGCAGGAACTGACGCTCCTCGAGCGCGGAAATCAGGCGGTGCACGCCCGATTTCGACTTGAGGTCGAGCGCGTCCTTCATTTCCTCGAACGACGGCGATACGCCTGTTTCGGCGAGCCGGTCGTTGATGAAGCAGATGAGTTCGTGCTGCTTCTTCGTGAGCATGATGTTCCTCCGTCCTAGAACAGACGCGGAACCAATATGGAACATAAAACGGCAAGTCAAGCGAGCGCGATGATCTCCACCGTGTCGCCCGTTTGGGCGGCCGGCGCGTGCGATGCGCGGACGATCAGACAGTCGGCGCGGGCCAGGGTCGCGAGCATCGAACTGTCCTGGATGGCGGCCGTGGCGACGCGCCCGTTGGAAATCGTTGCGCGCAGATAATCCTGCCGATGGTCGTTCGCGGGCAGCGATTCAGCCAGCGTTGCGGTCAGTGTTCGTGGCAATGGGTGTCGCGCGCCCGCCATCGCCGCGATCAGGGGGCGGAGGAACAGGGTGGCGGTGACGAACGCCGACACGGGATTGCCGGGCAGGCCGAGGACGACCGCATCGCCGAGCGTTCCGGCCAGCATCGGCTTGCCCGGCCGGATCGCGATTCGCCAGAAGTTTACCGCCCCGCCCGCCACCTCCAGCGCGGGGCGGACAAGGTCGTGGTCGCCGACCGACGCGCCCCCGGTGGTGACGACGATATCGGCCTGTGACCCGGTGAACGCGGCGGTGAGCGCGTCGAGCCGGTCGGGGATGATGCCAAGAGATTCTACATCGACGGGCAGGTCGGCGAGCATCGCGGCGAGCATCGCACTATTGCCTTCTGGCAGCGTGAGCGGATCGTCGGAAGTTGCGCCGGGGGCTATCAACTCGTCCCCCGTCGCCAGGATCGCGACGCGGAGCCGCCGGGCGACCGTCAGTTCGCCATGCCCGCCGGTCGCCGCCAGCGCGATCCGTGCGGGGGTCAGCCGCTCGCCTGCTACGATCAGCGTGTCGCCCGCGTTGAAATCGAGACCCTTGCGCCGCACGCTCTTGCCCAGCACGGGCGGCCCTTCGCCGGACAAGCGCAAGGTGTCGCCGTCACGCGCCGCTTCTTCCTGCACCAATACGCTGTCGGTACCCGTCGGCATCGCCGCCCCGGTGAAGACGCGTGCCGCCTCGCCCGGCCCGACCGGTCCGGCAAAGGCGCGCCCGGCCGCGCTCTCGCCGATCACGCGCCACTGGCCGGGCAAGTCGGCGAAGCGGATCGCATAGCCGTCCATCGCCGACAGGTCGGCGGCGGGTTGCGATCGGCGTGCGATCACCGGCGCCGCCGTCCAGCGCCCGGCTGCCTGCGCCAGCGAGACCGTCTCTGTGGCGACGCGCGGCGCCATCGCGAACAACCGCGCCTGGGCGTCGGCGACGGGCAGGAGGGTCATACGGCGCAGGGGTCGCATGGGGTGGGAGACGACATGCCGCCGCTATGGCATAGTGCGACGGCGTCGGGACAGCATTTTGCGGGGGAGCGGGCATGAGGGCGTTGATCGCGATGATGTTGCCCGCACTCGTCGCCGCGGCGGCCGACCCCCATCCCGCGGCCTTGATAGGCACCTATGACGGCGGGCAGATGGAAATGGCGGTAGGGTTGCGGCTGAAGGCCGATGGGCGGTTCGATTATGCCATGTCCTATGGCGCGCTCGACGAACAGGCGGCGGGGACGTGGGCTGCCGATGATCGCGTGGTGCGGTTGACCAGCGATCGGGTAACGCCGCCGCGGTTCAGCCTGATCGGGCAGACGGTCGCGCCGCGCGGGACGGTGAGGATCACGCTGGCGTTGCCGAGCGGGATGAGCCGGCAATATTTCGACGCGCACGTCGTGCTGACCGACGGGCGCGTGATCGATCAGCAATTGGGCGAGGGCGACACGTCGATCGCGATCGATCCGGGTAATCCGCCGGTAAAGGTCGCGCCGTCGCTCGATATGTTCGACCTGGCGAGCGCGCCGGTGACGATCGACCCCGCCAAGGGATACGGGTTTGCGTTCCGGTTCGAGCCGAACGATCTGGGGAAGGTCGATTTTCGGGCGACGCCGCTGACGCGCGCGGGCGGCGATCTGGTGTTCGAACGGTACGGGCGGACGATCCGGTTCCGGCGCGTAAAGCCTTAGGGCGCGCGCCAGTCGCCCGATTTGCCGCCGGTCTTTTCGATCAGGCGCACGCCGCCGATCACCATTGCCTTATCGACCGCCTTGGTCATGTCGTAGATCGTCAGCAGCGCGACCGAGACGGCGGTCATCGCTTCCATCTCGACCCCGGTCTTGCCGGTGGTGGTGACGCTCGCGGTGGCGGTGACGCCGGCGTCGTCGGGTGCCAAGTCGATCGCGACGCTGGCGATGGGGAGGGGGTGGCAGAGCGGGATGAGGTCTCCGGTGCGTTTGGCCGCCATGATCCCGGCGACGCGCGCGACGGCGAGGACGTCGCCCTTCGCGACCGCGCCATCCCGGATCGCGGCGGCGGCGTCCGCCGACATCGCGATACGGCCTTCGGCCACGGCGCGGCGTTGCGTGTCGGGCTTGGCCGAGACATCGACCATCCGGGCCGCGCCCGTGTCGTCGATATGGGTGAGGGTGGTCATCGCTTCCTCCCTACTCCGTTCGCCCTGAGCTTGTCGAAGGGCGTGTGCCGGACACGGGCTTCGACAAGCTCAGCCCGAACGGGTTCTACTGTGCCAACAGCTCCCGCGTCGCCGCCTCCACATCGGCCGCGCGCATCAACGCCTCGCCGACCAGGAAGCAGTTGATGCCGTGCGCGCGCATCGCGTCGAGATCGGCGCGGCCGGTCAGCCCGCTTTCGGCGACGAAGGTGCAGCCTTCGGGCGCCTTGCCGACCAGCTCCCAGGTGCGGTCGAAACTGACGGTAAAGTCGCGCAAGTCGCGGTTGTTGACGCCGATCAGCCGCGACTTCAGCTTCAGAGCGCGTTCCATCTCGCGTTCGTCGTGCACCTCGACCAGCGCGTCGAGCCGGCAGTCGATCGCCGCCGCCTCGATCTCCGCCATCGCTCCGTCGTCCAGTGCGGCAACGATGATCAGGATCGCGTCGGCGCCCAGCGCGCGGCTTTCGTGAACTTGCCACGGATCGATCATGAAATCCTTGCGGATGACCGGCAGCGCGACGGCGTCATGGACGGCGCGAAGATAGGCGTCGTCACCCTGGAAATATTGCTCGTCGGTCAGGACCGACAGGCAAGTCGCGCCGCCCCGTTGATAGGCGCGGGCGTGGGCGGGCGGATCGAAATCGGCGCGGATCAAGCCCTTTGAGGGGCTGGCCTTCTTGATCTCGGCGATCAACGCGGGGCCGGTCTTCGCCCGCTTGTCGAGCGCGGCCTTGAACCCGCGCGGGGCGTCGCGGCGCGCGATCATCGCGTCCAGGCTGGCGAGCGAGGTGGTCGCCTTCTTCGCGGCGACCTCGGCGCGCTTGGTCTCGACGATGCGTTGCAGGATGTCGGTCATTTATAGGCGATCCAGCAGTCGAGCAGCGCGTTGGCAAGCCCGCGGTCGATCATTTCGGCCGCTTCCTCCGCACCCTCGGTTAGGCTGTCGACATGGCCCGCGACCATCAAGGCGGCGGCGGCGTTGATCAGGACAGCGTCGCGATAGGCGCCATGTTCGCCTTGGAGCAGGCGGCGCAAGGCGGCGGCGTTGTAGGCGGGATCGCCGCCATGGATCGCTGCGATCGGGTGACGGGGCAGGCCGGCATCCTCCGGCGCGATGCGGGCGGGCATCGAAAGCTGGCCGACGCTGATCGCGACGGTCGGCCCGGCGCCCGACACTTCGTCGAGCCCTTCCTCGCCCGACACGATCAGCCCGGCTTCGGTGCCGAGCGCGCCCAGCGCCTCGGCATAGGTTTCAGCATAATCGGGGCGGGCAATGCCGATCAGCTGGCGCGTGACGTGCGCGGGGTTGGCGAGCGGACCCATCAGGTTGAAGATCGTGCGCTTGCCGATGCGCCGGCGGATCGGGGTGATGCGCTTCATCGCCGGGTGGTGGTTGGCGGCGAACAGGAAACAGATGCCGAGATCGGCGAGAGTGGCCTGAGCCATCGCGCCGGCGCGCTCCATATCGAGGCCGAGCGCTTCGAGCGTGTCGGCGGCGCCGGCCTTGCTGGAGGCGGCGCGGTTGCCATGTTTGGCGACGGGGACGCCGTTGGCCGCGACCACCAGCGACACCGCGGTCGAGACGTTGAGCGTGTGGTGCCCGTCGCCGCCGGTGCCGCACACGTCGATCGCGGTCGGCGGCGCGTCGATCGGGATCAGGCGGTCGCGCAGCGCGCGGGCGGCCTCGGCGATCTCGATGCTGGTCTCGCCGCGATCGCTGAGCGCGATCAGGAAGTCGGCGATCGCTTCCTCGCTGGCTTTGGCGTCGAGGATGTCGGCGAAGGCCTGCCGCGCGGATTCGTGCGACAGCGGGGTCGCGGGATCGGGCAGCAGCGAGACGCTGGTCACGCCAACGCCTTCGGCTTCAGGCCCGCGATCTCCAGGAAGTTCGCCAGCAGCGCGTGGCCATGCTCGGTCGCGATGCTCTCCGGATGGAACTGCACGCCGTGGATCGGGAGGTCGCGGTGGCGGAAGCCCATCACGAAGCCGTCGTCGGCGGTCGCGTTCACCACCAGCTCGGCCGGAATTTCCTCGACCACCAGCGAGTGATAGCGCGTCGCCCGGAACGGGGAGGGGACGCCCGCGAACAGGCCCGTGCCGTCATGCGTGATCGCCGACGTCTTGCCGTGCATCAGCCCGCCGCGCACCACGCGCCCGCCGAAATGCTGGCCGATCGACTGATGGCCCAGGCACACGCCGAGCAGCGGCTTGCCCGCCTCCGCGCACGCCGCGACCAGATCGAGGCTGATCCCGGCCTCGTTGGGGGTGCACGGGCCGGGCGAGATCAGGAAGCCTTCGGCATTGCTCGCGATCGCGTCGCGCGCGGTCAGCGCGTCGTTGCGCACGACCCGCACCTCCTGGCCCAGCTCCATCAGGTAATGGACCAGGTTCCAGGTGAAGCTGTCGTAATTGTCGATAACCAGGATCATCGCGGTCCCGCTAGCGGGTCTCGTCCGCGACGACAATCGACACCGCGCCTTCGTTTCGCCGCGTTTCGGCCCGCGCGCGGTTGGATTGATACGGGATCGATCCTATCTCGGTGGCGTTGAAGCCACTCAACCAAAGGTCGCAGTTTCATGATCCGTACCGCTCTTGTCGCGCTGACCCTGCTCGCGCTCCCTGTCGGCGCCATCGCGCAGGACAAGCAGGCCGAATCCGGCCAGCCGCCCGCGCGGATCAAGTCGGTGACGATCAGCGCGACCGACAAATGTCCCGAATCGACCGCGGACGAGATTGTCGTCTGCAACCGCGTCGACAATCCCTATCGCATTCCCAAGGAACTGCGCGAGAGCGGGCCTATCCCCTCGAAGAACCAGGCCTGGACCACGCGGCTCGCGACCGACGAACAGACCAGCCGCGAGGCGGCGGGGTTGCCCGATACGTGTTCGCCGGTGGGATCGGGCGGGCAGACCGGCTGCGCGCGCGCGATCGCCCGCCAGTTCAAGGCGGAGAAACGCGCCAAGGGCACCAACGAGGATCCGAACCAGCCGGTGCAGTGATCGTCCTAGGTTAGGTTCAGGCCACGACGGGGTAGCGCCTTGATTGTGGAGGCCTACTGCCCGAACCGCGCATCCTGCGCCCGGGCGACGGCTTCGCGCGCAGCAGCGAGGAGGGCGCCGGCCTTCGCCTCGCATTCGCGCTGTTCGTATTCGGGGGTCGAATCCGCCACGATTCCAGCACCCGCCTGAACGTGCATCACGCCGTCCTTGACGATGGCGGTCCTGAGCACGATGCACGAATCCATCGATCCGTCGGGCGAGAAATAGCCGACGCCGCCGGCATAAGCGCCGCGCGCTTCTGGCTCGAGTTCGGCGATGATCTCGCACGCGCGAACCTTGGGCGCGCCAGAGACGGTCCCGGCGGGGAAACCCGCGAACAGCGCGTCGAGCGCGTCCTTGCCGTCATCCAGCCGCGCGACGACGTTAGAGACGATGTGCATGACGTGGCTGTACATCTCGACCGTATAACTGTCGGTGACGCGCACGCTGCCGGCCGCGCCGACGCGACCCGCATCGTTACGCCCGAGATCGAGCAGCATCAGATGCTCGGCGCGTTCCTTGGGATCGGCGAGCAGGGACGTGCGGTTTTCCTCGTCTTCGCTGGCGGTCGCGCCGCGCGGGCGCGTGCCGGCGATCGGACGGATCGTGACGTCGCCGTCGCGCAGCCGGACGAGGATTTCCGGACTCGACCCAGACAGCGCGAAATCGGGCAGATCGAGGAAATACAGGAACGGCGAGGGGTTGATTCGCCTGAGCGCGCGGTAGAGTTCGATCGGCGGCAGCACGAACGGTGCGGTGAAGCGTTGCGCGAGCACGACCTGAAAGATGTCGCCAGCCGCGATATAGTCCTTCGCCTTGAGCACCATCGACCGATATGCGCCCTCGGGCAGCACCGGGGTCAAAGCGGGTTCGGGTAAATCGCCGGCGCGTGGGGCAGGGGCGGCGGCGCTTGCCAGCCGCGCCGCGACCGCGTCGATCCGCTCCTCCGCCAGGGCGATCGCACGGTCTGCAGTCAGGCCGCTGTCGGGCCAGAGCGGCGCGACGAGGAACAATTGGTCCGCCAGCCGGTCGAAGATCAGCACAACGGTCGGGCGAACGAACACCATGTCGGGGAGGCCCAGGCCGTCGCCTGCGGGACGCGGCAGCGTTTCGACCAATCCCACCGTCTCATAGCCGAAATAGCCGACCAGACAGGCCAGCGCGCGCGGCAGTTCGGGGGGGACGGCGTCCATCCGGCACGACGCGACGAGATCGCGAAAGGCGTCGAGGGTCGGCTTGCCGGCGTCCGCAAACGCCGCGCGGTCGGTCAGCCAGTGCCGGTTGATTTCCGCTCGCTCGCCCTTCGCGCGAAACACCAAATCGGGGGCGAGCCCGAGCAGGCTGTGCCGCCCGCGCACCGCGCCGCCCTCGACCGATTCGAGCAGGAAGTCGCCGCGTTCGGGCTCGATCAGCTTGAGCGCGGCGGCGACCGGCGTTTCGGTATCGGCAACTTGCCTGCGCCACACGAGCGCGGGCCGTCCGGCGGCGATCGCCGCCCGCGCCGCTTCCGCCCCCTCGACCATCGCCGGACTTACTGGCCGTCGGGCGAACCGCCCTGGCCAAGCAGTTCGGCGCGCAGCGCATTGATCGCCGCGTCGTTGCGCTTCACGCCCACCTGATTGCGCACCGCCCGGACGAACTGCTGGGCATATTCGTCGGCAGCCTGACCGCCGAGATAGGCCTGCAACCTCTTGATCTCGTCGGGTTTCTGGCGGGCGTCGCCTCGCTGGATCGAATCGGTGACGATCACGAACCAGCCGCCCTTGTATGGCGCTTCGAGTACCTTTGCGGCGCCCTGCGGCGTGTTGAACAACAGGATCAGGCCGCGGTCGGGCTTGTTCGTGCCGACGAGTTGTCCGCGCGTGCCGGTGATGGGCTTGGTCGCGTCGAACGCGATGCCGGTTTCGGCCAGGGCCTTGGCGAGCGGCGTTCCCTTGCCGACCTTGTCGCGGACGGCGGTGGCGACGTCGCGCGCCGCGCGCACCTGGCGATCGACGATGAAGTTCTTCTTCACCTCGTCGATCACGCTGGCGAGCGGACGCGGCGCGGCGGGAACGACCTTGTCGAGCTTGACCAGCGCGAAGCCGCCCTCCTTGTCGACCGGCGCGATTTGCGGATTGTCCTCGACATCGGCCTGGAACGCGACCGCGCTCAGGACCGCGCGCAGCGGATCGGGCTGGGCGGGGGGCGGCGTCTTGGTGTCGGGATCGTTCCCCTGCGCGTCGAGCGCGGGCGAGGATTGAAGCGTCAGGGAGAGCTTCTGCGCGATCTCGTCGATGGTCGCGTTGTTGGCGATCGCGTCGCTGATCTGGGCGCGCAAAGCGCTGGCGGCGACGGCGGTCTTCTGGTCGGTCAGGGTCTTGACCAGGTCAGGCTTGGCCTGTTCCAGCGTCTTGCCGGGGACCTTGGTGATCTTTTCGAGATGGATCACCGCCCAGCCGAGCGCGGTCTTGACCGGCCCGATCACTGCGCCTTCGTTGGCGGCGAACAGCTGGTCGGCGATCGCGGCGCTGGTCTGGGCGGCGTAGGCCGCCTTAGTCTGGTCGGCGAGCAGACCGGCGTCGAGTCCGACCGCCTTGGCCGCGGCCTCGATCGGGGTGCCGCTGCGGACCTTTGCCGCCAGCGCATCGGCGCTTTTCTGGTCGAGCAGCACGACCTGACGCATCGATCGTTTCTCGGTCGGCGCGAAGGTCGCGGCGGCAGCGGTATAGGCCTTGGCGATCTCGGCGTCGGTGGGCGCCGACTTGGCGCGCAGATCGGCGATCGAGACGGTGGCATACCGTACCGAACGGCGTTCCGGCACGGTGTAGCGGTCGATATTCGCCTTGTAATAAGCGGCGGCTTCGGCGTCGGTGACGGGGGCGCCCTGCGGGATTTTCTTCGTGTCGATGAACGCGACCGTACCGGTGCGCTTTTCGAGCAGCATCGACGCATACGGCGTCGCGATCGAGGCTGGTGCGGCCAGCGTGCCGGTCGCCTGCGGCAACATCGGTCCGATCACGAGCTGGGCCAGCATGTTGCGCCCGATTTCGGTGTGGAGCTCGGCGTCGCCCATCCGCTGTTGAGCGAGAAATTGCTTGTAGAGTTCGCGGTCGAACTTGCCGTCGAGCCCCTTGAACTGCGGCTGCGACGTGATTTCCGTGTCCGCCAGCGCGCGGCCGACGCGCATCCCCTGGCTTTCGCCGAACAAAGCCAGCGCGGTCGAGTTGATGCGGTTCTCGAACGGACCGTCAAAGCCGCCCTTGGTGATGAATTCCTCCATCGTCAGTTGCGGGTATTGCTGGCGATAGGCGTTGATCGTCCGTTCGGTATTGGCCCGGATCTCGGTCGACGTGACCGCTTCCTTGCCGATCGTGACCAGCGTCGATCCGGTCGGGCCGCCATTGACCGCGTTCGAGCGCAGTCCGGTCACGTCGCCCAGCCCGAACGCCAGCGCGATGATGCCGAGCACGGCGAAGGTAATGATGAGGCCGACCTTCGAATTCAGAAAGCCGCGAAAGATACCGAGCATGGAAACCGATCGATTGTGCGAAAATGATCGCTCGCTTTAGGGGGAGGGCGCGCAGGCATCAAGCGGGTTGCCTGTTGCCCCGCGCGCGTTATCGCGGGCGGCGAAAACGGGAGGATCTATGACACGGCGCAAGCTGATCGCGGGCAATTGGAAGATGAACGGGAGTTTGGCGTCGCTGGTCGAGCTCGACGGCATTCGCACGGCGGCGCTGGCCGCGCCGGAGGTCGATGTCGCGGTGGCGGTCCCCGCGACGCTGATCGCGCCTGCCGTTCAGCTCGTTCCCGGCCTGGCGATCGGGGCGGAGGACGTGCATGCCGCCGACAAGGGCGCGCATACCGGTTGCGTATCGGCGGCGATGGTCAAGGAAGCGGGGGCGATCTTCACGATCGTCGGGCATAGCGAGCGCCGCGCCGACCAGTGCGAGACCGACGCCGATGTGAAGGGCAAGGCGGAGGCCGCGTATCGCAACGGCATCGCGGCCATCCTGTGCGTCGGCGAAACGCTCGACCAGCGTGATGCGGGCGATGCGGAAGCGGTGGTGACGGCGCAGGTCGCGGGGTCGCTGCCCGATGGCGCGGCGGCGGACTGGCTGTCGATCGCCTATGAACCGGTCTGGGCGATCGGCACCGGGCGCACGCCGACGGCGGCGGATGTCGCGGCGATGCACGGCGCGATCCGCGAACAGCTGCGCGCGATGATCGGCAATCAGGCCGAGGGGATGCGGATATTGTACGGCGGGTCGGTGACGCCCGACAATGCAGCGGAACTGCTCGGCGCGGGCGACGTCGACGGCGCGCTGGTCGGTGGCGCAAGCCTGACGGCTGCCAAATTCGTGCCGATCATCGAGGCCGCTGCTGTCGTTGGGGACGTCGGCTAACGACCTACTTGCGGACATCGGTGCGCTCTGGTCTTGTAAGAAAGAACTTCGGAGCGTTTGCGATGATCAGCGTGCGGCGAGAAAGCACAGGTATGGGTGATTGGCGCTACTTGTTGTGGGGCGCGCTATGTTTGCTGCTCGCATTGCCGCTTGTCGCAATGCAATTCACAAAAGAGGTTGTCTGGGATCTTAACGACTTCCTGGCTGCTGGCTTGCTGTTAGGGTGTCTCGGAGGCTCGGTTGAGTTGGCTTTTCGCGCGTCCACGCGATGGAACATCCGCTCTCTAATCGTTTCGATAGCGTTGGGCGTCGTAATGCTTATCTGGGCCGACGCAGCGGTGGGCATTTTCTGAGCGAGCGACAGCTTCCCAATCAGTTACTCATTTACCCAAACCGCCCCCTTAGCATCGCCCACGCCGCGCGCAGCCCATACGCTTCGCCACCCTTGGGTCGTCCATTCTTCGCGGTCGGGCGCCAGGCGAACGTGTCCAGGTGCGCCCAGGCGGCGCCTTCGGGGACGAAGCGGCGGAGGAACAGCGCCGCCGTCACCGCGCCGGCATAGCCGTTGTCGGGGGCGTTGATCAGGTCGGCGATGTCGGACTTGAGATACTCGTCATAGCCGTCCCACAGCGGCATTCGCCACAGTGGGTCATAGGTCGCCGTTCCTGCCGCCAGCAGCTCGTTTGCCAGCGCCTCGTCGTTGACGAAGGTCGCGGGCAAATCCGGGCCGAGCGCTACACGCGCTGCGCCAGTGAGGGTGGCAAAATCGATGATCAGCTCCGGCTTGTCTTCGCCAGCCTTGGTCAGCGCGTCACCCAGGACGAGGCGGCCTTCGGCGTCGGTGTTCGTGTTCTCGACCGTCAGGCCCTTGCGCGTCGCCAGCACGTCGCCGGGGCGGAAGGCGTCGGCGGATATGGAGTTCTCGACCGCCGGGATCAGCAGGTGGAGCCGCACCGGCAGCCGCGAGTCCATGATCAGGCTTGCCAGCGCCAGCGCGTGCGCCGCGCCGCCCATGTCCTTCTTCATCAGCCGCATGCCGCTGGCCGGTTTGATGTCGAGTCCGCCCGAATCGAAGCACACGCCCTTGCCGATCACAGCGATACGCGGGTGCTTGGGGTTCCCCCATTCGAGTTCGATCAGGCGGGGCGCGCGATGCTTGGCAGCGGCGCGGCCGACCGCGTCGATCATCGGATAGCCCTTCGCCAGCGCATCGCCGCGCGTGACGTGGGTGGTGGCGTGATGCTTCTTCGCGAGCTTCTCCGCTTCGGTCTCGAGCTCGGCCGGACCCATGTCCGACGACCCGGTATTGACCAGGTCGCGCACCAGGGTGGTGGCCTGGGCGAGGCGAACGGTTTCGTCGATGCTCGCCGGATCGCCGGTCAGCAGGACGCGTGGGCCGCTGTCCTTGTCGGGCTTGGTATAACGATCGAACCGGTATTGCGCGAGCAGCCAGCCGAGTCCCGCGGCGCCGACCTCAGCGGGTTTCAGGCGATAGGTGCCTTCGGGCAGGAACCCTGGCTGCGACGCGACGCGCCACGGCGATGACAGATCATCATCGCACACCAGCAGCGCCGACCAGTCCTCGCCCTCGCCGGGCAGGATCGCCTTGTTGCCCGCCTTGCCCGTCACCTTCTGGGCGTCGAGCAGCGCGCGGATGCGCTTTGGTTGGCCCTTCAGCCAGTCGGCATAGTCGTCCGGATGAATGACTTCGATCGTGCGCGCCGGCTGGCCGCGATCGGGCTGGAGCAGCGCGGCAAAGTCGGTCACTGGCCGCTCGGCGTGACGAGGAACTGCTCGATCTTGCCCGTCGCCGGGTCGAAGAAGGTGCTGAGGTTCAGCGTGCGGTCGGCATATTTGATGACATAGCCGCGGATGACGAACCCGCCGCGCAATGTGCCGCCGCCGCGGGGCGTGAAGCTCTGCGGGTCGCCGAGCGGGCCGAGGCTGGCGCGGTAATCGGCGATCGCCGTCGGCGTGAAATAGTAATTGGCGTCCTCGGTCAGCAGCAACCGGTCGAGCGTGCCGCCGCGCAATTGGTCGAAGACCACGCGCGCTTTCGTGGCGGCCTGTGCTTCGTCCCCGCTCGCGGTCTTGGCGGGCGGTGGCAGGAAGGTGGCGGCGAGCTTGCCGGCGATCTGCGACGCCGCGCCCGCCGACCAGCTGTTGGTCAGGACGACGAACGCGGCCTTGTCTTTCGGATAGACAACGTTCTCGGAAATGAAGCCGACCGCTTCGCCGCTATGCTCGATCCCGACGCGTCCGTTGATGTTACGGACGAAAACCCCAAGCCCGTACCGAGTGTCCGTGCCGTCGGTCAGCTTGACCGTGGTTTCCTGCGCTTCCCAGTCGTCGCCGGGGAGCAGGCTGCGGTTGATTCGCGCGATGTCCCACTTGGCGAGGTCCGCCGCCGACATCGACAGTTCGCCGGCGGCGTATAGCCAGCCCGGCGCCGACGGCTTTTCAGGTCGCACCGGGCCGAGCGCATAGCGGCCATAACCTTGCGGGAAAGCTGGGCCGATCGCCTTGTCCTGGTCGATCGCCTTCATCCCGAGCGGCTTGAAGATCTTCTCCTGGAGGTATGCGAGCAAGGGCTTGCCCGCCGCCTTCTCCACGATCATTCCGGCGACGACATAGGCGGTGTTCGAATATTGCCACTGCGCGCCCGGTTCGAAATCGAGCGGCTTCTTCGCCCAGCGATCGACGATGCCCTGCGGCGTGGTGGCCTTGGCCATCGCGGCGAAGCTGTAATCCTGCGGCCAGTAATCCTGCAGCCCCGATGTGTGGCTGAGCAATTGCCGCAGCTTGATCTTGTCGCCGCCCGATATGCCGGGAAGCCATTTCGACACGGTGTCGTCGAGGCTCAGCTTGCCCTCATCCTCGAGCAGCAGCAGCGCGGCGGCGGTGAACTGCTTGGAGATGGAGGCGATCTGGTAGGGCCGGTCCGCGCTCGTATCCTTCAGCGTTTCGGACTGTTTGCCATAGGCTTTGGCCAGTACGATCTTCCCGTCGCGGACGATCGCGATGGAAGCGGACGGCACCCCGGTTTTGGCGAGCGCGTCGCTGACGATCGCATCGACCTGTGCGGTTTCGGCGGGGGTAAGGTCCTGCGCCAGGACCGGCGTGGCGAGCAGGACGAACGGGAGCGCGAGCAAATGGCGTGGTGTCATGGCAGCGCACCATAACCGCGCGGACGCGGTGCGCTAGTCCCGGTTTAGCGCCACTTCTTGCGCTTGGGCGGACGGATCGGCTCGGGCGCGCGTGGCGGGCGCAGCGACAGGCCCTCGATCGGCGCGCAGCGATCCATCACAATCCCGATCATCGCCAGCAACCGGCTGCGCGCATCGCCGAGGCCCGAGGGTGTGACGCCGCGCTCCTGCGTTTCCAGATTCACATAGGGCAAGCCGTGGAACAGCGCGAAGTTGGACAGCGACCCGTCGCTGGTCATCACGCGTTCGAGCATGATGTTCATGTCGGCATCGGCGAGCGCCCCGACGCAATAGCCGTCGCCGGGTCCGCCGCTGCCGGGGTAGGATACGATCGCGACGCTGTCGGTGTCGTCGAACGGCCAGTCTGCATAGACCGAGCGGCGCGGCGTGTAGAGGTCGTTGCACAGCAGAACCGAAATCTCGCCCCTGCCGGTATAGGCCGGGGGCGGAGGTCCGCAGAGCGAAGAGGCCGCGTCGTAGCCCGCTTCGTTGGTGTGGAGCGCAACGATCAGCCGCGGCGGCTGGCCGAGGCCTGCGAGGATCTCGCGGGCGTAATTGGGCGTCTCGTCGCGAAAGTTGCGGTTGGGGTCGATCGGCTTGCCGAACGCGACGTCGCCGTTCATCCGGCTGTCCGGCCCGCTGGTCGACCGCGCTTCCTCGACCGCGATGACCTGGCCGCCATAGGCGCGCACAGCGTAGATCGCGGCCTGGAACGCGGCATTTTCGTTATCGTGCGGGACGAACCAGAGCGGGCCCTTGGGTTTGCGGATATTATCGATGCGATAGATACGCCAAAAGGCGCGGTCGTCGCGGAATTCAATGCGGGTGACGGTAAGTCCCTCCCACAAGGCGGGGTCGGCGAGGCGAGTGAAATCGTCCGTCCCCATCGTCAGCGGATCAACGGACGAGACGATCCGCTGCGGCGCGACTTGCGCGGGCGCCATGCTCGCGACGAGCAGGCCGAACAGGATTATCAGCGCCTTGACCATCAGGGCTGGTTTAGATCACACGAGAAGCGAGAGCCAAAGCTAGTCGAGTCCGGGATCGGGACTCAGCTATCAATCGTCATGCCGGACTTGATCCGGCATCCCGCTTCTTCCTTCTTCACAAGCTGGACCCCGGCTCAAGGCCGGGGTGACGGAGGGGGTTAGGCGGAGGTTGGAACCCCATACAGATCGTGGTCGTCGGCGTCCTCGACGACCGCAGGCACGATGTCGCCGACGTTCAGATGTCCGGCGTCGCGCAGGAAGACCTCGCCGTCGATCTCCGGCGCGTCGGCATAGGAGCGGCCGGTCGCGCCGCCTTCGTCATCCACCGCATCGACGATCACGTCGAACGTACGCCCGACCTTGGCGGCGAGTTTCGCCGCGCTGATCGCCGCGGTCTTTTCCATGATACGGGCGTAGCGCTCTTCCTTGACCTCGTCGGGCACATGATCGGGCAGGGCGTTCGCCGCGGCACCCTCCACGGGTTCGAACCGGAACGCGCCGACGCGATCGAGCTGCGCTTCGTCCAGCCAGTCGAGCAGATACTGGAAATCCTCCTCGGTCTCGCCGGGGAAGCCGACCACGAAGGTCGATCGGATCGCGATGTCGGGCACCATCGCACGCCACGATTTGACGCGTTCGAGCACCTTGGCCTCGTTGGCGGGGCGCTTCATCAGCTTCAGCACGTTGCGGCTGGCATGCTGGAAAGGGATGTCGAGGTACGGGAGGATGAGCCCCTCCGCCATCAGCGGAATGACCTGATCGACATGCGGATACGGATACACGTAGTGCAGCCGCACCCACGGCGCGATCTTGCCGAGTTCGCGCGCCAGGTCGGTCATGTGGGCGCGGACTTCGTGGCCGTGCCACATCCGCGGGAAATGCTTGATGTCGACGCCGTACGCCGACGTGTCCTGGCTGATGACCAGCAGTTCCTTCGTGCCCGCCTCGACCAGTTTCTCCGCCTCGCGCAGGATCGCGTCGGGGCGGCGCGATACCAGATCGCCGCGCAGGCTGGGAATGATGCAGAAGGCGCAGCGGTGGTTGCAGCCCTCCGAAATCTTCAGATAGCTGTAGTGGCGCGGGGTGAGCTTCAGGCCGCTTTCCGGCACCAGGTTGAGGAAGGCGTTGGGCGGCATCGGCGCCGCGTCGTGCACCGCGCCGACGACCTGCTCATATTCGTGCGCACCGGTGATCGCGAGTACCTTCGGGAAGCGCGCGCGGATCGTCTCGGCTTCCTTGCCCATGCAGCCGGTGACGATGACCCGGCCGTTTTCGGACAGCGCCTCGCCGATCGCTTCAAGCGATTCCTCCTTGGCGGAATCGAGGAAGCCGCAAGTGTTGACCAGCACGACGTCGGCCCCGGCATAATCGGGCGACATCTGATAGCCGTCGCTGCGCAGTTTGGTCAGGATGCGTTCGCTGTCGACAAGGTTCTTGGGACAGCCGAGCGACACCATGCCGACGCGCGGCGGGGAGGGAAGGATTGTTGCCATGGGAAGGCGCGGCACATAGCGACACTTGCAGATATTTTCCAGCGCTTGCCTTTTTGCGCCTCCCCGGCGAAGGCCGGGGTCCAGCAACGAGCCGGCCGCAACTGGACCCCGGCCTTCGCCGGAGGGGCGTGAAGTGGCTAGATATTCGCTTATTCCACACCCCGAAACGCCGGCTAAGGGCGTGACTTCGATTGCGGTCCAAACCTCCGTCGGTCAAGAACGACCTACCGACTTTTGGTTGGAATTTTGCATCGCACATGACGGATCGCTGTTGCTACCCCCAATGCTAGAGCCAGAGCGTGCGGACGAATTGTGGAAAACGACATGCTGCGAAGTGTTCGTGATGCCCGATGGCGGCGGCGATTACATCGAGTTCAACCTGTCGCCCTCTTTCCGGTGGGCCGCTTATGGGTTCGAAGGCTATCGTGCTGGCATGCGCAACGTCGATCTTGCTTTCGATCCGGAGATTGAAAGTACGCCGAACACGCCGGGTTGGTATTGGCTCGCTGCGGAACTGGACCTGTCGATGCTCAAAACGCTCGATGCGAAGATCGGCCTGAGCGTCGTGATTGAGGAAACCGACGGCACCAAATCCTACTGGGCGCTCGCGCACGCGCCCGGGCCGCCCGATTTCCATAACCCGGATTGCTTTATCGCCAAGCTCCCGGCACCTGACGCCCCATGAAATTCGGTATCGATCGCCTGCTCGCCGACCCCGACCTGCGCAAGCCGCTCGCGGGCAAGCGCGTCGCGCTGCTCGCGCATCCGGCGTCGGTGACGGCGGACCTGACGCATTCGCTCGACGCGCTCGTGGCGAGCGGCCTCAACGTATCTGCGATGTTCGGGCCTCAGCATGGCGTGCGCGGCGACCTCCAGGACAATATGATGGAGTCGCCCGATTACACCGACCCGACCTACAATATCCCGGTCTTCAGCCTCTACGGCGAGGTGCGGCGGCCGAGCGGGCAGTCGATGGGGACGTTCGACACGATCCTGATCGACCTGCAGGACGTCGGGTGCCGTATCTATACCTTCGTCACGACTCTGCTCTACGTCCTCGAAGCGGCGGCCGAGCACGGCAAGTCGGTATGGGTGCTCGATCGGCCCAATCCGGCCGGGCGCCCGGTCGAGGGGCTGACTTTGCTGCCCGGCTGGGAGAGCTTTGTGGGGGCGGGGCCGATGCCGATGCGGCACGGCATGACATTGGGCGAGATGGGCAAGTGGTTCATCGACCACTTCAAGCTTGACGTCGACTATCGCGTCATCGCGATGGAGGGCTGGGCGCCCGAGGCCGCGCCGGGCTTCGGCTGGCCGCCCGAGCGGGTGTGGATCAACCCAAGCCCCAACGCCGCCAACGTCAACATGGCGCGCGCCTATGCCGGCACGGTGATGCTCGAGGGCACGACGCTGAGCGAGGGTAGGGGGACGACGCGGCCGCTCGAACTGTTCGGTGCGCCCGACATCGACGCCAAGGCGGTGATTGCGGAGATGCACCGGATCGCGCCGCAGTGGCTGGCCGGTTGCACGCTACGCGACATCTGGTTCCAGCCGACCTTCCACAAGCATGCCGGGCAACTCTGCAACGGCGTGTTCATCCATGCCGAGGGCGCGGCGTACGACCATGCGGCGTTCAAGCCGTGGCGGCTCCAGGCACTGGGGTTCAAGGCGATCCGGTCGCTCTATCCAGACTACGATCTGTGGCGCGATTTCCCATACGAATACGAGTTCGACAAGCTGGCGATCGACGTCATCAACGGCGGGCCGGGATTGCGCGAATGGGTCGATGACTCGACCGCGCTGCCCGGCGATCTGGACGCGCTGACGCGGCCCGACGAGGCCGCGTGGACCGATGTGCGGCGGCCGCACCTGTTGTATTGAGGCGTATATGATCGAACGTGCCCTGATCGCGGTCCTGCTCTCGGCAATGCCTGCCGCCGCGCTTGCCCAGAGCTCAGCACCGGCCGCGCCAAACGATGACATCGTCGTACGCGACCGCCGCACCGCCGACCGTAAGGCTGTGGAGCGCTATGTCGGGGAAATATCGGTCCGCACCGACACGCAATTGGCGCGCTTTCACCAACCGATCTGTCCAGTCGTCATCGGGTTGCCCCGCGACTATGCCGCAATCGTCGAGCGGCGGATCGTCGCCGATGCGCTTGCCGCAGGCATGTCGGTCGATCGCAAAACGAAATGTTCGCCAAACCTGATCGTCGTGATCGCGGAGAACGGCAGTGCTCTCGTTGCAGACATTCGCCGTCGCCGCAGCGGTTGGCTGGAAGGGCTGACTGCGGGGGAAATCGACGCCCTAATTGCGCCCGCCCCGGCGCGGGCATGGAGCGTGACATCGCTTCGCAACGAAGACGGGCAGGGGCTGAAGAAGACGCGTGACGAGGCCGGCCCCAACCCGCTGGGGGGAATCCCGACGTTGCGCGTGATGTCGGCGTCGATCATCAAGGCGCCGACCCGTCAGGATATGGAAGCGTCATTCGTGGTGATCGATGAGGCGGCGACGGTCGGATTTAGCCTGCGCCAGATTGCAGATTATGCGGCTATGCGCGGTCTGGCGCATACTCGACCGCCTGCGCCAGGCGGAACGATCGACACGATTTTGACGCTGCTCGACGGTTCGCCGACACCGCCGCGATCGTTGACCGCCACGGACTCAGCCTATCTCCGGGCGTTGTACGCGTCGGACGGACGTTCCGCCGCCGTGACCGAGCGAAGCGCGATCGCAAGGCGGATTGCGAAGGGAAAATAGGCGAAATACGAATCAAACCAACGCTTTGCCGTATGCTTCTGTCGGTTAGTCCCAAAGTGGATGCAATAAGTGTCATAATTTACATCAATAAGGCTGTCGGGAATCGCAGGGGCGGGGACAGCCCAATGGAATCGGATATTCGTTTTTACGCGCGCCGTCTGGCGCAGGAGCAGGTCGCGGCGCGCACCGCGCTGACGGCCGAAGCGCGGAGTCGCCGGCTAGCGCTGGTCGCCAAGTTCGAGGCGAAACTCGCGCAGCTTTGCGGCTGATCACCGCTTCCGTGTCAATTCCCGCATCGCGTCGTCCAGTCCGGCGAGCGTCAGCGGGTACATGCGGTCGTTCATCAGCTCGCGCATGATCTTGATCGACTGCGAATAGCCCCATTGCTCTTCCTTGATCGGGTTGAGCCATACCGCGGCCGGATAGGTCGTCGTCAGCCGGTGCATCCACACCGCGCCCGATTCCTCGTTGAAATGCTCGACCGAGCCGCCGGGATGCGTGATTTCGTAGGGGCTCATCGATCCATCGCCGACGATCACGAGTTTATAGTCATGGCCGTATTTGTGGAGCACGTCCCACATCGGCGTGCGCTCGGCGAAGCGCCGGCGATTGTCCTTCCATACGCCCTCGTACGGGCAGTTATGGAAGTAGAAGAACTCCAGGTTCTTGAACTCGCTGGTCGCGGCCGAGAAAAGTTCCTCGCAGAGCTTGATCCACGGGTCCATCGACCCGCCCACGTCGAGGAATAGCAGCAGCTTGACTGCATTGTGCCGCTCCGGCCGCATGCGGATGTCGAGCCAGCCCTGCCGCGCGGTGCCGTCGATCGTGCCGTCGATGTCGAGCTCGTCGGCCGATCCTTCGCGCGCGAAGCGGCGCAGGCGACGCAGCGCGACCTTGATGTTGCGCGTGCCGAGCTCGCGCGTGTTGTCGAGATTCCTGAACTCGCGCTGGTCCCAGACCTTGATCGCCTTGCCATGCTTCGATTCGCCGCCGATCCGCACGCCTTCGGGATTGTAGCCGTCATTGCCGTAGGGCGACGTGCCGCCGGTGCCGATCCACTTGTTGCCGCCCTGGTGGCGCTTTTCCTGTTCCTCGAGCCGCTTCTTCAGCGTCTCCATGATCTCGTCCCACGAGCCGAGGGACTTGATCTTCTCCATTTCCTCGGGCGTCAGATATTTTTCGGCGACCGACTTCAGCCAGTCGGCGGGAATCTCGGCCTGCGTGGTGCCATAGGTTATTGCGATGCCTCTGAATACCTTGGCGAAGACCTGGTCGAAGCGGTCGAGCAGCCCCTCGTCCTTCACGTACACCGCGCGGGACAGGTAATAGAAATCCTCCGGCGTGCGGCTGATCACGTCCTTGTCGAGCGCTTCGAGCAGGATGAGGTGCTCCTTCAGGCTGGCGGGGATGCCGGCGGCGCGGAGCTCGTCGAGGAAGTTGAAGAACATGCGCGCCAGCGTAACGCGCGTTTCGCCTCAGCGATAGGCGTCGATCAGCGCGCCGACATAGTCGGGCTGTTTCGCGGTCAGTTCCGGGGCCGTCCTGGTCTTGCGGTCGGGATAGATAAAGCCGTTGACACGATAGGTCGTGCTACCCAGCCCGTCATTGTCGCGATACCAGACGCGGACTTCGCTCCAATCATTGTCGCGGCTGACGTCATAGACCGTGACGTCCTGTTCGGCATGGCCGCGCTCGCCGTTCTGACGCGACCAGTTGGCGTGCGTCAGCATCAGCACGCGGCCATCGACGATCCGGCTGACGACGGCGACATGGCCGAGCGGCAGGCGGTCCTGCTTCGCGAACGCCATGACCGACCCAACCCTGGGCGTCTCGCCGCGCTGATAGCGGCCCTCCGCCTGGTCCCACCACGTCCAGGCGTCGCCGTAGATCTGGATGCCGGAAGCGGCGCGCGCGAAGGGCACGCACTGGCCAACATAATCGAGCAAAGACGCGGCCTGCGCCGGCAACGCAACCGCGCCGGCCAGCATCGCCGCAAGCATTCCGCCGAAGATAGTTCCACCCCGCATGACCCGCCGACGTTACGGCAACGCAGTTAAAGGATGATTATTCGCGCGGCGATTTCCGGCCGTGGACCAGCGAGACCATCACGAACGAAATGATCATCAGCAGATACCATGCGCCGAGCTTGGCCGGGCTGACCAGTTCCCAGCCTTTGCGCTGGTTGGGGTAGGACCAGGCATGCGCGAAAGTACCGATATTTTCCGCGAACCAGATGAACAAGGCGACCAGGAACCAGCCGACGAGAAGCGGCATGCGGCGCTCGGCTCGCCAGACGGTGAAATAGACCTGGGTGCGCCAGAACAGCAGGGCGGTCGCCGCAAACAGGCCGAGCCGGATGTCGGGCAGCCAATGGTGCGCGAAGAAATTGATATAGATCGCGACAGCCAGCACGATCGTCGTCCAGAGCGGCGGATAGGGCTCGAAGCGAAAGCGGAAGATGCGCCAGACGCGGGCGATGTAGCTGCCCACCGCGGCGTACATGAACCCCGAATAGAGCGGCACCATGCCGATGTGTAGCACGCCGCCATCGGCATAGTTCCAGGATCCCGAGCGCGTCTTGAACTGCTCCATGATCGTGCCTGTGACGTGGAAGGCGAGGATGACCTTCGCCTCCTCCCAATTCTCCAGCCGGAAAGCGAGCATGCCCGCCTGGATCAGCACCGCCATGATCGTCAGAAAATCGTTGCGGGCGAGCGGGGCGTCGGCCGGATAGAAGAAATGTGTGCCGAGCAGCAGCGCGAGCATCAGCGCGCCGAACAGGCACGCCCAGCCCTGCTTGAACCCGAACAGCAGGAATTCGTATATCCACAGCCGCCATCCGGCCCGGGGCGTCCGCGCCTCGAGCGCTGCACGGACACGGGCGAAGCGCGTGGCGCCCTTTACGTTGTTCGGATCGCTCATCCCGACTCCTTCGTCACCCCGGCCCTGTGCCGGGGTCCGCCGCGCCACCTGCGAAGTCGTTGATTGTGGCAATGCAGATGCCGGGACAACCCCGGCATGACGAAGGGCTCAGCGCGGCCCGCCCTGCTGCCGCTTGGCCATGAACGCGAGGCGCTCGAACAGCATCACGTCCTGTTCGTTCTTGAGCAATGCGCCGTGCAGGGGCGGGATCGCCTTGGTCGGGTCGCGGTTCTGGAGCACGTCGAGCGGCATGTCCTCGTGGAGGAGCAGCTTCAGCCAGTCGAGCAACTCGCTGGTCGATGGTTTCTTCTTGAGGCCGGGCACGTCGCGGACGTCGTAGAAAATGTCCATCGCCTTCGACACCAGGATCTTCTGGATGCCGGGAAAGTGAACGTCGACAATGGCTTGCATCGTGTCCCTGTCGGGGAACTTGATGTAGTGGAAGAAGCAGCGGCGCAGGAACGCGTCGGGCAGTTCCTTTTCGTTGTTGCTGGTGATGACGACGATCGGGCGCTCGGCGGCGCGCACGGTCTCCTTGGTCTCGTAGACATGGAATTCCATGCGATCGAGTTCCTGGAGCAAGTCGTTGGGGAATTCGATATCGGCCTTGTCGATCTCGTCGATCAGCAGGACGGGGACCTGCGGCGCCGTGAACGCCTCCCACAACTTACCCTTGCGGATGTAGTTTGCGATGTCGTGGACGCGCTCGTCGCCAAGCTGGCCGTCGCGCAGGCGGGCGACCGCGTCATATTCGTACAGGCCCTGTTGCGCCTTGGTGGTCGACTTGACGTTCCACTCGATCAGCGGCGCGTTGACGGCCTTGGCGATCTCATAGGCGAGGACGGTCTTGCCGGTACCCGGTTCGCCCTTCACCAGCAACGGCCGGCGCAATGTCACCGCGGCGTTGACGGCGACCTTCAGGTCGTTGGTCGCAACGTAGCTTTCGGTGCCGGCGAAGCGAATCATGCTCAATCCTCGACTTTTCGAATGTCGGGTTTGCTTTGCTTAGCTGGTCGCGAAAGGCAAGCGCGGGTGCGCCCGGCGCCGAACCTCAATGCCGGTCGCGCGCACTCTTGCGGGCTTCGGCCAGATCCCACAGCGCGCGATGCTGCGCGAGCAATTGCTGCGCGCCGAAGCTCATCGCGCGTTCCACCGCCGCGTCGGCGGCCAGTGTCGCGGCTAGCGTAGCGGTGTCGGCTTCTATCGGCAGCGAAGAGGCGGGAACGGGAAGGCCGGCGCGCGTCGCGGCGGCGTCCAGCACATCGCGAACCACGCGCCAGTCGAGGACCAGCGCGATCGCCGCGCCCACCGCGCATCCGGTGCGGTCCGACTGGGCGAGCATGTCCAGGGCGCGGATCTGGTGGGCTACCGCCGCTTCGGATTCGGCCTGGCCAGGGGTCGAGGGGATAGGGCCAGCGGCGGCGGTGAGCTTTGCGAGCAATGCGCGCTCCTCGGCAAAAGCGCTTGCCGCTTCCTCGAGCCAGGACTCGGCTGCGACGCTGGGGCCATGGGTCAGGGCGTAGTCGATGACGCCGGGATGCCGCCCATGCAGCGCGCAGAGCAAGTGGATCGCATCGGCCAGGTCACGAGTCGCCGCGTCGCGCGCGCTGATGGCCTGGACGAAGGGATGACGCGCGCTGCCGTCGGCGTCGGCCAGCGCGGCGAGTACGCTCCAACTACCGCTTTGGCGATCGAACGGGACGGTTTCGACTGGCATGGCACCCCAACTATGCATTGATTTCGCGACTATCTGGGGCCGAGGAATATACCGAAGCGCGTAAAGACCCGGTTTATGCGGTCTTAAACATGTAACAACTTGTCTCGGCGACGGATCAGTTGGTCGCGAGGATCAGCGCGACGACTCCGTCGATCGCGGAGTCGCGGCGGCGGGGAGCGAAGGCGACCGTCACCTGGCGCGCGTCCCCCGCCTCGGTCAGCAGTCGGCCTGAACCGGAGCGAGGCTGTCCGTCCTCGCCGACGGCGGCGATCAGGTCGGCAACGGCGCGGCGCGACTGGATCGAGAACAAGGCGACAAAGCGCAGGCTCGACAGCATCGAAACCCCGATCCCGGTCAGGGCGGCGAGCGCGGTGTGGGGTCCATCGAGGAAGCCATAGCGGTCGATTCGCGCGATCGCCGCCCCGCGCGACATGGCGAAGGTCTCGTCGAGCGAGGCTTGGTCTTCCTCCTCCTCGCGCGGCTGGCACAGCATCTCGATCAGTTCGACAGACGCCAGGATTAGCCGGGGCCGCCCGTGGCGCAGGATATAGACCGGCTCCCGCGTCGCGCGTTCGCTCCACAGGCCGAAACGGCGGACCAGATCCGATGCGGTGGTCGTATCGTCGCGGTCGGCGGGCGTATCCATGTCCGCGTGATCGGCGCTCGCGGTTCGCAGGACAAGGTCTTGCGACCGAAGCGGAGGCGTTTGTTGCTCATTACGACCGCGCCTCGTAACGTCCGGCCCAAACGGGAGGGGTGGCGATGCGGAACTGGCTGGCCTTGGTGCTTGCGGTCATCGGTGCGGTAGCGCTGGCGATCGTTGCGACGACTCCGCCGAGTCCGCTTGGCGGCGATGCACCGGCGACCGCTTTCTCGGCGACGCGGGCGATGGCCGATGTCCGAGAGATAGGCCGCGCGCCTCACCCGACGGGCAGCGGAGAGAACGCGGCGCTCCGTGCCTATTTGATCGCGCGACTGCGATCGCTCGGGATGACGGTCGATACGCCGACCGGCACGATGAGCGAGGCGGCGGCCAAGCGTCTGTCGAACTGGAACAAGTCGAGCGTCACGCCGCCGCTGACCAACATCGTCGCGGTGCTGCCGGGGCGCGACCGGTCGCTGCCAGCGGTGTTGCTGATGGCGCATCATGACAGCGTGTGGGGCTCGCCCGGCGCGGCCGATGACGGCGCCGGGGTCGCCTCCATTCTCGAGACGGTGCGCGCGATCCGGGCGCAGGGCCAGCCGGCGCGCGACCTGATCGTGCTGTTGAGCGACGGCGAGGAACTCGGGCTGGAAGGGGCGAAGGTCTTTTTCGCGAGCGATCCGCGTCGCGCCCGCGTCGGCGTCATCGTCAACCTGGAGACTCGTGGTGGCGGCGGGCGCGCGTCGATGTTCGAAACGGGCAGCGACAACGGCGCGATGATGGACTTGTTCGGACGCAGCGTGGCGCGACCGGTCGCCACATCGCTCAGCGTGTTCGTTTACAAGAAGCTGCCCAATTCGACCGACTATACCGTCGCCAAGAAACTCGGCGTGCCGGGGTTCAATTTCGCGTTTATCGGACGGCCGCAACTCTATCACTCGCCGCTGGCGACCCCCGACGCGCTCGATCAGGGCGCCTTGCAGGACATGGGACGGCAAGTGCTCGGCCTGACGCGCGGGCTGCTCGCCGCGCCGACGCTGCCGGGCAAGGCGGCGGACAGCGTGTTCTTCGATGCGTTCGGGCTGGTGTTCGTGAGCTATGCGGCGGCGGTCGGATGGCTGATCCTGGCGCTCGGCGCGGCGGGTTACGCCGTCGCAGCGTGGGGGAGGGGGACGATCGGCGAGTCGGTGCGCGGGGCAGGGACCCTGCTCGCGCTGACGGTGGTGGCAGGCCTCGCGTTGTATCTCGTCAATATCGTGTCGGGCGCGGGCGGAGCGACCAACTATTACGACCGGCTCGCGGCGATCCCGCGGCTGGAGGGGCAGGCGCTGCTGGTCTGCCTTGCCGCGCTAGCCTTGTTCCGCCGCTGGCTGCCGACCGATGCCGCGGGAGTCTTCGGCGCCGCGTTGCCGTTGCTCCTGCTCGGCCTGTTCATGCAGGCGACCGCGCCGACTGCGGCCTATCCGATCGCCGTGCCGCTGATGCTCGGCGGGTTGGCGCTGGCGGTGCGGCGATATGTGCCGGCAATCGGGACGGTCGCCGTTGTGGTCGCCGCGATGCTGGGGGTCGGCTACATGCTCGGCTTCGGCTTTTTCCTGCTTCAGGCAGTCGGACCGAAAACGCCGATGATCGCCGCGATGCCGCTGGCGGTTTCGACCGTCCTGCTGCTGCCGCTGATGCCGGAGGCGGATAGCCGCCGCGCGACGCTGATCAGCGGTCTATTGCTTGCGGCGGCGGTGGGAATCGCGCTCTGGGTGCTGCTCGATCCGATCGCGCCGAGCATCGCGGCCTACAGCACCGATCACTGAGCGATCTGTGCCAGAACGAAGCGGTTCGTCACCGATCGCGGAAACGTCACTAAAGACTCATTAATGAGTCACGAGGCGCCGATACGCGCCGGGAGACGGTCGGCGGCAGCGGGCCGTGGGTAGTATGCCAATCATCGATCATTCGGGTCGCCGGGCACCCTGTGCCGGCGGTCCCGTCTGCTCGCCTTGAAAACGGGGAAGAGTTTCATGAACAAGAGTTTTGCCAAGCTGTCGGCCGCCGTCGTGTTCGCCACATCGTCGGTCGGCGTCGCGCACGCCGGTCCGGTCCTGATCAACGGTAATTTCGAGAACGGCCTGACCGGCTGGACCTCCTATACCACGGCCAACGGCACGATCGCCGCGACGCCGAGCACGCCGACCCAGGCGCAGCCGCAGAGCGCGTCGGTCGTTTCGTTCAACACGACCGGATCGGGCGCGTCGAACGCGCTGTTCCTCAACGCCGGCAAGATCAACGGACCCTACAATTCGAATCCCGGCGAAGGTGGCGGCGTGTCGCAGATCTTCACCACGGCCGGTGGTGTCGCGACGTTCAGCGCGGACATCGCGGCTTACTATACCCGCAGCAGCGGCGCGCTGGGCGTCGGCCTGATGAGCGTGCTGGTCGACGGCGTCGTGCTCGCCAGTTATGACTTCGGCGATGTCGCGGGCGGCCCGATCACGCTGCGCAACACGCTGAACTTCACCACCACGCTGAGCGCCGGCCAGCATACGCTGTCGCTGCAGGCTACTCGCCTATTCGCGCCGGCGAGCGGCGTCGCCTCGCAATATTTCGACAACGTCTCGTTCGACGTGGCCGCGGTGCCGGAGCCGGCGACCTGGGCGCTGATGATCGTGGGATTCGGTATGATGGGCGCGTCGCTGCGCCATCGTCGTCGCGCGGCGGTGACGTTCGCTGCCTGACGGGCGGGGAGCTCTCGGGTTCCGATCAAGGGCCGCAGCGAGGCTTTTCGCTGCGGCCTTTTTTCACGCGATCGGGCGATAGGTGTCGATGAACGGCTGCAGCTGCTCGCGGTAGGGGGCAGCGACGTTCAGGCCGTCCCGGTTGATCGGGCGGCGGACCTGAAGTGCGCTGGCGGTGGCGACGCGGCGTTCGGTCAGGTGCGGCGCGAACGCACCGGCCTCCTCGGCGAGTCCGCAATGGTCGAGCAGCCGACGCGTCCAGGTCTCCGGGTCCTCGACCAGGTCGGTATAGGGTACGACCAGCAACCGGTCGCCGAGCCGCTCCTGCCAGAAGGCGCAAAGCGCGTCCTCGAGCATGAAGTGCTGCGCAATGTCGGCGAGGTCGTAGCTCCACGCGACGCCGTGGATGAAGAAGGTACGGAAGCACGACCAGGCACAATCGAGCGGGTCGCGCCGCATCCAGATCAACGGCGCGTCGGGCAGCGTGCTGGCGATCAGACCGAGGCAACGGCTGACGTCGATCGACTTGTCGACGATCCGCCCCGCCGGCCCCATGCGTTCGGCGAGTAAATGGAGGTATAGGTCGGCGAGCGTGTCCACCTTGCCGTTGCCGGCGAGATACTTTTCGAGATGCTCTCCCGACACGCCGCCCGCCGCGACCGCGACGTGCTGGATGATGTTGAGCTCGCCACCGTCCGCGACTGCGCTATGGCTGGCAAGGATCTGTTCGACGAGCGTCGTGCCGGAGCGGGGGAGGCCGGTGACGAAGATCGGGCGGCTGGTGTCGACGCTGACCTGCTCGTTCAGCCGCTCGATGAAACCGGCGGGGTACCCGGTCATCGCCTCGCGCGAATTTGCTTCGTCGCCGGCGCGGCTATAGGGCGTTTCCGCGCGGAGCAGTTCGGCGCCGCGCGCGAAGGCGGCGAAGGTGGCGTCGTGGTCCTTGCGATCGGCATGGAGCTTGCCGAGCGCGTAATAATAGCGGGCGAGGTCGGCCGGCCCCTGGCGTTGGGCGATGGTTTCCTCGGCCAGCAACTGCTCGCCGAACGGGCTATCGGCGAGATTGACCGCGGTCGATAGCGACAGCCAGGCGGGACCCCAGCCGGGGCGGTGCTTGAGCGCCGTCGCGAGATAATCGCTCGCCTCCTGCACGCGCCCGAGGGTCATCGCGGTGTTGCCAAGCACGTAGGCGTGGCCGCCAGGGTCAGGCACGTCCGTGGGCAGGGTCTTCAGCAGGTCGTGCGCCTCCTGCAACTGGCCCGACTGAGTGTAGAGCACGACCTTCGCGTAGAGCGCTCTCGCCTTGTCTGGCGATGCGGCGACGTAAGCGTCGATCGCGCGATGGGCGAGGGAGAACTCGCCGCTGACCTGCATCAGCCGCGATATTTCGCCCCATTTCGCCCCGAGCGGCGCCTGGCCGTCGAGCATTGCGGCAACCACTCGATTGGTTTCCGCCCGGTCACGGCGGGCGAGGGCGTTCTTCAACGCGGCGGCGGCGCCGGCGACATCGGCATTGGTCATCGTGGCCATCGGGCGCTCCTACCGGGTCGGCTTGGCGGGGCCATAGGCGATGCGATCCCGACTGTCCCGCTAAGATACACCTCTCGGAAAATCCGGCGCCGGATGCATTCGAACCGGATTGACTCGAGGCGACTTAATAAAGATTAACACACTGTTAACGGCACAAGTCGTGACATTCGGTTATGGGGGATTTTCCTATGCGTATGAAGAAGTTACTTGCTTGCGGCGTCGCGGCCAGCGTGATGGGGGCGGTGCCGGCAAACGCAGCTGACATCATTTTGATCGACAACGGTTTTGCGGGCACTCCCGCACAGCAGGCAGCGTTCAAAGCCGGCTTCCAGATCGCGGCTGCCTACTGGGGATCGATCCTGACGAACAACGTCACGATCAACCTCAAGGTCGGCACCGCCTCGCTGGGTTCCGGCATCATCGGTTCGACGGGCAGCACTCGCGCTGACTTGAGCGTGGCAACCTGGGAACAGCGCGTTAACGCGACCAAGAGCAACTCGGTGATCGACCAGACCGCCGTGCTGCCGACGCTGACCAATGGCGGCGCCAGTTTCATCACGAACGGTGTGGCTGCTAACGGCAAAGACGACCTTAGCACCAAAGTTTGGGACGCGGGCGCGACGACCAGCAGCAAGACGCTTTACGAGAACACCTCGCTGATCAAGGCGATCGGCGCCAACGTCGCCGGTGTGACTTCGGCGACCGTCGACGGTACTGTGACTTTCAGCACGAACTTCTCGTTCGACTTCGATCCGACCGACGGCATCACTGCCGGCACGATGGACTTCATCGGCGTCGCGATCCATGAAATCGGCCACGCGCTGGGCTTCGTGTCGGGTGTCGATTTCCTTGACATCTATGGTATCAACGGCGGTGGCAATAGCCCCAATGCGGGCGCGCTGAGCTATAGCCTGAACTCGACGTCCATCTATTCGGCGCTGGACATGTTCCGCTATAGCAATGACCCGACGAACGTCGCGCCGGGTTCCAACCCCGTACTTGACCTGTCGGTCAGTGGCGACAAGTACTTCTCGATCGACGGCGGGGCGACTGCTCTCTTCGGGAACAACTTCTCGAACGGCCGTTACAACGGCACCGACAAGCAGCAGGCGTCGCACTGGCGTGATACCGCAGGCTGCGCGATCGGCAACGGCATCCTGGATCCGACCTTCTGCTACGGCCAGACGGGTTACATCACGGGTCTCGATCTCGCCGCCTATGACGCGATGGGCTGGAACCTCAGCGTGAATGCGCTGAACTACCAGACGACCTCGACTGCATCGATCTATCGTCAGTTCGCGACCGCTCCGGTGCCGGAGCCGGCGACCTGGGCGATGATGATCATGGGCTTTGGCCTGATGGGTGCGGCGATGCGTCGCAACCGCAAGGTCAATGCGCAGGTCCGCTTCGCGTAAGGTTAGCTTCGGCTAAGAAATGGGCCGTCGGTCGAAAGACCGGCGGCCTTTTTCGTTTTTGGGTCGATCGGGCGCGCCATCGTTACGATCTTCATCCTAACCCATTCTCTTTGTTCCAGATTGAGACAGGAAGGGTGCCGCATTCTACGCTCAGGGAGTTGCTTGAATTGTTAACAAACTGTTAATGTGTGGGTTCAGCCGGCCTCCAACGGCTGCAAAAAGGGGGTTTTCACGAAATGAAGTTTCGCAAGCTGCTTTGCATTGGCGCCGCCATGTCCGCGATCACCGCAGGCCAGGCCAACGCCGCCAACATCATCCTGGTCGATCAGGGTTTTGCCGGTACGCCAGCTCAACAAGCCGCGTTCCGCGCCGGTTTCCAGATCGCGGCCGCCTACTGGAGCTCGGTGCTCACCAACAATGTCACGATCAAGCTGGGTGTCGGCACCGCGGCGCTCGGCTCGGGCATTATCGGTTCGACCGGCAGCTCCGGGATGAATTACACCGTCGCCAACTGGGAATCAGGCGTCAACGCAACCAAGAGCAACTCCGCCGTTGATACGGGCATCGTGTTGCCGACGCTGACCAATGGCGCTGCGGCTTTCATCACCAACGGCCCGAACAGCGGCAATAACGGCATCAACACCAACACCTGGCGTTATGATAATAGCACGACGGGTGTGAACGCGCTGAACAACAAGACGCTGTATCTCAATACGGCCAACGTGAAGGCGATCGGCGGTACGGCGACCTACGATGCGAGCAACACTCAGCAGCTCGACGGTGAGGTCCAGTTCTCGACCAACTTCAATTTCGACTTCGATCCCACCGACGGCATTACCGCCAATACGATGGATTTTATCGGCGTCGCGATCCACGAAATCGGCCACGCGCTTGGCTTCGTGTCGGGCGTCGATTATCTCGACTATTTCGGTGGCCCCAACGGCCCTGGTGTCGCTACCGGCAACCAGTTCAACTTCAACCAGACCGCGCTATTCTCGGCGCTCGACATGTTCCGTTACAGTATGGACCCGCACAACGTGGTTGCCGGTAACGGCCCCGTGCTCGACATGTCGGTCGGCACGGCGTCGTACTTCTCCACCGACGGCGGCCTGACGCAGTGGGGCGGCAACTCGCTGTTCGCGACGGGCACCTACAATGGCGATGGCGACCAGGCGTCGCACTGGAAGGATGCTGTCGGCTGCACCGGGCAGATTGGCATCATGGACCCGACCTTCTGCTACAAGCAGATGGGCGAGATCACGGCGCTCGACCTCGCGGCGTTCGACGCGATCGGCTGGAACATCGCGGTCGGTTCGCGCGGATCGAATTACCTGATCAACACGGCGCAGATCTACAGCCAGTTCGCCACCGCTCCGGTGCCGGAACCGGCGACCTGGGCGATGATGATCATGGGCTTTGGCCTGATGGGTGCGGCGATGCGTCGCAACCGCAAGGTCACGGCGCGGGTCCGCTTCGCGTAAGACCAGCCTGCGCTAAGGAAATGGGCCGCCGGTCGAAAGACCGGCGGCCTTTTTCGTTTTCTCGGAGTCGACAAAGGAAAAAGCCGCCGATCCAGCGATCGACGGCTTTGTCACATCGGTTCCGGCCAGCCCGGCCGATCGACTATTGGTCGAGGAAGGACCGCATTTTCCGGCTGCGGCTCGGATGCTTCAGTTTCCTGAGCGCCTTGGCTTCGATCTGGCGGATGCGTTCGCGAGTCACGCTGAACTGCTGGCCCACTTCCTCCAGCGTGTGGTCGGTGTTCATGCCGATCCCGAAGCGCATGCGCAGCACGCGTTCCTCGCGCGGGGTCAGGCTCGCCAGCACGCGGGTGACCGTTTCCTTGAGGTTCGCCTGGATCGCGGCGTCGACCGGGATCACCGCATTCTTGTCCTCGATGAAATCGCCGAGGTGCGAATCCTCCTCGTCGCCGATCGGCGTTTCGAGGCTGATCGGCTCCTTGGCGATCTTCATCACCTTGCGGACCTTCTCGAGCGGCATGCTCAGCCGCTCGGCCATTTCCTCCGGCGTGGGCTCGCGGCCCTGCTCGTGGAGGAACTGGCGCGACGTGCGGACCAGCTTGTTGATCGTCTCGATCATGTGGACCGGGATGCGGATCGTGCGGGCCTGGTCGGCGATCGAGCGGGTGATCGCCTGACGGATCCACCACGTTGCGTAGGTGCTGAACTTGTAGCCGCGGCGATACTCGAACTTGTCGACCGCCTTCATCAGGCCGATGTTACCTTCCTGAATAAGATCAAGGAATTGCAGGCCGCGGTTCGTATACTTTTTAGCGATCGAGATGACGAGGCGAAGGTTCGCCTCGACCATTTCCTTCTTGGCGATGCGCGCCTCGCGCTCGCCTTTTTGCACCATGTTGACGATGCGGCGGAACTCGCCGAGCGCCATACCGGTCTGCTGGCTGATCTCGCTGATCTCGGTGCGGATGCGATCCACCGCTGCGGTCTCGGCGCCCGCGAAGGCCGCCCACTTCTTGTCGACGCCCTCGACCGTGCTCAGCCAGCTTTCATCGAGTTCGTGTCCGACATAGCGGTTGAGGAAGTCGGCACGGCTGACCTTGTGCCGCTCGGCCAGGCGCAGCATCTGCCCGCCCAGCGCGGTCAGGCGCCGGTTGAACGAATAGAGCTGGTCGACCAGATATTCGATCTTCGCCTGGTGGAACTGGACGCTCTCGACCTCCGCGGTGAGTTCCTCGCGCAGCTTTTGATACTTGCGCTCGTCACCCGCCGACAGCTCGCCGCCAGCGCTCATCTGATCCAGGCGCGTCGCCTGCATCTTCGAGAATTTCTTGTAGATCGACGTGATGTTGGCGAACCGCTCCAGCGCCATCGGCTTGAGCTGCTCCTCCATCTGCGCGAGGCTGAGCGTGTTATCCTCTTCCTCGTCGTCGGAGATGCGCGGCGCACGACGCTCGGTCATGTCGTCCTCGTCCTCGTCGGCCGAGACCTCTTCCTTGACGTCCTCTTCTTCCTTGAAGCTGGCGCCCGCGGTCTTTTCGCTGATTTCGCCTGAATCGTCGTCCTCGGCGCCCTCGACCTGCTCGGCTGACGGACCCTTGGACAGCATCGCGTCGAGATCGAGGATCTCGCGCAACTGCATCGTGCCTTCGTTCAGCGCGGTCGACCAGTCGATGATCGCGTTGAACGTGATCGGGCTTTCGCACAGACCCAGGATCATCGTGTCGCGGCCGGCCTCGATCCGCTTGGCGATGGCGATTTCGCCCTCGCGGCTGAGCAATTCCACCGCGCCCATTTCGCGCAAATACATGCGCACCGGATCGTCGGTGCGGTCGACCGTTTCCTTCTTCTTGGTCTCGAGCGCAGGCGCATTATCGTCGGGCGAATCGACCGGATCGATATCGTCCTCGTCTTCCTTCTGCTGCTCGTCGCCTTCCTCGCCGGCTTCTTCGTTCTCGACGATGTTGATGCCCATTTCGGACAGAGCCGCGCTGATGTCCTCGATCTGATCCGAAGACATTTCACCCTGCGGCAGCGCATCGTTGAGCTGATCGTAGGTAATATATCCGCGCTTCTTGGCGCGCGCGATCACCTTCTTGATGTTCGCATCGTTCAGGTCGATCAGCGGAGCGTCGCCCATTTCCAGGGTTTCGTCGCCTTCGCCGCCGTTATTCTTCGCCATCAATCGCCCTCAATTTCGAATTCGTCCGCGTCGTTATTAGCCTGGATCAGATTTGCAAGCCGCTCTTCCAAAGCGCGCTGTTCTTTCAGCAGTTCCATTTGCCGAGCGAACGCCGCGTCGGATGTCGTCGTTTCCAACTCCGCCGTTGCAGAGGCGAGCGCCGCATCTACTTCGGGCCGCGCCACCATGATCGCGATCGCCTCGTCCAGATCGGCGCTGGCGCGTTTGGGATCGGCGTCGCCTTTCGTGAAGGAATAGGGCGTGGCGTCGGCCCGGAGCAGGTCCGTCGTGATCTGACCAAGTCCGGAAGTGCCCAATATGGTGACGAGGCGCTGGCTATCAAGCGCCCGGTCCTCCAGCGCGAGATCGACCACCGCTTCGAACAGCCGCGCGAGAGCGCCATCGACGAGCTTCAGGCTGCCCAGCACTTCCATGTGCCGGGCGATTTCGGCAGGATGGCGGATCAGCCCGGCGAGTACTGCCTTTGCCAGCACGCGGTCGATGCCGGCGGCGCGGACCGCTTTGGCCTGCGCGGTCGCCGGCGGGGTGGGGGGCGTCCATTTCGTGCCCGGGCGGCGCGGCGCGAAGGTGCGGGGCTGGAACTCACGCGGCGGCTTGGCGAACAGGTCGTCGACGCGGCGCCGGAACTCGGCGAGATATTCGTGGCGGACGTTGGGGTCGACGATCGTGTTGGCGTGATCGGCGAGGCGACGCTTGAGGCCGGCGCGTTGCTCGGGGGTGTCGAGCAGTTCGGCGGCGTATTCGTGCCGCCACAGCAGGTCGACCAACGGTTCGGGCTTGTCGAGCAGCGCCTCGAACGCGCGCGCGCCGGAAGCGCGGACCAGGTCGTCGGGGTCCTGTCCGTCGGGTAGGGTCACGAAGCTCAGGCTGCGGCCCGGCGCCAGCCCCGGCAGCGCGCGATGCGCAGCGCGGATCGCCGCTTTCTGCCCCGCCGCATCGCCGTCGAGACAGATCACCGGGACGTCGGCCATTCGCCACATCCGTTCGAGCTGCGCCTCGGTCACGGCGGTGCCGTTGGGGGCCACGACATCGCCGAACCCGGCCGGGGCCAGCGCGATCACGTCCATATAGCCTTCGACCACGATCAGCCGGTCGGTCTTGCGGCTGGCCGGGGCGGCCTTGTCGAGATTGTAGAGCGTGCGGCCCTTGTCGAAGAGCGGTGTGTCGGGCGAGTTGAGATATTTGGGCTCGCCGTCGCCCACGATGCGCCCGCCGAACGCGATCACGCGTCCGCGCGGATCGCGGATCGGGATCATCAGTCGGCCGCGGAACCGGTCGTAGGGCTCCTTGTCCTCGACCTTGATCAGCAAGCCAGCCTCGATCAGCAACGCGTCGCCGAAGTCGCGCAGCGCGGTGCGCAGCTTGCCGCGCGAATCCGGGGCATAGCCGAAATTGAACGCACGCCGTGTCGCGTCCGAAATCTTGCGCCGCTCCAGCAGGGCGCGCGCCTCGCCGCCGTCCAACCCGCCAAGCTGCGCCTCGAACCAGTCGGCGGCTGCCTGCATCACGTCGTGCAGACCCTTGGCGCGTTCGGCGCGCTCGACAGCCTGGCGGTCCTGCGCGGGCATCTCCATCCCGGCGGCCTGGGCGAGTTCCTTCACCGCGTCGATGAAGGGGAGGCCGCGCTGCTCGGTCATCCAGCGGATCGCGTCGCCATGCGCCGAACAGCCGAAGCAGTGGTAGAACGCCTTGTCGTCGTTGACGTAGAAGCTCGGCGTCTTTTCGTTGTGGAACGGGCAACAGCCCTTGAACTCGCGCCCCGCCTTGGTGAGCTTGACGGTCTTCCCCACCAGCGCGGACAGCAGGGTCCGGGCGCGGAGTTCGTCGAGGAAGGCGGGGGTGAGACTCACCCGCGCATTATAGCATGCCTATCGCAGCAACCCGCCCTTCACGCAACGGGCGGGTTTTCCACAGGTCAGGATAGTGCCGCCTTCACCGCCGCGCTGGCCTTCGACATATCGAGGCTGCTCGCATGGCGCGCCTTCAGTTCGGCCATCACGCGGCCCATGTCCTTCATGCCACTCGCCCCGAGTTCGGCCTTGATCGCCTCGATCGCGGCGGCGGTTTCCGCCTCGCTCATCTGCGCGGGCAGGAAGCGTTCGATCACCGCGACCTCGGCTTCTTCCGCCTTGGCCAGTTCCTCGCGGTCGCCCTTACGGAACATCTCGATCGATTCGCGGCGCTGCTTGACCATTTTCTGCAGCACTTCGACCACCAACGTGTCGTCGTCGTTCGGTTGCGCCTTGGTCCGTTCCTCGATGTCGCGATTCTTGATCGCCGACTGGATCAGGCTGATCGCGTTGCGGGATTCCTTGTCGCCGGCCTTCATGGCGGCGATCTGGGCGGCTTTGATGTCGTCACGTATCATGCGGACCACATAGCGCCCCGATCCGGTTGACGCGAGGGGGGTAGGGGTTTAGGCGGCGGGACTTAGCGACATCGCTGTTTCAACCCAACGGAGTGCCCGCCCGCAATGGCCGACGCCACGACTTTTCGCGCGCCTGAAGGAGCCACGGGCGTTCTCGTCCTGGCGAGCGGCGAGGTCGTCTGGGGCCGCGGATTCGGCGCCGAAGGGCAGGCGGTCGGCGAGGTGTGCTTCCACACTGCGATGACCGGTTACCAGGAAATCATGACCGACCCGTCGTTCGCGGGCCAGATCATCACCTTCACCTTCCCGCACATCGGCAATGTCGGGGCGAATGCCGACGACGTCGAGGCGGACATGCCGCACGCTTTGGGCATGATCGTGCGCGAGGACGTGACCGCGCCCTCGTCATTCCGCAGCACCGAGCGGCTCGATGCCTGGATGAAGAAGCATGCGCGGATCGGCCTGTCGGGAATCGACACGCGCGCGCTGACGCGGCGGATTCGTAGCGGAGGCGCACCCAATGGCGTGATCGCGCATGCCGCGGACGGCCAGTTCGACATTCCGCTGCTGCTCGACATGGCGCGGGCGTGGCCGGGACTGGAGGGGATGGACCTGGCGATCGCGGTCACGACCGAGGCCGATTATGGCTGGGAAGGTGGCGTCTGGCGGTTGGGGTTCGGCTATGGCGGCGAAGGTGGGGAGGCTGACCGTCCCCACGTCGTCGCGATCGATTACGGCAGCAAGCGCAATATCTTCCGCAATCTGGTGCAGGCGGGCGCCAAGGTCAGCGTCGTCCCCGCGACCGCAACCTTCGATCAGGTCATGGCGCTCGCGCCCGATGGCATCTTCCTGTCGAACGGTCCGGGCGATCCGGCCGCGACCGGCGAGTATGCGGTGCCGGTGATCCGGCAGTTGCTGGAGACCGGCAAGCCGCTGTTCGGCATCTGCCTCGGCCATCAATTGCTCGGGCTGGCGGTCGGCGCGCGCACGACCAAGATGTTCCAGGGCCATCGCGGCGCCAACCATCCGGTCAAGCGGCTGTCGGACGGCGCGGTCGAGATCACCAGCATGAACCACGGCTTCGCGGTCGAACGCGACAGCCTCCCCGCCAATGCGTGCGAGACTCACGTGTCGCTGTTCGACGGCTCGAATGCCGGGCTCGAACTAACCGACCGCAACGCGTTCAGCGTGCAATACCACCCCGAGGCAAGCCCGGGGCCGCAGGACAGTTTCTATCTGTTCGAGCGGTTTGTGAATTCGATGTCGGTCGCGCCGTGACAAATTACGAGCAGTTCTTCGACTTGGTACTGGTCGGACTTTACGAGGCTGAAAAGCGCCGGCCCGATCAAAAGACTACCTTAGGATCCGTTGCGAGCGCGAAAGCCGTTCCGCTTCGGACTTATGCAGCTGTACAGTTTGCTGAGGATTGCCGAGAAAACCTTTTCGCGGAAGTTGAGGCGACGAAGTATCGACCGTCGACCTGGAAAACTCGCATACTCAAAGCGGGAATCCGGCACGTTGAAGACGTGCTCCTTCGCCAAACTGCAGTGGACAGCAGTAGTTGGACCGGTAGGCCAAATCCTGTTGTGCTGGACGAGGAGCGTCGAGAACGCATCGCGCACGAACTTACGCGCATTCAGGGTGAGTTGGAAAACCTGACACTCACTAACAGCGAGCGTTCGCAGGTCGTGGCCTTGGTGTTAGCCGCGAAGGTCCTCGCAGAGTCGCCAAATCCGCCCGGAGATTTGATCTGGGAAATCGTCGAGCGAGCTAGCTCAATCGCGTCGGTCGCTTCCCTCTTCATCGCGATAATCGCACTACTTAGGTCGCACGGTTAATGCCCAAACGCACCGACATTTCCTCGATCCTCGTCATCGGCGCGGGGCCGATCGTCATCGGCCAGGCGTGCGAGTTCGATTATTCGGGCACGCAGGCGATCAAGGCGCTGAAGGAAGAAGGCTATCGCATCGTCCTGGTCAATTCGAACCCGGCGACGATCATGACCGATCCCGAGCTGGCCGACGCGACCTATGTCGAGCCGATCACCCCCGCCGTCGTCGCCAAGATCATCGAGAAGGAGCGGCCTGACGCCGTCCTGCCGACGATGGGCGGGCAGACCGCGCTCAACACCGCGCTCGCGCTGTTCCGCGACGGCACGCTGGAAAAGTTCGGCGTGACGATGATCGGCGCCGATGCCGAGGCGATCGACAAGGCCGAGGACCGGCTGAAGTTCCGCACCGCGATGGACAAGATCGGGCTGGAAAGCGCGCGTTCGGCGATCGCGCATACCGAAGCGGAGGCGCTGGAGGGGCTGGAGAAGGTCGGGTTGCCGGCGATCATCCGGCCGAGCTTTACGATGGGCGGATCGGGTGGGGGGATCGCGTATAACCGCGACGAGTTCCTGACGATCGTCCGCTCGGGACTCGATCTCTCGCCGACGACCGAGGTTCTGATCGAGGAATCGCTGCTCGGCTGGAAGGAATATGAGATGGAGGTCGTGCGCGACAAGCACGACAATGCCATCATCATCTGCTCGATCGAGAACGTCGATCCGATGGGCGTCCATACGGGCGATTCGATCACCGTCGCGCCGGCGCTGACGCTGACCGACAAGGAATATCAGATCATGCGCAACGCGAGCATCGCGGTGCTGCGCGAGATCGGGGTGGAGACGGGCGGGTCGAACGTCCAGTTCGCGGTCAATCCCAAGGACGGCCGCCTGATCGTGATCGAGATGAATCCGCGCGTCAGTCGCTCGTCTGCGCTGGCGTCGAAGGCGACGGGCTTCCCGATCGCCAAGGTCGCGGCGAAGCTGGCGGTGGGCTACACGCTCGACGAGATCGAGAACGACATCACCGGTGCCACGCCCGCATCGTTCGAGCCGACGATCGACTATGTCGTGACCAAGATCCCGCGCTTCGCGTTCGAGAAGTTCAAGGGCGCGGAGCCGCTGCTCGGCACCGCGATGAAGTCGGTCGGCGAAGTGATGGCGATCGGGCGCAACATCCATGAGTCGATGCAGAAGGCGCTGCGGGGCCTCGAGACGGGGCTGAGCGGGTTCAACATCGTCGATCGCCTCGTCGGTGCGCCGAAGGACGAGATCGAGGCGGCGCTGGCGCTGCCGACGCCCGACCGGCTGCTGGTAGCGGCGCAGGCGCTGCGCGAAGGCTTCACCGTCGCCGAGGTGCACGCGATCGCGAAATACGATCCGTGGTTCCTCGAGCGTATCGCGGAGATCGTCGCGGCGGAGAACGAGGTGCTGGAAAACGGCCTGCCGCAGGATGCCGCGGGGCTGCGGCGGCTGAAGGCGATGGGCTTTTCGGACAAGCGCCTCGGCTTCCTCGCGCTGACCTCCGCCGGGTTGCGCGATCGCTATCAGGCGCGCGGCGGGCTGATCCACGAAGCGGTCAAGGCGATGGTCGGCGGGGTCAACGAGGACGAGGTGCGCGCTTTACGCCACAAACTCGGCGTGCGCCCGGTGTTCAAGCGCATCGACACCTGCGCGGCCGAGTTCGACGCCAAGACGCCGTACATGTACTCGACCTACGAAGCGCCCAGCTTCGGCGAGCCGGAGAACGAGGCGATGCCCTCGACCCGGCGCAAGATCGTCATCCTGGGCGGCGGGCCGAACCGGATCGGGCAGGGGATCGAGTTCGATTACTGCTGCTGCCACGCCTGTTTCGCGCTGGCGGATGCCGGGTTCGAGACGATCATGGTCAATTGCAACCCGGAAACCGTGTCGACCGATTACGACACGTCGGACCGCCTCTACTTCGAGCCGCTGACCGCCGAGGACGTGCTCGAAATCCTGCATGTCGAGCAGCAGGCGGGCGAATTGGTCGGCGTGATCGTCCAGTTCGGCGGGCAGACCCCGCTCAACCTGGCGCGCGCGCTGGAAAAGGCGGGCATCCCGATCCTCGGCACCAGCCCCGACGCGATCGATCTGGCCGAGGACCGCGAGCGGTTCGCGGCGCTGGTCAACAAGCTCGGCCTGCTCCAGCCCGCCAACGGCATCGCCCGCAGCGCCGAGGAGGCGGTCGCGGTGGCCGAACGGATCGGCTACCCTGTGCTGATGCGGCCGAGCTACGTGCTCGGCGGCCGCGCGATGGAGATCGTCGACGGGCGGCCGCAGCTCGAAGAGTATATCCAGACTGCAGTGCAAGTGTCCGGCGAGTCACCTGTTCTGATCGACCAATATCTTCGCGACGCCATCGAGGTCGACGTCGACGCGATCTGCGACGGCACCGATGTCGTAGTTGCGGGCGTTCTCCAGCATATCGAGGAAGCCGGGGTCCATTCGGGCGACAGCGCGTGCTCGATCCCGCCTTATTCGCTGCCCGCGGAGATCGTCGCCGAGATCGAGCGGCAGGCCGATGCTCTCGCGCGGGCCCTGAACGTCGTCGGGCTGATGAACATCCAGTTCGCGGTCAAGGACGGCAAGGTCTATCTGATCGAGGTCAACCCGCGCGCCAGCCGCACGGTGCCGTTCGTCGCCAAGGCGATCGGTGCGCCCATCGCCAAGATCGCGAGCCGCGTGATGGCGGGCGAGAAGATGGCGAACCTGCCGAGGATCGACCGCGACATTCCCTATTTCGCGGTCAAGGAAGCGGTGTTCCCGTTCAACCGCTTCCCCGGGATCGACCCGGTGCTGAGCCCCGAGATGAAATCGACCGGCGAAGTGATGGGGATCGACCAGGACTTCACCGGCGCGTTCGGCAAAGCCGAGCTGGGGGCGGGGACCGTCCTGCCCGAGAGCGGTACGGTGTTCGTCAGCGTCAAGGACAGCGACAAGCCGGTGATCCTGCCGGGTGTGCGCGCGCTCGCCGATTTCGGCTTCACTATCGTCGCGACAGGGGGCACTGCCGACTATCTGAGCGAGCACGGCGTGAAGGTCGAGCGCGTCAACAAGGTAGCGCAGGGTCGTCCGCATATCGTCGATCGCGTGGTCGATGGCGGGATCGACATGATCTTCAACACGACCGAGGGCTGGCAGTCGCTGAAGGACTCCAAACCGATCCGGGTCGCGGCACTCGGCCAGAAGATTCCGTACTTCACGACCGCGCCCGCCAGCGTGGAGGCGGCGCGGGCGATCGTCGGCCTTGCGACGCGCTCTCTTGAAGTTCGACCGCTCCAGTCTTATCATTCGCACTCGCACAATTGATCCCCACATAGAGAAACAAGGTGCGGGCGGCCCTTCCACAGGTCGCTTGGGGCAGAGATTTTGACGAAGGATTAGGGGTATGGCGACCGTCGAGAAGATGCCGATGCTGCAAGAGGGCTATGAGAAGCTCACGGCAGATCTGCGTCGCTTGAAAGAGGAGCGCCCGTTGATCGTGGATGCGATCGAGGAAGCGCGCGCGCATGGCGACTTGTCGGAAAACGCCGAATATCATGCCGCCAAGGAGCAGCAGGGCCAGAACGAGGCGACCATCGCCGACATCGAAGGCAAGCTGAGCCGTGCCCAGATCATCGATCCCAAGGAATTGTCGGGCGACAAGGTCGTTTTCGGCGCGACCGTGACCTTGCTCGACGAGGACGACAAGGCGACCAAGTATCAGATCGTCGGCGAGACCGAGGCGGACGCCAAGACCGGCCGGATCAGCTACAATTCGCCGATCGGCCGCGCGCTGATCGGGCGCAAGGTCGATGAAGAGGTCGAAGTGTCGGTGCCCGCGGGCGACCGTTACTACCTCATCAGCAAGATCGAGTTCATCTGAGCCAGGGGTTCGCCTGGCGCGACGCGCCCGCCACCTACGGCATCGCCGCGGTGACGATTCTCGTTTCCGCGCTGGTCGGGCTGGCAGGCGAGAGTCAGATGGCGGCGCTGGTCGGCGGGTTCATTCCCGCTCTCGCGCCTTACCAAGCGGTGACGTGGGCGGGGCCGCCGATTCCGGCCTGGCTCACGCCGCTGACTGCGACGTTGCTCCATGGCGGGGTGTTTCACCTGCTCTTCAATATGGTGATGTTCGTCTATTGCGGGCGCGAGGTCGAGCGCGCTCTCGGATCGAAGGCGATCGGCGTTCTATATTTCATCGGCGCTTACGCGGCAGCGGCGGGGCAGTGGGCGCAGGATCCGCAGTCGATGATGCCGATGATCGGCGCCAGCGGGGCGATCTCCGCCGTCGTCGCGGCCTATGCCTTGCTCTACGGCCGCAATCGCGCTCGCCAGATTGGGCCGCTATCGGCGGGCGTGCTCCATGCCGTGTGGCTCGGGGCGGCGTGGACGATCATCAATCTGCTGGTCGGCTACGCGACGTTGACCGATCAGCCGGTGGCGATCGGCGCGCATATCGGCGGGTTTATAGCCGGATTGATACTGACGCGCCCATTGTTGCTCTGGCGCTATAGGGACGCTTAGCCGCTCGCCTGCAAATCCGGATCGGGCTCAAGCAGGCGGTGCAGGTGGACCACCACGAACTTCATTTCGGCGTCGTCGACAGTGCGTTGAGCGGCCGCGCGCCACGCTTTCTCGGCACTCGCGAAATCGGGGAAGATGCCGACGACTTCGATCGTCGATTCATCGAAATCGAGCGTTTGGGGGTCCTTGACGCGGCCGCCGAATACGAGATGGAGCTTGCTCATGGCGGCCCCATATCGCGCGTCCGCGTCAAGTAAAGGTCAATCGGCCTTGCGCCGCGTTCTTTTGACCGGTTTCGGCGCTTCCTTCTGCGCCGCCAGCGCGGCGTCACCGCCCGCCGACATCGCCTTGCCGACCTGATCGAGTAACTTGCTGACTTGCTCGCGCGCCGCCTCCTTGCTCAGCGGGAATGCGCCGAGTTCGGCCTTCGCCGCGTCCTTGGCCGCCAGGGCAGCACCCGCCGCCGCGCCGTTGATCCGCTTGCCCACTGGACCCAGCAGCTTGGTTTCGCGCTTCGTGCGCGGCAGCAGCGCGCCCGCCGCCAGCCCGATCGCGATCCCTCCCGCGACGACGGCGAGGGGATTGGCCTCCGCAGCCCTGCCGACGCGCTTCGCCGCTGCACGGGTTTCGCCGAGGGCGTCGTTGGCCGCGCCGCGCGCCGTGGTCAGCGCGGTTTCCATACGGCCGGCGGGCTGCTTGTTAGTCGATTCGGTCATCGCGCACTCCTCGATCTGAGCGTGATTATGTGTCGCTGGAGCGCCGGTGAAACAAGCGCCGCAACGGTTTGCGTGCAAAAAATGCGGTCAGCGTCGCGATAACGCCCGTGGCGGTCACCGGATGGCGCTTGATCGTGTCGACGCCCGCCTGGGCGATTTCGCCGCCGACTTCCTTGAGCTCGCCGATCGCATCACGGGCAAGCGCGCTGGGCTTGAGCCGCGATTGCAAGGCGACGACGGTGCTGGCGAGCTGTTGCCGCCGCGCAGCCGCAGCGGCTTCGGCTCTGGCGAGTTCGTCGTCGATCAGGCTCATGGCCGTTCGTCCCTGTCCTTGATCTGCGTCGCCTTGAGCAATTGCCGCCAGCCGAGCCACGCCAGCAGCGCGGCCAGCGCTAGCCCACCGGCCACGACCACGGCGGTCGCGCCGCCGGGACCGAGCGCGGGCCGCAACAGGATCAGCAAACCGACCAGCGCCGCGACGATCACCGCCTGGGCGAGCGACAACGCGACGACCGCCAGGATGACCGCGTTGCGCGCCTCACCGACCCGGGCGACCACCCGCGCGCGGTAGAGTTTAAGCTCTGCCCGGACGAAGCCTTCGCCATCGTCGATCAGGCGGCTGACCAACGCGGGGATGCTTTCCTGTTCGGGCGGTTGCTTTTCCTCCACGCGCGGCCGGGCCGATCAGGCCTTCTTGTCGCCGGCGGGTTCGTCCAGCCCCGCCTTGACCAGCCGTGCCAGTACGAAGCCGATGGCGGCGGCGGTGCCGATCGCGACCGCCGGACTCTTCTTCACGAACTCGCGCGCGTCGTCGATCAAGTCGTCGACCTGCTTCGACTGGAGCGATTGCGAGAAGTTCGCCACCGCGTCGGCCGCCGACCGGGCATATTGGCCGTATTGGTCGCCGACCTTCTCATCGACGCTGGTCGCCGCGTCGCGCAGCATCGTCGCGAGTTCGTCGAGCGCGCCGCCGGCCCGCGTCTTGCCGTCCTCGGCCGCGGCCTTCGCCTTGTCGCCGGCATCGTTGGCAAACTTGATGACGTTATCCTTCAGCGTCTGCACGCCGGCCATGGCGTCTTTCGCGCCAGTGCCGGTTTCATTGTCGACGATAGTCTCATTCGGTGCGGTATCGGCCATGATCGTGTTCCTTACTCCAACGCGTCAAACAACCAAGGCGGGCTTTGCGGGTTCCGAAGTTTCAGGCGAATTGCCCGATCCGAACGAACCCGATAGAGCGCCGCCGCGACACCCTTGCTTCCCCCAATCTAGGAAGACCGTTCCATGACCGCAATCATCGACATGCATGCCCGCCAAATCATCGACAGCCGGGGCAATCCGACGGTCGAAGTGGAGGTGATGCTGGAGGACGGCAGCTTCGGCCGCGCGGCGGTGCCGTCGGGCGCCTCGACCGGTGCGCACGAAGCGGTCGAACTGCGCGACGGCGACAAGAGCCGCTGGTCGGGCAAGGGCGTTCAGAAGGCGGTCGATGCGGTGAACGGAGAGATCGCCGACGCGATCCTGGGGCTGGACGCCGAGGATCAGGCCGATGTCGACAATGCGATGATCGCGCTCGACGGCACGCCGAACAAGGCGCGGCTGGGCGCGAACGCGATCCTGGGCGTGAGCCTCGCGACCGCCAAGGCCGCGGCGGATGCGCGCGGGCTGCCGCTCTATCGCTATGTCGGCGGGGTCAACGCGCACGTCCTGCCGGTGCCGATGATGAATATCATCAATGGCGGCGAGCATGCCGACAATCCGATCGACTTTCAGGAATTCATGATCGTGCCGGTCGGCGCGTCGAGCCTGTTCGAGGCGGTGCGCTACGGGTCGGAGATCTTCCACACGCTGAAGAAGATGCTGCACGACAAGGGCTTGTCGACCGGCGTCGGCGACGAAGGCGGCTTCGCGCCCGACATCGCCAACACCACCGATGCGCTCGACTTCATCATGCGGGCGATAGAAGGGGCCGGGTACAAGCCCGGCGATGACGTGATGCTCGCGCTCGACCCGGCGTCGACCGAATTCTTTGAGAACGGCAAATACAACATCTCGGCGGAGAACAAGATTCTCAGCCCGCACGAAATGGCGGCCTATTACGCCGACCTCGTCGCCAAATATCCAATCTTCTCGATCGAGGACGGGATGGCCGAGGACGATTTCGAGGGCTGGAAGGCGCTGACCGACCTGATCGGTGACAAGGTCCAACTGGTCGGCGACGATCTGTTCGTGACCAATCCGAGGCGGCTTGCCGACGGGATCGGGAAGGGGCTGGGCAATTCGATCCTGATCAAGGTCAACCAGATCGGCACGCTGACCGAAACGCTGGCGGCGGTGTCGATGGCGCAGCGCTCCGGCTACACCGCGGTGATGTCGCACCGGTCGGGCGAGACCGAGGATTCGACGATCGCCGACTTGGCGGTGGCGACCAATTGCGGGCAGATAAAGACCGGCAGCCTCGCGCGTTCGGATCGGCTGGCGAAATACAACCAGTTGATCCGCATCGAGGAGGAACTGGGCGACGTCGGGGTCTATGCCGGACGCGGCGTGCTACGCGCTGCGCGATAAGTTCCGCGCCGACGATTCGTTTCACCGCTGATCCGACTCGATTCGCCGAAAACATGGTTAATTTCGGCTTGCCCGGCGAATCGGCTTGCGCGAGAGATGACGCGACCATGACGCGCCGTCACACCACTTTCCGCTCCGTATTCCGCCGCGCCGCCTTGCCCGCGTTCGCGCTGGCGGTCATGGCGTTCTTCGGCACCTATGCCGTGGTTGGGTCGAACGGCGCGCTGGCCTATGGCGACTATCAGCGGATGCTCAAGCGCCAGGAACAGCATCTCGCGCAGCTCAAGCGGCAACAGGCGGCTATCGCCAACCGCGTCCAGTTGCTCGATCCCAAGAAGGTCGATCCCGATATGGCCGACGAACAGGCTCGCAAGCAACTGAACGTCATCAACCCTAACGAGGTCGTCCTTCCCCTGAAGTAACCGGCGCTCGCTGCGCCGCGCGGGAGGCCGTCAGATCAGCTCGACCGCGACCGCGGTCGCCTCGCCGCCGCCGATGCACAGCGACGCCAGTCCGCGCTTCAGTCCGCGCGTCTGTAGCGCCGATACCAGGGTGGTCAGGATGCGCGCGCCGCTCGCGCCGATCGGATGGCCGAGCGCGGTCGCGCCGCCATTCACGTTGATCTTGTCGTGCGGGATGCCGAGGTCGTGCATCGCTATCATCGCGACGACCGCGAATGCCTCGTTCACCTCGAATAGGTCAACGTCGGCGACGGTCCAGCCGGCCTTGTCGAGCGCTTTCTGCATCGCCTGAACGGGGGCGGTGGTGAACAGGGCAGGTGCGTGGGCGTGCGCGGCGGTCGCGACGACGCGCGCGACCGGCGTCTTGCCGAGCTTGTCCGCGACCGACTGGCGAGTCAGGACAAGCGCCGCCGCCCCGTCCGAAATCGACGAGGCGTTGGCGGCGGTGATGGTGCCATCCTTCGAAAAAGCCGGCTTGAGCGTGGGGATTTTCGCGGGGTCGCCCTTGGCCGGTTGTTCGTCGATCGTGATCGTGTCCGTGCCCTTGCGGCCGACGACCTCCACGGGGACGATCTCGCGGTCGAACGCGCCCGATTTCTGCGCTTCCTGCGCGCGAGTCAGGCTCGCGATCGCATAGTCGTCCTGCGCGGCACGGGTGAACTGATATTCCTGCGCGGTGTCTTCCGCGAAGTTGCCCATCAACTTGCCGGGTTCATAGGCGTCCTCGAGTCCGTCGAGATACATGTGATCCTTGAGGACATCATGCCCGATCCGCGCGCCGCCGCGATGGCGCATCGACAGATAGGGCGCGTTGGTCATGCTCTCCATGCCGCCCACGACAAGCAGGTCGACCGATCCGGCCGCCAGTGCCTCCGCGCCCATGATCGTCGCTTGCATGCCCGACCCGCACATCTTGTTGACCGTGGTCGCCTCGACATGCTCGCCCAGCCCGGCGTTGATCGCGGCTTGCCGAGCGGGAGCCTGTCCAAGCCCGGCGGGAAGGACGCAGCCCATATAGATTCGCTCGATCGCCTTGGGATCGACCCCGGCGCGCTCGACCGCGCCCTTCACCGCGGTCGCGCCGAGTTGCGTCGCGGAAGCCCCCGTCAGCGCGCCCTGAAAGCTCCCCATCGGGGTGCGGGCATAGGACAGGATGACGATCGGGTCGGCGGTCATTGTGAGGCTCCAGATTGGTTGCGCGCGATCTAGGGGTGGCAGCGCCGGAATACAAATTGCCGCACGGCAGTTTGGCGATGCTGCACGCCGCGCTAGGGAGGGGGGATGGGCGCGCTCGCTTCACTACCTGACTGGGTTTGGCCGACGGCACTCGGCGTTCTGGGCGCGATCGTCGGCAGTTTCCTCGCGACGTTGGTGATTCGTTGGCCGCAAGAGCGATCGGTGATCGGCGGACGATCCGCGTGCGATGCGTGTGGGCGGACATTGTGCACTTGGGAACTGGTGCCTTTGGCCAGCGCGCTCGTGTTGCATGGGCGGTGCCGAAGCTGCGGCGTGGCGATCGATCCGCGCCACTGGCAGATAGAGCTTGGTTGCGTGGTGCTGGGCGTCATCAGCGGGCTTGCCGCGCCGGGGCTGGTCGGCGTGGCTGGCGCGGTGTTCGGGTGGCTGCTGCTGGCGCTGGCGGCGCTCGATGTCGCCGAGTTCTGGTTGCCGGACCGGCTGACCGGTACGCTGGCGGTGGCGGGACTAATGTCGATCGCGGTCGCGCCGCCCGACTGGCCCGACCGGCTTATCGGCGGCGTCGCCGGATTTGCGTCGCTCTGGCTGATCGCGTTCGCCTACCGCCGCATCCGAGGGCGTGACGGGCTGGGCGGCGGCGATCCCAAGCTGTTCGGCGCGATCGGATTGTGGGTCGGGTGGGCGATGCTGCCGTTCGTGCTGCTTCTCGCGTGCATCGTCGGTCTCGGGGCGCTGCTCACAGCGCGGCTGAGGGGGCAGGCCGTTTCCGGCGGCGATTGGGTGCCGTTCGGCGCGCTGATGGCGATCGCGGCTTACCCGATGTGGCTGGTCATGATAGCGTTCGGTCCATGAAGAAGCTCGCTTTGGCCCTGATCGTCCTCGCCGCGCCCGCACTTGCCAGGGACAAGAAGACCCCTGCGCCTGCGCCCATCGCGCCCAGCGTCGACGGCCTGCCGATCGGCGTGCTCCCCAAGCAGGACCTGCCCGCAAAGGGATGCGCGGCCTTCCTGTGGACGCGCGGGCCGAGCCAGGCGATGATCGCGATGGCAGTCGCCGATCCCGGGAAGATCCGCCTGACGATCGATGGCAAGGTGCAGGATTTCGCGATGATTGGGCAGGACGGGACCGGCGGCTTCGGATTCTCCCACACCACCGAATATAAGGGCGGCGACGTCACCGCGACGCTGGACATGACGATCGCGAACGACGCCAATCTGGCGAACGGCGCGCGGATCGGGGAGGCGACGTTGCGGATCGACCGACCGGGGCAGGACACGGTGGTGGTGCCCGCCGGTGGCCTGATCGGGTGCGCGTGACGGGACCGAACTCGTCCGGGCGGCGCTTGTTGTTTCCCTGATCTTTCTTCACACCACGCAAAGACGGCCCTGCCACAAGGTCAGGGCGAACGGAGGGGCGGAATGAACCAGATGCGCCAAACGCTCGATGTGCAGCGTGCCGCGTTTCAAGCGGAGCTGCCGGTCTCCGCCGCGACCCGCAAGGATCGCCTCAAGCGCGCCGCCGCGATGATCCGCGACCATGCGGACGCCTTTTGCGACGCGCTGTCGGAGGATTTCGGGCATCGCAGCCGCGAACAGACGATGGTGACTGACATCGCCGCCTCGATCGCGCCGATAAGCCACGCCATCAAGCATCTCGACAAGTGGATGCGCCCCGAACGGCGCCCGGTGACCTTTCCGCTCGGGCTGCTCGGCGCGAAGGGGTGGATCGAATATCAGCCCAAGGGCGTGGTCGGCGTGATCGCGCCGTGGAATTTCCCGATCCAGCTGGTGATGGCGCCGATCGCCAATATCTTCGCCGCGGGCAATCGCGCGATGGTGAAGTCGAGCGAGTTCACCCCAAGGACGGCGGCACTGTTCGAGGAAATCTGCCCCCGATATTATGCGGCGGACGAGCTCGCGTTCTTTTCGGGCGGGCCGGAGGTGGGGAAGGCGTTTGCCGAATTGCCGTTCGATCACCTGATCTTCACCGGCGCCACCGGGATCGGGCGGCACATCCTCCATGCCGCCGCCGACAATCTGACCCCGGTCACGCTCGAACTTGGCGGCAAGTCGCCGGTGATCGTGGGGCGCGACGCCGACATCAAGCGCGCGACCGAGCGCGTGGCACTGGGCAAGATGCTCAATGCGGGGCAAATCTGCCTGGCACCCGATTACATGCTGGTACCCGACGACCAGGAACAGGCTGTGGTGGACGGTCTGAAGAGCGCGGTGTCGGCGATGTATCCGACCCTGTTGGCGAACCCCGATTACACCTCGATCGTCAACGACCGGCACCATCAGCGGCTGCAGGACTGGCTTGAAGATGCTCGCGCGAAGGGAGCGACGATCGAGACGGTCAATCCAGCCAGCGAGGATTTCGGCAGCAGCAACACGCGCAAGATGCCGCTCCACATCGTCCGAAATGCGACCGACGACATGACGGTGATGCAGGAGGAAATCTTCGGCCCGATCCTGCCGGTGCGCCGCTACAGCGGTGGCGTCGACGCGGCGATCGCCGAGGTCAACCGCCGCGACCGGCCGCTCGGCCTATATTATTTCGGGGATAACGATGCCGAGCGCCGCCGCGTGCTCGACCGCACGATCTCGGGCGGGGTGACGCTCAACGACGTCATCTTCCACATCAGCCAGGAAGAACTGCCGTTCGGCGGCATCGGCCCGTCGGGGATGGGCGGGTATCACGGGCATGACGGCTTCAAGACCTTCAGCCACGCCAAGGCGGTGTACCGCCAGCCGAAGATCAACGTCGCGAAGCTCGCGGGGATCATGCCGCCCTATGGGAAGGCGACGATGGCGAGCGCGAAGCGGCAGATGAAGTGACGGCCTCCAGACCGTTGTGCCGAAACGACTGTTTACCCTAGGTTTCGCTGCGAATCGGGCGGGGGCAGATATGCATAAGTTGATCGTGGCGTTGGCAACACTGGCGATGGTCACGGCGCCCGCGAAGGCCGAATGGCGGCAGGTGCGGACTGAGCATTTCATCCTGTCGATCGACGACACCGAAGACAATGCGCGAGGCTACGCGATCAGGCTCGAGAAGTTCGATGCCGCGCTGCGGCTGCTTTACGGCGTCAAGGAAAATCCCGATCAGGCGTTGCGGCCGATCACTATCTATGCGTTGCGGGAAGACCTGTTCAACCGAGCCTGCGTTTATTGCCCCGGCGTGCTCGGGTATTACAATCCTGACGCGGAGCGCTCGTTCATCGTCAGCTTGCACTCGCCCGACGCTGACCGCAAGACCAAGGGCCGCCAGTCGAGTTCTCAGGTGGTGCTGCTCCACGAATATTCGCACCACTTCATGTATTCCAACTTTCCGGTCGCCTATCCGATGTGGTTTTCGGAAGGGTTCGCCGAATTCAATGCCAACACGACCTTCGGTGACGATGGTTCGCTGACGATCGGTCATCCGGCAAGTTATCGTACGGAAGGATTGGGGCGCGACATCCGCGTGCCGCTGAAGCAATTGTTCGATCCCGGACGCAACGGCTACCCCGACGATGTCTCGCTGCTCTATTCGCGCGGCTGGCTGCTGACCCACCTGCTGCTCCTGCGGCCGAGTCACAAAGGGCAGCTGGACAAATATCTGACGGGGATAAACCGGGGCGAACCGAGCATGGCCGCGGCGGCCAAGGCGTTCGGCGATCTGAAGGCGCTCGACACCGAACTTGACCTGTATCGCCGCGGCAAATTAGAGGCGCCGTTGCTCATTTCGCCGCCCAAGCCCGTGACCGCCACTGTCACGACGATGCCGCCGGGCCAAGCCGCGTTGATGCCGACTTACATCGCGATCCGCCGAACCGCCAAAGACTACAGGCTGGGGTTGGCGATCCAGGCCGAGGGGATTGCGAAGAAATATCCTGACGACGCTCTGTTGCAGGCACAAGTCGCCGAAATGGAATTCAAGGCGGGACGCACCGACCGCGCGGATCAGGCCGCCGACCGCGCTCTCGCGATCCAGGCTGATTTGGAACCGGCGCTCGTCATGAAGGGACGGGTCGCTGTATCACGCGCGGCGCTCGCCAACACGACCGATCCCAAAGTCTGGTCGGCGGCGCGCGGATGGTATCTGAAAGCCAACAAGAGCAACCCTAATGCCGTGATGCCGCTCTATCTGTTTTACGCCAGCTTTGTGGCGGCCAAGGTCAAACCGACCCCCAGCGCGGTCAAGGCGTTGCTGCGCGCAGCAGTGTTGGCGCCGGAAAGCAACGGCATCCGGCTAGCCGTTGCACGGCAGGCGTTAGCCGATGGCGACGGCCCGACCGCGGCTCGCGCGCTACAGGCGCTCGCCTATGCTCCGCACCTTGCGCGTGACAAGAATGTACCGCTCGACGCGCTAAACCTGATCGTAGCGGGAAAACTGGACGAGGCGAGGACGCTGCTCAGCCCCAAGGACAAGGACGACGACTGGTCGCCGTTTGGCAGCTCCCCCTTCGGAAACCCCGACCACACCTCGTCATAGTCCTCATCCAGCGCGCTCGTTTCCAGCGCGTAGTCAGTGCAGTGGAACACCCAGCGGCTCTCGATCATGAACGCCATCGTGCCATCGATCTTGTGCGGCTTGAGGTCGGCCTCGCTGGCGCCTTTCCAGCTCGCTACGTCCGGCCCGTGTCCGCTCATCTGGTTGTGCAGGCTCATCGCGCCGGGGCGAAAGCCTTCGGCCTTGGCGTCGTAGGCGCCGTAGAGCAGCCCCATGCACTCGCTCATCGTGTTGCGGTGGAACCAGGGCGGGCGGAACGTGTTCTCGGCGACCATCCAGCGCGGCGGGAAGATCACGAAATCGGCGTTCGCGGTGCCGGGCACGTCGCTGGGCGAGGTAAGGACGGTGAAGATCGACGGATCGGGGTGGTCGAAGCTGATGCTGCCGATCGTGTTGAAGCGCGCCAGATCGTAACGGTACGGCGCGTAATTGCCGTGCCACGCGACGACATCGAGCGGGCTGCGGCCGAGATTGGTCGACCAGCACGCGCCTTCGAATTTCTGGATAAGCGCGAAGTCGCCTTCGCGATCCTCGAACCAGGCCACCGGCGTCTCGAAATCGCGCGGATTGGCGAGGCCGTTCGACCCGATCGGGCCGAGATCGGGGAGGCGGAACGGTTGGCCATGGTTTTCCGCGACATAGCCGCGCGCTCGTCCATCGATCAGTTCGACGCGGAAGCGGACGCCACGCGGGATCACCGCCACCTGGCCGGGGGCGATATCGATTCGGCCCATTTCGGTGAGAATGCGCAAAGCGCCCTGTTCGGGCAGGATCAGCAATTCCCCATCCGCGCTGGCGAAGGCACGGTCGGTCATGTCGCGCGTCGCGTGATAGACGTGCATCGCGACCCCGGCCTGCGTGCGCGGACCGTCGCCCGCCACGACCATCGTTGTCAGGCTGTCGAGCCAGTCGGCGTCCTGAGCCTCCTCAAGCGGCTGCCAGCGCAGGCGGTTGGGGGCGAGGGGGCGTTTCGACAGGCCGGGCGCGAAACGCGGCGCGCCCTCATAGCGCGTGAAAGCGGGGTGCGCTGCGCTGGGGCGCAGGCGATACAGCCACGTCCGCCGGTTCTCGTGCCGCGGCGCGGTGAACGCGGTACCGCTGAGCTGCTCCGCATAGAGGCCGAACGCCGGCTTTTGCGGGGAGTTGCGCCCGACCGGCAGCGCGCCCGCGACGGCTTCGGTCGCGAAGTGGTTGCCGAGGCCGGTCATGTACCCGCTGCCTTCATGCTGAACTTGTTTCAGCATCCATCTCTCCAATTGCTAAGTCGCTGCCTGTGGCGCGATGGACCCTGAAACAAGTTCAGGGTGACGGCCAGCATGTGTTGCGCGGTTACGCCTCCACCCCCGGCACCACACCGCGACGGATTTGATCCAGCTCGATACTCTCGAACAGTGCCTTGAAATTACCCTCGCCGAAGCCGTCATTGCCCTTGCGCTGGATGATCTCGAAGAAGATCGGACCGACCATGTTCTCGGTGAAGATCTGGAGCAACAGGCCGCCGCCCGTTTCCGGCGCGCCGTCGATCAGGATGTCGCGCTTGCGCATTTCTTCGACGTCATGGTTGTGACCGGGCAGTCGCTTGTCGATCAGGTCGAAATAGGTCTGCGGCGTGGTCTGGAAGCGGATGCCGTTGGCGCGCAGTTGATCGACCGTCGTGAAGATGTCGTCGGTCGCGAGCGCCAGGTGCTGGATGCCTTCGCCCTTATAATCCTTGATGAACTCCTCGATCTGCGAATGCTCGTCCTGGCTTTCGTTGAGCGGGATGCGGATCTTGTCGTCGGGAGCGGTCATCGCCTTGGAGAACAGGCCGGTCGCCTGACCCTCGATGTCGAAATAGCGGATTTGGCGGAAGTTGAAGATGCGTTCGTAATAATCGGCCCAATAATCCATCCGCCCGCGCAGAAGGTTGTGGGTCAGGTGGTCGAGCGTGTGGAGGCCGACGCTATGATCGTCCACCCCCGCGCCGGTCGGTTCGAAGTCGATGTCGTAGATCGTCGATCCGCCGCGGCGATCGACCAGATACAGGTTCGCGCCGCCGATCCCCTCGATCGCCGGGATGTTGAGTTCGGCCGGGCCGACCTTGCCCTCGACCGGGACCGCGCCGCGTTCCTCGGCCAGCTTGAGCGCCCTGGCAGCGTCGGCGACGCGGAACGCCATCGCATTGGCGCTCGGCCCATGCGCGTTGCGGAAGCCCGCGACTTGCCCAGCGTCTTCCATGTTCAACAGAAAGTTGATGTCGCCCTGCGCGTAACGGCGCACGTTCTTGGACCGGTGATTGCCGACATGGGTGAAGCCCATCTTCTCGAACAGATCGGCCATCGCCGCCGGATCGGGCGAGGTGAATTCGACGAATTCGAAGCCGTCGAGGCCCATCGGGTTGTCGTGGCTGTCGGTCATGGTCGGCTCCGGGGAAAGTGGTTTCAATTGAAACTATATCGTGGTTCGGGCCTGGCGTCCACACCAAAGACGTGATCGCCGGGCATGTTCGGGGTGACGGGAAGGATGGGGCGCGCTAGCGTCACCAATGTGACACAACTCAAGCTCGACACCTTTCTGCCCTATCGGCTTTCGGTCGTGTCTAATCGCGTGTCGGAGGCGATCGCGACCGCATACGATCGGCTGTTCGCCCTGAAGATTCCGGAATGGCGGTTGATCGCAGTTATTGCAGAGGGGCAGCCGATCGCGCAGCAAGCCGTCGGTGTGGCGACGCGGATGGACAAGGTGACGGTCAGTCGCGCTGCGCAAGCCCTGGTGGAACGCGGGCTGATTGCGCGGCAACCCAATGCGGGCGACAGGCGGTCGCATTTGCTGACGCTGACGGCGACCGGTCGCGCGCTATACGATCAGGTCGCGCCCAAGGCGTTGGAGATGGAGGCCGCGATCTTCGAACAGCTCGATCCGGCCGAACGCCGTACCTTGTCGGCGATGCTCGAACGGATCGAACTGGCCGCGGCCCGGATCGCGCCCGAACCGATCGAATGAACTCGGCGCAGGAGAAAGCGTTGGCAGTCGAGGAAGGGGCCGATAGCAGGATCCCCGGCAAAGGGGCTGTCGTGTCGCGTATCGTCAACCAGGCTTGTTACGCGATTGCGGTGGGTGCGCTCGTGCCGGGCGTTTTGCTCGCCCAGACGACACCCGCGCCGACGACGCCGGGAGGCCAGCAGGGCAAGCCGGTGCCGATTCCGACGCCCACCGCCGACCCCGACGGCGACAAGCCGATCGTCACCGACAAGGATTTCAACGCGGCGCTGCCCAAATTGTCCGACGACATCAACGCGCCGCTCGAACCGATTCCGCAGGATGCGCCGTTCACGCCACAGACTGCCGACAAAGCGCCCGATAGCGTCACCGCATCGCCAGCGCCGGTCGTGGCGCCCGGCACGCTGCCGCCGCCGTCCGAACCGCCGGCGGAACTCGCCCAGCCGCTGGTCCCGCTCGACAGCTACAATACCGTCCCGGTGGTCGAGGTTGCGGCGACCAACGACAAAAAGGGCGCGCAGGTCCGCTACGACACCGTAATCAACGGACTCGACGCGCTCGACCTCGGCGGCGATTTCCGCACCTTCTCGGCGCTCAAGAAAGGCGGCGGCAAGGCGGCGAACATCCCGATGGTCACTGCCCGCGCCCGCGAGGACGAAGCGCTCGCCGTCCGCTTGATGAAGAGCAAGGGCTATTACGACGCCAGCGCGGTATCGGTGATCGAAACGATCCCCAACGACCCGACCCGAGTCCGCGCGGTGATAAATGCGGTGCCGGGCAAGCTGTATCGGCTCGGCGCGATCGCGGTCGACGCCTATCCGTTGCCGCCCGACGACCTGATCGCGAGGAACCTGCCGCTGCGCACCGGCGACCCGATCGAAGCCGAACGCATCCAGGGCGCGGAGGCGAATGTCAGTCTCCAGCTCGGCCAGACCGGCTATCCGTTCGCCCGGCTGGGCACGCGCGACATCCTGCTCGATGAAAGCAACTTCACCGGGGACTATACGCTGCCGATCGACACGGGACCGCGGTCGCGTTTCGGTGACATCACGACGAACGGGCGATTGGCGTTCGGGGCCGACCATATCCGCGTGCTGCGCCGCTTCAAGCCGGGGCAACTGTACGACACGCGCGGTATCGACGATCTGCGCAAGGCTTTGGTCGCGACCGGCCTGTTCTCGACCGTTACGGTCGAACCGGTCGATACGGGCAAGGACGCGCCGGACGGTACGCGCATCGTCGATATTGCCGTGACCCAGCGTGTCGGCAAGACGCGCTCGATCGCTGCGACGGGAGGCTATAGCACCGGGCAAGGACTTCGTGCCGAGGCGACCTACACCGCGCGCAACGCGTTCCCCCCAGAGGGCGCGCTGATCCTGAATGCGGTGGCGGGCACGCAGGAACAGGGGGCAGGCATAACTTTCCGCCGATCGAACTGGCGTCAGCGCGACCGTACGCTGAGTTTCGGGCTGGCGGCTGGGCGCAACAATTACGACGCGTTCAACGCCGTGTCGCTGTCGCTGATCGGGCGCGTATCCTATGATTCCACGCCGATCTGGCAGAAGAAATTCACGTATCAATACGGGTTCGAACTGACCGGCACCAACGAGGATGTCTATGACTTCGCGTTGGCCAAGCGCCGGCGCGGAACCTATTTCATCGCCGCGCTGCCGGTCGCGGGGCAATTCGATACCACCAACGACCTGCTGGACCCGACGAAGGGCTATCGGTTCAAGCTGTCGCTCAGCCCCGAAACGTCGGTACGGGGCGCGGTGCGGCCCTATCTGCGTGCGATCGCAGAGGCCAGCACCTACTATCCGGTGATGGACAACCTGGTGCTGGCGGGGCGCGTCCGCGTCGGGTCGATCCAGAACATCGCGCGCGACGATCTCGCGCCGTCGCGGCGCTATTATGGCGGCGGCGGCGGGTCGGTGCGCGGTTACGGCTATCAGCGGCTCGGCCCGTTCGATCCCAACGGCGATCCAGTCGGCGGCCGCAGCCTCAACGAATTCGCCGTCGAAGCGCGCTATCGCTTCGGCAATTTCGGGATCGTGCCGTTCCTCGACGGCGGCAATTCGTACGAATCCAGCATGCCGAAGTTCAAGGATCTGCGCTTCGGTGCGGGGATCGGCGGGCGGTTCTACACCAATTTCGGCCCGGTCCGCGTCGACGTCGCGACGCCGCTCAACCGGCGCAAGGGCGACGGCCGCATCGCTCTCTACATTTCGATCGGCCAGGCATTCTGATGGCGGATACGGTCGTCCCCGCGGATGCGCCGGAGACGGTGGTTGTCGTGCGCCGACCGCTGTGGCAGTCGATCACGCGCTGGGTCGCGATCGTCCTGCTCGGCATCGCGGCATTGTTGCTTGCGGTATATGTGTTGCTCGACACCGCGCCGGGGCATCGCTTCATCGTCTCGCGCCTCGCGGCCTACACAACCGAGACCGGGCTCAACATCAAGGTCGGGCGGATCAAGGGATCGATCTACAACCGCATGGAGTTGGTCGATCTGCGCGTCAGCGACACCAAGGGGGTGTTCCTGACCGCGCCGTCAGCCGTGATCGACTGGCACCCGTTCCAGTTCTTCTGGAATCATATCGACGTCAATTCGATGGAAGCGCCGCTCGTCACCATGACGCGGGCGGTAGACCTAAAGCCCAGCGATCCCAATGCGCCTTTGTTGCCCGACATCGACATAGACATCGACCGGCTGAAGGTCGACCGTTTGGTGCTGGTGAAGGGGGTGACGGGCCAGTCGCATCTGGTCCGCATCGACGGCGCGACGCACATTGCGAGCGGGCGCGCCCAGCTCGTCGCCAATGCCGACGCCTTGCGCGGGCCGGGGATTGCTGGCGGCGACAGGCTGCGGCTGACGCTCGACGCGGTCCCGAAGGACGACCGGCTGACGATCAAGGCCTCGCTCGACGCGCCCGGCGACGGCGTGGTCGCGGCGATGAGCGGTACAAAGGCGCCACTCGCTGTCCGTGTCGACGGCAAAGGCGATTGGAAGTCATGGACCGGCAAGGGGATCGCGACGCTCGGCGGCCAGAATCTCGCCAATCTCGACCTCGGCGCGGCGAACGGCACGTTCACGATCCGCGGATTGACTCATCCCGGACTCTATATGGCCGGCCCGGTCGAGCGGCTGACCGCGGGCGGGATGATGATCGATGTCGCCGCGACGCTCGACAAGCGCAAGGCGACGACGCGGATGACGCTCAAGTCGAGCGCGCTGGCGGTCGCGGCGAACGGGCTGTTTGACCTGGGCGAGAATACGTTCGGCAATGTCGTCGTCGATGCGCGGTTGCTGACGCCGGGTGCGATCCTGCCCAATCTGGCGGGGCGCGACGCGATGGCGCACCTGACGCTCGACGGGCCGTTCGCGACGCCGACGATCGGCTACAGCATCAGCGCGGCCGCTCTGTCGTTCAACGGCACCGGGGTTGAAGGTTTAGCCGCATCGGGCAAGGCGACGGTCGATGCGAAGCATGTGCTGGTCCCGGTCAACGCACGGGCACGGCGCGTGACCGGATTGAACGCGGCGGCAGGCAATCTGCTCACCAATGTCAGCGCGATCGGCGATTTCGCCTATGCGAACGGCAAGCTGCTGTCCGACAACCTCAAGCTCAAATCGGACCGGATCGACGCCACCGCGATCGTCGTCGCCGATCTGCCGAGCGGCCGCTACACCGGCGCGCTGAAGGGCAGAGTCAACGATTACACGATCGACGGCATCGGCATCGTCAATCTGACCACCGACGCAAAGCTGGTGAGCGTCCCGTCGGGCGGATTCGGGATCAAGGGCCATGTCGTCGCGCGGACCAAGCGCATCTTCAATGGCGGCGTATCCGATTTCCTGGGCGGCAATGCGCTGGTGTCGAGCGACGTCGGTTACGACACCAACGGGTTGATCACGTTCAACAACGTAAAGCTGACGGCGCCGCAATTCACGCTGTATCGGGGCGCGGGGAGCTATTCCCCCAACGGACAATTGCTGTTCGCGGGCGATGGCCTGTCGAAGGCGTACGGCCCGGTTTCGGCGCGAGTCACGGGTACCGCGAGCGCGCCGGTCGCCGTCATCCGCGCGCCGCGCCCGGGCATGGGCGTGGGACTGTCGGGCCTCGAAGCGACGATCCGGGGCAAGGGCGACGGCTATGCCGTGATCGCAAAAGGCGACACCGCCTATGGCGCGTTCGGCGCCGACGTGTTCATCCGCACCGGCAAGGTGCTGACGGTACAGGTCAATCAGGGGACGCAGCTTGCCGGGATCAATCTGCTCGGCAACCTTCAGCAGACGCCAGCCGGGCCGTTCGCGGGGACGCTGAAATTCGCGGGTTCCGGGGTCAACGGCGTCGCGACCCTTGCTGCGGAGGGCGACGTCCAGCGCGCCGATTTCGACGCCCGCGCCTATAACGCTAAGATCCCCGGGGCGGTCGACTTCACGATCGGGCGCGCGCTCGCGACGGGGACGATCATCCTCTACCCGAACGCGCCGCGGGTGCTGGCCGACGTCCAGCTCGCCAACCTGCGGTACGGCGACACCGTCCTCGCCGTGGCACGCGCGAAGATCGACTATGCCAACCGGACCGGCACGGTGCAGGCGATGGCCAACGGGTCGAGCGGCGTGCCCTTCACGATGGGGCTGAGCGGGCAGCTGCGCCCCGATCTGTGGCTTGTCGCGGTACAGGGCAAAGCCAATGGCATCGCGTTCCGTACGCCGCGCCCGGCGCGGATCGAGCCGATCAATGGCGAATACAAACTACAGCCGACCCAGATCGTGTTCGACAAGGGAACCGCGCGCATCGCGGGCAGCTACGGCAAGGACACGACGCTCCAGGCGCGGCTCGACAAGCTCGATCTGTCGGTCGCCAACGCGCTGGTGCCGGGCCTTAACATCGACGGGGTGGCGACCGGCAGCGTGGACTATGTCCAGCGCGACGGTGGGACGGTGCCGAACATCGACACGCAGATGACGGTCACGGGCTTTACCCGGTCGAGCGCGGAAATCGTGTCGCAGCCGGTCGACATAACCCTGGTCGGTCGATTGACCGCCGAGGGGGGCGACGTGCGCGCGCTGGTCAAGCGCGGGACGACGACGGTCGGGCGGATGCAGGCCAACCTCGCCCCGCTCGGGTCCGGCGCATACTGGTCGGATCGGCTGATGTCCGCGCCCCTGACCGGCGGCATCCGCTATAACGGCCCGGCGGGCGTGCTGTTCTCGCTGACCGGCCTGCCCAACCAGCAAGCGTCGGGCGGTATCGCGGTCGCGGCCGATTTCGGCGGGCAACTCGGGTCGCCGCAGCTCAACGGCATCGTGCGCGCCGACCATCTGACCTATATCAATACAGCCTATGGAACGAAGCTGACCGACATGCAGCTCGCCGGGCGGTTCACCCGGGACCGTTTGGAAATCACCAATCTGGAGGCCAAGGCGGGGCAGGGTACGGTCAGTGCCAAGGGCTGGATCGGCCTCGCCGCCGACGCCGGTTTCCCGCTGCAGCTCGACGCGACGTTGCAGAATGCGACGCTTGCCGACAGCGACGCGCTGTCGGGCACGGCGACCGGCACGATCAGCGTCACCAACGGCAAGCAGGGCGGCCTGATCAAGGGTGACCTGCGCATCCCCAACGCGCGCTATGAAGTGGTCTATCAGGGCCAGGCCGAAGTGCCCGAGCTGAAGGGCGTGCGCCGCAAGTCGGACGGCCCGCGCCCGCACACCGCGCCGGCAGCGGACAGCAATTTCAAGCTCGACCTGCGGATTCGCGCCGCCAACCAGTTGTTCGTCAGCGGCATGGGTCTCGAATCCGAATGGTCGCTCAACATGCGCGTGGGCGGGACATCGGCCTCGCCGACCGTGTCGGGCTCGGCGGAGGTCGTGCGCGGCACCTATAGTTTCGCGGGCAAGCGGTTCGACATCAATCGTGGCAACGTGCGGTTCAGCGGCAACGCGCTGAGCGATCCCGACATCGACATTTCGGCGACGACCGACACCAACGGCATCACGGCGGTAATCAATATCGGCGGCACGGGCCAGCGGCCGCAGATCACCTTCACCTCGACGCCGACCTTGCCGCAGGACGAGGTGCTGAGCCGGTTGCTGTTCGGCACCAACCCGGAAAACCTGTCGGCGGTCGAGGCGCTTCAGCTCGCTGCGGCGCTCAATTCGTTGCGCGGCGGGGGCGGGGGGCTTGGCGGACTCGGCAAGCTGCGCAGTGGTTTGGGGATCGACCGCTTGCGCATCCTCGGCGCGGACGACGTGACCGGGCGCGGCACGGCGCTTGCCGCGGGGAAGTACATCACGCGTAACATCTATATCGAGATCATCACCGACGCGCGCGGCTTCACCGCGACCCAGCTCGAAATCTCGCTGACCAAGAGCCTCAGCATCCTGTCGCAGATGAGCTCGTTCGGTGGGTCCGGCGCGAGCGTGAAGTATCAGAAGAATTTCTAACTGACATCGATGTAAGTTGCCATCCGCTCGCCAATCGAATATCCGGTATGGAGGAGAGGTGGCTGCCATGGAACATGTCGACGTTCTGGTCGTGGGCGCGGGGATTTCGGGGATCGGCGCGGGGTATTATCTGCAGACCCTGTGCCCCGACCGGAGTTACGCGATTCTGGAGGGGCGGGCGTCGCTCGGCGGTACCTGGGATCTATTCCGCTATCCCGGTATCCGCTCCGATTCGGATATGTACACCCTGGGCTATTCGTTCCGGCCCTGGACCGAGCCGAAGGCGATTGCCGACGGCCCCAACATCCTGAACTATCTGCAAAAGACCGCGGCCGATTACGGCATCGACCAAAAGATCCGCTACAACCACCATGTCAAGCGGGCGGCCTGGTCGACCGAGGATGCGCGCTGGACGGTCGAGGCGACGGGGCCGGACGGACCGGTCACGATGACCTGCAATTTCCTCTTCATGTGCTCCGGCTATTACAATTACGCCAAGGGTCATTCGCCGGAGTTCGCCGGTGCGGACGACTTCAAGGGACGGATCGTCCATCCCCAGTTCTGGCCCGAGGACCTGGATTATTCCGGCAAGAATGTCGTCGTGATCGGTAGCGGCGCGACCGCGGTGACGTTGGTGCCCGCCATGGCGCCGAAGACGAAGCACATCACCATGCTCCAGCGATCGCCGACCTATATCGTCGCGCGGCCCGCCCAGGATGCGCTGGCCAACTGGCTGCGCGCCAAGCTGCCATCCAAGGCGGCCTATGGCATCACGCGCTGGCGCAACGTGCTGTTCGGCATGTTCTTCTTCCGCATGGCGCGCAAGAAGCCGGAACGGACCAAGGAGCGGTTGCTCGGCATGGTGCGCGAGGAATTGCCCAACCACGACATCGAAAAGCATTTCACGCCGCGCTATAACCCGTGGGACCAGCGCCTGTGCCTGGTCCCCGACGGCGACCTGTTCGCGTCGATCCGCGAAGGGAAGGCGGATGTCGTCACCGACACTATCGACCGCTTCGTGCCGGAGGGAATCAAGCTCGCGTCGGGCAAGACGCTCCCCGCTGACATCATCGTCACCGCGACGGGGCTGGAGCTGCAATTGCTCAGCGACGTGCAATTCTCGGTCGACGGCGTCGCGCAGGACCTGTCGAAGACGATCAACTACAAAGGCATGATGTATTCGGGCATCCCGAACATGGCGTCGTCGTTCGGCTATACCAATGCGTCCTGGACGCTGAAGGCGGACCTGACTTGCGCCTATGTCTGCCGGTTGCTCAACACGATGAAGAAGCGCGGGCTGCGCCAGGCGACGCCGACACCGACCGACGCGGTGGGCGAGGAGCCTTTCCTCGATTTCTCGTCGGGCTACGTCACCCGCGCGATGGACAAATTCCCCAAACAGGGCGCGCGCAAGCCGTGGAAGGTCCACCAGAATTACGCGCTAGACCTAATGGCTCTGAAGTTCGGGTCGGTGGACAACGAAATGGTGTTTTCGAACCCGGTGCCGGCGCGGGTGAAGGAAGCGGCCTAGGCCATCCCCAATAGCGTAACCCGCGCCTTGCCGTAGATCTTGTCGGCATCCGCGACGAACCCGGCGACTTCGACTGGTTCGTTGCGCTGCGATTCTATGCTCACCCAGGTCGCCGGGCCGACCCAGCCGAGCCGCGCCAGCCGGTCGAGCGCGACCGCGCCCGCGCCGGTGCCGTAGGGCGGGTCCATCATGATCACGTCGAGCGGCGCGGTGGCCGGCCCCAATGCCATCACCGATTGCGCGCGAACGTCTGCCTTCGCGCCAAGCTTCGCGACGTTCGCCCGCAAGGCGTCGAGCGCGGCTTTGTCCTGCTCGACAAACAGGCATGACGCCGCTCCCCGCGACAATGCTTCCAGCCCGAGCGCGCCCGATCCGGCGAACAGGTCGCCGACCGCCAGCCCATCGAAACTGCCGATCCGGCTGACCAGCATCGAGAACAAGGCTTCGCGCGTGCGATCGGCGGTGGGGCGAGTCGCGTCGCCCTTCGGTGCGACGATCGCGCGTCCGCGCCATTGCCCGGCGATGATCCGCATTATTTGCGCCCGCGCGGGGGACGTCCGCCCGGCTTGCCGCGACCGCCGGCGGGGCCGCGAGAGGGACGGGCAGGGGCAGGCCGGTCGCCGCGATCCTCACGGAAACTCCGCGCCCGCGACGAGCGCGCGGCGCTGGTCGATCCGGCTCTTACCGCGAGTGTACCGTCGGCGCGCTGTCGAGGGGCCTTGGCGGGCGTGGCGGGCCGCGCCGGTTTTGCCGGACGCGAGGTAGGGCGATCCGGCTCGCGTTTCGGCGCGGTGCGCGGCGTGACCGGCTGCACGCTTTGTTCCCGTTTGCGCGCGGGCTGTGGCAAGTCCTTGCGCGTAGGATTGGCGCGGAACGATTCGACGTCATGCTGCCGCACTTCGCCGACCGCGCCCACCGGCAAGTCGCCCAGCACAAACGGGCCGTAGCGCGTGCGGATCAACCGGCTGACCTTGAGGCCGAGATGTTCGAGCACGCGCCGGACTTCGCGATTCTTGCCCTCGGTCAGGACCAGTTCGATCCACACGTTCGCCCCGGTGCGGCGTTCGAGATTGGCGTCGATCGATCCGTAGCGCACGCCCTCGATCTCGACGCCCTCGATCAGGTCCTCGAGCTGCGCCTGCGTCACGTTGCCATAGGCGCGCGCACGATAGGCGCGTTCGACACCTGTCGCGGGAAGTTCCAACTGCCGCTTCAACCCCCCATCGGTCGTGAGCAGCAGCAACCCCTCGGTATTGAGGTCGAGCCGGCCCACCGGGACGACGCGCGGCAACGTCTTGGGCAAGCGATCGTAAATGGTCGGCCGCCCGCCCGGATCGCGCTCCGTCACCAGCAGCCCGCTTGGCTTGTGGTAGATGAACAGCCGCGCCGCGGTGGGGGCGGCGACCGGATTGCCGTCCACCGTCACCCCGTCGAGTGAGGCCAGCAGGGTAGCTGGCGTGTCGATCGCAACTCCGTTCAGCGCCACACGCCCCTCGACGATCATCCGTTCGATCTCTCGCCGGGATGCGACGCCGGCACGCGCCAATAATTTTGCGATTCGCTGGTCGTCGGGGGTCTTGGTCGATGGCATCATCACGCCAATATACCGTTTTGTCGGCGACGGGCCTAAAATCTGCATCCCGAATCGTTGCCGGGGGTTAAGCGACGGCAGCGTAACGACGCGCGAACGAAACGATCCGCGTGCAGGGAATGAACGGCAATGGTGTTCGGACGGCGCAAAAGAACGATCACGCGGCTCCTGATCTGCGAGGACGAGCCGCTGATCGCGTTCGACAACGAACACACCCTGACCGAAGAAGGATTCGAGGTGGTGGCGACGGTCGATCGGGTGTCCGACGCGCTGGCCGTGCTGAATGCCAATGCCGATGTCCACCTTATCCTCGCCGATGTCGCGCTGGCCGACGGAAGCGGGATCGACCTTGCGCGCCATGCCCATGCGCGCGGGGTTGCGGTGATCTTCTGCACCGGCGATTGCCCGGCCGACGGCAAGGCGTTCGCGCGGGGGTGTCTCGCCAAGCCCTACAGTCCCGCGGACCTGATCGGCGCGATCGCGGCGGTCGACAACCACATGCAGGGCCGCGCCCGCCCGCGCCGCCTGCCGCGTGGTTTCTCACTGTTCGATCAGGAAGCGGTCGCCTGATCTTGCGGCACGACGCCCGCTAGGGCTATTCGCGGCGCATGACTGACGTCCTGAGCAAAGCCGCGCCTTCCTCGTACCGCATCCACGGCGCCACCGGCGAGTGGGAAGTGATCATCGGGCTGGAGGTCCATGCCCAGGTCACGTCGAACGCCAAATTGTTCTCCGGCGCGGCGACCGCGTTCGGCGCGGAGCCGAACACGCAGGTATCGCTGGTCGATGCCGCGATGCCCGGCATGCTGCCCGTTCCCAACCGCGAGTGCATCCGCCAGGCGGTGCGCACCGGCATGGCGATCGACGCGCACATCAACAAATGGTCGCGGTTCGACCGCAAGAACTATTTCTATGCCGATCTGCCGCAGGGGTATCAGATCAGCCAGCTTTACCATCCGTTGGTCGGCGAGGGCGCAATCGAGATCGAGCTGGAGGGCGAGGAGGCCCCGACCAAAACGATCGGCGTCGAGCGAATCCATGTTGAGCAGGACGCCGGCAAGCTGATGCACGATCAGCACCCCACCCGGTCTTATGTCGATCTCAATCGCTCGGGCGTCGCGTTGATGGAAATCGTCAGCCGCCCCGATATGCGCTCGCCTGCCGAAGCCGGGGCGTACCTCACGAAGCTGCGGTCGATCCTGCGCTATGTCGGGTCGTGCGACGGCAATATGGACCAGGGGTCGATGCGCGCCGACGTCAACGTCAGCGTGCGCCGCCCGGGTGGGGATTTCGGCACGCGTACCGAAACCAAGAACGTCAATTCGATCCGCTTCGTGATGCAGGCGATCGAGCATGAGGCGTCACGCCAGGTCGATGTGCTCGAAGGCGGCGGCCAGATCGTCCAGGAAACGCGGCTGTTCAATCCCGACACCGGCACGACGCGGTCGATGCGCTCGAAGGAAGACGCGCACGATTACCGCTACTTCCCCGACCCCGATCTGCTCCCGCTCGAACTCGACGACGCGTTCCTGGCGGAGTGCCGCGCAAGCCTGCCCGAACTGCCCGACGCCAAGCGCGCGCGCTACGAAGGGTTGGGGATTACGCCGTACCAGGCGAATGTCCTGACCGCCGAGGTCGAGACCGCGCGCTGGTTCGACGCGCTGCTCGACCAGGGCGCGAAGCCGGTCGCGGCGGCGAACTGGGTTTCGTCAGAGCTGTTCGGCGCGCTCAACCGGCTGGGCAAGGACATCAGCGAGTCGCCCGTCGGGCCGGGACAGGCCGCCGAACTGCTGGCGCTCGTCGCTGACGGCACGCTGTCGGGGAGCCTGGCCAAGCAGGTGTTCGAGGTGATGCTGGAAACCGGCGACGCACCGGGCAAGATCGTCGAGGAACGCGGACTCAAGCAGACGTCGGACACCGGCGCGATCGAAGCGGTGATCGCAGACGTGCTGGGGAAGAATCCCGGCCAGCTCGAACAGTATCGCGGCGGCAAGGAGGCTTTGTTCGGTTTCTTCGTTGGCCAGACAATGAAGGCGATGCAGGGCAAGGCCAATCCGGCGGTGGTCAACGAACTGCTCAAGAAGGCGTTGGCCTCGTAATTTCACCGTCACCCCCGCGAAAGCGGGGGCCCATCTCCTCACCGATGGGCTTGGCGGCACGGTCAAGAGATGGGTCTCCGCTTTCGCGGGGATGACGAAATAGGAGGTCGATATGCGGCGGTTGATTGCACTGCTGGCGGCGTTGATAGCCGCTCCTATCTCGGCCCAGACAACGCCGCCACCCGCGCCAGTCCCGTCACCCGCCCCAACGCCAGCCGGTCCGCCACTCCCCCGAGTCGCGATCGAAACGACCGCCGGCCGCTTCGTTGTCGAGGCCGACACCAAACGCGCCCCGATCAGCGCGGGCAATTTCCTGCGCTATGTCGATCAGAAACGGCTCGACGGCATCACCTTCTACCGCGTGGTCAAGGTCGATACGCGGTTCGGGTTCGTCCAGTTCGGCACCAACGGTGATCCCGCAAAGACGCTGCCGCCGGTCAAACACGAGCCGACGACGCTGACCGGTATCCAGCACATCGACGGCGTGCTCTCGACGCCCCGCCTCAAGCCCGGCACCGCGCGTGGAGACTTCACGATCATGCTCGGCGACCAGCGCGCGTCGATGGATGCGGACCCTTCGAAGCCGGGGGACAATGCCGGCTATGCCGCGTTCGGCCGCGTGGTTGAGGGGATGGATGTCGTCCTCAAGATATTCGATGCGCCTGTGTCAAAGACCGGTTCGATCCGCGGCGCGTTCAAGGGCGAAGTGCCCGTCGCGCCGGTCCGGATATTGTCGGCGCGGCGGGTGAAGTAACTAGACCGGATTCGCCGGCCCCGTCGGCTGTTCTCCCGGCGATGGCACGTCCACGTCCGGCGTCGGCGGACTGATCTCTGGCGGGGGTCCGTCGGGTTCGAGCGGCTGGCTCGGATGGGGCGGCAGTTCGGGGGGCGGTTGAGTGGCCATGATGGTTCCTTTCGGGACATCAACGCCTTTGTGTCGTGCCGGGTTGCTCCTTACCCGACACTTGCTATAGACGCCGCCGACCGGCGGTGTCCCAAGCGGGCGTGGCGGAACTGGTAGACGCGCTGGATTTAGGTTCCAGTATCGCAAGATGTGGGGGTTCGAGTCCCTTCGCCCGCACCAGTCCCCGTGACGAACGGGGAGGCACTGACACCCAATTTCCTTTTACGACAAAGGCCTGAAATGCAGACTGTCGAGACGTTGAACGAAGGGCTGAAGCGCGCCTACACCCTGAAGATTACCGCCAAGGAGATCGACGCCAAGGTCGATGCCGAGGTCAAGAAGGTCGCGCCGCAGATCCGCATGCCGGGTTTCCGTCCCGGCAAGGTGCCCGCGAACCTGATCCGCAAGATGCACGGCCCCGCGCTGATGCAGGATGCGCTCAACACCGCGATTCAGGACGGCATCCAGAACCTGATCTCGAAGGAAAAGCTGCGCCCGGCGATGTCGCCTTCCGTTAGCCTCGAGAACGAATATGAGGAAGGCAAGGACGCCGAACTCAAGGTCGAGCTGGAAGTCCTGCCCGACGTGCCGACCCCGGCGATCGACAAGATCAAGCTCGAGCGCCTGACGGTTCCGGCCAATGACGACGCGGTCCAGGCGCAGCTCCAGAAGTTCGCCGACCAGCAGAAGAGCTGGAACGACACCAAGGACGGATACAAGGCCAAGCAGGGTGACCTCGTCACGGTCGATTTCGCCGGCAAGACCGCCGACGGCGTCGCGTTCGACGGCGGCACCGGCACCGACATGGCGGTGGAGATCGGCGCGGGCCGCCTGATCCCCGGCTTCGAGGACCAGGTCGTCGGCATGAAGGCCGGCGACGAAAAGCAGATCAAGGTGACGTTCCCCGAGGATTATCCCGCGAAGGAACTCGCCGGTCGGCCCGCGACGTTCGACCTCGTCGCCAAGTCGGTGAAGACCGCGGGCGAGACCAAGATCAACGACGCGCTGGCGACGTCGCTTGGCCTCAAGGATCTCGATCAGCTCAAGGGGCTGCTCAAAGGGCAGGTCGAGCAGGAACTCAACGGCCTGACGCGCACGCACATGAAGCGCAAGCTGCTCGATCAACTCGCTGCTGGCCATGACTTCCCGGTCCCGCCGTCGATGGTCGAAGCCGAGTTCGCGCAGATCTGGGAACAGCTCAAGCACGAAGCGACGCACGAGCCCGATCCCGAGGCCGCGCTGGCCGAGATGGAGAGCGAGAAGGACGATTACCGCGCGATCGCCGAGCGCCGCGTGCGTCTTGGCCTGCTCCTGTCGGAAATCGGCCAGGCCAACGGCATCGAGGTGTCGAGCCAGGAAATGAACCGCCTGATCGCGCAGGCCGCGCAGCAGTACGGTCCCGAGGATCAGCAGCGTTTCATCCAGTATATCCAGCAGGAGCCGATGGCCGCAGCTCAGCTTCGCGCGCCGCTCTATGAGGACAAGGTCGTCGACTTCCTGTTCGAGAAGGCGGAGATCAAGGATCGCGAAGTGACTCGCGAGCAGCTTGAGGAAGCGATCGAGAGCGAGGACGGCTTCGCGACCGGCACGCACCATCACGACCACGACAACCACAAGCCCAAGGCGGCGAAGAAGACCGCTGCCAAGAAGGATGCGAAGGCCGACGACGCCAAGCCGGAAGCGGCAAAGTCCAAGGCGAAGAAGGTTGATGCCGAGCCTGCCGCCGAAAAGGCAGAGCCGGTGAAGAAGGCGGCGACCAAGAAGGCGTCTGCCGAGAAGGCTGAAGAGGCTCCGGCCAAGAAGCCAGCCGCCAAGAAGGCTCCGGCGAAGAAGGCTTAAGCGAGCCCAACGTCAAAACCGTCACCCCAGCCTTGTGCCGGGGTCCACGGTGCCGCAAGCTATGGTCAAGAGGTTCTAACTTCTCACTTGGCCGCCCGGTGGACCCCGGCATAAGGCCGGGTGACGACTGGGGGTTGTTTTGACCGAACCACGCATCGCAGTCCTGCTGCCCTGCTATAACGAGGAAGCCGCGATCGCGCAGACGGTCGCGGGTTTCCGCGCCGCGCTGCCCGGTGCTGCGATCTACGTTTACGACAACAATTCGAGCGACCGCACGGTCGAGGTGGCGCGCGAGGCGGGCGCGATCGTTCGCACCGAACGCATGCAGGGCAAGGGCAATGTCGTCCGCCGCATGTTCGCCGATGTCGACGCCGACATCTACGTGATGGCAGACGGCGATGCGACCTATGACGCTGAGGCAGCTCCCGCGATGATCGCGCGGCTGTCCGGCGAGCAACTCGACATGGTGGTCGGCACGCGAGTCCACGAAGCCGCCGACGCCTATCGACGCGGACACGTGATGGGCAACCGCGCGATGACTGGGCTGCTCGCCCGGCTGTTCGGGCGCAGCTTCACCGACATCTTTTCGGGCTATCGCGCGTTTTCGCGCCGCTTCGTGAAAAGCTTTCCGGTGCTCAGCGGGGGCTTCGAGATCGAGACCGAGATCAGCGTCCATGCGCTCGAGCTGCGCATGCCGGTCGGCGAGGTCGAAACGCGTTACTTCGCGCGGCCCGAAGGGTCGGTGTCGAAGCTCAGCACCTATGGCGACGGCTGGCGCATCGCGAAGACGATCGCGATGCTCTATCGTATCGAACGGCCTTTGTTGTTCTTCGGCTGGATCGCGGCGCTGTTGGCGGTAGCGGCGGTAATCCTCGCGATCCCGCTGGTCGTGACCTACCTCCAAACCTCACTCGTCCCGCGTTTCCCGACCGCGATACTGGCGACCGGACTGATCATCCTTGCGGCGCTGAGCTTCTTCGCTGGGCTGATCCTGGACACCGTGGTGCGAGGACGGCGCGAGGTGCGGCGGCTGGCCTATCTGGCGCACCCGGCGCCGGGTGGCTGACCTATTTGCAGCGCACGCCTTCACCGCGTTTGGCACAGACCGAATAGATGCCGTCGCCAGACGGGCGAATATGGAATCGCAGAATCCTGTCTCCATATCGATAGGTATGGGCGAAGTACCTTACTTTGAGATCGGACGTCGGCACGGTGCCGCGCTCGACCTTCGTGATATGCAGGTCCGCCGTGATCCAGCCGTGGCCGAGTATGTCGTCGGGCATGTTAGCGGCCCGATAGTCGAGGTTCTTGACCGTCCCCAACACGATCGCATCGCCGGCGCGAAACCGGGTCCTTGCGGTGTCGCCTGTCGCTAGTGCCGTGCCAGCCATCGCGGCCAATGACGCTAGGGTGAGCGCGACCCGTATCATCTCAGAAGTCACTCTTTCCGAATCGCGCCATTCCCTGGTTCATGCCCGGCGGGTCGAGCACGCTGACGTCGAGGTCGAGCGGCTCGCCGATCCAGTGCGCCAGCGTCGTATGATCGGCCAGGTCGTCATCGGTCAGCGGGTGGATCAGCGCGCGCAGTCCGGTTTTGCCGATTTCCTCCGCCACGGCCGCGCGGGCGCTGGCCGGAAAGTGGATTTCGAACTGGGAAATGGGGTGGGGACCGACCGGGCGATCGACCATGCCGCCGACGAACAGGATCGGCGCGTCCGCCGCGATATTCTCGAACCGCGCGCGAAGTGCCTCGGCGGCGTCGCGCTCGCCAGCATCGTAATAGATATGCGCGTGCCACGGCGCGTTGTCGTTCACTTGATCAATCCCAGATCGATCAGGCTGCGCCCACTCGCCACGATCGCATCCTCGCTCGAAATGAACTCCCAGCCCAGCACCTCGCGCGCCTTGCGGTTGCTGGCGTTGGCCTTGATCCCCAGCCGGGGCACCGCTTCGCGCGCGAGCGGGTTGAAGATTGCGACGATAAGCACCAGCCAGTCGGGCAGTTCGCGCATCTTCGCCTTCGCGCCTTCCTCGCCGAGTCCCGTGTGCAGCGCTTCCGCCATGTCGTGGAACGACAACGCCTTGCCCGCGACCGCGAGGAAACGCTCGCCTCTGGCCTCCGGCGCGGTCATCGCCTTGACCTGCATGCCCGCCACGTCGCGCACGTCGACCGCCCCCAAATAGAGCCGCGGCACGCCAGGCAGCTTGCCCTCGATCATGCGCTTGACCAGTTCGACCGACGTGGAAAGGTCGCCGTTGAGCGCTGGCCCGAAAATACCCACCGGATTGACCACGGCGAGTTCCATCCCGTTGCCTTCGCGCTCGACGAAGTCCCATGCGGCACGCTCGGCGAGCGTCTTGGACTTCATGTACGGCTGGACGGCGGGGCCATCGACATTGGTCCAGTCGCGTTCGTCATACTCCTTGTCGCTCTGGCCATGGCCATAACCGATCGCGGCGAAGGACGAGGTCTGGACGACGCGCTTGACCCCGGCGTCGCGCGCGGCGCGCAGCACGCGGAGGGTGCCCTCGACCGCGGGGCGGATCAGCTCCATTTCGTCCTTGGGCTGCGCGATCGGGAAAGGGGAGGCGACATGCTGGACGTACTCGCACCCCGCGACAGCCGCCGCCCAGCCGTCATCCTTCTCCAGGTCGGCGGCAAAAAACGTCAGCTTGTCGAGATTGGTCGCGCCCCCTTTCTCCAGCGTCGCGCGCACGGCGGCTTCCTTCGGCAGGCTGCGCACCGTTGTCCGTACGGTGTGACCAGCCTCCAGCAATTGCAGGATGACGTGTCCGCCGACGAACCCCGACCCGCCCGTGACCAGAACTGTGCTCATTGTCGCTCCCCTTTTACCGGAAAGTGGGCGCGATCGGGGGATGGCGCAAGACGGCCAGCCGCCGCCGTTCACCACGTGCCCCCCTTGCGCCCCGCGAACCGAGCGCCGATGTAGGGCGTCGCAAGGGCATAAGGACCACGAGACTTCCCATGATCAATCCGTTCGAAACCGGCCAGTTCACTCCTCCGGGCTTCCAGATCGACCCCGTGACCGGCGGGCTGGTGCCGATCGTCATCGAGCAGTCGAACCGCGGCGAGCGCAGCTTCGACATCTATTCGCGGCTGCTGCGCGAGCGGATCATCTTCGTAGTTGGGCCGGTCGAGGATCACATGGCCTCGCTGATCACCGCCCAGTTGCTCTTCCTCGAGTCGGAGAACCCGAAGAAGGACATCTTCATGTACATCAACTCGCCGGGCGGCGTCGTCACGGCGGGCATGGCGATCCACGACACGATGCAATATATCCGTCCGCGCGTCGGCACGGTGTGCATCGGCCAGGCGGCATCGATGGGCAGCTTCCTGCTCGCGGCTGGTGAGCCGGGCATGCGCGTCGCGCTGACCAACGCGCGGATCATGATCCACCAGCCGTCGGGCGGCGCGCAGGGCATGGCGTCGGACATTGAGATCCAGGCCAAGGAGATCCTGCGCATCCGGCACCGGATGAACACGCTTTACTCGAAATATACCGGCCAGCCGATCGAAGTGATCGAAAAGGCGATGGATCGCGACAATTTCCTGGAGGCCGAGGAAGCCAAGGCGTTCGGGCTGGTCGACGAAGTGTTTGACAAGCGTCCTGCCCCCGCGGACGAGGCGCAGGCCGCGTAACCGGAGCCAAAAACAGAACGTCGTAAACGTCTTATTTTGGTCATTGTGGTAATTGAGAGCGTCGGGTTACACTCCCGGCGCTCAAGCCCCCGTCGGGGCGAAGGAAAGTTTGAATGACGAAACTCAGCGGCGGCGATTCGAAGAGCACGCTTTATTGCTCGTTCTGCGGCAAGTCGCAGCACGAAGTCCGTAAGCTCATCGCCGGCCCGACCGTGTTCATTTGCGACGAGTGCGTCGAACTCTGCAACGACATCATCCGCGAGGAAACGAAGTCGGCGCTGGTGTCGAAGAAGGACGGTGGCGTTCCGACGCCACAGGAAATCTGCGACGTGCTCGACGATTACGTAATCGGCCAGCGCCGCGCCAAGCGCGTGCTGTCGGTCGCGGTGCACAACCATTACAAGCGGCTCAACCACGGCGCGAAGGGCGCGGAGGTCGAACTCGCCAAGTCGAACATCCTGCTCGTCGGTCCGACCGGATGCGGCAAGACGCTGCTGGCGCAGACGCTGGCGCGCATCCTCGACGTGCCCTTCACGATGGCCGACGCGACGACACTGACCGAAGCCGGCTATGTCGGCGAGGATGTCGAGAACATCATTCTCAAGCTTCTTCAGGCGTCGGACTATAACGTCGAGCGGGCGCAGCGCGGGATCGTCTATATCGACGAAATCGACAAGATCAGCCGCAAGGCGGAGAACCCCTCGATCACGCGCGACGTGTCGGGCGAGGGTGTGCAGCAGGCGCTGCTGAAGCTGATGGAAGGCACCACCGCGAGCGTCCCGCCGCAGGGCGGCCGCAAGCACCCGCAGCAGGAATTCCTGCAGGTCGACACGACCAACATCCTGTTCATCTGCGGCGGCGCATTCAGCGGCCTCGAAAAGATCATCGCCGATCGCCAGCAGGGCAAGTCGATCGGCTTCGGCGCCTATGTCGCGACTCCCGAGGAACGCCGCACCGGCGAAGTGCTCAAGAATGTCGAGCCCGAGGATCTGCTGAAGTTCGGGCTGATACCCGAATTCGTGGGTCGTCTCCCCGTCATTGCGACGCTCGAGGACCTCGATACCGATGCGCTGGTCAAGATACTGAGCGAGCCGAAAAACGCGCTCGTCAAACAGTATCAGAAGCTGTTCGACATGGAGGAGGTGAAGCTCGGCTTCACCGACGACGCGCTGACCACGGTCGCCAAGAAGGCGATCGACCGCAAAACCGGCGCGCGCGGGCTGCGCTCGATCCTGGAGGGCATTCTGCTCGACACGATGTTCGACCTGCCGGGGATGGATGGCGTCGACGAGGTCATGATCGACAAGGACGTGGTCAACGGCACGAAGGACCCGATCCGCGTGTACGCCAAGAAGGAAAAGGCGGGCGCAGGCGACGCGGCATAGGCTGGCCCGTGCTCAGGCGAAGGCCGGAGTCCTGGGATTGGGCGTATCACTTGTTGCCAGCGCTCCGGCCTGCGCCGGAGCACGCCGGGGGGAGTTTTGAGGTGCTTGAACTTCGCCCCAATTGCGAATGCTGCGACCGCGACTTGCCGCCGGACAGCCCGGATGCGCGGATCTGTACGTTCGAATGCACCTTCTGCGCCGATTGCGCGGAAGGCGTGTTGGGCGGGGTATGTCCGAACTGCGGCGGTAATTTCGTGCCCCGGCCGATCCGCCCGAAGGCCTTCCTCGAACGGCATCCTGCATCGACCAAGCGCATCCTGAAAGCCAAGGGCTGCCAGGCGGCGTGATTCGCGAGGCGGTTCAGGACGACAGCGCCGCGATCACCGCGATGCTGGCGCGTGCCTTCGCCGACGATCCGGCGATGAGCTACATCTTTCCCGACCCGCGCGACCGGGTGAAGCGCCTGCCGCGGCTGTTCGCTCTGCTGTTCGACGCCGACGCGCCCGGGATGCGCCTCGTCACCGGCAATGCGCAGGCGGCGACCTTGTGGCAGCGGCCCGGAACCGCGCAGGCCACGACGATCGACTTGCTGCGCCAGGCGATCCCGTTGGTCGGCGCGCTCGGTTTCGCGCTTCCCCGAGCGCTCAGGGTCGGAAATGCGATCGAAGAGCACGCCCCGCCCGAGCGCCACTGGTATCTCCATATCGCCGGCGTCGATCCCGCGTTTCAGGGGAAGGGGCTGGGCGGCGCGTCGATCCGCGAAGGTCTGGCCCGCACCGCCAGCGAACGAGCGCCCGCCTATCTGGAGACGGCCACCGAGCGCAACGTCGCGCTCTATCAATCGATCGGCTTTCACGTGACGAGCGAGTGGCATGTCCCGAAGGGCGGTCCGAAATTCTGGTCGATGCTCCGCCCGGCCTAGAATAGCCCGGGTACGAAACGTTTCACTCGCGCGGCATAATCGTCATAGGCCGCCCCGAACTGGCTCCGCAGCAGGCCTTCCTCGCGCACCACGCGCATCCAGGTGCCCAGCGCGAACACCGGAATCGCGACGACTAGGTTGCGGGAATGCCCGAACGCGATCGTCATCGCGAACATGAAGAACGACATCGCGACATAGATAGGATTGCGTACCCACGCGAACGGGCCGTTCTGCACCAGCACGTGGTCGCTACGGGTTTGCGCCACCACCGCCCAATTCTTGCCCATCGCGCGCGACGACGCGTTGAACAGCCCGACCGCGCCAGCCATCAGCAGTCCCACCATGATCGCCTCGGCGATCGCCTGGCTCGACATGGGATCGAGCGTGACGCGGATTGGGCCGAAGCCGGCGATCCCGATGCCGACGCCCTGCACGACGATCCACAGCCGCGTGATCGGCGCACTTTGCGACATCGGCGCGGCCGCGGCGCGGACGACGCGGGCGCGCGCGATCAGCAACGCGATGAAGAAGCCCAGAAAGCCGACGCAAATGACCGCCAGCCCCGGCAAGCCAACGGGATCGTTTGGGAAATATCTCGACACCGCCGCCCTCCTAACTTGGCTTGCGCAGCCCTGCCTGAAAATCCTCGACCGCCTTCGACCGGCGCAGCACGCGCGCGAACGGATCGACCAGCACGCGCGCATCGGCGGGCGCGTCGATCGTCGCGCCGCCCTCCGGCATCGGCACCGTCACCAGTTTGTCGCCGATCAACACCTCGATCGGCATCGGGAAGGGCAGATTGTCCGGTGTCAGCCACACCAGGGTCAGCTTATCGCCGCTCCGCGCCTCGATCAGTTCGGGGAGCGCGGCACGGCGTAGATAGACGTCGAAGAACCAGTCGTAATCCTTGCCCGTCACCTTCTTCACGAAAGCCTGATATTCGCGGGTCGATCCGTAGCGCGGGGCAAAGTTGCCGGGCTTTGGATCGGATCGACCGTAAACCTCCAGCCGCGTCACGTCCCAGAAATCTTTGTCGCCGATCAGCCAGCGCAAGGTGTGGAGGATCCACGACCCCTTGTTGTAGATGTCTTGGCCTGGTCCGCCCTTGGAAAGCTCATAGACTTCCTCCTCCGTCACCTCGCGGTCGCGGACGATCGGCACTAGGTTCATGATGGCGTTGCGCTGCTTGTCCATCATCGTCGCGTAGCGGGCATAGCCTTCGCGCCACAGGCCGTAGGCGGGCTGCATATATTGCTCGTATCCCTCGTGCAGCCAGTAATCGTCCCAATTGGCGGCGGTGATCTGGTTGCCGAACCATTCGTGGCCGAATTCGTGCTGGAACAGCCAGTCGAACCCTTCGGGCGCCTTCTTGTAGGCGTTGCCATATGCGTTGATCGTCTGGTGCTCCATGCCGAGGTGCGGGGTTTCCACCACGCCGACCTTCTCGTCCCCGAACGGATAGGGGCCGACATTCGCCTCGTAGAAATCGAGCGTGGGCGCGAATTCGGCAAACAGCGCCTTTGCCTGCGCTTCCTCGCCCGGCAGATACCAGTAGAACATCGGGATCGTGTTGCCGAAGCGGCTCCGGTAATTACCCTCGATCACCTCGTACGGCGCGATGTTCAGCGCGATGGCGTAGGTGTTGGGGTGCTTGGCTTCCCAGTTCCAGGTCGTCCGGCCATCGGGCAGGGTATCGACTCCCTTGAACACGCCGTTGGCGGGCGCTTTCAGTCCCTTCGGGACGGTGATGTGCAGCCTGACGAGGGCGGGCTCCCCGGTCGGGAAGTCGAGGCAAGGCCAGAGAATGTCGCAACCATAACCTTCGCTGGTGCTCGCGATCCACGGGCGGCCGTCCTTGGTCTTGGACCAGACCATCCCGTCGTCCCATGGCGCCTTGACGGCAACATGGGGTGTGCCCCCGTAAGTGATCGTCGCCGTCACCTTATCGCCGGCGGCGTAGGTGCGGGGCAGGGTGATCGTCAGTCGCCCTTCGGGATTGGCGAAAGCCGAGCGCGGCAGAGCCTTGCCGTCGATCGCGACGGCGCTGGGGCCGAGGTTGCGGTCGAGATCGATGACGAGCTTGTCGATCGGCGCCTTTGCGGTGAAGGTGAGCCGCGCGACGTTCCTGACTTGCTCCACCTCGGGCAGCACCTCGAACGACAGATCGGCGAGGTCGAACCGCAACTTGGCCTGGTCCGGATCGATCGGCCCGCCCGATCGCTGAGTCTGTTCGGTGAGCGGCGGTTCGCCCTTCTTGGGCAATGTCGTCGCAGCGCCGGAGGACGCAGCGAGCAGCACGCTTATCCCCAGGAACACAGTCCCGAAACGTCGCCAGCGATTGATGGAATGCTCATCATTCCCATATAAACGGGGAAATGCGCTCGGATCGGGCGCCGTCGGAGTATTCATGACCCAATCCTTCCCCGTTTTGCCGCTGCGCGACATCGTTGTTTTTCCGCACATGATCGTGCCGCTGTTCGTCGGCCGCGACAAGTCGGTTGCGGCGCTGGAAACCGCAATGGCGGCCGATAAGGAGATTTTTCTCGTCGCGCAGCTCGATCCCGGCCAGGACGACCCCGGCCGCGATGATCTGTATGACATGGGTGTTATCGCGACGATCTTGCAGCTGCTGAAGCTGCCCGACGGCACGGTGCGGGTCTTGGTCGAGGGCAAGGCGCGTGCAACGCTGAGCGAATTGACCGGCGTCGGCGATCACCTGACCGCCGATGTCGAGCGGATCGACGAGGAACCGGCGCAGGGGGTCGAGATTGCCGCGCTGATGCGTTCCGTGGTCGATCAGTTCGAAAATTATTCGAAGCTCAACAAGAAGCTGCCCGCCGAAACCGCCGTGCAGATGAGCGAGATCGAGGAACCGTCTCGCTTGGCCGATTCGATCGCGGGCAACATCGCGATCAAGGTCGCGGACAAGCAGGCGCTGCTGGTCGAGCTCGATCAGTCGAAGCGGCTCGAGATGGTCTATGCCTTCATGGAAGGCGAGCTCGGCGTCCTGCAGGTCGAGAAGAAGATCAAGTCGCGGGTCAAGCGCCAGATGGAGAAGACCCAGCGTGAATATTACCTCAACGAGCAGTTGAAGGCGATCCAGCGCGAACTCGGCAACGAGGGCGAGGAAGGCGACGGCGATGAGATCGCCGAGCTGACTCAGAAGATCGCGACGCTCAAGCTGTCGAAGGAAGCGCGTACCAAGGCGACCGCCGAGCTCAAGAAGCTCAAGACGATGGCGCCGATGAGCGCCGAGGCGACCGTCGTGCGCAACTATCTCGACGTGCTGCTCGGGCTGCCATGGGGCAAGAAGTCGAAGCTCAAGAAGGACATTGCCGCGGCGCAAGCGGTGCTCGACGAGGACCATTATGCGCTGGAGAAGGTCAAGGATCGTATCGTGGAATATCTCGCGGTGCAGGCGCGGACCAACAAGCTGAAGGGTCCGATCCTGTGCCTCGTCGGTCCTCCGGGTGTGGGAAAGACGAGCCTGGGCAAGTCGATCGCCAAGGCGACGGGTCGCGAGTTCATCCGCCAGTCGCTGGGCGGCGTGCGCGACGAGGCCGAGATCCGTGGCCACCGGCGGACCTATATCGGTTCGCTGCCGGGCAAGATCGTGACCAACCTCAAGAAGGCGGGGACGAGCAATCCGCTGTTCCTGCTCGACGAGATCGACAAGCTGGGCCAGGATTTCCGGGGTGATCCGGCGTCGGCGCTGCTCGAAGTGCTCGACCCCGAACAGAACAACAAGTTCAACGACCATTATCTCGAAATCGACATCGACCTGTCGGACGTGATGTTCGTCACGACCGCGAACTCGCTCAACTTGCCGCAGCCGCTGCTCGACCGGATGGAGATCATCCGACTGGAAGGGTACACCGAGGACGAGAAGGTCGAGATCGCCGAGCGCCATCTGATCGCCAAGCAGATCGAGGCGCACGGCCTGAAGGACGGCGAGTTCACGCTGACCAAGGAAGGCCTGCGCGCGTTGATCCAGCGTTACACGCGCGAGGCAGGAGTCCGCACGCTCGAACGCGAGATCGCCAAGCTGATCCGCAAGGCGCTGCGCCAGATCCTGGAGGGCAAGGCGGAAAGCGTAACGATCACGCCCGAAAATCTCCACGAATATGCCGGTGTGCAGAAATACCGCCATGGCCTGTCGGAGACCGAGCACCAGATCGGTGCTGTCACCGGGCTCGCCTGGACCGAAGTCGGCGGCGAGCTGCTGACGATCGAGAGCGTGACGGTGCCGGGTAAGGGCGCGATCAAGCTGACGGGCAAGCTGGGTGACGTGATGAAGGAATCGGCCGAGACGGCGATGAGCTTCATCAAGGCGCGATCGCCGTCGTACGGCATCAAGCCCAGCCTGTTCGCGCGCAAGGACATTCACGTCCATTTGCCCGAAGGGGCGGTGCCGAAGGACGGTCCGTCGGCGGGCGTGGGCCTGGTGACGTCGATCGTCTCGACGCTGACCGGGGTTCCGGTGCGGCGCGAAGTAGCGATGACCGGTGAGGTGACGCTGCGTGGTCGCGTTCTCCCGATCGGTGGGTTGAAGGAAAAGCTGCTCGCCGCTCTGCGCGGCGGTATCGAAACGGTGCTGATCCCCAAGGAGAACGAGAAGGATCTCGCCGACATTCCGCAGAACATCCGCGACGGCCTGAAGATCGTGCCGGTCGAGCATGTCGATGAGGTGCTGCGGTTGGCGCTGACCGGTCCGCTCGAGGCGATCGACTGGACCGAGGCGGATGAACTGGCGGCGCAACCGCCCGCGCCGATCGCACCCGCGGGGGAAATGCACCACTAGGGGATGCAACCGCTGCCGAAACGATCCGCCGCAAATTCTCCCAATGGGATTGGATTTGCGGCGGAATCGGTTTGACTCGGGATAGGGCAATCGCCTTACTGCGCCGTCCGCCGGTGCGGCGAGTCTTATTACCGACATAAACTCAAAACGGGGGTTTCGAGTCCCATGAACAAGCAAGAGCTGATCGCGTCGGTTGCCGATACTGCTGGCCTCAGCAAGGGCGATGCATCGAAAGCGGTCGAAGCGGTGTTCGATGTTATCGGCGGCGCGCTCAAGAAGGGCGACGAGGTTCGCCTGGTCGGGTTCGGTACCTTTTCGGTTTCCAAGCGCAAGGCGTCGACCGGACGCAATCCGCGTACTGGCGAACCGATGACGATCAAGGCGTCGAGCCAGCCCAAGTTCAAGGCGGGCAAGGGCCTGAAGGATTCGGTCAACTAATCGACTGGACACCGTGCGCGCCGCTCTCTAAGGCGCGCTCTCCCGACGATAGCGGGCGCGTAGCTCAGCGGTAGAGCACACCCTTCACACGGGTGGGGTCACAGGTTCAATCCCTGTCGCGCCCACCATCGCGCAGATGGTGAAACGGGCTAGCGTGGCTAGTTCGCACGCCATCAAGCGCGGCCGGCGGGCTACGGCGCCGTTCGACGAAGCGGTTTCGCTGCGGCGCTACGGCCTCCAAAAATTCCAAGCGCAAAAAGGCTATGCCGTCCGGCACGGTCGCCCGCGCCTTGTGCTGCCCGTACAAAGAAAAGGGCGGCCCTTTCGAGCCGCCCTCAGTTTTCCTTGGGGAGGAGTGGTTAGAACTTCGCGCTGAGTTCGAAACCCCAGGTCCGCGGCGGGTTGAGATTGCCGTAGTCACCCAGGATGCCGCCATAGTTGGTCGAAACCAGCGTCGTGCCGTTGTAATTTAGCACCGGCGACGAGTTCGCAGCCGAGCGGCGATAGACGTAGGTCCGGTCGAACAGGTTGCGCACCCAGAACGCCAGCGTCACCTTGTTGCTGCTGGCAACCGCAATGTCGGCGAGCGCTATGCGGCCATTCACGATGAAGCTCGCGTCGGTCTTGGTCGGTTCGAGCTGGAAACTGTACTGGCTGCTCGCATAGGCCGCATCGAGGTGGAAACGGACCTTCGTGTCGCCACCGGCAACGGGCACTTCATAATCGATCGAACCCGACGCCGCGTTCTTCGGCGTGTAGACGATGTAGAGCTGCTGCGGCAGACCGCCGGTGATCGAATTGATCGCCGAAGGCGCCTTCCAGTACGTGTAGGCATAGGAGGCGTTCAGGGTCAGGCCGCGCACCGGCGCGATCGTCAGATCGGCTTCGATACCGCGGATTTTGCTCATGCCGGCATTCTGGGTTTGCTCGATATGGGCGCCGTTGGTCGGGCTGGTCGCGGCGGTGTCGAACAAGTCGAAATCGAACTGCGTATTGCTACGATCCATGATGAAGCCCGCCAGGTTCAGGCGGACGCGGCGGTTCAAGAACTCCATCTTCGCGCCGACTTCATACGACTTGACCGATTCCGGCCCGAACGCGTTGAAGCTCTGCGAACGGTCGTTGGCGCCGCCGGCCCGGAAGCCGGTCGCATATTTCGCGTAGAGATGGACATCGTCGCTGGCGTCGATCGCGATGTTGAACATCGGGTCGAAGCGGCTGATGCTGTTCGAGAAGCGGAACGGCGCCGCAACGCTGTTGACGACCGCGCTGAGCGGGTTGAGGTCGGCGCGGTTGTTCACGACGTAGAGCTGACCGCGCCGCTTATCCTTGGTCCAGCGGCCGCCGGCGGTGACGTGCAGCCAATCCAGGGCTTCCGGCGTGTAGGTCACGTTGCCGAAGATCGAATAGTTGTGATCGAACGCTTCGCTGGCGCGCGTGATGAACTGACAGCTGTTCGCGAACTGCGGAACGACCGCCGCCAGATTGTTGGCGCACGACGGGTCATACTGCTGATAGCCCGAATTCGCGCCCGTGATCGTGCCCGGTCCGGGGATCGCGCTGCGAATGGTGTAGGCCGATCCATCGGCGTTCCACAGGTTGCTCAGCGGGGTCGCGGCATATTCGGTGGCGCGCTCCGTGTAGTAATAGGCGCCCAGCACATACTGAAAGCCGCCGGTGCTGCCGACCGCCTGGAATTCCTGGCTGAACTGATGCTGGCGGAGAAACGACAGGCTGTAGCGGCTGAAGTTCGCGTTCGGCGCGTAAGTGCTGCGGTTGGCGCCGCCCGAATTGTCCCACTGGTCGGTCGATACCCCGCGCCAGGCGGTGATCGAGCGCAGTTCGAGCCAGGGGGCGGCGGTGTACTTCAGGTTCGCCGAGAAGCCGTGCGTGATGTCGACGCTGGGCTGCTGCGGAACACCGATGTCGGCAACGGTTTGGCGGCCGGTGTGAACTTTGACCAGTGGCGCCAGCGGCGCAACGCAGACGGGACGGCCAGCCGCGGCCTGCGCCGCGGTAATCGTGCCGCCGCAAGCGATCGGGGTTGCTGCGCCCGTGCCCGGCACGAACAGCGAGGTGCCGAGAACGCCGGTTTGCGGGTTGGTGTAGGTGCCGACAAGGTAGTTGTTCGGATTGTAGTTCAGCAACTGGCTGTACTGCGGCGTGTTCTCGTCCTTCGCATAGTCATAGGCGAAGTCGGCGGTGAAGCCTTCGAAGGGCTTCCAACGCGCGGCGGCGCGGCCGCCCTTGCGGTCGTAATAGTTCCAGCCGGTCGACCCGGAGAGCGGGTTCTTCACGGTCGGGTCCTGGTGCTGATAGACGCCGTCGAACTTGAACGAGAAGCCCATGAATTCGGGCAGGTTGATGTTGATGTTGGCGTTCCGGCTGCCGTAATTGCCGAGGCCGGCGGTCAGGTTGCCGCCCCATTCGCCGGTCGGCGCCTTGGTCACCAGCGACAGCGCACCGCCTTCGGTATTGCGGCCGAACAGCGTGCCCTGCGGACCCTTCAGCACCTCGATGCGCTCGATGTCGAACAACGCCGCGTTCAGGCCCTGTGTCTTACCCAGCGCGACGCCATCGATATAAACGCTGACGCCGCCGTCGCGCGCCGTCTGGTTCTGGTCGTAAGGGACGATACCCCGGATACCGATGGTCAGCGCCGACTGGCGCGCTTCGAACGTCGCGATACGCAGCGACGGTACGGTGCCGTCCGCGAGGTTGAAGAGGCTCTGGACGTGGCGGTCGGTCAGCGCCTCGGTGCTGAGCACGCTTATCGAGATCGGCGTCTTCTGGAGGTTGGTCGTTACCTTGGTCGCCGTGACGACGATGTCGGCCAGACCTTCGCCATTGTCCTGCGGGGCAGGCTGGTCCTGCGGTGCTGGGGCAGAGGCCGGCGCGGTTTGCGCGATGGCGGGCGTGGCGGTCATCGCCAGCAAAGCGCCGCCAAGCAGAAGCTGCGCGCGAAGGCGTGAAGAAAGGTTCATGATTTTCCGGTCCCCAATTCGGCGCGCTGTTGCGTCGCCGATCGATCAACATGCCGACGATCAGTCGCGAATCACTGTCGTTCGCGGCTTCGTCTGGGGTCCTCTAGGAACGGCGTGCGACGCTTCGGCGTCAGTCGCGTGACTCCGGCGTAACGATTGGATGAAGTTTTGGAGACTCTTGTGACGGTTCGATGACGGTCCAGGCGTCACGGCGCCTCGCCGAACCCCCAGGGGCGCTCGCGAAACCATTTGGTTATCACGTATTTCACGCCGGCGCGGACCTTCATGCCCTGATGGATTGTGCTCGGGTTGGGGGAGCCGTCGGGGCGCAGGTTATTCCAGCAAAGCAATTTGCCGGTCTCTGGCTGGATCGTCTTGTCGATCGCCTTGAACCGCGTCGCGCCGCCGGCGTCGGGTTCGTTCAGGTAGATCATGACCGTCCAGGTCCGGTTGCCGGCGATCGAGCAATATTTGTGGAAGTCGATGCCCTGCGGCTCGAAATAGTCGGTGTGCCCCTTGAATTCCTGGCCGACCGCGTAACGCTGGCCCTGGATCGGTTCGCCGTGCACCGGGTCCAATCCGGTGAAATCGATGATCAGTCGCTCGATGTCGGCCACGACGGGCAGGGCCGCATCGAGATCGCAGGTCTCGCTGGTCCGGAAGGCGGCATCGCCATTATAGTCGGAAACGGTCGAGGGGCGGCGTGACTCATCGATCAGCGCAACCAGTTGCGCACACAGCGCCGGGTCGGCGAACCCGCGCTTCTGAAACAGGGTAAGTTTCGGACTGGGAGTGCGCAGGACGCCCGGATGCGACAGGATGTGTGCGACGACGGGTTCGGACGGATGGCCTGATCCAAAGCCAGTTGCTAAGGCGGCGGTCGTGGGGGCGATCATCGTTATTCTACTGCCAGACAAAATTGGTAGTCGCCAGATTCTGCTGAATCGCTAAACAATGCTTATGCGACGTGCCCCCCGTCCATATTTCCGCCGCGTCGCGAGCATCGGCGAGGTGCGTCATGCGGCTTAGTCCCAGCCCCCGCTTGCGCGCCATGCTCCGCCGGATGCCGGCGTTGAATCTCTATTCGATTGGCGAGTTGCTACTGCTTGCCGTCCTGGCGATCCAGTGCGCGCGCTTGTTCTGGACGATCGTCACCCCGGTCGGCCCGCTGGGCGACTGGCGACTGGCGCAGCCGGGAATGGGCGGATCGCCGGCCGCGATCCTGCGCGGGTTCGACCCGTTCTTCCGCGTTAGCGGCGCGCAGGGCGGAACGACGGCGGTCACGTCGCTGCAACTCACGTTGTTCGGCACGCGGATCGACGATGCGACGGGCCAAAGTTCGGCGATCATCGCCGGGCCCGACGGCGTGCAGAACAGCATCGGGCTTGGGCAGGAGATCGTTCCCGGCGTGCGTCTGAAGGCGGTGGCGTTCGACCATGTGACGATCGACCGCGGCGGCAAGGCCGAGGAGTTGTACATCGACCAGTCGGGCGGGCCGGCTCCCGCAGCGACCGTGGCGGCGCCGGTTGCGTCGGCTCCAGGTGCCGTGCCTCAGGGCGCTGTCCCTGTCGCGCCGCCGCCGCCGCCGGTCGGATCGGCGGCAGACGGCAAGCTGCCGGGCGTCAACGCGTCGCAGCTCAAGTCCGACATCGGGTTCACCCCGCGTATCGACGGCGGCCGCATCACCGGCCTCGTCGTCCGCTCGCAAGGCAATGGCGCCGCCTTCCGCACCATCGGCTTGAAGGATGGCGACGTCGTCACCGCCGCCGGAGGACGGGCAATTACCGGCCCCGCTGATCTTGATCGCGTCTTTTCCGGACTGACGGCCGGTTCTAGCATTTCGATTACCGTGGAGCGCAATGGCCAGACGCTGGCGCTCACTACGACGATAAGAGGTCAATGAAGAAACTTCCCTTCGCCGCCGCGCTGATCGCGCTGACGCTCGCCGAGCCGTTGGCCGCGCAGACCACGGTCAACGTGCGCGACGCCGACATTCGCGCCTATATCGCCGATGCCGCGCGCGTGACCGGCCGCGTGTTCATCATCGACAGCCGCGTGCAAGGCAAGGTGACGGTGGTCAGCGAGCGTGCGCTGAGCCGGTCGGAATATTTCGAGCTGTTCCTGTCGACTTTGCGCGCAAACGGCTTCGTCGCGGTGCCGACCACAAACGGCGCGTTCCGTATCCAGCCGCTCGACGGTGCCGCGACCCAGCCCGGCCGGGTCGGATCCGCAGGCGCTAACCGCAACCAGTTCGTCACGGAAATCGTGCGGCTCCGCTCGATCGACGCGACCCAGGCAATCGACAGCGTGCGCAGCCTGGTGAGTCCGCAAGGATCGGTGACGGCCAATCGCGGCAGCAACGCGGTGGTGGTCGTCGATTTCGCCGACAATGTCCGCCGCGTGCGCGAAGTATTGCGACGCCTCGACACCGACGCTGCGGCGACGCGGATCATCGCGCTGCAGAACGCCAACGCAAAGGAGATCGCGACCGCGCTGAGTGCGTTGATCAGTGGCGCGGCGGGCGGCGCTGGAACAGGCGCGTCGAGCGCCAGCGTCGTGCCGATCGAAAGCTCCAACGCCGTCGCGATCCGCGGCGACGCGAACACGGTCGCGCGGCTGGCGGCGATGGCGCAGGACCTCGACAAGAAGGCGCGCAGCGGCCAGGAAATCCGCGTGGTGTTCCTGGAGAATGTCGACGCCGCGCAATTACTGCCCGTGCTCCAGCAATTGGTCGGTCAGCCGGTGACGCAACCGCCCGAGACGCAGGGGCTGAGCGCGGCGAGCAGTATTGGCGGCAACAATTCGACGACCGGGTCGACCACGGCGGCAACGGCGCCGGCCGCCGCGCCGGTCGCGACGACCACGGCTCCTGCCAGTGGCACGCCCGCGATTACTGGGATCGGCGGCCGCAGCGCGTCTGTGATCACGCGTTTCGCCGGAGCCAACGCGATCGTCATCGCCGCGCCCGGCGAAGTGCAGCGTCAACTCGCCGATGTCATCGCCAAGCTCGATACGCGCCGCGAACAAGTGCTGGTCGAGGCGATCGTGGCCGAAGTGTCCGACACGACGGCCAGCAAGCTGGGGGTCCAGTTTCTGCTCGCCGGTCTGCCCGGCAGCGGCATCCCCAGCTTCGCGTCCACCTTCAGCAATTCCGCGCCCAACCTTCTCACAATTGCGGGCGCGATCGGCGCGCGGTCGCTGGCGACGACGACCACGACCGTCAACGGCACCACAACTGTCACGACGACCAATAACGCGGTCAGCGACAGCCTGGCGCAGTCGGCAATCAGTTCGATCCTGGGCGCGAACGGCGGTTTCGGCGGCGGTGCGTTCAATATCGGCAAGGACGCGATTTTCGGCTCGATCATCAACGCGGTGAAGAGCGATACCACCTCCAACCTGCTCCAGGCGCCGTCGGTGACCGTCATCGACAATACCGAGGCGCGTATCCTGGTCGGCCAGGAAGTGCCGGTGACGACGGGGCAAGCCCTGTCGAGCAATTTCGACAATGCATTCCGCACCACGCAACGCGAGAATGTCGGCATCCAGTTGCAGGTGCGGCCGCAGGTCAATTCGAGCGGCGCGATCAAGCTCTATCTGCGCCAGCAAGTCAGTTCGATTGCTGGGCCGGTCAGCAGCGACAATTCGGACTTGATCCTCAACAAGCGCGAGGTCGAGACCGTGCTGACCGTCGATGACGGCCAGATCGCGGTGATTGGCGGGCTGTTGAGCGACGACGAGCGGCGCACGATCGAGAAGATTCCGCTGCTCGGCGACATTCCGGTGGTGGGCAATCTGTTCAAGTCGAAAGCCCGGTCGCGGACCAAGACCAACCTGATGATCTTCATCCGACCGACCATCCTCAAGACGGCGGCGGATACGCGGCGAGTCACCGAACAGCGTTACGGCTATCTGCGGCTGCAACAGGCCGGGCAGCGCCCCGACGAGGAGCCGTCGATCGACCAGTTGGTGCGCGATTACATGGGCGCGACCCCGCCGATTCCTTCGGCCCCCATTCCCGGCAATATCGAAGACCCCCGGATCGCGGTGCCGACGATGAGCGGCCCGGCAACGCCCACCAAGGGCAAGCCGAGGAAATGACCGTCATCCGCACCGGCGACATGATCGCGGCGGACGACGCGCCGGGGCCCGAACCGCTGGTGACGCCCGCGGCGATGGTCGCGGTGCCGTATCTGTTCGCGCGCCGGTTCGGGGTCGTGCTGGATCGTGACGGCGATAGTTTGTCAGTCAGCATGCGCGAAGGAGCTGATCCCAAGGTCTTGCTTGAATTGCGCCGCGCGCTGGGGCGGCCGTTCGCGGTCCAGAGCGTTGCACCCGACGCGTTCGACCGGTTGCTTGGCGATCGCTACGCGATGGACGGTCAGGCGACCGCGCTGGCCGCCGGGACACTCGGGATTGGCGAGCTCGACATGCTGGCGACCGATCTGCCGACCGCCGACGATCTGCTCGACACCGCCGACGACGCGCCCGCGATCCGGTTGATCAACGGCATCATCGCCGACGCCGCGCGCAACGGCGTGTCGGACATTCATATCGAGCCGTACGAGACGGGCTTGGTCGTGCGCATGCGGATCGACGGCGTGCTGCGCGAGACGTTGCGGATGCCGCCGCATGTCGCGCCCGTGGTGGTCAGCCGCATCAAGGTGATGGCCCGCCTCGACATCGCCGAACGGCGTATTCCGCAGGATGGGCGGATAGGCCTGACGCTGGGCGGCAAGCTGCTCGACGTACGCGTTTCGACCCTGCCGAGCCGCGCTGGCGAGCGCGTGGTGCTGCGTATCCTCGACAAGGACAATGCCGGGATCGACCTCGACGTACTTGGGATGACGCCGGCGACCAACAAGCTGTTGAGGCACGCGCTGGCCGAACCTAACGGCATCATCCTCGTCACCGGCCCGACCGGGTCGGGCAAGACCACGACGCTTTACGGCGCGCTGCGGCTGCTCAACGACGGCACGCGCAATATCCTGACGATCGAGGACCCCGTCGAATATGCGATCGAGGGGGTCAGCCAGACGCAGGTCAACCCGAAGGTCGGGCTGACCTTTGCGGCGGGCCTGCGCGCGATCCTGCGTCAGGATCCCGAGGTCGTGATGGTCGGCGAAATCCGCGACCGCGAGACCGCCGAGATTGCCGTGCAGGCGTCGCTGACCGGGCACCTCGTGCTGTCGACCGTCCATACCAACGACGCGGTCGGCGCGATCACGCGGATGCGCGATATGAAGGTGGAGCCGTTCCTGCTCGCTTCGACGCTGCGCGCGGTGATCGCCCAGCGGCTGGTGCGGCGGCTGTGCGAGCATTGCCGCAAGGCCGAGCCAGCGTCGCCGCAAGTCGCCGCCTTGCTCGGGATCGAAGTTGGCGCGACGATCTACGAACCGGCCGGGTGCGAACAGTGCTCGCAGACCGGGTTCAAGGGTCGTATCGGCGTGTTCGAGGCGGTTCGGGTCGACGAGACGGTCCGGCGGCTGATCAACGAAGGCGGCGACGAGACCGCGATCGCGCGCCACGCTTTCTCGAATTCGCCCAATCTGGCGGCGGCGGCGCGGCAATTGGTGCGCGACGGCCTGACGACGCCCGAGGAGGCTGTGCGCGTGTCGCGCAACGACATGGCCGAAGTGCCGGACGATGGCTGACTTCGATTACATCGCGATCGATACGCGCGGGCACGAGCAGAAGGGGCATATCGCCGCGCCCTCGATCGACGAGGCGCGCAATGCGCTCGACCGGCGGCGGATGTATGTTGTGCGGATCGAGGCCGGCTCGGGGCCGCCCCCCAAGTCACGGTCTTTGCTCAATCTGGAGATCGGCGGCGCCAAACGGATGAACGGCAAGGCGCTGACCCTGTTCACGCGCCAGCTCGCGACGCTCAACCGCGTCGCCCCGCTCGAGGAGTCGCTCCGCACGATCACGCGCCAGACCGAGCAGGAAGCCGTCCGGGCGGTGGTCGATAACGTCCATGCGGGCGTGGTCGAGGGCCGCCGCCTGTCCGACGCGATGGCGCGCGAGCCGAAGAGTTTTCCGCCGCTCTATCGCGCGATGGTCGCGGCGGGCGAGGGTTCGGGAACGCTGCCGACGATCCTCGATCGGCTGGCGGTCTTGCTTGAGCGACAGGCAGAAATCCGCGGCAAGGTGATTACAGCGCTCGCCTATCCCAGCGTGCTGGCGGTCGTCGCGGTGCTCGTCGTGACCGCGCTGATGATGTTCGTCGTGCCGCAAGTGGTCGAGCAGTTCGACAATGTCGGGCAGCAACTTCCCTTCCTGACGCGCGCGGTAATGGGCGTGTCGTGGGTGATGGCGCATTATTGGTGGCTGGCGCTGATCGTCGTTGCGGGCATCGGTTTCGCGTTCTGGCGCGGGATGAAGAGCCCGGCGTTCAAGCTGCGGTTCGACAGCTGGCTGCTGCGGCTGCCGTTTCTCGGGCGGCTGATCCGCGATCTCCACGCCGCACGCATGGCGCGGACGCTGGGGACGATGGTGGCGAGCCGGTTGCCGTTGCTCGACGGGCTGACGCTGACCGCGAGTACGATCAACAACCTGCGCCTGCGCGCCGCGACCGACGAGATCGTCGATGCGATCCGCGGCGGCGGCAGCCTGTCGACCGCGATGCGGCGGTCGCAGGTCTTCCCGCCGTTGCTGACCTACATGGCGGCGTCGGGCGAGGCGGCGGGGCGGCTCGACGAGATGCTCGAACGCGCTGCCGATTATCTCGAGCGCGAGTTCGACCGCTTCACCGCGACCGCGCTGTCGCTGCTCGAGCCGATCATCATCGTCGTGATGGGGGGCATCGTCGCCACCATCGTGCTTTCCATCCTGCTGCCGATCCTGCAGCTCGAAACCCTTGCCGGACAATGAGGCCGATATGCGTATCCTGAACCCCGACTGCCGCCGCGACGACGAACAAGGCTTCGAGACTTCCAGGCGTTCCGCCGAACACGGCTTCACGCTCGTGGAACTGATGGTAGTGATCGTCATCCTGGGCCTGCTCGCGGCGATCGTCGTGATCAACGTCGTCCCGTTCGGCGACAAGGCGAAGGTCGTGAAGGCGAAGAGCGACATCTCGACGCTCGAAAGTGCGCTGAACGCCTATCAGCTCTCGATGGGCAGCTATCCGTCGACTGCGGATGGGCTAAACGCGTTGGTGACGCCGCCCGCGAGCCTGACCGATCCGTCGCAATATCAGAAGGGCGGCTACATCAAGAAGATCGAGAAAGACCCCTGGGGGCGCCCTTATCTCTACGCCTCGCCGGGTCAGCACGGCGCGTTCGACGTGTGGAGCCTGGGCGCGGACGGCAAGGAAGGTGGACAGGGCGCGGACGCCGATATTGGCAGTTGGCAATAACGAATGGACGAACGCGGATTCAGCTTTTCTAGGCGTTCCGCCCAACAGGGCTTCACGCTCATTGAACTGATGATCGTCATCGCGGTGATCGCGCTGATGACGGCGGCGGTCGTGCTGGTGATTCCCGATCCGCGGGGCCGGATCCGCGACGATGCCGAGCGCTTCGCGGCGCGCGCACGAGCGGCGCATGACGCCGCGATCGTCAATGCGCGGCCGGTCAGCGTGTGGGTTACAGTGGGCGGCTATGGCTTCGACGAGCGCATCGGCGGGCAATGGCGCGCGCTCGGCGACAAACTCGGCGTCGTGCAATGGAAGAACGGCATCAAGGCGGTGCCGGCCGGCTTGGGCGGACGCGATCGCGTGGTGTTCGATCCGACCGGCATGGCGGACCGGCCGATGACCGTGGAACTGCGCCGCGAGGGGCAATCGATGCGCGTCGCGGTCGGGATCAACGGGGCGGTACGGGTCGGTGGTTGAGCGCTCTGGCCAACGTGGCTCCTTGTCCTTGCGGCGTTCCGCCCAAAACGGCTTCACACCCTTGCGACGTTCCGCCCAACAGGGCTTCACGCTGATCGAGATGATGGTCGCGCTGACCGTGTTCAGCCTGGCCGCGCTCGCGTTGATCCGGCTCGAAGGCGCGAGCTTTCGCGGGGCGGCGGCGGTCGATCGCTCGCTGTTGGCCGGGATCGTCGCGCGCAACGTCGCGGTCGAGGCGCTGACCGACGCCAAGGTGCCGACGCTCGGCACGGCGCAGGGGACGGAGACCAACGGTCGCCATAACTGGCAATGGACGCGAACGGTTTCGCCGGTGGGGGACGGCGACCGCGTGTTTCGGATCGACGTCACCGTGGCCGACGCGGCGGGCGTCGCGGGCAAGCTGACGGTATTACGCGACAACCCGCCGCCACCGCCTCCCAGTCCGACGCCCACGCCGAGCCCGACACCATGAAGCAGGATACCGGCTTCGATCCTGTGGGGCGTTCCGCCGAACACGGCTTCGACTCTTTGACGTGTTCTGCCGAACACGGCTTCACGCTCATCGAGATGATGATCTCGTTGCTGATCTTCGGCCTGCTGGCGGCAGCAGGGGTGTCGCTGCTGTCGTTCGGCGTGCGCGCACAGGCGGTCGCGGGGAAGAAGCTCGACGATGTGGCTGCTCTGTCGCGGCTCGACGGCGTACTGGTCGGCGATCTGGCGCAGGCGCTGCCCAGACCGACGCGCGACGAAGGCGGCGCCACGCGGCCCGCGTTTGAAGGAAGCAATGGCGCGACCTTGCTGCGCCTTGTGCGTGGCGGGTGGGACAACGTCGATGCCGCGCCGCGGCCCAATGCGCAGAAGGTCGACTATGTCCTGAGCGAGACGGGCACGATCGACCGCGTCGCCTATCCGATGCTCGACGGCGCCGCGCCGTTGCCCGCTGCTACTTTGCTGACCGGCGTGTCGTCGGTGACGCTACGTTATCGCCTAGCCGGAGCGTGGTCGGATCGTTGGCAAGGGAAGCCGGGTACGCCGTTGCCCGATGCGGTCGAAATGACGATCACGCGCACGGACGGTACGACCTTTCGCGAACTCTTCCTCGTCGGTATCGGCAATGCGATGGCGAAGCCGGTGGCCAATGCGAACTGATCGCGGACAAGAGCGCGGCGCGGCGCTGCTGACCGTGCTGCTGCTGGTCGCGATTGTCGGCGCGCTGGCGGCAGCGACGATGGAGAAGCTCAACCTGTCGACACGCCAGGCCGCCAACGCAAAGGCGATGGAGCAAGCGCGCGGCTGGTCGCAGGCGGCGGCGGTGATGGCGCTGATCCGCATCCAGTCGGTGCGCAAGGACCCGAAATCTACGGTGTCGCTGGCGGGCGGGTGGAGCGACCGGCCGTTCCCGCTCCCGATCCCCGACGGCGTCGCGACCGCGCGCGTCCATGACGGCGGGAATTGCTTCAACCTCAACAGTCTGGTCGTACGCAGCGGGGTCGATACCTATGTCGTGCGGTCCGCTGGCGTGACGCAGTTCGCGCGGCTGATGCGGCTGATCGGCGTGCCCAATGGCGATTCGATCGCGGCGGCGAGCGCGGACTGGATCGACACCGACAATAATCCGATCGCGGGCGGTGCGGAGGATGCGGCCTATAGCGGTTATCGCACCGCCAACACGCTGATGGCCGATCCCAGCGAATTGCGCGCCGTCGCGGGCGTCACGCCGCAGATCTACGAGAAGCTGCGCCCCTATGTCTGTGCGCTGCCGACGACTGATCCGGCGACGGTCAACGTCAACACGATCGAGCCCGAGCGCAGCGCGCTGATCGCGGCGATGACGCCCGATACGCTCGGCGCGGAAGAGGTGCGGCGCGCGCTGCTGACGCGGCCCGAGACTGGCTGGTCGCAGGTCAGCAATTTCTGGAGCAGCGGCTCGCTTGCCGCTAAGGTGCCCGGCGGGGCACCGGGGGGAACGGGCGTGACGACACAGTGGTTCGCGCTGATCACTGACGTGACGATCGGCGGCGCGACGCTGCGCCAGACCGGATTGATCGACGCGCGGACGCCGCAACCTGCGCTGGTGGCGCGGCAATGGGGCGAGGGAGCATGAGCGACATCGTCGCCTTGTTCCTGCCCGCGCGGCCCAAGGATTCGTGGCGCTGGCTGACGATTCGCGATGGCGTGATCGCAAGCCGTGGCGATGGCTTGCCGGGCCGCGACCAGCCGCCCGAGGCGACGACGGTCGCGATCGCGCCGGCCGACGCGGTGGTGCTGCACTGGGCGGATTTGCCGGATCGCTCGCTGGCCCAGGCCACTGCTGCGGCGCGGCTGCTCGTTGCCGAGGCGAGCGTGACGCCGCTCGGCGACCTGCATGTCGCGGTCGGACAGGAAGAAGGATTGAGCGAGCGTCCGGTCGGCGCGGTCGCGGCCGGGCAGATGAGCGACTGGCTCGCCATGCTTGCGGAAAGCGGGTTCGAGGCGGCGTCGGTCGTGCCCTCGCCGATGCTGCTGCCCCGCCCGGACGAAGGTTATGTGATCGGCGACCTCGGCGACGGGCGCGTGGTGCGCGGGCCGTCGAGCGGGTTCGCCGACGAGGACGGCTTGACCGCGCTGATCGTTGGCGACGCGCCGGTCGCGACGCTCGATCGCGATGCGATGGAGGCGGCGATCGTCGCCGCTTTGGCCGATCCCCCGCTCGATTTGCGGCAGGGCGCGTTCGCGCTGCGCAAGCGCGCCGCGATCGACTGGGCGCTGGTGCGGCGGCTGGCCTGGCTGATCGCCGCGATCATGAGCGTGACGCTGTTGATCACGCTGGTGCAGATCGTCCGCTACAACCTGTCGGCCGCATCGCTGGAGGCGCAAGCCGATGCGCTGGCGCGCGATGGTCTGGCGCGTGGCGAGACGGTGAACGACGCCGGGCAGCAATTGACCGACCGCCTGTCTCGTCTGCGCGGCGGCGGGGCCGGGTTCAGCCGTACCGCCGCGAGCGTGTCGGCGGCGGTCGCGGCGGTGCCGGGGGCGGAAATCACCGGGCTGTCCTTCGACCCCAGCGGCAAGCTGCGCGTGTCGCTCGCGACGCAGACGCAAGGACAGATCGTCGACGTCCAGACCCGGCTGGCGGCAGCGGGGTTCAGCGCCGAGCCGAGCACCTTTACCGGTGGCGCCGGGCGGCTGACCGGGGTGCTGACGGTGGGGCCGCTATGATCGCGCGCGCAAGGACCTGGTTCGACGAGCGCAGCAAGCGCGAGAAGTGGATGATTCTCGTTATGCTCGCGCTGCTCGGCGTGACGATCGTCTGGGCGGTCGTGCTGCCGATCGACGACGCGCTTTCGTCGGCGCGGCGGCGCAATGCGGACGCCGCAGTACGGCTGGCGCAGACCCGAGCGCAAGTCGATGCGGTCAAGGCGCTGCGCCGTGTCCGGCCCGAGCCGCCCGCGACGCCGCTTGATGCGCTGGTCCGCGAATCTGCGTCGGCTGCGGGGTTCGCGCTCGATTCGGTGGCCCCGGACGGGGCGAAGCTGCGCGTTCACCTCAATTCGGCGCGGGGCGGGGCGTTGCTCGTTTGGATCGGCGGGCTTGAGGAGCAGGGCGTGATCGTCGATCAGATCAATGTGACCGACGCTGGCAACCGCAACGTCGCGGCCGACATCACTTTCCGAAAGATGGCGTCGTGATCGCTCTCAAAACGCGGCCCGTCGCTTTGTTCGGCGGGATGATGCTGATCGCGCTGATCATATTGTTCCCGATGCGGCTCGCGCTCGGCGTGTTCGGGCTGGCGGGCGAAGGATTGAGCGCGCGCGAAGTGACCGGCCCGGTCTGGTGGGGCGGGCTGAACGAAGCACATTATGGCAATGTCGCGCTGGGTGATGTGAGCGCCGGCCTGTCGCCGATCCAGTTGCTCATCGGGCGCGCGCGGATCGATGTTCGAGGGCAGGAAGGGGCGGCCAATGCAGGGCTTTCCGGCGCTGTCAGCTTCAGCCGAAACACCAGCGGAGTCGATGACGTGAGCGCGATCGTTCCGGCGGGCGACGCCTTCGCGCCGGTGCCGATCACCTCGATTCAGCTCGACGACGTGAGCGTGCGTTTCCGCGACGGGCGATGCGAGACCGCCGAGGGCAAGGTCACGGCGATGATCGCTGCGACGATGCCCCAGCTCAACTTGCCGCCGACGCTGACAGGCAATGCGCGGTGCGAAGGCGGCGCCCTGCGGATCCCGCTGGCCAGCCAGGCACAGACCGAATCGATCGCGGTCACGATTGAGGCCGACGGCAAGTATCGGGCGGAGTTGGTGGTGCGCCCATCCGATCCGGCGGTCGGCGAGTCGCTGACGAATGCGGGATTTCGCCAGACCAACGCCGGTTATCGCATGACGGTGAATGGCAACTTCTGATAAGCTTGACCGCGCCACCCGCCTCCCGCTAGGGGCGGGCGCTTCGCGGCGACCGTAGTTCAATTGGTTAGAGCGCCGGCTTGTGATGCCGGAAGTTGCGGGTTCAAGTCCCGTCGGTCGCCCCATTTTCGCAAGCGCGGCGTATTCCGACTCGCCTTTGCTGCGCTAAAACAATATTACGCGCCGCAGTAATTTTCTTCGCTGCCGCCGGAGCGACCATGACCTCAGTTTGGGACTTGCCCGATTTCGACGACCATGAGGGCGTCCACCTGTTCCGCGACCCGAAGGCCGGACTTACCGCGATCATCGCGGTGCATTCGACCAACCTCGGCCCGGCGGCGGGCGGCGTGCGCTTCTGGCATTATGCCGACGCCAATCGTGCGATCACCGACGCGCTGCGGCTGTCGCGCGGGATGAGCTACAAGAATGCGATGGCCGGCCTGCCGCTGGGCGGGGGCAAGGGCGTGGTGCTAGCGGCCAAGCCGGGCGACACGATCAGCGAGGCGCAGCTCGAGGCGTTCGGCGCCGCGGTTGAATCGCTCGGCGGGCGGTATGTGACGGCCGAGGATGTCGGTATGTCCGAAGCGAGCATGAAGGTGATCGCGACGAAGACGCGCCATGTCTCCGGGCTGCCGGTGGCGGCGGGCGGCGCTGGCGGCGATCCCGGACCCTATACGGCGAGCGGTGTGTATCAGGGCGTCAAGGCGGCGGCAAAGCGCGGGCTCGGCGTCGACAGCATGGCGGGTGTGCATGTCGCCATTCAGGGCGTCGGCAGCGTTGGCGGTGGATTGGCGAAGTTGCTGGCGAAGGACGGGGCCAAACTCACCCTGGCCGACGTCAACGCCGAACGCGCGAAGGCGCTGGCCGCCGAACTTGGTGCGGAGACCGTTGCGACCGACGCGATCCTGAGCCTGGAGGCCGACATCGTCAGCCCCAACGCGCTCGGGGCGATCCTGACCGAACAGTCGATCGCAGCGCTCAACACGAAGGTCATTGCCGGTGGCGCGAACAATCAGCTCGCGACGCGCGAGGACGGCGCGCGGCTCCACGCGCGTGGCATCCTCTATGCACCCGATTATGTGATCAACGCAGGCGGCATCATCAATGTCGGCCTCGAATATCTGGGGCAAGGCGACCAGGCCGAGGTCGAGGCGCGTATCGCCAAGATCCCAGAGCGACTGGTCGAGGTTTGGGACGAAAGCGACCGCACCGGTGCGCCGTCGTCCGACGTTGCCGATTCGATCGCGCGGCGGCTGATCGGCCGGGGCTGACTGGCCAAAGGTCACGTCAGGGTCACACTAGCGCGCGGCGGTGATGACGCCGCGCAAATCTTCGCCTATCCGCCGTTGATCGTGCCCAGCCTAACCCCCTTCGCGAATCCCGCGTGTTTCCAGTGGCTCGAGAAGCTTGAAGAGAAGTATCGGCCGCCCGAACTTGCGGGCAAGCTGCACGAAATCGGGTCGTTGAAGCAATGATCGCCGAGGCAGGGCTTGCCGCGCTGTGGCTGGCAGCGGCCATGGCAGCGTTGCAGCTGCTGCTAGCGGCGAATGTCGTCTACAGCGGTCGGGAGGAGATGGTCCGCGCCATCCGCCCGGTCGCGATCGCGCAGGGGTTCCTCGTCGCGCTGGCGATGCTGTGCCTGATCCTGGCGTTCGCGCGCAGCGACATGTCGGTGAAGCTGGTCGTGGAGAACAGCCATTCGGCCAAGCCGATGCTGTACAAGCTGGCCGGTGCGTGGGGGAACCATGAGGGCTCGATGCTGCTCTGGGTGACGATCCTGGGGCTGGCGGGCGCGGCGGTGGCGGTGTTCGAGCGGCGTCTCGATCAGCGGACGCTGAGCGCGACGATCGGCGCACAGGCGCTGATCGCGACGGGGTTCTACGCGTTCCTGCTGATCGCTTCCAACCCGTTCGCCCGGGTGTTTCCGGCGCCGGCGGACGGGCAGGGCCTCAACCCGCTGCTGCAGGACCCGGGTTTGGCGTTCCATCCGCCGACGCTCTACATCGGCTATGTCGGGATTTCAGTCGCGTTTTCGTTCGCGGTCGGGGCTCTGGTGACGCGCGAGGTCGGGCCGGCGTTCGCGCGGGCGATGCGGCCCTGGGTGCTGGGAGCGTGGGTGTTCCTAACGCTGGGCATCACCGCGGGCAGCTACTGGGCCTATTACGAGCTCGGCTGGGGCGGTTGGTGGTTTTGGGACCCGGTCGAGAATGCCAGCCTTATGCCCTGGCTGGCCGCGACGGCGCTGCTCCATTCGGTCAGCGTGCTGGCGACGCGCGACGGTTTGCGCGCGTGGACGATCATGCTGGCGGTGGTTGCATTCAGCATGAGCATGATCGGGACGTTCCTGGTGCGGTCGGGCATCCTGACCAGCGTCCATGCCTTTGCGGTCGATCCGGAGCGTGGGGCGTTCATCCTGGCGCTACTCGCGATCTATATCGGCGGGGCGCTGGCGTTGTTTGCGCTCAGGGTCGGTACGGTGCGGCAGGGGAACGTGTTCGCGCCCTTGAGCCGCGAGGGTGCGCTGGTGGTCAACAATCTGCTGCTATCGGTGATCCTGGGGATCGTGCTGATCGGTACGCTCTATCCGATCGTCGCGGCGGGGATGGGCGTGCAATTGTCGGTCGGCAAGCCGTTCTTCGACAAGGCCACTGGGCCGATCGCGCTGGTGCTGGTGGTGTTCATGGCGGCCGGGCCGCTGTTGCGCTGGCGGCGGGATCAGGCGAATGCCTTGTTCAAGCGGATGACGTGGCCCGTCGCGGGGTTCGGCGCGGCGCTGATCGTCCTGGTGCCGTTCGCCTGGGGGATCGGCGTGCTGCCGCTGCTCGGGCTGGCGCTGGCGGCAGGGCTGGCGGTGGCGAGCGTCGCGCCATTGTGGGGGCGCAATCTGCGCCGCACGCCGTTGTTCACCTGGGGCATGGTGGTCGCGCACCTCGGCATCGCGGTCAGCCTGGCCGGCATGGCGAGCGACAGTGCCTTCACTAAGGAACGGTTGGTGGTGGCCCGAATCGGGGAGGCGCACGCTGTCGGGCCGTATTGGGTGCGGTTGAAGGGGCTGCGGCCGGTAATGGGGCCGAATTGGTCGGCGATCGCCGCCGATCTCAGTATTACGCGCGGTCAGAACGGCGCGCCGTTCACCCTGTCGCCGCAAGCGCGCTATTTCTCCGACCCGCCGACCAATACGAACGAGTCCGCCATCTCGACACGGATCGACGGGCAGCTTTACACCGTGCTCGGCCAGCGCGACCCGAGCGGCGGGTATCAATTGCGATTGTGGTGGAAGCCGTTCGTGACGTTCATCTGGCTTGGCGGGGCGATGGTCGCGCTGGGCGGCGCGCTGTCGCTGATCGGGCGCGTGCGGCGCGGTCGGCCGCGCGTGGTCGCCGACGAGGACTATTACGGGTGATACGGGCGCGGATCGTGTTGCTGGTCGGCGGCGCTGCTGTCGCGCGGTTGAGCTTCCGCCGGAGGGACGGCTGATGGGCTGGGTAATGCTCGCGCTGATCGTGGTGACGACGGCGGCGTTGCTCGTCGTACTGCGCGTGCCGCGGTTGCTGTGGTCGCTGGTCGGGTCGATGCTGATGCTCGGCGCCGCGGGCTATGCTCGGCAGGGTCAGCCGTTGACCGGCGGGCAACCGGTAAAGGCGCAGAGCGTCAAGCTGCCGGTCGATCCGGCTTACAAGGCGATGCGCGACGCACTGTTCGGGCGGTTCGGTGGCGAGTCGATGTATTTCGGTATTTCGGACGTCGCGCTCGCCGACGGCAAGACCGAGTTCGCCGCTCGCGTCGTCACCGGCGGTGTCGATTATGCGCCGAAGAACCCCGCGTTGTGGAGTGAACTCGGCAACGTCATCGCGCTCCATGACAACGTCGTCTCGCCGGCATCGCTCTTTGCCTACCAACAGGCGATGCGCCTCGCGCCCGACCATCCCGGGCCGCCCTTTTTCCTCGGCTGGGCCTATGTGCGGGCGGGGCAGCTAGCGGAAGCGCGGCCTTTCTGGGTGCGCGCGCTCAAGCTGACGCCGCCGAACGCGAGTTATCGCGGCGACATCGCCAAGCGACTGGCAATACTCGACGCCTATCTGGTCCAGGCGAACGCCAGGCCCTGACTCTATTGCTCGTGGTCCGCCGCGGCGCCGCCAGTGCCGCTGTTCGGCGGGACCGACGATCCGGTATCCGACATCGCTGGGGGCGGGGTGCTCGACGGCGAAGCGGCGGGTGTCGGTATGGGGGCCGGTGCCGACGCCGGGCTGATCTTGTCGAGCCCGGCGCGAACATAGGTCACGCCGTTGACCGTCACCGAATCGGGGACGACTTCAGGCGCTGATGCGTTGGCGGTGGATGCGGTGTTCGCATCGGCCGTTCCGCTGGCTTTGCACCCCGCCAGCAGGACCGGCGCGGCGGCGATCAGGATCATCGATTTCATCGGAGTCCCTCCGTTCCAGCGCAATCATAACCGCCGTCGCGGTGCGGCTCAACCGTTCCATGCCTCATAGGGCAAGTCGAGATCGTCGGCGACCGCCTTGAACGCGATCTTGCCCTTGTAGACGTTGAGGCCGGCCGCAAGGTGCGGATTAGCCTTCATCGCCGCTTCCGCCCCCAGGTTCGCGAGTTGCAGCGCGAAGGGCAGGGTGGCGTTGTTGAGCGCGAATGCAGACGTCCGCGCGACCGCGCCGGGCATGTTGGCGACGCAATAGTGGATCACGCCGTCGACTTCGAACACCGGGTCCTCGTGCGTCGTCGCGTGACTAGTCTCGAAGCAGCCGCCCTGGTCGATCGCGATGTCGACCAGCACCGAACCGCGCTGCATCGTCTTGATCATCTCGCGCGTGACGAGCTTGGGCGCCGCCGCGCCGGGGACCAGCACCGCGCCGATCACCAGATTGGCGTGCTTCACGGCTTCGGCGATCGCTGCTTTCGACGCGAATTCGGTCTTGATCTGCGACGAGAAGAACATGTCGAGTTCGGCGAGCCGATCGTTCGAAATGTCGTAGATCGTGACATCGGCGCGCATGCCGACCGCCATCTGCGCAGCGTTGACGCCCGAAATGCCGCCGCCAAGAATAGCGACCTTGGCCGGGGCCACGCCGGGCACGCCGCCGAGCAGCACGCCGCGGCCGCCCTGTTCCTTTTCGAGATAGTGCGCGCCGACCTGGACCGACATGCGGCCTGCGACTTCGGACATCGGCTTGAGCAGCGGGAGCCCGCCCTTGCGGTCGGTGACGGTCTCGTAGGCGATGCACGTCGCGCCGGACTTCATCAAGCCCTCGGCCTGTGGCTTGTCGGCGGCGAGGTGGAGGTAGGTGAACAGCAGATGATGGGGCTTGAGCATCGCGATCTCGCTCTGCTGCGGTTCCTTGACCTTCACGATCATCTCGGCCTGATCGAACACTTCCTGCGCGGTACCGACGATGCGCGCGCCCGCGTCGGTATAGGCGCTGTCGGCGAAGTCGATGCCGCTGCCGGCCTTGGTCTCGACGATCACTTCGTGACCGGCATGCACCAGCTCGGCGACGGACGCCGGGGTCAGGCCGACACGATATTCGTGGTTCTTGATTTCCTTGGGGACACCGACTCGCATGAAATCTCTCCTCTTGATTGTCGCGGGAATACAGCCAGAAGGGCGGGAGAGGTTCGCAAAATTATCCGCGATGATGCCTGTTGGCGGGAAATCCTTGCGCCATTACATTCGTGAGTGAGAAAAAATGCTCGATGCCCTGGACCGCAGGATTCTCGGTCAGCTCGTCACCAACTCGGATCTTACCAGCGCGGAACTGGGCGAGAAGGTGGGCCTGTCGGGCAGCGCGGCGCATCGCCGGGTCGGTTCGTTGCGCGAACGGGGCCTAATCGCGGGATTCCGCGCGGTACTGTCGCGCGAGGCGCGGGGGCATCCCAGCGTCGTGATGGTCAACGTCACGTTGCGCGATCAACGCCAGGAAACGATGGCCGAATTCGAGAAGGAAATCGCGGAATGTCCGCAAGTGCGCGACTGTTTCCTGATGAGCGGCGAAGCCGATTATATGCTCCACGTCGAGGTGACTCGCGACGACAGTTTCGAGCGAATCCATCGCGAGACGCTATCGCGGTTGCCGGGAGTCACTCGGCTCGCGTCGCATTTCGTCATCCGCGAAGTGCTCCGGCGGCCATGACCGGGCATTCACTCGCCCGTTGCGGGCCGTGCCGCCTGATGCTAACGGACCGCCACCGTAAACAGGGGCTTACACGGTCGTCATGACCCTCCCATCGGCCGCGCGATGAGCGCCGCCAATCCCTCCGTATCGACTTCGCCGACCCCGCCCGCGATCGACGCGCCGGACGGGCATGGGCACGGCCATGGCAATGACGGCATCCTCAAGCTGGCGATCGGCGCGATCGGCATCGTGTTCGGCGACATCGGCACCAGCCCGCTCTATGCGTTTCGCGAGACCTTCAACGGTCACCACAAGCTGAGCCTCGACCCGGCGCACATCATGGGCGTCACCAGCCTGATGTTCTGGTCGATGATGATCGTCGTAACGGTCAAATATGTCGCGATCATCATGCGCGCCGATAACAAGGGAGAGGGGGGCAGTCTGGCGCTGCTCGCCTTGATCTCGCGCACCGCAGGCAACAAGCGATGGACTGCGGGGATCGTCCTGCTCGGCGTGTTCGCGACGTCGCTGTTCTATGGCGATTCGATGATCACCCCGGCGGTGTCGGTGCTGTCGGCCGTAGAGGGTCTGGCCGTCGCGCAGCCGGGCATGGCGCATTTCGTGCTGCCGATCGTGATCGGCATCCTGATCTTCCTGTTCCTGATCCAGAAAAGCGGCACCGCGAAGGTGGGGCTGTTCTTCGGGCCGATCATGCTGACCTATTTCGCGGTGATCGCGACGCTGGGTGTCATCAGCGTCGCCGCGACCCCGGGCGTGCTATGGGCCTTCTCTCCGCATTACGCGGTCGAGTTCTTCCTGCTCGATCCGCATCGCGCGTTCCTGGCGCTCGGGTCGGTCGTGCTCGCGGTGACGGGTGCGGAGGCGCTCTACGCCGATATGGGGCATTTCGGGCGCAAGCCGATCGGCATGTCGTGGCTGTTCTTCGTGCTGCCCGCGCTGATCCTCAATTATATGGGGCAGGCGGCGCTGCTGACTCGCGACGGAGCGCCCGCGCTCGAAAGCCCGTTCTATCTGCTCGCGCCCGACTATCTCCAGCTTCCGCTCGTGTTGCTGGCGACCGCCGCCGCGGTGATCGCGTCGCAGGCGGTGATTTCGGGCGCTTTTTCAGTGACGCAACAGGCGATCCAGCTCGGTTTCGTGCCGCGCCTGCGCATCGAACATACCAGCGCGTCGACCGCGGGACAGATCTACATTCCGCTGATCAACTGGCTGCTGCTGACCATGGTCATCCTTCTGGTGCTGTTCTTCCGCACCTCGTCCAACCTGACCAGCGCTTATGGCATCGCGGTGACGGGGGCGATGACGATCGACACCTGCCTGCTCGGCGTCGTGCTGTTCCGGTTGTGGCACTGGCCGAAATGGGCGGCGATCCCGCTGCTCAGCGTCTTTTTCCTAGTTGACGGTGCGTACCTTGCGGCCAACTTGACCAAGATTCCCGACGGAGGCTGGTTCCCCTTGCTGGTCGGTCTGATCGTGTTCACGATCCTGACGACGTGGGCGAAGGGGCGTCAGCTGATGATGGCGCGGCTGCGCGAGGCCGCGATGCCGATCAAGGTGTTCATTTCGTCCGCCGCGACCCATGCCAGCCGCGTGCCCGGCACCGCCGTGTTCATGACGTCCAGCGCCGACGGCGTGCCGCACGCGCTGCTCCACAACCTAAAGCACAACAAAGTGCTGCACGAACGCATCATCCTGTTGACCGTGAAGATCGTCGATGTCCCGTACTACCCGGCGGCCGAGCGTGTGCATCTCGATCATTTGGGCCACGGATTCCATCGCGTCGTCCTCAAATACGGCTTTATGGAGGAGGCGGACGTGCCCGCCGCGCTGGGCCTCGTCACTGGATGCGGCGACAAGTTCAAGATGATGGACACCAGCTTCTTCCTGGCGCGGCAGACGCTGCTGCCCTCGTCCAAGCCGGGGATGGCGATTTGGCGCGAGAAGCTGTTCGCGTGGATGCTGAGGAACGCCGAAAGCGCGATGGAGTTCTTCCGCCTGCCGACCAACCGCGTGGTCGAGCTGGGGAGCCAGGTCGAGATTTGACGGGGCGGCGTATCTTCCAATTTCGTCATCCCCGCGAAAGCGGGGACCCATCTCCTACGCAATCCATCGCCACAACCGATTTTAGCGGTGATGGCCTGAGAGATGGGGCCCCGCTTTCGCGGGGATGACGGTCGTATGGAGATGGCGCCCATAATCGTCACGGCGTTGCTCGGCGGCGAGGATCAGGCGTGGTTCGACCGGCAGCGGCAGGCGCATTTCCCGCCCGAGCGCAATTTCCTGAGCGCACACCTGACGATTTTCCATCATTTGCCGCCGTCGCTGGAAAGCGAAGTGCGGCAGCGTCTTGGCGACGCGGCGCGGGAAGGAGCGCCCAAGGGACACGTTGCCTCACTGATCCCGCTGGGGAGGGGCGTGGCCTATCGCATCGATAGCCCGGGGCTGGAAGGCGTCAGAGAATATCTGGCCGACATCTGGTCGGGAGTACTGACGCCGCAGGACGCCGCGCCTTGGCGGGCGCACATCACGATCCAGAACAAGGTTGAACCGCCTGTGGCCAAAGCACTGCTGACCGAATTGCAGGCCGATTTCCGCCCGCGCCCCTTAAAGATCACCGGTTATGCCGCCTGGTGGTATCGCGGCGGGCCGTGGGAGCCGCTGTCGCGCCATATGTGCGCTTGACCGCCTATGGAGCGCTACCTATAGCCCGCCGCTCGCGGCAACGCGGGCCTTTCGGGGCGGAGTAGCTCAGCTGGTTAGAGCACGGGAATCATAATCCTGGGGTCGGGGGTTCAAGTCCCTCCTCCGCTACCATTTGCAATCCAATCAGGTTTGCATCTCGCCCAGTTTCGGCGCGACACAATAGCCGTCATTCGGTCGCCATGTGCCTTCCGCCATACGGCAAGCCTCTTTCGCCGTTTCCCCGCGCCACCACCATCCCGCGAAAAATCCAGCGCTGGCGATCACGGCGAATGCGACAATAGCGATCAGGCCCCTTCGCATCGTTTTACCGCCGCATCGCCAGCACGGCCTGCGCGCGTTTCAGGTGCGGCATGTCGAGCATCGCGCCGTTCAGCCCGACCGTACCCGCGCCGGGATTGGCGGCGAACGCGGCGACGACGGCTTCGGCGTGCGCGATCTCGTCGGCGGTAGGGGAGAAGGCGGCGTTGATCCCCGGCACCTGATCGGGATGGATCGCCAGCATCCCGCGGAAACCCGCACGGCGGGCGGCGCGCGCCATCTTTTCCAGGCCAGCGGCGTCGCGGAAGTCGCCGTAGATCGTCTCGATCGCGCTGACGCCCGCCGCTGCGGCGCCGGTCAGGCAGAGGGTGCGGAATACCTGATAGGGGAAGTCATACTCGCCGTCGTCGCCACGGTTGCTCGTCGCGCCGAGCGCGGTCGCGCTGTCCTCCGCGCCCCAGCTCAAACCCGCGAGACGCGGGCAGCCGGCATAATTGCCGACATCGAACACACCCGCCGCGGTCTCGGTCGCGAGCACGCACACCGGGATACCGCCAAGCGGCAGGCCGGCCGCCGTCTCGAGTGCTTCGAGGTAGCGGTTCAGCGCCTCCGCGTCGGCGCGAGTCGCCTTTGGCAGCATGACGCCATCGGGCCGCGAGGCCACGATCGCCGCGAGATCGGGCAGCGCGTGCGGCGTGTCGAGCGGGTTGATCCGCACCCAGTGCGGCTGGCGGCGATCCGCGGTCTCGAGGTGCTGCGCGACCGCAACCCGCGCCGCTGGCTTGGCGCTTTCGGCGACGGCATCCTCGAGGTCGATGATGACGAGGTCGGCGGCGCTCAGGCCGGCCTTTTCGAGCTTGCGGGGGGAGTCGCCGGGGGCGAACAACAGCGAGCGGGCGGTGAGCGGTTCGGTCATGCGCGCAATGTGGCCGAGAGCGCGACGACGCGCTAGTGGGTCGCAAACGAGGAGAATCCCATGCGTGAAGCCGTGATCGTTTCCACCGCCCGGACGGGCATCGGCAAAGCCGGCCGGGGCTATTTCAATGCGACCGAGGCGCCGGTGATGGGCGCGCACGTAATGAACGCGGCGGTGGAGCGGGCGGGGATCGACCCGGCGCGGATCGACGACGTGTTCTACGGCGCGGGCAACGAGTGGGGGACGCAAGGCTATAACGTCGCGCGCAACACGATCTTCGCGGCCGGGCTGCCGACCAGCGTGCCGGCCTTTACGCTTGATCGAAAGTGCGGATCGGGCCTGACCGCGATCGCGCTCGCGGCGCGCGGGATCATGTGCGACGAGCTCGACGTGGCGTTGGCGGGCGGCATGGAATCGATCACGCTGACGATGAAGCAGGCCCCGGCGCCGTACCAGAACGCGTCCGTCATCGCGAAGAAGCCCTACGCCTATATGCCGATGATCGAAACCGCCGAGGTGGTGGCGGAGCGGTACGGCATCAGCCGCGCGGCGCAGGACGAGTTCGCCGCGATGAGCCAGCAGCGCGCGTTCGACGGGCTGGCGAAGGGGGCGTTCGCCGAGGAGATCGTGCCGATCACGGTCGAGAAGGCTACCTTCGACAAGGAAGGCAACCAGACGGGCACCGAACAGGTCACGGTGACGCAGGACGAGGGCATTCGCGGCGGGACGACGACCGAGATCCTCTCTGGTCTGCGCACCGTGTTCAAGGACGGCCTGGTGATCAAGGAAGGCAAGTACATCACCGCCGGCAACGCCTCGCAACTGTCGGACGGCGCCGCCGCGCAGATCCTGATGGAGCGCAAGGCGGCGGAGTCCGAGGGCAAGGACATTCTCGGCATCTATCGCGGGTTCCAGGTCGCGGGGTGCGAACCCGACGAGATGGGCATCGGCCCCGTGTTCGCGATCCCCAAGCTGCTCAAGCGCGCGGGGCTGAGCATCGGGGACATCGGCCTGTGGGAAATCAATGAGGCGTTCGCGTCGCAATGCCTGTATTGCCGCGACGAACTCGGGATCGATCCCGCCAAGCTCAACGTCAACGGCGGCGCGATCGCGGTCGGGCACCCGTTCGGCATGACCGGCAGCCGCCTGGTCGGCCACGCGCTGATCGAAGGCCGCAAGCGCGGCGTGCAATACGTCGTCGTCTCGATGTGCACCGCCGGCGGCATGGGCGCGGCGGGGTTGTTCGAAATTCCCTGACCTACAGCACCCCGATCGCCTTCATCCACCGCTCGACCAGCAGCGGCCATTCACCCACCGGCTGGTCCTTCTTGCGCAGGCCGAAGGCGTGGCCGCCCTTGGCGAACAGGTGCATTTCGACGGATGCGCCCGCTTTGTCGAGCGCGCTCGCGTACATCAGGCTGTTGCAGATCGGGTCGACCGGGTCGTCCCACGCCTGCGCGATGAAGGTGGGTGGCGCGTTCTTGGCGATCGGTAGCGAGGGGTCGAACGTCGTGCCCTCGTTACGGCAGATGTGGCCCGGATAGAGCGCGACGGCGAAATCGGGGCGGCTGCTGATCTGGTCGATCGCATCGACGGGTTTGTACGTCGGTTTGAGAATGTTGCTGGTCTGGGCGACGAGATAGCCGCCCGCGGAAAAGCCCATCACCCCGATCTTGTTCGGATCGATATTGAGCTCCTTTGCCTTAGATCGCACCAGCCGGATCGTACGCTGCGCGTCCTGCAGCGCGCGTGGTATGCCGGGCGTGATTTGGCGCTTGAGGTCCTTGTCCCAATAGTCGTTGCCGCCGGGCGCGCGGTATTTGGAAACGATGCAAGTGATGCCCCGCTCAACCAGCCAGTTGCAGATTTCGGTGCCTTCCAGGTCGATGAACACCATTTGGAACCCGCCGCCGGGAAAGACGATGACTGCGGTGCCGGTATTGCGGCCCTTGGGCGGGATTACGGTCAGTGTCGGAGTCGCGATGTCGAGCACAGCCTGCGACTTGCCGCCATATTCCGGCGGCTCCTTGAACGTCAGCAGGCTTTCCGGCCCCTGCGGCTTGAAGGTGCCATCGGGCGGGCTGCCGGGCCAAATGGGCGTCTGGATAAGGCCAGGGGCGGGTTGCCAGACCCCAGTGCTGCGCACGGCGGGAGAATCGGCAGTTGAAGGAGCGGCCAGCGCTGGCGCTGGGGTCGGCTTGGCCGTCGCCGGTGCCTTCTCAGTGCTACACGCCGCGTTGGCCAGCGCGACAAGACCGAAGAGAGCCAATGACAGGCGACGCACGCGATTCTCCCCGATAAAGCGGAGGGATAAGCATCTTGCCGCGCTTGAGGCGATGCAAGCTTTTCTCCTGTGGCACCAACCTTGTTGTGGATAAGCCGCGCGCCACATTTGCACCCGACGGGCCTTCGCCCTTAGGACGCACTCCATGACCACGCATACCACTCGCATGCTCATCCTCGGTTCCGGTCCGGCCGGCCTCAGCGCGGCGATCTATGGCGCGCGCGCCGGGCTGTCGCCGATCGTCGTGCAGGGCATCCAGCCGGGCGGCCAGCTGACCACCACCACCGATGTCGAGAACTATCCCGGTTTCCGCGAGATCATCCAGGGCCCGTGGCTGATGCAGGAAATGCAGGCGCAGGCCGAACATGTCGGCACGCGGATGATGTGGGACACGATCGTCGAGGTCGATCTGACCCGCCGCCCGTTCCGGCTCGTCGGCGATGGTGGCGACATTTACGAGGGCGACGTGCTGGTGATCGCGACGGGCGCGCAGGCCAAGTGGCTGGGGCTCGACAGCGAGGAAGCGTTGAAGGGCAAGGGCGTCAGCGCGTGCGCGACATGCGATGGCTTCTTCTACCGCGGCAAGAAGGTCGCGGTGATCGGCGGCGGCAATACCGCGGTTGAGGAGGCGCTGTACCTGACCAACCATTCGCCCGACGTGACGTTGATCCACCGCCGCGATTCGCTGCGCGCGGAGAAGATCCTGCAGGAGCGGCTTCACGCAAACGAGCGGATCAGGGTGATCTGGAACAAGGAAGTCGAGAGCTTCGTCGATGGCGGGGGCACGTCCGGGCTGGTCGCGCTCGAACTGCGCGACACGGTGACGGGCGAATTGTCGCGGCTCGACGTCGAGGGCGGCTTTGTGGCCATCGGCCATCACCCGGCGACCGAATTGTTCCGCGGGCATCTGGAGCTAGATTCGGACCATTACATCAAGGTCGAGACCGGATCGACGCGGACCAGCGTACCCGGCGTGTTCGCGTGCGGCGACGTGATGGACAAGGTCTATCGCCAGGCCGTGACCGCGGCTGGGACCGGGTGCATGGCGGCGCTCGACGCCGAGCGGTTCCTGGCCGAGGCCGATTTCGAGAAGGTCGCCGAAGCGGCGGAATAGGCTAGCCGAGTGCCTCGCGGAGTTGCGCGGCGAGCCATTGCGCGTCGCCGGGCCGCGCGAAACTGTGGCTGTCGGTCGCGCATTCGCGCTTGTCCCCGCCATAGGGCCACAAACCGGCGAAACGCATCGCCGTATTGTCCCGGTTGGCGAGCAGGAAGCGGTGCGGCGTGTCGCCCAATGCCGTCGCCATCTGCTCGGCGATCGGGTTGCCGGGTTGCGGCGTTCCCTTCGAAACCTTGCGCAAGCCTTTGATCGCCTTGCCGATATTGATCCCACCTGTCGCCAGCCGCAGCCATTGTTTGGGGTCGCGCACGCGATCGGCATAGTGCGATCGGATCGCGTCGGCGGGGGGCATGCCGTCGTCTTCGTCGCCGATCCACGGATTCGCGAGCACCAGCGAGTCAATCCCCGCCGCGCGATGGAACAGCGCCAGCGCGGTCGCGGCGTCGCAATTGCCGAACCCGACGATGCGCTTCACATTCGGGGCGACGGTGCGGAACGCCTGCGCGGCGGCGGCGATGTCGGGGCCGCTTTCCGCATAGCCGTAATTCGCCCCTTCCGAATCGCCGATCCCCCTCCGGTCGAACCGGAACACCGGCACGCCGTCCGCCGCCAGTTCCGCCGCGAGCAGCGCCATGCCGCGATGCGCGCCGCAGCGGATCTCGTTGCCGCCGGAGACGATCAGCAGCCCGGTGCCACCCGCCGCGTCGTCGAGCGTGCCGGCGAGCGTGTCGCCCTCGCAGGGGAACCAGATCAGCTCGCGCATCGCGCGATCCAATCGGCGATGTCGTCGGCAAGGATGGTGGCGAGCGCGGCGTCGTCGCCAGGCTCGCTGCGGCGCCAGAGCGGCGCGCCTTCGACCTTGCGGTCGGCGACGGCGGGGTCGGTGTCGAGCCGCACCACGCGGACCAGCCCGTCGCGCACGCAATCGGCGGCGTTGAGGTCGCGGAGCAGGGGGCGGCTGATGCGGTTTCCGGCGATGGTGACGGGGCCGCCTTCGTCGCTCCATGCATCGAGATCGATCTCGACCGGCTCGCCGGCGGCCTGCGCCGTGCGGAAAAGTTCGCGGATCAGCGCTTCTCCTTTGGCCGGCGCGAGTTGCCAGCGGCTGACAACGTTCGCGTCGTGATCGACCAGCGCCCCGCCGCGCGTCGTAACGCTATGCACTTGTCGGCCAGTCGCCGCCGCCGCCGCCGCGAACGCCGTTCGCCAGCCCGCCAGCATGGCGTGTTCAGTCGCGACGGGGCTTTCATTCTGGCCGGGCAGATCGGGCAGCACGCCGCCGACGCCGCGATCGGCCAGTCTGCGCAACAGCCCGACCGCGAATGTGCGCGTGCGATTGGCTTCCTCGAACAGGGGCAGCGCGACCATCACGACCGGCCCGGTGGCGGGTCCGAAGCGGAGCATCGCCTCGCGCCCGCCGGCCCAGTCATAGGTGTCGTTCAATCCTTCACCTTGGATTGCGCGAACCGCCGGAGCGCGCCGAACGTCTCAAGCATCTCGCCGTCGACCTCGTCATCCTCGATCAGGATGCCGAGCCGGTCCTCGATTTCGGTCAGCACGCCCGCCACCGCCATCGAATCGAGCTCGGGCAGCGCGCCGAACAGCGGCGTTTCGTCGTCGAACGCGGCGACGCGAGCATCGCTGAGGGCGAGGACATCCTTGAGAACGGCGCGGACGGTCCGGTCGACCTTCGCGGCGGCATGGTGCTTGGTCATCGTGACGGCGCGGTAACGGCAAGCCGGCGGATTGGGAAGGGCGCTTGGGGCGGACGCCGTGTGCCGCTATCAGGGCGGCATGATCCCGCTCGACGCCGTGCCGCTGCCGATCGATCACCTGACGTTGCGGGGCAAGTCCGGCGATCCGGCGCTGGCGACTCGCGAAGGCGTGCTCGACTATGCCGGGTTGGAGGCGGCGGTCGGCGCGCTGGCGGCGTGGCTGGCGGGGCAGGGACTGGCGGCGGGCGATCGCGTCGCGACATGGCTGCCCAAAACGCGCCTTGCGTGCCTGATGCCGCTGGCGGCGGCGCGCGCGGGTTTCGTCCATGTGCCGGTAAATCCGCTACTCAAGGCATTGCAGGTACAGCATATTCTGGGCGACAGCGGCGCGCGGCTGCTGTTGACCCAGCCGGCGCGGGCGGAGACGCTGGCGTCGGGGGCGTGGCGCGTCGTGACCGACGATCCGCCGCTCGGCGGTAGCGTCATGCCGCCGTCGGATGCCGACCCCGATGCGCTGGCGGCGTTGCTATACACGTCGGGATCGACCGGACGACCCAAGGGCGTGATGCTCAGTCACGCCAATCTGTGGCTCGGCGCGATCAGCGTGGCGCATTACCTGAAACTGACGCCGCAAGACCGTGTGCTTGGCGTGCTGCCGCTCAGTTTCGATTATGGGCAGAACCAGTTGCTCTCGACCTGGGCGGCGGGGGCGTGCGTGGTGCCGTTCGATTATCTGCTGCCGCGTGACGTCTATCGCGCGATCGAGCGCGATCGGATCACGACGCTGGCCGGCGTGCCGCCGCTATGGGCGCAACTACTTGAGGTTACCCCGAAGGATATAGACGTAAGTAGTTTGAAACGAATTACCAATTCCGGCGGCACATTGACGCGGCGGCTGATCGACGGTCTGCGCGAACGTTTCCCGACAATGGACATCTACCCCATGTACGGCCTGACCGAGGCGTTCCGGTCGACCTATCTCGATCCGGCGCTGGTGGCCGACAACCCCGATTCGATCGGGCGCGCGATCCCGTTCGCCGAAGTGCTGGTCGTGCGCCCTGACGGCAGCGCCGCCGGGGCCGGCGAGGCGGGTGAAATGGTGCATGCCGGCCCGCTGGTCGCTCAAGGCTATTGGCGCGATCCGGAGCGCACGGCGGTACGGTTCAGGCCTGCCCCGGACTGGTCGGGGACGGGCGGCATGGCGGTATGGTCGGGCGACACTGTCGTCGCCGATGCCGACGGCTTACTGCGCTTCGTCGGACGCGACGACGAGATGATCAAATCGGCGGGCAACCGGATCAGTCCGACCGAGGTCGAGGAAGCCGTGATGGCGGGTGGCGAAACTGCGGAGGCGGTCGCGATCGGCGTGTCCGATGACAAGCTGGGGCAAGTGATCGTCGTCGTGGCGAAGGGGGACGGGTCGGCCGAGGACGCATTGCGTGAGCGCTTGCGCCGCGACCTGCCGAACTTCATGCAGCCGTCGCGCTACGTGTGGCGCGGCGAATTGCCGCGCAACGCCAACGGCAAGCTCGACCGCGCGGCACTCAAGGGGGAAGTGACGTCATGAAGCCGATGGGCGCGATCCCCGCCGAATTCCGCGAAGCGCCGCTCACGATCGGTGGACGGCCGGTGAGCGACTTCACCGCCCAGACGCCGGTGTTTGTCTATGACTTCGGAATGGTCGCCGGCCGGATTGAGCGGTTCCGGGCGGCGTTTCCCGTCGTCGATCTGCACTATGCGGTGAAGGCCAATCCGTTCGCGCCGATGCTGGCGGCGATGGCGCCGTTGGTGGATGGGTTCGACATCGCGTCGGGCGGCGAACTGGCGATGACCGACAACTTCGCGAATCAGCGCAGCTTCGCCGGGCCGGGCAAGCGCGACGCGGAATTGGAGATGGCGATCCGCGCCGGGGTGACGATCAACCTGGAATCGGCGGGAGAGGCGGACCGCGCGCTCGCCATAGCGGATCGCATCGGATTCACGCCCCGGCTGGCGGTGCGCGTAAACCCCGAATTCGAACTACGCGGATCGGGGATGCGAATGGGCGGGCGTGCCTCGCCGTTCGGGGTCGATGCGGAGCAAGTGCCGGCCCTGGTAAAGCGCATCATCGCGGCGGGTGCGGACTGGCGCGGCTTTCATATCTTCGCCGGGTCGCAAGCGCTCGACGTCGCCGCGATCATCGACAGCCAGGCGCATACGCTCGATCTCGCAGAGCGTCTGGCGAACGAGGCGGGAACCACGCCGCCGCTCGTCAATCTCGGCGGCGGGTTTGGCATTCCCTATTTTCCGGGCGAGACGCCCCTCTATGTCGAGGCGATCGGCGCGACGTTGATGCCGCGCCTTTCCGCGCTGCCCGAGACGCGTTTCGCGATTGAGCTGGGTCGCTGGCTGGTAGGCGAAGCGGGGGTGTATCTGACGCGCGTCGTCGATCGGAAGGAAAGCCGCGGTGAGACCTTTCTGGTGTGCGACGGCGGCCTCAATCATCAACTCGCGGCGACCGGAAATCTCGGCACCGTTGTCCGCCGGAATTATCCAGTCGCCGTCGCGACCGCCGAGGCCGGAACGCCGACCGAGACCGTCACCGTGGTCGGCCCCCTCTGCACCCCGCTCGACCGGCTCGCCGATCAGGTGGAATTGCCCGCGGCCCGCCCGGGTGACGTCATCGCGGTGTTCATGGCGGGGGCCTATGGCCTGAGCGCCAGCCCGGTCGATTTTCTCGGCCACGCCCGGCCCGCCGAGTTCCTGACCGGCGACACCCAGATTCCCCGAGCATAGTCCTAACGCTATCTTTACCCCCGTCGGCCCATAGCCGCCGCTGAAAGTCTGCGCGCGCCGGAAGTGACGTCACCGGCATCGTCAAGCGCGCATCAGGAGGCCGGTTATGCGTTTCATCGAACTTTCCAGGGCCGCCGTCCTTTTGGGGGCGAGCGCCAGCGCGCTCAGCGGCTGTGCGGGAGGCGGGGGGCGCGGCTCGCTACCACCCGCCGCATTCGTCGCCTCCAAGGAGCAGCCGGGCGAGGAATATATTATCGGCCCGCTAGACCAGCTCAACATCTTCGTATGGCGCAACCCCGAACTGTCGGCGAAGGTCACGGTGCGCCCCGATGGCCGCATCACGACGCCCTTGGTCAGCGATATGCCCGCCGTCGGCAAGAGCCCGGCGATGCTGGCCGACGACATGAAGATCGCGCTCGGCACCTACATCAAGGACCCGATCGTCTCGGTCATCGTCGAATCGGCGCAGAGCACGTTCAGCCAGCAGATCCGCATCGTCGGCGCGACCGAGAAGCCGGCGTCGCTGCCGTATCGAGCCAACATGACGCTGCTCGATGCGATGATCGCGGTCGGGGGCCTCAACCAATACGCCGCGGGCAACCGCGCGCGACTGGTCCGCTATAACCGGGACACTGGGAAGCAGCAGACCTACAACATCAAGATCGGCAAGTTGCTGAAGAGCGGCGACCCGACGGCGAACGTCCGGCTGGAGCCGGGCGACGTCATCATCATCCCTGAGTCGATGTTCTAAGGGGGCATCGACCGGTGAACGGCCTCTACGAAGAAATCCGCATCGCCCTGCATTCGATCTGGCGTCGCCGCTGGCTCGCGCTGGGCGTAGCGTGGGGAATTGCGATCCTCGGCTGGCTGGTCGTCAGCCAGTTGCCCAACCGCTATGAAGCGAAGGCGCGCGTGTTTGTCCAGATCAGCAGCGTGCTGCCCGCGGCGATCGGCGTGACCGCCGCCGACCAGCAGAACGATGTCGATACGATCCGCCAGACGCTGACCAGCGCGGTCAACCTGGAAAAGGTCGTGCGCGGCACCGACCTGGCTAATACCGTATCGGGTACGCAGGATATTGCCGATCGCGTCGCCGGCCTGCAGACATCGATCAAGGTCGTCGCGCAGCAAAATAACCTGTTCGAGATCACGGCGTCCGCTTCGAGCCCCAAACTCGCCAAGCAAATCGTCGACAAGCTGATCTCGATCTTCGTCGACCAGAACTTGTCGGACGACCGCACCGATACGCAGGCGACGTTGCGCTTCCTCGACGGGCAGGTCGATCAGATGCAGACGCGGCTCGCCGATGCCGACGCCAAGCGGACGCAGTTCCAGACCCAGTATCTCGGCTCGCTGCCGGGCACGGGCACATTGCAGGATCGCATGGCGGCGGCGCGTACGCAGATGGCGCAGATCGACAGCGATCTCGCGGCGGCGCAGACCAGCCTTGCCGCGATCAACGGCCAGATGGCGGGCGCGCAGCCGACCGTGGCGGGGCCTACAGGCGTCGTCGGCGGCCCGGCGCGCGCACGGCTGGCCGCGATCGAAGGGCAGCTCGCCGACGCGCGGGCCAAGGGCTATACCGAGAGCCATCCCGACGTGGTTGCGCTCAAGAGCCAGCTTGCGGCGGCGCGGGCAGCCGCGAATGCCGAACCCTTGGGCGCGGGCGGGGGCGGACAGCCCAACCCAATGTATCTTTCGCTCAAGTCGATGCAGGCCGACAAGCAGGCACAGGTCGCCGCGCTCAGCGCGCGCAAGTCACAGCTGCAGGGTGACATCAACGCGATCATCGCCAAGCTGAACGGCGACCCGGCGGTCGCTAGCGAGCAGGGCCAGATCGAGCGCGACTATCAGGTGCTCAAGGACAAGTACGACGCAATGCTCGGCCAGCGCGAGACGATCCGCGTGCGTGCGCAAGCGCAGGCGCAGACCGATGCCATCAAGTTCCGCACGATCGATCCACCGACGGCGCCGCGCAAGCCCACCGCACCCAACCGGCCGGTTTTGCTGGCCGGCGTGTTGATCCTGGCGATCGGCGGCGGACTCGCGGCGGCCTATGCGATGGCGCAGCTCAAGGTGACGTTCGCGACTGCCGGGCGGCTGGAAAAGGCGAGCGGGCTGCCCGTGATCGGATCGATCAGCGAGCGTGTGTCGCGTGCCGACGCCGATTTACGAAAGCGCAAGCTCAAGCTGTTCGCGGGGGCGAGCGCGGCGCTGGTCGTGGCGTTCGTTGGGCTGCTCGGGGTCGAGATGCTGATGCGGGGGCTGGCGGCATGAACAAGCCGATCATCAGGCAAGGCGGCTCGCTGCTCGAACGCGCGGCCGAGGTGTACGATTTCACCGCGCATTTCCGCGTGCCGGTCATTCCCGAAAACGACTTGCCGCCCGCGCCGCCCGTCGAGCCGGTTGAACGTGAACCGCAATTGCAGGCCGTCGTACAGCCGCCCGCCGCCGCGCGCGTGTCCTACGCGCCACCGGTGCCCACGCGCGAGGCGGCGATCGACCGTGAGGCGCTGGCCGAAAACGGACTGCTCGTCCCCGGCGCGCCGGTCGGCGTGCTCGCGGAGGAATTCCGCCTCGCCAAGCGGCAGTTGCTCCTGACCGCACGCCGCCTCGCCGCGATCGATCCGGCCAAGGCGCGCACGATATTGGTCTGTTCGCCCCAGCCCGGCGACGGCAAGACCTATTGCGCGGTCAACCTTGCCATCTCGATGGCGGCGGAGCGCAACGTGCGCGTCCTACTGGTCGATGCCGATTTCGCGAAGCCGAGCGTGATGAGCCGCCTGGGCGTCCAGGATGGCCCCGGCCTGCTCGACGCGCTGGGCGATCCGTCGATCGACGTCGAAAGCTGCGTCGTGGGGACGGATATTCCCAATCTCAGCCTGTTGCCGGCCGGCGCAGGATCGACGTCGGACACCGAACTCATCGCCAGCGACCGCACGCCCGCGGTGATCGCGCGGTTGCTCGCGGCCGATCCGCAGCGCGTCGTGATCTTCGATTCGCCACCCGCGCTCGCCGCGTCGCCCGCATCGGTGCTTGCGCTCCATGTCGGTCAGGTCATGCTCGTGGTCCGCGCCGACAGTACGATCGAAAGCGACATTCGGGACGCCGTGCATCGGCTCGAGGGGTGCGAAGAAATCCAGCTTTTGCTGAACAGCGTTTCGTATGCGCCCGGGGGCGCGCGCTTCGGCAGCTATTACGGCCATCAGGGGGACGGCCAATGATCATCAGGATAACCGGGGCCGCGATGATCGCGGCGCTGCTGGCGGCGACGCCTTCGGCGGCGCAGGATCGCGACGGAGGCGGAAAGCGTCACGTCGCGATCGCGCCCTATATCGAGCTCAGTCAGGTGCTGACGTGGGATTCGGTATCGGACGACGTGCTGACCTATACGTCGGCGGCGGCCGGCGTGGATGCGTCGGTCAATACGCAGCGCGTCACGGTCAACATTTCGGCGCGCTACGAACATCAGTTCACCTACGATAACCGCCAGAGCGACGCGGACATCCTGAGCGGTCTCGCCAACGCGCAACTGCGCGTGACGCGTGGCTTGTCGATCGAGGCGGGCGGAATCGCGACGCGCACGCGCAACGATATTCGCGGCGCGGCGCCGATCTTTTTCGGCAACGACAACAGCAACGTCAGCAACGTCTATTCGGCGTATGTCGGGCCAAGCTTCGCGACCGGGCGCGGGCCGATCTTCATCAACGGCGGCTATCGCTTCGCCTATACCAAGGTGACCGAGCCAGGCCCGACGGGCATCGCTCCGGGCAGCCCGCGGATCGATTATTTCGACGATTCGAAGATCCATCTCGCGACGCTGTCGACCGGGTTCAAGTCGGGCACGGTCGCGCCGTTCGGCATGACTCTGAGCGGTGGGTGGACGCGGGAGGATCAGGGCCAGCTCGGTGGCCGGTTCGAGGGCCTGTATGGCCGCGGCGACATCGTTATGCCGCTCAGCCGTACGGTCGCTGTGGTGGGCGGCGTCGGTTACGAGAAGATCACGTCGAGCGCGCGCGATCCGCTGCTCGATACGGCGGGCGATCCGGTGATCGACCGCAACGGCCGCTTCGTCACCGACCCGGCATCGCCGCGCCGCATCGCCTATCGCACCGACGGCATCTATTGGGACGCTGGCGTGCTGTGGCGGCCCAGTCCGCGCACCCAGTTCGAAGCGCGGGTCGGGCGGCGGTACGGCAGCTGGAGCTACACCGGATCGTTCAGCTATGCACCGACGCCGAGCGTCGGCGTCCAGGTCGCCGTCTATGACCAGGTGGAGACGTTTGGTGGCCAATTGCAGCGGGGCCTGCGCGGCCTGCCCAAGGAATTCACGCAGACGCGCGACTTGCTGGCGCAGCAGTTCAGCGGCTGCACGTTCGGCACGACCGGTGGCGGGGCGACGGGCGCCTGCCTCAATTCGGTGTTCCAGTCGGTGTCCAACGCGACCTATCGTTCGCGCGGGATCGACGGCACGGTCAGCCTGACGCGCGGCGAGTCGCAGATCGGGTTTGGCGCCGGCTATGCCAACCGCAAGCTCTACGCGCCGCAAAGCCCGGGCATCGTCATCTATGGCGTGACCGACGAAAGCTATTACGCGCAATTGTTCTATTCGACCCGGCTCGGGCCGCGCACGACGCTGAGCGGCGACGTGTTCGCCAATTATTACGACAGCGGCCTTGCGCCCGGCATCCTGAGCCTTGGCGCCACCGGTTCGCTGTCGCGCAGCTTCGGGCGGTTGGGCACGAGCCTGTCCGTCGGCGCCTACACGTTCAGCCAGGACGGGCAGCAGGACCAGACGCAGGCGCAGGCGCTGGTCGGCGCGCGGTATCAGTTCTGAAGGGCAAGCGATGATGCACGACGACCATTACGGACTGAGCGAACGCCCGTTCGCGCTGACGCCCGATCCGAAATTCTGGTTCGACAGCGCCACGCACCGCAAGGCAATGGCCTATCTGGGCTATGGTCTGAGCCAGGGCGAGGGATTCATCGTCATCACCGGAGAGGTGGGTGCGGGCAAGACCACCCTGATCGGCCACTTGCTGGCGACGATCGACCACGACCGGCTGCACGCGATCAAGCTGGTCTCCACCCAGATCGAGGCCGACGACTTGCTGCGCATCGTCGCGGGCGGGCTGGGGGTCGAGAACGCCGGACTGACCAAGGCGCAGTTGCTCGTTGCGATCGAGCGGGGCTTGCACGCAGTCGCGCGGAGCGGGCGGCGGACATTGCTGATCGTCGACGAGGCGCAGGCGCTGGACAATGGCGCGCTGGAAGAATTGCGGATGCTGTCCAATTTCCAGGCTGGTGGGCATGCCCTGTTGCAGACCGTGCTGCTCGGCCAGCCCGAATTTCGTGCGGCGCTCAACGGGTCTGACCGGCTCGAACAGCTTCGCCAGCGCGTGATCGCGGTCCATCATCTCGACCCGATGGGGCGCGAGGAGATCGAGCCCTATATCGCGCACCGCCTGTCGCTTGCCGGGTGGCGTGGGCATCCCGATTTCACGCCGGACGCGATCGACGCGCTGTATCGCGGTTCGGACGGCGTGCCGCGCCGGCTCAACCAGCTTGCCGCGCGCGTGATGCTGCAAGGCGCGGTCGAGCGGCTCGACGTGATCGACGGCCGGACGGTGGATCTGGTCGCGGCCGACATCAACGGCGACATGCCGGTCGTCCCTGCGCCCGTTCCTGCGCCGCTGCCGATGCCGGGGCCGGTTGCGCACCCCGTGTCGATCGCGCCGGACCGGTTCGCGGCGATCGAGGCGCGGCTGGAGGAACAGGATGCGGCGCTGCGCCGCGTGCTCGCGTTGCTGGTCGACTGGGTCGAGGGCGCCGAGGCAATGCGCGGCGGCCGCGCGGCCTGACGGAGAGGGATCATGCTCAACGGCCTGTCCGTCGATGTCGAGGAATGGTTCCAGGTCGGCGCGTTCGAACGCGTGATCAAGAAGGCCGACTGGGACGGGCTGGAGGGTCGCGTCGACTACAATACCGGCAAGGTGCTCGACCTGTTCGCCGAGAGCGAGGTCAAGGCGACGTTCTTCACGCTCGGCTGGGTGGCGGACCGGCATCCGAAACTGATCCGGCGCATGGTCGCGGAGGGTCATGAGGTCGCCAGTCACGGCTGGGACCATGACCGCGTGTTCACGATGGATGCGGCGGCGTTCCGCGACGATCTGAAGCGCGCGCGAACGGCGCTGGAGGATGCATCGGGGCAGAAGGTTACCGGCTATCGCGCCCCGAGTTTCTCGATCGACCACCGGACGCCCTGGGCGCATCAGGTACTTGCCGAGGAAGGCTATCGATATTCGTCCAGCGTCGCGCCGATCTCGCATGACCATTATGGCTGGGCGGATGCGCCCAAGCATGCCTATCGACCGGTTGCGGGATCGGATCTGATCGAGCTGCCGGTTAGCCTGGCGAGTATCGGCGTCAGGAAAATCGTGACCGGAGGCGGCTTCTTCCGGTTGCTGCCCGGCGAAATCACCTATCGCGCGATCGCCCGGACCAACCGCGCCGATCGCCCAGCCGTCTTCTATTTCCACCCGTGGGACATGGATCCCGGCCAGCCGCGCGTCGCGAACGCGCCGCTGCGGTCGAAGCTGCGCCACTATCCGCGGCTCGGTGCGATGGCGGGCAAGCTGCGGACCCTGGTCGCGAAGCATCAATGGGGTCGCGTCGATGCGGTTGTCGCGCAGGAAGCGGCGCGGCTGTCATGACCGTCCAGCCTTCCACGCTCGTCGCCATAACGCCTGCCGACCTCGGTGATGCCGCCGAGCGCGCGCGGATCGACGACTATGTTCGCGCGCATCCCGATGCGACGCCGTTCCATCTGACCGGCTGGAACGTCGCGGTGGCGCGCGCGTGCGGCCAGACCGCGCATTGCCTGATCGCGCAGACCGCCGATGGCGAGATCGTCGGCGTGTTGCCGCTGACGGAGATTCGCTCGCCGCTGTTCGGCAACGCGTTGGTGTCGACCGGGTTCGCGGTAGATGGCGGCATCCTGACGCGCCGCGATGCCGTCGCCGACGCCTTGGCGGCATCGGGCTGGGCGCTCGCCGAAAAGCTGGGCTGCCCGAGTCTCGAACTGCGTGGCGGACCGGCGCCGGGCGAGGGGTGGATCGTCGATGACACGACCTATCTCGGCTTCTCGCGCGACCTGTCCGCCGACGACGAGGCGCAGTTGCTCGCGATCCCCCGCAAGCAGCGCGCAGAGGTGCGCAAGTCGCTCGACGGCGACCTGCAAGTCGCGATCGGCAATTGGCCGAACGACCTCGCGATGCACTATAGCGTGTTCTCGGAAAGCGTGCGGAACCTCGGCACGCCCGTGTTCCCGGCGAAGCTGTTTCGCGAGGTCGCGAAGGAACTCGGCGATCATGCCGATATCGTCACCGTCTCGCATCGCGGCACGCCGCATGCGAGCGTGTTCAGCGTCTATCTCAACGGCACCGTCTACCCGTTCTGGGGCGGCGGCACGCGCGAAGCGCGCGCGCTGAAGGCGAACGATCGGCTGTACTACGAGCTTATGCGCCATGCTCGCGCGAACAAGGCCTGTACGCGCTACGATTTCGGCAGATCGAAGGCGGGAACGGGCGTCGCCGCGTTCAAGAAGAATTGGGGGTTCGAGGGTGTGCCGCTGCGCTATGCCAAGCGCGTCGCGCCGGGCGAGGCTCCGCGCGAAATGAACCCGATGAGCCCGAAATATCGGCTGCAAGTCGCGGTCTGGAAGAAGCTGCCCTTGTGGCTGGCGAACACGATAGGGCCGGTGATCGCCAAAGGCCTCGGCTGATGGGTGATTTGTTGTTCCTGGCGCACCGGTCGCCGTTTCCGCCCGATCGTGGGGACAAGATCCGGGCGTATAACGTGCTCAAGTATCTCAGCAGCCGGAAGCGAGTGCATCTGCTCGCGTTCGCTGATGATCGGCGTGATCTGGATCATGGCGGCCTGGCGTCGCTGACCGCGAGCCGGGAAGTGCTCTGGCGCGGCAAGTCGCGGGTGGTCGCGACACTGGAAGCGCTGGCGCAGGGCAAGCCGGCCTCGCTGACCGCGTTCGACGACAAGGCGATGCGCGCCGCAGTGGCGGACGTGCTGGCGCGCGAGGCGATCGACACGATCTACGTCTTCTCGGGGCAAATGGCGCAATATGTCCCCGCCGATTTTGGCGGGCGGGTGATCATGGATTTCTGCGACATGGATTCGCTGAAGTTCGCCGATTACGCGAAGGGTTCGCACGGCCCGATGCGCTGGCTGATGGCGCGCGAGGCGGGGGCTTTGCAGGCGTTCGAACAGGCGACGGCGCGCCGCGTCGACGCCAGCCTGTTCGTCAGCGCGGCCGAGGCGCAGATCTTTCGCGTGAGAACGGGCGCGCAGAACGTGCAGGTGGTCGAGAACGGCATCGATACCGACTTTTTCGATCCGGACGTGGCGTTCGAAACGGTGGATGTCGCGGGGCCGCTGATCGTGTTCACCGGGCAGATGGATTACCGCCCGAATGTCGAGGCGGTGACGTGGTTTGCGCGCGACATCCTGCCGATGATCCGCGCGGCGCATCCGGGCGCGCGATTTGCGATCGTCGGGCGTCATCCGACCGACGCGGTTCGGGCGTTGGCGGGCGACGCGGTGATCGTCACCGGCGAGGTTGCGGACGTGCGCGGCTGGCTCGCCGCGGCGGCATGCGTGGTTGCGCCACTCAAGATCGCGCGGGGCATCCAGAACAAGGTGCTCGAAGCCATGGCGATGGCGCAGCCGGTGGTTGCGAGCATGCCGGCGTCCGAGGGGATCGACCATGACGGCGCGATCCTGAGTGGAGCCGGGGCGGATGATATTGCGCGGGCGGTGGTGGAACTGCTGGGCGATCGGGACCGGGCCGATGCGCTGGGCCGGAAGGCGCGCGAGCAGGTCAAACGACGCTATGGCTGGACGGCGCGGCTGGCCCTGCTGGATGCGCTGGTCGGTGGATCGTCCGCGGCGCGGAGCGCGGCGTGACCAGTATCGCGCAGACCGCGCCGAACGCCTTCACACTAGCGGCGGCATGGCGTCGACCGCTGGTTGCGCTCGGGCTGGTCGTGGCGGTGCTGCTTGTCGCGTTCCGCCGCGACGTGAGCGATCTCGCCGCGCTCTACTGGACCAATACGACGTTCGGGCATTGCCTGTTCATCGCGCCGGTGATCGGCTGGCTGGTGTGGATCCGGCGGAGCGAACTCGCGCAACTGACGCCGCAGGGCTGGGCGCCGGGGCTGGCGCTGGTCGCGGCGGGCGGGTTTGGCTGGCTGCTCGGCGATGCCGGGACAGTGTCGTTCGCGCGGCATTTCGGGCTGGTGATGATGTTGCAGGGCGCCGTGGTGACGGTGCTGGGGCCAAACGTCGCGCGCGGGCTGCTCTTTCCGCTGGCCTATGCGCTGTTCCTGGTGCCCTTCGGCGACTTCCTCGAGCCGCCGCTCCAGACAGTGACGGTCTGGATGACGATGCACTTGCTTCATCTGGTCGGCGCGCCGGCGACGGTCGATGGCGTGCTGATCACCGCAGGGGGCAAGTATTTCGAGGTGGCGGAAGCGTGCTCGGGATCGAAGTTCGTGATCGCGATGGTCGCGTACGGCGTGCTGGTCGCGAACCTTTGCTACCGCACCTGGCCGCGACGGCTTGCCTTCATGGCGATGGCATTGGTCGTGCCGGTGCTGGCGAACGGTATCCGCGCGTTCGGGACGATTTATGCCGCCGTTCTGACGAGCGTGGAGCAAGCGACCGGATACGACCATATCGTGTTCGGCTGGGTGTTCTTCGGGCTGGTGATGGCGGCGGTGCTCGCGATCGGGTGGAAGTGGTTCGACCGCGCGCCCGATGCGCCGGCGTTCGATCCGGCGAAGCTCCGGGGAGCCATTCGGTGGCGGCTCGACGTGCCGGTCGCCGCGTTGCTCGTGCTGGCGACGGCGATGATCTTTCCCACATGGTCTGCGGCGATTGCGCATCGGGCACAAGCGCTGCCCGCGCACATCGATCTGCCGCAAGTGCCCGGTTGGAATCGCGCACCCGTCAGCACGACCGCACCGTGGATGCCCAACTATCCGGGCGCCGACCATCAGCTGTTCGGCCGTTACGTCGATGCGCAAGGCAATACGGTCGATCTTGCCATCGCCGTCTATGGCAGCCAGCGCGAGGGCAAGGAGATCGTCGGATTCGGCATCGGCGCGATCCGGCAGGATGACCGCTGGGTGAAGATAAAGGACCTGGATGCGCTGAACGGTGGCACAGTCGTGGCGATGACCGCGCCGGGACCGGTGGAGCGGCAAGTCGCGACATGGTATCGGGTCGGGTCGGTGCTGACCTCCAGCGGGAAAATCGTGAAGCTCGAAACCCTCAAGGCGAAACTGTTCGGTGGCCCGCAGCGTGCCGTCGCGATCCATCTGTCGGTGGAAGGCGGCCGCGATCCGCGGGCGACGATGACGACGTTCCTGGCGTCGCTCGGCCCGCTCGACGTGCTGGCGGATCGCAGCGCGGGCATGACGCGCTAGATGTGCGGTATCGCCGGGGTCTTCCACCCCGGAACTCCAAAGCCGGTCGATCGCGCTCGAGTGCTGGCGATGGCCGACGCGCAGGCGCATCGCGGGCCGGACGGGGCAGGGGTGTGGACCGCGCCGGGCGTGGGGCTCAGTCATCGCCGCCTCGCGATCATCGACGTCGCGGGCAGCTCGCAGCCGATGCAGGACGGCGACCTGACGGTCACGTATAACGGCGAGATCTATAATTTCGCCGAGGTGCGTAAGGCGCTTCAGGTGATGGGCGCGAAGTTCGTCACTAATGGCGATACCGAAGTGTTGCTCCATGGCTGGCGCGCCTGGGGACCGGCGATGCTGGAGCGGCTCAACGGCATGTTCGCGTTCGCGTTGCACGACGCCGGACGACAGAGCCTCTTCCTCGCTCGCGACCGGCTCGGGGTGAAGCCGCTCCACTATGTCGAACTGAGCGATGGGTCGGTGGCGTTCGCGTCAGAGTTGAAGGGACTGCTCGCGCATCCGTTGCTGCGCCGCGCGCCCGATCTGTCGGCGATCGAGGATTTCATGGGGCTCGGCTACGTCCCCGACGACGCCTGCATCGTCGCGGGAGTGAAGAAGCTGCCCGCCGCGCATTTCCTGCTGCTAGAGCGCGGGCGGCCGATCCCGCACCCGCAACGCTGGTGGGACATGGACTTCACCCGGCGCGCCAGCGGGTCGGTCCGGGATCTGGAGGCCGAACTGGTCGAGCGGATGCGCGCGGCGGTGCGGCTGCGTATGGTGTCGGACGTGCCGCTCGGCGCGTTCCTGTCAGGCGGGGTCGATAGTTCGGCCGTCGTCGCGCTGATGGCGGAGGCGTCGAAGGGCGCGGTCAAGACGTGCACGATCGGTTTCCAGGAAGCGGGGCATGACGAGCGCGCCTACGCCGATGCGATCGCTGCGCGGTACCACACCGATCACCGCGAGCGCGTCGTCGCGGCGGACGATTTCGCGCTGATCGACCGGCTGACTACGGCGTTCGACGAACCCTTCGCCGATGCCTCAGCGCTCGCGACGTATCGCGTGTGCGAATTGGCGCGCGAGCAAGTCACGGTCGCGCTTTCCGGCGACGGCGCCGACGAAGCGTTCGCGGGGTATCGCCGCTACAAGTTTCAGGCGGCTGAGGAACGCGTGCGGTCGCTGCTGCCGGGTGGCCTGTCCTCGACCGTGTTCGGGACGCTCGGGCGGTTCTATCCCAAGGCCGATTGGGCGCCGCGGCCGTTGCGGGCAAAGACGACGTTGCTTGCGCTCGCGGATGACGGCGCGACCGCCTATGCGCGATCGGTCGGGGTGACGACGCCGGCGCTGCGCCAGCAGCTCTTTACCGTCGACGCCTGGCGGCAGCTCGGCGGGCATCGCGCGGAGAACCGCTACATCGCGACGATGCGCGACGCGCCGGCGCGCGAAGCGCTCGACCGCGCGCAATATGCCGATGTGCAGCACTGGCTGCCCGGCGACATCCTGACCAAGATCGACCGCACCAGCATGGCGGTGAGCCTGGAGGCGCGTGAACCGTTGCTCGACTACAGGCTGATGGAATTCGCCGCGTCGTTACCGGTGTCGATGCGTTTGCGCGGCGGGCAGGGCAAATGGCTGATGAAGAAGGCGATGGAGCGCTATCTGCCGCGCGACATCCTGTATCGGCCCAAGATGGGGTTCGTGACGCCGATCAGCACCTGGTTTCGCCGGGATCTGGCCGGGGAGGCGGCTGGGCTCGCTCGGTCGCCGCGGCTACTGCAATGGTTCGACGGCCCGGCGATCGAGAAGCTGGCTGCCGACCACCGGGCCGGGCGCGCCGAGCATGGCCGGACGTTATGGCAGCTGGTGACGCTCGAGCGGAGTTTGGCGCACCTGTTCGGCTAGGTGGCGCGAAGTGAATTCGCGCCGTCGGTCGGCGCAGACGCGCCGCCGGCCGGACTCGGCGCAAAGCGCGAAATAGCGCAGCTATTTCACTGCGCCGAGCCTAACGCAGCTTGGCGATATTCAGCCCGTCTTCCTTCGCGCGGGCCTTCACCGATTCCTCGCTCCGGGTCAGCGCCTTGGCGATCGCTTTCAGCGCCATCCCCTTCTTGGCGAGCGTGTGGAGCTTCTGCACCTCGTTCTGACGCCACGGTTGCTTGTGGCGCTCGAACCCTTCGCCCTTAGCCATGGAACTGGAACACCGCCATCGCCGCATGGAGCGTCAGCGCTACGAGGCACAGAGTCGATAGCGCGAACAGCAGGAAGCGGGTCGATACCTTGTTGACGGTCGCTTGCCACAAGCTGTGCGCAATCCGGAAACCGACATAGCCCCAGGCGATCCAGGCGTTCATGCCGTCGCCCGTGCCGCTGAACGCGATGACCAGACACACCGCGTAGAACAACGTGGGCTGTTCCATCAGGTGGTTATAATTGTGCGCCTTCCATTGTGTTGCAGGGGGCAGAACGCCGTCCGCATCGGCCCCCTTGCCACCGACCAGTTTGCCGAGATCGACACCGGCCGCCTTCATTGCCGGCAGTCGCGTTGCGACCAGCCACACGAGCATCACCAGCGTCCATGCGATCAGGACGACCATCGGTTTCAGGATTTCACTGTGCATCAAGCCTCTCCCCAAAGCGTTACCGGTTAGGCTGCATCAATCGGTTCGGGAACGCAACGTTGCTGGTGAAAACGCTTTAAGAGCGTCGAAGGCGGCTCGGGCGGCGTCGATGCTTCGTTCGCGCATATCAACCGGATGGCGGGTGTCGCGAGGGCGGCACGGTAAGGATCAACCAATCGTTATGCAGGACTTGATCCGGCATCCCGGGTCTTTGTTCTGTTCGCGACGAAAAGCGCGACCCCGGCTCAGGGCCGGGGGCACGACGGTTGGTGTTTGGGGTCAGGCGAACAGCTTGCCCCAGGCGCGCTTCGCGCGGTCCTTCCAATGGCCGCGGTGATAGGCGTCCGACGCCAGCAGCGGCATGACCGACCCGGCTTCGGCGAACACCATCTGTTCGATCCCGGTGTTCACCTTGCCCCAGCTTGCGGCTTCCTGCAGCGTCGAGGACGAGCACGCGCCGTCGCGGACGTCGGCGACGGTGATCTGCACGGCGTATTTGTGGACCTCGACATCCTCATGGCCCAGGATTTCGGCGCAGACGACGGTGTCCTGAATGAAGTTCTTCGGCACGCCGCCCCCGATCATCAGCAGGCCAGTGGTGCCCGCCTGGATCTTGATCTCGGTGAGCTCGCGGAAATCGGCGATCGCGTCGAGCACCATATAGGGCTTGCCCGCCTTGGCACGGTCGACCTGATGCTTGACGAGGCCGAAGCCGGCCGATGAATCGACGAACGCCGGGCAGAAGATCGGCACGTCATGCTCGTAGGCGAGCTTGACGAGGCTGTTATCCTTCTTGCCGTGCTCGGCGAGATACTTGCCCATCTCGCGGATGAACGCGCGGCTCGAATAGGGCTTCGGCTCGAGCGAATCGGCGATCTTCAGGATCGTATGGTCGCAATCCTGGAGCTGCTCCTCGTCGATATAGGTGTCGTAGATGCGATCGATATAAAGCGAGCGCAGCGTATCATCGTCAGGAATTTCAAGCGCCTGATAGTGCTTGTGGCCAAGGCCTTCGAAGAAATCCATATCGACGATCGAAGCGCCGGTCGCGACGACGACATCGACCATGTTGTTGCGGATCAACTCTGCATAGAGGTCCATGCAGCCGCCGGCCGAGGTCGATCCGGCGATGACCAGGCAAACCGTGCAATCCTTGTCCGCCAGCATCTGATTATAAATCTTCGTCGCGCGGCCAAGGTCGCGGCTGGTGAAGCTCATGTCGCTCATCGCATCGACGATCGGTCGCGCGTCGAAGCTGGTGATGTCGATGTGCTTGACTTGCTTCGACAGCAGTTCCGCCTTGCGGGTGTCGTTGATCGGCGCGTTCGCCGCGGCGGTCTTGGTCAGGGTGTCGGTCATGGTTTTCTTTCTCTCATGCCGCCGTCGTTATGGGGACGCGGAAACCCGTAAGGGGGCGGTGCACCGCAGCGCGCCGCCGCCAATTCGCTAGAAACGAGTTGTTACAGCTTTACGACGTTCGACGCGACCTGTTGGTCCGGCGCGACGTAGAGCGACGCCATCGGTTCGTCCTCGACGATCACCGTCTCGTCCGATCCGAAGCCGTTGAACGCGGTTCGCATCGCCGAACCGTACGCGCCGAGCATCCCGATCTCGAGATAATCGCCCGCACGGATGTCCGCCGGGAGCAGGAAGGGACCCTTCATGTAATCGAGATCGTCGCAGGTCGGGCCGTAGAAGCTGAACGGCATGTCCTTGGCGTTGCTGTCGGGCTCGCGCAGCAGCGTCACCGGAAAGCGCCAGTCGATATGCGCGGCATCGAACAGCGCACCGTACGCGCCATCGTTGATGTACAGTTCGTCGCCGCGACGCTTTTCCACGCGCACGATGATCGAGCTGTATTCGGCACACAAAGCGCGGCCCGGCTCCGCCCACAATTCCGCCGAATACGAAATCGGCAGCGATTCGAACGCGCGATAAATCGTCTCGAAATACAGTTCGAGCGGCGGCGGCTCCATGCCCGGATAGGTCGACGGGAACCCGCCGCCAACGTCGACGACGTCGACCGTCACCGCGGCCTCGACGATCGCCTGGCGCACGCGCTCCATCGCATCGGCATAGGCCTGGGGCGTCATCGCCTGGCTGCCGACATGGAAGCAGATGCCGAGCGCGTCGGCGACCTGGCGGGCCTGGAACAGCAATTCCTTCGATTCGCCGGGCGCCACGCCGAACTTCGACGCGAGGCTGAGCTTCGAATGTTCCGACGAGACGCGCAGCCGCACGCAGAGCGTCAGGTCGCTGGCGTTGCGGGTCGCGCGGACGATCTTGTCGAGTTCCTCGATCGAATCGAGGCTGAAGGTCTTCACGCCATGCTCGAAATACGCCTGCGCGATCGCTTCCTCGGCCTTCACCGGGTGCATGAAGCACAGCACCGCCTCGGGCAACGTGCGCCGCACCAGCCGCACTTCGTTGAGCGACGCGACGTCGTAATGCGTGATGCCGCTGTCCCACAGGATCTGGAGCAGATCGGGCGAGGGGTTCGCCTTCACCGCATACATCGAGCGGCCCGGAAACTTCTCTACGAAGAATCGAGCGGCGCGCGCGGCAGCGTGCGGACGAATGAGCGTGACCGGAGCTACCGGTCGGAGGGCAGTAGCTAGCCCCAGCGCGTTATGATGCTGCTGCAATTCAAGGGACCTCCAAGTGGCTTGCGCCGTCGTTCACGAAATGCTGCCTTGCGGTTGGAAGTCCCATGGGGCAGCGGGAAGCGGGCAGATAGGGTCGGTGACCCCCCACGTAAAGCGTTTTTTTGTGACAGGAGGCGAGCAGTGACGATCGTGCGACAGCCGACGCGGGCCGGGGTGCGGGACGCCGCCGCGAAAATCGCCGCGATCCTGCCGCCGACGCCGCTTTTTACGCATGATTTCAACGGTGTGACGGTCGCCTTTAAGGCGGAATCGCTGCAGCCGATCGGCGCGTTCAAGCTGCGCGGGGCGTGGCACCGGCTGACGGCGCTGGACGAGGATCAACGACGCAAGGGAGTCGTTGCGTTCAGTTCCGGGAATCACGCGCAAGGCGTCGCCTGGGCGGCGAAGAGACTCGGCATGCCCGCGACCATCGTGATGCCCGCCGACGCGCCGCGGGCGAAGCGCGACGGGACACTTGCGCTGGGGGCGGAAGTGGTGCCTTACGACCGCGCGGGCGGTGAGGATCGTATCCGCAAGGCGCGCGACCTGGCCGAGGCGCGGGGCGCGACGTTGGTGCCGAGCTTCGACGATCCGTGGATCATCGAGGGGCAGGGATCGGTCGCGATCGAGGCGCGGCGGCAGATGGAAGCGATGGGGCTGGGCGAGCCGAGCCATGTCGTCGTGCCATGCGGCGGCGGCGGCCTCGCGTCTGGCATCGCGCTCGGCCTGTCGGAGGCGCGGATCACCGTGGTCGAGCCGGAGGGCTGGGATGACATGCGCCGCAGCCTGGAGGCGAGCTGGATCGAGCCGGTCGGCCCCAACCCGCCGCCGACCGCGTGCGACGCGTTGCAGACGCCGGAGGTCTCACCGCTGACGTTCGAGGTGCTGGCGCGCCGTGACGCGAAGGGCGTGGCGGTCAGCGAGGCCGAGGTGCGCGCGGCGCAACGCTGGGCGGCGTCGGTGCTGCGTCTGGTGGTCGAGCCGGGTGGCGCGGTGGCGCTGGCGGCGCTGCTCGCGGGCAAGGTCGAGGCCGAGCCGGGGATGCTGATCATCCTGTCGGGCGGCAATGTGGACATGGAGGCGTATGCGCGCGCGCTGGCGCCCGAACCCGCCGAAGCCCCCGCCATCCCGGCGCTGAGCGGCGCATGAAGACCACGTCGATCAGTTCCTTGGCTGTGCTCCGGCGAAGGCCGGAGCGTTGGCAATCGCAGCCTTCCATCTCCAGCGCTCCGGCCTGCGCCGGAGCACGAGCAAAAGAGTATCGGCACGCATGACTGGCCTCGAACAGGTCGCCCCCGCGATCGCGATGATCGCGGCGTTCATCCTGGCGTTCTTCGGCGTGAGGCTGACGCTACGCCCGGACACGCGGACGAAGGGCATGCTGATGGTCGTGATGGCGCTGGTGCTGGTGGGGAATGTGGTGATCTGGACGCTTTAGACGTCTGGTCATTGCGGCGGTTGCGCCGGGAAGCCGACGTTTTTGAACTTAGCAGATTGAGCTAGAAAGATGACCCCGCCGACGCATTTATAACGGACGTCGGTGTCGCTAACGATCGAAATCCCGCGCCATTTTTTTCGCAGCTGCTTAAGCCGCTGAACAAAGCGCCCGCGATCGTCTGGCAGTTTGAAGTCGCTACCATCGACCGATGCAAAACAACTCGCAGCGTCACGGATTTGCACTGTGATTGGCAGAGATCGGGACGCCGAATAAGCGGGTGCAAGCGCGACCAGCGCGGCGACGGCAGCCAGCGCTAGCCGCGAAACGATCACCTGATCGGCGAATTCGGGTCGAGCCGCATGTCCAGATACTTGTCCACGCTCCCCATCAATTCCCCCATCTCATGCTCGAAGAAATGGTTCGCTTTCGGGATCGTGTCGTGGTGGATCGTGATGTGGCGCTGGGTGCGGAGCTTGTCGACCAGCTTCTGGATCGCGACCGGGGTCGCCACTTCGTCATTCTCGCCGGCGATCAGGATGCCGCTCGCCGGGCACGGCGCGAGGAAGGTGAAGTCGTAGAGGTTCGCGGGCGGCGCGACCGAGATGAAGCCGCGGATTTCCGGGCGGCGCATCAAGAGCTGCATGCCGATCCACGCGCCGAAACTGACGCCCGCTATCCAGGTGGTCGAGGCCTCCGGATGGAAGCTCTGCACCCAGTCGAGCGCCGACGCCGCGTCCGACAGCTCGCCGATGCCGTTGTCGAACGTGCCCTGGCTCTTGCCGACGCCGCGGAAATTGAAGCGCAAGGTCGCGAAGCCGCGGCGCTGGAACGTCTTGTAGAGCTCCATCACGATGCGGTTGTTCATCGTGCCCATCGCCTGCGGGTGCGGGTGTAGGATCATCGCGACCGGCGCGCGGGGCTTGGGGCCGGGGTTGAAACGGCCTTCGAGACGGCCTTCGGGGCCGGGGAAAATGACTTCGGGCATAATGTCCTGTCGCAGGAATAAGTGGCCGCCAGTGTGGCGGGAAAGGTTGCGCGCTATATAGGCAGGAAGTCCTGTCACGCAATTGGAACGAATCGGCCCCGATGAGCGCCCGCATCTATCTCGACCATGCCGCGACCACGCCGCTGCTGCCTGCGGCGCGCGAGGCGATGGCGGAAGGGTTCGCGCGCTGGGCCAATCCGTCCTCGCCGCACGCCGAGGGGCGCGCGGCAAAAGCGGCGCTGGAGGCCGCGCGGGGGCAAGTCGCAGCGGCCTATGGCTGGGCGGGCGAAGTGCTGTTCACAAGCGGGGCGAGCGAGTCGCTCAGCATCGCGCTGACGCGGAGCACGGTCGAACGGCGGCTGGCGGGCGCGGTCGAGCATGACGCGGTGCTGCGCGCGGCGTATGACATCGCGCTCATCAAGGTTGGCGCAGACGGGCTGGTCGATGGCGACGCGCTCGACGCCGCGATGGCGGGGGAGGGCCGGGCGGTCGTCGCGATCCAATGGGCGAACAGCGAAACCGGCGTGCGCCAGCCGATCGCGGCGCTGGCTGAGCGCGTTCATGCCGCTGGCCACCTGCTGCTGGTCGATGCTGCACAGATGCCGGCGGGCGCCGATCGCGACGTCGCGCGGCATGCCGATTTCGTCGCACTGTCGGCGCACAAGCGCGGCGGGCCGATCGGGGTCGGCGCGCTGCTGGTGCGCGATCTCGCCACGCTCGACCCGACCGGGGGGCAGGAGCGGGGCTATCGGCCGGGAACGGAGAACATGCCCGCGATACTCGGCTATGCCGCCGCGCTCGCCGAGCCGGAGGACGTCGCGCGCTATGCCGAGCTGCGCCGCTATCTCGACGACGCCATGACGTCACTCGGTGCCGAGCCGGTGCTTTCGGGGGCATTGCGGCATCCGGCGATTGGATCGTACCGCTTGCCCGGCGTTGCTGCGACCACCCAATTGATCCGGCTCGACATGGCCGGGATCGCGGTATCGGCGGGCAGCGCCTGCGCCAGCGGGAGCATGAAGCCGAGCCATGTGCTGACCGCGATGGGCTGGGATCAGCAGGCGGCGCAGGAGGTAGTGCGCGTCAGCTTCGGGCGATCGACCACCCAAGGCGACCTGGACACGTTCATCGCGGTATGGCGCGACATCGTGGCGGGGCGATCGAGGGCGGCATGACCTATCTCGACTATCAGGCAACGACACCGCTCGCGTCCGAGGCGTTCGAGGCGATGCTGCCGTGGCTCCGCGACCAACACGCCAACCCGCATTCGGCGCACCGTGAAGGCCGCGCGGCGAAGGCGGCGGTCGAGGTGGCGCGCGAGCAAGTCGCAGCGTTACTGCCGGAAGGCGGCACGGTCAGCTTCACGAGCGGCGCGACCGAGGCGCTCAACTGGGCGATTAAGGGCACGACTGGTCCGATCGTCACCGCCAGCACCGAACACGCGGCGGTGCTCGACACGGTGTATGCGGAGGCCCGCTATGGGCGACCGTTCACGGTCCTACCCGTCCAGCCAGACGGCTTGATCGATCTCAATCGCGCGGCCGAGGTCATCCAGCCCGGCACGGGGTTGGTCGCCATCATGCTGATCAACAACGAAGTCGGCGTGATCCAGCCGATCGACGAATTGGCGGCGCTGGCGCACGAAGCTGGCGCGCTATTCTTGTGCGACGCCGTGCAGGGATACGGCAAACTCGACATGCCCCAATCACCCGACTTGATCGCGGTGTCAGCGCACAAGATTTACGGACCCAAGGGGGTCGGCGCGCTATGGATACGCGAGGGCATAAAGCTCGATCCGCTGCTCAACGGCGGCGGGCAGGAGCCGGGCGGTCGATCCGGCACCTTGTCACCAGCGCTGTGCGCCGGTTTCGGTGCGGCGGCGCGCATCTACGTCGACGATGTCGGAGGCGAAGACGATCATATCATCGATCTGTGGGATGCTGCGGTTAGTAGGCTCGGGCCGGAATGGACGATCAACGGTTCGATCGACCATCGCTTCAAAGGCAACCTCAACATCCGTCGCAAAGGTCTCGACGTCGCGCGGCTGATGTCCGACTTGCGCGACATTGCCTTCTCTGCCGGATCCGCCTGCGCCAGCGGATCGGGACGGCCGAGCCACGTGCTGCAGGCGATCGGGCTTGGCGACGCAGAGGCGAAGTCGAGCATCCGGTTGGGTTTCGGCCGGTACACGACCGAGGACGAACTGGTCGACGCACTTACCCGGATCGATGCCGCCGCCCGCGCGCAGCGGATCGCAGCATGACTCGCGTGACCTTCATCGAGCGGGACGGCTCACGGCGCGAAGTCGAGGCGCAGCCCGGCGACCGCCTGCTCGACGTGGCGCAGAACGCCGGCGAGCCGCTGGAGGGAACGTGCGAGGGACAGATGGCCTGTTCGACCTGTCATGTGATCATCGACGCCGGCGACTTCGCCAAGCTGCCGCCTGCCGTCGAGGAGGAGGAAGACATGCTCGATCTCGCGGCTGGCGCCACACGGTACAGCCGACTCGCCTGCCAGATCTGGCTCGACGGCATCGAGGCCCTGACCGTGCATATACCCCCCGAATCCAAGAACATGCAGGGCCGCTGATCCGGCCGATCCGTGCCGATATTTCGGTTACGGAACGAGCCTGCCGCTCGACCGTTCTGGCGGCATGGGGGAATTCAGGAAGAGGAACTGCATATGAAAAAGCTGCTTTTGATTGCGGCCATGGCTGCGGGTGTCGTGGTCGTGCCGGCCGCCGCGAACGCCGCTCCCGGTCAGGAACGAGTCACCCGCACCACGGTGACGCGAACCAGCGATACAGAGCGCCGCTGGAACGGTGGCCATCGCTGGAAATGGAAAAAGGTCTGCACGACCAAGTGGCGGCACGGGAAGAAATGGCGCCAATGCCGTAACGTGCGCGTCCGCTGGTAATTCGCTGACCGCTTGAAAGCGCCGCCCGACCCCGCCATATGGCGCGCGGGAGTCGGGCGGACGTGGTCGTCGCCAACCTGGTCAGGGCCGGAAGGCAGCAGCCACAACGATTTCGCCACGGGTCGTTCCGGCTCCCACCGCGCAGTTTTCGAGTGCGCGATTGCATCGCGCCTCGAAAACAAGCGCGGCCGGCAGTGCAAGGCGCTGTCCGACGCCATCGCTTTGCTATGACGCGTTTCCTCAGTCATAACGCCGGAACAACAATCCGTGGTAGCGCATTTGGACAATGCCTCTGACCTAAAGGAGACTTGTGATGCGTTTTGCCCCAATTCTTGCCGCGGCGTTGGCCTTTGCCGGCATCGTGAGCGCGACGCCCGCCGCAGCCAGCACGGCACTGACGAAGGCGGTTCCCGTCTCTTCATCGATCAACGCGGACCCGGCCGCCGGCACCACCGCTGAGCAATATCGCGACGGTCGCGGCTGGCGGGCCGATCGCGGTTGGCGCGGCAACCGCAGCTGGCGTGGTAATCGCGGTTACTATCGGCGCGGCTATTACCGCCCCAATCGCTACTACCGCCCGTATCGCAGCTGGCGTGGTGGCCGCACGGTGTGCCGCTACCGCCACGGCTATCGTCGCTGCTATCGCGTTTATTGAGGGCGCATAGCCTTCGACATTACGGCTCGCCGATCCTAGATAGGGGTCGATGTCCGACGACTCCTTCCTCGACCTTGGCGAGCCGCCTCAGCCCAAAGACACCGCCTATCGCGTTCTGGCGCGCAAATACCGGCCGCAGAGTTTCGATCAGCTTATCGGCCAGGACGCGATGGTCCAGACGCTGGCCAATGCAATCCGTCGCGGGAGGCTCGCGCACGCGTTCCTGCTGACGGGTGTGCGCGGGGTGGGCAAGACCAGCACCGCGCGTTTGATAGCGAAGGCTCTCAACTGCATCGGCCCGGATGGGCAGGGGGGTCCGACGATCGACCCGTGCGGCGTGTGCGAGCCCTGCGTCTCGATCGCCGAAGGGCGCAATATCGACGTGATCGAGATGGACGCCGCGAGCCACACCGGCGTCGATGACATGCGCGCGGTGATCGACGCGGCGCGACTGGCGGCGTTCGGCGCGCGGTTCAAGATCTACATCATCGACGAAGTCCATATGCTGTCGAAGAATGCGTTCAACGCGCTTCTGAAGACGTTGGAAGAACCGCCCGAGCATGTGAAGTTCCTGCTGGCGACGACCGAGGTGCAGAAGGTGCCAGTGACCGTGCTGTCGCGGTGCCAGCGGTTCGATCTGCGGCGGATCCCAGCGGACAAACTGGCGGCGCATTTCGCGCATGTATCGGAGCTGGAGGGCGCGGAGGCCGAGCCTGAGGCGCTGGCGCTGATCGCGCGTGCGGCGGACGGGTCGGCGCGCGACGGCCTCTCGATCCTCGATCAGGCGATCGCGCATGCCGGGATGGAGGGCGGCGGCGTGAGCGCGCCAGCGGTCCGCGCGATGCTGGGCTTGAGCGATCGTGCGGCGATCCGCGACCTGTTTGGGCTGCTGCTGGCGAGCGACGCGGCGGGCGCGCTCAGTGCTCTACGAACGCAATACGATCTCGGCGTCGATCCGCAGTCGGTGTTGCGTGGATTGCTGGAGACCGTCCATGCGACCACGCTGGCCAAGCTCGGCGGCGATGCCGACCCTGCGCAATCGGCGGAGGAACGCGAAGCCTATCGGAGCTGGGCGCAGAACCTTTCGTTCCCGGCGCTGCATCGGCTGTGGCAGCTGATGCTCAAGGGGCATGACGAGGTCGGGCGCGCCGCCTTGCCGATCGAGGCGGGGGAGATGGCGCTGCTGCGCGTGGTCCATGCCTCCAGCCTGCCAGACCCGGGCGAACTGGCGCGCCAGATCGCGTCGGGTGCGCCGATCGCGGCTGCTCCCGCCGCCAGCGGAACGTCAGCGCTCGCCGCTACACCGGTCAACGCTCTCCCGGCGACATTCGAGGACATGGTCGGGTTGATCCAGCGCAACGGTGGGGGATCGCTATTGTCGCATCTCAACGCCAATGCCCGCCCGATCCGCTATGCGCCGCCCGAACTGACGCTGAGCACGCAGCGGCCGCTCCCGGCCGACTTGCCAAGCCAATTGGCGGCGCGACTGCACGACCTCACGGGCGTCAAATGGAAGATCACGACCGAGGATGCCGTGGGAGAGGCGACGCTGTCGGAGCGGCGCAAGGCGGCGGAAGAAGCGGAGCGTGCCGCGATCCTCGAAACCCCCATCGTCAAGGCGGCGTTCGAGGCGTTCCCCGACGCGGTGCTGGAAAACTGGAACAAGGAAATACAGGCATCATGAAGAGTCTCGAAGACATCATGGCGATGGCGCAGAACGTCCAGGCCGAACTGGCCAAGGCGCAGGACGGGCTCGACCAGATCGAGGTCGAAGGTGCGTCGGGTGGTGGCCTCGTCAAGGTGAAGGCGTCGGCCAAGGGTCGGATCATCGCCATCTCGATCGACGATTCGCTCATCGTGCCGGCGGACAAGCAGATGCTGGAGGATTTGATCGTCGCCGCGTTCAACGATGCGCGGGCGAAGGCCGATGCCGCGTCGAATGCCGAGATGTCGAAGATGACGCAGGGCATGCCGCTGCCGCCGGGGTTCAAGCTGCCCTTCTGACGAGTAGTTTTACGTCGTCATGCCGGACTTGATCCGGCATCCCACTTCTTTTCTGCGTCGATCAAGCGGGACCCCGGCTCGAGGCCGGGGTGACGAGGGAGCACCGCAACGCTATTTCAAACAGCTATCCAGCCCACTGCCGCGCACCACGTCCACATAGCGCGCGATCGCGTTGCCGTGTCGCCGCACGAAGCCCGTCGGGTCCACTGCGTCGCGCTTCTTCGGTAGCGGCAACACCGCGGCGATCCGCCCCGCCTCGATCGCCGTCAGTTTCGACGCGTCGTGTCCGAAATAGCGGATCGACCCGGCATTGGCGCCGTAGGTGCCGATCCCGGTCTCCGCGACGTTGAGATACACCTCCATGATCCGCCGCTTCCCCCACAGATGTTCGATCAGGAAGGTGAAATACGCCTCGAACGCCTTGCGGACATAGCCGCCGCCCTGGATCAGGAAGACATTCTTCGCGGTCTGCTGGCTGATGGTCGAGCCGCCGCGGATGCGGCCGCCTTTCTGGTTGCGATTATAGGCCTGCTCGATCGCGCGAAGATCGAAGCCGTTGTGCAGGCAGAAGCGCGAATCCTCGCCCGCGATCGCGGCGCGGGCCATCCGCGGATCCATCTGATCGAGCGACATCCACTGCTTGACGATGCCGTTCCCCGACACGCCGTCCGCCAGCATCGTGAAGGTGATCGGCGGGTTGACGAAACGGTAGAGTCCGACCCAGACGACACTGAGCACCACGAAGCCCAGCACGGATTTCCAGGCCCATCCAAAGATGCGGCGCGGCCAAGAACGGCGGGGGCTGGTGCGTCTTGCAGGCATGGCGTCGTCGGCAGGTTCGGTCGTGGCGAGGGTCGGGACCGCGGCGAGCGGCATGGCCGCCACTACGCGCGGACGGCGCCCCGCCGCAAGCACCTCTTCGGCGGCGGTGATCCCGGTCTCGTAAGCGCCGTGCGCGGTCGAGAAATCGTTCGGGTGGCATGCCTCGCCGGCAAAGAACAAGCGGTCGTCGTGCGCCGAAGCCAGGATATTGCGCTGCCCGGCCTGGCCCACGCGCGCGTGCGAATAGCTCCCGCGAATGAATTTCTCCGCGCGCCACCGGGTACGGGCGAGAGGCTGTAGCCGCATCCGCCAGTCGTTGCCGAGCAGTCCCGCTAATTCTCCGATCGCGAAATCGGCGGCGGCGCGGTCGTCGATCCGTTCCAGCGCCTCGGCACAATCGCCGCCGAAAAAAGCTTCGATCACTGGCTGGCCGAGCCAACCGACCTGATAGCTCGCGGTATTGGCGCTGCGCGGGTTGCCGATCAGGTGCGCGTTCTGCGGATAGTCACCGCCCTTAATGCCAAGGAAGATCTTGTCGGCCAGCCCGAGCGGGAGCGCGGCGGCGGCCTGGCGCTTGTCCTCGAGCGGCGGGTCGAAACGAAGGTCGCCATCGGCGATGATCGGCGTCGGCACCGCGACGATCACGCGATCCGCTTCGATGATGCCGCTGGGCGTCATGAGACGGATGACGGCACCGCGATGATCGATCAGCGAGACGGGCGCGTCGAGCTTGACGGGCAGCCGCTTCCCGTACGCCGAAATGAGCGTGCCATATCCCTCGCGCAGCCGCCAATTGTCGTCGCCCGCAGCATTTTCGTACGCCGCCCAGTCGTGGAGGGAGACGTCCCGCAAATTCGCGCCGTTGGCATAGCCCGAAATCGCATCGATCAGCGGACGCCAGGGCGAGGCGGCGGGGATGAAGTCGCTGAGCGGGCGGTCTGGGCCGTGGACGAAGCGTTCCGCGCGTTCGTGCCATTGGGCGTAGGCCGCTTCGAACGCCGCGCGTTCCTCCCTGGAAAAGCCCAGATCGTTCCATTGCGTGCGCCAGCCCGCCGGCGTGCGGTCGATCTGGAACCCTTCCGCCAATGCGATCCGGGTCCATGGATTGCGATCGGCCGAATGCAGCCACGCACAGCCGAGGTCGAGCACTTCGCCGCGCACCCGAACGGTATGCGCCCGCCCACCGAGCCGTCCGCTCGCCTCGACCAGCAGGACGTCGGCGCGCGCGTCGTGCAGACGCCGGGCGGCGGCGATCCCGGCCGCGCCCCCGCCGATGACGACGACGTCGTGTTTCATCCGTTAGCGCGTGTCGGGATCACGGATCGCGAGGAACGCCAGCAGGGCGGCAACCAGGAGCGCGCCGAGCGCGACCCAATAGCCGATCTGCCAATCGATGCGGATCACCGATGTGGCGATGTCGTCCATGCCCGCTTCACCGCCACGCTTCGCGGCGTCGGCGAGGCGTTGAGGCGTATATTGCTGAGCGCCCGCCCAGATCAGCGCGAGCGCGCCGAGCGACGTCGCGACCACCACCGGCGCGAGACGCTTGCGCATCAGCGAAAAGATTAGCCCGACGACGATCAACGCGACGGCGGCGGCGAGGTAAATGTTGAGTTTATCGGCATGGGCGGGCGCGTCGCTCGCGGCCTGCATCACGGGGCGGATGCGGCCCAGCACCAGTTCCCAGCCGTTCGCCTCCGCTACCTTGGTGTTCGAACACGACACCGTCATCCACGGCAGCAGGAACGCCAGCAGCGCGATGGCCTTGGGTATCTTGACGTAACGCCACATGATCGGTCCCCGATGGTTGAGCGGGGAGGCTAGGGAGCCGCAGGGCGCGTGTAAACCAGGAGGTGCAAACCCCGTTCGTCATGCCGGACTTGATCCGGCATCCCGCTTCTTCTTCCGGTTGAGAAAGCAGGACCCCGGCTCAAGGCCGGGGTGACGGATAAAGGAGGCTTACGCCGCGATCAGGCGCTTTTCGCCTGCAAGCCGCATCATCACCTTCTGCAGCTTCTCGAACGCGCGCACCTCGATCTGGCGGACACGCTCGCGGCTGACGCCATAGACCTGCGATAGCTCCTCGAGCGTCTTGGGGTCGTCGGTCAGGCGACGTTCCGTCAGGATGTGGCGTTCACGCTCGTTGAGGTCTTCCATCGCCTCGGTCAGCAGGCTGTGGCGGACGTCCGCCTCCTGCGTCTCGGCGACGACCTGATCCTGCAAGGGCGAATCGTCCTGCAACCAATCCTGCCACTGACCTTCGCCATCCTCGCGCATCGAGACGTTGAGCGACGTGTCGCCGCCCATCGCCATGCGGCGGTTCATGCTGGTCACCTCTTCCTCGGTCACGCCGAGGTCCTTGGCGATCTTGGCGAGATTCTCCTGTGACAGGTCGCCGTCGTCGAACGCGTCGAGCTTCGACTTCATCCGGCGCAGGTTGAAGAACAATTTCTTCTGCGCGGCGGTCGTGCCCATCTTCACCAGGCTCCACGAGCGCAGGATGAATTCCTGGATCGACGCGCGGATCCACCACATCGCATAGGTCGAGAGGCGGAAGCCGCGATCGGCCTCGAACTTCTTCACGCCCTGCATCAGGCCGATATTGCCTTCGGAAATCAGTTCCGAGACGGGCAGGCCATAACCGCGATAGCCCATCGCGATCTTCGCGACGAGGCGCAGGTGGCTGGTGACGAGCTGATGCGCGGCTTCCGTGTCGCCATGTTCCTCGAAACGTTTGGCGAGCATGTATTCCTGCTCCGGCGTCAGGACGGGGAATTTCTTGATCTCGGCCAGATAGCGGTTGAGGCTCGCCTCGCCGCCGAGAGCAGGAATCGTCGCGGGGACGTTGCTGCGGTTTGCCATGATCTTCTACTCCCTTTCCTTCAGCCGGCACGCCCCAGAAGAGGCGACGTGCTGCGCTGCACAATAATCAACGAGCCAGTGTATCGAACAGTTCCTGCATGTCCGCAGGCATTTCGCTTTCGAACGACAAAGCTTCTCTTGTGATGGGATGGATGAACCCCAGAACCGCCGCGTGCAATGCCTGGCGGCGGAAATTCAGGGTTTCCAAATCCTTCCGATGAACCTGTTTTGTTCTACCATAAACCGGGTCTCCCAGCAAGGGATGGCCGATCGACGCCATATGCACGCGCACCTGATGCGTGCGTCCGGTTTCGAGGCGGCATTCGACGAACGTGGCGTCCGACAGCTGGGCAAGCTGGGACCAGTGCGTGACCGCGCGCTTGCCGGTCTGCACGATCGCGATCTTCTTGCGGTTCTGCGGACTGCGCGCGAGCGGCGCATCGACGGTGCCAGACTTGGTGGTCAGGCGGCCCGACACGATCGCCTTGTAGCGGCGGTCGATCGAGTGATCGGCGAACTGCTTGGCGAGGCCGACATGCGCTCGATCGGTCTTGGCGGCGACCATCAGCCCTGACGTATCCTTGTCGATGCGGTGCACGATCCCCGGCCGCGCCACGCCGCCGATCCCCGACAGGCTGCCGCCGCAATGGTGGAGCAGCGCGTTGACCAGCGTCCCGTCGAGGTTGCCCGCTGCCGGGTGGACGACCAGGCCCGCGGGCTTGTCGATCACGATCAGATGCTCGTCCTCGAACGCGACGACCAGCGGGATGTCCTGCGCTTCGTTGTGCGCTGGAGTGGGATCGGGCACCGCGACCGACAGCACGTCGCCCGCCACCGCTTTCCTGGCTGGGTCGCGCAACAGCGCCCCCGTCCGGTCGCTGACCGCGCCCGACGAGATCAGCGCCTTCAGCCGCTCGCGCGACAGTGTCGGCACCGCGTCGGCCAGCGCACGGTCGAGCCGCCAGCCGTTGGCGGCCGCGGAAACCTGCGCTTCGATGATGGAAACCCCCGAGACCATTTTCGTGTACGGAGATGGGGATGAGGCTGGAAATTTCAAGGGCGGCGCTCGACGCGATCCGGGCCGAGGCGGCGGCGAGTCCCGACGTCGAGGTGTGCGGGCTGCTGCTCGGCCGGGGGTTACAGGTCGAACGCGTAGTACCGTGCCGGAACGTCGCGGCGGAGCCGAGGATGGCATTCGAGATCGATTCGCAAGCGCTGATCACTGCCCATAAGCAGGCGCGAATAGGCGGTCCCGCAGTGATCGGGCACTACCACTCTCACCCCACCGGTAAAGCCGAACCGTCGGCCCGCGATGCCGCGTCGGCGCGGGGCGGGGAGGTGTGGGTGATAGTCGCCGACAGCGATGCGACCGCGTGGCTTGCCTCGAACGACGCCACGTTCGAGCGCCTCCCATTCCGGCTGACATGACGAAAGGTTGCTAGCGACGGCATGCTACGCCAAGAAGCGCACGACAAGAACCGAAAGAAACGTCCGCATGACCATCACCCCGGTCGATTTCGCCAGCCTGCTCTGTTCGCGCCTGTGCCACGACTTGCTCAGCCCGGTCGGCGCGCTGAATAACGGACTCGAGCTGCTTGCCGACGAGCACGACCCGGATATGCGGCAGCGGTGTCTGGATCTGCTCAACGAAAGCGCACGGGCGTCGGCCAACAAGCTCAAATTCTTCCGCTTGGCATTCGGTGCGGCGGGCGGGTTTGGCGACAAGGTCGACACGCGCGAAGCGCGGACCGCGATCGAGGGGTTGTTCGGCGAGGGCGGGAAAATCGCGATCGGCTGGATGATCGAGGAGGGCGCGTTGCCCAAGCCGGCGGTCAAGGTGCTGATGAACCTCGCGCTGATCGCGGGCGATGCGCTGGTCCGTGGCGGCCAGCTCGACATCGGCGCAGAGGAACTGGGCGACAAGATCGAGATCGTCGTCCGCGCCGAGGGGCCGCGGCTGGTGCTCGACCAGGAATTGCGCTCGACCCTGCTCGGTGATCTGGGTGAGGACGGCGTGACCCCGCGTAGCGCGGCGGCCTATTTGGTGCACTCGCTGGTGACGGCGGGCAACGGGACCGTTCAGATTTCCGAGCCTGATTCGCCTATCCTGCTGTTTGGCGTGACAATTCACGCCGGGTAAACGTCTCCTTTACCACTGATCGTCCAATGTTCGCCCGAGCGCCAGACCCGGGGACCCATGGACGATCTGCTCCAGGAATTCATTGCCGAAACGCGCGAGACGCTGGAAGCGCTCTCGGGCGAGATCGTCGCGTGGGAAGCTGCGCCAGAGGATCGGGCCAGGCTCGACGCCATTTTCCGCTTCGTTCACACCGTCAAGGGAAGCTGCGGCTTTCTCGATCTGCCGCGTCTCGCGCGGTTGAGCCATGCCGCTGAGGACGTGCTGTCGGCGCTGCGGTCGGGCGAACGCTCGCCCGACGCCCCGCTCGTCACAGCGGTGCTCGCGATCGTCGATCGGATCGGTGAAATCGTCGAAGCCATCGACGCTGGCACGGCGTTGGACGACAGCGGCGAAGAGTTGCTGATTGCCGCACTCGACGGCAGCGCGGAGATGGCTACGCCCGTCGCGCAACAGGCGTCGTCCAGCCAGCGCGCCGCCAATCGCAGCGTTCGGCTTTCGACCGATTTGCTCGACCGCATGATGAGCGGCATGTCCGACATGGTGCTGGCGCGTAACGAACTCGCGCGCCGGATGCGCGATCATCAGGGCGATCCCGGGATCGAGGCCGCGCTGGATCGTCTGTCGCTGACCGTCGCCGAAATGCGCGACACCGTCACGCGGACGCGCATGCAAAAAATCGACGCGCTTTTCTCCGCGTTGCCGCGCATGGTCCGCGACACCGTTGCCGAACTGGGCAAGCAAGTTCAGCTCGTCGTGGAGGGCGCCGACGTCGAACTCGATCGTGAGATGATCGAGATGATGCGCGACCCGCTGGTCCATATCATCCGCAATTCGATCGACCACGGCATCGAATCTCCTGAACAGCGCCGCGCCGCCGGCAAGCGCGAGGTCGGGCGCCTCGTGGTCTGCGCGCGCCAGTCGGGCAACCAGATCATCATCGAGATCTCCGACGATGGGCGCGGCATCGATACCGACCGGCTGGTTCAGAAACTCACTGCGTCAGGCCAGTCGCGCGGGCGCGACCTTTCAGCGCTCAGCGAACGTGCCAAGCTCGACCTAATCTTCGAGCCCGGCCTGTCGACCAAGGACGAAGTCACGGCGATTTCGGGGCGCGGCGTCGGGATGGACGTGGTACGCGCCAATATCGAACAGATTGGCGGTCGCATCGAACTGGTCAACGCGCGCGGTCGTGGCCTGCGCATCCTGATCCATGTCCCGCTGACCTTGTCGATCATTCCCGCCATCGTCATCGGCGTCGCCGGACAACGCTTTGCCGTCACGCGGCAAGCGATCGAAGAAATCGTCCATGTCGGCGGCGATGCCATCCGCATCGACTTGCTGGGCGATACCGCCGCGGCGACGGTGCGCGACCGGCGGATGCCGCTCGTCGATCTTGGCGCTCTGCTGGGCCTGGCGCCCGCCAACCCGGCCGCCGCCGACATGCTGGCGATCATCAGCGCGAGCGGCGGCAGCTTCGCCGTCGCGGTCGATTCGGTGCTCGATCACGAAGAGCTGGTGATCAAGCCGGCCGCGCCCGCGGTGATGGCGTCGGGCATCTATGCCGGCCAGACGCTGCCCGACAGCGGATCGCCGATGCTGCTGCTGGATTGCGCCGGGATCGCGACCGCGGCGGGCATCAATTTCACGCACGATGCGGTGATCGACGACGAAGAGACCGAAGCGGCAGTCGCGCCGACGGTCGATGCCCTGTTGTTCGAGGATCTCGACGGCCGACGCCGTGCGGTGCCGCTGGCGATCATCGACCGCGTCGAGACCGTCCCGTCCGACACGGCTCGCTTCAGCGGCGGTCGGATGCGATTGTTGATCGACGGCCGGATCGTCCCGCTCGCGTCGCTTGGTGACGTTGCCGGCCGCGTCGATCTCGCGGTGCTGCGGATCAAGGATGGCGAGGCGGAAGTTGCTTACGCCATCGCCGAGCCGGTCGATATTGTCGCAGTGCCAGCGGAAATAGTTCCGTCGGTCCAGGCAGGGCCGATCCTGGGCGTCGTCACGATCGATGACGAACAGATCGAACTGATCGACCCGCAATGGCTGCTCGGCCCCAACAGCGCGGCTGTCGTGCAGCCCGGCGCGCCCTTGTGCCTGATCCACGGCGAAGGGGACGGCTGGATCGCGACCTTCCTCAAGCCGGTGCTGGAGGCAGCGGGGTATCGCGTCGCGATGAAGACCGATGCGGGCGAGGAGCCGGCTGTCATTCTGACGACCGACGCGGACGACCGGCACGACGATCGCATCATCCGGCTGACCAATGATCGCCGCGACATCGGATCGAGCGAACAAGTTTACCGCTACGACCGGGCGGGACTCCTCGCGGCGGTCGCCAAGCGGGTGGAGGCGGCATGAGCGAGCAACTCTTTCTGATAGCGCATATCGCCGGACGCGGTGTCGCAATCGATTCCGCTCAGGTCGAATCGGTCGTCGACATCGGCTCCGTCACGCCGACGCCCCGCGTCGCGAAACACATTCGCGGTCTTGCCGCGCTGCGCAGCCGCGTGGTGACGGTGATCGATACTCACGCGGCGCTTGGCCTGCCGCCGATCGGCATTGCGGGATCGCGCGCGGTCATCACTGTGATCGATGGACATCATTACGCGGTGCTGGTCGATTCACTGGAGGACGTCGCACCGTTCGAAGCGTCGCCGCTGCCGTCGGGGATTGCGCTCGACGCGGGCTGGCGACGCGCGGGTTGCGGCGAGATCGAGCGCGACGGCGAGCCCATTCTGGCGATCAACCTGACGGCGCTGGTTCATGGCGCGTCGGATCACACCGCGGCGATCAATTAACTTGCTGATCATTAGTTGAAGCTAAGTCGTTGAACGGGGCGATGTTACAGGGTTTTACGATCATGAAGACGTGTCTGGTTGTCGATGATTCGAAGGTGATCCGCAAGGTTGCCCGCCACATCCTCGAAGCGCTCGACTTCGAGGTCAGCGAGGCCGCCGACGGTCGCGAAGCGCTCGACAGCTGCCTGGCGTCCGCACCCGACGTGATCCTACTCGACTGGAACATGCCGGTGATGAGCGGGATGGATTTCCTGCGCGCTCTTCGCGACACGGCGCTCGCCAGCCGCCCCAAGGTGGTGTTCTGCACGACCGAGAACGGGATGGCCTATATCCGCGCCGCGATCGATGCGGGTGCCGACGAATATGTGATGAAGCCATTCGACCGCGAGACGCTCGAGAGCAAGCTCCAGATCGTGGGCATGGCCTGAGCCCGGCGTTGGCGCGATGGCCAGCCCGGCTCCCGACAAACAACAATTCGACACACCGCCATCGGTCCTGATCGTCGATGACTCGGTCGTCGCGCGCGCCGTGATGGCGCGTGCGATCGACGGGGCGGGCGACTTCCTCGTTGCCGGTGCGGTGCCGAACGCCGATGCCGCGCAGGACTTCCTTGCCCGGCACCGCGTCGACGTGATCATCCTCGACATCGAGATGCCCGGCGTCGACGGCCTGACCGCCTTGCCAGACCTCATCGCCGCGGGGCAGGGCGCGCGCGTCCTGATCGTTTCGTCAGCGTGCGGCGATGGCGCCGCCACTACGGTCCAGGCGCTGGCGCTCGGCGCCGCCGATACGCTGGTCAAGCCGGAGGTCGGCGCGTTCGCCGGCCGGTTCGCCGATCTCCTCAACCACAAGATCGCCCGCCTCGTCGAAAATGACGAGATCGTCGTGCCGCGCACGCCCGTCGCGGTATTCGCGCCGGGCGATGACTTCGACATCGTCGCGATCGGCGCATCGACAGGGGGCATCCATGCACTCAGCTTGCTGCTGCGGTCGCTGCCGGCCGATTTCCGCCTGCCGATCCTGATCACCCAGCATTTGCCGGACTCGTTCATGCCCTATTTCGCGGCCCAGGTGGCGGTGCTGGCCAATCGCCCGTGCGAGGTGGCCGAGGATCATGCCCGAATCCGGCCGGGCCGCATCCTGATCGCGCCGGGAAATGCGCATCTGCGCTGTGTCTCGATCGGCGAGACGACGGCGGTACGGCTGTCGACCACGCCCGCGCCGAGCGGATGTCTGCCGTCGGTCGATCCGATGCTCGATTCGATCGCGGCGACCTACGGCGATCGCGCGCTTGGCGTGGTGTTGAGCGGGATGGGCCGCGATGGCGCGATCGGCGCGGCGAGCCTGGCCGCCGCTGGCGGCTGCGTCGTGGTACAGGACCGCGCGTCGTCGGTCATCTGGGGCATGCCCGGCGCGGTGGCGGCGGGCGGTCTGGCCGACGCGATCCTGCCGCCCGATGAGATCGGCCAGTTGATCGCGCGCCGGCGTCGTCCGGCATCGGCTCCCTCATGCTGATCCCCCGAACCGGCAGCCCGACCAACGAATTTGCAGCGTTGCTGGAATCGCGGACCGGACAGCAAATCGACGCCAGCCGCCGCTGGCGGATCGAAACCGCGCTCAAGCCCTCCATGCGCGATACCGGCCATGACTGTCTCGAAGGACTGGCGGCGGCAGTCCGAGCCGATCGCAACGGGCCGCTCGCCGACCGCGTGGTGGACGAATTGCTCAATCAGGAAAGCTTCTTCTTCCGCGACGCCGCAGTGTTCGATCTGGTGGCGGAAGCAATCGCGGCGATCCCCAACACCCGGCGCGCGCGTATCTGGTCGGCGGGATGCTCGACCGGGCAGGAACCGCTCAGTCTCGCGATGATGTTCGCCGAGAATATCGGTGCCGAAATGCCGGAGATCGTCGCGACGGACGTGTCGGAATCGGTGTTGGCGCGCGCCAGGGCCGGGCGGTACACCCAGTTCGAAATCCAGCGCGGCCTGGCGGTCCGGCGGATGATGCGATGGTTCGACACGGTCGATGGCGAGTGGATCGCCAACCCGGAACTGACGCGATTGGTGTCGTTCCGCCGCATGAACCTGGTCGCCGATCCGCTGCCGACCGGGCGGTTCGACGTGATCCTGTGCCGCAACGTTCTGCTCTATTTCTCGCTCGATCTGCGCCGCAAGGTGCTTGCGCGGCTGGCGCAGGTGCTGCGGCCCGATGGTGTGCTCGTGCTCGGCGCGGGGGAGACGGTAATCGGCCAGACCGATGCGTTCCGCCCGAGCCAGCGGTTCCGCGGTCTCTACGAACCGGCCGTCGCAACCGCCGCCGCGGCGTAGGTTTACTTTCCGCCGCGTTCGCCGCAATCCTCGCTTCGTGAGTATCGTCGAGACCCCGTCGCCCAATTTCAGCGAGCGGCAACTGCCGGTCACGATGATCGTGCTGCACTATACCGGCATGGAAAGCGCCGAGGCTGCGATTGCGCGGCTGACCGATCCGAACGCGGAGGTGTCGGCGCATTACCTGATCGACGAGGACGGAACGGTCCATCGGCTGGTGCCCGAGGACAAGCGCGCCTGGCACGCGGGCCAGTCGCATTGGCGGGGGATAACCGACGTCAATTCCGCGTCGATCGGGATCGAATTGGTCAACCCGGGCCACGAATTCGGCTATCGCGACTTTCCGGAGGCGCAGATCGACGCGCTGATCGTGTTGATGCAGGACATCAAGGAACGCCACGGCATCACGCGCGGCAACATCGTCGGTCATTCGGATATTGCGCCGACGCGCAAGCAGGATCCGGGTGAATTGTTCCCCTGGGGCAAGCTCGCGCGGCTGCGGTTGGCGATGCCCCGCCCGACCAAGAACTTGATCGATCCGTTGTGGAGCGATGCCGGTTTCCTCCTCGCGCTAGAACGCTTCGGCTACGAAGTGACCGACAAGCTTGCCGCGGTCGTCGCCTTTCAGCGGCGCTTCCGCCCCGAATTGATTGACGGCGAGATAGACGGCGAATGCCGCTGCCTGCTCCTCGCCTTGCTGCTTCCCAAACCCCAAGGCGACGACTGAAGCAGCCGAATCGGTTGCTTCCCCGCTTAGGCCATCTCCGGCCCGATGATAGTCGGGATGCAGCCCCGCCTAAGGGCTGGGGCCGGCGAATGGTCTTCGGGGGAAGGCATCATGAATTATCCAGGCCGTCTCATCAAAGTCGGCGAGACCGACCCGGGAATCGTTGCCGCCGTCGTCGGTGCGCTGGCGAATTTTGGGTACCGGTTGAGCGGGGCGAATAACGGCTTCGATGCGTCGGTCGCGTCGCTGGTGAAATTGTTCCAGTCGCAACATTTCGACGCGGGCGGATTGCCGCTCAAGGTCGACGGGGTGATCGGCCCGATGACTTGGGGGGCACTGTTCGGCACGACCACGACGAATGTGGCCACGGGGCTTGCCGCCGCCGCATTGGCAGAGGCGATTACCCAGATCGGCGTGATGGAACAGCCGCCGGGATCGAACCGTGGACCGCAAGTCGATGCCTATCTGACGGAGGCTGGTGTCGGGGTCGGCAATTTCTGGTGCATGGCATTCGTCTATTGGTGCTTCAAGCATGGCGCCGCGAACCAGGGGATGCAGAACCTGTTCCCACGGACGGCCGGCTGCCTCGACGCCTGGAACCGCGTAAAGACCGGCATGCCCACGCGCATCCTGACCAAGGCACGCGCCATGGCCGACCCGTCGCTCGTCAAGCCGGGAATGGTATTCATCCTCGATCACGGCGATGGGCTAGGGCACACCGGCATCATCAAGTCGGTGAGCGGCGGCGCGCTGCGCACCGTCGAGGGAAATAGTAACCCCAACGGCAGCAGCAACGGCATAGGGGTCTTCGAACTCAATCGCCGCAAGATTCCCGATAGCGAACTCAAGGGTTTTCTCGACTTCACTTGACCGCGCTTGAGCGGGGGCGGGGCGTCATGTACACGCTGTTGCGCCAGAGGATCGGGCGGCCGCGGGTGTGCAAGCACGCGAGGAAAGTCCGGGCTCCGCGGAACGACGGTGGCGGGTAACGCCCGCCGGGGGCGACCCCAGGGAAAGTGCCACAGAGAGCAGACTGCCCGCTTCGGCGGGTGAGGGTGAAAGGGTGCGGTAAGAGCGCACCGCGCGGCTGGTAACAGCGGCGGCACGGCAAACCCCACCGGGAGCAAGACCGAATAGGGGCGGCATATGGGTGTGTTCCCACCCGTCGCCCGGGTTGGTTGCTGGAGGCGGCGCGCAAGCGTCGTCCTAGAGGAATGGTCGCCCATCCGCTTCGGCGGTGGACAGAACCCGGCTTACAGATCCTCTGGCGCTTTTGCGGGGCGGTTGGCGGGTGCTAACCGTCGGCGCGCGGGCGCAGGCGAACGCGCGGTTCGCCTCTCATGGAGGGCGTGGAATGTCCGAAACGATGGCCGGAGGATGCCAGTGCGGCCGCATCCGTTACGCCGTGCAGGTCGACGATCAGGATGCCTATCTCTGCCATTGCCGCATGTGCCAGCGGGCGACCGGCGGATTTGCCGCGGCGCTCAAGCAAGTGAGGCGTTCCGGCCTCCACTGGGAGCGTGAGCCGGAGCGGTATCGTTCGTCGCCGATCGCTGTGCGTGGATTCTGCGCGGCATGTGGCACGCCGCTGACCTATGAAGGCGACGGGTCGGACGGGATGGACCTGACCGTGGGCAGCTTCGACGACCCGTCCCGCTTCCGCCCGGTCGACCATTCGGGTGTCGAAAGCCGCAACGAAGCGTGGATGGAGTTGCACGGGCTCCCCGAATATCGCACCGATGACAATCCCAACATCACCGCAAAGTGGATCGCCGCCTGTGGCAAACTCCCCGATTGAACCACAGTTTTTCGACAGCTTCGACGGCGAGCGGCTGGCCTGGCGCGAGACGGGGGAGGGGCGTCCGCTGGTCCTGATCCACGGCTATTTCTCCGACGCGCACACCAACTGGATTCGGTATGGCCATGCGGCGACGATCGCGGCGGCTGGGTTCCGGGTGATCATGCCCGATCTGCGTGCGCACGGGTCGAGCGCGAAACCGCATGATCCGGCCGCCTATCCGCCCGACGTGCTGATGCGCGACGGGTTCGCCCTGATCGAGCATCTCGGTCTCACAGAGTATGATCTCGGCGGCTATTCGCTGGGCGCGCGCACGACGATGCGGATGCTGGTAAACGGCGCGAAGCCGCGGCGTGCGATATTGTCGGGCATGGGTCTGACGGGGCTGACGCACACCGAAGGGCGCAGCGATCATTTCCGCAACATCCTGACCAATCTCGGCACGTTCAAGCAGGGCAGCCCGGAATGGCTGGCCGAGGCTTTCCTCAAAACCACCAAGGGCGATCCCGTTGCGTTGCTCCATATACTAGACACTTTCGTAAACACTCCGGAGGAAAAGGTCCGCGCGGTCTCGATGCGGGTGCTGGTGCTGCAGGGCGCGGATGACCACGACAATGGTTCCGCGCACGTACTCACCGAGGCGTTGCCGCACGCCACCTATCGCGAGATTCCGGGCACCCACATGAGCGCCGTGTTGCGCCCCGAACTCGGCCAGGAGATCGCGGATTATTTGGCTGCTTGACCGCCCTCGGGCGGCATATCAGTGTCTGAGCTTCACATTCGGGGAGTCGTCCAATGATCCGCACCGCCGTGGCGTCTAGCCTTGCGCTCGCCCTGGTCCTGTCGGGCGCCGTCGCGATCGCCAGCCAGGCGAACGAGGGCACGGAGCCGACCGCAGCCGACGCCGACAAGTTCACCGCCGACGCCGAAAAGACTCTGGCCGAGGCGTCGATCGAGGGCAATCAGGTCGGCTGGGTCAACGCGACCTACATCACCGACGACACCGATGCGCTGGCGGCGCGGGTGGGCGCGAAGCTGACCTTGCTTGGCGTCAAATATGCCGGTGAGGCGGCGAAATATCAGAAGGTCGCGGGACTTTCCCCCGACACCAAGCGCAAGCTCGACCTCCTACGCAATAGTCTTACGCTTCCCGCGCCATCGACGCTCGGCGCGGCCGACAAGCTGTCGCGGATCGCGACCAGGCTGCAGTCTGATTACGGGAAAGGGAGGGGGACACTCGACGGTAAGCCGATCAACGGGTCGGACATCGAAGCGGCGATGGGCACGACGCGCGATCCGGCGAAGTTGCAGGAGATGTGGACGAGCTGGAACGACAATGTCGGCGCGCCGTCCAAGGCGAATTATGCGGAGATGGTCGGGATCGCCAACGAAGGGGCGGCCGAGCTCGGCTACAAGGATGTCGGCGCGATGTGGCGGTCGGGCTACGACATGACGCCTGAGCAGTTCGCGGCGATGACCGACCGGCTGTGGAAGCAGGTCGAGCCGCTCTACAAGTCGCTCCACACCTATGTCCGCTGGAAGCTGAACGAGAAATATGGCGATGCGGTCCAGCCCAAGACCGGCCCGATCCGCGCCGACCTGCTGGGCAATATGTGGGCGCAGGAATGGGGCAACATCTATGACATCGTCGCGCCCAAGGGGGCGGGCGACATCGGTTACGATACCGGCGCACTCCTTCGCGAGAAGGGTTACGACCCGATCAAGATGGTGAAGACCGGCGAGGGCTTCTATTCCTCGCTCGGCTTCGCACCGTTGCCCGACACGTTCTGGACGCGATCACAGATCACCAAGCCCGCCGACCGCGAAGTGGTGTGTCACGCATCGGCATGGGACATCGACAACAAGACCGATGTCCGCATCAAGATGTGCACGAAGGTCAATGCCGACGACTTCGTGACGATCCATCACGAGCTGGGGCATAATTATTACCAGCGCGCGTACATGAACCAGTCGTTCCTCTATCAGAACGGCGCCAATGACGGGTTCCACGAAGCCATCGGCGATTTCGTCGCGCTGTCGATCACGCCCGATTACCTGGTCAAGATCGGCCTGCTCGATCCGTCGAAGGTCCCGAGCGCGGACAAGGACACCGGGCTGCTGCTCCGCCAGGCGATGGACAAGGTCGCGTTCCTGCCGTTCGGCCTGCTGGTCGACAAATGGCGCTGGGGCGTGTTCGATGGCAGCATCAAGCCTGACAATTATCAGGGCGCGTGGGATTCGCTGCGGCTGCAATATCAGGGGATCAAGCCGCCCGTCGCGCGCGACGCCACGCGGTTCGACGCCGGGGCAAAATATCACATCCCCGCGAACACACCCTATACGCGTTATTTCCTGGCGCGGTTGCTGCAGTTCCAATTCTATCAGGCGGCGTGCAAGCAGGCCGGTTGGACTGGGCCGCTGCATCGCTGTTCGTTCTACGGCAACAAGCAGGTCGGCGCGAACCTTCAGAAAATGCTGGAGATGGGCCAGTCGAAGCCATGGCCCGACGCGTTGCAGGCGTTCACTGGGAGCCGCGAGATTTCGGGGCAAGCTCTGGTCGATTATTTTGCGCCACTGAAGAAATGGCTGGACCAACAGAATAAGGGAAAACCGAGCGGATGGTGATGGCACCTTTATGGCTGGCGCTCGCGCTGGCGGGCGCGGCAAACGAGCCGGTGACGGTCGAAGTCGTCGCGGTCGGGCACGTCGATGCGCCGGCGACCCGATTCGTCCTAGCGGTCGACCTGACCGCGACCGGCGATACTGAGGCCAAGGCGAAGGCGGCGCTGGCGACGAAGAAGGCTGCGTTGCTCCAGCAACTGTCCGCCGCCGGCGCGACGCTGGTTCCCGAAGAATCGGGCGCGACCAAGGCCGCGTCGATCAAGCTCGACGCTTTCGAAACCTCTACCGACAAGACCGAGGAAAAACCGAGCGCGTCCGAAAGCTTCTCGGTCCAGGCGACGACGCGCGTGGCGATCAACGCAGCGCGCGAGTTCGTAAGCAGGACGGAGGGCGCGAGCGCCGATCAGGCTCCGGTCAGTTCGATCAGCGACACGACGGTCGCGAACCGCGCGGCCAAACGGGATGCGATCGCCAAGGCCAAGCTCGACGCGCAGAATTATGCCGACTCGCTCGGTTACGCCAACGCGACGGTGGTCAAAGTCAGCGAACGCGGTGATCTCGGCACGTTGGTCAGCTACGGCATGTCGATCGCGGCGCGCGGTCCCAAAAACATATTCGAGCCGTCGCGCGGCGACACCGTGCCGATCGACGTGGCCGTGACCGTGACCTTCCGGCTCGACGGCAAGAAATGATGTGACGCGCCGCCGGGGTCAGACCCCGGCGTGCGTTCAGTCGCTATTTCCGGAGAAAAACGCCGCGAGCTTGGCGAGGAACCCGCGCTTGCGTTGCGGCGTGTCGGACTTCGAAATCGCCGGAGCGGGGGAAGGCACCGGCGTCGGTTCGGGTACTACCGCAACGGGTTCGGGTGTCGCGACAGCTTCGACCGTGGGCGTCGCCTTCGGTTTGGCTGACGCTTTGGGTTTTGCGGCGGCTTTTGGTTTGGTTGCCGCCTTAACAGCGGGTTTCGGCGTCGCTGCAGCCTTCGGCTTGGCGGCAGGTTTCGCCGCTGCGGTAGCCTTTGGCTTAGCGGCCGGCTTTGCCTTCGCCACCGTTTTCGTGCTTGCGGCTGGCGTCGGTTCGGCGGCGGTTTTTGGCGCGGCCGACTTAGCGGACGCGACGGGCTTCGTGGCCGCCTTGGCCTTGGGTGCGACCTTGGCCTTCGGCGCGGCCGCAGTAACGCCGGCGGGCTTGGCGGCAGGTTTCGCGGCTGCCTTGGGTTTGGCCGGAGCCTTGGCTGCAGGCTTCGCCGTCGCCGCCGGCTTGGCGGTCGGGCCCTTGGGCTTGGTCGGCGTCTTGGTCGTGGCGGGCTTTGCCGCAGCCTCGGCCTTTGCGGCTGCAGGCTTTGCAGCCGCCGCCTTGGGTTTGGTCGTGCCGGTCTTTTTCGGAGTCGTGGCCATCGCGGATTCCCTGTTCTTCGTCCCGATTCTCAATGCATAACAGATCGTTCCGTCGCGACCAGCCCGCACCTTCCCTAACGGAAGGGCGGTTCGTTGAATGCGCGCAGTTTGCGACTGTGGAGCTTGGCGCCCTCAAGCCGTAATTCCTCGCACGTCTGGATGCCGATACGCATGTGCTCGGCGATCGCGCGTTCGTAGAATGCGTTGGCCTGGCCGGGCAGCTTGAGTTCGCCGTGGAGCGGCTTGTCCGACACGCACAGCAGCGTCCCGTACGGCACGCGGAAGCGATAGCCCTGCGCCGCGATCGTCGCCGATTCCATGTCGATCCCGGCTGCGCGGCTGAGCGAGAAACGCAACGCCGATTTGGTATAACGCAACTCCCAGTTGCGGTCGTCGGTGGTGACGATCGTGCCGGTGCGCAGCCGCCGCTTTAGCTCTTCACCGGACTGGCCGCTGATCTTTTCCGCCGCGCGCGCCATCGCCACCTGCACCTCGGCGATCGCCGGAACGGGGATTTCGGGGGGCAGCACGTCGTCGAGCACGTGATCGTCGCGCAGATAGGCGTGGGCGAGGACATAGTCGCCGATCCGCTGGCTCGGCCGCAGCCCGCCGCAATGCCCGATCATCAGCCAGGCCTCGGGCCGCAGCACCGCGAGATGGTCGCAGATCGTCTTGGCGTTCGACGGCCCGACGCCGATATTCACCAGCGTGATGCCGGTATGGTCGTCGGCCATCAAGTGATAGGCGGGCATCTGATGCCGCCGCCACGCGCTGGTGTCGGCCATCGCCGCCTCCAGATCGTCGCCCGCGTGCAGCAACACGCCGCCCGCGCCCGACACGCCGGTAAAGCGGCTGCCTTCGCCCAGTTGCGCGAACGCCCAGCGGACGAATTCGTCGACATAGCGGTGATAGTTGGTGAACAGCACGAAGCGCTGGACGTGTTCGGGTGGGGTGCCGGTATAGTGCCGCAACCGCGCGAGGCTGAAATCGGTGCGCAGGCCATCGAACAGCGCAAGCGGGCGCGCTTCGTTGGGCGTCAGCAGGCCGTCGGCAATCTCGTCGCCGATATGGGCGAGCTCGGTCGCCGGGAACCAGCGTGCGAGTTCCAGCACGGAGATCGTCTCCAGCGCGCTGACCTGTTCGGCGTCGAGCACGTAGGGAAAGGGGATCTCCTGCCGGCCCGGCACCGCGGAGACCTCGACGTCGTAATCCTCGATCAGCAGCGTGAGTTGTTCGGTGAGGTAGTCGGCGAAGATCGCCGGCTTGGTCACGCTGATGCGGTAATCGCCCGCCTCCGACAGCCGTCCGAAAGATCGCAGCGGGGCTGGGCGATCATCATTGCCGCGATAGACCAGGCGTATTTCGGGATAGGCATAGGAGCCGTCGATGCGCGCTTCAGGCGCGGGCGTCTTGCCGGAGGTGATGTAATCGGTCAGCGCAGCCTTCAAGCGCGCGACGGATGCGGTGTAGAGCCGATCGAGTTCGGCGACGATCTCGGAAGCCTGCGTCATCTCCTGCGGCTAAAGCAGGAGAGTGACGCTGGCAAGTCGGTGGCGTTACGGCTTCTTCGGGGCCGCCGGTTTGCGTGCGGCGGGCTTGCGGGCTGCCGGCTTGCGCGCGGCGGGTTTGGCGGCTGCCGTGGTTTTCGGCGCGGCGGCGGATTTCTTGCCCGATTTCAGCTTGGTCGCGGCATAGGCGCCCCCGGCGATCGTCGCGGCGGCCCCGGCCGCGATCCCGGCCGCGACCTTCGGATTGTCCTTCGCGGCCTTGACCGCCTTGCTCGCGCCGTCGCTGATCGCGACCTGCGCCTTGTTCAGGAGGACGCCGGCTTCCTTCTGCGCCTTGTCGAGCAGCTTGGCGCCCTCCTTCTGGGCGCGGTCGAGCAGGACGTTCGCTTCCTTCTGCGCGCGGGCGAGCAGTTTTTCGGCGTCGACCCAGTGCTTGCTGGCGGTTGATTTCGCCGCGGCGGCGGGCTTTGCGCGGGCGGGGGTCGTGGGCTTCTTCGCGTCAGCCATCTTTACTCTCCGAAATTGCCAAGATTACGGTTTCGAGAACGCCAGGATTACACCAAGCGTTCCAGGAACCGAGTCTTTTGTTTCGGAGGCGCGACGAATCAGAGCTGTTCGAGCAAGTGCTCCGCCGAGCTGACGTTGAACTCGCCCGGCGCTTCCACATTGAGTTCGGTGACGACGCCGTCGTCGACGATCATCGAATAACGCTGGCTGCGCTCGCCCATGCCGAATTTGCTGCCGTCCATCGTCAGCCCGACCGCCTTGGCGAAATCGCCGTTGCCGTCGGCGAGCATTGTCACCTTGCCGGCAGCCTCATTGGCCTTGCCCCAGGCACCCATCACGAACGCGTCGTTGACCGAGGTGAAAGCGATCTCATCGACGCCCTTCGCCTTGATCTCCTCGGCCTTGTCGAGGAAGCCGGGCAAGTGACGCGCCGAACAAGTAGGCGTGAACGCACCCGGCACCGCGACGAGCGCGACCTTGCGGCCTGCAAAGAACTCGTCGGAGCTGACCGCTTCCGGCCCGTTCTCGGTCGCCTTGACGATGGTGGTCGAGGGCAGCTTGTCGCCGACGGAAACGGTCATGTCATCTTCTCCCTAAAAGTGTCGTGAGCCACTTGGCATGCCGGCGCGTAATTTCAAGCGGTGACGAAGCGGTGACGCTCCGCTTAAGATAGCGGGCATGGAGTCGGCGCGTTTTCTGGTCGGACAATTCCTGCTCGCGATGCCGGGGATCGGCGATCCGCGGTTCGACCATGCCGTGATAGCGATGTGCGGGCATGACGAGGACGGCGCGATCGGTATCGGCATCGGCGCCGAGATCGACGGTCTTGGACTGCACGACGTGCTCGACCAGTTCGAGATCGATCATGGCGTCGCGCCCGATGCGCCGGTCCATTTCGGCGGCCCGGTCGAGCCACGGCGAGGATTCGTGATCCATTCGACCGATTGGGGAGGGCAGGACACGATCGACGTCGCGGGACGCTGGTCGCTGTCGGGCACGGTCGATGTGCTGCACGCGATTGCCGAGGGGGCGGGGCCGAGTCGGTGGGTCGTTGCCTTGGGCTATGCCGGGTGGGGCGCGGGGCAGCTTGACGGCGAGATGTTGCGTCACGGCTGGTTCAACGTGACGGCGGATGAAAGCCTGATCTATGACACGCCGGCGGACGATCGCTGGGCCGCGGGGTTCGCTAGCGCGGGGATCGATCCTCGCCTGCTCGCGCCGGAGACCGGCAGGGCGTGAGCCAGCCGCTCGACCGTCCCTTGTGGAATGCACCGCGGACGGGCCGAGCGCACCTGGCGTAGGGTAATCAACTATCGTCGCGACTAGGGCGAGGACATGGCCGCGACTATCTTGGCGAAAGACATATAAAGAAATCTTTATATGCTTATTGCAATCCGGGGCGCATCGCTGTAGGGCGCGCGGCATCAATCCAATTTCGGAGAATTCTGACGTGGCCACCGTGCTCGACCGTGCAACCGATTATGTCGTGAAGGACATTTCCCTCGCCGATTTCGGCCGCAAGGAAATCGACATCGCCGAGACCGAGATGCCGGGTCTGATGGCGCTCCGTCAGGAATTCGGCGCCAGCCAGCCGCTGAAGGGTGCGCGCATCACCGGTTCGCTGCACATGACGATCCAGACCGCTGTCCTGATCGAGACGCTGACCGCGCTGGGCGCGAAGGTTCGCTGGGCAACCTGCAACATCTACTCGACCCAGGACCATGCCGCCGCCGCCATCGCGGCGTCGGGCGTGCCGGTGTTCGCGGTGAAGGGCGAGAGCCTGGCCGAATATTGGGACTATGTCGGCTCGATCTTCGATTGGGGCGACGAGACCTGCAACATGATCCTCGACGACGGCGGCGACGCGACGATGTTCGCACTGTGGGGCGCCAAGCTCGAAGCCGGCCAGTCGTTCGGCGAGCCCGAGAATGACGAGGAAGTCGAGATGCAGCGCGCGGTGAAGGAATTCATCAAGCGCAAGCCTGGCTACCTCACCGAGACCGTCAAGAACATCAAGGGCGTGTCGGAAGAGACGACCACCGGCGTCCACCGCCTGTACGCGATCGCGAAGAAGGGCGAACTGCCGTTCCCGGCGATCAACGTCAACGACAGCGTGACCAAGTCGAAGTTCGACAACCTTTATGGCTGCAAGGAATCCTTGGTCGACGCCATCCGTCGCGGCACCGACGTGATGCTGGCCGGCAAGGTCGCGACCGTCGCCGGCTTCGGCGATGTCGGCAAGGGATCGGCGGCGTCGCTGCGCAACGGCGGCGCGCGCGTGCTGGTGACGGAGATCGACCCGATCTGCGCCCTGCAGGCGGCGATGGAAGGCTATGAGGTGGTCACGATGGAGGAAGCAGTCACGCGCTCCGACATCTTCGTCACCGCGACCGGCAACGCCGACGTCATCACCGCCGAGCATATGGCGGGAATGAAGAACATGGCGATCGTCTGCAACATCGGCCATTTCGACAGTGAGATCCAGATTTCGGGCCTGTCGAATTACAAGTGGACCGAGGTGAAGCCGCAGGTCGATCTGGTCGAATTCCCCGACGGCAAGCAGATCATCATCCTGTCGAAGGGCCGGCTGGTGAACCTGGGCAACGCGACCGGCCATCCGTCGTTCGTGATGTCGTCGAGCTTCACCAACCAGACGCTGGCGCAGATCGAGTTGTTCACCAAGGCGAACGAGTACAAGAACGACGTTTATGTCCTGCCGAAGCACCTGGACGAGAAGGTCGCTGAACTGCACCTCGAAAAGCTGGGCGTGAAGCTGACCAAGCTGTCGCAGAAGCAAGCGGACTATATCGGCGTGCCGGTCGAAGGGCCGTTCAAGCCGGATCACTACCGCTACTAAGGCTCGGCCCGAACGGGCAAGGAAAAGGCCGCGTTTCCGATCGGGAGCGCGGCCTTTTCATGTTCGGCGGATCAGGCCGGGTAGAGGTTGCAGGTCGCCCGCGTCGCGGTCGGCGAGGGGTTGTAGATCTGCGTGAAGTCGCGATTGTCGCGCACCACGAACGACGCGAGGTAGTGAATGCGCATCGGACCGAACAGCCAATTGCCGACGATGGGCTGATAATCGTAGTTGATCTCCACGAAGATCACGCCGCCGCTGGTCGGGGCCTGGACCTGCGCGCCGGGGTCGCCCATTCCATTGGGGGCGAGCGTTCCGGCATTTGCGGGGGTGGTGTCGGTACCCGCCGTCACGGTCGTCGTCCCGTAGCTCGAATCGTAGTTGGTGCCCGATTTCGTTCCGATGCAGCGCTGCCAATGGATGCGTTGGGTGCCGCTCGAATCCTTTTCGAGGCTCGACATGGTGATGCGGCCGTTGGTCGTCAGGCCGATGCTGGAACCCTGGTTCTTCGCCGCTACCAGCACGTCGTTCAAGTCGATCTCGCGCAACTGCTCGATGTTCGCGCCGCTGATCAACCCGACGCGCGAGCCGTTGTCGGCGAGGCTGAGTGCGATCTGGCTGATCTTGAGGTTGATCAGCGCCTGATTGGCGGTCTCGACACCGTAAAGCCCGATCATCAGCACGATCGGCGCGGAGAACGCGAATTCGAGCATCGCGAGACCGCTGGTGTCGCGAGACAGCCGGCGGCGCATGCGCGCGAGCGCCGAGAAAGCGGTGCGAGCCTTGGAGATCATCATGTGCATATCGTCGCGGGAGTCACCACCGTCTGTGACGCATAGGGTTGGTTCTTGAGCAGGGTCGACGCGGTGATCGTCTGCGTGCTCGGCCAGCCGAACAGGCCGGTGACGGGAAAAAGATGGGGATAGGTGACCGTGGCGGTGTAGACCGTGACGTCGTTGGCGCCGCCTTGACCGGTCATGCCCGGATCGGCATCCCATTGCTTGTTGCCGTTGACGTCCGTGTAGCACTCGCCAGTGTCGCGCACGCCATTGCCGTTGGTATCGGTGAACGGCTCCGGCTTGATGACGCTGAACGAGCTGTAGTTCTTGCGCGTGAAGCTGATCGTCGCATTCTGCGCAATGTTCTTCACCATCGCCGACACCTTGCCGTCGATCGTCGCGGTGGCGTTGGCGCCGCCCTGGATCGCGGAGTCCCGCCCGGCCTTTTGCATCGCGCCGTTGAGGATCGATTGCGCGTAGACCTGATAGCCGAGATCGCCGATGCCCATCATCATCAGGATCATCACGGGCGCGACGATCGCGAATTCGACGATCGTCGCGCCGCGCGTATCGCGACGGAGGGAGCGGAGCGCACGCATCACTGCGAAATCCGGAGCAGCGCGATCTGCTTGGCGATGTCCTGGAACGCCTGGTTCAGGGAAGCATTGTCGCTGGCGTAATAGGCCTTGCCCGGCGAAGCGCACTGAGTGAGCTGCGTGGTGAGGGTCTGGCCGAAGCCGATCACGAACACCTTGATGTTGCGCGCCTTCGCCGCCGCGCATTCCGCCAGGAAGCGTGCGTTGTGATAGTTGGTGAGGTTCGACGTCCCGGCCGATCCAGTGACGCGCTTGTCGTAATATTCCATGCCGTACATGCCGTAGATCTTCTCGTTCGGCGCCATGTCGCCGTCGGTCATGAAGACGATATAGCGGTTCGGCGCGTTGCGGCCCGGCCAGGCGGCGGTGTCCGACGCGAAGATGCCGTTGGGTGAGATCATCCGGGTACCCCAGATCATCCCGGTATCGTGATACGTGCCGCCGAGCGCGACGAAATCGACGGCGTTGACGAAGTTGCTGACATCCGTCCGGGTCATCACTGCCAGGCGTGACACCGGCTTGCCGCAGGAATAATATCCGCTGCTCTGGTTGGCGGAATAGTCCATCGGGACCATCGATTGAACCGCGCTGCTGCCGGTATATTCCTTATCACCGAACGCATAAGGCGCGACCGGAGTGGTCGGGAGGCTGCTGTCGCCCGAATAGTCCAACGTCGTATTGCCGCCGCGGTAATATTCGACATCCGGCCACATAGGGCGCCATTTGGTCGAGTCGTTGGTCGGAGCGAGGTCGGGATCGAGGTCGGGTGGCAAGTTGTTGACGTCGAACGTCGCCGATGCGGTCGTATCGCGTTCCTCGATACAGCCGGCCCAGGAACTCTTCGAGCCGTCGATCCGGCTGGGATCGTTGACGGCGTTGCCGGTCTTGAACTGGCTCGTGTCATAGGTGACGGGCTGGTAGCGCCATGTCGGCTTCAGCGGCTGGTTCTTGATCTGACACGTACCGCTGTTGGCCGACGGGAGCTTGGCGACGGTGTACAGTGTGGCCTGGCCGGTAGTGGTAAAACCCGTGGCTGGGGTACGGCCCGCCATCGCGTTGCAATCGGCGTCGGTCTTGCCGGTATAGTTCGTCGTGGACGAATTGCCGTTGTAGGCATCGCCGACGATCTTGCGCGACTGATAGGTCCAGCTGTCGACGATGTTGCTCGGCGACAGGTCGTATAACGCCTTGCCGGCGTTCACTGTCGACGAATAGGTGACGAAGCCGTAGCGGACGTGCGTGGTAGGATCGATATTGGCCGCGATCGTATCGTAGAAATTGAGCACGGCCGTCCGCAGGCCTGAAATCTTCGATCCCGACGCCTCGCGCGATTTATAGCCGGTCGTGCCGTTGGACCGCGTATAAGTATCGACCGCGCCGGTGCAGGTGCCGCCCGACGTGCAGGCCATCGACCCGGTTGTGTCGAGCACGAACATCATGTCGGTGTCGGCGACGTCGTAGCGCGCCTCGCACGTCACGTTCAGCGTGACATCGGGCGCGGAGAACATCTTCATGATGCTCATCGGCACGTTCGCCGACGCCACGCCGCTGACTTGTTGGTCGGTCGTCTTCGAGGGCGTGAAGCTGACCGTGTCGGTCCGCATCCAGCCCGCCTTGAAATTGTTGTTGAACGATGCGCTTGCCTGATTCGTGGCATTCGTGTCGAGCGTAGTCGAGTTCGACGACAGCATTGCCTTGCGCCCGGCGAGCACGCCAGCGTCGCAAGCCTGTTGCAACCGTACCTTGACGACATAGAGTCGCGCGGTGTCGATGCCCGAACCGATCATCGCCGAAATCGGAATCAGCGCGATCGCCATCATCGCCAGCGTGTTGCCGCGCACGTCGCGACGGAGCTTGCCCATGGTGGACGCCGTCCGCACCGCCTTACGATCGTCTGGTTGGATCATCCGCCCCGTTCCGCCCGATAAAATCCTACGAGCGTGCGCTATGGCCTTCGCAGGGATAACGACGCCTAAAGACGAATGGTTAATGTTACGGTGACGACGATCGAGGACCCGGAGCGCGCGCTGGCAATGAGCTATGCTCCAGCGGATCGGCGTGCGGGGTTACGGGCGCTGTTCGCACTCGACGCCGCGCTGGGCCAGGTCCTGCGAACGACGCGGGAGCCGATGGTAGGGCAGATGCGGTTGGCTTGGTGGCGGGAGGCGCTGGCGAAACTCGATACCGCGCCGCCGCCTGCGGAGCCGGTGCTGGAGGCGCTCGCGGCGGACGTGTTGCCGCTCGGACTGACGGGCGAGGCGCTCGCCACGATGAACGACGGTTGGGAATTGCTGCTCGGCCCTGTCGACCAACACGCCATCGATGAATACGGGCGGTTACGGGGCGCAGTCCTGTTCGAGGTGGCTGGAGCCGTGCTCGGTAGCGTCGATGACCCGCTGGCCGAGGCCGGGCGAGGCTGGGCGCTGGCCGATCTCGCCGCGCATCTCAGTGATCCTGTCCTGGCCGGTATCGCGCGAGACGCGGCGCTGCCGCTGCTTGTCGGCGCGACGGCCCGCCGATGGAGCCGGAAGGGCCGGCCGTTGGGGGCACTGACACATATCGCGCGGATGAATCTTGCCGGTCCCGCGACGGCGCGGCGCGTGGCGCGGCTGGCCTGGCACCGGCTTACGGGGCGCTAGTCTTTACCGTCGAGGATTACACGATATTCTATCGCACCTGGGCATCAAGGGGGCGGCGCGATGTGGCGGTATCTGGCGGGGGCTGGCGCAGGGGCTTTGCTGGTCGTGGCGGGGATGATGCTGCAGGCGATGCGGCCGGCGACGGTGGCGCCGCTCGCGGCGATGCCGGCGGCGAGCGCCGCGACCGCCGAGGGCCAGGCCACCGCTGATCCCGCCGTGCCGGAGGCGACGGCCAAGACGCGCGAGGAAAAGCGCTTCAATCGCTATGACAAGGATCGCGACGGATCGATCACACGCGACGAATATCTCGCGTCCCGGAAGAAAGCCTATGCCAAGCTCGACACCAATGGCGACGGCGCGTTGTCGTTCGACGAATGGGCGATCAAGGCCGAAACCAAGTTCGCCACCGCCGACGCCGACAAGTCCGGCGCGATGAACGCGACCGAGTTCGCCACGACGGCGGTCAAGCGTAAGCCCCGCGCCAAGGCGAACTGCCGCGACAAACCGGCGCCCGCGAGCGACAATCGCGACGAAGAATCCTAAGCCGCCATCCACTCCGCGAGCGCGGCGCGGGCACGGTCGGTGTACATCTTCTTGCGATCCGCTTTCTTGGTGCGGCCGGGGATCGGCGGCATCAGCCCGAAATTGACGTTCATCGGCTGGTAGGTCTCGGCCTCCGCTGCGCCGGTGATATGATGCAGCAGTGCCCCCAGGGCCGTCTCGACCGGCGGCGGCGTCATGACGTCACCCCGCAGTTCCGCCGCGGCAAACCGGCCCGCGAGCAACCCAATCGCCGCGCTTTCGACATAGCCCTCGCAGCCCGTGATCTGGCCGGCGAACCGGATGTTGGGCCGCGACTTGAGCCGCAACGTTGGGTCGAGCAATTCGGGCGAGCGGATGAAGGTGTTGCGATGCAGACCGCCCAGCCGTGCGAATTCGGCGTTCTCAAGCCCCGGGATCGTCCGGAACAGCCGCACCTGCTCGGCGTGCTTCAGCTTGGTCTGGAACCCGACGATGTTCCACAGCGTACCGCTGGCATTGTCCTGGCGTAGCTGGACGCAGGCATAGGGCCAGCGCCCGGTGCGCGGATCGTCCAGTCCGACACCCTTCATCGGCCCGAACCGCAACGTCTCCGGCCCGCGCTCCGCCATCACCTCGATCGGCATGCAACCTTCGAAATAGGGCGTGTTCTTTTCCCAGTCGCGAAACTCACCCTTTTCGCCGTCGATCAGGCCCTGGACGAAGGCGTGATACTGGTCCTTGTCGAGCGGGCAGTTGATGTAGTCGTCGCCGCCCTTGTTCCATCGCGCCTGGCGCCACGCGACGCTCATGTCGATGCTGTCGTGATGCACGATCGGGGCGATCGCATCGAAAAAGGCGAGAGCGTCGCTGCCGGTCGCCGCGCCGATGCTGGAGGCCAGGCCAGGGGCGGTGAGGGGGCCGGTGGCGATGATCGCGGGACCCTCCGGCAATGTATCGACGCGTTCGCGGACGATCTCGATATTGGGATGTGCCGCCAGGCGTGCGGTGACGCCGGCCGAAAAGCCCTCACGATCGACCGCCAGCGCCGATCCGGCGGGAACCTTGTGCCGGTCGCCCTCGGCCATGATGATCGAACCGAACGTGCGCATCTCGGCGTGGAGCAGGCCGACGGCGTTGTTCTCTGCGTCGTCCGACCGAAAGCTGTTCGAGCAGACGAGCTCTGCCAGGCTGTCGGTCTGGTGAGCGGGCGACATGTCACCGCCGCCGCGCATTTCGGACAGCTTCACGCGCACGCCCGCCTCGGCGAGCTGCCATGCCGCTTCCGATCCGGCCAGACCGCCGCCGATGATGTGAACCTGATGCGTCATCAGCTGCGATAGTCGGCGTTAATCGAGATGTAGCCGTGGGTCAGGTCGCACGTCCACACCGTTGCCCGGCCATCGCCAAGGCCCAGATCAACGCCGATGTCGATGTCCTGGCCCTTCAAATGGGCCGCGACCGGCGCTTCGTCATAGCCATCGACCGCGAGGCCGTCTTTCGCCACTTGCGTCTCGCCGAAGCGGATGGCGAGCTTGTCGCGCTCGGCGGGTTCGCCCGCCTTGCCGACCGCCATCACCACGCGCCCCCAATTGGCGTCCTCACCGGCGATCGCGGTCTTCACGAGCGGCGAGTTGGCGATGCTCATGCCGATGCGATGCGCGCTGTCGTCACTCTCGGCGCCGGTCACGTCGATGCGGATGAATTTCGACGCGCCCTCACCGTCGCGCACGACCAGGTGAGCGAGTTGCAGGCAGAGATCGTCTAGCGCGGCGCGGAAGGCGTTTGCCCCCGGGTCGCCATTATCGGCGATCGCGACGTTGCCCGCCGCCCCCGTCGCGAAGGCGAGCACGGTGTCGCTGGTCGACGTGTCGCTGTCGACCGTGATGCACGAAAAGCTCTTGGTGTTCGCCGCCGACAGCGCCGATTGCAGCCACGCGGCATCGACCGCCGCGTCGGTGAAGACGAAGCCCAGCATCGTCGCCATGTCGGGCGCGATCATGCCCGACCCCTTGATGATGCCGACCAGGTTGACGGTTTTGTCGCCGATCACGGCTTGCGTTACCGCGACCTTCGCGAAGGTGTCGGTGGTCATGATCGTCTCTGCCGCGACGATCCAGTCGCAGGGGTCGGCGGTGAACGCGGCACTCAAGCCGGCTTCGGCCTTGTCGAGCGGCAGCGGCACGCCGATCACGCCCGTAGAGGCGACGAACACGTCCGAGGGCTGGCAATCGAGACGGCGGGCGACGCGAGCGACGAGGCCTTCGACCGCATACCGTCCACGATCGCCGGTAAAGGCGTTGGAGTTGCCGGCATTGACGACCAGTGCACGCGCACGGCCCAGCACCAGCGCCGCGCGGCACCAATCAACCTCCGGCGAGGCGCATTTACTCTTGGTCGTTACACCGGCGACCGTCGTGCCCGGGGCCAGCTCGACATAGGTCAGGTCGCACCGGTCCCACGTCTTGTAACGCGCCCGCGCGACACGGCGCGTGACGCCGGCGATTTCGGGCAGGTCAGGCAGCGATGACGGGGCGAGGGGAGAGCGGTCGGTCATGCACGCCTCATAAGAGGCCTATTCGATCAAGGCAAAGTGGGTGGATGACAACCAATCGATATCGGCTAGGGTCGAGTAATTCGAGATCGGTTGGTGCAGATATGATGCGACGGGTATTGCTGGGGCTGGCGATGGTGCTGGCATTGCCGACGGCCGGCGCGGCCCAGGACGGACTGGAGCCGACGCACCCGCGGGGAAATATTGGCGACTGGTTCCCGATGGACATCTATCCGCCCGAAGCGAAACGCAAGGGCGAGCAGGGCCGGGTCGTCGCTCAACTTTCGGTCGACAAGACCGGCGCCGCCGTTGCCTGCAAAATCGTCGAGAGCAGCGGTTCGGCTTCGCTGGACGCGCGTACCTGCGAACTGGCGCTTGCCAATGCGCGGTTCGTTCCGGCCAAGGACGCGAGCGGCCGACCTGTCGCATCGACCTACACGTTGCCGGCAGTGAGATGGGAATTGCAGGACAGCCCGCCAACTAAACTGACGGGGCCTTGGCGTGTCGGGGCCAAGATCAAGATCGATTCCGCTGGCAAGATCGTTTCATGCAGTGAGCAACGCACCGGTCCTGCACCGGCAGACGTGCAAATGTGTGCAGTCACGCGCGAAATGCCCCCTGAGTTCGGAACTTTTGCACGCGGCAACTCGACTGCACCAATGACCGAACTCGTTGTAGAGTCATCGCTTGGCATCGATGGGACACCGGCAATCCCAATGACCTACGAAGCTGATGGCCGTGAAGCCATCATGATGATGATCATACATGTTGACGTGAACACGGACGGTAAGGTGTCGAATTGCCGGGTCGAGGCGCAGAGTGGACCGCCCATTACGAACACATGCACTAATCCACCTGGCCCATTTTTGCCTATCGACAAGCCGAGCGGCGTCCGAGTCAAACTCGTCATGTCTCGTCCAACGGCGCAATGATGGCAGACCGTCTCGCATGGCTGGCCAAAATAATTAGACCTTTAACCTCCGCGCCCCTATGTCACCGCGCACGCATCGTCTGTGAAGTAATCGCTTGAACCTGATCCTGCTCCTGTCCGCCCTGCTGTCCGCGCTTAGCGGTTCGGGTGGCGTGCGTGCGCCGGTCACGCCGGCGGCGTTGAGCAGCAGCGTCGCGAGCGTCGTCAAGGCGACGGCGGCAGCGCGGCTTCAGGTGGCGGCGCGGCCGGTTCAGGCGGTCGGTGGTCCTGCTACCAGCGTCACGCCGGAGCTTCGCGCGTTCGCGCTGGCCGATCCGGTTCCCGCCTTCGCGAGCCGCCGGCGCGAATAAGCCGGCTGTCTGGCCTGCGCCGGACCCCTTCACAACGCTGATTTTCCGTGCGGCGTCCCCGGCGCTGCGCGCACTCCATATAACAGGAATACCATCATGCTCGGCGGACTCGCCAAATCCATTTTCGGGTCGTCCAACGATCGTTACGTTAAGTCGCTCGGATCGATCGTCAACAAGATCAACGGCTTCGAACCGTCGCTCAAGGCGATGGACGATGCGACGCTGGCCGATCAGACGGTCAAGTTCCGCGCGCGGCTCGCGAACGGCGAGAAGCTCGACGATTTGCTGCCCGAAGCCTTCGCCACCGTGCGTGAGGCGGCGATGCGCGTGCTCGGCATGCGTCATTTCGACGTGCAGATGATCGGCGGCATCGTCCTCCATCGCGGCGAGATCGCCGAGATGCGGACGGGCGAGGGCAAGACCCTGGTCGCGACGCTGGCGGTCTATCTCAACGCGCTGACCGGAAAGGGCGTCCACGTCATTACCGTCAACGACTATCTGGCGGCGCGCGACGCCGAGTGGATGGGGCGGATCTATAAGTTCCTAGGCATGACGGTCGGCGTCATCATCCCGAACCTGACCGACGAGCAGCGCAAGACGGCCTATGGGTCGGACATCACGTACGGCACGAACAACGAATTCGGCTTCGACTATCTGCGCGACAACATGAAATACGAGCGCGACCAGATGGTGCAGCGTCCGTTCGCGATGGCGATCGTCGACGAAGTCGATTCGGTGCTGATCGACGAAGCGCGCACGCCGCTGATCATCTCCGGCCCGACCGACGACAAGTCGGAACTCTACAAGAGCGTCGATGCGATCGTGAAGCAGCTCGCGCCCGACACCTACGAAAAGGACGAGAAGCAGAAGTCGATCATCCTGACCGAAGACGGCACCGAGGCGGTCGAGCGGATGCTGGAGGCGGCCGGGCTGCTCCAGGGCGATAACCTCTACGATTTCGAAAACACGCAGGTGGTCCACCACCTCAACCAGTCGCTGCGCGCCAACATGATGTTCAAGCGCGACATCGATTACATCGTGAAAGACGGCAAGGTCATCATCATCGACGAGTTCACCGGTCGCATGATGGACGGCAGGCGCTGGTCGGACGGCCTGCACCAGGCGGTCGAGGCGAAGGAGGGCGTCGATATCGAGCCCGAGAACCAGACGATGGCCTCGATCACCTTCCAGAACTATTTCCGCATGTATCCCAAGCTGTCGGGCATGACCGGGACCGCGGCGACCGAAGCGGCGGAGTTCTACGACATCTACAAGATGAACGTCGTGTCGATACCGACCAACGTGCCGGTCAAGCGCGTGGACGAGGAGGACACGTTCTACAAGGACCTGAACGACAAGTTCCGCGGCATCGCGAAGACGATCAAGGAACATGCCGACAAGGGTCAGCCGATCCTGGTCGGCACCGTGTCGATCGAGAAATCCGAAATGCTCTCCGAATTCCTTGTCGAGGAAGGGGTCGAGCACAAGGTGCTCAACGCGCGCTATCACGAGATGGAAGCGCATATCGTGGCGCAGGCGGGCCGCAAGGGCGCGGTCACGATCGCGACCAATATGGCGGGCCGCGGCACCGACATCCAGCTTGGCGGCAACCTGGAGTTCCGCATCGAGGACGAACTCGCCGAAATGCCCGAAGGGCCGGAACGCGACGCCGCGATCGAGCGGATCAAGGCGGAGATCGCCGCAGAGAAGCAGGAAGTGCTCGCGGCCGGTGGTCTGTTCGTGCTCGGCACCGAACGCCACGAAAGCCGTCGCATCGACAATCAGTTGAGAGGCCGTTCGGGCCGCCAGGGCGACCCCGGCCTGTCGCGATTCTATCTGTCGCTGGACGACGACCTGCTGCGTATCTTCGGACCCAACACGCTGTTCGCGAAGATGATGCGCTCCAGCCTGGAGGATGGCGAGGCGCTGCCGCCGTCGCGCTGGATGTCGAAGGCGATCGAGACCGCGCAGAAGAAGGTCGAAGCGCGCAACTACGACATCCGCAAGCAGGTCGTCGAATATGACGACGTGATGAACGACCAGCGCAAGGTCGTCTACGAACAGCGCGCGGACATCATGGATGCCGACGCGGTTGGCGACGTGGTCGAGGATATGCGCGCCGAGACGGTCAATTCGATCGTCGGCGATTCTTGCCCGCCGGGATCCTACCCCGAACAGTGGGACGTCGAGGGCATGAAGGCCAAAGCGACCGAGCTGCTCGGTATTACGCCGCCGGTCGACGATTGGCTCACCGAGGAATCGGTCGATGTCGAGATGGTCGAGGAGCGGCTGCGCGAGGCCGCCGATGCCCTGGTCACGAGCAAGAGCGCGGACATCGATGCCGAAACGTGGACCACGATCGAGAAATCAATCCTGCTGCAGAATCTCGACCACCACTGGAAGGAGCATCTCGCGACGCTCGACGCGCTGCGCCAGGTCATTCACTTGCGCGCCTATGCGCAGAAGACGCCGATCAACGAGTATAAGCAGGAGGCGTTCGCGCTTTTCGAGCGCATGCTGTCGTCGATCCGCGAGGATGTGACTCGCACGCTCGCGCATGCCGAGTTCCGTTTCCAGCCGCCGCCGGAACTGCCTGAGCTGCCCGATTTCATCACGCAGCATTTCGATCCGTTCTCGGGCGAGGACGATACGCGCGATCTCGACGGCGGGGCGCTGGGCACGGTCACCACGACGCTGCCGCCGTTATCCTACGTCCGGCCCGAGGAACCCGATCTGGGCACCGATCCCGCGGAATGGGAGGGCAGGGTCAGCCGCAACGCGCCGTGCCCGTGCGGGTCGGGGTTGAAATACAAGCATTGCCACGGGCAGGCTGCTTAAAACGAAAAAGGCCGGGGAGTGATCCCCGGCCTTTTCATCTTTGCGTGAATGGCGCGCCGCTTATTTCGGCAGCACCACCGACGGGCCGATGTTGGACATCACCGCGCGGGCGTCGAACGCGCGGACGTTGCCCGCGGGCTTCGGACCCTTGCCCATCACGATCTCTGCCGTGGCTTCGTATTTTTCGACCGTATTAATATCGACGGTGCGGTCGAAGAACGGATCGCCCCAGAACGGATCCCACGAGCGCCAGCCATAACCGCGCCCGTAATAGCGCCAGCGCGGGCCCCAGCCGCCATAGCCGAAGCCGTAGCCGCCGCCGAAGCTGGGCGTCGTATAGGTCCGCTCCTTCTTGTCGATGTCGCGATCGGCCGTGACGAAATAATCATAGCCGTTCTGGACGGTGATCTCCGCCGCGCGGAACAGGAGGTATTTCTCGACGGTGTCGCGGCTGGTCACGGTGTTGCCGGCGAAGCTGACGACGAAGCGGTTGGCTTCGATCTGTCGATCGCTGAACCCCTCGCGAGCGAAGCCGGTGCCCGTGGCCGGGCGATATGTGGTTTCGGAAATACAGCCGGCGAGTGCCAGCGTCGAAGCCGCGATCAGGCCCAGGGCCGAGGTGCGGCGGAATGAAAACGCCATAAACAAGTCTCCGTTCGCCGATGGTTCTAAACGATCCATCCTATCGCGGATAGGTGGAACGCAGGATGAACGGCTTGGCTCCCGCCCGAGGCCGGAAATAAATTGTCACATTTTGTCGCGGGAGGTGGCGACGCCGCCGACGGTCGCGCCGCTGGCTCCCTGAGTAGGATTCGAACCTACGGCCGCTCGATTAACAGTCGAGAGCTCTACCGCTGAGCTATCAGGGAATAGCGTTGAGGGGCGCTCTATAAACGCCCGACTTCGCGATGCAACCCCAAAGCTATGAGGCGAACTGCTCCATCGTGATGCGGTCGTCGAGCGCATGTTCGGGGTCGAACAGCAAGGTCAGTTCGCGCGTGCGGTCGATCGCGATGTCGACTTGTGCGACGTCGCGCACTTCGCGCTGGTCGGCCACGGCGGAGACCGGCCGCTTGGCGGGTTCGAGCACCTTGAGCGTGATACGCGCCTTTTCGGGCAGGACAGCGCCGCGCCAGCGCCGGGGGCGAAACGCCGAGATCGCGGTCAGCGCGATCATCCCCGATCCTAGCGGCAGGATCGGGCCGTTGGCGGACAGGTTGTAGGCGGTCGATCCCGCGGGCGTCGCGGCCAGGATGCCGTCGCACGCCAGTTCGGGCAGGACGATGCGGTCGTTGACCGTCACTTCGAGCTTTGCCGTCTGGCGGGTTTCGCGGAGCAGCGACACTTCGTTGATCGCTGGCAACACGAAGCTTTCGCCCGAGACAGTGCGGGCGGTCATCTGCAAGGGCGTGACCTTGAAAGACTTGGCGCGTTCCAGACGTGCGTCCAGCCCGTCGCCGCGCCATTCGTTCATCAGGAAGCCGACCGTGCCGAGGTTCATGCCGAACACCGGCACCGGATCGCCGCGCCGCTCGAGCATCGCGTGGAGCGTCTGAAGCATGAAACCGTCGCCGCCGAGCGCGACGATCAACTCCGCCTCCTCGACCGGCACCCAGTCATAGGCGCCGCGCAACTCGCGCTTAGCGGTTTGGGCTTGGGCGGTCGGCGAGACGACCAGGGCGCGTTTGGGGCCTGCACTCATGGCCGGCAACGGTCGAGACGGAGCGGAATTTCGTGCTGGGCAAGGAGCAAGGAGGGAGCGATGCCAAATGCATCGTGACCGACGAGCGACGACGTCCCGGTGCGAAATTCCGCCCGCCGCTTCGCGGCCCGGGAAAGCCCACCGGTCTTCGTCGCTTGCTTGCGCGTAGCGCCGGCTACGCGACTGCGCTGCGCTCCTCGCCGGCGGCCTTTCCCGGGCGATCTCGACCATTGCCGGCCATGAGTGCAGGCGCCGATCATCCGCCGGTGACGCTCATATGGCGCGCGACGGTGGGCGCCGCGCCAGCGGCGACGCGGAAATCGTGGCGGGCGGGCTTGATCGCGACGGCGCGGTCGATCGCGGCGTCGAGGCCCGCGACTCCGCCCTCGCGCAGGGCGACCTTCAGATCGACCTGATCGTCATGGCCGAGGCACGAGTATAGCCGGCCCTCGGTGGTCAGCCGCACGCGATTGCAGCCGTCGCAGAAATTGGCGGTCAGCGGGGAAATCAGGCCCAGCCGCGTGCCGCTCGCGCCCACTCGCCAATAGCGCGCCGGGCCACCGCTGTCGTGCGTATCGCGAGTCAGACCGAACGCTTCCGACAGGTCGGCGAACACATCGGTCAGTGGCAGGAAACGATCGGCGCGATCCTCGTCGATCGCTCCCAGCGGCATGGTCTCGATCAAGCTGAGGTCGTGGCCCTGCTCGACACACCAGGCGAGCATCGGGGCAATCTCGTTGGCATTAAGGCCCTTCAGCGCGACCATGTTGATCTTGACCGCCAGCCCGGCAGATTTCGCCGCCGCGATCCCGTCGAGGACTTGGCCCACATCGCCGTGCCGCGTGATATAGCGGAATCGGTCGGGATCACGGCTGTCGAGGCTGACGTTGAGGCGGCGCATCCCGGCGGCATGCAGCGCCTCCGCATGTTCCGCGAGCCGCGTGCCGTTGGTCGTCATCGTCAGTTCGTCGAGCCCGTACCCGATATGCCGGCCCAATCGCCGCGCGAGATCAATCACGTCGCGCCGCACCAGCGGCTCGCCGCCGCTCAGCCTGATCTTGGTAACGCTGCGCGCGATGAAGCGTTCGGCGATGATGGCGATTTCTTCCAGCGCGAGCAGCGCGTTCCGCGGCAGGAAGGTCATCTTCTCCGCCATGCAATAGCGGCAGCGCAAGTCGCAGCGGTCCGTCACGGACACGCGCAGATAGCTGATCGTGCGGCCGTGCCCATCTTTCAATGGGTTGCCGATCAGGGCGGATTGGGACGCCATCGTGAGGCGAGAGCTAGGCGGTGCGACGCAAACGCACAAGTGCTTGGCCGAACAGGGCGCGGTGCGTAAGGACAGACGATGCATCGACCAGCGGGGCGACAAACCAACGAACAGGGGACGCCGCGCGGCCGGCGACTCTCGGACCATTTACCCCCAGCGCTGGGCGGTGGCGAAATCGTCGTGCTGTTCCAGCCGCAAGTGTCGATGGCGAGCGGCGCGATCGTCGGCGCCGAGGCGCTGGCGCGCTGGCGTCGGCCGGGCAGGGACGAGGTGGGGGCGGAACGGCTGTTCGCCGCGGCCAAGCGCGCGGAGCTGATCGCGGCGGTATCCGACGAAATCCATGATGTGGCGCTGGCCGATGCGGCGGCGTGGCCCGCTGCGCTCGGCAATTTGCGGCTGTCGATCAACGTCACGGGGCGTGATCTCGCCCGATCGGGGTTTGCCGAGGTGCTGCTCGCGCGGATGGCGCAGCACGGCTTTCCGGCGTCGCGGCTGACGATCGAAGTGACCGAGCATGACCTCATCGCCGATCTGGCCAAGGCCGCCGCGGTGCTCGACGCGCTTCGGTCGGGCGGATGTCGCGTCGCGCTCGACGATTTCGGGACGGGCTATTCTAGTCTGGCGTATCTCAAGGAACTGCCGGCCGACGTGGTCAAGCTCGACGCTCGGCTGACGCACGACATTGACGGGTCGCTGCGCGGCCAAGTGGTGGTGAAGGGTGTGATCGCGATCGCGCGCGCGTTGGGACTGACGGTCATCGTCGAGGGGGTCGAAACCCAACGCCAGCGCGATCTGCTGGCCGAGGCGGGCGCGGATATATTCCAGGGTTTCCTTTGTGCCGCGCCCTTGTCCAGCGCCGCGTTGGCTGAACTGGCCGGCAGCTAGGAAGCGATGCGCGACAGGAGCCGTTCGTCGGCGATCCGTTCGAGCTGTGCGCTTGCGCCCCGCGCCAGCATGTCGAGCAAGGTCAGCGCATCCTCCTCGATCGGGGCGGTCGTCCGCCAATAGGCGCCAATAGCGGCCACGGGCGCTCCGTGGCCGATCGGCGCCATCGCCATGCTGGCGACGAACGTCGACAGATAGGCGTTGAGCGGCACGTGCGGATCGACGCGAATGTCCGGGATAACCACCATCCGCCGTTCGAGCATCGAGATTCCGGAAATACAGGTCGCGATCGGGAAGCGCTGGCCCGACCATAACGGCGCGATCGCGTCCTCGCCGACATAATGGACCATGTCGCCTTCGCGGCGCACCACCGCAACGCCGTCGGATTGCAGGATCGCGCGTGCGCTGATGCGCAGGATTTCGAGGATCCCGTCGAGCGAACCCGCCTCGCCGAGCCGACGCGTCGCGGCGCTCAGCAAACGCCAGCGCTGGAATCGGACGGTCTTGTTCATCGGCGCCTCCCGTCCCCATCCTACGCCCCTCGGGTAAAGCAGGGGTTACCGATAAGCCGTTGTCGACCCATGCTTATATTGGATTATAGCGCGGCCTTGGCCAGCCCCTTCGACAATTGCAGCGCGCCGTTCAACCGGGCCTGCGGATCGGCCCATTCGCGGGCGATGACGAGTTTGCTGTCGGGACGGAGTTTGGCGACCCCCTTAAGCCGGTCGACATAAGCGAGCAGCCCCTCAACATTCGGCGGCTTGTCGTCGTGGAAGCTGACCAATGCGCCCTTCGGCCCGAGGTCGATCTTGGCGACGCACGCCGTCTTGGCGTTGAGCTTCACCTCGATCAGCTTGATCAGGTTCGCGGTCGCCTCCGGCAACGGGCCGAAACGATCGATCAGTTCGGCGGCGAACGCCTCGATGCTGTCTTGTTCGTCGAGGTCGTTGAGGCGGCGATAGAGGCCCATGCGCAGGTCGAGGTCGGGGACGTAATCCTCCGGGATCATGATTGGCGCATCGACAGTGATCTGGGGGCTGAAATCGCGCGGACGCGTTGCTATGCCGCCCGCCTTCGCCTCCATGATCGCCTCCTCGAGCATGGACTGGTAGAGTTCGTAGCCGACCTCGCGGATATGCCCCGACTGCTCGTCGCCGAGCAGATTGCCGGCACCTCGAATGTCGAGGTCGTAGCTCGCCAGCTGGAACCCCGCGCCGATCGTGTCGAGGTCGCTCAGCACCTTCAGGCGCTTGTCGGCGGTCTCCGTGACGATGCGGTTGGGCGGCGTCGTCATATAGGCATAGGCGCGCGTCTTCGACCGGCCGACGCGCCCACGCAGCTGGTAGAGCTGGGCAAGGCCGAACATGTCGGCGCGGTGGACGATCATCGTGTTGGCGCTGGGGATGTCGAGGCCCGATTCAACGATGGTGGTCGAAACCAGTACCTCGAATTTCTTGTCGTAGAAGGCGGACATCCGCTCCTCGACTTCGCCCGCGCCCATCTGGCCGTGCGCGACGACGTAGCGGACTTCGGGCACCTGCTCGCGCAGGAAGGCTTCGATATCGGGCAGATCCTTGATGCGCGGCGTCACGACGAAGCTTTGCCCGCCGCGATAATGTTCGCGCAGCAACGCTTCGCGCAGCACGACCGGGTCCCAGGGCATGACGTAGGTGCGCACCGCCAGGCGATCTACCGGCGGGGTCTGGATCACCGACAGTTCGCGAATGCCCGACATCGCCATCTGCAAGGTGCGCGGGATCGGCGTCGCGGTCAGCGTGAGGACATGGACGTCGGCGCGCAGCGTCTTGAGGCGTTCCTTGTGCGTGACGCCGAAGCGCTGCTCCTCATCGACCACGACGAGGCCGAGCCGCTTGAACTCGACCTGTTTCGCAAGGATCGCGTGCGTGCCGACGACGAGGTCGGTCGTGCCGTCGGCGAGGCCCTCGCGCGTCGCTTTCGCCTCGGCGGTGCCGACGAGGCGCGAAAGGCGGCCAATCCTGATCGGGAAGCCTTCGAACCGCGTGACGAAATTGTTGTAATGCTGGCGCGCGAGCAGCGTGGTGGGGCACACGATCGCGACCTGCTTGCCCGCCATCGCGGCGGCGAACGCGGCGCGCAGCGCGACCTCGGTCTTGCCGAAGCCGACGTCGCCGACGACCAGCCGGTCCATCGGCTTGCCCGCCGACAAATCGCCGAGCACGTCGTCGATCGCGCGATCCTGGTCGTCGGTTTCCTCATAGGGGAAGCGGTCGACGAACGCCGGATAGCCTGCCTCGTCGGGCGTGATGACGTCGCCAGGGTGGAGCGCGCGCTCCGCCGCGGTCGCGATCAGCTCGCCGGCGATCTCGCGGATGCGCTCCTTCATGCGGCTCTTGCGCCGCTGCCACGCCTCGCCGCCCAGCTTGTCGAGCGTGCCGCCTTCGTCCGACCCGTAGCGGCTCAGGACTTCGAGATTCTCGACCGGGACGTAGAGCTTGTCGCCGCCGGCATAGGTCAGCGCGACGCAATCGTGCGGCGCCTTTTGCACCGGGATCTGGGTCAGCCCTTCGTAGCGGCCGATGCCGTGATCGGCGTGGACGACGAGATCGCCGGGCGACAGCGTAGCGAGTTCGGCGAGGAAGGCGTCGGCCGATTTCTTGCGCCGGTTGCGGCGGACCAGGCGGTCGCCGAGCATATCCTGCTCGGTCAGCAACGCGATGTCCGGAGCGGAGAAACCGTGGTCGAGCGACAGGATCGTCAGCGCGACACCGCGATCCGCCGCGCCGAGCGCCTCCTGCCAGGTGTCGACCAGCACGGCACCGGTCAGGTCGTGATCGCGCAGCAACCCCGCGAGCCGCTCGCGCGACCCGGCGGAATAGCTGGCGAGAATCAGTTTCTTCTTGTCTTTGCGCAGCTTGTCGAGGTGCTCGACGACGGCCTCGTAAATGTTGACGCCGCTCGCGCGTTCGGGCGCGAAGTCGCGGGGACCGTCGACGTCGAAGTCGATAACGGTAGCGCTTTCGGGTTCATGGAACGGCGTGGCCAGGTGCGCCTTCGCTGTCGCGAGCTTGGCGGACCAATCGTCGGCGGTGAGGTACAAAGCGTTGGCGGGCAGGGGGCGATAGCTGCCCGGATCGCCCGACTGCGCCTTGACGCGATTGGCGTGATAATCGGTGACCGCCTCGAACCGCTGCTCGGCAGCCGCGGTGACCCCAGCCTCGCACACGACCAGCGCGTCGTCGCCGATATGATCGAACAGCGTCTCCAGCCGCTCCTCGAACAACGGCAGCCAATGCTCCATCCCGGCTAGGCGGCGGCCTTCGCTGATTGCCTGATAGAGCGGATCGCCGGTCGCGGTTGCGCCGAACGTCTCGCGATAGCGCGCGCGGAACCGCTTGATCGAGTCGTCATCGAGCAGCGCCTCCGACGCGGGCAGCAACGTAAAACCATCGATCCGCCCGGTCGTGCGCTGATCGCTCGGATCGAACGTGCGCACGCTCTCGATCTCGTCGCCGAAGAAATCGAGCCGCAGCGCCTGTTCCTCGCCGCTCGGGAACAGGTCGACTAGCCCGCCGCGCACCGCGAACTCGCCCTGGTCGTGGACCGTGTCGGTGCGGACATAGCCGTTGGCCGACAGCAACGCCGCCAGCTTGTCGCGCCCGATCCGCTCGCCGGGCGCCAGCCGCGCGACCAGTTGCCGCACGCGGAACGGCGTCAGCGTGCGCTGCGTCGCGGCGTTGGCGGTCGTGACGAGCAGTTGCGGCCCCTTTGGCTTGGCTTGCAGCCGGTGCAGCGCCGCAAGCCGCTCGGCCATGATCCGCAGCGTCGGACTCGCGCGGTCGTAGGGCAGGCAGTCCCACGCGGGATATGCGATCACCTCGATCTCCGGCGCAAAATAGCCTATCGTCGAGGCGACGCTGCGCATCTCCGCGTCGTCGGGCGCGATCAATACCGTCCGCGCCGGCGCCGCGCGCGCGAGATCCGCCAGCAGCACCGGCAGGAATCCCGCCGGGACGCCCGCCAGCGTCAGCGGCTGCGTCGCGGATAGAATTTTACGCGGGTCGGTCATGCGGGCTTCGCGGCTATCGGAACGAAATCGAGCGCGCGCATCTGAGCCATCATGGCCCCCTCCCACCGCTCGGGACAGGGAAGAGTGCCCATCGCCCAGGCCATGATGTCGACGTCCTGTTCCTCCAGCAGCGCCTCGAACCAGTCGAGCTGCGCCGCGTCCCAGCTCGCCCCGTGACGGTCGAAGAATCCCCCGATCATCAGGTCGGCTTCCTTGGTGCCGCGATGCCACGAACGAAAGCGCAGGCGTTTGAGGCGAATGTCGCGGTCCATGCGGAGTTCCAACGGCAATTGGCCGGCGGCGCTTTTCGGCGCAGTCGGCTGGGGCTAGGGTCGGTTTCAGATAGCTATGCGCCCCGACATCCTCAACCCGCTGTTTGCCGAAGTCACCGCGCTGAAGGGCGTCGGGCCGGGGCTGGCCAAGCCGCTCGACAAGCTCGGGCTGCACCGCGTGGTCGATGTCGCGTTCCACCTGCCGACCGGATTCATCGATCGAGTCCCACGCGACGAACTCGATATGGCGGATGCCGGGCGGACGATCGCGATCACGCTGACGCCGGTTGACTACAGGACCAGCAGCAGCCCGCGCGGGCCGATGCGCGTCCACGCGATCGACGGGCATGGCAACTACGTCAGCCTGATCTATTTCGGAGGATCGTCGGGCTGGGTGCGGAAGCTGTTGCCGCTCAACGAGCCGAAGCGGATGTCGGGCAAGCTGGAGATGTATGGGCAGGAGCTCCAGATCATCCACCCCGATCTGATCGACGCTGGGGAGGGGTTTCGCGAGCGCGAGGCGATTTATCCGCTGTCCGAAGGGCTGAGCTCGCGCCGCCTGGGCGATTTCGCGCATCAGGCGATCGATCGCGCGCCCGATTTGCCCGAATGGATCGAGCCGGGACTGAAATCGCGGCACCAATGGCCTGATTGGCGCGATTCGCTGGCGCGCGCGCATGCCGACCCGGCGGACGCCAAGGCGCGCGAGCGGCTCGCCTATGACGAACTGTTCGCCAACCAGCTCGCCTTCATGCTGGTCCGCGCGTCGTCGCGAGCGCGGCGGGGCAAGGCGCTGGCGAGCGACAGGCGGCTGCGGGATATGCTCAAGCTGCCCTATGCGCCGACGGGCGCGCAGGCGCGGACGATTCGCGAGATCGAGGGTGACCTGGCGCAATCCTCACCGATGCTGCGGCTGCTCCAGGGAGATGTCGGATCGGGCAAGACGTTGGTCGCGACGATGGCGCTGCTGATCGCGGTAGAGGCGGGGGCGCAGGGTGCGTTTCTGGCCCCGACCGAAATCCTCGCGCGGCAGCATTTCGAAACGTTGCAGCGGATGCTCGCAAGCTTGCCAGTAAACGTCGCGGTGCTGACCGGCCGCGATAAGGGGCGAGTACGCGAATCGACGCTGATGGGGCTCGCCGATGGGTCGATCGACATTCTGGTCGGCACGCACGCGATTTTCCAGGAAGCGGTGACTTACAAGGATCTCGGGTTAGTCGTCGTGGACGAGCAGCATCGTTTCGGCGTCGCGCAACGCATGCTGCTGCAGGACAAGGGCAACGCGCCGCACCTGCTGGCGATGACCGCGACGCCGATTCCGCGCACGTTGACGCTCGCGCAATATGGCGAAATGGACGTCAGCCGGCTCGACGAAATGCCGCCGGGCCGCCAGCCAATTGAGACTCGCGTGGTGTCGGAGGATCGGCTGGGCGAGGTGGTGGAGGGGATCGGTCGGCATCTCGAGGCCGACGGGCAGGCGTATTGGGTGTGCCCGCTGGTCGAGGAGTCGGAAAAGTCCGACCTCGCCGCCGCCGAAGCGCGCGCCGCGGCCCTGCAGGCGCGGTTCGGCGACCGCATCGGGCTGGTCCACGGCCGCATGAAGCCCACCGAGAAGGATTCGGTGATGGCCGCGTTCGCGAGCGGGCGGCTCGGCGTGCTGGTCGCCACGACAGTGATCGAGGTCGGTGTCGACGTGCCCAATGCGACCCTGATCGTCATCGAGCATGCCGACCGCTTCGGACTGGCGCAACTCCACCAGCTGCGCGGACGCGTGGGGCGGGGAAGCGGAAAGTCGATCTGCCTGCTGATCCGCGGTGGAACTCTGAGCGAGACGTCGCGCGCGCGGCTGGCGCTGATGCGCGAGACCAATGACGGCTTCCGCATCGCCGAGGAGGATCTGCGGCTGCGCGGCGCGGGGGAGATGCTCGGCACCCGGCAATCGGGCGAGCAGGGGTTCCGGATCGCGACGCCGGAGCAGCTCAACGAGCTGCTGCCCATCGCCAATGACGACGCGCGCCTCCTGATCGATCGTGATGGCGGGCTGGCGGGGCCACGAGGCCAGGCGGCGCGGATTGCGCTCTATCTGTTCGAGCGCGATGCCGGGGTGCAGCTTCTCCGCTCGGGTTAGCGCACGCCCTTCAGCAGCGCGGCGAGCAGTTCGTAATATTCCGCCATCCCGATTGGCCGGTCGAGCTCGCACCCGATCCGACCGCCGAGCGACCAGCGCACTTCGGCGCCGATCGCGCCGACCACCGGCAAGGTGATGCGCAGCCGTTCGCCGACCGGGCGGTCGCCGACGATTCGCGCCATCAGGCCCTGTGCCGACATGTTGACGACCTGCAACGACAGCGGCTGCGCATCGGCGCCATAGGCCCGCGCGCGATAATCCACCTCGTCGCGCGGGACGTCGCGTCTGTCGGTAAAGGCCATTGCGGCTGCGGCCATCGGTATCGTCATCCCTGTTCCGCCGCCACGCTAGGAACTCGCGTGTGAAAAGCTTGAAAAGGAACGTATTTAACGGGCGTTAACGATGCTTTAATTAGGCGTCAGCAGCCCGTGATGCTTCTTGCCCGCCGACAAGCGGACCGGATTTCCGTCCATTTCAATGACGAGCGTTTCGTCCGCGACCTTCTCGCCGTCGACTCGAGCGCCGCCGCCCGCGATCAACCGCCGCGCCTCTCCCTTCGATGCGCAGAAGCCCAAACCGACCAGCGCATCGACGATACCCACCGACCCGCTAACGGCGAGCGTCGGCAACGCATCGCCGCTCGCACCCTCCTCGAAAGTCCTGCGCGCGGTATCTGCCGCCAGCGTCGCGGCATCCGCCCCCCGGCACATCGCGGTAGCTTCGTTGGCGAGCACGATCTTGGCCTGGTTGATCTCCGCGCCTTCCAGCGCCTCCAGCCGGGCTATCTCGTCGAGCGGCAAATCGGTGAACAGCCGCAGGAACTTGCCCACGTCGCGGTCGTCGGTGTTCCGCCAGAACTGCCAATAGTCATAGGCTGGCAGCGCATCCTCGTTGAGCCACACGGCGCCCGCCGCGGTCTTCCCCATCTTGCCGCCGTCCGCGGTCGTGATCAGCGGCGTCGTCACGGCGAACACCTCGGTCCCGTCGGCGCGGCGCGCGAGGTCGATGCCGTTGACGATATTCCCCCACTGGTCCGACCCGCCCATCTGCAGCCGGCATCCCATCCGCCGCGACAGTTCCAGGAAGTCGTAGCCCTGAAGGATCATATAGTTGAATTCGAGGAACGACAGTGATTGCTCGCGGTCGAGCCGGAGCTTGACCGAGTCGAACCCGAGCATCCGGTTGATCGAGAAATACTGCCCGATGTCGCGTAGAAACGGCAGGTATTCGAGCTTGTCGAGCCACTCCGCATTGTCGACCATCACCGCATCGGTCGGACCGTCGCCGAATTTAAGAAACTTCGCGAATACGGTCTTCAGCGAAGCGATGTTCGCGTTGATCGTCTCGACCGTCATCAGCTTGCGCGCTTCGTCCTTGAAGCTCGGATCGCCGACCTTGCCGGTACCGCCTCCCATCAGCACGATCGGCTTGTGCCCCGACTGCTGCAACCGGCGCAGCAGCATGATCTGCACCAGGCTGCCGACATGGAGCGACGGCGCGGTTGGATCGAAGCCGATATAGCCGGGCACGATCTGCTGGGCGGCGAGTGCATCGAGCCCCGCCGCGTCGGTCATCTGATGAATGTAGCCGCGCTCGTCGAGCAGGCGGAGCAGATCGGATTGGTAGGTCATGATGCGCGCGCCGGTAGCATTCGCACTACCGCCTCGGCAACTCGCTCAGCGGATCGACCGGGACACGCCCCTTGCGCAGCTCGAAGTGCAACTCGGGCCGGTCGGCGAAGCCCGTCGCCCCCGACAGCCCGAGCGATTGGCCGCGTTTCACCGCCTGGCCGCGCTGGACGAGGATGCGGCTGGCATGACCATAGACGCTGGTCCAGCCGTCGCCATGCTTGACCATCACCAGCCCGCCGAGGCCTGGGACGTTGGTGGCGGTGTAGATTACCACGCCGTCCGCTGACGCTTTGATCGGCGTGCCGAGCGGCACCGCGATCTTGATGCCGTCGTTGCGCTCCCCGCTGTCGCCTGCGCCGAACCGCTTGACGACGTTGCCGGTGGAGACGGGCCACACGAAGGCGCCGTTGAACGGGCCGGGCGTCGCGATCGGCACGGTGGGTGGCAGCGGCTTGCGTACGACGCTGGCGGCGCGGGGCGCGCGGCCACCTTCGGGAATAGCAGGCTCGCCGCCGCCGGTGGCGATGTCACCCAGGTCGATCTTGAACGCGGCGGCGCGCTCCGCAAGCGTCTGCGGCGGTGTGCCGCCCGGGATGAGGATGCGGCGGCCGGAGCGCAGCACGTAAGGCTCGGCCAGATCGTTGGCGGCGACGATGTCGGCCCATTTGACGCCATAGGCGCGCGCGATCGCAATGCCCGACTCGCCGGGGCGGATCAGGTGATAGCGGCCGCCGGGAATCGTCAGCCGCTGGCCGGGGCGGAGCGTGAACGGGGCGGTCAGGCCGTTGGCATCCGCGATGATTTCCGCGCTTGCGCCGACCCGCTCCGCGACGCCGCGCAGCGTGTCGTCGGACCGGACGACATAGGTCGAGTTGGGAATCGTCCGCGCGTCGGGCGTGACCGGCTGCGCGACCCAGGCTGGCGGGGCAGCGGGCGGAGCGGGGACATCGGCATCGATCGGACGACGGCCGTAATCGTCCTGCGGATCGTCGCGGCCGGGCGGCGGATCGTAAGCCGTTTGCGGCTGTCCCGCGTCGGGCGGCCCATAATCCTGTCCCGGGGGGATGCAGCCGGTAAGCGCCAGCATCAACACTACAGACATGGTCGCTCGCATGTTCAACCCCCGCTAGCGGAGCATAGCGCAGGCAAGGCGGGAGGCAATCAGGCGGCCGGTTCCAGCCGGTTGAGACCGCGCAGATAGGGTTGCAGCGCGTCGGGAATCGCGACCGATCCGTCCTCCTGCTGATAATTCTCCAGGATCGCGACCATCATCCGCCCGACCACGAGGCCCGAACCGTTGAGCGTGTGGACGAACGCGGGCTTGCCGTCCTCGCCGCGATAGCGCGCATTCATGCGGCGCGCCTGGAAATCGGTGCAGGTCGAACAACTCGAAATCTCGCGATAGCGGCCCTGGCCGGGCAGCCACACTTCGAGGTCGTACGTGCGCGCGGCGGAGAAGCCCATGTCGCCGGTGCACAGCTTCATCCGACGGAAGGGCAGGCCGAGCCGTGTCAGCACGTCCTCGGCGGCGGCGGTCATGCGTTCGTGCTCGGCCTCGGACTGATCCGGCGCGACGATCGAGACCATTTCGGCCTTTTCGAACTGGTGCTGGCGGATGAACCCGCGCGTATCGCGTCCCGCCGCGCCCGCCTCGGAACGGAAGCAGGGGGTGAGGGCGGTAAAGCGCAAGGGAAGTTCATCACCGCTCAGGATCTTTTCGCGGACGATGTTGGTCAGGCTGACCTCGCTGGTCGGGATCAGCCAGCGGCCGTCGGTGGTCTGGAACAGATCCTCGGCGAATTTGGGGAGCTGGCCGGTGCCGAACATTGCATCATCCCGGACCATCAGCGGCGGGACGACTTCCTCATAACCGTGATCGCGCGTCAGCACGTCGAGGCCGAACTGGCCGAGCGCGCGGTTGAGCCGCGCCGCCGCCCCGCGCACCAGCGTGAATCGCGCACCGGCGAGTATCGCGCCGGTCTCGAAATCGAGACCGAGCGGGGGGCCAATCTCGTCATGCTCCCGAACCGCGAAGGCGAAGTCGGGACGCTTGCCATGCTCGGCCACGAGTTCGTTATCGTCTTCGTCCGCGCCCTGCGGCACGTCGGCGAGCGGGAGGTTGGGGATTGCGGCAAGCGAATCGTTGAGCGCCGCCTCCGCCGCCCGCTCCTCCTCCTCCAGTTCCGGCATCCGCATCTTGAGCGTGGCGACTTCCGCCATCAGCGCCTGAGCGGTCGCTTCGTCCTTCGCGGCCTTAGCCGCGCCGATCGCTTTCGATGCTTCGTTGCGGCGCGTCTGACCTGCCTGCAATTCGGTGATCACCGCGCGCCTTTTCTCATCGAGCGCGAGTAAGTCCGTGGCCATCCGCGACAGGCCGCGCCGGGCAAGTCCTGCGTCGAAAGCTTCCGGGTTGTCGCGGATCTGGCGGATGTCGTGCATGGCGACGCGGCTATGGCGGGGCGGGGCGGGCTGCGCAACCCGCGCGCGAAAAGGAAAGGCCGGCGGGACCTGATGGTCCCGCCGGCCTGACCCCGCCCTACAAAGATACGCCTTAGGCGGTAACGGTCGTCTGTTTGGCGAAGCGCTTGCGCGCGACCAAGGCGGCGGCGGCGCCACCGAACAGGAAGATCATCGGCGGTGCGGGAACCGGCGCGGGCGGACCGCCCGACGAACCGGTCGAGCCGCTGCTGCCGTGCCAGCCGCTCGAACCGCCCCAGCTGCTCGACGAGCTCCAGCCCTTGGACGACGAGCCGTAGCTCGACGAGGAACTGCTGGCCGACGAATTGGATGAACTCGAGCCGTTCGAAGACGACGAGGTCGAGCTCGACGAGCCGTTGGACGACGAGGAGGTCGAGGACGAGGTCGACGACGACACATTGCCGCTGGACGAGGACGACGAGGAGACGTTGCCCGACGACGAGGAAGATGTCGACGAGGACACGTCGCCGCTCGAGGACGACGAGACATTGCCCGAAGAGGAGCTAGACGAGCCGCCCGATGCGGACGACACGTTGCCCGACGATCCGCCCGACGCGGACGAGACGTTGCCCGACGAACTGGACGAGGTGCTGCCCGACGAGAAACCGCCGGTCGACGACGAGGTCGAGGACCCGCCGCTGCCGCCGGAGGAGGTCGAAGAGGAACCGCCCGACGTCGAGCTGCTGGTCGATCCGCCGCTGGTCGAGGAGGTCGATGATACAACGATCCCGCCGCCCGATGATCCGCCGCTGCCGCCGAAAAAGCCGCCAGTGAAGAAGCCGCCGCCGAAACCGCCGCCCGAACCCCCGACGACTACCGCGCCGCCATCACCGCTCGACCCCGTGAAGGGCGGCGGAGCGGGTAGCGGCGGGCCACCGGCAACGGTGACGACCGCAGGCGGGCAGGCCGTCGTGGTCGTGGTCACGACCTTGCGAACGCGTGCGGCGCGGGCCGAGGCGGTCCGCGTCGTGCGGACGACGCGCTTCTTGTATGTCGTCTTGGCGTACCCGGCGCGCGGCTTGGCCGTTTCGGATACCTTGACGGCGCCCCCGCCGATGATCGCGCCGCCGCAAGCGCAGGCGCAAAGTTTTGCCATGGCCATCCGAACAGACATCGCGTCACTCTCTTATCGTTAACCGTCCCAATCCCCCAAAAACCGGAGACGGTGATGCTTCATTGCAGCTGGTGAGCCACTATTGGCATAGTGCGAAACAAAACATTAAGTGCAACGCCATTAACCAAGAATAATGATACGGAAACGTCTTTCGCCGTGACTGTCGCGATGCAGTTATAGTTAACGTTTCATTGTGAAACGTGACGGCGCTCGCTCACCGTGGCTCGATGCTGTTCGATTTTACTTTCATGCTCCTGACCATGGGGTTCAGGGCTGCGAAAGCCGGACTGCTATACCCGGAGGGCCGGCGACGGGAGCGATCGAAACGGCCTGTCGTCAATTGCTTGTGGAGCCGCCCGAGCATCGCTATAGGCCCGCCCCACGGGGCGACCCGGGGCAGCGGCAGAAGCGGCGCCACGGGTCAGTCGGGAGAGTGGGGATGGCAACGGCTTTGAATCGCTTAGAAGATTCCAGTTTCGAACTGCCCGCGAACGACGCCGACGACGGCTATCGTCCGAGCGCGGACGAAGAGTTCATGAACCCGCGGCAGCAAGCGTATTTCCGCACCAAGCTGCTCCGCTGGAAAGAGGCGATCCTCAAGGAAGCCGAAACCACATTGTCGCAGTTGCAGGTCGAACCGCTGCGCGAGGCGGATCTGACCGATCGTGCGTCGAGCGAGACCGATTGGGGGATCGAACTCCGCACGCGCGATCGCCAGCGCAAGCTGATCGCGAAGATCGACGCTGCCTTGCGCCGCATCGAGGACGGGGAATATGGCTATTGCGAGGTTACTGGCGAGCCGATTTCGCTGGGCCGGCTGGAGGCCCGCCCGATCGCGACGATGACCGTCGAGGCGCAGGAGCGTCACGAACGTAACGAGAAGGTGTCCCGCGAGGACTGAATCGGGACATTAGCCCTGCCGCGGCTTTAACCCTTTCGACAACAATTCGGCCTTATCCGTGCGCTGGCGAGACGTTTCCGTTTCGGGCAGGGCGCATGAACGATTCCACACCCAACACTTTTCCCGATTTGAGCGTCGATTCGGCGAAGCGGGCAAAGTCGCGTGACAGTCTGTTCCTGGTCGCGGACCTTGCGATCCACGGACGGCCGGGGCCGCTCCAGGTGCGCGTGCGCAACCTGTCGCCGGGCGGGCTGATGGCGGAATATGCGCATCCGCTGGACATCGGCAATCCGGTCGACATCGACCTGCGCGGCGTCGGCAGGGTGACCGGGCAAGTCGCGTGGAGCGCGGCGGGGCGGATCGGCATCGCCTTCGACAACCCGATCGATCCGCTGAAAGCGCGAAAGCCCGTGAGCTCGCGGAGCGCACCCACGAAAAGCGAGCCGTTAAAGCCGCTCTTTTAAAACGGGCGCCCCGGGCGGGCCGAGGACGCCCACTTTGCCCGTTACAGCGAGGCGATCGCTTCCTTCACTCGCAATTTCTGCTTTTTGAGGTCCGCCAGAATGCGTGAATCCGGCGCCGGGCGATGGCTCTCGGCCATGATCTGCCGGTCCAGCACGCTGTGCTTCGTCTCGAGAGCCGAAAGATGCGGGTTCTGCATGGGAGCAACCTCCTTCATTCAGTGGGGGAAGCAAATAGAACACGAAAAGCGTTAAAAGTCGCCATCGATTTCGCTTGCGAATCGACACGCCGCGTCGTTTTGCCGATGATCGGAAAAGTGCCGGGAAATGTGGAGAATCCATGGACGAGGCCCAGATCATCCTACGGCTCGGCACGCTTCGGACCGAGCATCGCGACCTCGACTCGGCGATCGACGCATTGCGGCTGCTCGGTACGAGCGATCAGCTCCAGCTTGCCCGGATGAAGAAGCGCAAGTTGGCGTTGAAGGACGAGATCGCGATGCTGGAGGATCAGCTCATCCCGGATATAATCGCCTGATCGAATTTGGGACGCGGAGTCAGCGAGTTCCCCTTGCGGCTGCGGTCGATTCAGGCGACGTTGCCGACATGGCAGCCGATGTAACCAACGCGCGGATTCATCGCCGGATGATCGACTCGCTCTATGTCGATGCGATGCTGCTCGCCGACGAGGCGCGGGGCTATTTCGACCAAGGCGCACGGATCGAACGCGAAGCGCTCGACCCGCTGGGGCGTGTTACCTTTTCCTGCGAATCGTTGAAGGTGACGACGCGGCTGATGCACATCATTGCCTGGCTGCTGACTCAGCGCGCGGTCGATGCGGGCGAGCTCAGCGCGCGCGACGCGCTCGATCCGGCGCGCCGGCTGGGCGATGCGCCGGTCACCGACGAAGCCGTGCTCGAGCAGATGCCGGCAGAGGCCCGCACGCTGATCGCCGCGAGCATCGACCTTCATCGCCGCGTCGCGCGGCTCGATGATGCGCAGGTCGAGCCGCAACCGTCCGACAGCCCTGTGCAGCATATGCAGGCCCGGCTGGCGATGGCTTTTTGATCCATTAGCGTGCTCCTGCGAAGGCAGGAGCCTAGGATAGTTTTCGGTAAGCGCGACCCTGTGCTCCTGCTTTCGCAGGAGCACGGTTAGGCCAGGATCCGCGCTTTCGCCGCCTTGTACTCCGCTTCCAGCCGATCGACCCGCACCGCGACGGGTTCGACCTTGTCGATCACGCCGATGCCCTGACCGGACCCCCAGATGTCCTTCCACGCCTTGGCCTTGCTCGAATTGCCGTCGCCGAAATTCATCGTGCTGAGGTCGCCTTCGGGCAGATTATCCGGGTCCATGCCGGCCGCGACGATCGAGCCGCGCAGGTAATTGCCGTGAACGCCGGTAAACAGGTTCGAATAGACGATGTCGGCGGCCTTGCTCTCGACGATCTCCTGTTTGTAGCCCTCGACCGCGTTGGCCTCGTCGGTCGCGATGAACGGCGAGCCGATATAGGCGAGATCAGCCCCCATCGCTTGTGCCGCCAGCACCGCGCCGCCATTGGCAATCGACCCCGACAAAGCGAGCGGGCCGTCGAACCACTGGCGGATTTCCTGGATGATCGCGAACGGCGACAGCCGGCCGGCATGGCCCCCGGCGCCGGCCGCGACCGCGATCAGCCCGTCCGCACCCTTTTCTATGGCTTTCCGCGCGAACCGATCGTCGATCACGTCGTGCAGCGTAATGCCGCCCCAGCCATGGACGGCGGTGTTGAGTTCCTCGCGCGCGCCGAGCGACGTGATGATGATCGGCACCTGCCACTTGGCGCAGGTCATCAGGTCGGCTTCGAGCCGGTCGTTCGATTTGTGGACGATCTGGTTGACCGCGAACGGCGCGGCGGGCCGGTCTGGGTTGTCGCGGTTATGCGCCGACAATTCCTCGGTGATGCGGTGCAGCCACTCGTCAAGCAGCGACTGGGGCCGAGCGTTGAGCGCGGGGAAGGAGCCGACGATCCCAGCCTTGCACTGGGCGATGACCAGTTCCGGGCCGGAGATGATGAAAAGCGGCGACCCGATAACGGGCAGGCGCAGGCGATCGAACAAAGGCGGCAGGCTCATGCTAGGTTCATAGCGCAGCCGTAACCACAGAAAAGCCCTTTCGAAATGACGGTACGTCACGGCCGATTCTGACCGGATCAATCCATTTGCCAATCACCGCCGTGGCGTTATGGCCCGGCAACACACCAAGAATGAAGGTCGCCCAATGAAGCTTCTTGCCGCCGCCGCCGCGCTGATGGTCACCACCGCAAGTCCGGCGCTCGCCGCCGCGCAACTGGGCCGTGACGTCGTGCCGGTCGCCTATGACATCACGATCAATCCCAACGCGGGGGCGATGACCTTCACTGGAAGCGAAACGATTACGGTCGACGTGAAGACGGCGACGAAGACGATCACGCTCAACGCCGCCGAACTCGCGATCAACAAGGCGACGGTCGATGGCAAGGCGGTGACGTTCAAGCTGGATGACGCCAATCAGCGCGTGACGCTGACGCTCCCCATGGCAGCGAAGGTCGGGGTCCATACGATTGCGTTCGCCTGGACCGGCAAGATCAACCAGTCCGCCGCCGGCTTCTTCGCGATCGACTATACCAACAACGACGGGTCGAAGGCCCGGATGCTCGCGACGCAATTCGAGGCGCCCGACGCCCGCCGGTTCGCGCCGATGTGGGACGAACCGAGCTTCAAGGCGAAGTTCACGCTGCGGGCGGTTGCGCCCAAGGGGCAACTTGCTTTCTCGAACATGCCGGGCGTCGTGACCCCGCGACCCGACGGCACGCAACTCTACAGCTTCAAACAGTCGCCGGTCATGTCGAGCTACCTGCTGTTCCTCGGCATGGGCGACATGGAGCGCAAGACGGTGATGGCCGGCAAGACCGAAATCGGCGTCATCACGCGCAAGGGCGTGTCGCATCAGGGCGACTACGCGCTTGCATCGGCCAAGCGCCTGCTGACCTATTACAACGACTATTTCGGCCAGCCTTATCCGCTGCCCAAGCTGGACATGATCGCCGGACCCGGCACCAGCCAGTTTTTCGGCGCCATGGAGAATTGGGGCGCGATCTTCTATTTCGAACCCGAATTGCTGTTCGACCAGAAGCGCGCCACCGAAAGCGACAAACAGCGCATCTTCGTCGTCGTCGCGCATGAAATGGCGCACCAATGGTTCGGTGACCTCGTCACGATGCGCTGGTGGGACGACCTGTGGCTGAATGAGGGTTTTGCGTCGTGGATGGAGAACAAGGCGTCGGCCGATCTCAATCCCGACTGGTTCGCGCGTGATGCGGCGGTGTCGTCGGATCGCGAGGCTGGCTTTGCGCTCGATGCGACGGCGGCGACCCATCCGATCATCCGCCACGTCGAGACCGTCGATCAGATCGGCGAGGCGTTCGACACGATCACCTATCAAAAGGGCCAGGCGGTGATCGGCATGATCGAATCGACGATCGGGCCGGATGCGTTCCGTGCTGGCATCCGCCGCTACATGGCCAAATACAAATATGGGAACACGCAGACCGATCAGCTTTGGGCCGAGCTGGAGCAAGCGTCGGGCAAGCCGGTCGCGTCGTTCGCGCACGACTTCACGCTGCAGGGCGGCGTGCCGTTGATCACCGTGACCAGTGCGACGTGCACCAACGGCAATACGCTGGTCACGCTCGATCAGGGGCGGTTCGGGCTCGATGCCGCGTCGAAGACGCCGCAGCAGTGGCAAGTGCCGTTGCGCGTTGCGAGCATCGGCGGGCCGGTCACGACGTCGTTGGTCAAAAGCGACAAACCCTATTCGGTGACGGTGAAGGGTTGCGCGCCAGTCGTCGTCAATCTGGGGAAGGGCAGCTACGCGCGCGTTCGCTACGCGGCGGAGCCGCATGCCGCGCTGGTCGCGAATTACGCCAAGATGGATCTGGCCGATCGGCTCGGCATGCTGGGCGACGATTATGCGTTGGCGCGGAGCGGCGATCAGGACTTTGCCACGTATGCAGCAACGCTCGACGCGGTGCCTGCTGACGCGAGCCCGCTCGAATGGTCGCTGGTATCGGGCCAGCTCGGCAGTCTTTCGGGACTCTACGGCGGCACGCCGCTGAACGCCCAGGTCAATGCGTTGACGATCCGCAAGCTCGGACCCGTGCTGGCGAAGATCGGGTATGAGGCGCGAGCGGGCGAATCGCCGCTCGTCACCAATTTGCGCGAGGATCTGGTTGGACGGCTGGGCCGCGCCGGCGATCCCGAGGTGCTCAAGCGTGCGCGGGCCTATTTCGCCCGACTCAAGACCGATCAGTCGGCGATCCCGCCAGCGATCCGCGCGCCGATCCTGGCGACCTTCGCCGCCAACGCGACGCCGGCCGAGTGGGATGACCTGCTCGCGCTGTTCAAGGCGGAGAACAATCCGGTGGTGAAGAACGAATATGTCCGGCTGCTCGGGTCGGCGAAGGACCCGGTGCTGGCGGCGCGCGCGCTTGATCTGGTCAAAGGCGACGTGCTGACCGCGCAACAGAAGCCGACGATCCTGCGTGCGGTGGCCGGTGGGCACCCCGACCTGGCGTTCGATTTCGCGGTTGCGAATGCGGAGTTGGTCAACGGCGCGCTGGAGGCGAGTTCTCGCGCGGCGTTCATTCCGAGCCTGGGCGCTGGATCGAACGACCCCGCCATGCCCGGCAAAATTCAGGCCTTTGCCGCCAAGCAACCCGAAACGGCGCGCGGCGGCGCGAAGCGTGCGCTGTCGCAGATCGCCGTCCGCAAGGCGGTGGCCGATCGGCTACGGGGCGGCGTGGCGGGGTGGGCCGGGGCGGCGAGCTAGAGCCTCGTTCCCGTCATGCCGGACTTGATCCGGCATCTCGCTTTCTCGTCTGAAAAAACGTCACCCCGGCTCCAGGCCGGGGTGACGGCGGGATCAGTCGATCCGCTTCAGGCCCTTCGCGAACCGGTGCGCGTTCGCGACATAGTGATCGGCGGAGAGCTTCAGGAACGCGCGCTTGCCGGGATCGAGCGTCTTGACGCTACGGGCGGGGCTGCCGACGATCAGGCTGCCCGGTTCGAAGCTCTTGCCCTCCGTCACGAGGGCGTTGGCGCCGACCACGCATTCGTCGCCGATGACCGCCTGGTTCAGGACAGTGGCGCCCATCCCGACGAGCACGCGGTCGCCGATGGTGCAGCCGTGCAGGATCGCATGGTGGCCGATCGTGCACTCCACACCGATCGTCAGCGGCACGCCATGGTCGGAATGCAGCATGCTGCCGTCCTGCAAATTCGTGCGGTCCCCCACCGTGATCAGCGACGTGTCGCCGCGGATTACCGTGCCGAACCACACGCCGACATCGTCGCCGAGCACGACCTCCCCGATCACATGCGCGTCGGGCGCAATCCACACGCCCTTGCCAATGACGGGGACTTTGCCGTCGAGTTCGTAGATGGGCATGCGCGCTCCCTCAGCCGAGCGCGGCCATCACCGCGCCGACCAGTTCCTTACGACAGATCAGCAGATCGTGAACGTATGTATCTTCGCAATTGTAGATGAGCGGCGTGCCGTCGAGCCGCGCGCAATGCAGCCCCGCGGCGAGCGCGACCGCGACCGGGGCGGCGCTGTCCCATTCATATTGCCCGCCCGAATGCAGATAGATGTCGGCGGTCCCGCGCACCACGGCCATCGCCTTTGCACCTGCCGATCCCATCGGAACGAGTTCCGCACCGATAGCTTCCGCGACTGCGACGGCTTCGGCCGCTGGGCGCGTGCGGCTGACCAGCATGCGGGGCGGATCGTTGAGGGGGCCAAGGGCAGGGGGAGCATCCGAGCGAAGCACCAGTCCCACATCCGGCAAGGCGACTGCGCCGAGCACGGGCTCCCCGTCGACGCAGAGCGCGACGTGCACCGCCCAGTCCTCGCGCGCCTCGCCATATTCGCGGGTGCCGTCGACCGGATCGATGATCCACGTTCGCGATTTCAGGAGCCTCGAACCGTCACACTTGCGCTCTTCCGACAACAAGCCATCGTCGGGCCGTTCTGTGGTGATCGCGTGACATAGCAGGTCGTTCGCGGCGCTATCGCCCGCCTTGCCGAGTTCCTTCGGCTCCCAATCCCGCGACGCGCGTACTTCCTGGAGCAGCTTCCCTGCCGCTTCCGCGATCCGCGCGGCGAAATCTGCGTCGTCCTGCGTGGGCGCGCTCACAGGTCAGGACTCCAGACGCCCATGATATGTTCGACGATCCGCTCCGCCGCCGCCTCGGGAGTTTCCGCAGTGGTATCCACGCGGATGTCCGGCCGTTCGGGCGCTTCGTAGGGACTGGAGATGCCCGTGAAGTTGGCGATCTCCCCGGTGCGCGCCTTCCTGTAGAGGCCCTTCACGTCGCGCGCCTCGGCCACCTGAAGCGGCGTGTCGACGAAAATCTCGACGAAATCGCCCGCCGGTAGCATCGCGCGGACCAGTTCGCGCTCGGCGCGGAACGGCGAAATGAAAGCCGTCAGCACGATCAGGCCGGCATCTGTCATGAGCTTGGCGACTTCGCCGACGCGGCGGATATTCTCGATCCGGTCGGCATCGTTGAAGCCAAGGTCCTTGTTGAGCCCATGCCGCACATTGTCGCCGTCGAGCAGGTAGGAATGCCGGCCGAGCGCGAACAGCTTCTTCTCGACCAGATTGGCGATGGTCGACTTGCCGGAACCCGACAGACCGGTGAACCACAGGACCTTCGGCTCCTGGCCCTTTTGCTGGGCATGAGCGGCGCGCGTCACGTCGATCGATTGCCAATGGACGTCGCGGGCGCGGCGCAGGGCGAAGTGCAGCATGCCGGCAGCGACCGTCGCGTTGGTCAGCTTGTCGATCAGGATGAAACCGCCGAGCTCGCGGCTGTCGGCATAGGGTTCGAACACGATCGGCTTGTCGGTCACCAGGTTGGCGACGCCGATTGCGTTGAGATCGAGCGTCTTTGCCGCGATTTGTTCGAGCGTGTTGACGTTGACCTGATATTTGGGCGCGTGGATCTGTGCGGTGACGGTCTGGGTACCGAGCTTCAGCCAGTATCCGCGGCCGGGCAGCAGCGCGTCGTCCGCCATCCAGACGATCGTCGCCTCGAACTGGTCGGCGACCTGCGGCGGGTTGTCGGCGACCGCGATGACGTCGCCGCGCGAGCAATCGATCTCGTCCGCCAGGGTCAGCGTCACCGACTGGCCGGCGACCGCCAAATCCAGATCACCATCGAACGTCACTATTCGCTCGACAGAGGACGTCTTGCCCGAAGGTAGCACCCGGATGGCGTCGCCGGGCGCGATCGTCCCAGCCGCAATCGTCCCGGCAAATCCCCGGAAATCAAGATTGGGACGATTGACCCATTGCACGGCCATGCGGAACGGCTTGGCGCGGTCGGCGTCGGCGTCGAGTTCGACCGTCTCGAGATGCTCGATCAGGCTCGGGCCGACATACCACGGCGTGTTGGGGGAGGGGGCGGTGACGTTGTCGCCCTTGAATCCGGATATCGGGATCGGCGTGAACGCGGCGATACCGATACTCTTCGCGAACTTGGCATAATCGGCGACGATCGCGTCGTAGGTCGCCTGATCGTAGCCGACCAAGTCCATCTTATTCACCGCCAGCACGACGTGGCGGATGCCGATCAGGTGCGCGAGATAGCTGTGCCGCCGCGTCTGGGTCAGCACGCCCTTGCGTGCGTCGATCAGGATCACGGCGAGGTCGGCGGTCGAGGCGCCGGTCACCATGTTGCGGGTATATTGCTCGTGCCCCGGCGTGTCGGCGACGATGAATTTGCGCTTCTCGGTCGCGAAGAAGCGATAGGCGACGTCGATCGTGATACCCTGTTCGCGCTCGGCGGCGAGGCCGTCCACCAGCAGCGCGAAATCGATTTCCTGACCCTGTGTGCCGACCCGCTTGCTGTCGGCCTCCAGCGCGGCGAGCTGGTCGTCGAAGATCATCTTGCTGTCGTACAGCAGCCTCCCGATCAGCGTGGACTTGCCGTCGTCCACCGACCCGCAGGTGATGAAGCGCAGCAACGTCTTGCGCTGATGTTGCGCCAGGTAGGCTTGAATGTCCTGCGCGATCAACGCGTCGGGGCGGAAGGCGGCGGTCAAAAGTAGCCCTCCTGCTTTTTCTTCTCCATCGACGCCGCCTGGTCGTGGTCGATCGCGCGGCCCTGGCGCTCGCTGGTGGTCGTCAGCAGCATTTCCTGGATGATGTCGGGCAGCGTCGCCGCCTCACTCTCGACCGCGCCGGTCAGCGGATAGCAGCCAAGCGTGCGGAAACGGATCGAGCGTTCGACCGGCACTTCGCCGGGCGCGAGGCGGAAGCGTTCATCGTCGACCATCAGCAGCATGCCGTCGCGCTCGACCGTCGGGCGCGGCGCGGCGAAATAAAGCGGGACGATCTCGATCCCCTCCAGATCGATATATTGCCAGATGTCGAGTTCGGTCCAGTTCGACAGCGGGAAGACGCGGATGCTTTCGCCCTTGGCCTTCTTCGCGTTGTAGAGGTTCCAGAGTTCGGGCCGCTGCGCCTTCGGGTCCCAGCGATGGCTCGCCGAGCGGAAGCTGAATACCCGTTCCTTGGCGCGGCTCTTTTCCTCGTCGCGCCGCGCGCCGCCAAACGCGGCGTCGAAGCCGTATTTATCGAGCGCCTGCTTCAGACCCTCGGTCTTCCACATATCTGTATGGAGCCCCCCATGGTCGAACGGATTGATCCCCCGCGCGGCGGCCTCGGGGTTCTGATGGACAAGCAACTCCATCCCCGCATCGCGCGCCGCCTTGTCGCGCAGGGCATACATGTCGCGGAATTTCCAGGTCGTATCGACATGAAGCAGCGGGAAGGGCGGGGGCGCCGGATAAAAGGCCTTCTTCGCCAAGTGCAGCATCACCGCGCTGTCCTTGCCGACCGAATAGAGCATGACCGGGCGCTCCGCCTCGGCCACTACCTCGCGCAGGATATGGATGCTCTCCGCTTCCAGCCGCTGCAGGTGCGTGAGCGGAGGCTGCGCGCGATTGCCGGAAACCCGCGCCGTCATCGGTTGATCGATCCCATACATCGCCGCCTACATAGTGGCCGCATAGCACGACGCACGCCAACGCTTCTTTAAAGCGCGAAAGCCTGTCTGCGTCATGCACGGTCCGCCGCGTAGGAAACGGCGCCGCTTCTAGCGTAAAAAGCCGTCAGGATGCGGCGAAGAGATTGCCCAAGGCGGCGCGAAGATCATCCACGAAGGGCGCGAATCCCGCCACCAGCGCATCCGCGTCACGATTGATCGGCCGGCGTACTTGTTCAGCGCTCGGCGTGAATACCGGACGGTCGGATTCGTGAAAGCGCAGGCACTCGGGCGCGAACGGCAGTTCCAGGTGATCTAGCAAATCGCGCACCGTCGCTTCGGTGTCGCTGATCAGGTGATCGAGCTGGATGCGTTTGATCCGCCCGGGGCGGACGGCATCGAAATGGGCGATCAGCCGGTCATAGGCACGATATGTCTGGGCAAGGCTGTCGATGGAGTAAGTGAACGACGCGCCCCTGGCGAAATGCTGGCGGAACATCGACAGGCAACAGGCGAGTGGATCGCGGCGGGTGTCGATGATCCGCGCGTTGGGCAGTATCAAGTTGATCAGCCCGACATGCAGGCAGTTCGACCATTGCTTGTCGAGAAAATGCGGGCGATCGGTGCGGCGCTTGGCGGCGACGCCTGCCAGATACTCCGCCCCGAGGGCGCGTAACCGATCCGGCCCGCAATCGGCGAGGCTTTCGGGATAAGCTGCCGCGCCCGGATGGCCGCCATTATCGAGCGTACGCACCACCAGGCCGAGCTCGGGTAGTTCCTGCATTCCTTCGATCTGGGGATGCGCCGCCAAAATCTGCTCGACGAGCGTCGATCCGCTGCGCGGCATGCCGAGGATGAAGATCGGCGCGCGCGACGGATCGCCCATCCCCTCATGCGCTGCCAGAAACTCCGGCGTGAACAACGCAATCGCGCGATCGGCCAGTTCGGCACCGGTAATGCCCGGCACTTCGGGCTGGATGCGCAGCCGCTCGCGATTGGCGACGCGATAGGCCTCCATGGCCGGGCCGTAGTCCCCGCGATCCTCGAGCGCGCGCGCCAGGGCGAAATTCAAATGGCACCGATCGTCACCGGACGGCGCATCCGAAGCGAGGATCGTCCGGATCGTCGCGACGTCTTCGTCATCGAGCGCGGCGATCTTCATGTTGGCGAGTTGCCACCAGGCCTCGCCCATATGTGGCGCCAGATCGATGACGCCGCGATAGGCGGCGGCGGCATCCTTCGCGCGGCGCAGCGGCCGGAGCGAATTACCGTAAGCGAGCAACAGATCGGCTCGTCCGGGATGCGCCTGAACCAGTGCCGCATTGGTTTCGGCAGCTTTGACCGCGTCTCCCCGGCCGAGTTGTGCCGCCGCCCGCATCCGGAGATAGTCGAGGTGGCGGGGGGCCGTGCGCAGCAAGTGATCGGCCTCGGCCAGTGCGAGATCGAACTTACCCTGCGAAAGGCAAGCCAAGGCGAGGCGATAGCGCGCTTCGGCGAATGCGGGCACGATTTCAATCGCGCGGCGCAACGCCGCCTCCGCTGCGCCGAACTTGCCGGTCGCCAACGCGACCTGCCCGAGCAAATGCAGCGCCGCGGGATCGTCTGGATCGCTGGCGAGATGTTGGTCGAGCAAGAACTCGGCCGAGGCGAAATCGCGTCGTGCGATCGACGCCTGAGCACTGCGCAAAAGCGGCTGCGTCATCGGCGCGGCGATATAGCGCTGGAATGCCTTGGCGGCGCCCTTGCGATCGCCCTTCGCCAAGAGCTTGGCCGCCCGGCGGCGCCAATCCAGTGTGTTGTCGAGCGGCGGCAGCGTTTGGCCCGAGACGGAAAGTTTTCGCATCCGCCCAGTCTTAAGCGTTCAAATCGTGAGACGCCATTCGCACGGGCCTAAATCCTAAGCGCTGATCCCACCGTGAGCGTAATGACAAAGCCGACAGTCGTAACAGGTAAACCTGTTTCGTTTCGGGACGCATTTTCGGCTCTCCATGACCTGGGTTAGTCGGAATAGTGCCGAGCGACCTGATGACTTGTGTTAACGTCCGATTAACGATTCGATCTAACCCCGAAAGGCGAGTTGGGCGAACAGAACCGAGATGACCTGATTATCATTTGAAAGGGAGCCAGTTGATGAAATCGAAACTCGCCGCAGCGACAGCCGCATTGCTCATGACCGCCGGCAACGCTTACGCTGGACCGGTTACCTTCTCGACCCCGATCAATGTTCCGAACAATATCGATGGCGTTTACCTCAATCTCCTGACGGGAGCGACTGGATCGAGCGGCTCAGGCGTATCCGGTTGGGACGTCAACATGTATCTCACCAATTCGGTGTTCACGTTTTTCTGGAACAACACCGCGCCTAGCGTAAGCGGCGGCGTCGCAGCTACCGCCAATGGTGCCTATCTCGACCTGGCGCCGGGAACTGTGGTTTCGTCGTTGTCGGCTTTCTCGGCTACCTCGGGCGGTGGCGGAGCCGCTGGATCGGCCGCGTTCCAGACGACCGGTATCCACACGCTGGGTTTCCGATTTTACAATGAATCGACCTCCAGCATCAATTACGGATATATGCGGATCCAGAATACGGGTCCTAACGGCTTCCCGGCTACAATCCTGAGCTGGACGTTCGAAAATTCGGGCGGCGCGATCACTGTGCCCGCCGCGGTTGCGGGTGTTCCGGAGCCGGCGACGTGGGCGCTGATGATTTTGGGCTTCGGTGCGATGGGCGCGACGATGCGCCGCACTCGTGCAACGACGACGCGGGTCCGCTACGCGGCCTGATCGCTGGAGAACGAACGAAAGCAAGCCGCCGTCCGGGTAATCCGGACGGCGGTTTCTTTTTGCTTCACGCATTGCTTCGGGAGTCCTCGCCTCTCCATCGAGCTTGTCCCGGTTCGGGACATGTGCCGAAATAGGCGCTCGGTGGGGGTTAAATTGTGTTAATGTCAGATTAACGACTCGCCCAACCTTCATGGCACAAGGGAAAAGTCGGGCAAAAAAGCGGGCCGCAATGTTGCCATCTGATTGTAACAGGGAGTTTTTCTGATGAGATCGAAATTCGCTGCAGCCGCCGCTGCATTGCTCATGTCCACGGGAACTGCATATGCGGGGCCCATCACGTTCTCGACACCGATCAACGTCCCGAACAGTTTCGACGGCATTTATATAAACCTGTTGACGGGCGCGACGGGCGCGACCGGATCGGCCGTCTCCGGTTGGGACTTCAATCCCTACAATTCCGGCACCGCTCTTTCCTTCTTCTGGAGCGCCACGCCATCGCAAGCCAGCGGTGTGGCTTCGACGACCACCGGTCCTTATGTTGCTCTCGCTCCAGGCGCGGTAGTGTCTTCGGCGTCGGTTTTCGCCCAGGTTACCGCATCGACTGCTACGGCGGCCTTTCAAACCCCGGGCACGCATATTCTCGGGTTCCGCTTCTATAACGAGGCCACTAGCGCGATCAATTACGGCTATATGACCCTGACCAGCGGCGGCTCGACCGGCTTCCCGCTGACGATCAATGGCTGGACCTTTGAAAATAGCGGCGGCGCGATCACGGTACCGGGTGCGACGGCGGGTGTTCCCGAGCCGGCGACGTGGGCGCTGATGATTTTGGGCTTCGGTGCGATGGGCGCGACGATGCGCCGCACTCGTGCAACGACGACGCGGGTCCGCTACGCGGCCTGATCGCTAGAGAACGAACGAAAGCAAGCCGCCGTCCGGGTAATCCGGACGGCGGTTTCTTTTTGCGTGCCGACCTGCACTTGACCCGCCTGCGCCGATCTCTTCAATAAGGAGTTGTGTTCACGACTTCGCGTGGCCCTTGGAACTGCCCAAGTGACCGGTGAAGTTTCGCTATTTAAAACGCCATATGGGGAAGATCGAGACGCAAGCGCCGCGTTAGAGCGATTGGTCCTGCAACAGCCTGTAGCCGACGCCTAGTTCGTTTGCGATTAAATGGGGGCGGGATGGGTCGGCTTCCAACTTTTGCCGCAGGTTTCGTATCACGATCCGCAAATAGTCGATGTGATCCTCATGTGCCGGGCCCCAGACAGTGCGGAGGAGCTGGCGGTGGCCGATCACCCGGTCGGGGCGTTTCGCCAGTTCGGCGAGAACGCCATATTCCTTCGGCGAGAGGTGGACTTCCTCGCCCGCGCGACGAACGCGACGGCGGTTCAGGTCGATCTCGACGTCGCTTGCGGTGACGACGGTTTGGCCAGCGTCACCGGCCGCCCGATGACGTAGCGCCGCACGCACCCGGGCGAGGAGTTCTTCGGTGTCGAACGGCTTGGTGAGATAGTCGTCGGCGCCGAGGTCAAGCGCGGCGACCTTTTCCGTCGTGTCCTCGCGTGCCGACACGACGATCACCGCCGCCTTGCCGCGAAACAGCTGGATCAGTTCGAGCCCATCGCGATCCGGCAGGCCGAGGTCGAGCAGCACGACGTCGGGCTTATCGATGTCGGCCAGCGACAGCGCTTCTCGCGCCGTTGCCGCTTCACCCGCCGCATAACCCGCGCGCTCGATGGCGACGCGGAGCAGGCGGCGGATATGCGCGTCGTCCTCGACGATCAGGATCTTGGAGTTCGCGGCCATGCCCCCTGTTACGGCCGCGGTGCGATCCGGTCGAGCGCGAGGTTGAGTTGCAACACGTTGACGCGCGGCTCGCCGATGAAACCGAGCAACGGCCACGACGTGTTGTCCGCCACAAGCGCCTTCACCTTGTCAGCAGCGATTCCGCGCGCCTTGGCCACGCGCGCGACCTGAAACAAAGCTGCCTCGGGGCTGATGTGGGGATCGAGCCCCGAGGCGGAGGCCGTCACCAGGTCGGCGGGAACGTTGGAACCTGGATCGGAGGCTTTGGCCGCGGCGAGATCGGTCTTCACGCGATCGACCAGCGCCTGGCTCGTCGGGCCAAGGTTAGACCCCGACGAGGCGGTGGCATCATAGCCGTTCTTTCCGGCGGCGGAGGGGCGACCGTGGAAATAGGCGGCACTCGAAAAGGACTGGCCGATCAGCGCCGACCCAATGACGTTACCTTTGGCGTCCCTGATCAAGCTGCCGTTGGCGGCGGCAGGTGCGATGATTTGACCGATGCCCGTGATCGCGGCGGGATAGACGAGGCCGAGCAAGGCGGCGAACAGCACTGTCAGCACAATCGCTGGGCGCAGCGCGGAAGTGAATTCCTTGAGCATGGTGTATTTCCTCAAGCGAGATGGAGGCCGGCGACGGCAAGGTCGATCAGCTTGATGCCGACGAACGGGGCGATCAGGCCGCCAAGGCCGTAGACGGTAAGGTTGCGCGCGAGCAGCGGGCCCGCGCCGATCGCGCGATATTTGACGCCCTTGAGCGCGAGCGGGACGAGGAACGGGATGATCAGCGCGTTGAAGATGATCGCCGACAGGATTGCGCTTCGCGGGCTCGCCAGACCCATGACGTTGAGGACGCCCAGGCCTGGATAGAGCGCGACGAACATCGCCGGGATAATCGCGAAATATTTGGCGACGTCGTTTGCGACCGAGAAAGTGGTAAGCGCGCCGCGCGTCATCAACAACTGCTTGCCGAGTCCGACGATCTCGATCAGCTTCGTCGGATCGCTGTCGAGGTCGACCATGTTGCCCGCCTCGCGCGCGGCTTGGGTGCCGGTGTTCATCGCCACGCCGACATCAGCTTGGGCAAGCGCAGGCGCGTCATTGGTGCCGTCGCCGCACATCGCGACCAGCTTGCCACCCTGCTGCTCCTTGCGGATCAGGGCCAGCTTGTCCTCCGGCGTCGCCTCGGCGAGGAAATCGTCCACGCCAGCCTCCGCGGCGATCGCGGCGGCGGTCAGCGGGTTGTCGCCCGTGATCATGACGGTACGGATGCCCATCCGGCGGAGTTCGGCGAAGCGTTCGCGGACGCCGGCTTTCACCACGTCCTTGAGCGCGACCGCCCCGAGCAGTCGCCCGTCGCGGATCACCGCGAGCGGGGTCATGCCGCCGCGCGCGATCTCATCGGTAGCGCGTTTGATATCGACCGCGCCGGGAGCGTCGGCGGGCAACGTCTTCAGGATCGAATCCACCGCACCCTTGAGCACGACGACCCCGTCGAGCTTGATCCCCGAACTACGCGTCTGCGCGGTGAACGGGATGATCTCGGCGTCACTGGGCAACGTGGCCGACAAGGCGAACTTCTCACGCGCCAAAACAACGATCGACCGGCCTTCGGGCGTCTCGTCGGCCAGGCTGGCGAGCATCGCCGCTTCGGCGAGCGTCTTGGCGTCGATCCCGCCGATCGGGCGGAACTCGCTAGCCTGGCGGTCACCGATGGTGATCGTGCCGGTCTTGTCGAGCAACAGCGTATCGACGTCGCCAGCCGCCTCGACTGCGCGACCCGACTTGGCGAGCACGTTGAAGCGGATCAGCCGGTCCATGCCAGCGATGCCGATCGCCGACAGCAGGGCCGCAATGGTCGTGGGGATGAGCGTGATCAGCAGTGCGGCGAGGATCGCCACCGGCACGCTGCCCCCCGCATAGCTCGCAAAGCCGGGGATCGTCCCGACCGCGATCAGGAAGATGATCGTCAGGCCGACCAGCAGGATCGTCAGCGCGATCTCGTTCGGTGTTTTCTGACGTTCGGCGCCTTCGACCAGCGCGATCATGCGGTCGAGGAAACCCTGGCCCGGCTCCTGCGTGACGCGCACCTTAATGCGATCGGAGATGACGCGGGTCCCTGCGGTGACGGCCGAGCGGTCGCCGCCGGCTTCGCGGATGACCGGCGCGCTCTCGCCGGTGATCGCGGCTTCGTTGACCGAGGCGACGCCCTCAACCACTTCGCCGTCGGCGGGGATGAGGTCGCCGGTTTCGACCAGCACCGTCTCGCCCTTTTGCAGCCGCCACGCCTCGATCATGCCCCACGTGTCGCCGACGCCGGTCAGGCGCTTGGCCTGAAGTTCGGATTTGGTGGCGCGCAGGCTCGCGGCTTGCGCGCGGCCCCGACCCTCGGCGAGCGCTTCGGCGAAGGTGCCGAACAGAACGGTCAGCCACAGCCACACGATGAGCTGGATCTGGAACCCGGCCGGGAGCGGCTCGCCGCCGAGCGCGAGTAGCACGGTCAGCAGCAGCGCGATGACCGCCGTCACGAACAGCACCGGATTCTTCACCAACTGGCGCGGGTCGAGCTTCTTGATCGCGTCGCCGATCGCCGGGACGATCAATTCGCCCGAGAACATGGATGTTGTGGTCATTGTGATGTCCTCAGAAAAGCTGGCCGTTGATCATCGCGAGATGATCAGCGATCGGTCCGAGCGCGAGGCTGGGCAGGAAGGTGAGACCGCCGAGGATCAGGATGATCCCGACCAGCAGCCCGACCCAAAGGCCACCGGTGGTCGGGAACGACCCCGCACCGGCCGGCGTGTGCTTCTTCGCCGCAAGACTGCCGGCGATGGCGAGCACGGGGACGATCACGAAGAACCGCCCCACCCACATCGCAACCCCGAGCAACCCGTTGTACCAGGGTGTCCCTGCGGTCAGACCAGCGAAGGCCGAACCGTTATTCCCCGTGGCCGACGCGAAGGCGTAGAGGATTTCGCTGAACCCGTGCGGTCCCTTGTTGAGCGGCCCCGCCAGCCCATCAGGCATCACCGCCGACAGCGCGGTGAACCCCAGGATCGACAATGGCAGCACCGCGATCGCCAGCACCGCGAGCTTGACCTCGCGGCTCTCGATCTTCTTGCCGACATATTCGGGCGTGCGCCCGACCATCAGCCCGGCGACGAACACCGCGAGAATGGCGAACAGCAGAAAGCCGTAGATGCCCGACCCGACCCCGCCGACGACGATCTCGCCGAGCTGGATGTTGAAAAGCGGGATCATGCCGCCGAGCGCCGTAAAGCTGTCATGCATAGCGTTGACCGCGCCGCACGATGCGGCGCTCGTGACGGCGGCGAACAGGGCGCTGGCGGAAATGCCGAAGCGCACCTCCTTGCCCTCCATGTTGCCCCCGGCCAGGCCGAGATGGTGAAGGACAGGGTTCCCTGCCGCTTCCTGCCAATAGGCGACCGTCGTGCCGGCAAGAAACAGGATCGCCATCGCGCCCACGATCGCCCAGCCCTGGCGCGTATCGCCGACCGCCTTACCGAACGTATAGGTCAGCCCGACGCCGAGGACGAAGATCGACAGCATCTGGACCAGGTTGGTCAACGCGGTCGGATTCTCGAACGGATGCGCGGAATTTGCGTTGAAGAAACCGCCGCCGTTGGTGCCGAGCATCTTGATCGCTTCCTGCGACGCGACTGGGCCAAGCGCGATCGTCTGTTTTGCGCCCTCCAGCGTGGTCGCGTCGATGCTCGCCGCGAACGTCTGAGGCACGCCGCTCAGGAGCAAATACAGCGCATACACGACGCAGATCGGCACTAAAACGTAGAGCGTGATCCGGGTCATGTCGGCCCAGAAATTGCCGACCCCCTTCGCCTCGCGCCGCGCGAACCCGCGGAACAGGGCGAAAGCGATCGCGATGCCGGTTGCCGCGCTGAAGAAGTTATGGATGGTCAGCCCCAACATCTGGCTGAGGTTCGACATGGTCGCTTCGCCGACATACCATTGCCAATTGGTGTTGGTGACGAAGGCGATCGCGGTGTTCATCGAACCGTCCGCCCCGACGCCGGGCATGCCGCGTTGGTTGAGCGGCAACCAGCTCTGCGCCCGCAGGACGAAATAAGTGAACAAGACCGTGACGAGCTGGAACACCAGCATATGCACGGCGTAGCGCCGCCAGTTCTGGTCGGCGTCCGGGTCGATGCCCGACAGCTTGTAGAACCCTCGTTCGACCGGCCCGAGCACCGCGTGCAGCGGCGTGCGGCGTCCTTCGTAAAGTGCGAACAGCCATGACCCCACCGGCTTGGCCAGCGCGGCGAGAACAGTGAAGAACAGCGCGATCAGCGCCCAGCCTTGCCAAGTCATCAGAATTTCTCCGGCCGCACGAGCACGGCAACGAGATAGAGGAGCAGGCCGAGCGCGGTGACGCCCGCGAGCGTGAGGTGCAGGCTCATGCGTTGTCGCACAGCCGCACGAAGGCGAGCGTCGCGAGGAACAGCCCGCCGATAATGGCGAGCCAGATGATGTCGGGCATTTGCGGCCTCCGATTGGGTCGGCCGGCGAGATAGGCGCGGAGAGCATTAAGGTTCGCGGGCGAAAACGGGCGGTTCGCATTAAGAAGCCATAAAGATCCCCGCGGCGGCCTTTTCACGCGCGCGGAACAGTGCCTAGGTCTGTCGCATGATCGATGCTCGCCCTTCACCCGACGCGCTGCTGCGGGCCGCGAATGCGGAAAGACGCGGGCGGCTGAAGATCTTCCTCGGGGCAGCGCCCGGGGTCGGCAAGACGTTCGAGATGTTGCAGGAAGGCGCCGAGCGGTTGCGCGGCGGCGCCGATGTCGTGGTCGCGGTGGTGGAAACGCACGGCCGCGCGGAAACGCAGGCGCTGGTTGAACCGCTCGAGGCGATTGCGCGGAGAACGGTCGATTATCAGGGCCACGCGCTCGAAGAGATGGACCTAGACGCCATCCTCGCTCGCCGCCCGCAACTCGCCTTGGTCGACGAATTTGCCCACACGAATGCGCCGGGCAGCCGCCATCCAAAGCGGTGGCAGGACGTGATGGAGCTGCTCGACGCCGGGATCGATGTCTACACCACGCTTAACGTCCAGCATGTCGAAAGCCTGAACGACGTCGTTGCGAGTTTCACCCGCGTCCGTGTGCGCGAAACGGTGCCGGACAGCGTGTTCGACGGCGCAGAGGTCGAGGTTGTCGACCTGCCGCCCGACGAACTGATCGATCGGCTGAAGGCGGGCAAGGTCTATATCCCCGCCGAGGCGACGCGCGCGCTGGATCGTTTCTTCTCAAAGGCCAACCTGACGGCGCTACGCGAAATGGCATTGCGTCACGCGGCGCTCAACGTCGATCGCGCGCTGACCGAGCATCTCGACGCGCAGGCGACGACGGGCACCTATGCGGGCGGCGAGCGCGTGCTGGTCGCGGTCAGCGAGCTGCCCGGCGCCGAAAATCTGGTCCGCACGGCCAAGCGGCTCGCCGATGCCCTGCGCGCGCCGTGGCAGGCGGTGTTCATCGAGACGCCCCGCGCGGCGGCTTTCGGCGACGACCAACGCCGTCAGGTCGCCGATACGCTGAGCCTCGCCGCTAGTCTCGGCGCCACCATCGCCACCATCCCGGCCGAGAGCGTCACGGCAGGATTGCGCGAGCAAGTCACCGAAGCGCGTATTACCCAACTGGTGATCGGCAAGTCGCACCGCTCCTGGTGGTTCGCGCTGCGCCACGGGTCGGTGGTCGAGTCGATGCTCGCGGTGAGCGAAGGACTCGCGGTCCACGTCATCCCCGCCGGCGAAGCGACGCCACGCATGCGCGCCGCGATCGTGCAGAGCGATTGGAGTTTGGCCCTGTACGGACTCGCCGTCATCGCCCTGGTTGGGGCGACGACCGGGTTCGCCAAGCTGGTGGAACCGTGGATCGGCGTCGGCGGGATCGATCTAATCTATCTATTGCCGGTGATCGTCGCCTCTGGGCGGCTCGGTCTGTGGCCAGGCATCGCGACCGGCGTCCTCTCTGGTCTCGCGTATAACTTCTTCTTCCTGCCGCCGATCTACACGTTCACGATCGCCGATCCGCAAAGTGTGCTGACGATGTTCGTGCTGATCGGCATCGCGGCGCTGACGGCGAACCTGACCGGCCGCCTCAAGATTCGCGCAACGATCGGCGCTCGCAGCGCGCAGGAAAATGCGGCGGTGGCGGGATTCGGCCAGGCGCTGGCCCGCGCCGCCGACTGGCAAACGACGAGCCAGACGATTGCGACGGAGATCGCCCGACTGCTAGGTGTTACCACGATCCTGCTCGATCAGCGCAACGGCGAGCTGACGCCGATCGCCGCGGCGCCGGGAGACGCGCCGGCGCTCGGCACGGTCGATCGCGCCGCCGCCGACTGGGCGTGGAGCAAAGGCGAGCCGGCCGGGGTCGGCACCGCGACCCTCATATCGGCGGACTGGCAGTTTCAGCCGCTCGTGACGTCGCTCGGCACCTTGGGTGTCGTCGGGCTCCTTGCTGACGATGGCGGCGATCCGGTGGGCGCCGGTCGCGCGGTGCTGCTCACGACGATCCTCGGCCAGGCCGCGCTGGCGCAGGAGCGGCTCAAGCTCGAGGATCAGCTCCGCGACGTTTCGGTGCTGCGCGAGCGCGACCGGCTACGCGCTGCCTTGCTGTCGTCGATCGGGCATGATCTCAGGACGCCGTTGACCTCGGTCGCCGCCTCGATCGATGCGCTTGCGAAGGAGTATCCCGACGCCGAATCCATGCCAATGGCGCGCGCCGACATCGCGCGGTTGCGGCGATTTCTGGACAATCTGCTCGACATGGTGCGGATCGATACTGGCGCTTTGCGCATCTCCCCGGAGCCTATCGACTTGACCGACGCAGTTGCGAGTGCGGTCCATGATTTGAAGGACCTACTGCGCGGCAACCATATCGACTTGCGCGTGCCGGCCAATCTGCCGCTGGTCGAAGCCGATCCGGTCCTGCTGCATCACATCCTGATCAACCTGCTCGCCAACGCGGCGATCCACGGCGGCGCGGGACCGATCGAAATCATTGGCGAGCGGGCTCCGGACGCCGTCATCTTGTCCGTGCGAGATCGCGGGTTAGGCCTCGAACCCGGCAACGAGGAAAGCGTCTTTGCGACGTTTGTGCAGGGCAGGGGCGGAGATCGCACCGGCGGAAGCGGGCTTGGTTTAGCAATCGCAAAGGGATTCGCCGACGCGATGGGCGTTTCGATCGGCGCATCCAATGCGACCGAAGGTGGGGCAGTGTTTAGTTTGAGATTTCCCGTCGGCCCATGATCAATCGCGCGTGCCTCCGCGGTGATTGCGCGACTCGCGGGGCATCGCCTTGCAATCGAGCCAACTATTCAGATCGGGTGGTGGACGCACTAGGGCTCGAACCTAGGACCCGCTGATTAAGAGTCAGCTGCTCTACCAACTGAGCTATGCGTCCATGCCGGAAAGGCTGTCCCCGATCGGGGAGGGAGGCCGTTAGCATCGCGGTCGCGCTTTGCAAACACTTTTTACGTCGCGCCGCTACCAGCCGATAGGTTGCTGCCGGCTGCTGCGGTCGATCGACATCAGGATGCCGATGCACAGCAACGCCGTCATCTGCGCCGTGCCCCCGAAGCTAATGAGTGGAAGCGGCACGCCGACGACCGGCGCCATGCCCATCACCATCGCCATGTTGATCGACACGTAGAAGAACAGGGTGGTAGCGAGGCCGGCAGCCGTCAGCCGCGCAAAGCGGCCTTGCGCGCGCATCGCGACGCCCATCGCCCACCAGATGATCGCGAACCAGGCGATGATCAGCAGAACGCCGCCGACCAGTCCCCATTCCTCCATCATCGTCGCGAGCGCGAAGTCGGTCTGGCCCTCGGGCAGGTAGTCGAGGTGGCTTTGCGACCCGTTGAGGAAGCCCTTGCCCCAAATCCCGCCGGATCCGATCGCTATCTTCGACTGGGTGATGTGATAGCCGATGCCCAGCGGATCCTTTTCGGGATCAAGAAAGATCGCGATCCGGTTGCGCTGATAATCGTGCAGCACGTAATTATAGGCGACCAGCCCGAGGACGGGCGCGGTCAGCCCGGCAATGATGAACAGCCGTAGCGGGATGCCCGCCAGGAACATCACGGTGATGCCGCCCGCGGTAATCATCAAGCCGGTGCCGAGATCGGGCTGGAGCATGACGAGGCCAGCGGGAAGCGCTATTAGCAACAAAGCGGGCCAAATCGCGCCGAACTTGCGCACCTCGCTGGGCGGGAGCAGGTCGTAGAAGCGGGCGCAGGCGAGGACGATGAACGGCTTCATCAGTTCCGACGGCTGCAGGCGAATGATCCCGAGGTCGAGCCAGCGCTGGCCGCCGCCCGCGACCTTGCCCAGCAGTTCGACCCCGATCAGCATGACCAGGATGACGACATAGGCCGGCAGGCTGATCATGCCCCACACATCTTCCCGCACGCGGGAGAGCAATATGGCGCCGCCGAGAAATACGAAGAACCGGATGCCCTGCGACAAGGCCCAGGGACGAATATGCCCCCCCGCCGCCGAATAGAGGACCAGCAAGTCGAAACAGCCGATCGCCAGGATCAGCAGGATGATCTTCCACGGCAGTTGCGCGAGCGGTTCGGGCACGAAACCGAGCGACGCCGATGAACCCTGGGTCACTGTTCGACCTCGTGCGATCCCTGTTCGGCGGGCAATGCGGTGTTGGCGATCGCCGCGGCGGACGTATTGGCTGCGTCAGTCGCCGCCTCGACCGCGGGAGCGTCGGTCGGCGCGGTCGCGTCGGTTTCGGTCTGTACCGCCTGCAGCGCGGAGATCTTGCCCTGATAAGCCGCCGTCTCCGCCGCCGCGCGTGTCGCGATGTCGCCGCCCCAGGTCGGTTCGACTTCGGCGAGCGACGCCAGCGCCTTATCACGGTCGAGCAGGTAGGTGATGATGTCGCGTCCGATGCCCGGGGTATCGAGATTGGTCACCGTATGGCCGCCATGTTCGAGGACGATGCCGGCGGCGTATTTGGGGTTTTCGACCGGCGCGAAGCAGACGAACAAGGCGTGGTCGCGCAGCTTGAAGGGCAGGGAGGCATTGCTCAGCACGCCGCTGCCGCGTTCCGCCATGGTGATGCGGCGGACCTGCGCGGTGCCGGTCTTGGCGGCAAGCGACGCGCCGGGGATGTTGAGCCGCGCGCGGCCGCCGGTGCCGCCTTCGTTCACCACGCCGTACATGGCGTTGCGGACGATCGCGAGGTGATCGGGGTTGATCGGCAGAGGGTTCGCGATCGTCGCCGGGCCATTCATTAGCAGTCGCGGGGTAAGCGCGCGGCCAGACGCGATCCGCGACGCCATCACGGCGAGTTGCAGAGGATTGGCCAGAACGTAACCTTGGCCGATCGACGCGTTGAGCGAATCGGGCACGGTCCAATCGGACTTGTATTTGCGGCGCTTCCACGCGCTGTCGGGCACGGTGCCGAAGCGTTGCGTGGAGAAGGGCAGGTCGAACTTCTGCCCGAGCCCCAGCGTCCGCGCGATCGGCGCAACGTGATCATAGCCCAGGCGCCGCACCATCTCGTAAAAATAGATGTCGCAGCTGTACATGATCGCTTGCTTGAGATTGAGCGGGCCATGGCCGCCACGCTTGTGGCAGTGGAAAACGCCCGTACCCACCCTGAGCGCGCCGCTGCAGGTGACCCGGTCTTCGGGACTGACCCCGTTGTGGAGCAATGCCAGCCCGTTCATCGGCTTGACCGTCGATCCCGGAGGATACAACCCTTGGAGGACCTTGTTCATCAACGGAACGTGGTCGTTATCCGACAGCATCTTCCATTCGAGATGGCTGATTCCACCGGAAAAGCTGTTGGGATCGTAGGCGGGGACCGAGACGAATGCGAGCACGTCGCCGCTCGTGACGTCGATCACGACCGCCGACCCAGAATTGGTGCCGAGCCGGCGCGCAGCATATTCCTGCAGACCGGCATCGATCGTCAGCCGCTGGACGTGCCCGGCGATGTCGGGTCGTGTTTCGAGCTCGCGAACAAGCTTGCCGCGCGCGGTGACTTCGACTCGCTTGGCCCCGGGCGTGCCGCGCAGCTTGTCCTCCAGCGCGCGTTCGAGTCCGTCCTTGCCGATCTTGAAACCGGGCGTGATCAGCAACGGATTCTTGGTTTTCTGATAATCCTCGGCGGACGCCGTGCCGACATAGCCGGTCAGGTGCGCGACCGCCTGAGCTGCGGGGTAGTTACGCGAATAGCCGGCGGTGGGAGCGACGCCGGGCAGTTCGGGCAAGCGCACCTGTACTGCGGCGAACACTTCGGGGTTCAGGTTCTCGGCGACCTGAACAGGCTGGAATCCCGCGGCGCGCTTGAGGTCGTTCTCTATCCGGCTGATCTGCTCGGGTGGCAGGCCGAGCAATTGCTGGAGCAACTTGAGAACGCGCGGTTCTTCCGATGCCGGCAGGCGGTCGCGGATGATATCGACGCGGAAATCGGTGCGGTTGTTGGCGATCGCATGGCCATAGCGATCGACGATCCACCCGCGCCGCGGTGGGATCATCGTCAGGTTGACGCGGTTGCGTTCGGACAACAGCTTGTATTGCTCGTTCTGCGCGATGGCGAGCCAGCCCATTCGTCCGGCCAGCGCCAGCGCGACGGCGCCCTGCGCGGCGCCGACCATCATGGCGCGGCGCGAGAAACTGTAGCTTTGCGCCGCTTCGGTAATCTGGCGCGGCGGGCGGCTCATGGCTGGCGACCACGCTTGGTATCGAGCCACGCGACGATGCGGGAGACGACGGGAAAGAGCAGCACCGCGGTGACCATCTGAAACAGCAACACGGTATCGACATGCGCCGCAAGCGGGGCCGCGATCAAGCGTCCGCCGAACAGGCAGAACGTGATCGCACCCGAGGCGAGTACCCAATCCTGCCAGAAATCGCGCGACACCAAGCGGCGATCGAGCAAATCGACGATCAGGAACGCGATCGACCACAGGAATATCGCGCTGCCCAGCGGCTGACCGCTGACGAGATCGTCAAAAAAGCCAAAGGGCAGGGGACTCCATATGCGAGTCCATTCCGGCCGCAGCAGCCGCCACGAGAGCAACGTCATGAGCCCGAGCGGGGGCAACACCGGGAACGTCGCCACCAGCGGGATGATCGTAAGCAACGACCCCGCCATCACCGAGGCGACGGGGATCGCCCATATTGCAGCCCGCGAAGGTTCTGGCGCAAAGGCGCCGCTTTGGGGCTTCAAGGCTGCGTCTCGCCGGTCGTGGGAAGAGGCGCAGTCAGATATGCGCGCAGCACGACCGCATAATCGAAAGCGTCCGGCAATTCGAACGGCTTAGCAAGCACGCCGTCGCGGTTGCGGCTGACGACCTTTGCGACGGGTATATTGGGCGGAAAGATGCCGCCCGACCCTGATGTCACGAGAACATCGCCCGGAGCATATTCGGCATTGCCCAGCGCGATCGGCTTGACGTCGAGCAAGCCATCGCCGCGCCCGGTTGCGAAGCCCGGCGCGCCGTCCCTTGTGCGGCGGACGGGCACGATGCTCTCGGGATCGATCAACAACAGGACACGGGCGGTGTCAGGCCCGGCCTCCAGGATGCGCCCGACCAGCCCGTCGGCCGCGCGCACTGGCATACCGGCATGGACGCCCTGGATCAGACCCGAGTAGATCAGGCCATAGCGCCGCGTGCTACTGGCCGAGGAGCTGACGATACGCGCGGTGGCGATCGTGTCGCTGCCCGGTTCGCGGACCGACAGCAGTTTCTTCAATCGGATATTTTCATACGCGATCGCCCGGGCACGAACGAGCTGGCGACGATCGTCGGTAACTTGCTCCTTCAGCCGTGCATTCTCGGCATGCACGCCGAAATAGCTGCCGATCGCCTCCGGGATCGAGGTAATCGCGTTCCACACCGAACCTAGCGCCCAGCTTACCGGCGCCATGACTTCGGCCGCGCCGGCGCGCAGCGCGGAAAAAGCCGGCGGATTGAGCGTCGAAAGTGCGAGCAGGACAGCGCCAACAAGCGCCCCCGCGATCGCAATCACGTAGCCAATGAACAGACTATATTGCGCCCGCCGTGAGAAACCCGGGCGCCGGTTGCGTGGCGGCGCCATCCAACTCCCTCACATCAAAAGGCCGCGTGGGTCGTGCCTTAGCAGCAAAATCAGGCGGTGTGCAGGACGCCGCGGAACATTGGATCCTCGAGCGCGCGGCCGGTGCCGAGCGCAACGCAGGTCAGCGGATCCTCGGCGATCGTCACCGGCAGGCCGGTCTCGTCGCGCAGCACCTCGTCGATGCCGTGGAGCAACGCACCGCCGCCGGTGAGTACGATGCCCTGATCGACGATGTCCGCCGCCAGTTCAGGCGCGGTGTTTTCCAGCGCGATCCGCACGCCCTCGACGATCGTGCCGACCGGTTCGGACAACGCCTCGGCGATCTGGCCCTGGTTGATCTGGATTTCCTTGGGCACGCCGTTGACGAGGTCGCGGCCCTTGATGTGGATCGTCAGGCCGATGCCGTCGGCAGGCGGCTTGGCGGTGCCGACTTCCTGCTTGATCCGCTCGGCGGTGGCTTCGCCGATCAGTAGGTTATGATTGCGGCGGACGTAGGAGACGATCGCTTCGTCCATCTTGTCACCGCCGACGCGCACCGAGGTCGTGTAGGCGAGGCCGCGCAGCGACAGCACCGCGACTTCGGTCGTGCCGCCGCCGATGTCGACGACCATCGAGCCGATCGGCTCAGTCACGGGCATATCGGCACCGATCGCGGCCGCCATCGGCTCCTCGATCAGCCAGACCTGCGATGCGCCGGCGTTCTGCGCGGCGTCGCGGATCGCGCGGCGCTCGACGCTGGTCGAACCCGACGGCACGCAAATCACGATCTGCGGCCAGCGCATGAAGCGCTTCTGCCCGCCATGCACCTTGTGGATGAAGTGCTTGATCATCTGCTCGGCGACGTCGATGTCGGCGATGACGCCGTCACGCAGCGGACGGATCGCCTGGATGCTGTCCGGGGTCTTGCCCATCATCAGCTTGGCGTCGTCGCCGACTGCCTTGACCTTTTTCTGGCCGTTGAGCGTTTCGACCGCGACCACCGACGGCTCGTTGAGCACGACGCCGCGCCCGCGCAGATAAACGACCGTATTGGCAGTACCGAGATCAATCGCCATGTCGTGCGACATCAGCTTGAAGAAACGCCCGAAGACCATAGTGAAAACACCGCCCGAAAAGCTGCGCGACCAATGCGCGCGTCGATTATCTGTTCTCTCGCCGCCAAAGCCGATTTCCGGGCTCCGGGGGGACGGCATTAACGGTCGCGAGAGCCGGTCGCTTGGGCTAGAGTCATAACCATGTCAATACGGCGCCTGCCCGAACATCTGGTCAATCGTATCGCTGCCGGTGAAGTGGTGGAAAGACCTGCCAGCGCGTTGAAGGAACTGGTCGAAAACGCGATCGATGCGGGCGCGACGCGGATCGCGGTTCGGCTGGCGAGCGGGGGCATTGACCTGATCGAAGTGGTCGATGACGGATGCGGGATGACGCCCGCCGACATGGCGCTGGCGCTGGAGCGGCACGCGACGTCGAAGCTGCCCCATGAGGAGATCGATCAAGTAACGACCCTGGGCTTCCGCGGCGAGGCGTTGCCGTCGATCGCGAGCGTCGCACGCTTGACGCTGGAGAGCCGGGTGCGCGGCGGCGACGGCTGGCGGCGTGTAGTCGATAATGGAGCGCTGGCCGAGGAAGGCCCTGCCGCCTTGCCGCCGGGCACGCGGGTGCTGGTCGAGGGACTGTTCGGCAAGGTGCCGGCGCGGCGCAAATTCCTGCGCACCGCACGGGCCGAATATGGCGCGAGCCTCGATATCGTCCGCCGGCTGGCGATGGCGCGACCCGATATCGCCTTTTCGGTCGAACATGACGGCAGGCGCGCACTGGCGACCAACGGCGCGGAAGATCGCCCCGCGCGCGTTGCGGCGCTGACTGATCGCGCGCTGGCGGAAAACAGTGTCGGCGTCGATCTGGAACGCGAGGGCGTGCGGTTGGGCGGGGTGGCGGGGCTGCCTACCTTCAACCGTGGCGTTGCCGATCATCAGTATCTGTTCGTCAACGGGCGACCGGTGAAGGACCGGTTGCTGATGGGCGCGATCCGCGGCGCCTATGCGGAGATGATCGCGCGCGACCGGCATCCAGTGGTGGCGCTGTTCCTCGATCTTCCGGCAAGCGAGGTCGACGTCAACGTCCACCCCGCCAAGACCGAAGTCCGATTCCGCGAGCCGCAGATGATTCGCGGGCTGATCGTCAGCGGGTTGCGCCGCGCGCTGGACGAAGCGGGGCATCGTAGTTCCCAGCGGCCGAATGAGGATGCGCTGGCAGCGTGGCAGGCGGAGCCTCTTGATCGTCATCCCCGCGAAAGCGGGGACCCATCTCCAACGCTTGCACCTAGCGGTTCGGATAGGAGCTGGGCCCCCGCTTTCGCGGGGGTGACGGAAAGGGTTTATGACCGACGCCCGACATTTACGATGCCTCCCCCAGCCGCGCGCGCCGAGCCGGCTTATGCGCAGCTGCCCGATACCATCCAGCACCCGCTCGGCGTGGCGCGCGGGCAAGTCGCCAAGACCTATATCGTTGCCGAGGCGGAGGACGGGCTGGTGCTGGTGGATCAGCATGCGGCGCATGAACGCCTCGTCCTCGAACGCATGCGCGCGGCGCTGGCCGGGGGCAGGGTGGCGAGCCAGGCGCTGCTGATCGCCGAAGTGATCGAACTCGACGAACCCGCCTGCGACCGGCTGGAAGCGCGGCTCGGCGAACTCACTGAACTCGGGCTGGAACTCGAACGGTTCGGGCCGCGCGCGATGCTGGTCCGCGCGACTCCGGCGATGCTGGGGCGGGGCGACGTGACGGGCCTTGTTACCGATCTGGCCGACGAACTCGCCGCGTTCGACCAAGCGCTATCGCTGAAGGAGCGCCTCGATCACGTCGCCGCGACGATGGCGTGCCACGGATCGGTCCGAGCGGGCCGCGTGCTGTCAGTCGCCGAAATGAACGCGCTGCTCCGCGAAATGGAGGTTACCCCGCATTCGGGCCAGTGCAACCACGGCCGCCCGACCTGGGTGAAGCTGGCGCACGGCGACATCGAGAAGTTGTTTGGAAGGAAGTGACGTGGCCGGAACAACAAAAAGTTCCGCCAGCCCACCAATATCTATTTCGTTCATCCCCTGGAAACATTGTGGCGACGGCGCATTTTAGCGACTTGAGGTCATCAAGACCCGATGGAAATCGCCGTGAATAAGGTAGTGCCCGTTATCTTTGCGCTGATCCCGTTGGCTGCGGTGCTCGGAGCATGCGTTTCGACGTTCTGACCTCCCCGCTTCGGAACGTCGCGAATTCTTCATCATTCCCGTGAGGGTCGCAATGAGAAAGGGCCGCCCGGAAATGCCCGGACGACCCTTTCTTCATTTCGGCAATGACGAAACTGTTCAGGCTTCGGCGTTGTCCTCGGTGGCTTCCGTCGCATCGGCCACCACCTTGACCTCGGCGGTCGCGCCGGGTTCGGCGTTCGGATCGAAATCCTCGGTGAAGCCCGCTTCGTCCTTCTCGAACATCGCCGCCATGACGTCGACACCCGACGCCTGCATCTCTGCCTCTTCGGGCGAGCGCGCGACGTTGACCTTGACGGTCACGGCGACTTCGGGGTGCAACTGCACCTTCACGTCATAGAGGCCGATCGCCTTGATCGGCTTGGCGAGCACGATCTGGCTCTTGCTGACCTTATGGCCGGCCGCTTCCATCGCCTCGACCAGGTCGCGCACCGCGACCGAGCCGTACAGCTGGCCCGTGTTCGACGACTGGCGGATCAGCGTGACCGACGCGTCGTCGTACGACTTGGCGTCCTTCTCGGCGTCCGAACGGCGCGAGGCGTTGTCGGCCTCGATCTTCGCGCGGTTGGCTTCGAAGACCTTGCGGTTGGCTTCGTTGGCGCGGAGCGCCTTCTTGTTCGGCAGAAGGAAGTTGCGGGCGAACCCGTCCTTGACCTTCACGACATCGCCGATGGCGCCGAGCTTCTCGACGCGTTCCAGCAGAATAACGTCCATCGCGGGCGCTCCTTACTTAACGAGGTAGGGCAGCAGGCCCAGATGACGGGCGCGCTTGATCGCCTGGGCGAGTTCGCGCTGCTTCTTCGCGCTCACCGAGGTGATGCGCGAGGGGACGATCTTGCCACGCTCGGAGACGAAGCCCTGCAGCAGCCGGACGTCCTTGTAGTCGATCCGGGGAGCGTCCTTCGCGGAGAAGGGGCAGCTCTTGCGGCGGCGGAAAAAGGGTCGTGCCATGTCTCTAATTCCTTATTCGCTGTCGAAGCCGCCGCGGGGACCGCGGTCACGGTCGGGGCGATCGCCGCGTTCACGACCACGCTCGCGGTCGCGCTCACCCTTGCGCATCATGACGGTCGGGCCGTTCTCATGCTCGTCGACCTTGACGGTCATGTAGCGGATCACGTCTTCGTTGATCTGCGTCTGACGCTCCAGTTCGGCGACGACCGAACCCGGTGCGTCGATTTCGAGCATCACGTAATGCGCCTTGCGGTTCTTCGCGATGCGATAGGCGAGCGAACGCAGGCCCCAGGTCTCGGTCTTCACGACCTTGCCTTCACCGGCTTCGATGATCTTGGTGGCGGCTTCCGCCAGAGCGTCCACTTGCGCCTGTGCCAGGTCCTGGCGCGCAAGGAACACATGCTCGTAAAGAGCCATGCTTTCTTCTCACTGTTGGCCGATCGCTGACGCCGCACCGTGCGACGCCCCTCCGGCTATCGTCTTTCCGTTTGTTCGGAAGCGCGGGGCATTGGCGGAATCGAACGCAAAAAGCAAGCGTTGCGCGTCGCGTCCGACATTTCTAGTGCCGCAGGCCGAAGGAGAGGCAAGATGCGCGCGTTCATTTTTCCGGGGCAGGGCAGTCAGGCGGTCGGCATGGGGAAAGCGCTCGCCGAGGCCAGTCCGGTCGCGCGGGCGGTGTTCGAGGAAGTCGACGAGGTGCTGGGCCAGCACCTGTCGCGGCTGATGTTCGAAGGGCCGGCGGACGAACTGACGCTCACCGCCAACGCCCAGCCGGCGATCATGGCGAACGCGATCGCCACGTTGCGGGTGCTGGAGAAGGATGGCGGCGTGGTGCTCGCCGACAAGGCCGATTATGTCGCCGGGCATTCGCTCGGCGAATATAGCGCTTTGTGCGCCGCCGGGGCGCTCGATCTCGCGACGACCGCGCTGTTGCTGCGCCATCGCGGTGAAGCGATGCAGGCAGCGGTTCCGGTCGGACAGGGAAGCATGGCGGCATTGCTCGGCGCCGATCTCGCAACCGCGCAGGTGATCGCCAATGCGGCCGCGCAGGGCGAAGTCTGCACGGTCGCCAACGACAACGACCCGTCACAGGTCGTGATTTCCGGGGCAAAAGCCGCGATCGACCGAGCGATCGAAATCGCCAAGGAATATGGTGCCAAGCGCGCAATCGCGCTGCCAGTGTCGGCGCCGTTCCACTGCCCGATGATGCAGCCGGCCGCCGATGCGATGGACAAGGCGCTGGCCGAGGCGCGGATCGACACGCCGCTTGTGCCGGTATTCGCCAACGTCACCGCGCAACCGGTCAGCGACGTCGATACGATCCGCAAGCTGTTGGTGGAGCAAGTTACCGGCATGGTCCGCTGGCGCGAATCGGTGCTCAACATGACCGACACCGGGGTCGAGCGCTTCATTGAATTCGGCGGGAAGGTGCTATCCCCGATGGTCAAGCGCATCGCCCCCGATGTCGATGCGACCAGCGTGATCTCGATGGACGATATCGAGGGGCTGGCGAAGAGTTTCTAGGCGCTCAACCGCTCGCGCCTTCCTTTGCGGTGCGCGCGCCGAAGTAGAAACCGACGACCGAACTGACCAGCGTCACGACGGGGCCGAATATGATGTTGAGCAGTCTCAGTAGACGATCGGCATCGGCCGACGAATCCAGCGAAACAGCGTTGTTGTAGACGGACAGCGCGTTTTGGATCGAATCACCGCTCATTCCAGTAACCGATACCGGCGGGGATGGGTTTGGCCCGTTCACGATGAACAGATCCACGAAGGCGGCGAGGATCAGCGCCGCCAGTATCGCGATAAGGATGAAGCTTACCCACTTGCGCGTTGCGGCGTCGCCGGATTCGATCGTGAAGGGCGCGGGCAACTGGTTGGCCGGCAACGAGGGGCCGGTCCCCGTGGTTTCCAGATCGAGATTCGTCGCCATCTCCGTTGCCCCCAATCGGTCCCGTCAGATCTTCACGTCGAACAAATTGCCTTTTGCATCACGCAACTGAAGCGTCGCGCCTTCCGCTATCTTGTCGCGCAGGAACTTCTGCGTGCCGATCGACCGGCGGAGTTCGTCGCCTGTGCTGGTTCCGTTCCTTGTTGATTCGGAGCGCAGAAACTCCAGGGCGTCGAGCGGAAGCGCTACGGTGGTCGATACCAGGTTAGGATCGGCGCTCACTACCGCTGCGACAGCCGCCGCGGTAGCCGCAGCTGCCGCCGCCGCGGTATCGGGTTGCGGGTCGGGCGGTGCGGGCGGGGCATCCTTGTCGGCAGCTTCCGCCGCCGCAGGTTGAACAGGTTCCTCAGCAGGCGCAGGCTCACCTGGCCCGGGTTCCGGATCGTTGTCCTCTGCTTCGGGCGCGATTGCCATTGTCCAGTCCTGTCGAATATGGCGCTTGATCGTCAAAGGACCGAAACCGCGCAACGTAAGTTGCCACCAAGTTGGAGCCAATAATGTTCGATCTGACAGGCATGACCGCGCTGGTGACGGGCGCTTCGGGAGGGATCGGATCGGCGATCGCGCAGGCGTTGGCGGGGCAAGGCGCGCGGCTCGCGGTGTCGGGGTCCAATGCCGATAAGCTGGAGGCGTTCCGTGCATCGCTCGGTGGCGATCACGTAGCCTTGCAATGCGACCTGTCCGACGGCGCGGCGGTCGATGCGCTCGTGCCCTCAGCCGTCGAGGCGCTGGGTGGCAAGCTCGACATCTTGGTCAACAATGCCGGCGTCACGCGCGACAATTTGGCGATGCGGATGAAGGACGAGGAGTGGGACCAAGTGATCCGCGTCAATCTGGAGGCCGCGTTCCGCCTGATCCGCGCCGCCGCCAAGCCGATGATGAAGGCGCGCTATGGCCGCGTCATTTCGATCACCAGCGTCGTCGGCGCGACGGGCAATCCGGGCCAGGCCAATTACGCCGCGTCGAAAGCGGGGCTGGTCGGCATGTCGAAGGCGTTGGCGCAGGAGCTCGCGAGCCGGCACATCACAGTCAATTGCGTCGCGCCGGGCTTCATCCGCTCGGCGATGACCGATGTTTTGCCCGAGGCGCAGAAGACCGCGCTGTTGACGCGCATTCCGGCGGGGGACCTCGGCACCGGAGAGGACATCGGCGCGGCGGTCGTGTACCTCGCGTCGAAGGAAGCGGGTTACGTCACCGGCCAGACGATCCACGTCAATGGCGGGATGGCGATGCTGTGAAGACGCTGTTGATCGCAGCGGCCTTGTTCGCTCCCGGCAGCGCCTGGGCGGCGAACGGCGACATCGGCTGCATCGAGGCGAAACTTGGTCCGGCGGCGATGCAGCGGATCGGTGCCCGCGTGGTTGCCGCCGTGGAGGCTGGCAAGGCGGGTGACCCGATAGCCGATGATCGCGACGCGCTACTGGCGGCGCGTGCGGCGTGCCAGGACGCCAATGGCTGGTCGGGCAATGCCACGCAGCTGGCCGTGTCCTATGCTTTGGCAACGGCAACGCGCCAAGGCGCGGAGCCGGTCCTGAAGCGCAATGGGTTCGATCCGGTGGCATTGGCAACGCGATATTCCGCCATGGCCGCCGTGGATCGGCGCAGTCTGGTCGACGGCGATCCTTCCAACAAAGCCAAAGACGCGGTTGCGGTTGCCGCGGTTGATCCCAAGCGAAAATATCTGGTGATGCTTTGGTTCTCGACGTTGGCCGCACTGGAATTCGACAAAGCTGACTTCGCCGCCGCCTGACAAGGCCCCTCTTGCGCAGGCACCCACCGCGTTCTACGTGCGTTCAGGAAACCCCGGAGGCGACGCCCTCCGAACAATAGAGGGAAGCGACGAATGAGCGATACTGCCGACCGGGTGAAGAAGATCGTGGTCGAGCATCTGGGCGTCGAAGCCGCATCGGTAACGCCCGAAGCGAGCTTCATCGACGATCTCGGTGCCGACAGCCTCGACATTGTCGAGTTGGTGATGGCGTTCGAGGAGGAATTCGGGGTCGAGATCCCGGACGACGCCGCGGAGAAGATCACGACTGTCAACGACGCGATCACCTATATCGACGCGAACCAGGGCTGAGCCCGCACCGTGGCGTGTCGCCGCGGTATAGAGTAACGAGCGGCTCCCCGTCCCCGGGCAACCCAGGGCGGGGGGCCGTTTCGCTTTTGACGACAATGATCTGGAGATTGGCATGCGCCGCGTAGTCGTAACCGGGCTGGGCCTGGTGACCCCCCTGGGCGCCGACGTCGAAACGACGTGGAAGAACATCATCGCCGCGAAATCGGGCGCGGGCACGATCACGCGGTTCGACGCCACCGATTTCCAGAGCAACTATGCCTGCGAAGTGAAGCCGGCCGATCACGAATATGGCTTCGACGCGAGCAAGCGAGTCGATCACAAGATTCAGCGTCAGGTCGATCCGTTCATCGTGTTCGGCATCGACGCCGCCGGCCAGGCGCTGGAGGATGCCGGCCTGACCGAGATGAGCGAGGAGGAGCGCTATCGCGCGGGCTGTTCGATCGGGTCGGGGATCGGCGGCCTGCCGGGGATCGAGAGCGAGTCGCTGGTGCTGGCGGAAAAAGGCCCGAAGCGAGTCTCGCCGCACTTCGTCCACGGCCGCCTCATCAACCTCATCACCGGCCAGGTGCAGATCAAATACGGGCTGATGGGTCCGAACCACGCGGTCGTGACGGCCTGTTCGACCGGCGCGCATTCGATCGGCGACGCCGCGCGGATGATCGCGATGGACGACGCAGACGTGATGCTCGCGGGTGGCTCCGAAAGTGCGATCTGCCCGATCGGCATCGCCGGGTTCGGGCAGGCCCGCGCCCTCTCGACCGGTTTCCGCGACGAGCCATGGCGCGCGAGCCGCCCCTATGACCAGGCGCGTGACGGCTTCGTGATGGGCGAAGGCGCAGGTGTGGTGTGCCTCGAGGAATATGAGCACGCGAAGAAGCGCGGCGCGAAAATCTACGCCGAAGTCGTCGGTTACGGCCTGTCGGGCGACGCCTATCACGTGACCGCGCCGCACCCAGAGGGATCGGGGGCGTATCGGTCGATGGAAATGGCGATGAAGAAGTCGGGGCTGAGCCTTGGCGACATCGATTACATCAACGCGCACGGCACCTCGACGCCGCTCGGCGACGAACTCGAACTCAACGCTGTGCGGCGGCTGTTCGGCAACGAACTCGATCATATGTCGATGTCCTCGACCAAGTCGGCGATCGGGCATCTGCTCGGTGGCGCGGGCGCGGTCGAATCGATCTTCTGCATCCTCGCGTTGCGCGACCAGATCGTCCCGCCGACACTCAACCTCGACAATCCGAGCGAGAATTGCGCGGGCGTGGATCTGGTCCCGCACAAGGCGAAGGAGCGCAAGGTCAAGGCGGTGCTCAACAACAGCTTCGGGTTCGGCGGCACCAACGCCAGCCTGGTGATGAAGGCGATCTGAGGGAAGGGCGATGCGCCGCTTCGGCTGCCTGACGTTTCTCGCCCTGATCGCGTTTGCGGTATGGGCGATCCATGATTGGGGCGGGGCCGGGCCCGCGCCGCGTAACCTGACGGTCGAGATCGAGCCGGGCACAGGCCTGAACGGAGCGGCCAAGCAGCTCGAAGCGGCGGGAGCGATCCGTTCGGCCACGCGCTTCGTGCTGTTCGCCAAGATTCTGGGCGGCAGCGAAGGCATCAAGGCCGGCGAATTCGGCATTCCGGCGCATCTCAGCGCAGCCGATGTCCTGAAAGTGCTGCAGGGCGGCAAGACGCTCCAGCGCTTCGTGACGATTCCCGAAGGCTTGCCGTCGATCCTGGCGCAGGAACGCATCATGGCGGCGCCCGAATTGACCGGGACGATTGCCCGGCCCGCGGAAGGATCGCTCCTGCCCGACAGCTACAGCTATCAGCGCGGCGATACGCGTGCGTCGGTGGTCGCGCAGATGCAGCGCGCGATGACGGATTACCTCGCCAAGGCATGGGCCAAGCGCAAGCCGGGGCTGGTCGTGAAGACGCCGGAGGAAGCGCTGATCCTCGCCTCCATCGTCGAGAAGGAAACCGGCAAGCCCGACGAGCGCCGCATGGTCGCGGCCGTCTATTCGAACCGGCTCAAGAAGGGGATGATGCTCCAGGCCGACCCGACGATCATCTATCCGGTGACGTTCGGCAAGCCGCTCGGCCGGCGCATCCTGCTGTCCGAAAAGAACGCGAAGAACGAGTATAATACCTATACGATGACTGGGTTGCCCAAGACGCCGATCGCCAATCCGGGGCGCGCTTCGATCGACGCGGTGCTCGATCCGGCGGACTCGAACGCGCTGTATTTCGTCGCGGACGGGACGGGGGGCAGCGTGTTCTCCGACACGCTCGAACAGCAATCGGCGAACGTCGCCAAATGGCGGCAGATACGGTGCCAGCGGGGCGAAACGGGCTTCTGCTGATCAGGAAGCGCGCAGTCCTGCCGCAGCGCGGGCCTTCGCCTCGACCTCTTCGGGCGTGCCGCTGCACACCCAGCTGCCGCCGACGCACAGCACCGGGTCGAACGCCAGCCAGTCGGGCGCATTCGCTTCGCTGACTCCACCGGTTGGGCAGAATTTGCACTGGTAGAAGGGTGCCGCGAGGGCCTTGAGCGCCTTCAGCCCGCCATTCGCCTCGGCAGGAAAGAACTTGAAGTGCGTCAGGCCGAGATCGAGCCCGCGCATGATGTCGGCCGAATTGGCGATGCCCGGAAGGTAGGGCACGCCGCTCGCGATGATCGGCTGGGCGAGTCGTTCGGTCAGCCCCGGCGAGACGATGAATTCGACGCCGGCGTCCATCACCTGTTCGAACTGCGCCGTGTTGACCACCGTCCCCGCGCCGACGATCGCGCCGGGGACCTCCTTCATTGCGCGGATCGCGTCGAGCGCCACGGGCGTGCGCATCGTGACTTCGAGCGCCGGCAGGCCGCCCGCGACCAACGCCTCGGCGAGCGGACGCGCCGTGGCGAGGTCTTCGATCACGATCACCGGGATCACGGGCGCGGCCAGCATGATGCGTTCGATGTCGTTCACGCCGTCAGTCATTGGAATGCTCCTGCGCGAAGGCGGCCGCGGCGCCATAGAGGCCGGGCTGGGGGTGAGTGATGAGCTTGACCGGCGTATTCGCCATCATCTGCTGGAACCGGCCCTTGGCGGTAAAGCGTTCGGCGAAGCCCGATCGGGCGAAGTGATCCTTGAGCCGTAGGCCAAGCCCGCCGGCGATGACGACGTCCTTCGCGCCTTGCGTCAGTGCAAGGTCGCCTGCGAACGCGCCGAGCGCGAGGACGAAACGGTCGAGCGCGGCGATCGCCAGGCTGTCGCTGCCGTCGAACGCCAGCCCCCAGATCGCCTTGTCGTCGAGGTGCCGCACCGCCTTGCCCTCGATCTCCGCCAGCGTTTCGTAGATCGCGACGATAGCCGGGCCGGCGCAGACACGCTCGGCCGACACGCGCGTGAAGCTGTTGCGCAACCGCTTGAGCATCGCATCCTCGAACGCGTCCAGCGGGGCGAAATCGACGTGCCCGCCTTCGGTCGACATCACGTGATAGGTTCCGCCCGCATGGAGCACGCCCGCGACGCCCAGGCCGGTGCCGGGCCCGCAGATCGAGGTTACGCCGTCGCGCGCCAGCGGCCGCTCGGGTCCGCAGATGTGGAGGAAATCCGCGTCGGGCAACTGCGCCACGGCGTGCGCGATCGCGCCGAAATCGTTGACGATGACCCAGGTGTCAGCGCCGAGCCGTTCAGGGATCAGCGCCGGGCGGATGATCCACGGATTGTTGGTGAGCTTGATGACGTCGCCGCCGACCGGCGAGGCCACCGCGATCGCCGCGGCCTTGGGCAGTGGACGACCTGCCTGTTTGCCGAAATCCTGCCACGCGGTCTGCAGGCTCGCGTGCTCGGCGGTCTTCTGAGTCACCACATCGCCGAGCGAAACGACCTTGCCGCCCGCCACCTCGGCGATGGCGAAGCGCGCGTGGGTGCCACCAATATCGACCGCGACGACCTCCGTCACAGACCGGCTCCCGCGAAGATCGCCGACGCGCCGAGTTCGGCTTCGTCAGCCGCGCCGCGGAACAGCCCGAAAAGTTCGCGGCCCATGCCCTCGGCGGCTGGCGGGCATTCGGCGAGCTCGCGCCCATCCCATTCGACCGCATCGACCAGGGCCTCGAGCGTGCCGTTCACTGCATCGAGCCGGATCACGTCGCCGTCGCGCACCTTGCCGAGCGGCCCGCCACCCAGCGCCTCGGGTGAGCAGTGGATCGCTGCCGGCACCTTGCCCGATGCGCCCGACATGCGACCGTCGGTGACCAGCGCAACCTTGAACCCGCGATTCTGCAGGACGCCCAGCGGCGGGGTCAGCTTGTGGAGTTCGGGCATGCCGTTGGCGCGCGGGCCCTGGAAGCGGACGACGACGATGACGTCGCGGTCGAGTTCGCCAGCCTTGAACGCCGCCTGCACCTCTGCCTGGTCGTGGAACACGCGGGCGGGGGCTTCGATCATCCACCGTTCGCGATCGACCGCCGACACCTTGATGCACGCGCGGCCCAGATTGCCGGCGAGGATGCGGAAGCCGCCTTCGGGCGAGAAGGGATTGGAGGCGGGGCGCAGGATGGTGTCGTCACCGCTCGCGCCTGGATCTTCCCAGCGCAGGCCGTCGCCCTCGACCACCGGTCGCCTCCCGTAATCCGCGAAGTCGCCCGCAACGGTCAGGATGTCTCCGTGCAGCAACCCGGCACCTAGCAGCTCGCGGATCACGAATGGCATCCCGCCGGCGTCCTCGAACCCATTCACGTCGGCCGAGCCGTTGGGATAGACGCGCGCGACCAGCGGCACGGCCCGGCTGAGCGCGTCGAAATCCTCCCAATCGATCATGATCCCGGCGGCGCGAGCGATCGCGGGCAGGTGGATCAAGTGATTGGTCGAGCCGCCCGTCGCGAGCAGGCCGACTGCGGCGTTGACGATCGCTTTCTCGTCCACGCAATGTCCGAGCGGGCGATAATCGTCGCCGTCCCAGCCGATCGCCGCCAAACGATGGGTCGCCGCGCGCGTCAGCTCCTGGCGCAACTTGGTACCCGGATTGGCGAACGCCGCGCCGGGCATGTGCAGGCCCATTACCTCCATCATCATCTGGTTGGTGTTGGCGGTGCCGTAAAAGGTGCAGGTGCCTTTCGAATGATAGGCGCCGATTTCCGCGTCCAACAGTTCCTCGCGCCCGACTTTCCCTTCGGCGAACGCTTCGCGCACCGCGGCTTTCTGCTTGTTCGCGAGGCCAGTGCGCATGGGGCCGCCGGGGATGAGGATCATCGGCAGATGCCCGAAGCGCAGCGCTCCCATCAGCAGCCCCGGCACGATCTTGTCGCAAATGCCGAGCAGCGCCGCGCCCTCGAACATGCCGTGGCTCAGCGCCACCGCCGTGCCGAGCGCGATCGTGTCGCGACTGAACAGCGACAGCTCCATGCCCGGATAGCCCTGCGTCACGCCATCGCACATCGCGGGCACGCCCCCTGCGACCTGCGCCGTCGCCCCGGCTTCGCGTGCCCACACCTTCATCTGTTCGGGGTAACGGTAATAGACCGCGTGGGCCGACAGCATGTCGTTGTACGAGGTGACGATGCCGATGTTCATGCCGCGATCGGCCTTCATCGCGTCGCGATCTTCCTCGGTCCCCGCATAGCCGTGCGCGAGGTTGGCGCAGCCGAGCATCGGGCGCTTGAGCCCGGCGTCGCGTTCGCGCGCGATAAGGTTGAGATAGGCCGCACGCCCGGTGCGCGAGCGTTGTATGATGCGATCGGTGACAGCGGAAACGGCGGGGTTCATCGTCTATCCCTCATGCCCTGACGCTTTGCGGCTCGGCGGACCCCGGCACAAGACCGGGGTGGCGGTCACATACGTATGCCGATAGTCACGGCGCCCAGTGGATGTCGACCGGCAATTCGGTGTCGGCCAGCACGCGGCCGATCGGATAGGGCGAACCCGCGCCCTGGCTGATCGCGTCCTCGATCACCTTCTTCTTGGCCGCGCCCGTCACGGCGATCATCACCGACGCCGACGACACGATCGCCGCGCGGCTCAGCGTCACGCGCGCGACCGGTGCTTCGGCTGGCAGCGGTTCAGGCATCACGCCCAAGGCACGGCGTTCCTTCGGTCCGTTCAGCGCCTCGTCGAAATCGGGGCCAGGGAAGATCGACGCCGTGTGCCCGTCGCCGCCGACGCCGAGCAGGCACAGGTCGAGCGGCCAGTGGAGATCTTGCATCAGCGCATCGGCCGAACGCCCCGCAGCCTTATAATCCGCGGTCGCGGTCGGCACGATAGGCATCACTCGCGCACCCTTGGGCAGGAATGTCCGGGCGAGGGATGTTACGTTCGATAGCGGATCGCCCAACGGCACAATGCGCTCGTCGCCGGGGATGATCGTCACGCGCTTCCAGTCGAGCTTGGCCTCGCTCAGGAGCGCGTAGATGGGGAGCGGGGTCTTGCCGCCCGCGAGCGCGATGACCGCGGCGCCGCGCGCGTCGATCGCGCTTTCGATGATGAACTGGATGTCGCCGGCGACGGCTTCGGCCATCTCCTCCGCATCCTCATAGTCCCACCATTCGATCTCTTCGTTCACGGCCATATTTCTGTGCTTTCCCTTGCGTCATGCCGGGCTTGATCCGACATCCCGCTTCTTGTTTTTCAACGCATCAAGCGGGACCCCGGGTCAAGTCCGGGGTGACGGATTTGGTCGATCAGTCGTCCTGCCAGGTCACGCCGTCGCGCTCGGTCAGCGCGATCGAGGTGGAGGGCCCCCAACTGCCCGAGGCGTAGGTCTTGGGTTTCATATCGTTCGCGGCCCATCCGGCGCGGATCGCGTCGGTCCAAGTCCATTGCGCCTCCACCTCGTCGCGGCGCACGAACAGCGTCTGATCGCCCTCGATCAAATCGAGTAGCAAGCGTTCATAGGCGATGCGGCGGCGGGTGCCCGCGAATTCGGCGTCGAGGCTGAGATTGAGCGGCACTTCGCGCAGGTGCACGCCGTCGCGGTCCAGACTCGGCTCCTTCGCCATCACGAGCATCTGAATATATTCCTCAGGCTGCAGCCGGATGGTCAGCCGGTTGGGCTGGAGCAGACCGCCGCGCCCCGCGAACATGGAATGCGGCACCGGCTTGAACTGGATCGCGATCTCGCTGCGGCGCACCGCCATGCGCTTGCCGGTGCGCAGGTAGAAGGGCACGCCCTGCCACCGCCAATTGTCGATATTGGCCTTGATCGCGACGAAGGTCTCGGTGACCGACGGCTTGCCCAGTTCGTCGAGGTAGCCCTTAACGATCTGCCCATCGACCGCGCCGGGGCCATATTGGCCCGTGACGGTGTTCTGCGGCACTTCCGCGGGCGACATGATGCGCAGGCAGCGAAACACCTTCGCCTTTTCATCGCGGATCGCATCCTTGTCGTAGCGCGCAGGGGGCTCCATCGCGATCAGCGCGAGGAGCTGAAGCGCGTGGTTGGTGATCATGTCGCGCAGCGCGCCCGCGCCGTCATAATAGCCCGCGCGCTCCTCCAGCCCGACCGTCTCGGCGATCGTGATCTGGATATTGTCGATGCCTTGCGAGTTCCACACCGGCTCGAAAAACGAATTGCCGAAGCGCAGCGCCAGAATGTTCTGGACGGTTTCCTTGCCCAGATAATGGTCGATGCGGAAAATCCGGTCCTCGGGAAAAACCGCGGCGACCGCGTCGTTGATCTCTCGGCTGGAGGCGAGATCGTAGCCGAGCGGCTTCTCCAGCCCGATCCGCACATTGCCATGCGCCAATCCGGCAGTCTTCAGCCCCTTAATCGTCGGTTCGAACAGGCTGGGCGCCGTCGACAGGAAAATCGCCATGCCCTTCGACGTGTCGCCGAGTTCGTCCGACAGATCCTTGAAATGTTCGGGCTGGGTCGCGTCGAGCGCCTGATAGTTTAGACGCTTCAGGAAGGACGCGATCTTGTCCTTGTCCTTGCGATCCTCGGGCAGGTATTTTTCGAGCGCATCCTTCGCGAATTTGCGGAACGCGCCGTCTTCGAACACGGTGCGCGCGGTTCCGGTGATTTTCATGCCGCCGGGGAGCAGCCCGTCCTCGTCCAGCCCGTAGAGCGACGGCAGCAGCATGCGCTGCGACAAGTCGCCGGTCGCCCCGAACAGCAACAGTTTGTCGAGCGGCTGGCGCGTTCCGGGCATCGTAAGCCTTTCTTCTAGAGCGTCAGGCCAGCGGTCGCATCGAACCCGGCCATGATGTTGAGATTCTGTACCGCCGCGCCCGCCGCGCCCTTGCCGAGATTATCGAGCGTCGCGATCAGGCGCGCCTGACCGTTCGCGTCGTTCCCGCAAACGCGCAACGTCAAGCGATCGGTTCCCGCATCGTCCTCGATCCGCACGAATTTGACGTCGCCCGGCGCGACGTGGACGATCGGCGATCCGGCATAGGCTTCGCTCAGCGCCGCTTCGATCTGCGCCAGCGTTGGCTTGCCGGGCAGCGCATGGAGCGGCAACGGCACCTCGACGATCATCCCGCGATAGGTGTCGGCGACGCCGGGCTGGAAGATTGGCAAGTGATCGAGCCCGGCATGCTTGCGCATCTCGGCGATGTGCTTGTGCGCGAGGTCGAGGCCATAGGCGCGGGCACGGGTAGGGGGCTCGCCGCCCTCGAATTCGGCGATCATCGATTTGCCGCCGCCCGAATAGCCCGACATCGCGTTGACACTAAGCGGCCAGCCCGAAGGAATCAGTCCCGCGCGGACCAGCGGTCGGACCAAAGCGAGGAATCCGGTCGGGTAGCAACCGGGGTTGGCCACGCGGGGGGCAGCGGCGATCGCGGACTGTTGGCCGGACTCCAGTTCGGCAAAGCCGTAGATCCAGCCATCGGCGACACGATGCGCGCTGGACGCGTCGATCACGCGAGTCCGGGCGGACGAGATCAGGCCGACCGCCTCCCGCGCCGCATCGTCGGGCAGGCAGAGGATGACGAAATCCGCGTCATTGAGCGCTTCGGCGCGCGCCGCGGCATCTTTGCGCCGGGTGTCGTCCAGGACGATTAACGCGACGTCGTCGCGCCCGCCGAGCCGCTCGGCGATCTCGAGGCCTGTCGTGCCGTGGCCTCCGTCGATAAATATGCTGACGGTCACGTGACCTGATCCAGTGCGTCCCGGTCGATATAACCGGCAAGGCGCCGGTCGGGCGACACGCCCCACGCCACTTCGCGTAGGACTTCCAGGCATTCGAACGCTTCGCCCGGCTGCAACTCTGCCAGAATTTCGGACGCGGGCGAGGATTCGGCGTGCAGCGCGACCGAGCGAGTCACCACACAGGTCATCGGCGCGGCGTAGTGGGGGGCGAATACGTATTCGGCGAGGCGGACGTCGGCGAGATCGGGGCGAACAGCGTTGTGGCGCGGGTCGATCGCGACCGACCGGCCGGTCAACGAGAAATTCTTACGCGGTGGCGCGGCGAGCGCGGGATGCGCCGCCTTCTCCCACAAATTGTCCGAATTCTTCAAGAAATTCTGCCCCTTCGGTGGTCCGCGCGATGAAGATGTTGCGTTTGTCGGTATCGTCGCGCTGGCGGCGCAGATAGCCGAGTGCGCCCAGCCTATTCAAGGCGCGCGTCACGACGGGCTTGGATACGTTCAGCGCGCGGGCCAGTCCACGCACCGTATGGGGGCCCGGGCTGAGGTAGACGACCAACAATAGCGCCATCTGGCGATTGGTCAGGTCCGGTTCGCCGGACCGGACATAATCGACCAGTGTATTCATCCACCGCGTCAGTGGTGCGGTGGCGAAAGTCGCGGCGATGTTCATTGCGTTGCTCACATCAACTACTCGAAAACGGGACGAGATCGGTGCCGTAACAACGTGCGCAAAGGCTGGTTGGTTTCAGGATTGATACGAAATGTCACACGATCGACCAGGACCAGCCATCTTCGTGGACAGGTTGATCGCGGCGGTTCGCTCGCCTATGTGCCCGCTTTCGCAATTTCAGGCATTCATCCTTCCATGCTGTTCAGCTTCCTGCTCGTCGTCCACTTCCTGATCGCGCTCGCGCTCGTCACGGTCATCCTGATGCAGCGTTCGGAGGGCGGCGGGCTGACTGGCGGCGGCAGCCCTGCGGGGCTGATGTCTGCGCGCGGCGCGGCGGATTTCCTGACGCGTTCGACAGCGATCCTGGCGACGGCCTTTGTCGTGCTGTCGATCGCGCTCGCCTTTCTGGCGGCGACGCGCCACGCGACGACGGTCGACACGTCGATCAAGCGCACCGCGCCGACGACGGCTCCGGCGCCCAACCAGCCGCTGCCCAATGCCGGGTCGTTTGGCGGCGACACGGGCAATGCGGCGGCGCCCGCCAATTTGAGCTTCCCGGGCGTAACGTCGCCACAGGGCAATACGACCGCCCCCAAGAAGTAACTTTGCGGTTTTCGCGCGCCGCGCCGGCAATTTATTTGCCGGTGCGGGCATCCGCGCGCTTGCCGTTCGTCCCCATTCCAAGCTAGGCGTTTTCTCCCATGGCGCGGTTTATCTTCATTACCGGCGGCGTGGTCTCCTCGCTTGGCAAGGGTTTGATGGCAGCCTCTCTGGCGGCCCTCCTGCAAGCGCGCGGTTATCGCGTCCGCATCCGGAAATTCGATCCCTATCTCAACGTCGATCCGGGCACGATGAGTCCGTATCAGCATGGCGAAGTCTATGTGACCGACGACGGGGCGGAGACCGATCTCGATCTCGGTCACTATGAGCGTTTCACCGGCGTCGCGGCGCGGCAGTCGGACAACGTCACGTCCGGCCGGATCTATCAGCAGATCATCCAGCGGGAGCGGCGCGGCGACTATCTGGGCGCGACCGTCCAGGTGATCCCGCACGTCACCGACGCGATCAAGGCTTTCGCGCTGGACGAGACCGACGATCTCGACTTCGTGCTGTGCGAGATTGGCGGAACGGTCGGCGACATCGAATCGCTGCCGTTCATCGAGGCGATCCGCCAGCTCCGCAACGACCTCGGCCGCGGCAATTCGGTCAGCGTGCATGTGACGCTGGTTCCCTACATCGCGGCGGCGGGCGAGCTGAAAACCAAGCCGACCCAGCATTCGGTGCGCGAGCTCGCTGCTTTGGGCGTTCAGCCCGACGTGCTGGTTTGCCGTTGCGAGCAACCGCTGCCCGCCGGAGAGCGCGCGAAGATCGCCCTGTTCTGCAACGTGCCCAAGGAAGCGGTAATTCCCGCGCTCGATGCCAAGAGCATCTACGCAGTGCCCGAACAATATCATCAGGAGGGCCTTGATGAGGCGGTCCTCAACGCGTTCGGGATCGAGCCCGGCACCAAGCCCGATCTCTCGCGCTGGACCGACATCACCGATCGGCTGACCAATCCCGAAGGGGAAGTGACGGTCGGCGTGGTCGGCAAATATGTCGGTTTGCAGGACGCGTACAAGTCGCTCAACGAAGCGCTCGTCCATGGTGGCATCGCGAACCGCGTGAAGGTCAACGTCCGCTGGATCGACGCGGAGATATTCGAGCACGCCGACAGCGACATCGCCCAGCATCTTGAACCGCTCCACGCCATCCTCGTGCCTGGCGCGTTCGGCGAGCGCGGGGCGGAGGGCAAGATCGCCTCGGTCAAGTTCGCGCGCGAACGCGGCGTGCCCTATTTCGGCATCTGCTTCGGGATGCAGATGGCGTGCATCGAAGGCGCGCGGAACCTGGCGGGCATCGACAAGGCGTCATCGACCGAATTCGGCCCGACCGAAGAACCGGTGGTCGGGATCATTACCGAGTGGATGACCAAGGAAGGCGTCGAAAAGCGCGAGGCTGGCGGCGATCTGGGCGGCACGATGCGGCTCGGCGCGTATGAAGCGAAGCTGGACGGAAACAGCGTCGTGTCCTCGATCTACGGCGCGACCAGCATTTCGGAACGTCATCGCCATCGGTACGAAGTGAATACCGGCTATCGCGACGCGCTGGAAAAAGGCGGCTTGGTCTTCAGCGGGATGTCCCCGGACGGGATGCTACCGGAAATCGTCGAGCGGCCCGATCATCCCTGGTTCGTCGGTGTCCAGTTCCATCCCGAACTGAAAAGCAAGCCGTTCGATCCGCATCCGCTGTTCGCGAGCTTCATTGCGGCGGCGGTAAACAAGAGTCGCCTAGTCTAGCGACTTTAAATCGTCCCGAAGTTGAACAGTCGGCGACGCATCAATCCTATTCATCGTGGTAAATAAATCATAAAGCCCCCGTATCGAATCTGTGTCCCCGGGGAGGGGGCTGTGTTTCCTTTTGGGGGTTGAAATGAAGCTTTCTTATGTTGCCGCCGCCGCGTTGGCGTTCCTTGCTCCTGCGAGCGCGCAGGCCGCGACCTATATCTTCAACGGTATTTGCACCTCGAGCGCGACCAGCACCACCGCAGCGTGCACCTCGACCAACGGGTCGTACGGTAACACGGTCACGCTGAACAGCACGACCAGTTCGTCGGTGCAGATGAAGATCAGCGCCTGGCAGATCAACCAGACGACCACCGCGATCACGTCCGCTTTCCTCGGTGCCTATGACCACGGCTTCGGCGTGACGGGCTTGCAAGACCAGAACGGTGGCGGCAACCTCCACCAGATCGACAACGTCAACGGCTACACCGACTTCGTGCTGCTGCAGTTCAACACTGCGGTTCACCTGGACGGCGTGAACGTTGCGATGTTTGGCATCAACAACGTCTATGACAGCGACATCAGCTTCTCGAACGGCGCCGGCATCGCGCCGGTGACGTGGAACGCCAACATGAACCTGACGAGCTATAGCGGCGCGTGGTCGAACACGGCGGGCAATTCGTCCTCGACCTACCTGTCCGACAGCGCCACGGGCTTCTCGAAAGTCTGGCTGGTCAGCGCGTCGCAGTTGACGAGCGATCGCAACGACGGCTTCAAGCTGTCGTCGTTCACCGTGTCGACTCCGGCGGTGCCTGAACCGGCGACCTGGGCGATGATGATCATGGGCTTCGGCCTGATGGGCGCCAGCCTGCGCCGCCGCAAGGCCGGCGAGTTGCTGGCCGCCTGAACTGATCGAGTGCGCGGCCAATCCGGCCGCATACACAAGACAAAGAAAAACGCGCTCGGGTCACGGCCTGAGCGCGTTTTTCTTTGCGTGCCCTCTGGGGACAAAAACGAAAGGCGCCCGAGCCCTCTGGCCCGGACGCCTTCTCGGCGCTTTCCAAGGGAGCGGGGAAGCGCCTGAGCGTTACGCCGCCTTGGTTTCCTCGACGACGTCGGTTTCGATCGCGGCCAGCGGAGCGCCGGTCTTGATCGCAATGGTCTGAGGCTTCAGCGCCTCGGGCACTTCGCGGACGAGGTCGATCGTCAGCAGCCCGTCGTTCAGCCGCGCATCCTCGACCCGGATGAAGTCCGCCAGTTCGAAGCGGCGCTCGAAGCTGCGCGTCGCGATGCCCAGGTGCAGGAACGCCGACTGGTCGCCGTCCTTGTCCTTCTTGCCCTTGACGGTCAGCAGGTTCTGCTGGGCCACGATCTCGATCTCGTCGCGGCGGAAACCGGCGACGGCGAGCGTGATGCGGTAATGGTCCTCGGCGGTGCGCTCGAGGTTGAACGGGGGATAATTGTCGCCGGTCTGGCGCGCCGACGCCTCGAGCATGTCGAACAGGCGGTCGAAGCCGATCGTCGAGCGGCGATAGGGAGTCAGGTCGAACTGTCGCATTGTGATCCTCCAAAAGAGCGATTTCACGAACGACGCGACCCCATCCGGGCGTCGCGTCACCGTTTATCTGGGGGGTCCTGTCGCATGTTCAAGAGGGCGGGTCGGACAAAATATCGTGCAATTTCAATTGCGATAAAGTTTCGCTTGGCCTGCCACGCAAGCGAACTTGCTTTTATTCATAGCAATTAAGTGGGGATTTAGCTCCATCGAGAAACCAGGGGAATCGATGATGCTCGCGACGCTTCCGCTTCTGTTGTCCGCCGCCGCTCCGCAAGCGATCGCGCTGGCCGATACCGCACCGGCTCGGACGCCGGTTGCAACATCGGCGACGGAAGACTCGCAAGTCGATCCCCAGGCCGCTCCAAAGGCCGATGGAGACATCGTCGTCACCGCGCGCCGCCGCGAGGAGCGGTTGCAGAACGTGCCGATCGCGGTCGCCGTACTGAGTGGCGAGACGATCTCGAACACCGGCGCGTTCAACGTCAATCGGCTCCAGACGCTCCAGCCCGCGCTGCAATTCTATTCGAGCAACCCGCGCAATTCGGCGATCAACATCCGCGGTCTCGGCGCGCCATTCGGCCTGACCAATGACGGCATCGAACAGGGTGTCGGCCTGTATATCGACCAAGTCTATATCGGCCGTGTCGGCGCTTCGACTTTCGATTTTGTCGATGTTGAGCGTGTCGAGGTGCTGCGCGGGCCGCAGGGGACGCTCTACGGCAAGAACACCACGGCGGGCGCGGTCAACATCACCACCAAGAAGCCGAGCTTCGAGCCGGAGGCGACGTTCGAGATCAGCACCGGCAATTACGGGCTGGTGCAGATCAAGGGCTCGGCCTCCGCGCCGATCGCCGCCGACAAATTGGCGGTGCGCGTATCGACGTCGGTGACCAAGCGCGGCGGCACGATCTACGACACGAAGAAGGACGAGAACCTGCAGAAGCAGGACAATTTCAGCGTGCGCGGGCAGTTGCTGTGGCAAGCGACGCCCAGTCTTGACCTGACCCTGTCGGGCGATTTCAGCCTGCAGAACCCCTATTGCTGCATCCAATATTATGCGCGTGTCGGCGCGACGCAGCGTCCGCTGGCGCGGCAATATACGGCACTGGCGGCCGCACTCGGCTATGCGCCGCCCAGCACGAACCCGTTCGATCGCGTGACCGATCTCGATGCGACGATCAATTCGCGGCAGGAAGTCGGCGGGGTTTCGCTGGTCGGCAATTGGGATATCGGCCCGGCGACGATCACGTCGGTCACCGCATGGCGCTACTGGGACTGGCTGCCCGCCAACGATCGCGACTTCATCGGCCTGCCGATCACCACCGTGTCGCAGAACCCGTCGCAGCAGAAGCAATGGTCGCAGGAACTGCGCATCTCGTCGAATGGCAAGAACAAGCTCAATTACACGCTCGGCGCGTTCTTTTTCCACCAGACGATCAACACGCAAGGATCTCAGGTGCAGGGGACGGCGGCGAGCCGTTGGTTGTTGTCGGGGGCCGATGCGTCGAACCCGAACGTGCTCAACGGGCTGACGTCGACCAATACGATCAGCTTCGACAACACCAGCTTCGCGGTGTTCGGCAAGCTCAACTGGGCGGTGACCGACAAGCTGCATCTGCAGCCCGGCCTTCGCGTCAATTTCGACAAGAAATCGGGGTTCTACGAATCGGTCGTCAGCATCGCCAACAGCCAGTACAATTTCACCGCGACCGCCGATAACGTCGCGGCGCTGCTGGCGTCGTTCCCGAACCCCAGCGCGGGGCGCACGACGTTCCAGAACCAGATCAACACGCTGGCCCCGCAACGCTACAGCCCGCGGTTCAGCGCGTGGAACGTGTCGGGCGACTTCACGGTCTCTTATGACGCGACGGACGATGTCCATTTCTACGCGACCTACGCGCGCAGCTTCAAATCGGGCGGCATCAACCTGTCCGGCCTGCCCCTCAATTCGACCAGCACCGGCGTCGATCTCAGCACGCAGACGGTGAAGCCCGAAAAGGTGAACCATTTCGAAGTCGGGCTGAAGACGCAGTTCTTCGACCGCAAGGTGACGGTGAACGTCGCGGGCTTCTGGGACCAGATCAAGGACTATCAGGCGACGGTGAACAACAACGCGATCAACGTGATCCGCGGATACCTCTCCAACGCTGGCGAAGTGCGCGTGCGCGGCGTCGAGTGGGATTCGTCGTTCCGCCCGTCGAAGCAGCTCAGCCTCTATTTCAATGGCGCCTTTACCGACGCCAAATATACCGACTTCAAGAACGCGCCGTGCCCGCCCGAACTGTCGGGCGGCACCGCGACCGCCCCGGGCGGCGTGACCGATCCGGCGGGCACACCCGGCGGGCGCAGCCCGGCCTATTGCGACATTTCCGGCCAGATTCTGCCCGGCATCTCGAAATGGGCGCTGTCCTGGGGCGGCGAGTTCAACGTGCCGGTCGGCGACGGCAAGGCGTATGTCGGCTATGACGGCAGTTGGCGGTCGAAATTCTCGTCCAACCCCTCACGGTCGCTCTACACCGACATCAACGGCTATTCGCTGTCCAACGTCCGAGCCGGTTTCCGCACCGACAAGTGGAACCTCTACGGCTGGGTCCGGAACGTCTTCAACCAGGATTATTTCGAGTTGCTGAGCACGCAATCGGGCAGCACCGGCCTGATCGTCGGGCAACCCGGCGACCCGCGCACCTACGGCGCGACATTCCGGGTCAGTTTCTAAGCGAATCCCGCGCCAGCGGGAAAAAGGGGGTGGGGGTCTTCTTCTTACTGGAAGCTCGGAGAAGACCCTCATTCCCTTCGAATTAAGCGCCGGTCGGCCGAACCGCCGTCGCTCGGGCCGCAGTGCGGTCCGGCGGCCGGTTTGGGCGATGCGCGGTGCGCACCGCTGATCAAGCTCGCTTAATCAGCTTAGCCTAAACGCAAACGACCGGATCGTTTCCGACCCGGTCGCCTGCGTGACGATTGCTCGTCAGCCCCCTTGAAGCTTTCGCCCGCACGCCTTGTGAGGCGGAGCAGAAAGCAATCCCCGAACCACGGCCTGTGACCTGCGTTTCGTGAGAACGGTTGCTAGGCTCGGAGGGCGGATTTGTCATCGCAAAACGGGGGCGCGGTCACCGATTGCGGCATCCCTGTGTCGAATCCGCCACAGCATCGCCTTGGTTGCCAGCCACCGCCCCGCCCCCTAGAGCAACGCCATCCGGGGGCGGACTTGTGAGGAACGTTTGATACTCCTGTCGCGCTACGAACGCATGATCGCTCGGCGCTACCTGCTTCCAGGCAAGGGCGAGCGGTTCATCGCGCTCGTCGCGGGCTTCAGCCTGGTCGCGGTGATGCTCGGCGTCGCCGCGCTCGTCATCGTGATGAGCGTGATGAACGGCTTTCGCGCCGAATTATTCGACAAGATCGTCGGGCTGAACGGCCATGCCGTGGTCCAGGGCTATAACGGTCAGTTGCGCGACTGGCGCGCCGTGTTGGCCGACGCGAAGGCGACGCCGGGGGTGGTCAGTGCGACGCCGCTGATCGAACAGCCCTTGATGGCGACCTTCAACGGCCGGGTCGAATTCATCCTGCTGCGCGGGATGCAGGTCGACGACATCCGCAAGAACAAGGCGGTTTCCGGCAATGTCGTGGTCGGCAATCTCGCCAATATCACGACGGGCAGCAACCGCGTCGCGATCGGATCGCGGCTCGCCGAGTCGCTCGGCGCGCGGATCGGCGACCAGATCACGATCTGGAACCCCGCCGGCCAGTCGACGCCGTTCGGCACCGTGCCACGGATGGTCGCCTACACCGTCGGCGCGATCTTTGAGGTCGGGGTGTACGATTACGACAAGTCCTACGTCCTGATGCCAATGGAGGACGCGCAGACCCTGTTGCTGCTGCCCAGCGACACGGTCGGCATGATCGAGGTCAAGACGAACGATCCCGACAAGGTCGGCGACATCCTTCGTCCGCTGGCGGCGAAGGTCGAGGGTCGGGCGGTCATCAACGACTGGCGCCAGATGAATTCGGAACTGTTCGAAGCGCTCGCGGTCGAGCAGGTCGCGATGTTCGTGATCCTGTGCATCATCATCCTGGTCGCCGCGTTCAACATCGCCTCGTCGTTGATCATGCTGGTCCGCGCCAAGACGCGCGACATCGCGATCCTGCGCACGATGGGGGCGACGCGGGGCGCGATGGTGCGGATCTTCATGACGGTCGGTACGTCGATCGGCGCGCTGGGCACGGTGCTGGGCCTGATCCTCGGTTTCGTGCTGCTGCATTTCCGCCAGCCGATCGTCGATTTCGTTCAGCGCCTGTCGGGGCAAAATCTGTGGGACCCGTCGATCCGCTTCCTGACCGAATTGCCGTCCAAGCCCAACCCGGTGGAGATCACCGCCGTCGTGCTAATCGCCTTGCTGTTGACGTTCCTGGCGACGCTCTATCCGGCGTTCAAGGCGGCGAGCACCGACCCCGTGCAGGTGCTTCGTTATGAGTGATGCAAGCGAAGCGGCGCACGACCGGGGCGGCTTTGCCGCGTCCGACGGCGTCCCGGTTCTCGCCACCAGCGGCCTGACGCGCTCGTTCAGCCAGGGCGGGGAAACAATCGAGGTCTTGCGCGGCGTCGACCTGTCGATTGCGCCCGGCGAGATCGTCGCCCTGCTCGGTCCGTCCGGGTCGGGCAAATCGACATTGCTTCAGGCCGTCGGCCTGCTGGAGGGCGGCTTTGGCGGGTCGATCCGTATCGCCGGGGTCGAGGTCGCGCAGCAGGATGCCGCAGCGCGCACCATGACGCGGCGCGACCAACTCGGTTTCGTCTATCAGTTCCATCACTTGCTGCCCGACTTCAACGCGATCGAGAACGTCGTCCTGCCGCAGCTCGTCCATGGCGCGTTGCGGACCGACGCCGACGCGCGCGCGACCGAGTTGCTGACCTCTCTCGGTCTCGGCCACCGTCTGACCCACAAGCCAAGCCAACTGTCGGGCGGCGAGCAGCAACGCGTTGCCGTCGCCCGCGCGCTCGCCAATCGCCCCGCACTTATCCTCGCCGATGAACCCACGGGCAACCTCGACGAAGCGACAGCAGATGTCGTGTTGGCCGAATTGTTGCGGCTGGTGCGGCAGCAAGGATCGGCGGCCTTGATCGCGACACACAACGAGCGCATCGCCGCAAAGATGGACCGCGTGGTGCGCCTGCATGACGGGCGCCTCGGATAGGGAGAGGCCAATGACCGCGATCACCGATTTCCACGTCAAGGGCGCGAATGGCGGCGACGTCGACCTAAGCGAGTTCGCCGACAAGGTGCTGCTGGTGGTGAACGTCGCGTCGAAATGCGGCTTTACCCCGCAATATGAGGGGCTGGAGGCGCTGCACCGCCAATATGCCGACCGGGGCTTCGAGGTGCTTGGTTTTCCGTGCAATCAGTTCGGTGCGCAGGAACCGGGCAACGCCGAGGAGATCGCGAATTTCTGTTCGCTGACCTACGACGTGACCTTTCCCGTCTTCGCGAAGATCGATGTCAACGGGTCGAACGCCGATCCGCTCTATAACGAGCTGAAGAAGCAGGCACCCGGGATGCTGGGGTTCGTCGGAATGGACGGCATCAAGTGGAACTTCACCAAGTTCCTGATCGGCCGCGACGGCAAGGTGGTTGAACGCTACGCACCGACGACCAAGCCCGAGGACATTGCGGCGGACATCGAAAAGCTGCTGTGATCAGCGACGGCGTCCGCGCCCGAACAATGCACCATACGTCGCGAGCGCGCTTGCCGCGATCCACAGCCACCCGCCGAGCAGGATCGGCCCTGCCTGCAACCACATGATGTGATCGGTCTGGTGGAGCGAGACCGCTTCCAGTCCCCACAATGCAAGGATCAAGATCGCCCCCAGCCGCGCTTCGCGCAGGCCTCCGGGGCCTCGTGCGAAGCGTCGAATGAGCCATGCCAGCGCAACCACCGCGACGATCAGCACGATCACCTGAAACGGTCTTCTGTTCGCTGCTGCCAGGCCGTGGGCGAACAGGAAGTTCTCCACGATCGTCCGCACGGCATATCGCCCCTGAACTTGCAGATCGACGACCATCAGGGCGAATGCGGCGGAGGGCACATACCAGCGCACACCCCGTCGCGACGCGCAGGCGAGTGCCGCGGTGGCACAGGCGATCGTCCCGGCGAGTTGCGTGGCGTTCATCACTGCTCCAAAGCTGGCGATAGGGGGATAGGGCGATCGACACGCACGGTATAGCCTTGGTCTACGCTGGCTTCGCGGCCGTCGCTGTCGCGCTGTTCGTGTTGAGGCCGGCGCGCGAGGCGGCGGCGTGGAGCTATTTCGGCGGCTGGCTGATCCTTCCGGTCGCCTCCTATCCGTCATTTATCCAGTCGATGGACAATACCCCGATCAGGATCATGGGGCTCGTGCTGCCGTCCAACATGATGGTCAGCAAGGCGGCGGCGGTGGCGCTTTTGACATGCCTCGCCAGCCTGATCGTGGATTTCCGGCGCTGGGCCACGCTCCGATTGCGGCCTCTGGATATTGCGATGGTTGCATGGTGCGCCTGGCCGCTCGTCCGGGCGATGGCGACGGGCGATCCGGCGGCGGGGCTTTCGCCCGCTGCCTATTTGATCGCCGCTTGGGGCGGCAGTTGGCTGCTCGGCAAACTCTATTTCGTCGGCAAGCATGGCGCTGCGGCGCTGTTGAGCGCGATTGCCTGGAGCGGCGTCGCCCTTCTCCCGGTCGCTCTCCTCGAACTGGTCACGGGCCCGATCGTTTACACGTCGCTCTACGGTCGCCACCCGTTCAGCATGGACGGAATCGTCCGCTACATCGGCTACCGCCCGCTCGCGATGTTCGAAGACGGCAATCAATATGGCGTCTGGATGGCGATGGCGGCGGTGGCGGCGCTCTCACTGGCGCGACAAGAATATCGATGGCGAGCCGCCGCGATCGTCCTGATTGTCGCGTCGCTCGTCAGCCAGTCGGTAGGGGCCATCATCCTGTTGGCAATAGGCGTGATCGCACTGAGCGGTCGCGTTCGCATCCCCGCACGCTGGTGGAAGACGGGCGCGGTTGCCGCCGGGGCGGGCGCAGCGCTCTACCTATCGGGCCTCGTCCCGTTCGAACGGATCGCGAGGCATACTTCGGTGGGTGCGCATATCCTGGCGATTGTTCGCGGCACCGGCCGCGGATCGGTGCTTTGGCGCGTGTCGCAGGACCAGAAAGTCATGCCGCTGATCCACCAGCATTTGCTGATCGGCTGGGGACGTTGGGATTGGTGGACGCCGGTCGGGTTCCGGCCTTGGGGCGTGCCGATGCTGGTGGTCGGGCAGTTCGGGTTGATCGGGCTGGCGCTGGTCGTGGCGGTGATGCTGATTGCGCCGGTCCTGGCGCTTGTCCGAGGCGGTGTCCTGGGGATGGTTGGCGCGGTCGCGATCGTTGCGCTCCTGTCCGCCTTGGACGCCGCGATGAACGGCTTCATCTTCTGGCCCGCGATCATCGCCGCCGGCGCGCTCGCAAGCCATCGCGCGGAACCGACGAACGCTGTGGATAACCGCTCCCGCCCGCTTTCAATGCCGCGCCGCAGTGCCTAACGTGGGGCCATGCCCCATTCCGGCTTCGTCCCCTTACGAATTTTCTCCTGCTACACGATGCTCGACGGGGCGATCGAGCCGAAGGCGATCGCCAAGGCGGCGCGTGCGCTGGGGTTTCCCGCCGCCGCGCTGACCGATCGAAACGGGCTGTTCGCGGCGATGCAGTTTTCCGACGCGGCGATCGATTCGGGCGTGCAGCCGATCATCGGCGCGATGCTGGGGGTCGCGCGACCCGATATGCCGGATGGGGCGGCGGTCGCAATCGACTGGCTCGCGCTCTATGCACAGGACGAGACCGGTTATCTAAACCTGTGCAAGCTTGTCAGCGAGGCCCATCTCGGCCGGCCGCTCGATCAGGCGCCGCACGTCGATACGGACATGCTGGCGGCGCACGCCGCGGGACTGATCGCGCTCACCGCGGGCGGCGAGGGCGCGCTCGCCCGGTTGTTCGCGGAGGACCAGCCTGATCGCGCGCTGGCCTATGCCGATCGCTTGCAGGCGATTTTCGGTGACCGACTCTATATCGAAATCAGTCGCCGGCTCGATCCCGTCGAGGGCAAGGCCGAAGCCGAGTTGCTCGACTTGGCCTACGCCCGCAACCTGCCGATCGTCGCGACCAATCCCTGTTGCTTCGCCGACCAGGAATTCGGCGAGGCCCACGACGCGATGCTGTGTATCGCCTCGTCCAGTTACATCGCCAGTGAGGATCGTCCGCGCAGTTCGCCGGATGCCTGGCTGAAACCGGCCAAGGAAATGCGGACGCTGTTCGCCGACTTGCCCGAGGCCATCGCCAACACCCTCGTCATCGCGCAGCGTTGCGGCGTGGCGGCGCCCAAGCGCAAGCCCATCCTGCCCAGCCTCGCGGGCGACCGCGACGGCGAGGCGGAGGCGCTGCGCGTCGCGGCGCGGGAAGGGCTCCAGCGCCGCATCGATCGCATCGAGGAACTCGAAATGCGCGACGCGGGCTGGGAAAAGGAATATCGCGACCGGCTCGAATTCGAACTCGATGTCATCATCAGCATGGGATTCCCGGGCTATTTCCTGATCGTCGCGGATTTCATCCAATGGGCGAAATCGAACGACATTCCGGTCGGGCCGGGCCGTGGATCGGGCGCGGGCAGCGTCGTCGCGTGGTCGCTGACGATCACCGATCTCGACCCGATCAAGCTGGGCCTGCTGTTCGAACGTTTCCTCAATCCCGAACGCGTGTCGATGCCCGACTTCGACATCGACTTCTGCGAAACGCGGCGAGGCGAAGTGATCCGCTACGTCCAGGAGAAATACGGGCGCGGGCAAGTCGCGCAGATCATCACGTTCGGGACGATGAAGGCGCGCGCGGTGCTCAAGGACACCGGCCGTGTGCTCCAAATGAGTTATGGCCAAGTCGATCGGCTGGCGAAGCTGGTTCCCAACCATCCGACCGATCCCTGGACACTAGATCGCGCGCTCAACGGCGTCGCCGAACTCGCGAGCGAATATCGCGGCGACAAGGATGTGCGGCACTTGCTCGACCTGGCGATGAAGCTGGAAGGGTTGCCGCGCCACAGCTCGACCCATGCCGCCGGTGTGGTGATCGGCGACCGGCCGCTGGCCGAATTGGTCCCCCTCTATCGCGATCCGCGATCCGACATGCCGGTCACGCAGTTCGACATGAAATATGTCGAAGGCGCGGGTCTGGTGAAGTTCGACTTTCTCGGCCTCAAGACGCTATCGGTGCTGAAGAAGGCGGTCGAGCTGCTCGCCAAGCGTGGCATCACGCTCGATCTCGACGCGCTGACCTGGGACGACGAGGGCGTCTATAAGTTGCTCCAGAAGGGCGACACGGTCGGCGTGTTCCAGTTGGAATCCGAAGGGATGCGCCGCACGCTGAGCGCCGTCCGTCCGTCCAATTTCGGCGACATCATCGCGCTCGTCTCGCTCTATCGCCCAGGCCCGATGGACAACATCCCGAGCTTCGGCCGCCGCAAGAACGGGCAGGAGCCGATCACTTACCCGCATCCCCTGCTCGAGGGAATCCTCGCCGAGACCTACGGAATCTTCGTCTATCAGGAACAGGTGATGCAGGCCGCGCAGATCCTGGCGGGCTATTCGCTCGGTGGCGCCGACTTGCTGCGGCGCGCGATGGGCAAGAAGATCAAGGCCGAAATGGACGCGCAGCGCGATCTGTTCGTGTCGGGCTGCAAGGAACACAACCAAATCGACGCGGCCAAGGCGAACGAGCTGTTCGACTTGATCGACAAGTTCGCCGGCTACGGTTTCAACAAGAGCCACGCCGCCGCTTATGCGTTGCTCGCGTACCAGACCGCCTGGCTGAAGGCGCATCACCCCGAGGAATTCTTCGCCGCGTCGATGTGCTACGATCTGCACTTGACCGACAAGCTGGCGGTGTTCGTGGATGACATGCGTCGATTGGGCGTCGAGATCCTTCCGCCGGATGTGAACGCCAGCCTGGCAGAGTTCGACGTGCAGCCGACCGAGGGAGGCCTGGGCGTCCGCTATGCCCTCGCCGCGCTCAAGTCGGTGGGCGAGGGGGCGATGGAGAAACTGGTCGAGGAGCGAGACGCCAACGGGGCGTTCGACAGCCTCGACGCGTTCGCCCACCGGGTCGATCCGCGGTTGCTCAACAAGCGCCAACTCGAAACGCTCGCCGCCGCCGGGGCGTTCGACGGCATCGACGTCAACCGCGCAGGAATATTCGCCTGTGCGGAGACGATCCTCGCCACCGCCGCGCGCGTCCATGATCAGAAGACGAGCGGGCAAGGCGGCCTGTTCGGCGAGAGCGAAGCATCGGGCACGCATATCAAGCTGCCGCTGTCCGCGCGCTGGAGCCTGGCCGAGCGGATGGAGCAGGAAAAGGAAGCGTTCGGCTTCTATTTCTCGGCGCATCCCGTGGACCGTTTCAAGCAACTCGCCAATATGCACGGCGCGCGGCGGTTCGCCGATCTGGGCGATATTCAGATACCCGAAAGCGGGCGCGCGGGATCGGTGATGGCCGCGATGGTCGAGGAAGCGCGCTGGCGCACATCGGCCAAGGGGCGGCGCTACATGATGGCGACGATGTCCGATCCCTCGGGACAGTTCATCGCAACCTGCTTCGACGATGTCGTGGCGGGCGATCTGGAGGAAGCCGCGCGCAACGGCGGCTGTGGCTTGCTGACCGTCGAGCTCGATCGCCGCGCGGGTGAGGAAGCCCCGCGCGTCACGATCAAGCGCATCCAGCCGTTCGAAACCTTGGCGAATACGACACGGATGCTGCTCGACATCACCGTGGATGACGCATCAGCCATTCCGGCAATCGGCGCATTGCTGTCCGAAGCACGGGACGCGCGGGGCGAAGCGCGTGTCATTGCTGCATTGCCCGACGGGGGCACCGCCACGGTTCTGATCGGCCGGGACTTCCTGCTCGACGCGGAATTGGCGGATCGAATCGAGCAATTGCCTGGGGTCACGTCCGCCCGGATTTCAATCGCCCCGCCGCAACGCCTTGCGCTGGTGGGCTAGGCGCGGAATAGTGCGCTCCAACGAGAGAAGTTGGAGAGTATCATGAGCCTAGGCGCGATGCAGGATTTCGAGTTGCGCGTGATGCGGCTGCTCGATCATGCCGCGCGCGAGCACGGGACGCGCGAGCTGGTCAGCCACTGGGCGGACGGGCGCGAGACGCGGACCGATTGGGCGGGCATCCACCGCGACGCGCGCAAGCTGGCGCAATGGCTCGAAGCCAGGGGAATCAAGCCCGGCGATCGGGTCGCGACCTTCGCCATGAACCACCATCATCACCTGACCGCCTGGTACGGCACGATCGGGATGGGCGGGGTGATCCACACCATCAATCCGCGGCTGTTTGACGAGCAACTCGTTTACATCGCCAACCACGCCGAAGACCGCGTGCTGTTCTACGACAAGCAATTCCAGCCGATCATCGATCGGTTGAAGCCGCAATGGACGACGATCGAGCATTATGTCGCGTTCGACGACCTTGGAGCCGAGGGTTTTCAGGCGCTGCTCGACGCCGAGGACGGAGATTATACCTGGCACGAGGGGCCGGAGCGCGACCCGTGCATGATCTGCTACACCAGCGGGACGACCGGCAACCCGAAGGGCGTGCAGTACGAGCATCGATCGACCGTCATTCATGCCATGGCGGAGGTAGCGCCCTGGGTATTTAACCTCAGTCCGCGCGCCGTCGTGCTGCCGGTCGTGCCGTTGTTCCATGCCGCCGCCTGGGGGCTGCCGTTCGCGTGCGCGCTGTCGGGGGCGAAACTGGTCTATGCTGCGACCAACGATGCCACCGTTTTGTGCCGGCTGATGAACCAGGAAAGGGTGACGCATTCGGCCGGTGTGCCGACCGTATGGCTGGCGATGTTCCAGCACATGGATTCGACCGGCGAAGTCCCGGCCTATCTCGAGCAGGTTACGATCGGGGGATCGGCGGCCCCGCGCGCGATGATCGAGCGGATCATGGGGATGGGAGTAACCGTCAAGCATTTGTGGGGCATGACCGAGACCTCGCCGATCGGTACCGCGGGCACGCCCCCGCCGCACTGGGACGACATGACGCTCGACGAGCAGCTCGATCTCGTCAGCAAGCAGGGGCAGATTCCGTTCGGGATCGAACTGCGCGTGCTCGACGATGAAGACAATATCCAGCCGCGCGATGGGGTCAGCTCCGGCCGGTTGCAGGTGCGCGGCCCCTGGGTGGTGAAGCGTTATTTCAAGGCAGAGCAGGACGCGGTCGACAAGGATCAGTGGTTCGATACCGGCGACGTCGCAGTGCTCCATCCCGACGGCACGATGCAGATCACCGACCGCGCCAAGGACGTCATCAAGTCGGGCGGCGAATGGATCAGCTCGGTCGATCTGGAAAATGCCGCGGTAGGCTGTCCTGGCGTGCATGAGGCGGCGGCGATTGGCGTCTATCATCCGAAATGGGACGAGCGGCCCATCCTGCTGGTCGTTCGCAAGCCGGGTAGCACGGTGTCGCCTCAGGAAATTACCGGGCATCTGGCGGAGCATGTCGCCAAATGGTGGCTGCCCGACGAGATTCTGTTCGTTGATGGACTGCCGCACACCGCGACGGGCAAGATCCTGAAGACCGAACTGCGCACGCGTTACAAGGACTATAAGCTCGCCAGCGCGGCGTGACGGGGTGAAAGGGCGGGAGAGGCCCGCCCTTTCGGCCGGTGGAGGGATCAGGCTTCGCCGTCATCCTCTTCCGCTTCGTCTTCTTCCTCGTCGAGTTCGTCGCTCTCGGCCTCGCCATGGTCGTGCGTGCCGTCGGGCTGTCCGCTTTCGTCATGCTCGGCGTTTTCGATCTCGTCGTCAGGGGTCAGGATGGGGTCGGCCATGGCGTTTCTCCAGAATCGGTCGCCGCGGATCGGCAACCGTCGGAGGAAGGTGCGGGAGTCGTGTGATCGTTTTGCGATGATAGTGTGATGCTTTTGCTATGATGCGCCACGTCGTAAGTCGGAAACAGCCAGCCGCACGCGCTTGCCTTTTGCGCCGCACAACGGCAGCTTCGGCGAAATGGACATCGTGACGACCGGCACCGCCGGGGAGAATGGCGTGACACTGGCGGCGCGGCCCGAAGCGCTGCGGCTGGCACCGCACGAAACCGCGGTCGTCGTGATCGACATGCAGAACGCCTATGCGAGCGAGGGCGGCTATGTCGATCTGGCCGGGTTCGACATTTCGGGCGCAGCGGGGGTGATCGGCAAGATCGCGACGGTGCTCGACACTGCGCGCAAGGCGGGCGTGCAGGTGGTGTATCTGCAGAACGGCTGGGACGCCGACTACAAGGAAGCCGGCGGGCCGGGATCGCCCAACTGGCACAAGTCGAACGCGCTCAAGACCATGCGCGCGCGGCCTGAACTGGCGGGGCAACTCCTCGCGCGCGGCAGGTGGGACTACGCGCTGGTCGATGCGCTCAAGCCGCAGCCGGGCGACATTTCGCTCCACAAAACGCGCTATTCGGCGTTTTTCAACTCGCAGCTCGACAGCACGCTGCGGGCGCGGGGTATCCGCAACATCGTGTTCGTCGGGATCGCGACCAATGTCTGCGTCGAAAGCACGCTGCGCGATGGCTTTCACCTCGAATATTTCGGGGTGATGCTGGAGGACGCGACCCACCATCTCGGCCCGCCTGCGATGCAGGATGCGGCCGTTTACAACGTTGAGAAATTCTTCGGCTGGGTCAGCACGGTCGCGGATTTCTGCGGCAGTTTCGGCCAGCTTCCTCAACAGACAGACAAGGATTGACGTCATGGCGTTCGAGCCCATCAACCCGCCGCAATTCCCGACCCCGATCGCGCCCTATTCCGCGGGCGCAAAGGCGGGGAACATCGTCTACGTCTCGGGTGTGCTGGCGCTGGGCGAGGGCGGGGCGGTGCTCCATGTCGGTGATGCGGCGGCGCAGACGCGGCACGTGCTGGAGGTGATCAAGACCACGCTCGAAGCCGCCGGGGCGACGATGGCGGATGTCGCGATGAACCACATCTTCCTGAAAGACCTGGCCGACTATGCCGCGTTCAACCAGGTCTATGCCGAGTATTTTCCCGGCGCGAAGCCGGCCCGCTATTGCATCAAGTGCGAGCTGGTGAAGCCCGATTGCCTGGTCGAAATCGCCAGCGTGGCGCACATTGGCTGATGCCCGAAGCGGGCGGGATCTACTATGAGGTGCACGGCGCGGAGGGCGCGCCGCCGCTGATCCTGTCCGCAGGACTGGGTGGATCGGGTGACTATTGGACGCCGAACCTGCCGGAGCTGACCAAGCTGTTCCGCGTGATCCTTTACGATCATCGTGGCACCGGGCGCAGCGACCGTGCGCTTCCGACGACGCTCTCGATCGCGGATATGGCGGACGATGTTCTGCTCGTTCTCGACGCGCTGGATATTCCGCGCGCGCATCTGATAGGGCATGCGCTGGGTGGCATTATCGGCCTATCACTGGCGATGCGAGCGACCGACCGGCTCGACCGGATCGCGGTAATCAACGGCTGGGCAAGGCTGGACCCGTTCACGGCGCGCTGTTTCGATACCCGTCTGTCGCTGTTGCGCGATAGCGGTCCCGAAGCATTCATTCGCGCCCAGCCACTGTTCCTATATCCACCCGAATGGATCACGATCCACGAGGAAATGCTCGACAATGAAGCCGCGCATCAACTCGAGCAGTTTCCCGGGCGCGAAAATGTAGAAAAACGCGTCGCTGCTTTGCGTGCATGGGAACCTGGCGCACAACTGGCAGCGGTGACGAACCCGGTGCTGGTGCTGGCAACGGGTGACGACCACCTGGTCCCAACGCATGCGGCACGCGGTCTTTGCGACCTGCTGCCCAACCATACCAGGATGCTGCAGTTTTACGGCGGGCATGCATCCAACATCACCGAGCCCGAAGATTTTTACGATCACGTGCTGCCTTGGTTGGCGGACGATGACTCACTCAGGAGCTAAGCCCATGCAAGTCGGCGTTTTCGTGCCCATCAACAACAATGGCTGGCTGATTTCGGAGAACGCGCCGCAATACATGCCGTCGTTCGATCTCAACAAGCAGATCGCGCAGTCGGCGGAAAAGCATGGGCTCGATTTCCTGCTGTCGATGATCAAGTTGCGCGGGTTCGGCGGCAAGACCGAGTTCTGGGAATACGGCCTGGAAAGCTTCACGCTGATGGCGGGGCTCGCGGCGGTGACGAGCAAGATCAAGATCTACGCGACCTGCCCGACGCTGGTCATCCCGCCCGCCTTTGCCGCGCGGATGTGCAACACGATCGATTCGATCAGCCACGGGCGGTTCGGGCTCAACCTGATCACCGGCTGGCAACGCCCCGAATACAGCCAGATGGGACTGTGGCCCGGCGACGAGCATTTCCGCAACCGCTACAAGATGCTCGACGAATATGCCCACATCCTGCGAGAATTGTGGGAGACCGGGCGGAGCGACTTCAAGGGCGATTATTACCAGATGGACGATTGCCTCGTCCGGCCGCAGCCCGAAGGCGACATGAAGATCATCTGCGCCGGCTCGTCCGACGAGGGGCTCGCCTTCTCGGCCAAGTGGGCGGATTACGCGTTTTGTCTCGGCAAGGGCGTCAATACCCCGACCGCGTTCGCGTTCAACAACGAGCGGCTGGCCGAAGCAACCGCGAAGACAGGCCGAGATGTGTCGGTCTTCGTCCTCGTCATGATCATCGCCGCCGACACCGACGAGGAAGCGATGGCGCGGTGGAAGCACATCAATGCCGGGGTCGATCTCGACGCGATCGCCTGGCTCAAGGATCAGGGCGCCGCCGACAAGGTCAACGCCACCACCAACGTCCGCCAGCTCGCCGCGCCGGAGGGTGCGGTCAACATCAACATGGGGACGCTGGTCGGCAGCTACGCCAGCATCGCGCGGATGCTCGATGAAATGGCCGAGGTGCCGAATACCGGCGGCGTGTTGCTGACCTTCGATGATTTCGTCCAAGGCGTCGAGGATTTCGGGACGAAGATCCAGCCGCTGATGAAGAGTCGGACAGCGCGCTAGGCAGGATTGTCTGCAATCCATATGTGTGTTATTCGTACAATACACATATGGGGAAAGCCATGATAAAAGCGGTGTTTGTCGGAATGAGTGCCCTGCTGGCGCTCGCCTCCGCTCAACCAGCATTCGCCGCAGGATGCGCGAACGCCGCGGTTACAATTGGCCAATCCAAGATCCATGCCGACCTCGAGGGAACGGGAACCCTCACGGTCGTCTTTGAATCGGGCAACGGGGAGGGGGCGGACGCGTGGGCCGGTGTCGTGGCGCGAGCGCGAGCAATGGGCGTCAGGACGTTGGTCTATGATCGCGCCGGCCTGGGATCGAGTTCCCCGCGACGTGGCCGATATTCGATCGATCGGGATGTCGATGATCTGCGCGCGCTGCTGACGGCTTGCCGAGTAAGGGGTCCGATCGTGATCGCGGCACATTCTTACGGCGGCTTCATCGCGTTGCGCACGGCGGCACGTGACAGGCGGGTGCGGGGCCTGGTTTTGGTTGACGCGAATGTGCCGGGCTTTTTCGATCGCGCGGAGACCGACGCGATCTTGGCCGAATATCGCCCTCAATATGACGCCGTGCGCCGCCAGGCGCCGGCCCTGGCTGCTACGTTGATTCCGGTCATTGAAGCATATCCGACCAGCGCGACCACCCTGCGCGCGACGCGGTTGCCGCGTGGCCTGCCAATCATCGACATCGTCGCCGAAAAAAGCTGGCTTTCGACCGACGAGGCGCTTGCTCGCTGGCGCGCCGCGCACGCGCAATTCGTCGCGGAGGACAGAGCGCGATCTTCTGTGTTCGCCGCCGGGAGCGGCCATCACGTCATGCGCGACAAGCCCGAACTCGTCATCGATGCGATAGATCACATGGTGCGCAAAGTGATAGCTCTGCGATCGGGGCGTTAGTCGAACAACTCCCCCTGCGCTCCGCTCGGTGGCCGAAACAAGTCCGTCCGCACGCTGAGCCGCTCCCGGTTCAGCCCGTGCTTGCGGATCGCGATCTGGAAGCGCGTGCGGATCAAATCCGCCCACGGTCCTTGCCCCTTCATCCGCGTGAAGAAATCGGGGTCGTTGTCGCGGCCGCCGCGCAGGGATTGGATGATCGCCATGACCTTGCCCGCGCGGTCGGGGAAATGTTCGTCGAGCCAAGCGCGGAACAGGGGCGCGACTTCGTGGGGCAGGCGGACGGGAAGGAAATTGATGCCCTTCGCGCCGCTTTCGGCCGCGCGCTCGACGATATGCTCGATCTCATGGTCGGTGATGGCGGGAATGACGGGCGCGATCGACACGAACACGGGCACGCCGGCATCGGCCAGCCGCCTCACCGCGGTCAGCCGGCGTTCGGGGTGCGGCGCGCGGGGCTCGACGGTGCGGGCGATCTTAGGGTCGAGCGACGTCACCGACACCGCGACCGCCGCCAGCCCCTTTGCCGCCATGGGCCCGAGCAGATCGATGTCGCGCACGACACGGTCGGACTTGGTGGTGATGGTCAGCGGATGGCTGGTTTCGGCCAGTACCTTGATGCACTCGCGCGTGATCCGCCAATGCGCCTCGATCGGCTGATACGGATCGGTGTTGGTCCCGAACGCGATCGGGCGGCAGACATAGCCGCGTTTGCTCAGTTCCTCCCGCAGCAGCACCGGCGCGTTGGGCTTGGCGAACAGCTTGCTCTCGAAATCGAGCCCCGGCGACAGGTCGTGATAGGCATGGGTCGGCCGCGCGAAGCAATAGATGCAGCCATGCTCGCACCCGCGATACGGATTGATCGAGCGGTCGAAGCCGATGTCCGGCGACTGGTTGCGCGTGATGATCGTGCGCGGCGTTTCGACCGTTACCGTCGTTTTCAGCTTGGGCGGCGCTCCGTCGACCTCCTCCAGCGCGTCGAGCCAGTCGCCATCGGCCAGCCGCTCGGGCAGGTTGAAGCGACTGCTTTCGCGGTTGACCGTGGCGCCGCGGACGGAACGGGCTTTTGCCATTGCCATGGTGTAGGGATCGGAGTAGAACATAGCAAGAACATTGGAGACGGGAATGGCCAAGCTCAATTATGTAGAACTGCCCGTGCAGAGCACTGAAACCACCAAGGCGTTCTTCGCCGACGCGTTCGGTTGGGATTTCGCCGATTACGGCCCGACCTATGCCGCGACCCAGACCGGCGAGGGCGATCTGGGCCTGCAAGGCGACCGTGCCGAGTGGACCAGCGCGCCGCTGCCGGTGATCCAGGTCGACGATCTGGATGCGACCTTGGCCGCGGTGACCGGGGCAGGGGGCACTATCTCGCAGCCGATCTTCGCTTTTCCTGGTGGGCGGCGGTTCCACTTCCGGGATCCCAACGGCAACGAACTGGCGGCGATGCAGCCGGACACGCACGCATGACGATCCCGGGGAGCTGTTGCTGCGGCGCGATCCGTTTTGAATTGAGCGAGCCACCGTCGATGATGGCGACATGCCATTGCTCGCGGTGCCGCAAGCTGGGCGCGAGCACGTTCGTCTTTGTCAAGCGTGAGACCTTCCGGTGGATTGCCGGCGACGACGCCGTCGTGCGGTTCCAGCCTGTTGCTCCCTACAAGTACACCCGCGCGTTCTGCGGTACATGCGGCACCGCGTTGGGCGAGGTTGGGTCCGATGCCGACAGCTTCCCGATCGCGGCCGATACGCTCGATGTGGATCCCGGTGTCCGAGTGCGTTTCCACGAGTTCGTCGCGGAAAAGCCGGCATGGGTCATGATATGCGACGATGCCAAACAGTTCGACGGGCATCCCGTCAAAGGATGAATTAGCGTTCAGAGAGACGTGGCATCAGTTCGACGAAGTTGCAGGGGCGGAAACGGCTGTCGAGTTGATCCTTGAGGATCATATCCCAGCCGTCCTTTACCGCGCCGGTCGAGCCGGGCAGTGCGAAGACGTAGGTGCCGCCCGTGACGCAAGCGCAGGCGCGCGACTGGATGGTCGAGGTGCCGATCTTGGCGTAGCTCAACCAGCGAAAGGCTTCGCCGAAGCCGGGGATCATCTTCTCGGCGACCGCCTCGATTGCTTCGGGGGTGACGTCGCGGCCAGTGACGCCGGTGCCGCCAGTGGTGATGACGACATCGACGTCGGGGTCGGCGATCCAATGCGCAAGGCGTTCGACGATCGCTTCGAGATCGTCGCGCTCGATCGCGCGATCGGCAAGGATGTGGCCCGCGGCAGTCAGAAGATCAACCAGCGTATCCCCCGATTTGTCCTCGGCGGGGCCGCGCGTGTCGGAGACGGTGAGCACCGCAATGCGGACGGGCAGGAATTCGCGGGTTTCGTCGATGGGCATGGCGCGTGCCATATCACCCAACGGTGCTACCGCGAAGGCGGGAGCCCAGGGTCAAGGACCGCATCGCGCGTGATTCTGGATTCCCGCTTTCGCGGGAATATCAGAGCTTACTTCGCCCCGGGAAACTTCGGCCATTTGCCTTGCGCTAGCGCCTCGCGGCTCGGCGATTTCAGGCGGCCGTCCTTGGCTTCGTACATCCAATAATTGCGCATCACGGTGGTCACATACCCACGCGTTTCCCAATAGGGGATCGATTCGATGTAAAGCAACGGATCGCCGCCATCCTTGACGATCGAATTCCATTCCGTGACCGGCACGGGCCCGGCATTGTAGGCCGCCATCACCTTGATCAGCGATCCGTTGGCAAAGCTTTGCGAGGCCAATCGCTCGAGCGTGCGCTGACCGACCGCCATATTGACCGACGGCATCGTCAGCGCGCCGCGATCGACCGTGATTCCGCGCTCCCGGGCATAATCGATCGCCGCCGCCGGCATGATCTGCATCAGGCCGTATGCGCCGGCGGGACTGACGACGTTACGCTTGAACCGTGATTCCTGGAGCGCGTGAGCATAGACCAGCGCCTTGTCGATCGTCCAACCGCCATCGGGCGTCCATTTCGGTGCGGGAAAGCGCGCGATGGTCGGCGGCTTGGCTCCCTGCGGGCAATTGTTGCCGAGCCACATCAGGGTCTCGGGCAAATCCAGCGTTTCCGTCAGGCGCACGAGCGAGGCATATTCCAGCGTCGGGCCGATCTTGGCCTGTTGCTTGAGAACGCTGTCGGCGAGGTCGGTCTCGCCGATTTCGACCAGGGCCGCGGCGACCCGGACGTTCGGGCGGTTCTGCAGCTTGTCCCAGTCCGCCAGCATCAGCTCATCAGAACTCCGCGGCTGTTCCTTGATGCCGAGCTGTTGCCGCGCGAGCATGCCGTAGAAAGTCTCGTCGAGTTGCGCGGCGTTCTTCAGCCGCCCTTCGACCAGTTGCGGCCGGTCGCACTTCATGTCGGCGCGTGCCGCCCAATAGAGCCCCGCCGCGCGCAATTCGACGTCGCTGGCGCGCGCCGCGACCTTCACGAACGCCTCGCCAGCCGCGGTGCAATCGCCCTGACGCCACGCCGCGAGTCCGCCGACCCATTGGCCCTGAACCGACCAATCGCCGGAGCCAAGCGCTGCTTTCGCCGCCATCATGCGAGCGTTATTGTCGTCGCCTTGCAGGAAATAGATCCACGCGACGCGCTGCTGCCATTCGGTCTGCGCGTCGGGGGTGAGGTTGGGAGTCGCTTCGAGCAACGCCTGCGCCTCCGGCCCCATGTCACCCTTGATGAAGGGCTGCATCTTGAGCGCGAGTTCGGCGCTGGCGAGGTCATATTTGGTCGGTTTGGCGCGACCGCGAGTCGAAGCGCCATTGGCCCAGACGAGCTTCTGCGGCACCGGCAGACCCGGCGCCACCACGCCGCGCGATGCCAGGATCTTCGCGATCGCGGGGGCTTGGGGCAGTTCAGGGGCGTTGGAAATGACCGCGAGCAGCGGGTCGTTATCGACCTTCGGCGATCCCTTGGCGAGGTAGAGTTCAGCCGCCGCGATCGAATGGAGCGGCCCCGGCTTCATCGTGGTGAGCTGAATCTGTGCATCGACCCAGCGCTGTTCGCGGATCGCCTTGAACACAGCGCGATAGCCGGCGCGCTGGTCGGCATCGAGTTGAGCGGGAATGCCGCGGCTCATCGTGGCGGCTGCGGGCGGATCGCCCGCGGCGAACGCCGGGCTTGCCACGACCGGGGTCAGCGCGAGCACGCTGGCGGCAATCAGATAGGCAATCTTCACTCGAATCCCCCGATCAGCAGTCTCAAATCCTTCCACGCATCGGCCTTTGCCGCGGGCCGCTCCAACAGGAAGCGCGGATGAAAGCTCGCAACCACCTCACTTGTCCCGCCATCATGACTAACGACGCGTAAACTTCCACGCGCATCGGCGACATCCATCCCCGTGATCGCACGGCTCGCCGCATTCCCGAGCGCTAGGATGCGTTTCGGCGCCGCTAGAGCGATGTGATGACGGATCAACGCTTCGAGTTTTTGCCCGGCGTCGGTGGTCACGCGACCGGCCGGCGGACGCTTCACGGCAAGGGCGGTAAGGTAGGTCAAGGCGCGATCACGTCCGATCGCTGCGAGCATACGGTCGAACAATCGCCCGGCGCTTCCCGACAACAGGACGCCCGCCCCGTCGTCCTCGCGATCGGGCATGTCGGCGACGATCATCAGTCCGCTGGCGGCGTCGCCCTGCACGCCGAGCGCCTGACCGGGCCAGCCGGATTCCGGCGCGCTCGGCCCGACCCGCCACGCGACGAACTCGGCGAGCGTGTCGGGCAGCTTGGGGGCTTCGACAGGCGCGTCCTGCACAACGGCGGGCGATTTGTCCGGAGACGGCATCCGCGCCAACCAATCCCGCGGCGCGTCATCGATTTCGCAATCGACCCCGGCGTCGCGCCACCATTCGAGAGTGCTGGCGACGCTCGCGCGCCAATCGTTGTGCTGGTCGGCCCCCATATAATGCACATAGAGACGAGAGTTGACGGCGGGGTCAATTCGCGGGCACCGCTTTCGGGGATATTCCGTTGTCGCTCAGCGACGACAGGCGTTTGGAGAGTTGGGGATGAGCGAACGCGAATCGATGCCGTACGACGTGGTGATCGTCGGCGCAGGGCCGGCGGGCCTGTCGGCGGCGATCCGGCTGAAACAGCTTGCCGCGGAAAAAGACGGCGAGATCAGCGTATGCGTGCTGGAAAAGGGCTCGGAAGTCGGCGCGCACATCCTGTCGGGCGCGGTGATCGATCCGAAATCGCTCGACGAACTGATCCCCGACTGGCGCGACAAGGGCTGTCCGCTTGCCGAAGTGCCGGTCAACGACAACCAGCACTGGATCCTGACCAAGAAGAAGCGGTTCTCGATGCCGCATATCTTCACCCCCGGCTTCATGCACAACAAGGGCACCTACACCGGCAGCCTGGGCAATCTGTGCCGCTGGCTCGCTGGGCAGGCGGAGGAGCTGGGGGTCGAAATCTTCCCCGGCTTCGCGGCGGCGGAAATCCTTTATAATGACGACGGCAGCGTGAAGGGCGTCGCCACCGGCGACATGGGCGTCGCGCGCGACGGCAGCCACAAGGGCGACTACCAGCCGGGCTTGGAACTCCACGCCAAATACACCTTCTTCTCGGAAGGCGCGCGTGGCCACCTGACCCGGCAACTGGTCGACCGTTTTGACCTCCGCGCGAATTGCGAGCCGCAGGTCTATGGCCTCGGCATCAAGGAATTGTGGGACATCAAGCCGGAAAATCACGCCCCCGGGCGCGTGATCCACTCGCAGGGCTGGCCGCTCAGCGAGAGCGGGTCGAACGGCGGCGGATTCCTGTATCACCAGGCGAACGGTCAGGTCGCGCTGGGTTTCGTGACCTGGCTCAATTATTCGAATCCCTATCTCTCGCCGTTCCAGGAAATGCAGCGCTGGAAGACCCATCCGGCGATCGCCGCGATCCTGGAGGGCGGCAAGCGCGTATCCTACGGCGCGCGGGCGATCAGCGATGGCGGTTATCAGTCCGTGCCCAAGCTGGTGATGCCAGGCGCAGCGCTGATCGGCGACACCGCCGGCTTCCTCAACGTGCCGCGGATCAAGGGCACGCACACCGCGATGAAATCGGGCATGATGGCCGCCGAAGCCGCCTATGACGCCGTCCATTCGCAGCGCCAAGGCGACGAACTTACCGCCTATACCGCCGCTTATGACGATAGCTGGGTGAAGAAGGAGCTCAGTGTCGTCCGCAACGTCCTGCCGCTGGTTGAAAAATACGGCGAGCTGTTCGGCACGGTGCTGGCGGGCATCAACATGTGGCTCGAAAGTTTCGGCATCAAAATGCCCTTCACGATGAAGCACCATGCCGACCACAAAACGCTGTGGCGTAAGGACTTGGTCAAGCCGATCGCCTACCCCAAGCCGGACGGCGTGCTGACCTTCGATCGCCTCTCATCGGTGTTCCTGTCGAACACCAATCACGAGGAGGACCAGCCGGTCCACCTGACGCTGAAGGACCCGAACATCCCGGTCGACTACGACCTGCCGATGTATGACGAACCGGCGCAGCGTTACTGCCCGGCGGGGGTCTATGAGATCGTCGGCCAGGAAGAGGGCGATCCGAAGTTCGTGATCAACGCCCAGAACTGCGTTCACTGCAAGACGTGCGACATCAAGGATCCGACGCAGAATATCGTGTGGGTGGTACCCGAAGGGGGCGGGGGCCCCAATTACCCGAATATGTGACGCAGCCTTTGCTCCCGCAAAGGCCGGAGCACAGGGTTATATCGCGACCGGCATATTGCTTGACCCTGGGTTCCCGCCTTCGCGGGAACATAATATGGGGTGGCTCGTGACGATCACCGCACGCGCCCCCGCCAAGATCAACCTCGCGCTCCACGTCCGCGCGTGCCGGCCGGACGGCTATCACGAGATCGAAACGCTGTTCGCGTTCTGTCGTGACGGCGACCTGCTGAAAGTCGAGGAGGCGCAGGCTGACGAATTGACCATCGTCGGGCCGTTCGCGGACGGCCTTTCGACCACCGACAACCTGATATTGTCCGCCTTGGCCGCGATGCGGGAACTGGGCGATATTCCGCCACTTTCCGTCACGCTGACCAAGAATTTGCCCGTCGCGGCGGGGGTTGGTGGAGGATCGGCCGACGCGGCGGCGATGATCCGGCTGCTCGACCGGCGCTACGTCCACAACGGAGACAACAAGGAACTGGTTTTGACGACGGCGCATCTCGGCGCGGATGTCGGGGCTTGCATCGTCGGCCGCACGCGGATCGGAAGGGGGGTGGGCACTGACCTCCATATGGCGTCTGCTGATCTTGAACGCTGCCCGGTGCTTCTAATCAACCCGCGCGTGCCGCTCGCGACCGGTCCGGTATTTGCGGCGTGGGATGGTGTCGATCGTGGCGGTCTGTTCGAAGGTACGGCGCGAGAAATTGCGATGGCCGGACGCAACGACTTGGAGCAACCTGCTATCGAGCTATGCCCTGAGATCGCCGACGTCCTGACCGCGTTGCGCAAGACGGATGCCTGGTTAGTCCGAATGTCCGGCTCCGGCGCCACCTGCTTCGCGCTGTTCGACAGCGAAATCGCCAGGGCTGAGGCACATAGCGCTATCGCGACGACACACCCCAATTGGTGGCAACTCGAATCCACCCTCGCGTAATAGTCTTGCGCCAAAGCCCCCTCAGGCGACATAGGCGGTCGCGCCATGACCAATCGTTTCGACAAATCGACCCTGCCGAGCCGCCACGTCTCGGTCGGCCCCGAACGCGCTCCGCATCGCAGCTATTACTACGCGATGGGCTTGACCGAGGATGACATCGCCCGCCCGTTCGTCGCGCTGGCCAGCGCGGGCAATGACAGCGCCCCGTGCAATACGCGCCTCGACGACCAGGCCGACGCCGCCCGCGAGGGCGTGATCCAGAACGGCGGCATGCCGCGGCGCTTCAACACGATCACCGTGACCGACGGCATCGCGATGGGGCATCAGGGGATGAAATCCTCGCTCGTCAGCCGCGAAGTCATCGCCGATTCGGTCGAACTCAGCGTACGCGGGCATTGCTACGATGCGCTGGTTGGGTTTGCCGGGTGCGACAAGTCGCTGCCCGGCATGATGATGGCGATGCTCCGCCTCAATATCCCGTCGATCTTCGTCTATGGTGGATCGATCCTGCCCGGCCGTTTCCACGATAGGGACGTGACCGTCGTCGATGTGTTCGAAGTGGTCGGCAAATATGCCGCCGGGACATGCCCGCTGAGCGAAGTGCACGCTCTCGAAAAGGTCGCGTGCCCCGGCCATGGCGCGTGCGGCGGCCAGTTCACCGCCAATACAATGGCCTGCGTCGGCGAGGCGATCGGATTATCCTTGCCGAACAGCAATATGGCTCCGGCTCCTTACACGACGCGCGAACAGATCGCGGTCGCGGCGGGGCATCAGGTGATGGACTTGCTGGAGCGTAACTTGCGCCCGCGCGACATCTGCACGCGATCGGCCTTCGTCAACGCCGCGCGTGTCGTGGCGGCGACCGGTGGCTCGACCAACGCCGCGCTCCACCTGCCGGCGATGGCGAACGAGGCCGGCATCGATTTCGATCTGTTCGACGTCGCCGAAGCGTTCAAGTCGACGCCCTATATCGCCGACCTCAAGCCCGGCGGGCAGTATGTCGCCAAGGACATGTACGAGGCCGGCGGCGTCTACATGTTGATGAAGACGATGCTGGATAATGGCCTGCTCGACGGCTCGTGCCTGACCGTCACCGGCAAGACGCTGGGCGAGAATATCGACGAAGTTACGTGGAATCCCAATCAGAAGGTGATTTACGACGTCAGGACGCCGTTAAGCCCGACCGGTGGCGTCGTCGGCCTGCGCGGGTCGCTCGCGCCTGACGGTGCGATCGTCAAGGTGGCCGGGATGCACCGGCTGCAGTTCGAAGGCCCGGCGCGCTGCTTCGATTGCGAGGAAGATTGTTTCGCCGCGGTCGAGGCGCGATCGATCAACGAAGGCGAAGTGCTGGTCATCCGCTACGAAGGGCCCAAGGGCGGTCCCGGGATGCGCGAGATGCTGTCGACCACCGCGGCACTTTACGGTCTCGGCATGGGCGAGAAGGTCGCGCTGATCACGGACGGGCGCTTCTCCGGCGCGACGCGCGGCTTCTGCATCGGCCATGTCGGACCTGAAGCGGCCGATGGCGGACCGATCGCGCTGATCCAGGACGGCGACACGATCCGCATCGACGCCGAGGCGGGAACGATCGACCTCGACGTGCCCGACGCTGCGCTCGCTGAGCGCCGTGCCGCATGGAAGCCACGCGTGAACGACTATCAGTCGGGTGTGTTGTGGCGGTATTCGCGCACCGTCGGTCCGGCGTCGCAGGGCGCGGTCACGCATCCTGGGGCGGCGGCCGAAACGCACGTCTATGCGGATATTTAGCGCGATATTGTCGGTTCTCGCGCTGGCGTCATGTAGCCAGCGGGCCGATCCAGGCGCGATGTCCAACGCCATCGACAACGCCCAGGCGGCGGCGGGTGGCGACGACCGGATCGAATGCGCCGCCGCCGGTGCAGCGACATTTGCGCGTGACTGCACGGTGGAGCGCACCGAGTTGGCCGAAGGACTGATCCTGACCGTTCGCCGCCCCGATAACGGCTTTCACCGCTTGCTCGTCGTCAAGGACGGCCGCGGCGTGATCGCCGCCGACGGCGCGGAAGAAGCGAAGGTTACGGTCATCGGCGACGGCCGGATAGAGGTCGCGATCGGCGGCGACCGCTATCGGCTGCCTGCGACCGTAAAGGCAAGGGGCGGCAAATGATCCCGATCAACGGCCAGCCGATCCTCACCGCCGCGCAGATGCGCGCGGCGGAGGAGCGGGCGATCGCTGCCGGATCGAGCGTCGAGGGGCTGATGGAGCGCGCCGGGGCCGGCGTCGCGGAGGCCGTCCGCCGCCTCGCCGCCGGGTCGCCCGTCCTGATCCTGTGCGGGCCCGGCAATAATGGCGGCGACGGCTATGTCGCGGCGCGCGTGCTGAAGGCGAATGGCGTGGACGTGCGCGTCGCCGCGACGGGTGAGCCGAAGACCGAGGCGGCCATCCTTGCCCGAACGCGATGGGACGGCCCGACCGAACCGATCGACACCGCAGCGGCATGCTCGCTGATAGTCGATTCGATCTTTGGGACCGGGTTGCGCGACGCGCTCGATGACAGTCTGGCGGAACAGGTCGGCAAGCTTGGGAAGCAGGCGCGCCTTACCATCGCCGTCGATCTGCCCAGCCATGTCGCGACCGACACAGGACAGGTCTTCAACGAGGACCGAATTCCACCTGCGGACCTTACCCTCGCGCTTGGCGCGGTAAAGCCCGCGCACCTGCTGATGCCGGCGGCCGAATATTGCGGCGCCGTTCGGCTGATCGACATCGGAATAGATTCTTACCTGGTCCATCCCGACGAACCACTTCCACTTGTGATCCAGCGACCCGAATTCTTCCTTCCGACGCAGCTCAGCCACAAATATTCAAGAGGACTGGTCGTCGTCATTGCGGGCCGGATGCCGGGCGCGGCGCATCTTGCCGCCAAGGCGGCGGCGCATGCCGGCGCGGGCTATTTGGTACTGTTTGGCGACCAAGGGGAACCTACAGGGCTGCCCGACGCGATCGTCCGGCGCGAGTGGGACCCCACCGCATTGAATGATCTAGTTGCAGGGAAGGCCAATGTGGTGATCGTCATCGGCCCGGGTCTGGGCCGCGATGAAGAGGCGCGAGAGAAACTGGCTGCGGCGATTGGGACCGGACGGGCGTTGGTCATCGACGGCGATGCGCTGCATCTGCTCGACGACGCCGCCTTTGCGAATTTCGCGAGGCGCGACTGGCGCGACAGCGTGGTCATGACGCCGCACACCGGTGAGTTTTCTGCGGCCTTCGGGAACTGGTCGGGCACCAAGATAAACGCTGCGCGCGAAGCTGCAGCGCGCGCGAGCGCGACAGTGGTGTTCAAGGGCCCAGACACGGTGATCGCTGGCCGCGACGGGTCCACCGTGGTTACGCTCGCCGGCAGCAAGTGGCTTTCGACCGCGGGGTCGGGCGACGTGCTGGCAGGAACGATTGCCGCCGCCATCTGCTCATGCGCGCATGACGATGACGCGGCCGCGGGGGTCTGGATGCACGGCGAAGCGGCGCGGCGGCTTGGCGGGGCGTTCATCGCCGACGACCTCGCGCGCGAGCTTTCAGCCGTGCGAGCGTTGCTATGAGTGCGGACACGATCGTCCGCGTCGCTGCGCGCGGCGATGGCGTCACGGCGGACGGGCGGCATGCCGCGCTGGCCGCGCCGGGCGACATTCTCAACGCCGATGGATCGCTGACGCACGGGCCGCATCATCAGACGCCGCCGTGCCGCCATTTCCCGGTTTGCGGCGGATGCCAGCTCCAGCATCTCGACGATGCGGCCTACGCGCAGTTCATCGTCGATCGCATCGCCAGGGCGCTCGCGGCGCACGATCTGGAGGCCGACATTCGCGCGCCGATCCTGTCGCCGCCGCGCTCGCGCCGCCGTGCGACGCTTCATGCCGAAACGAAGGGTGGCCGCATAACTATCGGATTTGCTGAGCAAACGAGCCACGCGCTGGTCGATATTCAGGAATGCCACGTTCTCGCGCCCGAACTGTTCGCGGTCGTGGCGCCGCTACGCAAGTTGCTCGCTCGGTTGGGGATGAAACGCCGCGCGGACATCCAGATGACCTCTTGCGACCAAGGCGTCGATCTGTTGGTCGGTTGCCGCGCGGAGGGGCTGGCGGCGGCGGAAGCGATTATCGCCTTCTGTCAGGACAATGGGATCGCGCGGTTCGCCGTTGACGACGGTCTCGGCCCCGAAACGCGGTGGGAGCCGGAGCCGGTGACGGTAACGCTTGGCGGCGTTCCGGTGCCGTTTCCTCACGGCGCCTTTCTCCAGGCGACGGCGGACGGCGAAGCGGCGCTCGTCGCGGCAGCGCGCGAGGCGATCGGTTCCGCTGCAACCATCGCCGACCTGTTTGCGGGCCTCGGCACCTTCGCCTTGTCGCTCGACGGCAAGATCTATGCGGCGGAGGCGGCGCGTGACGCCATCCTGTCGCTCAAGAGCGCAAACGCGCGGGCAGGGCGGCAAGTCTTTGCCGATCACCGCGATCTATATCGTCGCCCCCTGACCGTGCAGGAACTCGATCGCTTCGAGGCGATCGTTCTCGATCCGCCGCGGGCAGGCGCGCGGGATCAGGCCGCGGCGCTGGCGGCGGCGCGCACTCCTTCCATCGCTTATGTTTCCTGTAATCCTAGTAGCTTCGCACGCGATGCTCGGGCGTTGTGCGATGGTGGGTACAGCCTCGATTGGATTCAGCCGGTCGGCCAATTCCGCTGGTCGACCCATGTCGAACTCGCAGCGCGGTTCAGCCGGTAGGATAGTCAGCGCGCAGGAAATACAGCCCGTCGGGCGGCGCGTTGAAACCGAGGGCGGCGCGATTCGTAGCCTCCATCGCCGCCTGGAGGTCATCGCGCGTCCATTTTCCCTGACCGACCAGCGCGAGGCACCCGACCATCGACCGCACCTGATGATGCAGGAACGATCGCGCGGAGGAGAACACGCTGATCCGGTCATCCGCCGCCATGACATCGAGCCGGTCGAGAGTCTTGACCGGACTGTCCGACTGGCAATGCGCCGATCGGAAGGTGGTGAAATCATGACGCCCCACCAGCACTTGCGCGGCGTCGTGCATCGCGACGGCGTCGAGTGGCTGCGGCACGCGCCAAGCTAACCCCGCCTCCCACGTCAACGGCGCACGGCGGGTGACGATGCGGTATTCGTAATGCCGCGCCAGACACGAGAAGCGCGCGTGCCAGTCGTCCGGCACCGACTCGCATGCCAGCACCGCGACCGGATCGGGCCGCAGCCGCGCGTTGAGCGCCTCCATAAGCCTGAACGGCGTGATCGCCCGATTGACGTCGAGATGCGCGCGCATCCCCAGAGCATGCACCCCCGCGTCGGTGCGCCCGGCGGCGTGCACCGTTATCGTCTCGCCGGTGATGTCGTGCGCCGCCCGCTCGATCGCGCCCTGCACGCTCGGCCCATGATCTTGCCGCTGCCAGCCCATGAACGGCCGGCCGTCATATTCCACGGTCAGGGCAAAGCGAGTCACAGGCAGGTGCCGGGAGCCACGGAAAATCCGCGTAAAAGCTCGTCCGACGTCATGACGCCCCGCCCCGCCCGCTGGACGAGGGTGGGGCGGAGGGCGCCGGTTGTACAGGCAACCGTCAGCCCCTCGATGACCGTGCCGGGTGTCGCGTCGCCCGCGATGACGTCGGCTGCGAGGATTCTGATCCGCTCCCCCGTCATTTCGACGAAAGCGCCCGGCGGATTGAAGGCACGGACTTGCCGCTCCACGACTTCCGCGGGGTGCGCGAAATCGAGCCGCGTCTCGGCCTTGTCGATCTTCTTAGCGTAGGTGACGCCTTCTTCGGGCTGCTGCCGGGGTGGGAAAGCGGGCAAGTCCGCCAGTACCTCCACCATCAGGCGAGCGCCCATCCGCGCCAGTACCTCGGTTAACTCACCCGCGGTCTTGCCGCCGATCGGGATTCGGCCTTCGAGCAGAACCGGCCCGGTATCCAGCCCCGCCTCCATCTGCATGATCCCAACGCCAGTCTCCTCGTCGCCGGCCAAGATCGCACGCTGGATCGGCGCCGCGCCCCGCCAGCGGGGAAGCAGCGAGCCATGGACGTTGAGGCAGCCATGCCTGGGCGCATCGAGCACCGCCTGGGGCAGGATCAGCCCGTAAGCTGCGACCACCGCCACATCGGCATCGAGCGCGGCGAACTCAGCCTGCGCCTCTACGTTCCGCAAGCTTGTTGGTGTCCTGACGGCAACTCCCAGCGCCTCGGCGCGCGCATGGACCGGCGATGGCGTCAGTTCGCGCCCACGGCGCCCGCCAGGCCGCGGCGGCTGGCTGTACGCCGCGACAACCTCGTGACCCGCCGAAACCAGCGCCTCGAGCGTCGGAACGGCGAAATCCGGGGTTCCCATGAAGACGATTTTCACAATCCGCTCCGCTCCGTCCGCATGCCGCGCCTTTCACCGCTTGGCAGGGTGGGGCGCAACCCCCTATCTGTTCCGTCATGGCATCGCAGGAAATCGAGGCGCTGACGCAGGCGCTGGCGCGGCTCCCCGGGCTGGGTCCGCGATCGGCGCGGCGCGCGGTGCTGCATCTGCTGAAGAAGCGGGAAGGGGCGTTGGCGCCTTTGCTGTCGGCGCTGGAGGCGGTCGACCGCCGGCTCGCGACCTGCTCGGTCTGCGGCAATATCGACACGAGTGACCCGTGCGCGGTGTGCGCTGACCCGCGCCGCGACCAGCACAGCCTGTGCGTGGTGGAGGAAGTAGCGGACCTTTGGGCGCTCGAACGTTCGCGGCTCTTCCCGGGGCGGTATCACGTGCTCGGCGGGCGGCTGTCGGCGCTCGATGGCGTTCGACCCGAGGATCTTGGCATCGCGCGGCTCGTCAGTCGGGTCGAGGCGGGTGGGATCGACGAGGTCGTGCTGGCGATGAACGCGACGCTCGAAGGCCAGACGACCGCGCACTACATAGCCGAACGCATCGAGCAATTCCCGGTGCGGCTGACTCAGCTAGCGCACGGGCTCCCCGTGGGTGGAGAGCTCGACTATCTCGATGAGGGCACGCTCGCCCAGGCGATGCGGGCGCGGCGACCCGTCGCTTGACGCTCTGGCGCGCCTTCAATAGCTGACCAGCATGACCATCCTCACTATCCTCGAAGTTCCCGATCCCGGCCTCCGCGCCGTCGCCAAGCCGGTCGAGGCGATCGACGATGGCGTACGCGCGACAATCGCCGACATGTTCGAGACGATGTACGACGCGCGCGGCATCGGCCTCGCCGCGACCCAGGTCGGGATCGAACAGCGCATCTTCGTGATGGATTTGCAGGAGCCGGAAGAAGAGGACGGCGAGCCCGTGCGCAAACCGATGGCCTTTATAAACCCCGAAATTCTGTCGGTTAGCGACGAAACCTCAACCTATAACGAAGGTTGCCTGTCGATCCCCGAACAATATGCCGAGGTCGAGCGCCCGGCGCGCTGCCGCCTTAAATGGCAGGATGCCGATGGCGGCGCCCATGAAGAAGAACTCGACGGCCTGATGGCGACGTGTGTTCAGCATGAGATCGATCACCTGAACGGCGTGCTGTTCACCGATCATATCAGCAAGCTGAAGCGCGACATGCTGATGAAGAAACTCGCGAAGTTGCGGAAGGCCGCCTGATCTTGCGATAGCTGTCCATTGAGTGTATTAAGACCATGATACACAAGAGGGCATGTGATGGAAAAAAGCATCGTCGGTTGGTTGTTTCTGCTCAGCGTCGCCAGCTTCGCGCTGGCGGTCGGTTTGGCTGCGATGATCCACGACGTCGCGCGCATCGTGATTTGGGCGCTGGGGATCGGCTCGATCGGCTTGCTGGTCGCGGCTCTCGCTCTAGTCGCCGCCGCCCGCCTTTCGCGCTCTAGAACAAGCCTTCAATCTTCCCCGACGCGCCGATCCTGATTTCTTCTGCCGCGGGTACGCGAGGAAGGCCGGGCATGGTCATGATCTCTCCGCAGATCGCCACGACGAACCCCGCGCCCGCCGCCAGCCTTACCTCGCGCACCGGGACGCTGTGTCCGGTCGGCGCGCCCAACGCGGCGGGATCGGTCGAGAAGCTGTACTGCGTCTTCGCCATGCATACAGGCAGGTGGCCGTAACCGGCATCCTCCCAACCCTCCAGTTGCGCCAGTACGCTGGGTTCGGCAGTCGCACTTTCCGCACGGTAGATGCGGGTCGCGACGGTATTGATCTTGTCGAACAGCGGCAGGTCGTCGTCGTAGAGCGGCGCGAATTGCGAGGGCGTATCGGCCAATTCGGCGACGACTTTCGCCAGGCCCTCCGCGCCTGCGCCACCATTCGCATGATGCGTGCAGACCACCGCCTCGCATCCGTGCGCCTTCGCGATCGCGATGACCTCGGTCAGTTCGGCACCGGTATCCGTAGGGAAGCGATTGATCGCGATCACCGCCGGCACGCCGAACTGGCGGACATTCTCGATATGCCGAGCCAGATTGACCCCGCCCCGCGTCACCGCCGCGACGTCCTCGATGCCGAGATCGGCCTTCGCCACGCCGCCGTTCATCTTGAGCGCACGCACCGTCGCAACGATCACCGCGGCCGATGGCTTCAGGTCGGCCTGACGGCATTTGATGTCGAAGAATTTCTCGGCGCCCAGATCGGCGCCGAACCCCGCTTCCGTCACGACATAATCCGCCAGGCCCAACGCCGTCCGCGTCGCGATCACCGAGTTGCTGCCGTGCGCGATATTGGCGAACGGCCCGCCATGGACCAGCGCCGGGTTGCCCTCCAGAGTCTGAACCAGGTTCGGCTTGATCGCCTCCGCCAGCAACACCGCCATGGCGCCATCCGCCTTCAAGTCCTTGGCGGTGATCGGCTTCTTGTCGCGCGTATAGGCGACGACGATCCGCCCGAGCCGCGATTCGAGATCCTCAAGATCGTCAGCGAGGCACAGGATCGCCATTACTTCGCTGGCCACCGTGATGTCGAAGCCGCTTTCACGCGGGAAACCGTTGGCGGTGCCACCGAGTGATTGCGCGATGTCACGTAGCGCCCGGTCGTTCATGTCGAGCACGCGCCGCCACCCGATCCGCCGCACGTCGATATCGAGCGCATTGCCCCAATGGATGTGGTTGTCGATCATTGCCGCGAGCAGGTTGTGCGCGCTGGTGATGGCGTGGAAATCGCCCGTGAAGTGGAGGTTGATGTCCTCCATCGGCACGACCTGCGCGTAACCGCCGCCGGTCGCGCCGCCTTTGGTGCCGAAACACGGGCCGAGGCTCGGTTCGCGGAGCGCGAGCATGGTCTTCTTACCGATCCGGTTGAGCGCGTCGGCAAGCCCGACCGAGGTGGTCGACTTGCCCTCGCCGGCTGGAGTCGGGCTGATCGCCGTCACCAGGATCAGCTTGCCGAGGTCGCGCGGGACGGGAAGATGCTCGCGCGTCAGCTTGGCCTTGAACCGCCCATAAGGCTCGACCGCATCGGCCGGGATGCCGGCCTTGTCGGCGATGGCCTGAATCGGCTGAAGCGTCGCGGCGCGGGAGATTTCTATGTCGGACAGCATGATCCGTTCCTAGCGCGCGGTTCTGCGTCGGCAAGCCGAGCGCGAAAATCCCTCTGTCATCCCTTGGTCGTTCGATCTATGTTCCGCACATGACTGAGATCATTCTGGCGGCGCTCGGCGCTCTCGTGGTGGGTGTCGCGTTGGGTTGGCTCCTTGCCTCGCGGAACGGCGTTGCGGAACTGGCGGCGGCGAAGGTTCATGCCGATCAGCACGATCTGACGCGCAAGCTGCTGGCCGAGGTGACCGAGGAACGCGACACCGCGATGCGGTCGCTCGATTCGCATCGTGCAGCGACGGCGGAACGCGAAAAGGCGTTCGAGGCGCGGCTCGCCGAGCTGGTGGCGGCGAAGGATGCGCTGGCGAGCCAGTTCGCCGAAGTCGGTCAGAAGTTGCTCGACGAGGCGCAGGCCAAGTTCCTGCAGCGCGCGGACGAGCGGTTTCGCGAGGCGGAGACGACCAGCGGGCAGAATCTGAAGGCGCTGTTGCAACCCGTCCACGAACGGCTCGAACGCTACGAGCAGGGTGTCGCGAAGGTCGAGGCCGAGCGGCGCGACGCGTTCGGCGACCTAAAGGGTCAGATCGAATCGATGCGCGCGGGCAGCGAATCGGTCCGCGCCGAAGCGTCCAAGCTGGTCAACGCGCTCCGTAACGCACCCAAGGCGCGCGGGCGCTGGGGCGAACAGCAATTGCGCAATGTGCTCGAAAGCTGTGGCCTCAGCGAACATGCCGATTTCCAGGCTGAAGTCAGCGTTGCGGACGGCGAGGGAGGGCGCTTGCGCCCTGACGTGATCATTCGCGTTCCCGGCGGGAATGCGCTGGTGATCGACGCCAAGGTCTCGCTCAACGACTATCAGGACGCATTCGGCGCGATCGACGACGCTGAACGAGCGCTGGGGCTGCAACGCCACGCCCAGTCGATGCGCAGCCACGTCAATTCGCTTGGCGCCAAGGCGTATTGGAGCCAGTTCGACGACGCGCCCGACTATGTCATTATGTTCGTGCCCGGCGAGCATTTCCTGTCCGCCGCGCTCGAGCAGGACCCGACGCTATGGGATTTTGCGTTCGACCGGCGCGTGCTGCTCGCGACGCCCACCAACCTGATCGCCATCGCGCGCACCGTGGCGGCGGTATGGCGGCAGGAGAAGCTGGCGGGCGAGGCCCGGCAGATCGCCGAACTGGGCAAGGAACTCTATGCGCGGCTTGCGGTGATGGGCGGACATGTCGCCAAGCTCGGGCGCAATATCGGGCTCGCGAACGACGCCTATAACGCGTTCGTCGGCAGCCTGGAGACACAAGTGCTGACCCAGGCCAAGCGCTTCGAGGAGTTCAACATCGATACCGCCGGCCGTTCGATCGAATCGCCGCCGATCGTCGAACAGACGCCGCGCCCCCTCGTGAAGCTTGCGTCGGTGAGCGAGATAGCGGATCGTTCGGCGGAAGCTTGATTCGTCGGAGTAGCGGGCGATGCGTTTTGGGGTGTTTGGGGGTAGTGCGATAGGCATGGCGGCGATCGTCATGGCGACGCCGCTCGCGGCCGGCCAGACGATCAAACAGCAGCCGCCGGGCAAATCTGTCGAGCGCGCGACGCCGGTGCCCCAGAATGACGATGACGGCGAACCAGCGGTGAAACCGTCCCGGCGCACGCCCGACCGCGACGATGACATGCCCTCCGTCGCGGTGCGTGATCGAAGTGGCCGCTCGTCCGCGTTCGACGCCAAATACGACGCCGGAATGGCCGCGATCCGCGCCAAGAACCCAGGCAAGGCCGTTGAGCTGATGCGTCCGGTTCTTGCGGACTTCGAGAAGCAATATGCGGGGGAAAAGCGTGATATATTTTGCGCGCTTACCCCGGAACAATCGACTCGCTATCTCGCCGAGGCCGCCAAGGCGAACCGGCCGGCGGTGACGATCGAGCCCGGCTGGTGCCGCGCGCAATACGTCACCGCTTATGCGCTGATCGATCTCGAAAAAATGACCGAGGCGCAGACCGCGTTCGAACGGCTGGTCCGCTTTGCCCCGCAGAATTCGCGCTATCTCAACGAACTCGCCTACATCTTCATGAAGCAGAAGAAGTGGCAGCAGTCACTCGATCTCTATCGCCGCGCCGAGGCGGCCGCCGACCTGACGCCGGATCGCGCCAAGGAGGAACGGTGCCTGGCGCTCAAGGGAGTGGGGTATGACCTCGTCGAACTCGGGGACTTCAACGCGGCGGAAGCGGCGTATCGCAAGTGCCTCAACATCAACCCGGACGACGAGGATTCGCCGCGCGAGCTCGAATATATCCAGGAGCAGCGCAAGCTGACGGTGTAGCGCTCAGCCGCGCGGCCGGGCGAGCACTTCATAGGCCATCACTGCGGTCGCGACCGCCGCGTTCAGGCTGTCGGCTTTCCCGAGCATCGGCAGCTTCACCAGCAAATCGCACTCCGCTTCATATGCCTCGGGCAGACCCTGCGCTTCGTTTCCCGTCAGCAGGAACGTCGGCGAGGTGTATGACGCATCGCGGTAGCCAAATTCGGTCTGGAGGCTGAGCCCGACTAGCTGACCGGGCCCCGACCGCAACCATGGCAAGAATTCTTCCCATCGCGCCTGTGCGATCGGGACGGTGAATAACGCCCCCATGCTCGCACGCACGGCCTCCACCGAAAACGGATCGACGCAATCGTCGACCAGGATCAGTCCCCCAGCACCGACCGCGTCACCAGTACGCAGGATCGTGCCGAGATTGCCCGGATCGCGCAGCCGCTCGGCGACCAGCCAGATCGGCGAGGCGGCGCGGTCTAGGTCGGCGAGGGGGGTGGTGAATTCGGGAAACACGCCGACCACCGCCTGGGCGTTATCCTTGCCGGAAAGCTTGGACAGGATATCGTGACTGGTCTGGATCGCCTCGCCGCCATTGTCTTCGACCGCGTCGATCAGCGTCGCCGCCAGCGGATGCCGCGCGCCCTCCGCCGTGAAGAACAGATATTCAGGCAGTCGCCGCGCTTCGCGCGCCTCGGTCAGGATGCGCAGGCCCTCGGCAAGGAATAACCCTTCGGCGCGGCGGTGCTTCTTGTCGCGCAGGCTGCGAACGCGTTTGACGAGCGTGTTGGAAAAGGCGGTGATTTCGCGCGGCATCGACGGTCGCCTAGCGGTTCACGACACCGCGATCCACGCAATGTTGCTCCATGGCTGGACGTAGAACTCGCCGTCCTGCGCGCCCTGGACAGCGACGCCGATCTCGTCGGCGGCGATAATCGCGCGTTCGTTGGGGATCTTCTGCCCGGCGGTGCAAATCCGCACTATCAGGATATTGTTGTTGTTCGCCAGCGCGTTGCGCAACACTTCGAGCATGCTTAGGGTCCAAACTCAATTGACACGATGTCGTGACGGAGCCGATTTTGGTTCCAGGCTAGGAGCGACGAGAGAGCGATGCAGGAGGCATCGTGATCGAGGAGCGACGATGTCCTGGGGCCAAAATCGGCCCGCCGCTCAGCGGTTGCCCATGGAAGCCCGCCGAGCATCGTCGCTTGCTTGCGCGTAGCTTCTGCTACGCGACTGCGCTGCGCTCCTTGTCGGCGGGCCTCCATGGGCAATCACGATCCTCGTGCCACTTGAGTTTGGACCCTTAGTCCTCGCCGAACTTGGCCTCGACCAGTTCGCACAACGCACCGACCGCGCTCTCCGCGCCTTCACCCTCAGCGCTGATCGTGATCGTGTCGCCCATCGCCGCACCGAGCATCATCAGCCCCATGATCGACGTGCCGGTGACGCCGGGGCCGTCCTTCACCACGATGACTTCGACCGGCAAGCCGGAGGCCAGCGTCACGAATTTGGCGGAGGCGCGCGCGTGCAGGCCGCGCTTGTTGGTGATCTGGACGCTGCGGCTGACCGTCATCAAGCGGCGGCCTCGCCGAGCACTTCGGAGGCGACCGAGATGTACTTGCGTCCCGCCTCGCGCGCCGCGGCAATGGCGTCGATGACCTTCATCGTCTTCCGGGCGGAAGCCAAGCGAATCAGCATCGGCAAGTTGATACCCGCAATTACCTCTACTCGCCCGCGTTCGAGCAGCGAGATGGCGAGGTTGGAAGGCGTGCCCCCGAACAGGTCGGTCAACAGGATCACGCCCTGGCCGAGATCGACTTTCGCGATGGCGGCGGCGATGTCCGCGCGGCGCGCCTCCATATCGTCGTCAGGGCCGATCGCGATGGATTCGACGTGCTCCTGCGGGCCGACGACATGTTCCATTGCGGTCACGAATTCGGACGCCAGACGTCCGTGCGTCACCAAAACCAGCCCGATCATGCTTGCCTACTATCCCAAACTGGTCCGCGGCGCACCTTCCAGCGAGTCCTGCGGCGCTGCCCCCAAGTCCCTGTGCGCGACCGTGGGCGAAAACCCCGCCGCGCGCAACCGCCGAGCGACCCGATCCGCGACATGCACCGACCGATGTCTCCCTCCGGTACACCCGAACGCAATCGTCACATACGACTTCCCCTCTGCCCGATAGCGGGGGAGCAAGAGGAGGAGCAGGTCCTCGATTTTCGACACCGCCGCCTCATAGGCCGGGTCGGCGGCGATATAGGCCGACACGTCGGCGTCGAGGCCTGTACCGGGGCGCAAAGCTTCGTCCCAGTGCGGGTTGCGCAGGAACCGCATGTCGAACATCAGGTCGGCGTTGCGCGGCACGCCGCGTGCAAAGCCGAACGACATCACCGCCAGCGTCGGTTCACCCAGACCCTCGCCGCCGAAAGTCGCACGAACCTGTTGCGCAAGTTCGTTGGCGCTCAGGTCGGTCGTGTCGATCATTCGGTTCGCCCAGCGCCGCAGCGGCGCGAGCAGTTCGCGTTCGCGGGCAATACCGTCGCTCGCCGGGCGGTCGAGCGCGAGCGGGTGACGCCGGCGCGTCTCCGAATAGCGCCGTTCCAGCTCGGCGCCGCCGCAATCGAGGAACAGCGTGCCGATGTCATAGGCATGGTCGTCGCGCAGCTTCTTGATCCGTTTGACGATGCGACCGGGATCGAAATCGCGCGTACGGGCGTCGATGCCGAGCGCCAGCGGGCGATGATCGTCCTCCGCACCCTCCGCCGGCGGCGATGCCAGCAAGCGGTCGAGCAACCGCAGCGGCAAGTTGTCGACAGTTTCCCAGCCGAGATCTTCGAGCGTCTTGAGCACCGTCGACTTGCCCGCGCCCGACAGGCCGGTGACGAGCAGGATCTCGCGAGCATCGGTCAAGCGGCGGCTCCGGCAAAGTGCCTCAGCGCCAGTTCGACCTTGATCGGCGCGGATGCCGATCGCGCGTCGATCGCGACCTCGGGAAGGGTAACCCCGGCGATGCTGCGACGTTGGTCGTCCAGGGGCATCCGTTCGGGCGCCTCGCTCAACCTGATCGCCAGCGCGACGGGTGCTTTTTCAACATAAGCCATCGGCAGAATGCCAAGGCCGCGGACCTCGATCTTCCCAGCGATCGTGCCCGGCGCGGACGCGATCAGGACATCGCCAACTCGCGTGAGCAACGTATAGTCGTCGCTCACCAGCATCGCGCCGCGATCGATCAGGCGCAGCGCGAGGTCGGACTTTCCCGCACCCGACGCGCCTTCGATCAGCACCGCCCGATCGCCGATCGCGACGCTAGTGGCGTGAAGCGTTTCGGACGAGGGCAGGGCGATGGCGTGTCTCCTAGCGACTTGGCGACAGCGGCAGGCGAACAACGAACCGGGCGCCGCTTAGCCGGTCCTCACGCGATTCCACGACGATCGTGCCCTGATGCCCTTCGACGATCGTCCGCGCAATGGCGAGACCCAGGCCCGAATGCTTGCCGAACTCCTCATTCTCCGGACGGATCGACTGGAAGCGTTGGAAGATCGATTCGCGTGCTTCGGCAGGCACCCCCGGTCCTTCATCCTCGACCCTAACCACAAGCTCCCGTTGCTCGATTGTTGCCGACACGATGATCAGGCCATTGTCGGGCGAGAATGAAATGCCGTTCTCGAACAAATTCTCGACTACGCGCTCCAGCCGGGCACCTTCTCCCATCACCGTGCCACCACCGGACGTCCGGTCGTCGAATCGAAGCTGCACGCCACGCTCAATCCCGCGATCGCTACGCTGAGCGATCAGACCGGCGATCATCGCGGGCACATCGACCGCGTCGAACTTGGCGCGGCTGAGTTGTGCATCGAGCCGCGACGCCTCGGCGATGTCGGTGATGAGCCGGTCGAGCCGCTGCACGTCGTCGCGCAGGATCGCCAGCAATCGCTCGCGCAATTCGGGATCCTTCACCGAGCCGAGTCCCTCCAGCGCAGAACGCATCGAGGCGAGCGGGTTTTTCATTTCGTGCGCAACATCGGCGGCGAAGGCTTCGGTCGCATCGATCCGCGCCCGCAACGCCTGGCTCATATCGCTTAGCGCACGCGCCAGGCTACCGATCTCGTCGCGGCGCGAGGGCAGGCGAGGCACCACCACTTCGCGGGCGCGGCCCAGTCTGACCCGCACCGCCGCGCGCGCCAGCCGCCGCAGGGGCCGAACGATCGTCCGCGCCAGAAACAGCGAGAGGAAGATAGACAGAAGCGTCACGATAGCGAGCACGATGCTCAACCGGAGCCGCTCGCTGCGCACCGTCTGGGTAATGTCGCGCGCATTGACCGTGGTCATCACGACCTCACTATCGCCGAGCGCGGCCGCCGCGGTGATGACGGGTGTGCGGTCCGGCGCGCGCCACACGGTCGCGGACGCAGTCTGGGTCGTTCGCGCGGTACGAACGTCGGGCCATTCGGTCCCCGCCTGGCGCTCGCGATAGAGCGGCGCGCGGGGCGAATTCACCACCGTATCGATCACCGCGTCGAGGAAGCGTCCGGCTTGTTGTCCCCAGTCCTGCGTCGTCGGGTCGATCAGCTGGACGTTGCGCAGGCCCATCGCGCGCGTGTCGCCGGCCAGCGTGCCGTCAGGCTTGAACCAGCGGACGCGCGCGCCCGTGTCACGCGCCAGTTGCAACGCCAGCGCGGCGCGATGGTCTGGCGAGGACGCCGTCATGGCGGCGGCGATCAAACGCGCCTCGCGGCTCGCCTGGGCGCTACGGCTGTCGAGAATGCGGCTGCGATATGAATCGAGGTAGAAGAACCCGCCCGCCAGCAGCGCCAGCGCGAAGATGTTCAGCGCGAGGATACGGGTTGTGAGGGATAGGCTGCCGGACCAGCGAAGCGACAGGTCGCCGGCGTCGCGGTCGCCCCTATTCCTCCGAAAAACGGTAGCCAGCGCCATATAATGTTTCGATTGCGTCGAAGCCGTCGTCGACTTCGCGGAACTTGCGGCGAACGCGCTTGATATGGCTGTCGATGGTGCGATCGTCGACATAGATGTCGTCCTGATAGGCGGCATCCATCAACTGGTTGCGCGTCTTGACGACGCCGGGGCGCTGCGCGAGCGCCTCCAGGATCAGGAATTCGGTGACGGTCAGCGTGACGTTGCCGCCGCCCCACGTAACTTTGTGCCGCGCCGGGTCCATTTGCAGTCGACCGCGAACGATCAGCGTGTCGGCAACCGCTTCCTCGCCGCCTACCGCATGCGTGGCGTCGGTGCGGCGCAGGATCGCGCGGATGCGGGCGATAAGCAGGCGCTGGCTGAACGGCTTGGCGATATAGTCATCCGCGCCCATCGCGAGACCGAGCGCTTCATCCAGCTCGTCATCCTTGCTGGTCAGGAAGATCACCGGGATGTGGCTTTTCTCGCGCAGCCGTCGGAGCAGTTCGAGCCCGTCCATCCGCGGCATCTTCACGTCGAAGATCGCGAGGTCGGGCGGATTGTCGACGAGCGCCTTCAGCGCGGTCTCGCCATCCGAATAAACGCGGGTCAGAAACCCTTCCGCCTGCAACGCGATCGACACGGAGGTCAGGATGTTGCGGTCGTCGTCAACGAGCGCGATCGTAGCCGTCATCCGCGCTGGGTAGAGGAAAGGGAGTTAACGCTCAATGGCCCGTTTGACGCCGATTGGGCCGAGCGATATGGGCGCGATCAACGCCAATGCATACGAATGCATGGTTAAAACAGAACGGATTGAGGAAAACCATCGTGAGTGAGCGCATCCCGGACGCCGGGCTCGAGTCGCAGGGTATCGAGACCCGTGCCGACCTCCACTGGAATTTGGTGACGGCCCGGTTGGTCGATGCGGCGGTTCAGCGCGGCGAGGGCAAGCTGAGCGCAGACGGCCCGCTGGTGGTAGAAACCGGCCGGCACACGGGCCGCTCCGCGCAGGACAAGTTCATCGTGCGCGACGCCGAAACCGAATCGACCGTGTGGTGGGGCAAGACCAACAAGGGAATGTCGCCCGAGCATTTCGCAGCGCTGAAGGCAGACTTCCTGGCCGCCCTGCGCGACAAGGAAGATCTGTACATCCAGGATCTGTTCGGCGGATCGCAGCCGGAAAACCGGGTCAACGTGCGTGTCGTGACCGAGCTTGCCTGGCACAATCTGTTCATCCGCACGATGCTGGTCCGCCCGGAAGCGCGCGAACTGAAGGGTTTCATCCCCGACTATACGATCATCGACTTGCCGAGCTTCCGGGCCGATCCGGCGCGCCACGGCACGCGGACCGAAACGGTGATCGCGGTCAATTTCACCGAGAAGCTGATCCTGATCGGTGGCACGCGCTACGCCGGCGAGATGAAGAAGTCGGTGTTCGGGCTGCTCAACTATCTGCTGCCGGTCGACGGCGTGATGCCCATGCATTGTTCGGCCAACATGGCGCACGACGGCACAAACACGGCGGTGTTCTTCGGACTGTCGGGCACCGGCAAGACCACGCTGTCGGCGGACGCGAGCCGCACGCTGATCGGCGATGACGAGCATGGCTGGTCGGATACCGCGGTGTTCAATTTCGAGGGCGGTTGCTACGCCAAGATGATCCGCCTGTCGGCCGAGGCCGAGCCGGAAATCTTCGCGACGACCAAGCGCTTCGGCACGGTGCTGGAAAATGTCGTGATGGACCCCGTCACGCGCCAGCTCGACCTGGACGACGCCAGCCTCGCGGAAAATTCGCGCGGCGCCTATCCGCTCGATTTCATTCCGAACACGTCGGAACGGAATATGGGTCCAGTGCCCAACAACGTCATCTTCCTGACCGCCGACGCCTATGGCGTGATGCCGCCGATCGCCAAGCTGACGCCGGATCAGGCGATGTATCATTTCCTGTCGGGCTATACCGCGCGCGTGGCGGGGACCGAGATCGGCGTGACCGAGCCGGACGCGACCTTCTCGACCTGCTTCGGCGCGCCGTTCATGCCGCGCCATCCGTCGGTCTATGGCAACCTGCTCAAGGAACGGATCGCCAAGGGCGGTGTCGATTGCTGGCTGGTCAATACCGGTTGGTCGGGCGGCAAGGCGACGATGCCGGGGATCAAGCGGATGCCGATCAAGGCAACCCGTGCGTTGCTCAACGCGGCGCTAGACGGCAGCCTGAAGTCGGTGGAATTCCGCCGCGACCCGAATTTCGGCTTCATGGTGCCGGTCGACGTGCCTGGCGTCGATCCTGCGATCCTCGACCCGCGGGAGGCTTGGGCGAACAAGGCCGAATATGACGCGACCGCGGCCACCCTGGTCGACCTGTTCGCCGAGAATTTCGCGCAATTCGCGGACCAGGTCGACGAAGGGGTGCGACAATCCGGCCCCCGTTCCGCCGTCACCGTATAGCAAGGCCCGATCATCGTCGGGCCGCCGAACTGGAAGCCCGACCATGACCGACCATCCGATCCGTTTCTTCGCCGACGACGACGCCGTCCGCCATGTGGGGGAGGGGCTGCTGGCGCGCACCCTGCCCAAGGAGGAATGGACGCACGAGGCGCACCTTGCCGCTTGTCTTTGGCTGCTGACCGAGCGCGCCGACATCAACCCGGAGCGAGACCTTCGCGGGATAATCTCCGACTATAACGAGGCGGTCGGGGGCGTGAACGATACGACTCAGGGCTATCATCACACTATCACCATGGCATTCCTGGCGGGGGTCCGCAGGTTCCTGGGACGCGGCGATCCAGCGCTTTCGCTCGTGGAGAAGGTCAACGCGCTGCTCGCCGCGCCGGAGGGGCGCCGCGACTGGCCGCTGGCGCTCTATTCGCGCGAGCGGCTGTTCTCGGTCGAGGCCAGAATGGGTTATGTCGCGCCCGATCTCGCTTCCTAGCAGCGGCGCGGCGGTATATCCTGCGCGGGCGTGAGCGTCTCGCTCCCGCGCAACCTGCAAGGAACGTCCATGTCCCTACTCGACGGCATTCTCAGTCAAGTCACCTCGAACGTCGACGTCGCCAACCTCGCGGCGAAGGTCGGCATCTCGCCCGAACAGGCGGAGGCCGCGATCGCAGCGCTCGCCAAGGCGCACCCGCAACCGGGCGATACGGTCGACACCGCCGCCACCGAAACCGGACTCGATTCGGGTATCCTCAGCCAGATTGTCGGCCATATCGGCGGCGAAGGCTCGCTGGGACAGTTCGCCAGCCTGATCAGCGGCGAAGGCGGCGGTGGAATCCTGGACAAGCTCGGCGGTTTGGCCGGCGGTCTGTTCGGCGGCGGCAAAGCCTAAAAGCTATCCTGCAAGATCTTACCCGTGCTCCGGCGAAGGCCGGAGAGCCGGCGATCGAAGCGCCATATTGCCAACGCTCCGGCCTTCGCCGGAGCGCATTTCGTGGAATGTGCTGAGCCTAAGCCAGCGGCTCCACCAGCAACACGCTCCCGGCTGCGCCCGTGATCTTCACGCGCGCACCGGCGGGCATGTCGGCACCCTTCGCGGCCCAGGCGCCGTCGCCGACCTTTACCCGGCCCTCGCCACCCACGATCGGTTCGCATACTTCCACGACGCGGCCGATCAGGTTCGCGGTACGGTCGTTCATCCCCGGCGGGCCAACGGTCGACGGACTGCGGTGATACCAGCGCCGCCCCAGCGCGACGGCGCCGGCGGTGAACAGCGCGAACAGCAAAGCCTGCACGATCAAGTGCAAGCCAGGAGCGATCAGCATCACGAACCCGGTGATCGCTGCGCCGAGCGCCAGGAAGATCATGAAGAAGCCCGGCGCGACCACTTCCAGGATCGCCAGCACCAATGCCGCCGCGAGCCACAGCGCGCCCATGCTGAAGTCGATGCCGAAGATCGTCATTGCGGACTCCGCGTGCGCGGCACGGTGACGTTGCCAGGCAGACCGCCATCACTGCCCAGCGCGCTCTTGGCAAGCTCACCGATCCCACCCAGCGTGCCGATCAATTGCGTCGCTTCGACCGGGAACAGGATCGTCTTGGCATTGGGCGAGTTGGCGAACTGGCTGACCGCCTCGACATATTTCTGGGCGATGAAATAATTGAGCGACTGGCTCGAACCCGCCTCGATCGCGTCCGACACCAACTTGGTCGCGGTCGCCTCGGCTTGAGCAGCGCGTTCGCGCGCCTCCGCGTCGCGGAACGCGGCTTCGCGGCGGCCCTCGGCCTCGAGGATCTGTGCCTGTTTCTGCCCTTCGGCGCGGTTGATCTCGTTCTGTCGCGCGGCCTCGGATTCTAGGATCGTCGCGCGCTTCTCGCGCTCGGCCTTCATCTGCCGAGTCATTGCGTTGACGATGTCGGCGGGCGGGCGGATGTCCTTCAATTCGACGCGCGTGATCTTGACGCCCCACGCCTCGGTCGCGTGATCGACGACCGCCAGCAAGCGCCCGTTGATCTCGTCACGCTTGGACAGCAATTCGTCGAGGTCCATCGACCCCATCACGGTGCGCAGATTGGTGGTCGCGAGCTGCATGATCGCGACGTAAAGGTCGCTCACCTCATATGCCGCCTTGGCCGCGTCGAGCACTTGGAAGAACACGACGCCGTCGACCGCGACCATCGCATTGTCCTTGGTGATGATCTCCTGCCCGGGAATGTCGAGCACTTGCTCCATCATGTTCACGCGACGGCCGATCCGGTCGAAGAACGGGACGATGATGGTCAAACCAGGCTGCGCGACGTTGGTCAGCTTGCCGAAGCGTTCGATCGTATATTGATAACCCTGGCGCACCACCTTGACGCTGCTGAGCATGAACATCAGCACCAGGACCAGCAGCAGCCCAGCAATTACCACGCCCATCATACTCCCCCGGATCGTTGTGGCCGTACTCTAGCAGAACCACGGGCGCGTTATAGCGAAATGCGACGTTGGCGGCCGGGCGGACTGGCGCGAGTCACCCGTCTTGATTACATGGCCCGCCAACCTTTGATTCGACAGATTGGCGCATCCCCATGGACATCCGGCTCGGCCTGACCTTTGACGACGTTCTGCTGGTCCCGGCGGAATCCGAAGTCCTGCCGAGCGAAGCACAGACCCAGACGCATCTGACGCGCGATATTTCGCTGGCGATTCCCGTCATTTCGTCGGCGATGGACACCGTTACCGAGGCCGACATGGCGATCGTCATGGCGCAACTCGGTGGGATCGGCGTGCTCCACCGCAACCTGTCGGTCGAAGAACAGGTCGCTGCCGTCCGCGCAGTGAAGCGCTACGAGAGCGGCATGGTGGTCAATCCGATCACGATCGCGCCGACCGCGACGCTCGCCGAGGCGCAGGCGCTGATGGCGCACAACAAGATCAGCGGCATTCCGGTAACCGAGGCATCAGGCAAGCTGGTCGGCATCCTGACCAACCGCGACGTGCGCTTCGCCGGCAATCCGAGCCAGCCCGTCAGCGAATTGATGACCAGGGACAACCTCGCCACGGCTTCGGTCGGCGTCGGGCACGAACAGGCGCGATCGTTGCTGCACCAGCGCCGGATCGAGAAGCTGCTGGTGGTCGATGAGGACTATCGCTGCGTCGGGCTGATCACCGTCAAGGACATCGAAAAGGCGGTGAACTATCCCGATGCGACCAAGGATCCGGCGGGGCGGTTGCGCGTCGCGGCGGCGACGACGGTAGGCGATAAGGGCTTCGAACGTACCGAGGCTTTGGTCGATGCCGAAGTCGATCTGGTCGTGATCGACACCGCGCACGGCCACAATCGTGACGTCGCTCGCGCCGTGGAACGCGTGAAGAAACTCAGCAATTCGGTCCAGGTCATCGCCGGCAACATCGCGACCGCCGAAGCCGCCAAGGCGCTGATCGGCGCGGGCGCGGACGGGATCAAGGTCGGGATCGGACCCGGATCGATATGCACCACCCGCGTCGTTGCGGGGGTCGGCGTGCCGCAGCTTACCGCCGTGATCGACTGCGCCGAGGAAGCGGCCAAGTCGAACATCCCGGTGATCGCCGATGGCGGCATCCGCACGTCGGGCGACATGGCCAAGGCGCTGGCGGCGGGCGCGTCGACCTGCATGATCGGCTCGCTGCTCGCCGGGACCGAGGAAGCGCCGGGCGAGACGTTCCTGTATCAGGGCCGCGCCTACAAATCGTATCGCGGTATGGGCAGCGTCGGCGCGATGGGCCGCGGTTCCGCCGATCGCTATTTCCAGGGCGACATCAAGGACCAGATGAAATTGGTGCCGGAAGGCATCGAGGGCCAGGTCGCGTTCAAGGGACCGGCCAGGGACGTCATCCACCAGCTCGTCGGCGGCATCCGCGCCGCGATGGGCTATACCGGATCGCGCACCATCCCCGATTTGCAGGCGCGCGCCCAGTTCGTGCAGATCACCGGCGCGGGCTTGAGCGAAAGCCATGTCCATGACGTGACGATCACGCGCGAGGCGCCGAATTACCCGACCCGATGACACCGGGCGCGCGTGTCCAGGCTGCGATCGAGTTGCTCGATGCGATCATCGCGGCCGCGCGCGAGGGCGGGGCGGCGGCGGATACGCTGATCGCACGGTATTTCGCCGAGCGCCGCTATGCCGGGTCGAAGGATCGCCGCGCGGTGCGCGAACTGGTTTACGCCGCGATCCGCCGTGCCGGAGAAGCACCGGAGAATGGCCGCGCGGCAATGGTCGGACTGGCGCGGGATGATGAGACGTTCGCCGCCGCGTTCGACGGCTCGACGCACGGCCCTGCTCCGATCACGCCCGACGAACCCGCCGCCAAGGCCGGGACCGCCCCGGCGTGGATCGGCAAACGCTTCAGGGCGTCGGACATAGACCCTGCGGAAGCCGCGGCACTCGTCGCTCGCGCGCCGCTCGATGTCCGGGTCAACCGATTGAAGGGCAATCGAGGTACATTGTTCGCCGATCTGGGCGCGGAACCGATCGCCGACCTTCCCGATGCGTTACGCTTGCCCTCCGGGACGTCAATCGAAGCGACCGAGGCGTTCCGCAGCGGGCTAGTCGAGGTACAGGATGCGGGCAGCCAGATGGTGACGCTCGCCGCGAGCGCTCAACCTGACATGGCTGTGATCGATCTTTGCGCGGGCGCGGGAGGCAAAACGCTGGCGCTCGCCGCGGCAATGGACAATCGCGGCGCGATTCTGGCGAGCGACACCGACCGCAATCGCCTGTCACGCCTCGCCCCCCGCGCCGAACGCGCCGGTGCGTCGATCGTCGAGACGCGGTTGCTCGATCCCAATCGCGAAAGCGATGCGCTGGCCGACTGGAAGGACCGCGCCGACGTGGTCCTGATCGACGCGCCTTGCTCCGGCACCGGCACGTGGCGGCGCAATCCGGAAGCGCGATGGCGGCTGACTCCGGCGCGGATCGACCGGCTGGTCGCGACGCAGCGGCGGCTGCTCGACATCGCCGCCCCGTTGGTGAAGCCCGGCGGCGCGCTGGTGTATATCGTCTGTTCGCTGCTCGATGAGGAAGGGGCGGGGCAGGCGGCGCGGTTCCTTGCCGACCATCCCGGCTGGACCGCCGAACAGCCCATGCCCTTCGGCCGAGAGCGGACTCCCGGCCGTCGGCTGACACCGCTGCATGATCGCACCGATGGCTTTTTTGTCGCGCGGCTGACCCGGCCATGCTAGCCGCCTGACATTGTGCCCCGCCCGGAGACGATAATGCGCCTGTTCCCCGCCGCACTCGCCCTAGGTTTTGCGGCGCTGAGCGTCTCGACCTCGCTGAGCGCGCAGAACGCTGATGCCCCGGTCGACGCCCGGTCGATGGCACTGCTTGCGCAAGGTCGCGCGGCCGCGGCGGCGGGCAAGCTCGACGAGGCGACCGACCTGATCGAGTCCGCGCTGGCGGTCGATCCGCGCAACCATGCCGCCTTCATCGAACTCGCCAGCGTCGCCGAGCACCAGCAACTGCCCGGCAAGGCGATCCGGCTGTATCGCGAGGCGTTGCTGATCGAACCCAACGATCCCGCAGCGCTACGTGGACAGGGCGAAGCCTTGGTCGCGAAAGGCGCGATGGGCCCGGCGCGCGAGAACCTCGCCAGGATCAAGACCCTGTGCGGCAAGAAAGCGTGCCCCGACGCCGCGTCGCTCACCGCGACGATCGCCAAGGGTCCGCCGCCAAGCGCGGAACCCGCGGCCAAGGTGCCGGAAGCTCCCGAAGCGACTAAGTAAGCGCGCGCGCCAGCGCTACGAATTCCGCGACCGACACCGTTTCCGCCCGGCGTGCCGGGTCGATACCGATCCCCGCGAGCGCCTCCACCGCACCGGGCACACCCTTCAGGCTCTGTCGCAGCATCTTGCGGCGCTGGCCGAACGCTGCGGCGGTGAGACGCTCCAGCGTGGCGAACGCGACGCCTTCGGGCGGCTCGGTCGGCACGATGTGGACCACCGCCGACATCACCTTGGGCGGCGGCGTGAAGGCGGATCGATGCACGGTCATCGCGATCCTGGCGGTCGATCGCCACTGCCCCAGCACCGAGAGACGACCATAAGCGTCGCTACCCGGCGCCGCCACAATCCGGTCGGCGACTTCGCGCTGGAACATCAGCGTCAGGCTCCGCCACCATGGCTGCCAGTCGGCGGACAGCCAGCGGACCAGCAACGCGGTGCCGACATTATAGGGCAGGTTGGCGACGATATGCGGCTGGCCGGCGAACAGCGTGGGGGCGTCGATTTCCAGCGCGTCGCCCTCGATCACCTCCAGCCTGCCCGGATAAGCCTCGCCAAGTTCGGCGAGCGGCGGCATGCAGCGCCTGTCGCGCTCGATGGCTACAACCTTCGCCCCAGCCGCGAGCAACGCGCGAGTCAGGCCGCCCGGTCCGGGGCCGATTTCCAGCACCTCGGCTCCTACCAGATCGCCTGGAATCGCGGCGATCCGCGCGAGCAACTGACCATCGAACAGGAAATTCTGCCCCAGCGCCTTCGACGCCGACAGCCCATGCCGCGCGATGACCTCGCGCAGCGGCGGCAGGTCGACGGGGTTCACGCGGTCGCGAGCGCGTCGGCGCGGCGACGAGCGGCGTCGGCGGCAAGTCGGATAGCGGCAATCATCGCCCCCGGCTCGGCGCGGTCCTGCCCGGCGATGCCGAACGCGGTGCCGTGGTCGGGCGAGGTGCGGACGATCGGCAGCCCGAGCGTGATATTGACGCCCTCATCGAAATGCAGCGTCTTGAGTGGCACCAGCGCCTGGTCGTGATAGCAGCAGATCGCCGCGTCATAGGTCGCACGCGCCCGGCCGTGGAACATGGTGTCGGCGGCAAGCGGTCCCGTCGCGTCGATTCCTTCGGCCCGAAGCGCCTCGATCGCCGGCGCGATGATCTCGATTTCCTCGCGCCCGATCGCGCCCTGCTCGCCAGCATGCGGGTTGAGCCCGGCAAAGGCGAGGCGCGGGCTGGCGATGCCGAAATCCCGCGCCAAGGCGCGCGCCGTCACGCGGGCCTTGGCAATCAGCAAGGAGGGCGTCAGCAACCCCGGCACCTTGGCCAGCGGGACGTGAGTGGTGACCGGTACGACCCGGAGCGTCGGCCCGGCGAGCATCATCACCGTCGCGCTGGCCGCGACACCCACGCGTTCGGCGACGAATTCGGTCTGGCCGGGATGCGTGAAACCGATCTGATACATCTGGGCCTTCGACACCGGCCCCGTGACCAGAGCGGCTGCGGCACCAGCGCTTGTCAGGCCCGTTGCCAGTTCCAGCGCGTGAAGCGCGCACCGCGCTCCCTCCAGCGTCGGCTGACCCGTCTCGATCTCGCCAGCGCATTCGACCGTCAGGAGGGGCAATGCGTCGCCGAATACCGCCACGGCCTCATCCGGCGCGCCGATCCGCGCGACCGGGCCGTCCCACACCCGTGCGATCGCCCGGCCGTCGCCGACCGCGAAGAACGGCGCGAGTCGCTCCTCGCCACGCCGCGACCATGCCTTGGCCAGTATTTCGGGGCCGATCCCCGCCGGGTCGCCCATCGCGACCGCCAGCGGGGAGGGGAGTGTCACGCCGCGACCTCGGTCAGCGATATTCGATGATCGCGTCGCGCCGCAGATCGCGAAGGATCTTCTGCGCGCGCAAATTCACGCGCTGCTGCTCCATCTGATATTGCAGCTGCCCGGCGCTCGGCAGGTTGTTGGTCGCTTCGGTCACGCCGCACAGCACCAGGGCGCTGATGCCCTCGGTGGGCGACCCGAACGGCGGCGTCGCCTGGCCGACCTGCATCTTGAGGACCATCTCCTGCAGGGCCGGCGGCAAGTCCCGCACGGTCAGCTGGTCATTGTCGACCACTTCCGCGCCGATGTCGGCGGCGGCCTTCGCCACGCTGCCGCAGCCGTTGATGCCTTGCAGCGTCTTGGCGAACGCCGCGGCGCGCTCCTGCGTCTGTTCCTGCGTGGTGCCGGCGGGAAAGGCCACCTTGATTTGCTTCAGGCTCAATTTCGCGGCGCGTGGATCGTTACCCAGAACCGTCCGCTTGTCCTCCAGATAGAGGACCGAAAATCCGCCGGGAACGGGGATTGGTCCAGATAGCTGACCGACCTGCATTTCACCGGCAGCGACCGCAAGTTCGGTCGGCAGCGCAGCCGCGCGGACCCAGCCGAGCGCTCCGCCATTCTTCGACGTGGTCGCTTCGGACATGGTCCGTGCGTAATAATCGAACGGCGCCTTGCCGTTCTTCATGTCTTCCATCGCCTGGCGCAGCGCCGCGACGACGGCCCCCGCACGATCGGGGGTCGCCGAAACGTAGATTTCGCGCAGGTTGAATTCGGGCGTTCCCTTGGCCGCGTTCATCGCGTCGAGAACCTTTTTCACTTCTTCGTCGCTGACGTTGATCCGCGGTTCGACCGTGCGGCGCAGGTAACGCTGCCACGCCAGTTCGCCCTCGATCTGCCTGCGGATCGAACGCGCCGAGGAGCCGACCGAGCGCAGATAGGGGCCGAACTCCGCGGGTGTCTTGCCGAAATTGGTCGCGACCTTGGCGAAGGCCTGGTCGAGTTCGTCCGACGTGATCGTAATGTCCTCGGTCTTGGCCTGCTGGATCTGCAGCGCCTCGTCGATCAACCCGCGCAACACCGTGAGGCGAAGCTGGTTCGCCTCTTCGGGCTTCAGCTGGAACTGATTGGCCGCGACGATCAGCGCCATGCGCTGGTCGACGTCGGTGCCGGTGATGACGGTGCCGTTGACGATCGCGGTCGGCTTGCGGACGTTCGGATCGATCTTGCCGAAGATCTGGAGATTGCTCGGAATGTCGAGCCCGGTTTCGGGCACAGTCGAATCCGGAACAGTCTGCGCGAGCGCGGCACCAGTGACCGCAAGCATGGTGGTTCCGGCAATGGCGCGCACGAAACGCGACGACGTCGAGAGAATTGTCACTTAGTCAGAAACCCCATGAACACGCGGGAAACACTCAAACCCTCGCGCGCTTGCCCAAATTCGGATGAACGGTTGCTTAGCGACCCAAATTCCTGAACGCCAGCGTCAACAGGAAGCTGTTGCCGCGCTTTGCGTCGCCGGTCGTCTGATAATCGCGCCGCCATGTCACGCCCAGGCGGAGGCAATCGTCCTCATATTGCACGCCGAGCCGGTGGCGCACGGGATCGAATCCGTCGGACAGCGACGCCGGGTCTTCGGCCCGATCGGTCAGGTCGATCGTCGCCGATCCGAAGATCGACCAGAACTTGGCGAAGGCGACGCGGCCGCCAACGCGCGCCTCCTCGCGGTCACGCAGATCCTCGAGGGTCGGCGCGATGTTGCGGTTGAGGCGGAGATAACCGAGCAGCAGATAGGTTTTCTTCGATCCGACGGTCATGTCGATTTCGTTGCGCCGGACGGCGAGATTGTCTTTGTCCAACCGGTAGCGGTGGACGAACGACACGAAGTCGCGAACCCGAACTTCCGTCCGCCCGACAATGTCCGACCAACGACCGCTCAGGCCCGTTCCATCGGGGAAAATGGTCGGCTTGCTCGACAGCCGGTAGCTTTCGCCAACCGTCGCGTTGATCGCGACGCCCGGCAGATCGAGCGCATAATCGACGCCCAGCGTGAAGCGCGTCGAATCTTCCCACCGGTCGTAACCAGGGAAGCGATTGAGCGCGAACAGGTTCGAATCCTCCAGATCGACCGCGCGGGCGTCCTCGTTGGGAACCGAAAGATTGCCCGATGGCGGCGACGCGACGATCTGAAAGCGCGGCGTGATGCGCTGAGTGCCGCCCAGAGCCGCACCGACGAACGGCCATTTCACGTCGAGCGCCAATGCGGCGATGCCGCGGGCATGCACGCCGCTTTTGCCGCGATAGCTGGCGACCGTCGTCGCCATGATGTCGTCCGCGTTATAGACATCGCCGCGCGCAAAGGCCGTCAGCGTGACTTCCTGCCCCCAGGGCGTCAGGCGGCGCAAATCCCACCGGGCGCTGGCGAAGGCGCGCTGCGTATCCTGGCCGGCGGTGCGCGTGATTGCCAGCGTGTTGAGCTGGAGCGCGACGCGACCGCCTGCGACGTCGTCGATCCGGCGGCGATAGTCGATTTCGGGCAGCGCGATCGGCTGCAGACCCTGCCGGTCGCCGAGCCGCAGCGTCTGAGTCGCCCAGCCGGTGATCCCGAAATAGCTGTTGGCGTCGATCCGCTCGAGGCTGATCGTCGAACGCAGCCGGTCGTCGCCTGAAATATCGTAACGGCGCAGGAATGTGCGGTCGGTCGTCACGCGCAGCGATCCGGAAACCGACCAGTTGGGATCGAGCTGAAACCTCGCGACCGCGTCGATATAGCCGCGAAACGCGCTTTTCGTCACGTTGGGCATCGTCGACAGAAAATCGATCTTGGGCGATACCGTCGCGTAGCCGGCGATCTTATAGGCGCCCTTGGTCGTCAACGCGTCGTACTGCGCCTTCACCATCGGTGCGACGCTGCTGTAGAGGTGCGGCGTCACGGTCAGCGCGCGGTTCGGCGCGAGGCGGATGTAATAGGGCGCCGCCACTTCGAACCCGTTGGTTCGGCTGTACCGGATTTCCGGACTCAACACGCCGGAATAGGCGCCGTCGCCGACCGGCGTGGACAGCTTGGGCAGAGGAATCGTGGCGAACCCGAACAGGTGGAACCGTGCGCGTGTAAAATAGATGAGGTCGCGATCGGGACGATAGACGACCTTTACGGCCGTGATTTTCCACGACGGATTCTTGGGACAGCCGTTCGAATCGGTCACCGAGCAGGGCGTATAGGCTGCGGTGCGCAGCGTGATGACGCCGTCCGCGTCGCGGATGCCCTTGACCGCCGCCAGTCTTCCGCCCTGTTCGAGCACGACCAGCATGTTTTCGACCACGCCGTCCTTCAGCGAGTCGGTAAGGTCGATCCGGTCGCCATAAGCGACATCGCCCTGCGGGTTGGTCACCGCAATGTTGCCGGTCGCGACGACTTTTCCGGTCTTGCGGTCCCACACGACCTGATCGGCGCGCAGCTTGTTGCCCTCGCGATACATGCGCACGTCGCCTTTAGCGGTGACAGTGTCGGCATCCTGGTCGTATTCGAGCGTTCCAGAGGAAAACTGCACTTGGTCGGGATCGGACGGCCCCGGAGTTTCGAGCGGTGGCGGGGGCGTCGTCGCGCGATCCTGCAAGTCCTGCGCGCCCGCCGGGCTCACCATCGCCAGCGTGAACAGCGCCGCAGGGCCGGTCAGGAAAGCGGAACGCGTGAAGTTCACCAAACACCCTTTTCGCGGCCGCCCGCCCTGAACGGAGCGTGCCTGTCGACCGTATCGCACCGCCGCCGCACAACCGCAATCGGCGCTTTGCCTGTGCGCCAATAGCGGCCTAGAGAGGCGCGTCCAGCGCCGATTAGCGCTTATTGATTGAGGTTTGGTTCCCCATGAAGATCGAATTCGCTGCCCTTCCGTCCGTTACCGACGCGCTCGTGCTGCCCGTCGCGAAGGGAACGCTCGACGCGGCGATCGATGGGCGTGCGGGCAAGCCGACGCTCGCCGCCGCAGCGTCGTCCGCGAAATTCGACGGCGAGGCCGGAGGGCTGGTGGAAGCGTTCGTCGGGGACGGCGACGCCGTTCAGCGCACCTTGCTGGTCGGCGTCGGTGACAATAATGATGCCGATTGGGAAAAGGCCGGAGGTGCGGTCACCGCGCGGCTGCTCACCAACGCGAAAAGCGCGTCGGTCGATCTGTCGGGCGCCAAACCATCGCCCGCCGCCGCCGCCGGGTTCGCCGGTGCGATCGTGCAGCGCGGCTGGCGCATCGACACGTATCGCACCAAGCTGCCGGAAAAGCAGAAGCCGCAACTCGCCGAAGTCACGATTGCTGGCGCGCCCGACGGTACCGACGCCGCCTGGGTCGACCAGGATGCGGTGACGACCGGCCTCGATTTGACGCGAACGCTCGTGTCGGAACCGCCGAACGTCATCTATCCCGCGAGCTTCGTCGACCGCGTCAAGGCGTCGGTGGAGGGCCTCGGCCTCGAAATCACCGTGCTCGGCCCCGACGAGATGGGCAAACTCGGCATGGGCGCGCTTCTCGGCGTCGCACAGGGATCGGCGCGCGAAGGCCGGTTGCTCGCGCTCAAATGGAGCGGAAAGGGCGCGGGTGATCCCGACCTCGCCCTCGTCGGCAAGGGCGTAACCTTCGACACCGGCGGCATCAGCCTCAAGCCCGGCGCGGGCATGGAGGACATGAAATGGGACATGGGCGGCGCCGGCGCCGTTGTCGGCGCGATGAAGGCGCTAGCCACGCGTAAGGCGAAAGCGAATGTGATCGGCGTGTGTGGGTTGGTCGAGAATATGCCCGACGGCAACGCCATTCGTCCCGGCGACATTCTGACCAGCATGTCGGGCCAGACGATCGAGGTGCTCAACACCGATGCCGAAGGGCGGCTGGTGCTGTGCGATTGCGTGACCTGGGTGCAGAAGACGCATCATCCCAAGGTGATCGTCGATCTCGCGACGCTGACGGGCGCTATGATCATCAGCCTGGGCAGCGAGCATGGCGGGCTGTTTTCGAACGACGACGGGCTTGCCGATGAATTGCTCGCTGCAGGCAAGGCGTCAGGCGACCTGTTGTGGCGCTTCCCCATGTCGGACGCCTACAACAAGCTGATCGACAGCCCGATCGCCGACATGAAGAATGTCGGACCGCGCGGCGCGGGGTCGATCACCGCGGCGCAATTCATCGGCCGCTTCGTCGATCCGGGCGTCAAATGGGCGCACCTCGACATTGCCGGGATGGTGTGGGCCGACAAGCCCGGGGCAAGCCACGACAAGGGCGCAACGGGCTATGGCGTGCGCTTGCTCGACCGCTTCGTCGCGGACAATTTCGAGAAGTAATGCAGGTCGATTTCTACCACCTGACCGTCACTCCGTTGGAACGCGCGCTGCCCAGCATCGCGCAGCGGGTGGTAGCGGGCGGGGGGCGTCTACTGATCGTCAGCGCCGATGCCGCGCAGCGCGGCGCGATCGACAAGCTGTTGTGGAGCTATTCGCCGGACAGCTTCCTGCCGCATGGCCAGGCGGGCGGCGGTGACGATGGATCGCAACCGGTGCTGATCGCCGCCGATGTTGCGCCGGCCAATGAAGCGGCGAACATCGCGCTGGTCGACGGCGAATGGCGCGACGCGGCACTAGGGTTCGACCGCGCCTTCCACTTCTTCGACGCCGAGCGCATCGCCGAGGCGCGATTGGCATGGAAAGCGCTCGCCGACCGCGACGGTGTCGAGCGGCGCTACTGGAAGCAGGACGACGCCGGGAAGTGGGAGCAGGCCACCTAGGCTTGCGCCTTTCGCCCAGCCTGACTAGAGGGCGCGCAGTTTTCCACAGTCTCAGCAAAAAAAGGAGCGAGCGACCGCCATGGCCGCCAACCGCACGTTTTCGATCATCAAGCCCGACGCCACCCGCCGCAACCTGACCGGCGCGGTCACCAAGATGCTGGAGGAAGCCGGGCTGCGCGTCGTCGCGTCGAAGCGCATCCACATGACCCGCGAACAGGCCGAGGGCTTCTACGCGGTCCACAAGGAGCGCCCCTTCTTCGGCGAGCTGGTCGAATTCATGATCTCCGGCCCGGTCGTGGTGCAGGTGCTTGAGGGCGAGGAAGCCGTGAAGCGCAACCGTGACATCATGGGCGCGACCAACCCGGCGAACGCCGAACCCGGCACGATCCGCAAGGAACTGGCCGAATCGATCGAAGCGAATTCGGTCCACGGTTCGGACTCGGACGAGAATGCCGCGATCGAGATCGCCTACTTCTTCAAGCCGGAAGAAATCGTCGGCTGAGGTGCCGAGGCCGGCGGCTAGCCCGCCGGCCTCACCGTCCACAGCGCATCCAGGCGCTTTTGCGATCCGCTGCGTTCGTGAAGGCGCAGGCCTATCACCTTGAGCGACCGGCCTTCCAGCGGCAGCCCGCCGCCCTTCGTCCGCCACACGATGTCGTACACGCCGGTCGTCGAACGCTGCTGGTCATCGTCCATATAATTCACGGTCAGTAGCACGGGCAGTTTGCCCTCCTGATAGTCCGGGCCGCCATCCGTGGCCTTGAGCAGTGCGCTCTTGAACCAGCGTTCGGATATCGTCTGTCCCGAACTGGTCTGCGGCGCGACGCCGAGCGCCGTGGGAAATACGACCTGTATGTCGCCCAGATCGTGCCGGTCATCTCGCACGATCAGCAGGTCGTTGTTGTCGGCGACCACAGCCTTGACCTCGTAACGCGCCTTGTCGCTAGCCTCGGCCTGCTTCTCCGCCTGTTTATCGGCCTCATCCGTCTTCCGATCGTGCCACGTCATCCAGAGGCTGACGGCCGCAATCAGGAGCCCGGCGACCGCGACGAACTCGCCCAGGTTGATCCAGCGGCGGCGCGTGGCAGCCGCTTCCGCCTTGGCCACCGCCTCGGTCGGCGCGACATCGATCTTATCCTGCTCGCTCATCGTCCGCAGGCCTCCAGCAAGCGCCGCGGCGCGACCATTTCCCAGCTTATCGCGATGCGGTCCTCGATCCGGTCCCAGTCGGTCGCGTAGCCGTTCAGTTCCATGCCGACCCAGCCACCGGGGCCGAGATACGGGGGCACGTGATATAAATCGGGGTCCATCTCGACCAGCATTGCCTGTTCCTCACGCCCAGACGTCTTGACCATCACCGCGGTGTGCCCATCGTTGTGGTGGTTGTGCCAGACATAGGCATACGCCTTGCCCTTCTCGATGAAGAAGGCGGGGGAGCCGTGCGAGAGTTTCTCGGCGGCCTCGGGATAGGCCATGCAGATCGCGCGGACGCGGGCGAGGTCGGACTCGTAATCGGGGCTCATCGCGCCGCGAATTCTGCCAGAACGCGCGGATAAAGGCGATGCTCCTCGGCGAGGACGCGTGCGGCCACCGTGTCGGCGTCGTCGCCGGGCAGGATCGGCACGCGCGCCTGGCCGAGCAACTCGCCGGCGTCGAGTTCCTCGGTGACGACATGAACCGAGCAGCCCGCTTCGGCGTCGCCCGCGTCGATCGCGCGCTGGTGCGTGTCGAGGCCCTTATATTTGGGCAGCAAGGAGGGGTGGATATTGACGATCCGCCCGCGCCAGTCGGCGACGAACTCATCGGACAGCAATCGCATATAACCTGCGAGCGCCACGATCTCGACACCCGCCTCGCGCAAGGCGGCGGTCAGCGCGGCTTCGTAGGCGGGCTTGCCGATGCCCTTGGGCGAAAGCGCGAAGATCGGGATGCCGTGTTCGAGCGCCCAGGTCAGGCCGGGCGCTTCGGGCTTGTCCGACGCGACGACCGCAACCTCATAGGCGTCGCCCGCCGCCTCGACGAGCGCCATCATGTTCGATCCGCGGCCCGAAATCAGGATGCCGACGCGTTTGGGCCCAACCCGTTCAGGCATTGTGCGTGGCGGACCAGTCGGCGCGCGCGCTCCACGTTTCGGCCGATCCGAACACCGTACAACCGCGCTGACCCGCGACGATCTCGCCGATGCGAAGCGCAGTCTCACCCGCATCGGCGAGCGCGGCCGTCACCGCGTCGGCCTGGTCCGCCGCGACGACCACCGCCATGCCGACACCGCAATTGAACGTCCGCGCCATTTCCTCGGGTTCGATCGCGCCCTGCGCCTGCAGGAACGCCATCAGCCGCGGCTGCGGCCATGCGTCGGCGTCGATCCTGGCATGCGCGCCCTCGGGCAAGACGCGCGGGATATTCTCGAGCAGCCCACCGCCAGTGATGTGCGCCAGCCCCTTGATTAGCCCTTCGGCAATGAGCGGCAGCAAACTATTCACATATATCTGCGTCGGGGCCATCAGCGCGTCGATCAACAGCACATCGGCATCGAACAGGGCCGGGCGGTCGAGCTTCCAGCCATTGTCCGTAGCCAGCCGCCGCACGAGCGAATAGCCGTTCGAATGCACCCCAGACGACGCCAGCCCCAGCACGACATCGCCCGCCGCAATATCCTTCCCCGTCAGCACGCGGTCGCGCTCGACCGCCCCGACGCAGAAACCGGCAAGGTCGTAGTCGCCCGCCGCGTACATGCCCGGCATTTCCGCCGTCTCGCCGCCAATCAACGCGCAACCGGCGATGCGACACCCCTCGGCGATCCCCGCCACGACGCGGGTCGCAACATCGTTGTCGAGCTTCCCGGTCGCGTAGTAGTCGAGGAAGAACAAAGGCTCCGCGCCCTGGACGATAAGGTCGTTGACGCACATCGCGACCAAGTCGATTCCGACCCCGTCGTGCCTCCCGCTGTCAATCGCGAGTTTCAGCTTGGTGCCGACCCCATCATTCGCCGCGACGAGCAGGGGATCGACGAACCCGGCAGCCTTCAGGTCGAAAAAGCCGCCGAACCCGCCGAGATCGGCATCGGCCCCCGGTCGTCGTGTTGCCTTGGCGAGCGGGCCGATCGCGCGGACCAGCGCGTTGCCGGCTTCGATGGACACGCCGGCATCGGCATAGGTGTAGGGGCTGTTGCGGCGGTCGGTCTCGCTCATGCGACGGCGACTAGCGACAACACGCTTGGATTTCCACGCCTGCTTCGCCAAAAGGGCGCCCAACATGCTCCGCGCCCGTTTATTCCACGCTTCCGCCGTCGTCGCGGCTCTCGCGCTTGCCGGAGCGGCCGGAATGGTCGCGGCGCAATCGACACCGAGCGATACGATCGACACCAACGCGCCGTTCGACGCATCGGGCACCTATCAGATCGACGGCGTGATGGTCGACGTGACCGGCCCCAATGCGGAAGCGGCGCGCTATGCCGGCTGGCGAGTCGCGCAGCGCAAGGGCTATCAGATGCTCGCCAAGAAGATGGGCGTCGGGGGCGGCGTGCCGTCGGACAGCGTGCTCGATTCGATGGTGACCGCGATCGTCGTCGAGAATGAGCAGATCGGCCCCAATCGTTACATCGCGCGGCTGGGCGTGCAGTTCAGCCGCGGCAAGATCGGCGGCATTCTCGGCGTGGGCGGAGAGGGAACGCGATCGTCGCCGATGGTGCTGATCCCGATCCAATGGTCGGGCGGCGCGGGCGTCTCGTTCGAACAGAAGACCGCCTGGACCGACGCCTGGGTGCGCTTCCGCGCAGGCGACAGCACGGTCGATTACGTCCGTCCGACCGGCACAGGTCCCGATTCGCTGCTGCTCAACGAAGGGCAGATCGGACGGCGCGACCGCGGCTGGTGGCGAAGCGTGCTCGATCAATATGCCGCGTCCGACGTCCTGACGCCGGTCGTCACGCTGACGCGGCAATGGCCCGGCGGTCCCGTCGTCGGTGTGTTCGAGGCCCGGTATGGCGCCGACAACCGGTTGATCGCGCGTTTTACGTTGCGCGTCGAAAGCGAGGACGGGCTATCCGCGTTGCTCGACGCCGGGGTCAAGCGGATCGACACGATCTATCAGGACGCGCTGAAGAGCGGTACGATCGCGTACGATCCCAGCCTCGCCTATATCCCACCGCCGATGCCGACGCCGACCGCGACGCCGGAAGCGACCGACACGCCGTCCGACACCGTCATCACCACCGAGACGCCGGTCGCGAGCGGCGCGTCGTTCACGATCCAGTTCGACACGCCGACGGCCGCTTCGGTCTCCTCGATCGAGGCGAGCGTGCGCGGCGTGCCCGGCGTAAGCGGCGCGACGACGACCAGCATGGCGATCGGCGGTGTGTCGGTGATGCGGCTCAACTATAACGGGGATCCGGAAGTGCTGCGGACCTCGCTCCAGTCGCGCGGGTTCCAGGTCGGGCGAAACGGCACCACGCTCCGCATCCGCCGCGCGGAGCCAGCGCCGGGCGAATGAGCCAGCTCGGCCTGCCGCTGGCCTGGCCGCCCGGTCCCGGCGATGACGAATTCCTGGTGACGGCGTCGAACGCGCACGCCTTTCACTTGCTCGAACGCTGGGCGACCTGGCCGGTGATGACCGCGTTGCTGGTCGGTCCACGCAAGTCGGGGCGCAGCCTGCTGGCGCGTGTGTTCGCGAGCCGGAGCGGCGGCACGTTCATCGACGATGCCGATCGCCGCGCGGAAAAGGACCTGTTCCACGCCTGGAACGCCGCGCAGGCGGATCGCCGGCCGCAACTGTTCGTCGCCGAAAGCGCGCCGCCCGAGTGGAGGGTCACGCTGCCCGATCTCCGCTCGCGTCTCGCCGCCAGCCCGGTGGCGCTAATAGGTCCGCCCGACGACGATCTGATGCGCTCGTTACTCGAACGCCAGTTCCTGCGCCGCCACCTCGATGCGCGGCCCGACCTGATCGACTGGTTGATCACGCGCCTCGAACGGAGTTTCGTCGCGGTGGAACGCGCCGTCGACGTCCTCGATCAGGACGTGCTCGAGCGCCGTAAGCGCTTGTCGATTCCGCGCGCACGCGCCACATTGGCGGCGGCGGGAATCATCGCCCTGCCGCCCACACAGGATGACCCATGAGCCGGCCCGCGCATATCGCTCGTCTCGCCAACGACGACGAGGAGTTCGACCACGTCGATAGCGGGGAGCGCTATTTCAACCGCGAACTGAGCTGGCTGGCGTTCAATCGCCGCGTGCTGGAGGAGGCGTGCAACCCCGCGCATCCCTTGCTGGAACGCGTCCGCTTCCTGTCGATTTCGGGGTCGAACCTCGACGAATTCTTCATGGTCCGCGTCGCGGGGCTGATGGGCCAGCAGAAGCAGGACGTGGACCGGCGATCGGCCGACGGGCTGACAACGCGCGAACAGCTCGCCGCGATCATCGCCAGCGCGGATACCCTGGTCGAGGACCAGCGCAGCGTCTGGCGCGACTTGCGCCGCGATCTGGCGGAGGTCGGCATCCACGTCCTCGGTTCGCGCCAGATCGACGAAGCGGTCAGCGCGGAAGACGCCGCGTGGCTCGAAAGCCATTTCCGTGATCAGATCTTCCCCATCCTGACCCCACAAGCACTTGATCCGGCGCACCCGTTTCCGTTCATGCCCAACAAGGGGCTCGCGGTGATCTTCGACCTGATCCGTGGGTCGGACGGCGAGGAAATCCGCGAACTCGTGATGCTGCCCGCGCCGATGGCGCGTTTCGTCCGCTTGCCCGGTGAACCGGCGCGCTACGTCGCGGTCGAATCGCTGGTGAAGCGATTCTCGTCGATCATCTTCCCCGGCTACGCCGTCGCTGGCGCCGCCGAGTTCCGCGTACTGCGTGACAGCGACATCGAGATCGAGGAGGAGGCGGAGGACCTGGTGCGCTACTTCGCCAATGCGATCAAGCGGCGGCGGCGGGGCAGGGTGATCCGGCTGGAGCTCGAATCGGGGATGCCCGAGGCGCTCGGCGCGGTGTTGCGCGACGAACTGGCGGGCGGTGATGCGTTCGTCACCGAAAGCGGCGCGTTCCTGGGCGTTCACGATCTCGAAGCGATCATCGACGAGAACCGGCCCGACCTGAAGTTCGTGCCGTTCGCCCCCCGCTTCCCCGAACGCATCCGCGAGTTCGGCGGCGATTGCTTCGCGGCGATCAAGGCCAAGGACATCGTCGTCCATCACCCCTACGAGACGTTCGAAGTGGTGATCGAATTCCTCAAGCAAGCCGCCGCCGACCCCGATGTCGTCGCGATCAAGCAGACGCTGTACCGCGCGGGCAAACAATCGGCGGTCATCAATGCCCTGATCGCCGCTGCCGAATCGGGCAAGTCGGTGACGGCGGTGGTCGAGTTGAAGGCGCGCTTCGACGAGGAGCAGAACCTCCTCTGGGCCTCCGCGCTCGAACGCGCCGGGGTGCAGGTCGTCTATGGCTTCTTCGACTGGAAGACCCACGCCAAGGTGTCGATGGTGGTTCGGCGCGAGGGCGGGGAATATCGCACCTACTGCCATTTCGGGACGGGTAATTACCACCCGATCACCGCGCGCATCTATACCGACCTCAGCTTCTTCACCGCCGATCCCGACATCGGCCGCGACGCCGCGCAGATCTTCAACTACGTGACCGGCTATGTCGAACCGACGCTGAAATATGTCGGCATTTCGCCGCGCGACCTGCGCCGGCGGCTGACCGCGCTGATCGACGCCGAGATAGCCAACGCGAATGAGGGCAAGCCCGCCGCGATCTGGGCAAAGATGAATTCGGTGGTCGATCCCGCCATTATCGAGAAACTGTACGAAGCATCGAACGCCGGCGTGGAGATCGACCTGATCATCCGTGGTATCTGTTGCCTACGCCCCGGGGTGCCGGGCATGTCGGAGAATATCCGGGTGAAGTCGGTCGTCGGCCGCTTCCTCGAACACAGCCGCATTTGGTGCTTCGGCAACGGCAAGGCGTTGCCCAATGACGGCGCGAAGATTTACATTTCGTCCGCCGACTGGATGCCGCGCAATTTCGACCGGCGCGTCGAATACATGCTGCCGATCCTCAACCCGACCGTCCACGATCAGATCCTCGACCAGGTCATGGTCGCGAACCTGATCGACACCGAGCAAAGCTGGGCGCTCAACCCCGACGGCAGCTATGATCGGCTCGAATCGGGTGCCAAGCCCTTCAACCTCCATCGCTATTTCATGACCAATCCGTCGCTCAGCGGGCGCGGCGCGGCGCTGGAGGGCGGGGCGGTTCCGAAACTGTCGCTGGCGCGGCGGCGTTAGCCTTTACTGATGGCGACGCTCCCGTTTTCGAAGCCGCGGGCGGCGCCCGCCGTGGTAGATACGCCGCCCCGCACGGCGATCATCGACATCGGCTCGAACTCGATCCGCCTCGTCGTCTATCAGGGTCCGGCGCGACTCCCCGCGACGTTGTTCAACGAAAAGGTCATGGCGGGGCTGGGCAAGGGCCTCGCCCAGAACGGCAAGCTTACGCCGGAATCGATCAAGCTCGCGATCGAAACGCTCGAACGCTTCGCCGCGCTGGCGCACGCGATGGAGGTAACGAGCCTGCGCACCGTCGCCACCGCCGCCGTGCGCGATGCCGCCAACGGCCACATCCTGCTCGACGCCGCGACCAAGATCGGTCTCACGGTCGAATTGCTGTCGGGCGAGCAGGAGGCGATGGCCGCGGGCATGGGCGTGTTGTCCGCGATCCCCGATGCCGACGGCATCGTCGGCGACCTGGGCGGCGGCAGTTTGGAGCTGGTGCGCGTCAAGAAAGGCGAGATCCGCGACCGGGTCTCATTCCCGCTCGGCGTGCTGCGCGTCGCCGCGTTGCGCGAAAAGGGCAAGGGCGCGATCGATCGGCGCGTCGCGAAGCTGCTCGATCAGGCAGGCTGGTCGGGCAAGGGGAAGGGGCTGCCGCTCTACCTTGTAGGCGGATCGTGGCGCAGCCTGGCGCGGCTCGATATGAACCTGAACCACTATCCGCTGCCGATCATCCAGCATTACGCCATGTCGCCGGCAACGATCACGCGGCTGGTGCGCACGGTCAGCCATGTTGAGAAGGGATCGCTGAAGGAAATTCCCGGGATTTCGTCACAACGCGCGCCGATGCTCAACGACGCGGCGGCGTTGCTTGCGTCGCTGCTTCGCCACCTGAAGAGCGAGCGCACGATCGTTTCGAGCTTCGGCCTGCGCGAAGGCCTGCTCTACGAAGCGCTCGACGCCGAGACACGGCGGCAGGACCCCCTGATCGTCGCCGCGCGCGCCGACGGCCAGCGGCTGGGGCGGTTTCCCGAACATGGCGATTTGCTGGATCGCTGGATTTCGCCGTTGTTCGAGGACGCCCCTGCGATGCAGCGGCTGCGCCACGCAGCCTGCCTGTTGGCGGACGTGGGCTGGCACGCCAACCCGGAATTCCGCGCCGAACGCGGGACCGAGATAGCGTTGCATGGCAATTGGGTCGCGGTCGATGCGCGGGGACGGGCGATCATCGCACAGGCGCTATGGACGTCGCTAGGCGGCGGTACGGGTCCGCCGGCCGGGATCGAGCAACTTGCGTCGCCGGCCGACGTCAAGCGCGCGGTGCAATGGGGGCTGGCGATGCGGCTCGGCCAGCGGCTATCGGGCGGCGTGGCGGGTCCGCTCGAGCGATCGAAGCTGGGGGAGGACGGCGCGGCGCTGACGCTGCACCTCGCGGGCGCCGACGCCGCGCTTTACGGGGAGGCCGTGCAGCGGCGCCACGCCGCGCTGGCGGCCGTGTGCGATCGCGAACCGGTGCTGACCAGCTAGCTCAGCCGCAAGTGAAATGATCGACGTTGCCTTTGGCGTCGAGATGGATGTTCAGTCGATCCGCGCGATAGTCCATCGTCACCGCGTCGCCCGGACCGATGGCGCGTGAGGTGGTCGCGCCCGAGCGCTTTAATGCCTCATTGGCGAGGCCGACCGTCGCCACTTTGCCGGTCAGCTTGCCGAGCCGCGCCGTCGAACAAGCCTTGCCCGCTGGCCCAGGAAGCGGAGGCTGCGGTGCGCAGGCCAACAGCGTCAGCGCAACCAGTGGAAACGCCTTCATCATGCCGCATCCTCCGTCCGGGTCATGCGCAGCTTGCCGTTGACGACGGCGAACGCCAGGCGTCCTTCGACCAGATCGAGCGCTTCATGCCCGAACTGATCGTAGCGCCAACCTTCGAGGATCGACAGCCCGTCGCGCTGCCCAGCGGCGAGCGCCTCCAGCTCCTCCGACCGAGCCAATAGCCGGGCCGCCACGTCGATGTCGCGCGAGCGAATCTTGAGCAGCAGCTTGAGCAAGTCGGCGACCAGCGCACCGTCCTTGCCGAGCCCCGGCTTACGGTCGTCGCGTGGCGGCATCTCGGCCGCGGTCATCGGCTTTGCGTCGGCCAGCGCCGCCATCAACCGCGCGCCAATGTCGTTCCCTGCCCATGTCGCGGTCAGCCCGCGCACACGCGAGAGATCGGCCTGCTTCTTGGGCGGGTGGCTGGCGAGATCGGCAAGCGTCTCGTCCTTGACGATGCGCCCGCGCGGCAAATTCTTACCCCGCGCCTCCATTTCGCGCCACCGCGCCAACGCCTTCAGCCGCCCGAGCACGTCGGGCTTGCGCCCCGCGATCCGCACTCGCTTCCACGCATTGTCGGGATCGTTGGCATAGTTCGCCGGATCGGCGATCCGCTCCATCTCCTGATCCAGCCACGCGCCGCGCCCGGTGACCCTGAGTCGGTCGAGCATCTTCGGGAAAATCTTCGCCAGGTGCGTGACGTCGCCGATCGCGTAATCGACCTGACGGGTTTCCAGCGGCCGCCGCGCCCAGTCGGTGAACCGAGCGCCCTTGTCGATCTGGATGCCGAGCCAGCTGTCGACCAGGTTCGAGTACCCGATCTGCTCGCCTTGCCCGAGCGCCATCGCCGCGATCTGCGTGTCGAACAGGGGATGCGGCGTTTTCGCGGTAAGGTTGTAGATGATTTCGATGTCCTGCCCGCCGGCATGGAAAACCTTCAGCACCTCCTCGTTCTCGACCAGCAGGTCGAGCAGCGGCTGCAAGTCGATGCCCGGCATCATCGGGTCGATCGCCGCCGCCTCGTTCGTGTCGGCGATCTGGATCAGGCACAATTCCGGCCAGAACGTGCTTTCGCGCATGAACTCGGTGTCGACACACACGAACGGCGATTGGGCGAGGCGGGTGCAGAGATTGGCGAGGGCGGCGTTGTCCTCGATCAGGCCATGGATATGCATCTTGGTCCCATAGCGAGGTGCGCGCGCTTGACAAAGGGTGGTATGGCGACAAAGCGCAACGCCTTCCGGCGTTTCGCGCCGTTTCCAGAGACAGAGTAGAGAAAATGCACGCCTATCGTTCGCACACTTGCGCCGCCTTGACCGCTGCAGAGGTCGGGCAGGACGTCCGCCTGTCGGGTTGGGTGCACCGCAAGCGCGACCATGGCGGCGTCCTGTTTGTCGATCTGCGCGACCATTACGGGATCACGCAGGTGGTGGCGGACAGCGACTCCCCGGCGCTGCCGATCCTGGAATCCCTCCGCGCGGAATCGGTCGTGACCATCGACGGCACGGTCAAGGCGCGGGCCGAGGGCACGGCGAATCCGAACCTCGCTACCGGCGAGATCGAAGTGTTCGCGAAGGGCGTCACGATCCAGTCGGCGGCGCAGGAACTGCCGCTGCCGGTGGCGGGCGAGGCCGATTATCCCGAGGATATCCGTCTCCGTTACCGCTTCCTCGATTTGCGGCGGGAAAAGCTCCACGCCAACATCATGCTGCGCTCGAACGTCATTTCGAGCCTGCGCCGCCGCATGGTCGATCAGGGGTTCACCGAGTTCCAGACGCCGATCCTTACCGCATCGTCCCCCGAGGGCGCGCGCGACTATCTCGTCCCCAGCCGCGTCCATCCGGGCAAGTTCTACGCGCTCCCCCAGGCGCCGCAGATGTTCAAGCAGTTGCTGATGGTCGCGGGCTTCGACCGCTATTTCCAGATCGCGCCGTGCTTCCGCGACGAGGATGCGCGCGCCGACCGTAGCCCGGGCGAATTCTACCAGCTCGATTTCGAGATGAGCTACGTCACGCAGGACGACGTGTTCGCCGCGATCGAGCCCGTGCTGCACGGTGTATTCGAGGAATTCGCGAACTGGCAGGGCAAGGGCCGTACGGTCAGCGCGCTGCCGTTCAAGCGCATTCCGTACAAGGAATCGATGCTCAAATACGGCAATGACAAGCCCGACTTGCGCAACCCGATCCTGATCACCGACGTCAGCGAACATTTCAAAGGCTCGGGCTTCGGCCGCTTTGCGTCGATGGTCGAGGCGGGCGACGTCGTGCGCGCGCTCCCCGCGCCGAACACCGCCGAGAAATCGCGCAAATTCTTCGACGACATGAACAGCTGGGCACAGAGCGAGGGCTTCCCAGGCCTGGGTTATGCGACGCAGAAGGACGGCGTGTTCGGCGGACCGATCGCGAACAACCACGGGCAGGAGGGCATGAAGGCGATCGCCGACGCGCTCGGCCTCGGCCCCAACGACGGCATCTTCTTTGCCGCCGGCAAGGAAGCGCAGGCGGCCAAGCTCGCCGGCCTCGCGCGCACCCGCGTCGCGGAGCAGCTCGACCTGATCGACCAGAAGCGCTTCGAATTCTGCTGGATCGTCGACTTCCCGATGTTCGAATATGACGAGGACGCGAAGAAGCTCGATTTCAGCCACAACCCCTTCTCGATGCCGCAGGGCGAGCTGGAAGCGTTGAACACCAAGGACCCGCTCGACATTCTCGCCTACCAGTACGACATCGTCTGCAACGGCGTGGAGCTGTCGTCGGGCGCGATCCGGAACCATCGACCGGAAATCATGTACAAGGCGTTCGAGATCGCCGGATACACGCAGGCCGATGTCGACACCAACTTCGCCGGCATGATCAACGCCTTCAAGTTCGGCGCGCCGCCCCACGGTGGCTCGGCGCCGGGCGTCGATCGCATCGTGATGCTGCTCGCCGACGAGCCGAACATCCGCGAGGTCATCGTCTTCCCGATGACCCAGAAGGCCGAGGATTTGATGATGGGCGCGCCGAACTTTGCGACCAACAAGCAGTTGCGCGAACTCAACATCCGCCTGGTCGAGCAACCCGGCGCCGCCAAGGCATCGGCGCCAGTCGCCGCGGCGGTCGATCCCGCCGCGGGCTAGGCCGGTTTCTTCTGCGCGGCGATGATCGCGGCCCATGGATTGGGCTGCGGTTCCGCGATTTTGCGCAGCGTATTCTGGTCGCGATGCGCGAACGGCTCGTTGCGCCCGTGCACCATCAATGTGGTGTCGGTCGTGTAGCTCCATGAACCGTCAGCGTTGAAATCCACCTCGATCCGATAGGCGTCGGTCCGAAAGGCGTATTCCAGGAAGGCGGTCGAACAGATGCCGTATTCGGTCTGTCCGCGCGTCGCCGTCAGCACCAGTTTGTCCGCGTCGGCCGCGGCCTGACCCGATGCGATCGCAACTTGCCCGCGCGGAATGGCGACGGTCTGGAGCACCAGCCCGGTCGCCGGTTCCCACAGCCAGTACCCGACCTGATCGTGAAAGGTGATCTGCTCTTCGGCCGTATTGATGTGGATATGGTAGCGAAGACCGTAGAATAGCTGAGGTCCGTTAGCTTGCGGATCGATCGGTTGCATGTCGATATGCTCGATGAACACGCGACGTTCGGGCGCGTCGGCCTTGGGATTGATGTCGACGCCCTTTTCCGCCTGCCACGTCCCCGCCAGCCGCCGCAGCGGCCCCAGATTGGCGAGCGTGTCCGGATCGACGTCCTGCGGTTCAGTGAAGATGTCGGCGGGGAAGACGGGCATCGGACGATTCCTTTCGGTATCGCAATGTTTCGCGGGAAGAATCGGCGGGATCAACCCTGCATTGGAAAGGTGGCGCTTGGTCGCTTGCGGCTGTAAGATGCCGAACCATGATCGACCGCCTCTTCCTCCGCCATCCTCGCAATATCGGCGAGAGCTATCCGCATCATGCCGCCACTGCCCTCGGAGTCGGCGCGCGCATGATCGCGGGCGGCGTCGCTGCGATGATTCATGGACTGGTGCCGGCATTGTTCGAAAAGACCGGCAGCCGCACGATCAAGTCGCTCTACGCTCGTCTCGACAATCGCGAGGCCGACGCCAACGAGACGTTCCGCCAGGCAGATTTCCAGATCTGACATGATCCGCCATGTCGCGATCATCGGCGCGGGCTTCTCGGGCACGCTCCAGGCGATCAACCTGTTACGCCACGACGGTCCGCGCGCAACGTTGGTCGAACGCGCGCCGGAACCGGGCAAGGGGCTGGCCTATGGCGCGGCTTATCCGGACCATGTGCTGAACGTCCGTGCGTCGAACATGAGCGCGCTGCCCGACGATCCCGACCATTTCGTGCGCTGGCTGGCCGCGAACGGGCGCGAGGATGCCGGGGCGACGTTCGTCCAGCGCGTGACTTATGGCGCCTATCTGCGCGACCAGTTGGAGCAGGCGTTGGCGAGTTCGGGCGACCGGCTGACGCTGGTGCAGGCCGATGTGCGCGACGTGCGGCAAGCGGGAGAGGGGGCGGAGGTTGTGCTGACCAACGGCCGCACCATCGCCGCGGACACCGCCGTGCTGGCGGTCGGCAATTTGCCGCCCCACGACCCGCCCGGCTTCGGCGATTCGCTATCGACCGAACGCTACAAGAGCGATCCCTGGGACCGCAGCGTACCGCTGGGGCTGAGCGACGAGGACACCGTACTGCTGATCGGCACCGGGCTGACGATGGTCGATATCGCGCTGTTGCTCGAATCGAGCGGGTTCAAGGGGCGAATCGTTGCGCTGTCTCGGCGCGGCCTGCTGCCGCATCGTCACGATGCGCCGGGGCCGATGTTCGCGAAGCTGGCCGAGCGCCCGGTCCTGCCACCGTCACAATTGGTAGCTGCGGTGCGCAAACGCGGCGAAGCGATCGGTTGGCGTAATGCCGTCGATGAACTGCGCCCCTATACCCAAGCGATGTGGGCGAACGGCACCGACGTCGAACGCCAGCGGTTCCTGCGCCACTTGCGCCCGTGGTGGGACGTCCATCGTCATCGCCTCGCGCCGCAAGTCGCCGACCGCCTCGCCGCGATGCAGGCGCGGGGTCAGTTGGAGGTCGTGGCAGGCAAAACGATCGCCGCCGAGGAAACCACCGACGGCATCGCTGTGACGTGGCGGCGGCGCGGCAGCGACTCATCGGAGACTTTAATGGCGCAACGCATCATCAACTGCACGGGACCGCAGGGCGACCTCACGCGCAACACCGAGCCGTTGCTGGCGGACCTCCAGCAGCGCGGTGTGGTGCGCGCCGACCCGGCGAAGCTTGGCCTCGATGTCGATGGTTGTGCGCGTACGATCGCGGCGGACGGCGAGCCGAACGAGTGGCTCTACGCGCTGGGTCCGATGACGCGCGGCGCGTTCTGGGAGATCGTCGCCGTGCCCGATATTCGCCAGCAGACTTGGAACCTCGCACGTCGCCTGTCGAACGCACAATGGGTGGGCGGCGAAGGCCTTTAGGTTCAATTGGCCGGCGGCGTAATCGTCCAGGATGTGGTATAGTCGGGGTCGCTTACCGTCTCACCCGTCGTTCGTAGCCGGTATTCTCCGGGCGGGGCCGGTTCGAAGGCGTCGAGGTCAGGAGGCAACCGAAAGGTTTCTCCTGCTCGTTTACCCTCAAGCCACATTAGCACGCCGTCTTGCTGACTTACCTCGATCACCGTGCCGTAGAATTGCGACTGCTCAGTGTCCTCAGGGCCGATCTGTGTGATGCCCACAAGAACCAGCGCACCGTCCAACGAGGCCGCTTTACGGCCATCCCAGACGGCGCCGTCGTTCACGCAGGCGCGAACTCGCCGGCGCGGTTCATGACGTGCAGCACGCCGTCGCGGATCGCGAAATAGGCCCCGCGCAACGATAGCAGCCCTGCCGCCTCGCGCTCGGCGACGAACGGGAAGGTGCGCAGATTGGCGATCGACACCCGCACCGTCTCGAGCTCGAGCTGGTGCGCTGCCTCCTCGCCTGTACCATGTTCCGCCACGATCCCGGCCCGCGCCTCCTGCAGCATGTCGACCCAATGCGCGACAAACCCGCCGGCGCCCGGCGCCGCACCGTCGAACACGCCGGTCAGCGACGCCATCACGCCGCCGCACGATCCGTGGCCGAGCACGACCACCTCGGGCACTTGCAGCTGGGTCACCGCGAATTCCAGTGCCGCCGACACGCCGTGCCGCCCGCCGTCATTCTCGAACGGTGGCACCAGGTTCGCGACGTTGCGCACGACGAAGATTTCGCCCGGCACCGTGTCGAAAATCTGCGCGGGATCGACTCGGCTGTCGGAACAGGCGATCACCATGACCTGGGGGTTCTGCCCTCCGCTCAATTGCGACCAGCGATCGCGGTGTCGGCGATACTCGCTCGTGCGGAAGCGGTGATAGCCGTCGACGAGGTCGCTGAAATCGGTCATGGCGCTTCTCTGCCAAGGCCGTGAGGGGGTGGCAAGGGCGGCGCAGGATCGCTATCTGCGCCGTCATGAACGAGATTTCGCCCGTCGCGCGCGAACCGCGCCAGCGCAAGCCCGACTGGATCCGCGTCAAGGCGCCGACGTCGGCCGGGTTCGCGGCAACCCGCGCGTTGATGCGCTCGAAGAGCCTGACGACGGTGTGCGAGGAGGCGGCGTGCCCGAACATCGGCGAATGCTGGTCGAAGAAGCACGCCACGGTGATGATCCTGGGCGACACGTGCACGCGGGCCTGCGCCTTCTGCAACGTCAAGACCGGCATGCCGCGCGCGGTCGATCCGATGGAGCCGCAGAACGTCGCCGACGCCGCCGCACAAATGGGGCTGGCGCATATCGTGGTGACATCGGTCGATCGCGACGATCTGCCCGATGGCGGCGCGAAGCAGTTCGTAAAGGTGATCGAGGCGATCCGCGCGTCCAACCCGGCCACCACGATCGAAATCCTGACGCCCGACTTCCGCAACAAGCACGAAGCGGCGGTCGAGGCGATCGTCGCGGCGCGGCCCGACGTGTACAACCACAATCTGGAGACCGTCCCGCGGCTCTACCCAACGATCCGTCCGGGCGCGCGCTATTATGCATCGCTGCGGCTGCTCGAATCGGTGAAAAAGCTGGATCCATCGATCTTCACCAAGTCGGGCGTGATGCTGGGCCTCGGCGAGGAACGGCTGGAGGTGCATCAGGTGATGGACGATATGCGTTCCGCCGACGTCGATTTCCTGACGATGGGCCAATATCTCCAGCCGACCCCGCGTCATGCCAAGGTGCAGGATTTCGTGACACCGCAGGCGTTCGACGCTTACGCCGCGATCGCGCGGGCGAAGGGATTCCTGCTGGTAGCGTCGTCGCCGCTGACGCGGTCGAGCTATCACGCGGGTGACGACTTCGAGAAAATGCGCGCGGCCCGGGAGGCCAAACTTGCCCAGGCACGCTGAGACGAGACGGCTCCCCTATACACCGGAGCAGATGTTCGATCTGGTGGCGGACGTAGGCAGTTACGCCGAATTCCTGCCCTGGGTCAGCGCGGTCCGCATCCGGTCGAACAGCCCGACCGAAATGGTCGCCGACCTGATCGTCGGGTTCAAGGGCTTGCGCGAAACCTTCACATCGAAAGTGCAGAAGGTTCGACCGACCACGATCCACGTCGACTATCTCGACGGCCCGCTCAAATATCTGACCAACGACTGGGCGTTCCGGCCTGCGCCGGGCGGGTGCGAGGTCGATTTCGCGGTCGATTTCGCGTTCAAGAACAAGATGTTCGAAATGCTGGCCGGGCAAGTCTTCGGCCAGGCGCTCAGGAAAATGATCGGCGCCTTCGAGGATCGTGCGGCCGCACTCTATTCGCCGTCCGATTCGCGCGGCATCAACAGTTCGAGCGCGACCAGCGCGGCCTGAAGCCGCACCCCGCCGCGCCCCAGATCGCCGAAATCCTTCCGATCGGCGACCACGTCCGACGGATCGGCATTGTGCTCCGCGCGGGCGAAGACGACGGTGCCCACCGGCTTCTTCTCGCTGCCGCCTCCCGGCCCGGCGATCCCGGTGATCGCCACGGCGATATCCGCCCCGGTCGCTTCCAGCGCGCCCTGCGCCATCGACCACGCGGTCGCAATCGACACCGCGCCAAACGTGTCGAGCACGTCGTTGCTGACCTTCAGCAGATCGTGCTTCGCCTCGTTGGAATAGGTCACCAACCCGCCGAGCAACACGTCCGACGATCCCGGTATCTCCGTAATCGCCGCCGCGACCAACCCACCGGTGCAGCTTTCGGCAAGCGCGAAGCGGCGGCCGAGCGCGCGGTTCGCCTCCACCACGCGGCGCGCGGCATCGACGAGTTCGGCGGGGAGGACGGTTTCGATCATTTGTGCGGCGCGATCGTCGTCGTGGCATCGGCCGACGCTCCGGGATCGGATTTGCATACAGCGAAAGGCGGGTTCTTTTCGTTTTTCATGCCGATCTCGGCGAGCAGCACGACAAGCTCCGAAGTGTTGCCCGGCGGTAGCGGAGCCAGCAACGCAACGACGCGGTCGATACTGGGACAATCAGCTGGTTTAATGTCTTCAGCTATGGCCGACGCCATGATCTGACCCATCAACGGACGCATCAATTTGGGATCGACGCCCTTCAGACTGGCACCGGCCAACTTTCCGAACACGGCCATCGCCTGAGGCCAGGCCACATCCGCGGGGGCGCGATAGGTGGCGAGCAGCGGCGGCAGACCTGCGCGAAGCGTCGCCTTCTCGGGCAATGATCCGGTGCACGATTTGCCGATCCCCTCCAGCATATCGGGCAATATCGCCGCGAACAACGTCGTCGCTTCATCACGCGTTACGCACTTGGCAGGGGTCGCGGCCTGCGCCGTGGTCGCGGCCATCCCCATCCACAGCGCGATCGCCGCGCCCATCGTCGGTTTCATTTCTGCGCCCCTATATTCTGACGGTCACAATCGCCTGTGCCGCAATTCCTTCGCCGCGCCCGGTAAAGCCGAGTCTTTCGGTCGTCGTGGCCTTGACGCTAATTTGCCCCGGCGCAAGCCCCAAGAGGCCGGCCACGCGATCCCGAATCGGCGCACGCCACGGTCCGATCTTGGGCGCCTCGCACATGATCGTCAGGTCGACGAAATCGATCACGCCGCCCTCGGCGGCGACCAGCGACGCGGCGTGTTGGAGGAACTGCCCCGACTCCGCGCCGCGCCATCGCGGATCGGTCGGCGGGAAATGCATCCCGATGTCACCAGCCGCGATCGTCCCCAGCACCGCATCGGTGATCGCGTGAAGTGCAACGTCTGCGTCGCTATGCCCCGACAGACCCTTATCGTGTGGGATCAGGACGCCGCCCAGCCACAATTTCTCGCCCGCGACGAGGCGGTGGACATCGAACCCGATTGCCGTTCGCACTCGCATGGCAGCTCCCAAATGCGCCTCGGCGAGCGCGAGGTCGCCGGGATAGGTGATCTTGTCGAGCAACCCATCGCCCGCAACGGTCGCGACTTCATGGCCGGCGCGGCGCAGGATCTGCGCGTCGTCGGTCGCCTCCTCGCTCGCGGGCCATACGCGATGGGCCGCGAGGATTGCGGCAAAGTCGAATGCCTGCGGCGTCTGGACACGAACAAGCGCCGAGCGGTCGATCGTGTCGCCCAGCGCCTCGTCCTTTGCGGCGAGTGTGTCGGCGACGGGCAATACAGGGACGGCGCCCTTGGCCTCGTCCAATGCGCCCAACAGGCGATCGACGACTGAGGCCGGCACGATCGGCCGCGCGGCATCATGGATCAGTACGCGCGCGGCGTCACCGATCGCCTCCAGCCCGTTACGAACGGAATCGCGCCGCATCTCGCCACCTGCCACCGTTTCCCCGATGGCCGACTGCCCTTCGCCGAGAACGGTGACGATCCGGTCGATGCCGGCATGCCTCTCGAACGCGCGCCGCGCGTGTTCGACCAGCGGGATGCCGTCGAGCAATTGGAACTGTTTGGGGAGATCGCCGCCTGCGCGCTCGCCCTTGCCGGCGGCGACGATCAGCGCGACGGTGTCTGAACTTGCCATGCCGCGCGCCTAGCCGACCAGCCCGAACCTTGCCAGCGCCAACCCGATCCTGTAGGCGCTGCCTGATTTTTAGGCACATGAGCAAGCTGGCCCCCATCCAGGTCGGTCCGGTCAGGATCGAGACCCCCGTGATCCTCGCGCCGATGACCGGCGTGAGTGACTTGCCGTTCCGTCGCCTCGTGCGCCGCTTCGGCTCGGGGCTCAACGTGACCGAGATGATCGCCAGCCAAGCCGCGATTCGCGAGACCCGCCAGTCGATCCAGAAGGCGATGTGGGACGCGATCGAGGAGCCGGTGTCGATGCAGCTGGTCGGCTGCACACCCTATGAGATGGGTGAGGCGGCCAAGCTGGCCGAGGACAAGGGTGCGGCAATCGTCGACATCAACATGGGCTGTCCCGTGCGCAAGGTGACCAACGGCGAGGCCGGGTCAGCGCTGATGCGCGACCTGAAGCTCGCCAGCGCGATCGTGGATGCGTGCGTGAAGGCGGTGAAGGTCCCGGTCACGCTCAAGATGCGCATGGGCTGGGATCATGCCAGCCTCAACGCGCCCGAGCTCGCGCGGATCGCGCAGGATCTGGGCGTACAGATGGTGACGGTCCATGGCCGCACACGCAATCAGATGTACAAGGGCGAGGCCGATTGGGCGTTCGTCCGATCGGTCAAAGACGCGGTGTCGATCCCGGTGATCGTCAATGGCGACATCTGCTCGCCCGAGGACGCCGACCGCGCGCTCGAGAAATCGGGTGCGGACGGAGTGATGATCGGGCGCGGATCCTACGGACGGCCGTGGTTACTTAACCAGGTGATGGCGCATTTGTCGTCGGGACGCGCCATCGACGATCCGACGGTCGGCGATCAATACGACGTAATCTCAGGGCATTATGAAGAAATGCTCCAGCATTACGGCAACGAAGTCGGCGTCAACATGATGCGCAAACATATTGGCTGGTACACCAAGGGACTCGACGGATCGGCGGCGTTCCGCAACGCCGTCAACCAGGAAGCTGACCCCAACCGCGTCAAGGCGATGCTGGCCGAATTCTATGCCCCCTGGCGAACCCGCGCTGCTGCCTGAGGCGCTGACCGCGCCGACCTTTGCCGAGCTTTTCGCCGGGTTGCCGATCGCGATCCTGGTGATCGACCCCGACGGTCTCGTCCGCAATGCGAATGGCGAGTGCGAACTGCTGCTCAACCTGTCCGAACGGGCGATGCGCGGGCTGCCGCTCGCCAATGTGATGACGCCGCCGCCAAGAGCACGCGACGGGGAAGGGCGCGCCGTCTCGGCGTTCGATTTCGATATCGGCACCGAACGCACCGGCAGGCTGCGGGTCGACTATTACGAAACCGCAATCGCCGACCGAGACGGCTGGCGCGTGATCGCGTTGCACCCGTCGAGCGGCTCGCGTCGAGTCGGCCAGTCGGCGGAGCGCGGCGGCAGACGGGCGGCGATCGGCGCCGCGGCGATGCTGGCGCACGAAATCAAGAACCCGCTGTCGGGGATACGTGGCGCGGCGCAGTTGCTGGCCGGCGAGGGTGCGGGGGAGGAACTGACGTCGCTCATCACGGCGGAAGTCGATCGCATCGCCGCGCTGATCGATCGTATGCAGGACTTCACCGACAACCGGCCGCTCAGCCCGCAGCCTGCCAATATCTACCCGTTGCTCAACCATGCGCGCCGCGTTGCGCAGAGCGGCTTCGCGCGCGACATCAGCATCGAGGAAAGCTTCGATCCCTCCCTGCCGCCCGTGCTGGTCGATCGCGACGCATTGCTGCAGGTCCTGATAAACCTGATGAAAAACGCCGCTGAAGCGCTCGATGACGTCAAGGCGCCACGTATCCTGTTGAGCACGGCATACCGCCACGGCCTGGCGGTCGATGCCGGCCCCGGCCGGCCCCGCCGCCGGCTGCCGATCGAATTGTGCGTCATCGACAACGGACCCGGCGCACCGGCCGACATTGCCGACCACCTCTTCAATCCGTTCGTGTCGGGGAAGCCCGAAGGGCAGGGGCTGGGACTCGCGCTGGTCGACAAACTGGTCCGCGACATGGGCGGGGTGGTGCAATATTCTCGGGAGGGTGCGCCCGAAATGACGGTGTTCCGCATTCTGCTGGCGAGGGCCGAATGAGCCGGGTCGCCAACATTCTCGTCCTAGACGACGACAAGGCCATCCGCACCGTCGTGGCGCACGCGCTGCGCCGAACGGGGCATCATGTCACGACGACGGCCACCCTCGCCGAATTCAACCGCGAGTTGCGTGCCGCGGTCCCCGACGTCGTGGTCAGCGACGTCGTGCTGCCCGACGGTAACGGGCTCGACATGGTCGCGGGGTTGGCGGAGGCCTATCCACAGATTCCCGTAATCGTGCTGTCCGCGCAAAACACGCTGACCACTGCGGTGCGCGCCACCGAGGTCGGCGCGTACGAGTATCTTCCAAAGCCGTTCGATCTCGATGATCTGACGCGCGCGATCGACGCCGCGCTGCAGCGGAAGGGTGAGGGCGCAAGCGATCCCGTCGATGCCGAGGACCGTGCGCTGCCGCTGATCGGGCGGTCGCCGGCGATGCAGGATGTCTACCGCGTCATCGCACGCGTGATCTCGAACGATCTCACCGTGCTGATCTCGGGCGAATCGGGCACCGGCAAGGAATTGGTCGCGCGAGCGATCCACGACCTCGGTCCGCGCAGGGACGCGGCGTTTCTCGCGATCAACATGGCGGCGATCCCGCGCGAGTTGATCGAGGCCGAACTGTTCGGTCACGAGCGCGGCGCGTTTACCGGCGCGCAGGCGAGAACCGCCGGTCGCTTCGAGCAAGCCGCCGGGGGTACGCTATTCCTTGACGAAATCGGTGACATGCCGATCGAAGCGCAGACGCGGCTGCTGCGCGTCCTCCAGTCCGGCGAGTTTACCACGGTCGGCGGCGCGCGGACGATCAAGGCGGACGTGCGGATCGTCGCGGCGACCAATCGCAATCTCGATTCGCTCGTCCAATCGGGCCAGTTCCGCGAAGACCTGTTCTATCGCCTCAACGTCGTGCCGATCGCGCTGCCCGCGCTGCGCGAACGCCGTCAGGACATCGCGTTGCTCGCTCGCCATTTTTTGGATCGCGCAGCGGAGCATGGTTTGCCGCGCAAACGTCTCGATGAAGCGGCCATCCGCACGATCGAGGCGCACGACTGGCCGGGCAACGTCCGGCAGCTCGAAAACATCATGCGGCGACTGGCGGTGTTGAGCCGGGACGAAGTGATCGGCGCGCCCGAACTGGCGGTGATCCTCGGCACGCCGGCGGACGTGATCGCGCCCGGCGACATCAGCCTCGACTCGGCGGTGCGCGCGCGGATCGACCGGCTTGCGCGCGATGATCCCCGCGGAATGGACGACGGCACGCTCTACGAACGCATTATCGCGGAGGTCGAGCGGCCGCTAATCGAAGCGATGCTCGCACGTCATGGCGGCAATCAGCTACGCGCCGCGCGAGCGATGGGGATCAATCGCAACACGCTGCGAAAACGTCTCGACACCTTGGGCATTGAGATCGACGGCGCGGTGGAATGAGGCCAAAGCGCGACATCTAGCCTTAATTATGTGTTTTCGCGGCCACAAACCCGTTGTAATCCTGCAACGATGAATGGTGAGGCGACACAGGCCGATCCCCAGCGTATTTGGGGACGGCGCCTGCAAGTGAACCTGGCGGTGGAGCTGGGATTGCTGGCGCTGGCCGTGACTGTCGCCATTACCACCTATTTCATCGTCCGGGGCGGGCAATCACCGCAACCTTTGCTTACGCCCCCGCTGGTCGCCAGCCTGCTCGTCGCGAATCTGGTGTGCGGCGGCAGCCTTATCGTGTTGCTCGGCCGCCGCGTGGCGCGCAGCCGCGCCGCGAAATCGCCGGCCGGGGGGCGTGCGCAACTACACGTCCGGCTGGTCGCGATCTTCTCTATCCTCGCCAGCGTTCCCACCATCCTGCTCGCAGTGACTGCCTCGGTCCTATTCCAATACGGCGCCGAATTCTGGTCGTCGGGCCGCGTCCGCGACGTGATTGAGAACAGCAAGACCCTGGCCCAGGCGTCGTACGAAGAGCTGATCAGCTATGTCGACAAAGAGAATGTCGCGATGGCGAACGACATCAACCAGATGATCTTCACCTACAAATGGCCGGTCGGCAGCACCGATTTCCACATGCGATATTTGCAGGACGTCTATCAGCGCAGCCTGTCCAACTCGCTGATCTTCTCGGTCGATCCCGACGGCAAGATCATGTTTCGCGACCGGGTGATCAATTCGGAGCAGTTCGAGGACAAAATCCTGCCCGAGGACGTGAAGAAGGTTGCCTCTGGCCAACCAGTGCGCGGCACCAACAGCAAGCGCACCTATTCGCTGACGGTCATCCCCGGCACCGACATGCTGCTTTATTCGACGCGCGAGGGCGGGGCGGCGGAAATGGCGAAACGGCTCGGCTTGGCCAACCGCACGGTCGGCGACTATAACAGCCTGCGCAAAAGGTCGCGGGCGATCCAGCTTCAATTCAACGCGGCGCTGCTCGTAATATCTCTACTGATCATAGCCATCGCGGTGTGGATAGCGCTGGTCGTCGCGGACCGGCTGGTCCGTCCGGTCAATCAACTGGTCGGCGCGGCGCGGCGCGTCGCTGATGGCGATCTGTCGGCGCGCGTTCCTGATCCCCGCGCGGAGGACGAAGTCGGCACGCTCGCCCGAGCCTTCAACGCGATGACAAGCCGCCTTCAGGAACAGACCGGCGCGCTCGAAAGCCGCCGCGCGCTGATCGAGGCGGTGATGTCGGGCGTCAGCGCCGGAGTCATTTCGGTCGGCGACGATGGTGCGATCCGGCTGATGAACGCGTCGGCCGCAACGCTGCTCAAGCTGGATGGCGAGGGTGCGGTCGGGGCGCCGCTAAGTGACGTGTCGCCGGACCTTGCGGCGATGCTGACCGGCGACGCGCGCGAAGCAATCGTCGAACTCACCGCCGCTGGGGAAAAGCGCACGCTTGCGGTTCGGATCACCGCGGACGAGGACGGCCGTGTCCTGACCTTCGACGACATAACCCAGCAATTGCTCGACCAGCGCCGCGCCGCGTGGTCCGATGTCGCTCGGCGCATCGCGCATGAGATCAAGAACCCGCTGACCCCAATCCAGCTCGCCGCTGAACGCCTCCAGCGTCGCTACGGCAATACGGTCGAGGCGGGCGACACAATATTCGGCCAGTTGACCGATACGATCGTGCGCCAGGTCGGCGATCTGCGCCGGATGGTCGATGAATTCTCGTCCTTCGCACGCATGCCGAAGCCGGTATTCCACCGCGAGTCGCTGATCGACCTCTCGCGCCAGGCGCTGTTTCTGCACGAGGTCGCCCATCCGGCGATCAACTTCTCGCTCGATGCGCCGGATGCCTTGCCGCTGATCTGCGACCGCCGCCAGATCGGCCAGGCCCTTACGAACATCGTCAAGAACGCGGTCGAAGCGATCGAGGCGCGTGAGGATGGCGTCGCGGGCGTCATCGCAATGTCGCTTTCGCTCGCCGACCACGAAACGGCGGTCGAGATTGCCGATAACGGCATCGGACTGCCGCTTGAGCGCGACCGGATTGTCGAGCCCTATATGACGACGCGCGCCCGAGGCACGGGGCTGGGTCTCGCGATCGTGAAGAAGATCATCGAGGAACATTGCGGCACGATCGCCTTCTCCGATCGGCCGGGGGGCGGCACCATCGTCACGATCGTGTTCGACACCGCCGCGCTGGCGACGATGCTCGACGACATTTCGGAACCCACCACGAGCACGGGCGACGGCGCGCTCGCCATACTGACCAGGACCAAATCATGAGCCTCGACATTCTCGTCGTCGACGACGAACAGGACATTCGCGAACTCGTCGCCGGCGTCCTTCAGGACGAAGGATATGAGACACGCGCCGCGGGCGACAGCGACGCCGCGCTGGAGGCGATCGCGATGCGCCGCCCGAGCCTCGTGCTGCTCGACGTGTGGCTGCAGGGCTCGCGGCTCGATGGCCTCGACTTGCTCGACGAGATCAAGCGGCGCGACTCGTCGATCCCGGTGCTGGTGATTTCCGGCCACGGCAATATCGACACGGCGGTGGCCGCCATCCGGCGAGGGGCCGTCGATTTCATCGAAAAGCCGTTCAACGCCGACCGCCTGCTGTTGATGGTGGACCGCGCGACCGAAACTGAACGCTTGCGTCAGGAGGTGGCATCGCTCCGCGCCGCAACCGGGCGCGACACCGACCTGACCGGCAGTTCAGGCCCGATCAACGGCGTGCGCGCGACCCTCAAGCGAGTCGCCGGCACCGGCAGCCGAGTGCTCATCATGGGCGCAGCGGGCGTCGGCAAGGAAGTCGCGGCGCGGCTGCTGCATAGCTGGAGCCAGCGCGCGCAAGGACCCTTCGTCATCGTCAGCGCGGCGCGGATGACGCCCGAACGCGTCGAAGAGGAATTGTTCGGCGTCGAGGAGGGTGGGGATCTGGTCCGCACCGGTCTGCTCGAACAGGCGCATGGGGGGACCTTGTTCCTCGACGAGATCGCAGACATGCCGGTCGCAACACAGGGCCGGATCCTCCGCGTGCTGACCGACCAGAGCTTCACGCGAGTCGGCGGGCAGCGCACCGTAAAGGTAGACGTCCGCGTTGTCTCTGCCACCGCACGCGACCTGACTGAGGAAATCGCGGCAGGGCGGTTCCGCGAGGATCTGTATTATCGCCTCAACGTCGTGCCGGTCGCGATCCCGCCGCTGACCGATCGCCGCGAGGATATTCCGTCGCTGGTCGAGCATTTCGTTGCCCACTATGCCAGCGAACGCCGCGTACCGACGCCGGAAGTGGCCGAAGACGCGATGGTGGCGCTACAAAGCTACGAATGGCCCGGCAATGTCCGCCAGCTCCGCAACGTCGTCGAGCGCACGATCATTCTTGCCCCAGGCGATCGTATCGGTCGCATCGATGTCGATTTGCTTCCGGCGGAAGTGCTCGGCGGCAATGGCGACGGGGCGGGTGCCTCGGCGATGATGGGTGCGCCGTTGCGGGAGGCGCGCGAGACGTTCGAACGCGAATATCTCCGCGTCCAAATCCGGCGTTTCTCGGGCAATATATCTCGCACCGCGACCTTTATCGGGATGGAGCGCTCGGCGTTGCACCGCAAGCTCAAGCTGCTCGGCATCACCGACAGTCGCGACGATTGATTTGTCGCGCTGGACGTAACGGCATCGTCACCATACATTGGTAGCGCGTGAACCGAACGGGTACGCGTATTCGACGCCGGAGAACGGCGCCTAGCGGGCTACATCCCGCCAAGAGCAAGGACCGATAATGGCCGAAAAGCAGACTTCGCTTCAGGATCTTTTCCTCAACGCCCTGCGCAAATCGAAGACTCCGGTGACGATGTTCCTCGTCAAGGGTGTCAAGTTGCAGGGAATCGTCACCTGGTTCGACAATTTCAGCGTGCTGCTGCGCCGCGACGGTCAGTCGCAGCTGATCTACAAGCACGCCATCTCGACGATCATGCCGTCGAACCCGATCGACATCGGCGCGATCGTCGACGCCGTGGGCGAGGCGCAGAAGAAAGCGCCGTTGCTCCAGGAAATCTTCCTGAACGCCGTGCGCAAGTCTGAGGACAGCGTGACCATGTTCCTGGTCAACGGCGTCATGCTACAAGGTCAGATCGCCTCGTTCGACCTGTTCTGCATGCTGCTTGAACGCGAAGGGATGGCGCAGTTGGTCTACAAGCATGCGGTATCGACCATCCAACCCGCCCGACCGCTTAATTTGGCTGAAGATTCAACGGATAACGCGGAAGATTGACCACCGGATTCGAACGTGATCGCGACGACTTCGCCCGTGGGGCGAAGGCGATCGTCGTGTTGCCCGACCAGGGCAAGGGGAGTCGCGACGCCGAGGCGCGGCTAGCGGAGACGGCTGGCCTCGCGCTGGCGATCGGCGTGGAGGTGGTCGAGAAGATCGCTTTCCGCGTACGCGCGCCGAAGCCGGCTACCCTGATCGGATCGGGGCAGGTCGATCAACTCGCTGCGCAGGTGCGGATGGAGGAGGCGGGGCTCGTCGTGTTCGACGCGAGCCTGACCCCGGTGCAGCAGCGTAATCTGGAAACCGCGCTCGAATGCAAGGTGATCGATCGCACCGGGCTGATCCTCGAAATCTTCGGCGAGCGCGCGGCGACCGCGGAAGGGCGGTTGCAGGTCGAACTCGCACATCTCGACTATCAGGCCGGCAGGCTCGTGCGGAGCTGGACCCACCTCGAGCGCCAGCGCGGCGGGTTCGGCTTTCTCGGCGGTCCCGGCGAAACCCAGATCGAGGCCGACCGCCGCTTGATCCGCGATCGCATGGCGCGGCTGCGCAAGGAACTCGATCAGGTCAGCCGCACACGCGGCTTGCACCGCGACCGCCGCCAGCGCGCGCCATGGCCCGTGATCGCGCTGGTCGGCTATACCAACGCCGGAAAATCCACGCTTTTCAATCGCCTGACCGGCTCTGACGTCATGGCGGAAGACCTGTTGTTCGCGACGCTCGACCCGACGCTGCGGCAAATTTCGCTGCCCGGCATCGACAAGGCGATCCTGTCTGACACGGTGGGCTTCGTCTCCGAACTGCCGACGCAACTGGTCGCGGCGTTCAAGGCGACGCTCGAGGAAGTGGTGTCGGCCGACCTGCTGATTCACGTCCGCGACATCGCGCATCCCGACAGCGAGGCGCAGCGCGCCGATGTCGAGGCGGTTCTGCACGAGATCGGCGTCGCGGATACCACGCCACGGTTCGAGGCGTGGAACAAGCTCGACTTGCTCGAAAGCGATGCGCGCGCGGACGCGCTGGCGGATGCGAGCCGCCGCGACGACGTGGTCACGATCTCGGCGATCAGCGGGGAAGGGGTGGACGACCTAATCCGCAAAGTCGCCGCCAAGCTGACGGCGGGGCATCGCCGCTATACGATCCGGCTCGATGCCGGGGACGGAGCAGGCGCGGCCTGGCTGCACCAACATGGCGAAGTGCTGAGCAGCGACGCGGACGGCGACATTGTCGTCTATGACGTGCGCATGGCCGAGCGCGACTATGAACGGTTCAAGACCAACTAGAGGTTGGCCAGAGGCAGCTCGTCCCAGAGATTTTCGAAGGGCTTGGCATCACCCCAGTTAAAGCCGGAGAAATTCTCGTCAAATTTGACGCCGCTCCACCGGTATCGCTCCATCAAGTCGTGCAGTGTACGCTGAGACATCGGGAAAAATCTGTTTCGTTCCGCCTCGCCAACGTAACAAAGCACATAAAATAGATCGTCACGCTCGGCCTTGGCCTTGATGCGCCAAAAATTCGGGGTTGATTGCCCTTTGACGTCGACCAAGAACATGCGGCCATTGGGCGCCAGCACCATAAGATCGGCCAGCGGCGTACAATTGCCCATCGTGAAAGACACTTCGCAACCGCGCTTGCAAAGCTCCGCCGCGACGGCGAATTGTGCCGTCCACTGCGTTGCTTGCCTGGTCAACTTTATCCGGCACATGGGCGCATCATCGTCTTAACTAGCCTCCACAGAGCTTCCTGCTCGTCGAGGCTGCGCTCTGCGAAACGCGCGTCGGCGGCTTCCATTGCCCGAAACCGCCGTTCGAACTTGGCGTTGGCGGCGCGAAGCGCGGCTTCGGGATCTATGTCGAGCTTGCGCGCCCAGTTGACCACCGCGAACAGCAAATCGCCGATTTCCTCGGCGCGGTCCGCGTCGTTCGTGGCGGCTTCTACCTCGACAAGCTCCTCGTCGATCTTGGCGCGCGCGTCGCTCGGATCGGGCCAGTCGAACCCGGTGCGTGCGGCGCGTTTCTGGAGCTTTTCGGCGCGGACCAACGCCGGTAGGCCGATCGCAACGCCGTCCAGCGCGCTGTCGGCACCCTTGGCGCCACGCTCGGCGGCCTTGATCTGCTCCCACAGGTGATGGCCGCCCTGAACTGCATCGCCGAAGATATGCGGGTGGCGGCGCTCCATCTTGTCGCAGATCGCGGTGACGACGTCGGCCAGCGCGAAATCGCCGGCTTCCTCGGCCATGCGGGCGTGGAACACGACCTGGAGCAACAGATCGCCGAGTTCATCCTTGAGGTCGGCCATGTCGGCGCGCTCGATCGCGTCGGCCACCTCATAGGCTTCCTCGATCGTGTATGGCGCGATCGTCGCGAACGTCTGGACCGTGTCCCATTCGCAGCCGCGCTCGGGATCGCGCAGCCGCGCCATGATCGCGACGAGACGCTCAATATTGTTCGGGGCGATTCCGGTCGCGCTCATTGGCGGGGGAGCCCCCTCAGCTGGCCATCCTCAAGATTGATAATATACATTATGTAAAATCTATTCCTGCGTAGGGGTGAGGATCAGGGTCTTACCCTCGACTCGCCAAGACTTGAGCCTGGACAGGAAACTCATGCCCAGCACGTTCTGGTCGCCGAACGCTTCGGACACGACCGCCGGCGCATCGCGCGCGGTGATGCCGCCGACGCGCAATTCACCGATCGTCGCGGGCTGCGCCATGACCTGGCCGTTGGCGGTATCGAGCGGAATCCTCGGCTCTACCGTATCGACGGCGACGCTTGCAGCCGCCGCCGTATCCGCCGACAGGCTCGTGAAGCTCGCGCCGCTATCGACCAGCAGCACGCGCTCGGTCCCGTTTATCGCGGCGCGCGCATAGAAATGGCCGTCCTCCGCCATCTGGATGCGCACTTCGTTGCCGACCACCGACTGATCGCGGTCGTAAAACAGCTCGCGCGCGCCGGACACCAGCCACTCATTGCGATTGACCAATGCGACGATCAGCAGCCCGGTGGCGAAGATGCCGACCCACGCCAGCGCCATCACCGCGACGCGCCTAAGCGGCATACGGCGGGCGACCAGCGCCGACAGCGGCAGGATCAGCAACAACGCATAGAAGATCGCGTTTCCGGTTTGACCGCTCATCGCCCAACCTCGAATTCGAACCCGTCATAGCCGGGTTCGACCCCCAATGGCAGTTCGCTTAGCAGTGAACGATAGTCCATCGACTGGTCGAGATGCGTCAGCATTGCGCGTTTCGGCGCGAGTTCGGCGATCCATGGCAATGCTTCGGCGAGATGCGGGTGGCTGGGGTGCGGATGGCGGCGCAGGACATCGACGATCCAGAGGTCGAGGCCTTCATACAATATTCGCATATCGGACGTCATTATATTGAAATCGGTGGCATATCCGATCGATCCGCCGTCGCCGTCGAACCGCAATCCCGCCGAAGTGATGTCCGCGTGCGGCTGATCGACGACAGTTATCGCAATATCGCCGATCGTCAGCCGATCCGGCAATTCCTCCAGCGTGGCGATCGAAGGATACCCGCTTATTCCCGCAAAGACATAGGCGAACCGATCGCGCAGGATCGCCGACGTCGCGGGCCGGGCTAACCCCCGCACCGGAGCACGTATCACGTGATAGATCTGGCGCAGATCGTCGATGCCGTGCGTGTGATCGGCGTGGTCGTGCGTCCAGATCACCGCGTCGATCCGGTCGACGCCCGCCGCCAGCAACTGTTCCCGCATGTCGGGTCCCGTATCGACCAGGATGCGCGTCGTGGCGGTTTCGACCAGGATCGACGCACGCGTACGCCGGTTCTTCGGCTCGGCCGGATCGCAAGCGCCCCAATCGTTGCCGATCCGCGGCACTCCCGACGACGTCCCGCAGCCGAGAATGCGGACTTTCATGCGCCGGTTTTATCGAGCGTCTTGGTGAATAGCTCGTGGAAGTTGGCGCGTGTCGCGTCTGCGAGTTGCTCGGCGTCCTGGCCGCGCAACTCGGCCAGGAAACGGCAAGTATCGGCGACAAAGGCCGGCTCACCCGTCTTGCCGCGGTTAGGGACCGGCGCGAGGAAGGGGGCATCCGTCTCGATCAACAAGCGGTCGAGAGGTAGGCGCGCGGCGGTTTCCTGCAAATCCCTGGCGTTCTTGAACGTCACGATGCCGGAGATCGAGATATAGAGACCCAGATCCAGCGCATTGTCGGCGAAATCGCCGCTCGCCGTGAAACAATGGATGACGCCGCGATAGGCCCCCTTCCCCATCTCGTCGCGCAGGATGTCGATCGTATCGTCCTCGGCATCGCGAGTATGGACGACGATCGGCAGGCCTGTTTCGCGGCACGCGGCGATATGTGCGCGGAAACTGGCGCGCTGTCGGTCGCGGTCGGAATGATCGTAATAATAATCGAGACCCGATTCCCCGATCCCGACCACGCGCGGGTGCGCGGCGCGGGCGACGAGTTTGGCGGTATCGACATGCGCGTGCTGGTCGGCTTCGTGCGGGTGAATGCCGATGGTCGCCCAGACATCGTCCTCGCGCTCGGCCACCGCGATGACGTCGTCCCATTCACGCTCGCGAGTCGAGATGTTGAGCATCGCGACCACGCCGCTCGCCCGCGCGCGCGCCAGCACCACGTCCTGTTGCTCGGCGAGACCCTTGTAATTGAGGTGGCAATGGCTGTCGGCGAGCCTCATGCCGCTTCCATCTCCAGGCGGGGGAACACGCCGCTCGGCGCCGGCAACGGCGTGCCGCTGGCGATCGGGCGATTGAGCGCGTCGAAATTACGCGCGTCCGCCCCCTGCCCCAGCAAATCGAGCAATTTGTCGGCGCTTTCGGGAATTGCCCAACGAACCAAGATCGCCAGCTGACGGATCGCTTCGGCGGTTTGATAAAGAACAGCGTCGGCCATTTTCGGATCGGTTTTTCGGAGTGCCCAAGGCGCCATTTCGGCGAAATAGCCGTTAGCGATCCGGACGCGCTCCCAAATTGCTTCCAGCGCTTCGTTGATCTTGAGATCAACCATAAGCTCAGCGACTTCCCCCATCGGATCGCCAAAGTGCACAGGCCTAGTATCAGAGTCGTTCGGAGGAACTACGCCGCCGCAATTTTTCGCGATCATCGCAAGGCACCGTTGGGCAAGGTTACCTAGTCCGTTACTGAGATCGGCATTGCAGCGCGTCACGATGGCCTCCTCCGAATAGCTGCCGTCCTGGCCGAACGACACTTCGCGGAGCAGGAAATAGCGAAGCGGATCGACGCCGAAGCGGTCGACCAGCTCGATCGGGTCGGTCACATTGCCGACCGACTTCGACATTTTCTCCCCACGGTTGAGCAGGAAGCCGTGACCGAACACCTGCTTCGGCAAGGCGATGTTCGCGCTCATCAGGAAGGCCGGCCAGTAAACCGTATGAAAACGCACAATGTCCTTGCCGATCAAGTGCAGATCAGCCGGCCAGTATTTGCCGAGCGGCCCGTCGAGGTCGGGATAGCCGATCCCGGTCAGATAATTGGTCAGCGCATCGACCCACACATACATGACGTGCCCGTCGCTACCCGGGACCTTTACGCCCCAGTCGAAACTGGTGCGCGACACCGAGAGGTCGCTCAGCCCGCCTTCGACGAAGCGCAGGATCTCGTTGCGGCGCGCATCCGGCTGGATGAATTCGGGGTGCTCGGCATAATATTTGAGCAGCGGCTGTTGGTATTTCGACAGACGGAAGAACCAGGTCTCCTCGGCGGTCCATTCGACCGGCGTGCCCTGCGGAGAGAGCTTGTTGCCCCCTTCCCCGTCGACCAGTTCCTTCTCGTCGTAGAACGCTTCGTCCCGGACCGAATACCAGCCCTCGTATCGGTCTAGGTAAAGGTCGCCCGCTGCTGCCATTGCTTCCCAGATCGCCTGGCTGGCGGCGTGATGATCCGCTTCGACAGTACGGATAAAACGATCATAAGAAATATTTAGAAGATCATCCATCGCCTTGAAATATCCTGACATTTCATCGGCCAGCGCGCGCGTTTCCACGCCACGGTCGCGCGCGGTCTGGACCATCTTGAGCCCATGTTCGTCGGTCCCGGTCTGGAACCGCACGTCGCGCCCGTCCTGGCGATGGTAGCGCGCGATCGCGTCGGCGGCGATCGCCTCATAAGCATGCCCGATATGCGGACGGCCGTTGGGATAACTGATCGCGGTGGTGATGTAATAGGGGTCGGCCATGCCCCGCCCTAGCGCGGTCAGCGGCGGTTCGCCAGCGAGGCGACGATCCCGCCCATTTCGAACACCGTGCCCTGCTCGTCGAGCGACAGGCCGAGCGCGCTGGCAGCGAGGTTGCGCGCAGCGTCATAGGCGTCGAGCGCCGACCGCAGCGCCTCCCCGGTGCGGTTGCGCGCCTGTGCGGCGATAAAGCGCGGCGCTCGGTCCAGGAACGCTTCGTACCGCGGCTGTGCGGCCTTGAGCGACAGCGAACTCGCCAGTTGCGCGCGCACGGCATTGGAAGGGTCGCCCTTCGCCAGCGCGTCCAGCGCCTTGTCGAGCCCCGCAACATCGAGCCCCGCCATCGCCAGCGCCTGGGCAGGCGATCCCTGCCCCACGCGCACCAGTTCATCGATCTCGCCCGGTGCTGCTCCCGCATCTGTCAGCGCGCTACGCATATCGGCATCGCCAAGCGCCTCGAACCGCAGCAACCGGCACCGCGAGCGGATCGTCGGCAGCAACCGGCCCGGCGCATGGCTGACCAGCAGGAACACCGTGCCCGGCGGTGGCTCTTCCAAATTCTTGAGCAGCGCATTGGCGCCATTGCGTTCGAGATCGTCGGCTGAATCGATCAGTACTACGCGGCGATCGGAATAGGTCGGCTTGACGCCTAGGAACGGTTCGAGCGCGCGGACCTGCGCCACGGTTATACTGCGCGCCAAGCCTTGATCCGGCTTCTTATCGTCCTTCGGCAAGCGTTCGAGCTTGCGGAAATCGGGATGCGCGCCCGAGTCGATCAGATGCTGCGTGCGGTCGTCGGACGGGATAGAAAAGTCGTCGGATTGCCCCGGCCCCGCCAGCACGCGCCGCGCGGCGAGCATCGCGAAGCTCGCCTTGCCTACGCCTTCCGGCCCGGCGAACAGCCAGGCGTGATGGAGCGATCCGCCATCGAGTGCGGCAGCAAAAGCCTGTTTTGCCAGCGTGTTGCCATAGAGTGACGTCATGGCAGCAGGTCGGCTATCTCAGCCAGCAGGGCCGCAGCCACCGTATCCGCATCGCCACTTGCGTCGATGAGCCGCACGCGATCCGGTTCCGCCTGGGCGAAGCGACGAAAGGCGGCCGCCACATCCTCGTGGAAGGCCCGCTCGCGCGCGGCAAAGCGATCCGCGCCCGCCCCGTCGCGCGAGGATGCGCGCGCCGCCCCCAGTTCCGGCGGCACCTCGAGCACCAGCGTTCGATCCGGCATCAATCCGCGCGACCCGAACCCGTGCAGCGCCAGCACCGCCGCATCGTCGATCCCGCCAGCCATCCCCTGATAGGCACGCGACGAATCGATGTAGCGATCCGAAATCACCCATGTCCCGACGCCGATGGCCGGCTGGATCACCTTCTCGACGTGATCCGCGCGGGCGGCGGCGAACAGCAACGCCTCGGTATGCGCGCTCCAGCGGTTGACCGTTCCCTGCATCAACAGGTCGCGGATCGCCTCCGCCCCGTCACTGCCGCCCGGTTCGCGCGTAACGATCAATTCGATGTCGCGCGCACGGAGCGCATCGGCCAGGCGGCGCACCTGGGTCGACTTGCCGGCCCCTTCGCCCCCTTCGATCGACAGGAAGCGCCCGCGCGTCACGATCAGCCGCCGAACAACTGCATCAGCCCGGCCCAGGCGCGACCGAAGAATCCGGCTTCGGCCACATCCTTCGCTGCGACAAGCGGGAAGCGCTGGTCGTTCATACCAGGCGTCTTGACGATCAGGTCAGCGATGTGATCACCCGCCTTGATCGGCGCCTTGATCGGGCCATCGTACACGACGCTGGCGGTCATGGCCGGGTTGCTGCCCGACGGCACCGTCACCGCCAGATTGTCGGCAGCGACCAGGCCGACTGTGCTCGACGAGCCGAGCTGAACCTCGGCGGTCGCGACTTCCTTACCCTTCGACACGATCGGCTTCGCGCTCCACGCGCCGAAGCCCCAATTCATGAACTTGATCGACTCTTCCTTGCGCCCATTGAAGCTGTCGAGTCCCGCGATCACCATGATCAAGCGACGGCCGTTCTGCATCGCCGACCCGGTGAAGCTGTACCCCGCTTCTTCGGTATGCCCGGTCTTGAGCCCGTCTGCGCCATTGACGTTGCCAAGCAGCGGATCGCGATTGGCCTGATCAATGTCCTTGCCCGCGCCCAGCGTCTTGCCCCAGGTGAAGCTGGGGAGCGCGTAATATCTTTTGTAGAGATCCGGGAAGTCACGGATCGTCGCCGCCGCCAGCGTCGCGAGATCACGCGCCGTGACATAGGTTCGGCCGTTGTCCGGCCATCCGTTTGAGGTCCCGAAATGGCTGTTGGTCAGGCCGAGCTTCTTCGCGGCGTCATTCATGCGGTCGGTAAAGGCCTGTTCAGTGCCCGAAATCCCCTCCGCCATCACCACGCACGCGTCGTTGCCCGAAAGCGTGACGATGCCTTTCAACAGATTGTCGACGCTGACATTCTCGTTCGCCGACAGGAACATGGTCGAACCTGCCTGCGGACCATGCCATTGCCGCCATGTTTCGGGGCGCACGGTGAACTGCTTGTCGGCGCTCAATTGGCCTTTCTTGATCATGTCGAACACGACATAGACCGTCATCATCTTCGCCAACGACGCTGGCGGCATACGGCGGTCGGCGTCCTTCGAATAGAGCACAGCGTTGGACGACAGGTCGACCATATAGGCGACCGGCGCGGGCGTGTTGAATTCGGGGTTGGCGACGGCGGGCGTCGTCAGCGCGACGGCGGCGAGCAGGGCAGCGATCTTCTTCATGGGAAATACAAGTCCGTAAGCAAGCGGTGATTCAGTCGTCGCGGACGACACGAGCATCGCCATAGCCGCGCGCCGCCGCCGCGTCACGCGCCCTCGACGCCGATTTCGCATCGGCATAAGGTCCGGTGCGGACTCGCCACAATTTGTTGAACGGCGTCGCAGCGCCGCCGAGGCCGCGCGCGACCGCGTCGGCCCGTTCGCGGCTACCGAACGCCGCGACCTGGACGTAGTAACCACCCGTGACGGCCACGGGTGGCCGCACCGTTGCAGGAGGCGATTTCGTGAGCGATTCTTTAGCTACCGGCGACGGCTTGAGCGATGGAGGCGGCATGCGCAGCGAGCTACCTGCCGGAGGTTTAGGATTAGCTGCGGCGCTGTTGCCTGTCAGCTTGGCGCGCAGCCCGGCAAGCAAGGCGGGGGGCGTATCGAGGATCGACGCCGCGGCCCGACCATTCTTCAATGCATTCTGATCCGCGGGCGTCGGCGTCACGCGGCGAATCCGCACCGGCTTGCGGCTGGAAATCCCGATCGCCTGCGCCGCTGCCTGCGACAGGTCGATCAACAGGCCGGGCGTGAACGGGCCGCGATCGTTGATCAGGACCAGGACGGTTCGCCCGGTTTCGAGCGACGTCACCTCGACATAGGTTCCAAGCGGCAAGGTGCGATGCGCGGCGGTGAACGCCTTGGGATCGAACGGCGCGCCGGAAGCGGTCGGATTGCCGGACAGTTCGGCCCCGTACCACGTCGCATAGCCGACCTCGTCATAACGATCCGGCGAGCGGTCGGACGTCGCTTGCGGGCCGTCCGATTGCGGCGGCGCATCCTGCGCCGATGCCGGGACAGCGAGCGCCAGGCCCGTGAGAAAAGCCAGTCTAGCGTTCGACGGCATCGGCGAGCAGCCCCACGCTCAGCGCATAGAAATTCGAACAATTATAATCGAGGATGACGCGGTAATTGCCGGTCAGCAGATATGCCGTCTGGCCCGGCCCGTCGGGCTCGATCAGCGTCGCCTGGACATCGTCCGCCGGCCATGGCTTGCCCTGCGACAGCACGCCCATCGCGCGCCATTCGCCGATCGTCCGCCACGCGCTTTGCCGCGCGAAGACACGCGGGCATCTGGGCGAGATCAGCCGGTTGGTCGTGCCCGCCCGATCGAACCCCGACGGCAGCGATACCGCCAGCCCCCAGGTCTGCCCGCGCCGCCACCCGGCGTTGTAGAAATAATTGCCGATCGACGCGAGCGTGTCGGCATCGCTGTTCCAGATATCGGCCCGGCCGTCGCCATCGCCGTCGCGTGCGAGGCGGAGATAGACTGAGGGCAGGAACTGCGGGCCGCCCATCGCCCCCGCCCAGCTGCCGACCAACTGGCTACGCGGCACACCGCGATCGACCATCTTCATCATCGCGATCAATTCGCCCTCGAACAGCGCGCGTCGGCGCCCTTCATAGGCGAGCGTGGCGATCGAACGCGGCAAATCGAAATTACCCATCACGCGGCCGTAATTGGTCTCGTGCCCCCAGATCGCAACCATGATCGATTCGGGCACCCCGGTCTGCCGCTCGATCCCGGCAAGATGCGCGCGCTCTGCGAGATATTTGGCGCGGCCCTGCGCGATGCGTGCGGCATCGACATGACTGCGCAGATAGGGGGCAAAGGGCGGGCTGGCGGTGTTGGTCGAATTGGCGGGATTTCCCCCCGGCTGGTTCCGGTCGAGGTCGATGACGCGCTGGTTGTAAGTCAGCCCGGCGAGCACTTGATCGGCGGTCGCGGGACGCACGCCCTGCGCGATGGCGCGGCCGCGCACATCCTGCAGATAGGACTGGAACCCCGCGTCATCCTGCGCCACCGCCGCGCCGGCGAACGCAACCGCCGCCAGCAATATCCCGAACAAGCCCCGTTTACGCATGACGTTAGCGTGCCACAGTCGCGGGCTTACGGGAATCCCTGTCGTCGCACGACTTGCACAAATCGCCGCCCTTCCCCAAAAGCCCGCCAGCGCGGAGAGGTGGCCGAGTGGTTTAAGGCAGCGGTCTTGAAAACCGCCGTGGGTGCAAGCCTACCGTGGGTTCGAATCCCACCCTCTCCGCCACCGCGCAGCTTGGGAAGTCAGCGAAGCTCAACGCCCCACGCGCAAGCGCGGCGGCTTCGCGCCAGCGACGTCCAACGACGCCGAATTCACTTCCGCGTTATACTCGCGATTTCAAAGACTGCGGCGTTACGCCCTCCCGACCGCCACCAGCATATCGAACTGATAGTCGGGTAACGGCTCGTCGAACTGACACCCGGCGCAGAAGTCGTCCGCCCACCGGACCGTCGCGGCGATCTGGCCGATACCGGGCAACGTCAGCCAGATCGACGCGTCCTTCTTCATCGCCGAATAACTGCTGATTCGTGCACCCTGACGCGACAGGTCGGTGACCCGGCATAGCGTGCGGTCCAGGCCGCCCCTGCCCAGCTTGGCATCCAGCGATACCGGCGAGCGACGGCTGCGCTGCTTTCCCCCGGCAAACGCGGGTTCGAATTCGGCGCGAATATCGGTTTGCAAAGCTTCCATGACGGAAATGCTAGCCCGACGATACCTAACGACGCGTTAAGCACAAACGACAACGCCGCGCTCCCGACAAGGGAACGCGGCGTCGAATGACTCAGCTAAAATGCGGCTTATTTCTTGCCGAGATTCAGCCCGCCGAAGCGCTTGTTGAAGCGCGCCACCTGACCACCCGCATCGAGCATCTGGCCGCGGCCGCCGGTCCAGGCCGGGTGCGACAATGGATCGATCTCGAGCGTCATCGTGTCGCCTTCCTTACCCCAGGTGGAGCGAGTCTCGTACACGGTGCCGTCAGTCATCTGGACCTTGATCATGTGGTAATCGGGGTGCGTATCGGCTTTCACAGCAAATTCCTTGGATAGTGCCGCCGGTTTCCGACCGGCAGCGAAGGGCGCGCGCCTAGCAGAGGCGCGACGCATTTTCAACATTGGTTGGAACGTCAGTCGCTCGGCGGGTCCGCGATCATCGCCGTGAATTCGCATTCGGTCGCGATTTCGCCATTCAGCGTCGCCTTGCCCGCGAACTTGCACACACGGCTGCGCTTCTGGACGAACTCGACCTCGAGCTTGAGCAGGACACCGGGTTCGACCGGCTTCCTGAACTTCACTCCGTCGATCGACATGAAATAGACGAGCTTGCCCGACCCCGCGAGGCCGAGACTCTCGACAGCGAGCACACCCGCCGCCTGCGCGAGCGCCTCGATCTGAAGCACGCCGGGCATGATCGGCCTTCCCGGGAAATGCCCCTGAAAGAACTCCTCGTTCATGCTCACTGCCTTGATGGCGGTGATGCGCTGATCGACGACGAGTTCCTCGACCCGATCGACCAGCAGCATCGGATAGCGATGCGGCAACGCCGCCATCACCCGCTTAATATCAAGCGGGCCGATCGACGTCGCTGCCGCTTCCTCGGTCAACGGCCCGGCTTCTTACCACCAGTGGGAGCCGGAGCCGCGGTCGCCGGAGCCGGCGTCGTGGGAGCCGCGCCCGTAGCCGGCGCGGGCTGACCGCCCGGCTGCCAGGTGGCGGGCGGCACGGCGTTGGCCGTCGGCACCAGCTTGTCGAGCTCGGCGGTGATCGCCGGCGTGATGTTGCCGACCTGATTAGCCCAGACCACGGCGTCCGGCTTGACGATCAAAGAAAGACCGCGAGCGGTGATTACGGCCTGAACCGCCTGATTAAGCTTGGCCGAGACCTGCTCGAACACATAGGCCTGAGCACGGGAGATCGGCGCCTGCGTGGTGTTGATCTGCTGCTGCTTTGCTACAACGGTCGCCCAGGACGGGCTCGCCTGCGCCGCGCGCAGCTCGTTGTCGTCGATCTGGTTGTCCTTGTTGGTGTCGAACGGCGCCAGCAGTGCCTGCAGCTCCTTCTGATACCCTTCGATCGCGGTGATCTGCGTCTTGTAGGTCGTGGTAATCGTGGTGTTTGCGGTGGTGAACGCCTTGGTCTTCACGACGGCGCCGTCGAAATCGGCGGTCGCGACCGTCTGAGCCTGTGCCGGCGCAGCGGCGAGCGCGGCGGTCAGCGCAATCGCGCCGAGCCCGAGATAGGTGAATTTGGTCTTCATCAGAATTGAGTCCCTACGTTGAAAGTAACAAGCTTGGTGTCGTCGCCCTTCTGGTGGAGCAGCGCTTTTGCGATATCGATGCGGAGCGGCCCGAACGGCGAGTTCCAATTGACGCCGAACCCGATCGACAGGCGCGGCTTGGGTGAATCGCCCAGGAAGCGCTCGAGGAACGGCGAGATCGTGTTGGTGAGCGCCGAGTTGGGCGTCACGCCGTTACAGCCGCCATTGCCGTCGGGCAGGCCGGCCGGGCACGTCGTCGTCGACCCGGTGCCATCGGGCAGCGTGTAGCCGTAAAGCGGATGACCGCTGCTGTCGGTAATCGGCGTGATGATCGGGTCGACGATGGTCTTGCCGGTGGTCGGGTCGACGTGAGTCGGGAAAGTCGCCGTCGGCAACGGACGCTTGATGCCGAACACTGCACCGACATCCATGAAGATCGACGGACGCAGGCCCAGTTCACGCACACCGCCCGACAATGGAGGCTCGATCTCGAAACGCACCATGTAATAAGCCCGGCCGCCCAACGCGTCATCGACGATCTGGTTACGATCGGTCTGCAGGATCTGGTCGCCGTTGCTGTCGGTAATGTACGGAATACGCTGGACGCGCGGGCCGACGCCGCGAATGTCGAAGCCGCGAATCTGCGGTTCACCAAGATAGAAGCGATCAGTGATCCGCACGGGGTCGATACCCGGGCCGCGGCTCTTTTCCAGCGACTTGATATAGCCGCCTTCCGCGTTGATCGAGAAGATGAATCCCTTGCCCAGATTCCAGTATTTGGAGCCCTCGATCCGCGAACGGATATACCGCACGTCGCCACCCAGTCCCGCAAAGTCCTGGCTGAACACCAAGCGCTGACCCGCGGTCGGCCGCAAGCCGCTGTTGAGGCTGTTGAACACCAGCGAATAACCCACCGCCGATGTCACGCGATTGCCGATCGCCTCGCAGAGATAGCGTCCGGCCTTGAGTGGATCGCACGTATCGACGATTCCGTCGCTGTTGGTGTCGGAATAATAGGTAGCCTTATCGAGGCCGACCTGGTCGTAGGTAAGTCCATATCGGCCCGACAGGGACCAATATTCGGTCAACGGCACGCCGAAGCGGACCTGGAAGCCGGTCGACACCTGTGAGTAAGTGGTCTGGCGCTGATCGCCGAGGTAGTTGAACGAATTATAGTCGCGGCGGAACACATCGACGCCGAGCGCGATGTTCTTGTCGAACAGGTAGGGCTCGGTAAAGCCGAGCTGGATCGACTTCGAATAGACCGAATAATCGACGTTGGCGCGCAACTCCTGGCCTTTGCCGCGGAAGTTGCGCTGGGTGATGCCAGCCTGGATGATGAAGCGCTCAAGGCTCGAATAGCCTGCCGACAGCGACAGTTCGCCGGTCGGCTTTTCCTCGACGTTGGCGTTCAGGATCACGCGATCAGGCGCTGATCCCTGCTCATTCTTGATCTCGAATTTGTCCTGGAAGAACCCCAGGCTGTTGATACGGTCCTGCGACCGCTTGATCTGGAAGCTGTTGAACGCGTCGCCTTCCGCCATGCGGATCTCGCGCCGGATCACCTTGTCCTGCGTGTTGCGGTTACCGGTGACCTCGATCCGCTCGACATAGGTCCGCTTCGCCTCGGCGATGTGGAAATTGACCGACATGGTCAGGTTGTCGGCGTCACGCTGATAATCAGGGTTCACGTCCGTAAAGGCATAGCCGAACAACCCGGCCGACTCGTTCAACGACGTGACCGAATCCTCGACCTTCTTGGCGTTGAACCACTCGCCCTTTTTGGCGACCAGCGTGGCAGCCAGCTTGTTATTGTCGAAGTCGCGAATGTCGCTGTCGACGGTTATGTCGCCGAACTTATAACGCGGCCCTTCTTCCACCACATAAGTGATGATGAAGTCCTTCTTGTCCGGCGTCAGTTCGGCGACCGCCGAGGTGACACGGAAATCGGCGTATCCCTCGGTCAGATAGAATTGGCGCAGCTTCTGCTGGTCATACGCGAGCCGATCCTGATCGTAGGACGTGTTGGACGAGAAGAAGCGCGTCAGCCGAGCCTGCTTCGTCACCATCTGTTCGCGCAGCTTTGAATCGGAAAAGACGGTGTTGCCGATGATGTTGATCGCGCGGACCTTGGACTTCGGGCCCTCGCTGATCTCGAACACGATGTCGACGCGGTTCTGGTCGAGGCTGACCATCTTGGGCTCGATCCGCGCGGCAAAACGGCCCTGGCGGCGATACAGCTCGATGATGCGCGCGACGTCCTGGCGAACCGCGGTGCGGGTGAAGATCTGCCGCGGGGCGAGCTTGATTTCCTTGGTGATCTTGTCCGATTTGAGCGTCTTGTTACCCTCCAGCAAAACGCGGTTGATGATCGGGTTTTCGCGGATGCGGATCGTGATGTCGCCGGTTTCGACGCCGGCGATAGACACGTCGGCGAACAAATCGCTCGCGAGCAGGTCGCGCAGCGCCTGGTCGAGGATTTCGTTGGTATAGACTTGGCCGGTCCGCAGTTTGGTATAGCTGAGCACCGTTTCCGGCTCGATGCGCTGCGATCCCTCGACGCGGAGCGACTTGATGACGTGTTGCGGCGCGGGGGCCGGAACAGGCGCCGGCGCAGGGGTCGCCGCCAGGGCCGGCGTCTTGGTCTTTGGTGCAGCCGTGTTCGGCGCAGTCTGTGCGTTCGCCAGCGGCACGCCCGACAGCATGGTGCCGGCCAGCAAAGTCGCGGCGGCGCGCGCTCCGAACGTCGTAACCTTGATAACCTTCACTCTACCACCCCAGCCGGAGACATTTGCCGTCGCGTAAATTCGGGCGCGCCCGCCCTGCCCTAACCGGGTCAGCCGATCAACCCGGCCAGATGCTGCCACAAACCGATCTTCCCGAGATCGTTGAAGGTAACGACCAGAAACAGCATCAGAATTGCCGCCAATCCGCCGCGAAACGCCCATTCCTGTATTTCCGGACTTACCGGGCGCCGTCGTACCGCCTCGATCGCGTAGAACAGCAAATGTCCTCCATCCAGCATCGGGATTGGCAAGAGGTTGATGAACCCCAAGTTAATCGAGATGAACACAGCCAAATAGACAAATGCGACCCAGCCGAGGGTCAGTTGTTCGCCGGACGTCTTAGCCATGCCGACAATGCCCGACATGTCTTTGACCGAACGTTGCCCGATGACAAGCTGACCCAGCGTCGTCGCAGTTACACCGACAATGTCGCTGGCGTACCGAAACGCGACGCCCGGTGCATCGAGCAAGCTGACCGGGGCGGCGCTCGGCGCCGCCGGCCCGACGCCCAGCAGTCCGCGTTCCTGGACGTTGCCGAACTTGTCCTTGCTACGATCCGTGCCGATCACGACGTTACGCGACAATTTCTGTCCGTCACGATCGAAATCCACCCGGACCTGCTGGCCGGCACGGATGACGATGTAGAAGACCATGTCATCGAACTTATCCATCGACCGGCCATTGAGGGCGGTGATGCGGTCACCGGGCTGCAACCCGGCAGTCGCCGCGGCGCTGTTGGGTTGAATCGTGCCCACTTCAGTCGTTGTCGTGCTTTGGCCATAGGCCACGACGAACCCGAGCAGAATCAGGAATGCCAGCAGGAAGTTGGCGAACGGCCCGGCCAGCACAACCAGCGCACGCTGCCACACTGGCTTGGACTGGAAGGTCTTGGCGCGTTCCTCGGGCGGCAGCGCCAGCCATGCCGGATCGCTCAGCCCGGCCGGACTCATGTCCCCGGCGAAACGAACATAGCCGCCCAGCGGCAACAGGCTCAGCTTCCACCGTGTACCGCGCTTGTCGGTCCAGCCGGCGATCTCGCGCCCGAACCCGATCGAGAACACGTCCGCCTTGATGCCGCACCAGCGACCGACGAAATAGTGCCCAAGCTCGTGAATGAACACGAGCGGCCCCAGCATCAGCAGGAACGCGGCGATCGTCAGAAGGAAACCGGGGCTCTGCATCAACTCAAGCAATCCTCAACTCGCCAGACCCAACCATCGCCCCCGCCATGGTACGCGCTTCGGCATCGATAGCCAGTACGTCGTCCAGCGTCTCCGGCGCCGGCGGGTCGTAGCGATCGAGCGTATCGGCGACGATTGCGGCAATTTCGAGGAAGCCGATCTTGCGGTCGAGAAACGCGGCAACGGCGACTTCGTTCGCCGCATTGAGGATGGCCGGCCGCGCCCCGCCAGCGTCGAGCGCACGCCGCGCCAGCCCCAGAGCGGGAAAGCGCTCTTCGTCCGGCGCTTCGAAATCGAGCCGTCCGATCGCAACCAGATCGAGCGGGGCCATCGGCGTTTCCATGCGGTCGGGCCAGGCGAGGCAATGCGCGATCGGCACGCGCATGTCGGGCGGGCCGAGCTGCGCCAGCGTCGATCCGTCCATATATTCGACCATCGAATGGATCACCGATTGCGGATGGACCACGATCTCGATCCGGTCCGGATCGACCGGGAACAGCCGTGCCGCCTCGATCAGTTCGAGGCCCTTGTTCATCAGCGTCGCCGAATCGACCGAAATCTTGGCGCCCATCGACCAATTGGGGTGCGCGACGGCCTGTTCTGGCGTGACGGCGCGCATCCGCTCGATCGTCCAGTCGCGGAACGGGCCGCCGCTCGCGGTCAGCACGATGCGGCGCACCCGGCCGGCCTGCTCCGGCGCGAAGCACTGGAAGATCGCGTTGTGCTCGGAATCGGCGGGCAGCAGCGTCGCGCCGCTCGCCTTGGCCGCGGCGAGGATCACGTCGCCCGCCGACACCAGCGGCTCCTTGTTTGCAAGCACGACCGTCCCGCCCTGTTCGACCGCCGCCATGACCGGCCGTAGACCCGCACAGCCGACGATCGCTGCCATGGTGAGGTCCGCGCCGCTCCGGGCCGCATCGCACACGGCCTTGTATCCACCCGCAGCGGCGATGCCGGTGTCATGAAGCGCCTCGCGCAGCGCGGGCAGGCAGCGTTCATCGGCAACCACCGCCAGTTCGGCCTCGGTGCGGATCGCCGCCGCCACCAGTCGATCGACATCGCAATTGGCGGTAAGCGCCTTTACTCGAAATGCCTCGGGCGCGCGCTCGATCAAGTCGAGCGTCGAGGTACCGACCGACCCGGTCGCGCCCAATATCGTGACGGTCTTCACGACAAGCCGAACAGCTTGGGCAGCACGACCACCAGCAATGCCGCCGCGGGCGCAACGGGTACGACGCCGTCGAGCCGGTCGAGCACGCCGCCATGCCCGGGAAACAGCGTGCCGCTGTCCTTCGCCCCCGCGCGCCGCTTGAGCCAGCTTTCGAACAAATCGCCGCATTGCGCGAGCACCGCGAGGAAGGGCGTCGCCAGCACGGCGGCCTTCCCGAGGCCGTAACCGTAATGCATCGCGACCGCGAACAACGTCGCGGCGATCATCCCGCCGACCAACCCGGCCCATGTCTTGTTGGGGCTGACGACCGGCGCCAGCTTCGGACCGCCGATCATGCGCCCGGCGAAATACGCGCCGATGTCGCACGCCCAGACCAGGGCCAGCGTCCACAACGTATAGACCAGCCCGATATCCTTCTGCTGCCGGATCAGCAGCAGCGAGAGGATCGGGATGGCGACGTAGACGATCCCCCACGACAGCCACGCGCGCTTCGTGGTCGCGCCGACGAAGAAGAATGCCGCGCCGATCAGCCCAACCGCGACGAACCCCGGACCAGCGCCGACCGTCGGCGCCATGATCGCCAGCGGCACGACCAGCGCATAGAGCGCGAGACGCTTATGATTGGGCGAGGCGGAAACCAGATCGGCCCATTCGGCCATCATCACCATGCCCAGCGCGACCGCGAGCAACCAGAACAACAGCCCACCGAACATGATCGCGGCCAGCGCCATCGCAATCAGACCGAGGGCAGTAACGATGCGGACCGCCAGTTCGGGTGGTCGCTTGGGCGCGGAAGTGTCGCTCACAGGCCTCCGAAACGTCGCTGACGCCGCCCGAACGCGGCGATCGCCTCCGCCAACGTCCCGGCGTCGAAATCGGGCCATAGCGTGTCGACGAACAGCAATTCGGCATAGGCCGCCTGCCACAGCAGGAAGTTGGACAGGCGTTGCTCGCCCGAGGTCCGGATCAGGAGGTCGAGCGGCGGCAGGTCGTGGGTTTCGAGCAGCCCGTCGATCGCGTCGGCATCGATCGCCTCGACCGCCATCTCGTTGTCGCGCACGCGCCGCGCGAGTTCCTGCGCCGCGCGCGCCAGCTCGGCCTGCGATCCGTAATTGAGCGCGATCACCAGCAATGGACCGGTATTGCCCGCCGTCCGTGCCATCGCATCATCGATCAACGCGACAGTATCGGCCGAGAAGCGCCGATAATCGCCGATCACGCGCAACCGCACATTTTCACTGACCAGTTCGGCGAGGTCGCTCTTGATGAAATGGCGGAGCAGACCCATCAGGTCGCCGACTTCCTCCTCGGGGCGTCGCCAGTTTTCCGACGAGAAGGCGTATAGCGTCAGCGCCTCGATCCCCATCGCGCGCGCGGCGCGCGTGACCTTGCGTACCGCCTCCACGCCCACCTTGTGACCGGCAAGGCGCGGCAAGTGGCGCTTCTTCGCCCAGCGCCCGTTGCCGTCCATGATGATCGCGACGTGGCGCGGCATAGCGGCCGCCGCCACGGCATGTGCCGTGTCGCTGGCGGCCATGGGCTTCACTGGCCCAGGATTTCCTTTTCCTTGGCGCCCGCCGCGGCATCGATCTCGGCGATCGTCTTGTCAGTGAGCTTCTGGACTTCGGTTTCCAAGCGCTTGCGCTCGTCCTCGCCGAACTCGCCCTTCTTCTCGTCGGCCTTGAGCGAATCCATCCCGTCGCGGCGCACATTGCGTGCGGCGATGCGGGCGTCTTCGGCATATTTGCCGGCGAGCTTCGCCAGTTCCTTGCGGCGTTCCTCGGTCAAATCCGGGATCGGCAGACGCAGCGTGTTGCCGTCGTTGATCGGGTTGAGACCCAGCCCCGCCGAGCGTATCGCCTTTTCGACCGGCCCAATGTTCGACTTGTCCCACACCTGCACCGACAGCATGCGCGGTTCGGGCGCAGACACGGTCGCGACCTGGTTCAGTGGCATGTGCGATCCATAGACCTCGACCGTCACCGGATCGAGCAACGCGGTCGACGCGCGGCCCGTACGGAGTCCCGCCAGATCGCTCTTCAACGCCTCGACGCTGCCGGCCATGCGGCGTTCGAGATCGGCCTTGTTATAGGCGGCCATGGGTCATCCTTCCTTTTGCACGACCGTCGAGACGCCCTCGCCCCGCAGCACCGAAGCGAGATTGCCCGGTTCGCGGATGTTGAAGACAACGATCGGAATGTTGTTGTCGCGGCACAAGGCGATGGCACTAGCGTCCATGACCTTCAGATTGTCTGAGAGGACCGTGTCGTAACTCACGGTGTCGTAGCGTTTCGCCGACGGGTCCTTCTTCGGGTCGGCGTTGTAGACTCCGTCGACCGAGGTGCCCTTGAACAGCGCATCGCACTTCATTTCGGCGGCGCGCAAAGCGGCGCCACTGTCTGTGGTGAAGAACGGCGATCCAACGCCCGCCGCGAACACCACGACGCGGCCCTTTTCCAGATGGCGCTCGGCGCGGCGGCGGATGAAGGGTTCGCACACGCTGGCCATCGGGATCGCCGACTGGACGCGCGTTTCGACGCCGATCTGCTCCAGCGCGTTCTGCACCGCCAGCGCGTTCATCACCGTGGCGAGCATGCCCATGTAATCGGCCGTCGCACGCTCGATGCCCTTGGCCGCCGCCGAGATGCCGCGGAAGATGTTGCCGCCACCGACGACGACGCAAAGTTCGTGCCCGGCGTCCCGCGCATCCTTGATTTCCCCCGCGACGCGTGCCGTGACGCCCGGATCGATCGCGAGGCCGCTCTCCCCGTCGCCCATCAGGACCTCGCCCGACAGTTTCAGCAGGATGCGTTTATAGGCTGGCGCGGTCATCGATTCTCATGCGGTTTGGAGGCGGCGCAGACCTTAGGCGGGGTGGGTGTATCAGACAACACCTCCGTCACCCCCGACTTGATCCGGGGTCCCGCTACTCGTTCCGGCGTAAGAGTAGAAGCGGGATGCCGGATCACGTCCGGCATGACGAAAAAAGGGAACGAGTTGCCCCGCCCCCTTTATTTCTCGAATCGCAGACAGGCTTACGCCGGCTGCGGCACGCCCGAGGCGGCGGCGACTTCGGCGGCGAAGTCGCTCTCTTCCTTCTCGATGCCTTCGCCGAGCTGGAAGCGGACATAGTCCTTCAGCACGATCGGCGAACCCGCTTCCTTGGCGGCATTGGCGACGACCTGAGCGATTGGCGTCTTGCCGTCCATCACGAACAGCTGGCTGACCAACGCGTTTTCCTTGCGGTACTTGGCGATACCGCCCTCGACCATCTTGGCGATGATGTCGGCCGGCTTGCCGCTTTCGGCCGCCTTTTCGGTTGCGATGGCGCGCTCACGCTCGATCAGCTCCTGGTCGAGGCCGCTCTCGTCCAGCGCCAGCGGGAAGGCCGCCGCTATGTGCATCGCAAGCTGCTTGCCCAGCGCGTTGAGTGTCTCTACCGGCGCCTCGCTCTCTAGCGCGACCAGCACGCCGATCTTGCCGAGGCCCGGCGCCTGAGCGTTGTGGACGTAGGGCACGATCGCGCCCTGCGACACTTCGAGCCGCTTGGCGCGACGCAGGTTCTGATTCTCGCCGATCGTGGCGATGTTATTGGTCAGCGTTTCCTCGACGGTCTTCTCGCCGAGCGACGCTGCCTTGATAACCGCCAGATCGTCGCCGAGTTCGAGCGCGACCGACGTTACGTCGCGGACGAAGCTTTGGAACTGATCGTTCTTCGCGACGAAATCGGTTTCCGAGTTAACCTCGACCGCCGCGCCCTTCGTGCCCGACACTTCAACGCCGACCAGGCCCTCGGCCGCGGTGCGGCTCGACTTCTTGGCGGCGGCCGCAAGACCCTTAGCGCGCAGCCAGTCGACCGCGGCGTTCATGTCACCGTTCGATTCCTTCAGCGCCTTCTGGCAATCCATCATGCCCGCCCCGCTCTTTTCGCGAAGCTCCTTGACCATTGCTGCCGTGATGTCGGCCATCTTACTATCCTTTATCAGATCCGTTCGCCCCGACCTTGTCGAAGGGCGTGCTTACGTGCTTCGCAGCACGAACGGGGGTGGGAGGCTTCCCGTAAGAAGCCTCCGTGACAATTATGCGTCGAGCTGACGCTCGGCCTCGACGGCCATTTCGGCCTGCTGCGCTTCGTCAGCGACCACCGGCTCGGCGTTCAGCGCTTCCTCGACGGGCGCTTCGACCTGCGCGCCGAGATCAACGCCCGACTTCGCCTGGCGCTCCTGGCCACCACGGGTCGCGGCGATCGCCACGGCCTCGCAATACAGGCGGATGGCGCGCGCGGCGTCATCATTTGCCGGCACCGGGAACGCGATGCCGTCCGGCGAGACGTTCGAATCGAGGATCGCCACGACCGGGATACCCAGCGTGTTGGCTTCCTTGATGGCCAGCTCTTCCTTGTTGGCGTCGATCACGAACATCACGTCGGGCACGCCGCCCATGTCGCGGATGCCGCCGAGCGACAGTTCGAGCTTGTCCTTCTCGCGCGTCAGCTGAAGGACTTCCTTCTTGGTCAGGCCGTGCGTGTCGCCCGACAGCTGCTCTTCGAGCGTCTTGAGACGCTTGATCGAGTTCGAGATCGTTTTCCAGTTGGTGAGCATACCGCCCAGCCAACGATGGTTGACGAAATGCTGGCCCGAACGGCGCGCGGCGTCGGCGATCGGATCCTGCGCCTGGCGCTTGGTGCCGACGAACAGCACCTTGCCGCCGGAGGCGACCGACGAGCTGACGAATTCGAGCGCGCGCGCGAACAGCGGCACGGTCTGCGACAGGTCCAGGATGTGGACACCGTTGCGGTCGCCAAAGATGTAGGGTTTCATCTTCGGGTTCCAGCGGTGGGTCTGGTGTCCGAAGTGCGCACCAGTCTCAATGAGCTGCTGCATGGAGACGACAGGTGCCGCCATAGGGATAACTCCTTCCGGTTGAGCCTCTGGGAAGCGGATGACGCGAACGAGCGAACTCGCCGGCGCACCGGGTTATGTTGCTTCCCATGCGGGTTGAGGGCGCGCCGTTAGTCGAATGCCGCATATGATGCAACCCCTCCGTGCGGTCCGCCACACCGGAGTAATCGCGCGAGTCGGTCATTCTGAATAGGCAGTCGCCATATATATTCTCTGTTTGTTCTCATTATTCGCTTGACGCCTGGAACATCAGTGGAACATACAGCGACTATTCAAATGACGGGAACTTTCGGAATCGACGAGCCGTTGGTTTCGGGTCGGTTCAAGTCCGAACAAAGGATAGTCGCGATGATGACGCTGGTCGCTGTTCTGACGTTTGCGGGCGCCTTGGGCGCTGCCGGGTTCGCCATCTATGCGACGGTCGCGCCGTCGCTCGGCAATATCCAAGCCGCGCTGGCTGGCAATGGCGGCGCATCCAGCTTACCGCCTCTCCCCGTCTGCCGCCCCTCGACGCTGCGCGTGTCGGTCAGGCCGGCGGCGCAACCGATATATTGGCGCGCAGCCGCCTGATCCGCGCGTAGCCGGCGACGCTGAACGGGATCGTCACGAGATAGGCGACGCATATCACCGCCAAGGTCGGCCAGGGCGCGGAGATCAGTGCCGCGCCAATCGCGACGATTACCACCAGAGCCTCGAACCTTATGCGGCGGCGCAACCTTATCGACGCCCAGCCGAAGGTCGCGACGCTCGACACCATGAGTACTGCCATGAACGCCACCCACGGCGCGACCAGCCAAGGCGAGCGGAACCGGCTGTCGTCGGTGATGAACCACAGATACATCGGCAGCATCGCGCCGATTGCCCCGGCAGGCGCCGGGATACCGGTCAGATAGCCGGCGGACTTTCGCGGCTGGTCGGTCGCATCGATCGCTGCATTGAACCGCGCGAGACGGAGCGCGCAGAACACCGCGAACAACAGCGCGCACGCCCAGCCGAACTTGGGCGACGTATTCAGCGCCCATAGATACAGGATCAGTGCGGGCGCGACGCCGAACGAAATCGCATCGCTGAGCGAATCGAGTTCTGCACCGAACCGGCTCGTGCCGCGCAGCATCCGCGCGACTTGCCCGTCGACGCCGTCCAGCGCACTCGCGACCAGGATCATGATCACCGCCAATTGCCATTGGCTGCTGTCGCCCAAACCGATCGGCGCGCCTGACGCCGCGATCGCGAACCGCACGCCGGTCAGCCCCGAACACAGCGCCAGCGCCGTCAGCGCATTGGGCGCGATGGTTCGAAGCGGAAGCCCCTGCGGCGGACGCCGGCGCAACGGGCTGGGCGGCCTCATTGCGTGACGCCGCTCATCGTATCGCCACCGATCTTGCCCAGGATCGTTTCACCCGCAACCGCGCGTTGGCCGAGCACGACCTGCGGCACGGTATCGGCGGGCAGGAACACGTCGACCCGGCTCCCAAAGCGGATCAAACCGACACGCTGCCCCACCGCGAGCATATCGCCTTCCTTGACGAACGCGACGATGCGCCGCGCGACGAGGCCCGCAATCTGTGTGAAGCCGATCAGCCGACCGTCCTTCCCCTCGACAACGATATGCTGTCGCTCATTCTCCTCGCTCGCCTTGTCGAGATCGGCGTTCAGGAACTTGCCTGAAATATAGACGACCTGGCGGATCGTGCCCGCGATCGGCGTGCGGTTCACGTGCACGTCGAACACGCTCATGAAGATCGACACGCGGATCAGCGGCGAGTTGCCGAGGATCGCGAGTTCCGGCGGCGGCGTCACCGGCTGTATCATCGTGATGAGGCCATCGGCGGGCGCGATGACCAACCCGTCATTCTTCGGCGTAACGCGGATTGGATCGCGAAAGAACGCCGCGACCCCCAGCGCGAGAAAGACCAGCGGCCAGAACAGGACGTTCCAGATGAGCAGGCTGAGCACTGCCGCGACGGCGACGATAACGACATAACGTCGCCCTTCCGGATGCATGGCGGGAAATTGCCATTTCACCGTGGGCGGGGCCGTTTCCGGCGGATCAATCGAAGGCATCCGCCCATCTAACCGCCTTGACGGGCCAAGACAACGTGACGCTTTCATACAATGCTTGTTCGCTACGTTCGGCTCAGTCGGCTTTCGTATTTCATATGGTGTCGCGACGATCCAAGGGCAACGCGCCGGTATGACCGTGCCTTGGGCGTTGGCCACCCCGCTTGACCCCTCTCCTTGCTTCCTCCTAGAGCGCAGCCAAACCCCCCAATCAGGAAACAGAGCATGGCCAAGATCAAGGTGAAGACGCCCGTCGTGGAAATCGACGGCGACGAAATGACGCGGATCATCTGGGAATGGATCCGCGAACGCCTGATCAAGCCGTATCTCGACATCGACCTGAAATATTACGACCTCGGCATCGAAAAGCGCGACGAGACCAACGACCAGATCACGATCGACTGCGCCAAGGCGATCCAGCAATATGGCGTCGGCGTGAAGTGCGCGACGATCACCCCCGACGAAGCGCGCGTCGAGGAATTCGGCCTGAAGGAAATGTGGAAGTCGCCCAACGGCACGATCCGCAACATCCTGGGCGGCGTCGTCTTCCGCGAGCCGATCGTCATCTCCAACGTCCCGCGCCTGATCCCCGGCTGGACCAAGCCGATCGTCGTCGGCCGTCACGCGTTCGGCGACCAGTATCGCGCGACCGACTTCCGCGTCCCCGGCCCCGGCAAGCTGCGCATGATCTGGGAAGGCAAGGACGGCGAGAAGATCGAGAAGGAAGTGTTCGACTTCCCCTCGTCGGGCGTCGCGATGGGGATGTATAACCTCGACGATTCGATCCGCGATTTCGCCCGCGCCTCGTTCAATTACGGCCTGAACCTGAAATGGCCGGTCTATCTGTCGACCAAGAACACCATCCTCAAAGCGTATGACGGCCGCTTCAAGGACCTATTCCAGGAGGTTTTCGACAATGAGGGCTTTGCCGAGAAGTTCAAGGAAGCCGGTATCGTCTACGAACACCGCCTGATCGACGACATGGTCGCGTCGGCGCTCAAGTGGAGCGGCGAGTTCGTGTGGGCGTGCAAGAACTATGACGGCGACGTCCAGTCGGACCAGGTCGCGCAAGGCTTCGGCTCGCTGGGCCTGATGACCTCGGTCCTGCTCTCGCCGGACGGCAAGACGGTTGAGGCGGAAGCCGCGCACGGCACGGTCACCCGCCACTATCGCCAGCACCAGCAGGGCAAGCAGACGTCGACCAACCCGATCGCTTCCATCTTCGCCTGGACCGGCGGCCTTAAATTCCGCGGCAAGTTCGACGACACGCCCGACGTGACGCGCTTCGCCGAGGAACTCGAAAAGGTCTGCATCGAGACCGTCGAGAGCGGCAAGATGACGAAGGACCTCGCGCTCCTGATCGGCCCCGATCAGGCGTGGATGACCACCGAACAATTCTTCGAGGCGATCCGCGAGAATCTCGAAGCCAAGATGGCGACCTGGGCCTGATCTGACGGTTCAGTAACCGGGCTTTCGGTGACCGGACATTTCCTGCCGAAAGCCCGTACCGACTGTTCGCGCCGAGATGCAGCGGAACCCTTAACCTGTAGATCGCGTCCGGTAGAACCCGGCGCGCACGAGCAGGAACGCGGCGACTATTCCAGTCACTCACCGCCAATAACGCAGATGAACGCAGATGTCGGCGGCAATCATCGCCTGACAAACGCCTCCCGGCCTGCTTTAGATACCGCCATGTCGATCGGTCTCGAAAATACAGGTTTCAGCGACGGGCTGGTGATCCTCGGTGCGGCGGGCATCGTGATCCCTGCGTTCGCGCGTTTCAAGGTCAGCCCGGTGATCGGCTTCATCCTGGTCGGCATCCTGGTGGGTCCGGCGGGGCTAGGCGCGCTCGATACGAAATATCCGTGGCTCTACCACGTCACCATCTCCAACCCGCATTCGATCGAGCCGTTCGCCGAGTTCGGCATCACCCTGTTGCTGTTCTCGATCGGCCTCGAACTGTCGCTGAAGCGGTTATGGGGGATGCGCGGCGCGGTGTTCGGCGTCGGCGCCGCGGAGCTGTTCGGATGCGCCGCCGTGATCGGCGGAGCACTGCTGCTCGGCGGGAGCAGTTGGACCGCCGGCCTTGGCCTCGGCCTTGCGCTTGCCTTGTCCTCCACCGCTTTGGTGCTGCCAATCGCCGGCACCGAAAGCCCGGTGGGGCGCAGCGCGTTTGCGATGCTGCTGTTCGAGGATCTGGCGCTGGTTCCGATCATCTTCGTGCTGGCTGCGCTCGGCGGCGGTGCGGCGAGCGGCGTGCTCAACACCTTGCTGTGGGGCGCCATCAGCATTGCGGCGATCTTCCTGGCGGGGCGCTTCCTGTTGCCCAGGCTGTTCGCCCAGGCCGCGCGCACCAAGAGTCCCGAACTGTTCCTCGCCATTTCACTGCTGGTGGTGATCGTCGCCAGCCTCGCCACCTCTGCGGCGGGGCTTTCGCCGATCGTCGGGGCCCTGCTCGCCGGGCTGCTGATTGCCGAGACGGAGTATCACAGCGAGGTCGAGGTCATCACCGCCCCGTTCAAGGGACTCGCGCTCGGCGTGTTCCTGATCACCGTCGGCATGAGCCTGAACCTGGAGACCCTGTTAGCGAACTGGTCCGATTTCGTGCTTGCATTGGCTGGCGTTGTCGCCGCCAAATCGCTGGTGACGTTCGGCCTGTTGAAACTGTCGGGCGCGCGTACCGGTACGGCGGCGGAAACCAGCGTCCTGATGTCCAGCCCGTCCGAAACGACGCTGATCGTGCTCGGCACCGCGGCGGCGGCTGGGCTGATCGCGCGGGGCGATGCGGCCTTCTGGCAGACCGTGACCGCGCTCGGGTTGACGATAACCCCGGCGCTAGCGGAAATCGGCCGCCTCGCGTCGCGGCGTATCGAAGCACGCGAAGCCGCAGCAGCCGACGACCTCGAACTACCCGACGAGGGCCCGGGCACCGTCGTGCTCGGCTTCGGCCGGGTCGGCAAGATGGTCGCCGACATGCTCAAGGGACATGGCCAGCCCTATTTGGCGGTCGAGGCCGATATCGACGCGGTAACGGCTGCGCGCCGGGACGGCTATTCGGTCGTGTTCGGCGACGTCGCGCGGAGCGAACTGCTCGATCGCCTCAATCTCGGCCGCGCAAAGGCGCTCGTGCTGACGATGGATGACCCCGTGCTGACCGTCCGGCTGACCAAGCGGGTGCGCGGTTGGGTGCCGGGCCTCACGATCGTAGCCCGTGCCCGCGACGGCGCCCATGCCGCCGAACTGTACAAGGCCGGCGTCACCGACGCGGTGCCAGAAACGCTCGAAAGCTCGCTACAATTGTCGGAGGCGGTGCTGGTCGACCTTGGCGTCGCAATGGGGCCCGTAATCGCCTCGATCCACGAAAAGCGCGACATATTGCGCAAGGCGATCAAGGAAGCCGCCAGCCTGGAGCGCGAGCCACGGATCAGGCGGGTGCGACGCGACCCGGTGGTCTAGCTAGCTGGCCAGCACCGCCCTAACAGCCGCGACCGCATTCTCGCCCTTCTCGCCCTCGGGTCCACCGCCCTGGGCCATGTCGGGACGGCCGCCGCCGCCCTGCCCGCCAAGCACCGCAACCGCCTGCTTGAGCAGGTCAACGGCGTTTAGTTTCGCGGTCAAATCGTCGGTCACTCCGACCGCCACCGACGCGCGGCCGTCATTGACCGCGACGATCATCGCGACACCCGAACCGATTCGCTGCTTCGCCTCGTCGACCGCGCCGCGCAGGCCTTTGGGGTCGAGTCCATCGACGACCTGCCCGACGAAATTGACGCCGTTGACCTGTTCGGGTCCGACCGCCGCTCCCCCGCCCCCGCCAAGCGCCAACGCCTTCTTGGCCTCCGCCAGTTCGCGTTCGAGCCGGCGGCGATCCTCGACCAGTTGCGCGACGCGCGCTGGCACCTCGTCGGGCGACGACTTCAGGGCCGCCGCCGCCTCGCGCAATTTCTCGTCGCGGCTCGCGAGATATGTCCGCGCCGCCTCGCCAGTCAGCGCCTCGACGCGCCGCACGCCTGACGACACCGCGCCTTCGCTCACGACCTTGAACAACCCGATGTCGCCCGTGGCGTTGACATGCGTGCCGCCGCATAGCTCGAGGCTATAAATCTTCTGGCCGTCACGCCCCATCGACACGACGCGCACCTCGTCGCCATATTTCTCCCCGAACAGCGCCATCGCGCCCTCGGCGATTGCCTCGTCCGGCGTCATTAGCCGCGTCGAAACCGCATCGTTCTGGCGGATATAGGCGTTCACATCGGCCTCGACCGCGGCGAGCGCATCACCGTCGACCGCCACCGGCTGCGAAAAGTCGAAGCGCAGCCGGTCGGGCGCAACGAGGGAGCCCTTCTGCGCGACATGCGTGCCGAGCCGTTCCCGCAGAGCCGCGTGCAGCAAGTGCGTCGCCGAGTGATTGGCGCGGATTGCGTTGCGGCGCTCGCCATCTACGGTCAGGTGCAGCGCGTCGCCGACCTTCAACTCGCCACTCTCTATCTTGGCGCGATGCGCCCACAGGCGGCCGAGATGCTTGTGCGTGTCGAACACGCGTGCCTTGACCTTGTCGTTACTCGCGACGCCCGCATCGCCGACCTGGCCACCGCTTTCGGCATAGAACGGCGTCTGGTTCAGGATGATGTCGACCTCGTCGCCCTCCCCCGCGCGGTCCACCCGTGCGCCATCCTTGACCAGGGCGACCACCTCGCCCTCGCCCTGTTCGGAGGTGTAGCCGGTGAATTCGGTACCGCCCTTTTCCTCGGCAAGGTCGAACCAGAGTTCGTCAGAACCCTTGTCGCCGGAGCCTTTCCATGCGGCGCGGGCAGCCCGCTTCTGCTCGGCCATCGCGGCGTCGAACGCCTCGCGATCAACCTGCAGCCCCTGCGCGCGCAAGGCATCTTCGGTTAGGTCGTACGGGAAGCCATATGTGTCGTAGAGCTTGAACGCGGTCTCGCCCGACAGCGTCGTGCCCGGCGCCATCCCGGCAGTCGCTTCGTCGAGCAGCTTCAGGCCTTTGTCCAACGTCTTGCGGAACTGTGTCTCTTCCTGCGCCAGCGTCGCCTCGATCAACGGCTGCGCGCGGACAAGTTCGGGGTAGGCAGCCCCCATCTCAGCGACCAAGGCCGGAACCAGCCGGTGCATCAACGGGTCCTTTGCGCCCAGAAGGTGCGCATGCCGCATCGCGCGACGCATGATCCTGCGGAGCACATAGCCGCGCCCTTCGTTCGCCGGCAACACGCCGTCTGCGACGAGGAACCCAGACGTGCGCAAATGGTCCGCGATCACGCGATGGCTCGCCTGGTTGTCGCCGGTCGTCGCGGTTTGCGTCAACGCGCCCGACGCCGCGATCAGCGCCTTGAACGTGTCGGTGTCGTAATTGTCGTGGACGCCCTGCATCACCGCGGCAATGCGCTCCAGCCCCATGCCGGTGTCGATCGACGGCTTGGGCAGCCCACCGATGATCTCGTCGGCTTCCTGCAGGAACTGCATGAACACCAGGTTCCAAATCTCGACGAAACGGTCGCCGTCCTCGTCGGGACTGCCCGGCGGGCCGCCGGGGAGGTGGTCGCCATGGTCGAAGAAGATTTCAGAACACGGGCCGCACGGCCCGTCCGATCCCATCGCCCAGAAATTGTCCTTTGTCGCGATGCGGATGATGCGCTCTTCGGGAAGGCCCGAAATCTTCTTCCACAGGTCGAACGCTTCGTCGTCGGTGTGATAGACGGTGACGGTCAGCCGATCCTTGGCGAGGCCCCATTCCTTCGTCAGCAGGTTCCACGCGAGATTGATCGCGCGGTCCTTGAAATAATCGCCGAACGAGAAATTCCCGAGCATTTCGAAGAACGTATGATGCCGCGCGGTATAGCCGACATTGTCGAGATCGTTGTGCTTGCCCCCCGCGCGGACGCATTTCTGGCTCGACGTCGCGGTCGAATAGGGCCGCGTTTCCAAGCCGGTGAAGACGTTCTTGAACGGCACCATGCCCGCATTGACGAACATCAAGGTCGGGTCGTTCTGCGGCACCAGCGGCGCCGACGGGACGATGCTGTGCCCCTCCTTACCGAAATAATCGAGGAAGCCGCGGCGGATGTCGTTGGTCGATGTCATGGTGGCGACTTAGGCAAGGTCGCGCGCCTTGCCAAGCAAGGCATCAATGGAACGGCTGGTCGATGGATGGCGGCGGCGTGCTGAACCATTTCGGGCCGGTTTCCGTCATGTGGAAGCAATCCTCCAGCCGCACGCCGAACTGGCCCGGAATGTAGATGCCCGGCTCGTTCGAAAAGCACATGCCGGGCGCGAGCTTCGTCGTCTCGCCGCGCACCAGATTGACCGGCTCGTGCCCATCCATGCCGATACCGTGCCCTGTGCGATGCGAACAGCCGGGCAGCTTGTAGCCGGGGCCGTAGCCGAACCCGTCGTAGAGCCGTCGCACCGCGTCATCGACGCTGCCCGCCGGCGCGCCGATCTTCGCCGCGGCCAGCGCGGCCTGCTGGCCCTGATGCACCTGGTCCCACACGGTCCGCTGCTCCTTGCTGGCCGCGCCGAACACGAACGTCCGCGACACGTCGGACTGATAGCCCTGGACCGTACAACCGCAGTCCATCAGCACGATCTCACCCTCGGCGACCTTGTGTACTGCCTTCGTCCCGTGCGGGTAGGCGGCGGCCTCGCCGATCAGGATCAGCGAAAATTCGGGGTCCCCGCCCAGTTTGACGGTCGCCGCATCCATCAGCGCGCCGATGTCTCGCCCGGCCATCCCCTTTTCGATCCGCGGATAGGTCCAGCGATAGGCGGCGATGGTGACGTCGGTCGCAAGCTGCATCAGCGCGAGCTCGGCGGGCGTCTTGATCATCCGGCATCCGCGCACGACCGGGTTGGCGGTCACGATCTTCGCGCCGGGCAGCGCGCGGGCGAGCATGTCCGGGATGAAGAAACGCACGGTCTCCTCAATCCCGACAGGGCGCGCCGCCAGCTTGCGATCGCGCAGGAAGCCCGCGACGACCCTGAGCGGATCCTCATCCTCCTGCCACACGCGCACCTCGGCGGGGATCGCGAGAGTCTCGCGCATCCGGGGTTCCTCGAAATAGGGCGAGACGATGCACGGTGCGCCCTCGACCGGCAGCACCGCTAGCATCGCACGCTCGCTGCGGCCCCAGCGGATGCCGGTGAAATAGAGTAGGCTCGACCCCGGCTCGACCAGCACCGCGCCGATGCCGTTCGCCTTCATCAAGGCCTGCGCGCGTGTAAGCCGCAGCGCGCGTTCCTCCGGCCCGATCGGCGTTGCGCCGCCGGTCATATCCTTCAGCGCTGACAGGTCGGGTTCGACGGCACGAGCGGCGGCGGATACGGCGAACGGCGCGACGGCGGCCGCAGCGAGGATCGCGCGACGACCAGGCGAAAAGCGGGGATTGGGCATGGCCGCGACGATAGGGTGCTTGACCCGGCCGCGACAATCCCCTTCCCTGCTGTGCACTAAAACGGGGAGTGCGTATCTTGGCGAAGCGGCTGACGACCTACATCCTGATCGGGCTGGTGCTCGGCCTGATCGCGGGATGGGCGACCAACGCTGCGTTGGGCGGCGAGAATCCCACGCCCGATCAGGCCGCGACGCTGACGACGATCGCCAAGTGGCTCGGCCTCGTCACCACGATCTTCCTGCACTTCATCAAGATGATCATCGCGCCCCTGGTGTTCGGCACGCTCGTCGTCGGCATCGCGCATATGGGGGATACGGGCGCGCTGGGCCGCGTCGGGCTCAAGTCGCTGCTGTGGTTCGTCACGGCCAGCCTGTTGTCGCTGACGCTCGGCCTCGTTCTTGTCCACATCCTCAATCCGGGCGTCGGACTTAACCTGCCGCTGCCCGCTACCACGGCGACGACCGGCATCGACAAAAGTGCGTTCGATCCGATCAAGATCATCGAGCATATCTTCCCGACATCGATCATCGACGCCATGGCGAAGAACGACATCCTTCAGATCGTCGTCTTCTCGGTGTTCTTCGGCGTCGCGATCACGGCCATCGGGGAACGCGCCGCGCCGCTGGTCAAGGCGGCCGAGGCGCTGACCAAGGTGATGCTGCAAGTCACCGATTACGTCATGCGGTTCGCGCCGTTCGCGGTGTTTGCGGCGGTGGCGGCGACGTTGGTGGAGCGAGGTCCGGGCGTGATCGGCAAGCTCGGCTACTTCATGCTCTGCGTCTATATCGGGCTGGCGTTGCTGTGGCTGATGCTCGGGCTGCTGGCCTGGCTGTTCGTCGGGCGCCGGGCTACGTCGCTGTTTCGCTACATCCGCGAGCCGGTGCTGGTGGCGTTTTCCGCTGCCTCTTCCGAAGCGGCGTTCCCGCGCACGCTGGAAGCGCTCGACCGGTTCGGCGTGCCCAACAAGATTTCGAGCTTCGTCCTGCCACTCGGCTATTCGTTCAACCTCGACGGGTCGATGATGTACATGACGTTCGCGTCGATGTTCATCGCCCAGGCCTATGGCATCCACCTCGATCTCGGCACGCAGGTCGCGATGCTGCTGACGCTGATGATAACGTCGAAAGGCATTGCCGGTGTACCCCGCGCCAGCCTGGTGGTGATCGCCGCGACGCTCGGCCAGTTCAACCTGCCCGAGGCGGGGTTGCTGCTGGTGCTGGCGGTCGATCACTTCCTCGACATGGGGCGGTCGGCGACCAACGTCGTCGGCAATGCGGTCGCGGCGAGCGTGGTGGCGCGCTGGGAGGGGCAGCTCGACCCGAGCGAACCCGCCGAGATCGAGCCGCAGCACGCGCCGAGCCACGGACTCAGCGGCAAGAGCTAGGCGTTACGCGTAGGCATAGGGTCCACCCTTCGCCAGCGCTGTCTGATAGGCTGGGCGAGCGTGGATTTTTTCGATCCAGGCGATCGTTGCGGGTCGCGAACCGCCGAGCCCGGCACGGCTCATCGCGGCTTCGAGCGGGAAGCTCATCATGATGTCGGCCGCGGTCATCTCCTCACCGGCGAACCACGGACGCTGCGCCAGTTCGCTTTCGACGTAATCGAGATGCACGTCGATCATCGGCTGAATGCGCTTCGCCGCCTTCTTGCCGAATACCGGAATGCGATTGACGATGAGCAGCACCAGCAACGGCGGCATGACCGACCCTTCGGCATAATGCAGGAACTGGCGATAGCGCAGCGTGTCGTCGCGATGCGCGGGTGGCCCCAACCTGCCGTCGGCCTGTTCGACGAGATATTCGCAGATGGCGCCCGTTTCGACGATTATGCGGCCCTCGTCCTCAAGCACGGGCGACTTGCCGAGCGGATGGACTTTGCGGAGCTCGGGCGGGGCGAGCATCGTCTTGGCGTCGCGCTGATAATGCTTGATCTCATAGGGCAGCCCGAGCTCCTCGAGCATCCACAGGATGCGTTGCGAACGCGAATTGTTGAGGTGATGGACGATCAGCATCATGCGGCGTCTCCATTGGTCGCGGTCCAGATCCAGGCCGCCGCCGGAAACGCAACGGTGTCGCGGGCGACGTGCGGCGCGAGCAAATCCTTGAGGCGTTCGACCAAACCGCCGCGGCGATCGGCAGGCTGCTCGGCGATTGTACGCGCAACGGGGCCAATCCGAGTGAAGAAATCGGCGGCGTCGGCGATCGGGTCTTCGCCCTGTCCGGCGACGTAGTGGTAATCGACCGCTTCGGCCGCGGCGCCGACCCAGCCGCTTCGCGCTAGCATGCCCCCTACGAACGCGCGGTCGGCGAACGCAAAGGGACCGGGAACGTAGCCCGGTGGCGCCGCCTGAGCGCCGACCAGCGAATCGCTCAGCAACGACCATTCGTTCGCGCGACGCTCGCGAAAGCAGGAAAAGACCAGCCTTGCGCCCGGACGCGCCGCCTTCCTGATCGTCATGAAGGCAGCAACCGGATCGGGAAAGAACATCACGCCATGCCGCGAGACGAACAGGTCGGCGCTGACGGCGGGATCGAGCGCGGATGTGTCGGCGACGTCGAAGCCTAGATTTTCGATGCCCTCGGCGCGCCGCCGGGCGACGGCGATCAGGCCAGGTGAAATATCGAGACCCGTCACCCCCAGATCCGGGCGCGCGACTGCCAGCGCCATCGATGTCTGACCCGCGCCGCACCCCAGATCGACCGCATGGCCATGGGGCGGGGCGACATCGAGAATCGCGCCGTTGAGGCGATCGGAGAGTCCGGCGAAGCTGCGATCGGTGCGGCGCCATTCGTCGGCCCAGACATCCCCGGTGCGCCCGGTCCATTCGTCGGTCGAGAACATCCGCCTTCCTCTGCCCAATGTGATTGCCGATTCCGGCACAGTCCCGTGTAGCGATAACGCCGCCATCATGCGCGGCAAAGTGCGCAAAACGGCGAATGGGCGTCACGCCGAGCGAAGAGGTCAGAATATGAAAGGCCCGCCGACGCGGGCGGGCCTTTCCGGGTGTTGCGGCGGGGGGAACGCCGCGGGGGCAAAGTATTAACGCCGATCAGTACTTTTGGTTGCACCGCAGCAAGGCTGCAGCGGGTCTTTTCCGACCAAACGACTGATCGAACGTCGAATTAAATATCGTCTTCGTCAGACGGCCCGGCCATCATTTCCTCCGCAACCGCGTCGGTGCGCGTACGGATCGCCTTTTCGAGGCGATCGGCCATTTCCGGATTTTCCTTGAGGAACGTCTTGGCGTTCTCGCGGCCCTGGCCGATCCGCACGCTGTCGTAAGAGAACCACGCGCCCGATTTCTCCACCAGCCCGGCCTTGACCCCGAGATCGAGCACTTCGCCGATCTTCGAGATGCCCTCGCCATACATGATGTCGAATTCGACCTGCTTGAACGGCGGCGCTACCTTGTTCTTGACGACCTTCACGCGCGTCGCGTTACCGATAATGTCTTCACGGTCCTTGATCTGGCCGGTGCGGCGAATGTCGAGACGGACCGAAGCGTAGAATTTCAGCGCGTTGCCCCCGGTCGTGGTCTCGGGATTGCCGTACATCACGCCGATCTTCATGCGCAGCTGGTTGATGAAGATCACCATGCAGCGCGAGCGGCTGATCGAGCCGGTCAGCTTGCGCAGCGACTGCGACATCAGCCGCGCCTGTAAGCCGACATGGCTGTCGCCCATCTCGCCTTCGATTTCCGCACGCGGCACGAGCGCCGCGACCGAATCGACCACCAGCACGTCGATCGCATTCGAGCGCACCAGCGTGTCGACGATCTCGAGTGCCTGTTCGCCGGTGTCGGGCTGCGACACGATCAGTTCGTCGATGTCGACCCCGAGCTTCTTCGCATAGACCGGGTCGAGCGCGTGTTCGGCATCGACGAACGCGGCGGTGCCGCCATTCTTCTGCGCTTCGGCGATGACGTGGAGCGCGAGCGTCGTCTTGCCCGAGCTTTCCGGTCCGTAGACCTCGATCACGCGGCCGCGCGGCAAGCCGCCGACGCCGAGCGCGATGTCGAGTCCCAGGCTGCCGGTCGAGATCGCCTCGACCTGCATCGCTTCCTTCGAACCCAGCTTCATCGCCGAGCCCTTGCCGAACGCGCGGTCGATCTGCGCCAGCGCCGCCTCGAGCGCCTTGGCGCGCTCGCCGGAAGTCTTGTCGTTGCTCAATGCCATGGGATTGTCGATGACCTTCAAAGATGCCGCCATTTGAGCCTCCACCGCCTAGTGCGAACCGCGTCCGCGTCAATGCTGTTGGATAGCGTGTATCGCGTTTGTTCTATTGGAACAAGAGTGGAACGAAAATATTTTCGTGGTTTGTTCCGCGCCGTTGCACGCCGGCTCTTGGAAGCCCTTGCCCCCGCCCCCGTCTCGGGCAATGCTGCACTGCATGAAAACCGACCTCGCGCCCTTTATCGCCGGCCTGCCCAAGGCCGAGTTGCATTTGCATATCGAGGGGAGCCTGGAACCCGAACTGATGTTCGCGCTGGCCGAGCGCAACAAGGTAGCGATCCCGTTCGCGACGGTCGACGAGGTCCGTGCGGCCTATTCCTTCTCCAACCTGCAGGACTTTCTCGACATCTATTATGCCGGGGCGAGCGTGCTGATCACCGAGAACGATTTCCGCGAGATGGCGGTCGCCTATTTCGATCGCGCGGCGGCGGACGGCGTGGTCCATGCCGAGATATTCTTCGATCCGCAGACTCACACCGATCGCGGGATCGCGTTCGATACGGTGATGCACGGACTGCTCGCCGGGATGGCGGAGGCGGAGGCGAAGCATGGTCTAACCTCGAAGCTGATCCTCTGTTTCCTGCGCCACCTGAGCGAGGAATCGGCGTTCGAGACGTTGGCGATGGCCGAACCGTGGCTCGACCGGATCGCTGGCGTCGGGCTCGATTCGTCGGAAGTCGGGCATCCGCCGGAAAAGTTCGCCCGCGTGTTCACGGCGGCGCGGGCCAAGGGGCTCAAGCTGGTGGCGCATGCTGGCGAGGAAGGGCCGCCGGAATATGTCATGCAGGCGCTAGACATTCTCCATATCGACCGGCTCGACCACGGCAATCGCAGCCTGGAGAATCCGGTCCTGACCGCACGTCTCGCACGCACGGGTATGACGCTGACGGTGTGCCCGCTGTCCAACGTCAAATTATGCAACGTTCCCTCGATCGAGGAGCATCCGATCGACCGGATGCTGCGGGAAGGACTGCGCGCAACGATCAATTCGGACGACCCCGCCTATTTCGGCGGCTATATCGGTGAGAATTACCGCGCCGCCGCCGCAGCGCGCGGGCTTGGCAAGCAGGAACTCGCGACCCTGGCGCGCAATTCGTTCCTGGGGTCGTTCCTGAGCGACGACGAGGTCGCGGCACACCTCGCGCAGCTCGACGCCTATGTGGAGGAAAACGCCTGATGCCCCTCTTCACGCCGATCCTGCACGAAACGTTCGTGGAGCAAGTCCATATCCTCGCCGCGGAATTGGAAAAGGACGACTGGACGCCCAGCTTCATCATCGGGATCGGGCGCGGCGGACTGGCGCCGGCAGTCTATCTCAGCCACGCGACGGGGTTGCCGATGCTGTCGGTCGATCACTCGTCCAAGGTCGAGGATTTCAGCGACGCGCCGTTGATCCGGCTGGCGGAGCGTACGCGCAAGGGCGAGCGGCTGCTGTTCGTCGACGACATCAACGATTCGGGCGCGACGATCGGCAAGCTCCGCGCGGCGCTTGCGACGGCGGGGGCGGCGCGCGACCATGTGCGGTTTGCGACCCTGCTCGACAACAGGCGCTCGGCAGAACAAGTCGAGTATCGCGCCGAGGTGATCGACCGCAACGACCGCAAGGACTGGTTCGTGTTCCCGTGGGAGGCCGTCGCGCCGCAATCGTCGCTCGACGCCGATGCCGCCGAGGTGCCCAACCGGATCGCCTAGCCCAGCGCCGCCAGCGCCCGCTCCACCCCGTCCATTGTATAGGGTTTGCCCAGGCGTGGGCGGTCGGCATGCCCCTCTGCCACTTCCTCACCGCCACTCGACAGGACGAAGGGGATGCCGCGCGCTGCCAGATCGTCGGCGACCGGCCAGCTTTTCTCGCCACCCGACAGGTTGATGTCGAGGATCACTGCGTCGGGATTCTCGTCCGCGATCGTCGCCCGCGCCGACAGCACGGTGTCGCACGTCCCGACACATTCCTTGCCGAGCGCATCGAGGAAATCCTCGAGCATCATTGCGATCAGGGGTTCGTCCTCGACGATTAGAATACGGTGGATAGGCACGGGCGCGCTTTGTCAGCCATTTGCGGCGGCGGCAAGGACGTCGCGCGCGGCCTCCGCCAGTTGCTGTACCGAAAAGGGCTTAGGCAGGAAGGACACGTTGTCGAGGTCGATCGACTTGCGCAGCTGTTCCTCGGCATAGCCCGACATGAACAGGATCGGCAGGTCGGGGTAACGCTCGCGCGCGTGGCGGACCATCGTCGGGCCGTCCATCGTCGGCATGACAACGTCGGAGATGAGCAGATCGGGCCGCTCGCCGCTCGCGAGCAGTTCCAACGCCGCCTCGCCATGTTCGGCGGTCATCACGGTATAGCCCTGTCGCGTCAGCGCACGTTCCGCGACGACGCGGACCATGTCCTCATCCTCGACCAGCAGGATCGTGCCGGTGCCCCATAGATCGGCGGGCTTGTCGCGAGCCTCGGCGCGCTTCGTCGCGGTTGGCGTCCCGGCCGTATGAACCGGCAGATAGATCGAAAAGGTCGCCCCCTGCCCCGGCTTGCTGTCGGCGAAGATGTAGCCGCCCGATTGCTTGACGATGCCATAGACGGTGGAGAGGCCTAGGCCGGTGCCCTTGCCCACTTCCTTCGTCGTGAAGAACGGCTCGAAAATCTTGCCGACGATCTCGGGCGGTATGCCGGTGCCGGTGTCGGAAATCTCGAGCAGCGAATAATCGGCGACGGGCAGGATGTCGTTGCCCAGCTTGCGGACATCGGCCGCGGTGACGGCGCGCGTGGCGATCGTCAGCGTCCCACCGGCTGTGGGGTCCTTGGCGGTCATGGCATCGCGGGCATTGACCGCGAGATTGACGACAACCTGTTCGAGCTGCCCCGGATCGGCGCGGACCGGGCCGAGGTTGCGGCCGTGATGCACTTCCAGCTTAACCGTCTCGCCCATCAGCCGCTTGAGCAGTTGCGACACTTCTGAAATCACGTCGGGTAGTTGCAGCACTTGCGGCCGCAACGTCTGCTGGCGTGAGAAAGCGAGCAATTGCCGCGTCAGACTGGCCGCGCGGTTCGAGTTGGCCTTGACCTGCTGGATATCGTCATAGTCGCTGTCGCCGGGCGAATGACGCATCAGCATCAGGTCGCAATGGCCGATGATCGCTGTCAGGATATTGTTGAAATCGTGGGCGACGCCGCCTGCGAGCTGGCCGACTGCCTGCATCTTGGTCGCCTGCGCCACTTCGCGTTTGAGCCGGGTTTCCTCGCCATTGTCCTTGAGGCTGAGCAGCACCGCTGCGTCGCCCAGCCCCCGCGCGCCCGCGATGGTCAGCGCGACGGGCTCGTCCGGATGGTCCTTCAGCCGGATCGCCATGTCGGTCGAATGCGTCGCGCCGTTCGCGAACTTGCGCACCGCGTCCGCCACCGCCGCCTTGTCCTCGCGCACGACGAGGTCGCCCGGGTAGAGCGGCGGATGGTTCGGATCGACTTGCGCCGCCCGGACGAACGGATCATTCATCTGCACGAACCGCCCATCACGATCGACCAATGCCAACCCGACCGGCAGCAGCGAGATCAGGCTCTTGACGTGCGCCGCCGCACTGGCGCCGATCGCGGGCCGGCCGCTATCCTCCTCGTCGAGCAACGCGACCAGGATCGGTGCGTCGTCACCTTCCAGGAACGGGATTTGGATGATGCGCAAGGAATTGCCCTTCTCGCCCTCCCGCTCGAACCGCACCTGGCCCTGTGCGTCGGCGGCGAGGAAACGCGCGAAGTCGCGGCCGACGACGACGCTTTCCTCATGCCCCATCGACCGTTCGCGCAACACGCGGTTGGCGGCGAGCAGCTTGCCGTCCGGCGCGATCAGTGCAGCCATGATCCCGGCGGCGGCTAGGCGGTCGCCAGTCGTCCCCGCGATCAACGATTGGACATTGGCGGCGAGATCGAGCCCAGCCGCGTCGTGAAAGCGCCACACCAGCATGTCGCCGGCGTCGCCCGCTCGCTCAATCGCGACCGCCATCGGGCGTCCCCGTGAGGTGATGCGATCGATCCGAGCCGATCCGTCGCGCCAGGCGATCCGTCCAGCGTTCGCCAGGTCAGCCGCCCCGCCGCCATCGAGCGGCAGGCCGGGCGGCGTCGGATACCCGTCGAACCGTGCTCGATAGGCCTCGTTGGCGCAGACAAGCTTGCCCGCGCGATCCGTGACGGCCAGCGCATCCCCGCTCGCCGCCGCCAGCGTGCGCGCGACGCTCCAGTCGGTATCGGATTGGGCCTCAGAAGCGGCCGGCGCGAAACGGCTGAACGCAAAAGCCGCTCCGGTAAGCACGAACATGGCCGCGGCGAAACCGCCCGCGACCGGAATACTGTGCAAGACCCACAATGCGATCACCGCTGCCGCGACGCCGCACAGTGCGGCGACAATCAACGCCTGGCGCTGACCGGCGGTCGGTGCTGTCAGGGGAGCGGGACGCGAGGCCATTGCCCACCCTTGTGGCGGGGTGAGCGGACAGGTCAAGCGGGACGCTGGCCCACAATCGTCACCCCCGGACTTAGTCAGGGGTCCAACTCTCCTCAAGCGACAGCGCTGGCGGCACCTTGGACGCCAGAACAAGTCCGGCATGACGGAAAAGAAAACGCCGCCGGTGGGCTTTCCACCGACGGCGCTATCTTTTCCGACTGGTTCCAGATTACCAGATTCGTACCCGGTTGGCCGGCGACAGATAGAGCTTCTGCCCCTCGGTCGGATTGAACGCCGCATACCACGGGTCCATGTTCCGCACGATGTTGGCGCGCTGTTCGCTCGGGCTATGCGGGTCGGTCAGCAGCCGCTGGAGCAGGTTCTGCTCGCGATAGTTGCGGCGCCACACCTGCGCCCAGCCGAGATAGAAACGCTGGTCCCCGCTGAAACCGTCGAGCACCGGCGCGGGCTTGCCGCCCAGCGATGTCTTGTAGGCGTCATACGCGACCGACAGCCCCGCCAGGTCGGCCGAGTTCTCGCCCAGCGTGAGCTTTCCGTTGACGTGCTTGCCCGGCAGCGGTTCGTATGCGTCATATTGCGCGGAAAGTGCCGCTTCGAGCTTGTTGAACGCGGCGACATCGGCATCCGTCCACCACTGAGTCAGCTTGCCGGTCTTGTCGTATTTCGCGCCCTGATCGTCGAAATGGTGCGACAGTTCGTGGCCGATCACCGCGCCGATCCCGCCATAGTTGATCGCCGGGTCGGCGTTCGGATCGAAGAAGGGCGGCTGCAGGATCGCGGCGGGGAACACGATCTCGACCATGCCGAAATTGGCGTAGGCGTTCACCGTCATCGGGGTCATCCCCCACTCCCAGCGCTGCAACGGCTTGCCGAGATGGCCGAAATTGTAATTGTGCTGCCACTCGTTCGCGCGCCAGTTATTGCCGAACGCATCGCCCTTGGTGATCGTCAGCGCTGCATAATCCTTCCACTTCGACGGATAGCCGATCTTTGGCGTGAAGGCGGCAAGCTTCTCGTGTGCCTTCTTCTTGGTTTCGGGCGCCATCCAGGTCAGCTTGTCTATCCGCGCGCCCATCGCCGCGATGATGTTCTTCACCAGCTTGTCCGCCGCCGCCTTGGTCGCGGGCGGGAAATATTTCTGGACGTAGATCTTGCTGACCTCGTCATCGAGCGAGCCGGTGGTGAACTGCACCGCGCGCTTCCAACGCGCCTCCTGCTCGGGCGTGCCCGACAGCGTCTTGCCATAGAAAGCGAATTGCTCGTCGTCGAACTGCTTGGGCAGCACGTCGGCGAAATTGTCGAGGCTTCGCACCAGCAACTGGTCCTGCAGCACCCCGATCGGCGCGTCGGCGACCAGCTTCGCGATGCCGGCGACCGCGCTCGGCTGCGCCACGATGACCGAATCGACGGGCGCCCCCTGATCCTTGAAATACGTCGCGAAGTCGAAGCCCGGCGCCGACTTCAGCAAGTCCGCGACCCTCATCTTGTTGTAGGTCTTGTCCGCGTCGCGGCTGTCGACGCGAGTCCAGCTGACCTGCGCGATCGCGGTTTCGAAATCGACGATCGCCTTGGCGCGCGCATCGGCATCGCTTTCGCCCGCCATCGTCAGCACCTTGGCGATATGCGCCTGATACGCGGCCTTTGCCTGAGCAAGCTTTGCATCGGTCGACAGATAATAGTCGCGGTCGGGCAGACCCAGGCCCGACTGAACGAGGCCGAGCGCATAGACTTCGGGATTCTTGTCATCCTGCCCGACGTACGCGCCGAACGGACCGCCGATCCCCGCGCGCCCAGCCTCGGCGAGCAAGGCTGGGTAGGTCGCCTTGGTCGCGGCCTTGATCTTGCCGAGCCACGGCGCGATCGGCGCCATGCCCTTCGCATCGATCGCCGGGCGGTCGAGATAGGTAGAATAGGCAACGCCGATCTTAGATTTAGAATCGCTCGCGACGCCTTCCAGAATACCCTTGGTCCGCTCTTCAGACAGGTCGCTGAGCAGGTTGAACGAGCCGTAGTTCGATTTGTCCGCGGGGATCGGCGTGTTCTTCGCCCATAGGCCATTGCCGTAATCGTAGAAATTGTCGCCCGGCGCGACCGACTTGTCCATGCCGGCGGTGTCCATACCGAACGTACCGAAGGTCGGCTTCCCAGCGGCAGCGGGGGCGGCGGCGACGGTCTGCTGCGCGACCGCTATTCCGCCCAAGGCGGTGGCGGCGAGGAGCGCGAAGGTAATGGGCTTCATGGAGCGAATCCTTACTGGGGGCATGTCGGGATAGCGGTTGGACGGCCGCGCCCCTTTGTTATGACGCGGCGTGTTTTACGCCGGTGATACGCCCAGTCAATCGCCCGGAATCGCGCATGTTTCAGCGCGACGACACCCCGTCGTCAGCCGCGTTCACGCATGATGCGACCAGCTTCCTTCTTCCAGTCGCGTTCCTTGATATGCTCGCGCTTGTCGTGCGCTTTGCGTCCCTTGGCGAGCGCCAGTTCGAGCTTCGCGCGGCCTTGCGAGTTGAAATAGATCATCAGCGGCACCAGCGTCATGCCCTCGCGCGCGACGGCGCCATGCAACTTGTTGATCTCGCGCTCGTGCATCAGCAGTTTGCGCGGCCGCTTCGGTTCGTGGTTGAAGCGATTGCCGTGGCTGAATTCGGGAATGTTTGAATTGATCAGCCATACCCCGCCGTCGGGCGACACCTCGGCATAGCTCTCCGCGATCGACCCCTCGCCGAACCGCAGCGACTTCACTTCGGTCCCCGTCAGCGCGATCCCGGCCTCGAACGTCTGGTCGATCGAATAATCGAACCGCGCGCGCCGGTTCTCGGCGACGATCTTCTTCTTATCGAACGTAGCAGGCTTGGGACGAGACATGGGAGCGCGCATGTAGGCGCGAAGCGGCGGTTAGGCCAGCCCTGCCCCCGCCATCGCCGCATCCACTGCCGCCCGCGCCGCCTCGCCAGCAGGCGTCATCGGCAGGCGCAAATGGAGCGGCCACTCCGGCTTCACCTTGCCTAGCGCATATTTGACCGGTCCGGGCGAGGCGTCGGTGAACATCGCGAGGTGCAGCGCATAGAGCCGGTCGTGCAACGCCCGGGCCTTCGCGACATCGCCCGCCGCCCACGCAACCTGGAAATCGGCGCACAGCCGCGGCGCGACGTTCGCGGTGACGGAGATGCACCCCGTCCCACCCATCGCGTTAAACGCCAGCGCTGTCTCGTCATTGCCCGACAACTGGATGAAATCCGGCCCGCAGCCGAGCCGCTGCTCGGTCACGCGCCCCAGGCTGCCGGTGGCGTCCTTCACCCCGATGAACGTGCCCGGGAACGCCTTGACGATCCGCGCCATCGTCGCTGGCTGAATGTCGGTCACGGTGCGGCCGGGCACGTTGTAGAGCACGATCGGTAGCGAGGTTTCGGTCGCGATCGCCTCGAAATGACGAAAGATGCCCTCCTGGCTCGGGCGGTTGTAATAAGGCGGCACCATCAGCGCGGCGTCGGCACCGGCTTCCTTGGCGGCGCGGACGTTGCCGATCGCGACGCGCGTGTCGTTCGACCCCGCCCCGGCCAGGATCGGCACGCGGCCCCTCGCCTGATCGACGCAGACGCGGACCACGTTGAAGTGCTCCTCGAACGTCAGCGTCGCCGCTTCGCCGGTGGTGCCGACGGGAACCAGCCCCGCCGATCCTTCGGCGATTTGCCACTCCACCAATTCGCGAAACGCGCTTTCGACGAAGCTTCCGTCCGCCGCAAACGGCGTGACCAGCGCCGGGATCGATCCCGAAAACATGCCTAAAAGCTCCTTATCCGCGGCCAAATCGCGGTTTATTCACCTGACAGATAGAAGGCTGCGCTATATGCTGTCCACATGATCGCGCCTTGGATCAAGACCGCACTCACCGCCACCTTTTTGTCGGGCATGGCCGCGACGAGCTATGCGTTTCAGGATCAGTTCGACTGGGCGAAGGCGCGGTTGGCGGGAACCAGCGGCGATCCGACGGCCAACGCCGCCTTGTCGGCAGCGATCACCGAATGGCGGTCGCTGAGCCAGACCAACAACGCGCCGTTCGACAGCTATGCGCGCTTCCTGCTCGCGCATCCGGGCTGGCCGGGCGAGACGGTGATGCGCCGCAATGCCGAAGCGGCGTTGGGCCAGGGGAACTTCTCGGCGTCGACCGCCATCGCCTTTTTCCGCCGGTACCCGCCGCAGAACGCGACCGCATGGGTGCGTTTCGCGCAGGCCCTTAACAACACCGGGGCGCGCGACGAGGCGAAGAACGCGGCGCGCACCGGCTGGGTGACGGGACCGCTGTCGACCGCCGACGAATCTATCGTGCTGACGACCTTCTCGGACGCGCTGACCCCGGCCGATCACGATGCGCGGATGGACCAGTTGCTGTGGCAGGGTCAGACGAGCGCGGCGTCGCGCCAGATCCTGCTGACCAGCCCCGCCGCTCGCCCGCTGTTCCAGGCGCGGCTCGATCTGCGCACCGGCGCGCCGGGTGCGGGCGGGGCCGACGCGATCGGCGCGGGCGATCCCGGCTATCTCGCCGACAAGGCGATCTGGCTGACCAATTCGGGCGCGGCGTCCTCGGCGCGCTCCCTGCTCGCGCGGCCACACAATTTCGCCAAATTGCCGACCGACCCCGATCGCTGGTTCGACTTGCTGCTCAAGAATGCCCGCGCCGCGCTGGCGGCGGGCGATTCCGGCACCGCCTATGCGATCGCGAGCCAGGTCGACGACGCCTATCCCGCAGGCACCGACGTGTCGCTGCGCCCTTATGGCGAGCGCGATCCCTATACCGACCTCGTCTGGCTCGCCGGGCAGGCCGCGATGAAGCGGCTGGGCCGCCCGGCCGACGCCGCGCCGATGTTCGTCCGCTATACCGGCGGCTCGCGCTCGACCGCGCTCAAGTCGAAGGGCTTTTACTGGGCCGCCCGCGCGACAGAGGCTGCGGGTCGCAAGGAGGACGCCAGGACCTACCTGACTCGTGCGTCGGCCTATCGCGACCAGTTCTACGGCCAGCTAGCGACGGAGCGCCTCGGCCTGGCGATGACCCCGCCGACCGACGCGATCAACCGCCCGGTCGATGCCGCCGTGCGGACCGCTTTCTACAAGAGCGAAATCGTCCGCGCTGCGCAGTTCCTCGGCACAATAGGCGCGCATGAGGAGCAATCGGCGTTCGTCCGCCAGATCGCCAACAACGCCACGACCGAGGCCGACCACGTCCTCGCCGCCGAACTCGCGCGGATGCTCAGCCGCCCCGACTTGGCGGTGATGGTCGGGCGCAGCGCACTGCTCAACGGCGTCAGCGAATATACGCTGGCTGGCTTCCCGACGGTCAACATTCCCGCCAGCGCGACAGGCAGCTGGAGCGTCGCGCACGGCATCATGCGCCAGGAATCCCAGTTCGACCCCGCCCTCATTAGCCGCGCCGGCGCCCGCGGCGTCATGCAGCTGATGCCGGGGACGGGCCGCGAACAGGCAACCAAGCTCGGACTTGCCTGGGATTCGGGCATGCTGCTGAGCAGTACCGATTACAACATTCAGATCGGCACCGCCTATTTCGCGCGGCTGTATAATAGTTACGGCAGCTATCCGCTGGCGATCGCCGCCTACAACGCTGGCGGCGGCAACGTGAATAAATGGCTCGCAGCGAACGGCGATCCACGGACTGGCGCGGTCGACTGGATCGACTGGATCGAGGCGATTCCGTTCGATGAGACCAAGCGGTACGTCCAGCATGTGCTCGAAAACGCGGTAGTCTATGACTTGATAAACCCGCAGCGCGCGACTTCGACGGGGAATGCGCGGCTTAGCTGGTATCTCGGCAACAAGCGGCCAGGCTGAACCATCTCCGATCGTCCCAACTATATCACGCCCGCCGGTTTTGCGGCGCTGCGCGCGGAATATGACCAGTTGTTCGGCGACGAGCGACCCAAGCTGGTCGAAGTGATTTCCTGGGCGGCGGGGAACGGCGACCGGTCGGAGAATGGCGACTACATCTACGGCCGCCAACGGCTGCGCCAGATCGACCGGCGGCTCGGCTGGCTAGCGAAGCGGATGAAGGAGGCAAAGGTCGTCGATCCCGCCGCGGCGCCCGACCGGTCCCGTGTGTTCTTCGGCGCGACCGTGACCATCGCCGATGAGGACGACAACCACCGCACGATGACCCTGGTCGGCGACGACGAGGGCGATGCCGGGCAAGGCCGCGTCGGCTGGGGTTCTCCTCTCGCCCGCGCGCTACGCGGCTCCACGGTGGGCGACCTGCGCCGCGTCCTGCTACCGGCTGGCGAGAAGGAATATGAGGTGATCGCGATCACCTATCCGTCCGCGTAACGAAGCGTTTCCGTTCGTTGGATGGTTGTCGGGCCAAACATGCCCTAGGTCTGCTCTTGTAATAACAGGAGGTTTGATGCCCATTCCCGCAAGCTGGTCGCCGCGATTGCTGTCGCTGCTCCGTATCGTCGCCGGCCTCGGCTTCCTGCAGCATGGCGTGTCGAAATATTTCGGCATCCCGCCCTTTCCGATGCCGCTCAATCCGTTGCTCTATACCGCGGGCGCGATCGAACTGGTCGGCGGCGCGCTCCTGGTGATCGGCCTGTTCACGCGTCCGGCGGCGTTCGTCGTGTCGGGCATGTCGGCGGCCGCCTATTTCATGGTTCACGCCCCCAAGAGCTTCTTCCCCGCTGTGAATATGGGCGAAGCGGCGATGCTCTATTGCTTCATCTTCCTGTTCATCGCCGCGGCGGGCGCCGGACCGTGGAGTGTCGATGCAGCACGCGGCAAGGCGGCATAAGTCGCACATCGCGCTGAAAAGGCCGCGATGTTAATTAGCAACCGATCGGTTCGGCGCGCTTCCTGCTCTGGTCCCGCCGAACCGCACCATCGGCGCGGCGAATGGTCGTGCGGGGCCGCTTCGGCTTTTCGCGAACGATGATAGCACCTTCGGCGACGAGCGGGGTCATCCCGTCGTCGGGTGAAGGGATCAAAGTATATGGGCGTGATGCAGCGGGTCGTGGTGTCGGGCAAGGTTCACCAGGTCGGCTTTCGCGACTATGCCATCCGCAAGGCGCAGGCGCTTGGCGTCACCGGCTGGGTGCGCAATCGCCAGGACGGAACGGTTGAAATCCTGGCTTCCGGCGAGGAGGACGCCGTCGCCGCCCTGGTCGAGGCCGTCCGCGAAGGCCCCCCGCTCGCGCGGATCGACCATGTCGAGGCGTTCGTGGAGGCGGGCCAGCCGGTGAAGGGGTTTACGAAACGGTTCACCGCCTGAATCCCGTTAGGAAATCTTGCGGAACGCTAGCATCTCCGGGATCTGCATCGTGGACCCCGGATGGAAGCCATTTTGCCCTTCCCATTCGCGCGGATTCTTGAACGTGCCGAAGATCATGTCGGGCAGCGGAATATCGCCATAGTTGAACGCGTGGACCCCGCGCTGATGGTGGATCAGGTGGCTTTCGGGGCGCTGGATGAAATAGCCGAGCCAGTGCGGCGTGCGGATGTTGAGGTGCTGGAAAATGCCGGGGATCGTCGTCAGCACCGCGACGACCAACGCCGCCTCAGGCGCCATTCCGAAAATCCAGACGAGACACAGTGACCCGAGCAGCGACCAGCCCACCATGTCGACCGGGTGGAAATAGTATGCTCCCCACACGTCGATCCGTTCGGCGGCGTGATGCATCTGGTGGGTGACGCGCCACAACGGGTCCCAACTGTGCATCGCGCGGTGCCAGAAATAGATACCGAATTCGAGGACCAGGAAACCGCTGACCACCTGCGCCCAGAACGGCAGCTTCGACCCGTCGATCAACTGATGCGCGCCGAAGAATTCGTCCCACACGAACGGCGCGAGCGTGGCGATCGTGAAATACAGGATCGCGGAAACGATCCCCATCACGCGCCAGTAACGCACGTCAGGAAATTCGGTCCGCCGCCCCAACCAGTCGGCGAGCGCAAACACTGCGAACACGCCAATTACGATATAGTGATAGATCGTCATCGACAGTTCCCCAACAGCCGAGGCTATTGGAGTAACATATCGAATTCTTTCTGGCGACCCCTTGGGGCTATCGCGTCAGCTTCTTGTATGCCAACGCGGTCGGCCGATCCGCCGCATCGCCCAGACGACGCCGCTTGTCTTCCTCATACGCCTCGAAATTCCCCTCGAACCACTCCACGTGCGAATTCCCCTCGAACGCCAGGATGTGCGTCGCGAGGCGGTCGAGGAAGAAGCGGTCGTGGCTGATGACCACCGCACAGCCGGCGAAATTCTCAATCGCTTCCTCGAGCGCGCCCAGCGTTTCGACGTCGAGGTCGTTGGTCGGTTCGTCGAGCAGCAGGACGTTACCGCCGCGCTTCAGCATCTTGGCGATGTTGACGCGGTTGCGCTCGCCGCCCGACAGCTTGCCGACGTTCTTCTGCTGGTCGGCGCCCTTGAAGTTGAAAGCGCCTACGTACGCGCGCGTCGACTGGTCGTGGCCGTTGACCTTCATGTAATCGAGCCCGTCCGAAATCTCCTCCCAGACGTTCTTCGTCGGATCGAGGTGATCGCGGCTCTGGTCGACATATCCCAGCCGCACGGTGGTGCCGACCTCGATCGTACCGCTATCGGGCTGTTCCTGCCCGGTGATCAGCTTGAACAGGGTGGATTTGCCCGCGCCGTTCGGGCCGATCACGCCGACGATCCCGCCCGCGGGCAGCGTGAACGACAGATTCTCGAACAACAATTTATCGCCATACGCCTTGGACAGGTTCTCGACCTCGATCACCTTCCCGCCCAGACGCTCGGGCACCTGGATGACGATCTGCGCCTTTCCCGGTGTGCGATTCTGCTGCGCTTCGACCAATTGCTCGAATTTCGCGATACGCGCCTTCGACTTGGTCTGGCGCGCCTTTGCGCCCTGTCGGATCCATTCGAGTTCATCCTTGATCGCCTTCTGGCGACCCGATTCCTCGCGCTCCTCCTGCTCCAGCCGCTTCGACTTCTTCTCGAGATAGGTCGAGTAATTGCCCTCGTACGGGAAATACTTGCCGCGATCGATTTCGAGGATCCAGCCGACCACATTGTCGAGGAAATAGCGGTCGTGGGTGATCATCAGCACCGCGCCGGCGTATTCCTTCAAGTGATTTTCGAGCCACTCGACGCTTTCGGCGTCGAGGTGGTTGGTCGGTTCGTCGAGCAGCAGGATCGACGGCTTCTGGATCAGCAGACGGGTAAGCGCGACGCGGCGCTTTTCACCGCCCGACAGGTTCTGGACCGGGCTATCGCCCGGCGGGCAGCGCAGTGCTTCCATCGCCAGTTCGAGCTGGTTGTCGAGCGTCCAGCCGTCGACCGCGTCGATCTTGGTCTGAAGCTCGCCCATTTCCTCCATCAACTTGTCGAAATCGGTGTCGTCCTGCGGGTCACCCATCTCCGCCGAGATCGCGTTGAAGCGATCGACCATGTCGGCCACGTCGCGCGCGCCGTCCTTGACGTTTTCCAGCACGGTCTTGGTCGGGTCGAGCTCCGGCTCCTGCTCCAGATAACCGACGGTGATGTTCTCGCCGGGCCACGCCTCGCCGGTGAAATCCTTGTCGACGCCCGCCATGATCTTCATCAGCGTCGACTTGCCCGCGCCGTTCGGGCCGACGATGCCGATCTTGGCGCCCTGATAGAACTGGATGTTGATGTTGCTCAGCACCGGCTTGGGGGCGCCGGGGAAGGTCTTGGTCATGTCCTTCATGACAAAAGCGTATTGGGCGGCCACGGGGGTCTCCGGTTGGAATCTGGCTGTCGGAAAGTCGCGCGCCAGATAGCGATTGGATACGGGATTCGCAAACGCCCGCGCAAAACAAAACCGTTCGTGCTGAGCTTGTCGAAGCACGGGGTCAGCTACTAAGCCATCCGCATAGTCACACGCCCTTCGACAAGCTCAGGGCGAACGGAGGTAGTAGATGCGCCCTGCCCTGATGTTGTCCGTGGCCGCCCTGGCCCTCGCCGTCCCCGCCATCGCCCAGCGCACGATGCCCACCACATCGGTCGCGGTCGATCCTGCTGTCGCAAAGGCACGCGACGCCGCGCTGAAGGACGATGTCGCGTGGGACGTGCTGGAAGGGCTGACGACCGAAGTCGGACCGCGGCTGGCGGCGACCGAAGCGGAGGCGCGCGCGCGGGCCTGGGCGGTGGTCAAGCTGAAGGCACTCGGCTTCAAGAATGTCCACATCGAGACCTACACGATGCCGGTCTGGGTGCGTGGCGTGGAAACGGCCGAGGTCGTCGGCCCGTACCCGCAGAAACTGACGCTCGCCGCGCTCGGCCGCTCGGGCGCGACGCCGCCGGAGGGGATCACGGCCCCGGTGGTCTATTTCCCGACCTTCAACGACCTGCTCGCCGCTCCTGACGGGAGTCTCACCGGCAAGATCGCATTCGTTTCCAACCAAATGAAGGCGGCGCAGGACGGCAGCGGTTATGGCGCTTTCGGTGCCGCGCGCTTCATCGGACCGAACGTCGCCGCCAAGAAAGGCGCCGCGGCGATCGTCATCCGCTCGATCGGCAGCGACAAGGGACGCTGGCCGCACACCGGCGGCACCAACTGGACGCCCGGCGTGACGCCGATCCCCGCCGCCGCGCTGTCGGTCGCCGACGCCGAACAGCTCGAACGCATCTTCAAGCGCACCGACAAAGTGACGTTGAAGCTGGTCCTGACGCCCAAGACGATGCCCGACGCCGAATCGGGTAATGTCGTCGCCGAGGTGCCAGGCACCGATCCGAGCGCCGGTGTCATCGTGATCGGCGGGCATCTCGATAGCTGGGATATCGGCACCGGCGCGATCGATGACGGCGCGGGTGTCGCCATCACCACCGCGGCGGCCAAGCGACTGCTCGACGGCCCGCGCCCGCGCCGCACGATCCGCGTCGTGTGGTTCGGGGCCGAGGAACCCGGCGGCTATGGCGGAGAGGCCTATGCCAAGGCGCACGCCAACGAGAAATTCGCGCTGGCCTCCGAAAGCGATTTCGGCGCGGACAATGTCTGGCGCTTCAACGTCAACCTGCCCGACAGCGCGAAGGCGGTCGGCGACCGGCTCGGCGCGGCGCTCGCTCCGCTGGGAATCGTCAGGGGCAAGGACCCGGCAGGCGGCGGCACGGACGTCGAACCGATCCTGAAGTTCGGCTGGCCATCGATCACGCTCGGCCAGGACGGCACGCGTTATTTCGACTGGCACCACACGCCGGAGGATACGCTCGACAAGATCGACCGCGATCAGCTCCGCCAGAATGTCGCAGTCTGGACGACGATGCTGTGGATCGTCGCCAACGCGCCCGAGAATTGGGAGAAGGTGACGCCCAAGGGCGGTTGAGCGCGGTTGCGCTTGATCGGAGTTGACCCCGACCGCGGGGCGGCTAATCCCTGCACCCTGGTTTCCAACGGGAGCATAGTATGAAGAAGTTCGCTTTCGCCATCGCCGCCGCCGGCCTGATAACTCTCGCTGCTTGCAGCAAGCCCGCGCCGACAACGGACAATGCCGCCAATGCGGTGGAAACCGACCTGTCCAATCAGGCCGCCGCGCTCGACAACGAAGCGGACGTGGCGGCCAACGCCGCAGCCGTCAACGCGACCAACACCGCGACCGTAACCTACAACAGCAGCGTCGACAGCATTCGCGCCGAGGCTGAAGCGGCGAAGAAGAAGTAAGCGTCCATCTGAAATTGCACCGGGCGTTTCCATTTGTGGGGACGCTCGCCGTGCGACGAAAGGCGGGATGGTCGGGGAGACAGGATTCGAACCTGCGACATCCTGCTCCCAAAGCAGGCGCGCTACCAGACTGCGCCACTCCCCGACGCGGGGCGGGCTTTGCCGCGCTCGGCCGGCAATAGCAAGCGGCTCGCCGAAAACTTGCGTTTCGATATCCGTCGCGGCAAAGCCGCGCCGTCAGCCGCAGCGGCGCTGCGCTGGCCGTCCTTGCGCGTCTCGAAAATAGCTCACGCTATTCTCGTGCGCGCGGCGGGTGGGGCCTGTAGCTCAATTGGTTAGAGCTGGCCGCTCATAACGGCTAGGTTGCGGGTTCAAGTCCTGCCGGGCCCACCAGCCGCGTCGATCAACTCCGCCAGCCCGCACGGCCGCACGCCCAGCCGGTCGAGTTCGGCCAGCACCCGATCCCACCAGCGCCAGAAAGCGGCGAGGTCGGCCTCGTCACGAACATAGGGCGTGTGCCCCGGCGCCAGTGACGGTGAGTGGAACGCGAAGCTGAGCACCCTCACCCCCTCGCCCACCGCAACGCGCACAGCCTCCAGCGCCGCAGCGGCTGGGATGCCTTCGGGCGTCAGCGGAATGCGCTCGAGCAAGCCTGTGCGCGCCAGCAGGGCGCGACCCTTGGGCACGTGGCCGCTCGAGCGGTAGAGTCCGAGGCCACCCCGTCGCACCATTCCGGTGAAGACGGTGGTCGACGGCAACGCGATCAGTTGCCCAGCCCGGAACGCGTGATTACCGATCGCGCCGAAATCAGGACCGCCTTCTGCGCTATAGTCGAACCCCGGACGCATCGAGCAATCGAGGCGATAGCCGCGATCGGCAAGGACATCGAACGTCGCCGGCCCGATTCCGTAGCGACCGGCGCGGTACGCGACCGGGCGGCTCCCGAACGCCGCGACAATCGCCTCGGTCAACTGGTCGATCTTGGCCGCTTCCAGGCCAAGCGGCAGATTGCCCGCAAAGCTGTTGCGCGGCGTCAGCGCTTCGTCGAACGGCGGCGTGACCCAGGGATGGAGCTGCGCTCCAACCATACTTCCGCCCGTCAACAACGGGCCGATCCGGTCGATCGCAGCCTGGTCGGTCGCGACCGGATGATCCACCATCATCGCCAGCTGAACGCCAGCCGCGCCGAATCGGGCATGCGCACCGGGCAGCGCGGCGGTCGCGCCGACGGAGCGGTTGTCGCGCGACAACGGCCGGGACCAGTCGAACTCCTCCTCGACATCGACCAGCACGACGAAACGCGTGCCGAACGCGTCGGGCCAGTCGATCAGATCCGCGGATGCGGGCGCATGCGGGCGAAAGCCCGGCGCCGAAGGGGACTCGCCCGTCACGTTACTTGGAGGAAAGCTGCCCCACGTCGTGATCCAACGCCGCGGGCAGGCGCAAAGTCAAGCGATCCTCACCGATCGTCAGCCCGCCGCCCAGCTCGACGGCGAGCCTCCGCGCCAGCCTGAGCGCAAAACCGGCGCCGAGCAAAGCGGCTCCTTCGCCCTGATCCTCGCTGTCGAGCGCGAACAGCGCCTCACCGGGAAGCGCTGAGAAAGCACGCGGACGATCGATCGCGAGCGCCGCCATCTCGCCTTCCTGCCCCGCCACGACGACCAGCCGCTCACCGGGGGCGCTGGCCGACACGGCAAGGCCCAACAAGCGACTGACGATGCGGGAGACCGCCATCTCATCACCCAGAATGCCAAGACCGGGCGGCCCGCGATCGACCTCGACCACGGCGCCGCGCAGCCGCATCAACGGTTCAAGGTCGGCGGCGGCGCGCGACAGCAACGGCGCGATCGCAACCGTGCCGGGCCGCAACACCAGCGCTTGCTGGTCGAGTCGCGCCGCGGTGTCGACATCGTCGATCGCGTCGAGCAGTTCGCGCGTGCTGTTGCGGATCGCCGCCGCGCGTTCGCGATAGGGCTCCGGTGCGGGGCCGAGCACTTGCGCCTCGATCATTTCGGCAAAGCCGGAAATGGCGTTGGTCGGCGTGCGAAGCTCGTGGACCAGCGCACGGAACGCCTCGGCCGTGGCTTGTCCGCGCCGGATCGGCTCCGCCCGCTCGTCAGCGCGCGGGCGGCGCGCGACTCCACGATACCCGACGAACCGGCCATTGGCGCGATCGAACGCCGGCGTAGCCGAGATTTGCCAGTCCCCCGACACGATCGACTGCCCCGCAATCACCAGACGCGCGTCGGTGAAGGCCGCGCGGCGGCGGAACGCGCCACTGACGACGCCATCGACCTGGATCGGCCCTGCACCCAATCGCACGCCGATCAACGGCTCACGGGGTACTCCTTCAACCCAGCGAATCGTACCGGCGGCATCGGTTTCGAAGCGGAAACGATCGGTCGCCGCCGATGGACTTTCGGCGATCGGTCGCGGCGGCCGGTTGAGATCGCCATGATCGCGCTGATAGGCGTCGAGTCGCGCAACCAGTTCGGCAATGGCGAACGGCCCCGTCGGATCGAGCGGCGCGGCGTCGTTCGCCGGCAAGGGCACGACGGCCGCGGGTTCGTCGATTTCGATCGCGACTCGCTGTTCATCGGGCTGCGGCAAGGCGAAATCGGCCGCGCCGTAGCTTGCGAGCGCGCGGACCACCTGCGCCGGCATGTCGCGGCGGTGGCGAAGCAACGATCGCGACGCGGGGGGCAGGTCGGGAATGATCGCGAGCCAATCGTCGGAATCGAGTCGCGCCGTCGACAGCACCGGCGCGGCGATCGACGGCTCGTCCTCGCCGAACAGGCGCACCAATGCGGCGGGCGGCTCGGCGAAGACCAGGTTGCGGGCGCTGGCGGCGCGCACCGTCGCGGGTACCTGAGCACGGATCGCCCGCAGTCGCGCCAATGCATCGGGCGTCGCGTCGGCTCGGCCGCGCCCGATCAGGTCGGTCAGCTGACGCCACGCCGATTGCGCGCCGAACGGCGTCGCAATGTCCGCGCCCAGAACCGTGCCGAGGCTATCGTCGAAGCGCAAGGACCCCCACCTTCCGGCCCGCTATTCGTGCGGCACCGTAACGATTGCTTAACCTCGTCGGGCCGCAGTTTAAACGGTTCATTTTGGCGCGTCGCAATGTGGGACGATTGCGTCGGCCCGCAATTTTATTATGCTTGAGCAAGGCTCTGTGCGCCGAAAAATACCGGAGAGAAAGCGAATGGCATTGGACCGCATTGACCGGCAGATTCTGGCCTTGCTCCAGGACGATGGCCGCATGACCAATGTGGACCTCGCCGACCGCGTCGGGTTGACCGCGCCGCCCTGCCTGCGCCGAGTCCGGGCGCTGGAAGAAACCGGCGCGATCAAGGGCTATCACGCCGAACTCGACGCGGCGACGCTCGGCTATCCCATCACCGTGTTCGCGATGGTCAGCCTCAGGAGCCAGGCCGAACGCGACCTCGCCGCGTTCGAGGCGCATGTCGCGACCATTCCCGAAATCCGCGAATGCCACATGCTCAACGGTGAGATCGACTTCATCCTGAAGATCGTCGCCAGCGACTTGCGGGCGTTCCAGGACATATTGACGACTCACCTGACCCCCGCTCCCAACGTCGCCAGCGTCAAGACGTCGCTGACGATTCGCACGTCGAAACATCAGCCGGGTATCCCGGTCGGCGACGAATGAAAAAAGGGGCGGCCATCGCTGACCGCCCCGTTTCGGACCCAGCCGGACGAATCAGCTCGTCGGCGGATGGTCGAGCCAGATCATCCAGAACGCGGCGATCTCGTTGCGCGGCGCGCCCGTTACTGCGGTGAAAGCAGCCTTCGCCCCTTCCTTGTCGCCCGAAATCGCCAACGCCATGCCAAGGTGCGTGTTCACCTCGTCCGTATTCACCCCCCCCTTCGACAGCGCCTGCTTATACAGTGCGATCGCTTTGGCGTAATTTCCGCGACCGAAATAGGCATCGCCGGTCTGAGCGGACAGCGGTCCGGTCGGGGCCGCCGCAGCCTTCTTCTCGAGCGAATCGAACGACCCTTCCGCCGCTATCTGCGCCGCCGCGTCGGTCGCCAGCCCCTTGATCGCCGAACTCGGAACGGCCGGAATCCGCCCGTTCGCCTTGCCTTCGTCGATCACCGCCTTGGCTTCATCGGGCAGGCCGATATCACCGGCGCTCTGGGCATATTCCTCGTAATAGGCCTGGTCGGCGAGCGACTTGGTCTGGCGCATCAGACGGAACAAATCGACGCGCTGCCGCTTGTCGAGCTTAGCCATCGGCTTTGCGCTCAAAGCGTAGAAACCGATCGCGTCCCGCCAAGTCTTTTCGGTTGGATAGGCCGTTACCCAGCGCTGTATCCATTTCAGTGTGTCAGCGCGTAGCCCTGCCTGATACGACGTGTTGATCGCGTATTTAAAGAGATCTTCGGTCTGCGGCTTTCCGCTCGCATAGAGCGCATCGAGATCGGCCATGCCGCCCGCCGCATTGCCGCCCTGGATCTTAGCCTTCGCAAGGTAGAGCGGCAGATTCTGCTGCGTCGATCCGTGCGTCTGCGCCGCTGTGAACAATTGCGTCGCGAGCGCCCAGTTCTTCTGGTCATAGGCGATAGTCGCGCGGCTATATTCGAACTGGGGGCGCAGATCGGCCGGCGTCGCTGGATTAGCGATCAGCGAATCGAGCGGAGCGATCATCGGGGTCGGGTCAAACGCCCCATTGGTGCCGGTCGAGGCATCGGCAATCTTCTGAGACACGAGCGCATAGCGCAGGAACGTCGCCAGATACCGGTCGTCGTCGGTCTTGGCGGCACCTTCCGCCTCCACGGTCGCTGCTTCGGCCGCAGCCATATCCTTCGCGGCAAACGCGGCCTTCGCCTTCTGTGCAGCGATCGCAACTGCCTGCGTGTAGGCCGGGCCCTTGGCCGGTTCTTCCTTCTTTTTGGCGAAAACTGGCGTCGCCATCGTCACGCCGGCCGCGCCGGTGACCAGCATCGTGGTCAGCACAGCGGTCGAAATCCTCTTCATCGAAACTCTCCTCATGGGCGCCCCGGCCCTTCTGCACCGCTCTAGTAAGCGCAAGCGGCACGTTCAAGGCGCGTCGGCCGTGCAATTGGGGTTCTGGGGCTGAACGCGGATTGAATGGGGTGATTGCGAACGTGCGTCAGTCGTCCCCCGCGCGCGGGCGCGCGTACGCGTGACATCCGCCGCCCGAGCGGCTAAGATCGTCATTGAACTGCAACGTCACCTGAAAGCACAGAGATTTGACCGACGAGACGATCCTCGCCGACCCTTCGGACATTACCCCCATCTCGATCATCGACGAGATGAAGACGAGTTATCTCGACTATGCGATGAGCGTGATCGTCGCCCGCGCGCTGCCCGACGTGCGCGACGGGTTGAAGCCGGTCCATCGCCGCATTCTGTTCTCCGCGCAGGAAAGTGGATTCTACTACAACCGCCCTTATCGCAAGTCGGCGCGCATCGTCGGCGACGTGATCGGCAAGTATCACCCGCACGGCGACACCGCGATCTACGACGCCTTGGCGCGCATGACCCAGGACTGGTCGATGCGGCTGCCGTTGATCGACGGCCAGGGCAATTTCGGCTCGATGGACCCCGATCCGCCCGCCGCAATGCGCTACACCGAAGCGCGTCTGGCGAAGCCCGCCAGCTTCCTGATGGAGGATCTCGACAAGGATACAGTCGATTTCATTCCCAACTATGACGGGTCGGAAAACGAACCATCGGTCCTCCCCGCCCGCTTCCCCAACCTGCTGGTCAACGGTGCCGGCGGCATCGCGGTCGGCATGGCGACCAACATCCCGCCGCATAACCTCGGCGAAGTGATCGACGCGTGCCTTGCTTATATGGACAATGGCGCGATCACCACCGAGGAACTGATGGAGATCGTGCCGGGGCCGGACTTTCCGACCGGCGCGATCATCCTTGGCCGTTCCGGCGCGCGGGCCGCCTACGAAAGCGGGCGCGGCTCGATCATCCTGCGCTCGCGCTACAAGATCGAGGAAGGGCGCGGCGACAAGCGCTCGATCGTGCTGACAGAAATCCCGTTCCAGCAGGGCAAGAATGCCCTCGTCGAAAAGATCGCCGAGGCCGCCAAGGACAAGCGGATCGAGGGGATCAGCGACGTCCGCGACGAATCGAACCGCGAGGGTGTGCGCGTCGTCATCGAGCTGAAGCGCGACGCGACACCCGAGGTCGTGCTCAACCAGCTCTGGCGCCATACCCCGGCGCAAGGATCGTTCCCCGCCAACATGCTGGCGATTCGCGGCGGACGGCCCGAACTGCTCAATCTGCGCGACTTCATCCAGGCGTTCATCCAGTTCCGCGAACAGGTCATCACGCGCCGCTCGAAGTTCGAACTGGCCAAGGCCCGCGACCGCGCGCACCTGTTGCTCGGCCTGGTCATCGCCGTCACCAACCTCGACGAGGTCGTCCGCATCATCCGGGGCTCGGCGAGCCCGGTCGAAGCGCGCAACGCGCTCCTCATGCGCGAATGGCCGATCGGCGAGATCGCACAGTACATCAAGCTGGTCGAAGCGGTCGAAACCGAGATTACCGGGGACACGTATCGCCTGTCCGACCTCCAGGTCCGCGCGATCCTCGACTTGCGTCTCCACCGCCTGACCGCGCTCGGCCGCGACGAGATCGGCGGCGAGTTGCAGGAACTGGCGTCGTCGATCGCCGAACTGCTCGAAATCCTCGCCAATCGCGCGCGGCTCTACGAAGTGCTCCGCGAGGAGTTGATCGACGTCCGCGAACAGTTCGCGACGCCGCGCCGCAGCGAAATCGCCGCTGCCGCCGACGGGATTGAGGACGAGGACCTGATCGAGCGCGAGGAGATGGTCGTCACCGTCACCATGCAGGGTTACATCAAGCGCACCAGCCTAGACACCTTCCGCGCGCAGGGCCGCGGGGGTAAGGGCCGGGCCGGCATGGCGACCAAGGACGAGGATGCTGTCACCGAACTGTTCGTGACCAGCACGCACACGCCGGTGCTGTTCTTCTCCACGCTGGGCCGCGTCTATCGGATGAAGGTGTGGCGTTTGCCCGAAGGCGGCGCCAACACACGCGGACGGCCGATGATCAACCTGCTGCCGCTGGCGGAGGGCGAGACGATCTCCACCGTCCTGCCGCTGCCGGAGGACGAAGCGGAATGGGCCAAGCTCCACGTTATGTTCGCGACCGCCAAGGGGTCGGTGCGCCGCAACTCGATGGATGCGTTCACCAACGTGCCGTCGAACGGCAAGATCGCGATGAAGTTCGAGGGCGAGGACGAGGACGACCGGCTGATCGGCGTCGCCTTGCTCGATGAATCGGACGACGTCCTGCTCGCGACGCGCCAGGGCAAGGCCATCCGCTTCGCCGGCGACGACGTGCGCGAATTCCAGTCGCGCAACTCGACGGGCGTGCGCGGCATGCGCCTTGGCAAGGGCGACGAGGTGATCTCGCTGTCGATCCTCCACAAGGTCGGCGTGACCGATCAGGATGAGCGCGAGGATTATCTGCGCCATGCCGACTGGAAGCCGGACGATGCCGACGGCACCCGCAAGCCGCGCGCGATGGACGACGAGCGCTTCGCCTATCTGGCCAACAAGGAGCAGTTCATCCTGACCGTCTGCGCCAACGGCTACGGCAAGCTGTCCTCAGCCTACGAATATCGCCGCACCGGTCGCGGCGGCCAGGGCATCACCAATATCGACAATATCGCGCGCAACGGCCTCGTCGTCGCCAGCTTCCCGGCAACGCGGGCCGATCAGCTCATGCTCGTCACCGACCAGGCCAAACTGATCCGCATGGGTCTGGACTCGCTCCGCGTGATCGGACGCGGCTCGGCGGGGGTGCGGCTGTTCAACGTCGCCGACGACGAGCATGTCGTATCGGCGGCGAAGATCGAGGAAAGCGACGACGAGGGCGAAACCGACGCGCCGATGGAGGATGGCGAGGCGGAAGCGTGAGCGACCGCCCCACCACCGCCTACAAGGTGCTGACCGCCGAACAGATGCGCGCGCTGGAGGCGGATGTGTTCGAAGGCGCGCCGGTCGATCTGGCGGACGGTTACATCCACCTGTCGACCGCGGATCAACTTACCGAGACGGTCGACAAGCATTTCGCCGGGCAAACCGACCTGTGGGTCGCGGCGATCGACCTGACCGCGTTCGGCGAAACCCTGAAATGGGAAGTATCGCGCGGCGGTGCGCTGTTCCCGCACATCTACGGCGCGATGCCGCTCGACACGGTGCTTGCCTATGGGCCGCTCGAACGCAGCGACGACGGTGCGGTGAAGCTGCCTGTTACGGGATAAGGTCGACGACCTCCACGCCCTCGCCTTCTTCGCGCAACAGCATCGTGCGGTGGCACTGATGGGGGTCGCGTTCGAAGCAAAGCACCGCCGACCGTTTCTCGGCTGCGAGCGCGCGCATCTGCGCCGCCTCCGCTTGTGCTTCGGGGAGTTCGAGCTGGCTCGCGTAGATACGCTCCATCGTCCGCCAGTCGCCCTTCTTCGCCGCGTCGCGCCCCGGCTTGGGCGTGCCGAGCGCCTTCAGATGGACATAGCCGATCCCGGCATCTTTCAGCGTCGCAGCGAGGCCATTCTTCGAAAAGCCCGGCTTGCGCGACAATGGCACGGCGCGGACGTCGATCACCTGTTCGACCCCCGCCGCCTGCAACGCGGCAAGGAACGCCTCCATCGTCGCGCCTTCATAACCGATGGTGAAGATCGTCATCGGCTTTCCAGCGTAATATTGTCGTGACCGCACCCCAGGCTATCAGCGCCTGACCGGCGAAATAGAGCGGCCAGATCAGCCAGCCGGGTAGCGGCGACGTGGCGAGCGGACCCAGTTTCGCGAAGATCAGCAAGTCGGACGCGGCGAACATCGCTGCGCCGAGCCCGACCCGGTAACGCGGAAAACTGCTCGCCCAGGCGCTCCCCGCCATCGCGCCGAGGCCAAGGGCATAGATCGCGAACAAGGGCGCGGCGGCGCGGTCGGCAGGCAATAGGAAAGCGATGAAAGGGGTGCCCATGAGTAGCAGAACGGCCAGCGTGGTCTGGCTGGCCGACTGCACTGTACGCCGGTGCCGCCAATAGAGTGCGGCCGCTACAATGTGCCCCGCAAGAAACGCCGCCGCCCCCGCGTCCCTGCTGAGTTCGAGCAGCACGTCGCCGATCGCGCCCAGCGCCAGCACCAGTGCGATCTGCCATCCGTCGCGGCTGCGCGCGTTCAGCGCGGCCCACAAGGCGAGCAACGCGACCCCGCTACCCTTCCAGGCAATGGCCGCCGCGCCATGCGCGATCTGCTTGTCGCCGATCCAGAAACTCGCCCCCGCGATCAATGCGGCGGCGAACAGCAACGAATATCTGGGCAAGTTCGAGGTCATCGGCGCACGATGAGCCACTGCCCCGTGCGCCGCAACCCCCGATCAGTTCAGGCCAGCTCGCCCTCGAGCCATGCCTTGATCCGACCTTTGGGCTCGGCGCCGACCTTGGTCGCGGCGGGCGCGCCGTCCTTGAACAGGATCATCGTCGGGATGCCGCGCACGCCGTATTTGGCGGGCGCATCGGGATAATCGTCGATGTTGAGCTTGGCGATCGTCACCTGATCGCCCATTTCGTCGGCGATTTCCTCCAGGCTCGGGCCGATCATCTTGCATGGGCCGCACCATTCGGCCCAGAAATCGACCAGCACCGGCTTGTCGGCATTGAGCACATCGTTCTGAAAGCTGTCGTCGGTAATCGCCACGGTACCCATAGGGGGAATCTCCTTCGCCACCGAATGTAGTATCGGTGCGCGGCTTGCTCAACGACCTTGCGCCAAGCTTTGCTCCGTCACGGCCAAGCCGGGCTTGTGGCGATCAAGCAGGTCTGCGGGCAAGTCGAACAGACGCGGCGCGGCGGTGTAGAGCAACGCCGCCTCGATCGCGCGGCCGGGAAAAATCACGCGCAGCGCCTCGGCATAAGCGGCCATCTGGCGCAAGTGGAAATCGGGGAGTTCGTCGAGCGAGAGCGGCACTCGGCGGCCGGTTTTGAAATCGACCATGCGGACGCGGTGGGGTTCGACCAGCAAGCGATCGACCGTCCCGGCGATGACATGGCCGCCGGGAACTACTGCCGAGATCGGCGCTTCGCCAAGCGAATCGGGGCCGAACAAGGCCGCATGTTCGGGATCGGCGATGACGTCGCAGACGATCGCGGCGATGTCCTTGCGGATCGCGGGATCGCCCACCGCGCCGACATTCGCCAGCCATTTGTCGGCGGCTGCTGCGCGAACATCAGGTGCGACGGCGGGCAAGCGCTCGAACAGCGCGTGGATCAACCGCCCGCGCTCGGCCGCGGCGCGCATCGCTGGCGTGGGCGGCGGGTCGGGCACGTCGTCCTCGCCGATCGAGGACGGGGCGAGCGGGCGCGGCGGGCGCGATTCGATCGGCGCAGGTTCGCGCGCCCACGCTGGCAAATCGGTTCGTGTGGCGACGGTCTCGACCTTCGGAGAAGCCGCGACGGGCGGCTGCGGTTCGGTGCCTGTGAACGACCGCCGCGCCGCCGCACTCTCGCCCGCCCCGAGCGACACCAGCGCCGTATCGGCGACAGTGTACCAGCTATTCTCGGACGGCACGCCCTTGGCCCTGGGACCGAGCGCGCCGGCAATCTCCAGCCGTTCCTCGGCCCTCGTCGCGGCGACGTAAAACAACCGCCAATGCTCCGCGAGTTCGCGCCGGTCCGCCGCCTCGATCGCCTCGGCCAACGGCCCGGATTGCTGGTCCTTCCTCGGGCGGAAGATCGGCAGTTTCGCTCCCTCCACGTCCCAGCTCATCGTCGATCGCGGCCCCGATTCGGGATCAGCGGTGGCGTCGGCCAGGATGACCAAGGGCGCTTGCAGTCCCTTCGCCGCATGGGCCGTCATTACTCGCACCGCGCCGCGCGCCTCCTCCATTTCGCGCTTGATCTCGACATCGCCGCGATCGAACCAGTCGAGAAAGCGTTGCAGCGAAGGAATCGCGACGCGTTCGAACTCCAACGCAGCGTTGAGCAGTTCGTCGATCGGGTCGCGCGCTTCCTGACCAAGCCGCCGCAACAACTTGCGTCTTCCGTCGAGCGGGCCGGTCAGCAACTCCTCCAGAAACACATAGGGCGTCGTGAAATCGGCGCGGCGCAGCATCGCGTTGAGCGAGTCGAGCCGTTCGGCCGGCTGCGTCGCCTGAAGGTGCTGCCACAGTCCGCCGCGCCGCTTCATCGCGGCGTGCATCAGCTCGTCCTGGCTCCAGCCGATCAGCGGTGACACCAGCAGGCTGGCGAGCGACAGGTCGTCGCGCGGTTGCAGCACGAAACGGATCGCGGCGAGCAGGTCCTGCACCGCGAGCGGCGCGGTCAGCCGCAGCCGGTCCACCCCCGCCACCGGCACGCCCTCGGCATAGAGCCGGGCGACGATCAGCGACGCGAGTTCACCGCGCCGCTTGACCAGGATCATCACATCCTCGGGCCGCAACGGCCGCCCCTTGCTCTCCAGCATGACGCCATCGTCGATCCAAGCCTTCACCTGCCGCGCGATCCGCGTCGCATGCGCACGCACCGCGTCGGCGACCCAGCCTTCCTCGCCATCGTCATCGCCTAGCTCGGCGAGCGTCGGCGACCAGAGATTGACCTGGCCCGGGCCGCGCACTTCGCTGGCGTGCAGTTCCAGGTCGATCGCCCCCATCCCGTCTCCGGGAAGCGCCCCGATCGCCGCGTCGATGAACTCCAGAACGGTCCGGGTAGAGCGGAACGACGCGGTAAGCGACAGGCGCTCGAATGGAATCGGCTCGAATTCCGGCAGGTCGCTCGCGACGTCGGCCAATCCGCGAAACAGATGCTCGGCGGCGTTGAAGAATGCCGGGTCGGTGCCCTGGAATCCGAAGATCGCCTGCTTGTGATCGCCGACCGTGAACAACGTCCGCACCTTGCGGTCCTTGGCGCCCGATCCGGCGAAGAAGTCGTCCACGATCGAACGGACGATCGCCCATTGGTTGGCGTTGGTATCCTGGGCCTCGTCGATCAGGACATGGTCGGTCGCCTGGTCGAGCTTGTAACGCACCCAGTCGCCCATGCCGGGTTGGCCGAGCAGGTCGGCCGTGGCGCGAATCAGATCGTCAAAATCGACCGCGCCCGCGCGCCGCTTGGCCGTCCGATACGCCTCGGCATAGTCGCGCCCGACGCTCAGTCCTTGTGCGAGCAGGTCGGCATAGGCGGCCCGCGTACGGAGCGCGAGCAAGGCAGCGCATTCGTCGTAGAAGGCGGTGGCGGTCAGCGGATAATCGGGATCCTGCGGCGCCTGGCCCTTGGCGAACGAGCGGATGTCGCCGTCGGCCTTGGCCCAGACGCGATGAAGGGTTTCCAGCCCGGCGACACGCTCGGCCGACGGAAGTTCGAGCCAGTCACGGATCAACCCGGCGCGCTCAAGACCACCCTTCGTGCCCCAGGCAAGGTTGAAGTCATGCAGGACGCGCAATCCTTCCTCGTCGATTGCCGCACAGCCCTCGGCGATCACCTCCTCAACGTCGCAGGGCGGCAGATCGAGCGCGCGGCGAATATACGGCTGGACCCCCTCCCCCCTCGGCAACGCCGCCAGCGCATCCGGGGCCTTCGCGCAGGCGTGGAGAAACGCTTCCGCCCCGCCCTCGCCCAGCGCCTTGCTCAGCGCGCCGATCGCGGTGGTCGGTCCGGCGCGGCCGTCGCGCTCGGCATCAACCAGCATGCCGGCCAGCGCTTCGTGCGCCAGTTGCGCTTCCTCGCGCCCCTCCAGCGGACGGAATCCCGGCACCAGCCCCGCCTCGACGGGAAACGCCGCAAGCAGCGACTGGCAGAAACCGTGGATCGTCTGGATGCGGATGCCGCCGCCCGGCGCGTCGAGCACCTTGGCGAACAGGGTCCGCGCTAGCGCTTGCTGTTTCGGCCCGCCTTCCTCGCCGAGCGCGCGAAGGTCGGCGAACAAGGCCTCGTCCTTCATCCGCACCCACGCCGCCAGCCGCGCGTTGATCCGCCCCGCCATTTCCGCCGCGCCCGCCTTGGTGAAGGTCAGGCACAGGATCGCGCCAGGATCGGTCCCGCCGAGCAGCAGGCGATAGACCCGCGCCGCCAGTACCTGCGTCTTGCCCGTCCCCGCCGAAGCTGCGAGCCAGACGTGCGCACGCGGATCGCTCGCGCGCTTCTGCTCCGCGACCAAAGGCGGCAAGTTCCCGGCGGGCTTACTCACGGCCATACCATTCGTCTCGGCGCATCAACTGGTCGTAATCGGCGTAGTTGGCGTAGTCAGGATTGAGCTTGGCGACGAACGCGTCGCCGCCGGTCAGCCATCGCTTCGCCGCGCCGACGAAATTGCGCCGTGCGAGATCCACAAACTCGTCGGGCGGAACCGGGTCCTTCCCCTTGCACGGCGACGCGACAAAGCCGAACCGCCCGTTCTTCTTCGCAAGCGACCAATATTCGAACCCGGTCGCCCTCCCGCCGACGCCGTCGAACGCCCCCTGCTGCGCCATCAGGCCGAGCAACCCGAGTTGCAGGCTGAACCCTTCGCGCACCGCGGCGGTCGAGGGAGGCTGGCCGGTCTTGTAATCGACCACCGTCAACGTGCCATCGGCATTGCGGTCGATGCGGTCGAACCGGCCCGACAGGTCGATCCCGGCGAGCTGCATCTTGCCCGACCCTTCGACCCGCAGGATGCGCCGCTCGCCCGATTTCGCAGCCACCTCGCCGTCGATCCAATCGATCGCTTCCATAAGCCGCGGCCCCCAAAGCGCGCGGATCATGGGATGCGTCCGCGCATCGCCGATCAACGACGCCGCCCGCATTTGCAGCGTGCCCGGCGCGGCGTCATCCTCGACGAACCATTTTTCCAGGACGGTATGTACCTGGCTCCCGCGCCACGCCGCGCTCGGCTCTGCATCGACGGGGTCGATCGGCGACAGTTTCAGGATGCGGCGGGCGTAGAAGGAATAGGGATCGGCCTTGAGGCGATCGACTTCGGTCACGGAGATTTGCCGCGGCCGGTCTTTCACTCTAGGCGACGGATCAGGTCGGCGTTGAGGACTATGCTCGCCCGGATCGTCGATCGCCGCCGCCCAGTCGGCCAGTTCGGGCGCGTATTCGAACCGGTCGCCCGCCATCGCCTCCAGCCGCAGCCAGAAGCGCGAGGCCAACGTCGGTGAACGCCCATCGCGCCGCGCCCGCGTGATCAGCACCTTTGGCGCGCCGAGTGCGTTGGCGAAATCGTGCGCCGCGACGCCGATATTGCGCTCCAGCCCCGGCAAGCCGAGTTCGGCGCGGATGCGGGGTGCGAGCCAGGGGTCGGGCTGGGCGATGGCGGGCCAGGTGCCTTCGTTGAGGCCGCCTAGGATCATCAGGTCGGCGGTCTGCGACCGCGCCTCGATCAGGCCGTAGATCGCGAGCCGCGGATGCCCACCCTGCGGCGGCCGCACCGCGACTTCCTCCATCAGCGTGCGAAGCAGCGGCGCGACGCTGGCCGGGTCGGCGGTCGGCGGGCCGTTCGCCGCCTCGACCTCGAGATCGGCCAGCAGTTCCGCCGCGGCGCGACCGGCGGGCCCCGCCCAGAGCATGTCGCCGCACAATGCCTGCGCCGTCTCGCGCAGCGTCGCGATCATCGCCGCCAGCGGCTGTTCGCCATCGCCGAAACATCTGGCGATGGGTTCGAGCAGGACGCGCATGTCGGGCCACGCTTCGCGCGCCGCCGCACGGATCTCCGCCTCACGCTCTTCGCCGTCGCGCAGGTGCGTATCGATCCCGTCGAGGCCCGGCGCGGGGCGCGGTCCCCGGAGCGCGCGATCCAGGTCCCGCACGCCGTCCAGCCACAGCGTGCGCGGCGGACCGCTCTGGACGAGCGGATGCTTGAGCAAGGCGAGCAACGCCTGGGGCGCGAAATCCTGCGCCGCCGCTTCCGCCAGCACGGTCAGCAACGTACCCGGCGCGCGCGTCGCCAGCGGCCGACCCGCGCTATCGTCGATCTCGATCTTCCAGCGGGCGCAACGCGCGGCGACGCGTTCCGCCAGCGCGCGGTCGGGCGTAACGAGCGCCGCCGTCCTCCCCGGCGTCTCCAGCACCTCGCGCAGCGCCAGCGCGATGGCTTGCGCCTCGTCGGCGGCGGTCGCCAGTTCCACCGCGCGGATCCCCGCCAACCGCCGCCGGTCGGCGTCCAGCGTGGTCCACTTGCCGGTGAAATCGGCGGGCGCCAGCGCATTGGCGATCGCCCGCCCACGCGCCAGCGACGCGTCGTGGCCCGATCCCGCTGGCCACTGCCGCACCTCGCCGCGCCCCGCGCCGATCCGGTCGAGCAACAGCTTCGGCTGGAATTGCGGGTGCGTCTCGATCGATCGCCTGCGCAAGCCGGTTTCGGGATCGGGATCGTGCGGGCCTAGTGCGTCCCATTCCTCGTCGGGTATCTCGAGCGCGAGGTCCTGGAAAATCACACTACCCTCGGGCAATTCGGCGACACGGCGCAGCAGCAACGCGACGGCCGGCGCCGGATCGCTGATTCCCGCCGCGCACACGAACCCGGACGGCGGCGAATTCTTCCACCGGCCGGCCAGCCGTCGCAGCATCTTCGCGCGCCGGTCCGCCGCGTCGATCGCGCCGATCCGTGCGAGTTCGACGGGCCAGCGCTCGATCACCAGTTCGAACAATTCGCGCGCGCGGTCCCAATGCTCCGACAGTGCCTCGGCCAGGTCGATGCCGCGAAGCGCGCGCGGATCGACCTCCTCGACCAGCAACTGATCGAGCGTCCGGGCGAGCGCACCAGCCAACCGCACCGCTTCGTCCGTCGTCACCGGATCGCCCGCCTTCGCACGCGCCTCCCCGACCAGTCGCGCCAGGATCATTCGCCGCGCGAGCGGATCGACCGCCGGCGGTAGCGGCGCATCGTCATCGGCGGGATCGAGCAGCGCCCCCGCCGCCTCGTCGAGCGACGGATCGCCGATCGTCACCAGGCGCGGCAACAGCAATCCGCCGCCGCTCGCGCGCACGAACGCGTCCTGCACGGCACGCCGGCCGCGATTATTGGGCAACAACACGGTCCCGCGCGCCAGCCGCAACGGGTCGTCGCCGTACCGCTTCATCAGTCCCGCAACCAGCGAGTCCGCGAACGCGCGCTGCGCGGGGATCGTATAGAGCGCGAGGCCGCGCTCAGGCATCGATCAGGAGAGCCTCGGTCTTCGCAATGGCGGGTGGCGATCCGACGTCGAACCACAGCCCCTGATGAACGAAGCCGTAGGCGCGCCCCGCCTCGATCGCGCGGTCCCAGAACAGGTTGGTCGAGAACGGCCCTTCCGGCCAGTCGCGGATCACGCGCGGTGATAGGATCTGGACCCCGGTATAAACGAACGGCGCGACACGGCCGGGCTTGCGGCGGCCGGTGATCTTCCCCTGCGCATCGAGATGAAAGTCGCCGCGTCCCGGATGGTTGTGCGCACGGGCATACGGCACGACCAGCAGCAGCGCGTCCATCGTCGCATCGTCCCAGCGCGACGCGAGCAGCTTGATCGTGTCGGCCGGCCCGTCGATCCACAGATTGTCGGCGTTGACACACAGGAACGGCTGGTCGCCGATCATCTCACGCGCCTTCACCAGCCCGCCGCCAGTCTCCATCAACCGGTCGCGCTCGTCGGACACGATGATCTCGACGTCCTTCACATGCGACTTCAAATGCGCTTCGAGCGCGTCGGCGAGGTAATGGACGTTGACGACGGCGCGCTTGATTCCCGCCGCGCGCAGCCGGTCGAACACATGGTCGAGCAAGGCCTTGCCCGCGACCGGGATCAGCGGCTTGGGCCGCGTCGCAGTCAGCGGACGCATCCGCTTGCCGAGGCCCGCCGCCATCACCATCGCGGTGTCAGGCACCGTGCCGCCGGGGTCGGGCCGGATCGCGAGCGTCCTCTTCGCGGTCATGCTCCGGCTTTCTCCGCGCCGATCTCCATCGGGTCGCCGCGTTTGTCGGGCGGGATGTTGGTGTCGAACCAAGCCTGGACCGGGGCGAGCGCCGGATGGCGCAGGTCGGCGTTGAGATAGCGCCATACGCGCGGGCAGAGCGCCGGGTAGCGCGGCTTGCCGTCACGCTGCCACAGCCGCGTGAAGATGCCGACGATCTTCGCGTTCCGCTGCGCACCGAGTACGTGATAGGCCGCGTCGAAATCCTCGCCGACCCCGGTGATCCGGCGATAGCGGTCGAGCATCGCCGCCTCGATCGCGGGTTCGACGTCGCGCCGCGCATCCTGCAGCAGCGAGACGAGATCGTACGCCGGATGCCCCGCCGCCGCGTCTTGAAAATCGAGCAAGCCGAGCGCCTCGGTCCCGCCGATCAGCATCAGGTTTTCGGCGTGATAGTCGCGCAGCACCGTCACTGGTTCGGACGCCAGCGCCGTTTCGAACACCGCGTCCCACGCCGCGTGATATTCGTCGAGACTGACGTCGAGCCCGACCGCCGGGCAATACCATTCGACCAGCAGGTCGGCTTCGCGGTGCAGCTCGCTGCGGTCATAGGGTTTCCACGGCCCGGCCGGTTCGCCGCGCAGGCGGATCAGAATATCGACCGCCGCTTCGTAGAGCCGCAACAGCGATTCCGGCGCGGCATCGACCGTCTCGCGCATCCGGGCGTCGCCGAAATCCTCGAGCAGCACCAGCCCCTGCGCCAGATCGGTGCCGATAATCGCGGGTGCCGGAAAGCCGCGCGCCGTAAGCCACTCCGCCACGTCGAGGAACGGCCTGGGATCCTCGTGCGGCGGCGGCGCATCCATCAGGATCGCGCTGCGGCCATGGTCGGCGACGCGGAAATAGCGCCGGAACGACGCGTCGCCCGCCAGCGGCAGAACGTCGGCGTCGCCCCACCCCAAACCAGCGAGGAAAGCAGCGGCGCCAGCGGGCGGATTCATGTCAGGGGCCATCGCCCTTCCCATGCCGCGGGCACCTCAACTGTCAAGGCGCGACCGCCATCCGGTGCGAAGTCCAGGCTCAGCGCCAGCGCGTCGGGCCAGCGCCCCGGCGCGCGCTCCGGCCATTCGATCAGCAGGACCGAGTCCGCTCGCGCCTCGTCCAGCCCTAGCTCGTCGATCTCCTGCACATCCTCGATCCGGTAGAGGTCGACATGCATGACCGGCAATCGCGTCTCGGGCGGGGCATAGGGCTGGACGATCGCGAAGGTCGGCGACGGCGCTTCCTCGGCCAGCCCCAGCGCCGCGAGCAGGCCGCGCGCAATGCTCGTCTTCCCGGCACCCAGCGGTCCGGACAAGGTGACGACATCGCCGGCACGAACGACGGTGGCGAGTTGCGCGCCCAAATTTTCGCTGTCCTGCGGCGTCGCGAGACGCACTATCGCGGTAACTCGACCGTGATCAGCGTGCCTGATCCTGGTTCGGAGAGCAGCTTGATCGTGCCGCCGTGCGCCTCCGCGACTTGCCTGGCGATCGGCAGGCCAAGCCCCAGTGCGCGCGACTCATCGCGGAAAGCCGGTTCGGCGAAACGGTCGAACGCGCGATCGACCGCGGCCTGGTCCATCCCCGCGCCATCGTCCGACACGACGATCCGCGCGCCCTTCGCGTCGCCGTCGGTGTGCAGCAACACGCGTCCCCGCTCGCCAACCCCGGCGACGGCGTGACGGAGCAAGTGTTCGATCATCTCGCGCAGCTTCTTCGCGTCGCCGTTCACCGTTCCCGTCGAGGGTGCGACTTCGATGGCAAAGTCGATCGACTTGCGCTTGGCGGCGGGCGCAACGGCTTCGGCCGCGGCGGCGGCGAGCGTTTCGAGATCGACATCCGCGCGATCGATCTTCTGTTCGCCTTCGGTCAGGTCGAGGACATCGTCGACCAACGCCGACAGACGCGCGACCGATTCGAGGATTGCGTTGACGTAATCGTCGGCCTGTTTGGGCAATTTGCCGGCATAGCCCTCGCCCATCATCTCGGCGAACCCGCGGATCGAGGTCAGCGGGGTGCGCAGTTCGTAGCTCATGCTGGCGACGAACGCGGTCTTGATCCGATCTGCCGCCTCCAGCGCTTCGTTGCGGTCCCGCAGCGCCTGTTCCGCGCGGCGGCTGTCGGAAATATCGAGCATCGTGAACAGCGCGTTGCCGTCGGGCAGCGGCACCCCGGCAAATTCGAAATGACGCCCGTCGGCAAAGGCGACGCGACCCGCCCGCTGCGTCCGGCCTACAGCCGCCGACCGGACCAGCTCGGCGATGACGCCCGCCCGATTGGGTTGCGCGAGCAGCCCTGACCCTTCGGCGACCAGCGAATCGATGCGCGGGTGCGTCGCCAGGAACTCTTCTTCGAACCCCCAGATCGTGCGGAACTTGTCGTTCCAGATCTGCAGCCGCCCGTCGCCCGCGAACACGCCGATCGCCTCGAACAGATTATCGAACGTCGCCGTGCGCACGCGAAGCAAGGTGTCGCGCGCGCTGGCTAGCTGGACCTGTTCGGTGCGGTCCTCGAAGATCAGCAGCAACCCGCCATCGGGCAACGGATGCCCGACCACACGAAGGTGCACGCCACCGGGCAGCGTCCAGCTTTCCTCTATCGCGCCGGTCGCGGCCAGGAACCAGTCGCGCCGCTCCGCTTTCCAGCCCGGAAAATCGCGCACCTCCGGCAAGCGCTTGGCCTCGCGCATGCGCTCGAGCACGCGATCGAATTCGGGCCGGTCGGCCAGCCATTCGCCGCGCATCGCGAACATGCGCATGAAGGGTTCGTTGCTGAAGCTGAGCGAGCGATCGGCGGCGAATTGCGCGACTCCGGCGGACAAGCGGTCGAGCATCGCCCTTTGCGCCTCGGCGAAGCGCTTGATTCCGCTTCGCGCCTGTTCGAGCTCGTCGATGTCGATCGCGAAACCGGCGACGCCGCCCGGCGGGGTGGGCAGCGGCACGTCATGGACGCGCAGCATCTTGCGCGCGCCGCCGATCGTCGCGGGGGCATTGGCGATCGACGGCCGGTCGGTATCGCGTGCCCGACCCGCATTGGCGAGGGGACCGCCAGCGCCGGCCCCTTCGATCAGTTCGACCCCCCGCGTCACGACATCGCGCGCATCCTGCCCCTCAACCGCACGAACATAGGCCGAATTGACCATCGCCAGCCGCAGATCCGGCCCGCGATACCACATCGGCAGGGGCGCGGCCTCGATCAGCCCCTTCAGCGCCGCGAACGCATCGGTCAGTTGCGCGGTCTGGCCCAGCAATTCGCCGATCCGCGCCTGGGTTTCGGTGGCGTCGAAGAACCACACGACCACCCCGCCATCGACCCCGGCCTCGCGCGGCACCCGCTGGCCCTGTACGGTCAGCATGCGCGACGAACCCTGCGGCCGGATCGCCATGGCGAACGGCTCGCCCGCCTTCTGCGCCGCCGTGACCGCATCGCCGAGCGCGCCGGCATCGTCGCCCGTCAATCCGGCGCCGGGACCCGCCATGTCCGCCAGGAACCGCGGCGGCGATGACAGACCGAGCCAGTCGACCAGCCGATCGGAGAGGTCGATCCGCCCATCAGGCCGCACGATCATGGCCAGAGCGGGCGACGACTCCAGTAACGCCGCAAGCTTGTCGTTGCCGACCGCCGTCGCACGCGCAGACGCTTTCGCGCGCAGGCCGGTATAGAGAATCCAGCACGCGCCGACGATCGCCAGCGCGAGACCCGCTCCAACTAGCCCTAATGCGCCAGAACTCAGCGCCGCCTCCCTATCCGAACCGAAGTCGGATCAGCGGTAGCACACCTTCTTCACTGTACTCACCACCTTGTCGGCGGAAATCAGCGCAAGTTTCTCCAGGTTCGCCGCATAAGGCAGCGGCACGTCCTCATCGGTGACGCGCAGAACCGGGGCGTCGAGGTCGTCGAACCCCTCCTCCATCACGAACGCCGCGACTTCGGACGCGATCGAGCAGGTCGGCCAGCCTTCCTCCGCGACAACCAGGCGGTTGGTCTTGGCGAGTGACTTAAGCACCGTCGTCTTGTCGAGCGGGCGGAGCGTGCGCAGGTCGATGACCTCGGCTTCGATCCCCTCCTTCGCCAGCTCGTCCGCCGCTTCCAGGCTGACGCCGACGCCGATCGAATAGCTGACGATCGTCACGTCCTTGCCCTCGCGCATGATCCGCGCCTTGCCGATCGGCAGGACGTAATCGTCGAGCGCCGGCACGTCGAAGCTGCGGCCGTAGAGCAGTTCGTTTTCGAGGAAGACGACCGGGTCCTGGCTGCGGATCGCGGCCTTCAACAGGCCCTTGGCATCCGCCGCATCGTAGGGCGCGATCACGATCAGGCCGGGGACACTGGCATACCACGGCCCGTAATTCTGCGAATGCTGCGCACCGACGCGGCTCGCGGCGCCGTTGGGACCACGGAACACGATCGGGCAGCGCATCTGGCCACCGGACATGTAATTGGTCTTGGCCGCCGAATTGATGATGTGATCGATCGCCTGCATTGCGAAGTTGAACGTCATGAACTCGATGATCGGTCGCGCACCGCCCATCGCCGCGCCGGTGCCGACCCCGGCGAAACCATATTCGGTGATCGGCGTGTCGATTACGCGCTTGTCGCCGAATTCGTCGAGCAGGCCCTGCGTGACCTTGTACGCGCCCTGATATTGCGCGACTTCCTCGCCCATGACGAAGACGCGCGGGTCCTTGCGCATCTCCTCGGCCATGGCATCGCGCAGAGCCTCGCGGACGGTCGTCTTGACCATCTCCGTGCCCGTCGGGATCGCGGGGTCGACGACCTCGGCGTCGCGCTTGGCCGCTTCGAACATCTGCCGCGCACCGGTCTCGACCTTGTGCGGTTCGGGCGCGCCGCTCTCTGCCGCCTGTTCCTTGACCTCAGGCTCCTCGGCTTTCTCGACCTTGGCAGGCGCCGACGCAGCGGCATCCTCACCCTCAGCCGCGAGCAACGCGATAACCGCGCCGACCTTCACGTTGTCGGTGCCTTCCGGCACGACGATCTGCGCGATCGTGCCTTCGTCGACAGCTTCGAATTCCATCGTCGCTTTGTCGGTCTCGATCTCGGCCATGATGTCGCCGGACTTGACGGTATCGCCTTCCTTGACGAGCCACTTGGCGAGCGTGCCTTCTTCCATCGTGGGCGACAGCGCCGGCATCTTGATCTCGATCGGCATCAGTACGACTCCACCAGCACGTCGGTATACAGCTCACCGGGTTCCGGCTCGGGCGTCTGCTCGGCGAAGTCCGCCGCTTCGTTGACCTGCTTCCGGATTTCGGCCTCGACGGCTTTCAACTCGTCCTCCTTGACGCCCATTTCCTCGAGCAGCTTCTTCGCATGGTCGATCGGATCGGACTTTTCGCGCACCGCCTGGACTTCGTCACGGCTGCGATACTTGGCCGGGTCGGACATCGAATGGCCGCGATAGCGATAGGTCTTCATCTCCAGGATGATCGGACCCTTGCCCGCCCGGACCCAAGCCAACGCTTCCTCGGCGGCACCACGACACGCCAGCACGTCCATGCCATCGACCTGGATGCCCGGAATGCGGAAGGATTCGCCGCGGCGGTAGAGCTGATCCTCCGACGACGCGCGATTCACGCTGGTGCCCATCGCGTACTGGTTATTCTCGATCACATAGACGATCGGCAGCTTCCACAGCTCCGCCATATTGAACGATTCGTACACCTGGCCCTGGTTCGCCGCACCATCGCCGAAATACGCGAGGCAGACGCCGCCATCCTCGCTGTACTTGTGATTGAATGCCAGACCGGTGCCGAGCGACACCTGCGCGCCGACGATGCCGTGGCCGCCATAGAACTTCTTCTCGGTCGAGAACATGTGCATCGACCCGCCCTTGCCCTTCGAAATGCCAGCGGCGCGCCCGGTCAATTCGGCCATAATGACCTTGGGATCGATGCCATAGGCGAGCATGTGGCCATGGTCGCGATAGCCGGTGATCACCGAATCCTTCTCGCCGTCGAGCGCAGACTGCAATCCGACAGCGACCGCCTCTTGCCCGATATACAGGTGGCAAAAGCCGCCGATGAATCCCAAGCCGTAGAGCTGCCCGGCCTTTTCCTCGAACCGGCGGATCAGCAGCATCTGCTTGTAGAAATCGAGCAGTTCGGCCTTCGACGCCTTGTATGGCTGTGGCTCGTCCGGGCGTTCCCGGTTGGGCGTGGCGGGCGGTGCGGACGGCTTTTTGGCGGCTGGCTTGGCCAAGGCGAAACCTCGTTTCCTTGGGGAGGAGAAAGCCGGCGCTATAGGCTGGTTGCGCGCCGGGTTTCAATCGTGCGCTGCGGCATAGCTGATCAATTCGCCCGTGAAGCTTTGCCATGGTTGCCCAAGGGGGCGTCCGCCGCCTAAGGCCACGGACAATGCTTCCTGCCGACCATCCCCTGAGGATCGCCAATTTCCGGGCCTATTGGCTGTCGCGTTTCCTCGGCACGATCGCGGTCAGCGCACAAGGTATGGTGATCGGCTGGCAAGTCTATGGCCTTGCCCGCGAGACCATGGACATCAAGCAGGCTGCGTTCATGCTCGGCATGATCGGGCTGGTGCAGTTCGTGCCGCTGTTCGTGCTGACTCCAGTTGTCGGCCTAGCGGCGGACACGTTCGACCGCCGTTGGATCGTGCGCATCACGACAACCGTACTCGTCGCAAACGCGGCATTGCTCGGACTGCTGACCAGCGCGGGTGCGTTGAGCCTGCCGGTGCTATTCGCCGCCGCCTCGGTGGTCGGTGTGGTGCGTGCGTTCTCCGGTCCGGCGTATGGCGCGTTGGCCCCTAATCTGGTCCCGCGCGAAAGCTTGCCGACGGCGATCGCGGTGTCGTCGATCGCGTGGCAGACCGGAACGATCGCCGGCCCGAGCCTCGGCGGCGTGCTCTACGCGCTTCATCCCGATCTAGCCTATGGCGCGATCGCCGGGATGCTAATGGTCGCGCTGGGCACGATCTTCCTGATCGGCAAGGTGCCGCAGCCGCCCGCTGAGAAGGACCGCCATCCGCTGCAACGGATCCTGGATGGGTTCGCGTATGTGCGTGACAATCGGCTGGTGCTCGCGGCGATCACGCTCGACCTGTTCGTGGTGCTGCTCGCCGGTGCGGTCGCTCTGCTTCCCGTGTACGCGCGTGACATCCTGCACGTCGGGGCTAGCGGGCTCGGGCTGCTCGCCGCCGGGATGGGCATCGGCGCGTCGGCGGGGTCGATCTGGTTTTCGATTCGCCCGCTGAAGTCGAACGTCGGCGTCAAGATGCTGGTCGCCGTTATCGTTTTCGCCATCGCGATCCTGACCTTCGGTTTTTCGACCTGGTTTCCGCTGAGCGTGGCCGCCTTGGTCGTCGCCGGAGCTGCGGACATGGTGTCGGTCTATGTCCGATCCTCGCTGATCCAGTTGCACACGCCAGATTCGATGCGCGGCCGCGTCGGCGCAGTCAGCCAGCTGACCATTTCCGCCTCCAACGAACTAGGCGAAGCGGAAACCGGGCTGATGGCATCGCTGTTGGGCCCGGTCGGCGCGGTAGCGTTCGGGGGAATCGCGGCGATCGTCATTACGCTCGTCTGGTCTCGGCTGTTTCCGGAACTCAGGCTTGCAAAGACATTCGACCCGCCCGAAATGGTCGATCTCACGCCGGACAAGGGAGTCACGCAGCCATGAAGGCCAACACTATCCTGGAAACGATCGGCAACACCCCGCACGTTCGCGTGTCGAAGCTGTTCCCCGACGCTGAGGTGTGGATCAAGTCCGAACGATCGAACCCCGGCGGATCGATCAAGGACCGCATCGCGTTGGCAATGGTCGAAGCGGCGGAGCGCGACGGCAAGCTGAAACCCGGCGGCACGATCATCGAACCGACCAGCGGCAATACCGGCGTCGGGCTGGCGATGGTCGCCGCGGTCAAGGGTTACAAGCTGATCCTCGTCATGCCCGAAAGCATGTCGATCGAGCGTCGCCGGCTGATGCTAGCTTACGGCGCGACGTTCGACCTTACCCCGCGCGAAAAGGGCATGAAGGGCGCTATCGAGCGCGCCCTCGAACTGATCGAGGCGACGCCGGGCTCGTGGATGCCGCAACAGTTTGAAAATCCCGCGAACATCGAGGTGCATCACCGTATAACAGCTCAGGAAATTCTCGCCGACTTCGCCGACTCGCCGATCGACGTGCTGATCACCGGGGTCGGGACTGGCGGACATATCACGGGCGTCGCTGAGACGCTGAAGAAGGCCTGGCCGAACCTGAAGGTGTTCGCGGTGGAGCCCGAACTGTCGCCGGTCATTTCCGGAGGTCAGCCCGGCCCCCACCCAATCCAGGGCATCGGCGCGGGTTTCATCCCGGCAAACCTCCACACCCAGGCCCTGGACGGCGTGATCAAGGTCGACGCGGCAGTCGCCAAGGACATGGCGCGCCGTTCGGCTACCGAGGAAGGAATGCTGGTCGGCATCAGTTCGGGCGCGACGCTGGCTGCGATCGCGCAGAAATTGCCCGAGCTGCCCGCCGGCAGTCGCGTGCTTGGGTTCAACTACGACACCGGCGAACGCTATCTGTCGGTGCCAGACTTCCTGCCGGAAAGCTGATTCGCTAGCGGAACGATCGCGACGTTCGGGAGTTTTGGGATCGCTCGACGATTGCGCTAAAGCCGTGCGCGCGTTCCGGCGCATCCCCAGACGGGCTGATCCTTGACCGATTCTACCACCTCTACTCCATTTGTCCTGCGCGCGATTCTCGCGGTGCTGGCGCTCGTGGTCGTGGCGGGGCCGTTGCTAGTGGTCCGTTTTGCGCCGCATGTCCGTCCCGTGCCGCGTGTGAAGCTCGCGGAACGGGTCGTGCCGAAGACCGAGTTGCCCCCGGTCGAACCGGTCGAATTACAAGCTGTCGCACCGGAAGACGCAAAGGCGTTCAACGACGCCGTGCCTTTTGTCACCGGACCGAACCCGCCCGCGCGGCCGTTCGTCTTTTCGGGCGACGCCAATGCGCGGGCCCGGGCGATCGATTGCCTTGCGGTCGGCGTGCTCTACGAAGCGGGCGATGATACCGAGGGCGAACGCGCGGTGGCGCAGGTCGTGCTCAACCGAGTCCGCCACCCTGCCTTTCCGAAGTCGGTGTGCGGCGTGATCTTCCAGGGATCCGAACGCTCGACCGGGTGCCAGTTCTCGTTCGCGTGCGACGGCGCGATGAGCCGCTGGCGACCCAGCCCCGCGGCCTGGACGCGCGCACGCGCCGTGGCGGCGGCGGCGCTCAACGGATCGGTTTACGCCAAGGTCGGCCTGTCGACGCACTACCACACCGACTGGGTCGTACCGTACTGGAGCGCGAGCCTCGACAAGGTGACGGCGGTCAATACACACCTGTTCTTCCGCTGGACCGGATGGTGGGGCACCCCTGCCGCGTTCCTGCGTATCGTATCGGGTTTCGAACCGGGCATTGCCGCGCTCGAAGGCTTTTCGGCGGCGCATGGTGGAGCTGCGCTGGCGACGGCGGAGGTCAACCCGGCTGAGATCGATACCGCGACGCTGAACGACGGCGCTGGCGGTCCCGGCGCGACCTCGATCGATCCCAACAGCTTCCTCGTCACGCTCGATCCGCGCGCGGGAGCGGATTCGTTCCCGCAAGTCGCCACCAAGGCATGCGGCACGCGCGATTATTGCAAGCTTATGGCGTGGACCGACAAGGCCAAGACGCCCAAGGCGCTGCCGCTCGGCCAGGGACAGATCGCGACGATGGCGTTCAGCTATCTGCGCGACAAGGCGCGCGGCTATGAAAAGGCGCTGTGGAATTGCGCCGAATTCAAGCGCGCGACCAAGGGCGAATGCATGAAGCTGCAAGTGTTGGGCACCGCAACGGCGAGCCTGGGGCCGTCCCCCGCGAAGCCGGCGACGAACGCCCAGACTACATCCGCCGCCGCGTCGACCTCGGCCAGTTTCACGCTCAAGCCGGTCGCCGCCGACGGACTGGAAGGCGTGCGGCGCAAGGAACCGGCGCCTAGACCCGTTGCGACGCCAACGCCCGCCAAGCCCTAAGCCGCCGCGAACATCTCCGGCAGGAGAGCCATCACCGTCTCCGCCCCGCCCTCGATCTTACGGCGAAGCGCGCCGGCATCGGGCATGATCCGCTCGGCGAAATAGCGCGCCGTGGTCAGCTTGGCGTCGAGGAACGCGGCATCGCCCTCGCCCGCCGCCTTCAACCGCGCCGCCGCTTCGGCCATGCGCAGCCACATCAGCCCGACCGCGACGATGCCCATCAGGTGCATGTAGCTATGCGCGCCCGCGCCGACATTGTTCGGATTGGTCATGCCGTTCGCCATGAACCACATCGTCGCCGCCTGAAGCTCGCCATTGGCCTTTTCGAGCGCCGTAGCGAACGCCGCAGTCGCCTCGTTCTGCTTCGCCGCGGCGACTTCTTCCGCCACCACCTTGAACAGCAATTGCACAGCGCGGCCACCATTTTGCGCCAGCTTGCGCCCGACCAGGTCCATCGCCTGCACGCCGTTGGTGCCTTCGTAGATCATCGCGATCCGGGCATCGCGGACGTACTGCTCCATGCCCCATTCGGCGATGTAGCCGTGCCCACCATAGACCTGCTGCGCCTCGGTCGCGATCTCGTAGCCCTTGTCGGTGCCGTAGCCCTTGATCACCGGGGTCAGCAGCCCGACTAGGTCGGCGGCATGCTCGCGCTCTTCTTCGGTCGCCGCGGCATGTTCAAGATCGACCTGCAGCGCGCCCCACAGGCAGAGCGCGCGCAGCCCCTCGGTCAGCGCCTTGGCGTTCATCAGCATCCGCCGCACGTCGGGGTGGACGAACAGCGTGTCGGCCTTCTCCTGCGGGTCCTGCGCCCCGGTTAGCGCGCGGCCCTGGCGTCTATCATGGGCATATTGCACGGCGTTCTGGAACGCCGTCTCCGCAACCGCCAAACCCTGCAGCCCGACGCCGAGCCGCGCGGCGTTCATCATGATGAACATCGCGGCGAGGCCCTTCATTTCCTCGCCGACCAGCCAGCCCTTCGCGCCGTCATAGTTCATCACACAGGTCGCGTTGCCGTGGATGCCCATCTTGTGCTCGATCGAGCCGCACTGGACCGCGTTGCGCTCGCCGAGCGACCCGTCCGCGTTGACCAGGATTTTCGGCACCACGAACAGCGAAATTCCCTTTGAACTGTCGGGCGCGCCCGGCGTCTTCGCCAGTACGAGGTGGATGATGTTGCTCGTCAGGTCGTGCTCGCCCGCCGAAATGAAGATCTTGGTGCCGGTGATCGCGTAGGAGCCGTCCGCCTGCGGCTCGGCCTTGGTGCGGATCAGGCCGAGATCAGTGCCGCACTGCGGCTCGGTCAGGTTCATGGTGCCGCCCCACTCGCCCGACACCATCTTGGGGACATACATTTGCTGCTGCTCCGGGGAGCCCTTCACCAGCAGCGAGGCGATCGCGCCGTGCGTCAGCCCCGGATACATCGCGAACGCCATGTTCGAGGAGATCATATATTCCTGGAACGCGGTCGAGATGACGTGCGGCATCTCCTGCCCGCCGAACGCAGCGGGCGCGCTCAGCGTGCCCCAGCCCGATTCGACGAACTTGGCATAGGCTTCCTTGAACCCCGCGGGCGTCGTCACGCTGCCATCGTCGTGGCGCGTGCAACCCTCCTGGTCGCCCGAGTGATTGAGCGGGAACAGCACTTCGGCAACGAACTTGCCGCCTTCCTCCAGCACCGCATCGACCGTGTCGGGCGTGGCGTTTGCGAAACCGGGCAGGTTGGCGTAGCGCTCGAGGCCGAGCACATGATCGAGCACGAAGCGCGTGTCGCGCACCGGGGGGGTATATTGGGGCATCCTCAGTCCTTGTCGTTGTCGCGTGCGGTTTCGAGCAGCGCGGTAAATTCGGTCAGTTCGGCGATGGCGGCGTCAATGTCGTGCTTTTGCGCCATCAATGCGTCGATCTTGCTATGGCAGCGGTCGATCGTACGCTGGCGCTGCGTGCGGCGACCGTCCCCGATGTCGTAAAGGTCGATCAGCTCGCGAATGTCGGTTAGCGAGAAACCGACTCGCTTGCCGCGAAGTATCCACGCGAGCCTGGCGCGATCGCGGTGCGAATAGATGCGCTGCGTCCCGCGGCGCTCGGGTGCGATCAGCCCTTCATCCTCGTAGAAACGCAACGCCCGGGCGGTGACGCCGAATTCCGCCGACAGATCGGAGATCGAGAAATCCTCCCGGTCGGCGAGCGGCTCGATGGCGGCGTTGGACGGCACCCAGGGCATAGCGAGCAGTTACGCTTGCCTTACGTTTACGTCAACCTCACTTGCCGACGTCGCAGAGCATCCTGCCGCGCCCGTCGCGCAGCGCCGCGGCCTCCGATGGCGAATCACTCAACCGTTCAACATTGAGCCCAGCCAGGGAAGCCCGACGCGAGCATGCCTTCTGGCACGCATCGGGCAAGGCGCCCGGGACCGCGATGCGGTCGCCATCGAACTTCGCCTCAAAACTACATCCCGGCGCGCTTGTCAGGTCGACGCGCAGCGTCTCGCCACTCCGCGTCGCCTCGCCCGATCCGCTGCAGAAGTAATCGTTGCCGTAATCGACATAGACGCCGATCCGGAACGCCGTCGCGCTGGGCACGACGCAAATCTTGTCGCGATCGCGCGAATATAGCCCGGTCGGGTCGGTATTGGCGGGGTCGGAAATTACCCCCGCCTCGATCGCGGCAGCTTCTAGGCTTGATTGCGGCGGTCGGGCGTCGGGATTTGATTGGCTAGAGCAAGCTGTGAGAAGGCCCGCCAATAATAGCGCACTCCCCAGGCGGAAGAAGCGGGATGGGAAGGTCAATCCACCCGCTCCAGCCCTTCACCCTCGACCCGCCGATAGAAACACGACCGCTCGCCCGTATGGCATGCCGGACCCGCCGCATCGACGATCAGCCATACCGCATCCTGATCGCAATCCATCCGAACTTCGCGCACGCGCATCGTGTTGCCCGACGTCGCGCCCTTGCGCCACAATTCGCCGCGGCTGCGCGACCAGAACACCGCCTCGCCGCTGTCGATCGTCGCTCGCAATGCTTCGGCGTTCATATGTGCGACCATCAGCACTTCGCCCGAATCGCCATCGGTGACGACGGCCGTCACTAGCCCGTTGGCATCCCATTTGGGGTCGAGCGTCAGCCCGGTATCGCGCGAGTCGGTCATGCTTCGTATCCCTAGCCGCCCAAGCGCCTCCGACAAAATGCGCGCGGAAATGATGACAAACACGCGACAAATGAGATCGCCGTCACTATATGGCCGAGCGCCCACCGCATCCGGACCCGACATGCTGACGACCAATCCGTTCGAGGACGACAAGCTCCGCGAGGAATGCGGTATATTCGGCGTGTCCGGCGCGGACGGCGCGTCGGCGCTGGTCGCCCTCGGCCTCCACGCGCTTCAGCATCGCGGGCAGGAAGCCGCCGGCATCACCAGCTGGGACGGCTCACACTTCCACAGCCACCGTGCGATGGGCCACGTCGCCGGCAATTTCGACCGCGAGGAAGTGATGGGCGCGCTCCGCGGTGACGTGGCGTGCGGGCATGTGCGCTATTCGACCACCGGCGAGACGGCTTTACGCAACGTCCAGCCGCTCTACGCCGACCTCGCAACCGGCGGTTTCGCGGTCGCTCATAACGGCAATATCTCGAATGCGATGTTCCTGCGCGAGGATCTCGTCGCGCGCGGCGCGATCTTCCAGTCGACCAGCGATACCGAAGTGATCCTCCATCTCGTCGCGACCAGTTCCTACCGCGACCCGCTCGACAAGTTCATCGACGCGCTACGCCGGGTTGAGGGCGCCTATTCGCTGATCGTCATGACCCCGCAGGCTATGATCGCGTGCCGCGACCCGCTCGGCATTCGCCCGCTGGTGATGGGGCGGCTCGACGGCGCCTATATCTTCGCGTCCGAAACGGTCGCACTCGACGTCGTCGGGGCCGAGTATGTCCGCTCGATCGATCCCGGCGAATTGGTGATCGTCGAGGACGGCAAGCTGCGGTCGCTGCGCCCGTTCGGCAATAACGCGCCGCGACCCTGCATCTTCGAATGGGTCTATTTCTCCCGCCCCGATTCGATTGCGGGCGACCAATCGGTCTATTCGGTACGCAAAGCGATCGGCGCTCAACTTGCGATCGAATCGCCGGTCGAGGCCGACCTGGTGATCCCCGTCCCCGATTCAGGCGTCCCTGCAGCGATCGGTTACGCCCAGCAATCGGGCATTCCGTTCGAACTCGGCATCATCCGCTCACACTATGTGGGGCGCACCTTCATCCAGCCGGGCGATCAGATCCGTCGGCTCGGAGTCAAGCTCAAGCACAACGCCAACCGTGCGCTGATCGAGGGCAAGTCGATCATCCTCGTCGATGATTCGATCGTGCGCGGCACCACCAGTCTGAAGATCGTCGAGATGATGCGCGAGGCCGGCGCCCGCGAAGTCCATATGCGCATCGCCAGCCCGCCGACGACGAACTCCTGCTTCTACGGCGTCGATACGCCCGAGCGCGAAAAGCTGCTCGCGTCGCGTTTCAGCGTCGAGGGGATGACCGACTTCATCCACGCCGACAGCCTGGCCTTCGTCAGCATCGACGGCCTCTACAAGGCGCTCGGCGAGGCCGGGCGCAACGACATGAGTCCGCGTTACTGCGACGCCTGTTTCACCGGTGACTACCCCACCCGCCTGACCGATCACGACGCGATCGACCAACTGGCCCTCCACGAAGCCGCGGAATAATCATGAAATTTGCAGGACAACTCGCGCTGATGACCGGCGCGAGCCGCGGCATTGGCGCCGCCACCGCCAAGGCGCTCGCCGCAGAGGGCGCACACGTCATCCTGACCGCGCGCACCGCTGGTGCATTGGAGGAGGTCGAGGAGGCGATCCACGCCGCCGGCGGCACCGCGACGATCGCGCCGCTCGACCTGGCCGAAAGCGACAGCATCGCGCGCCTGGCGACCGCGGTGAGCGAGCGCTGGGGCGCGCTCGACATCCTCGTGCTTAACGCCGCGACGCTCGGCTCGCTGTCGGCGGTCCCCGCGATCGACCCCGGCGAGTTCGCGCGGGTGATGACGCTCAACGTGTCGGCGCAGGCCGCGCTGATCGCGGCGTTCGACCCCGCCTTGCGCAAGTCGCAGCATGCCCGAGTCATCGCGCTGACCTCCAGCGTCGGTCGCGAGCCGCGCGCCTATTGGGGCGCATACGGCGCGTCGAAGGCGGCGATGGAAACGCTCGTTCTCGCCTACGGCGAGGAAGTCGAAGCCGTCAGCAATATCCGCGTCGCCGTGATCGATCCCGGCGCGACCCGCACCAAGATGCGCGAACGCGCCTATCCGGGCGAGGACCCAACGAAGGTCAAGCCGCCCGAGGATGTTGCCGCGCGGATCGTCGAGTTGATCGCCGGCGATTTCGAAAGCGGGCATTTCGAGCGAGTCGGCTGACCCAACGTGCTCCCGCGCAAGCAGGAGCACGCGCAGCTAGATCAACGCGCGGTCGCCCCCTCAAGCTTCACCCACAACGCATTGCGTTTGGACGACAATTCCTTGCCGGTCGCGGTAGGCCAGGCGCTCGATATCGCAATCACCAGCTTCTTCGCCGGATCGATCATGATGCTCTGCCCGAAAATACCGATCGCCGCATAACGCCCGCCCGGCAGCACCCACCATTGATAGCCATAGCCTGACCGGTCCCCCAGCTCGGCCGAGACCGGGACCTGGTTGGTCGTCGCGGCGGCGAACCAGCCGTCGGGCACCACGCCCTTGCCGCCGCCAAGCGCGAACATTCCCATCCGGGCATAATCGCGCAAGCTCACCGACAGGCAGCAGCCGCTGACTTCATGCCCCGCCGGATTGACCATCCAGAACGCGTCGCGTTCCATCCCCCACGGCTTCCACACTTTCTCGCTGAGGTAATCGGCCAGCGTCTTCTTCGTCGCGCGTTCGACCAGCACGCCGATCAGGTTGGTCTCGCCGGTCTTGTAGACCCATTTGCTGCCCGGCGCCGTCTCGCGCGGCAGCTTCTTCATGAACCAGACGGTCGGGTCCTGTCCCGCGGGCACTTCCTCGCTGAACATCCGCGCGACGTCCGACTTGGGGTCGGTATAATCCTCGTTCCATTTCACGCCCGAGGTCATCGTCAGTAGCTGGCGCACGGTCACGCCGTCATAGCCGCCCCCAGCGAGGTCCGGGATGTATTTGGTCACGGGATCATCGATCGACTTGATGTAACCGTCGCGGATCGCCGCGCCGACCAGGGTCGAAGTGAACGACTTGGCGACCGAAAAGCTGGTGTAGCGCCCCTCCGCTCCGTACCCGCGCGCATAGCGTTCGAGCCGGACCTTGCCGTCCTGAACGACGATCATCCCCGAGATGTTGAGTTCGGTCATCGCGGTCTCGATCTCGCCCGCCGGAATCGCGAGCGGTTTGCCCGCGGGGAGCGGCCGCACCTTGCCGCCCGCCTTCACGACATGGCCGGGGAACAGCTTCTCCATCGCGGGAAAGTTCTGATCGCGCTGCTGCTGGTTCCAGAACAGGACCTCCGCCCCGACTTGACGCAGCTTCGCCGCATTGTCGGGCGCGATCATCACCGTTTGCGCCGCCGCCGCGCCCGCCAGCATCAGCGCCACCGCCAGAATTGCTCGTTTCATCATCCCTCCTTGACCAGGGTCACTTGCGCGACATCGATCGCGCCGCCCCTGAAACCGCCCTCACAATACATCAGATAATAGCGCCACAGGCCGACAAAGCGGCGGTCGAACCGCGCGGGCAATCGTCCAGCAGCCACCATCGCGTCGAACATTTCGCGCCACCGCCGCAGCGTCTCGGCATAATCGAGCCCGAACGCGTGCCGGTCCCACCAGGCCAGCCCGTGCCGCTCGGCAATCGCGCGGAACCGGCTTTCCGACAGCAACATCCCCCCCGGAAACACGTAGCGCTGGATGAAATCGACGTTGCGCGCGTAGTCTTCGTATATCGCATCATCGATCGCAATATACTGGACCGCGGCGCGCCCGCCGGGTTTCAGCGCGCGCCCGATCGCGGACAGATAGTCGTCCCAATATTCCGCCCCGACCGCCTCGACCATCTCGATGCTGGCAATGCCGTCGAACGTGCCGACGACGTCGCGATAGTCGGTCAGCGCGATGTCGCCCGCCAGCCCCTGCCGCGCCAGCCGGTCCTCGGCATAGGCCTTCTGCTCGTGCGACAGCGTGATGCCGTGGACGCTTGCCCCGGCGCGCGCCGCGGTCTCGGCGAACGATCCCCAGCCGCAACCGATCTCGAGGATGCGGTCGCCCGGTCCGCAGCCGGTACGCTCCAGGATCGCCAGCAGCTTGTTGCGCTGGGCGTCCTCGAGCGACTGGTCGGGCGCCGCGAACAGCGCGCTTGAATAGGTCATGCTCGGGTCGAGCCACAGCTCGTAGAATTCGTTGCCGAGGTCGTAATGCTCGACGATGTTGCGCCGCGCGCCCGCCCGGTCATTCCGCCGCGCGCGATGCCATTGCCGCCGCACCCATCTTCCCAGCCCCTGCGCCCGCGCCGCTCGCGCCAGCGTATGGCGATTGAGCGTGAACAACTCGAACAAGGCGACCGGATCGGGGCTTTCCCATTCGCCCGCCGCCCATGCCTCATACCAGCCCGCCGACCCTCCGGTCGCCAGCCGCGACAAAGCACGCCAGGAGTGAATAATAACGATCGCCTCCGGCCCCGCCGCACGGCCGCCGAGCCGACGTGGCACATCACCCGGCAAGGATAGGGCGATCGCCCCCGCCGCGATCCCGCGATCGATCCGCGCGAGTACCCGGGCGCCGATCCACGCTAGCGGCCCGCTCTGCCCACGCCCCCTCCCATTCCGCACCGGCGCATCCATCGCGCGATCCATGAACCAGCGACGCACCGCCGCCAAGCGATTCTGCGATGGTCAGCGCACCTTGCGACCCGCGGCCAGCGCACGCTCGCGCGCTTCGCGATGGCCGATGATCTTGCCGGGATAACCGTTGGGTCGATCCGCCGGGTCATGGATCGCCTCGTCGGCCAAGTCGCGCAGTTCCGGCACCCATTCGCGAATATAGCCGGCGGCATCGAACTTCTCCGACTGGAGCAGCGGCGCCATGATCCGCCCCCACATGTTCGCGTCGATTCCGGTGCCCGCCACCCATTGCCAATTGACGCTGTTATTGCCGTAATCGGCATCGACCAACGTGTCCCAGAACCAGCGCTCGCCCTCGCGCCAGTCGATCAGCAAGTGCTTGATCAGAAAGCTCGCGGCGATCATCCGAACGCGATTGTGCATCCAGCCGGTCGCCCATAACTGGCGCATTCCAGCATCGACGATCGGGTAGCCGGTGCGGCCCCGTTGCCACGCGCGCAGGTCGGCCTTCGCGTCCGCGCCCGACCGCCAGGGTAGCGCATCGAACTGCTCGCGGCCGTTCCTCGATCCATAGTCGGGCAATTGCAGGATCACGTTCTGCGCATAATCGCGCCATGCGAGCTCGCCGAGGAATGTGCGCGTCGACTCACCCTTGCCCGCCAGCCGATGCCAGACATAGCCGGGCGATACCTCGCCGAAATGGAGATGCGGCGACAGGCGTGAGCTACCCTCGACCGAGGGCAGGTTGCGGCGCTCGCCATAATCCGCGACCTGGTCGACGAAATGCTCGACGCGTTCGCGGGCCCCAGCCTCGCCCGGCGTCCATTCCTCGGCGAATCCGGTTGCCCAGTCGGGCTTGGTCGGCAGCAGATCCCAATCGGCCAGCTTCTCGCTCTTCGGCCATTTGCCGGGCGGCGCAATCTCACGCGGCCGGTTGAGCGGATTCGGCGGCGGCATTACTTCGTTCAATGCGCGCCAGAACGGCGTGTAGATCTTGTAAGGCGCGCCGCTCCCCGTCGTCACCGACCCGGGCGGCGCAAGATAATTGCCGTCGTCGCACTGCAAGTCGAGCCGCTTCGCTACTGCCCGCTCGGCGTTGCGCCACCAGGGTTCGTAATGGCGAACGGCGTGAACCGCGCGCGCGCCAACCTCGTCGGCGACCTTGGCAAGCTCCTCGTCGCATTTCCCCCGCCGCAGGATTAGCCGCGAGCCCTTCTCGCGCAAGTCCTTGTCGAGGCTCGCCAGGCTGTGATGCAGCCACCACTGCGACGCCGCGCCCATCGCGCGATGCTTCGGCGTTTCGTCGTCCAGGACATGGACCGGCACCACCGGTCCGTCTTGCATCGCTGCCGCCAGCGCAGGTTGATCGGCCAGCCGCAAATCCTGCCGTAGCCAGAGAATGACGGGATCGCTCATCAGAGGCGAACGCACACCTCGTTGGGTCGTTCAACGATTTTACTCACCGGGATGTTCAACTTACCGTCAAACCACCTCTTTTCGATGCAGGCCAAGCCTCGCTCGTCGGCCAAGGCTTGGACGAAAACGTTTCGGCGACCGTTGGGAAAAGTCTGTAAAAGCACTAAGACTTTCATTTTTCGTGGAAATTCAGTGTGCTGAACCACGGTCGCAGTAAACCGATCAGGCACAGAAACGCCCGAAATGGCGCGTGCATTGTCAAAATCGCCATCGAACTGGGCATCGATGCAAATATTATCGGGCGGACAATCAACCGACCGCGCGCTGTGCTGCTTAATGGCGCGCGCCGTCACCAAGCTCCATTGGGCCTCGGGAGTGGCTACAGTTGCTGCTCCGCATGCCACGACAAATGTCGGCAAAATGGGCCATTGCTTCCTAATCAAATCACATGAGGCTGCTTCTCGACCTGCCACGTCTGGCCCTGGCTCAGCAGCTTCTGCAAATCGGATTTCTTACCCTCCGCGGCCGCCTTGTTCTGCGCCACGACCGCGCTTTCGAAGGTCGGCGCAGGATCGTCGTAGATCACGCCGAGCGCTACAGGGAAGCCGACCAGCGGCAATTCGACCAGCATGTGCGCGATCGCGCGGTTGGTCTGGTCGTGCACCAGCACGCCTGCCGCCTCCCAATCGCCGTCGACTATATCGACAACTTCGAGCTTCAATTGCTCGCGATTGAGCGCAATGCCTTTGGCGCCGCCTGCAAATAGCAACGGCTTACCATGCTCGACCCACAATTGCCCGGTCGGCGCGTTCGCCTTGTCGGTGAAGGCGGCGAAGATGTCGTCATTGTAGACGATGCAGTTCTGGTAGATTTCGACGAACGCCGCGCCCTGATGCGCATAGGCCGCCTTGAGCACCGTCGGCAGGTTCTTGTGCACGTCGATCCCGCGCGCGACGAATCGCGCGCCGCTGCCGAGCGCGAACGCGCAGGGCTTGGCGGGGTGATCGACCGATCCGAACGGCGTCGAGGGCGAGCGCGTACCCTCACGGCTGGTGGGCGAATATTGCCCCTTGGTCAGGCCGTAAATCTCGTTGTTGAACAGCAGAACCTGGCAGTTCAGGTTCCGCCGCAGCAAGTGCATCGTGTGGTTGCCGCCGATGCTGAGCGCGTCGCCGTCGCCGGTGATGATCCACACGTCGAGCTCTGGATTGGCGAGCTTGACCCCCGTCGCCACCGCCGGCGCTCGGCCGTGGATCGTGTGGAAGCCGTAGGTCTCCATGTAATAGGGAAAGCGCGACGAGCAGCCGATGCCGCTGACGAACACAGTATTCTCCGGTCGCGCGCCGATTTCGGGCATAGTCCGCTGCACCGCCTTCAGGATCGCGTAATCGCCGCAGCCGGGGCACCAGCGTACTTCCTGATCGGTCTCCCAATCCTTGGGCAGCGACTTTTGCGGTGGGGTCATGTCGTTCATGCGAGCATTCCTTCGATCGCCGCCTCGATTTCCGCAATGCGGAACGGCTGGCCCGACACCTTGTTGAGCGGTCTCGCGTCGACAAGATACTGGTCGCGCAGCACGGTCTTGAGCTGGCCCGTGTTCATCTCCGGCACCAACACCTTGTCATAGCCCTTGAGCAGCGCGCCGAGGTTCGCGGGCAGCGGCCAGATGTGGCGGATGTGGATGTGGCTGACGTCCGCACCTTTACGCCGCGCACGCCGCACCGCCTGGTGGATCGGGCCGAAGGTCGAGCCCCAGCCCACCACCGCCAGCTTGCCGCCCTCATTGCCCAGTTCGACCGCTTGGTCGGGCACCTTGATGCCCGCCACCTTGTCGCGGCGGGTGTCGGTCATCGCCTGGTGATTGGCGGGCGAATAGTCGATATTGCCCGTCCCCTGCGCCTTCTCGATCCCGCCGATCCGGTGGAGCAGGCCGGGCGTGCCGGGCTTCACCCACGGCCGCGCGAGCTTGCCGTCGCGGGCATAGGGCTTGAAGCCACCCTCGGGCGCCTCGGTCAGGAATTCGACCGGGAACGGCGTGTAGGCGCTGACCTCTGGCACCTTCCACGGTTCGGCCGCGTTCGCGATGTAGCCGTCGGTCAACAGCATCACCGGGGTCATATATTCGGTGGCGATGCGGCACGCCTCGATCGCCACCTCGAACGCGTCCGCGGGCGAGCGTGCGGCGATCACCGGCATCGGCGCGTCGCCGTTTCGCCCGTAAACTGCTTGATATAAATCGCTTTGTTCAGTCTTTGTGGGAAGTCCCGTCGACGGCCCACCACGTTGCGAATTGACCACCACCAGCGGCAGTTCGGTCATGATCGCCAGCCCTATGGCCTCTCCCTTCAACGCAATGCCCGGCCCCGATGACGACGTCACGCCGAGCTGCCCGGCGTAAGACGCGCCGATGGCGCTGGCGATCGCGGCGATCTCGTCCTCAGCCTGGAACGTGGTGATCCCGAACTCCTTGAGCCGGCTGAGATGATGGAGGATCGCCGAGGCCGGCGTGATCGGATAGCCGCCGAAGAACATCGGGACGTTCGCAAGTTGCGCGCCGGCGACGAGCCCCATCGAGATCGCCTCGGCGCCGGTCACCGTCCGGTAAAGCCCCGGTTCCGCGGGTGCCGCGGCAACGTGATGCTGCTGGAGCGGCCCGGAAATCTCCGCTGTCTCGCCATAGGCATGGCCGGCGTTGATCGCGGCGATGTTCGCTTCGGCCAGCGTCGGGTTCTTCGCGAACTTCGCCTTTAGCCAGTCGACCAGCGGCTGGCGGTCGCGGTCGAACATCCACAGCGCCAGCCCCAGCGTCCACATGTTCTTGCAGCGCAACGCTTCCTTGTTGCCCAGCCCGAACGGCTTCACCGCGTCGAGCGTCAACTGCGAGATGTTGAACGCCAGCACCTGCCACTTGGCCAGGCTGCCGTCATCGATCGGGTTGGCGTCGTACTTGGCCTTGGCGAGGTTGCGCTCGGTGAACTCGCCGCTGTCGGCGATGATCAGCCCGCCCAGCTTCAGGGCATCGACATTGGTCTTCAGCGCCGCAGGGTTCATCGCGACCAGCACGTCGAGCTCGTCGCCCGCCGTCTCGATCGCGGTCGAGCCGAAATTGATCTGGAAGGCGGAGACGCCGAACAGCGTGCCGAGCGGCGCGCGGATCTCCGCCGGGAAATCGGGGAACGTCGCCAGGTCGTTGCCGGCCAGCGCGGTCGACAGCGTGAACTGTCCGCCGGTCAGCTGCATCCCGTCACCGGAATCCCCGGCAAAGCGGACGACAATCGATTCTGCGGGGGGATTGGACGACGCCTCCGTGGGCGTCACTTCGTGGGCGGCGGTCGCCATGTCAGAACTGTTTCCTGCGTCGTGTCGCGGGCTTCTTTATGTGGGGAGCCCCTGCCAGCCAAGGTAGATCGGTTACGCGTCCGTGCAAACCGTTCTTTGCCACCCGGCGGCGAACGCCTGTCCCAGCGTGAGGATCGCGGCGACATGGCGGCGGGCGATCGCCATCACGTCGTCGCCGTAACCGCCGCCCACCGTGCTGGCGACCGGAATGCCCCGATCGATCGCCAGGCGCGCGACGAGTTGCTCGCGGCGAGCCAACCCCTCGTCGGTCAGATTCAGCCGCCCGAGCCGATCTCCACCGAACGGATCGACGCCCGCCTGATAAAGAATCAGATCGGGCCGTTCGGTGTCGAGCATCGGCGAGAGCGTCGACCTCAGCGTCGCGAGATATTCGGCATCGCCGACGCCATCGGCCAGCGGCACGTCGAGTGTCGATCGCGCCTTGCGCACCGGAAAATTCTTCGCGGCGTGGAGCGAATAGGTCGCGATGCCGGGCCGCCCCGCGGTTAGGGCAGCGGTCCCATCGCCCTGATGCACGTCGCAATCGACAATCAGGATGCGATGGCCCTCCTCGCCCAAGCGGATCGCGGCGATTGCGAGGTCGTTGAACACGCAATAACCCGCGCCGGTATCCGCCAGCGCGTGATGACTACCGCCCGCGCTGTTCGCCGCAAAACCTCGCTCGATCGCCAGCCTGGCCGCGAGATACGTTCCGCCCGGCACGATCTGCGCCCGCCCCGCAACCAACTCGTTGACCGGAAAGCCGATCCGCCGCTCCTTCTCGCGCGGGACGCGAGCCTCGATTACCTCCGCGACATAGTCGGGATCGTGCGCCGCCTCGATCCATGCGCGCGGCATTGCCTCCGGCTCGAACCACTCGATCGCGTCGCCCGCCTCGCGCAACAGGTCGCGGATCGCGCCGTTTTTGTTCCATTGATATCCCGATCGTGGCTGGCCCGGCGCGACATAGTCAGGATGATGGACGACCGCGATCATAGGTTTTATTTAGGAACTCACATCACGAGAGGATAGCTGCATGACCGAGCCCTTCGTCCGCCCCGATACGCGTGGATTCCTCGATTATCTGGCGGCGATGCCTGGTCCGAAGATGCACGAGATCGAAGCACCGGCCGCGCGGGCGCTCTATACGATGATGAAGGATGTCGCCGATCCGCCGATCGGCGAGCTGGGCGCAATGCTCGACCTGGCCATTGCCGGACCGGCGGGCGACATTCCCGCTCGCCTGTTCGATCCGCGTGCGAGCCGCGAGCCCGGGCCAGCAGTGGTGTTCTTCCATGGTGGCGGATTCGTGATTGGTGACCTCGATAGCCATGCGAGCTTTACCGCCGAGATGGCGCGCGTGCTCGATCTTCCGGTGATCGCGGTCGATTATCGGCTCGCGCCCGAATTTCCCTGGCCCGCCGCGCCCGACGATTGCGAAGCGGCAGCGCGCTGGGTCGCGGGCAGTCCGGGCGAGATCGGCCGGTCGGTCACGTCTTTGATCCTCGCGGGCGATTCGGCTGGCGGCAACCTAGCGATCGTCACCGCAGCGGCGCTCCGGGACGATCCCGCCGCCGTGCCGGTCATCGCGCAGTTGCCCTTTTATCCGGCGACAGACGCCAGCAAGGAATACCCCTCCTACACCGAATTCGCCGACGGCTATCTGCTGACGAGGGACAGCATGGAGTGGTTCATGGCCGCCTATCAGGGCGAGGTCGACCATATTCGCAGCTCACCGCTGCTCGGCGACCTCGCGGGCATGCCGCCCGCCGTGGTGGTCACTGCCAGCCTCGACCCGATCCGCGACCAGGGCCGCGCCTATGCCGCCGCCCTCGCCCAAGCTGGCGTGCCAGTCGTGTTCCGCGAGGCGAGGGGCAATATCCACGGCTTCATCACGCTTCGGAAGGCAATCCCCTCCAGCATCGGCGACGTGATGGGGGCGCTCGCCGCGCTCAAGGACATCATCGTCGAGGCCGAGGGCGACCGCGTGATGGCTCAGGCCGCCGAGTAGTCGACGGCGTGAGCAAGAATAAAGACCTGCCCTATCGCCCCTGCGCCGGGGTCATGCTGCTGAACGCGGATGGCCTCGCGTTCGCCGGTCAGCGCATCGATACCACGGCCGAGGCGTGGCAGATGCCGCAGGGTGGGATCGATCCGGGCGAGGACGCGCAACAGGCCGCGTTACGCGAACTTGGCGAGGAAATTAGCGTCGCACCCGGCCATGTCGAATTGATCGCCGAAGCCCCCGGCGAATTCTTCTACGACTTGCCCGACGATCTGATTGGCAAGGTGTGGAAGGGAAAGTGGCGCGGGCAACGCCAGAAATGGTTCCTCTACCGTTTCCTGGGCAAGGACACCGACATCAACCTTGCGACTCCCCACCCCGAATTCATGTCGTGGCGCTGGGTCGATCCGTACCAGCTCCCGACGCTGATCGTGCCATTCAAGAAAAAACTCTACGAGGATGTGATCGCGGCGTTTTCGGGACATCTCGAGCGCGCCTGACCCTTGCAAACCCCGTCGCGGCTCTGCACGATGGGCCGAGGAAGCAAGGGGAGTTTCTATGCTTAAGTGGTTAGCGCTGGCGGCAACTTTGTGGGCGATGCCGGCCTCCGCCAAGAACTGGTATCTCGTGGCAACGTCGGAATCGCGGACGACAGCCTATTTCATCGACCGCGACAGCATCGTTACGACGAGCACGTCGCTGCGCCGCGTCACCGCATGGAGCGTGCATTCGACCGACGACAGCGACGGCACCGCATCGCGCGAACTCGTCCTCGAATTCGATTGTGCGAACCCGCGCTACCGCTTCCTTCACCTGACCAGCTACACTGCAAGCCTTACCGTGGTCGCGGACGATGTGGGATCGGGCACTTGGCGTACGGTATCGAGCGGATCGCTCGACGATTCCGCGCGCCAGTTCGCGTGTTCCGGCGGGATCCGTCCCACCAGCGCCAAGAACTATGGCGCGGGCAATCCGTTCAAGGCGGGCCGAGCCGCGCTGAGTGACGGGTCATCGTCTTCGAGTGGCTCGAACGCCTATTCGGGCGGCACCAACAAACACTGATGCTCGATCCCAGGGGTTCACCCTGGGGCCAGACGGGACTAGACGGCGGGGATGGAAATCCCCGCCGTTTCTGATTTGCTCGACCGGCTCGGCGCCGCGCCGATGCTCGGCAACACGCGTGCCTGGGCCGCGATCAACAGCGGGACGCGAAATCTCGCGGGATTGAAAACGATGGCCGGCACGCTGGCGGACGCCTTTTCGGCGCTGCCCGGCGACATCTCGCTGATCAACCCCTCCCCCGCCGAAAGCGTCGCCTCCGACGGCAGCGTTAGCGCAATCGAGCACGGCCGCCACCTCGTCCTGAGCGTCCGGCCTGACGCCGGGGTGCGGATGCTGTTCACCGGGCACATGGACACGGTCTTTCCAGCTGATCATGCCTTTCAGGACCAGCATTTCCTCGACGACAACACGCTCAACGGCCCCGGCGTGGCGGACATGAAGGGCGGCCTCGCGCTGCTGCTCGCGGCGTTGAAGGTGGTCGAGGCGTCGCCGCTCGCGGGCCGGATCGGCTATGACGTGATGATCAATTCGGACGAGGAGACAGGCTCCTTCTCCTCCGCCGCGCTCATCGCCGATCTCGCGCGCGGCAAGGTCGCGGCGCTGACCTACGAACCGGCACTGGCCGACGGCACGCTGGCGGGAGCTCGCGGGGGCACCGGCAATTTCTCGATAGTCGTCCACGGCAAGAGCGCGCACGCCGGGCGCAATCCCGACGACGGCCGCAACGCAATCGTCGCGGCGTCCGACCTCGCGGTCCGATTGTTTTCGGCGAAGCAGGATGAGCTGGCGGTCAACCCGGCGCGGATCGAGGGCGGCGGCCCGAACAATGTCGTGCCTGACCTCGCTATCCTGCGCGTTAACTTTCGCCCTGCGTCGCCCGAAGCGATCGACACCGCGCAGGCCGCGATCGACTCAGCCATCGCCGAAGTTGCTGCTGATCGGGACGTCCGCATCGAACTGCACGGCGGCTTCAACCGTCCACCCAAGCCGATAGATGACGGTGCGGCCAAACTGTTCGCGTTAGTGAAGGAAAGCGGCGCCGACCTCGGCCTGGAAATCGGATGGAAGGCTACCGGCGGGGTTTGCGACGGCAACAATATCGCCGCCGCCGGTGTCCCGGTGGTCGACACGATGGGTGCCCGCGGCGGCGCGATCCACTCGACCGACGAGTTCCTGCTGATCGACAGCTTGCCCGAACGCGCCGCCTTGTCGGCGCTGACCGTTCTAAAAATCGCCGAAAAGGGGGGATTGTGAGTTTCCGTATCCGCGCCGCGAATGAGGGCGATGTCGACCATCTCTACGAAATGGCGAAGCTGACTGGCGGCGGCTTCACCAACTTGCCCGCCGATCGCCGCGCGCTCAAGAAACGCCTCGCCGTCAGCAGCGCCGCGTTTGACCGCGACAGCGATGAACTAGGCGACGACGTGTTCGTGCTGATGCTGGAGAATGTCGAGACCGGCGAGGTGCGCGGCACGTGCCAGATGTTCAGCCAGGTCGGCACCAGCCACCCCTTCTATTCCTATCGCATGGGCACGTTGTCGCAGCAGAGCGAGGAGCTCGGCCGCACCTTCCGCGCCGAGATGCTGAGCCTGACAACCGATCTGGAAGGATCGAGCGAGGTCGGCGGGCTGTTCCTCCATCCCGGCGAGCGAGCGGGCGGGCTCGGGATGCTGCTTGCGCGCAGCCGCTACCTGTTCATCGCGATGCACCGCCCGCGCTTCGCCGACCGCATCCTGGCGGAATTGCGCGGAATCATCGACGAGGCGGGTGGGTCGCCGTTCTGGGATGGACTTGCGGGGCGTTTCTTCGGGATGAACTTCCAGGACGCCGACCGTTTCAACGCGACGCACGGTCACCAGTTCATCGCCGACCTGTTCCCCAAGCATCCGATCTATGTCGCGATGCTGACCGAGAGCGCGCGGTCGGTGATCGGCCTCCCCCACCCATCCGGCCGTGCCGCCATGCGGATGCTGGAGAGCGAGGGATTCGCGTTCGAGAAATATATCGACATCTTCGACGGCGGCCCGACCATGACCGCGCATACCGACCGCGTGAAGAGTATCGCGGACGCGAAAACCGCGTCGGTGGTGGCGGCGGACGATGACGGCGGCGAGCGAGTGCTTGCGGCGACTGGACATCTCGCCGGCTTCCGATGCGCCTTCGCCAAACTGCGTGAGGCAGGGGGCGGCGTGGTGATCGATCGCACCGCGGCGGCGGCGCTCGGCATCGGTGAGGGCGACCGGATTACCTATATCGGTCGCGCGTGATGCTGGTCGAAATCAACTTCGACGGAATCGTCGGGCCGAGCCACAATTATGCCGGCCTTAGCCCCGGAAACCTGGCCGCGACGTCGAATGCCGGCATGACGTCACGCCCGCGCGAGGCAGCGCTGGAGGGCGTGGCGAAGATGCGCGCCAACCTGGCGCTCGGGCTGACGCAGGGCATCCTCCTCCCCCATGATCGTCCCGACGATCGCTGGCTGACGAGCCTCGCAACCACCTATGCCGACGCTCCGCATCACTTGCAGGCGCAAGCGCTGTCCGCATCGCCGATGTGGGCGGCGAACGCTGCGACCGTCTCGCCCGCACCCGACGCGAGCGACGGTCGATGCCACCTGACCGTCGCCAACCTCGTCACGATGGCGCATCGCAGCCACGAATGGCCCGAGACTCTGGCCCAGCTCCGCCTCGCCTTCGCCGACCCGGTCTTCGCGGTGCATGAGCCGATCCCCGCCCCGTTCGGCGACGAGGGCGCCGCCAACCATATGCGTTTGTGCGAGCATCACGGCGCGCCGGGTGTCGAGATCTTCGTCTATGGCGAAAGCGGCGGTCGCTTCCCCGCCCGCCAGCGCCGCGAATCGTCGGAAGCGGTCGCCCGCGCCCACCGGCTCGACCCCGCGCGCACGATCTTCGCCCAGCAATCGGTCGCCGCGATCGCCGCAGGCGCTTTCCACAACGACGTCGTCGCGGTCGCCAACGAGCGCGTGCTGTTCGCGCATGAACTGGCGTTCGAGGACAAGCGTGGCCTCTACGCCGACATCGCCCGCGTCGCGCCCTGGGCCGAAATCGTCGAGGTGCCCGCCGATCGCGTCAGCCTGGCCGACGCGATCTCGTCCTATTTATTCAACGCGCAACTGGTCACCCTGCCCGACGCGACGATGGCGCTGATCGTCCCCGGTGAGGCGCGCAACAATGCGGCGGTCTGGTCTTGGCTGCGGGAGATGCTTTCCGGCAACGGCCCGATCCGCCGGGTCGAGGTGGTCGATGTCCGCCAATCGATGCGCAACGGCGGCGGCCCGGCGTGCCTGCGCCTGCGCGTCGTCGCCGATTCCGCGACAGTCGACCCTCGCTTCCTGATCGATGACGCCAAGCTCGATCGCATCGCTGCCGTGATAGAAGCGCACTGGCCCGAGGAAATCGCGATCGACCGGATAGGCGACCCCGCGCTGATCGAGCAGATCCGCGCCGCACGTTCAGCCTTGCTCAAGGAACTGGAAATCGTCGGATTAACTTACAGGTAACCATATTTGTTAACGCGGAACGACGCTTTTCCGCGGCTGGCATGGTCCATGCTTAAATCGCGTATATGTGGACCAAGATCGCCCGGCTGTTCGTCATCAAGACCAAGTTCGAGGCGTTCCTGATCATCTATGGCCTCGGCACGGGCGCCGTCGAGCGCGGGATGCACTATCTGCATCAATATCCCGGGGCGGGCGGCTGGATGCTGTTCGCGGTGTGCCCGATCGCCGTGTTCATGGCCGGCGCGCGGATACTGGAATCGGTGGAGCGCAGCGGCGGGGCCTAACTTCCCGATAGGCACGGGACATCGCCAATTCGTGCAAACGCTCTCAAACGAAATCCCGCGTTCCGAGCCTTCTCGTCATGCCGGACTTGATCCGGCATGACGAAGAATTAGATCACCACCACCGATCGGGCCGCGCGGTAAATCCCGCCCGCTCCTCGATCGCGAGGCCTGCGTTCAGCACGCCCTGCTCGTCGAGCGCCTTGCCGATCACCTGCAAGCCTAACGGCAGGCCCTGCTTGTCCAGTCCGCCCGGCACCGACATCGCGGGCAGCCCGGCCAGGCTCGACGGCACCGTGAAGACGTCGTTGAGGTACATCGCAATCGGATCGGCAGACTTCTCGCCCAGCGCGAACGCCGCGGAGGGCGCGGTCGGGGTCAGGAGCAGGTCGCACGACTTCCACGCCTCGTCGAAATCGCGGGCGATCAGCGTGCGGACCTTCGAAGCCTGTGTGAAATACGCGTCGTAAAACCCTGCCGACAAAACATATGTGCCGATCAGGATGCGGCGCTTGACCTCAGCGCCGAAGCCTTCCGCGCGAGTCGCGGCGTACATCTCCTGCAAGTTCGCTCCATGGGGCAAGTCGCGGAGACCATATCGCACGCCGTCATAGCGCGCGAGGTTCGACGACGCCTCCGCGGGCGCAATGATGTAATAGGCCGGCAGCGCATATTTGGTGTGGGGCAGCGACACCTCGACCACCTCCGCGCCCGCGTCCTTCACCCAGTCGATGCCCCGCTGCCACAGCGCCTCGATCTCCGCGGGCATGCCATCGACGCAATATTCCTTCGGAATACCGATCCGCTTGCCCTTCAGACTGGCGTTGAGTCCCGCTTCCCACTTGGGCACGTCGAGCTGCAGGCTGGTCGAATCCTTCGCGTCGAACCCGGCCATCGCCTCGAGCATGATCGCGCAGTCGCGCACGTCGCGCGCCATTGGCCCGGCCTGGTCGAGGCTGGAGGCGAACGCCACCACGCCCCAGCGCGAGCAGCGGCCATAGGTGGGCTTGATCCCCGAAATGCCGGTGAAGGCGGCGGGCTGGCGGATCGAGCCGCCGGTGTCGGTGCCGGTCGCGGCAGGGCACAGCCGAGCGGCGATCGCCGCCGAGCTGCCCCCCGACGACCCGCCCGGCGCGAGCGGCGCGTTGCCGCCGTCGCTGCGCCGCCACGGGCTGATCACGTTGCCGAAATAGCTGGTCTCGTTCGACGAGCCCATCGCGAACTGGTCCATGTTGAGCTTGCCCAACATGCCCGCGCCTGCATCCCACAGGTTTTGCGATACGGTCGATTCGTATTCGGGCTTGAACCCTTCGAGGATGTGGCTGGCCGCGGTCGAGGCCACGCCCTTGGTGCAGAACAGGTCCTTCATGCCGATCGGCACGCCCGCGAGCGGCTTGAGATCCTCGCCCTTGGCGCGCGCATCGTCGGCGGCCTTGGCGGCGGCGAGCGCGTGGTCGGGGGTTTCGACCAGGAAGGCGTTGAGCGTCCTGGCCCTGGCGACCTGCGCATTGAACGCCTCCGCCACGTCGGTTGCGGAGAAGGTGCCGGCGCGCACGCCGTCACGGATGGCGGCGACGCCGAGATCGGTGAGGTCAGCCACTATTCGATCACCTTCGGCACGGTGAAGAAGCCATGTTCGGCCTGCGGCGCGTTCGCCAGCACGGCATCACGCTTGCCCCCGGCGGTCAGCGGATCGGCATCGACCACATCGCCGCGCAGGCGCAGGTGATTGGGGATCACAGCCGTCATCGGCGCGACGCCCGACGTATCGACCTCGCCAAGCCGTTCGATCCAGCCCAGAATATTGTCGAGTTCGGGCGCGATCTTCGCGACCTCCTCATCGGTAATCGCGATGCGGGCGAGGCTCGCGATCTTCTTCACGGTTGCGGCGTCTACGGACATGGCTGCGCGGCTACCGGCCAAGCGCCGAGATTGCAACCGCCACGGCCTTCGGGCACGGCGGCGGTATGGCCCGCAAATTCCTCTACGCCGTCATCATCCTGATAGTGCTGTTCATGGTCGCCGGCGGCTTGCTCTTCTATTTCCAGAAGGAGCTGATGAAGCTGGCGCTCGTGCCTGGCGAGAGCTTTCAGGGCGGCCCCACCACGCCGGTCGAACGCTATGCGAAGGCCGACATGTGGTACGCGCGGCCGGGAATCGCGAACAATCCGGCGCTGTGGACCCCGGCCGATTTCAAGCCGGGCGACAAACCCTTGGCGGCGGTGTTCTTCATCCACCCCACGTCGTACATCGACCGCGCGCACTGGAACGCGCCGCTCGACGATCAGCGCGCCGATGAATATGCGCGCGTGTTCCTGAAAGGCCAGGCATCGGCGTTCAACGAGGTCGGCGAGGTGTGGGCGCCGCGCTATCGCCAGGCGACGTTTGGCGCGTTCCTGACCAGCCAGAAGGACGCCGAGCAAGCGCTCGATTTCGCTTATCGGGATGTGCTCGCCGCATTCGACGAGTTCCTGAAGGAAGTCGGCCCGGACCGCCCGATCATCCTCGCCGGGCATAGCCAGGGCGCGCTTCATCTCGAACGGATCCTGCGCGAACGCGTCGCGCGCAAGCCGCTCGCGAAGCGCATTGTCGCGGCATACGTCGTCGGCTGGCCGATCTCCAAAACTGCCGATCTGCCCGCGCTCGGCCTGCCCGAATGCGCCGCTGCCAGCCAGAGTGGCTGCATCCTGTCATGGCAGGCCTATGCCGAGCCCGCCGATCCGTCGCAGGTGCTCGAGATATTCGACGCGACCACCGGTTTCGACGGCCAGCCGCGCAAGGACAGCGCGATGGTCTGCACCAACCCGATTACCGGCGTCGCGAACGGTGCGGCGGAAGCGAAGGACAATCTCGGCACGCTGATCCCGACCAAGGCGCTCGACAACGCGCAACTCGCCAAGCCGGGCGTACCAGCGGCGTGCACCGGACGCGGCATCCTCAGCATCGGTTCGCCGATCGACCTGGGCGGCTACGTACTGCCGGGGAATAATTATCACGTGTTCGACTATTCCTTGTTCTGGGCGAATGTGCGCGCGGACGCGATGCGGCGGTTCACGGCGTTTACCTCCCCGTCCCCAGCCCCGGCCAAACCGTGATCACCGAAGATCGCATGGCCTATCGCGCCGCCTTGCCCGATGGCGGGCGATTGCTCGGGCTGGATGTCGGTACCAAGACCATCGGCACGGCGCTATGCGACGCCGGCTGGAGCTTCGCCAGTCCCGCCGAACTGATCCGCCGCACCAAATTCTCCAAGGACAAGGCCGCCCTCGTGACGCTGATCGCCGCGCAGGCGGTCAAAGGGCTGGTGATCGGCCTCCCCCTCAACCTCGACGGCAGCGACAGTCCCCGCACGCAATCTACTCGCGCATTTGCGCGCAACCTCATCGACCTCGGCCTGCCGATCATGCTGTGGGACGAACGCTGGTCGACCCAAGCGGTCGAGCGTCAGATGATCGCCGAGGATCTGTCGCGCGCGAAACGAGCCGAGCGCGTCGACAAAATCGCCGCGAGCTATATCCTTCAGGGAGCGATCGACGCGCTGACGACCGCCTAATTATTTGCGATGGGCGCGCAGCACTTCCACCGCAACCCAGGCGAATGCCGCGATATGAACGGCCAGCCAGCATAACAGGAACGTGCTCATCAGCGGCGATTTGGCATCGGCTGGCCGCTGTTCGCGCGCGCGTAAATCGCGGTTGAGACCACTTCGTAAGATAGGCGGCGGCACGCTGGCGCGGATCACGCCAAAACGGCTACGGTTTGTGCAAGCCCTGCACCGGCGCGCCGAGCAGAGCATTGCGTCCTTCCGCCGCCCGTCGAATGAGTTCACGCGGCGAACTGAAATAGGCCATCGGTGTCATCCCCATGAACGCCTTGAAGTCGCGGTTGAAGTGCGCCTGGTCGTAATATTGCGAATCGATCAGCTTGCCGATCGGCTGGTCGAGCACATCGCGCACCTTCGCCAGCGTGCGCAGGAACCGCTGGCGGCGGAGCAACCGCACCGGCGAGAAGCCGAATACCGTGCTGCACAGACGGTGCAGCGTGCGCTGCTCCATATCCACCGCTTCGGCCAGGTCGGCGACTTGATCCACCTTCCCCGCCATCAACGCCTGCTGTACCCTGATGACGGCATCATGGTGCCGGATCGCAGTGGGTTTTCGCTCCGTCAGGAGAGCATCGAGGATCTCGACTATCGCGGCGTCGTTTCGTGCAGCTATCAGGCGCTCGCGGATTTCCTCGCCGACCACGCCGAGTTCATTGTCGAGCGGGGAAATCGCGTTCGCCGCCTTCGACGCGTCTTTGGCGATCAGCCCCAGCCAGCCCAGTGGTGTCAGTCCTACCCCGATCATGGTTCCGCCCTGGCTGTCCAACCTCCGAGTGCGATCGGTAGGCCCGAAAATCATGGCGGGTGCCGGGGGCGGCGCCATATCGTCGCCCGTCGGGCTTCCGAACCGTATATCGCCCCGTAACAGGAAGCGGAGGTTGCCCCATTCCGGGTGCGCAAAGTCGGCCAGCGGCCCGGGCGCATCGACAGCATAATATGAGGTGACAAGCGGTCGCAACGCCTCCGCCGGCAGGTAAAAACGGACGTCGGGCGCGAGACGTCCGGGTGCAGCCTGTTCTGTCATTGATTCCCCCACCGCTGCTTTGTCCAAAAACCGTCGTGAAGGAAACCCCACAAAACCTTGATTGCGATCAATATCCTTTCGCGCCTTGCGCGCACGCGCCGCGCGGTCTAGGCGACGGCTTTAATGCAAGCATCGGATCACCGCCCCGCAGCCCTTATCCAGGGTGGCGCCGTCTTCCCGCACGGGCATCTGACGGGCATCGACGGACTCCAGCCGCATGAGATCGCGTTCCTGCTCGACGAGGCCGAGCAATGGATCGCGGCGAACCGCGGGCATGCCAAGCCCGACAAGCGGCTGGCAGGCCTGACCCTTATCAACGCCTTCTTCGAGAACTCGACGCGGACTCTGCTGTCGTTCGAGATCGCCGGAAAACGGCTGGGCGCCGATGTGGTCAACATGGCCGTCGCGCAATCGAGCGTGAAGAAGGGCGAGACGCTGATCGACACAGCGATGACGCTTAACGCGATGCGCGCGGACGTTATCGTCATCCGCCACGCCTCATCTGGCGCCGTGCGGCTGATCGCCGACAAGGTCGACTGTCCGGTTCTCAACGCCGGCGACGGCAGTCACGAACATCCGACTCAGGCCCTGCTCGATGCGCTGACGATTCGGCGTCGGCGCGGATCGATCGCGGGGCAGCGCGTAGTGATCTGCGGCGACATCCTGCATAGTCGAGTCGCGCGGTCGAACATCCTGGCGCTAACTGCGCTCGCCGCCGAGGTGCGTGTGGTCGCGCCCGCGACACTGATGCCCGCCGCGATCGAGCGGACAGGGGTCACAGCCTATGCCGATTTCGACGCGGCGCTCGAAGGCGCGGACGTGGTGATGATGCTGCGCCTCCAGAACGAGCGGATGTCGGGGGCGTTCATCCCGTCCACCCGTGAGTTCCACATGCGCTATGGGTTGACGGTCGAACGGCTGGCACGTGCGAAGCCCGGCGCCTTGGTGATGCACCCCGGCCCGATGAACCGCGGCGTCGAGATCGATTCGGTCGTCGCCGACGGCGTGCAATCGGCGATCACCGAACAGGTCGAAATGGGCGTCGCAGTGCGGATGGCATGCCTCGACGTCCTGACCCGGCGCGCGCGCGGCGTGGAGGACTGGGCATGACCGCGCTCCGCTTCGTCAACGCGCGGATCGTGCGGCCCGATGGTGCAGAGCCGGGCGAGCTTCACGTCCGCGACGGCGTGATTGTCGACTCCCCCGCCCCCGGCGCCCTAACGATCGACTGCGGCGGCAAGACGCTCGCGCCCGGCATCGTCGATCTCGGCGTGTTCGCGATCGACCGCGAGGCGTTCCGCGCTGGCGGGATCGTTCGCGTCGGGTTGATGCCCGATCAGTCGCCGGTGCTCGATGGGCCGGGTCTGGTGCAACGGGCCTCGCTGATCGGCAAGCCGCTTCTGTGGATCCACCCGATCGCGGCGGCGACCAAGGGCTTGGAGGGCGTCGACCTCGCCGAAATGGCCATTATGCAAAGCGCGGGCGCCAAGGCCGTGTCGACCGGCCGCCGCTGGATCGCAGATTCGGGCGTGATGCGGAAGGTGCTGGCCTACGCCCGCGACCTCGACTTGGCGGTGATCGCGCATGCCGAGGATGGAGGGCTGACCGAGGGCAAGGTCGCGACCGAAGGCGAAACCGCGACGCGGCTCGGCCTGCCCGCCGCTCCCGCGATCGCCGAGGCGCTGGCGATAGCGCGCGACGTTGCGCTAGCGGAGGAAACGCGCGCGCGGCTGCACATACGCCAAGTAACGACGGCCGCCGGGTTCGATCTCGTTCGCGCCGCCAAGCGCCGCGGCGTACGCATTACGTGCGGAATCACCCCCGCCCACCTCCTGTTGTCCGACAACGCGATGAGCGATTTCCGCACCTTCGCGCATCTGTCTCCACCGTTGCGCGACGAAGGCGATCGTCAGGCCGCACTGTCGGCGGTCAGGGACGGTACGGTCGACGTTCTGTGCTCGGGCCACGACCCTCGCGGCCCGGAGGAGAAGCGCCTGCCTTTTGCCGATGCCGCCGAAGGCGCGTCGGGGGCAGAGACATTGCTCGCGCTGAGCCTGTCGCTGGAATTGCCGATCGACCGCCTGTTCGCGCTGCTCGCCGCCAATCCGGCAAGGGTGCTCGGCCTCGACACTGGCATACTCCGACCGGGACTGCCTGCCGACTTGGTTCTGCTCGACGAAACCGCGCCCTGGCAAATCAAGGGCGACGCCATGACGGCGAGAGCCGGCAACACGCCGTTCGACGGACTGCCGGCTCAGGGAAAGGTACTCCGCCTGTGGAAGGGCGGAGCCGAAATTCTGGCTTAGCTTATTTCTTCGTCCAGGCGGCGGCGGTGTCGCCAGCGGCCGTGCGAATGAAACACTTCCCGCCCTTAGCACGATAGCTCGAGCACAGGCGCTTGGCGCCCGCTTCGTCGAAGCCACCGACCGACAGGCGGTAGAAGGTCTTGCCGCCGACGGTGATCGGCATGCCCTGGGGCGCGTAGCCCGAGAAATTGCGTGAAGCCCGCGCCCAGCCATCGCGAGCGACGCCCGCGCTGTCATAGGCGCCGAGCTGGACAACATAGTTGCCCTTCCCGACGACGGGCTTCACGACCTTGGCGGCACCCGGGGTGGTAGTGGTTGCGACCAGGGGTTTGACGAAATTCTTCGACTTGACCGGTGACACCGCGACGCCCGGCTGGAGCGGCGGAGTCACGACAGCCTTGACCGGCAGCGGCTGTACGACTTCGGCACGCGGGCCAAACACGACAGCAGGTTTGGCGGGCTGCGGCGCGACGAACGCCGCGACGACGGCGGCCGGCGGCGTCGGCGCAGACTCGACCACCGGGGCCGGTGCTACAGGAACCGGTGCGACGGCGGCAACGGCGACGATCGGAGTGGCGGCGTTGAGCGCCAGCGCGACCGGCTGACCCGGATCACTCACCGGCGTCACGCCCAGCAGCGACGCGACCTGATCGGCGCGGCCGGTCGGGCGCGCGAACGCCGCCCATTCCTCGATCCGCTTGTCGGTTTCGGTCGGCGACAGGTCCATGCCCGCGACAACCTTGGCGTCTTGCCAGCGACCGCCCAGCGCGAGGCTGAGCGCCAGGTTCTGGCGCAGCTTGGCGTCCGCGCCCGGCTGGCGCGCAATCGGCAGCATCAGGTTGACTGCGGCGGCTGGATCGCCCGCCAGCGCCATCGCGAGACCGCGATCGCTGACCGGGATCGACCGGGCATTGCTATCGAGCGTGCTCCGCGCGCCCTGCCAGTCGCCCTCGGCGATCTGCGCGAGCGCGAGATTGAGCGCTACCTTGCCGTCACCCGGCGAGATGCTGAGCGAATCCTTGAGCGCGGTGCCGGCAGACTCGAAACGCCCTGCCATCAGGTAAGCCTGACCGAGGAGCGCGCGATATTCGGCAGATTGCGGCTGTTCGCCGACCGCCAGTTCGGCGTAGCGGACCGCATCGTCGGCATTGCGCTTGGCGATCGCCTTCGACGCCTTGGCGGCATCGTCGCGCGCCGCGGCGGCGAGTTGCGCAGGAGTGCGTTCACCCGCGGTCGCAACGCCGTGAATCACGCCGCCGAACGCGAGACATAGCGCCAGCGCCGAAAGGCTCGCGTTCAGCCGGATGCTCTTCATCTCAAAGACCCCCATCAACCCTTGGCCCGAACCGGCACCTGGCGCGCCAGGTCGTCGACTTCGGGAATGCTTGCCAAAAACACATCGAGCGCTTCGGTCACCAGTTGTTGCGCCGACCGGCCGCTCAGCGCACTCGCGAGGCGCAGGCGGAGGTGGCGATCCTCGTCTAGGCGGAGCGTGAACGCCGCCTTCGCCTTGTGTCGCGTCTCGCGCGCCAGCCGGTTGGCCGTCGCGACGGATACGGGACGGCGAACGATCGACACGACTTCCGCTGCCCCAGGTTCGAATTCAGGTTCGAACACCGGCGGCGCCGGCGCCTCGATCGCGATCTGATGATCGTCGGCGACCGCATCGATCACCGGCGGTTCGAATTCTTCCTTGAGCTGGCGACGCTGCGCCAGGACCGGCGGCACGCCTTCGGGCGGCGCGACGATCTCGTTCTCGTGGGTCGGGTGAACCTCGGCGGCCGGCTCGGGCACATGGCCCATGTCGTTCCAGCCCAGATCTTCTAGCCCGCCCGCCAGCGACGCGTATCCGCCGGTAAAGCCCTGGGGCCGCATGGCCGGCTTCGCCTGTCCCTTGCGCGCCAGCAGGCCCGAGGACAGGGAGGCGAAAGGCTTGGGTTCGCTCATGGTCATCGCGTCCCCCCTCAGCCCAGCACGCGGCGACCGAAGCCGCCACCCGCTGCGGGACGCTGCATGCCGAACGTCGACGGCACGCTGGTCGGCGCGGCAAAGACGGTCCGGCGGAAATTCTTTTCCAAGCGATCGGCGATATAGGCCCACAATTCGCGCACTTCCTGCGCCGATCGGCCGTTGGGATCGACTTCCATCACGGTGCGGCCGTCAATCATCGAGGCGGCGAAATCGGTACGATGGTGGATCGTGATCGGGGCGACGGTGCCGTGCTGCGACAATGCGACAGCGGCTTCGCTGGTGATCTTGGCCTTGGGCGTCGCGGCGTTCACGACGAATATCAGCGGCTTGCCGGCGCGCTCGCACAGATCGACCGTGGCGCCGACGGCGCGCAAATCATGTGGCGACGGACGCGTCGGGATGACGATGAGTTCGGCGACCTGAATGACGCTCTGGATCGCCATCGTGATCGCCGGCGGCGTGTCGATCACCGCCATCTTGAAGCCTTGCTGGCGCAAGATTTCGAGATCTGCGGCGAGACGCGCGACGGTCGTCTGCGCGAACGCCGGATATTCGTCCGTGCGTTCGTTCCACCAATCGGACAGCGACCCCTGCGGGTCGATGTCGATCAGCACGACGGGGCCGGCCCCGGCGAGCTGTGCCTGAACGGCCAGGTGACCAGACAGCGTCGTCTTGCCCGATCCGCCCTTCTGCGATGCCATCGCGAGAACGCGCATTGATCCTGTAACTCCCCGCTATTCAACGACGAGTTGCCATGGCGGGGCCTAAGAACCGGTTAACGCGGGCGTTATGAAATCGCAGGGTGCCGACGCATCCTGAACGAAATCTTTGCCATTCGGGCCGTAGGGAGCATTATGAAATCTCTGGATGGGGTGAGCAAGATGCGAGCACTGATCGGCGCTGCGGCGCTTTCCGTTGCGATCGTGGCGGGCATGCCGGCGCTGGCCGATACCAAGGCCGGCGTGGATGCATGGAACCGCGGCGATTACCCGACCGCTGTCGCCGAATGGCGCAAGGCGGCGATCGCGGGCGACGCCGACGCGCAGTTCAACCTGGGCCAGGCCTATAAGCTCGGGCGCGGCGTGCCGGTCGACTTGCCGATGGCGGAGAGCTGGTACCGCAAGGCGGCGTTGCAGGGGCACTCGCAGGCCGAGGACAATTACGGCCTAGCGCTGTTTCAGGAGGGCAAGCGGGACGAGGCGGTGCCGTGGCTGGAGAAAGCCGTCGCGCGGGGCGAACCGCGGGCGCAACTCGTACTCGGCACGATGCTGTTCAACGGCGACGGGGTGCAGCGCGACTGGGTGCGGGCCTATGCCTTGCTGCAGCGGTCGTCGGCGGCGGGCCTGCCGCAAGGATCGCAGACGCTGGCCGAAATGGACAAATACATCCCCGACGCCCAGCGCCAGCAGGGCATCGCGCTCGCGCGGCAATACGAACAGCAGGTCGGACGCCCCGGCTATCCGCCCGAAGTGGCTGGTGGTGGTGACAACACTCGCCCGAGCATCGGCACGATCGACGTACCCCCGAGCAATCCCGGCGCATCCTATCCGCCACCCGCCGGTCCGCCCAAGGGCAATCCGCCAAAGGCCAAGCCACCAGTCGTCGCGGTCGCCTCGTCCCCCCCGGCCAAGCCCGATCCGCGCCCGATCGCCGCACCGCCGGCCCCGCCACAACCCGCGCCCAAGCCCGCTCCTGCCGCGACGACGGGCGGCTGGCGCGTCCAGCTGGGCGCGTTCGGCGATCCCAACAACGCGCGTAAATTGTGGGCAGAGGTGGCTCCGCGCTTCCCCGGCCACCAGGCAAGCTTCGTGAAGGCAGGTTCCCTGACCAAGGTGCTGGTGGGACCGTACAAGTCGAAGTCCGAAGCGGCGAGCGCGTGCGGCACGGTCAAACCTTGCGTGCCGGTGGCTCCGTAACCAACCCGGAACCCTAATCCAGCGCCACGCTAGTAAGGGCCGGACTAACGGTTCTATTGAGCCGTCACCCAATCCTTCCGTGCATAGCCCTGCGCGAACAGCAGCGCCGAGAGGTCGCCATGATCGATCCGCGCATCCGCTGCCTCGGCAACGACGGGCTTGGCGTGATAGGCGACGCCCAGCCCCGCCTGCGTGATCATCGCGAGGTCGTTGGCGCCGTCGCCGACCGCGAGCGTTTCCTCCGGCGACAGGCCGAGGTCGAGGATCGCTTCGGCCAGCGTGGCAAGCTTGGTGGACGCATCGACGATCGGTTTCCTGACCGCGCCGCTGAGCTTGCCGTCCACGACCTCCAGCACGTTGGCGATCGCACGGTCGAAGCCGATCTCTCGCGCGACCGGCTCCGCAAAACGCGTGAAGCCGCCCGACACCAGGATCGCGGTCGCGCCGTGGCCACGCATCGTCCGCACCAGTTCGCGCGCGCCCGGCATGACCCTGACTCGCTCAGCCAGGCAGCGATCGATGACGCTCTCGTCCATTCCGCGTAGCAAGGCAACGCGTGCATCGAGCGCTTGCCCGAAATCCATCTCGCCCCGCATCGCCGCTTCGGTGACCAGCGCGACCTCGGCCTTGATCCCCGCATAGTCGGCCAGTTCGTCGATGCATTCGACGGTGATCATCGTCGAATCCATGTCGGCGACGATCAGCTTCTTGCGGCGATGCTCCGCCGGCTGAACGATGACGTCATAGCCCTGCCCCTCCAGCGCCATTCGTGCCGCCGCGGGATCGCGCGCAAACTCGACGTCGCACGCCTCGCCCGGCTCGACCCACACATTGGCGACCGGCAGGCAGCCCGCCGCGTCCAGACGGTCGTGCGCCACGGACACCTCGCCCTTCGGCAATGCGGCGGCTATCAGCGTCGCGATGAACAAGCCCAGTCTCCCGAAAGTGGCGCTCATCGCAGGGCCGACCGCAAGCGGCAAGTCCGCGCTCGCGCTGATGCTCGCGGAAAAGCATGGCGGCACGATCATCAACGCCGACAGCGCGCAGGTCTATCGCGACTTGCGGATCGTCACCGCGCGCCCGTCGGCGGCCGAGGAGGCGCGCGCGCCGCACCGGTTGTTCGGGCATGTCGATGCCGCCGACACCGGTTATTCCGCGGCGCGCTGGGCGTCGGAGGCTCGGGAGGCGATCGACGCGGCGGTGGCGGCGGGCAGCCTGCCGATCCTGGTCGGTGGCACCGGTCTGTATCTGCGTACGCTGATCGACGGCATTGCGCCGGTGCCCGAAATCAATCCGGCGATCCGCACCGAGATCCGCGCGATGTCAGTGAGCGACGCTTTTGTCGCACTCCAGGCCGACGACCCCGAACAGGCCGCTAGACTCAACCCGGCCGATACCACCCGCATCGCCCGCGCGCTCGAGGTGATCCGTTCGACCGGCCGCTCGATCGCGGTGTGGCGCACCGAGCGCGTCGGCGGGATCGGCGAGCGGATTGATCTGCGCGCGCTGATCCTCCTCCCGCCGCGTGAGTGGCTCAACGATCGGATCGACCGGCGCTTCGCCGCCATGGTCGATGACGGCGCCATGACCGAAGTCGCCGCCTTGATCGCGCGCGAGGACGTGCCGCTCGACGCGCCTGTCCGCCGCGCGATCGGCCTGCCCGAACTCGCCGCCGCCTCGCTGGGCACGATCACGCTCGGCGACGCGATCGAGCGCGCCAGCGTCGCCACCCGCCAATATGCCAAGCGCCAATACACGTGGTTCCGCAATCAGCCGCCAGCCGACTGGACACGAACGGTCGAGACAGATAATTTCATTCGTATTGATGAAATAGACATAAGATGATTCAAATGTAGGTTGACGCGTAGTTTTCATACCTCTATCGCCCCGCGACCGTATTATTGTTGCGTATGCGAAGAAAGGAGTCCCGACCGTGGCCGAAAAGAGTGGAGCCGATATCCTGATCGAGGCGCTGTGCGATCTCGGCGTGGAGGTCGTGTTCGGCTATCCCGGCGGCGCCGTGCTCCCGATCTACGACGCTATCTTCAAGCAGAAGCGGATTCGCCACATCCTCGTCCGTCACGAACAGGCGGCGACGCATGCGGCGGAGGGCTATGCGCGCTCGACCGGCAAGCCCGGCGTCGTGCTCGTCACCTCCGGCCCAGGCGCGACCAATGCGGTGACCGGGATCACCGACGCGCTGATGGATTCGATCCCGATGGTCGTCATCACGGGTCAGGTCCCCACCGCGCTGATCGGCACCGACGCGTTCCAGGAGGCCGACACGGTCGGCATCACGCGCCACTGCACCAAGCACAATTATCTGGTGAAGGACCCGTCGAAACTCGGCGCGACGATCCACGAGGCGTTCCATATCGCGACCTCGGGCCGCCCCGGTCCGGTCGTGATCGACATTCCAAAGGACGTGCAGGTCGCGACCTCGAAATACATCAGGCCCGGCCCGATCCAGCACAAGACCTATCGCCCGCAGGTCAAGGCTGACCCGGCGCTGATCGAGCAGGTGGTCGACATGCTTGCCGCGGCCGAGCGTCCGATTCTCTACACCGGCGGCGGGGTCATCAACGCCGGCCCCGGCGCGTCGCAACTGCTGCGCGAACTGGCGAGAATCACCGGCGCGCCCGTCACCTCCACGCTCATGGGCCTCGGGGCCTTCCCCGCTTCGTCCGATCAATGGCTCGGCATGCTCGGCATGCACGGCACGTACGAAGCCAATTGGGCGATGAACCAAGCCGATCTGATCGTCGCGCTCGGCGCGCGGTTCGACGATCGCGTGACCGGCCGGCTCGACGCCTTCGCGCCCAACGCGCGCAAGGTCCATATCGATATCGACCGCTCCAGCATCAACAAGACGGTGCGGATCGACCTCGCGGTGGTCGCCGATGTCGGCCATGCGCTGGAGGACATGGTCCGCATCTGGAAGGCGCGCCAGCATCCCAAGCCCGACACCGCCGAATGGTGGCGGCAGATCGACGGCTGGCGCGCGGTGAAGTCGCTCGATTTCCCCGAAGCCGATCCCAGGTCGATCATGCCGCAACGCGCGATCCGCGCGCTGTGGGAGGCGACGCACAAGCAATCGCCGATCATTACCACCGAAGTCGGCCAGCACCAGATGTGGGCCGCGCAGCATTTCGGGTTCGAGGGGCCGAACAAATGGCTGACCTCGGGCGGGCTCGGCACGATGGGCTATGGCCTGCCCGCGGCGATCGGCGCGCAACTCGGCAATCCAAAGGCGCTGGTCATCGACATAGCCGGCGAAGCATCGATCCAGATGAACATTCAGGAACTGGCGACCGCGACCCAGTATCGCCTGCCGGTCAAGATTTTCATCCTCAACAACGAATATATGGGCATGGTCCGTCAGTGGCAGGAGCTGACCTATGAAAGCCGCTACGCCGAAAGCTATTCGGACTCTCTGCCCGATTTCGTGAAGCTGGCCGAAGCCTATGGGTGGAAGGGCATCCGCATCGAGGAGCGGTCGCAGCTCGACGCGGGCATCGCCGACATGCTCGCTTATGACGGCCCGGTGATGGTCGATTGCCGCGTCGCGCAGCTCGCCAATTGCTTCCCGATGATCCCGTCGGGCGCGGCGCACACCGACATGATCCTGCAGGCGGGCGAAGTCTACGGCACGATGGACGACGAGGCGAAGGCGCTGGTCTGATGCACATCAAGGAAGAAGCCATCGAGCGCCACACGCTGGCGGTGATCGTCGACAACGAGCCGGGCATCCTGGCGCGGATCGCCGGGCTGTTCACCGCGCGCGGCTACAATATCGAGAGCCTGACGGTGAGCGAGATCACCGAGGACAAGGCGGTCAGCCGCATCACCATCGTCACGTCGGCCAGCCCGCACGTTCTCGAACAGATCGTCGCGCAGCTCGACCGGCTGGTGCCGGTGCACAAGGTCCACGACCTCACGACAGAGGGCGACCATGTCGAGCGCGAACTGGCGCTGGTGAAGGTTCGTGGAACCGGGGAGCAACGCATCGAAGCGCTCCGCCTTGCCGAAGTCTACCGCGCGCGCGTGGTGGACGCGACGATTTCGAGCTTCGTGTTCGAAGTCACCGGCGGGACGGAGAAGATCGACAAGTTCGTCGAGCTGATGCGCGAAGTCGGCCTGATCGAGGTCGCGCGCACCGGCATCGTCGCCATTTCGCGGGGCAAGGACGCCGCGTAACACCGATTTCAACCACTACCCGTCACCCCGGACTCGATCCGGGGTCCCGCTAACTCGAAACGCGGGAAGAAGCGGGATCCCGGCTCAAGGCCGGGATGACGAGCAAAAAAGGGAGCTACCAATGCGTGTCTATTACGATCGCGATGCCGATCTGAACCTGATCACCAACAAGAAGATCGCGATCGTCGGCTATGGTTCGCAGGGGCACGCCCATGCCCAGAACCTGCGCGACAGCGGGGTGAAGGACGTCGCCATCGCGCTGCGCGAAGGATCGGCCACCGCCAAGAAGGCGATCGACGCCGGGTTCGCGGTCAAGTCGAACAAGGAAGCGGCACAATGGGCCGACATCCTGATGATCCTCGCCCCCGACGAACACCAAGCCGCGATCTGGGAAAACGACCTCAAGGGCAACATGAAGCCCGGCAGTGCGATCGCCTTCGCCCACGGCCTCAACGTCCATTTCGGGCTGATCGAGCCGCCCGCCGACATCGACGTCATCATGATCGCGCCCAAAGGCCCCGGCCACACCGTGCGCAGCGAATATGTCCGCGGCGGCGGCGTCCCCTGCCTGATCGCGGTGCACCAGGACGCGAGCGGCAACGCGCATGAGGTGGCGCTCGCCTATGCCTCGGGCGTCGGCGGCGGCCGTTCGGGCATCATCGAGACCAATTTCCGCGAGGAATGCGAGACCGACCTGTTCGGCGAGCAGGCGGTTTTGTGCGGCGGCATCACCCACTTGATCCAGGCAGGGTTCGAGACGCTAACCGAGGCGGGCTACGCGCCGGAAATGGCCTATTTCGAGTGCCTCCATGAGACCAAGCTGATCGTCGACCTGCTCTATGAGGGCGGCATCGCCAACATGCGCTATTCGATCAGTAACACCGCCGAGTACGGCGACATCACCACGGGCCCGCGGATCATCACCGACGAGACCAAGGCCGAGATGAAGCGTGTGCTCGCCGACATCCAGTCGGGACGGTTCGTGAAAAACTTCGTGCTCGACAACCGCGCCGGCCAGCCCGAGCTGAAAGCCTCGCGCAAGGCGGCCGCCGCGCATCCGATCGAGAAGGTCGGCAGCGAACTGCGCGCGATGATGCCGTGGATCGGTGCCAACAAGCTGGTGGACAAGGAGAAGAATTGAGGCGCAGCGCGGCGGGCCGCGACGCCCGCCTGACTCGCCCGGGTCGGCCGACGCGGCGAGCCGGTGTACACGAATCGGCTTTGCAGTGTCCGACGCGCCCGTGGGGTGACCGCCCGTGACGAGGCCGCTAAGCTGCACCCGTAACGATCCACCGGAGTTGTTGATGCGCTGCCCTGCTTCCCCCGCCCCCGCCGCGATTACGTCATGAGCGACGATACGGAGGGCCAGCCCGGCGTCGGTCGCGTCGAGGCGTTTTCGGACGGCGTACTCGCGATCATCATCACGATCATGGTGCTCGAGCTTAAGGCGCCGGAGGAACCGGGCGTCGAGCATTTGTTGCGGCTATGGCCGGTCTTCTTCGCCTATGCGCTCAGCTTCACTTATGTCGGCGTCTATTGGGTCAATCACCACCGGCTGTTCAGCCATGCGAGGCGCGTGACCAACGGGCTGGTATGGTTCAACCTGCTCCTGCTGTTCGCGCTGTCGCTTATTCCGTTCTCGACCGCCTATCTGGGCGCACAGCATTTCAGCAGGGACGCGACCCTGCTCTACATGGCGTCGATGCTGTTTCCGGCATTGACTTACATCCCCCTGCAAAACGTGATCCGCAACACCGGTGCGAACACCGCGAACGCCGAAACTTACCATCGCCAGACTCAGCGCAAGGGGGTCATCGCGACGATAATCTACTTGGTCGGCGTTCCGCTGACGTTGCTGTCGCCCTGGGCCGGAATAGCGTGCGCGGCGATCGTCGCATTCCTATGGTTCCTGCCGCGCAGCCCGATCGACAATCTGTTCGGCGACTAGGCCGGCACCAACGCACGAAAGTAACTCGCTGTTTCGTGTGATACGCCCGCGAGCAGCACGCGCAGCCGGTCGTCGAATGCATCGGTGCTTTCGCGCCGGTCGCGATAGACCATCGTCCAGTCGCCAAATTCGCGTTCGTCGATCTGGCGGTCGCTCAATATTCGAAGATCGCGATGGCGCGGATCGACCGCCAGCCGGTCAAGCAACTCCTCGACACTGTCGTCATGTCCTTCGATCGCCTGAAGAAAAGATTCGCCTTCCGAATAGAGCAACCCCGTAACGCCCTCGAGCCCGTTGCGCACCGCCGCGTCCTGAACGATCGACGGTATGTCGTCTGCGGCGCGGCCACTTGGCGCGGTTGTAGTGCTTCGGTAGACGATCTGACGCATGTTACTCTCCTGAACGGAAATGGTCTGATGGCGTAACGATCAGGTCCTGTCCTTGCGCTGGATCAGTCTGCAAACGCGCTGGACTTCCTTAACCAACTCGCGCTAGGGCGGCTTTCAGGATGACGCAGCCGCTTGGCCTTACCCTGCGACTTACGCGCCCTTAGGCGCGGCTCATCCCACGCGCGCCGGCGACGGCGCGCACCGCGCCTAAGGGCCTGACCCTCCCCGCCTCTACCAAGACGAGAAGAGCCATGCTGCGCGATCCATCGACCAAATATCGTCCCTTCCCGACCATCGACCTGCCCGACCGCCAATGGCCGGGACGAACCATAACGACAGCGCCGCTCTGGCTGTCGACCGATATGCGCGACGGCAACCAAGCGCTGATCGACCCGATGGACGCCGAGAAGAAGACGCGGTTCTTCGACCTGATCGTCAAGACCGGCATCAAGGAGATCGAGGTCGGCTTCCCCGCATCGGGCGCGACCGATTTCGACTATATCCAAAACCTCGTCCGGTCGGGCCGCGTGCCCGACGACGTGACGGTGCAGGTGCTGACGCAGTCGCGCCGCGACCTGATCGAGACGACCTTCGAAAGCTTGCGCGGCGCGCCGACCGCGATCGTCCACCTCTACAACGCGGTTTCGCCGGCCTGGCGCAAGATCGTGTTCGGCATGTCGAAGGATCAGACCCGCCAGATCGCGATCGACGGCGCCAGGATACTGCGCGACTGCGCGGCGGCGATGCCCGATACCGACTGGCGCTTCGAATATTCCCCCGAAACCTTTTCCACCGCCGAAGTCGATTTCTCGGTCGAGGTGTGCGCCGCGGTGATGGACGTGCTGCAACCCACCGCCGCGAAGCCGATCATCTTCAACCTGCCCGCGACGGTCGAATGCGCGACGCCCAACGTCTATGCCGATCAGATCGAATATTTCGGCCGCCACATCCCCAACCGCGACTCCGTCGTCATCAGCCTGCACACACACAACGACCGCGGCACCGGGGTCGCAGCGGCGGAACTCGGGCTGATGGCGGGCGCCGACCGGGTCGAGGGCTGCCTGCTCGGCAATGGCGAGCGCACCGGGAATTGCGACCTGGTGACGGTCGCGCTCAACATGTACACGCAGGGCGTCGATCCGGGGCTGGATTTCTCGGACCTGGATGGCCTGATCAAGACCGTCGAATATTGCACCAACCTGCCCGTCCACCCGCGTCATGCCTATGCCGGCGAGCTGGTCTATACCTCCTTCTCCGGTTCGCATCAGGACGCGATCAAGAAGGGCTTCGCCGCGCGCGAGCGGCAGAATGACGATTATTGGGAAGTCCCCTACCTGCCGATTGATCCCGCCGATCTTGGCCGCACATACGAGGCGGTGATCCGGGTCAATTCGCAAAGCGGCAAGGGCGGCGTCGCCTGGGTGCTCGAACAGGACAAGGGGCTGCGATTGCCGAAACGGCTCCAGGCCGATTTCTCGCGCCACGTCCAGGCGCTGGCCGACCGGACCAGCAGCGAACTCAACGCCGACGATATCTGGCATCTGTTCGAACGCACCTATCTGCCGGGTGACTGGGACCGGTTGCGGCTGGAAGGCTATGACGAAACCCGCGCCGCGAACGGCGACCGCATCTTCGCCGGCAGCATCGCGGAGGGCGGCGCGGTCCAGTCGGTCAGTGGACGCGGCAACGGCCTGATCTCCAGCGTTCTCGCCGGAATGCGCGACGGGTTCGGCATCGACCTCGAGGTGGTCGATTATGTCGAACACGCGATCGGCCACGGCACCGACGTGCAGGCCGCCGCCTATGTCGAATGCCGCGCCGCCGACGGCTCGACCGTATGGGGTGTCGGGATCGATGAGGACGTCGCGACCGCCAGCGTGCGCGCCGTCCTCAGTGCGGCGAACGCTTCAGCCGCGGGCGGCCCATGAAGTCGCGCTTGCCCAGCTTCACGCCCTTCCAGCGCAGGATGTCGTACGCCGTCGTCGCGTGGAAATAGAAATTGGGCTGGGAGAAGGAGAGCAGGAAGTCCTCCGCGGTGAAGGGCATTTTCATCTCGCCCATCTCGAATCGCATATCCTGCCCGACGAAACCGTTGACCTCGTCGGGGCTCAGCGCCTCGACGGCGCCCAGCGCCTTGGCGATCGCTTCGCGCAGACCGTCGAACGTGCTCGGCCAGGGCGTCATGTCGGGCGAGAAAACGCCCGCCCGCACGCCCTCGATCGCGCCGATCGAATGCGCGGAGCACGATTTCACCTGATAGCCGAACGGCAGCATGTCGTCGGCCAGCCTGGCCTTGAGCAGATCGTCCGGCGCGCAACCGTTCTCGGCGCAATGCGCCTCCGCCTTGTCGAGCAGCCCGGCGACCGCGCCGAGGATCTGGATGTAGTTCGGCACGACCGCCGAATAGAGCGATAACGTCATTTCCCTCTCCCTCTCTTTATTTCGCACCCGATCTGCGCGTCGAGATAGATGTCCGGTTTGGTGGATCGCACCGTCACTTCGGTCACGCGCGGGTCGGACAAGCATAGCGCGGCGATCCGCTCGCACAGCACCTCCTGCAGCATGACGTGACCGCTCGCAGCGATCGCGCGGATGCCTTCGCGCACGCGGTCATAGTCGACCACCGCGTCGATCCGGTCCTCCGGCGGCGCTGGATAGGTGCAGGTCATCGCGACCGAAACCAGCACGCGCTGCGGCCCCGCCAGTTCCTCGGCATGGATGCCCAGCCCCATCCGCACCTCTAGCGCGTCGAGCCGGATCGTGTAGGTCGCCTCAACCATCGCGGCGGCCGGGCGTCGAGAACATCACATCGCCGTCGCGCCTGAGGAAGCGCTGGCCGTTGTCGACGAACAGGTTCTGGCCGGTGATCGCCGGGGCGGTGAGCAGATATTCGACCGCGCGCGCAAGCTCGTCGATCGGCACCGCGCGGCGGAGCAGGTTTTCGCCCGCGACCGCGGCAAACTCCGCGTCGCTCTGGTCGCCGCTCGGCAAAGTCAGGCCGGGCGACACGGCGTTGACGCGCACTCGCGGCGCGAGCGCCTGGGCGAGCATCATCGTTGCTCCCTCCAGCGCCACCTTGGTGCAGGTGTAGCTGAAGAAATCGGGGTTGAGGTTGGCGACCTTCTGATCGAGCAGATTGACCACCGCGCCGTTCGCCAATCCCTCCTGCCCCGCCAGTTTGCACGCCAGCGCGACCGGCGCCGCCAGATTGGTCGTGGTCAGGCTTGCCAGCAATGCGGGATCGAACGCCGGCGGCCGGTCGAACTCGAACACCGATGCGCAGTTGACCAGCCCGTCCACGGTGCCGTTCATCGCGTCCCGCGCCGCGCGGAAGATCGCGGCGGGATCGGAAAGATCGCCCGCGACCGTCGCGACGCGCTCGCCCGCCGGATCAAGCTCGCGCGCCAACGCCACCGCGTCGTCATCGTGCGGGTGGTGGTGGTGGATGACGACGCGATGCCCCGCCCCCGCCAGCGCGCGGACGATCGCCGCGCCGATCCGCCGCGATCCGCCGGTGACGAGAACCGTGCGCCTCACCCGCGGTCCTGCATGTCCATCAGCGCCAGCACCTCGCGCCGGCTGCGTTCGTCCTCGCGGAACACGCCCATCATCCGGCTGGTGACCATGGTCACCCCCGGCGTGCGCACGCCGCGCGCGGTCATGCAGGCGTGCGTCGCCTCGATCACGACCGCGACGCCTTGTGGCTTGAGGCCGTTCCAGATGCAGTCGGCGACCTCGGCGGTCAGCCGCTCCTGCACCTGGAGCCGCCGCGCGAATCCGTGAAGCACGCGCGCGAGCTTCGAAATACCGACGACATGGTCCTTGGGCAGGTATGCGATATGCGCCTTGCCGATGATCGGCGCCATGTGATGCTCACAGTGCGACTGGAACGGGATGTCGCGCAGCAACACGATGTCGTCATAGCCGCCGACCTCCTCGAACACGCGCGACAGGTGCTTTGCGGGGTCGTCGTCATAGCCCGCGCAATATTCCTTCCATGCCCGCGCAACACGTAACGGAGTGTCGATCAACCCTTCGCGACTCGGATCGTCGCCGGCCCATCGGATCAGCGTGCGAACCGCTTCCGCTACGTCATCGGGCACCGGTATCTTTGGTGACGGGGAGACCAGGTCGCCGTCGTTCAGATCGTCATCACGTTCGTACATCGGGTTTGCTTCAGCCCTCATGATACTATGACGCTACGGCAAGGCCGCCTCATCGCCGCCCAATATGGGCCTCACAACTGTTTCCTTTGCGCAACAGACGCGAACGACCGCCGCGGTTCGACGCCCTAGCCCATTGACGGCGTAAGTTTAAGCCTCCTAGATTTCAAATGTTCGGTATGAAGAACCGCGCCAATCGACAACAGATCGAGGGCGCACGGAGAGGGGATGTCACTATGAAGAAGTTCGAGCTTCTTGCTGCGTCGGCTATTGCGCTGATCGCCGCTACGCCTGTTGCCGCCCAGACGACGCCGCCCGCGCCGGCCGCAAGCGCGCCGCAAAGCACAGAAGATACCCAGATCGGCGACATCGTCATTACGGCGCAACGCCAGTCGGAAAGCCTCCAGAACGTGCCGATCGCAGTGTCGGCGTTCAGCGCTGAAGCGTTGAAGGAACAGCAGATCAATACGACTAGCGACCTTCAGCTTACACTGCCGAACATCACCTTCACCAAATCTAACTTCACGTCGTCTTCATCGTTCAACATTCGCGGTATCGGCGACTTGTGCGTCGGCGTGACCTGCGACGCGGCGACGGGCGTCCACGTCAACGATGTGCCTGTGCTCGGATCCCCGATCTTCCAGAACGAGTATTTCGACGTCGAGCGCGTCGAAGTTCTGCGCGGGCCGCAAGGCACGCTGTTCGGCCGCAACGCGACCGGCGGCGTGATCAACTTCATCACTGCCAAGCCGGACCTGTCGGGCTTCGGCGCATCGGGCGACGTCGAATACGGCAACTACAACAGCATTCGCGTGAAGGGCATGATCAACGTGCCGCTCGGCGATGTGCTGGGCGTGCGCGTCGCGGGCTATTACCTGAAGCGCGACGGCTATACGAAGAACCTGTTCACCAACTCGCAGATCGATGGTCGCGACCAGTTCGACATTCGCGGTTCGATCCGCTTCCAGCCCACAGCGAACACAACGATCGACATTGTCGGCCACTGGTTCAAGGAAAGCGACGACCGGTCGCGCGTCCAGAAGCAATTGTGCCACCGCGACCCGACCGGCGTGCTGGGCTGCCTGCCCGATCGCTTGGCGACCGAACAATTGAACGGCGACGCCACGCTGGCGTCGGTCCTGACCAGCCGCGAGTTCATCAACGTCGCGCTGGGCGCGCTCGCGCCGACCTTCCGCCCGCTCGCACTGGGCAGCGTCTACGGCACCGATGGCGACGTCTATTCCGGCTTCACCAACCCAAGCGACTTGCGCACCGTCAACATCGACTCGCTGCCGCGGTTCAAGACGCAGGAAAAGCAGGTCCTGGTGAACATCAGCCAGGATTTCGGGCAGCTGAACCTGAAGATCGACGGCGGCTACACCGAGGGCAACACCGACTCGACGGTCGACTATAATGTCGGCGTCGAACGCACGCTGGTGAACAATGCCGGTCTCGTCGCCTTGGCGGCCACCGCCGCGGCGCCGGGCGCCGCCTTCCCTGGGGGCATCAACCCGTTCACGCAGTTGGCCGCGACCCTGATTCCCAACGGTGCCGCGGGCCCGTTCTGTCAGTCACAGGCGGAATTCACGCGCACCGGCGTCTATGGCGGGCACAAGGTTTGCGACAGCCGCACCAGCCTCGATTTCGACCGCTCGACCGCGCGCGGCAAGCAATGGTTTGCTGAAGGAATCGTTTCCACGAAATTCGACGGCCCGGTCAACTTCCTGCTGGGTGCCGGGTATCTGGACTATAAAGTCTACGACAACGAGTATTTCGTGAACTCGTTCGCGCTCGATTACGCCGCCGGTCTGCTCGGCGCGGCGAGCGCGCTAGGCACGCGCGCGGCGGGCGGGACCATCCCGAACGTCTATCGCGCGTCACCGTTCTACGACAACGATTCGCGTTATTATCACCTGAAGTCCTACGGCCTATTCGGCGAAGTGTACGGCGAGTTCTCGAACAAGGTGAAGCTGACGCTCGGCCTGCGCTACAATCACGATTCAAAGTTCTATTCGGCGCGGACGATCCTGTTCAACGATTCGAACGGCAACGGCATCCTAGTGCCGTACGGATCGTCGGACATAACGCAGGCGATCAACTATTCGACCGTCGATTTCGACACGTCGTTGGCGGGCAATCAGCCCTACGCCAACAACAGCGTCAGCTTCGGGCGCCTGACCGGTCGCGCGGTGCTGGACTGGAAGATCACCGACCGCAACCTGGTCTACGCGTCCTATTCGCGCGGCTATAAATCGGGCGGCATCAACCCGCCGTTGTCGCCGGTTTTCGCGGTGCCCTCGACCTTCGGGCCGGAAAGCGTCAACGCGTTCGAAATCGGGTCGAAGAACACGTTCCTCAACGGCACGCTTCGCCTCAATCTGACCGGTTTCTACTATCAGTACAAACAGTTGCAGCTCAGCCGTATCGTCGCCCGGACATCGGTCAACGACAACGTCGACGCCGACATTTATGGCGCGGAGGCGGAAGCGATCATTAAGCCGTCGAGCTCGGTGCTGGCCAATCTGTCGTTCAGCTACCTCCATACCAAGGTCGTGACCGACAAATTGCTCGGCAACACGCAGGATCCGTCCGGCGGGCGGGCCGATGCGGTGATCATCAAGGACATCACCAACGCGTCGAACTGTGCGGTTGGCGCGAACAATGGTTCGGCGGCGCTGTCGAACGGTTACGTCGCTGCGGTCAACGCCGGCATCGGGCTTGCCGCGCCGGTTGCGATCCCCGGCACCGGCACGACCGGCGCCTTCTCGGTCTGCTCGGCGCTGCAGGCAACCGCGGCTGCGCCGCCCGCCGCGCTCGTCGCTGCGCTCGGCCTGCCGGTCGGCACGACCAGCATTCCCGTGACGGTCTATATGAGCGGCGTGCCGGTCAACATACGCGGCAACGAACTGCCGCAGTCGCCGCACTATAAGTTCTCCGCCGGCATCCAGTGGACGGGCAAGTTCGGCGACGGCTGGAGCGTCACGCCGCGCATCGACCTAGCCTATACCGGCGGCTATTACGGCAGCATCTTCAACAAGACCGTCAATCGCATCCAAGGCTATGAGGTCATGAACGCCCAGATTCAGGTCAACGGGCCGAACGAGCGTTTCTACATTCGCGGCTTCATCCAAAACCTGACCAACAACAACGCGATCACCGGCCTCTACGTGACCGACCAGTCGTCGGGCCTGTTCACCAACGCGTTCACGCTTGAACCCCGCCGTTACGGCGTCGCCGCCGGGTTCAAGTTCTAAACCGCGAGTCCTCGGCCGGCGCAACCCGGCCGGGGACTCGCCAGGTCGCATTCAAAAAATCACTTAGCGCCGTCTTCTGGCGACGGGGCCCGATGATCGTGGCGTATCGAAATAGGAAAAGGGCCTCGGAATTTTTTCCGGGGCCTCTTTTTCGTGGTCGCCCGCCCACCTTAGCCGTGACGCTACGGAAAGGCGGGTGGATAAGTCCCGGTCGGACACGGTGCGACCGCCGCGCAACAGTCACCGAAAAGACGCAACAACACGTCACAACCTGCCCATTGACGGCGATAATTTTGGCTCCATAGGCTCGGCCACTTCGTCAGAAACCGCGCGAACCGGCCCGAGACCGGCAGCGCTAGTAGAGAGGATATTCCTGTGAACAAGTTCGAGCTTCTCGCCGCTTCGGCTATCGCGCTGATCGCCGCAACGCCGGCGATGGCGCAGACTGCGCCAGCCCCCGCCCCTGCCGCGGCGGGCAGCCAAGACGACACCGCGTCCGAAAACGACATCGTCATCACCGCAACCAAGCGTGCTTCCACGTTGCAGGACACGCCGATTTCGGTCTCGGTGACGACCGCCGACGCGATCGAGCGCTCAAACGTCCGCGACCTCATCGACCTCCAGACGATGGTACCGTCGCTCAAGGTCAGCCAGCTGCAAAGCTCGGCCAACACCAACTTCATCATCCGTGGCTTCGGCAACGGCGCGAACAATATCGGCATCGAGCCGTCGGTCGCCGTGTTCGTCGATGGCGTGTACCGCTCGCGGTCTTCGGCGCAGATTTCCGATTTGCCCAACATCCAGCGCGTCGAAGTGTTGCGCGGTCCCCAATCAACCCTGTTCGGAAAGAACGCGTCGGCCGGCGTGATTAGCATCGTCACCGCCGTGCCGAAGTTCGAATTCGGCGGCAGCGCGGAGGCGAGCTACGGCAATTACAACGCCGTCGTGTTGAAGGCCGACGTCACCGGCCCGATCGCGAAAAACGTCGCGTTCAGCATCGCCGGCAACTACAACCGCCGCGATGGTTACGCGAACTACGTGAACCTGGGAATCAAGGGCAACAATCGCAATCGTTACGGCGTCCGGGGCCAGTTGCTGTTCGAACCGAGCTCGGACTTCAAAATCCGCTTGATCGCCGACTATGACCGCGTCGATGAAATCTGCTGCACCGTCGCCAACCTGGTCGACGGCCCGACCGGCGGCGCGGTCCGCGCCGTGGGCGGCCAGGTCAATTCGAACCAGCGTTTCTCCTACAACAGCTACGCCAATTTCCCCTCGGTCACGAAGATCGACAATTACGGCTTCTCCGGCCAGATCGACTATGCGGTGACCCCACAACTAGCGTTGACCAGCATCAGCTCGTATCGCCGGGTCAAGACCTACACCAACGCCGATTCCGACTTCACCAGCGCCGACCTGATCGGTGAAAACTCGCTGACCACGAAGGTCGATACCTACACCCAGGAAGTCCGGCTGGCATCGAGCTTCGACGGCCCGATCAACTTCCTGATCGGCGGTTTCTATTTCAAGGAAGACATCAAGAGCGACGGCCAGCTGACCTTCGGTCAGAACTTCAAGGCCTATGCCAACCTGCTAACCCGCAGCGTGGCTTATCCGACCGGGGCGTATAGCGCGCTGGAACCCACATTGCGGGCGTTGCTCGGCTTGCCGGCGTCTACCCCGGCGACCGCGTTCGGCGCAGCCGGTCAGGGGCGCTTCGAGCATTATAAGTATGCCAACAACGCCTTCTCGATCTTTGGCCAGGTCGACATCAAGCCGGTCGAGAATCTGACGCTGACCGCTGGGTTCAACTACACCAACGACCGTAAGAAGGTCGCAACCAACGACTCCAGCACCGATACGTTCTCGGCGCTGGACCTGGTGCAGGCCGGCTACAACCTGGGCGTCACGCCGGTAGCGTTCGGCGGCCTTGGCCTCACTCCCGCACAGGCGGCAGCTTTTGCGGCGAACCGCGGCGCGGGTGGCAACCCGTTCCTGGCGCTGCAGCCGCTGCAGTTCCTGCCGCCGTTCCTGAACTACCCGAATTCAGTCGAAAGCGGGAAGACGCACGACGACAATCTGTCTTACACCTTGCGCGTCGCCTACAAGTTCAACCGCAACCTGAACGCCTATGCGAGCTACGCGACGGGCTTCAAGGCGTCGTCGTTCAACCTGTCTTATGACAGCCGCCCGTTCGCGAGCGACTTCATCCCCGGCTCGCCCGTGACGAACCCGGCCGCCTCGCCGATCCGCAGCGCCGGCCTGGCGGTCAACAACCTGACCACCGGCACGCGCTATGCTGGTCCCGAAAAGGCGCAGGTCTACGAAATCGGTGTGAAGGGCAATTTCGAAGGGTTTGGCTTCAACCTCGCGGTGTTCAAGCAAATCCTGAAGGGCTTCCAGAGCAACACCTTCACCGGCACCGGCTTCAACCTCGCCAATGCCGAGCAGCAATCGACCAAGGGTTTCGAAATCGACGCGACGATGTCGCCGATCAAGAACCTGACCTTCACTGCGTCGCTGACCTATCTCGACCCGAAGTATGACAAGTTCACGCAAGGGTCGGCGATCAATCCGGCAACCAACACCTATGTAATTGCGGACCTCAGCGGCACGACGCCGACCGGCATCTCCAAATTCTCGGTCGCGGTGGGGAGTACCTACACGATGCCGATCGGCAATGATAAGGCATTGATCTTCCACGTCGATTACAATCACAATAGCGCGTTCAAGATCATCCAGGGCCTGCCCTACAAGGCTGCACCGGAATACCTCAACGCATCGCTTGGTCTGCAATTGTTCAAGGGGCTCGACCTCAGCGTGTGGGGCCGCAACCTCACCGCGCCCAACTACAATGTCGTGATCTTCCCGGGCGTTGCACAGACCGGCACGCTGTCGGCCTATCCCAGCCCGCCGCGCACCTATGGCGTGGATGCGAAGTTCAAGTTCTGACACGGATCGCCCCGGCTGGCGCGCCAGCCGGGGCCTCTCGACGTCTCGAATCTAGAGCAAGCCCCGGCGATCCGATCGCCGGGGCTTCTGCCTACCCCAGCCGCGCGGCATGCCAGGCGATGTGATCGGCGATGAAGGTCGAGATGAAATAATAGCTGTGGTCGTATCCCGACTGCATCCGCAACGTCAGGTCGATCCCCGCGCGGTGACAGGCGTCGGCCAGCAGTTCGGGCTTCAACTGGCCCGCCAGGAACCGGTCGGCATCACCCTGATCAACCAGGATTTCGGGCACGCGCGCGCCGTCCGCGATCAACGCGCAAGCATCATACGCACGCCATGTCGCTCGATCCTGTCCGAGATAGCCCGTCAGCGCCTTCTCGCCCCACGGGCAGTTCAGCGGCGACACGATCGGCGCGAAGGCCGATACGCTCCTGAAACGGCGCGGATTACGTAGCGCGACAGTAAGCGCGCCGTGGCCGCCCATCGAATGGCCGACGATTCCCTGCCTCTCCATGTCGACGGGCAAGGCCGCCGCGACCACCGTGGGCAATTCGTCTTCGATATAGGACCGCATCCGGAAATTGGCCGACCAGGGCGCCTGTGTCGCATCGACATAGAAGCCGGCGCCCTTGCCGAAGTCGTACGCCGCATCATCGGGAACATCGTCGCCGCGGGGGCTGGTGTCGGGCGCGATCAGGATCAGACCATGCTCGGCAGCATAACGCTGCGCCCCGGCCTTGGTCGTGAAATTCTCTTCGGTGCAGGTCAGCCCGGCGAGAAACCACAGGACCGGAAAAGGCCCCTTCCCTGGCGGCACGAAGGCGGCAAAGCGCATCGGCGTCCCCGTCACGCTCGACCGATGGCGATAAACGCCTTGGACGCCGCCGAAACATCGTTGCTCCGACAGCGTCTCCAGCGTGGAATTGGAACTCATGCGGGGCGGTAAATCGCGCAGAGCTTGTTGCCGTCGGGATCGCGGACATAGCTCAAATGCATCGGGCCGAGCGGGCCGCCGTCGCGCTCACCCGGCGGATCTTCTATCGACTTGCCGCCATTTGCGACGGCAACATCGTGAAACGCCTTCACTTGATCGGCAGAATCGCACTTGAACGCGACCGTACCGCCATTGGCAAAGGTCGCAGGGGTATCGTCGATCGGCTCCGACACGCCGAGCATCCCGCCATTATGCGGATAGAACAGCCGGACGTGGCCGGTCGCGGCAACATTGCGGATCGGCTCGCCCTTAAAGCCCAGCGTGCCGAGCACGGCGGTGTAGAAGGTCTTCGATCTTTCTATGTCGTTCGACCCGACGAAAATGTGATTGAACATCGCTTCCCTCCTTCGTTGCTCAGTATACGACGACGCTGCGGATGGATTCACCGGCATGCATCAGGTCAAACCCCTTGTTGATCTCTTCCAGCGACAGGACGTGGGTGATCATCGGGTCGATCGCGATCTTGCCGTTCATGTACCAGTCGACGATCTTGGGCACGTCGGTGCGCCCCTTTGCCCCGCCAAAGGCCGTGCCGCGCCAATTGCGCCCGGTGACGAGCTGGAACGGACGCGTCGCGATCTCCTTACCCGCTTCGGCGACCCCGATGATGATGCTGGTGCCCCAGCCGCGATTGCAGGCCTCCAGCGCGGTACGCATCACCTCGGTGTTGCCGGTCGCATCGAACGTATAGTCCGCGCCGCCATCGGTCAGCTCGAGTATCTTCGCGATCGTCTCCTCGCGGCTCAACCCCCTGGAATTCAGGAAGTCGGTCATCCCGAACTTGCGACCCCATTCCTCGCGGTCGGGGTTGATGTCGACGCCGATGATCTTGCCCGCGCCGACCATCTTGGCGCCCTGGATGACGTTGAGGCCGATCCCGCCCAGTCCGAACACCACGACATTGTCGCCCGCCTGGACCTTGGCGGTATTGACCACCGCGCCGACCCCGGTCGTCACGCCGCAGCCGATATAGCAGCTCGTCTGGAACGGCGCGTCCTCCCGGATCTTCGCGACCGCAATTTCGGGCAGCACGGTGAAGTTCGAAAAGGTCGAGCAGCCCATATAGTGGAAGATCGGCTGGCCCTTGTAGCTGAACCGGCTCGTCCCGTCGGGCATCAAACCCTTGCCCTGCGTGGCACGGATCGCGGTGCACAGATTGGTCTTGCCCGACAGGCACGACTTACACTGGCGGCATTCCGGCGTGTAGAGCGGGATGACGTGGTCGCCAGGCGCGACGCTGGTCACCCCGACGCCGATCTCGCGGACGATCCCGGCACCTTCATGACCCAGGATCGAGGGGAAAATCCCTTCGGAATCGAACCCGTCCAGCGTGTAGGCGTCGGTATGACAAATGCCCGTCGCCATGATCTCCACCAGCACCTCACCGGCCTTCGGCCCCTCCAGGTCGACTTCGACGATTTCCAGCGGCTTCTTGGCTTCGAACGCCACGGCAGCACGGGTTTTCATGGACTCTCCGTTAGTCTGATGCCCGGCTTCTAGGCTTTCGGCCCCGCGAGGCAATCAAATCGCGGCCATTCCCGAGAGAAAATCGTGCATCCTAAGGCGTGACAAGCGCAAAAAGGCAGCGCACAAGGCGCTGGCGCACTAGGAGGCGTACGAGTCTAAGGCCCGTAACCGGCCCAAAAGAACAGGAAGGAATGCAATGGCTACTGCACCCAAGACCGGCGGCATCCACGCCCCCGTCACCCCTTCGCCCGAGCTCGCTGCCGTCGTCGGTTCCGACGCGCTGCCGCGCAGCCAGGTGATCAGCAAGGTGTGGGACCACATCAAGAAGAACAACCTGCAGAATCCCGCCAACAAGCGTGAGATCCTGGCCGACGACAAGCTGAAGAAGGTCTTCGGCAAGGACAAGGTGACGATGTTCGAAATGAACAAGCACATCGCCAAGCACGTTAAGGCTTAAGCTGGTCCGTTCAAAAGGGGGCGCCGCGGGGAACCTGCGGCGCCCCCTTTTTTTGCCCGCGTCAGGCGGGAAGCATCTCGGCAAACAACCGCGCGAAGGTATGCGCGTCACCCGGCCAGCGCGCGGACAGGTAATTGCCGTCGCGCACTACCCAGGCGGGTCGCTCGTCGCGCAGGGAATCGCGATATAGGCCGCTCGTCTTGCGGCTGCGATCCGGGGCATCGACGGGGACATCGATGAAGTCGCTCGGGTCGGCCAGCGCGCGGGTGACTTCCTGTTGCACCGACATATAGCCTTCGGGCTGGCCGGGGCCATCGGGATACGTGCGGTAGTAGTCCGGGTCCCAGCGGCGCGTGCGCTGCGCGATCTTGCTCGCCGATCCTTCGAACCGCCAAGTGAGCGCCGTTGTCTTGCGACCATATAGGACCGATCTGTCCGTCGCGTCACAGCTGCGCGCTGCCAGCAACACACCATGGCATATCGCCGCGACTGGTTTACCGGCTGCAAAGAACTCTGCGACCAGCGCCTGCAAGACCCGACTCTCCAGATATGCGCGCATACCCCGCGCACGATGCCCGCCCGGCAGCAGCAAGCCGTTGAAATCCCCGACCTTGACCACATCCCAGCGGATCGGCGTCAGGAACGCCGGGTCGCTCGCCATCGCACGATACGCCGCACGTGCATCGCCGTTGGCGCGCAGGATCAGCCCGATCACAGGGAGACGCCGCAACAGGGGCACCCCGCCCCACCAATCTAGCCCAACGCCGGTCAGCATGATCTCGTCGCCCATGCCAGGCCGCCCATCGGGCGTCGCGAAGATCACGCGATGGCCCTGTGCGGTCAGAACACGCCAGCTCACCGCCACCTCGGTCGGATCGAAATCGTACGCCGGAATCGGGATCAGGACATTGGCGATCGCGCGCCCTTTCGCGAAAAATGGTGGTCCCGGAGGGACTCGAACCCCCGACGCCCACTTTAGGAAAGTGGCGCTCTATCCGGCTGAGCTACGGAACCACGCGGGCGAACAGGTAGCTGTGCGGCCGCGCAGGGTCAATTACACGCGTCGGGCGGCACGACCGGCAGCGGCAACGGCGCGATGGGAACGCCATCGTCGACCAGCGCCTTGGCTTCTTCGACCGTCGCCTGACCATGGATCGGTGCGTGATCCTCCTCACCCGCGTGCATCGCACGAGCGCGGTTGACGAAGGAACTGCCCACCCATTCCGAGCCTTCGAGCGCCTTCGACTGCGCCGCGGCAAGCGCCGCCATCGCCGCTTTCATGGCGGCCGGCGAAACCGGGGCGTGCTGGTTGCTTTTGGCGGCAACAGCCGGCGCCATGACCGCTTTCTCAATCGAGCGATCGCCGCAGATCGGACAATCGACCAGCCCGCGCGAGCGCTGATCCTCATAGTCAGGGGATGAACCGAACCACGCTTCGAACACATGACCCGAACCGCATTTGAGGTCGAATACGATCATCGGCGGACGACTTCGGGGATTGCGCGTCGATGGCGGAGAGCAGGGATACGCGCGCGGACATCCTCCTGACGCGAAGGATCAAGTTCGGCAAAACCCAGCCCGGATGCTTCGCCCATGTCGAGCAGCACGTCGCCCCAGGGATCGATCACGAGCGAATGGCCGAAGGTCTCGCGGCCATCCTCGTGCACGCCGGTCTGCGCGGCTGCTACCACGAACGCCGCCCCCTCGATCGCTCGCGCGCGGAGCAATACATACCAGTGCGCTGCCCCGGTCGGCCGCGTGAATGCTGCCGGGACCGCCAGAACGGTCGCGCCCGCATCCGTCAGCGCGCGGTAGAGGTCAGGAAAGCGCAGGTCGTAGCAGATCGACACGCCCAGCGCCCCGGCGGGCGTATCCACCACCACAGCGCCATCGCCTGGCGTATAGCTCGCCGATTCCCGCCAGCTTTCGCCGGTCGGCAGATCGACGTCGAACATGTGGAGCTTGTCGTAGCGCGCACGGACCGCACCTGTGTCGTCAATCACGAACCCGCGATTGGCGAGCTTGCCGTCCTCGCGCCGGACCAGCAGCGATCCGATATGAAGCCAGAGCCTCCGCTCCGCCGCCGCCGTGCGCACCGCCGCCAATACCGGATCGTCGCCCTCGACGTGAATATTCGTCGCCGCCCGCGCGCGGTCGCGATCGACCAGGCCGGACACTTCGGGAGTGAACAGCATCGCCGCCTCGCCCGCTTTGGCGTCGGCGATCGCCTGGACGATCGTCGCGGCGTTGGCGGCGGGGTCGATCCCCGCATTCATCTGAAGAACGGCGATCCTCATGCCGCAAGGAGCGGATCGAGCCCTCCGCTCGCGTCGAGCGCGGCCAGGTCGTCCGATCCGCCGATATGCTTCCCGTCGATGAACACCTGGGGCATGGTCATACGCCCGCCGGAGCGTTCGACCATCTCGGCCTTTTTGGGGCCACCCATCGTCACGTCATATTCGACCGGCTCGACGCCCTTCGACGCGAGCAATTTCATCGCCCGCACGCAATATGGGCACCAGGCTTTGGTATAGATTTCGACATTCGCCATGGCCGAAAAGGTGGAGAGCGTGGGTCGGCTTGTCAATCGAGCGCTTCCGTAACGACACGCGCCCAGCACAAAACGGTTACCTTTGCAGCCCCAGCCTTCAGCGATGCGCGGGTGCAAGCGTCCGCGGTGGCCCCACTGGTATGAACGTCGTCGACCAGAACGACATGCCGCCCTTTCAATCGCCCCGGCGCGGCGACCGCAAAGGCGGCGCGCACGGCTGCGCGGCGCTGGCTGGGGTTCATCCCGCGCAGCGCCGGGGTTCGCTTTGCTCGCCGCAGCGCCAGCGGATCATGCGCCACGCCGGAGGATCGCGACAGCGCAGCGGCGATCAACGCGGCCTGGTTGAACCCTCTGCCCCACAGCCGCCACCGATGCAGCGGCACGGGCACCAGCAGATCGGCGTCAGGCGGCATGTGCCGCGCCATCAGCTGCGCCGCGGTGGTCGCAAACGCCAGCCGCCCGCCATATTTTAGCCGAAGCGCAAGCGTCCGCGCGACCGGTCCATAAGCGACCGCCGCCCGTACGCCGGCATGACGCGGCGGTGTCTCTAGACACGATGCGCATTGCGCGCCTTCTCCCCGATCGATCGCGAACGGTGCGTTACAGGTGGCGCACCAGGGCGGCCCGATGAAATCGAGAGAACCCCAGCAATCGGCGCAGAAGCGATGGTCGCCGCGCACCACCGCGCCGCATCCCGGGCATCGCGGCGGCAGCGCAAGCGCGAGCATATCGCCGAGAACGTCGCGAACCCCCATGCGGCCTTGTCGCGCCGCTGCGCGGACGGCACAAGCGCGCCGCGATGGATTCTCCCGAAATCTTCGACCGTATCGCTCGCCGCCGCCGCCGCGACCGCGCCGCGCCGAACTATGCCGCGCACGATTTCCTACGTGCGGCGATGCTCGACGGGATCGCGGAACGGCTGGCCAGTGTGAAGCGCGAGTTCCGCGACGTGCTCGATCTTGGCTGTTTCGACGGCTCGTTCGTGCCGCCACCCGGCGCGAGCGTGACGCGCATAGATGCTGGCGCGGTGTTCGCCGAACAGGCTGGCGGCATCCAGACGGACGAAGACGGACTGCCATTCGAACCCGCCAGCTTCGATCTGATCGTGTCGGCGGGCGTGCTCGACAGCGTCAACGACGTGCCCGGCGCGTTGGCGCAGATCCGCCGCGCGTTGCGGCCTGACGGGCTGTTTTTGGGGGCGTTCGTCGGTGGACAATCGCTCGTCCAAGCCCGCGCCGCATTCCGTGAGACCGAAGCCGATCGCCCCGTGGCCCGCTTCCACCCGATGATAGACGTGCGGTCGGCGGGGGACTTGCTCGTCCGTGCGGGATTTGCGTTGCCGGTCGCCGATGGCGAGACGCTGAGCGTCCGATACCCCGACCTGTTCCGCTTGATAGCCGACCTGCGCGGGATGGCGGCAAGCAACCTCCTGCGCGACCGGGTACCGCTGACGCGCGCTGTCCTGGGCGCCGCGACGCAGGCCTTTGCCGACCGCGCCGATCCCGATGGGCGCGTCGCGGAACGCTTTGAGCTCATCTTCCTGACCGGCTGGGCGCCCTCGCCCGACCAGCCCAAACCGGCGCGACGCGGCAGCGCGACCGCGTCGCTCGCCTCAGCGCTCGGCCGCTAGCGCCTTGGCCAGGGGCCGATCAGCGGGCGGCATATCGAGCTCCGTCAGCCGGTCGACCGCCACCCACCGGATTTCCGCCGCATCGAGCGGCTGCGGCTCGCCGCGCCACGAGCGGCAACGATAGAGCAGGAGAACGAGATGCCGATGGCTAGCCGACTCGCTGAACGCGACGGGCACAAGTGCTGACCGCTCCACTTCTATCGCCAATTCCTCGCGCAATTCGCGCGCCAGCGCCGCTGCCGGCTTCTCACCGGGCTCCACCTTGCCGCCCGGGAACTCCCATAGCCCGGCATGCTGCTTCCCCGCAGGCCGCCGCGCCATCAGCACGCATCCCTCACCATCGGTCAGTGCAGCGGCGACCACTATCAGCATCTGGCCATAACCTTTCGCCACGTTGGTATTTCGTTAACCGGTGTAACTTACGCTTAACCCAGATTGGGGAGCCGTTCGCGGCAAATAGCGATGATTCACTTGCTTCGCCTGCTGGCCGAGAGCCGTAAAGGTGCGACTGCCGTCGAGTACGGCCTGATCCTCGCCCTGGTCGTGCTGACCATGTTCGGCGCGCTGCAACTGACCGCGGGCGCCACCATCGATATGTGGAACAACGTTTCCACCAAGGTGCAGTCGGCTCACTAAGCCTCCGACCGACGGGGCGTTTCCTCGCTTTAAGATTTTATCAACCCGACAGGCCTAGTGATTCGCATTGCTGGTTCGGGGGCATTCCTGGTCCAGCCGGGTGACTGAAGTGTATTCGTCTTTTGGAGACCGGAAATGAAGACCATTCGCAAGATTTTCACGAACAAGAAGGGTGCCACCGCCATCGAGTACGGCCTGATCGCCGCACTCATCGCCGTCGCTGCGATTGCCGCGATGCAGGGCCTGGGCAACCAGCTGAAGACCACGTTCACGAACGTGTCGTCGAACATGAAGGCTTCGTAAGCTCCAACGCTTACAGTCTGAAAGAGGGGCGGCGGAACTTCGGTTCCGCCGCCCCTTTTTTCGTTTCGCGAAGGCTATAGCCGCCCCATCGCCAAAAACTTATCGCGACGATCCTTCTTCAACTGGTCCGGCGACATGTTGTGCAAGCCAGCCAGCGCACCCTCCATTGCATCGCCGAGCGAAGAGATCGCCGCATCAGGATCACGATGTGCACCACCCAGCGGCTCGCCGACGATCGTATCGATGACACCCAGTCCTTTTAGGTCCTGCGCGGTGATCTTCATCGCGTCCGCCGCCTCGGCTGCCTTGTCCGCGGTGCGCCACAGGATCGACGCGCTGCCCTCCGGCGAGATCACCGAATAGACGGCGTGCTCGAACATCAGCACGCGATTACCTGCCGCAAGCGCGATCGCGCCGCCCGAGCCGCCTTCGCCGACCACCGCCGCGATCATCGGCACCTTAAGCTTCAGGCATGCCTCGGTCGAACGCGCGATGGCCTCGGCTTGGCCGCGCTCCTCGGCCTGGACGCCTGGAAACGCGCCTGACGTATCAACCAGCGTCATCACCGGCAGCCCGAAACGGTCTGCGAGTTCCATCAAGCGGATCGCCTTGCGATAGCCCTCCGGCTTGCCCATCCCGAAATTGTGCTTGAGCCGGGTCGCGGTATCGTCGCCCTTTTCGTGGCCGATCACCATCACGCGCTTGCCGCGGAACGTCGCGAAGCCGCCCAGGATCGCCTGATCGTCGGCGAAGGCGCGATCACCCGCCAGCGGCATGAACTGTTCGAAGAGTCCCGCGACATAGTTCTTGAAGTGCGGCCGATCGGGATGCCGCGCCACCTGGGTCTTCTGCCACGGTGTCAGCCTGGCATAGGTCGATTTGAGCAACGCGTCGGACTTGGCCTGCAACCGCCCGACCTCGGCGTCGATATTGATCGCGCCGTCGGCGGCGGTGTCGCGAAGCTCGTCGATCCGCTCCTGCAGATCGGCGATCGCCTTCTCGAAATCCAGAAAGGTTGGCATCGGCGGGCGTTAGGCTCGCCGCTTGGCCTCGTCAACGAGCGGGTGGCGCGTGTTGACCAGTTCGACCAGCCGCTTACTGTCCACATGCGTGTAGATTTCGGTGGTCGCGATGTCCGCATGACCGAGCATTGCCTGGAGCGCACGGAGATCGGCGCCGCCTTCCAACAGGTGCGTCGCGAAGGCGTGGCGCAGGACGTGCGGACTGACGCGGTCGGGCGGCACTCCCGCCTCGGCGGAGAGACCCTTGATGAGCTGGTATAAACGCACGCGCGACAGATGCGTCCTGCCGGAGGGAAACAGCCATGGCCGGTCGGTGGCGACCTGCTCCCGCCACACCGCCACCGCCGCTCGCGCGCGGTCGGAAATCGGCGCCAGCCGCTCGCGCCCGCCCTTGCCCTTCAGGATGATGTAAGGCCGGTCGGGCTGGATTGCGTTGCGCGGCAACGAGACGAGCTCGGTCGCGCGCAGCCCTGAGCCGTAGAGCAGTTCGACCAACGCCGCGAGCCGCAGGTCGTTGGGATCGGGCGGCACGCGCGCCTGCCGCTCGGTGATCGTGGCGAACAGGCGATCGACGTCGCAATGGCTCAGTACCTTGGGCAGCGCTCTGCGCGCGCCGGGCTTTGGCAACGCTGCGCCCGGATCATCGGCGCGATGGCCCTCGTCGGCAAGGAACGCGAAGAAGCGTCGTAGCGCTGCCGACTTGCGCGCGACGGTGGCGCGCGACAGGTCCGCCCAGCCGTCGCCGAGTCCGGCCAGCGCCGCGGGCGTGGCCGTCGCCAGCATGCCGCCCAGCGCGTCGGACGCCAGCCGCAAGTCGCTGGCATAAGCGGCAAGCGTGTTTTTCGCCGCGCCCGCTTCGGCGGCCAGCATTTCGAGAAAGCGCTCGATCAGCGCGAGGTCGCCTAGCGGTGTCTGGCCGGTCACACCCGAGTCACGGCTTCCGCCGCGACCATCCGCGCCCAGCCTTCCAATCCGACCACGCGCAACGCATTGACGATATGGTACACTGCCTGTGGCGACACGCTGCGCCAGTCGGTGGTCTGCATACCAACCGCGCTCAGCACTAGCACCTCGCCGGGACGTCCTTCGGCAGCCGCGCGGTCGATCGCGCGCGTCCAGCTGTTCGCGCCAGCGACATCGACACCACTGCTCTGCGCCGCGCTTGCATCGATGCGCCCTAGCCCGGCAAGGCCTGCGGCGAACATCTTCTGTTTTCCCGGGCTCGCCGAAAATGCCTCGACATCCCCCGCGGCGTATTTGGTCGTGCGGTTCGGATCGGACAACGCGATCAACGCCCAACCAATGCTGCCCCGCGCGACCGTGCCCCGCCAACGCAGCGCCGATCCATCCATCCCCGCGCTGAGCATCGAAGCGATCAGGTCGTCACTGCCGTCGGTCGATGCCGCGACGGGAATGCGCGCGACGGCGCGAGCAGTCAGCACGAGCCGACCGTAATGAGACGGCTCACCAGCATCGGCGCCTTTCCACAACTGCCGGATCGCATCGAGCCGCCCGTCGCGGTTCGACGCCGCATAGGCGTTCGCCAGATCCTTCGCGACGGCATTGGCGGGCGTGTTGGTGTCGTCACTGGCATCTACCAGGCCGTAAAGATCGACAAGAGCCGCAGCGGACAGCACTCCCTGCGCCGCCGCCAGATCGGCAAACGGCGCGCGCTTGGCGGGCGTCAGCCGCGGCGACAGCGCTTGCCAGTATCGCATCTGCGGGCCGGTTCCCGCGAACAGCGAGTCGGGAATATCTTCCCCGGCGGCGATTGCGAGGCCGTAACGCCAGCTATTGAGGCCGGCAACACTCCCCCATTCGATCGTCACGTCCTGGCGGTTCGCCCCCTGCCCCGCGACCTTTTGCGCAAGGAGCAGGTCGATGCCCGTCGCGACGCGCGACGCCTGCTGCATCAAAGGTTTAGCCTGGCTGGGCGAGGACGAAAGGCTGGCGCACATTGCGCGACCCAGCACCCATGCTGGCTCGTCCGATACCTTCACCGCACTGGCTGCCAACGGGCACATCGCGCCGACATCGCCGGTGGCCAGTGCCGCTTGCATCGCAACCTGATAGAGTTTCGGCGTGTAATTGTCCGGGTCGACCGACTGGACGATGGCGCGGCCGATCACCGATTCGCCCATGCGCAGGAGTAGGAACGCGCGTTCCGCCGCAAAATCCGCCCCGTTGACGTTGCGCGGCGTCGCCAGCGGCTGGGCGAGCAGCCGCCGGAGCGCGATCGACACCCAGCGCGACGCGATTGGCGCGCGCGTGCGGCGCATCAACGCCTCGATATAGCGCCCGTCAGCGTTGCCGAATGCGGCTGGATTGATGACGCCATCGGCAGGCTGAATCCCGATAAGACCGAGTGACCGTCGTGACGCATCGGGCAGGGAATAATGCACCGAACCGAACGCCGGACCGATCGGCAGGCCCGTGACCGGATCGGTCGGAACAGCGGCTGGAGTGGGCGTGGCGACGGGCGGCGGCGCGCCGGGAACCCCTGCGACGGTTGGCGCACCGGCGGGAGCCGTTACCGGAGCAGCGGCGGATGTCGAAGGCGCGACGGGCGCGGGCGCGGCGCGGGTGGGCGCTGGCCGCGGCGCGGCAGCCGGCGGTTGATCGAACCCCGGCGGCAGGATCGATTCGGGCTTCTGCTGCGCGATCGCCGCCCCGCCGACGGCGAGCAGCGCGACAGCGGAGAGGCCGAGCTTAACCCGCGAGGTTGCCAAGCGACACGGCCTTTTCAATGCGCGTCGGTTGCTTATCGTGCGCGCGCGTCGACAGAAGGATCGTTCCTCCGACCAACAACACCACGACCCCGATCAGCACCATCATCATCCGCGACATGCGATACATACTCTCATTCGATACGATCAACGCGCCCCGGCGATAGCTTGTGCCCGGGCGCTGGGTGCGCTGTATAGCGCCAACGTCATGTTGCAAAGCGCACCTTCTTCCGCAAGCTGGACTGGCAAGCCGATCGTGCTCGTCGGGCTTATGGGCGTGGGCAAGACGACCGTCGGGCGGCGGCTGGCGGCGCGGCTCGGCGTGCCGTTCGTCGATGCCGACCACGAAATCGAGGCCGCCGCCGGCATGACCGTCAGCGAAATCTTCGAGAAATTCGGCGAACCCTATTTTCGCGACGGCGAACGGCGGGTGATCGCGCGGTTGATCGACGGCAGTCCGCGCGTGATCGCGACCGGTGGCGGGGCATTCATCAACGATGAGACGCGCGCGCTGATCCTCGATCACGCGATCGCGATCTGGCTCGACGCCCCGATCCACGTTCTTGCCGAACGCGTCGGCCGCCGCGACACCCGCCCACTGCTGCGCGGCCGGGACCCCGTCGTCGCGCTGACCGAACTGGCGGCGGTGCGCAATCCCATCTATGCGCGAGCGCCGATCCACATCCCCAGCGACCAGGCGCCCCACGAATCGGCGGTGGCCGCCATTATGAGAGTTCTGGAAGCATGACGATCGTGCCCGTCGCGCTGGGCGACCGCAGCTACGATGTAGTGATCGAGCGTGGACTGCTCGGCCGAGCGGCCGAGCATCTCGCCCCGCTTGCACGCGGGCGATCGATGGCGATCGTCGCCGACGCCAACGTTGCACGGCATCTGGTAGCACTGGAGGGCACGCTTGCCGCCGCGGGGATTGCAAGCGAGGCTATCGTGCTGCCCGCGGGTGAATCGACCAAAAGCTGGGGACACTTGAAAGCGCTGGCCGACCGCCTGCTCGCGCACGGTGTGGAACGCGGCGACCATGTCGTGGCGCTGGGTGGCGGCGTGATCGGCGATCTGGTCGGGTTCGCCTGCTCGATCGTCAAGCGCGGCTGCGGCTTCGTGCAGGTGCCGACGACGCTTCTCGCGCAGGTCGACAGTTCGGTCGGCGGCAAGACCGCGATCAACACGCGCGCGGGTAAGAACCTGATCGGCGCGTTCCATCAACCGGTCTTGGTCCTGATCGACCCCGACGTGCTCGACACGCTACCGGCGCGCGAGCAGCGGGCGGGTTATGCCGAGGTCGTCAAATACGGCCTGATCGACGATTTTCCCTTCTTCGAATGGTGCGAAGCGAACGGCGCCAAGCTGCTGGCGGGCGATCCGGCGGCGCGCGAACATGCCATCGCGCACGCGGTCGCCGCCAAAGCGCGAATCGTGGCGGAGGACGAGCGCGAAACGACCGGCAAGCGCGCGTTGCTCAACCTTGGCCACACGTTCGGGCATGCGCTGGAGGCGGAGGCCGGATTCTCTGATAAGTTGCTGCACGGCGAAGCCGTCGCGGCGGGAATGGCGCTGGCCTTCGCCTATTCGGCGCGGCGCGAACTATGCCCCCGCCAAGACGCGGAGCGCGTTGCCGCCCACCTGCGTGCGGTCGGCTTGCCCGATAGCGTCGCGGCGGCGGGCATTATTGCGAGCGGCGCGGCGCTGGTTGATCACATGCGCCACGACAAGAAGATGGACGCGGGCACCCTGCCCTTCCTGCTGACGCGCGGGATCGGCCGGACCTTCCTCGACCATTCGGTCGATCTGGCGGACGTCGCGGAGTTTCTCGATGGCCGCTAGCGGCGGGCTTGCCACGCCAGCCATAGCCAGCCCACTATCATCGCCACGCCTCCAATCGGCGTGATTGCGCCGACAGGCCGCGGCGCGCCGAGCGCCATTGCGTAGAGTGACACCGAAAACAGCGCGCCGCCGATCACGAACATCGCCGCCGGCCCACGCGCATCCATTCGCAACGCAACCAAAGCCGCGACCGCATGGATTATCTGATACTCCCCGCCGGTCTTGAGCAGTTCGGCAACATCCTTGGCCGCCCCGTGCGCGCCGAACGCGCCCGCGGCGATCGCCAGCGCGCCCGACAGGGCCGCCAGCACCGCGATCCACCTCACGGCTCCTGTCCCCTGCCCAATTCTTCGGTCGCGTCCGTCGCATTCGCCACTGCGGCGGTATGGCGCGCCGTAGCTTCGCCCAGGGCAGCTCGTTCATCGGCGGTGATGATTCGGTCGCGCGCGGCGCGCAGGTCGCCCGCCTCGAACTGCGCCCTCAGCCGTTCCTTGTCGCGGGCGCGATACATGTCTTCGGCGCGATTGATCTGGTCGTCGTCCACTTCGATCGCCTGAAGCGCGAGGCGGCCCATCTTGACCGCGGATTCCATCACTTCGCGCACGATCCCGGACACCGGCGAGCCCTTGAGCTTGATCAATGCGCGCCGGTCGAAGGCCCGCGCGAAGATCGCGGCTTGCGGGAATGCCTCATGCACGCCCTCGATCAAGTCGGGATCGAGTTGGTCTCCATCCATGCAGAACAGGATCAATTCAGCGTCGTGCGCACCCGCTTGGCGCAACAGGTCCATCCGGGTGCCGTCCCCGTAATAGACCTTCGCCCCGAAATCGCCGGCGATGTCGATCATCTCGATATCGGTATCGATCAGCGTGACGGGCACGCCGGCCGCGATCAGCATCTGCGCGACGGTCTGGCCAAACCGGCCATAGCCGATGATCAGCGCATTTGCGCCGTCGGCCTTCGGCCCTTCACGTTCGCCCGTGACTACGGGCGCTTCGCGTATCTTACGTGTCGCCATCATCAGGAACGGCGTCGTCGCCATCGACAGCGTAACGACAGCGCTGAAGATGCTGACCGCCTCGGGATCGATCAGCATCGCGCGCTGCGCCTGCGCGAACAGCACGAAGCCGAACTCGCCGCCCTGGCTGAGCAGCAACCCGAGCGCGAGCGCACCGCGCCAGTTCATCCGGAACGCCAGGCCGATGCCGGTGATGATCGCCGCCTTGGTTGCGATCAGCGCCAACGCCATGCCGACCACCAGCAACGGCCGATCGGCGATGACGTGCAGGTTGAGCATCATGCCGATCGCGAGGAAGAACAGGCCGAGCAGGATCGAGCGGAACGGTTCGACGTCCGCCTCGAGCTCATGGCGATAGGGCGAATCGGCGAGCATCACCCCCGCGACGAACGCCCCGAGCGCCGTCGAGAGGTGGAGATATTCCATCAAGGCGGCGGCGGCGATGACCGTGAACAAGGCCGCGAACACGAACATCTCGCGTTCGCCCAAATTGCCGATCACGCGGAACAGCGGCCGCAACAGGTAACGCCCCGCCAGCACCAGCCCGCCAATCGCTGCCACGGTCTCGATGAACAACAACCAGCCCGGCGGGCCGCCCATGTCGGCCGGATTGCGCGACAGGATGGTGACTAGCGTGATCAGCGGGATGATCGACAGGTCCTGGAACAGCAGGATCGCGAACGCGCGCTCGCCGAACGGGGTGCGCAGGCGCCCGGCAGATTGCAGCATCGGCAGCACCTGCGCGGTCGAAGATAGTGCCAGCGGCAGGCCGAGGACGAGCGCCGCCGCCCAGGTCGAGTTGCCGACCCAATGGACGATCGCCGCGACCGCCAGCCCGCAGATCACGACCTGCAGCGCGCCGAGCGCGAAAATGTCCTGCTTCATCTTCCACAGCCGGCTCGGATTGAGTTCGAGCCCGACGATGAACAGCAGCAACGTGATGCCGAGTTCGGCGACTCCGATCTTGCCCTCGGCATCGCCGATCAGGTGGAACGCCTGCGGTCCGATCAGCGCGCCGGCGACGAGGAAGCCCAGCGTCGCGCCGAGACCGAGCCGGCGGAACAGGATGACGAACACCAGCCCCGCGCCGAGCATGACCACGCCGTCGCGTAGCATCGACACGCCTTCCATCAGCGGCTCGCCGCCCGCACCGCCGCTTCCGCACCTGCCTCGAACGCCAACCGGATCGACGGATGCCGCGCGGTGACGGCCAGCGCGGGCGTGAAGATGTCGAGATCGGGCCAGTCGGGCGTCGCCCCCTCGCCCGCCAGCCAGGCGGTCAATTGGTCGCGCGCGCGGGCGAGTTCTGTCGGCGTCCTGCCGATCGCATGCGCGGCGAACAGCGACGACGAGGCCTGACCGAGCGCACACGCGCGGACCAGCATACCGATGTCCGCGACGCGTCCATCGGTAAGGTTGACGTCGACCGTCACGCGGCTGCCGCAGATCGGTGAACGCTTTTCCGACGAACCCATCGGGTCGACGAGACGCTCATGATGCGGGATCGACGTCGCCAGCCGCAGGATGTCGATATTGTAGAGCGGCGCGTTCATTAAGCGGCGTGTAGGCGAGTAACGACGAAAGCGCGACCCCCAAGGATTAATCTGCGCGCGCCTTATGACCCTTGGTCGCCTTCGCGGAGGCACGGCGGGGACTCGGCTTGGGCTCCGGAGCAGCGGCGTTTTCGCTAATGTCGCCATCGATCGCATCGCTCGCATTGCCGTCATCGCCGAAAAGCGATTGCCCGCTGCGCCGCTTGCCGATCACGTCGGCGACATAGGCGCTGGTCGCGTTGAGCAGCGGATAGGTCCGCGCCTTGGTCAACCAGTCGGGCCGCTGCCTTGGTCCGCCGCCCGCCGTGTCGGTGACCAGCACGACAAGCAGAAAGGCCAGACTGGCAAGTATGAGCCCCTTCAGCGCGCCGAATCCAAACCCCATCGCGCGATCGAGCGGGCCAAGGATCGAAGATCGAGTCCTCTTGCCGATCGCCTGCGCCAGCATCCGTCCGCCGAACCACGCCACTCCGGCGATCAGCGCGAAGGCGAGCACGGCAGCGCCAGTTGATGTCGCGACGATCCCCGTTAGCGCTTGCGTGACCGGCGCGTGGATCAGCTTCAACGCGAACACGACGAGAACCCAGGCGAACAGCGATAGAACTTCGTGCACGAACCCGCGCAGCCAGCCGAACACGGCCGTCGCGCCGACGCCAAGCAAGACCAAGATGTCCAACGTATGAAGGCCCATGAGACGCTGGCTAACCGCGCCCCAGCATATGGTCAACGAGCGCGCCCAACGTCTTGAATCCGCTGACCCGCATACCCTCGCCCTTTGTATTGGGCGGCGCCAATGCACGCTCGAATCCAAGCTTGGCGGCTTCCTTCATGCGAAGCGCCGCATGCGCCACTGGCCGCACCTCACCCGACAGCGCAATCTCGCCAAACGCCACCGCATCGGCCGGTACAGCACGTTCGCTAAGTGCAGAGATCAACGCCGCCGCGACCGCCAGATCGGCCGCGGGATCCTGAACGCGGTATCCGCCAGCAATGTTGAGATAGACTTCGCACGTCGAAAAACTCAGCCCGCACCGCGCCTCCAGCACCGCGAGGATCATCGCCAGCCGCCCACTGTCCCAGCCGACCACCGCACGCCGCGGCGTCGCGCCGGAAGCGAGCCGCACGACCAGCGCCTGCACCTCGACCAGCACAGGCCGCGTTCCTTCCAGCGCGGGGAACACCGTGGCGCCGGTCATCCCCTCCTCGCGATGCGTAAGGAATAGCGCCGACGGGTTGGCGACCTCGCTAAGCCCGCCCGTCTCCATCGAGAACACCCCGATCTCGTCGGTGCCGCCGAAGCGGTTCTTAATCGCGCGGAGGATGCGATATTGGTGGCTGCGCTCGCCCTCGAAACTCAGCACGGTGTCGACCATGTGTTCGAGCACGCGCGGGCCCGCGATGCTGCCGTCCTTCGTGACGTGCCCGACCAGTACCAGCGCCGACCCGCGCTCTTTGGCGAAACGGATCAGTTCCTGCGCGGAGGCGCGGACCTGACTCACCGTCCCCGGTGCGCCCTCGATCAGATCGGAGTGCATCGTCTGGATTGAATCGATCACTAACAGGGCGGGCGGCTGTCCCTGCCCCAACGTCGTCAGGATGTCGCGCGTCGATGTCGCCGCGGCGAGTTCGACGGGCGCGTCGCCCAGCCCCAGCCGCCGCGCGCGCAACCGTACCTGATCCGCAGCCTCCTCGCCTGACACATAGACCACGCGTTGCCCGCGCCGCGCGATTTCGGCGGCGGCCTGCAACAGCAAAGTCGACTTCCCGATCCCCGGATCGCCGCCGATCAAGGTCGCCGACGCCTCGACGAACCCGCCGCCCAGCGCACGATCCAGCTCCGCGATGCCCGTCGCCATCCGCTCCGGCAACGCGACCTCTGCATCCAGCCCGATCAGCGCGATCGCCCGCCCGCCCGATTGCAGATTATGCTTGGCCTGAAACGGCGTGACGTTGCCGCCAGCCTCCTCGACCAGCGTGTTCCACTCGCTGCAATCGACGCACTGCCCCTGCCACCGCGACGCAACCGAGCCACACGATTGGCAGACATAGCGTTTCTGGGGTTTGGCCATGGTGCAGCGCTTAGCGTGACCAGAACGTTATGGGAACAAAATTCAGCTTGGCCGCGACGGAATCGTCAGCCCCTTCTGCACCGCTGGGCGTGCTAGGCCACGCTCCAGCCACGCCGCGACGTTGGTAAAATCGTCGAACCCGACCATTTCACGAGCCCCGTAGAAGTCGATCAGGTTGCGCACCCAACCCAGCATCGCGATGTCGGCGATCGTATAATCATCGCCCATGATCCACGTCCGCCCATCGAGCCGCGCGTCGAGCACGCCGAGCAGCCGCTTGCTCTCATCGACGTAGCGGTCGCGCGGGCGCTTGTCCTCATAATCCTTGCCGGCGAACTTGTTGAAGAAGCCAAGCTGACCAAACATCGGGCCAAGGCCGCCCATCTGCCACATCAGCCAAGCGATCGTTTCCCAGCGGGCGGCCGGATCGGCGGGGATGAACTTGCCGGTTTTGTCCGCGAGGTAGAGCAGGATCGCGCCGCTTTCGAACAGACCGATCGGCTTTCCGCCCGGCCCGTCCGGGTCGATGATCGCGGGAATTTTGCCGTTAGGATTGAGGCTAAGGAATTCTGGCGATTTCTGATCGTTCTTGGCGAAATCCACCAAGTGGACTTCATAGGGTAAACCGGTCTCTTCCAGCATGATCGACACCTTGACGCCGTTGGGGGTCGGCAGGCCGTAATATTGCAGGACGGTTGGATCGGCGGCGGGCCATTTGGTGGTGATCGGGAAGCTCGAAAGGTCGGCCATCTGGTCCTCCGCAGGTTGTGTCGCGGTCTAGATAGGCAAGGCCGGTTCATCCCGCTATGGGGCGCGCATGCAACCGGGCGAACTTCGCGTCGCGCTGTTTTCGGGCAACTACAATTATGTCCGCGATGGCGCGAACCAAGCTCTCAACAAGCTCGTGGGTCACCTGCTGTCGCGCGGGGTGACGGTGCGCGTCTATTCGCCGACGACGGATACGCCCGCCTTCCCGCCGACCGGCGACTTGGTGAAGGTACCCGCGATCGCGGTGCCGGGCGGGCGCGGAGAATACAAGTTCGCGCGAGGACTTCCGGCCGCGACTCGCCGCGACCTCGAAGCGTTCGCGCCCAATCTCGTCCACCTCTCCGCACCCGACTGGCTCGGCCACAAGGCGCTGACCTGGGCGCGCAAGCGCAATATCGCCAGCTTCATTTCGATGCACACGCGGTTCGAGACGTATCCGGCCTATTACCACATCGGCTTCCTCGTCCCGACGCTGATCCGGATGCTGACGCGATTCTACAATCGTGCCCAACATGTCGTGGTGCCGGCGCCGTCTTCCGGTGAAATCCTGAAGACCTGGGGCGTAACCACGCCCATTTCGATCTGGTCACGCGGGGTCGATCATCACCGCTTCAGGCCGGAGGCGCGCAGCCTGGAATGGCGTCGTTCGCTGGGCATCGCCGACGACGAGGTGGCGGTCGGGTTTCTGGGGCGGCTGGTGCTGGAGAAAGGCCTCGACATCTTCGCCGACGTGATGAACGAACTGACTCGCCGCGGCGTGCCGCACCGCGTGATGGTGATTGGCGAAGGCCCCGCGCGCGACTGGTTCGCGGAACGCGTGCCGGAGGCGGCCTTCACCGGGTTTCAGTCAGGTGACGATTTGAGCCGCGCGGTCGCGTCGATGGACGTGTTCTTCAATCCCAGCGTGACCGAGACGTTCGGCAACGTGACCGCGGAAGCGATGGCGGCGGGCGTGCCGGTGGTCGCCGCACGCGCGACGGGAGCGGTCGATCTGGTCGAGGACGGCGTAACCGGCTTCCTCGTGCCGCCGCGCGACGTCGGCGCGTATGCCGACGCGATCGCGCGGCTGGTGCAAGACGATGATCTTCGGCGCAGCGCAGGACTGGCGGGGCACGAAGCGGCCAAGGTCTATGAATGGGATCCAGTCAACGAAGCGGTGCTTACCGCCTATCTCGATTTGATGGCGCGGCGCGGCACCTGAGCTGGCTCCAGCCCGAGATCGCAACCCAGCGCCTCGATGTCGGCCCCCGACCGGCACGATCCGCCAGCGATCCGGATGTGCGCCATCGATCAGCGTCACCGCATTCTTCGGACACACGCCCAAACACTTCACCTCGATGACGCCCGCGCTCGACTTGCGCCCCTTTTTCAACCCGAACATTTTGCGCAGCGCTTTGGCCAATCGGGTTCGTCGCTTGGGACCAAACCCGCCGTCAACCTTCTTGGTGCATTTCGCGCAGACCAGGATAGCGCCAGACCAGCGACTATTGACGACGCGACCGAGGCCACCGATCGGCGTTAGGCCGTCGGCTTCCACGTCCGCTCTTCCTCGGCGACGCGCAGCACGTCATACGCCGCCTGGATTGCCTGGAACCGTTTCGCCGCCTCGGCGTCGCCGGGGCGCACGTCGGGATGGCATTCTTTCGCCAGCTTGCGCCACGCCGCACGGATCTGGTCGAAGGTCGCGTCGCTCTCCAGCTCGAGCAAGTCGAGCGCGCGCATCTCGTCGCGCGATCTGCTGCCGTCGCCCGGTCCGGCCCAGGCGTGGTGCTTCGATTGGGCATAGCCGTTCGCGGTGCGCGTCTCGTCGGCCTCGCGTTCGGCGGCTTCCTCGGCCGTCAATCCTTCAAAATAGTTCCAGCCGCGATTGTACTCGCCCGCGTGCTCCTGGCAGAAATACCAGCGGTCAGGGCTGTTGGGCGATTTCGGCGCGGGGCAATCGCCTTTTTCGGTACAGCCGTGCCGGTCGCACAACCGCACCCGCGTAGCCTCGCGCGACGAGCCATACCCGCCCCAGCGGGGAAAACCCCAATTGTCGGATCGTGTCGCGCGCGCCATTGGGCGCACTTAGGGAGGTATAGCCGGGAAAGCCAGCCGTCAGCGGGTAAGGGCGGCAGAGAATTCCGCCATCGACGGCGTTTCCTCGAACGTCGGCACATCATCGGTCAGCACGACCCAGGGTTGCTTGCTCTTGACCCAGATATGCGCGCGCGGCGCCAGCGTGCGGTTGTGATCGAGTGTTCCGGCACGGACCGTGACGATCCCGGGCCGGCTGCTATTCGTGTTCCATAGCCGCGTGTGACACACGCCGCAGGCGCGCTGACGCGACTGCGCTCCGCTCGGCGTGGTGAGGGTGAACTCGATCAAGGGTCCCGTCGCGCTTATCGTACCTTCTGGCACGACCGCCTGTTCGCTGAACGCGCTCCCCGACCAGCGCTGGCAATCAGTGCAGTGACAGCTATAGATCGCATCGATCCGATCCGCCGCTATCGTATAGCGCGTCGCGCCGCACCGGCAGCCGCCCTCTATCGCCATCAGCGCTTCTCCAATCCGGCCTGCCCCATCCGCCACAACGCCAGTTCGATGCGATCCTGACCGAAGAACGGTTCGCCCTGAAACACCAAAGTCGGCACGCCCCAATGGCCGGCCGCCTCCAGCGCCGCCTGATTGGCCGCGACCTCCGCATCCAGCGCCTCTGCGTCGCGCTCGGCTTCGGCGTCCAGTTCGGCCATCTCGAGTCCCGCCCGAGCTGCGGCGCCCGCGAGATGATCGCCAGCATGCCAACCCGCGGTCCCGCCCCACACCAACTGCGCGACCTCGTCGGCGTAGGCGAACCCCCTACCCTTCCGCGCCGCAACCTGCCCGGTGCGGACGAGGCGGTAGATATAGGGCTGATCGTCGGAGATCTGCCGAGTCATCACGTTCTGCACGATCGGATCGGGGCGCGGCGGCGCGAACGGGATACCGGCATGCTGCGCCACGCGCATTACGTCGCGGATCGTGTAGCCCAGCCAGTTGGGATGGTTGCGCTCGAAGAAATCGGGCTGGCGAATCGCGAGCGGATAGACCGGCTTGAGATCGATGGTCAGGTCATACTCGCGCTGGATCACCCGCCAGCGCGGCAGCGCGAGATATGAATACGGACTGCGAAACGAGAAATACAGGTCGGCGCTGATCAACGAATTCCTCCCCAAACTCTTTTGGGGAGGAATGTGAAGGACCGCGCGTCCCCGTCAAGCCGCCTTCTGCAGGTGCCGCCGTCCAAGCAATTCGGCGATCTGCACCGCATTGAGCGCCGCGCCCTTGCGAAGGTTGTCGCTGACGCACCACAGGCTCAGGCCGTTATCGACCGTCGGGTCTTCGCGCACGCGGCTGATAAAGGTGGCATATTCGCCGACGCATTCCACCGGCGTGACGTAGCCGCCATCCTCGTGCTTATCGACCAGCATCACCCCCGGTGCCTCGCGCAGGATACGCTTGGCGTCGGCAGCCGAAATCTCGTCCTCGAACTCGACGTTGATCGCTTCGCTATGCCCGACGAACACCGGCACGCGCACGCACGTCGCCGTGACCTTGATCTTCGGATCGAGGATCTTCTTGGTCTCGACCACCATCTTCCACTCTTCCTTGGTCGATCCGTCGTCGAGGAAGCTGTCGATATGCGGGATCACGTTGAACGCGATCTGCTTGGTGAACTTCTTGGGTTCGGCCTGATCGCCGACAAAAATATTGCGCGATTGCTCGAACAGCTCGTCCATCCCGGCCTTGCCCGCGCCGGAAACCGACTGATAGGTCGCGACGACGACGCGCTTGATCTTGGCGGCGTCGTGCAGCGGCTTCAGCGCAACGACCATCTGCGCGGTCGAGCAGTTCGGGTTGGCGATGATGTTCTTGCGCCTGTAACCCTCGATCGCCTCGGGATTCACCTCGGGCACGATCAGCGGGACGTCGGGGTCCATGCGATAGAGCGACGAATTGTCGATCACCGTGCAGCCCGCCGCGGCAAAGCGCGGGGCGTGGATCTTGGTCGCCTCAGAGCCGATCGCGAACAGGGCGATGTCCCAACCTTCCGGATCGAAATGCTCGATATTCTGGATCTTGAGCTGTTTGCCGGTCTCACCGAAATCGACCATGTCCCCGGTCGAGCGCGACGACGCCACGACGGCGATTTCGTCCGCCGGGAACTCGCGTTCCGCCAGGATATTGAGCATCTCGCGCCCGACATTGCCGGTGGCACCCGCCACCACGACCCGGTAACCCATGATTTTCTCCAGCGCTAAACTGCGCAGCGCGTCGCATAGTCCTGCACCGGGGAAAGTCCAGCGCAGCAAAACTATCGACGCAGCCGCCCGCCGCTACTTGCCCCGGTTCTTCACCGTCCGGTCGAAGAAGTTGAAGATCGTCGTCCAGACATGGATGTCGCGCCCGGCCGAATGCGTCTTGCCCGGATAGAACATCATTTCGAACGGTCGGTTCGCCGCCTGCATCCGCGCCGCAAAAGCCGTCGAATTGTCGAGCACGACATTGTCATCTGCCATGCCGTGGATCAGCATCAACGGATCGGCGATCTTCGCCGCATTGTCGATCGCGTTCGACGCGGCATAGGCCGCGGCATCACCACCCTTGGGCCGCGCGCCCATATAGCGTTCGGTATAGTGCGTGTCGTACAACTCCCAGCGCGTCACCGGCGCTCCCGACACGCCACCCGCATAAACGCCCGGATTGGCCTCCAGCATCTTGAGCGTCATATAGCCGCCGTACGACCAGCCATAGATGCCGATGCGGTCGCCATCGACATAGGGTTGCGTCTTCAGCCATTTAGCGCCGACAAGTTGATCCTGAACCTCGATCGATCCCATCGCGCGATAGATCGCGTCCTCGAACGCCTTGCCGCGATTGGGGGAACCGCGATTGTCGAGCTGGAAAAAGATATAGCCTTTGGAGACGATGTATTGCTCCATCGGATTTTCCCAGCCGCGCGTCACGGTCTGGCTGTGGGGGCCACCATAATGCTGGAAGAACACCGGGTATTTCTTGCCGGGTTCGAGCGGCGGCGTGATCATCTCGTAATAAAGCAATGTGTCGTCGTCGGCCTTGATCGTGCCGAACGTCCGCTGGCGATGCGCGGCAAGATAGGGATAATAGGGATGCCCCGGCTTCACCGCATTCTCGTTGATCCACCCGATCATCTTGCCGCTAGTGTCGGCGAGATAGGTCTGCGGCGGCTGGTTGGGGTTGGATCGCGTCACGATCAACCGGTTCGCCGCGGGGTTCATCGACGCCCGATTGGTCCAGCCACGCTCGGTCAGACGCGTGATCGCATCCGGCTTGTCGATCGCGAGGCTATAGAGCTGGCTCTCAAGGGCGTCATCCTTGTTGGCCATGAAATAGAGCCGGCCATGCGCCTGATCGACCCCGACCAGATCGGTTACTTGCCACTTGCCCTTGGTCAGTTGAGTCCATTTGCCGTTGGCGAAGCGATAGAGATGGCCGAACCCATCGCGCTCCGACCACCAGATCAGACTACCGTCCTTCAGCAGCCGGTAGTTCTCGGACAGGTTGATCCAGCTTTTCGGCGCAGCCTTCTCGCTGAACCAGACCTTCGCCTTGCCCGTCGCCGGATCGACCGCGAGCATGTCGAGCTGAGTCTGATCGCGGTTCTCGCGCTGAACGTAGAGCGTCTTGCCGTCGGGCGACCAGTTCACCCGCGCCAGATAGATGTCGGGGTCGCCGCCCAGATCGACCTTCACCTTGCCGCCGGTGGCCGGATCGATCACGTAGAGTTCGACCGTGACGTTGGGCGTGCCCGCCGCTGGGTAGCGTTGGTCGAACACCTTCGTCCCATTCGCGCCGATCGCCGCGCGAGTCACGACGCCGACCGGTGCTTCGTCGAACCGCTCGACCGCGACGAGCTTATCTCCCGGTGCCCACCAGTAACCGGTGCGGCGATCCATTTCCTCCTGCGCGACGAATTCAGCCTCGCCCCAATGCACCGTGCCCGCGCCGTCGCCGGTCAGTGCGCGTGCGGCCCCGCCGCTCAGCGGCTGGACAAACAGATTCTGGTTACGGACGAACGAGACATAGCCGCCGCCCGGACTGACGACCGGATTGAGCTGGCCGCCGGGCATATTGGTCAGGCGCACTACCTTTCCGTCCAGCGTGGCGAGGTAGAGATCGCCATCGAGCGGGACCAGGATCGACTTGCCGTCCGGCGACCAGTCATACGCGACAATTCCCTTGTCGCCGCCGATCCGCGCGCGCTCGCGCTGCATCTTTTCGGCCTCAGTCAGATCGGCACCCGATCCGACTTTCTTCGAATCGACCAGCATCCGTTCCACGCCGGTCGCGGTATCCCGGGCCCATAAGTCGAACCGCTCGCGCTCGTCCGTGCGCGCCTTCGTGAACGTCAGCAGCGATCCGTCGGGGGACAATTTCAGGTTGCGCGGTTGCGCGCCCGAAAGATCGGGACTGGCGAAGAGGCGCTCCAGCGTCAGCGGCTGTGCGCCTTCCTCAACGGCCATTGCCGCACCGCCCAGAACCACGACAGGCGCAGCCACCGCCGCCAGCCCGATCAACCATGCCCGCATACCTCACGCGACTCCCTTGTCACCCGGCGATTTGCGGGCATTGCGGTGGCTTATTGCGGCGCTACACGTCCACGTAAAGGGGGCCCGCTTGACGCGCAGGGTCGGTTGCCGGACCACCGCAATGTGTACCGTCGTTCGACTCCCGTCGTCATCGGCATCATCGCGCTCCTCGGGGCTGCACTGACTGCGCTCGCCTATTGGCCGGGCTTGATGACGTGGGACGCCATCCGTCAGTACGGTCAGGCATTGAGCGGCGATTTCGACGACTGGCACCCACCAGCGATGGAATGGCTGTGGCGACGTTTGATCGAGATCCATGCGGGGCCGGCGCCGATGCTTGTCGTGCAGCTCGCGCTCGAATGGGGCGGGCTGGCGCTGCTCGCGGTATGGGCGAACCGGCAAGGAAGGCGCGGGTTGGCGATCGCGCTGCTGGCGTGCGGATTCATGCCGATCGGCCTCGCCCTGACCGGCGAAGTACTCAAGGATTGCCTGATGGCCGGCGCGCTGGCCATGGCGGTGGCTGCTCTCGCCTCCGCCACGCCGGAAAATCGCGCGGCGGCATGGCGGATCGTTGGGATCGCGCTGCTGGTGTTCGCGAGCACGTTGCGCTTCAACGCCTTTCTCGCGACAACACCGATCGCGGTCGTATTGCTTCCTCCTGCATGGTGGCGTGGCAAGCTGCGCCTTGCGCTGACCAGCATCGTCGCGGGCGCGGTGATGATCGCGGCCATGCCGCTCGCCAACAGCCTGCTCGGCGCCAAGCCGAGCGGCGTCGGGCTGTCGCTGGTTATCTTCGATCTTGGCGGCATCACCCGGTTCAGCGACACCAACGCCTTTCCGCCAATCGCCGATTTCGACTACAGCGACGACCCGGGCGGGATCGTTGGCGCTTGCTACGACCCGTCCAAATGGGACCGCTACGCATGGTGGGGAGCCGATCCGTGCGACATCGGGTTCGACAACGTGAAGGAGGCGTTCGACGCGCGGCGCACCAGCCCCTATCACTGGTGGCTGGGGCAGGTTGCCGCCCACCCGTTAGCCTACGCCCAGCATCGTTTCAGCCACTTCAACATCAATACGCGATTGTTCTCCCGCGATCCGACCGAGCGCGCGGTGCAGGTCGACCCGCCGCCAAACGATTGGGGTTATCGGGTTACGCCAAGTCCGTTGCTGAGCGCGATCGATGGCGCGGCGGTGTGGAGCGCGGCCACGCCGCTGGGTTGGCCGATCGTGTGGATTGCGCTCGCGCTCGGGCTGCTGGTCGCTGCACCGGCTCTCGCCTCGCGCCGCCTACTCGTGCCGCTAGCGCTGTCCTCGTTCCTCTACGGCATGGGTTACGCGGCGTTCAGCGTGGCTTCGGAATTGCGCTATCACTGGTGGACGATCCTTGCCGCCGCCATCGCCGCGGTTATCGCGGCAAGCGATCTGACAGGCGGTGCCGTAATATCTCGCGGCCGGTTGGCGCTCGCGGCCACACCGCCCCTGCTGGTTCTGGCGCTTTGTATCGGCTGGCGATTGCTCAATCCCGCATAGTGGCCGACAAGCAAAAGGGCGCCGGATCGCTCCGACGCCCCCTTCGAAAAACCGGATTGGCCGGCCGCTTATTCGGCGGCGGCTGCTTCCTTGGCAGGACGCGTGTCGCGGCGTTCGGCGATACGCGCCGACTTACCAGTGCGGCCACGCAGGTAATAGAGCTTGGCACGACGCACGGCGCCCTTGCGGACGACTTCGATGCTGTCGATGTTCGGCGAATAGAGCGGGAAGACGCGCTCGACGCCTTCGCCGAACGACATCTTGCGAACCGTGAAGTTGCTGCCCATGCCCTTGTTCGACCGCGCGATACACACGCCCTCGTAATTCTGGACGCGGGTGCGCTCGCCTTCGACGACCTTCACGCCGACCTTCAGCGTGTCACCGGGGCGGAAATCGGGAATCTTCTTGGCTTCGAGGAACTTGGCGATGTTCTCGGCTTCGATCGTCTGGATGACGTTCATGTCATTCGTCCTTCTTCTGCCGCGCGCCAGAGGGAGGCAGGACCCGAGCGCCCTCATGGCGCTCCCAAAGATCCGGTCTCCGTAACCGTGTATCAATCTCGGCCTGTGCTTTACGCCAGGCCGCTATCTTCGCATGATCCCCCGATCGCAGCACTTCGGGGATCGTGCGCCCTTCCCAGTCGACTGGTCGGGTATAATGCGGGTATTCGAGCAGCCCCGTCTCGAAGCTCTCGTCCACACCGCTTGAAGGCGCGCCCATTACGCCGGGAAGCAGCCGAATGCAAGCGTCGAGAAGGACTAGCGCGCCCATCTCTCCGCCGGAGAGGATATAGTCGCCGATCGACACCTGTTCGACGTTGCGGCCTTCGAAGATTCGTTCGTCGAATCCTTCGAACCGGCCGCACAGGATGATCGCGCCCGGACCGTTCGCGAGGTCGCGAATGCGGGCCTGCTTCAGGGGCGTTCCGCGCGGCGTCATAGCGAGGACGGGCCGGTCGTCCACCACGCTGTCGATCGCCGCGGCGAGCACGTCGGCGCGCAGCACCATCCCCGCCCCGCCCCCGGCCGGGGTGTCGTCGACGGTGCGATGCCTGTCGATCGCGAAGTCGCGGATGTTGACCGCGTCGAGGCGCCACTTGCCCTCGGCCAGCGCACGCCCCGCCAGCGACACGCCGAGCGGGCCGGGAAACATCTCCGGATAGAGCGTCAGGACGGTCGCTGCGAACATTGCCGCTCCTTCCGCGTTGGGCGAAGGAATGGCAAGGGAGTGCAATGGAGATCGACGACTGCATCATTGTGGGCGCGGGCCCCGCCGGGCTCACCGCGGCGATCTATCTGGCGCGGTTCCACCTGCGCATCAGGCTGTTCGACAACGGATCGAGCCGCGCCGCGCTGATCCCGCGGACCAACAATCACGCCGGCTATCCCGACGGCATTCCGGGCATTGAACTTCTCCAGTTGATGTACCGCCAGGCCGAGCGTTTCGGTGCGCTGCGCGAGGACGCGCATGTCGACGCTATCGTGCCTGACGGTGACGGCTTCGTCGTGAAGGTCGGCGACCGTAGCATTCGGACGCGCACCGTCCTGCTGGCGACCGGCGTCATCAACAATCGCCCCGACATGCCGCAACAGGAACACGACGCCGCGCTGGCCAAGGGAATGATACGCTACTGCCCGATCTGCGACGGGTACGAAGTGACCGACAAGCGCATCGGCGTGATCGGGACCGGCGACCACGGCATGCGCGAGGCGCTGTTCCTGCGCGCATACAGCAAGCAGGTGACGCTGATTGCGCCGGGCGCGGCGCACGACCTCGACGACGCGTGCCGGGCCAAGCTCGACGACGCTGGGATCGAGCATCTCGACGGCCCCTGCACGCCCATCACGATCGACGGCGACTCCATCCGCGTCGCCACGTCGAAAGGCGAGCGGGCGTTCGACACCGTCTATCCCGCCTTGGGCTCGGTGATCCGATCGGAACTGGCGGTGGCCGCGGGCGCGCGTGCGAGCGAGGATGGGTGCCTGGAGGTCGATGCGCACCAGCGCACCTCGGTCCTAGGACTGTTCGCGGCGGGCGACGTGGTAAAGGGGCTGGATCAGATCAGCCACGCGATGGGCGAAGCCGGCGTCGCCGCGACGGCGATCCGCAACCTGCTCGACGAACGGGAGGCGATCAGGCGGTAGCGAACGCGGCGGTCACGACCAGCCGCTCGGCATCCCAGTCGGGCACCGCCTCTGGCCGCATCGGCACCATGAAACGCTTGCCGTCGCGCCGTTCGATCTCGAGTACGTCACCCGCACCGAAATTCTCGACCAGCACGACGCGGCCGAGCGCTTCGCCCGCGTCGGACACGGCGGCCAGACCGATCAGGTCGGCGTGGTAATATTCGCCATCGGCGAGCGGCGGCAGCGCGGATCTCGGGACGGTGAGTTCGGTGCCGCGCAACGCTTCCGCGGCGTTGCGGTCGGCGATTTCGGCGAAGCGTGCGATCGCGCCTTGCGGGGTCGGGCGAAGCGACCTGATCGTCAGCGCGCCGTCATTGAAGCTTTTGAACGGCTTGAGGTCGTCGGCGAAGACCTTCAGCCGGACCTCCCCCGTCACGCCATGCGCGCCGATGATCGCCGCGAGCGTGACGGGGGCGTCGGACATTACGCCTTCGCTTCTTCCTCGGCGGCGCCTTCGGCCGGGGCCTGAGCGCTCTCGCCCTCTGATGCAGCAGCGTCGTCACCGGCATCGCTGTCGGGAGTCGCTTCGTTGACCTCGGCAGCAGGTGCGTCGGCTTCGACGGGCGAAGTCTCTTCGGCCACCGCTTCGGCGACGGCTTCGGCTTCCGGCGTCGGTTCTTCGGTCGCGGCCTCGACTTCCGCGGCCATTACAGCTTCGGTTTCGGCGTTCGAACCCTCGGCGGGCGCTTCCTCGGCGGTCACTTCCGGCTCGGGGGCCGGCGCGTTCTTGGCTTCCTCGGCCGCAGCAGCGGCGGCAGCAGCTTTCTCGGCGCGCTCTTCGGCGCGCTCGGTGGCCTTCTCGCCCGGCTTGCCCTTGTTCGGGTTGTTCTTCGCGGTACGCTCACGCACACCGGCGACGTCGAGGAAGCGCGCGACACGGTCGGTCGGCTGCGCGCCGACGCTCAGCCAATGCTTGGCGCGGTCGGCGTCGAGCTGGATGCGCTGGTCGTTATCCTTGGCGAGGAGCGGATTGTAGTTGCCGATCTTCTCGATGAACTTGCCGTCACGCGGGCTGCGCGCGTCGGCGACGACGATGCGGTAATACGGGCGCTTCTTCGAGCCGCCACGCGAAAGACGAATACTGAGTGCCATTGTAGTTCAACTTCCTTAGTTAGATTACTGAAATTACTTCTTTTTAACGTTCATGAAATTCTGGAACCCCGGCGGCATTTTCGCACCGGTGCCGGGCAGTCCGGGCAACCCGCCCATCTGGTTCATCGCATCGCCGAGCTCGGGCCCGCCCATCGCATTGCCCAAACCGCCCATGCCGCCCTTCCCGAGCATCGCCATCATGCCCTTCAGGCCGCCCATCTTCTTGATGCGCTTCATCGCGGTCGCCATTTCCTGATGCATCTTCATCAGCTTGTTGACGTCCTGCACGGTGGTGCCTGAACCCTTGGCGACGCGGATCTTACGCTTGGCGTTCATCAGCTCAGGCCGCGATCGCTCCTTGGGCGTCATCGAGGTGATGATCGCATCCATCCGCAGCAGCACCTTGTCGCCGCCAGCCTGATCGACCGCGGCCTGCGCCTTCTTCATGCCGGGGATCATCCCCGCCAGCGCGCCCACGCCGCCCATCTTGCGCATCTGTTCCAGTTGCGAGCGGAGGTCGTTGAGGTCGAACTGACCCTTCTCCATCCGCCGCGCCATGCGCTCGGCGTCTTCCTGCTGGATCGTCTCGGCGGCACGCTCGACCAGCGACACGACATCGCCCATGCCGAGAATGCGGCTCGCCACGCGTGATGGATGGAAGCCCTCAAGCGCGTCCAGCTTTTCGCCGGTACCCGCAAACTTGATCGGCTTGCCCGTGACCGCGCGCATCGACAGCGCCGCACCACCGCGCGCATCGCCATCCATGCGGGTCAGCACCACGCCGGTCAGCGGCACCTGTTCGGAGAAGCTGGTCGCGACGTTGACCGCATCCTGGCCGGTCAGGCTGTCGACGACGAGCAGGATTTCCTGTGGCTTCGCGATATCCGCGACCGCCTTCATCTCGTCCATCAGCGCCTGATCGACATGGAGGCGGCCCGCCGTGTCGAGCATCAGGACGTCATAGCCCTGCAACTTCGCCGCCTGAATCGCGCGGCGGGCGATGTCGACCGGCTGCTGGCCCGGCACGATCGGCAGCGTCGCGACCTCGGTCTGCTCTCCGAGCACCGCCAGCTGTTCCTGCGCGTTCGGCCGATTGACATCGAGCGACGCCATCAACACCTTCTTGCGGTCGCGCCCCCCCGCGCCGCCACTCAGCCGCTTGGCGATCTTTGCAGTAGTGGTGGTCTTACCGGAGCCCTGCAGCCCGACCATCATGAATACGGCCGGCGGCGTCACGCCCAGATTGAGCTCGCTCTCGTCAGCGCCGAGCATCTCGACCAGCGCGTCATTGACGATCTTGACGACCTGCTGCCCCGGCGTGACCGAGCGCAGGACGTTCTGCCCAACCGCTTGTTCAGTCACCTTCTCGACAAAATCGCGCGCGACAGGCAGCGCGACGTCCGCCTCCAACAGCGCAATCCGCACTTCGCGCATCGCCCCGCGCACGTCCGCCTCGGTCAGCGCGCCACGGCCACGCAACCGGTCGAACACACCGCCAAGACGATCGCTCAGGCTGTCGAACATTCAAAAACTCCTCTGCCGTCCCGGAAAACGCAAAACACGCCGGCGGACGAAACCTCGTCGGCCGGCGTCACCCAGATGGGTGCACAATTTCGCGTTCGCAAAGGGAACGGTCGGCGGTGCCCCTAGCCGAACATGGTCGCCGAAGCAACCCGATGCCTCATTGGGCTGCGTCCCGCGCCTTGACCCCGGCCTGCCACCCTTCCTGCCACGCGGCCATGAAGCCGCCCTTCTTGAAAGGGTTCATCGTCTGGGGCTTGCCCTTCTTGCCCACAGCATAGCCATCGCTCCAAGCCTTTTCCTGCGGATTCGCCATACAATCTCCGTGATTTTTCTCGGCCATAGGGCGGCGGTGGACAATCTCAAAACGGTGCCTGGCTTTAACGGCTTCTTGACCCTGCGATGCGATCACCGCCGCTGGACCAGACCGCGCGCGCGGTCGTGTGGCGGGGATTTGGCATGAGCGAACCGGCGACGAACCGGCGTGATTTGTTGGGCGGCGCGGTCGCCGTCGCCGCGATTATCATGTTCGTCGGTACAGGCAGTGCTGCGCTGTCGATGATCGTAACCAACTATTTCGCCGGCAAGGGCGGCACCGACCAGACGCTGGTTATCGCGATGTTGCTCAACATCGCGCTGATCCTGTTCGGCTGGCGGCGTCATCGCGAACTGAGCAGCCAGATGCTCGAACGGGCCGCGGCGGAGGAACGCGCCGCGTTGCTGGCGTCGAAGGATCCACTGACAGGCTTCCTCAACCGCCGCAGCCTGGCGGAGGAAGGCGCCGCAATGATGTCACGCGCGGAACGCCGCAACAAGGCGGTCGCGCTGCTGATGGTCGATCTCGATCATTTCAAGACGGTCAACGACATGCATGGGCACGCGGCCGGCGATTCGCTGTTGCGCGCTGTTGCGGGGGAAATCGCCCAGATCCTACCCGATTCCGCGCTCTCCGCGCGCTTCAGCGGCGACGAATTCGCGTGCGCCATGCTGTTCGACGCCGACAATCCCGACAGCGTCAAGCGTGTCGCGGAACGGCTCGTCTCGCGACTGGGCCAGCCTTTTTACATAGAGGGACTAGACCTCAGTATTTCCGCTTCGATTGGCATCGCCCGCAGCGACGCCAACTGCCCGAGTGTCGATGCGCTGCTGCGCGCGGCCGACATCGCGCTCTATGCGGCGAAGAATGCGGGGCGGAACCGCCACGTCTGGTTCGACATCTCGATGGAACGCGAGTTACAGGCGCGCAACGAGTTGGAGGGCGCGTTGCGCGCCGCGATCCCGCGCGGCGAAATCCAGCCCTATTTCGATCAGCAAATCGACATGACTACCGGCCGCCTCACCGGATTCGAGGTATTGGCGCGCTGGCAACACCCGCAGCGCGGCCTGATCGTGGCCGAGCATTTCGTGCCGATTGCCGAAGAAACCGGCATGATCGCCGATTTGTCGATGACGGTGATGCGTCAGGCACTGACGACCGCGAGAGACTGGCATCCTGGCCTGACGCTCGCGGTAAACCTGTCGCCATGGCAACTCAAGGACGCCTGGCTGGCGCAGAAGATCATCAAATTGCTGACCGAAACCGGTTTCCCGGCCAGCCGGCTGGAAATCGAAATCACCGAAAGCGCCTTGTTCGAAAACATGGCGCTGGCGCAATCGATCATCGGTAGCCTGAAAAACCAGGGCATCAAGCTGGCGCTAGACGATTTCGGGACGGGCTATTCCAGCCTCGCACATCTGCGCGCGCTGCCGTTCGACCGGATCAAGATCGACAAGAGCTTCGTCATGTCGATCAACCAGAACCCGGAAAGCGCGGCGATCGTCAACGCGATAGCGCGGCTAGGCGAGAGCCTCAACTTGTCGATCACCGCCGAAGGTATCGAGGACAAGGCGACCGAGGAACGGATGCGCTCGCTCGGCTGCACCCGCGGCCAGGGGCATTGCTTTGGCCGTCCTCTGTCGGCGGCGAACGCGCGCCGGTTGCTGGCCGAGCGGCGGTTGCTAACGACGACACCACCGGACGAAGTCGCGGAAGACCCGATCAGCCGCCGCGTCGCGGGTTGAAGCGCTTCCCGACACGCCCGGTCGTGGACTTGGCGGCCGCTCGCCCCTAGATCAGCCGCCATGTCATCGCTTCTGCAGCCCGAGGTCATCAGCCTGGGGTGCCGCCTCAACATCGCCGAGAGCGAAACGATCCGCGCCTTGCTGGGCGACCGCAACGTCGTCGTGGTGAACAGTTGCGCGGTGACCAACACCGCCGTCAAGCAGACCCGCGCCGCGATCCGCAAGGCGCGCCGCGCGCGGCCGTGCGCGATGCTGGCGGTGACGGGCTGCGCGGCGCAGATCGACCCGGCCAGATTTGCCGCGATGCCGGAAGTCGATCGCGTCATCGGCAATAGCGACAAGTTGCTGCCCGAGGCATGGGGCGCGTCCGACGCGCTCATAGTCCGCGATATGGCGCGCGTGACCGAAATCGCGCCGCACCTCGCCGTCGCCACCGACCAATCGCGCGCCTTCGTCGAGGTGCAGAACGGCTGCGACCATCGCTGCACCTTCTGCGCGATCCCGTTCGGGCGCGGACCGAGCCGTTCGGCCCCAGCGGGCGCTGTGATCGAGGCGATCGAGCGTGTCGTCGCGGCGGGCAAGAATGAGGTCGTGCTGACCGGCGTCGATCTGACCAGTTACGGCACCGACCTGCCCGGCCAGCCCAATCTCGGCAGCTTGGTCGAGCGTATCCTCGCCCGTACCACCCTGCCCCGTCTGCGCCTCTCGTCGATCGACGCGCCGGAGATCGACGACCGCCTGTTCGCGCTGTTGACGCAGGAGGCGCGCGTGATGCCGCACCTCCATCTGTCGCTGCAGGCGGGCGACGACATGATCCTCAAGCGGATGAAGCGCCGCCACGCGCGCGCCGATGCCGTTCGGCTGGTCGAGCGGCTGAAGGTAGCGCGGCCGGAGATCGCGATCGGCGCGGACTTGATTGCCGGCTTCCCGACCGAAGACGCCGCGATGGCTGCCAACAGCCTCGCGCTGATCGACGATTGCGACATCGTCCACGCCCACATCTTCCCCTACTCGCCCCGCGCTGGCACTCCTGCCGCGCGGATGCCGCAAGTTGCGCCCAAGGTCCGCCGCGAGCGTGCCGCACGGCTCCGCGAGGCAGCGGCGCGGCGGAAGACTGCTTGGCTGCGCTCGCTGATCGGGACAACGCAGCACGTGCTGGTCGAAGCGCCCGGTGACCGCGGCCACACCGCCAATTTCGCCGACATCAGGCTCGACCGCACCCACACGACAAGTGACATCGTTTCCGTGACCATCACGCCCGACAATCTGAGCCCCATCGCATGAGCACCTCCCCCTCCTGGCATCAGCGCCTGCTTGGCGGCTTCAAGCGCACGTCGGACCGGCTGGTCGGCAACCTCGCCGGGCTCGGCACCGCGCGGCTCGACGACGATACACTCGACGAGATCGAGGAGGCGCTGATCGCCTCCGACCTAGGTCCCGCCACCGCCGCGCGCATCCGCGCTCGCCTCGCCGAGGGCAGTTTCGAGCGAGATATGGAGGAACTCGGCATCCGCCTGGTCGTCGCCGAGGAGATCGAGAAGACGCTGGCCAAGGTCGCCAAGCCGCTCGAGATAGAGGCGTTTCCACGCCCGCAGGTGCTGCTCGTGATCGGCGTCAACGGATCTGGCAAGACCACCACGATCGCCAAGCTCGCGCACCTGCTGCAGGAACAGGATTACGGTGTCATGCTCGCAGCGGGCGACACGTTCCGTGCCGCGGCGATCGGCCAGCTCCAGACCTGGGCCGACCGCGTCGGGGTCGAGCTGGTCAAGGGGCCCGAAGGCGGCGACGCGGCGGGGATCGTGTTCGAAGCGGTCAAGCGCGCGACCGACAAGGGCATCGATGCGCTGATCGTCGACACCGCCGGGCGGCTGCAGAACAAGCGCGAGCTTATGGACGAACTGGCCAAGATCCGCCGCGTGCTCGGCCGCATCAACCCCGCGAGCCCGCACGACGTCATCCTCGTGCTCGACGCGACGACCGGCCAGAACGCGCTCAGCCAGATCGAGGTGTTCAAGGAAGTCGCCGGCGTCACCGGGCTTGTCATGACCAAGCTCGACGGCACCGCGCGCGGCGGCGTTCTGGTCGCGGCGGCGGAGAAATACGGCCTGCCGATCCATGCGATCGGCGTCGGCGAAAAGATCGACGACCTCCGCCCGTTCGAACCGAAAGAGGTTGCGCGGATCATCGCCGGGGTCGAGGAACTGCTGAAATGACCGACAAGAAAGAGAGCGCGGGCCTGCGGCTCGCGATCGACTACGCCCCGTTGCTGGTGTTCGTCGCGATCACCTTCTTCGCGCCCAACGCGCCGCTGATGAAACTGGTCGCCGGCATCACCCACGGCCTCGACGGCATGGAGCAGATGAAGGCGCTCGTCATCGCGCGCGTGATCGTCGCGACGACGGCGTTCATGGTCGCGACCGTGATCGCGATGGTGGTGTCGCAGATCAGGCTCGGCTCGATCTCCCCGATGCTGTGGATTTCGGGCGTTCTGGTCGTCGTGTTCGGCGGGCTGACGGTCTATTTCCACGACCCGAGCTTCATCAAGATGAAGCCGACCTTCGTGTATCTGCTGTTCTCGGGCACGCTGGCGTTCGGGCTGTTCACCGGGCGGCCGTTGCTCGAGCAATTGCTCGGCACCGCTTATCCGGGGCTGAGCGCCGAGGGATGGCGCAAGGTGACGCGCAACTGGGCGCTGTTCTTCCTGTTCATGGCCGCGCTCAACGAGTTCGTGTGGCGCGTGACGGCGCCCAATGCGGGCGATCCGATCACCTTCTGGGCCGGGTTCAAGCTGTGGGGCGCGATCCCGCTGACGATGCTGTTCGCGTTCGCCAACGTGCCGATGATGCTGAAGCACGGACTGATGGCGGAGACGGGCAACGATGCCGCCGACGCCGCGATCAAGGAATTGCCGCCGGAATGACGGCTAAGTTGACACTAGCTTCACACTGTCACGATGTCCCGGCCTGCCGTGTTCTGCGAAAGCGGGAACCAAGGATAGTGCGGTCAACGCGGCTCTAGGCTCCTGCTTTCGCAGGAGCACGGCTGCGGATGGCGTTACGATGTCAAAGAGCGTGCGCGAGGCTGACGCACGAAATCCTACATTGCAAGCGGTGTCTGCTATTGGGTGGGAAGCTGTCGATTCATCCATCCAACTCACATTATCGGTGGGTCCCCGTCCAAAGGAACGAGCACTCGGAGCGCAACCCGCTGACGATCTTTAACCTCCTGCATTGAGCGAGCGTCGTTTAGATCAGCCGGGTGCCCCTGCGCAGCTTCGAGCCCTTTGACAGCCCAATAGCGGATTTCCCTGGCGCACTCGCTGGCTACCCGTTGGCGCGCCGCCTTGTCCAAGTATGTAACACCGACAAGCTGCCGTTTAGCGCATCGTTTAGCGGGAGTAACAAAGTCGTCGCGAGAAGCGCATGAGCCGACGAACCCGAGCAATATCATACCGAGCATCAGCCCGACCAAGGTATGCAAAATAACTCGGTGGCTCATCGGCAATCGGACTTAGTGCAGTGATAATCCACCGAAAGCTCGGTTTGCTTCATTGATTTGATCCGCGAGGCTGAACTTTCTCGTTGGAAATCTGATTCACGCTTATCGACATTGTGCCGTCGTCATACTGAATACGACCGCTTATAGCGGCAACTACTATCGATGTGGGTTCGCGTGTTTTGCGGTCGAACCGATCCAAATAGAGGCGCATCAGCTTCGCAAAATCAGCGCTGCTGTCGCGGCGAGCCGTAAGTCTGACATTGCCGTGGCAAGCAACGGGAGCGAATTCCACGATTTCCTGGTCCACAGGAATATAAATCGAAGGCACCTTCTCGATATCAGCAACTCTTCTTGCCAAAATCCCTTCGCATACGCCCCGATTAATCTCGTCGCTGGTCGCATTGTTCGACGTTTGTTGGCATCGAGCCTCGCATCCCTGCAACATCACAAGGGAGGTAAGTAGCGGGAGGCAGCCATGCATTCTCGTCTCAACGCGTAGCCAACCCCAATGACTAAATTTGTGGAGCAGCTTTGGCGCACCATCCGACGGAATTTCCAACGTCCGCAATTGGGTCGTTCGCGGGCACGGGTTTTGCCGGACGAACTAGTCAGCGGGTGTCCGCCGAAACCACTGCCATTGCCCGAAGGTAAGCGCACCGAACGCAAACGCCACAGCGATCATGGCCAGCGCGACAAGGGGTCTGCTCAACGAATCATCGAAGGCCATCCAGCCGACGGCGGCGGCAACCGCGAACATCGCGGCGACTAGCGCCGCCCCGAAGAATGAGAGCGCCAGAAACAAGCGGTAGCTCTTTCCATATCTCTTCGGCGTGAACAGCATCGCATATTCTTACCACGAAAGAGCGCAGGTGGGTAGTTGGACGGAACGTCCGCAAATGGGTCGAAAGTGGCCACCGCGATCACACAAAAAGGCCCCGGCAATCGCCGAGGCCTTTCCGGTAAATTCTGTTGTAAAGCTCAGCCCAGCGCAGCCTCATACCGCCGACCGGCCTCGTCCCAGTTCACAACGTCCCACCACGCCTTGAGATACCCCGGCCGGTCGTTGCGATAGACGAGGTAGTATGCGTGTTCCCACACGTCGTTGCCCAGGACCGGCGTGCCCTTTTCCTTGGCGTCGTCCATCAGCGGGTTGTCCTGGTTGGGGGTCGAGGTGACCTTCAGCGTGCCCGACGAATCCGCGATCACCCATGCCCAGCCCGAACCGAACTGGCCGGCGCCCTTGCCGTTGAAATCTTCCTTCAGCTTGTCGAGCCCGCCGTATGCGTCGATCGCGTCCTTCAGTTTGCCGGACGGCTGGGTCGATCCCGCGGGCGCCATGATGTTCCAGAAGAAATCGTGGTTCCACCAGCCACCGCCATTGTTGCGCACCTTGGGCGACAGGGTCGAGGCGGTGGCGAACAGTTCCTCGATCGTCTTGCCTTCCAGCCCGCTCTCGGCGACGCCGGCGTTCAGGTTGGTGGTGTAGGCGGCGTGATGCTTGTCGTGGTGGAACTGCATCGTCTCCTTCGAGATAACAGGTTCCAGCGCGTCGTAAGCGTAAGGCAGCGGGGGGAGTTCGAAAGCCATCGGGCTTCTCCTTCTTCGGGCATGATGATCGGGGTTCGCGATGCAAACGCCGGTGCCAGCCAAATGGGTCCGCTGGCTTCGTTGCGCAAGCGATTCCATCGCCGCCCGACACAAAAAGGGCGCCGCCCGCCCCCCGCTAGCGACGCCCCTTCGCGCCCCCTTCTGCGAAATTCAGGCCGCCACGGAAGTAAATTCCGGGACGTCGAACACAGGCGGTGCCCGTGTCGGCCGGCCTGTCGCAGTCTCGCGGCCAACTGCGTTAGCCGCGTGCCGCTCGGGCTCAGCCGACGCCGAGCGAACATGCCTCCAAGCCGACCAGCGCGTCGGACACCGAATCCAGCTTCAGGCTTTCGACCACGGAGTCGCCGTCCATGATGCCAAGCAGGCGGTTCTTGCCCAGGTCGGCGAGGAAGGTCTTGCCCGATACCGAGAATTTGTAGCCCGATCCCAGGCCGTCGAACTTGACGCCCTTGAAATTGACCGTTCCCCAGCCCTTGTCGATGGTGTCGCCGTTCACGAAATAGAGCTGGAACTTGTAGCTGCCGCCATCCACCACGCCCTTCAGCTGACCGTCGATCACGGAAACGCGAGCAGTGTCTTCCTTGGGGTAATAAGCGACGCGCAGGATGGTGTCGCCGGCATAGGAGCGCAACAACGCGCAATTGTCGTCGTTCCGGTAGAGATCCCAGCCGCCGTCATATTTCTTGATCGGGCCGTCGGAATCGACGGGCATCGCGCCCATCGCCACGCTGATCAGCGCCACCAAACTCAACATCTATCCTGTCCCCCAAGTCCCCACTTGCCTGCCCGACGCATGCCGCAGATGCCGGGAGGCGTATAGGATATTTTGGTCAGCCGCCGGGGAGCAGGTCGTGCCGGCGAAGTGCGTGGCGAAGCTGGTCGTAGCTCAGCCCCAGCGCGTCGGCGGTATGCCGCTGGTTGAAGCGGTTGGCGGCGAGCGCCTTGGCCAGCACGTCGCGTTCGAACCGCGCGACGCGGGACTTGAAGTCGGCGGGCTCGGGGTCTGCCGGACCCACGGAGGGCGCCGCGGGCATGGCGGGCGCCGGCGCTGGTTGCGGGCCGGCCCCCGCGCCAGGCCGATGCGGCGACTGGAACGGGTCGAATTCGATATGCGCGATCGGGCCGGGCTGGTCCCAGCGATAGACGGCACGCTCGACGACGTTGCGAAGCTCGCGGACGTTGCCCGGCCATTGATAGTCGATCAGCGCGTCGATCGCCTCGGGCGAGAAGCCTTCCCAATCGCGCGCCATCTCCGCCGCCATGCGCCGCCCGAAATGGTCGGCGAGCACCCCGACGTCGCCCGGACGCGCGCGGAGCGGCGGCAGCGTCACGACCTCGAAGCTAAGCCGGTCGAGCAAGTCAGCGCGGAACTGGTTCCGCTCGACCTTGTCGGGCAGATGCTCGTTGGTCGCCGCGACGATGCGCACATCGACCCGCACCGGATGCGACGCGCCGATCCGCGTGACCTCGCCATATTCGACCGCGCGCAACAGCCGCTCCTGCGCCGCCATCGACAACGTGCCGAGTTCGTCGAGAAACAGGGTACCGCCATCGGCTTCCTCGAACCGTCCCGGCCGCGCGCGCGTCGCGCCGGTGAAGGCCCCCGCCTCATGACCGAACAATTCGGCCTCGATCAGCGTTTCCGGCAGCGCGGCGCAGTTCATGATGATGAGCGGCTGGTCCCAGCGCGGGCTGAGGCGGTGGAGGCGTTCGGCGACGAGTTCCTTGCCCGTCCCGCGCTCGCCGATGACCAGCACCGGACGGTCGAGCGCAGCGGCGCGGCTGGCGCGTTCCAGCGCGTCGAGAAACGGGCCTGACTCGCCAATAACTTGCGTTGCGCGCTCCATGTCCAACACTTGGTGTAATTTGCCAACTCTTGGCAAGGAAAATCCGCCAACTGACCCCGCCACCCTACAGAAAATGGCGGATTTCTGCCGTTTTTCGGAATTGGCACGGTAGCTGCAAATGTCTGAGCAACGCCGATCGAGGCGCAACGAAATTCGATGGAGCTAGACAATGAACAAGGTTTCGAACGGAATGGGTCGCACTGTCGTGGTGCTGGTGAGCACGCTGGTTTGCGGTTCGTCGCTGATGATGGCGGCGCTCGGCCCCGGCCTCGCCCAGGCCCAGACTGCCCAGGTCGCCGCCGCCCCACGGGCGTGACGGCCACTGCCGGGGCGGGTTCCCCCCTTGCTACCCGCCCCGGCACCCCAATCGAGTAAAGCGTAAATTCCGAGGAGTTTCATCAACATGGGCATTTTTTCGCGAACCCGCGACATTATCGCCGCCAACTTCACCGACTTGCTCGACAAGGCGGAGGACCCGGCGAAGATGATCCGCATGATCATCCTGGAGATGGAGGAGACGTTGGTCGAGGTTCGCGCCTCCGCCGCTCGCACCATCGCCGACCAGAAGGAAATGCGACGTCACATCAGCAAGCTCGCCCAGCTCGAGGAAAGCTGGACCGAGAAAGCCGAACTGGCGCTGTCGAAGGATCGCGAGGACCTTGCCAAGGCGGCCCTGGTCGAGCGCCAGAAGGCGACCGACATGATCGCCGAGCTGACCAGCCAGGTCACCGTGCTCGACGATGCGCTGCGCGCGTCGGAAGAGGACATCAACAAGCTGCAGAAGAAGCTGAGCGAGGCGCGCAACCGCCAGTCGTCGATCGCGACGCGGCTGGAAACCGCCAACAACCGCTTCAAGCTGCGCGAGGTCTATTCGGCCAGCCGCACGCAGGACGCCTTCTCACGCTTCGACATTCTCGAACGCCACGTCGACCTTGCCGAGGGTCGTGCCGAGGCCGCCGGCCTGGGTGCCGCACCCAAGACGCTCGAGGAAGAGATGGCGGAGCTGAAGGCCGCCGAGAAGGTCGATGCCGAGCTCGAAGCGCTCAAGGCGCGCATGAAGAAGGGATCGTAAGATGGAAGACGTTTTCGTCCCGATCTTCGTGGTCGGCATCCTGTTCATCGGGCTGCCCTGGCTGATCTTCCACTACGTCACGAAGTGGAAGCAGGCGCCCAAGATCACCAACGAGGACGAGAAGCTGCTCGACGAGCTCTACTCGCTCGCTCGCCGCCTCGAAGATCGCGTGTCCACGGTCGAGCGCATCGTCGCCATCGACCACCCGGATTGGAAGTCGAGCATGCCGCTCGCCGCCGACCCGGTCGACTACAACCCCACCCGGAGGAACTGAGATGTCCGCCAGCCGCACCAAATTCTACACCGACAAGCCCAACGGAAAAGTCCTTGGGGTATGCGCCGGGATCGCCGACTATACCGGCATCGACGTGACGATGGTTCGCGTCGGCACCGTGGTCCTGGCGCTGATCACGTCGGGCTGGGTCATCCCCGCCTACTTCATCACGGCCTGGGTCGCACCGTGCAAGCCGACCGGCCTGTACTCCGACGCGGAGGACGAGAAGTTTTGGCAGGGCGTGCGGACCAACCCGTCGCGTTCCACGGCGGAAGTCCGCTCCAAGTTCCGCGACCTCGACCGCCGGCTCGCCGACATCGAGACGCTCTACACCAGCCGCAACAATCGGCTGGCCGACGAAATCGACAGCCTGCGCTGAGCGCCGCTGAACAGGAAAAGGGAAGACGATGGACCCCACGCCTTATTTCATCATGGGTTCGCTGTTCGGTGTCGGCACGACGCTCGCGATCCAGTGGTTCGCCAACCGCAAGGTCCGGAAAGCGCTGAGCACCGTGCAGATCGCCGCCGCCCCGTCGGACGAGATGCTGCTCCAGCAGCGCGAAACCGCCGAAATGCGCCGCCGCCTGATCGTGCTGGAAAAGATCGTCACCGATCAGCCCCAGCGCCTGGCCCACGAAATCGACGGCCTGCGCTGAGCGCCGCCGGGAATCAGGGAGACTGAAAGTGGATCACGGACAAATCTTCGTCCTGGCGATCATCGGAATGGGCATCTTCGGCGGGATCATCAAGATGTCGATCCGGGCCAAGCACGGCTATCCGCTGGAAGACCGCAGCCACCGGCGCAACCGCCTGCACGGCGGCGACAACGGCGGTGACATCGAGGCGCAGCGCAAGATCGAACTGCTGTCGAACGAGAATGAGAAACTGGTCGGCCAGATCGGCCGGCTCGAGGAACGGCTGCGGGTGCTCGAACGGATCGCGACCGATCCCGCCGAACGCGTCAGCCGCGAAATCGAAGACCTGCGCAGCCGCGACTGAGAAAGGATTTGGTCAATGAGCCCTCTTATCATTCCGGTCCTGGGCATTAGCTGCGGCTTGCTCGCGATCCTCGGCGGCGTCTTCGTCAAGCCCTGGTTCGCCTACCGCCAGCGCCAGCTCGAGCTCCAGGCCGACAAGGTCGCCGAAAAGGCCGCGCAATACGCCGCGCAGACCGAACGGCTCGAACAACGGATGCGGGTTCTGGAACGCATCGTCACCGATCGCGGCATCGACGTCGCGGAAGAAATCGAAAAGCTGCGCGACGAACCCGCGCCGCTGAACTGAGGAACAGACAATGGGTGTGCTTATCTTTACCGTCATCATCGCGATCCCCACCGGCATCGCGGTCTGGCTGACCGAACGGGTCGATCGCCCCCGCCGCCGCGCCATGCGCGAGGCCCAGATCCATCCCGCCGAATAACGGACAGAGCTTTTTCAGGGAGCCTCCCCATGAACCCCTTCGAAATGGTCATCGCGATCGTCGCCATCGTCACCATCGGCGGCATCATCCGTGCCAGGATGGGCGTCGGTCGCGACAACCAGGGTAACGAGTTCAGCCTGCACAACGACGCCACCGCGGCAGAGAACCGCCAGCTTCGCGAGGACATTCGCGTGCTCAAGGATCGCGTCGCGGTGCTCGAACGCGTGATCACCGACACCAACACCAGCAGCAACCTCGACCGCGAGATCGAGAAGCTGCGCAACGCCGACCGCTGACGCGGCCGCCCCCTTCACATGGAGACGTCTGTCATGACCGACCCCAATTTGTATCTGACGATGGCCGGCGCCAGTCTTGCCGGGCTCGGCATGGTCTGCACGGCCGCGCTTGCCGGCTGGCGTGGCTGGCTGGCGCTCAAGGAACGCGAACTGAGCGCGTTCGGCGAGCATGCCCAGGCCGATGGCCCGACCCTGCCCAACGCCAGTGCGCGGATCGAGATCGCGGACCTGAAGGAACGCATCCGCAAGCTGGAGGCGATCGCGTCGGGGGTGGACCTTTAACCTTCACTCCCGTCACCCCGGACTTGATCCGGGGTCCCGCTTTTTGGCTGACAAGAAGAGGCGGGATGCCGGATCAAGTCCGGCATGACGGTTGGATTGAGGAGGCACCGCGCTATAGGCACCGCATGCCCAGCCCACCTACCACCTTGGCCGACCTGCAAGACGAATATGAATTTCTCGACGCCGACGACCGTTACCGATTGCTGATCGATCTCGGCCGCGGCCTCGAGGACATGCCGGAACCGCTCAAGACCGACGCCACTTTGGTTCGCGGCTGTTCAGCGTCTGTATGGGTCTACCCCACCGTTCGAGAAGACGGCACGCTCCACTTCCTCGCCGACAGCAACGCCGCGATCACCAAGGGCATCATCGCATTGGTGCTGACCGTGGTGCAGGACCGGTCGCCCGACGAGATCATGGCGACGGACATCGAAGGCGCGCTCGCGCCGTTCGACCTCAGGAATCAGCTAAGCTCGAACCGGACGCTGGGTATTCCCAACATGATCGCGCTGATCCGCGCGACGGCGCAGCGCTATTCATCGAAGTGACACGCTCGTTTCGTTGACGGCATGGCCGGCGCGACGGCATGCTCGCGGCATCGAATCAGGGGACGAATGATGAAGTATCGGGTTGCGACTTCATTCCTGCTGCTGGCCGGGGTCGCTTCTGCCAGTCACGCTCAACGCGTCGATCCCCGGGCCGCAGGCGCACGACTGGACGGCGCTATCGTCGCCGGGCGGGCGCAGGCCTTTGGGATCGCCGGCCCCCGTACCGTGACACGGTCATCCACCTCGGCCTGCACCACGCATCTGGTCGCTGGTAAGGAAAGCTGGGACATCGACTGGAAGACGGCGACGATCGACGACGAGAGTTCGGCGACCGATCTCGACATCACGATGGGACGGCCGGATGCGGTGTTCGCGCTCAGCTTCGGCGACCGCACGCAACTGCGCGCCGCACGGTTGGCCGCCAAGCAACTCGCCGCCGCCTGCGCCAAATAATCGAGGACAGTCGGCGCTATCAGGAGACGGGTTGCCAGTCGAACGTCAGCGGCGCCTCGCGGAAGGCGAAGCGATCCAGGTGGCGGGCGACGGCGCCTTTCAGGCCTTCCAGTTGCCCCGCGACGCTCGCGTCGATCCGCACGTCGAGCGCATCCGCGCCCGCGTCGAACGTCACCAGCGCATCGCCCGGCCAGTCCGCCCCACGAGCGTCCTTCGGGAAGACGACGGTGCCGTGGTCCGGCGTTAATTCAACGGTCAGGTTGTGCTGCCAGTGCTTGCAGAGCTGCTGGAGGTATTTGCTGGCGCTCGCGGTCGGCACGCGCGCGGTCGAGGAAATCGTCATGGGAGCTTTCCGGTGAAATGCCGGCGGCTGGAATGCCCAGCCGCCGGCGAAGGATCTGGAGACGGGTGATCCCGCTCACACTGTTTACAGCCGCTCGATCTTCTGCGCGGCCTCGTCGATCAGGGCGACGATCTCATGGAGCGTCGCGTCGTCGACATCGCCCGAGCGCAGCCGGTTGACCAGCACTTCGCGAAGGTTGCCCATCGCGCGGCGCACCGAACTTGAATCGGTCCGCTGCCGCTCCTCACCCAACGCGGTCAGGCGGGCGAACAGCGTGTCGACCAATTCCTTGTTGGCCTCCAGTTCGGCGGTGCCGGCGTCGGTGATCGCGAACGCCTTTTTCGCGCCCTCGCTCTGCTGCTGTTCGATGAAGCCCATGTCGTCGAGCATGGTGATGGTCGGATAGACGACGCCGGGGCTCGGAGCATAAGCGCCGCCGGTCAGGTTCTCGATCTCGCGGATCAGGTCGTAACCGTGGCGCGGTTCGTCGGCGATCAGCTTGAGCAGCACGAGCCGCAGCTCGCCGCCGTCGAACATCCGGCGCGCACGGCCCTCGCCGCGTCCGCTACTACGCTCACCGCGACCGCCCCAATGGCGGCCATGATGACCCCAGCCGCCGCGCATCGCCTCGCGCATGCCGGGATGGCAGCCATGGCGCCCCCGGTTTTCAAAATAATAGAACATTCGTGGAAATCCTTTCTATATCACGATGGCTCTAAGATATATCTCATTTCGATTGCGTCAAGATATATCTTTGAAGAATGTCGCGGTGTACTGTGTTGGGTGGGATTCGGTGGCGGCAGCGCCTATCTTCCCCCGTATGGCCGACCTCTTCGCCGGTTTCGAACCCGAAGCCGCTCCCGACACGATCCACGCGAACGCGCCGCTCGCGGACAAACTGCGGCCGCAACAGCTGTCGGACGTCGTCGGCCAGGAACATCTGACCGGCCCCGACGGCGCGATCGGGCGGATGGTCGCCGCGGGGCGGCTGTCGTCGATGATCCTGTGGGGGCCGCCCGGCACCGGCAAGACGACAATCGCGCGATTGCTCGCCGACGCGGTGGGCCTGCGCTTCGTCGCGATCAGCGCGGTGTTCTCCGGCGTCGCCGATCTCAAGAAAGCGTTCGCCGAGGCGCGGGAGCATGCCCGGATCGGCAAGCGCACGTTGCTGTTCGTGGACGAGATCCACCGCTTCAACCGCGCGCAGCAGGACGGTTTCCTGCCCTATGTCGAGGACGGCACCGTCACTTTGGTCGGCGCGACGACCGAGAATCCCAGCTTCGAACTCAACGCCGCCGTGCTGAGCCGCGCGCAGGTTCTGATACTGCACCGCCTCGACCACGCAGCGCTCACCAAGTTGCTCGACCGCGCCGAGGAATTGGAGGGGCGTCCCCTCCCCCTCAACCCGGAAGCCCGCGACGCGATGGTGGCGAGCGCCGATGGCGATGGCCGCTTCCTGCTCAACCAGGCCGAGACGCTGTTTTCTGTCGACCTGCCCGAACCGCTCGACCCGGCGGGACTCGGCCAATTCCTCCAGCGCCGAGTTGCGGTGTACGACAAGGATCGCGAAGGGCATTACAACCTCATCTCCGCGCTCCATAAATCGGTGCGCGGCAGCGACCCACAGGCGGCGCTCTATTACCTCGCGCGGATGCTGACCGCGGGCGAGGAACCGCTCTACGTGCTGCGCCGGCTGGTGCGGATGGCGATCGAGGACATTGGCCTCGCCGATCCCAACGCGCTGGTCCAGTGCATCGCGGCCAAGGACACGTACGACTTCCTCGGCTCGCCCGAAGGCGAACTCGCGCTGGTGCAGGCGTGCCTCTACCTCGCGACCGCGCCCAAATCGGTATCGAGCTACAAGGCGATGGGCGCGGCGTGGAAATCGGCGCGCGAGACCGGATCGCTGATGCCACCGCAGAATATCCTCAACGCGCCAACGAAGCTGATGAAGGATATCGGCTACGGCAAGGGATACAATTACGATCCCGACACCGCGCATGGCTTTTCGGGCGACAATTACTGGCCCGAGGAAATGGCGCCGCAGACCTTCTATACGCCGACCGATCGTGGGTTCGAGAAGCGGATACGGGAGCGGTTGGACTATTGGGACAGCTTGAGAAAGCGCGATGGCTGACTCGCTCGATAGTTGGGATCAGGTCGTGGCGTTCGCGCTGACGCTGCCCGACACGTATATGGAAAGTTTCTACGGCGACCTCGCGCCCAAGGTGAACAAGAAGGCGTTCGTGTCGCCCGGCCGCGAGGCCGACAGCTTCCACGTTCCCAGCCCGCACCACGAAAAGGAAGTGCTGATCGAAACCGGCCCCGACACGTTCTGGCAGACGCCGCATTATGAGGGCTGGCCCGGCTTGCTGGTCCGGTACGGCGCACCCGATCCGGAACGCGTGCGGACGGTGATCATGCGCGCCTGGTGGGACAAGGCGTCAAAGGCGCAGCGGGCGGCGTTTGGCGAGCGCCCCTGACCATTTCACCCGCTTCGCTGCGATCGACTGGTCGGGCGCGAAGGGCAAGCGGCACAAGGGGATCGCGCTCGCGGTGTGCACGACGGGCCAGGCCGCGCCGGTGCTGGTCGATCCGCCGGGCGGCGTATGGTCGCGCACCGCGATCCTTGCCTGGCTGCTTGCGCATCGCGCCGAGCCGATGCTGGTCGGGTTCGACATGAGTTTCAGTGCACCGTTCCTCGAGCGCGGCGCGTATCTCCCCGGCGAAAGCACGCAGGCCGACGCGAAATCCTTCTGGGCCTATGTCGATGCGAACAGCCCGGACGATGATCTGGGTGCGGCCTCGTTCCTCGACAGCCGGCGCGGCACGCATTTCTATCTGGGCGCGGCGGACGGCGCGAAAGCGAGTTTCCTGCACTTCCGCCGGGTGGAGGCGATCCATAACGACGCGGGGTTCGGCAAGGCGACCACCGTCTACGACGCGATCGGCGCGGCGCAGGTGGCGAAGGCAAGCTTCGCCGGGATGCGCCTGCTCCACCATCTCGACGGGCGGGTGGCGGTGTGGCCGTTCGATCCTGCGCCAGCGTCGGGCATGGCCATCATCGAAATCTACACCGCGATCGCAGCGCGCGCGGCGGGACTGCGCAAGGGCCTGAGCAAGCTGCGCACTCCGGAATCGCTCGATGGGGCGCTGGCGGCATTGGGATCGAAACCGCACGCGCCGCTCGCGCGCTACGACGACCACTCGACCGATGCGATACTGGCCGCCGCCTGGCTGCGCGCCAATGTCGGGCGGCCCGAATTGTGGACGCCCGCGCGATTGACGCCGGAGATCGCCCGAACCGAAGGCTGGACGTTTGGCGTCGCCTGACTTGTGGATGGTGCCGGTTGCAGGAATCGAACCCGCGACCTTCGGTTTACAAAACCGCTGCTCTACCAGCTGAGCTAAACCGGCACGGCGGCTCCCATGCGGCATGCGGCACGGAAGGTCCAGTACCGCGCTACCGGTCCCGCCAATAATCGAACACGACCTGCTGCTTTTCGCGCACCAGCTTTATCGCGCGCGGGCCGGTCCACGGGCCGTCATAGCCCAGCACGAACGCTCGCGCCCCGCCCCACCAGCCCTGCCCCGGCAATCCATCCGATTCGCGCACCACGAGCACCGCCAGTTCCGGTTCGCCCGCCGCGATCGCCGCCTCGTCGATCGTATCGAGCGTCCTGCACACCGCGCGCATCTTCGGCCGGGTGAAGCGATGGCCCAGCTCGCCGAGCAGTTCCGAATAGCTTATCGCCCTTCCTTCGCGTGCCGCCGCGATGAGAAGGCCACGCACGCGGGCGATGTCGGCGATCGATGAGTCGGTCATTGCCGCCCATCAATAGACCGCCTAGGTGAAACCCGCACCATTGCGGGGGCGTTACGCTGGCTCAATGATCAAGGTCGCGAGCTATAACATCCGCAAGGGGATCGGCACCGACCGTATCCGCAGCCCCGACCGCATCCTTCAGGTGCTCAAGGAAATCGACGCCGACGTCATTGCGCTGCAGGAGGCGGATCGCCGGTTCGGGCGGCGCGCGGCGATCCTGGCGCCGCATCACCTGGAGGATCATTCGCCGTGGAAGGCGGTGCCGTTCGGCCATCGCGAGCATTCGGCGGGGTGGCACGGCAACGTGTTGCTGGTGCGCAAAGGCTCTCAGATCGTCGATTGCGAGGCGATCCATTTGCCGACGCTCGAACCGCGCGGCGCGGTGATGGCGGACCTTAGAGTCAATGGCGAGCACCTGCGGATCGTCGGCATGCATCTCGACCTGTCGGGCCTGATGCGGCGGCGTCAGGCGGACGCGATCATCGCCCATCTCGACACCAGCACGGAAAAGCTGCCGACGGTGCTGATGGGCGACCTCAACGAATGGACGCGGCATTCCGGGTGCCTCAAGGATTTCGGGAAACACTATACGATCGCGACGACCGGCCCGAGCTTTCACGCGCGGCGGCCGGTCGGGCGGCTCGACCGGATCATGGTCTCGCCCGACCTGCGCATCGCCGAGTGCGGCGTCCACCATACGCCCGCGTCGCGCACCGCCTCCGACCATTTGCCCATCTGGGCTCGGATCGAAACGGCATGAGGCGCGAGAAGGAAATCCGTATGGCGCTGGTCTGCTACGGCGGGATCAGCCTGGCGGTGTATATGCACGGCATCACCAAGGAAATCTGGCGGCTGGCGCGGGCGTCCCGCGCCTTCCATGCCGAGACGCCGCCCGCGATCCATCCGGCGGAGCGCGTCTATTACGACTTGCTCGCGGAGATCGCCCAGGAGACCGACCTCAGGCTGCGGGTATTGCCGGACATCATCGCGGGGGCGAGCGCGGGCGGGATCAACGGCGTGTTCCTGAGCCAGGCGATCGCGACCGGCCAGAGCCTGGAGCCGCTGACCCAACTGTGGCTCGATTCCGCGGACATAGAGGCGCTGATCGATCCCGATCAGGCGCCGCGCCACGTCTGGACCAAGCGCTGGGCGCTGCCGATCGCGTGGATGGCGCAGAAGCGCGGCGCGGCGCAGCTCAACGAACTGGTCGAGGCGGAGGCGCGAGCCGAGGTGCAGACCAAGCTGTCGCATTTCGTCCGGTCGCGCTGGTTCGAGCCGCCGTTCGGGGGCGAGCGGTTCGTCAACCTGATCCTCGACGCGCTGGAGGCGATGCACGCGGCGGGTGGCGACGGGCGGCTGTTGCCGGGCGGACAGCCGCTCGACCTGTTCGTCACCGTTACCGATTTTCGCGGGCATCCCGAACGGCTCGCACTCCATTCGCCCGCCGAAGTGGTGGAGACCGAACACCGCCTGATCATTCCGTTCAGCGACCATGGCACCGGCGCGTTCGCCGACCCCGCCGAACTGGCGTTCGCGGCGCGCGCGACCTCAAGCTTTCCCGGCGCGTTCCCGCCCTTTTCGGTCGGCGAGCTTGATCGCGTGCTCGACAGGCGGAGCCTTGCCTGGCCGGGCCGCTCGGACTTCCTCGAACGCGCGCTGCCGCGCCAGTCGGCGGTCAATGCGGCGGAGGGCGCGGTGCTGATCGACGGGTCGGTGCTGGTCAACGCGCCGTTCCGCCCGGCGATGGACGCGCTGCGCGAACGCCCCGCCAAGCGCGAGGTCGATCGCCGCTTCGTCTATATCGACCCCTCGCCCGGCGCGAGTTTCCAGTTCGGCGCGACCAGGGCGACGACGCCCGGCTTTTTCCAGACCATCATCGGTGCGATTTCCGAAATCCCACGCCAGCAGCCGATCCGCGACAATCTGGAGGCGATTCGCGAGCGCAGCGAACGCATTGACCGGATGCGCGCCATCACGCGGTCGATCCGGCCCGAGGTCGAGGGGCAAATCGAATCGCTATTCGGCCTCACGCTGTTCCTCGATTCGCCGACGCCCGCCCGGCTCGCCGCCTGGCGGACCAAGGCGCAGAACGCCGCGGCGGCGCGGTCGGGCTTCGGGTACGCCGCCTATGGCCATCTGAAGGTCGCGGGTGTCGTCGACTTGATCGCCAACCTGCTCCATTCGGTCGGCGGCGAGCTGGCGCCCGAACGACTTGGCCGCATCCGCCACGCCGTCGAGGACGCGGTGCAGGCGATGGACGGCGGCCTGACCTTTTCCGGCAAGGCGAGCCCGTCGGCGATCCTGTTCCTGCGATCGTTCGATCTCGGCTTCCGCATTCGCCGGTTGCGGCTCGTCGTGCGGCGGCTGGCCGAACTCGAGGACGAATTGAGCGAAGCCGAGCTCGCCGCCGCGCGCGAGGCGATCTACGACGCGCTGGCCGGCTATCTGGAGGCCAAGCGCACCGACGCGCATGCCGGGCTGCGACGCATGGTCCGGTCGATGCAGTCCGACGCGCAGCCGGTGCTCGACGCTCTCGCCGAGTCGCTCAACTTGCGCGGGCTGGACGACGCGACCGACATCAAGATGGCGGCGGCGTTCGACGGGATGAGCAAGAACGTGAAGCGCCCGCTGTTGCTCGCCTATCTCGGCTTCCCGTTCTTCGATGTCGCGACCCTGCCGTTGCTTCAAGGCGAAGGGCTGGACGAATTCGACCCGATCAAGGTCGACCGCATCTCGCCGGAGGATGCCGGATCGATCCGCCAGGGCGGCGCGGCTGCGACGCTGAAAGGCATTCAGTTCAACGATTTCGGCGCCTTCTTCAGCCGCGCCTATCGCGAGAACGACTATCTGTGGGGCCGCCTCCACGGCGCGGAGCGGATGATCGACATCGTCGTTTCCGCGCTCCCGCCGCGCAGCCGAATGAAGCCGGGACGCGTCGCCGCGATCAAGCGCCAGGCATTCCACGCGATTCTCGACGAGGAAGAGGCACGGCTCGGCGCAGTGCCCGGTCTGATCGACGCGCTCAGGAAGGAAGTGGGCTGAGGCTGGCCAACCTCGCCAATCCCCGCTAGCCTCCCCTTCATGCAATTCCTCAAGATCCTGCTGTGGGTTCTGCTGGCGTTCGTCGCAGCGATCTTCACCTTCGGCAACTGGACGTGGGTCACGATCAATCTGTGGGGTGGGCTGGTCGCGGAGGCGAACCTGCCGTTCCTGATGCTGCTGACCTTTCTCGCCGGGTGGCTGCCGACCTGGCTCTATTACCGCACGCAGCGCTGGCGGCTGGCGCAGCGGCTTAACACCGCAGAGCGCGTTATCGCCGAGCTAAAGCCCGCGCCGGTCGTCATCGCCGGAGACCCCGCGCCGCCGCCGGTCCCCATGCCCGCCTCTCCCGCCGGGTCGACGCCCGCCCAGTCGACGCTGCCGCTCGCGCCATGAGCAGCCGCATCTACGTCGCGCTCGACACGCCCGACCTCGACCGGGCGAAGGCGATCGCCAACCGCGTCCGCCACCATGTCGGCGGAATCAAGCTCGGCCTCGAATTCTTCATGGCGAACGGCCGGCACGGCGTGCAGGAAATGCACGACCTCGGCCTGCCGATCTTCCTCGACCTCAAGCTGCACGACATTCCCAACACCGTCGGCAAGGCGGTGCAGGCGCTGCGCGGACTCGACCCGGCGGTGCTGACCGTCCACGGCGCGGGCGGCCGCGCTATGCTGGAGGACGCAAAGGCCGCCGCCCCGCTCGGCACCAAGGTGGTTGCGGTGACGATGCTGACCAGCCTCGACGAGAACGATCTGCGCACAACCGGCATAGAGGGCAGCGCGCACGACCAGGTGCTGCGGCTGACCGACCTCGCGATGGACGCCGGGCTCGACGGCATCGTCTGTTCGGGCGACGAGGTCAGGGCGGCGCACAAGCATTGGCCAAAGGGGTTCTTCGTCGTCCCCGGCGTGCGGCCGGCGAATGGCGCGATCGGCGACCAGAAACGAGTCGTTACCCCGCGCGCCGCGCTCGATGCGGGCGCGTCGATCCTGGTGGTGGGGCGGCCGATCACCGGCGCGGAAGACCCCGACCTCGCCGCTCGGGAAATCGGCGCGACGCTATGAAGCGACGCTTGGGTATCGCATGGCTTGCGCTGCCTGTCCCAATCTATGTCGCCCTCCGCCTCTGGGTGTTTGTCATGCCGGAGCTAAAGCACTCGATGCTTGGTATGTTGTTCATAATCATTGTCGGAGTTTGGCTAAGTTTGATCGCTGCGCTGCTGATTTCCCTGGGCGTCAATAAGATCATCTCGACGTTATACACATCGGTCGATCGCAAGCGCTAAAATCATTGCGGGCACAGCGCCGCGAGTGACAATGTCGCCAAGCCTCGCCAAAGAGACGCCATGTCCCGCGTCACCGCCAAGATTTGCGGCCTCAGCACGCCCGAAACGCTCGACGCCGCGATTGCGGGCGGGGCGAGCCATGTCGGCTTCATGTTCTACCCGCGCTCCCCCCGCGCGGTGTCGTTCGACGCGGTGCGCGGTCTGGCTGCCCGCGTGCCGGGGCGTGTCGGCAAGGTTGGCGTTTTCGTGGACCCTGATGACGCGCTGGTCGATCAGGCTATCGCGAGCGGTACGCTCGATGCGATTCAGCTGCACAAGGTGACGCCCGACCGTGCCGCCGCGCTCAGGCAACGCACCCGCCTGGAGGTCTGGGTTGCGGTCGCGGTCAAGACGCGCGCCGATCTCGATACCGCCGCCAACTACCGGCAAGCGGCCGATAAAATCCTGTATGACGCCAAGACGCCGGTGGGGGCGCTCCCCGGCGGGATGGGCGTGCGGTTCGACTGGGGACTGGTCGACGGGTTCCGGCATCCCCTGCCCTGGGCACTGTCAGGGGGGCTGAGCGCGGACAATGTCGGCGAAGCGGCGCGGCGCACCGGCGCGACGCTGGTCGACGTTTCGTCCGGGGTGGAGACCGCGCCCGGCGTCAAGGATGTGGACAAGATCGCCGCGTTCCTTCAAGCGGTGGCGCAATGCTGACCCTGTGCACCCCCGCGGCTCGATGGCGCTGATCGCTTTTTTCCAAGCGATCCGTTCCCTCATATCTGCGAGCAATCCATGACCACCAGCACGTTGCCCAATTCCCTGCGTAACCAGCCCGACGAGCGCGGGCATTTCGGTCAGTTCGGCGGGCGCTATGTCGCCGAGACGCTGATGCCGCTGATCCTTGACCTCGAGCGCGAATATCGCGCGGCAAAGGCGGACCCGGCGTTTGCGGCCGAGTTCGAGGATTTGCTCGAACATTACGTAGGCCGCCCCAGCCCTCTCTATTTCGCCGAGCGCCTGACGGCCGCGGTCCGCGCGGGCTGCGAACCGGGCAAGGGCGCGCAAATCTGGTTCAAGCGCGACGAACTCAATCATACCGGCGCGCACAAGATCAACAATTGCATCGGCCAGATCCTGCTCGCGCGGCGGATGGGCAAGACCCGGATCATCGCCGAGACCGGGGCGGGCCAGCACGGCGTCGCCACCGCGACCGTGTGCGCGCGGTTCGGGTTGCCGTGCGTGATCTATATGGGTGCAAAGGACGTCGAGCGGCAGGCGCCGAACGTGTTCCGGATGAAACTGCTCGGCGCCGAGGTCGTTCCGGTCACCAGCGGTGCGAACACGCTGAAGGACGCGATGAACGAGGCGCTGCGCGACTGGGTCGCGAACGTCCACGACACCTTCTACATCATCGGCACCGCGGCGGGTCCTCATCCCTACCCCGAACTCGTGCGCGACTTTCAGAGCGTGATCGGCCGCGAGGCGCGCGAACAAATGCTCAACCGGACCGGGCGCCTGCCTGACCTGCTGGTCGCGGCGATCGGCGGCGGGTCCAACGCGATCGGCCTGTTCCACCCGTTTCTTGACGACCCTGACGTGAAGATGCTGGGCGTCGAGGCGGCGGGCGAAGGGCTCGACGCCAAGCACGCCGCAAGCCTGGCGGGCGGATTCCCCGGTATCCTGCACGGCAACAAGACCTATCTGTTGCAGGACGAGGACGGCCAGATCGCCGAGGCGCATTCGATCTCGGCGGGGCTCGATTATCCGGGGATCGGGCCCGAGCATTCGTGGCTGAAGGAGATCGGGCGGGTCGAATATACATCCGCGACCGACGAGGACGCCCTCAGCGCGTTCCAGTTGCTATGCAAGACCGAGGGCATCATCCCCGCGCTAGAGCCTTCCCACGCTATCGCAGCCGTGACTCGCAAAGCACGGGAAATGGACGAGAACCAGATTATCCTCGCCAATCTGTGTGGCCGCGGCGACAAGGACATCTTCACCGTCGCCGAAGCGTTGGGGGTTGCGATATGATCAATATCCGCAACCTGCTGACAGGTATCGCCGTCGGCGCGGTCGTTGCTTTGCTAGTGCGCGAAATCAACCAGTTCGGGCTCGACTTTGCCCAGTGGAGCTTGCGTGCGCCGCGCGTTGTGGAAGCACTGGTGAGCGGCGCGTTGATCGGCGCAATGTCACAACTGGTCGGTCAATCGCGAGGTCGCCGATGACGAGGCTCTCGACCGCCTTCGGTAAAGGGAATCCTGCCCTCGTCACGTTCGTGACCGGTGGCGATGGCCCGACCACCGCGATCCTCGATTCGCTCGTCGAAGGCGGCGCGGACGTGATCGAGCTCGGCATGCCGTTCACCGATCCGATGGCCGATGGCCCTGCGATCCAGGCCGCGAACTTGCGCAGCCTCGCCGCCGGCACGACGACCGCCGACATCCTCGCGATCGCGACGGCCTTTCGCCAGCGTCACCCCGACGTGCCGATTGTGCTGATGGGCTATGCCAACCCGATGACGCGGCGTGGGAGCGACTGGTTCGCCGATCGCTGCAAGGAGGCGGGCGTCGACGGGGTGATCTGCGTCGACATCCCGCCCGAGGAGGACGATTCGCTCGGCCGCGCATTGCGGGGTTCCGGGATCGACCTGATCCGCCTTGCCACCCCCACCACCGACGCCGCGCGCCTGCCGCAAGTGCTGAATGGCGCGAGCGGGTTCCTCTACTACGTCTCGGTCGCGGGGATCACCGGCAAGCAACAAGCGGCGCAGGCCTCGATCGAGGACGCCGTCGCACGCCTGAAGGCTGCGACCGACCTGCCCGTCGCGGTCGGCTTCGGCATCCGCACGCCGGATCAGGCCGCCGCCATCGCGCGTGTGGCGGACGGCGTCGTGGTCGGCTCCGCGATCGTCGAGCTGGTCGGCCAGCATGGCGAGGATGCGCCGCGCCACGTCCGCGACTATATAGCAACCCTGTCGAGCGCCGTCCGCGCCGCAAGGAAGGAACCTGTATGAGCTGGCTGTCCAGCGTCCGCAACGCGCTCTCCTACGTCATGCCGAAGAAGGAGACCCCCGATAACCTCTGGCATAAGTGCAAGGGGTGCGGGCAGATGGTGTTCACGCGCGAGTTGGAGGACAATCTTAGCGTCTGCCCGAATTGCGGGCACCACGAACGGATCGGCTCGGCGCAGCGGTTCGCGCAGATTTTCGACGAGGGCAGCTATGAGCAACTCGCGGCACCGCGCGTGCCCGAGGATCCGCTCAAGTTCCGCGACCAGAAGAAATATGTCGAGCGAATCAAGGCGGCACGCGCCGCGACGGGCGAGAACGACGCGCTGATCAACGCGGTCGGCACGATCGACGGCCGCAAGGCAGTGGTCGGCGTGCAGGACTTCGCGTTCATGGGCGGGTCGATGGGTCTCGCGGTCGGCGAAGCGTTCGTACGCGGCGTCGAGGCGGCGATCGAACGCGGCGCTCCCTACATCATCTTCACCGCGGCGGGCGGGGCACGCATGCAGGAGGGCATTCTTAGCCTGATGCAGATGCCGCGCGCGACCGTGGCCATCGAGATGCTTCACGACGCGGGCCTGCCCTATATCGTCGTGCTGACCGACCCCACCACCGGCGGGGTCACCGCGAGCTATGCGATGCTCGGCGACGTCCAGATCGCCGAGCCGGGCGCGCTGATCGGGTTCGCGGGGCAACGCGTGATCGAACAGACGATCCGCGAGAAACTGCCCGAAGGATTCCAGCGCGCTGAGTATCTTCTCGATCACGGCATGCTCGACATGGTCGTCGAACGGGCCGAGCTGAAGACGACGCTGGCGAACATCATCGGTTATCTTTGCGAACGGCGGAAAGCGGCATAGCTGCCGCCCATGGCTGACCACGCCCGTTCCACCGACCCCGCCGTCCAGGCGCAGCTCGACCGGCTGTGGGCGCTATCGCCCGGCGCGGACATTCTGGGGCTGGAGCGGATCACCGCCCTGCTCGCGCGGATCGGCGACCCGCATCTGCGCCTGCCGCCCGTCCTCCATGTCGCGGGGACCAACGGCAAGGGATCGACCTGCGCGTTCCTGCGCGCCGCGATCGAAGCGGCGGGTTATGCGACGCATGTCTATTCGAGCCCGCATCTGGTACGGTTCAACGAGCGCATCCGGCTGGCCGGGCGGCTGGTCGAGGATGCCGAACTCGCGCCGCTGCTGGCGGAGGTGCTCGACGCCGGGGGCGACATCGGGGCGAGCTTCTTTGAGGTGACGACGGCCGCGGCGTTCCTGGCGTTTTCGCGTACCCCCGCCGACGCCTGCATCGTCGAGGTCGGGCTGGGCGGTCGGCTCGACGCGACCAACGTGATCGCCGACCCGATCGTCACCGGCATCGCGCAGCTCGGGATCGACCATGAGCGCTTCCTGGGCAGCGACATCGAAGGGATCGCCGCGGAAAAAGCCGGAATCGCCAAGCCACACGTGCCGCTGGTGACGATGCGCTATCCGGCGAAGGTCGAGGCGCGGATCGCGGCGGTCGCCCGGGCAGCCGGCGCGCCGATCGCGGCCGAGGGCGGGCACTGGTTCTGGGCGGCGGAGGCCGACCACGTCACCTATCGCGACGCCGCGGACAAGGTAACGACACCGCTGCCCCGGCTGGCCGGACCGCACCAGCCCGGCAATCTCGCGCTCGCCATCGCGATGTTGCGTCACCAGCAAGCACTGACGATCCCGCCTGAAGCTTACGCCGCGGCGGCCCAGCGCGCGACCTGGCCGGCGCGGATGCAGCGGCTGGGCGACGGCCCGCTGACCCGCTTGCTGCCCGAAGGGAGCGAGGTCTGGCTGGATGGCGGGCATAATCCGGCGGCGGGCGAAGCCATCGCCGCCGCTCTCCGCGCACTCCACCCCGGCGAAGGCCGGGGTCCAGTTACGACGCAGCCCGAGACTGGACCCCGGCCCTCGCCGGGGTGGCGATTGGTGGTGGGGATGCTGTCGAACAAGGATCCGCGCGGCTTCCTTGAGCGTGTCGCCCCTTTTGCCGACCGGCTGATCGCGGTGCCGGTGCCCGATCATGAACATCATTCGGCCGCCGATCTCGCCGCGATCGCCGCCACGCTCGGTATCCAGAGCGGCACCGCAACCGACGTGCCGACCGCACTACGCGACCTGGCGAACGACGCCCCGGCCCGCGTGCTGATCCTCGGCTCACTCTATCTCGCCGGTGAGGTGCTCGCCGCCAACGACGAACTACCAGAATGACGCATTATTGCGATTGACTATCAATAGCGAGTTTTGGAGGATGGCGATCCCACAACGGAGTCGCGCCTTGACCATTCTTCCCGCCCCCTCGCCCGCCCAGAGCCCGAGCGCGTTGCCGCATCCCCTGCCCTCGGCGCTGGGCGACCGGCTGATCCTGCTCGCGATCCGGCGGATGGGGGCTAACGGCCTCGCCGACGCGCATGTCGCACAAAGCTACCTCGCCGCGTTCGGCAGCGGGTTTCGTCGTCCGCTGGTCCTCGCCCGCGCGTTCATGGCCGAACTCGCTGCCACCGCGACGACGACGATCGCGATCGCGCCGTGCTGCTGCGCGCGGATGACCTGGGCGGAGGCCGCGCTGATCGCCGCGATTGGCAATGCCGAGCGCCGCCCCGATCTCACACGTCTGTTGCTCGCCGACGTGATGGCCGAACGCCGCGCCGACGCCATCGTCGCAACCGCCGCCGCGGTCTCCGCCGCTTTTTCCGACGCCGGGATGCCGATCGGGGGCTAGCCCGCGCGCGACACCGGCATGACGCCGATCACCCGGTCTCGCTCGCCGTCTCGGTCCCCGCCGTGCCCATCGCCTCATCGACCAGGCCGCTGCGCATCATCCACCAGAAGATCAGCACGCCGGGCAAGGCGATGACCGTGGTCAGCACGTAGAAGTTCACATAACCGATGCCGTCGATCAGCGCGCCCGCCGTGGCGCCCGTCAGCAAGCGGCCCAGAATGCTCGCCGCAGCCGAGATCAGCGCATATTGCGCAGCGGTGAAGCGCAGGTCGGTCAGCGCCGAGAAATAGGCCGTGACGACGACGCCGCCATAGCCGCTCGCGATATTCTCGAACCCGATCGCCCCGGCCATTCCCAGGTTCGAATGCCCCGCCGCCGCAAGCGCCGCAAAGCTGAGGTTCGAAACCGCCATCAGGATCAGCGCGATGAACACCGACCGCTTCAGCCCCAGCTTTGCATAGAGCACGCCGCCGATGAAGATGCCGACCATATACGCCCAGAAGCCCAGGAAAACGTCATACCCTGCAATCTCGGCGTTGGTGAATTTCAGGTCGTCGAACAGCAAGCGGAACGTCAGATTGGCCAGCGTGTCGCCGACCTTGTGGACAAGGATAAAGATCAGCACGATGATCGCGCCGCGCCGCTTGAAGAATTCGGCGAAGGGTCCCCAGATCGACGTCAGCACCTGCGCGACGCTGCGCCGCTCCGTCACTACCTGGCGCCGCGAGGGTTCGCCCAGTGCCAGCGCGGTCAGCATCGCCGGCAGCGCCAGGATGCAACAGGTCAGATACGCGACCGTCCAGTTGGACGAGGCCGCCACGAGCAGCGCCAGCGACGCCGCGCCGACATTGCCGATCCGATAGCCATATTGCGCCATGCCCGACCCGACGCCGAGCTGGCGCGGTTCGAGCAACTCGATGCGATACGCGTCGATCACCGTATCGAACGTCGCGCCTGCCAGCCCCACCAGGATCGCGGCGATCGCCATGCCGCCGATACTGACCTTCGGATCGGCCAGCGCCAGATTGGCGACCGCGGCGATCACCAGCACCCCGGCGAGCAGCATCCACGACACGCGCTGGCCCAGCCGCCCGATGACAGGCAGCCGCACGCCGTCGACCATCCAGGACCACAGCCATTTCAGGTTATAGACGAGGATCGCCAGGCTGAACGCGGTGACAGTCGCCTTGGTGATGCCATCCTGTTTCAATCGCGTGGTCAGCGTCGCGGCGATCATCGCGAACGGAAAACCCGACGACACGCCCAGCGCCAACGCGGCCAGCGGCGCCTTTTCGAAATAGGGACGAACGCTGTCGACCCAGCTATGCGGCCGTTCCACGTCGGTCATTCAGGCTTGCTCCCCGTCTTATTACGGCAGACACTAGCCGCAAAAATCGGGAGAGGAAGCCCATGAACGTGGCGGCGAAAATCGCTCCGACGCCGGGACAGCTCGCGCTGGCGAAACAGCTCGCGGCAGGCGGCGGGCAACGCGAGACGACGGTCACGCATATCGACGCGGCGGCCTATACCGATCCGGCGCGTTATGCCGCTGAGCGCGAGCGACTGTTCGGACGACGACCTCTGGTGATAGCGCCATCCGCGTTGCTGCCCGAACCGGGGATGGCGGTGCCGCATGATGGCTACGGCAAGCCTCTGCTCGTCACGCGCGACCGCGATGGGGCGGCCCATGTCTTCCTCAACGTCTGCCGGCATCGCGGCACACGGCTGGTCGAAGGGGTGGAGCCGGTGTGCGCCGGACGGCTGGTCTGTCCGTATCATGCCTGGACCTACGGCCTCGATGGCAAGCTGCTCGCGCTGCCGCGGAACGATGCCTTCCCGGGCCTCGACAAGGCGGCGTTCGGCCTGAAGCGCCTGCCGACGCGCGAGGCGGGCGGGCTGATCTGGTTCGCGTTCGATGAGGCCGCCGACTTCGCCGAGCCCGACACGCTGGGCCTCGATTTCGACGCTTTCGACCTTGCCGGACAGCACCTGTTCCGCCGCCGCACGCATGATGTCGCGGCGAACTGGAAGCTGATCATGGACGCGCTCCTGGAAAGCTATCACGTCCAGCGGCTCCACGCGGCCACCATCGGTCCCTTCTTCAAGGACGGCGTCGCATCGGCCGACACGATCGGGGCGCATCAGCGTTCGGCGGTCGGCCGTGATGTGGAGGCGATCGAATGCGCGGCGGAGGACTGGCCGACGCTCCGCCGCGCGATCACCTATACCTACCAGATGTTTCCCGCGACGATCCTGATCGTCAGTCCCGATTACATGAACCTGATGACACTGATGCCGCGCGGCGTCGATCGCGTGCTGGTCGAGGATTTCATGCTGATCCCCGAACCGCCCGCGACTGACAAAGCACTGGCACATTGGGAGAAAAGCTGGAACTTGCTCGACGGCGGCGTGTTCGGCGCGGAGGATTTCCGTGCGGCGGCCCTAGGACAGGAGGGGCTGATGTCGGGCGCGATCGACCGGCTGACGCTCGGCGGCCTGGAAGGCGGAATCAAAGTGTTTCACGATGCGGTGGAGGCGGCGCTGGCCAACTAGCCCCATCCGTCATGCCGGGCTTGTCCCGGCATCCGCAGTGCAGCAACTGTCGGCTTCCATGTGGCGACGCGGGCCCCGGCACAAGGCCGGGGTGACGGACGGTATTTGGCTGCGCTAGTGCTTCAACACCAACACGATCGTTTCGATCACGCGCCGCGTATCCTCGATCGACTCGACCTTGATAGTGTCGAGTCCCATTTCCTTCGCCGGATAGTCGTTCCCGCCAGGGAAGATCGCATCGCCCAGGAACAGCACCTCGTCTGCCGTCACCCCCGCCTCGGACAACAGTTTCCGTAATCCGTACGCCTTGTCGACGCCCTTGCGCGTTATGTCGATCGAGGTCGATCCGCCGATATTGATCGACAGATCGGGGAGCATCGTCTGAAGCCGCGCCTGCAGCTTCTTGCGCTTGGCATGGTCGGGATCCCACGCGTCCTTCGCCTCTAGCGGCGCTTGCTGACCAAGCGCGGAGAACGTCACCTGGCTGCCGCGATCCTCGACCCGTTCGCCCCAGGTCTTGCCCTGGCCGAGCCCTTCTTCGGCCATCGCCTTGTCGAATGCGTCGATGATCGCCTTGCGCTCCTCTGGCGTGAACAGTTCGGCGTAGATCGCCTTCCATTCGCCATCCACGAACCGATAGAGCTTGGTCCCAGTCGTCGGCTGGATGAACAGGTTCGCCAGGTTCGCGCGGTCGATCATCCGCCCGACCACCTGCTTCTCGAATTGCGGCCAGTCCCCGCCCGAGATGATGTCGACCTTCGCCACGTCGAGCAGGTCGGCGAGCGCGTTCGCCATGCGATCATCGAGGGGTTGTTTCGACAGTGCCAGCGTGCCGTCGAGGTCGAACGCGATCAGTTTCTTCATGGTCTAGCCCTTGGCAGGATGAACGAGTCGATCGCATGCGCGACGCCGTTCTCCTCGTTGCTGGTGGAAATTTCGTCGGCGCGTGCCTTCACCGCGTCGGGCGCCTGGCCCATCGCGACCGAGAAACCGGCGCGCTCGAACATGGCCACGTCATTGTTCATGTCGCCGAACACCGCGACATCGGCCAAGTCGACGCCGAGCATCTTCGCCAGCGCCGCGACGCCGTCGCCCTTGTTCGCCGCGGTGTCGGTGACGTCGAGATAATAGGTCTGGCTCTGCCCGACGGTCGCGCGGTCGCCGAACGCGGCGGCGGCCCGCTCGGTCAACGCGCGCAGCATCGGCGCGTCGAAGCTCACGAACGTCACCTTGTCGGCGCGGTCATAGAGGTCGGAGAAATCCGCCCGCAGGATCGGTTCGGCATTGGAGGCGATACGCTCGCGCGCGATCCGTTCACCGTCGAGCGACGAGACGTACCAGCGGTTTTCGGCGAAGATCCAGCGATCGACCGCCGCCCCTTCCGCCATCGCGAACAGTCCGGCCACTACGCCGGGATCGACCCTGCGTTCGGCGATCACCGATCCGTCCGGCCGGAAGATCACGCCCCCGTTTATGCCGGCGACCGGAATGTCGATGCCAAGCGGCGCGACCAGCGGCATCACGCCCGACATCGGCCGCGCGCTGATCAGCGTGAACGCGATTCCCGCCCCGCGCAGCCGATGCACCGCGGCGATCACTTCGGGGCTGAGCGACTTGTCCTTGCGGACGATCGTGCCGTCGACATCCGACACGACCAGACGAATCGTCGCGCCCCTGCTTGATGTCACTGTGGCATTTCCACATGCCCGCCGAACCCGAAGCGCATCGCCGACAGCAATTTGTCGCCATACGTATGCTCCACCCGGCTGCGATAGCGCGCGAACAGGGCGGCGGTCAGGACGTGCGCGGGCACCGCTTCCTCCATCGCCGCCTCGATCGTCCAGTGCCCCTCGCCCGAATCGGCGACGTTGCCGGTGAATTTGGAGAGCTGCATGTCCTGCGCGAGTTGCTGCGCACACAGATCGAGCAGCCAGGACGAGATCACGCTCCCGCGCCGCCACACTTCGGCGATGTCGGTCAGGTTGAGGTCATACCGTTCGTCCTCCGGCAACTTGTCCGACTTCTTCGACGCCAGAATGTCGAAGCCCTCGGCATAGGCCTGCATCAGGCCGTATTCGATGCCGTTATGGACCATCTTGACGAAATGCCCCGCCCCCGCCGGCCCGGCATGGATATAGCCTAGTTCGGCGCGCGGATCCTCGCCCTCCTGCTCCATCCGGTTGGGGGTGCGCGCAATCGTGCCGAGCCCGGGCGCCAGCGCCTCCAGGATCGGGTCGATCGTCTTGATCACGTCCGCTTCGCCGCCGACCATCATGCAATAGCCGCGCTCCAGCCCCCACACGCCGCCCGACGTACCGACGTCGACATAGTGGACGCCCTTTTCCGCAAGCGCCTTGGACCGGCGAATGTCGTCCTTGTAGAAGGTGTTGCCGCCGTCGATGATGATGTCGCCCTTCGCGCACGTGGCGGTCAGCGCGGCGATGGTGCTTTCGGTCGGATCGCCCGCGGGGAGCATGACCCAGAAGATGCGCGGGCCATCGAGCGCGGCCCTCATCTCGTCGAGCGAATTGACGCCGATCGCGCCTTCGCCGGCCAGTCCCTTCACTGTATCTGCCGAGCGGTCATAGACCACCGTCTGATGCCCCGCGCGCATCAGGCGCCGCGCGATGTTGGCGCCCATCCGGCCCAGGCCGATGATCCCTAGCTTCATGTAATGCTCACCCTTCCAACCGTTCGCCCTGAGCCTGTCCAAGGGCGTGTCCACACCACGTGCTTCGACAAGCTCAGCACGAACGGAGAAGATTCGGTTAGGTTGCCTCCGCCGGATGCTTGGCGGCGATCGCGCCGAGCAGGTCGTCGAACGCCTTGGCGAACGACTGCACCCCTTCCTCGACCAGGGTGTCGGTGACGCCGTCAAGGTCCAACCCGAGCCGCTCCGTCTCGGCGAGGACGTGGCGGGCCCCGTCCACGTCGGCCGTCAGCGTTTCCGCCGGGGTACCATGGTCGCGGAACGCGTCGAGCGTCTTGGGCGGCACGGTGTTGACCGTGTCCGGGCCGATCAGCGTGTCGAGGTAGAGCGTGTCGGGATAATCGGGGTTCTTGGTCCCCGTCGACGCCCAGAGCAGCCGCTGCGGCATAGCGCCCTTCGCGGCCAGCGCCTGCCAGCGGTCGGACTTGATGAAGTCTAGATACCATTGATACGCCAGCTTCGCATTGGCGATCGCGACCTTGCCCTTCAACGGCTTGGCGGCGTCGTCCCCCGTACCGGCGTCGATCGCATCGTCGATCTTTGTGTCGATCCGGCTGACGAAGAAGCTCGCGACGCTGGCGATCCGGTCGATCGCCTCACCCCGCGCGGCGCGCTTTTCGAGCCCCTCGACGGACGCCAGCGCGACCGCCTTGTACGCCTCGATCCCGAACAGCAGGGTCACGTTGACGTTGATCCCCTTGTCGATCGTCGCGGCGATCGCGGGGACGCCCGCCGGCGTGCCGGGAATCTTGATCATCAGATTGGGCCGGTCGACCGCGCGCCACAGCCGTTCGGCCTCCGCCGCGGTGCCGTCGGTATCGGCGGCGAGATAGGGCGACACTTCCATGCTGACATAGCCGTCCTTCGCATCGAGCCGATCGTAGATCGGGCGGAGCGTGTCGGCAGCGGCCTGAATGTCCTGGATCGCGAGATGCTCGTAACGCGCCATCGCCGACGCATCCGGGTTCGCCTTGTCGAACTCTGCGAGCGCGGCGTCATAGGCGTCGCCATGCCCCATCGCTTTCTCGAAGATCGACGGGTTGCTGGTGACGCCGGTTATCCCGTCCTCATCGACCAGCTTCTGCAACCCGCCCTCGGCGAGCGATCTGCGGTCGATGAAGTCGAGCCACACCGCCTGGCCGAGTTTTTCGAGATCGTTGAGGCGTCCCATCACTTCGTCTCCAGCAACGATTTGGCGACCTTCACGACGTTATCGACCGTGAAGCCGAACTTGTCCTGCAACTTGGCGATCGGGGCTGAGGCGCCGAAGGTCGCCATGCCGACCACCTTGCCCGCCGACCCGACATAGCGGTCCCAGCCGAGCTCGCCCGCCATCTCGATCGCGACCCGCGCGGTCACGCTTTTGGGCAGCACCGATTCCTTATAGGCGTCGGACTGCTTCTCATACCGGAACCAGCTCGGCATCGACACGACACGCGCCGCCACGCCATCGGCCTTGAGCTTTTCATATGCCTCGACCGCGAGCGACACTTCGGACCCCGTCGCGATCAGGATCACTTGCGGGTCGTCGCTGTCGGCCAGCACATAGCCGCCCTGCGCGACGCCATCGGCGCTGGCATATTTGGTACGATCGAGCGTCGGCAGCGCCTGACGCGACAGGATCAAGGCCGTTGGATGCTGGCCATCGTTCACGATCGCCTTCCACGCCGCCGCGACTTCGTTCGCGTCGCCCGGACGGATCGTGTCGAGCCCCGGGATCGCGCGTAGCGTCGCGAGATGTTCGATCGGCTGGTGCGTCGGGCCGTCCTCGCCCACCCCGATCGAATCATGTGTGTAAACCCAGGTCGACCCCAGCTCCATGATCGCCGACAGCCGCACCGGCGCGCGCATGTAGTCGAGGAACACCAGGAACGTACTGCCATACGAGCGCAGGTGCGACAGGGTCATACCGTTGACCACCGCGCCCATCGCATGTTCGCGCACGCCGAAATGGAAGTTCGCGCCGGCATAGTTGTTCGCCTCGAACGATTCCGCCCCCTTGATGTCGGTCTTGGTCGATGGCGCGAGGTCGGCCGAGCCGCCGACCAGCCAGGGCACGGTCTTGACAATCGCGTTGAGCACCTTGCCCCCCGCATCGCGGCTGGCGATGCCCTTGGGATCGGCGTCGAAGGTCGGGATGTCGGCGTCCCAGCCCTCGGGCAACTTGCCAGCGAGCAGCAGGTCGAGTTCCTTGGCCGGATCACTCCACGTCTCGCGATAGCTGGCGAGGGTCGCCTCCCACGCCTCGCGCAACGGCCGCCCACGATCGGCGACGGCCCCGTTGAAATGCTCGACCACGCCGTCCGGGACATAGAAGTCCTTGTCCGGCCAGCCGTACGCCGCCTTGGTCGCCTTGACGTTGTCGACGCCGAGCGGTTCGCCATGCGCCTTTTCGCTGCCGGCGCGTGGGCTGCCCCAGCCGATCACCGAATGGACCAGAATGAAGGTCGGGCGGTCATCGGTCTTCCTGAATGCCGCCAGCGCCTGCGCCATCGCCACACAATCGTTGGCGTCGACGACATGGACGACGTTCCAGCCATAAGCCTCGAAACGCTTGCCGACATCCTCGTCGAAGGCGAGGTCGGTCGAGCCCTCGATCGAAATCTGGTTGCTGTCGTAGATCCAGCACAGGTTGCTGAGCTTCAGGTGCCCAGCGATCGAGGCGGCTTCCGCCGACACGCCCTCCATCATGTCGCCATCGCCGCACAGGACGTAGACATCATGGTCGAACAGATCGAAGCCCGGTCGGTTGTAGCGCGCCGCGAGCCAGCGCTCGGCGATCGCCATGCCGACCGAATTGCCGCATCCCGCACCGAGCGGTCCGGTGGTCGTTTCGACGCCCGTCGTATGGCGATATTCGGGATGGCCCGGCGTCTTCGACCCGAGCTGACGGAAGTTCTCCAGATCCTCGAGGCTCAGTGCAGGCTTGCCGGTCTTGTTCCCGTCGCGATCGATCTCCTCGATCCCCGCCAAGTGGATCAGCGAATAGAGCAGCATCGACGCGTGCCCGACCGACAGCACGAAGCGATCGCGATTGGGCCAGTCGGGCTTGGACGGATCGTAGCGCAGGAATTGCGACCACAGCGTATAGCCGACCGGCGCGAGCGCCATCGGCGTACCGGGATGCCCCGAATTGGCCTTCTGCACCGCGTCCATCGACAGCGTGCGGATCGTGTCGATCGTCAGGCGCTCGATCGACCCGTCTTCCTTCAACTGGTCGACATCCCGGGCGGCGGTTTCGGTATCGGACATGCAAGGCTCCCACTCGGGTGGTCGAACGCGCAAACACCGGCAGGGTTGCGCTTTGACCTGTCCTATATGGCGGGCTTTTCGCTCGTGCCACCCATCACGGCGCGGGGCGTTCCATTTTCGTAACGATCCCGCCCGTCGCGACATAAAGCGCGTCGATTTCGGTCAGGAACAGGCCGTGGCCGAGCGCGCCGGGAACGGCCTGGAGGTCGAGCGCGAGTCGCGCGGGGTCGGTGATCGGGCCGAACCGGCAATCGAGCACCAGATTGCCCTGATTGGTTCGGTATTCCTTCCCCGCCATATTTATTCGCAGGACCGGATCGGCGCCCAGTTCCTTCGCGCGCGCCGCGACGAAGCTGCGGGCGAACGGCAAGGTCTCGACCGGCACCGGCCGCGCGCCCAGCACATCGACCCGCTTGCCGCCATCGGCGATCGCGACCATCCGCCGCGCCGCGCTGGCGAGGATCTTCTCGCGAAGCATCGCCCCGCCCCCGCCCTTGATCGCGCGGAATTGCGGGTCGATCTCGTCCACGCCGTCGATCACCAGGTCGAGTTCCGCCCGATCGGCGAAGCGCGAAATCGGAATACCGGCGTCGCGCGCCGCGTTGGTGGTCCGCTGCGATGTCGAAAAGAAGGTCGCGCCTGGCCACTCCGCCAAACGGCGCCCGGCCGCGGCGATGACGAACGCCACCGTTGTCCCGCTGCCCAGCCCGACACGCATCCCGTCGCGGATTTCCGCGACCGCAGCCTCAGCCGCCAGCTTCTTGTCGTCGTCCTGCATGGGGGACGCGCTACCAGAAAAGCGAAGGGCCGCGCCATCCCATCGGATGACGCGGCCCCGTGATCGTCAGCGCAAAAGCGCTTAAGGATCAGTTAGCGTTGGCTACGTTGTCGGCCGGAACGGTGTCGTTCAGCACCGTGGCGTTCTCGTCGACCGACAGGTTGGCGTCGTCGACATTGGCGACGACGTCGTTGGTCGACGTGTTGCCGGCGCCGACATTGCCACCGCAAGCGGCGAGGCCGAGCATGGCAGGCGCGATCACCGACAGAATAACGAGCTTCTTCATATGTATCACTCCGTGGCTTCCAGGGCCGGCACCCCCGCTCTGCACCATGCGTCGCGTAACCGGACCCGTGTTCCGCCGGCCCCTATGCCGCAATCCCTATCCATTTGATAGGAGAAAATGCACGCCTTGCCGCATTCTTGCCCAATTTGGGCGTCTCCGTTGCTGCGACGCGGCAAAAACAAAAGCCCCGCCGGTCGGCCTGACCGGCGGGGCTTTCATTGGCGCGCCCGGAACGATTCGAACGTCCGACCCTCAGATTCGTAGTCTGATGCTCTATCCAGCTGAGCTACGGGCGCGCAAGAGAGGCGTCCCTTAGAGACCTCGTTCAGCGAGCGCAAGTGCGTTGCGTGCGGCTTTTTCGCCCCCTAGACCGAACGCCATGAAACGATCCGCCCTGCTCCTGATCGCCCTGTCCGCCGCCGGTTGCGCGCAATCGACCGACAAATATCCGTCGCTGGCGCTGCGCCCGATCGAGACTCGATCGGAGGCCGAGCCTGTCGCGCCGGTGGTCGAGGCGACGCCCGACGCCGCGCTGGATGCGCGGATCACGGCGTCCACCGCCAAGCTCGCGCAGATCGACGCCGACTTTACGACCCTGGCGGCGAAGGCCGACGCCGCCGCCCGCGCAAAGGGCGCGATGGCGACTGGCAGCGACCAATGGCTCGCCGCGCAGGAAGCGCTCGCTGAACTGGAGGGACTGCACGGCGACACGCAGGGCATGGTCAGCGATCTGGAGCAGATGGTGACCGATCGCGGGATCGCCGGCCAGCCGCCCTACCCTACGCTGGACGCACTGCACGCCCGGGCGCGGGATCAGCTCAACCGCGAAATCGCGAAGGTCGCGGCGGTCAAGGCGCTGCTCGGCGAGAAATAGGCCGCGCGATGCGATAGAGGATGTGGCGCTTGAGCGGGCTGCCGTCGGGCACCTTTGGGTGATCGAAATCCTCGTCCGGATAGCGCGTCATGCCCAGCCGCTCCATCAATCCCCAGCTTCGCGTATTGGCCAGCACGGTAATCGCCGTGATCGCTGGCACGTCGAGATTGTCCCACCCCCAGGCCAGACTCGCTTCCGCCGCCTCGCGCGCATAGCCCCGGCCCCAGGCGTCGCGCCGCAACCGCCAGCCGATCTCGGTCTGCCCCGCCAGGAAATCGTAGCCCGGCTGCAATCCGCAGAAGCCGATGAACGCTCCGTCGTCCTTCCGCTCGACCGCCCAGAAGCAATAGCCGCGCTCAGCCATCACCGCGTTCATCCGGTCGCCCGCCGCTTGCGCGTCGGCCAGCGTCATCGGCGGGCCGAGATAGCGCATTACCTCGGCGTCATTGCCCATCGCGTGGAACGGCGCGATGTCGCCGTCGCGCCAGCCGCGCAGGATCAGGCGATCGGTTTCGATCATTGCGGCCGATCGATCGCCCACACCGCCATCGCTCCGAATGGATCGTCGGCGGCGAACTTGGGATGCCGGAAGTCGAGATCGGCGCGGCGCTCCATGCCGAGCCGCACCATCAGTCCCCAGGAGCGAGTGTTCTCGACGGTCGTATAGGCGATGATCCGCGGATCGGCGGTATTCGCCCAGCCCCACGCCAGGCTGGCCGCCGCCGCCTCGCGCGCGACTCCCTTTCCCCAATATGGCTCGGCGATCCGCCAGCCGATTTCGAGATCACCCGTCACCGGCGTATCCGGGTGATGCGCGCGCCGTAGCCCGCACACCCCGATGAGTTCGCCGCTTTCACGCCAATCGACCGCCCACATCGAAAAGCCGTCGCGATCCTCGCTCGCTATTTGCGCGTCGATCAGCGCGTCATGCTCGCGCGGCGGCCAGACACCCCCGAAATGAGCCATCATCGCCGGGGTATTGATGATCTGATCGAAGCGCGGCTTGTCGCTCTCGCGCCATGGGCGAAGGATCAGACGATCGGTCTCGATCACTTGCCCAGCAGTTTCGCAGCGTGGAGCGCGTGATAGGTTAGCACCCCCGAACAACCCGCGCGCTTGAATGCCATCAGCGTTTCCAGCACCACCGCGTCACGCTCCGCCGCGCCCGCCGCGACCGCGGCCTCGATCATCGCGTATTCGCCCGACACCTGATAGGCGAACACCGGCACCTGAAACTCCGATTTCACACGCAGGATGATGTCGAGATAGGGCAGGCCGGGCTTGACCATCACGCTGTCGGCGCCTTCGGCCAAATCGAGTTGGACTTCGCGCAGCGCTTCTTCGGCATTGGCCGAATCCATCTGGTACGTCTTCTTGTCGCCCTTCAGCAGGCCCCTGCTGCCGACCGCGTCGCGGAACGGGCCGTAGAAGCCGCTGGCATATTTGGCGGCGTAGGACATGATCTGGACGTTGACGTGGCCGTCGGCCTCCAGCGCGTCGCGGATCAGCCCGACGCGGCCGTCCATCATGTCCGACGGCGCGATGATGTCGGCGCCGGACGCCGCCTGGTTGAGCGCCTGGCCGACCAGCACCTCGGCGGTCTCGTCGTTGAGGACATAGCCGCCCGCATCGAGCAACCCGTCATGGCCGTGGCTCGTATAGGGATCGAGCGCGACGTCGGTCAGCACCCCGACCTCCGGCACCGCATCCTTCAGCGCCTTGATCGCGCGGCACATCAGATTGTCGGGATTGAGCGCTTCCTCGCCGCGGTCGCTGCGGCGATCGGCCTGTGTGTTCGGGAACAGTGCAACGCACGGAATGCCGAGGTCGCGCGCTTCCTTGGCCCGTGCGACGATGCCGTCGACCGACCAGCGCGACACGCCGGGCAAGCTCGCGATCGGCTCCTCGACACCCTCCCCTTCGGCGATGAACAAGGGCCAGATCAAGTCGGCTGGGGTCAGCACGGTTTCGGCGTGCATCCGCCGGCTCCAGGCCGAAGCACGCGTGCGACGAAGACGAAGTGCAGGGTAGTGGCTCATGCGTCGCCACATGCTCCCCTAGCCGGTCGGGTGCAAGCGCCCCGCGGGTTCGCCGTCGGCATGGGCGTGTTCCTCCGGCTCGCTCGGATGCTCGGGGGGGACGACCAGCACTTGCTCGCGCCAGTGCCCGTAGCGGTAATAGAGCGTGGCCAGCACCAGCGAAACGACGGACCCGATCGGGAACGCCAGCCACAGCGCGTCGCTGCCGATCCAGCGCTGCCCCTCGATCGCGAAGCCCAGGCGGACCGGATAGAAAGCAATCGCCAGGATCACTAGCGGCGGCACCGTCGCGCCGTTCGCGCGCACGGTCGAAAACAGCACCATCGTCGCGCCGAACATCACGAAGGTCCAGGACGCGATGAGTTGGATGTGCCGCGCGATCGGGATCGCCGGGCTCTCCGCGCCGACGAACAGCGCCATGATCGGACGATCGAACAGGATGATCGCGGTGATCACGACCAGCACGATAACGGTGTTGTAGATCAGCCCCGATCGCGTGATCGCACCGACGCGATCCCATTTGCCCGCCCCGATATTCTGCGCCGCCATGCTGGACACCGCGACGCCGATCGCCATCGCGGGCATCTGGATATAGGTCCAGAGTTGTTGCGACACCGCATAGGCGGCAGCGGTTTCCACGCCCAACCGGTTGACCAGCCCGACCATCGTCAGCCCCGCGGTCGACATAACCAGCATCTGCGCGCCCATCGGCAGGCCCTTGGCGAGGATCGTCTTCACCAGCGCCGGTTCGGGGATCAGGTAGCGCACCTCCGCCCCGCGCAGCCGGATCGGCAAGTCGCGCCAGTAGACATAGATCAGCAGCCCCGCCGACGACACGACCCCCGCGATCAGCGTCGCGGTCGCCGACCCCGCAATCCCCATCTTCGGAAACGGCCCGATGCCGTCGATCAGCAACGGGTTGAAGCCGCTGTCGATCGCGACCGACAATCCCATGAACCATAATGGCGTCAGCGAATCGCCGGTCCCGCGCAGGCTCATCTGGATGAGGACGCCAAGCATCGAAAAGGGCAGCCCGAGGAAGATCACGCGCAGATAGTCTCGCGCCAAGCCTTGCGCCTCGCCCGGCGTCGCGAGCAACCGCAATATCTGCGGCGCGAACAGCCAGCCGACCACCGCGATCACCACCGCGCCGCCGACCACCAGCCCCACGGCGGACCCGAACGCGCGCCGCGCCGCCTCTATGTCGTGCCGCCCGACCGACTGGCCGATCAGGATCGTCGCCGCCATGCCGAACCCGAACACCGCGCTGAACATCAGGAACATGATGATGTTGGCGTTGCTCGTCGCCGCCAGCGCGCCCTCCCCCAGGAAACGCCCGACCCAGATCGAATTGATCGACCCGTTGAGCGACTGGAGGATGTTCGACGCCAGCGTCGGCAGCGCGAACGCGAGCAGCGTAGGGCCGATCGGACCGACCGTCAGGTCGCGGCGGTTGGAGCGATTTGGTGAAACTGCCATCGCCCCCTTACTCCGTCATGCCGGACTTGTTCCGGCATCCAACCATCCACGAGCGACAGCGCTTGGGGCACTTTGGACCCCGGAACAAGTCCGGGGTGACCACCTGCCTAGCCCAACCGCGCCAGCGCCGCCGTCAGCCGCTCGGCCTCGGCCGCCTTCTCGGCGTGATCGGCGCGGGCCTTTTCCACCGCCTCAGGCTTGGCGCGTTCGACGAAGCTCGGATTGTTGAGGCGGCCCGCGAGGGCGTCGCGTTCTTTCGCCACGGCTTCGATCGCCTTTGTGAGACGCGTGCGCTCAGCGTCGAGGTCGATGACGTCCGCAACGGGAAGCATGAACGTCACGAAGTCTACAACTATCTGTATTGCCTTGGTCTCGGTCCAAACCGAAGCCTCGTAGGGAAGTAACGAGCCGGTTTTCAAATCCACGACTAAGCCGTTTCCGGTGAATGCCGCTACGTCCAATCGCGCCATGCGTCCGATAGCCGTCGCGTTCCTTTGAACGCGCTTGCGAGTGCTGTCGTCAGACTGGTGCGCCAGAATGTTCAATCTAGCGCCCGGAGGCACGTTGAGTTCGGTTCGCGCTGCACGGATCTGACCGATCAGTCTGACCATCCAATCTACTTCGTCACTCGCATCGACATCTATGTCGTTGTGATCCACCACCGGCCACTTTGCGACGATCAAATCATACTCGCGCGCGCCGAGCTTCGACCACAATTCCTCGGTCACGAAGGGCATGAACGGGTGGAGCATCACCAGGATCTGGTCGAGCACCCAGCCCGCGACCGCCTTCGTCTCGTCGTCGATCGCACCCTTGATCAGTTCGAGATACCAGTCGCAGAACCGGCTCCACGCGAACTGGTAGATCGCGTTTGCCGCGCCGTCGAACCGATAGTCGGCGAGCGCGAGGTCGACCGCCTGCACCGTCTGGATCGTCTCGCCGATGATCCATTTGTTGACCGCCAGCGTCGCCGCGGGTGCCTCCAGCGTCGTGCTCGCGCCGATCCCGTTCGCCTGGCAGAAGCGCGCCGCGTTCCACAGCTTGGTCGCGAAGTTGCGATAACCCTCGACCCGCTTCTCATCCATCTTGATGTCGCGGCCCTGGCTTTCCATCGCCGCCATGAAGAAGCGCAGCGCGTCGGCGCCGTACTGGTCGATCAGCCCGAGCGGATTGACGACATTGCCCTTCGACTTGGACATCTTCTGCCCGTCGGCGGCGCGGACGAGGCCGTGCAGGTACAGCGTGCGGAACGGCACATCCTGCATGAAGTGCATCCCCTGCATCATCATCCGCGCGTCCCAGAAGAACAGGATGTCGAACCCGGAAATCAGCACGTCGTTGGGGTAGCGGCCGTGGAGTTTGGGGTCCGTATCGTCCGGCCAGCCCATCGTCGCGAACGGCCAGAGCGCGGAGGAGAACCAGGTGTCTAGGACATCGGTATCTTGCCAAAGAACCACTGCCGGATCGGACAAATCAAGCCATTCCAGGCCAGCTTCCCCGGTCTGCGAAAAGAAAATGCTCTCGGCCGGCAAACCGTAAAACTCGGCAGCTTCTTGACGGATTTGCTCTTGGTCTAATCCGACAAAATGCTTGGCATTTCCGACGCCTGCCTCAAACTCCTTATCGGGCCCGAACCACGCCGGGATCCGATGCCCCCACCACAGCTGGCGCGACACGCACCACGGCTGGATGTTCTCCATCCAGTTGAAGAACGTCTTCTCCCAGCTTTTCGGCACGATCTTGATCGCGCCCGACTGGACCGCCTCGATCGGGCGCTTCGCCAGCGTCTCGGCATCGACATACCATTGGTCGGTCAGCCACGGCTCGATCACCTCGCCCGATCGGTCGCCATAGGGTGTCTGGATCGTGCGCGGCTCGGCGTCGTGCTCGACCCCCTCCTTGTCGATGAAGGGCACGAGGAACCCCTCGGCCTTCAGTTTCTCGACCACAAGCTTGCGCGCCCAGAAGCGGTCGACGCCGAGCAGATCGACCGGGATCAGCCCGTCGCTCGTCTGCGTGACCTGCGCCTTGGCGTCGAGCATGTTGAGCATCTCGCCCGCCTTCATGCCCGCGCGCTTGCCCACCTCGAAATCGTTGAAGTCGTGGCCCGGCGTGATCTTCACCGCGCCCGTGCCGAGCGTGGGGTCGGCATGTTCGTCGCCGATGACGGGGATCAGGCGGCCGGTGATCGGCAGCTTCACCTGCTTGCCGATCATCGCCTTGTAGCGCTCGTCCTCCGGATGCACCGCGACCGCCATGTCGGCCAGCATCGTCTCCGGCCGCGTCGTCGCGACGGTGATCGACCCCGACCCGTCCGCCAGCGGATAGCGGATCTGCCAGAAGCTGCCCTTGATCTCCTTGGTCTCGACCTCGAGGTCCGAAATCGCGGTGCCGAGACCGGGGTCCCAATTCACGAGGCGCTTGTCGCGATAGATCAGGCCCTGATTGTAGAGGTCGACGAACACCTTCAGGACGGCTTTCGAAAAGCCCTCGTCCATCGTGAAGCGCTCGTTCGCCCAGTCCATCGAACAGCCGAGCCGGCGGAGCTGCTGCGTGATCTCGCCGCCGCTCTCCCGTTTCCACTCCCAAACCTTCTCGACAAATTGGTCGCGCGTGTAGTTGGCACGGCTATCCTGTCGCTCGGCCATCTGGCGCTCGACCACCATCTGCGTCGCGATGCCGGCATGGTCGGTGCCGACCACCCACAGCGCATCCTTGCCCTTCAGCCGCGCGTGACGGACCAGCACGTCCTGCAACGTATTGTCGAGCGCGTGCCCGATATGGAGCGAGCCCGTGACGTTGGGCGGCGGGTTGACGATCGTCCACGGCTCCGCGCCTGGGCGATCGGGACGGAACAGCCCCTCGCCTTCCCAATGCGCATACCAGCGCTTCTCGATTTCGGCGGGGTCGAAGGTTTTCGGCAGTTCGCTCATGGACAGGGCCTGTAGCCACTCTGCCCCGCGAGCGGAAGCGGGTGCTAGAAGGGTCGTTCTCCGATATAATTGCCGGCGTCGCTATAGCGGCACACCAGCACGTCCTCCTCCGCCCCCGTCGCGATCGCGCAGCCGACCCGGCCGGTGTCGCGCCACATCAACTGGGTATAGTGGCCGACATCGCCGACCCTTCCGGTCGTGCTGTTTTCCGGGAACTTGCCGGGCTTGTAGTAGCGTTTCTCGCGCACCCAGGCATCGACCATCGCCTCGGCATTGTAATAGCCCTTGGTCCCCGCCCACAGATTCTCGCCCTCGGGCTGGCGGACGTTTTCGGGCGCGTGTTCGAACTTGCCCGTCGCGGCGAGGTATTTCGCCCATCGCGCGGCGTCGGCGGCGAGTGCGGGATCCCAGTTCAGCGGCGCGATGCCGATCGACGCCCGCTCGCGATTGTGCGCCGCCAGCACGCGGTCGTCGAAATTGCCCGCAAAGCTCGCTGCGCCGAGCAACCAGGGCGACGCGAGTGCGCTGCAAACCAGGGTGAGACGTCCCGCCATGACGACGGGGTGTACGCACCGGCAATAACTTGCCGGTTTCCGGCAATGGTTAGGATGCGATCAACTACGTTCCCGCCGCGACGATCGCGACCAGGTCGCCGCGCTTAACCTGCGCGAACAGCAGTCGCGCGAATTCGATCGGCACGCCGATACAGCCGTGCGTCGCCGCGCCGAACCGCACATTGCTGGCATGGATCGCGACGCCGTCATTGGTCAGCCGCAGCATATAGGGCATTTCGGCATCGTAGAGGTTCGAACTGTGCCGCTCGGCCTTCTCCAGCACCGGGAACACGCCGGTCGGGGTCGGCTTGCCGTCGGTGCCGTACAGGATCACCGCCGACCCGATCTCCTGGCCCGCGCGGAACACCGACAACATCTGCCGCGACAGGTCGATGCGGACCCACACCGCGCCGGGCGCAACGCCGTCGTCATTCCACACGAAGTCGCCGAATTTCATCCTGGTGCGGATGTTGAGCAGGCTCTGCACCGTGCGCCGGTCGCCATTGGGCAGCGTGAGGGCCGGCTGCTTGCCGGCGGGATAGCGCACCCGCACCTCGTCCTTCACCACGCCGGTCACCGCGGGTTTCGGCGTCATCGGCGGGGCGATCCAGTTGGACCAGAGCACCAGCCCGATCACGACGATGACGATCGGCAGCGCGAACCGGGCGATGGCCGACATGCGACTTATTGCAGGACGGGCCGCCGTATCGCCCCGCCGCGCAGCCCGAAGCCGATCGCGAAGAAGCCGATCAGCAGGCTCGCCCAGGTCGCCGGTTCGGGCACGGCAGGTCCGACGCCGGGCGTGCCGCCTCCGCCGCCTCCTCCACCGTCGCTTCCGCCACCACCACCGCCGCCGCCGCCGCCAACGATGATCGGCGGCACGCCGCCGCCGGAAACCGGGTTGAACCAGGCGGGCGGGGGCAGCGACTCGAGGCTGGCAATGCCGGGAGCGCTCTCCGGCAACGCGTTCGGAGCGGGCGACGGTCCAGCAACGTCGCCGAGTTCATAGGCCATCGCGGGCGCGGCGGGGTCGACCGGACGAGTCCGCTCTCCACTCAGCACGCGTTCCTTCGGGTTGAAGGCATCCTTCAGCGACGCGACTCGCCGCGCCTTGGTCTGGGTGAGAGCGCCGGGCGCGCGCGATCCCGGCGACCGGGCGTCGTACATCGCCTCGATCGCGCCGACGCCGCCTTTCGTCGCCAGCTTGGCGATTTCGGACATGGTATCCAGTGGAGCCGCCATTATCGGCGTCTGGGCGGAGATGAACCCCAATCCCACAGTGGCCAGAAGCGACGCTGCAACCATGCCCGTCTGGCCATTGACTAGAACGTCAATCTTCATGATCGGACCCGTTACGCAAACTATCGGCCCCTTAAGCGCCCGCTTTGTAATGATTACAACGCCGTTAACCTATTAAGCTGAATTTCCGTGTAAATTGTTGTTTCCGGACAACGCCCCGCCCCGCACGAACCTCAGGCTCGCGTCATCCGGCGCATCCCTCCGAAAGGGCCGAAAACAGCTTTGGAAACGGTCAGTTAGCGGGCGTTTTCGCGGTCCACTTGCCCAGCCAGCCGAGCACTTCCCGATACCATTGACGGCTCTCCCTGGGCGAAAGCACCCAGTGGCTGCCGCCCGGGAAAACGACCAGCCGCGAAGGGATGTCGCGACGCTGGAGCGCGGTGAAGGCGGCGATTCCCTGCGTATAGGGGATTCGGTAATCGCCCTCGCTGGTGATCACGAGCTGCGGCGTCTTCCACTTGTCGACATAGTTGACCGGGTTCCATTTCTCGAACGCGGCGGGGTCCTCGAAATACGCCTTGCCGCCATGTTCCCACTCGTCGAACCACAGCTCCTCGGTCTCGTAGGCCATCGCGCGCGCGTCGAACACGCCGTCATGCTGGACGATGCACTTGAAGCGATCGGGCCACTGGCCCTCGATCCAGTTCATCATATAGCCGCCATACGATGCGCCGAGCGCGCAGGCATTGTTGCCGTCGATCCAGCTGAACTTGGCCGTCGCGGCGTCGAACCCCTTCTTCAGGTCCTCGAGTGGCCAGCCGCCCCAATTGTTGCGGATGTCGTCGCTGAACTTCTGGCCGTAACCGGTGCTTCCGTGGAAATCGATCGCGACCAGCGCGTAACCCGCGCCCGCGAACAGCGCCGGGTTCCAGCGATACGACCAGCTATTGTTGCTCGATCCCTGCGGCCCGCCATGGACCATGAACGCCATCGGGCCCTTCGCGCCATCCTTCAGGCCCGCCGGCTTGACCGCATAGCCCCACACCGTGTCGTTGTTCGCGCCGGTGAAGCTGAACCGCGTGACGGTCGGCATGTCGATCCCCGCCAGCTTGTCGGCGTTGACGCTGGTCAGCCGCACCGTCTTCTTGCCCGCCAGCCAGTAGAAATCGTCCGGCGCGGTCAGCGAGTTCATCGCGAACAGCACGCCCTTGGCGGTCGGCACTACGGCGCTGACGTTGCCCTGCTGCGTCAACCGCGTGACCTTGCCGGTCAGCGACACCGACCAGATCGGGTTTTCCTGCGTATCCTCGGCGGTGACGTAGATCGTCTTCGAATCGGGCGCCCAGGCGATCGACCCGACCGAGCGGTCCCAGCTTTCGGTCAGCGCCGTCACCTTGCCGGTCGCAAGGTCGCGCAGCATCAGCACCTGGCGATCGGCTTCGTAGCCCGGCCGCTTCATCGCGAACCAGGCGAGATACTTGCCGTCGGGCGACACGGTGGGAAGGTTGTCCATCCCCTTGTTGCCGGCGGTCAGGTTGACCGGCTCGCCCGACCCGTCGGCGGACGCGGAGAAGATGTCGAGATTGGTCGACAGCGGCTCGATCCGCCCCGCTTCGCGCAACGCGAAGAATATTGTCTTGCCATCGGCCGACCACGACACTTCCTCGCCGCCGCCGAACGGCTTGGAGGGCGTGTCGCCGACCAGCGCGCCCTCGATCGGGACGCCGTATCCGCTCGCCTTGCCGTTCGCGAGCGGCAGGACGAACAATTGCGACCGCGTGCCGTCCGCCCAGCTCGCCCAGTGGCGAACGAACAGCTGGTCATAGGTGCGGCCGTTGCCGTCGTCCGGCCCCTTCTTGATCATCGGCGGCTCGCTCGACGGCGCACCGGGAAAGCGATCGGCCCAGATCAGCAACTTGTCGCCGGTCGGCGCGACCTTGAACCCGCCGAGCCCGCCCTTCAGGTCGGTGACCTGCGTCGCTGCGCCGCCCCCGATCGCGATCGACCAGACATTGTCCTCGCCACCCTGGTCCGACTGGAAGAAAACGGTCTTGCCGTCGGCGGAGAATTGCGGCGCGGTTTCGTTGACGGTGGGGTCGGCGACGAGCTTCTCGGGCTTCGCGCCCTTGTTCGTCAGGTCAAGCCGCCACAGGTCGAAGCGGCCCCTGTTCTTGGCGATGTCCGTCTCGCGCTGCTGCCACACCAGCCAGCGCCCGTCTGGCGACACGACCGGCGCGGACACACGGCTAAGCATCGTCACGTCCTCGATCGTGAGTTGACGCGCGCTGGCAGGAATTGCGGTGACGAAGATCGGTGTGGCGAGCGCGACGCTCGCGAGCAGGAGCTTTCTCATGGCAGCGACAATTGCCGCAAGATCGTTGCGCGAGCAACCACTCACCGATCTAAAGCAACGCGTCACCCCGGACTTGATGCGGGGTCCGCGGTGCGGCGAGCGATATGACAGGTGGAGAGCTGGCCCCTGGCACAAGGCCGGGGTGACGATGGAACATAGGTGGTGGGCCTCAACGCCCGCCGGTGATCCGCGCGATTTCCTTGGCGACCATCGATTCGACGATCTCCGGCAGATTCCTGTCGAGCCAGTCGCTCAGCATCGGCCGCAACATTTCGCGCACCAAGCCTTCGAGCGTGTCGGCACCCGCGGTGTCCGGCTTCACCACCAACCGCGACAGCGAATCGAGCTTGGCGCGGCTGGCTTCGGCGGTCTGCGGCGACACGATCGTTTCCGGTGCTGGCGTGGCGGGCGCAGCAGCCACTACCACTGGTTCGGCGGCCACCGCCGCCGGCGGCGGTGACATCGGCATAGGAGCCGGTTCGGCGACGGGCTGAGGCTCGATCGGTTGGGCTGCGACCGGCTCGGGCGCCTGCTCGCTCAGTTCGAGCACATCGTCGTCATCGACGAAATCCTCGACCGGCACCGGCGCGGGACGACGTCGCGTGCGAATCGTCGCGCCGTTCTCGGCGTCCTCGGCGATGATCCGCTTGATGGAGGCAAGGATGTCCTCCATCGACGGTTCGGCGCTTACATCCCCCATATGCAGCCTGCTTCCCTGTCGTACCGATAGGCCACGCGAAGCGCGTGGTTAATTCGTCTTCAGCACGTTTGCGGGACTACCGGGGGCCGTGTCAACCGGCGCGTTCAATTGCGGATCGAGCGGGCGGCCCTGCGACGAGTCCTGCGGCGGGGCGTTGCGGGTGCTGGTCCCGGTCGGTTTGTAGTCCGGCTTGCCGCCGAAATCGCTCCACGCGCCCTTGACCTTGTTATAGTTGGTCAGCGGGTCGTACAGCGCGCCGCCGTCGAGCCCCAGGTCGCGCGCCTCCGCCTGGCCCATCGCCGCGAGTAGCGCGAAGCCCGCGACATAAGCGTCACGCTGCGCGGTCACCAACGTCACTTGGCTGTTGAGCAATTCCTGCTCCGCGTTGAGGATGTCGAGGATCGTGCGGTTGCCGACGCTGTTCTCCGCGCGGACACCCTCGAGGCTCAATTTGTTGGCCTCGACCGCGCGCTGAGCGGACGCGATCACCTCGAGCGACGATTTCCAGATCGCATAGGCCGACCGCGTCTGCGAGATTACCGCGCGTTCGGTGTCGGTCACGGTCTCCAGCGCCTGCGCGCGGCGTTCCTGCGCCTGGCGAAGCTGCGCCGACGGCAAGCCGCCCTGATAGAGCGGCAACGTCACCTGCACCCCGACCGTGCCCGCGCTGCCGGTCTGGCCGGGCTTGGGGCTGGTGCCGGAGCCGAACGAGCCGAGATAATTGAAGTAATTGCCCCCGACGACGCCCGACAGCGTCGGCAGCCGTGCCGCCCGGGCGGCGCTGACGTCATACTTGCTGGCGTCGCCGGCGCGCACCGCCGCGAGCAGCACCGGATTGTTCTTCAGCGCAACGTCGACCGCCGCATCGGGCGATTCGGGCAGGTTGGGCAGAACGGGCGGATCCTCCAGCACGCCCGGCGGCGAACCGACCAGGCGGATGTAATTCTCCTTGCTGGAGATCAGCCGCGCCATCGCGGTCTCGAGCTGGCTGCGCGCCAGGGCAAGCCGCGCGTCGGACTGGGCGACGTCGGTGCGGGTCAGGTCGCCGACCTGGAACCGGTCCCGAGCGGCCTGGAGGTTGACCTCCAGCACCTTCACGTTTTCCTTGTTGAGCCCGACGATGGCCTCGTCACGGATCACGTCCATATAGGCGCCGACGACGCCGACGAAGAGGTCGGATTCGGTGCCGCGCAACTGATCGCGCGCGGCGTCGGAGCGAATCTCCGCGCCCTTGACCGAATTGGCGACACGCCCGCCGCGGAAGATCGGAACAGTGAGCTGCGTATTCCCCGCCAGCTGCCGATCGGGGTTCGCGAGCGAATTCGAACTGTTCAGCGCGTTCTCGGTATAATTGCCGTTGACGCTCAGACTGGGGCGGCCAGCCGACTTGGCGATCGGTACGTTCTCGTCCGTCGCACGCACGTCGGCGCGCGCCGCGGCCAGGCCCGGATTGGTGTTATAGGCCTTGACCAGAGCCTCGCGCAGCGTGTCGGCGGCGGCGGGCCCCGCCACCATGCCGATCATCGCCACGCCGGCGAGCAGAACCGATACGCGCATCAAATCACCACCCCTGTTAGAACGCAAAGCCGCGCGGCGCAGCGAAACCGGGCAGCGCGACGCAGTCGATGTCGGCGAACGCGCGCAGCCCGAACCCGCCCTTGACCGTGCGGCCCGTCGCGAGCCGGCGAACGCCGCGCTCGACGATCCCGGCGACCACCCGGCCGCCCGGCGCGACCTGGGCCACCAGACTCTCCGGCAATTGCTCGACACAGCCATCGACGATCAGCACGTCATACGGAGCGCCCTTGGCATGACCCTTTTCTAGCGCCCCTTCGACCAAAGTGACATTAGCCAGGCCTTCCAGCGCCGCCTTGGCGTGCGCCGCGAGATCGGGATCGCTTTCAACCGCGACCACCGACGCGACCAGCCGCGACAGCACCGCCGCCGTGTAGCCACCCGCCGCGCCGATCAGCAGCACCTTGTCGGCGGGCAGCAGATAGGCCTCCGTCAGCAGCTTGCCCGTCGCGATCGGCACGTTGAGGAACCGGCCGTTGCCGATCGCCACCGCGGTGTCGCGATACGCGAGCGGCCGAGCTTCCGCCGGCACGAACTTCTCGCGCGCAACGATCGCCATCGCCGTTACAACGCGCGGGTCGTTGACCGCGTTGGTGCGCAACTGGCTCTGCACCATGGCATGACGCATGGCTTCGAAATTGGTGATGTCCGCCGCCGGATCGCTCATGGCCCCGCTCTTCGCATAGCTGTTTTACTTATGCAACACACTAAATGTTGCTGGCTTCCTATATGGCGCGGTGGGGCCGACGCCAACCCGAATAGCATATTGAATTACAATGATCATATAAAGCGTGGGTTGACTTGCCCGCCGCCCATGCGCAAAGCCCCGCGCCTTGCCGCATCGGGGCCCGATGGCGGAGTGGTGACGCAGAGGACTGCAAATCCTTGCACCCGGGTTCGATTCCCGGTCGGGCCTCCAGCGGCGATGTCGGATAGCATTTAGCCGTCCCCGCTGTTGCAAGTTCGCGTCCCCTCTAAGGCGACTCGGCACCGACATCTCCTGGCCACATGTCCTGCATCTTCAACAAGATGCGAGGTCACAATGCCGAGTTCCCCTGCTACACCTTCGACGCCCCTTCACGAAACCGACGGCGGACGCCCGACCGAAGCCCGCGAATTCGAAGGCGCCTCCGCATGAGCGGCGCGTCAGATCAGTTCGACAACCGGCTGCTCTACCGCGTCGGCTTCGACGCGCCGGTCTGGGTCGGTCCGATGCTAGTCCGTCGCACTATCGGCTGGGAGTCCACCCGCCCCGGCGCGTTCATCGCCGCAGAGATGTACGCTCGCGGACTGACCGAACACGAGATCGCCGTGAGCCACACGGCAGACCTTCTGTTCGTGAACTGGCCCCCTTCCGTCGGCCCGCTGCCGATGGCGACCATCCGCATCGGCGAGATGCCGACAAACCCCGACCACATCAGGAAATGCCTGGACCTCTGCACCGCCGCCATGGCCCGCGAGGCGATGATGAAGCGCATGGACTGGTGGGAAGGCGACATTCCTCCGGCCTGGTCGCTCGCCACCACCGAGATCACCGAAGAGATCATGCGCCTCGACGGGACCGATTCGCATCACGTCTGGACGATGGCCGGACACGACGACCGCTTCGCCGTGACGCTGAGAAAGGTGACGACCGGCGAAGTCAACATCACGCGCCAGGGCAACCTGCTCCTCACCACCTACGCCGACCTCGCGCCCGGCGTCGTGCTCCAGCAGCTCCAGGAGACGTTCTTCCTCTTCGACGAGCCACAGCCCCTGGACGACATCGCCGCGCTCCGGCCGGGCAGCCGCCTCGGAGACGCGATCGGCGTGATCGACGCGCCCGTCGGCTACCTCCTCGCGCAGCTCGTCGTCCGCGACGTCGTCGACCGCCGCCCGGACGGCCACGTCTGGGTGGCCGTGTCCATGCCGCTCATCACCATGGCGCCGATACCCGAGGACGCGCTCGCGATGCTGGCGCCCGCCAGCCTGCCACGCGACGCGCGCGTCCCGATCTGGCTGGCCGTGAAGCGCCTCGAGCGCGCCGGGACGGTGCTGCCGATCACGGCCCCGCCGGGCGATCCGGCCGCGAAGGTGCCGAACGACTTCCCCTCGGCGATGCGGCAGCAGATCCCGGCCATCGCGGACGCAGCCTGGCGGACGATCCGTCGCGCACCCGTGGAACATCACCACCGGATCGCGCTCAAGATCATCGAATACATCCGGCACCGGGTGTCGTTCGGCGACGATCCGTCCGAGATCATCACCGAGGAGGAAGTCCTAGCCAACTCGATGGCGACCCGCTTCCTGAACGACATCGATCCCGCGAGACGGGGCGGGAAGTTCTGCGTGAACCCGCTCCTCGACCCGAACTGCGATCCGGCGATCGCGGCCGAGGTCGCCTGGTCCATCCGCGTGATCCGGTCGCTATACGCCCAATTCCACGAGGACGGCGTGCGCGAGCATTCGCCCCTGGACATGCCCGATCCCTGCGTGACGGTCGAACCGAAACCCGTCAGGCTGCATCTGGAGCGGTAGCCGACTGAGCCCTGGGCAGCCTGGCACGCTGCCCTTGGGCCCGTCGCAGGACGTTCAGCTGATCACGAAGGACCACAGGGTCGCAACCCTCGTCGAGATATCGGCGGCAATCCGACAGCACGTCCTCCGCGAGCGCCGGCCGCCGCTCTCGACGCTCCTGCCGCTCGGCACGGAAACGCTCGATCTGCGCCGCCCGCGATTCCGCATAGTCGCATAATTCGCCGACCTTCGGCGTGAGCCGCTTCAGCAGGCCGCGCTTCGCCCGCGACACCAACGACTGATGGACGTTCGCCCCTCGCGCGATCGTCGTCTGCGTGGGCATCCCGACCAGATTGAGGATCTCGGCGAGCCGGAAAAGACGGTTCGAATCTTCCATGATTCGCTTGCATATACGCATATTCCGCATTATTGGCTATGCGTATTATGCGGATCGACTTCGCCGACATGTTCAGTGGCGCCGGGCTGTTCAGCGCCGGCGCGGTCCGGTCGGGGATGACGCCCGCGTTCGCGATCGATCTCTCGAAGGACGCCATCGCCAGCTACAATGCGAACATCGCGCCGGTCGGCGTCGTCGGATCCGTGCTCGATGGCTGCGACCTGCCCAAGGTCGACGTCCTGCTCGCCGGACCGCCCTGCCAGGGCTTTTCCACGCTCGGCCGACAGGACCCTCTGGACGTGCGTAACACGTTGGCCCTCGCGGTGCCGACCTGGGCGGCGATGACCGGCGCGAACGTCGTCGTCGTGGAGAACGTCCCGCCGTTCCTGCGCTCCGCCAAATGGCGCGAGCTCGTCGTCGCGTTCGAGGCCTTGGGCTTCGACGTGAACGCCTGGGAGCTCGAGGCGGCCGACTACGGCGCGCCGCAGCTACGCCGTCGCTCCTTCACCATCGCCTCGAAGATCGGCGCGATCGCCGAACCCGCTCCGTCGAAGCGCGAGCGCCGGACCGCAGGCGACGTCCTCGCCCGGCCGATCCGGACCGGGGACCCGATGCACGTATGGCCGACGCCGGTCGGGATCGCCGCCCAGCGCATCGCCCTGATCCCGCCCAAGGGCGACAAGCGCGACGTCATGCGGCTCGCACCGCACCTGTGCCCGCCCTCATGGGAGAAGGTCGGGTGCCAGGCGACCGACGTCTGGGGCCGGATCGATCCGTCTCAGCCGGCCAACACGCTTCGGTGTACTTTCCAGAATCCATCGAAGGGGCGCTACCTCCATCCCACGGAAGACCGGTGCCTGTCGCTCCGCGAGGGTGCCCGGCTGCAGGGCGTGCCGGACGATTGGCAGTTCGTCGGCAAGCCCTATCCCGTCGCACGGCAGATCGGGAACGGCGTCCCGGTAGCGCTCGCCGAGGCGGTGTGCAGCAGCGTGATGGCCGCCTTCAGGGCAGCGGCAGTCGAACGGCTGGCCGCCTGACGAGGCGCGCGACGCAAGGCCAGGACCTCTGCCGCGTCACGACGCAGCGTCGGCCTTCCAGATCTCGTCGTCCTCGGTGATCGGATCGTCATCCTCGACGTCCTCGACGGTTTCGTCCTCCTCGCCGGCGAGGTCGCGCTCGAGCGCCTTGATCGCCTCGACGTGCACGGTTCGCGCCAGCCGAATGAGCTCGAGCAGACCGATGATCTGGATCGGGCCCGTCGGACCGCTGTCGCGATAGGTGTCGACCAGCATCCTCTCCTCGCGCTTCGTGGGATTGGGCTCGGGCATCGTGCCGATGAGATAGCCGTTGATCCGGACGACATGAGGCAGGTTCGCCTCGCACCATGCCCTCACGTCGGCGATGTAGTTCTCCAGCTGCCGCCAGTGGTCGATGTTCAGCGCCAGCGCCGGGCTCTTCAGCTCGACGATCTTCACCGTGTAGGGCCCCTCCTCCATCGGATCGGACATCAGGAACACCAGATCCGGCCTGTCGGCCGCCGGCTCGTCGCCGTTCACGATCGGCGCAAACTGATCCACGCTCAACTCTCGCGCCAGCCGGGTCACCGTCGTGTTGATGCTCTGGTCGCTGGAGATGTAGGTCGAGAACTCAGGCCGGATCAGCCAGGGATTCTCCTTCAGCAGGCGGTGGAGCTCCTTCTCGAACTGCCGCTTGTTCCAGTTGTCCTTCCCCTTCTCGTAGAGGATCTCCAGCTTCTCGATGCCGCCGCGACGGGCGCGGTAGAGCTTGAGCGAATCCTGCTTCTCGATCTCGGACAGCTGGCGCAGCTGACCCATGATCTGAGCGATCGTGGCCGCGTCGGTGCCATGCGACGCCAGCGCGACGAGCACCTCCGTCGCATTGATGGAGTTCACGATGGTCGGGGCCAGCTCCTCGAACTCGGGAGTGCCGACCTCGAACCGGCTCGCCAGGGTCTGAAGCAGCTTCTTGCCCGCCTTGCGGGTCTTCGGCGGCAGCGTCTCGATGGTGGCGGCGATGACGCGCGCGGTCCGGTCCTCGAGCAGCTTGCGGTCGGTCTCCTGCTTCTTGAACCGGGCGTGCGCGGCGATCGCGCCGCGCATGGCGCGGACGACTCCCTCCAACAGCGCGCTGACGACCTCGTTCCCCTCCTTGATGCCGTTCCGTGCCGTGTTCACGAAGTCGATGTCGGTGCGGTCGAGATCGTCCGCCTCGATGATGCAGTCCATGTAGTCGACGGAATGGAAGCTGTGCATGCCCGGGGGCAGCCCGAACAGTGCGGGACCGGCGGCGAGGCGGTTGTTGCAGTAGATGGTGGCGCCGCGCTCCTCGCCGCCCGCGTGCGACCGCTGCAGGAATCCGACGTAATAGCGATAGCGCAGCACGCCTGCGCCCGGCACGACGACGGACGCCTCCTGCCGCGCGCCGGCGGCGATCGAATCGCGCGTCAAATCGGTCGGGAAGACGAACTCGTAGTCGGGAAGCTCGAAGCGCAGCTGCTCGCCGTTGATCTCGATGGAGAAATCCTCGGGCCGGATCGCGTGGAACGACTTCGTCACCACCTTGCGGATCTTGTCCATGGTGTCCCGCGTCGCGTCGGCCTTGAGTCGGCTCAGCGTGACGCGCGTCCCCTGGCTGTCCGCGTCAAGTCCGTCCTCATAGCGAACCGGAACGCGCACGTCGTGGATCGACCCAGCGTGGTTGAGATCCTCGTCGACCAGGGTGATGATGGTCGCGGACGTCTCGCCCCTGCGCTTGGTCCAAATCTCCACGGTCAGCGCCGCACCGAACCCCGCCAGCTTGCCGACGCCCTTGCGACCCATGACGTATCGACCGCCTGGGGACGTGAGGAGGACCTCATGACCCTTGGCGTCAGCCCGGCGCTGGCGATTGAGCGGGAGGAAGCGGTCGCGAACCTCCTCCCAGGTCATTCCATGCCCATCGTCCTCGATCACGACCTGCACGTCGGCGGGCAGCGTCTCGAACAGCGCCTCGAGGTTCAGCGCCTTGTGCCCAGCCGGCTGCGAGACCTCTGCAGACATGAGCGTCCCCTGCCCGCTGGCCGCAGCCTCGGCAGCGGCGATCGCCGCGTCGGCGATGGCCTTGGCCTTCGTCCGCTCCTCCGCGATCCGGTCGCTTGGGATCGTGATCTCGACGCGGGTGGCATCGGCGTCATACGCGTTGGCGATGAACTCGACGATCACCTTGCCGATGCTGGTGTAGAGGTTGATCCCCAGGCTCTTGAGGATGCCGCTCTGGATGGCCATCGGCAGATGGCTGGGCCGTCCCTCTCCGCCGGCATCGAGCGAAGCCGCGTCCGCCGACTCGATCGTCTCCTGATCCATCACCACCCCTTTCCAGCAGCAGGCTAACAGCGCCGGGTCGGCAATGTAAGCGCCCCGTGCGCGATCGGGGGCGGCGGCATGGCCGCCCCCGCCGGACTCATTCCCGCAACGAGTACCGCTCACGCCAGGTGACGCGCTCGACGACGGGTTCACGCTTGCCCGCATAGACGTCGTTGATCAGCCATTCGACTTCCGCATCGATGGCCTCCTCGCCGACGTAGCGCCAGCGCAGCTTGCGCCGTTCGTCCCAGCGGTATCCGCGACCACGCAATTCCTGCGTCGCCGCGAACGGCGTCTTCGGCGCCTCGACCAGATAGGTCGGGCGCGCCGCTCCCCGGATCAGCTCCCGCATCACCGTCGACCCGCCCGGCAGGCGGTGATCGAGGATGTTCACGAGCGCCGAGACGTCGCCTGCGGCGCGATGGGCGTCATGGAATCCGCCGCACCGGCCCAGCACGCAGCCCAGCTTCCGGCACTCGAAGCCGTGGGCCGTCCAGTCCATGTCGTTGAGGCTGCAGATCCAGGCCTCGCCGCCCAGCTCGAGACGCTGGTCCACGAACGGCCGGTCGAACGCCGCGTTGTGCGCCAGGCGGATGTCGGCGGTGGCAATCATCGAATACGCCTCGCCGTCTGCGATCCTGAGACCGCGCACGTCCGCGTCGGTGATTCCGGTGATCCGCGAGATCTCGGCGGAGATCGGCATGCCCGGATCCTCCAGCCAGCTGCGCATCGGTCCCGTCTCGACGATCGCGCCCCGGCCATCGACGGCGATGCGCTGCACCGCGAGTTCGATGATGCGGTCCTTGGTCGGGTCCGTTCCGGTCGTCTCGCAGTCGATGACCGCGACCGACAGCTCTCCCGTCTTGCGAAGCCGTGGTTCGCGCCGGTCCAGGTCGACCGACCGGCGCTGCACGCGATAGTCCGGATGCCGAGCGATCGAGCGCGCAAGCGTCTCGACGGGAATCGGGACGGCGGCGACCTCCCGCTGCGACCTCATGCGAGGCGGTGCTCGATGGTGAGGTCGAAGCCCCGCGCCAGCAGGCCGGTGGGGTTGGCGGCGATGGCGGCGATCATGTCGCCGGCCGGCTTCGGCACGAGGCTGACGACGTCGGGATCGTCGGCCGGAAAACCCCTTTCGATGCGGGCGCCGCGCGCGGTCTTCAGGCCGTAGCGCCGCTCGAGCAGCGACCTCACCTCCCCCTCCTCCGTGGCGACGATCGCGCGCACCGCCTCGATGAACACCTCGCCATCAGCCATCGAGCTCTGGACGAAGCAGGTGAACAGACCGAGACCGGCGGGCGTGCCACCGTCCTCGTCCCGCACGGACGTCCCGACACCGGGGGGCGCCTCCGCGTCGTCGGCCAGGAGACCATCGATGACGGCAGGATCGCCATCGAGGCCGAGCCCGAGGCCGTGCAGCATCAGCGCGCGCGAGAAGCCGCCGACCGACTGGCAGGCGGTGAGCGCCGCGCTGCCGCAGAACAGCTCGCGCGGCGCAAGGAGCCAAGCGACCGGATCGTGCCCGATCCCCTCGCGCTCGAACCGCGCCCCGGTGTCGGCGGCGACGATCGCCAGGCGCAGGAGCTGCCGCGTGGACACGCGCGCCCAGCCATCGGAGATCTCGTCGGCGGCGAACGGGTCGAGGTCGGCGACCTCGAGCTCTCCGGGTCCCGGCAGATACCGGCCGGCAGCCACGGGCGGCGTCGGCTCCCTCACCAGCGCGACCCCGCAGGAGCGCCCCCCGCTCGAAGAGTTCCTTCCGTTCGCGTTCGCGACCTGCGGCTCGTCGATCAAATCCAGCATCTCGGTTTCCCTTCCTTGACTCAGGATCGCGGCCGCCCCGTGTTCGATCCAGGCAGTATCGGCGACCTCGGCGCGCGGACATCTAGTGGACGGATTCAACAATTCAATAGTTTATGAACTTGTGAACTATCTTATCCGTTCTGGCGCTAGTTGTCGTTGAGATTACGCCTCCGATCGGCCAGAGTCCGGGACATGAACAGCGCGAACGCCGTCGCGAAACTCTCCGCGCTCGCCCACGGGACGAGGCTCGACGTCGTGCGCGAACTCGCGAAGTCCCCAGAAGGACTGCAGGCATCGGTCCTGGCCGACCGGCTGAAGCTACAGCGCAGCGCGCTGTCCAACCACCTGAAGACGCTATCGACCGCCGGCCTCATCAAGGGAAAGACGTCGGGACGGACGATCACCTACCGCCTCGTCGGTCCGGCGATGGCGCAGCTCGGCGACCTTCTGACCAGCTTGGCGCCCAACCAACGCTAGCAGGCGCATCGGCGGGTCGGTGCCGCCGACGTCGCCGCCGCCCGCAGAGCGGCACGCGCCCCAACATCCCGCCATGCAAGTCCGGAACCGGGCGCGCCCGGCAACGAGCTGGGCGGACCCGTCCCCTCGATGCAAGTCGCAAAACCGAGAAAAGAACATATTAAGAACATCAGCCGGTGGCAATCGGCTGAAAGGACAAGAAATGCGCAAAGCTCGCGAGCGGCGGCGATGACGCCGGAGACCCTGGCGACGCTGGTCGCCGACCTGACGCCCAGGAACTGGAGCGAGACGCGCCGACGCGCGGACGTGCTCGAGGCGTATCTCGCCATCGAGCGCCCGTCGGTCGAGGATGCCATGCGCGCCGGCGCCGCGATGGGCATCGGCCTCCAGCCGTTCTACCGGATCGCCACGCTATACAAGGCGAGCGGCAGCCCCCGCCACACGATCGAGACCAGGGGCGGCGGCGGCAGGCTCGACGACGCGCTCGACGGCATCGTCGCCGATGCCGTCCGCGCGGCAGGCCCGGGCGCCCCGCTCGCCGCGATCATCCGCCAGGTGGAATCGCTTTGCGCCGCCGCAGGCCTGGCGAACCCGTCGGCGAACGCGGTGAAGAGCCGGATCGCGAGGATGGACGCCGCCATGGCGCGGGCGCCCGACGTGGCCCGCGCGCTCAGGCGGAAGGGCGACCTGGTGCTGGATGCCGCCGGCGTCGACATCCTGCTGGACATGCCCGGCGGGCCGCAGCCGGCGGCGCTCGCCGTGGTCGTCTGCATCCCAACCGGCCGAATCCTGGCGCACCGCCTGGTCGCCGGCCGGCCAAGCGCCATCGACCTGGCCGATCTGATCGCGCCGGAACTCGGCGCTGCCGGAGGTCCCCGGCGCACGCTGCTCGTCACGAAGGACCTCGCCGACGTGCCCGGTGAACTCGTCGCGCAGCTGAGCGAGCACGGCATCGCCCTCGATCTCGCCGGATCGCGGCAGCTCGGCACCGGATCGGCGCTGCATGCGGTGTTCGGATCGCGCATCGGCAAGGTCAGCATCTCGCGATCGTGGCCGAACAGGCATCCGCCCGCGTTCGCGCCGACGCTGGTCGAGGACGCCGTGGCCGTCATCGACCTGCTCGTCGCGCGCCGCAACGCCTCGATCGCCCGATGACGTCAGGCCGGGACGGCCTGCGTCGCCGACCCCGAGCCGAAGCGCAGCCTCAGCGTGTCGAGCGCAGTGCGCAGCGCCGACCCGTCGTCGACCCCCGTGCGCGCGCGCGGATGCGCGCGGTCCAATAGGCCCGCATTCCATTCCCGGACCAGACGCCTCAAGGCGAACGGGTCCAGTCCGACGACGCCGCCGACAGCCACGGACCCCAGGACCGGGACCGACGCCGCCCCGCTCCCGTACTCCCCACGAAACTCGACGTCCGGACGCATCCTGCCCGCTTCGCGCTCCCATCGGCCGACCCATTCGGACATCGCCGGGGCGACCCGGACGGCGACACGCTCAACGCGGGCCGAAATCGGCACGCCGGCGGCAGCGAGATCGCCTATCCCCGCCACGGCGCTGGTCAGCGCCTGCTCCAGGCTGGCTTCCGGGTCGGCGTCGTTCGCGTTGCCGAACACGATCGACCAGTCCTCGTCGTAGACGATCGTCAGCCACTCGTCGCCCAGCAGTTCGGTCCGGCAGCGGAGCTGGACGACGGAAACCCGCCGCCCCACGGCCAGGAAGCGCGGCCGCCTGCCCCTGACGGCCTCGATCCGGCGCTGGACCGTGGTGGTCGGGATGGCGCCCCTGCCGGACCGGGCCATCCGGTCCTCGACCGCCGCGACGATGGCAGACGTCCGGGCGGCGGGGTCGGCCGCCAACATCCGCCTGATCACGTTCTCGGCAATGGCGGGCAGCCCGTCCCGGCTGGCGGACGGGCGCTGCTGGCGCCGCTGATACGGAGCCATGCCGGTGACGGGCCCGTGCTTCACCGCCCGCGTGCGCAGATTCAGGAAGCCGCCGGTGGACATCCCGACCGAGGCCGCGCAGTCCGCCGCCGCCGCCATCGTCCGCCCTGCGCGCTCGTATCCGTCTATGGCGCGGAGCCGGTCGAGCACGCGGACCCTGCGCTGAGGAGAGAGCGCTCCGAACGCCGCCATCTCGCGCTCCTCGTCGCCGCCGAACAAGTTGCGGCGGATCAGATCGCCCGGGTCGTCCTGAACATCCGCGTCCATCCCTGACCGCTACCACCCGGAATCCTAAAAATATACCCTACCAACCACAAAGATGGTTAAAGAGCTTGCGGCGGAGGTCGATTTCACCACATATCAGGTTGGTGAAAGGACGCCCTCCATGACGCAACACCTCAACCTGAACCCTGGCATGCCGCTAGAGATCGGCGGCGACCGCTGCCGCATCGCGATATGCGACGGCAGGCTGGTCGGCCGCCGCCGCGATGGCGGCGCCGACGTCGCGATCACCTACGGGACGATCGCGGGGGCAGTCGTCGATCCAACGTCCGGTCGCGACACCGCCCGGGGTGACGACTGATGTATTTCGAACCCCTCGCCCGCAGCTGGGACGTCGAGACCTTCGATCCGCGCACCGTTCCCGCCAGGGAGAAGGTCGGCGTGGACCTCGCACCGTTCCAGCCGGGACCGCTGAGCGATGCATACGAACTGTCGTCCCACCGGATCGGCGAAGGCATCGGTGCGTTCGCATCGCCCGCGAGTCCGATCGTCGCCACCGTCATGCTGGCCAAGGACGGCGGCAGCATCCGCACGTTCGCCGGCGCGAGAGGCAGCGAATGCGCCCAGATCCAGTCGTTCCGCGCCAAGCGCACGCTCCATTGCGAAGGCGAGGCTGCGGAGGCGTTCGTCACCCGGTGCGAGAGCGACCCCGAGGTGGCCTTCGTGGTGACCGAGACGCCGCGCGTGGTCGTCAACATCCCGGCCGACGGCCGCAAGTTCACCTACACGGCCGACGCGCTCGTCACGTTCCGCAGCGGCGTCCGCCGCGCGATCGAGATCAAGCGGAGCGAACGCGATCTGGCGAATCCCAAATACCGCCAGCATCTCGCGATCGCGTTCGAATGCTTCCGCCGAGAGGGCCTCGAGACCGAGGTGGTCATGCGCGACCAGATCTTCGCCAACCGCCATCACAGCAGGAACTGCGAGCTCGTCGCCATGCATCAGTTCGTCGAGCCGACGCTCAGGCACCTCGCCTGCATCGAGAGGCTCGCGAAGACGAACGGCACGATCGCATACGGATGCCTCGCCGCCTGCCTCGAACCCGACAGGCCGGTCTACGGCAAGGCCGTCATCCATGCCCTCGTCGTCCGCCACCGCGTGACCTTCGACCTTCGCGCGTGGCTGAACGACGACACCCCTGTGACCATCAGCAAGAGGACCTGAAGATGACCCACCGCAAGACACCCAAGGCGACGGTCCGGACGTCGACGCGCAAGCAGGAACGCCGCGCGCCGGAGGACGACAGCCGCCCAACCGTCACCTTCGCCATCGACTGCATCACCGGCGCCGTCGTCGGCCATCACGTCGGTCACGTCCGTTGAGCAGGCCCCGCAACGTATTCCCGCCGGGCGCGCTCGTGCTCATTCACGGCGTCGGCCACGTCTGGCAGGGCTACGCGGCGAACTTCCTCAACTTCCTCGATCCCAACCGGTCCGCGCCCTTCGTGATGAAGCGGCGGGACGGGACGGTCGGCATGCCGACCGACGACGACTTCGAGGATCTCCTCGAAGCCGAGGCGGTCGAGATCCTCCCCCCTGCCAGCACCGACAAGACCGATGCCGTTCGCAACGCGTCCGAGTGGTGCTACGACGACCTCAAGGATCTCGATCCCGTCGCGAAGGTCCGGCTCGCCGCATGCACGATGTGCGACGCGGCGGGCGTTCCGAACGGCGCCAAGGCCATCGACATCTTCCTGAGCGCCAAGTGGACCGCGAAGCACGAGGCCGACGTCGGCCCGCGCCCCAAGGGCGAGACCGTCCGCAAGTGGCGGCGCACCCGTGGACATGTACACTCCAGGCTTCCACGTCACATGGTGGCGATGCAGGGCCGCATGCGGCTCGCGCCCAACGTATCCGACGTCGCGGCGGAGGTGCGCGCCAAGCACGTCCTCCTCCACTTCGCCAAGGACATGCCCTACTATGCCGTCCACGACGGCTACGAAGCCGAAATGAACGCGATCAACGAGGGCCGAAGCGACCTCTACCCCAAACCCGACGTCCCCCATCCCGTCCAGTCCTACTGGACGATCTACCGCCACTGCATCAGGCTCAAGCAGCGCGCGACCGAGGCGGAAAGGATCGGCGAAGCGGCCGCCTACCAGGACTATGAGGGCGGCGGAAAGGCTCTCACCGCCCGCTTCGCGATGCAGAAGGTCATCATCGATCACACCGAGATGGACGTCTACTGCGTCGACCCCGAGCGCCGGATGGTGTTCGGCCGCCCTTGGCTCAGCCTTGCCGTCGACGTCGCCACGGGCGCGATCGTCGGCCACCTGATCTCCTTCCACGAGCCAAGCACCTGGACGATCAGCAAGCTGCTCCTCGAAGTGGCGAAGCCGAAGAAGCCCCCGGCCGATCTCGCGGAGCAGTTCCCGGCCTTGCGGTCGATGCGTGGCACGATCAGACTGGCCATCGTCGACAACGGCCCCGAACTCCGCAGCCTCTCCTTCGAGAGCGCGGCGAAGGGCATCGGGACGAGCATCCGCTGGGTCAAGAAGAACCATCCCCGCCACAAGGCGAAGGGCGAACGCAAGCTCGGCACCCTCAACCGCTACGTCTGCTGGAGGCTGCGCGGCCGCGCCATCCCGATCGCGGAGTCCCGCCGCCGCGACTACAACGGCGAGGCCGAGGCGTTCCACGTCATCGACGAGGTAGAGGCGGTCACCCGCCATGCCATCGCCCATCTGAACATCAGGCCCAACCGGCTCGAGGGCAAGCGTCCCCCCGCCCTGCTCTGGGAGGAGCTCGCTGGCCAGCATGGCCTTGTCAATCCGCCCAACCTGCGGGCGTTCTGCATCGAATCGATGCCCGTCATTCCAGCCGCCACCCTGACGAACAGCGGCATCGAACTCTGGGGAATGCGCTATCAAGGTGCGCGCGCCGTTCAGGAGCTACTCGGCGATCTCCTCCCGCTCGAAGGTCGGCGACGCCGCGCCGGCAAGCAGACGGCCACGGTGAAGGTTAAGTACGATCCGCTGAACATCGGATCGATCTGGGTCTGGAACGTCAAAACGCGCCAGTATGTCGAACTGCGTGCAAGCGATCCGGAATACTGCGAGGGCATGCCGCTCGCCGTCCACAAGCAGGTGCTGGCCCAGATGAAGGCGGATGGCGAGGCGTATATCGACCCCGCCACGCTGCGCGCGACGCGCAACCGTCTCGTCGAGTTCGTGAAGGCGCTCGACCCGAATGCCAGCGCCCGCGCGCGCGCCGCCGTCGCCAAGCTGTATGAGATTCCGCGCATCCGCGCGCTGACCGGGCCCATCGAGCACCTCGACACGAGCACCGCCGAGTCCGCAGCGATGGCCGACTTCATCCCCGCCCAGCTGCAGTCGCTCACCGCCCTGGACACCGAGATCCTCGCGCCACGCAAGCCGTGGGGCGGCCGCCCCCGACCCGCCGTCGACGACGACGACGACGACGCCCCCGCCCCCCGCCCGGTCGGTCGGTCGCGCCGGCGCCATCCCCAGTATGAATAGGAGTTCCCCGATGGAAGAATCCGCGCCGCGCGCGATCACCGGATCGCCCGAGCACAAGCCCTCCGCGCACAACGAGCGCGTGGCGGAGGCGATCGGTCGCTTCGACGGCATCCGCGTCCGCTACGAACGGCAGGACGCCGCGATCAGCGCCCTCGACCTGATCCGCCGGACCGGGCTGCACAATCCCGGGCAGCCGAAGCGCGGCGCCTACCTCGTGGCGCCCTTCGGCGCCGGCAAGACCGTGATGCTCGAGCTGCTGAGGGACTTCGTCGACGAAAGCTCCGGTCCAATGCCCGGACAGTGCCCCGTCCTGCTCGTCGAGATCGACACCGCCGGCACGACCGATTCGGTCCCCACGGCCATCCTGGCCAGCCTTGGAGAGCCGAAGGCGACGGCCGGCAGGGAGGGTGTCCGGTGGATCCGCGCGACCGAAGCGTTGCGCCGCCATGGTGTCCAGCTCCTGGTGTTCGACGAATTCAACCGCGCGGCGCGGCGCCACACGGTCGCAGGATCGATCGCCACAGCGATCCGCCAGCACGTGATGGACGCCGGCGTGTGTCCCGTGGCGTTCGTGGGGAGCGAGGACGCCCGGACCGCGCTCAAGATGGCACCCGGTCTCCGCCAGCGCCTCGGCGCACCGATCAAGATGGACCCCATCGACTGGGCCGACGAGGAGGTGGACCGCGCCATCTACCTCGAATTCCTCGATGCGCTCGATGCCGCGATCGTCGACGCCGACATCCTGCCGAACATCTCGGGCCTCGCTCGCCGCAGCACGGCGGAGAAGCTGTGGCTGGCCTCGCGCGGGTCGATCCGCGAACTGTGCTCGATCATCCGGGAGGCGCTCGTCGAGGCGGTCGGTCGCGGCAGCGACCGGATCGAGAGGGTCGACCTCGAATACGCGACCGATGGCTACGCGATCGAGAACCGCTTCATCTCGGTCAATCCGTTCGCCGCATGACGATCCATGCGCCTTGGCGCCTCCCACCGGGCCGAGACCCCCTGCCCGGCGAGCATCTCGACGGATACGTCGCCGAGCGTGTCGCCGGCGCCCATCTCGACCGCCTTCTGGACGTGACGTCGCTGGCCGGCGCGTCGGCACACTGCTTCCCCACGATGACGCTGCGGCGCAGCGACGAGGTCGCGGTCGTCGCAGACTGCCTCGGCGCGGATCCCCAGGACCTGGCCGGCCGCACGTATCCGCAGACCGATGCCCACCGGCGCCTCTTCTTCGGCGTGGAGGTCGACGCCAGATGGCTCGAGATACGCGCACGCCGCTTCTCGCCGACGGGCTACGCCACCTCTAGGCATCACCGCGCGATGTGGCAGCTCCGGATCCTCCCCTTCTGCGGCGAGACCTGGGAGATGCTGGCGGAGGCGTGCCCCCATCCGGACTGCCAGGCACGACAGCGCTGGACCCGCACGATGGGCGTGGACAGGTGCGACGAGTGCGCGCGCTCCCTGACGTCCCCACCGGCCCCGCTCGTGCCCGAACGCCATCGACCGAACCTCGCATCCATCTCCAGTCTCCTCCACTGGGATGCCGGACGGCGCGCGGCGGCAATGGCAACGCTGCCCGAGGAGGTCAGGGATCTGGGACCGGGAGGCGCCGTTGCGCTCGCTATCCGCATCGCCTGCGCCGCCTCGCCGGACATCAGGTCGTCCAAATCACCGTCGTGGACGAGCGACCCGGCTGCGTGGACGGCCGCACTCGCAGACGCGTGGCCCATGCTCTCCGACTGGCCAAACGGCTTCGAGCGCATGATCTCGGAACGCGTCGCCCGACGGGTCGGCCGATACGCCGATGGCAATCGCGGCGCGACGATGCGCTTCCTGCGCAGCGCGACGTCGACGGTGGAAAGGCCGGCGGTGAAGGCTCTCATCAGCCGCTTCAGGAACGACATCGACACCGACCTGGTCGACGCGCGCATCCACGAAAGGGGAATCGGCATCACCGAAGCAGCTCGCGCCATCGGTCGGCGCACCGGCGTGCTGGCCGACCTTCGCCGGGCCGGCGAAATACCCGCGCTGTTCGCGCTCTGGAACGGAAACCCGGTCCCGTTACTCTGCGCCGATGCCGTCCGCCGCACCGCCGACGCCACCGGTGACGGCGTTCCGATCGAGGAGGCCGCCAGCCGGCTGGGGATACCTCGGCGCGGCGTCGAGCAGCTGATCGCGTCGGGAACGCTCGAGCATCATCTCGATGCCATCATCGCCGTCACCCGACCCGAGGGTCTCGTCGGCGCGCGGTCGCTGGATGCGTTCATCGGCCGGCTGACCGCTCTGCCCAAATGCCACGCGGCCGACACCGTCACCGTGCCCGTCGGCCTGCTTGCGGCCGGCGGAAGACTGAAGCCGTGGGGACCGCTGCTCGAAGCAATGGCGATGGGCGAGATCGCCGCGACCGTCGCGGATACCGGTCGCGGCATCGCCGGCCGCCTGCGCATCCGCCGCCAGGATCTCCCTCAGATCGAGGGGCTGACCGAACCGCAGACGACGTTCGCATATTCTCCGAAGATGTCGAAGGTCGACGTCCGGCTCGAGCTGAACCTCTACTCGCGAAATGCCGCGATCGTTCTCGACCAGTGGCCGAATTCGGACGGCCACGTCGGTCAGGTGCCGGTCGCGGCGGTCGAAGAGACCGTGCGCCGCGCGATGCAGTTGACCGAATTGGCGCTTCGCACCGGCCTGTCGTCGATGGCCGCCCTGTCGGCCGCAGCGCGCGCGGGACTGCCGCGAAAAGGCACCGGCTTCGATCGCCCGGCTGCTGAGCTCTTCATCCAGCAAACCCAGCGAGCGAAGTGTGCTCGCCAACCGACACGAGCGGCTACGTAAATGGCGCGCAGCAAACTCCCTTCCGGCTCTGTTTCGATCCTCGACCAGCGGGCTGCGCGACGCGAACGGCGTTGCGTCAAATCGAGAGCCATTCGCCTGTGTCAGGACTGAAGGACACTGCTCGGACCGTGAGACCTGCCTTGGCCGCGAACGCTTTCGCCTCGTCAACGTCCTGTCCCGCGAACCTGACGTTGCCATCGCCATCAATGGCGGCGAACGCACGGAACCGCCTCGGTGCGAAAGGATCGAGCGAGGCGAAGGTCCGCCGGCTGACATCCCATCCCGCGAAGTGTGTGGCCGTCGAATCCGCCTCGCCGGTCCAACCGCGCGATATGACTCCGATCACGTTGCCCGCCGCATTGACGACCGGACCGCCGCTCATACCGCTCGGCCATTCGGCGGACACCCGGAAGCGCGGCCACGGCATGGTCGACTGCAGGTCGGCAGGAGTGACCTCGATCACCTTCCCCGCGCTCTCGTAGAGATACTGGGTCATCGGCCGGTCCTCGCCCTTGCCGTCCTTCGCTACGTCCAAACCTGCGAAGCCGTAGCCCGTGACGACGTCCCCCACTCCGGGCGGCTCCGACGTCAGCGCCACCGGCATATAGGGCATCGGCGTCCTGCGGTGCGATCGGCCGATGGTCAGGCATGCGATCTCCGTCAAGTTCTTGATCTCGGGCTTCTCGTGCAGCAGCGCCGGTTGGGTAGCGCCCGCCTCGGCATAGAAACCAGAGAGGGGGCGCCAAGCATCCTTCGGAACCGGAGGCGCGCCGTAGAGGATGCCTTCGATCTCGAGGGCCGCGAACCGCACGTCATCGCGTAAGATAACCTTGCCTTTGTAGAGCTTCAGCATCTCCTCGATTACGTGGAAGGCGGTCGCGCAGTTTCCCCACGGATCGATCCGGAATGCCGTTCCCAGACCGAATGGCCGGTCCGATGGCGAGTTAGGATCGAAGCGGAAGATGGGCATAATCATCGCCCGAAGACGCGGGTCTTGGTTCAGTTGAGGACGGCCTTCCGACATGATCCCAATCTCGTGGGTCGGGCCCGCTTTTTGAAGAAGGCGCGAACTGCACGATGCTGCGACATCGCGATGGGCGCAGCGCACTAGCGCGGGCGTCAGTCGGCACATCTCTCGATCTGGTCGCGGACGATTGACACGTTGGGCATATTGAGAACAAAAAAGGAACGAATCAACCTGCTGAGTCTTGTCGTCTAAATGGAAACTGCTGCCATCCTCGAAGGTCTGCGTGCTCGCATCGCGTGCATTGAGGGGACGGCCGTCACCCGCTGGAGGCTCCCATTTGGCATCGGCCCGATCGATGGCCGGATTCCCGGCGGCGGGATCACGATGGGCGCGCTGCACGAGATTTGCGGCGGCCCGGACATCGCGGACGACGCGAGTGCGACCATCTTCCTCGCCGGCATCTTAGCCCGCATCGACGGGCCGGTGCTGTGGTGCCTGCGCTGGCGCGACCTGTTCGCTCCCGCCCTCCATCTCGCCGGTCTTCATCCCGACCGCGTGATCCACGTCGAGGCCGGCAGCGACGCGAACGTCCTTCTCGCGATGGAGGAATGCCTGCGGCATGCCGGACTCGCCGGCGTCGTCGGCGAGATCGCAAAGTATTCCACCACCGCCTCTAAGCGGCTCCAGCTCGCCGCCGAGGCGTCCGGCGTCGCCGCCTTCGTGTTCCGCCGCTCGTCGAAACCCGAACAGGCGGTAGACGGGACGGCAGCCGTCACGCGCTGGCGGGTCACCGCCGAGCCGAGCGAGGACCTCGGCATCCCGAGCCTGGGCCGGCCGCGCTGGCGCGTCGCACTCGAACGCGCGCGCGGCGGCAATCCGCACGTCTGGATCGTGGAGGGGTGCGATGCGCAGGGGCGGATCGCGCTGCCAAGGCCATCAGAAGCGGACCTGGATAGGGAACGTCGACCAGCCGCAGCCTAACCTTCGCCGGCATGGCGGCCGGGGAGATCGAGCGAACCGATCATCCTACCACGAACAGAGGATAAAATTTCGTCGAAGGGGGTGATTGCCACCCTGAATCCGGCCGACGATCGTCGACCCGGAGAAGAAAGATGAGACAAGGAACTTCGAAGTTCGAAACAATTTCCAAGCACCGGCGCTCCGTTGCTGCAGCGACCGTGCTGCTCATTGCCGCCGGCATCGGCGCCTTCACCTATTCACAGATGCCGCCGTCCTACGCTCCGGTTCCAAAAACCTTCTCGAAGGGCCGCCATGGCTTCGAGTGCGCAGGATCTGTGGCGGAGGGCGGACCGACGTATTCCCGCGCCAACATCATCTCAAAGCTCCCGCCCGGCTTCGCCTTCGGCCTGTCGCCCGACGCGATGACCTCACGGATGAAGGCCATCGGCTCAGCGCCAATCGATAAGGGCGGGACACACTTCACCATACCAACTCGATATCCATGGCTGTCCGAGTTCAGCCGGTCCATCGGGCGCAAGCCGACCGAGTTGACCGTCCGCTACACCACTGCCTCGACCTGGTCGGGAAGACACGTCTTCCAGATCCTCATCTCGTTCGAGCAGCCGAGGATCGGCTTCTCCAACACGAGCTTGATGATTGCCCAGTTGGGTACCCCGACGTCAGCGGCGTATTCCAGGACGTGCGATCCCAGAATCGACGATGCGTCCTATGTATCCGCTAGGGAAGAGACGCCCCAATTCGGCTTGGTCGCCTCCGAATGCGCCCCGCCCTTCGGCGGTTGTCTCATGACGCGCTCGGTCGAGTCGTGCGCGCTGCGCCCCAAGGACCCCCGCCAGATCATCATGAACATCCGGAGCGGAAACCTCGAATTCTTCAGTCTCGATGTCGCCGGAGTGCCGGACGTCCAGGCGGAGTCCGGTCCGAACCCAGCGCATCGCCAATGCTTCGGCGCCGCCGACCCCTTCTCGCACTGACAGGTTCAAAACATGCCGAACTACTCGATCGACACTTCACTCAGCGGTAGCGAGCAGGGGCAGATCCAATCGCTGCTCACCAGCATCCTCAACCGCCCCGCGCTGGCCGCCGCGATAGGCCCGGCGGCAGACACCTTGATCTCGTTCACCGACGTGTCAGTCGCGGGAAAGTCGGGCGCCTACACCGCAGGATCCCACGTCACCGGCGACCCGAAATACGTGAAGGCGAGCGCAGGGCTCGCGCCCGCCTCGATCTACATCCGCCTCGATCCCAACGCGTCTGAGAACGTCATGTGGGGCACGGGCACCGTCGCGCCGCTCGGTATGGAGCGAGCGCTCTTTCACGAGATGATGCACGCGCGCTTCGACTTCCACGGCGATGGTCCGAACCCGGCCAACCCCCACCCAAGTCTGTGGCAGATTCAAGGGGGAGTCTTCGACCTCGAGGAAGAGCTCGCAGTCGCGGCGGAGAACCTGATCTACGTCCCTGCCGCAATGGGCATGCTGAACTCAAGCAACGTCCGCATTGGACATCAGTCCGACTATTCGGGCTCGCCCGGCACATCCGGCGCCCTGTTCTTCTCCGGGTTCGGACCGGCTCAAATGAGTGTCGACAACAACGTCACCGTGAGGTTCACGGCCTCAAACGGAACGGGCAGCGTCTCCAGGGAATACCACGCCCCGGGCTATTCCGTCGGCGGACAACAATATGTCCACTACATCCTCGACACGATCCATCTCAACAGCCCGCTGCTGAACGCTTCCGCGAACGGCGTCTATTCGGCCGGCGGCTCAGCCAGCCGCTTCATCGACAGCGTCATGCATTCGCCCGCTTTCACTTCGACGTCTTTGACGGGCACCGCGATAGCCGCCGCCCTGAGCTACACTCTGCGCGCACCCAACTTCGCCTCGGCGGCGGGAGCGGCGCAAAGCAGCGCCGTCGGACTGGGTGCCGACCACTACTTCGACTATCAGTCCGGACATCAACTCGACATCGCTGGCGTTATCGATTCGAACGGATCGCCTCCATCCACGATCTCGATCGACCGCAGCGGTGCCCTCGACGGCGAGATCATCTTCGGCGCCGCCTCTGCCACTGGATCGCATGACAAGCTCATCGGCGGTTCCGGCAACGACCTGATCATCTCGCACGCGTCCCACAACACTGGTCAGGACGAGCTCTACGGCGGCGACGGGGACGATCTCCTCATCGCTAGCGGGGCTGCGCAGTTCCACGGGGGCGCCGGCAACGACGTCATCATCGGCACCGACCAGGAGAACCTCTACGACGGCGGCGGCGACGCCGATCTCCTGCTGCTGTCGAACCTCGGGGCGGGCGTGATCGTCGACACGCGCAACGGCACGGTCACATCGGAGAACCACGTGTCGACCATGACCGGCATCGAGCAGGTCGCCGGCACCCCGTTCGACGACGTCTTCTGGGGCAATCCCGGCGTGATCTACGGCGGCGGCGGAGCCGACACCTTCCACCTGTCCGACCTCATCGGCGTGCACGGCGGACCCGGCAGCCAAGTCATCTTCGACCTCGCCGCCGGCGGCGTGTCGGTCCAGCTCAACGGCAACGCCGACATCGAAATCGCGAGCCTCGTCGGGAGTTCGGGCAACGACACCATCGACGCCAGATCGCAGGGCATGCCCCATGCCACCCAGACGGTCGATGGCGCCGGCGGCGACGACACCATCCTCGTCGGCAGCAACGTCGTCGTGCATGGCGGCGACGGGAACGACACGTTCCGCCTGACCGAGAGCGGCCCCTACGTCCTGTTCGGCGACGCCGGCGAGGACACGCTCGACTTCGGCCCCAGCGGCGCGACGACCGTCTCCGTCCACCTCGTCGACCACACGTTCACGTCGGACATCGGGTCGGGCGTCGCCGATGGGTTCGAGCACTACTCCAACCCCTACGGCAAATTAGACATCACCGGCACGGCCGCCGACGAGATCATCGAGGGCAACCACAAGCTGGATGCACTGCTCGGCTCGCCGAGCTCGTTCGCCGGCGGATCGGTGTCCGGAGGCGGCGGCAACGACCTGATCAAGGGCTACGGCTTCTTCAACTTCGACACCTTCGATGGCGGAGAGGGCGACGACGTCATCTACGACTTCGGCAACGGCATCCTGATCGGGGGCACCGGAAACGACCAGCTCTACGGGCTGCGGCAGAACACCCTCATCGGCGGCGATGGCGACGACTACCTCTCCGGGGTCGCCGACAACTGCGTGTTCTCCGGCGGCTCCGGCCACAACGAGATGCACGGCGCCGGCGTGTTCGACATCGCCGAATACGCGTCGCTAGATTCGCTGCTCATCTCGGGCGACGCATCGCATGCGTTCATCTACGGCCCCGGCCTCTCCGACGAGCTGTTCGGCATCGAATATCTGCGGTTCGCCGACACCGGCCGGCTCTACGACATGGGCACGCACATGCTGCTTTAGGATCCCGCCAGCCATATCCCCCGAACCGCGAAACGCGCGGCCGCTTGACCTCGACCCGAAATAGAACAAACTAGGAACAGGCCATCCATGATCCGAGTGCCAGCCCACGCCCATGCCCCGCCGCGTCGTCTCCATCTTCCTGCCGACGTGGCAGACCGACCGGCTCCGGCGGAAGGATACCGCCCGTGAGCTTGCGGCCGACACGCCGCTGGCCACGGTCGTCCCCGACCACGGCCGCCGCGTCATCGCTGCGGCGGACGGCGCAGCCCGCGCGGTAGGGGTCGCGGCAGGCATGACGCTGACGAAGGCGCGGACGTTCGCTCCCGAGCTGCAGGTGGTCGATGCAGAGCCGGATGCCGACGCGGACGGCCTGCGCCGCCTCGCACTGTGGGCCGGCACCCGATATTCGCCACTGGTCGCGCCCGATCCGCCGAACGGCCTCTGGCTGGACGTGAAGGGATGCGAAGGCCTGTTCTCGACCGAGCGCGCGCTGCTGAAGGACCTCCACCGCCGCACCGCCGCCTTCGGCCTCACGGTCCAGATCGCCGTCGCCGACACCGCCGGCTGCGCGCACGCGGTCGCGCGTCACGTCCCCGCCGGGCGGCCCGTGACGGTCGAGCCCGGCGACGTGCGCAAGGCAATCGCGCTCCTGCCCATAGCGGCGCTGCGGCTCGAGGCGACGACGGTGGATGGCCTGCGCAAGCTCGGGTTCGAGCGCATCGAGCAGCTAATCGGCACGCCGCGCGCGCCGCTCGCCAAGCGGTTCGGCCTCGGCCTCCACCGCCGGCTCGACCAAGCGCTCGGCAACCTGCCCGAGCCGATCGAGCCGGTCTTCCCGGAGCACACGCCGCGCGCGCGGCGTGGTTTCATGGAGCCGATCGCGACGCCCGAGGCGTTCGGCCGCGTCATCGGCGACCTCGCCGCCGACGTCGTCGACCAGCTGGTCCGCATCGGCAAGGGCGCGCGGCGCCTCGACTGCCTGTTCCACCGCGTCGACGGGCACGTCCAGGCGGTCCGGGTCGGCATGGCCACGCCGACGCGCGACGCCGCGCACATGGCGAAGCTGCTGCGCGCGAAGATCGAGATCGTCGAACCCGGCCTCGGCATCGAGGCGATGACGCTTGTCGTGCCGCTCGCCGAGGCGATGGGCTCGTCCCAGCGGGACGGGCTGGAGACCGGCATGGGGCGCGGCCCCGACCTCGCCGCGCTCGTCGACGCGCTGTCCAACCGCTTCGGGCACCGCAGCCTACACCGCACGGCCCCGCGCGCGGGCACGATGCCCGAGCGATCGATCGACGCGCCCGCCGCGCTCGACGCCGCGCGTGCCGTCGCCTGGGACGACGATCTTCCCCGCCCGGCGCGCATGCTCGCCCGGCCCGAGCCGGTCGAGGTGATCGCGCTCCTCCCGGACGACGCGCCGCGCCTCTTCGTCTGGCGCGGCAGGCGGTTCCCGGTCGCGCGCGGCGACGGTCCCGAACGGCTGCACGGGGAATGGTGGCGGGACGGCGGGGTCGAGGGTGAGCGGCCATATACGGTGCGCGACTACTACCAGGTCGAGACGGCGACGGGCGGGCGATACTGGCTGTTCCGGCTCGGCGACGGGGTGAACCCGTCGACCGGTCCGATGCGCTGGTTCATCCACGGGGCATTCGCATAGGCGCTGGCCAACACGGCGGATCGCACACATTCAAAACGGAAATGGCATCTCCGCTCCGACCCTAATGGCATACTCGGCAAACTGATCCGGGGTGCACCGCGTGATCGAGTTCGCTTCGTAGTCCACGACCACGTAGATCAGGTCGGATGTTGAAGGGAGGCCCGAAGAACCTTGCGCCACGACCACTGCGTGCATCAGGCCACCGTAGAATTGCATGAGAACCGCAGCGTGCCCGACCTGCCCAGCGCTAGCCGGCTCGATCAAAACCACCAGAAGATGGTGGCGCGGCAGCCTTGGGAACTTGTCGGTCAACTGCTTGGCCTGATCAACCGGCAACATTCTCACACGTCCCGAACCAGTTCGGGCAAATTCTCTGGCCTGATCGAACGCCGGCGCCCTGACGGCCTCCGCTCCGAAAAGATGGGCGCACAAATTGATCCCGATCTTCGTAAGAACGCGGTCATACGCGTCCTCATCCATCGTCTGTCGAAAATGAATGCCCGGGGTTTCGGTAGCCGTGGCCGTTGCGTCCGCCGGCACGGCGAGAACCTCGTGGTTGGCGCGGACGAACGAAAGCAGGACAGCTGCATCCGCCAAGCTATCGGCACGGCAGACCATCGGCCCTTTCGACCGTCGGAATACGCGAGGCGTCAAGATACCGACGATCTCGGTTGCCGGAAGCTCCAGCGGCTCGAGCCAGATGGCATCGGCTGGCGCCTTGTTATGGCCCGCAGCTACGCCGACCACGTAACTTCTGCCATTCCAGGTCAGCGGCGTCAGATCGAAGCGGACCTCGACGCCGTCACGAAACTTTTCGCAGATCGTCAAAGTGTCGGGTAACGAGCGCAGCTCATCGACCAGCGCGTTCATCGTCGCGACATCGCTGCCGGCCACGGTGATATTGTTCGGCGGGACGACGATCACCTGGGGATGGACGGTGGATTGTCCGCCGCTCCCGAGCTGCTGTTCTAGGAGCAGGCCCGAACCGGTGTCGTCGAAATAGCTGACGGGTGCTTGGATCGTTGGCGCGACCGTCTTGCCACCGCGATCCCGCGATCGTGATTGGTAGAACAGCCGAGCGATAGCGAGAGGCGACGAGCGCATGACCTTCGTTTCGAGCGGCGAGAACACCTTCGTGTTGCATACCGCACAGACGACGTCCTTCAGCAGCCAATCCCTGTCATCGCCCCCCAGTCCGGCCGGTATGACGTGCTCGTCGGAGAACGGTCCGGCTGATTGGCAGTAGATACAGGTCACGTCGTCGGCCACTGGGCATGGATTTGCGAGCGGGCGGTCGGAATCGAACCGACTTGGCGGAGTTTGGAGCTCCGTGCCCAGCCAATGGACCACGCCCAGCTACCTTGTCGCACATCGACGTTTCGGTCTGCAATAATTGAATCGGGTCGCCGTTGACCGGCCGAACAATTGGAACATAATGGGAACATGATTCGTGCACCCACTGTCTGCGGACCTATCTGAACCAATTGCCAGGATCCGCGCCCATGGCCCAATACGTCGAGCTTCAGGTAACCACGCACTTCAGCTTCCTGCGCGGTGCGTCCAGCCCGGAGGAGCTGTTCGCCGCCGCCGCGCTGCTCGGCCTGCCTGCGCTCGGCGTCGTCGACCGGGGATCGGTCGCGGGGATGGTCCGGGCCTGGGACGGTGAGAAGACGACCGGCGTGCGCGCGATCGTCGGCACACGCCTCGACCTCAGCGATGGCACGACGCTGTGCGTCTATCCCACCGACCGCGCCGCCTATGGCCGGATGTGCCGCCTGCTCAGCGCCGGCAAGACTCGCGGCGGCAAGGGCGCATGCACGCTCGGCTGGTCCGACGTGGAGGAGTGGAACGAGGGCCTGCTCGCGATGCTAGTGCCGGACCGCGCCGACGCCGTGGCGGAGGAGCAGCTGGCCCGCACGAACCGCATCTTCGGCGACCGAGCCTACATGGCGCTGACCGTGCGCCGCCGACCGCGAGACGCCGTCCGGTTGCGCGATCTCGCCAGCATGGCGGCGTCGGCGCGGGTTCCGACCGTCGCCACGAACGACGTGCTCTACCACTCGCCGGACCGCCGGCTGCTGCAGGACATCGTCACGTGCATCCGCGAGAAGTGCACCGTCGACGAGCTCGGCGACCGGCGCGAGCGCTTCGCCGACCGGCACCTCAAGACCGCCGAGGAGATGGAGCGGCTGTTCCGCCGCTACCTCAAGGACGCCTCGCCGGTCGCGCGCAGCGTCGAGATGGCGGCGCGCTGCACCTTCAGCCTCGCCGAGCTGAAGTATCAGTATCCCGACGAGATCAACGTGCCGGGCCGCACGCCGCAGCAGGAGCTCGAGCGGCTGACCTGGGAGAAGGCGCCAGTCCGATACCCTGAAGGGATCGAAGGCAAGGTGCGCGAGCAGCTTGAGCACGAGCTGCGCCTGATCGGCGAGCTCGACTACGCCCCCTACTTCCTCACCGTCCACTCCATCGTCGCCGAGGCGCGGCGGCGCGGCATCCTCTGCCAAGGGCGCGGGTCGGCGGCGAACAGCGCGGTCTGCTATGTCCTCGGCGTCACCTCGATCGACCCCGTCCGCTCCGAACTGCTGTTCGAGCGGTTCGTCAGCGCCGAGCGGCGCGAGCCGCCCGACATCGACGTCGACTTCGAGCACGAGCGCCGGGAGGAGGTGATCCAGTGGATCTACGAGACCTACGGCCGCACGCGCTCCGCGCTCACCGCCGTCGTCACCCGATACCGCGCGCGCGGCGCGGTGCGCGAGGTCGGAAAGGCGCTTGGCCTTAGCGAAGACATGACCGCCGGCCTCGCCTCGTCGGTCTGGAGCTTCAGCCGCGACGGCGTCGAGGAAAAGCACGCGGCCGAACTCAACATGGATCTCGGCGACAGGCGTCTCGCGCTCACGCTCGAGCTCGCGCGCCAGCTGATCAACACGCCGCGCCACCTGTCGCAGCACCCCGGTGGCTTCGTCCTGACGCGCGACCGGCTCGACGAGCTGGTCCCGATCGAGCCCGCCGCCATGGACGACCGGCAGGTGATCGAGTGGGACAAGGACGACATCGACGCATTGGGCTTCATGAAGGTCGACGTCCTCGCCCTCGGGATGCTCAGCTGCATGAGGCGCGCCTTCGAGTTCCTCGAGCACGACAAGGGCGTCGCGATGGACCTCTCCACCATCCCGGCCGAGGACCCCGCGACCTACGCGATGATCCGCAAGGCCGACACGCTCGGCGTCTTCCAGATTGAGAGCCGCGCCCAGATGGCGTCGATCCCGCTGATGGCCCCCAGGACATTCTACGACCTCGTCATCCAGGTCGCGATCGTCCGGCCGGGACCGATCCAGGGCGACATGGTCCATCCCTACCGACGGCGGCGCGCCGGGCTGGAGGAGATCACCTATCCCACCGACGAGCTGCGGCGCGTCTTGGAAAAGACGCTCGGCGTCCCGCTCTTCCAGGAGCAGGCGATGCGCGTCGCGATCGAGTGCGCCGGCTTCACCGCGTCCGAGGCCGACCTGCTCCGCCGCGCCATGGCGACGTTCAAGCTCACCGGCGGCGTCAGCCACTTCAAGGACAAGCTGATCGACGGCATGATCGGGCGCGGATACGAGCGCGCCTTCGCCGAGAAGACTTTCAGCCAGATCGAGGGGTTCGGCTCCTACGGCTTCCCCGAGAGCCACGCCGCCAGCTTCGCGCTGATCGCCTACGCCTCGTCGTGGATGAAGTGCCATCATCCCGACGCCTTCTGCGCGGCGCTGCTCAACGCCCAGCCGATGGGCTTCTACGCCCCCGCCCAGATCGTCCGCGACGCGCGCCGGCACGGGGTCGAGGTGCGGCCCGTCGACGTCAATTCCAGCCGCTGGGACTGCACGCTCGAGCAGAGCAACGGCCGCTACAAGGCAGTGCGGCTCGGCCTGCGCATGGTCCGCGACCTCTCCAACGACGACGGTGCCGCGATCGCCACCGCGCGCGGCGGCGAGCCCTATTCGTCCGTCGAGGAGGTCCAGCGCCGCGCGGGCGTCGGGCGCGGCGCGCTCGACCGCATTGGCGATGCCGACGGGTTCGGGTCGATCGGCGCGAGCCGCCGCTCCGGCCTGTGGGAGGTGAAGGGGCTCGGTGACGCGCCGCTGCCGCTGTTCGCCGCCGCAGAAGAGCGCGACGGGAAGCTGCTGCGGGAGGCGGTCGAACCCGAGGTCGATCTCGCCGCGATGGGAGAAGGCGCCGAGGTCGTCGAGGACTACCGCGCGTCGGGCCTCTCGCTGCGCGCCCACCCCCTCGCCTTCCTGCGCGACGAGCTGAAGGCGCGTCGCATGATCACCTGCGCCGAGCTGCAGAACGTCAAAGACGGGCGATACGTCGAGCTCGCAGGCATCGTGCTGGTCCGGCAGAAGCCGGGGTCGGCGAAGGGCGTCATGTTCATCACGCTCGAGGACGAGACCGACGTCGCCAACCTCGTCGTCTGGACCAAGATTTTCGAGGCCAATCGCCGCACTGTCCTCGGCGCCTCGATGATGGGCGTGCGCGGCCAAGTCCAGCGCGAGGGCGACGTCATCCACGTCATCGCCCGCTGCCTCGACGACATGTCGCGGCTGCTCGCCAGCGTCAGCGGCCGAGCTGACGTCGCCGACGTCTACCGCGTCAGCCGCGCCGACGTCGTGAAGCACGGCATGGCGCCCGACCCTCGCGACCCCGCTGAGCGTCCGCTCGGCAAGGGACCCCGCGACATCTACATTCCTGATCTGCGGCTCGGCTCTGGCATCATTCCCGGCGAGCCTGTCGAGGGCATCAAGGTGAGGACGCGCGACTTCCGCTGACCATGACGTCGGGCGATCAAATACCAAGGTCGGAAAGCACCACCTCGAACGCATCGGGATTGTCCGATGCTTGTTGACCATCGCGATCGCATCGGGTAATTCCGATGCATGAACGCCGATTCCGCCCTGACCGCCCTCTCCGCGCTGTCACATCCCGTGAGGCTGGATGCCTTCCGCCTTCTTGTCCGCCACGAACCCGATGGTCTCTCGACCGGCGAGCTCGTCGCCGAAAGCGGGCTGACGCAGAGCACCTTCTCCACCCATCTGGCCGTGCTCGCAAAGGCTGGTCTCGTGGCGTCGGAGAAACGCGGACGTCAGCAGATTCAGCGTGCGAACATCGACACGCTCCGCGCGCTGATGACGTTCCTCGCCAAGGACTGCTGCCAAGGACGGGCAGAACTATGCGAGCCGCTTCTCGCCGAACTCGCCTGCTGCTGAGGGACCGCCATGACCGACGTCATAATCTACCACAATCCTGACTGCGGCACGTCCCGCAACACGCTGGCGATGATCCGCAATGCCGGCATCGAGCCGCACGTGGTCGAGTATCTGAAGACGCCGCCGGCGCGTGCGCTGCTGGTCCAGCTGATCGACCGCGCGGGCATGTCGCCGCGCGACCTGCTGCGCGAGAAGGGCACGCCCTACGCCGATCTCGGACTCGGCGACACCTCGCTGTCCGACGACGCCCTCATCGACGCGATGACGGAACACCCGAATCTCATCAACCGGCCCATCGTGGTGACGCCGCTCGGCGTCCGCCTGTGCCGGCCGTCCGAGGTCGTGCTCGACATCCTGCCCGGGAAGCAGCGCGGTGCATTCGCCAAGGAGGACGGTGAGCAGGTCGTCGATGCGGCGGGCGACCGCGTCCTTCCCGCGTGAGGCGTCGCGCGCTGCTCGCCGAGGCACTGGGCAGCCTCCTGCTGTTCGCGACCGTCATCGGCTCGGGTATCATGGCCGAGCGGCTCGCCGCCGGGAACGTCGCCATCGCGCTGCTCGGCAACACGCTGGCGACAGGTGCCATCCTGTTCGTGCTCATAACCATGTTCGGACCGGTTTCGGGCGCGCACCTCAACCCGGCCGTCACCTTGGTGATGAGGCTGCGCGGCCACCTCTCGACGCGCATGGCGATCGCATACGTCGCCGCCCAACTCACGGGCGGCGTCCTGGGGGTCTGGCTGGCACACGCGATGTTCGACGTGCCCATTATCGAGCTGTCGACCAAGGCGCGGGGTGGTGCGGGTCAGCTCACCGGCGAGGCGGTCGCTACCTTCGGTCTGCTCCTGACCATCTTAGGCACGACGCAGGTCCGGCCGGCGGCGGTCGCTTCCAGCGTCGCTCTCTACATCACCGCCGCCTATTGGTTCACATCGTCCACCAGCTTCGCCAATCCCGCCATCTCCGTGGCGCGCTCGCTGAGCGACACGTTCGCTGGAATAGCACCTGCGTCCGTGCCTGCCTTCATCGCCGCCCAGCTCGTCGGCGCGCTCGCGGCGCACGTCATCGCCGACACGCTCTTCGCTGGCCATCCAGTGCAGGCGACATGAGGGTCTCCTTCGCCCTCATTCCCGATGGCGATCGCAACGTCATGCGGTTGGCGCTCGATGCCGCGCGGCTACCCACCGACGACCTCAACGAGCCAGGCCACCGCCTCTTCGAGCTTTCTGACGAGGACGGGCCGATCGGCTTCGTCGGCATCGAGGGCGATGGTCCGAACCGGCTGCTACGTTCGCTCGTCGTGCTGCCGAGCCGCAAGCGGCTAGGGCATGGTGGCCTGCTCGTGGCGCACGCCGAAGCGGTCGCGCGTCGCGACGGCGTCGAGCGCCTCCACCTCCTGACGACGACCGCCGCCGACTTCTTCCGCGCGCGCGGCTACCGCGACGCCGACCGTGCCGCCGCGCCCGAAGCGATACGGTCCACGGCGCAATTCTCTACGCTGTGCCCCGGGAGCGCAGCCTACCTCGTCAAGGAAATCGCATGAGCCGCCTCCGCCAGCTTACCGACGCAGACATCCTGCCCGCGCTCGACCCGGCATTCGTCGTCTCCCGCCCGGCTGCGGGACTCGGCGACGACCAGCCGCCACCGCGCATCCTTCTTCTCTACGGGTCGCTCCGGCAGCGCTCGTTCTCGCGACTGGCGGCGGAGGAAGCCGCGCGGCTGCTGCAGATGTTTGGCGCCGAGACGCGAATCTTCGACCCATCGGACCTGCCGCTTCCCGATCAGGTGAGAGGCGACGACCACCCCGCCGTTCACGAGTTGCGCGAGCACGCGCTGTGGTCCGAGGGTATGGTGTGGTGCACTCCCGAGCGCCATGGACAGATCACCGGAATCATGAAGGCGCAGATCGACCACCTGCCGCTCGAGATGAAAGGCATGCGGCCGACGCAGGGGCGGACTCTCGCGGTGATGCAGGTGTCCGGTGGGTCGCAGTCGTTCAACGCCGTCAACACTCTCCGTCTGCTCGGCCGTTGGATGCGCATGTTCACGATCCCCAACCAGTCCTCGGTCGCGATGGCCTACAAGGAATTCGGCGAAGACGGTCGCATGCGCCCTTCCAGCTATTATGATCGCATCGTCGACGTTATGGAGGAGCTGGTGCGCTTTACCGTGCTGACGCGGTCGCATGCGCGCCAGCTCACCGACCGATACTCCGAGCGCAAGACACGAGGCGACGTCGGTCGACAAGACGATCATTCGGCAATCGCTACCGCACGCCGCTAAGTGTGAGGCATTTGCTCCCGCGCGCCTTAGGGGGATGGCGCGCGGGAGCGCGACGACCAGGTTTTCCCTTGATGCCGCCGCTAGCCGAGAAAGCCGACGGCCCTAGGAAAGCTCTTCGATCAACAGCAGCCCGAGAAAGCCGACGAAGAACATCGCGCTGATCAGTGGCGTGTCGGGCTTCTCGTGGGCCTCGACCAGCAGTTCCTCGGTGACCAGATAGAGCAGTGCCATTAGTCCGAAGCTCAGGAACGCCGTGATCATCGCAGGCGAGAGCGCGGCGACCGGCGTCGCGATCAAAGCGCCTACGGGCAGCAGGAGGCCGATCCCGAGCGTGGCGCCGATGATCGCGACCTTCGACCTGATCCTGTCCTGCAGCGCCTCCGTAACCGTCAGCCCCAGGAACAGCACCTCGACCGTCAATGCGATGGTCAGCAGCCGACCGGCCTTCTCGCCGGCAACGAACGCGAGGCCGAGCACGAGCCCATCAACCAGTATGTCGATCCCGACCGCGCCGAGCATTGCGACCGGACCGGTCATTCTCGATCCCGCCGCCTTGAGACCGAGCATCACGGCAACGCCGATCGCCCCGCCTATCAACGTGGCGGCTGGCGAGCCTCCATGAAGCACCTGTGGCAGAATCTCGGCGGCGGCCGCAGCGAACACGACGCCGGCGGCGAGGTGCTGGACGCCGGCAACGACGGCCTCGCCGGGACGCCGCCAAACCGAGACCAGCGCGCCCAGCAGCACCGCGAGCACGGGAATGATCGTGCTGGTCAATCCGGTCATCGCGACGTCTCCCCGCTTTGCATGAGCCCGGCCATCATACGACGTCGTCCGGCGCGAGCACGCATTCGGCGTCAGGATCGGTCTCGATCTGCACCGTAGCGTGATGGATGCCGAACTGCTGCCTCAAGATGATGGCGAGATCGGCCGTGAACCGGTCGCCTGGATACCCGCCGGGCATCACGAGGTGGACGGTCAGCGCGGTCTCGGTCGTGCTGAGCGGCCAGACGTGCAGGTCGTGCACGGCCGTCACGCCCGGCTGCCCCTCCAGGAAGGCGCCGACCATCTGCGGATCGAGGCCCGGCGGCGAAGCCTGCAGGCTCATGTTCACCGAGTCGCGCAGCAGACCCCACGTCCCGATCGCGATCACGGCGACGATCACCAGGCTGACGACCGGATCGATCCAAGACCAGCCGGTCTGGACGATCGCGAAGCCGGCCGCCACGACCCCCGCCGAGACGGCGGCATCGGCCGCCATATGGAGAAAGGCGCCGTTGATATTGAGGTCGCCCTTCCGCCCGCTCATGAACAATAGCGCGGTCGCACCATTGATCAGTATTCCGATCCCCGCGACGATCATCACCATCGTCCCGGCGACCGGCGACGGCTCGGAAAAGCGGCCGATCGCCTCGACCGCGATGACCGTGATCGCCACGAGCAGCAGCAGCGCGTTGAGGAAGGCGGCCAGTATCGACGAGCTTCGAAGTCCGTAGGTGTACTTCCCCTTCGGCTGCCGTTTCGCCAGCGTCGCCGCGCCCCAGGCGATCAGCAGTCCCAACACGTCGCTGAGGTTGTGCCCCGCATCGGCAAGGAGCGCCATCGAACCCGCAACAATGCCGTAGGCGCCCTCGACGACCACGAAGCCGAGGTTGAGCGTCGTGCCGATCGCGAAGGCGCGCCCGAAGCTCTTCGGCGCGTGGACGTGCCCGAGCCCTCCATGGGCGTGACCATGACCGCCATCGCCATGATCGTGTCCAGCGTGGTCGTGCGAACCGGAATGTCCGCTCACTTGACTACCTCCCCGGTTTGTATGCGACCGATGACCTCGACCGTCTCGAGCGTGATCAGCCCGATGCCGTCGATGTCGGCGAGCGCCGTGGCGAAGGCGCGCAAGCGCGCCTCCGCGTCGACGATCTCGATCACTAGCGACTGCTCGTCCTCGAGCACATGCCGCCGATGCGTGTGCGACGACCGGCCGAAGCCGAACAGCGCCTGCACCACCGTCGCACCCGCCATGCCGCCGCCTCTCGCACGCGCGGCGATCTCCTCGTAGACCCGGCGATCGCCGAAGTAGGCGGCTTCGTCGGTGTAGATCCGCAAGAGTCTCATCTCGGTCATCTCAACGTCCTCCGGTTTCCATGGTGCCGTTCTCGCCCGCTGGCGGTCGCGGCGGACTTCCATCGCGGCGGGACCGGATCGCCAGAACGACCTTGGCGATCGCCGGCAGCACCAGCAGCGTGAGGATGGTCGCGGCGACGAGCCCACCGATCACCGTGATCGCGAGCGGCTTCTGGACTTCCGCGCCCGTCCCGTGGGCGAGCGCCATCGGCACGAACCCGATGGCGGGCACGAACCCGGTCATCACGACCGCCCGCATCTTGTCCGCCATGCCGTCGCGGATTGCTTCGACCAGCCCCGCGCCGGACTCCAGCCGCTCGCGTATCGCCGACATGACGACGAGCCCGTTCAGCACCGCGACCCCGGCCAGGCAGATGAACCCGACCGCCGCCGACACCGAGAAGGCGATGCCGGTCGCCGCCAGGGTGAAGACGCCGCCCGCGAGACCCAACGGAACCGCGAGGAACACCGCCGCCGCGCGCCGCAACCCGCCCAACGCCATGTAGAGCAGGCCGAAGATCGCAGCGAAGCAGAGCGGCACGACCAGAGACAGGCGCTGAGATGCGGCCTGCAGGTTCTGGAACTGCCCGCCCCATTCCAGATAGGATCCAGAGGGCAGCCTCACCTTGTCGACCTTGGCCTGTGCCTCGGCGACGAACGAACCGACGTCGCGTCCGCGCACGTTGGTCTGGATGACCACCCGACGCTTTCCGTTCTCCCGGCTGATCTGGTTGAGGCCATCGCTGAACCGGAACTGCGCGACGGCCGAAAGCGGAACCGACCGCCGAGGCGCAGTCCCCGCCTGCGGCAACATGACGGGCAAGGCGGCCACCTGGTCGAGGCTCGCCCGCGTGCCGTCCGGCACCCGCACCGAGATCTCGAACCGGCGATCGCCTTCGAACAGCAGGCCGGATTCACGACCGCCCATCGCGGCGGACACCGTGTCGGCGACCTCCTCGACGGTGAGGCCGTATCTGGCGATGGCGCTGCGGTCGAAGCGGACGTCGAGGGTGGGCGCACCGCCCACCTGCTCGGCCTTCGTGTCGGCCGCGCTCGGTATCGCCTGAATCGTGCGGACGATGTCCGCCGCCGCTGCGCTCATCTTCTCAAGGTCGTCGCCATAGAGCTTGATGGCGACGTCGCCGCGAACGCCCGCGATCAGCTCGTTGAAGCGCAGCTGGATCGGTTGACTGACCTCGAAGGTCTGACCGAGCTGACCGCCGCTCGCCTTCTCAATGCGAGCGAGGACGTCGGCCTTAGTCTTGACGCCCGCCGGCCACTCCTCCTGCGGCTTCAGGATCACGAAGCCGTCGGATACGTTCGGCGGCATCGGGTCCGTCGCGACCTCTGCCGTGCCGGTCTTGGAGAACATCGTCTCCACCTCCGGCAGGGCCTTCACCGCGCGTTCGACGCCACGTTGCATGCTCAGCGACTGTTCAAGGCTGACGGACGGCACGCGGGTCGACGCGAGAGCGACGTTCTTCTCGTCGAGCTGGGGAATGAACTCCTGCCCAAGCCAGCCGAACACGGGAATGCAGAGCAGGAAGAACGCGAGACCGCCGACGATGAACGTCCACGGCCGGGCGACCGCCTTGTCGAGGAGCGGCAGATATCGCTCCTTGGTCTTGCGTATCAGCCAAACCTCCTTTTCGGCGACGCGCCCCCGGATGAGGATCGCGATCATCGCGGGCACGAAGGTCAGCGCCAGGATGAAGGCCGCGCCGAGCGCCAGCATGATCGTGATCGCCATCGGCGAGAACGTCTTGCCCTCGACCCCGGTGAACATCAGCAGCGGCGCGAATGCGAGCAGGATGATGGCCTGTCCGAACACGGTCGGCCGGATCATCTCCTGCGCCGCCCGCATCGTCTCTTCCAGCCGCTCACGCAGTGTCAGCAGCCGGCCTTCGTGCTCCTGCCGGTGTGCGAGGCGCGCTAGGCAGTTCTCGATGATGATCACCGCCCCGTCGACGATGAGGCCGAAGTCCAGCGCACCGAGGCTCATCAGGTTTCCGGGCACCCGGAACGCGTTCATCCCCATCGCCATCATCAGGAACGAGAACGGAATGACCAGCACCGCGATGATCGCCGCCCGCCAATTGCCGAGGAGCATAAACAAAGCCGCTGCCACGAGAAGCGCCCCTTCGACGAGGTTGCGCTCGACGGTCGCGACCGTCGCGTTCACCAGCTTCGACCGGTCCAGCACCACCGTCACCTTGACGCCGGGCGGAAGCGACTTCGTCACCTGGTCGAGCCGCTCCGCCACCGCCTTGGCGACGATGCGACTGTTTTCGCCGATCAGCATGAGCGCCGTGCCGACCACGGCCTCCTGGCCGTTCATGCTCGCCGCTCCGGTGCGAAGATCGCCGCCGATCGACACCGTGGCGACGTCCTTCACGGCGACGGGAACCCCGCTCCGCGTCGCGACGATCGCCGTCTGGATCTCGTCGATCGAGCGGACGCGTGCGTCGGCGCGCACCAGATAGGCCTCGCCGCTGCGGTTGAAGTAGTTGGCGCCGACAGCGAGGTTCGCTGCCTCCAGCGCCTTGGCCAGCTCCGAATAGGAGATGCCGTAGGCGCTGAGCTTGGTCGGATCGGGTTCGACAACGAACGTCTTCGCGTAGCCGCCGATCGAATCGACGCCCGCGACGCCCTGAACCGTGCGCAACTGCGGTCGGATGATCCAGTCCTGCACAGTGCGGAGGTATCCCGCCTTGGCGACCTCAGTGGTCAGCCGGTCGCCCTCCGGGGTCAGGTAGCTGCCATCCGACTGCCAGCCGGGCTGGCCGTCCACGACCTTCGCGCCCTTGCCGTTCGGCTGGGCGTAGCCGACCGAATACATGAGCACCTCGCCGAGACCGGTCGTGACCGGACCGATCTGCGGCTGAACGCCATCGGGCAGGGTATCGCGCGCCTGAGTCAGTCGCTCGCTGACCTGCTGACGGGCGAAGTAGAGATCCGTCTGATCGGTGAAGATCGCCGTGACCTGGCTGAAGCCGTTCCGGGACAGCGACCGGGTGGTCTCGAGCCCCGGGATGCCGGCCAGCGCCGTCTCGATCGGGAAGGTCACGCGCTTCTCGATCTCGATCGGCGAAAGTCCGCGCTCGACCGTGTTGATCTGCACCTGGCGGTTCGTGATGTCCGGCACCGCGTCGATCGGCAGCTTCGTCAGCTGCCAAAGGCCGAGGCCCGCCACGACGAGAAAGATGAGGAGCACCGCCCATCTCGCGCGGACGGACAGAGAAATGAGGTTCGCGATCATGGTCTATTCCTCCTCGCCCGAGCCCTTGGAAAGCTCCGCCTTCAGGAGGAATGCGTTCTTGGTCGCGACCTGCTGGCCGGGCTTAAGACCGGACACGATCTCGACGCGCCCGGCCGATCGACGGCCGAGGGTCACAGCCACGGCGCGGAAGCCGCTACCGGTCCGCACGAACACCTTGTCCCGGCCGTCGACCGTCTGAACCGAGTCCTCGGGCAGCACGATCGCCGACGTCATTGCGCCGCGCTGCGGCTTCAACCGGACGCGGACAGCGAGGCCGGGCTGAAGCCCGCCGGGAACGTCGAGCACCGCCGTCGCCGTCCGCGTCTCGCCGTTCAACGCAGTTGTAACGGACCGGACGGTCGCATCGACCGTCCGACCATCGGGCAGCTCGACGATCGCCCGATCACCGGAAGCCACGCGCTGAGCGTCGGCCGCCGGGATCGCGGCCTCGACCTGGATTCGGCTCGCGTCCGACACGCGGAACAGCTCGGCCTCGGGCTGGACGAATGCGCCGAGCGTCACGCTCTCCGCGCTGACACGCCCGGAGATCGGGCTTCGCACCACGACGCCGCGTCCGTCACCGGTGACGCCGGCAGCGCTGGCCGCCGCCTGCGCGCGGCGGAGCTCGGCCTCGGCCGCCGCCGCTTCCGCCTCGGCGCGCTCGAGCTCGACCTTGGCCGAGACGCGCTCCTTGTAGAGGAAGCGCTCGCGGGCAAGCGCCTTCTGTGCAAGCACCAGCTTGGCGTTTGCGGTGCTGCGCTCGGCGACGATGCCCGCCGCATCGCGGCTCTCCACGATCGCCAGCGTCTCGCCGACGCGGACTGGATCGCCGATCCGCTTGAAGATGCGCGTGACCGCACCGCCCGCGCGGGCGGTGACGAGCGCCTCGCCGCCGGGTGACGGCGCCACGGTCGCGGTCGCTATGATCTCCGCACCGAGACCGCCAGCGGAGACTGTCTCGGTCTCGATCCCGGCTGCGGTCACCGCAGTGGCGGTCATCGACAAGGTGTCGGGCGCGGCCGGCTCGGGTTCGGGCTTGGCGGCGACGTCGGCCTTGGGCGAGTCGTTCGAGCAGCGTGCGACGGAGAAGCCGCCCACCGCCGCCACGAGCACGGCGGCGGCGATGCCGCCGACCGCGCGCTTGTCGTTCAGATTCATTTGATGTCTCCGGAATTGGGGGCCGCAGCCGTCAGGCGGGCGAGACGCGCCAGCGCGTCGTGATAGGCGGCGAAGGCGTCCACGGCGGACGCACGGGTTTCGGAAAGGGTGCGCTCGGCGTCGATGAGGACGATCTGCTCGAACTTGCCCTGGCCGTAGCCGATGCGGGCAATTCGCGCGGCCTCCATGGCCGCAGCCATCGCAGGTCCCGACGCCCGCGCCCGCGCTGCAGCATTGGCAACCTCCGTCTGCGCGTTGCCGATCTCGGTCCGCGCCTCGAGGACGGCCAGCCGACGGCGGGCTTCCGCCTGGTCTCTGAGGGCCATCGCCTGGCCGAGCTGCGCCCGGCCGCTGTTGAACAGCGGGATCGGGATCGACACGCCGACCACTGCGGCGTTGTCGCCGGTGCCCTGCAGTCGCCGGATGCCGGTGCTGACGGTTAGATCGGGCACGCGCTGCGATCGCGCCAGCCGCACACCGGCGTCGGCCGTGGCGACGTCGGCTCTGGCAGCCGCCAGCGCCAGCGTGCCCTCGACCTCGAATGGTGCCGATGGGCCGTAGCCACCACCGCCGCCCAGCCGGTCGAACCAGGCCATGTCGAGCGGCTGGTCGATCGGCTGGCCGAGCAGCAGGCTCAACGCGTTCCGTGCGGCCGCCGCGTCGCCGCGCGCCGTCTCAAGCGCGGTCCGCGCGTTGACCTCAGTCACAGCCGCGCGCTGTTCGTCCAACGGCGACGTCGCGCCGACCTGAACGCGGTCACGAGCGATCCGCAAGCCTTCGGACGCAAAGCCCAACTGCTCCTCGGCGATGGTGACGCGCTTCTCGGCGGCAAGCGCGCGGATGTAGGTCTGCGTTATGCTGAGCCGCAGATCCGCCTCGGCGATCACGACTTCCAGCCGTGCCCTGACACCCTGCGCCCCAGCCACCGCAAGGCGAGCGGAACGCTTGCCGCCAAGCTCGATGGGAAGCGAAAGCGACACGGTCGTCTCCGACTGCGAGAATCCGCGATAGGGGCCCGTCCCGACGACGTTCTCGGCCGTGGCGGATGCGGTTGGATTGGGCCGGAGGCCGGCGACCGTCCGAGCCGCATCGGCTGCACGGACCCCGGCATTGGCGGAGTCAACAGATGGCGATGCGGCACCTCCCATGCGGAGGGCGTCATCCAACGTGAGAGCCGGCCCCGCCGCAACGGGGGACGGGACGATCGTCGCCACCGGCGGCGACGTCTGCGCGTGCGCCATCGAAGCGCACGACGCCACGGCCAACAAGGCCGTGATATAGCGATGCATTTAGATATTCTCCTGACGAACCAGATCGGACCGCGCGTGGGCGCGGTCAGCGAGTGGTCGTCAGGCTCGCGGTGGTCTCAACGCGGGGTCGGTCGGGCGCGAGGCAAGCGGAAACGGCTTTCTCGACGACTGCTCGTCTGGGCGCGCGTCGGCCAGCATCGTCCCGTCGCAGCTGAACGGCGCCGCGATGTGATCTCCGTGGCAGCTCACGTGATGGTGGGGATATCCCTTGTCGCCATCAGCGGGGACCTCGTCCGAGTCGCCCTGGGAATGGCCCAGCTCGGCGACGACCGTCGTCTGCGACGCCGCGATGGTGACGCCGCCAATCGGTTCCATGGCGTGCACGACAGAAGTCATGCCGACGGTGATCGACACGATTACATACGCAAGGAGGCCAAGGAGCCGGAACATCGGGCGGCCATTAGCAGCATCGCCGCTCCGGACGCCACCCCAGTTTTACGTCGCTAAGCATGTTCCCGCTCTCATGCTCGGACTCGGCTGCCCGCGAAGAACTACCAGGCGCGCCACTTCATCTTCGCGAGCCAAGGATCGATGGCCAGTTCGCCATCGTCATTGTCGCTCCCCGGCACCATCAATATCCTCCTTCCGGAAGGATGGGTCAGGAACACCGGGTTGTAGGATCCGCCCTCCTGACGGTCCCAGTAGCGATGCGTCTGAACCAGCAGGTAGCCGCGATACGGTCCGGTCCTCATCACGCGCAATGCCCAGCCCGGGCAGATCGACTTGACCACGCCCAGCTTGAGGTCGAACCGGTGGACGTAGCCCGAGTTCGGCGACGCATCCGTCGAACTGAAGTAGACGTAGCCGCCATCGAGCGAGAACAGCGGCTTCGACAACCCCGCCAGGTTCTGGCTGTAATCCTCGTTCCACTTGGACACGAGCAGGCGGCGCTGGGCGCTCCCCCTCGTGCTGTAGAGCACGAGCGCCTGCGCTCCCGTCCCGTTCTCGTCGCCCTTGCCATTCGGCACGACCGCGACAGTGTAGAGTCCATCCGACGACCTAGCCGTGTCCTGCGCCTCGGCCGGCCCGGCGAGGGCGAGGAGAAGCGCTAGCGTGGAGAACAATCCCTTCACCCGTCACCCCCTCGATTTAGTCCACGGCGTGCCGTTCTGCTCCGCGACTACCTTGATCGACTTCACCTGATACGGAACACAGCTCGCTATCTCCACCATCCCGGGATCGAAGATAGCGAGATTGTAGCCACGCCGATCGCCATCGTCGCCGAAGTGGCTCTTGTAGCCGATCGCGTCATACCCCGCGCTCCGAAACAGTTCGGCAAGGACCTGCGTGGGCGCGTAGTCGGCACGGTCGTCGGAGGAGGTCACGGGTTCCGAGAAAGCATTGTCGATGTCTATCCAGACCGCCTTCGCCTTGTCTTCGGCGGTTAGCGGCCCGTCTCCGAGGACATGGCGGAACACTGCGCCTGCGAATGACGACTTTCCGTGCCCCTTGGTCAAGTCGAGCGTCCGCATCGGCCCCAGAAGCCGGCACATCGCCACCGACACGTCGGCGCCGATCCACGGCCTGACCTCGGAGATTGCAGTCTCGGCGCTGGTCCCCACGTAGAGCGCCGGGATGCCGGTGGGGTTCGCGCGCCCCTCCCGTGCCCGATCGGAAAGCGGCTTCATACGCGCGGCGTCGAAGCCTACCACGTCCTCCCCGACCCAGTTGCCCTCGTCGTCCTCGCGATCGACGATCTCGACGCCCAGCTGCGCGCGATAGAAGATCTTGCCTGCCTTGAACTCGACGTCACGGTCCTGAATCGTCGCGAGCACCGTGGCTAGGAAGTCGCGCTCGTCTTCGCCGAGCACGTAGCGCCGACAGGACCTGACCGCGCGTGCAAACCGGGAATAGCTGTCCCACCGAGGAAATTCCAACACGTCCCTCTCCGCAATGTCGACCTCGGCTCTAACTCTTCTTAGCCTCCGTGGCGCCCACAGTTTCGACCTATACACGCTCGCCGGCGCTCGCCGCCAGCTTGCCGAAGGGGGAGCGCGGCAATCAGTCATGGTGGTCGGGTTCGGCGCCGGCGCAACGGGCCGCTAGGCCGGGCGGAACCCGCCCTACTCTATTTTGTTCTCCACTTGTTCCGTGCTAGTGCGGGTCGGAATCGAATGGAGACTCGGGCCATGTCACGGCTCTATGCGAACACGGCGACGATCAGCGAGATCAACCTGCAGTTCGGAACCGAACTCGGCGTGAGCATGGACGTGCCTGTCGAGACGATCGAGGGCGACCCCGGCCTCGTGGTGGTTGAGGTCGGCGGCAGGCGGGTGCTGAGGACGATGACGTGGGGCTTCCCGCGCAAGACGACCGAAATGGCGATCCGCAACGAGCCGCCGCAGCGTCTCGGTTTGCTCGCCGATCTGACCAACCCGATGTGGGAGCGCCTTGTCGTCGATCCGAAGTATCGATGCCTCATTCCGCTGACGCACTTCGCCAATCCTGACGGCGACCCCGGCTCTAAGACGCGGACCTGGTTCTCCGTGGACGGCGAGCCGTTGTCCGCGTGGGCCGGCTTCTGCCGCAACACACCCGAGTTCGGCCCGGTCTATGCCGGCATGACGATGTCCGCCAACGCGCTTGTCGAGCCCTACAACGACCGGCAGCCGGCGCTGCTTGGCCAGCACGAATACGAGCGCTGGCTGCACGGCACGATCCAGGACGTGATCGCCTTCCAGTTCCGACCGCCCCTGCCCACCGGGCGGACGATCATCGAACACACCGATGATCGCTGGCGCAGCGGCAAGCCGCCAGCATCCGGCAAGACCCAAGTTGCGCTTCTCTGACGACCGTCTCCCCCGATGGTCGCAGCGTCCACGTCGATGACCGATCTCTTCGACACGCCCATCATTCCCGGACTATCGATCCTGGACGACTTCATCGACGCGTCCGACGAGGCCGACCTGATGGCGCGGATCGACGCCGAGGCCCTGTCGCCGTTCCGTTTCCAAGGCTGGCTCGGCAACCGCCTCACCCGCTCGTTCGGCTGGCTCTACGACTTCGACAACAACCGGTTCGAGGCCACGGATCCGCTCCCGGATTGGCTGCTGCCGCTTCGCGACCGCGCTGCCGCGTTCGCGGCGCTGTCCGCCCCCGAACTCGTGCAGGCGCTTCTCATCCGATACGATCAGGGCGCCGGCATCGGCTGGCACCGCGACCGGCCCGTGTTCGAGGACGTCATCGGCGTATCGCTGGGCGAGCCCGCCACGATGCGCTTCCGCCGCAGGCGGCCCGTCGGCTTCGACCGCGCATCGGCACCGCTCGCCCCAAGATCGATCTACCGTCTCGCAGGCGAGGCAAGGCTAGGATGGGAGCACAGCATCTCGCCGATGGAGCGGACGCGCTGGTCGATCACGTTCCGCAGCTTCACCGAGAAGGCGCGTCGGCTTGCAGCCTGACAATCGCCTCGCAGGCGGGCATCCGGTGACGCCGGACGGCCGCTACTTCGTCGTTCGCGGGCGGCTCTGGCGCATGTCGGACCCGACGCTTGACGCCGGCGAACGCCAGAGCTTTGTCGACCAGCTGATGGAAGCGCGCCGCGCGATCGGCGCCGCAAAGCGCTCATCCGACGAACTGGCCGAAAGCGAAGCACACGCCACAGTCGACCGTGCGAAACGCGCACTCGGGGAGCGCGGGCCCGTCTGGTGGGACGACGGTGCTCCGGACCTCAACCGGCACATGGCGCGGAACACGCCGTATGCGGACTGGTTCGCCGGCCTTTCCGACGACCATTCCTGACGTCCATCGGTTCTGATAGGCTCCGGCGATGTGCAATCTCTACACCGTCCGGAAGAGCGCGGCCGAGGTCGCCGCCCACTTCGGCGTCGAAGTCCCCGCGCTGTCCAACGCTCCGGAGGAGGTCTATCCAGGCGCCCCCGGAATGGTCGTTCGAAAGCATGACGGAGCGATGATCATGCAGTCGATGACCTGGGGCTTTCCGCTCCGGCTCAAGACCATGAAGCCCGAAAGCAAGCCCAAGCCGGTCAACAACGTCGCGGACATGACCAAGAACATGTGGGTCGGACTCGCCCGCAAGCCCGAGTGGCGCTGCCTGATCCCTCTCACGGGGTTTTCCGAGGCGGAGGGTGCGAAGGGGTCCAAGACGCGCACCTGGTTCACCGTCAAGGATCAGCCGATCTTCGCATGGGCCGGGCTCTGGCGGATCAGCGACGAATGGGGCCCGGTCTATTCGGGCGTCATGACCGACTGCAACGAGGCGATCCGTCCGGTCCACGACCGCATGCCGGTGCTCCTCCACCCGAGCGAGTACGACACCTGGCTCGACGGCGGGTTCGACGATGCGCTCGCCTTCCAGGCGCGATGCTTTCCCGATGACCTGATCGTGATGAACCGGACCGACCAGCCGTGGTCGGCACGGGCGTCCCGTGCGGACGAACCGCCGATGGTGACGGCGTGAACGCACCATCGCCGAAGGGCTTCGGCCGACCCGAACGATCGAACACGATCGAGAAGGTCGTGGAATACCGTTTCCTCGCTGATCTCACCGCCGAGCTGCTCCGCCGCGACATCGACTTCGAGGTGCTGCGCGGCGACGTCGATGCATACGGCTACGACATCGTCATCGAGACCAGGGGCGTTCCACGCCACATCCAGCTCAAATCGTCGTATCGTGGGTCCGGGACGCGCCGCCAGACCGTCAGCCTCCTCCTGACCACCAAGCAGTCCGGATGTCTCGTCTGGATCACCTATGATCCCGTCACGTATGCGCTGGAGAAGTTCCGCTTCCTGGGCGGACCGCTCGGCACATCTTTCGTCATTCCGCCTGACGCACCGGTAGCGCGAAGCACCCGACCCGACGCGACCGGCGCGCGACCGCTTCGGAACAATCACCGGGTGATCAAGCCCAACAATATGCAGGAGGCGACGACGATTTCGGAGGTCGCCGACCTGCTCTTCGGACCTGACCAGCAGACGGGCCAGGTCAGCCGGCCGGCTTCGGCACCCTGACGACGTAGTCCATGTCGATGGCGGTGCCGGACGCGAGCTGGAGGCGGAGAGCCGCCGCTCCTTCCGCCGACCCGGCGAATGCATCGACGTCGAATTCGTAGCGTCCCATCGACTCACGCAGGTCCGCGTCCTCTCGGCCCGCACGCTCCAGCTCGACGTCGACGGCTTCGAACAGGCGGTCGATGCGGTCGGCGATCTCCTTGAGTCGCCGCTCAATTAGAGGCGCCAGACGCGCCGCGAACGCCACCTTGTGATGTGCCCGCGTCGAAAAAACGGAGACCTGCTTCTTGGGTGCGCCATCGACGAGGAGCAGGTTGAACAGGACAGCCTCCCTGAACATCGGGCCGTCCGTCAGGTCCTCGCCACGTCCGAAGTGCGCGATGCAGCCGCTACGCAGCGCGATCGCCTCGTCGTGGACCGCGCGCTCCTCCGCAGAGAGCTTCGCCTCGCCCAGCAGCTTGGGCCGGTCGGATCCCGTCGCCGTGGCGCGCGCGTAGAGAATGACGGCCTGGGTGAACAACGCTCCGGCCACCACGCCATCGCCCCGAGCCACCGCAACCGCTCCGTCGTCGCCCGTCTCGGCCTGCATCTCCAGTATGCGATCGAGAGACACGAGAGCGGTCCGAAGGTCGTCGCGGGTCGAGCCAGCAGACGCCGCGCGCTCCACCGCCTTGACGAGGTCGGGATGCCTGCCATCGGTCCGCAGGTCGGCGGCGAGCCGCACCATGTCGAACCTTGCGACCACCAGCACCCGCGAGCCCGACGGCTGGTCGACGAACGGATGCGTCACTCCTCCTCCCCATCCTCGTAGAAAGAGGACGTGTCGACCTCCATGTCGAACACGTCATGCAATTCTACGAGCTTCTCAACCCCACCCGTCAGCCGGCACTTGAACGGATAGTCGTCGTTCATCGTCGCGCCGTCGCCGGCGGCACGGTCTGACCCGGACCCGTAGTTGAGCTCGACGTAGACGGTCCCCTCCGCCTCGTATGTGATCTCGTGCGCGCCGATCTTCACGACCCTCAGCTCCAACACATCGACCTGCTCGACGAACGAATGCGTCGACAGCAGGTCGATCATGTCGTTCGATTCCTGGAGGAACGACTCGAACACTTGCTCGCTCGCTCCATGGATCACCGCGTCAGCGACTGCATCACGCATGTCGGCCACGGCCTGCAGGAACTCGGCGACCGCCGCGACGACGTCGGTTGCGAACTCTTCGATCTCATTGGCCTCCGACAGCAGCGTGCCTGGCTTTACGTGAGTTCGCTTGTTGAGCTCCGCCATCTCGGCCGCCATCTGCCGATGCATCTCCGAGGCATCGATGCCGAGCTTCGTCACGAGGCTGTCGGAGAGGCCGCCTTGGACCGCGAACGTGCTGCGCTGTCGGCGCGTCGGCTTGTCCGCCTCCGCTTTGAACCACGACGCAGCCTGCACGTCGTCGTCTGGAGCCATCGTGTGCAGCAAATAGGTAATCACTTCCCGCATCGCTGCCGCAAAGAGATGGGCCCTGATCGGGTTTGCCGTCCCCAGAACGTCGAGACCGCCATCGAGCAGCTGCTTCGAGAACGCGTCGGGCAACAGGTCCCGCAGCTCGTCCTGACCCTCGATCATGGCTTGCCCCTCCTCGCAGTCACAGCACCTCGCGCAGTGCCGATCTAGCCGCCTGAGGTGCCACCGGATTCTGCGGAACCAAGATGGCGTGCGAAGGACGGAATTCCAATCGGGGACGCGTGGTGCAAAGCGGCCGCTAAATCGGGGACGTTTCGTGCAAATACCCGGTGTGCAAAAATTCGCGCACGAGGGAGATGCGGGGAAGGCTAAATGCAAACCGACAGGCGACGCGCCGTTCTAGAGGATCATGTCCCCCTCGCCGCCCGCCAAGATGCGGCCCATCGCTTCGAACAGCGCGTCCATGGCGACCGGCTTGAACAGCACTTCGTCCGCGCCGGCCGCCAGGCATCGCTCGCGCAGGTCGATCGCGGTGTCGGCGGTGACGACGATGATCGGCAGCTTCGCCTTGGCGTCGTCGCGTTGGCGAATCCTCTCGATGGCGGTGATCCCGTCCATCCCCGGCATGCGCAGGTCGATCAGCGCCATGTCGAAATCGTTCTCGTCGATCAGCTTGAGTCCGATCTCGCCGCTTTCGGCCTCGGTCATCGCCGCGCCCGCGACGTTCAGCATGTCGCCGACGACGCGCCGGTTCATCGGATCGTCCTCGATGAAAATCACGTTCATCGTTCGGCCTTTTCGCGTGCCGCCAATGGGGAGGTGTGTTGCGACATTACGACTCCCCTAGCCTTCATGCGGCCTGGCTAGCAATATCATCATTCACTGCCGCCGTAACGATTTCTTGTACTAAAGCTGCGCCAGCGATCGGTTTTGCGATCAATTGATCCACGCCGGCCGCCGCGAACCGGGCGCGCACGTCGTCGTCGGGGTTGGTCCACAGCAACGACAGCGGCGCGCCGGTCAGCGCGCGAACGCCATCGACTGCGTCGCCGTTCATCGCGATGGTAAGCTCGTCGGTCAACACGCGATCGATACCGCCTTCAACAATCGCCGCTTTTGCTTCCTCGATCGACCCCGCGACCTTCACCGCGGCGACGCGCGGGGTGAACAGGGTCTTCAACATCGCGCGGCTGATCGGGTTCTTGTCGACGATCAACAGCGCACCGCTGCCGTCGTCCGCCGCGACCGGCGCTTCGTCCGCGATGCGCACCAGCGGCACGGCGAAGGTGAAGGTCGATCCCCGCCCCTCCTCGCTTACGACCGTCACGTCTCCCCCCATCGCCTGCGCGATGTTGCGGCAGATCGCGAGACCGAGGCCGGTGCCGCCGAACTGGCGCGTGGTGCCGGCGTCGGCCTGACGGAACGATTCGAAGATCAGATCGAGCTTTTCGGCCGGAATGCCGATCCCGGTGTCGCGGACGACGATCGCGACCTGCTCACCCTCCCCACCCGCGATAACGCTCGAAGAAAGGTGGATCGACCCTTCCTGCGTGAACTTGAGCGCGTTGGACAGCAGGTTGAACACTACCTGGCGCAACCGCGCGGGGTCGCTTTCGATCCGGCCCGGCGCGCCGCTGATGTCGAGGTCGAAGGTCAGGCCCTTGGCCCGCGCCTGATCCTCCCACATCCGCGACACGTCGCGCAGCATCGCGGGCAGATCGACGGGCGCCTTTTCGACCGTCAGGTTTCCGGTCTCCATCTTGGCGACGTCGAGAATGTCGTCGACCAGCGCGCGCATCGAGACGCCAGCGCCGTGCACCACGTTGATGCGGTCCCGCATGCCGGGATCGAGCTTCTGGTCGGCGAGCATGACTTGCGTCATGCCGAGGATGCCGTTGAGCGGCGTGCGGATTTCGTGGCTGGTGGTCGCCAGGAACTCGGTCTTCGCCGCCAGCGCTTTGCCCAGCGCGACGTTGGTCGATGCGAGATCGACGTTGGCGGCGCGTACCTGATCCCGGCTCTTGCGGATCGTAATCAAGCCGAAGCCGAGCATGCCGATGATGACCACCGCGGTCACGCCCGACCCAATGAAGATCCAGCGCTGCGTTGTCGCCTGTGCATGCTCAAACTCGGCCTGTTTCTTGGCGTCGTCAGCCTGGAGCTTTGCGATCTTCAGCTCCTTGTTCGACAGGTCGAACTTGGCCCCGGCCAGCGCGGTGCTGGACGACGCGGCCACCTTGTTGCTGGCGTCGTCGAGCTGTTTGAGCGCTTCGAGGTGGACCAACGCGCGGCCGTTGTCGCCAAGCCTCTTGTAGATGTCGAACGCGGTCTTGTGCGCCTGCCACCACACCATCGTCGGTTCGGCGACGTTGACGTCGGCAAAGGCACGCTCGATCCGCGCGCGCGCCTCCTCGAGATTGCCTCGCTGCAGGGAGACTTGCGCCGCAACCGACCAGAACAACGCAGTCGATCCGGCGCTGTCGCGGTCGCGCGGCAGCCGGAAGCCCGCCGCCACGGTCTGGTCGGCGGCGTCGACCTTGCCCGCGCGCAACTGCGTCCAGGCTAGGTTGCGCAGTACTTGCGCTTGCATCACCGTGCTGTCGAGATCGCGCGCCAGCTTCAGGGCTGCGCGAAAGTCAGCTTCCGCCTTGTCGTACTGGCCCAGTTCCTTCAGCACGTCGCCGCGATTGTTGTACATCGCAACCAGCAGTTGCGGGTCGCCGCGGTAGAGGCTCAGCGCCTCGCTATATTTGGCCAGCGCCGACTTATAGTCCACCGCATCCTGATAGAGGCCGGCGATGCTGAGCAGAGCGATCGCTTGGCTTCGCGCGTCGTTGATCGCGCGGTAGATTTCGAATGCGGCCTGATAGTCGGCCAGCGCTGCGGCGACATTGGCAGTCGCGGCGTGATAGCCGCCGCGAGAGCGCAGCACGTCGCCCTTCAGCTTGGTCGCCGGGAGGTTCTTGAGCGTCGCGTAAGCAGATTCGATCAGCGGACCCGCGGCCTTCGGGTCGTTCAGGCGAAGATGCGCCTCCCCCTCCAGCCATTGTGCCGTCGCGACGCGAGTCGCGCGATCGGCCGCCGGACCGGCATCGGCAATGTCACGCGCGGCCTTTGCCTTGACGATCGCTTGCTGAGGGTCGGTCATCATGCTGGCGCGGGCGTCGGCGACGGTCGCGTCGAAGCCCGCATTGCCATTCGATTGTGCGACGGCTGGCGCCACGCCGAACAGCAATGCGGCGAGCAGGACGATCAAAAGATGGACGTGGCGCGCCGTCATCGTGCGGGCACCTTGCATGCCGCCGGTTAAAACCCCGCTAAGGCTTCAGGCGACGCGGCGAAAAGCGCCGGCGCGGAAGGTCGCTCGCGCGGAATCGACTAGTGCGGCGCCCTTGTGATCGCGCATGAACTGTCGGAACGCGTCGATCTCGACCGGACGGCTGATCAAATAGCCCTGGATCATGTCGCACCCCATCACGCTGAGCAGCGCAAGCGCGGCGGGCGTCTCGACGCCCTCGGCGGTCACTTCCATCTCCAGCGCATGCGCCAGGTCGATCGTCGATCGCACGATCAACGGATCGCGGTTGCTGCTGGTTAGTTGCAGCACGAACATCTTGTCGATCTTCAGCTCGCGCGCGGGAAGCTGCTTCAGATAAGCCAGGCTAGACAGACCGGCGCCATAATCGTCGATCGCGATGGCGATGCCGTGATCCGCGAAGATGTTGAGGTTGGCGATCGCACTCACGGGATCGCGGATCACCGAGGTCTCGGTAATTTCGAACCCGAGCTGCACGTCGGTAGCTGCGACGATCTCACAGACCCGTTCGACGAATTTCGCGTTGCTCAGTAGCTGGCCGGAAATGTTGATGAAGACCGTAATCTCCTGACCGTCGGCCCGCAGCTTCTGCTGGTCGGCGATCACCTGCTCAATCGTCCACAAGGTCATGCGATCTATGTCGCGAGTATTTTCGGCGAGCGGGATGAAATCGTTGGGTAGGATCAGACCGCGCTTCGGGTGACGCCACCGCAACAGCGCTTCGGCGCTGGCGACTTGCTGATGACGGACATGGACCTTGGGTTGATACTGCAGAAACAGTTCGCCGCGATCGACCGCGCCCGCCAGATCGCGCTTCAGCGCCATCGCATCGACCATCGGATCGATCAGCGAGAGATCGCGCACCACGGGCGCGTGGTCGGCCCGCGACTGGATCAGCGCGTCTTCGACCTCTTCGGTCAGCCGAATTTCGTCGATTAAGCCCGGCGAACCTGCCGCAACGCCGATCGCAAGGTCGATCACATGGTGCTCGCCGTCGAGATCGAAAGGATCCCCGCCCGCTCGCGCGAGTACCGCCGCGAACCGATGAAGGTCTCCCGAGTCACCGACCGAAGTCTCAACCTCGATCGTCCATCGCCCGACAACGGTCACGACCGCATGCGGAAGCAAGATGGCGATGCGGTCGGCGACGTCGAACGCAACGCCATTCGACCGCGCGACGCCAAGCAGCCGACGCAACGCGGTCTGATTGGTTAGTTGGAGCAGCGCCTGCGCCATCCAGGGCTTGGCGGAAGAGACCTCGACCGCCGGCGTCGTCCGGCGGTTGCGGGTACGGCGGATGCCCCCTCCGTCGGGCCGGGAAGACCGTTTGACGGCCTCTTCGTTCGGTATGCGCGCACGCGACATGGCTCAGGGCGATACCCGTTCGGACTGAAGGAACCCTTAAAAATCGCCGCAATTTCAACAACGGCTCGACACGGACTTCCCATGGAACCGATTGCTTTTTGGTTAAATTTCAATTAACCATGAGCCGTGCCCGGGGTGGGCGCACTAGGAGTAAAGCAATGCTCGCGTTTCTCATTGCGCTTATCCACGGCGATCAGATTCGCCCCTGGTAAAGCGATTTAGACGGCCCGCTTCCCGCCGGTTTTCCTGATTTTACATCAGGATACCAGCGGAGGCGGGTCGCTCTTTATCCAGATCATGGGAACGCCCGAAAGACGGTCTTGCTGACCAAAAATCATGCGAAATTAACTATTTGTTAACCATTTCGAATCGGCAACAAGCATGGCCGAACGGGTCGACCAAGCGACGTCGATCCGCCTAAAATAGTTAGCCGGCTGGCGTTTCGGACCAGCCGCCACCGATCGCCTTGAACAACGCAACACTCAACTGCCGTAACTGCGCGTCGCTCGCAGCCAGGTTTTCTCGCGCGCGCAGCACATCGACCTGCGTATTGATCACCGTATCCTGCGCGACCAGCCCGGACTGATAGCGCGCCTGATCCGCCGCCGCCGATCGATCGGCATCGGCCAGCGCTTGCCGCAGCAACGCGTTGCGCCGCCGCTCTGCCTCGATCCGCGTCAACGCGTCCTCGACGTCGCGCAGCCCTTGCAGGACGGCGGTTCGATACGCTTGGTACGCCTGTTCGCGCTGTTCCTGACGCACCCCGACCGTCGCCTTGCGCCGACCCCAGTCGAACAAGGGGAAGGTCGCCGCGCCCGTGCCGGTCAGCTGCAGGCTGTCGCCGGCGAACAGGCTGGACAGCGAGGTCGAGATCAGTTGCGCGATCCCGGTCAGGCTGAACCGGGGATAGAGATCGGCCACGGCGACGCCAATGTCGGCGGTCGATGCGGCTAGGTTGCGCTCCGCCGCGCGAATGTCGGGGCGGCGGCGCAGCAGATCGCTCGGCAGACCAGCCGGAATGGTGGGCGTCGCGGCGAGCGCAGGCAACGGACCGGACAATTCACCGAGCAGCGCGTCCGGGCTTTGCCCCAGCAGCACCCCCAGCGCATGCTTGCGCACGTCCAGATCGGCCTTGAGCGGTTCGAGCCGCGCGCGCGTAGCGGTGATGTTGCCGTTCTGGCGCGTCACGTCGATGTCCGGGGCCAGGCCGACCTTCGCGATATTGCCGGCAATCTGCAGCGCCCGGCTCTGCCGTTCGATCTCGCTTTCCAGCACGGCGATCTGATCGAGGTCGAGCCGCATCGCGAAGTACGCGTCGGCGACTTCGGCGGCGAGCATCACCGCGGCGTCGCGGCGGTTCCATTCGGCCGCTTCGGTACGCGCCAGCGCCGCCTCGACGCCACGCCGCCCGCCGCCGAAAACGTCGATCTCCCAGCTCGCGTCGAACCCCACCGCGAACGTCTTGATGCTGTCGCCCGGCAGCGCGACCCCGCCCGTCGTACCGCCCCCTTGCCCGCCGCCGCCGGAAAAGGCGCGCGCGAGCGAGGAGAAGCCGGCATTCTTGCTGAACTTGACGTCAGTCGCGTTCGCGGTCGCATCGACCGTCGGCTTATATTGCGCGCGCGCCTGGATTTCGCCGAGCCGCGCCTCTCGCACCCGGCTGGCCGCCATGGCGATCTCGGGATTGTCCTTCAGCGCACGGTCGATCAGCCCGGTCAACGTCGGATCGCCGAACGCCTCCCACCACCGCGCCGGGTCGATCGCCTGCCCCGGCGGCGGCGCGTCCTGCGCGCTGGCGAAGGCAGCCGGCACCGCGATGTCGGGCTTGGTGTAATTGGGGCCGACGGTGCAGGCGGTGACTGCCAGCATAGACACGATCAGGATCGGTTTTTTCATCATTTTCAGTGTCCCATTCCGCCGCCTGCGCTTCTCCCGCCCCGCAGGAAAAACACGGTCGGCGTCAGCACCAGCACGAGGATCATCAGTGACCGGAAGACGTCGAGGAATCCCATCATCGCCGCCTGACGCACGACCTGCTGATACAGCACGCCGGTCGGAATCGCGTTAGGGTCGAACGTGTCGGCGAACACGCCTTTCGCGCGCGCCATCCAGTCGGTATAGTTCGGATTGAGAGGGTTGAGGTTCTCAACCAGTTGCGACTGCCGCGTCTGCGTCGCGCCGACCAGCCACGATTGCGACATCGAGATACCGATCGACCCGCCCACGTTGCGCGCGACATTGAGCATGCTGGAGGCCTGCGCGGTACTCTCGCGCGCAAGGCCGTTATAGGCCGCGGCATTGATCGGCACGAACAGGAACGGCAACCCGACGGCCTGCAACGTGCGCGCGAACGCGGCATCGAAGAAGGTGATGTCGGCGCTCATGTGCGTCATGTGCCACAGCGCACCAGCCTGAATGAGCAACGCCACGCCGAGCAGCAACCGCACGTCGACCTTGCCCGCCATCGCGCCGGCAAACGGCACCATCAGCACCGTCGCGATGCCGCCGAAGGTCAGCGCCAGCCCCGAATCGAACGAGCTGTAGCCCAGTACCTGCTGCAGCATCTGCGGGATCAACTGCGTGGTGCCGTAAAGGATCAAGCCGGTCACGCCCATGATGATCAGCGTCGCGGAGAAATTGCGGTTCTTCAGCAGCTTCACGTCCACGACAGGGTTCTTCTGCCGCCATTCCCAGAAGCCCAGCGCCGCCAGCGACACCGCCGAGATCGTCGCCGTCGCGACGATCATTCCGCTGGAGAACCAGTCCTCGCGCTCGCCGCGATCGAGCGTCAGTTCGAGGAAGCCGAGGCCGAGCACGACAAGGATCACGCCGACCACGTCGATCCGCAGCCCGCCCTCGAGCATCTTGGCGCGATCCTTTTTCACCTGTTCGGGTTCGTCGACGAAGATGTCCGCCAGGAAGAACGCGATGATCCCGAACGGCACGTTGATCAGGAACACCCAATGCCAACTGGCGACTTCGGTGATGTAGCCGCCCAGCGTCGGCCCAAGCACCGGCCCGACCACTACCACGATCGCGAACGCCGCGATCGCCATGCCGCGCTTTTCGGGCGGAAATGTATCGACCAGCATCGCCTGTTCGACCGGCGCCAGTCCGCCGCCACCAATCCCCTGCAACACGCGCGCAAGGATCAGCGTGCCGATATTGGGCGCGAGCCCGCACATCAGCGACGACAGGGTGAACAGCGCGATCGAGATCAGGAAGTAACGCTTCCGCCCGATCGCGTTAGACAGCCAGCCGGAGATCGGGATCACCACCGCGTTCGCGACCAGATAGCTGGTCAGCACCCAGGTCGCCTGGTCGGTCGAGATCGACAGGCCGCCGGCGATGTGATCGAGGCTGACGTTCGCGATCGAGGTGTCGAGCACCTCCATGAACGTCGGCAACGAGATCATCGCGACGATCAGCCAGGGGTTGTATGGCCCCGCCGCCGAACGGCTATTGTCCCAGCCGTCCTGCGCCGGTTCTTTTCTCGGCGCGTCGTCCGCCGTCGCGGCGGCGCTCGCCATCTCAGCGCACCTTGACCGTGGGCACCACCGACATGCCCGGCCCGATCGGATAGTTGCGCGGGTCTGGATCGTCCTTGCCGACCAGGAAGGTGATCCGGACCGGCACGCGTTGCACCACCTTCACGTAGTTGCCGGTCGCGTTCTGCGGAGGGAGCAGTGCAAAGGCCTGGCCCGCGCCGCGCTGGATCGAATCCACTCGGCCGAGGAACTTCACGTCGGGAAAGGCATCGACCTTGATCGTGACTTCCTGGCCCAGGCGCATGTCCTTGAGCTGGGTTTCCTTGAAATTCGCGGTGATCCACATCGTATCGGGGACGATCGCCAGCAATTGCGTGCCGGGCGCGACGTAGGAGCCGACATTGACCGAGCGGTTCACGACCTGCCCCGATACCGGCGCGGTCAGGCGCAGGTTGTTGATCGTCACGCGCGCCTGATCGGCCTGCGCGCGCCGCGCGGCGATCATCGCCATGGCAGCGTCGGCGGCCTTGCGCGCGACCGCGATTTGCGCATCGGCGCTCGACACTTGCTTGCGAGCAGCGGCGGCCTGCCCCGCGGTTGAGCGTGCATTGGCACGCGCCTGATCGAGCTGGGTCGAGGCGACCGCCGACCGATCGATCTTCGCCAGGCTTTCGTAGCGGGCCAAATCCTGCGCCGCCTTGGTCGCGGCGGCGATCGGCGCGAGCGCCTGCGACTGCGTCTGGTCGCGCGTCGCGATTGCGGCGGCGATCTGGGCCTGCGCCTGGCTGAATTGCGCCGTCGCCTGATCGATCCCGGCCTGCGCCTCGGCAAGCTGCGCCTGCGGACCACTCGGCTTGATCACGGCGAGCAGATCACCCGCCTTGACGTGGCGATTGTCGAGATCGGCGACCTGGATCAGCGTCCCCGCCACTTCGGGCGCGATCCGCACGATATGCGCGTCGACGAACGCATCGTCAGTCGTTTCGAATTGGCGGCTATGCCGGTAGTAAAGGAAGCCACCGATCGCGAGCGCCGCGACGACCACGATCGTGATGATCCAGAACGTCGGGTTGCGGAAGATCGGCGTCTTGGCTTCTGCGGCCGCCGCGTCGTCGGTGCCGGGCGCTTCTGCCGCGTCGGCGGGTTTGTCCTCGCTCATGCTTGCTCCTGTCGCTCGGCGATCATCCGGTCGAGGATGGCGTCGATGTTGGCCACGACCCGTGTGGCATATTCGTCGATGATTTCTTCGCTCAGCGTCTCACGCTCGAGCATCTTGCGGCACATCGCGCGCGCGGCCTTCATCACCAGCACCTGGCCGAACAGGGAGATAGCCGCGAGCCGCGCCGCCTGGCCGTCCTGAACACCAGTCGCGACACAGATCAAGTCGACCAGCACTTTTCCTGTCTGGCCCATCGTGCCGGCATAGATTCGCTCGAACGCCTCGGTCGGCTGAAGCTGCTCGCGCATGATGAACAACGCCCAATCGTTGCTCTGCGGCTGTTGCAGCTGCTGGAGGAAACCGCGCGTAAGATCAGCGATGGCTTCGCGCGCCGCCGCCGGATCGCCCGACGCGACCACAGCCTCGAACATGTCGATCTGCCAGTCACACCCCATCTGCTTGGCGACTTCGTCCGCGGCGGCCAGATAGAGACCTTCCTTGCCGCCGTAATGATAGGTGATCGACGACATTGCGGTGTTCGCCGCCGCCGCGATTTCGCGCGTGCTGACGCCCTCCAGCCCGTGCTGGCCGAACTGCTCGATGGCAATGTCCAGGAGTCGCTGCTGAACCACGCATCGCCAATTAGTTCGTTCGAACGAACATGCAATCTTTTTTTGCAGTGCAGCGACGATTTCGACAACCGATCTGCGCGCCGCCGGTTCCGCGCACTGCCGCGACATTGCCGAAATCTTCACCACTAGACGCTATCGTGTTCGCATGAGTGCTCCCGTGAGAAATGGAATGAACGATCGCCAGTTCATGATCATGCTGGGTCTCGTCGTAACGGCGGGGCTGCTTATCGGCCTGCTCGCGTTCCGCGCGACCGATGGCGCCGCTGGGGTCACAACGGCATCGGCGGGCACGAAGCTGATCGGCGGCGATCCCAACGCGCCGCACCCGTCCGCCGCCGACGTAGCAGTCGACGCCCAGCCCGACGCCGCGCCGCAGATCAGCAACGCCGGATCGACGAACGGCGAGCCGACGCCCTCGAACGAACCGATGCCCGAAATGCAGGGTCCGGCCAGCAGCGATCCGCCCGGCACCGCTGCGGATCCGTCGACCGCTAACGCGCCACCCTCCCCGCTCCCCGTTACGCCGCCCGCTGGCGACCCTTCCTGACAGGGCGACACGCACAATGGTCAGGCGCGGCTGGATCGTCGCAGGCGTCGGCCTGACGGGAGCGATCGCGATCGGTCTGGCGATCGGATCGTGCGCAATGCCCGCCGATCAGCCCAAGCCGTCCGCCTCGCCCAGCGCCACCGCGATTCCGATCGCCCCACGCCCGACGCCCACCGCGTCTCCGTCGCCCGCTCCCGTGCCGCAACCGCCGTTGCGGCTCGCACCGTCGCGACGCGTCGCAAAGCATCCAGCACCGAAAGTCACCGCGCCGGACGATCCAGAGCCAGGGAGCGTCACGACGATCAACTCCTGGTAGCCGCCAGGCACTGCGACAATTTGCAACAATTGCGACATTGATCGGTTACGAACGGGGTCTATTTAAGCTGTCGCGCGGTCGCTTTTCCCTTGCCGGCCGCGACTTGGATCGGCTTTCCCCCGTTGCCGATCCTCCCCGAACTGCGGGGCGGCTCTCCCGGGCCGCCCCGTTTTTTATGCGCGGGTGCAGGCGCGGCCACGCCCGCGCCGGTGTGCGCAGCGCAGCACCGCGCACGGCCGGCGGACGGCTGCAAGCCGATCCGGCCGACGGCTTTGCCGGCGGCTCAGACAGTTGCCCCTCCGCCCCCCGTTCCCTAAGTGTTCACGCGTGACTCAAGCCCAGACCCTGCCCGACGATCCCCCCTATCTGCGCGGCCTCAACCCGCCGCAGCGCGACGCCGTGCTCACCACCGAAGGCCCCGTCCTCGTCCTCGCCGGCGCGGGCACGGGCAAGACCGCCGCGCTGACCGCGCGGCTCGCCCACCTGCTGTTCACCCGCAAGGCGTGGCCGTCCGAGATCCTCTCCGTCACCTTCACCAACAAGGCCGCGCGCGAGATGCGGCACCGCGTCGGCGCGCTGGTCGGTGACGTGGTGGAGGGGATGCCGTGGCTCGGCACGTTCCACGCGATCGGCGCGAAGATGCTGCGCCGCCACGCCGAACTCGTCGGGCTGCACCCCAATTTCACGATCCTCGACACCGACGACCAGCTTCGTTTGCTCAAGCAGATCATCCAGCTCGCCGACCTCGACGAGAAACGCTGGCCCGCGCGCCAGCTCGGCGGACTGATCGACGAGTGGAAGAACAAGGGCCTGGTCCCCGCCGACATCCAGGCGGGCGAAAGCGAACGCTATGCCAACGGCCGCGGCGGGGAGCTCTACGCGCTGTACCAGGCGCGGCTGAAGGCGCTCAACGCCTGCGATTTCGGCGACCTGCTGCTGCACATGCTGACGATCCTGCGCACCCACCGCGAGGTGCTCGCCGACTATCAGCGCCGCTTCAAATACGTCATGGTCGACGAGTATCAGGACACCAACAGCGTCCAGTATCTCTGGCTCCGCCTCCTCGCTCAGGAACGCAAGAATTTGTGCTGCGTCGGCGACGACGACCAGTCGATCTATTCGTGGCGCGGCGCGCAGGTCGAGAATATCCTGAAGTTCGAAAAGGACTTTCCGGGCGCGAAGGTCATCCGCCTCGAACAGAATTACCGCTCCACCCCGCATATCCTGGGCGCGGCGTCGGGCGTGATCGCCAACAATAGCGGGCGGCTCGGCAAGCAACTCTGGACCGAACTCGACGCGGGCGAGAAGGTGAAGGTGCTCGGCGTGTGGGACGGCCCCGAGGAAGCGCGCCGCGTCGGCGACGAGATCGAGGCCGCGCAGCGCAACGGTACCAACCTCGACGACATCGCCATCCTGGTCCGCGCGCAGCACCAGACTCGCGAGTTCGAGGACCGCTTCATCGCGATCGGTCTGCCCTATCGCATCGTCGGCGGCTTCCGCTTCTACGAGCGTCAGGAAATCCGCGACGCGCTCGCCTACCTCCGCGTCGTCGCCCAGCCCGCCGACGACCTCGCCTTCGAACGCATCGTCAACACGCCCAAGCGCGGCCTGGGCGACAAGGCGCTGGCGAAGGTCCACCAGCTCGCCCGCGCGGAAGGCGTCCCGCTTACCACCGCCGCCGCGCGCATCCTCGACACCGATGAACTGACCCCGCAGGCGCGCCGCGCGCTCGGCAACCTGGTCGGCGACATCGCGCGCTGGCGGCAGATGGCGCAGGAACTCCCCCACCCCGACCTCGCCCGCCAGATCCTCGACGAAAGCGGCTACACCGCCATGTGGCAGGCGGAGAAATCGGCCGAGGCCGCCGGCCGCCTCGAAAACCTGACCGAACTCGTCCGCGCGATGGAGGAATACGAAAATCTCGGCGCGTTCCTCGAACACGTCTCCCTCGTGATGGACAATGACGCCGCCGCCGACGAGGCCAAGGTCACGATCATGACGATCCACGCCGCCAAGGGCCTGGAATACGACACCGTGTTCCTGGTCGGGTGGGAGGAAGGGCTGTTCCCCTCGCAACGCTCGCTCGACGAAGGCGGGCTCGCCTCACTCGAGGAGGAACGCCGCCTGGCCTATGTCGCGATCACCCGCGCCCGCCGCCGCGCGACGATCATCCACGCCGCCAACCGCCGCATCTACGGCCAATGGACGTCGAGCATCCCCAGCCGCTTCGTCGCCGAATTGCCCCAAGCGCATATCGACAGCGAAAGCAGCATGGCGGGCGGCGAGAGCCTGTGGCGCGCCAACTGGAGCGAACGCGCCGACCCCTTCGCCGACGTCGCGCGCGGCACGGGCCGCGGCCCGGGGTGGCAGCGCGCCGCGGGGGTGGACTTCGCCAAACCCGGGGGCAGCTTCACCAGCCGCACCTTCACGCGCGAACCGGCGCGGGTGGTGGAGGCCCGGGCCAGCGCGGTGAGCCTGGGCAACAAGGGCCGGTCCGACGTGGCGATCGGGATGCGCGTGTTCCACCAGAAATTCGGCTACGGCACGATCGAGGAGATCGAAGGCAACAAGCTGGAAATCGAATTCGAAGCGGCCGGGCGGAAGCGCGTGATGGATAGTTTTGTGACGGTAGGGTGAGAAATTCTATTTGGCCAACTGCTGGTGAAACAGGCGCCCCTTAAGGGCCTCGCAAGCGCCATCTAATCCAGGAAATAGCGTTCCAGCCGTAATGCCCATGAAACTAAGCTCTACCATCACTTCCCGTCTAAGATCTGCTGGCAAATCAACTGCATATAAATATGTCTTCCCGCGTTCTTTTTCCCGAAAAGCTATATAGCTCTCGACGTCATCAACATTCGTAAGAGTTGATAGGGCCTGTTGCGGTGTAGCCCGTTGATTTTCGATTGCCAGCGCATCGAGAATGGAGAAGTGATGCTCAGCAAAATTTACTGCCTGCAGCTGTCTGAAATCGCTTTCCCAGGCGGCTTTATCGAAGACGAAAATGCGCACCTTATCGCTGGGCGCATCCCGTGGCCTTCTGCGATAGGCGAAAAAGGCGGCGACAAATGGTGAATAGGTCCAGTCCAACAATGGTGTTGGATAACCATGATGCTGAAGTAAATTATAAAAAGCGCCAACCTGCTCTGGTTTCGAAAGATCGAATAGGTGTTTAGTTTGCGAAGTCAGCAGCTTGCGAGCCAGTGGAATGTCTTCTGCTACAAATCTAACCAAATCTTTTCGATGCGTTCGATGAAACGCCGTCCTTAGTTTAAAAGCCTCCGGCTGCCCTCGAAATATAAATTTGCCGGGTTCCTGGCTAACCCCGAAATCTTTGAACTCCTTCCAAGTGAGAATCTCGCTTATCGGTTCTAGTTTAGAGGGGTCTTCGGCACGAGATTTTATTAGAGATGCGTGGCCAGCAGTTCCAACATCGCTAACCCATTTTACGGCGAGTTCATTCTTACTAATCAATTCTAGGGTAACATCGGCGGTCCGCGGAAAACTAACGTCGGGTAGGAGGTCCGAAATAACTTCCCTGGTCACAATTTGCGGCTGGCCCTCTGGCATCCAAAGCAAGGGAACGAAATCTAGTTGTTGCTTAGGCGACCTATCAGCTGTCTTAATCTCGCAAACAATCCCGGGCTCGCCAGTGGCGAATAATCGAGCGGTGCCACGAAAGTGGTTATGCTCATCGTCCAAATCCACGATCAGATTTCCGATCGTGTCTCCTTCTGTTGCTCCAACCCACTGACCCTGCATCGCAGACTCCGTTTCAGTTCTAGATTAAGGCCAATAAACGAGCGTGGCCTAAGCCGCCACCCGCTCCACCCCAACGACACCACCCTCCGCCCGCACGCGCGCCAGATCGTGCGCCGCTGCTTCCGCATCAGCGTGTCGGCGCTCAGCCCGAACGCCTGTTCGAACCGGATCGCCATTTCCGCCGACGGCGCGGCCCAGCCGTGGTGACGCCTGGTAGCGTCCCGCTTCCAATGTAGGATTTCCCCTGCTCTACCCTGGCCGATGCGCCCTCGGATACCCCTCCGTCAGCCCCACCCCGCTTTCCATCCCCCGGCGTTAAGCGGCGATCCAACAAATTTTTCGCCGCCGTGCGAAGGGCGCGACCTCAGCCGGAAACCGCGTCAGTGTGACCCTGGTGTGACCTTAGGCCCCTGCCGCCTCCGCCGCAGCCACCGGTTCGCCGCATACACCGCCAGCGCCCAGGCGGCGCCGAAGCTCCACCCGCCCAGCACGTCGCTCGGCCAATGCACGCCCAGATACACGCGGCTGCACCCGATCAGCAGCACGAGCAGCGCGCCGAACCCGACGATCGCGATGCGCGCCGCCCAGCTCTTGGCATCCTCCGCCAGCATCAGCGCGAGGGTCAGATAGAGCGCGGCGGAGCCAAGGCTGTGGCCGCTCGGAAAGCTGGGGTCGGTGACGTACGCCAGGTGCGGCACGAGTTCCGGACGCGGACGGCCGATGGCGTATTTCAGGACGGAACTGAGGAGCGCCGCACCGATCAGCGACACCGCGATCCACCCCGCCTCCGCCCGCCGTCGGCGATACAGCAGCCAGGCAAGCCCCGCCCCGCCGAACAGGATTCGCAAGGTCGGTCCACCCAACGCGGAAACGTCGATCGCTGCTTGCAGGAGCCAATGCGGCCCGATCGGCTGCTGCAGGTCGCCGGGCACGCGCAGGCCCATCAACAGCCGCTGGTCGATCGCCCAGCTTTCGCCCTCGATCAGCTCATCCGCCAGATACGCGCCGAGCCCAACCAACGACACCACGAGCAAGCCGAGCGCTGGCCACAGCCAGGGGCGGAAAAGCGTGGTTTTGGAGCTGTCCTCGGTCACCGCGGCGACCTTGGCACAGGGAGCAGCGCTTGGGCTAGCGCTCGACCGTCATCAGCGGCTGCGCGACGAATCGTTCGTCGGCCGGGTCCCACAATTCGCTGGTCTGGAACGGGCGGTCGGTGATCGCGATCGTGCCCAGCCCGTCGAGCTTGAACACGCCCATCTTGTATTCCTTGGGCGGTATGCCGTCGCGCTCCAGCGTCACCCCACCGACATGCAGTGCGTCGTTCTTCATGAACAGGACGTGCGGCGCGAGCACGATCGGCGCGCGGTTGTACGTCGCGGTCACGCAATGTTTCGTGACGATCGCCTGAAGGATCGTGGGCGTCGCGCCGCTCGGCATCGGCTCGGCTTTCTCGGTCAGGTACATGTAAGTTGATATAGCATTCATGTTGCGGTGCAGCAAGAACGTCAGTCGATTTCCTCGATGGTGACGCGATCGGGATAGAAAGCCAAGTGATCGCGGATCGCGGCGACCGCGTCATACGGCGTTTCGTAGGTCCACACCGCATTCTCCCCGCGGTCGACGCCGGGGATGGAGAAATAGGACGCCTCGCCCTTGTACGGGCAATAGGTGGCACGGTCGCTCCGGGCGAGCGCCGCCATCACCGCGTCGCCGCGCGGGATGTACTGAACCGGCGGATAGCTCGCCTCGCGCAGGATCAGCGCGTTGCGGGTATCCGCGATGACCGCGCCGTTCGCGGTCACGACCACTCGCTTCGGGTTATGCTCGATCGTGATCGGGTGGTCGGGGCCGGGAATGCGGACGGGCCGGTCAGTCATCTCAATATCCACTCATCGAATAGGGGCGCGCGGCGATGCTCCGGCCCCACGCCTTGTTCGGGATCGCGCTCATCGTAAAGCGAAGCTCGCCGCCGCGCTCGATCTCGTCATGCGTGATATAGACACGAGTCAACGGCTTTCCATTCAGCGTGACCGATCCGACATAGATATTGGCGTCGCTCAGCCCGTCCGCGACGATCGTGAAGCGTTTGCCGTTGGGCAGGTCGATCGTCGCGCGATCGACGAACGGGCGGCCGATGACATATTGCCCGCTGCCCGGCGCGACGGGGTAGAAACCGAGCGCGGTGAAGACCAACCACGCCGACATCTGGCCAATGTCGTCGTTGCCCGACAGCCCCTTGGGCGTATCGTTATACTGGCTGGCGACGATCTGCTTCAGCCGGGCCTGCGTCCGCCACGGCGCGCCGGCGAAGGCATAGAGATAGGCGACGTGGTGGCTCGGCTCGTTGCCGTGGATGTACTGACCGATCAGCCCGGCAATGTCCTCGGCATGGCTGTAGTCGAGTTTCGACACGTCGAAATCGAACATCGCGTCGAGCTTCCGGACGGTCGCCGCGTCGCCGCCGAGCAGCTTGATCAGCCCGCCCTGATCGTGCGGCATGAACCACGAATATTGCCAAGCATTGCCCTCGGTATAATCGGAGCCATAGTTGATCGCGGTCGGACCGAACGGCACGCGAAAGCTCCCGTCCGCCTTGCGCGCGCGCAACCAGCCAGTCTTGGCATCGAACGAATTGCGCCAATAGGCCGCACGCTTCTCGAACGTCGCGGCGACGTCCATCCGCCCCATCGCCCGCGCCATCCGCGCGATCGTCCAGTCGTCATAGGCATATTCGACCGTCTTCGACGCCGCCTCCGGCTCGCCATCAATCGGCACATAGCCCAACTGCATATAGTCGCCGAGCCCACCGTAAGGGGCATAGGTTGCGCTAGCGACCATCGCGTCGAGCGCCTTTTTGGCATCGAACCCCGTAATCCCTTTCAGGTACGCGTCGGCGATGACGGGGACGGCATGATAGCCGATCATCGTCCACGTCTCCTGCCCCTGAAACTGCCAGACGGGGAGGACGCCGTAGGGACTCGCCTCACGACTGGCGATCAGCGAGCGGACGACGTCACTGGTGGTCGATGGCGGCTGGACGATCGTCAGTAGCGGATGCTCCGCGCGGAACGTGTCCCACAGCGAAAAGGTCGAGCGGAACGTGAAGCCTTCCGCCTTGTGGATCTGGTCGTCCGGCCCGCGATGGCGGCCATCCGCGTCCGACAGAACGCTCGGCGCCATCAACGCGTGATAGAGCGCGGTGTAAACGGTGCGCCGCATCTTGCCGCTCGCCTGCACGTCGAGCACCGACAGCGCCTTGCTCCACGCCGCTTCGGTCCGTGCGCGGATCGCATCGAAATCGCCCGGCTCGCTGGCGAGGTTGGCGATCGCACCGTCCTCGTCGACCGTCGAGATGCCGACCTTCACCTCCAGCGGTGCGTCGAGCGTCCCGAAATCGAGCCGCACGACCAGCGCCCGGCCCTTCAACTCGGCGATGTCGCTACCCGACCGACCCGGTCCCTTGAACCCGCGATACGGCACGTTCGTCTCGGTGTTCTTGAACTCATGGCCGAGCAAGGGCCGCGAGAAGCGCATCGCGAAGAACAGTTTGCGCCCCGGCGCCCAGCCGCGCGTCTCACGCCCCCCGGTCACCGTGCCGTCGGGCCGCAGCCGGATCGACGACCACGATACCTTGCCGGGATAATTGTACAGGCTGGAACGCAGGTCGAAGACGAGGTGTGCCGGTTTTTCCTTGCCGAACGTGTAGCGCTGGACCCCGATCCTAGTCCCCGCGGTCATCTCCGCGCGGACCCCGGCATCCGTCAGTGTCACGGCGTAGTAACCGGGGCTCGCGACTTCGCCGTCATGGCTGAAGCGCGAGCGGTAGCCGCTTCCCGGCTTTGCAGCGTCGCCGGGTTCCAGGGGCACCACATCGCCCGACACCGCCATCATCAGAAAATCGCCAAGATCCGAATGTCCCGCGCCCGAAAAATGGGTCATCGAGAAGCCCTGGATCGTCGGATCTTCGTACCGATAACCAGCAGCGTGCGGGTAGCATTTGCGGATCTCGCACGTCGCGTCGGTGTCAGGAGACAATTGCACCATCCCGAACGGCGCCACCGCCCCGGGAAAGGTATGCCCTTCCCCGCCTGTTCCGATGAACGGATCGACGGCTGACAGGGGTATAACGGTGGTCGCCGCAGCGATCGGCGATAGGACCAAACCCAATCCGGCGAGGATCGCGGGCAAGCGGCGCAGCGTCTGGCTCAGCATCCCCCGATCAAAGCATGCCGGCCGCCTCAATCCAAGACGGCCGGCAGGCGATCAATGCCAGAAAAGCAACAACAGGATGATGATGGGGATGGGAATGCCCAACAGCCACAACAGAATGCCTTTACCCATGATCGCCACCTTTCAGATTTAGTTTCGCTGGCGACACAACCGCCGAGCGACCCGACCTGTTCCCGAAATTGATCTTGATGCGAGTTAATCCGCCGACGTTGCTTCCGCGCGCGAAATCGGCATGAGGGAAGGCAATGCCCGCACATCCCCTGGTCGCCGCGCTTGCGCTGTCGCCGCACCCCGAGGGCGGATGGTATCGCGAGACGATGCGACAGCCCGATCCGCGCGGCGGACGCGACTTGGCGACGGCAATCCTGTTCCTGCTCGACGCGGGCGAGCGATCGCACTGGCACAGGGTCGATGCCGCTGAATTGTGGATCTGGAACGATGGGCATCCGCTGACGTTGCTGATCCATGACGGCGACACCACGGTGGAACACCTGCTCGACCCGGCCAATCCCCAGATATTGGTGCCCGCCAACGCCTGGCAGGCGGCCGAACCGCGTGAAGGCTGGGCGCTGGTCAGTTGCGTGGTGACGCCGGGGTTCGATTTCGGCGGCTTCGAACTTGCGCCGCCGGACTGGACCCCGGCATGAGCGCGCATCCCGAGATCGAACCCGCCAAAAGCGACGGCCTGCCCCTGCCCCGCCGCTACGGCGCGATCGGTGCATTGTGCTGCGGCACCGCGCTGATCATCATCGACGGCGGCATCGCCAACGTCGCGCTGCCCAGCATCGCGCGCGACCTGGGCGTCGAGTCGAGTTCGGTTGTGTCGATCGTGACGATCTATCAGTTGATGCTCGTGATGCTGCTCCTGCCGTTCGCCGGTCTCGGCGAGCGGATCGGACTCAAGCGGATGTATCAAACGGGCCAATTGATCTTCACCGTCGCGACCCTGCTTTGTTTCTTCGCCAAGAGCCTGCCGTTCCTGCTGATCGTCCGCGCGGCGCAGGCGATCGGCGCGGCGGGCGCGCTCAGCGTGTCGTCGGCGTTGATCCGGTCGACCTATCCGTCGAGCCAGCTTGGGCGCGGCCTAGGCATCAATTCGGTAATCGTGTCGAGCTCGGCTGCCGCCGCGCCTACGATCGGGGGTCTGGTGCTGGCCGTGGCGCCGTGGCCGTGGGTATTCGCCTGCGCGATCCCGTTCGCGCTGCTCAGCCTGATGCTCGGTCGCGCTCTGCCCGACCCCAAGCCGCGGCATGCGCATTTCGACGTGCTGGGCGCGGTGATGTGCGCGGCGATGTTCGGTCTCGTCATTGGCGGGGCGGAAAGCGCGGTCCATGGCAACAGTCCGGTAGTGTCCGCCGCGATCGTCGCGACTGGCGCGCTGGTCGGCTATTATTTCGTCAGGCGTGAGAAGGAGGATGCAAATCCGATCCTGCCGCTCGACTTGCTCGGCCGGCCGGTCATCGCGCTGTCGGTGATCGGGGCCTATACCGCGTTCATCGCGTCGATGACGCTGCTGCTGTCGACGCCGTTCCGTCTGACGCAGGAATTCGGGTTCAGCGCGGCGATGGTCGGCGCGGCGATCGCGCCGTGGCCGCTGACCAACATGATCGTCGCGCCCCTAGCCGGGTGGCTGTCGGACCGGATACCCGCCGGGCTGCTAGGCGGGATCGGCATGTGCATCAGCATCGCAGCTTTGCTGTTGATCGCGTTCCTGCCTGAGCATCCCAGCTATTTCGATATTGCGTGGCGGATGGCGCTATGCGGCTCGGGGTTCGGCACCTTCCTGCCGCCCAATGCACGGCTGATCATCGGCAGCGCCCCACGCGATCGAGCGGCGGCGGCGGGTGGCCTGGTATCGACGATCCGCCTGACCGGGCAGACGACCGGCGCGACCGTCGTCGCGCTGCTGCTGGCGATGCAGATCGGCTCGGGCCGCGTGCCGCCGCTCGTGTCGGTCGGCCTGTGCGTGGTCGCCGGCCTTTGCAGCATCGCACGCCTTCGCCCCTCGATCCGCAACCCGCAGCGGACCGAGGTGCAGGACGAAGTGCCGACACTTAAGACGACGCGCTAAAAGACCGCCTTCGCCTCTCCCCCCATCATCACAGCGCGGACCAGCGGGATCGGCGGGCCGCCGAACGACAGGAACTGGTCGTGGAACTCCTTCCACGCCTTCCGCCCGCCACGCGTCGCGATCCAGTCGTCGCGCAGCTTGCGGATCATCAGCTTGCCCATCGTGTAGTTAAGATAGGCCGGATCGTACGTCCCGCGCGCCGCCTGCTGGTCGGCGTTTCCTTCGTCCTGATAGCATTGCTCGCGGAACATCTTGTACGAGTCCGCCTGGCTCATCCCGCGCGCGTGCATCCCGATCGCCGACAGGAACCGGCAGTCACGCAGCAGCGCGTTGCTGATCTGGCCGATATGCGTTTCCGGGTCGCCGTCATTGAGCCCGGCATCCCACATCATTTCCTCGGCATAATGCGCCCAGCCCTCGGCGAACGCGTAGCCGACGAACAACTGGCCGAAGAGCGACGGCGAGCGGTTGGCGTGGAGGAACTGGACGAAGTGCCCCGGCATCACTTCGTGAACCGACGTGAATAGCAAGTCCATCTTGCCGGGCACGAAGCCGAGCTGCTTTTCCTTCGACCACGAGGGGTCGGGGGGCGATATATAATAGACCGACGGAATCCCCTTATCGAACGGCCCGGGCGGATCGATATAGGCCGAATTCTGCCGGTTATAGGGCGGGCTTTCCTCGACCAGCGCCTGTTCGGTCCCGGGAACCGAGACAATGTCGTGAGCCAGCACGAACGCCTTGAGCATCGGGATCTGCCGCCGTGCTTCGGCCACGGGATCAAGGTTCGGCGGCTTGTTGGCGCTCATCTTGTCCATGCACGCCTGCAGCGTCTTGCGCGGCGCGTATTTGTCGCACGCCGCCTTGAGCGCGTCCTGGTTCTTCTTCAGGTCGGCGCGACCCGCCGCCTCGAGTTGGTCGAGCGGGGTATCGACGCCTTCAGTCTCCAGCAGCATCCGCTGGAACTTGTCGGCGCCCAGCGCGAAGTCCTGCGTTGCCGAACCCTTCTGCCCCTCGAGCCAGTTGGCGAGGTCGGTCATCGCCTTCGACGCCGCGGTCGATGCGTCGGTGAAATCCTTCTGCATCTGCTTGTCGTGCACGCGCGCGAACGCTTTCTTCGCGTCTCCGGTGTAATAGTCGGCGAAGCCCCTGAACCCAGCGACGCCATATTGAATGAAGCTCGCCGGCATCGGGGTCTTGAGGTTGGTGCGGATATTGGCGGCGGCCGACGGCACCTGACGCAGGAACTTGATGATCGCGGTCATCCGCGTCTTCGGATCGGCATAGTTGCGCGCGATATAGACGTTGGGGTCGAGCCCGCCGCCGACATAATAAGCCGGATTCCTGTGCGGCTGGTCGGCGTCCACCAGCCAGAACAGCTTCCCACGCGCGACCTGGATCAAATAGTCGCGCTCGAACGCATCCTGCTTCGACAACTTGGCCTTGTCGTACGCCTGCGCATCGCTGATCGCCTTCCGGAGGAAATCGGCCTGCGCCTTCAGGCCCGCAGGACTCCAGTCGGGGATGCCACCATCATAATCGTGCTTGCCCTGATAGACCGCGAAGGCGGGATCGAGCTTGAACACGCCGTCGATAAAGGCATCGCGGAACTCACCCCAAGGCTCGGTGGCGGGCGCCGGCGTCGCCGTGTTGGTCGCCGCCGTCACATTGTTCGTGGGCAGGGACGACGTGCAGGCCGCCAACGCCACACAGGCAACCGCACTCAACAGCCTAACCTTCATCGGTCTCTCCGCCAGTTTACGGGGCGATTGCTGCCAGATTGGAGCGCGCGACGCCAGTGGGCGGATCGGCCGAGCCGTCCGGTTACAGCTCGAGCACGAAATACCGGCTGAAACTGGTGTCGCTATAGTCGGCGAACGGACCGGTTTCGGTAAATCCGAACGACCGATACAAAGCATGCGCAGCCTCGAACGGCTCCGTCCTTCCCGTTTCGAGGCTCAGCCGCCGATAGCCACGCGCCCTGCCCTCGCCGATCATGTGTTCGAGCACGGCCCGTGCGACGCCGCGCCGCAACGCGCCCGGCGCGGTCCGCATCGATTTCAGCTCGCCATGCTCGTCGTCGAGCCGCTTCATCGCACCCATGCCGAGCAAGTCGGCGTCGTCCCACACCGTCCAGACGGTCACGTCGGGACGGCTGAGCCCCGAACTGTCGAGCGCGAAGACCTGGCAGGCAGGCGAGTGCGCGTGCATCTCGCGGAGGTGGTACTCAACCAGCGCCGCGACTTGCGGCCGCGACAGATTGTCGCGTTCGATCCGCATCATTCCAGCGCTTCGGTCGGATCGACGCCCCAGATGTGGCTGATCTCGACAAAGCCGCCGCGCCCCTTCACGTCGAGATAGCACCAGCCCCTGCCGCACTGGCTGATCCGGCCCACCACGCCGCGCGCCGCGCGCCAGTTGACCTTGCCGCCGACGCTCGGGCTTTCGCGCAGGTCGACGGTGTCGCCCATCACGATCGCGGTACGGGCGTCACTGACCAGATTGGCCTGCATCCAGCCTTGCGTGCCGCCGGGATCCTCCACCTTGCGCCACGCCGCGCCGACGCCCTTTTCCTTGAAATTCTCGATCACCTTCACCGGCAATCCGGGACGGACATATTTCCAGCTGATCGGGTAATTGCGACCCGGCCCGGTGCGCATCCGCACCTCCTTCGCCTGAAGCGAGGCGAAGTAAGGCGGCTTCTTTTCTACCAGCGCCGCCACCGCCGGCACCGCCAGAACCCCCGCCATGATCACCAATGCCGCGGCGTACCGCATGCTGAATCCCCTGTTGCCCGATCGAGTCGCCATCCTATCGCGGAGCACCGTTTCGTATCAACCGATTGACCTCCGCCAAAACCAGCGCCAAGCCTTGGGGCATGGCCAATTCGAGACGAAAACCTCGAGTAATCGTGACGCGCGAGCTGAGCGACGCGGTGATGGACCGCATGGCCGAGCTGTTCGACACGCAGTTGAACCGAGAAGACATCGCGATGACGCGCGACGAACTGATCGCGGCGGTCAAGGACGCCGACGTGCTGGTCCCGACCGTGACCGACATGATCGACGAGGACATTATCGAGGCGGCGGGCGACCGGCTGAAGCTGATCGCCAATTTCGGCAACGGTGTCGATCATATCGACCTGAAGGCGGCGCGCGCGCGCGGTATCCTGGTCACCAACACGCCGGGCGTGCTGACGGACGACACCGCCGATATGACAATGGCGCTGATCCTGTCGGTGCCACGCCGGCTGGCCGAGGGCGAGAAGCTCGCGCGGTCGGGCCAGTGGAGCGGCTGGAGCCCCGGCGCGATGCTGGGTCACCGGATCGGGGGCAAGACGCTGGGCATCGTCGGAATGGGACGGATCGGCCAGGCGGTCGCGGCGCGCGCGCGCGCGTTCGGGCTGGCGATCCACTATCACAACCGCCATCGCTTGCCGGAGGCGCTGGAGAGTGAACTCGGCGCGACGTGGCATGCCGATCTCGACGAGATGCTGGCGGAATCGGATTTCGTGACGATCCACACGCCGCACACCGACCAGACCGAGCATGTCATCGATGCGCGCCGCATAGCGTTGCTCAAGCCCGAAGCCTATCTGATCAACACCTCACGCGGGACCGCGATCGACGAGGCTGCGCTGATCGACGCACTGGAGGCGGGGCGACTCGCCGGCGCGGGGCTCGACGTGTTCGAGCACGAACCGGCAATCGACGCGCGCCTGCTCGCGCTGTCGAACGTCGTGCTGCTGCCGCATATGGGGTCGGCCACCTACGAAGCGCGCATCGCGACCGGCGAACGCGTCATCCGCAATATCCAGCAATGGGCCGATGGGGACCGCCCGCCGGACCAGGTGCTGGAGGGGTGGCTCTAGCCCAACCCGGCCAGCCATTCGGCGATCATCGCGCGGCCCGCGGCAACTGCCGCCGGTCCCTTCTCGATATGTGCATCGCGCAGCGTTTCCGGCGTTTCTCCAACCTCGGCAATATCCGCAGCGTCGTTGACCAGCCAATGCTCGAACCGCTCGTCCTCGCCCATTTCGGCGTGGAATTGCAGCGCGAGCAGATGGCGTCCGCGCGCGAACGCCTGCGCATAGAGCGGCGTGGTGGCGAGGAGGTCGGCGCTTTCGGGGACGTCGAACGTATCGCCGTGCCAATGCAGCATGTCGGTCGCGGCCAAGTGCCGCAACGGACTCTCGGAACCCGCGTCTGTTAGGGTCAGCGGCGCGAACCCGATCTCGCGCGCCGGCCCCTTGCGGACAGGCGCGCCGAGCGCCGCTGCGATCAACTGGCTGCCGAGACACACGCCCAGCACTGGCCGCTCCGTCGCGATCCGCCGCCGCAGCACCGCGATCTCATCGTTCAGCCAGGGATAGCGATCGGTGTCATAGACCCCCATCGGCCCGCCCATCACGATGATCAGATCGGGCGACAGAATGTCGAGCGCCGCGCACCCGGCGTGATGCGCGGCGACGCGATGGATTTCGTATCCCGCCGCCTCGATGGGCTCGCGATAGCCGGCAATGCCTTCATGATCGACGTGGCGGATGACGAGCGCGCGCTTCATCCCGCCAAGGCTAACGCTTCATGGTTGCCGGGCAATTAACCATGTCTTGGCCGCGCGATAGCGGCGCTGCGGTCAGTCGCCAGTCAGGATGCGATCGACCAGTTGCTTCACGGTAGGCACGAAGCCGTTGGAATAAAATGGGTCTTTCTTGAAATTGTACGCGCCGTGACCCGCGAACATCAGATTCTGGTCGATGTCGCCCCCATGCGCGATGTCCTGCAGCGTCTTCTGGATACAGAAACTGCGCGGGTCCGCGAGGCGACCGGTCGAGTTGGTCTCGCTGTCCTTCCATGACGAAAAGGCGCACTGGCTGAGGCATCCCATGCAGTCGGCCTGATCCTTGCGGATGATCGCCTTTTCCTCAGGCGTCACGAACACCAAAGTATTGTCCGGCGTCTTGAGCGCGTCGGTGAACCCCTGGCCGAACCATTCGCGGGCGCGGAGGAGGTCGTTGCGCGTCACCCAGAAATTCTTGCCCTTCACGCCGACGTCGAGCTGGAAGGTATGGTCACCCGCTTCCTGCGCGGAAAAGGCGATCTGGCGCTCCGACCGCGCTTCGAGGTTGCGCAGGAACGGATTGCGCACGGCGCTCGAATAGAAGCCGGTCGGCGAGAAGCGATGGAGCAGCACTTCGCCCGGCTCGATGTCCGTCAGCTTGGCCTTCCAGCCTTCCGGAATGGGGCTTTCCTGCGTCAGCAGCGGACGCGTGCCGAACTGGAAAGCGATCGCGCCGAGTTCCGGGTTGTCGATCCAGTCGTTCCAGTCGCGCAGATACCAGACGCCGCCCGCCATCACGATCGGCACGTCGTCGGAAATGCCGCCCTCGCGCATCGTCTCGCGCAGTTCCTTGACGCGCGGATACGGGTCCTGCGGCTTCAGCGGGTCCTCGGCATTGGACAGGCCGTTATGCCCGCCGGCGAGCCACGGGTCTTCGTAAACCACCGCCGCGAGCCATTCCGCCGCCTTCGAGTAAGCCCGCTTCCACAGCGCGCGGAACGCGCGGCCGGAGCTGACAATCGGCAGGTAGTTGACGTTGTAGGACGCAGCGATCTCGGACAATTTATACGGCATGCCAGCGCCGCACGTTACCCCCGCGACGAGACCGCGCGTCCTCTCCAGCACGCCGTGCAGCACGCGTTGCGCGCCGCCCATTTCCCACAGCACGTTGATATTGATAGCGCCCTTGCCGCCGGCGATGTCGAACGCCTTCTTGACCTGCTGGACCGCGCCCTCGATCGCGTATTCGATCAGTTCCTCGTGCCGCTCGCGCCGCGTCAGCGCGCGATAGACCTGGGGAATGATCTTGCCGTCGGGATCGTAGCTGTCGGCATTGACCGCGCTCACCGTGCCGATGCCGCCCGCCGCCGCCCACGCGCCAGCCGAGGCATGGTTGGTCGCGGCGACGCCCTTGCCGCCTTCCACCAGCGGCCAGACCTCCCGGCCGTTATAGATGATCGGCTTCACGCCCTTGAACACATCGATCTCCTGAACAGTAACGCATCGCTATAGCGTCTCGTGCCATGCGTGCGAGTAAATACGGTAGCTAGGTTAAGGCCCCTGGCCTATTCACCGCGCCTTCGTAAAGCGTGCGATACGCCGCGATCATCGCCTTTTCGTCATATTCGGCGACGGCCTTGGCCCGATTTGCCTTGCCGACGATCGCTCGCCCCGACGGATTTTCCGCCGCGGCCTGGATCACGTCGCGCAGGCCGACTTCGTTGCGGTGCTCGTCGATCAGCGGCCAGTTCTCGCGAGAGACCATATGCAGCATGTCGCCGGCATTGGTCGCGGCGATCGGCAGGCCGGCCGCCATGCCCTCGACGATCGAGATCGGGAATTGCTCGCTCAGCGACGAGTTGGACAGGATGTCGAACAGGCCGATGTAACGGTGCGGATCGGGCAGGAAGCCGGGCATGACGAGCTGATCGGTCATCGCCATGTTGGCTGCGGTCCGCAGGATTTTCTCGCGCTCCGGCCCATCGCCGACGATGACGAGCCTTATCCGCGCCGAGCACCCCGCTACCGCGCGGACCAAGGCGGGCAGGTTCTTGACCTCCCGAAGCCCCGCCAGTGCCCCGACCACGATCTCGCCCGGCTTGCGCTCGAAACCGGGGATCGCCTTGGGATCGGGCTGGCGCGCGTAGAGCGAGGTCTGGATGCCGTTGGAGATGCGGTGGAGCAGCGGTGCGTCGATCTTCCACACCGTCTTGGCGAGATGCTCGAGCGTCACCGACGGCACCACCACGGCGTGCGCCGCGCCGAACGCGATCCGGCGATAGACCGTCCGCCGCGCCTTCAGGCGCACCGCTTCGTCGGCGTTGAAGCCGTCCTCGTGATGGATGACCGGCGGCGCGCCCTTGGGAAAGGCGCGCTTCGCCATCACCGCGTCGATACCACCCCAATTGTAGCTGAGCACCAGATCGAAACGCCGCATGAACTTGGCGATCGCCTCGAACCGGCCGGGCGTCGGCGGACCGGTCAAGGGCGGCGGGTTCTGGGCGATTTCATAGGATATGCCCTTGGCGATCGCATCGCGCGCCGACAGCGCATCGGGCACGCCCGACACGATCGTGTGCCGCGCCCGGTCGCCGAACGCGTTCATCAGCCGAACCGCACGCGCTTCCTTGCCGCCCAGATCGAACGACGAATGCATATGAAGGATGTTGAGCGGCGCGGGCACGCACGCCCCCTAGCGTCGGCGCCGACGATCAAGCAAGGGCGTCAGGCGCTGACGCGCTCCTTCGCGACCTTGGCCAGCAGGCGGTCGATGCCCGTAACGGCTTCGGGCTCGGTCAGCATCGGCGTGTGGCCGACATCGGGGACGGTCACGAGTTCGGCGTCGTCGAGCCGCGCGACCATCTTCTGCGCCGTCGCCTGACCCAGCACATCGGACCGCGCCCCACGCACGATCAGGGTGGGCACCTTCCTGAGCGCGTCGAACGCCGCCCACATGTCCGGGCCGGCTTCATTGCCCGGCACCCGGAACGGCTCGGCGATCTTCATGTCATAGTCGAGCACGATGCGGCCCGCGCTGTTGAGGCGATAGAGCCGCTTGGCCATCGCCAGCCAGTCCTCGATCCCGTAATTCGGATAGACGTCGGCGTTCCCGTCGCGCACCGCGCGCGCGGCGTGCATCCAGGTCGGCCAGACATTGGATTTGCCGACATAGGTGCGAATCCGCGATAGTCCCGCCGCCTCGATCTCCGGCCCGACATCGTTAAGCACGGCGCCCGCGAGCTTTTCCGGCGCGTTGGCGGCGAGCAGTATGGTCACGATCCCCCCGAGCGAGGTGCCGAACGCGACGTAACTGTCGATGCCTAGCTCCGTGAGCAGCGCCTCGACGTCCCTGGCATAGGTCGTCGGGACATAGGTCATCGGATCCTTGGCCGCGCCGCTGCCCCCACGCCCGCGGAAATTGACCGCGATAATCCGCCATTCCCCCGCCAGCCGCTCCGCCACATCCTCGAAATCGCGGGCGTTGCGAGTCAGCCCGGCCATGCAGAGGATCGGCGGGCGGTCCTCCCGCCCCGGATAGTCGCGATAGTGCAGCCGCACTTCGTCGTCGGACTCCCAGTAACGATTTTCATAAGCTGGCATGGTTGCGTCCTGTTGGGCGACGCCGCCATATTGCCGCATGCCTCCCTCGCCGCAAGCTTATCAGCCCGAAAGCACGATCCTCGAACTGGGCGACGCATTCTACGATCGCGTCGCGGCAGCGGATTTTCCGCAGACTATCCTGCGCTTCCGCAACGATCGCGCGGCGGCCGAGGTCGGACTCGATTCGCTCAACAACGACGAATGGACCGCGCATTTCGGACGCTTTCAGCCCCTGCACGACACGCTGCAGCAGCCACTGGCGCTCCGCTATCACGGCCATCAGTTCCGCGTGTACAACCCGGAAATCGGCGACGGTCGCGGGTTCCTGTTCGCGCAGATGCGCGACGGCGCGGGACGGTTGATGGACCTGGGCACCAAGGGATCGGGGCAAACGCCGTACAGCCGATTCGGCGATGGCCGTCTCACGCTGAAGGGAGGCGTGCGCGAGATACTGGCGACCGAAATGCTCGAAGCGCTTGGCGTGCCGACCTCGCGCAGTTTCTCGCTGATCGAGACCGGCGAGGCGCTCGATCGCAACGACGAACCCTCGCCCACGCGCTCCGCAGTTTTGGTCCGGCTCAGCCACAGCCATATCCGCATCGGCATGTTCCAGCGGTTGGCCTATTTCCGCGAAGACGACAGCCTGCGCGCACTGACCGCCTACGTCCTATGCCACCTCTACGAAGAGGAGCCCGGCGATGACGCACCCATCCGCCTGCTCGATCTCGTCGTCCAGCGCACCGCGAGGCTCGCCGCAAGCTATATGGCCGCCGGGTTCGTCCACGGCGTGCTCAATTCGGACAATATCAACGTCACGGGCGAAAGCTTCGATTACGGCCCGTGGCGCTTCAATCCGACCTGGGACCCCGCCTTCACCGCCGCGTATTTCGACCATGCCGGGCTTTACGCGTTCGGACGCCAACCCGAGGCGATCCACTGGGACGCGATGCAGCTCGCCGTGGCGCTGCGCCCGATCTGCGACGCGGAGCCGCTGATCGCCGTGCTCGACACGTTCGGCGACCGCTATCAGCGCGCGGTCAGCGACGCGATACTGTGGCGGCTCGGTCTGGCTCCCCGCGACGCGGAGACCGACCGCGCGCTCGTCCAGACGATCGAACCTGTTCTCCGATCGACCTCGACACCGATCGACCGATTCTTCTTCGACTCGTTCGGCCGCGTATTACCGGGAAGCTACGGGGAAGAATGGGCAGAGGCACGCGCGGCGCTGGCCGCCTATTCCCCCCGCACCGACCGGAGCCACCCATATTGGGCAGGCGAACCGTGTTCGATGCTGATCGAGGAAGTCGAGGCGATCTGGGCCGCCATCGCGGAAAACGACGATTGGTCCCCGCTCTACGTAAAGGTCGACGCCATACGCGAGATGGGCGCGGCGCTAGCCGCGGCCCCGGCAACTCGCTAGGACGATACGCGAATGCCAGCCGAGATCATCTCCCACGAACCAGCAACCGGCGCCGAGCTGTGGCGCGGCGCGATCGGCGATGCTGACACCGAGGTCGCGATCGCCCGGGCAAGCTGGGCGGAATGGGCGGCGAAACCCGTCACCTTCCGTATCGAAACGCTGCGCCGTTACGCCAATGTCGTCCGGGCGAAATCCGACGCCTTCGCCGACCTGATCGCGCGCGAAACCGGCAAGCCACTGTGGGAAGCCAGGACCGAAGTGGATTCGGTCATCGCCAAGGTCGATATTTCGGTCTCTGCCTATTCCGAACGCACCGGGCAACGGCGGATGGACGCGCCGATGGGCAGCCGCATGGCGCTGCGCCACAAGCCGCACGGCGTGCTCGCGGTGCTCGGCCCCTACAATTTCCCGGCGCACTTGCCGAACGGCCACATCGTCCCGGCGCTGATCGCGGGCAATGCCGTGGTGTTCAAGCCGTCCGAAAAGACCCCGGCGTCGGGCGCGTTCCTCATTGACTGCCTGCGCGAGGCTGGCGTGCCCGAAGGCTGCGCACGCGTGCTGATCGGTGGCCCCGCGGAGGGCAAGGCGCTGGCGGGGCATGCCGACATAGACGGGCTGCTGTTCACCGGCTCGGCCCGCACCGGGATCGCGCTCAATCGCCAGTTCGCCGAGCGGCCGGAGAAGATCCTCGCGCTGGAAATGGGCGGCAACAATCCGATCATCGTGTGGGATACGCCCGATCTCTACGCCGCGGCGATCCTGGTCGTGCAGTCGGCCTTCACGAGCGCGGGACAGCGTTGCACGGCGGCGCGGCGCCTGATCGTCGACGACGCGCTCTACGAACCGCTGATCGCCGAACTGGGGAAGATCGTCGACAAGCTCATCGTCGGCGCCCCGCATGACAATCCGGCGCCCTTCATGGGACCGGTGATCGACAACGAGGCGGCCGACATGCTCGGCGAGAGTTTCCTGGAACTGGTGCTGCGCGGTGCGAAACCGATCCGCCACATGCAGCGCCCGCAGCCTGACCTTCCGTTCCTGACACCCGGCATCCTCGACGTGACCGCGCTCGACGACCGGCCCGACATCGAACTGTTCGGCCCGATCCTCCAGGTCATCCGCACCGATAATTTCGACGTCGCGATGATCGAGGCGAACAACACGCGCTACGGCCTGTCGGCGAGCCTGATCACCCAGACGCCCGACCTCTATAACCGGTTCTGGGCCAACGCCCGCGCCGGCATCGTCAACTGGAACAAGCCGACCAACGGCGCCAGCTCGGGCGCGCCGTTCGGCGGGATAGGCTGGTCGGGCAACCACCGCCCCAGCGCCTATTACGCCGCCGATTATTGCGCCTATCCGGTCGTGTCGAACGAAGCCGACGCGGCACGGGCGTCGATCGGCGTCGGCTTGCGCGAATATGAGCCGGACGACACCTGACCGCGATACGGCTTGAAACTTTCCGCAATTTCCCTAGTTTAATGTCTGCGGACCGGGCCCCTCTGGCGAGGGCTTAGTAAAGCCTTCGTGATGTCGGACCGCATCGAGGTGAACTCGGTGCAGGTTCGGTTTTGGCCCAAAGGCTCCCCACCTAAAGCACCGGATCAACCTCGATCGATGAACCATCGATGGAGTGGCTTGCATGTCCAATATGATCGAGCGGCTGATCGCCGCCCACCAGCTCATCAACCGCGAGATTCGCCGCGAACTGGCGCGCATTACGCCCAATACCCTTCGCGTCCGCGACCTCAAGAAACGCCGCCTGGCGATCAAGGATCGCCTGTTCCGTCACATCCCCGACGCCGCCGAAATGCGGCGCGTCGCACGGGTGGTGCTCAGTCGCCGCCCCGCGACCATCTGACCTGGAGCCTGGACACATGGAAACCTTTTCCCCCTTTTCCCGCCTCAACCAGGCAAGCGCGGCGTTCGACGCCGATCTGCGCAGCTACATGCTGGGCATATATCGTAACATGGGGCTCGGCCTTGCGCTGACCGGCCTGGTCGCGCTCGCGGTCGCGGCGACGCCGCCGTTGTCGGCGCTGATCTTCGGCACGCCGTTGAAGTGGGTGGCGATCTTCGCGCCGCTCGCGTTCGTGATGTTCTTCAGCTTCCGGGTAGACCGGATGACGACCGCCGGCGCGCGCACCGCCTTCTTCGCGTTCGCCGCGGTGATGGGCGTATCGATGGCGAGCATCTTCCTCGTCTTCACCGGCACCAGCATCGCCAGCGCCTTCTTCACCGCCGCCGCGATGTTCGCGGGGCTTAGCCTGTGGGGCTATACGACGAAGCGCGACCTGACCGGACTCGGATCGTTCCTGATGGTCGGGCTGATCGCGGTGATCGGCGTCAGCCTGGTCAACATCTTCCTCGGCTCGTCGATGCTGCAGATGCTGGTGTCGATCGTCGGCGTCGTCGTATTCGCCGGACTCACGGCTTGGGACACGCAACGCCTCAAGAGCGAGTTCGTCGAATATCGCGGACATCAAGCGCTCGACAAAATGGCGATCATGGGGGCGCTGTCGCTCTACCTGAACCTGATCAACATGTTTCAGCTGCTCCTCGGCCTGATGGGTCAGCGCGAGGAATAAAAGCGAACCAACACGCTGTCGCAACGCCCGGGAACTCCCGGTGCGTTGCGGCATTATGGTGGTCCGCAAAGACGCTGATATGATTACCAAACCGGCCACAATCACTGCCCCGCCCCGCGCCGTTCGCCTCCATATCGAAGCCGGAAACTGCTTGGATATTGCGATGGGCAAGGAAGATTCCGCCTTCGCCGCCGACTTGATCGACGAAGCTATCCGGCTCGAGCGCCGCGCGCGGGAATTGGCCGCCGCGGCGAACGACCGCGGAAAGTTTCGCTAGGCCACGGCCAAGCATCCATCGGTTGCCGCGGCGCGTCGGCGGGCGCATCTGCGCCACCATGGCAAGCATACTCGATCCGCAGGCGCGCGGGCGCGTCATCCTGGTCGGCGCCGGTCCGGGCGATCCCGGCCTGCTCACCGTGCGTGCGGTGGAGGCGTTGAAGTCCGCCGACGTCGTCGTTCATGACGGGCTGATCGACCCGCGCGTGCTCGACCTTGCGCCTGACGCGCATCGCATTTCGGTTGCCAAGTCGCGATCGAAGCACACGGTACCGCAGGACGGCATCAACGCCCTTATCGTCGCTCATGTAAAAACTGGCGCGATCGTCGTCCGACTGAAGGGTGGCGACCCGTTCATCTTCGGCCGCGGGGGCGAAGAGGTCGAAGCGGTCCGTGCCGCCGGCCTGCCGGTCGAGGTGATCCCCGGCGTGTCTGCCGCGCTCGGTTGTGCGGCTGAGGCGATGTTGCCACTAACACACCGCGATCATTCATCGGCGGTCAGCTTTGTCGCCGGCCAGTGCAAGGGACTCGCCGATCAGGACTGGTCCGGCTTGGCCGGCAAGGGGCGGACATTGGTCATCTATATGGGCGTCGCGACTTGCCCCGACATCGCCGACAAATTGATGGCGGACGGCGTCGCGCCGGACATGCCGGTCGCGGTGCTGGAAAAGGGCACGCTTGCGGGTAGCCGCGCCATGAAGACCCTGCTCGCCGATCTCGGCCCGATGGTGGAACGCGAGAAAGTGCAGAGTCCCGCGATCATCGTTGTCGGCGAGGTGGTCGAACTGTCCGACGCCGAGGACAAGCTCGCACGCTGGGCACGGATGGCGGAGGCAGCCGCATGAAGCTGCTGACCGGCAACGATCTCGCAACCGGCGACGTGACCTGGTGGACCGGCAGCGGGTGGTCGCGCCATGTCGAGGACGCAGCTGACGTCGGCGAGAAGGGCGAAGCGATCCTGCAGACCGAATCCGGCGCGCAGCGCGTCAATGGCGCTTACGTCATCGATGCCGAGACGACGCCGGACGGCCCCCGCCCCGCGCATATCAAGGACCGCATCCGCGCGCTCGGCCCGACCGTGCGCCCCGACCTCACGCTGAAGCCGAGCGATCCCAATGCCGGCAGCTGGGTGATTTGATGTCGCTCATCAACCCGTTCGTGCTGAGCCTGTCTACGCACGTGAACTTGGCACGCCCTTCGACAAGCTCAGGGCGAACGGTGGAATTTCGCTGATGTACAAATACGATACCTACGACCAGGCGATCGTCGATGCGCGCGTCGACGAATTCCGCGACCAGGTCCGTCGCCGCCTTGCCGGACAGATCACCGAGGATCAGTTCAAGCCGTTGCGGCTGATGAACGGCCTCTACCTCCAGCTTCACGCCTATATGCTGCGCGTCGCGGTGCCGTACGGCACGCTCGACAGCCGCCAGATGCGGATGCTCGGCCATATCGCGCGCAAGTACGATCGCGGCTACGGGCATTTCACGACGCGCCAGAACATCCAGTATAACTGGATCAAGCTTGAGGATGCGCCGGACATCCTCGCCGACCTCGCGACGGTCGAGATGCACGCGATCCAGACCAGCGGGAATTGCATCCGCAACATCTCGTCCGACCAGTTCGCCGGTGCGGCGGCTGACGAAGTAGCGGACCCGCGCCCTTGGGCCGAGCTGCTCCGCCAGTGGAGCACGTTCCACCCCGAATTCAGCTACCTCCCGCGCAAGTTCAAGATTGCGGTGATCGCCGCCGATGAGGACCGCGCGGCGATGCGGCTTCACGACATCGGCATCCAGCTGGTGAAGCGTGACGGCGTGCTTGGCGCCGCGATCTATGTCGGCGGGGGCATGGGCCGCACCCCGATGATCGCGCCGCTGATCAAGGACTTCGTCACCGCCGACGATCTGATGAGCTATCTGGAGGCGTGCCTGCGCGTCTACAATCGCTACGGCCGGCGCGACAATATCTACAAGGCGCGGATCAAGATCCTGATCCACGAACTCGGCGCCGACGAATATCGCCGCCAGGTTGAGGAAGAGTTTGCGCTGGTGAAGGCGCTCGGCATCGATCCGCCACAGGCCGAACTCGACCGCATCACCGCCTTCTTCGGCGAACCTGCGTTCGAAGCAAGCGCAAGCGATGACATCGACCGCAGCGATCCCGATTTCGCGGTGTGGCTCGACCAGAACGTCAAACCCCACAAGGCGCCGGGTTATGCGATCGTCAACATCAGCCTGAAACCGGTCGGCGGCATCCCCGGCGACGCCAGCGCTGACCAGATCGACGTGATGGCCGACCTCGCGGAGCGCTATTCGTTCGACGAACTCCGTGTCACCCACGCGCAGAACATCGTCCTGCCGCATGTCCGCAAGGCCGATCTGTATGCGGTGTGGCAGGCGCTAAACGACGCCGAACTCGCCGACGCCAATCTCGACCTGATCAGCGACATCATCGCGTGCCCGGGGCTCGATTATTGCAGCCTCGCCAACGCGCGCTCGATCCCCGTCGCGCAGAAGATCGCGACGCGCTTCGCCGATCTTGGCCGCCAGCGCGAACTGGGCGAACTCAAGCTCAAGATTTCGGGCTGCATCAACGCCTGCGGCCACCACCATGCCGGGCATATCGGCATCCTGGGGGTCGATAAGAAAGGCACCGAAAACTACCAGCTGCTGCTCGGCGGATCGGGCGCGGAGGATGTCAGCCTCGGCAAGATCACCGGTCCCGGTTTCGACGAGGACGGCATCGTCGATGCGGTTGAGCGCGTGACCGACAAATATCTCGCGGTGCGCGCGGAGGGGGAACGCTTCCTCGACACCTATCGCCGCGTGGGGTTCGAGCCGTTCAAGGAGGCGATCTATGGCTGATGCCGATTTCCTGCGCTTCCGCGACGACGCGCCGCATGACGAACCCGCGGTGACGCTCGACGCATTCCTCGCCGACCAGACCAACGCGACCGCGGTGCGGCTGGAGTCAGGCGATGATGCGCGCGCGCTACTCCCCTTCCTCGACCGCCTCGCGCTAATCGAAGTATCGTTCCCAGCTTATCGCGACGGGCGCGGCTATTCGTCGGCGCGCGTGTTGCGCGAAGCGGGCTATGCTGGCGAGTTGCGCGCGGCGGGCGACGTCCTGGTCGACCAGGTGCCGTTCATGCGCCGCTGTGGCTTCGACAGCTTCGCACCCGAAGCGCCGATCGACCCGGTCGTGCTCAAGGCCTCGCTCGATCGCTACGAATTTCACTATCAGGCCGCCGCTGACGCTGCTGTGCCGGTGTGGAAGCTGCGGCATGGCTAGCGTGGCGCGAAAGATCGACGTCATCGACACCGCGCCCGCCTTTACGCAGGCCGATGCGGACGCGCTGAACGCGCGCTTCGCGGGCGTTGATACGCTGGCGATGCTGAAGGCGTTGTTCGCCGACGGCACGCTCGGCAACACCGCGGTCGTGTCGTCGTTCGGAACCGAGAGCGCAGTGCTGCTCCACCTGACAGCGCGCGCCAATCCCGCGACGCCGGTGATCTTCGTCGACACGCTCCGCATGTTTCCAGAGACCCTGGCGTATCGCGACACACTGATGGCGGCGTTTGGGCTCAGCGACAGCCGCACGATCACCCCCGATCCGGTCGTGCTGGCGGCGAAGGATAGCCAGCAGCTGCGCTGGTCCTACGACCCCGACGGCTGCTGCGAAATCCGCAAGGTTGAGCCGCTCAAGCGCGCCAAGGCCGGGCTGGATAGCTGGATTTCGGGACGCAAGGCGTTTCAGTCGCAGACTCGCCAGAACATCGCGCGGTTCGAGATCGAGGACGGCCGCCTGAAGGTCAACCCGCTCGGAGATTGGGTGAAGGGCGATCTCGACGCCTATTTCGCCGAGCACAATCTGCCGCGCCACCCGCTTGAGGCAGATGGCTATCCTTCGATCGGCTGCCAGCCCTGCACCTCGAAAGTTCAGCCCGGCGAAGACCCGCGCGCGGGCCGCTGGCGCGGCTGGGACAAGACCGAATGCGGCATCCACGTCCCTGAGAAACCGGGCGAAGAACCGGTTTTCTGACAGTCGGCATCTCGTTTTCGTCACCCCGGCCTTGAGCCGGGGTCCCGCTACGTCAGCCGCTCGAACAACCGGGGTGACAGACACAATAGCGCTCGGGTGCGAAGCTTATTCGTACGCCGGCCCGGTATAATCCCCGGCATAGTCGCTGAACAACGTATATTGCGGCTCGAACTTCAGGATTACCTTGCCGGTCGATCCGTGACGCTGTTTGGCGACGATCAGTTCGGCGAGGCCATGGACCCGTTCCATGTCCTGGCCCCACTTGGCGTAATCTTCGAACACCTTCACGTCGTCGCCGTCGACCGGCTTCTTCGGCTCCTTCGCCGCGATGTAATAATCCTCGCGATAGACGAATAGCACGACGTCGGCGTCCTGTTCGATCGAGCCTGATTCGCGGAGGTCGGAAAGCTGCGGCCGCTTGTCCTCGCGCTGTTCGACCGCACGACTGAGCTGTGACAGCGCCAGCACCGGGACGTTCAAGTCCTTCGCAAGGGTTTTCAGCCCGCGGCTGATTTCCGAAATCTCCTGCACGCGATTGTCGCCGGCGCGTGACCCGCTGCCGGTCAGCAACTGGAGATAATCGACGACGACCATCCCGATGCCATCGGCACCATGCCGCCGCTGCAGGCGGCGCATCCGCGTGTGGAGCTGGCCGATCGTCAGGCCCGCGGTATCGTCGATCACGAACGGCAGGTTCTGCAATTCGCCCGACGTCACCACCAGCCGGTCCATTTCAGCCTGGCTGATCTTGCCCATGCGCAGGTCCTGGCTCGAAATCCGCGACTGTTCGGCCAGAACGCGCGTCGCGAGCTGGTCGGCGGACATTTCCAGGCTGAAGAACGCGACCTTGGCGCCGATCCGCTGTTTCGGATCGATCCCGTCCATCTCGTCCTGCATGTAACGCTGCGCCGCGTTGAACGCGATGTTGGTCGCGAGCGAGGTCTTCCCCATGCCCGGGCGCCCGGCGAGAATGATCAGGTCGGACCGGTGAAACCCGCCCATCTTGGCGTTGACCGAGCTCAGGCCGGTGGTGACGCCCGACACGCCGCCGCCCGAATTGAGCGCCCGATCGGCCATCTGGATCGCCGCGGTGCTGGCTTGGGCGAAAGTCTTGACCGACGATTCGCTGCCGCCATCGGCCGCGACCTTGAACAGTTCCTCTTCGGCTGCCTCGATCTGCGCGCGCGGATTGACCTCCTGCGAGGTGTCCATCGCATTGTCGACCAAGTCGCGCCCGACCTGGATCAGCGTGCGGAGCATGGCCAGGTCGTAAATCTGCTGCGCGAACTGCCGCGCGCCGATCAGGCCCGCGCCCGAGCCGGTCAGCCGGGCGAGATAGCCTGGCCCGCCGAGTTCCTTCATCGCCGGGTCGGCCTCGAACATCGGGCGCAACGTGACCGGCGTCGCCGTCATGTCATGTTCGCGCAGATTCTTGATCGCGGCGAAGATTCGCCCGTGCAGCGGTTCGAAGAAATGATCGGCGGTCAGCCGGTCGGTGTCGTCGGCGATGCGATTGTCGATCATCATCGCGCCCAGCAACGCCGCCTCTGCCTCCACATTTTGCGGGAGCGTTTGGGGTTCGGTCGTCGTCAGGGAATGAATCGCGGTGGCCATCACTCCGCTTCTACGCCGGTTGATGCCACCATCAACTGCGTTGCGATGGCCCGGTCAACGCCCGTGTGGATAAAGCCGTGAGATAGCGATAGGGCGTGGGCGTGGCCAACCATCGCATCAAGGACATCAAGCTCGACGAGCGCACGATCGTGTGGCGCAGCGCCGATGTCGAGCAGGAACGCCGCATCGCGATCTACGACCTGATCGAGGAAAACAGCTTTCGACCGCATCGCGACTATCCTGACGGTTATGATGGGCCATATCTCCTGAACCTTGGAGTCGAGGAAGGGCGTCTGGTGCTCGACCTGGCGCGCGAGGACGGGTCGCGGCTCGAAACGCTGATCCTGTCGCTCGGTACGCTGCGCCGCCCTATCAAGGACTATTTCGCGATCTGCGACAGCTATTACGACGCGATTCGTCACGCTAGCCCCTCGCAGATCGAGACGGTCGATATGGCGCGGCGCGGCATCCACAACGATGCCGCCGAATTGTTGCGGGAGCGCTTGTCCGGCAAGATCGAGGTCGATTTCGACACTGCGCGGCGGCTGTTCACGCTGATCTGCGTGCTGCACATCCGGGCCTGAGACGTGGCGCGTGTCCGATGGTGGGCCGTACTGGCGGCGATTACGGTGGTCTTTGCCGGGACGCTGTATCTGTACGCGCTCAACTGGCGTCCGTCCGATGCGGACTACGATCTTCAGGGGATCGACGTGTCGGCGGCGAACGGCAGTATCGACTGGGCTGCGGTCCAAGCGGCGGGCGCGAAATTCGGCTATATCGCCGCGACATCGGGAACGGACCGCGACGCGGCGTTCGAAGACAATTGGCGCGGCGCGGCGGCCGCCGGGATGCGGCGCGGCGCTGTTCACGTCTGGTCGCTGTGCCGAGGCGCCGATGAGCAGGCGAACAATTTCAATACGACCGTGCCTAAGGACCCAGCCGCCCTACCGTCGGCCGTATCGCTGGATTTCGCAGCGGGCTGCGACACGCGCCCCGACCGCGAAACCCTCGTTGCCGCCCTGAGCCGCTATCTGGCAGTCGTCGAGGCGAACACTCGGCGGCCGGTCATCCTGTTCGTCAGCCGCGCGTTCGACTCCCGGTACCACATTACCGAGGCAATCGACCGCCCGGTGTGGAGCGCGCAGAACTTCTTCGCGCCCGATTATGCCGCACGGCCATGGCGGATGTGGCGTGCGAGCGATATGCGTCGGATCGACGGCGTCAGCGAACCGGTCAATTGGGATGTGGTGGCGAAATGAGTGACGGTGAACGATTGATCGAGGCGGCGCGCGAGGCGGCGAAGAACGCTTACGCGCCCTATTCGGGGTTTTCGGTCGGCGCCGCGCTGCTGATGAGCGACGGCTCGGTCATCGGCGGCGCGAATTTCGAGAATGCGAGCTACGGCCTGTCGCTGTGCGCCGAGACGGTCGCCACGGCGACCGCCAGCGCCGCCGGGCGGCTGGCGGAGATCGTCGCGGTCGGGATCGTCGGCGGAATGAGGGAGATAGGCGGCGTCGAACCGATCCTTCCATGTGGCCGCTGCCGCCAGATCCTCAACGAGGCCGCACAGCTCGGCAAGCGCGACCTCGCAATCTATTGTTCGGGACTGACCGGCGGGCCAATCGCCGAATATCGCCTATCGGACCTCCTGCCCCACGCCTTCGGCCCGGCGAACCTCGGGATGGCGTGACGCCGTCCACAACTTTTCACGCAAGGCCGCCTTGCCCGCCACGCCGCCAGGCAGCATCGTCGCGCGAAGGGAACGATCAACGCATGTCCATCCTCTCCGACCGCTGGATTCGCCGACAGGCCACCGAACACGGCATGATCGAGCCGTTTGTCGAGGCGCAGCGGCGCGAAGGGTGCATCAGCTATGGCCTGTCCTCCTACGGCTATGACGCGCGCGTGGCGGACGAGTTCAAGATCTTTACCAATGTCGATTCGGCGACTGTCGATCCCAAGGATTTCGCCGCGAACAGCTTCGTCGATCGCAAGACCGACGTCTGCATCATCCCGCCCAACAGCTTCGCCCTGGCCCGCACGGTCGAATATTTCCGCGTGCCTCGCGACGTGCTGGTAATCTGCCTCGGCAAGTCGACCTATGCGCGGTGCGGGATTATCGTGAACGTCACTCCGCTCGAACCCGAATGGGAAGGCCACGTGACGCTCGAATTTTCGAACACCACTCCCCTGCCCGCCAAGATCTACGCCAATGAGGGCGCGTGCCAGTTCCTGTTCCTGCAGGGTAACGAGCCGTGCGAGACGAGCTATGCCGACCGCGCGGGGAAATATATGGGCCAGCGCGGGGTGACGCTGCCGAGGCTGTAAGCGCCGAAGCCCAAGTTCGATCTTGCGAGCGCAACGAAGCCATCCGGAAAAAAGCGCGATTGCTAGGCTGGTTCGCGCGGAGCAGCAAAAGGCCGGCGGAAAACGAAAAAGGGCGACCGCTCGCGCGACCGCCCTTTTTCTTCATCCGACGAGGAAGCGTCAGAATTCGTTGGCGTAATATTCGTTGCCGATGAAGCCGAGCTTCGTAATGCCCGACCGCTTGATCACCGCCAGCACCTTATCGACCTTCTCATAGCGCGCGTCCGGTGACGGCTGGAAGTGCAGTTCGGGCTCGGGCACGATCTGCTTGGTCGCTTCGAGATATTGTGCAAGCTGTTGTTCGTTCGCAATCTCGGTGCCGTTCCAGGTCATCCGGTCATCCGCGTAGATGATAATCTTGTTCTTCTGCGGTTCGACCGGAGGCGGCCTGTTATCCTTATTCTGGACCGGCAGATCGACCTTCACCGCATGCGTCTGCATCGGGATACTCATGATGAACAGAATGAGAAGCACCAACAGGACGTCGATCATCGGCGTCATGTTGAGGTCCATCATCGGCGAGCCATCGTCCCTGCCGCCACTCATTGCCATGATTCAAAACTCCGTAATGTCGCGGGGGAAGGCGTCAGGAAGCAGGACCGCCGCGGGGCGGCGGCTGCGAAATGAAGCCGACCTTGATAAAGCCCGCACTCTGCATCGTGTAGATCGCCCCGCCGACGCACTTGTAGGGAACGTTGACGTCGCCACGGATGTGCACTTCCGGGATCTTGTCGGGATCGATCGGGCCGGCCGCTTCCAGCCGCTCGATGTCGGCCTTCATCTTCTTGCTGGCCTTGTCGAACAGTTCCTGGTGACCCATCCGGGTCATGCCCCAATAAACCGCGCACTCGCCCTTGTCGTCGGTCGTGATCGACAGGGATACGTTTTCGGGCTTGGTCGTGGTCGGGTCGTATTTCACGTCCGGCAGCTTCAACTTGACGTTCTGTACGATCACGGGAACGGCGATGAGGAAGATGATGAGCATGACCAACATCACGTCCACCAAGGGCGTGGTGTTGATGTCCGACATGGGGGTGTCGTCGGACCCACCTCCAGAACTGAACGCCATTTAGCTTTCCTATCCTTAATTCTTGTCACCCCGCCATACCGGCGGGGTGTCGGGGCGGGAGGAGCAACTCCTCCCGCTGATCACGAACCCGGCTTGACGGGCACGCCGCCGGTCTGGCCGGCCGTCGTGGTCGCCGGCTTCGCCGCCGGAGCAGCCTTCACCGCGCGCGACGCCGGACGGACCGCACCGTTGGAGGCGAGATAGCCGAGCACGTCGTTCGAGAACGAGCTGAGGTCTTCCGAAATCGCCTTGTTACGACGTTGCAGCCAGTTGTAGGCAAGCACCGCGGGAACCGCGACGACCAGACCGAAGGCCGTCATGATCAGCGCCTCGCCGACCGGGCCGGCGACCTTGTCGATCGAAGCCTGACCTTCTTCACCGATCTTGATCAGCGCGCGGTAGATGCCGAGCACGGTACCGAACAGTCCAATGAACGGTGCCGTCGCGCCGACCGTCGCGAGGAAGGCAAGACCGCCGCCGAGCTGCGAGTTGATCGTGTCTTCCGACCGACGCAGCGAACCGTGCAGCCAATCGTGCGCCTCGACCGGATCGGTCAAGCGGCTGTGCTGTTCCTGAGCGGCCAGGCCGTCGTCGACGAGCTGCTTGTAAGCCGAGTTCTTTTCGAGCTTCGCTGCGCCTTCGCGCAGCGAATTCGCGTTCCAGAAGCTCGCCTTCACGCGGCGCGCCTGGTTCATGATCTTCTGCTGTTCGAACAGCTTCGTGAACATGATGAACAGCGAGAAGAACAGCATGATCGTCAGGATCGATGCGACCGCCCACGAAATGAAACCGCCCTGCTGGAGCGCGTTCCAAACGCCGAACTGTTCAGCGGCGCTCCCCGAGGCGCCAGCATTAAGGATGGAAATGCTCATTCGATGCTTCCTCTATAAATCGTCGTCAAATCATAATGGGGCCGGACGCGGAAAGCCGCGCCCGGCAATGGCTTATTCGTCCTTCAATTCCCAGCGGACGCCCGGGATCGGATACGTCGACTCGATCGGATTGCCTTCGGCATCCTTCGCAGGGTCGAATCGACCGTTGCGTATGGCGAGACGGCAGGTCGTATCATCAAGATCGGAATTGCCGCTCGATGCCGTCACCTGACAATTCGTCACGCGTCCGTTCGTCCCGATCACGATGCGTACCGACACGCGACCCTGGGCACCTGCGCGCTTCGCAGCCGCCGGGTACGAATCCTGCGGGAACCAATTGCCGATCGAACCCCTAGGCTTCACCGGCGTCGCGATACGCGGCGGGGCCGGCGGCGCGGGCGGGGCCGGAGGGGCCGGCGGCGCAGGCGGAGCCAGCGTCGGCGGCTGAGGCGGCTGCGGCGGGAACGTCACCGGCGCAGGCACCGGCGAATTGAACACCGGCGGCGCCGTCGGCGGCGGCGGCAGATTCGGCTGGTCTGGCGGCGGGGGCGGCGGCTTGTCTGGCGGCGGCGGCGGCGGCGGCGGCGCCACGTCGAATGTGTTCAGTTTCTCCGCGACCTTCTTGGCGACACTCGACGCCAGACCGGTCACGAAGGCGTAGCCGAACGCCGCAACGATCAGCGAACAGATAACGATCGCTACGATGCGGCTGCCGGTAGTATCACGATCAGCATATGCCATTCAGAAAACCAACTCCCTAGACCCGACCCTCGTATCGCGGACCGTTAACCGGCCAGCAACGAACCCTTCGGCTAACGCCAGACCGGGCAGAACGCGAGTCTCTATCGCCACGTTATGACCGACGCAAACGCTTTGTCGGACGCAACAAACTATCAAACGCACTGCCGCAGAATTATTTCTGTTTCGAGACGATGCCTTCCTCTAACCCTTTCGCAATGTCGAGTGTTCCCATGATACGATTCCCCGCCTCGCTGGCGTTGGCCATAGCGTTTCCCTGGCAAGCGACGGCGACGCCCGCGGCTGCGACCGCGCCAGCGCCCTCCTATCGCTACGCCACCATCGCGGATCTCGTGATCACTGCACCGATGGTAATCGACGGCGCAATCCGGAGCGTCGTGAAGATCAAGGGAGCGGAGGCTGCCAACGTGCCGGTGGGCTATGCCCGGCTGTATGTCACGGTCGACGTGATCGCGTTGATCCGCGGACCGGGTGCGGTGCCGCCACGCGTCGGTTATCTTTATGATGTCAAACTGGATTTGCGCGGCAGCGTGCCCAACCTGAAGAAGCAGCGCGTGCTGCTTTTCGCGCGGCCGGTCGCGACGGCTGCCGACCAGATCCAGCTCGTTTCGAACGACGCGCAGCTCGTCTGGAGTCCGGCCACCGAGGCGACCGCGCGCGGCATCGCAACCGATCTATCCGGCGCCGATTCTCCGCCCGCCATTACCGGCATCAGCAATGCCTTCCACGCTGCCGGCACCTTGCCCGGCGAGGGGGAAACGCAGATATTCCTCAAGACCAGCGGGCATCCGATTTCGCTGTCGATCATCCGCAAGCAGGACCAGCCGCCTGTGTGGACGGTGTCGCTGAGCGAAGTAGTGGATAACGCCTTGCCCCCGCCACGGCGCGACACGTTCCTCTGGTATCGCCTCGCATGCGGTCTGCCGCGCATGCTGCCCACCGAGATGCTGGCCGGACTCGATCCCGCCGACGCCGCCGCGGCCCGGGACGATTATGCACTGGTGCAGAAGGACTTAGGGAACTGCCGCAGCTAGCGGCGGATGCGAACCAACGTGATGCCGATCGATTCGCCGGCCTCGGCGATCGCCAGCTTGATGATGCCGACCTCAACCCGCGCGACTCGCTTGTCCTGCAGAAACAATGTTTCGCAAATGTGCTCGGCGACCGCTTCGACCAGCTTGAAATGCACGCCTGCCGGCAGCGCGGTCGTCGCCGCGTGCTTCAAGTCGAGATAATTCTTCGATTCGGTCAGCGGTGATTCGGGGCCGAATCGGTCCGGCACATCGAGATCCACCGTCACCGAAATCCGCAACGGCTGCGGCAAGTGGGTTTCCTCGGAATAGATTCCGGTCAGCACCATCACTTCGAGATCGTGGACGTGCAGTTGCAAGCGGTCAGTCATCGCTCGCGCCCCTGCCCTGCCCGCCCCGCGCGATCAACCCCGGTTCTCCTTGCGTTAAGTCGCGATGCCGTTAAACGCGCCCGCCCCGGACATTCCGTCCGCGCAGAGGAGACCGAAGTGCTGGAGTTCGTGCCGATCGCGACCGTCGATCCCGCCGCCGTCGAGGCGTTGCTGGACCGCGCGTTCGGCCGAGACCGGCACGGCAGGACCGCCTATCGCCTGCGCGCTGGCGTCACGCCGATCCCCGAACTGAGCTTAGCGGCGGTCGAGGACGGCGCGCTGGCCGGCACGATCCAGTGCTGGCCGGTCGAGATCAACGGCGATGACGGCAGCGTTCACCCGATCGTTCTGGTCGGCCCCGTCGCGGTCGAGCCGGCGCGGCAGCGCGGCGGGCTGGGCAAGGAACTGGTCCACCAGGCGCTCGACGCCGCGGTAGAACTCGATCTCGACGGCGCGATGATGCTGATCGGCGATCCCGAATATTACGGCCGCTTCTGGGGATTCAGCGCCGACGCGACTCACGGTTGGCGCTTGCCGGGGCCGGTCGAACGGCATCGCCTGCTCGCGCGCGGCTCGGATGTTCCCGCGATCGGCGGCATTCTCGGCCCGCGCGTGGCGGTTGCGGCGTAACGTCGGCTCGCCTAGCGGTGGCCCATGCCGATGGAGCCGCCGCCCGACCTCGCCAGCCTGTCGCTCGCCGACATTGCACAGCTGGCAAGCGAAAAGCGGCTCCCGCCGGTAGACAAGTGGCACCCGACGCATTGCGGCGACAGCGACATGTGGATCGCGCGCGACGGGACGTGGTTCCATATGGGCTCGCCGATCGGGCGGCAGGAAATGGTCCGGCTGTTCTCGACCATCCTGCGGCGCGAACCCGATGGCGGCTATGTGCTCGTCACACCGGTCGAAAAGCTCGACATCGCGGTCGAGGATGCGCCGTTCGTCGCGGTCGAAATGAAAGCGGAGGGCGAGGGCCGCGACGCGAGCCTGGCATTCCGCCTCAACACCGGTGACCTCGTGACCGCCGGGCCGGAGCATCCCCTGCGTTTCGTCCAGGCCGATGACGGCCCTCGCCCGTACCTCCGCGTGCGCGGTGGGCTCGAGGCATTGGTGGTGCGCAGCGTCTATTACGACATCGCCGAACGCGCGCTGGCCGGCAACGACGAAACCCTTGGCGTGTGGAGCGACGGCGCCTTCTTTCCGCTGGAGCCAGCCGAATGACGCTGGCCGATCGATTGCGCGCGGCGCTGGCGGCGGACGATCACGCCCCCGTGCTGCTGCCGGGCGATGGAGGGTCGTTTAGTGGAGGGACGCCGGCGCCGGCCGCCGTGCTAGTGGCAATCACCGATCAGACGCAACCCGGCGTGATCCTGACCCAGCGCACCGATACGCTCCGCCGCCACGCCGGGCAGGTCGCCTTCCCCGGCGGGCGCATCGATCCGGAGGATGCAGATGCCGCCGCCGCCGCCCTGCGGGAGGCCGAGGAAGAGATCGCCTTGCCCCGCGGTGCGGTAGATCTGGTAGGCGCGGCGGACCCTTACCTCACCGTCACCGGCTATACGGTGACGCCGGTCATCGGCGTGATCGCGCCGGGCCTCACCTATCGTCCGAACGAAGCCGAGGTCGCCGACGTGTTCGAAGTGCCGCTCGCCTTCGTGCTCGATTCGATGAATCAGATTCAGGTCAGCACCGAATGGCAGGGCCGAATGCGCACCTACTACGAAATCAACTGGCGCGATCGCCGCATCTGGGGCGCGACGGCGGCGATGCTGGTCAATCTCTCCAGGCGGCTGCGATGGGCGACGTGATCCTCCCCCCCGCCGCATGGCGCGATCATCCGGGGCTGCAGCGCCTGGTCGATGCGCTCGGGCCAGGCAATGCGCGGATCGTCGGCGGCGCGGTCCGTGACACCATACTCGGGATCGACACGGCCGACATCGATCTTGCGACGACACACGCCCCGGATCGCATCATCGACCTGTTGGAAGCGGCCAGGATCAAGGCAGTACCGACCGGGATCGAACACGGGACGATCACCGCGGTCGCCAGCGACGGCGTCTATGAAGTCACGACGCTCCGACGTGACCTCGATACCGATGGCCGGCGCGCGACGGTCGCTTTCACCGACGACTGGCGCGAGGATGCGGCGCGTCGCGATTTCACGATCAACGCGCTCTATGCCGATCCCGTCAGCGGCGAGATATTCGATTATTTCGACGGCATCGCGGATTTGGCGGCGCGTCGCGTCCGGTTCATCGGCGACCCCTTAAAGCGCATCGCCGAGGATCACCTCCGAATCCTGCGTTTCTTCCGTTTCCTCGCGCGGTTCGGAGATACACCCGATCCGGCGGGGCTGGCGGCGTGTGCAGATCGCGCCAACGACTTGATGGCGCTGTCGCGGGAACGGATCGCCAACGAATTGCTCCGCCTGCTCGTCGCACCGCGCGCGCCGGAAGTCGTCGCGCTAATGCTGAAGCATGGAATTTTCGCGCCTGTACTGCCGGAGATCGGCGATGCGGCGCGGCTTGAGGCGCTGGCAAACCGGGAAAAGGCGGCGGAAATCGAGCCCGACCCGGTCCGCCGGCTCGCCTCGCTCCTGCTCGATGACCCCGCAGCGGCGACCGCCGTTGGCGCGCGGCTCAAGCTTTCCAATTTGCAGCGCCGCCGCCTCGAAAGTGCGGTGTTGCCAGTCGATGCGTCGCCTCGTGAACTCGCCTATCGGCTGGGCATGGAACAAGCGGTCGATCGCCTGCTGCTGTCAGGTAACAGCCTGGAGGCGTTGCGGGGCTGGACGCCGCCGCGATTGCTGATCTCGGGCGGCCAGCTCGTCGCGAAAGGTCTCACCGCAGGCCCCGATGTCGCGCGGACGCTGCACCGGATCGAGGAACGCTGGATCGCGGAAGGTTTTCCCGACATCGACCGCGTCGCCGTCATCGCCGACGAGGAGGTCGCTCAGGTGTTGGACGCCATCAGGAAATCGTAGGCGGCATCGGCCTCGAGTGGCCTGGCATAAGCATAGCCTTGACCAAAGGTGCAGCCGAGCGCCGTCAGCGTCTGGGCAAGTTCGTTGGTCTCGATCCCTTCCGCGGTCGTATCCAGTCCCAGCGCCTGGGCGAGACTAAGAATCGCGCGGACGATCGCGATCTTGTCGCGGTCGGCCAGCATGCCGGTCACGAAACTACGGTCGATCTTGAGCACGTCGATCGGCAGCTTCTGCAGATAGGCGAGGTTCGAATAGCCCGTCCCGAAATCGTCCATCGCCAGCGTGGTGCCCAGCTGCTTCAATGCGTGCATCGTATCGGCGACGCGTTGCGGATCCATGATCAGCGCGCTTTCGGTGAGTTCGAGCGTAAACCGGCTGCCCGCAAGCCGGTGTGCCATCAGTGCGCTTTCGACGGCGGGAGCGACGTCGTCCCGATGAAGCTGGATTGCCGACAAATTGACCGCGAACTTGACCCCGCAGCCGCCGCCCGCGCGAATATCCCATTCGCGCAACGTCCTCGCCGCTTCGTTCAGCGCCCAACGGCCGAGCGGCACGATCAGGCCCGATTCCTCCGCGACCGGGATGAAGTCGTTCGGCGAATATTCCTGACCGTTCTCGCCGGTCCAGCGCGCGAGCGATTCGAACGCGACGATCCGGCCCGATGCGAGATCGCAGATCGGCTGATAGGTCAGCCGCAGCCCGCCCTGTTCGATCGCGCGGCGCAATTCGGTCTCGATCCCGAACGCCGCGCGTTCGGCGTCGAACGCCAGCGTCTGATAGCGCTCGGCATGGCCCGACGCCTTGGAACGCTTGACCGCGAACTGTGCGTGGCGGATCAAGTCTTCCGGATCGTCGATCTCATCGCTGCCGAACGCGATACCGATCGAACACGCGACGCGGATCTCGAAGTCGGACATCCGAAAGGGAGACGCCAGCGCCGTCTCGATCCGCTGCGCAACTTGGTCGGCTTCCCCGGCCCCCTGTTCCAGTGTCAGGAGTATACCGAACTCGTCCCCGCCGGTCCGCGCCAGCACGTCGACCGCACGCAACGCGCCCTTCACGCGACGCGCTACGGTAATCAGCAGTTCGTCGCCGGCCATCGAGCCCATACACGCATTGACCCGGCTGAACCGGTCGAGATCGATGACCAGCACGGCATAGCGCGTCGCACCGCCGCCCGCCGAGATCCGTTCTTCCAACCGTTCGCTGAACGAGGCGCGGTTGGGCAGCCCGGTCAGACTATCGGTCATCATTTCGCGGCGTAAATTGCGTTCCGTGCGCAGTTCGCCGGTGTGATCAGTCAAGGTGATGAAACAATGGGTCGATTTGGCGGAGCGGCGCGCGAGTACGACTCGAAAGTGCCGACAATCGACCGCACTGCCGAACTCCCAGGAAAATTCCTCGCGGTCGTTGTCGCTGGCGAGGAATTGCGACAGCCGGTCGCCAAGGTGTTGGATCAGTGGCGATTGGCCCTCGCCGCTGCCCAGCCCCGCCCGCCGAAAAGCACTATTGGCGGCGGCGATCACGACCCCCTTGGTGCCGGGTCCGATCAGCGCCAGCGCCACCGGTATCAGTTCGATCGACGTGGCGATACCAGGGATGTCGCCGGGGTGCAGCGCACCCTCCGCGGGCTCGGCGGAAATGCGGGGGTTGGTTTTCAAACGGGAAAATCCGAGCACCATTCCCGCCGCGCTAGCGCAGATTAGTTAAAGCGGCCTGAAGCTTGTTTGGGAAATCAGCGACTTAAAACTTGTTGTCCCGCGGGAAACCGGTGGGTGGCATCTGCCCGGCGGCGCCACGCGCGGTCCGCCACCGCTGCAAGTCGGTTTCCGTCCGCATGCGCCCGCTTTCGCCGCCCATCGCCCAGGAAAGCCCGTCCGCGAACTTGAACGTCACCGCATCGGAAAGCCCGCCGTCGCGATAGCGCTGAAGCTGCACCCCCTGCCCCTTGGCGAGCTCGGCCACTTCACCGAGCGGGAAGACCAGCATCTTGCGGTTGTCGCCGATCGCCGCGACGTAATCATCCTCGGAGCCGATAGGCTTGACCAGCTTGAGCTTCGCGCCCGGCCGCGGATTGACCACGCTTTTGCCCTTGCGCGTTTCCGCCACCGCGTCCGCCGCCTTGAGCACGAAGCCGCGCCCGTCGCTCGCCGCGACCAGCAGCCGCTCGCTATGCGTCGCCGGCAGCAACGCGACGATCCCAACCGCCCCGTCGAGGTCGATCATCAGCCGCACCGGCTCGCCGAATCCGCGTCCGCCCGGCAATCTGTCCGCCGCCAGCGTGTAGAACCGCCCGTTCTCAGCCGCGAGCAACAGCTTGTCGGTGGTCTGCGCATGGAACGCCAGGAACGCGCCGTCGCCTTCCTTGAACTTCATCGCGTCTGCGCTAGCGAGTTCGACATGGCCCTTCATCGCGCGGATCCAGCCGCGCTGCGACAGGATGACGGTGATCGGCTCGCGCTCGATCATCGCCTCAAGCGGGATTTCGCGCGCGGGGGCCGCTTCCTCAATCGTCGTGCGGCGCTTGCCGAGCGCGGTTTCCGGGCCGTAGCGATTCCGGATTTTGCCCAGGTCGCGCTTCAGCCGCGTGCGCTGCCGCGCATCGCTCGACAGCAACAGTTCGAGGTCGCCCTGTTCCTTCTCCAGCGCGTCGCGCTCGTTGCGGATTTCCATTTCCTCAAGCCGCCGCAAGCTGCGCAGCCGCATGTTGAGGATCGCTTCGGCCTGGCGGTCGGTCAGCCCGAACTCGGCCATCATCACCGGCTTGGGCTCGTCCTCGGTACGGATGATCTCGATCACGCGGTCTAGGTTAAGGAACGCGATCAGATAGCCGCCCAGCAGTTCGAGCCGGTCAGCAATCTTGTCGAGCCGGTGCTGCGAGCGGCGGCGCAGTACGATAAAATGGTGTTCAACCCACTGGCTCAGCGCCTCCTTCAGGCTCATCACTCGCGGCGTCCGTGTCGCATCGAGCACGTTGAGGTTCAGCGGTACGCGTGTTTCGAGGTCGGACAGGCGGTAGAGGCTTTCCGTCAGCGTATCCGAATCGACCGTCCGACTGCGCGGTTCGAGTACGATACGGACATCCTCCGCGCTTTCGTCGCGGACATCGGCCAGGATCGGCAGCTTCTTCTCGTTGATCAGGTCGGCGATGCCCTCGATCAGCTTGCCCTTCGACACGCCGTACGGGATTTCGGTGACGACCAGATGCCAGCCGCCGCCCTTTTCGTTGACGCGTTCGATCCGGGCGCGGGTGCGGAAACTGCCGCGACCGGTCGCGTAAGCCTCGGCGATGGCGGCCGGGCTGTCGACCACCACGCCGCCGGTCGGAAAGTCCGGCCCCTTGACGTAATCGAGCACATTAGCGTGGTTGTTGTCGATCAGCGCGATCGCCGCTTCGATCAGTTCGGCGGCGTTGTGCGGCGGGATGCTCGTCGCCATGCCGACCGCGATTCCCGCAGCGCCATTGGCGAGCAGGTTCGGGAACAAACCGGGCATCAACTCCGGCTCGTGATCCTCGTTATTGTAGGTGGGGCGGAACCCGACCGCGTCCTCGTCGAGCCCGTCCATCAGGTCAATCGCGACCTGGGTCAGACGCGCTTCGGTGTAGCGATAGGCCGCGGCGTTATCGCCATCGATATTGCCGAAATTGCCCTGACCGTCGACGAGCGGATAGCGTAGCGCGAAATCCTGCGCGAGACGGACCATCGCGTCATAGACCGACTGGTCGCCATGCGGGTGATACTTGCCGATGACGTCGCCGACCACGCGCGCCGACTTCTTGTAGGCGTCGTTCGGGTTCATCCGCAGCAAGCGCATCGCCCATAGCAGGCGGCGGTGGACCGGCTTCAATCCGTCGCGGACATCCGGCAGCGACCGCGCCGTGATTGTCGACAGCGCATAGACGAGGTAGCGTTGTTCGAGCGCGCGGTCGAAGGGCGCGTCGAACACGCCGATCGGCGGATTGTCAGGAAGATCGGTAATTTCGGAAGCCATCGAGCGCGGTTAATGTGGTTTGTCCGAACAGGCTAGACCGGGCTCGGCAGATCGCGCGCGATTTCGGCGAGAAGCCATTCGCGGAATCGCTTGATCTTCGTCACGCCGCGCCGTCCCTCGGGATAGACCAGCCAATAGGCATAGCCCCGCGTTGACACTTGATCGAACGGCCGCACCAGTCGCCCTTCGGCCAGATCGTTGCGCCAGAAGAAAGGCGTCAGCATCGCCACGCCCTGCCCCGCCATCGCCGCGTGCCCCTCATGCGCCTGGCTGTCCAGACGTACGCCGCCGCGCGGCGGCCCCGCGGGAACATCCACTCCTGCCTCGCGCAGCCAGAAGGGCCACCACGGATCGTGCGGGCTGATCTGCGGCACGCGAAGCAAGTCCGCAGGCGCCAGTGGGCCGTGCCGACGCAGGAACCCGGCGGAGCACATCGGCGTGAAGTCGATCGGCAGCAGCAGATCCTGATGCAATCCCTCCCATCCGCCGAGCCCGGCGCGGATCGCCACATCCACGTCGTCGCCGGCAAAATCGGTCAGGGCGTCGCTGGTCAACAGGCGCACGGCCATTTCCGAATGGTGCATCTGAAAGCTGCCGAGCCGCCATGCCAGCCACGTATTGGCGAAGGTGTTCGACGTAGACACGGTCAGCACGCCCTCGTCATCCGCGCGGACCGCGCCGAACGCCTGATCGATCGCGTCGAACGCGCGCGTGATCTGCGGCGCCGCGCGGCGGCCAGCCTCGGTCAGCACGACTCGGCGCTTTTCACGGCGGAACAAGGGCACGCCGAGCCGCTCTTCCAATAACTTGATCTGATAGCTGACCGCCGCCTGGGTCATACCGAGTTCGGCGGCGGCGCTGGTGAAATTCTCATGGCGCGCGGTAGCTTCGAACACGCGGATGGCGGCAAGAGGCGGCAAACGGCGCATGGGGTTTGATAAGTCCAGCTTGTTATTATTGTCCAACGATTTGTTGGCAGCGCGCAGCAGCATCGCGCATATCGACATGGCTAGCGACACCCTCTCTGACCGAAAAAGGAATTGACCATGCGTGACGATTTCCTGAGCGGCGAATGGGCCGCCAGCCACCACCTCCTGAACGGCAATATCGATAAGCTGACCAAGCGGATCGTCCGCCTGTTCGGCGACACGTTCGAGGCCCTCACCCGCCAGCAATTCGACGCACCTTGGCAGCGCCGCTGGCGGCAGGTGAAGATCGGCAGCTCCCGCTGATCTCGCGGGCCGACCGCTGCCCCCTCGCGGTCGGCTCGTCCCATCGTTATCAAGCGGCAATGCCGTCGAACGATACATTCGCTCCGCTGACCTGGGCAGAGCTGACCAGTCGCCCTCGTCCGTCTCCCCAGGCGAAGATCGCCTATGGCCCGGACTCGTATCAGAAGGTCGATGTCTGGCTTCCCGGAGGTCGGGGGCCATACCGGGTCGTGCTGATGGTCCATGGCGGCTGCTGGACGACAAGTATCGCCGACTGCAGCCTGATGGATTGGGCGGCCAGCGACCTACGCGATGCGGGTTATGCGGTATGGAATATCGACTATCGCGGGGTCGATCGGCCCGGGGGCGGCTATCCGGGCACATTTCTCGACGCCGCCGCAGCGACTGACCTTCTGCGCGACAACGCCGCTACCTTCGATCTGGACCTCAGCTGCATCGTCGCGGTCGGCCACAGCGCTGGCGGACACCTCGCCTTGTGGCTGGCGGCACGACGCAAGCTGCCCGTCGACAGCCCCCTATGCACACCCGACCCATTGCCGATCGCGCGCGCTATCTGCCTAGGCGGCCTGCCCGATCTCGAAGCGGCCGCGGCCAGCCCCGACAATGGCTGCGGCGTCGATGTCGTCGGCCAACTGGTCGGCAGCGAGCGTGCCGATCCCTATGCCGACACGTCCGTCCCGCTCCTGTTCCCGCTTGGCGTGCCGCAGGATCTCGTCAACGGCCGCGAGGACGCCATCATCCCCTATCGGCTAGCGACCGACTACGTTGCCCAGGCGAATGGCGAAGCAACGCTCCACACCGTCGCGAACACCGGCCATGTCGAACTGATTGCCCCCGGCAGCGCCGCCTGGGCTCAAACGAAGCATCTTGTCGCCGCCGCTTTCCGCGACTGAACTGCCCACGTGATTGCGCGCGGAGGCGCTTTCCTGTAACGGCGACAGCTTCTTCGCCCCGGCGCGCAACCTGCGTTGCCGGGGCGCTCTATTCGAAGGGTAAGCGCCGACCATGGCACGCCGCCGCCAGATCTACGAGGGCAAGGCCAAGATCCTCTATGAGGGGCCCGAGCCCGGCACGCTCATCCAGTATTTCAAGGACGATGCCACCGCGTTCAACGCCCAGAAAAAGGGCACGATCAACGGCAAGGGCGTGCTCAACAACCGGATTTCGGAGCACATCTTCAACTTGCTCGGCATGATCGGCATCCCGACGCATTTCATTCGCCGTCTCAACATGCGCGAGCAGTTGATCCGGCAGGTGGAGATCGTGCCGATCGAGGTCATGGTGCGAAACGTCGCCGCGGGATCGCTGTCGAAGCGATTGGGGATCGAGGAAGGCACGCAACTGCCACGCACGATCATCGAATATGCCTACAAATCGGACGAGCTCGGCGACCCGATGATCACCGACGAGCATATCGCGGCGTTCGGCTGGGCGAGCCAGGAGGAGATGCACGACATCGCCGACCTAGCGATCCGCATCAACGATTTCCTGTGCGGCCTGTTCGCCGGGATCGGCATCCGACTGGTCGACTTCAAGCTCGAATTCGGACGGATCTGGGACAATGACTACGGCCGGATCATCCTGGCCGACGAGATTAGCCCCGATTGCTGCCGCCTGTGGGACATCGAGACCAACGAGAAGCTCGACAAGGACCGCTTCCGCCGTGACCTCGGCGGCGAGGTCGAGGCGTATCAGGAAGTCGCGCGCCGGTTGGGCCTGTTGCCCGAAGGCGGCGACACCGCCGTGCTCGACCTCGATCAGGCCCGGCGGGACCGCGGCAAGTAGCCGCGGCCATCGCGTTCAGGCCGCGACAGCGACCTCGTAGTTGGCCGTCGTCTTGGCCGCGACCTCTTCGGCGGTGACGCCGGGCGCGGTCTCGATCAGGCGGAACGGCGAATTGTGATCCGGCCGCTGGAACACCGCGAGATCGGTGATGATCATGTCGACTACGTTCTTGCCGGTCAGCGGCAAGGTGCATGACGGGATGAACTTGGGGTCGCCGTTCTTGCTGGTGTGCTCCATCACGACGATGATCTTCTTGACGCCGGCGACCAGGTCCATCGCGCCGCCCATGCCCTTGATCATCTTTCCCGGAATCATCCAGTTGGCGATGTCGCCATTCTCGGCGACTTCCATGGCGCCGAGCACGGTCAGGTCGATATGTCCCCCGCGGATCATTGCGAAGCTCTGCTCCGACCCGAAATAGACTGATTGCTGCAGCTCGCTGATCGTCTGCTTGCCCGCGTTGATCAGATCGGGATCGACCTGGTCCTCATACGGGAACGGCCCGATGCCGAGCATCCCGTTTTCGGACTGGAGCGTCACTTCGACGCCCTGGGGAATATGGTTGGCGACCAGGGTTGGAATGCCGATGCCCAGGTTCACATAATAACCGTCACGCAATTCCTTAGCGGCGCGCGCGGCCATCTCGTCGCGAGTCCAGGGCATCAGTCGTCCTTTCTGGCAACCGCTACGGGAAGCGGCAAATCGTTGGTCGGGGCGTTGCGCTCGGCGTCGAGCCCCTCCCAGATGCGGTTGAGCATTTCGTCCTGCGAGTGACCCAGCGCCTTACCCCAGGCAGCGGCGGCGTGGCGCGCGGCGTCGACCAGCGCGATGCCGAACAAGGCTGGGTCCGGACCCAGCGCCTTAGGATTGACGAAATAACTGGTCGGGCCGTCGGGTTTCGCCCAAGCGCGCAGGAATTCGCGGCCGCCGCCGAGCATGTCGGCGAAGGGCACGAGGTCGATCGGGATCGGCTTGTCGGTCATTTCACTTCCACCGGCCCGGAAACAGGCGGCGTAACCGGCGCGGCCGACACCGGTCCGGGATCGACCCAGCGCTTGTCGCGCGGGAACACCGTGTCGAGATCGCCCTTCAGTCCCGTTCCATAGACCGGGTTGGGCAAGACGAACCAGCCATGCCCCCATAACATCTTGACCGCGCGGCCTTGCGCGAGCGCTCGCCGCGTGACGGGGTCGAGGTTGGGCGTATTGAACAGATCGCTGAAATCTCCGAGCTGATCGCCCGCCATCGCAATGACGCAATATTTCGCCGCGATCGCCGAGCGTCGCGCGTCCTTCGCGCCGCCAGTGCCAGCGTCGCCCTGCAGCCAGAGGTTGCGCAAATGCTCGACCGGCCCCAGCCCCGCGCCGGTCAGCGCCGCCTCGGTCTCTTTCGCGTTCGCCGCCATTCGATTCGAATTGAACACCAGGGTTACGCCCGACGCTTTCGCGACGCGTGCCAGTTCGATCATGCCCGGCGTCGCGACGACCGCGTTCGCGCCGGTCTTTTCCCAGCGTTCCCAGCGCAACTGGTCGTAGGGGCCGCCGCGTTGGCTGTCGTCCGCCTCATAGCCGAGGTTGAGCAACGCGGTCTCGTCGATGTCGAGCACGACCGCGAGCGGCTTCTTGTCGCAACTCTCGAACGCGGGCGCCTCCAGCGTCGCACCGGGCTTGAGGACGACGGAGAATACCGTCTGGCCGACCGCACGGTCGCTTGACTTGGCGATGATCGTATCAATCACGCCGAGATACGCCTGATAACTCAGCGCCGCCGCTTCGCCCGAGCCATAAAGATACTGCATCCCCGGCGGCACCTTGCCTGCGACCGGGGGAGTCGATGGCGGCGCAACGGTCGTGCCGTCAGGCGGCGGAAGTTCCTTCAGGCCGGTCAGTACGACCGCGCCCGAGGCCGGCGACGCCGGTTTGCGCTTCTTCTCTTTCGCCTTCCGCTGGTTCTTCTGCGTGGTCGAGATCACCGCCGCGCCGGCCGCGGGGAAAGCCGCTACCGCGACGCAGCCCGACAGCGGCACCGCCGCGCCCGCCAGACACAACAGGGCGATGGGCAGCTTCACGCCGCGGCACGCTCCCGCACGGTGCGGAACTCGATCTTCTTGTCGTACGGGCTGCCGACTATCAGCCGGTTGACGTAGATGCCGGGCAAGTGGATCTGGTCTGGATCGAGCGCGCCGACCGGCACCACTTCCTCGACCTCCGCGACGCAGACCTTGCCCGCACCGGCCATCGGCTGGTTGAAGTTGCGCGCCGTCTTGCGGAAGATCAGGTTGCCGCTCTCGTCGGCCTTCCATCCCTTGATGATCGACAAATCGGCGCGGATGCCGCGTTCGAGGATATAGTCCTCGCCGTCGAAATTCTTGACTTCCTTGCCATCCGCGACCTGCGTGCCGACGCCAGTCTTGGTATAAAAACCGGGGATGCCCGCCCCGCCCGCGCGGCACCGCTCGGCCAGTGTTCCCTGCGGGCAGAACTCTACCTCCAGCTCACCCGCCAGATATTGCCGCTCGAACTCCTTGTTCTCGCCGACATAGGAGGAGATCATCTTCTTCACCTGGCGCGTGCGGAGCAGCTTGCCGAGCCCCTCTCCGTCGATCCCCGCATTGTTGCTGGCGATCGTCAGGCCCTTGGTCCCAGCCTCAAGGATCGCGTCGATCAGCCGTTCTGGGATGCCACACAGGCCGAACCCGCCCGCGCAAATCGTCATGCCATCGAACAAAACGCCATCGAGCGCGGCAGCGGCATCGGGATAGAGCTTGCGGGCCATTAAAACTCCTTGGGTTTGGGGAGCGAATAGAAGCGCTGGCGCAGCGGGGCAAGCCATGGGCTATGCCCAAACGGCCGCAACGGTCCGGGGCGCCGCATCTCCGGCGAAAACATGGCCGTCGCTCGTCGCATCCGCCCAAAAGCCGCCAAGAATCGCGCGGAAAACCCAGCTCGGCCGCCGATCGTTGCGGCTGTGTAACCGCTCAAAAGGAGCAACCCGTAACACCGACCGAATGCCGGCTATCCCCTTGGCCGGCGGTCCCCACCACAACCACGGAGTGAATATATGCGACTTATCGCCGCATCTCTATTGCTGTCCGCGCTTGCCACCCCGGCATTCGGCCAGAACAGCGACAAGCCTTTTGACGGCGCCTCGATCACCGCGATCACTGGCGTCGACAATGCCAGCGCGTTCGGCACCTCCGGTACTGGCGTCCTCTATGGCGGCCAGATCGGTTACGATATCCAGTCGGGCAAAACGGTATTCGGCGTCGAAGGTGAAGTCGCCGGCGCCAGCACCAAATATTGCACTAGCCCCACGGCGACGACCAAGTTTTGCGACAAGGCCGGCCGCGACCTGTATGTCGGCGGGCGGCTGGGGTACGTCGTCGGTCGCTCGACGATGGTTTACGGCAAGGCGGGCTACAGCAACGGGCGCGATTCGGTGACCTACACCGACAGCGTCACCCCGGCGAACAACTCGAAAGGTGCCGGTAATCAGGACGGCTGGCGCGCAGGGGTCGGCGTGGAAACGCGGATCAGCGATCACCTGATTGCCAAGGCCGAATATCGCTACACCAATTATGCGAACAGCGATTACGGCCGCAATCAGGGCGTGGTCGGCCTCGGTTTCCGTTTCTGATCAAGCTTAGGAAGGGACTGCGCGGGGTTGCTTGCGCAGTCCCGGACGCGCTCAACGCCCCCGAGTCAAATCGAGGTGCCGAACAGCCGCCCGATCCCGAAGGTGACGGCCATGGCCAATGCTCCCCAGAACATCACGCGCGCCGCGCCGCGCAGCCAGTTGGCTCCACCAACCTGCGCGCCCACCGCGCCGGTGACGGCGAGCAGGGCCAACGTCATCGCGACCACCGCCGCAACCAGCGTACGACCGCCGAACAACAAGCTTGCCATCACGGGCAACGCCGCGCCGGCTGCGAAACTGGCCGCCGATGTGAGGGCCGCCTGGACGGGCCGTGCCGCCAGCTGCTCGTTGATGCCGAGTTCATCGCGCAGATGCGAGCCGAGCGCGTCGTGCGCCATCAATTGATCCGCAACCGCCAGTGACAGGTCGTGGTCGAGGCCGCGCTGGCGATAGATGGCGGCCAGTTCCTGGCGCTCCGCCTCCGGCTCTTCCGTCAACTCGGCGGTCTCGCGCGCAATGTCGGCGCGTTCGGTGTCAGCCTGGCTGCTGACCGACACGTATTCGCCCGCTGCCATCGACATGGCGCCGGCGAATAATCCCGACACGCCAGTCAGCAGGATGGTAGTCGAGCTGGCCCCCGCCGCCGCAACGCCGACGATCAGGCTGGCGGTCGACAGAATCCCATCATTGGCGCCGAGCACCGCCGCCCGCAGCCAGCCGATGCGCTGGACCAAATGCCGTTCGCGATGTTTTCGAATTGCCATGGGTTGAGGCTAGAACGTTCGGGCCTCCAAGCCTAGCGCCATCTCCAACTCGGCCATCGCCTGCTCGCCGCTCGTTACCTTGATCGCCGCCATCCCCAGCGAGGCGGCGGGTTTGCAGTTGATGCCGAGATCGTCGAGATACACGCATTGTGCCGGTGCGACGTGGAGCGCGTCGCACGCCATCGTGTAGATCGCCGGGTCGGGCTTGCGGATGCCGACCTTGCTGCTTTCGACCACATGATCGAACCGGGCGAGGATCGCTGCGATAGCCGCCGCCTTTTCTTCGGTCGACGACATTTGCGCGCCGTGGCCGGCGGGCACGTTGTTGGTGATGCAGCCGACGCGATAATCGTTCGCCTTCAACCAGTCGATCGCGGCGACCACGCGCGGCCGGATGTCGCCCGACAGCAGCGCGAGCACGTCGCGGCCGGGCAAATCATAGCCCAGGTCGCGGGCTTCGGCGGCGAACAGCGCATCGAACTGCGCGCCGTCGATCTCCGCCCGCTCGAACCGCGCCCAGGCATTGTCGTGCGGATTGGCAGCGTTGATCCGGCGCACCAGATCGTGCGGCAGGCCTCGCTCCGCCTCCATCCGATTGAACGCATCGAACGGGGACGACGTGATGACCCCGCCGAAATCAAAGATGACTGTGTCGCGCGTCATGCCCAACAAATCATGCATTGTAGTGCAGCTTGAGCCCCGGCCGCTTCCACCGCATCTTCGCCAGCCGCCCGGTGCCCGACAGCGTGATATAGGCGTCCATCATATCATCCCCGCCCCAGCAGATGTTGGTTGTGAAGATGTCGTCCGTGGGCACGAATTCCACCAGGTCGCCCGCCGGTGAGATCACGCTGATCCCGCACTCCCCGATGGTCGCGACGCAGATATTGCCCCCCGCCTCCATCCCGAGCGAATCGAAGAATTTGTAGCCCGCCGGCCGATAGAGCGGGATGCCAGGCCCACCCGGTCCGGCAGCGTCATCTACCTTGCCAGGCGCGATCACATTGAACGCCGTCAGACGGCACGTATAGGTCTCCGCCGCGTAGAGCGTCTTGCCGTCGGGCGACAGGCCGATCCCGTTGGGATTGTAGCTGGGGAAGATAACTTCCTCCAAATGACTGCCGTCCGCCTTGGCGTAGAAGATGCCGACAATGTCGTGGCAGCGTGTTTCGTAGTCGACCTTGCCATGGTCGGTGAACCAGAAGCCGCCCTCCGCGTCGAACACGATGTCGTTGGGACCGCGCAGGACACAGCCGAAATAACCCGATTTGTAGAGAATTTCGACCGCGCCGGTCGCCAGGTCGATTCGCTCGATCCGTCCGCCCGAATAGTCCGGAGCGATGCCGTGCGGGGCGAGCATCCCGTTCGCATCGTCATAATGGAACCCGCCATTGTTGCAGCAATATAGCTTGCCGTCGGGGCCGATCGCCAGGCCATTGGGGCCGCCGCCGGGTTCGGCCACGACCTGCTTCGATCCATCGGGCAGCACGCGCGTGATCCGGCCGGCTTCGATTTCCACCAGGATGATGCTGCCGTCCGCCATCGCCACCGGTCCTTCGGGAAAGCGTAAGCCGTCCGCGACGATTTCAAGTTCCGCCATCATCCTCTCCCGCTTGGCCGGGCCATACCCGATCTTCGAACCTTATTGCGTGGAGCGGAGGCAAAGAAAAGGGCCACCGGTCGCCCGGCGGCCCTTCGTCAGCCAATTATGGCGTGAGGCCTGAGAACGACTAGATGTCGTCGCCCAGCGCGCCCTTTACCTCGCCAACGAGCTTTTCGCCCTTGCCCTTGCCCTCCTGGATCAGGCCTTCCTGGTGCAATTCGGCGTCACCGTTGTGGCCGCCAATCACTTGCTTGGCCTTGCCGATCGTCTCGTCGACCGCGCCTTTGATCTTGTCGGTAAGTTCGCCCATCTGACCATTCCTTACGCTCCGCGCGAACGGGGGTATTCGCGCTTGGATTGCGCTGAGTAGAACGGCTGTCGAGCGGCGCGGTTCCTTAAGGAAAGACGCGTTTTAGGAACGCCAGCACGGCCGCCCAATTCTCGTCGGCGCCCGCCGGATTTTTGTTCGCATTCAGCGTCGATGATCCGTGAACGCCGGTGCGGGGAACGAACTGCTGGCGATCGGTGGAGCGTGTCGCGGAGACGATCGCCCTGGCCTCTGCCTGTTCCTCCATCGTGTTGGCGGAGGTGACGAAGACCGGCACGGCGATCTTCGCGGCCGCAGTCTCGATCAGTTTCTTGTCACTGAAATATTCGCCGGGCGAAAACGCCATCACCGCCTTGACGCTGTCCTTCGCGTCCGCCGCGTTGGCCAGCAGGAAGACGAGGCTGGCCGAATAACTGGACCCCCACAGCACGATGGGCATTCCCTTTGCCTTGCCCCAGGCAAGCGCGGCTTCCAGGTCGGGGAGCGCGCCGAGATAGTCGGTCTTGCCCGCATACCCCGCCATCGTCCGGTTCGCGCCGTACAGGTCGCCGCCGACACGCTGATCGATCGCCAGCGCCGCATAGCCTTCGCGCTGCAGCCGCGGCGCTATCGAGGCATATTCGCCGCTCGACGATCCGGCTTGGTGGAACAGCAGGATCAGCGCCTTTGGCGCAGCCGTCGGATAATAGGTGCCGTAGACTGTCACGCCGTCGGGCGCTTTCAACTCGACCGGCTGTGAGGCCTGCGCCTTGGCAGGCTCGGTCTCGTTGACCAACGCCTGCTCATTATCGACCTTAGGGCTGGCATGGCACGCCGCCAGCGCCGCTGCTCCGGCCACGATCAACAGGCGCATGGGGATTCCTCTCAAATCAACCCCGCCAACGGGCTGGACGGGTCGGCGTAACGCCGCTGCCCCATCCGTCCCGCGAGATAGGCCAAACGCCCGCTTTCCACTGCGAGTTTCATCGCACGCGCCATCATTACCGGATCCTTGGCCTCGGCGATCGCGGTGTTCATCAGCACGCCGTCGCAGCCGAGTTCCATCGCAACCCCCGCGTCCGACGCTGTCCCGACGCCCGCGTCGACCAGCACCGGCACGTTCGCGCCCTCCACGATCAGCCGGATCGTCACGCGATTCTGGATGCCCAGCCCCGATCCGATCGGCGCGCCGAGCGGCATGATCGCGACCGCGCCCGCTTCCTCAAGCTGTTTCGCGGCGATCGGATCGTCGACGCAATAGACCATCGGCTTGAACCCCTCTTTCACCAGGGTCCCGGTCGCCTTCAGCGTTTCGCGCATGTCGGGATACAGCGTCCGCGCCTCGCCCAGCACCTCCAGCTTCACGAGGTCCCAGCCCCCCGCCTCGCGCGCCAGTCGCAACGTGCGCACCGCGCTGTCGGCGTCGAAACAGCCAGCGGTGTTGGGCAGATACGTGATCTTCTTCGGGTCGATATAATCGGTCAGCATCGGCGCCTTGGGATCGCTGACATTGACGCGGCGCACCGCGACCGTGACGATTTCCGCCCCCGACGCCTCGACCGCTGCCGCGTTCTGGGCAAAGTCCTTATATTTGCCCGTCCCGACGATGAGGCGCGATCGGAAGGTCTTTCCCGCGACGGTCCAGCTATCGTCGGCGACGACGGGAGTGGCGATGTTCATGTCGGACGGACCTTGTGCAATCGAAAGGGAATCAGCGCGTCGGCTTCCTAGGCGCTTTGCGTCGTCGTGTCGCGGGCTTGCGCTTGCGAGTCTTGGGCGCGGGCTCGACGCGCTGATCCTGCAGGCGGAGCGGCCCGCGTAGCCGGCTGAACAATTCGTTGCGGACACGAGTCAGGATCGTCCAGGTTCGCCACGCTTTTTCCGACTTGATGCGCTGCGATCGGCGGTCGAGCCGGTATCCGAGCCACAGGATGGCGATCGTCCCGAGGACGCCGACCACGATCAACGTGATATCGCGGCCATCCATCGCGTCACCCGCCACCGACGAAATGAACGATCTCGATCTCGTCGCCGTCTTCGATGAAGACTTGCGCCAGCGTCGATCGCGGCACGATTTCCAGATTGCGCTCCACCGCGACCTTTTCTGGCACCAATCCGATTTCCTCGGCAAGCTGCGCGATGCTCAGGCCCGCGGCGACGCGGCGATGCTCGCCATTGACGGTGATCGTGACGGTTCCGTCGGTGTGCATGGTATTCATCGCAATTCGCGATATAGGGGCGCAAGCGCAAGCGCCACAAGGAAAGGCCAAGGGTGCCCGACTCGATCCTCGTCCTCAACGGCCCCAACCTCAACATGCTCGGCACGCGCGAGCCGGAGATTTACGGCGCCGACACGCTCGACGACATCGCCGGACGGCTGACCGAGCGCGGCAAGGAACTGGGTTTCGAGGTCGATGTGCGGCAATCGAACCATGAGGGGCATCTGGTCGACTGGCTGCAGGAATCGCAAGGTTGGGGCGTCAAGGCAATCCTGCTCAACGCGGGGGCGCTGACGCATACCTCGGTCGCGCTGTACGATGCGATAAAGGCGATTTCGGTGCCGGTGATCGAGGTGCATTTGTCGAACCCCTTGGCCCGCGAAGATTTCCGACACGCGAGCTATGTCGGTCGTGCCGCACGCGGAACCATTTCCGGGTTCGGCGCACTATCCTATATGCTCGCGCTTGAAGCCGCCGCGCGACTCTGACAAAGGGCGCGCCTTTAAATTTCAGCCCGACAGGGGCGGAAGAAGGGTTGCATGGCACACGATAACAATGGGGCGATGCGGATCGACGTCGAGCTGGTGCGCCAGCTCGCGGCATTGCTGGACGATACCAACCTGACCGAAATCGAGGTCGAGGACGCCGACCGCAAGGTGCGCGTGGCTCGCAAGGCCGCGCCGGTCGCGGCGGCGGTGCAATATGCGCCAGCCCCGGCGGCGGTCGCCACGCCGGCGCCTACTGCTGCGTCGGCCGCTCCCGCTACCGAGGCGACGCCTGCGCCCAGCGCCCTCAACGCGGTCAAGTCGCCGATGGTCGGCACCGCCTATCTTGCGCCCAATCCGGAGGCGAAGCCGTTCGTCGCGGTCGGGCAGAAGGTTGCGGCGGGCGACACTTTGCTCATTATCGAGGCGATGAAGGTGATGAATCCGATCACCGCGCCGTCGGCGGGCACCGTCACGGCGATCCTGGTCGACAGCGGCCAGCCGGTCGAATTCGACCAGCCCCTCATCGTCGTAGAGTAACGGGCCATGCCCGAGATCAAAAAACTGTTGATCGCCAATCGCGGCGAGATCGCGCTGCGCATCCACCGCGCCTGCCACGAAATGGGGATCAGGACCGTAGCGGTGCATTCGACCGCGGACAGCGACGCGATGCACGTTCGCCTGGCCGACGAAGCGATTTGCATCGGCCCGCCGCCCGCGACCGAATCCTACCTCAACATCGCCAACATCATTTCTGCGGCGGAGATTTCGGGCGCGGACGCGATTCATCCGGGCTACGGCTTCCTCTCGGAAAACGCCAAGTTCGCCGAGATCATCGAGGCGCACGGCATCATCTTCGTCGGGCCGAAGCCCGAGCACATCCGCACCATGGGCGACAAGATCGAGGCGAAGCGCACCGCGGGCGCGCTCCGCCTGCCGCTCGTCCCCGGCTCTGACGGCGCGATCAGCGATGTCGATGAGGCGAAGGCGATCGCCGAGGCGGCCGGCTATCCGGTGATCATCAAGGCCGCGTCGGGCGGCGGCGGCCGGGGTATGAAGGTCGTTTACGACCCGCAGGAACTCGAAAGCCAGATGCAGCAGGCGGGCAGCGAGGCGAAGGCCGCGTTCGGCGACGCCACCGTCTATCTGGAGAAGTATCTCGGCAATCCGCGCCACATCGAGATTCAGGTCTTCGGCGACGGGAACGGCAACGCGATCCACCTGGGCGAGCGCGACTGCTCCCTGCAACGCCGCCACCAGAAGGTGCTGGAGGAAGCGCCCTCGCCCGTCCTGTCGAGCGAGGAGCGCGAGCGGATCGGCGGCGTCTGCGCCAAGGCGATGGGCGATATGGGCTATCGGGGCGCGGGCACGATCGAGTTCCTGTGGGAAGACGGCGAATTCTACTTCATTGAGATGAACACCCGGCTTCAGGTCGAGCATCCGGTGACGGAAGCGATCACCGGCCTCGATCTGGTGCGCGAGCAGATTCGCATCGCCGAGGGGCATCCGCTGACCTTGCGCCAGCAGGACGTGCAGTTCCGCGGCCACGCGATCGAATGCCGCATCAACGCCGAGGATCCCAAGACCTTCGCTCCCTCGCCCGGTCTCGTGAAGCAGTATCACGCGCCCGGCGGGATGAACGTGCGCGTCGATAGCGGGCTCTACGCGGGCTATCGCGTGCCGCCCTATTACGATTCGATGATCGCCAAGCTGATCGTCTACGGCACCACACGGCAGGGGGCGATCCGGCGGCTGCGCCGTGCGCTCGAGGAGTTCGTGATCGAGGGGATGAAGACCACGATCCCGCTCCATCAGGCGCTGATCGAGGACCCCGAATTCCTCGAAGGGCAATATACGATCAAGTGGCTGGAGGAATGGCTGGCGCGGCAGGAAGAAGCGGAGCCGGCTGGCTAAACCAATTTCCCCTGTTCCAACCGTTCCGGCTGCGTTACGTATGCCGTTGAAAATGGGGGATATGAGATGGCGCTCAGCACGACCGAACTGATGTTGATCGAACAGCGGGTTACGAACGACGGGCCAAGCGCCGGTGTCGCGTACCTTTTGTGGTTCTTCTTGTGGTTTGTCAGCGCCCACCGCTTCTATCTGGGCCGCCCGGTAACGGCGATCCTGCAAATCCTGTCATATTTCATCCTAGTGGGGTTCGTGTGGGCTCTGCTCGACGTCTTCATGATTCCGGGCATGGTCCGCGACAAACGAAATGAGATCCGCCAGCGCATCGCTTTGCAGATGAGTAGCGACCACAGGGCATTCGCCTGATCGGCGTCCGTGTTTATCGGTCACTACGTTCCCGCCTTTGTCGCGGCCGCTTCCCACAAATCGCCGCGGCTGGGTGTGTTGTTCGTCGCGGCGCAGTTGGTCGATATCGCGTTCTTCTCGTTCCTGATCCTAGGCGTCGAGCACATGCGGCTGCTGCCGAACGCCACGGTGATGAACCCGATGGACCTGTACGACATGCCGTGGACGCACAGTCTGGTCGGCGCGCTTTGTTGGGGCGTGCTGTTCGCTATGGTAGTCAGGGTGATGCGCGGGACATGGCTGGCGGGCGCGATCGGCGGCGCGGTGGTGGTGTCGCATTGGCTGATCGACTTGCTGGTCCACCGGCCCGATCTGACGCTCGCGGGCAGCCCGCCCAAACTCGGGCTGGGGTTGTGGAACCATCCGTGGATCGAAATCCCGCTCGAACTCGCCTTCGCGTTCGGCGGGCTGTGGCTGTTCGTCAGCCGCACCCGCGCGACCTGGGCGGTGGGCCAATGGTCGCCGCTCGTCCTTGCCGCCGCCATGGCGCTGTTCCAGGCGATCAACTGGCTGACCCCGCAACCGGCCAAGCCTGCGCCGGCCCCCGTCACGATGGGCTGGCTGGGGCTGTTCGCTTACGCCCTGCTGGCGGCGCTGGCTTGGTGGGTGGCGCGGACGCGGCGTTTGGCATAACCCACCCCGGCAAGGGGAGAGTTGCATGTCGCTGGCGACCGAACTGAAGGGTCTCAACCGCAAGCAAGTCCATTCGATCTGGGCGAGCTATCTCGGCTGGACGCTCGACGCGTTCGATTTCTTCCTGCTCGTGTTCATGCTGTCGGCGATCGCCAAGGAATATTTGCCGACGGTTCCAACACCGCAAGGCATCAAAATGGTGGCGGAAGCGACATTCCTCACGTTGGCTGCCCGCCCCTTCGGCGCATTTGCCTTCGGCTGGCTCGCCGACAGATTCGGGCGGCGGCCGATCATGATGGTCGTGATCCTGCTATTTTCGCTGTTCTCGTTCGCCTCTGCGTTCGCGTGGAGCCTGACCAGCCTGTTCGTGATCCGCACGCTGTTCGGCTTCTGCATGGGCGGCGAATGGGGGATCGGCGCGAGCCTGGTGATGGAATCGATCCCCGCGAAGCTGCGCGGCCCCGTCTCCGGCCTGCTCCAGTCGGGCTATCCGAGCGGCTATTTCCTCGCGAGCCTCGTCTATTTCCTGCTGTTCGACGCGATCGGCTGGCGCGGCTTGTTCATGGTCGGGATCGCTCCGGCCATCCTCGTCTTCCTGATCCGCATGCATGTCGATGAAAGCCCGGCATTTGAGGCGCGGCGCGACAAGCCGAAGGTCAATCCGCTGGCCGTTCTCCTCGAGAACTGGAAAATCGCGCTCTATCTCGTCGTGCTGATGACGTGCTTCAACTTCTTCAGCCACGGCACGCAGGACCTATATCCAACGTTCCTCAAGGAACAGCATCACTTCGACACCAAGACGGTCGGGTTGCTCGCGATGATCGGTAATGTCGGGGCGATCGTCGGGGGAATCAGTTTCGGCATCTGGTCGGAGTCGATCGGCCGCAAGCGCGCGATCGTCATCGCCTCGCTGCTCGCCCTGCCGGTCATCCCGCTTTGGGCGTTCAGCACGACGCCGCTAATGCTGGCGGCGGGTGCGTTCCTGATCCAGGTCGCGGTACAGGGCGCATGGGGCATCGTTCCGGTCCATCTCAACGAGCTGTCGCCGGGCTTGGTGCGCGGGCTTTTCCCCGGCTTCGCCTATCAACTCGGCAATCTGATCGCGTCGCGCAACGGGCCGATCCAGGCGAGCATCGCGGAGGCGCACAATGGTGATTACGGCTTTGCGCTGGCGCTGGTCGCGGGGATTACCGTCGTGGTGCTGGTGATCTGGACGCTTGTCGGGCCCGAGCGGCGCTACGTCGATTTCGTGGCGGAGGCAAAGGCGTGAAGGCGACGATATGGCACAATCCGCGCTGCTCGAAATCGCGCGAGGCGCTGGCGATCCTGCAGGAAGCGGGCGCCGAGTTCGAGGTAGTCGAATATCTGAAGGCCCCGCCGAGCCGCGATGAACTCAAGGCGCTTTATGCTGCCGCTGGAATGACGCCGCGCCAAGGGCTACGCGCCGCCGAGGATGCCGCGAAGGCGTTGAAGGGTGCGGACGACGATGCGATCCTCGACGCCATGGCCGCTAATCCGATCCTGATCGAGCGCCCACTTGTCGAAACGGCGAAGGGCGTGGTGCTGGGCCGTCCACCCGAAAAGGTTCGCACCATTCTGTAACGACGACGGGTCACTGCTTGCGCAGGAACCCGCCGTCAAACGCGTCACTGCGTCTTGGTCGTCACCGTCGTCGTGGTCTTGGCGACCGGCACCGCAGCCTTGGTAACGGTGGTGCGCTTGACCACGCGCTTGGCCGGCGCGCGTTTCACCACGGTGCGACTCGCCGGAACGGGCGTTGTGGTCGATGTCGTTACCGTCGTTTCGGTCGGCGCCGGTGCAGGCGCTGGCACCGGCGCGGCGACGATCACCGGCGCAGGCGGCGGAGCATTACGGGCGGCCTGGGCTTCAGCCTCAGCGGCGCGGGCACGGGCCTCGGCATCGGCGGCGGCGCGGGCAGCGTCGGCCGCCTGCGCATCCGCCGCGGCCTTGTCGGCGGCAGCCTTGTCGGCCTGCGCGCGTTGCGTTTCGTTCAGCGCCAGATCGGCAAGACGTGACGCGTTCTGGGCATCGACGATGGCCTGATCCTTGCGGCTTGCCTTCAAATCATCCTCGGCAGCACGCAGCGCGGCCTGAGCATCCGTCAGCGTCCGGGGCGCGACGCCGCCGGTCCCGGCACGGGCCGCTGCGTCAACCTTGCCCCGCGCTTCGGCGACGGCGGCGCGGGCGCGGTCCATCTTGCCCTCGGCCATGGCCGACGTGGACACTAACGTCAGGCCAATCGCCGAAGCGCAGGCCAGCAATTTCGATGAACGCATAACACTCCTCCTGAAATGGAACGGCCGCACAACAACCATTCGATCGAAGAAGTTCCGAATCACCGCCGCTGCGGGTCAGCGTCCTCGAAGTTCCAGGTGTGGTTCTCGACGATCCACGATTTGAAGGGTTCGCGATTCTCGTCGAGCGCTGGCCGATAGCGGAACTTGCGTTCGATCAAGTCGCAGGTCAGCAGATCGAGCGCACGATTGCCGCTCGACCGCGTGATCCGGCAATCGGTGACGCGCCCGTCTTCCTCGACCGCATATTTGACGCCCACCGTCAGATCGACGCCCGAGGACAGGTTGTAGGCCAGATCGTCGGGAAGGTCGGACGGCTTGATCCGCCCGCCGATCCGTCTGGGCGGCGTGTCGCGCCCGTCGCCTGCGCCATCGCCATCCCCCGCCCCACCGCTGCCGAAACCGTTGCCGACACTGCCCGCGCCATATCCCGGCCCTTCGACGGGCGCGGCACCTTGGGTAGTTTGCACACCAGTATTGGCGACCGGCGCGGCAGCGATCGGCTGCGGCGGGGGCGGCAGGATGGGCTTCGGGGCAACGATTTCAGTCGCGGTCGATCGAATATTGGCGGGCGACGCCGCCCCCTCCTTCGAACTGTTCCGCTTCGTTTGCGGTGGCGGAGGCGGCGGGGCCGGCTGATCGGGCGTCAGCGCGAACGAGGCGATTCTGTCGCGCAACGCAGGAGAACTGCTCACTGCCAGCCCTGCAATCAAGGCCCAGAGCAGCACGCCCTGCACGACCATCGCGCCGACCGCGCCCTTCCACCGCGCCGAATTGCCGAGATACCGGTTCATTGTGCCATTAACGCGCAAAGGGTATGAATAGAAGCTTGAGGAGTGATTGATTTCTATTCTAGGTCAGTTAATCTGACCTGATTTAGGGGGATTATCGCGATGCGTGTCTGCTTGCCAGTATTTGCTATGGTTGTCGTCGCGATGCCCGCGCTGGCGCAGGATGGACCAGCGGCTCCGCCGCCAGAAAAGAAAATCTGCAAGACGATTACGCCGACCGGCTCGATCATGGGGAAGCGGATTTGCCTTACCAAGTCTGAATGGCGTCAGTTCGACGAGATCAACGAGCGTACCGTCGATGTCGTGACCGGGCGTTCCAAGATGAGCGCGCCCAAGGGCGGTGGCGAGTTCTGACACTTCGGATTCGGTAATTATCACCAGTTTCCGTCTAATGGTGGCCGCCGCCGTGGCTCAACAGGGCTGCAGTGGCCCCTACTGACGATTCCGATAAGAATATTGCGAGTCGATTACGGCGGCCCAGTGGATCATTGCAAAGCGCCTCTGCCCGGCAGTTGCCGAGTGGCGACAGTTAACGATATAAATACTCGCAACGTCGAAGGGCTGATCGGCCGCAAGATTGCCGTATCGTTGCTCGCCCCGCATTGAGATGGTGGCGAGCGCACACTCCTATGGTGACGCGCCGCCCGCCGCCCGCTAAGGGCGCGAAGCATGACCGCCATCACGCCTGAGATCGTCGCCGAGCACGGCCTGTCCCCGGAAGAATATGACCGCGTTCTGCACGCGATGGGACGCGAGCCGAACCTGACTGAACTCGGCATCTTTTCGGTGATGTGGTCCGAACATTGCTCCTACAAATCCAGCCGTATCCATTTGAAAAAGCTGCCGACGACCGCGCCCTGGGTGATTTGTGGGCCGGGCGAGAATGCCGGGGTGATCGACATCGGCGATGGCCAGGCGGCGATCTTCAAGATGGAGTCGCACAACCACCCGTCCTACATCGAACCGTATCAGGGCGCGGCGACGGGAGTCGGCGGAATCCTGCGCGACGTGTTCACGATGGGCGCGCGGCCGGTCGCGAACATGAACGCTTTACGCTTCGGGTCGCCCGACCACCCGAAGATGCGCCACCTGATCGCGGGCGTGGTCCACGGCATCGGCGGCTATGGCAATTGCGTCGGCGTGCCGACGGTCGGCGGCGAGGTGAATTTCCACCCCGCCTATGACGGCAATATCCTGGTCAACGCGATGACCGTCGGCGTCGCGCAGACCGACAAGATCTTCTATTCGGCGGCGTCCGGCGTCGGCAATCCGATCGTTTATGTCGGGTCGAAGACCGGTCGCGACGGCATCCACGGCGCGACGATGGCGAGCGCCGATTTCGGTGAGGACAGCGAGGAAAAGCGCCCCACCGTGCAGGTCGGCGATCCCTTTACCGAAAAATTGCTGATCGAGGCGTGCCTTGAACTGATGGCGTCGGACGCGATCGTAGCGATTCAGGACATGGGCGCAGCGGGTCTGACGTCTTCGTCGGTCGAAATGGCGTCCAAGGGCGGCGTCGGGATCGAACTGATCATGGACGATGTGCCCCAGCGCGAGACCGGCATGACGCCGTACGAGATGATGCTGTCGGAAAGCCAGGAGCGGATGCTCATGGTGTTGAAACCCGGCCGCGAGGCGTTCGCGGAAGCGATCTTCCGCAAGTGGGAACTCGATTTCGCCGTTATCGGAACCGTGACAGATACTGGACGGATGATCCTGAAATGGCAGGGTAATGTCGTCGCCGACATCCCCCTCGCCCCCCTTGCCGACGAAGCCCCGCTCTATGACCGGCCGTACGTCCCGACGCCCAAACCCGCAGAGTTGATCGACGCGCCCGAAACGACCGATCTGACGGGCGACCTCCTGAAGCTGATTGGCTCGCCCGACATCGCCAGCCGCCGCTGGATCTGGGAGCAGTACGACTCACAGGTCGGCGGGGATACAGTTCAGCGCCCGGGCGGCGATGCCGCCGTGGTGCGGGTGCACGACACCCAAAAGGGCCTGGCGATCACCACGGATTGCACCCCGCGTTACTGTTTCGCCGATCCGGTCGAGGGCGGAAAGCAGGCAATTGCAGAAGCTTGGCGTAATCTCTCGGCGGTCGGTGCGAAGCCGCTCGCGGTGACCAACTGCCTCAACTTCGCCAACCCGCAGCGTCCCGAAATCATGGGGCAGATCGTCGGCTGCCTCGAGGGGATGAGCGAGGCGTGCCTCGCGCTCGACTTCCCGATCGTGTCGGGCAACGTGTCGCTCTACAACGAAAGCAAGGCGACCGGTGGCGGCTCCGCGATCCTCCCCACTCCCGCGATCGGCGGCGTCGGCCTGCTCGACGACTGGTCGAAATCGGTGACGATTGCGTTCAAGGGCACCGGCGACGCGATCCTGGCGGTGGGTGAGCGCAGTGGGCACCTCGGCCAATCGATCTGGCTCCGCGAAATCCACGGTCGCGAGGAAGGTTCGTCGCCGCCTGTAGACCTGCGCGCCGAACGCCGCACCGGCGACTTCGTCCGCGCCGCGATCGCCAAGGGCGCGATCAGCGCGTGTCATGACGTGTCCGACGGCGGCATGGCAGTGGCGCTCGCCGAAATGGCGCTGGCGTCTGGGATCGGGGCGATGATCAACGAAGCGCAGCCGTTCGGCGTGGCGGAATCGTTCTTCGGTGAGGATCAGGGTCTGTACCTGGTGACGGTGCCGGACGAACGTCTTGCAGAATTCCTGGCCGATGCGGCCGCCGCCGATGTTCCCGCCGACCCGATCGGCCGGACGATCAAGGACCGGTTGATCTTCGAACTCGACGATGGCGACTGGTGCGTCACCCTCGCCGATCTGCGCGCCGCGCACGAAGGATTCTTCCCCGCGCTGATGGGCGACACGATCGCCTAGCGCGACCATGGCGGCTGTGGCAGCAATACAGTCATGACCGCAGATACCCAGCGCCTCCACACACTGGATGCCGTGCGCGGGTTCGCGGTAATGGGTATCCTGCTACTCAATATCTACGGGCTGGCGATGCCCGATTATGCGGAGGTCGATCCCAGCTTCTACGGCGGCGCGACCGGAGCGAATTGGTGGACCTGGGCCATCGGCTACGCAGTCGGCGACGGCAAGATGCGCGGGCTGTTCACGATGATGTTCGGCGCGTCGACCGTGCTGATCGCCGAACGTGCGCTGGCAGACGGGCAAAGCCCCGCGCGCGTCCACTATGCCCGGATGGCGACGCTCTTCGTGTTCGGCATGGTCCACGCCTATCTGATCTGGGCGGGGGACATATTGGTACTCTATGCGCTGACGGGCGCGATCGCCTTTGTCGGCTGGCGCACACGGCCGCGTACATTGTTGCTGGTTGGCGTGGCGCTGCTCGCCTTCAAGGCGGTCGACGGCCTGACCGCATGGCGTCATCTCGACGCCGGGCGGATCGCCGTCGCGACCGGCAGAGGCGACTCGCAAGCCGCAGCCGATTGGCGCGAGTTCCAGCGCGCCACGACCTTCGCGCCGGACGCCGCAGCAAGGGAAATCGCGGCCTATCGCGGCAGCTATGCCGATGCGCTCAAGTCGCGCACGGAGACGGCAATATTCTTTCAGACGGTAATCAACCGCATCGCATTTGCCGACACGCTGGGCCTGATGTTGATCGGGATGGCGTTGTTTCGCTGGGGGTTCTTTTCCGGCGCATGGTCGAAGCGCGCCTATTGGCTGGCCGCCGCCGCCGTACCACTGCTGTGGATCGCCTATATCCCGCTAATCCGCTGGCTGAGCGAAACGCGCTGGTCGCCGCTCACCATGACAGCGACCGAGGCGGTCCAGCTTACCCTGCTCCGCCCCTTCCTCAGCCTCGGCTATGCCGCGATCGTCATTCTGTTCGTGCAGTCCGGCCGCGCCACGTGGCTGGCCGACCGCCTGGCGGCGACGGGACGCGCGGCGTTCTCCAACTATCTCGGCACCAGCATCGTGCTGACCCTGTTCTTCAACGGCTACGGCCTGGGCTGGTATGGCTACCTCCAGCGATGGCAGTGCCTTATCGTCGTGGCGGTCATATGGGTGCTGATGCTGGCGTGGTCAAAACCGTGGCTCGATCGATTCGCCTATGGCCCGTTCGAATGGTTGTGGCGCAGCTTTGCACGCTTCAAGCTCCAGCCTTTCAGCCGCCCACTTGCAAACGCCTCGCAATAGTCTTGCGAATCGCTCTCACCAACGCTAACTCTCCGGTAACGACCGAGAGGGATAATCGTTCTCATGATGGTGTGCGTGTGTAATGCGATCCGCGAACGCGAAGTGCGGGAGGCCGCTCGCTCGGGATCGATGACCGCATGCCAGGCCTATCGGACGATGGGGATGCAGCCCAAATGCGGCCAGTGCGTGCCCTTCGCGCGCGCCATCATCGACGAGGAACGTGCTGCTGCGTAGCGTTCGCAGCCGCTGAAACCCGCAGAAATCCGCCATTTTTTGGGCTGTCGCTCGCGCCACGGCCGCGCTACTATGCTTGCCATCCACAGCAACAGGCGGCAACCCATGAAGGGCGATCCAAAGGTCATCGAATTCCTCAACACGGCGCTCAAGAACGAGCTGACCGCGATCAATCAATATTGGCTGCACTACCGGCTGCTCGATCACTGGGGCGTCAAAAAGCTCGCCGAGTTCGAGCGCCACGAATCGATCGACGAGATGAAGCACGCCGACTGGCTGTCGGAGCGTATCCTGTTCCTCGACGGCCTGCCGAACTTCCAGTTGCTCGGGCGTCTGCGCATTGGCGAGACGGTCGAGGAAGTGCTCAAGGCCGATCTCGAGCTGGAGATGGAGGCGCTGCCGCTGCTTCGCGACGCGATCGAACATAGCGAAAAGGTGCGCGACTATGTAAGCCGCGACTTGTTCCGCCGCATCCTCGACAGCGAGGAAGAGCATGTCGATACGCTCGAACGCCAGTTCGAGATGATCGAGCGGATGGGCCTGGAGAATTACATCCAGTTGAATGCGAAGGCGGAGGAAGGAAGCGAGTAAATCGCTTCCCACGACATAGAATCAGCCCGCGCGGCGGCCGAATTGCGGGCGGCGCTCGACCAGCGGGTTGGCTTCGCGTTCCAGCATGGTCAGCGTCGCTTCGAAGCAGGGCCGCAGCTTGACGACATGCTCCAACGCCTGGTCGGGCGCGTCGCGGGTCTCGACGCACTGGCGTGCGATATGTTCGATCGATTCGGCGAGCAGCGACAACGGCTCGGCACCGAACTGGCGCGATTCGCCCTTCAACGTATGCGCCGGTAGCACGAGGGCCGCGGCGTTGCCACCCCGCATCGCTTCCTCTATCGCCGCGACTGACTTGGTGCCGTCCTCACGGAAATAGCCGAGAATGCGCACGAATCCCGCGCCAAGCTCGCTGCGAGCCGCCTGAAATGCGGTCCAATTGACCAGTTGGTCTCCGCCCATCGTCACCATCAATCTCCAGCGGCGTAGTGCATCGCACTGCCCAATGCGGGTCTTATACCGTCACCAAGTAAACGATGCGTTGATGATAGAACCGAAGTGGCTGACTAAGTAATTGGCGACATTATCTTTCCGTGAACGTCAATTCTTGTCGCGGTCGAACGGATTCTTGGGCGCGCGAAACGTCAACCGCACGGGAACGGCGCCGAAGCCAAGATCGCGGCGCATCGAATTGACCAGATAACGTTCGTAACTCGCCGGCAGCTGATCGACCCGCGTACCGAATATGACGAAGCTAGGCGGTCGCGTCTTAACCTGCGTGACATAGCGCATCTTGACTCGCTTGCCGCCGGGGGCGGGGGGCGGATTGGCCTCCAGCGCGCGTTCGAACCACCGGTTGAGCTCGCCGGTCGGCACGCGGCGCGACCAGGCCTCGCGCGTTTCGAACGCCGCCCCGAGCAACTGGTCGATCCCTTTTCCCGTCGCCGCGGACACCGTTATGACGGTGACGCCCTTGACCTGGCTGAGCCCGTCCTCGAGCGCCCTCTTTACACCGTTGAACAGCGACGAGGCGTTTTCGGCGACGTCCCATTTGTTGAGCGCGATGATCAGCGCGCGGCCTTCCTCCAGCACGCGGTCGGCGATCCGCAGATCCTGCGCCTCCAGCCCGAGCGTCGCGTCGAGCAGCAGCACGACGACCTCGGCGAAATCGACCGCGCGGAGAGCGTCGGCGACCGACAGTTTTTCGAGCTTGTCCTGCACCTTGGCACGCTTGCGCATGCCCGCCGTGTCGATCAGGCGGACATCACGCGGGCCGTGCTTCGGGTCGTTCCATACCCAGTCGATCGCGATCGAGTCGCGGGTGATCCCGGCCTCGGGCCCGGTGATCAGCCGGTCCTCGCCGAGCATGCGGTTGATCAGCGTCGACTTGCCCGCATTGGGCCGTCCGACGATCGCGAGCTTGAGCGGGGCGTTCGGACTCTCGCCCTCCTCCTCGATCTCATCATCGCCCGGCTCGGGAATGTGCGGCATCAGCGCCTCGAACAGGTCGGCCATGCCTTCGCCATGCTCGGCGGACAGCTGCACCGGATCGCCGAAGCCGAGCGCCAGCGCCTCGATCACCCCCGCCTCGCCCGCGCGTCCCTCCGCCTTGTTGGCGACGAGCACCACCGGCGTGGTCGATCCGCGCAGCCAGCGCGCGATTTCCTCGTCGAGCGGGACGATGCCCGCACGCGCATCGACCAGAAACAAGGCGACATCGGCCTGCGCCACCGCCGCCTCGGTCTGCTGGCGCATCCGTCCCGGCAGGGTCGCCGCGTCGAGATCCTCGTAGCCCGCGGTGTCGATCACGCGAAACTCGAGGCCGATCAGGTAGGCGTCGCCCTCGCGCCGGTCGCGCGTCACGCCGGGCTGGTCGTCGACCAGCGCGAGTTTCTTGCCGACCAGGCGATTGAACAATGTCGACTTGCCGACATTGGGCCGGCCGATGATGGCGACGGTAGGGAGAGGCATGGACCGCGTGTAGCGGGGACGCAACGCGACGTCACGCCCCCCTTACCGACTCACCGATAGGCGGTGATCCGCCCCTTGGTATCGAGCGTGTAGAGCATGTTGTTGGCCACGACCGGCCCCAGCCCGAACGATTCCTTGTTGTCGATGACCTGGCCGATCGCGCCATCGGTCGGCGACACGAACGTCACCTCGCCGAGCGAATTGGTCAGCACCAGCCGGTTGCCCGCCAGCACCGGGCCATACCAGGTCAGCGGCCCCTTCTTCTTTTTCTTCTTCTCGACCTTGAACGCGCGAAGCTGGCTCACCCAGCGCACCTTGCCGGTCGATCGTTGCAGGCAATAGAGCTTGCTCTCGTCGGTCACGACGAAAATCCATTCGCCGGCCAGCCATGGCGTGGAGATGCCGGCGAAATTCTGTTCCCAGATGCGCTGGCCGCTGGCGAGGTCGGCGGCGATCATGCGCCCGCCCTGCCCCAGCGCATAGACCTGGTTGCCGTCGATCACCGGATCGGCGTCGATGTCCGACAGGCTCGACACTGACGTGGTGATGCTGGTCCGCGACAGCGCGTCGCCCCAGAGCGTGCGGCCGTTTTCGTAACGATAAGCGTTGAGTTCGCCCGAAGAGAAACCAGCGACGATCGTGCTGCGCGCAGCCGCAGGGGCGGCGACGCCGAACACGCCCTGCGTTTCGAGGCTGCCCGACGAATTCCATTTCTGCGATCCGTCGGTGGTCGACAACGCGAACAGCTGATTGTCCTGGCTCAGCACATACAGCTGATCGCCGTCGATCGTCGGTGCGCCGCGCAACGGGCCGCCCGGCTTGACGCGCCAGACTTCGGCGCCGGTATTGGCGTCGAACGCTACCACGTCGCCAAGCCCGTCGGTCGCATAGACGCGTCCGCCATCGACACTGGCGCCGCCGCCAAAGCGTGCGGGCTTGTTCTCGTCGCCCTTGGCGACCGGCACCGTCCACAGGGACGCGCCGCTCGCCGCATCATAGGCGTGGAGCATCGCGGCGATGTCGACCACATAGAGCTTGCCGCCCGAAATCACGGGCGCGCTCGCCAATCGCTCGCGGCTGGACCCCGACACCATCGACGCGGTCCAGGCGCGCGACACCGTCCCGCCCAGCGCAAGATGCCCCATCGATTTCGACGCGTTGCCGCCGGGTTGCGCCCAATCGCCGTTCACCGCGGGCGCGGGCAAAAGCACTTGCAGGCCGGCAATCGACGGATCGAGCTTGGCATCGCTTTCGGAGACCAGAATCGGAATGCGCTCGCCGACGGTCGGGGTCTTCTTGCCGCCGCCCTTGAACACGCCGCAACCCGCCAGCGCCGTCAGCGCCAGCGCCGCGGTCGCGATCCGCCACTTACTCGTCATTCTCTTATTTGCCCTTCTGGTCGGCCGGGCCGACATCCACAGCATCCACACCCTGAACCGCGCGTTGACGGATCGATTCCGGCACGGTTTCGGTTTCGGCGATCGTCTTGAACATCGCCTTCGCGTCAGCCGGCTTGTTGAGCTTGATATAGGCCATCGCGACCATTTCCCCGGCGCTGCCCAGCCACGCCGAATCCTTGACCGCCAACGGCTTGAGCCGTTCGATGACGATCTGCGGCGCCAGGCCGTCGAACTCGATATTGGTCTGGCGGATCAGCGCATAGTCGCGAAGCGGTTGGCCGATCGAGGTGTCGCCGGCGATCGTCGCGAACTTAGCGGCGGCTTCCTTCGTCTTGCCGCTGGTATAGAGCTGGTTGGCCTCGGTCAGCCTCGCCGCCGCGCTATATCCCGGCGCGCCCGACGAAGCGAGGTCGGCAAGCGCCGGCGCGGCGTCGGCGGGCTTGTTCGCGGCGATCGCATCGAACGCGGTCTGCAGCTTGACCGCCTGCGCTTCCGCTTGGCTGTTGCTCCAGTAACGCCAGCCCAGCACCGCGGCGAAAATCAGCAATCCGCCCCCGATCAGACCCAGGATCAGGCGGCCATGCTTCGTCCAGATGCCGACCATCTGGTCACGGCGCAGTTCCTCATCGACCTCGCGCAGGAAAGCTTCGTCGGTTTTCGGCGTCACGGCCAAGGGAATAGGCTCCGATTGTGGTGGGATTTGGTCGCGGGACATTAGCGGCGCGCGCCCGAAACGCAACGAGGGTTAGGGCTTGGGCAAATACACCTGTTCCTCGCCCGGAAAAGCGCGTGTGCGGACCTCTGCAGCGTAACGTGTCACGGCGTCGGTAATGTGCCCCGCCATGTCGTCATACCGCTTCACGAAGCGCGGCGTGCGCTCGAACAGGCCGAGCATGTCCTCCGCCACCAGCACCTGGCCGTCGCACGCCGCCGACGCGCCGATACCGATGACGGGAATGTCGCTGGTCTCGGTGATCTTGCGCGCGAGCGGTTCTAACACCCCCTCGACCACGACGGCGAACGCGCCCGCATCGGCCACTGCCTTGGCGTCCGATGCGATCTTCGCCTCCTCCTCCTGTCCCCGCCCGCGCGCGCCATACCCTCCCAGCGCGTTGATCGCTTGGGGGGTCAGTCCAACATGCGCCATGACGGGCACGCCGCGTTCGGTCAGGAACTTGATCGTCGGCGCCATCGCCGCGCCGCCTTCCATCTTGATCGCCGCGCAGCCGGTTTCGGCGAGCACGCGGGAGGCACTGGCAAAAGCCTGTTCGGGCGAGCCTTCATAAGTACCGAATGGCATGTCGACCACGACCACCGAATTATAGCTGCCGCGCACCACGGCGGCGCCGTGAGCGACCATCATGTCGAGCGTGACCGGTAGCGTCGAGGGCAAGCCATAGACCACCTGCCCCAGCGAATCGCCGACCAGCAGAATATCGCAATGCGGATCGAGCAATTGCGCCATCCGCACCGTGTAGGCGGTCAGCATGACCAGCGGCTCGTCGGTTTTTCCCTCCACCTTGCGGCGCTGGATCGCGGGCACGGTGAGCCGCTTCATCGGTGCGGGCGTGGGGTTGGCGCGGCTGGTCGACGTGTCGATCGTGAAGGTCGTGGACATGGCTGCGTCCCTACCCGCTTCGCTAACCGCTCGCCAGCGTCGACGTCATCAAATGACGACCGCGATTGACTCAATGTTAGTTTTATATAACATCTAGTTCAGTTATTAGAACATGGGGTCAGCAATGTCATTCAAGGAGAAGATTGCCTGGATATCGGTCGTCACGACCATATTGGTGTGGGGAGGATATTTCGGCTTCATGGCCGCAACCGGCGGACGCATGCCGGGGCCCGTCTATCTGGTCGGGTTCTTCGGCGCGGTGATCGTCCAGACCATCTTGGTCGTCATCGCCAGCATCGTCACCGCGGTGCTGGCGCCCAAGGATGCGAGCGCGGGTAGCGACGAACGCGACCGCGACATTTCGCGTCGCGCCTATGCGATCGCCTATCCGGTGCTGCTGACCCTTATCGTGCTTGTCGCCGCGAGCATGCATTTCGGCATTACGTCACGAGACATGGCATATGAGATCATGGCAGCGATCGTTATTGCCGAGATCGTCCACTATGGCGCACAGATCGCCGGGTACCGGAACGGCCGGCATGGCTAAACCGCCCCCCGGACGCGTGGTAAACCAGATCCGCCTGCTGCGCTTCCTGGCCGGGGAGATGACCCAGGCCGAACTGGGCGACCGGATCGGCCTCACGCGTCAGACGGTCGCGGCGATCGAGGCGGGTAAATATTCCCCCACGCTCGAGGCCGCATTCCGCATCGCGCAGGTGTTCGGCAAGCCGCTCGACGAGGTGTTCCAGTGGGAGGGCTAGCGCCCCTTCCCGCCTAGCCCGCGCCGATCCACCCCTTGCGCGCCGCCATCCCGGCGAACCACACGGAGAATAACGCGATCAACGCGATGACGGCCGGGAACGGCAGCACCACGCCCGCGCCCTTGTGCGCGATCAGGTCGGTCGTCGCGAACAGATAGCCGAACATCACCACGACCGCGATCAGCGACAGCCAGAACAAGGTGACCGAGCGCCGCATGCGCAGCAACAGCGCCACCGCGCCGAGCAATCCGCCAAAGGTCGCGACGGCATAGACGTAGTTGTACCAGACCGGCATCGACGCGTAGAGCGCGCGGTCATAGTCGGTGGCCGGCCCCATCGCCTCCGCGCCCAGCCGGAACTGTTGGATACACGCGAACACACCCATCGCATTCCACGCCAGCAACAGCAGCGCGACGATCCAGAACCATGCCGGTGGTTTTACGCCGATAGCCATGTCATGCACCTCCCCCCAGTGATGATGACGGGAGACTGCGCCCCGAGACAGGCGATGGCAAGCTTGGAGGCCTTCAGCTAAGCGCCGCTTCCCAAGCCTCCGGCTTGAACCCGGCGAGAAGGACGCCCCCGTCTTCTTTGGCGCCTTCCAGGATCGGGCGCTTGATCATTGACGGTTGCGCCAGCATCAGCGTTATCGCCTTGTTCGCCTCGAGATCGGCCCGGTCTGCGTCGGGCAGCTTACGGAACGTCGTTCCCGCGCGGTTGAGTACCGTCCCCCACCCCAGCGCGGCGACCCAACGCCGCAGCGCCGTCTCGTCCACACCCGATTTCTTGTAATCGTGAAACGCATAGGCCGTCCCGCGCGCATCGAGCCAAGTCCGCGCCTTCTTGACGGTATCGCAATTGGAAATGCCATAGAAAGTCAGCATCCGATCCCCCCTGTTCAGTCCGCAGCGCGCTGCCGCACGCGCCATAAGGTGTGCAGCCCGATCGCGGCCCAAGCAACGTTGAGCGTCGCGGATGGGATCGCACCGTTATAACCGCTGTTGATGATGAAACAGACCGCGCCGATCACGTTCATCCATTGATACGCCGACGACCTGCCATCGATCCGCCCGGACGACAGCAGGACATAGGCGACCAGGATCAGCGCCATGCCGCCCCAGCCGATGATTTCGATACCGATCCGCTCCGCAGTCATCGACCTTCGATTCCCATTCGCTCGCGATCAGCCCGCCATAGGGCCGTCGCAAGGGCGATACACGCGCCTTCATGGCAAGGGGAAATGAACCTGTGGTCATGATCGCCTATAACCAGGGACATAGCCCTTTGATGCGGTTGCGCGCGCTGATCGATCATCTCAAACAGGCGTTCGGCGACCCGCCTCATTGGGACAAAGGGCTCACCCTGCCAGCCGGAATAATGACATAAGGACAGGCGCCCACCCGTTCATCGGCAACTCTAGCGCAGACGGCGGACGTTGGCGGTGACTTGTGAATGAACCGGCGCCCACCAAGCCGCCGTCGCGGCGATCGACCGCTCCCACCAGTCCAGCATTACCAGGCCGTCCGACATCATTGCGGCGACAATATCGGTCGGCGCAGCGGGATTTCCGCCGCTGAACGCACGCGTCGCTCCCCTGTTGGCTTTGGAAAAGGCCAGCGCCTTTTCGGGCACCAGCCGGTTCAATTCGGCAATCGGCATGGCGGCCGGGTTGCTGAACATGGTCATCCGCGCGCCGATCACGGCCTGGGACGCCGCCATCGTCTCCGCAATCTTGATCGATATCCGCCATGCTTCGAAGTTGGCGGAAACCAGTCGGTCGAAGGTGGATTGATGCCACACGATGCCGGCCTTTCGTTGGAATCGCCGATGCCGTTCTAGCGCCCATGCTGCACTGCAGCAAGAGCGGTTAGCCACTCACGGCCATTTGCACCGCGACGGGTAGTTCCATGCTTGCGTGGGTAACAAGGATCGCCCCCTGCCCCGTGCGGTCGATGCGGGCCGACAGGCGGCGCATCATCTCGTCGGCGGTCGCCCGGTCGATCGCAGCCAGCGGTTCGTCGAGCAGCAGCCAGGGAGCGTCACTGCAGTAAGCGCGCGCCAGGGCGAGCCGCCGCCGCTCGCCGCCCGACAATTGCTCGCCATTCTCGCCGATCCAGGTGTCGAGTCCGCGCGGCATGGCGCGGATGCGGTCAGCAATCATCGCATCCTCCAGCGCGTCCCGGAACACCGCTTCGCCCGCGTCCGGCCGAGCCAGCGACAGATTGTCGCGCACGGTCCCAGTGAGGAGCTGTGCGTCCTGCGGCAACCAGGCGAACACGCGTCGCAGCTCTTCCGGCGGGATCAGCGCGATGTCCACCCCGCCGATTTCCGCCATCCCCGCACTGGCGTCTCGCAACCCAAGCAGAGTCTCCACCAGCGTCGTCTTGCCCGATCCCGAGGGACCTTCGATCGCGACGACCGCGCCGCACGCAGCTGCTAGGCCGCCGCGTAACGCGATGGTTGGCCGTTCGGGCAGTATCGCTGTAACCGATCCTCGCGCCGGGGCGGACAGATACTCTCCTAGACGCGTCCGGGCATCGTCGACGGCGCCACGCTCGGCGAAGATGCGGGACATGCCGCCCAGTTCGCCGATCGCCGCAAGCCCGGCCAGCGCGCCCAGCGCCGCCGCTGGTGCGTCCGCGAACGCCCCAGACAAGAGCAGTCCCACGGCGGCAAAGGTCGCGGCCAGCGGCAGTACAGCCTCGATCCACGCGGTCCGCCGCAACTGCTCAGCGGCCGCGAGGTCCAAATCCGCCGCGAGCCCGTCAATCTCGGCCGCGGCGCGATCGGCAAGGTCGAAACAGCGCAACTCGGCCGCCGCGTCGGCATAATCGAGCAGCCGTTGCTTGAGCGCGCCAGCCGAGTGCTGGACGCTGCGCGCCGGGCGCAGGACCGTGCGCGACAATCGTTCGCCGATGACGATCGCCGCCCCGGCGACCAGCGCAAACAGCGCGGCCCCTACCCATCCGATCCAGGCGACGGAAGCGATGGCCGCGACGATCGCCGCCCCGGCGCTCCACGGCGCGGAGCGGCGGACCAGGGCCGCCTCGATCGCGCCGGCATCCTGCACGAGCCGCGCGACCGCCTCTCCCCGGCCGACGTCCAGCGCCCGCGCCGGCGGCATCGCGGCGATCGACCGGTAGAGCCTGGCGCGCACACGCGTCATCGCGGCGAACGCCGCCTGATGCCCCGTCAGTCGCTCGCCGTACCGCGCGCCGGTGCGCAGGATCGCCATCAACCGGATCGCGGCGGCGGGCAGGAGATAGTTGAACCCGCGCGCCACGACCGGCCCTGCCGCCCCCGCCAGCGCCGCGCCCGCGAGGAACCAGCCCGACAGCCCGAGCAGCACGACCGACGCGACCGCGACGAACATCGCGAGGACGATCTGCCGCCGCAGCGCCTTGCCGCCGTCCGCATCCTCTACACCGAGCGATCGCAGCAGCGAGGCGGTCACGCCGCCCCTCCCATCTCGACAACACGATCGGCAATCGCGGCGAGATGCGGCGAATGCGTCGCGAAGATCATGGTACGCCCAGCGCACGCTTCACGAATGACCGCGATGATTTCCCGTTCCGCGACCGCGTCGAGATGCGCGGTCGGCTCGTCGAGCAACAATATCGGCGCATCTTTCAGCAGCGCGCGCGCCAGACCGACGCGGCGGCGTTCGCCACCCGACAGTCCGCCGCCCCGCACGTCGATCAGGGTCGCGAGGCGATCGGCGCGGCGATCAAGCATCGAGTCCAGCCCTACCGCCGCCGCGCAACGCTCGATCTCCCCCGCAGTGGCGTCGCGCGCACCGAGCGCGATATTGTCGGCGATCGAACCGGGCAGCAGCAACGGTTGCTGCCCCGCCCAGGCCGCGACGCCGACAATGTCATCCACCGGCACACCGTCCAGCGTGACCTCGCCCGCTACGACCGGGGCAAGCCCGAGCAGAGCGTGCAGCACGCTGCTCTTGCCGCTGCCCGACGGGCCGGTCAGCGCGACGATCTCTCCCGGGGCGACCTCCAGCTTGAAACCGGACACCACGGCTTCATACGCTCCCGGATAGCAGATCGTGACGTCGCGAAAGCCGATCGCCGGGGCGGCGGCCACGACCGGCGCGGCGCGCCCTTCCCGTCGCCGGGGCAACATGTCGAGCCGGTCGATCGCCGTCTCCGCCGCCTGACGATCGTGATAGGCGGCCGCAAGGCGGCGCATCGGCGCGTAGAATTCGGGCGCCATCGCCAGCGCGAAGAAGGCGCGGTCGATGTCGAGGTGCTCGGGCACGGCGAACGGCAACATGCCGAGCACGTTGAACCCGGCATAGACCGCGACCAGCGCGACGGAGATCGCGGAAAAGAACTCCAGCGCGCCCGACGACAGGAACGCGATGCGCAAAACTGCCATGGTGCGCGCTGCGAGCTGCTCCGACGCGGCGGAAAGACGCGCTTCCTCCCGCCCCTGGCCGCGATAGGCCAGGATGATCGGCAACGCGCGGATTTGGTCGGCGAAGACCGACGACAATCGCGCCATGGCGGCGAACTGGCGGCGCGACTTGTCCGCCGCCGCGCCGCCCGCAAGCGCGAGCGCGATGACGAACAGCGGCAGCGTTGCGATCAGGATTGCCGCCGACACCGGGCTGGCGACCGCCACCGCCCCCGCGACGATCAGCGGAGCGACGGCCGCGGCACCGCGCGCCGGTAGGAAACGCGCGACATAGCCGCCAATCGCCTCGATCTCATCGACCGCGGCGTTCACCGCGCCACCGCCGGTCAGACCGGTTCCCGGCATCCGGTCGAGCAACCTGCCCACTACATCGCGGCGCAGCGCGCGCTTCGCAGCGATCGCCGCCGCCGCGCCGAACCGTGCCGACAACAGCCCCGACCCTGCGCGCACCAATCCGCTGGCCACCATCAGCGCCAGCCACGGCCAGAGCGGCAACTCGCCGCGCGCAATCGCACCGATCGCGCCGGCCAGTCCCGCCCCGAGCCCGACAGCGCCCAGCGTGTCGAGGATAAGAAAGCCCGTCGCGGCGCGCGTGGCCCTGCGCTCCACGCTTACCGACGCGAGGCGATGGCGGCGGTCAAGGGCGCGATTTCGGTCGGGACTGGCGGCCATGATTCCCCTGTGGGTGCGGGTTCGCGCTGGACCTATACGGGAATTCCCGCATATCGCCGAACCGCCAAATCCAGTGAATCGCGTCAACAGCCGGAACACCGGCACGAGGGAGCAAGCTCAATGGACGCCGGAGTCATCGACCTGTCGCGGCTGCAATTCGCACTGACGGCGCTTTATCACTTCCTGTTCGTGCCGCTGACGCTGGGTCTCAGCTTCATGCTGGTCATCATGGAATCGATCTATGTGATGACCGGCCGCGACATCTGGCGGCAGATCACGCGTTTCTGGGCGAAATTGTTCGGTATCAACTTCGTGCTCGGCGTCGCGACTGGGCTGACGATGGAATTCCAGTTCGGCACCAACTGGTCCTATTTCTCCCATTATGTCGGCGACATTTTCGGCGCCCCCCTCGCGATCGAGGGGCTGATGGCCTTCTTCCTCGAAGCGACCTTCGTCGGGCTGATGTTCTTCGGGTGGGATCGCCTGTCGAAGCTCGGCCATCTGTTCGTTACGTTCATGGTGGCGCTCGGCACCAATTTGTCGGCGCTGTGGATTCTGATCGCCAACGGCTGGATGCAGAACCCGGTCGGCGCGACCTTCAATTCCGACACGATGCGAATGGAAGTGTCGGATTTCGGCGCGGTGCTGTTCAACCCCGTCGCGCAGGCGAAATTCGTCCACACCGTAAGCGCCGGCTATGTCGTGGCGTCGGTATTCGTGCTCGGCGTGTCGGCCTGGTATTTGCTCAAGGGTCGCTGGACGGCGTTCGCCGCACGGTCGCTGGCGGTCGCGGCGGCGTTCGGCCTCGCCTCATCGCTGTCGGTCGTCGTGTTGGGCGACGAGAGCGGTTACACGCTGACCGATAACCAGAAGATGAAGCTCGCCGCAATCGAGTCCGCCTGGCACACCGCCCCCGCGCCTGCCGGGCTAACCTTGTTCGGGCTCCCCAACATGCAAACGAAACGCACCGACTATGCAGTCGAGATACCCTGGGTGCTCGGGCTGATCTCGACACGCAGCGTGACCAAGGAAGTCACCGGCATGTCCGAACTGGTGCTCAAGGCGCAGGAAAGGATCCAATCCGGCGTCCAGGCCTATGATTCGGTCGAAAAGCTGAAGACCAACCCCAGCGACCTTGCCGCTCGTGCGAATTTCGAAACGCACAAGCGCGACCTCGGCTACGCGCTGCTGCTCAAGCGCTATGTCGCCGATCCGCGCACGGCGTCGCCCGATATGATTCAGAAAGCGGCGTGGGACACGGTGCCTAGCGTGCCGGTGATGTTCTGGAGCTTCCGCATCATGGCCGGGATCGGGTTTCTGATGATCGCGCTGTTCGCGACCGCCTTCCTCCTCGCCAGCCTGCGCAAGCATACCCAGCAGAAATGGTTCCTGCGCCTGGCGGTGGCGGCTATCCCGTTGCCATGGCTGGCGGCCGAGCTCGGCTGGGTCGTCGCCGAAATGGGGCGGCAACCCTGGGCAATCGACGGCGTGTTGCCGACGTTCCTCGCCAGTTCGTCGCTGACCCCGGCGGCGCTGTGGACCACCATCATCGGCTTCACCGCGCTCTACGGCACGCTGGCGATAATCGAGGTCCGGCTGATGCTCGCCGCGATCCGCCATGGGCCCGTCGAGCATGTCGACGAGCCGGAGCCGGAAACCGATACCGCCCTCTACCCGTCCGCCGCCTGAAGGAGGCATGACCATGGAATTTCTCGACTACGAAGTGCTGCGCCTGATCTGGTGGGTGCTGCTGGGCGTGCTGCTGATCGGCTTCGCGCTGACCGACGGTTTCGACATGGGCGTCGCGGCGCTGCTGCCGTTCGTCGCGCGCACCGACGGCGAACGCCGCATGGTGATCAACACGATCGCGCCGACCTGGGAAGGCAACCAAGTGTGGTTCATCCTCGGCGGCGGGGCAATCTTCGCGGCCTGGCCGTTCGTCTATGCGGTCAGCTTCTCCGGCTTCTACCTCGCGATGTTTCTTGTTCTCGCCGCGCTGATCCTGCGTCCGGTCGGGTTCAAATACCGGTCGAAAAAGCCCGACAAGGCCTGGCGTACGCGCTGGGACTGGGCGTTGTTCGTCGGCGGTTTCGTGCCAGCTTTGGTGTTCGGCGTCGCCGTCGGCAACGTCCTGTCGGGCGCACCGTTCCGGCTCGATGGCGATTTGCGCGCGACCTACGAAGGCACGCTATTCGGCCTGTTCACGCCGTTCACTCTGATCTGCGGCCTGTTGTCGGTCGCGATGCTGGTGCTGCACGGTGCGGCATGGCTGTCGATCAAGGCCGAACAAGGGCCGGTGCGTGAGCGGGCGCAACGTTTCGGCCTGATCGCCGCGGCTGCGGTCCTCCTGCTGTTCGCAGTTGGATGGGTCTTCGTGGCGACGGGCGGCTATGGCTACAAATTGATCGGCGCGGTCGATCCGGTAGGACCGAGCAACCCCCTGCGCGGCACCGCCGTCGCGGCGTCAGGAGCTTGGCTGACCAACTTTGCCGTCTATCCCTGGATGATGATCGCGCCCGTGGCCGGCTTTCTCGGCGCGGTAGTGGCCGCGTTCGGCATCCGCACGCGCCGCGACCTGCTCGCGTTCGTCGGCTCATCGGCGGCGGCCAAGGGGATCATCGCGACCGTCGGGCTTGCCATGTTCCCCTTCATCCTGCCGTCGAGCATCGATCCGCATTCGAGCCTGACAGTGTGGAACGCCTCGTCCAGCGAAACGACGCTGGAGATCATGCTGGTGGTGGTGGTTGTGTTCCTGCCGCTCGTGCTCGCCTATACCGCCTGGGCCTATCGCGTGATGTTCGGCCGCGTGTCGGAGCGACAGGTCCTCAATAGCCCCGATTCCTACTGAGGAGATTCCGCGATGTGGTATTTCACCTGGGTGCTCGGCCTCGGCCTCGCCGTCGCTTTCGGCATCCTCAACGGCATGTGGCATGAATTTCACCTGCCGGACGAAATCGAAACCGACGCGGGATCCGGTAACTAACAGCGTGCCGATACCGCTTCGGCGGTAGCCCGGCCACTGACAAGGATCTCCGACAGTTCATGCCCAACCGCGCCGACGATTTCCTGCTGTTCATCCAAAGCGCGACCGACCGGGCGCTGATGCTGACCGACGGCAATGGCGCAATCACGGCATGGACGCCGGGCGCCGCGGCGCTGACGGGCTGGAGCGAGCGGGACATCGTGGGGAAGTCGATCGACTGCCTCTACGCCGAACGTGAAATCGGCGAGGGCCTGCCCGCCCGGCATCGCACAGAGGCTGCGCAGAAGGGTACGTTCGCCGCCGAGGAATGGCACGTCCGCCACGACGGCTCCGAATTTTTCGGGGAGACCACCATTGTCGCGCTGCGCGAACCGGACGGCGCACTGCGGGGGTTTGGCGTGAGCATCGTGGACATTACGGCGCGCAAGGCGGCAGAGCGTGCACTGGCGCAGAGTGAACTCCATGTCCGCTCGATCCTTGCCACCGTTCCCGACGCCATGGTGGTGATCGACGAGCGCGGTCGCATCCTGTCGTTCAGCGCAGCGGCCGAACGGCTGTTCGGCTATGCGGAGGCCGATTTGGTGGGGCGCAACATCTCACTGCTGATGCCGACTTCCGACGCCGCGCGGCACGACGACTATATCAGCCACTATCTGGCAACCGGCGAACGGCGGATTATCGGGATCGGCCGGATCGTCGTCGGGCAGCGTCGCGACGGTAGCGAATTTCCGATGGAATTGTCGGTCGGCGAAACGCACAGCGAGGGCCACCGCATCTTCACCGGTTTCATCCGCGACCTGACCGATCAGCAGCGAGCGGAGTTACGACTGAAGGAGTTGCAATCCGAACTGATCCACGTGTCGCGGGTCAGCGCGATGGGTACGATGGCATCGACGCTGGCTCACGAGCTCAATCAGCCGCTGACCGCCATCGCCAATTATATGGAGGGCGCGCGCGACCTGCTTGACCGGCTGGACGGCGACACGCTCCCCCTGATCCGCGAAGCCGTCGAGGAGGGGGCGGCGGAGGCGCTGCGCGCGGGCAGCATCGTTCGGCGGCTGCGCGATTTCGTGGCGCGCGGCGAGGTGGAAAAGCGGTTCGAGGATTTGCCGAACCTCATCGACGAAGCGGCACGGCTCGCATTGACGGGCGCGCGCGAACGCGGCGTGCGAACCTTTTTCGATCTCGCACCTGACGCCGGGCGCGTCGTCGTGGACCGCGTCCAGATCCAGCAGGTGCTGGTGAACCTGTTGCGCAACGCGGTCGAAGCGTTGCGCGATCGGCCTGTGCGCGACATCACGATAGCGACTGCACGTGCGGCGAACGGCATGGTGCTCGTATCGGTCGAGGATAAGGGGCCGGGAATCGATCCAGCGATCGAGCTTTTTCAGGCATTTTCGGCCAGCAAGAAAGGCGGCATGGGATTGGGCCTATCGATCTGCCGCACGATCGTGGAAGCGCATGGCGGGCGGATCTGGGCCGACCCGCGGCCGGGCGGCGGAACGATCTTCCGTTTTACGGTGATTAGCGCGGACAGCGAGGCAAAAGATGACTGAACGGCGGCTGATCCACATCGTGGACGACGAGGAATCGATCCGCAAGTCGGCCAGCTTCATGCTGCGGACGGCGGGGTTCGACGTGAAGACCTACGCGTCGGGCGTCGCGTTCCTGAAGGAAGCGAAGCACGCCGACCCGGGCTGCGTCCTGCTCGACATCCGCATGCCGGACATGGACGGGTTGGCGGTCCAGGCCGCGATGGCGGAGCACGGCATCGCGATGCCGGTCGTCGTGCTGACCGGACATGGCGACATCGCGACCGCCGTCACCGCGATGAAGAACGGCGCGGCAGATTTCCTCGAAAAGCCGTTCGAAAAGGCGCGGCTGCTGGCGGCGATCGACACGGCGTTCGAGCGGCTCGACCAACAGGTCGATGCTGATCTGTCCGCCCACGACGCCGCCGTCCGCATCAAGGCGCTGACCCCGCGCGAGCAGGAAGTCTTGCGCGGCCTGGTGCTGGGGCATCCCAACAAGACGATCGCCTACGACCTCGGCATTTCGCCGCGCACGGTCGAGGTGCATCGCGCCAACGTCATGACCAAGCTCAAGGTGCGCAGCCTGTCCGAGGCGCTACGGCTCGGGTTTGCCGCCGGTCTCGACGCCTAGGATCATTACGTAAAGCCGGCATTTCCGCACATCGGCAAAGTGCGGGCATGAGCGATTCGATCCCCGAAGCCAGCCCGGACGACCCGCCCCGACGCCGGCTCATCCTGGTCGAGGATGACGAAGGAGTCCGTCGCTCCCTGCAACTGCTGCTCGCCTGGCGCGGCTTCGATGTCCGGTCGTATGCGTCGGCGGCGAGCGCGATCGGCCATCTCAGCGAGGATCAGGACAGCGACGCGCTTGTGATCGATTACCGGTTGCCCGACGGAGACGGCATCGGGCTGCTGCGTGCGCTCCGCCGTACCGGCTGGTCGGGGCGGTCGGTGCTGATCACCGCCTTCAGTTCGAAAACGTTGATCGACGCGGCCTTGGCGAGCGGGTTCGACGCCGTGCTCGAAAAGCCGCTCCGCCAGCAGGAATTGTTCCACGCGCTGGCGATATAGGCCCGGACGGCTACGCATTCTTGCGGATGGGACCGATCTGCTGAACACTGCATCTGCAGCGTCAACCTCTCATATCGGGATGCGATCATGGAACAGGCCCCCAATCAGACCCTCCGGCATTGCGTGGTGTTCGCGCACCCCAATCGCACGAGTTTCTGCGGCGAGATACTCCGGACCTATACCGATGAAGTCGCCAGTGAGGGGCAGGAGGTCGTCGTGCGCGACCTGTACGACATGGGGTTCAACCCGGTGCTTGGAGACCAGGAGCGCCCCGGGCAAGGCGGCGAACTCGCACCGGATGTGGGGACCGAACTGTCCTTCATCGAAGAGAGCGACGCACTGGTGCTGGTCTACCCGATCTGGTTCGGTCTGCCCCCCGCCATCCTGAAGGGCTATGTCGACCGCGTGCTGGGCGCGCATTATTCGTTCCGCGATTTCCGCGCGCAGACCGGCCAACCCGCGCTCCGGCACAAGCCCCTGCTGTCGTTCAGCACGTCGGGGCATCCGCTGTCCTGGCTCGACGAGCAGGGTCAGGTGCTGTCGCTGCGCGAGATATTCGACGTCTATCTGTGGCGCGGCTTCGGGATGCGGCAGAGCCAGCACGTCATGATCGATGACGTCGTGCCGAACATGAGCGCGCAGTACGCGGCCGAGCAGCTTGAACGCGTGCGCGCGGCGGCGCGCCAGACCTGCGGGATGCTGAACGATATAGCCGCCGCCTGACCCCCCGATCCGCTTCCAGCCTGACGCTTCCGCCCTAAGCCAACCATATCGCTTGGTTGGACTATTACATCGAATATCACATTTTTGATTGCATTTTGATGTTTTATACATCAATAGTTATTCATGATCACGTCGCAGCAGATGCGCGCCGCGCGCGCCCTTCTTGGAATCGACCAGCGCCAGCTCGCAGATCTCGCGGGGCTTTCGCTGCCGACCATCCAGCGCATGGAAGCGTCGGACGGCCAGGTGCGAGGTGTCGTGGATACGCTGGTCAAGGTGATCGCCGCGCTGGAACAGGCCGGTATCGAACTGATCGGGGAGAATGCGCCCAGCGCTGGCGTCGGCCGCGGTGTGCGGCTGAAGGAAACGGCGGGCGGCGCGACCAAGCCCGTCCCCAGCATGATGTTCGACCAGACGAACGCGTCGGGAGCCAATGGCAGTGCTGCATGACGCGCGCTGGACGGCCTACACGCCCAAGCTGATCACCGTCCTTCGCGAAGGATATACACTGGATCGTTTCCGGCGCGACGCGATTGCCGGGCTGACCGTCGCGATCGTCGCGCTGCCGCTCGCGACGGCGCTCGGTATCGCGAGCGGCGCTTCGCCCGACAAGGGGCTGGTCACGGCGGTCGTGGCGGGCTTCCTGATCTCCGCCCTCGGGGGGTCGCGCGCGCAGGTGGGCGGCCCGACCGGGGCGTTCGTAGTCGTCGTTTTCAACGTCATCGCCACGCACGGCTATGACGGATTGCTGCTCGCCACCTTGATCGCCGGCCTGCTGCTGATCGTCGCCGGCTATGCGAAGCTCGGCGCGCTGGTGAAGTTCATTCCGCATCCCGTCGTGACGGGTTTCACCGCGGGGATCGCGGTCATCATCGCGTCGAGCCAGGTCAAGGACTTCCTGGGTCTTTCGATCGCCAACGTTCCCGCCGCCTTCCTGCCAAAATGGCAGGCCTATTTCGCGGCGCTTGGCAGCATCAAGCCCGCGACGCTCGCGATCGGCGCCGGGTCGCTGATCCTGATCGTCGCGCTACGCAAGCTGGCCCCCCGCTTGCCCGGTTTCCTGATCGCTGTGGTCGTCGCGTCGATCGCCGTCGCGCTGTTGCACTTGCCCGTCGACACGATCGGATCACGGTTTCCGAACATTTCCCCGGGCCTGCCTGCCCCTGCCCTGCCAGTCTTCTCGATCGCCAAGGTGCAGGCGGTATTGCCATCGGCCTTCACGATCGCGTTCCTCGCCGGCATCGAAGCACTGCTTTCGGCGGTCGTCGCGGACGGCATGATCGGATCGCGGCACCGATCGAACCAGGAACTGGTTGGTCAGGGGGTCGCCAACATTGCCTCGGCGCTGTTCGGCGGCCTGCCCGCGACCGGCGCGATCGCCCGGACCGCGACCAACATCAAGGCCGGCGCGGTAACCCCGGTCGCCGGGATGCTGCACGCTTTCTTCCTGTTGCTGTTCATCCTGTTCGCGACCGGCCTGATGGCGTTCGTGCCGATGGCGGCGCTCGCCGCGATCCTGTTCATGGTCTCGTGGGACATGAGCGAGCGGCAACGTTTTGTCGGGCTTCTGCGGATGCCGAACGGCGATCGCGCGGTGCTGTTGCTGACGTTCGGGCTGACGGTGATGGTCGACCTGACCACCGCAATCGCCGTCGGGGTGACGCTTTCCTCGCTGCTGTTCATGGCGAGGATGAGCGAAACGGTGCAGATCGAGACCGGGATCGGCGGGACGTCGGACGACGACGAGGACCTTAATCAGCGCGCCGCGCTTCCCAAGGGCGTCGAGGTGTTCCGGATCGACGGGCCAGTCTTTTTCGGCATCGCCAACGACCTGCTCGACACCTTGCGGCGGGTCGGTGAGACGCCGCAGGTCATCATTCTGCGCATGCGCCGCGTGCCGATGCTGGATGCGAGCGGCGTGACGACCCTCGCGGAAATCGTGCACCGGGCCAGCGCGGCGGGCGCTCAGATCATCCTGTCGGGCGTCCAGCCGCAACCGCTCGCCATGCTCGAACGCGTCGGTCTGGGCCACAAGGACGCCGGCGTCATTCACACCGGGACCTTTCCCGAAGCGCTAGGCATCGCCGCGACGATCGTTCAGGCGAAGAACGCCGTCCCGCTCTCTCTCAACTGACCCTCAGGCAATGGATTATCATGACCGATACGAATGAAGACTATGTCTATGACGAAGCCACCGGTGAGTGGATCAGCGCGTCCGAGTCCGCGGCCAAGGCCGGCGCGCAAGGCGCCGACGCCGTCGAGGTCCGCGATTCGGTCGGCAATCTGCTCGCCGACGGCGACAGCGTGACGCTGATCAAGGATCTGACCGTCAAGGGCGCGAATCAGACGCTGAAGCGCGGCACGGTGATCAAGTCGATCCGGCTGACCGGCGACGATCAGGAGATCGATTGCAAGTATGAGGGCATCAAGGGCCTGGTGCTTCGCGCCGAGTTCGTTCGAAAGCGTTAGTGCTGCCCATCGTGCGCTGATCTGTTTGCGGCTTCGCGTTCGCTCTTGAACGTCGATCGCGAGTGCGCCTTTGTCGGCGCGCCGACAGTCAGGGTGCCGCCAGTTGGTCTCGCGCGATCGCCTGGAGCGCCGCGGCCGTTTTGGGGGATATGCCCAAGTCGTCGGCGGCGCGTTCCTTTGGGCCGAGCCGCGTTGGATCGATGCCGGTCACGCGACCGAACACGACCAGCGCCTCCAGATAATAGCCAAAAATGCTCGCATGGTATTGGTCGTAGGTCCACAGATCGACCTGTCCGAACGCGACGCCGTCATAGGGATTGGGGTCGGCGACGCCCGCGGCGATGGCGCGAGTCCACGCCTCACCGACGGGCAGCACGCCCTTGAACACGGGCGACAGCGCGCGCACGCCGTCGGTCGCGCGGCGCAAGTCCATCGTCATGCCGGCGAGCGGCTTTCCCGACCAGGGACTGCCAGGTTGGTACACCAGGTCGGCACGCGCCCAGGTCGCCATCAGCAGCACGTTCACTTTCGGATTGGCGCGGGCGAACATCGCCGCGAATTGCGGGGCATAGGTGCGATAGTCGGTGGGGTCGCCCGGCCGGTCACGGTCGAGCGTGCTCAGTTCCTGCAGGATCACGACGTCCCATGCCCGATCGAGCAACCGCCGCCGCTCGGTCCAGTGGAAGCCAAGCGTCTTGCCGCCCTGCGTTTCCAGACTGACCCTGTAGTTCAGTCCCGTTTCCTCTGTGAACGTCTTGAACAAGGCAGGCACGCCGCCATAGCCGTCGCCGTTCAGATCGGTCACCGCATCGGCGCGGTAACTCTTGACCGCCGAATGCGCCCCTTGCGTAAAGCTGTTTCCGACGAACAGGATCGTGCGCGGCGCGGCAGCGGCCCTCGTCGCCGGAGCGGCGGTCTGTGCCGCCGCTGGCGATGCGGCGGCCAGGAACAGGCCGAACAGGGCGATCCGTCGCTTCGTCATCAGAATTTGAACCCGATCTGCGTGTACCAATATCGCCCATACGGCACATAGAGCGAGCCAAGATAGCCCGAGTCGATGACCGGCGGCTGTTTGTCGAAGATGTTGCGTGCGCCGACTCGCAAGCTGAGCCCGTCGAGCGCGCCGGTCCTGACGCGATATTGCGCGTAAAGATTGAACTGGGTCTGACCATCGACGACGAATGGATTACCGTTCGCGTCGAGGAACGCCGTGTCATAGACCGTACCGATATAATTGGCATAGCCGCCCAGCGTGAACCCCTTCAGGCTCCACGTCAGCGATCCCGACCAGCGCCATTTGGGTTTGCCATTGACCTGAAGCAGGCTGCGGGGATCGGTCAGCGGCGTCGCGGCGTTGATCGTCCCGGCCGCCCGCGCGTCGAACAGCGCCTGCACCGCCGGCGGCGTCGTGCGGGAATATTTGGTGAGGCGCGCGACGTTCACGTTGAGGTTGAAGCGGCCGATGTCGGTCTTGATGGTGTAGATCAGCGACAAGTCATAGCCGCGCACCGTCTGCGGCAGCAAATTGACGAACTGGTCCTTGATCAGCGTGACGGCCCCCGCCGTCGCCAGGCCGCTGCCGTTGAAGACCAGCTGGTCATCGGATGTCACCGGCGCGCGAACCACGTTGGGGTTGCTCGATCCTTGCAAGCGCAGGAGATAGTCGAGCACCAGCGCGTTCTGCGGCCCGAACTGGCCGACGATCCCGGTCTGCTTGATCGACCAGTAATCGGCGGTGAACGTCAGCTTGCCGTATTTGCGCGGGATGAATTTGGGCTCGAGTACGATGCCGGCGGTCCAGTTGGTGCTCTTTTCCGGCTTCAGGTCGGGGTTGCCGCTGACCGCGATCGAATAGCCGATCTGGCGCGTGCAGGCCGGGAAGGCATTGGCGGCGAGCCGTCCGGCGCGCACGTCCGCTTCGCACCGATAGTAATCGGTATTGGCCGCCGTGTTGGTGTTGAGGCGCGAGAAAGCGACCGCGTTGAGCTGTTCGAGGTTCGGCGCGCGGAACCCCTGCGACCACGACCCACGCAGGCGGATGCCGTCGACCAGGTCCCACGCCGCCGCGACCTTCGGCTTCGCGACCGACCCGAAGTCGCTGTAATGCTCGTAACGCCCCGCCAACTGGACATCGAGCCGGCGGATCAGCGGTACCTTCATCTCGGGCGAGATGACCGGAACCGCAAGTTCGCCGAACGCCGAGAAGACGGTGCGGTTGCCGCGCGTGTCGAACGTCGGGCTGACCGAAGCGATGTTCGACTGGTTGGTCGCACCGGTGACGCTGTCGGTGAAGGTCCTGGTGCCGTCGAGATTGGGGTCGCGGTCATCCATCTGCGTCTCGCGCCGCCCCTCGACGCCGAGCGCGATACCGAGGTCGCCACCGGGCAGCCTGAGCAGATCCGCCTTGGACAGCTTGAAGTCGGCGAGGCCGAGCGTCGTCTTCGACTTGCGGCGCAAATTGACGGTGAACGAATTGATCGTCGCCGCGCTGGCCGGGGAGCAATCGCCCAGGCTGGGCGTCGCCGAGCAGCCGCCGCTGAACGGATTATAGGCGTCGGGCGTCGACAGCCCCAGGTTCGCCTGCAGCTTGGTCATGTCGATCGCTGGCGAATTGTCGACCGCCTGCGCCTCCGAATAGAGGATCGCGCTGTCGAAATCGAACCCGCCGATCTTGCCCTTGGCGCCGATCAGGAAGCGGTCCTGCCAGTTGACCGTCTTCACCACCTGATACCCGGCGTCGAGGAAGCGATAGGTGCTGAGCGTCACCGGCAGGCCGGCGGCGGGCACGTTGGTCAGGTTGGGGATGCGGTTGGGGTTGGCCTGGCCGTTGGCGAAGGTAACCGGGCCGAACGGGTTCCAATAGTTCGACGCCGGAATGGTGATCGCGTTCAGGTTGATCGTCGGCGGCTGGATGCGCGTCGTGTCGGCGCGATAGTAGCCGAGTTCGGTGTACACCGTGACTCGATCCGACAGGTCGTAATGCGCCGCCAGGAAGGTGTTGTAGCGGTTGATCGCGGGGGTCACGGTAGTGCCCGGCCGCGTGTCGAACCGTTCGGACCGCAACGTCGTCGCGGTCGAACGCGTGCCGCTGCCCAGGCACGTGTCGGCGTTGATCGTGACGAGACAGCCCGGGTTGAGGATCGATTGCGTGTGGAACGCACCGGCCGATGAGGTGAGCGCCTGGTTGCCCGGGCTGCGGCGGATCGTGCCCGGGCCGCCGACAACCGCCAGGTTCGCCCAGGGCGATTGCGTCGCGCGGCCATCGGCGGTCAGGTTGCCGGCAAAGGCGGGGTCGTTGGCGAAGAAGGACAGCAGATTGTCGGTGGCGGTATAGGGTTGATCCTCCGCCAGTTGCGCCGTGCGGCGCGTATAGTCGGCGTAGATCGAGATGTTACCGCGCCCGCCGGCGAAATTCTTGCCGAGCGTGCCGGTCACCTCGTAATCGCGGCGCGACGTGCTCGACGGGAAGCCGAAGCGGAAGTCGAGCCGACCGCCGTCCAGATCGGTCCGAGTCACGGTGTTGACCACGCCCGCAACCGCGTCAGACCCATAGATCGCCGCCGCGCCGTCACGCAGCACTTCGACTCGGTCGAGACCCGCGACCGGAAGCGAATTGGCGTTGAAGCTGAGCACCGGCACGTTGCCCTCGCCCGCCTGGCTGGTCGGGTGTTGGACGAGGCGCCGGCCGTTGAGCAGCACGAGCGTGTTGCCAAGGCCGAGGTTGCGCAGATTGATCGAACTGACGTCGCCGCGCGCCGCGTTGCTGGTCTGCGGGTTGTTGCTTTCGTTGAACGTGACGTCGCCGGCTTGCGGGATCGAGCGGAACAGATCGTCGCCCGACGCCGCGCCCGCCGCGTCGATCTGGTCGCGGCCGACCACCGTCACCGGCAGCGCCGCGGTCGTGCTCGCGCCTTTGATCTGCGAGCCGACGATGACGATGTCCTTTTCGGGCGCTTGCGGCTGGCCACTGGCGTCCTGCGCCTGGTCGAGACCGGGGACGTTGCTCGTCTGGTCCTGCGGCGCGGGCGCATCCTGCGCGAACGACGGCATCCCCAGCACGAGCGCGCCGAGCGCGGTGGAAGCGGCCAGCGCCAGCTTGATCGATCGGTTCATAGTTCCTCTCCCCGTTCTCGTTATGCGATGATCTGCGGCTCTACGGCCGCCTCCAGATTGTCCTCGATTGTTGGTCGCTGGGTCAGCGCGCGGTCGAGCATGCCGCGGTCGAGCTTGCCCTCCCAGCGCGCGACGACGATCGTCGCGACGGCGTTGCCCACGAAATTGGTCAGGCTGCGGCACTCGCTCATGAAGCGGTCGATGCCGAGGATCAGCGCCATGCCCGCGACCGGGACCGATGGCACGATCGATAGCGTCGCGGCGAGCGTCACGAACCCCGCGCCGGTCACGCCGGCCGCGCCCTTCGAACTCAGCATCGCGACGCCCATCAGCAGCAGCTGGTCGCCCCACGACAAATGGACGCCGGTCGCCTGCGCGATGAACAGCGCCGCCAGCGTCATGTAGATGTTGGTGCCGTCGAGGTTGAACGAATAGCCCGTCGGCACGACGAGGCCGACGACACCGCGATCGCACCCGGCGGCTTCGAGCTTGACCATCATGTTGGGCAGCGCGGCTTCCGACGATGACGTGCCAAGGACCAGCAGCAGTTCGGCCTTGAGATAGGCGAGCAGCTTGACGATCGAGAAACCGTGCGCCCGCGCGACCGCGCCGAGCACGACGAACACGAACAGCAACGACGTCAGGTAGAAGGTCGCGACCAGCGCGCCGAGATTGACCAGGCTGCCGACACCATATTTGCCGATGGTGAACGCGATCGCCCCGAACGCGCCGATCGGGGCGGCCTTCATCAGGATGCCGACCAGCTTGAACACGACGAGGCTCAGCCGCTCGACGAGCTCGAGCACCGGCTCAGCGGGCCGTCCGACCAGCGACAGCGAAATCCCGAACAGGATCGCGACGAACAGGGTCTGCAGGATCGAGCCATCCGTCAGCGCCGACAGCATCGTCGTCGGGATGATCGCCATCAGGAAGCCGGTGACGGTGGTTTCGCCTGCATCGTGCGCGTAGCCCGCCACCGCCTTGGTATCGAGCGTCGCGGGGTTCACGTTCATCCCCGCGCCCGGCTGGACGACATTGGCGACGACCAGCCCGACGATCAGCGCGAGCGTCGAGAAGATCAGAAAATAGGCGAACGCCTTGATCGCGACACGCCCGACCGAACCGAGCTCGCGCATCCCCGCGATGCCGCCGACGACGCTGAGAAAGATGACCGGCGCGATGATCATCTTGACCAGCTTGATGAACCCGTCGCCGAGCGGTTTTAGCGCTTCGCCGGCGTGCGGCCAGAAATGACCGAGCAGAACGCCGAGCACGATCGCCGCCAGCACCTGCGCATAGAGGTGGCGATAAAACGGCACGCGCGACGGCGGCGTCATGTCGATGGACTGGACCTTCATACTTCCTCTCTGCCGCCGTGGTACGACCGGCCCTTGTCACCGGGCCTTGGCCGTGCATTGTTGCAGCGGCGGCGCCGGCCGGCCAGTGCTCGGCGATTGGACGATAGATTATTGATTTACATGTTTATTTTTGACGACCGCGGTCGACCACACGAATTGGAACGTGCGGATTTCCGCACATTCTTCGTCGGATAGTGCGGATTTCCGCCAGGTCCGGGCGCCGCGCACTAGCTGCTGGTGTAGTACTGATCGTGCTGGTCACCGCGCTCGGCTGGGCGGGTCTGCGCTGGTCGCTGAGGCAAGCCAACGCCGCCGCTGACGCCGCCGCCGCACAGGCTGCTCGCACGCACGTCGCTTTGCTGACGAGCGAGTTGCAGAAATTCCGGCTCCTCCCCGTCGTGCTCGCCGAATATCCCGACGCCGCCGCAACGCTCGGCGACCGCAGCGAGGCTGCGCGCGACCGGCTCGACCGCACGCTCGAACAGCTCGCCCGGCGCACCGACGCCGCCGCGATTTACGTCGTCGATGCGTCCGGCACGACGCGCGCGGCGAGCAACTGGAACACGCCAGCCAGCTTCGTCGGCCAGAATTACGGCTTCCGCCCCTATTTCCGCGACGCGATGGTGAAGGGCGCGTCCGAATTCTTCGCCTTGGGCACCGTCAGCGGACGGCCCGGCCTCTATCTCGCACGGCGGATCGACCGCGACGGAAGGGCGCTTGGCGTCGTCGTCGTGAAGGTCGAGTTCGACGGCGTCGAAGCGGCTTGGGCGCGGACCCCGGGGATGAGCTTCGTCGTCGATGCGCACGGCGTCGTACTGGTGACGAGCGCGCCCTCATGGCGGTTCCTCGCGATCGCGCCAATCGACGCCGCGACGCTCACTGCCTTGCGTCAGACGCTCCAGTTCGGCGGCAATCCTCCGTTGCCCGCGCCGCTATCGCTCGACGGCCCTCAAGCGGTCGTTGGCGGCAAGACTCGGTATCGTGTCGCGGTCGAACCCGCCGCGCTTGCCGGGGGGCGGCTGCTCCATCTTTCTCCGCTCGATCCGCCCCTCGCCGCCGCGCGCAGCCAGGCCCTGATCGTCGGGCTGGGCCTGTTGCTGGTCGCCGCGATCGTCGCCGGCCTGCTGATCCGCTCGGCCGAAACGCGGCGACTCCAGGCGGCGGCGCGGGAGGCGCTGGAGGAGGAGGTCAAGCGTCGTACCGCCGAACTCAGCGACGCGAACGCGCGACTGGTGGTCCAATCCAACGAACGCGTCGAAGCCGACCGCCGATACCGCGAAGCGCGCGAGGAACTGGCCCAGGCCAATCGTCTCGCCTCGCTCGGCCAGATCACCGCAGGGGTCGCGCATGAGATCAACCAGCCGGTCGCCGCGATCCGCACCTTCGCCGAAAACGGCGCGACGCTGATCGATCGCGCAGCGCCGGAGAAGGCGCGCGACAACCTGGCGCGGATCGTCGAACTGACCGCCCGGATCGGCACGATCACGGGCGAGTTGCGCGCCTTCGCGCGACGGCGCGTGGGCGCCGGCGGCGAGGCGACGCTGGGTTCGGTAATCGACGGCACCATGCTGTTGCTGGGCGAGCGCGCGCGCGATGTCGTCAGCGTCGAGCTGACGAACGCCCTGCGCGGTGTCGTACTGGTCGGCGACCGGACTCGGCTCGAACAGGTCGTCATCAACCTGGTCCAGAACGCCATCGAAGCAGTCGCCGACCGGCGCGGCGGTCGCGTGACAATCACCGCCGCCGGCGACGGAGATGCCATTACGCTGTCGGTCGCCGACAACGGCCCCGGCCTGGACCCCGCAATCGCCGCGACGTTGTTCACACCGTTCTCCTCCGGCAAGCCCGAAGGACTGGGGTTGGGCCTCGCCATCGCCCGCGACATCGCGCGCGAGTTCGGGGGTGACATCGCCCATGTTGCTGGTGGCGTCGGTGGGACGTTTGTCGCCACGCTGAGGGCTGCATGACCCTGGCCCCGGTGATCTTCGTCGAGGATGACGATCAGCTGCGGCTGGCGACGACCCAGGCGCTCGAACTAGCAGGGTTCGACGTTCGCGCCTTCGCCCGCGCGGATGACGCCGCCGCGATCAGTCAGGATTTTGCTGGCATCGTCGTCACCGACATCCGCATGCCGCACATGGACGGGCTCGAACTGCTGGCGGCGGTGCGCTTGATCGACCCCGAAATCCCGGTCGTCCTGATCACCGGGCATGGCGACATCGCGATGGCGGTGCGGGCGATGCGTGACGGTGCGGCCGACTTCCTGACCAAGCCCTTCGCGACCGACCATCTGATCGCCGCCGTCCGCCGTTCGCTCGCGCACCGCGCGCTGGTAATGGACAATCGCCATCTCCGCGCACTCGCCGACGCGCCCGCCGCGAGCGAGCCGCTGATTGGCGACAGCCCGCCGATGCAGCGGTTGCGCCAGGTCATCCGGCAGCTCGCCGTGGCCGACATCGACGTACTGGTCGAGGGTGAGACCGGGACCGGCAAGGAGCTGGTCGCGACCATGCTGCACCGAGAAGGCCCGCGTCGCGCCCGGCCGTTGATCGCGGTCAATTGCGGCGCGCTGCCGGAAGGCCTCGCCGAGATCGAACTGTTCGGTCACGCGGCGGACAGCGTGCCCCAAACACGATTGTCGCGCACCGGCCACATCGCCAGCTCGAGCGGTGGCACCCTGCTGCTCGACGAAATCGACAGCATGCCGCTCACCATGCAGGCCCGACTGCTGCGCGTGCTCGAGGAGCGCGAGGTCCACCCGATCGGCGCGGAGCGGCCGCACGCGGTCGATCTGCGCGTGGTGGCGACCAGCAAGATCGACCTGGCCGAAGCGGTCAAGGCAGGTAGCTTTCGCGCCGACCTGCTCTATCGTCTCCACACCGCTCGTATCCGCGTGCCGCCGCTACGCGAGCGCGGCGACGATGTGGTGGCGTTGTTCGCGACATTCGCCGGCGAAGCGGCACGGCTGTTCGGCCGTCAGGATTGGCGCATCGACGCGGCGACGCAAAGCCGCCTGCGTCATCACGACTGGCCCGGCAATGTCCGGGAACTGCGCAACGCCGCGACTGAAGCGGTCCTGGGGACGTGGACCGCCGGACCGGACGCTCTCGCCAAACCGCTCGCCGCGCGCGTTGCGGACTATGAGGCCGGCGAAATCCGCGCCGCACTGACGTCGAGCCGAGGTCGCGTCGCCCCCGTCCTCGCCACGCTCGGCCTTCCGCGAAAGACGCTGTACGACAAGATGAAACGCTTCGGCATTTCGCCCGGCGATTTCAAATAACGGCCTTGTTGACCGGACGTAGCGGGGTGAGGCGTGATCAGACTATTCGTGCAGGTCGATACGCGCCAGCCGGGGGCTGAGCAAGTGCACGACGGTCACCGCAATCAGATAGACGCAGCCGGCCACTGCGAAGATCAGGGTGTAGCTGTGCGTCTGTTGCAGCACATAGCCCGTGAACTGCGCCATGAAGATCCCGCCGACCGCGCCGAGCGTGCCACCGATCCCGACCACTGATCCCACGGCGGCGCGCGGGAACATGTCCGACGGGATCGTGTAGAGATTGGCGGAAAACGCCTGGTGGGCCGCTGTGGCAAGGCCGACGATCGCAACCGCCAGCCACACGCTCGCGGCATATTGCGCAAAGAAGATCGGCATCACCAGAAACGCGCAAATCAGCATCGTGATCTTGCGCGCGGCATTGGCGCTGTACCCGCGTTTCATCAGCGTGGACGACGACCAGCCACCGGCGATGCTGCCGATGTCGGAGATCAGATAGATCGCGACGAGCGGCGGCCCGAAACTCTTGAGGTCGAGATTGTAGGTCTTGGCCAGAAAATCCGGCGTCCAGAACAGGAACAGCCACCAGATCGGGTCGATCAGGAACTTGCCCAGCGCATATGCCCAGGTCTCCCGATAGCCTAGCAGCTTCAACCATCCGATCTTCTCTCCGGCGTCCGCCGGGTCGCTTTCGATATAGGCCAACTCAGCCGCCGACAGCCGCTTTTGCTCGCGCGGGCGGCGATAGACCGCGATCCACGCCACCAGCCAGACCAGGCTGACGACGCCGGTGACGATGAACGCCATGCGCCAGCCATAGGCGATCGTGATCGCGGGCACGACGAGCGGCGTGATGATCGCGCCGACATTCGACCCAGCATTGAACAGGCCCGTGGCCAGCGCACGCTCCCTGGCGGGGAACCATTCGCTCACCGCCTTCAGGCCGGAAGGGAAATTGCCCGATTCACCGATGCCAAGCACGAACCGCGCCGCCGCGAACTGGAACGCGTTGTTGACGAAACCGCACAGCGTATGGCCGACCGTCCAGATCACGAACGCGATCGAGAAGCCGATCCGCGCGCCGAACATATCGACGACCTTGCCGAAGCTCAGATACCCGATGGCATAGGCGATCTGGAACCAAGTGACGACGTTCGCATAGGTCGTCTCGTTCCAGCCGAGCTCACCCGAAATGGTCGGCTTCAGAACGCCGATCATCTGCCGATCGACATAGTTGATCGCGGTCGCCGCGAACAGCAGCCCGACGATCACCCAGCGATAACGCCCGACGCGCGCATCGACCGGCGATGCTTCCGGTATCCCCGTGCCTGCCACTACACCTCTCCTCCGCCGGCCTCTTAGCGAGCCTTGATAATGCACCCTATCGTCATTCTGCCGTCGAACGTAGCCTCGATACGATCGCCTATCGACACGGCGTGGACGCCAGTCACGGCGCCGGTCGAAATCCACTGACCCGGCGTCAGCGCAATACCCCGCGCCGCCATCAGTTCGAACAGGAATCGCGCCGCGCCGAATGGTCCGTCCAGCATCGTCGCCGTTGTCGCGGCGCCGACTTCGTGGTCGTTGATGCAGAGCCGCACCTGCCATTCGTTGAGATCGACGTCGCGCCAGTTCGGGATGCCGTCGCCGACGACCAGGCCGTTATTGTTCCCGAAGTCCGAGATCGTGACGCCGGGGCCGTTCTGGTTGATCCCAGGAAATGGCGAGCTCGCGATTTCGATTCCGACATGGACGGCATCGATCAGGTCGCGCGCCTCGTCGATCGTGTAACTGGTTTTGGCCGGATCTGGCATCGCGCCGATCCGCAGCAGGAATTCCGCTTCGGCGGCGGCAAAGCCATCAGCGAAAACAGGCATCGCGACGACGGAGCCGTCATTGCTCACGATCTGATCAGCAAAGATCGGTCCCGCGAGCCGGTTGGTGCCAGCAACCGGCGGATCGATCTTGCCGACTTTCCACCCCGCCACCGTTGATCCTGCGAATTCGATCGCGATGTCCTGTACGGCATAGGCTTCATCGAGCGTGGTCGGCATGGCGCCGGGATAGTCAGGCAACGCCCTGCCCGCGCGACGCGCATCGACGAACGATCGAGCAATTTGGACGATATTGTCGGCGTCACTGTCTGGCTTCACCGCCGAACCCCTCCCCTCGCCTTCATTGGCGTTCCAAACGGCCTATGGGAAACCGGTGTCATTGGCAAGCCCGTCGCGTTTTTTAAGCGGTCGCTTCGGGCAGCGGGGCGCCATGTAGGGCGGCCGACGACGCCTGGCCCAGCTGTTCGACGAACTCGGAATCGCCCGCCAGCTCCAGCGGAATGCCGATCCCCTGACCCATCAGTTGCGACGCCACGTCGCTTGGATCGATGTGCGACGCGATCGTAAGGAGGCGAGCGCCGAGCGGGTCGATTATCGGCATACCTTCGCGGGCGCGCCGCATCAGGAACGCCACCCAGCCGCCAATCGCCCGGACGATATGGTGGGGCATCCGCCCGGCGCGCCGATTGGCGATCAGCGTGTCGCCGAGCCGATAAGGCAGTTTCTGCGATCCATCCTGCGCGATCTGGTCGAGCCGGTGGACGATCCCCGGATTGACGAACCGCCGCAGCACGTCGTCGGCATAGGCATGCAGGTCGAGCCCGGCGACCGGCGGCAATGTCGGGATGATGTCCTGGCGGATCATCGCATCGACGAATTCCGCGAGTTCCGCGTCTCGCATCGCCTCGGCGACGGTCGCATGGCCCCGGAGCAAACCCGAATAAGCGAGCGTCGAATGCGCGCCGTTGAGGATTCGCAGCTTCGCCCGTTCATAGCCGCCGACATCGCTAGTAATGGTTGCGCCGACCGAAGCCAAATCGGGCCCGATATCGCCGACGTCCTCGATCACCCATTGCGCAAAGCGTTCGCGCTGGACGGCAGCGCGATCCTCGACACCCAGCGCCGCGGCGACATCGGCGTACAGCGCATCGTCGGCGGCCGGCGTGATCGAATCGACCATCGTCGCGGGAACGCGGAGGGTATCCTCGGCCCAGCCGGCCAACGCCGGGTCAATGCGGCGCGCGAAACCGATGATGGCGGCACGGATTTTCGCCCCGTTGCTGGCAAGGTTGTCGCACGGCATCACGACGAACGGCGGAACACCCGCATCTCGCCGCGCCGCAAGGCCCGCGACGATCCAGCCGATTACGCTTGCCGGGACCGAGGGCACGGCCAGGTCGTGGATTATATCCGGGTGCGCGAAATCGAGGCTGCCGTCGGTTGCCAGGCAATAGCCCTTCTCGGTCACGGTCATCGTCACCAGCCGCGTGTCCGGTGCGGCCAGCATCGCGCGCGTGGCATCGGCGTCCTCCGGCCCCAGGGACCGGGTATGCGCACCGATCAACCGCATCGACGATTCGGCGTCGCGAATGGCGAGTGTGTAGAGGCCGTCCTGCGCCGCGAGCGCATCGATCGTGCCCCGCGACCGCAGCGAAACGGCGGCGATCCCCCAACGCGGGTTATGGTCGAGCAAACGGTCGATATAGTCGGCCTGATGCGCGCGGTGGAACGCGCTCGCCCCGAAATGCACGATCCCCGTCGCGATCGGTCCGCGCGACCGTGGCGCTTCGATTGTCGCCGGGACCGAGGCCAGCGTCGCCCTCGACAACCGCATCACAACGTCACTCCCCGCTTCCAGATCGCGATCTCGCGCTCGCCGTTGCGTTCGGCGGCGGTCGTCTCGCCCGATGCGATCGCCATGACGCGGTCAAGCAACAACGATTCCGCCACCGCGAACCCGGTGTCGAGCACGCTGCCGGCGTCAAAGTCGATCCAGCCCGGCTTGCGCGCGGCGAGATCGCTGTTGGACGCAATCTTGATCGTCGGGACCGGGAAACCGAGCGGCGTCCCCCGCCCGGTCGTGAACAGGATCGCGGTTGCGCCCGCCGCCGCCAGCGCGGTCGAGGAAACGGCGTCGTTGCCCGGCGCTTCGAGCAGGGTCAGGCCGTCCGTGGCAACGCGTTCGCCATAGTGGATGACATCGGCCACCGGCGCTCGCCCCGCCTTTTGCGCCGCGCCGAGCGATTTCTCCTCCAGCGTCGTAATGCCGCCGGCGATGTTGCCGGGGGAGGGATTTTCGGAGACCGGCTCGCCGTGAGCGAGGAAGTAATTTTTGAAGCCGTTTACGACATCGACGAACTTGCCGAAGATGAGGGCGTCTTCGGCGCGGTTCATCAGCATCTGTTCGGCGCCGAACAGTTCGGGAATTTCGGTGAAGACGGTGCGGCCGCCCGACCCGGCGACGCGATCGCTGATCCGCCCAACCAGCGGGTTCGCGGTCAGCCCCGACAGCCCGTCAGACCCGCCGCACTTCACGCCAAGCACGAGGTCGGCGAGCGGCGCTGGCGTCCGATCGCACGCTGCGGCGGCGGCCAGTTCCTCGACCAGCGCGACCCCCTCCTCAATCTCGTCGCCCGCACGTTGCGTCGCAAGGGTTCGGACCGCAGGCCGCCGCGCCTCAGGAATTGTCTCAAGAAGGGTAGCGATCTGATTGTTCTCGCATCCCAATCCGACGATAAGCACGCCGCCGGCATTGGGGTGACAGGCGAGCGACGCCAGGATCGCGCGCGTCCCGTCGAGGTCCTGGCCGAGTTGCGAGCAGCCGAACGGGTGCGTGAAGGCGTGCACGCCGTCGACCTGCCCCGCTACCGCCGCTGCTGCGCCCGCCGCGATCCGTTCGGCGGTGCGCGCGACGCAGCCGACCGTCGGCAGGATCCAGATTTCGTTGCGCGTCCCCACCCGCCCATCGGCACGGCGATAGCCCATGAACGTCGCATCGCTCGCGGCGAGTTGCGCATGATCGGCGCGATCGTAGGAATAGTCGTCGGTCCCGTTCAGCGCGGTCGCCAGATTTTCCGAATGGACGTGCCCGCCCGCCGCGATCGGCGCGGTCGCCCGGCCGATCGAATGGCCGTATTTGATCACGTCTTCGCCCGGCTCGATCCGGCCGAGCGCGACCTTGTGTCCGCGGGCGATGTCGTCCGCGAGCGTGATTGCCATGCCGTCGATCTGCAGCGCGTCGCCGGCGTGCCCTTCGGACAGCAGCGTCGCTACCGTGTCGCGGCTGTCGATGCGGATCGCGCTGGCCGTCATATCATCCTCATGGTAACCGGTAGCATAAGTTGATTGCGCCTGCGCGCAAGGCTAGCCCGGCGCGCCAGCCCACGCTATGCCCGTTCGCGATGGAAAAGACCGGCCAGCCGACGATCAACGACGTGGCGCGTATCGCAGGCGTGTCCAAGAAGACCGTCAGCCGCGTGATCAACCGATCGCCGTTGCTCAACGACGATACGCGCAAGCGGGTTGAAGACGTGATCGGCCAGCTCGGTTATATCCCCAACCCCCAGGCGCGCGCGCTGGCGCTGCGGCGCAATTTCCTGATCGGTCTGGTACACGGTAATCCCAACGCGCAGACCGTGATGAACGTCCAGCAGGGCATGCTGGAGGCGATCCAGGACACCGAATTCGAAATGGTCGTGCGTCCGGTAGATCGCGGATCGCCCACGATGCTCGACGATCTGCGCCATTTCCTCGAGCGGCAGCGGTTGTTCGGCGTGCTGCTGATGCCGCCGATCAGCGAGAACGATTCTGTCGCCAAATTGTGCGACGCGATCGGGTGCCGGTACGTCCGCATGGGCTCGGCAATGCTCGACCGGCCGGAGAACATGGTCGCTTCGAACGACCGTGAAGCGGTCCGCACCGCCGTCGACTATCTCATCGAGCAGGGCCATCGCCGGATCGGGCTGATCGCCGGGCCGCACGGCTTTCGCTCGGCGCAGGAACGCCGGCTGGGGTTCGAGGAAGCGTTGCGCAACGCCGGCATCCCGCTGCCGCGCAGCATGATTGCGGAGGGCACTTATCGCTTCGAGTCGGGCATGGTCGCCGCCGAACGGCTGCTCGACCTCGTCCCGCGACCAACCGCGATCTTTTCATCGAACGACGAGATGGCCGCGGGTGTGATCCATGCCGCTCACCAACGCGGACTGGAGGTGCCACGCGACCTGTCGGTGATCGGGTTCGACGACACGCCGATCGCCGCGCACATGTGGCCGCCGCTAACGACGGTGCGCTGGCCGATCGCGTCGATGGCGCGGTCGGCGGCGCTCAAGATGATCACCGGGATCGCCGACAATGACGATAACGACGCGGTTCAGGAACCGTCGATGTTCCTGTCGACATTGATCCGCCGCGCATCGGTCGCGCCGCCGACGGAGTAGGTTGCACTGCGCACTGACACCGGTTACCAACGCGCCGCTCGACAGAAGCGAAAGGAGGGAGAGAGAAATGGCCGGATCGCTTGAACTGCACCCCGATCGTCTGTTTCCCGCCGATCCCGGCACGCGCGCCATCGCCCGCGACGTGTATGCGGCGATCGCCGACCTGCCGATCGTCAGCCCGCATGGGCACACCGACCCATCCTGGTTCGCGAGCGACGCGAAGTGGACCGACGCAACCAGCCTGCTGCTCGCGCCGGATCATTACATCTACCGCATGCTCTACAGTCAGGGAGTAGAACTCGACGCGTTGGCGATCCCGCGCCGGAGCGGCATCCCGGCGACTGACCCGCGCGCGTCGTGGCGGCTGTTCGCGAGCAACTATCACCTGTTCCGCGGCACGCCCTCACGGCTGTGGCTCGACCATGTCTTTGCCGAGGTGTTCGGGATCGATGTGGCGCTCGACGCCTCCACCGCCGACCATTATTTCGACGCGATCGGCGAGAGCCTCGCGACCGACGCGTTTCGCCCGCGCGCGTTGTTCGACCGCTTCCGGATCGATTTCCTGGCGACGACCGAAGGCGCGCAGGACGATCTGACGCATCATCACGCCATCCGCCGCTCGGGCTGGGCCGGCCGCGTCGTCACCACCTATCGACCCGATGGCGTGATCGACGTCGAGCATGAGGCGTTCAAGCCCGCCATGGCGCGCTTCGCCGATCTCACCGGAGAGGATGTGTTCAGCTGGCGCGGCTACCTCGCGGCGCATCGCAAACGGCGCGCCGATTTCCGCGCGGCCGGCGCAACGGCGACTGATCACGGCCATGCCACGGCGCTGACCGCCAACCTGTCGCCCGACGAAGCAGAGCGGTTGTTCAACACTATCGTCACGGGCACCTGGACCCCCGCCGACGCCGAGTTGTTCCGCGCGCAGATGCTGACCGAAATGGCGGCGATGAGCGTCGAGGACGGCATGGTGATGCAGATCCATCCGGGCAGCTGCCGCAACCACAACGCCGGGCTGTTCGCCAGCCACGGGCGCGACAAGGGTGCGGACATTCCGACACGGACCGACTATGTCCACGCGCTCAAGCCGCTGCTCGACCGGTTCGGGAACGAGCGCGACTTGTCGATCATCCTCTTCACGCTCGATGAGAGCACCTATGCTCGCGAACTCGCGCCGCTCGCCGGGCATTATCCCTGCCTGAAACTCGGCCCCGCCTGGTGGTTTCACGATAGCCCGGAAGGCATGCGCCGGTTCCGCGAGATGACGACCGAAACGGCGGGCTTCTACAACACGGTCGGCTTCAACGACGATACCCGCGCTTTCCTGTCCATCCCCGCTCGCCACGATGTCGCACGGCGGATCGACTGCGCGTTCCTCGCCCGATTGGTGGCGGAGCATCGCATCGCCGACTGGGAAGCCGCCGAACTCGCGCACGAACTAACCAGCGGTCTCGTGCGCCGCGCCTACAAGATCGATGACCCGCAATTTGCTGCGCAAGCGGCCTGAGGAGATACTGATGTTCGACCGCACCTACTACGCCACGCACCCGGACATGATGGAGTGCGTTTCGAACGAGGAATTGCGCGACCGCTATCTGATCCAAGGGCTGTTCCGCGAGGGCGAGTGCGTGCTCAACTATACGCATGCCGACCGCTTCGTGATCGGCGGGGTTGCGCCGGGCGCGGCGCCGGTAAAGCTGCCCGCGCAGACCGAGCCGCCGTCGGCCGCTGGGCATCCCTTCCTCGAGCGACGCGAGTTGGCGGTAGTCAATATCGGCAAGTCGGCGGGAACGGTTACGGTCGACGGCGAGAGTTTCGAACTCGGCAACAAGGATTGCCTGTACGTCACGATGGGCGCGACGGACGTCGAGTTTTCGGGCGATGGCGCGCGCTTCTACCTCGCCTCCTGCCCCGCGCACAAAGCCTTCACCACGCGCAAGCTCGGCATCGCCGACGCCAACGCGCTCGATCGCGGGTCGCTTGAGGAATCGAACGAGCGGACGATCTATCAGCTCGTCATCCCGGGCATCTGCGACAGCGCGCAGCTCGTCATGGGCCTGACGGTGCTCAAGCCCGGCAGCGTGTGGAACACGATGCCGCCGCACATCCATGAGCGGCGCAGCGAGATCTATTGCTATTTCGAACTCGACGGCCCGAACGACCGAGTCATGCACTTCATGGGCGAAGGCGAAGCGATGCGGCACATCGTCATGGCGAACGAGGAAGTGGTGATTAGTCCGCCCTGGTCCATCCATATGGGCGCGGGCACCAAGGCGTATGCCTTCATTTGGGCGATGGCGGGCGAGAACCAGGACTATACCGACATGAACGTCCTCGACATCTGCCAGCTTGCCTGATGTCGAACCTGTTCGATCTCAGCGGCAAGGTCGCGGTCGTCACCGGCGCCAATACCGGCATCGGCCAGGCGATCGCGCTGGCGCTGGCCGAATCGGGCGCCGATGTGGCGTGCGTCGGCCGCACGCCGGCTGAGGAGACCGTGACCCAAGTGCGCGCGCTCGGAGGCAAGGCGGAGATCGTCTCCGCCGATCTTTCGACCATCGAGCCTGTGCAAAGGGTCGTGGACGAAACCGTCGGAAAGCTTGGCGGGCTCGACATTCTGGTCAACAATGCCGGTATCATCAGGCGCGCGGACGCAGTCGATTTCACTGAGGCGGACTGGGACGCTGTGGTCGACACCAACCTGAAATCGGTGTTCTTCCTGTGCCAGGCCGCTGGGCGCCACATGATCGCGAACGGTGGCGGCAAGATCATCAACATCGCGTCGATGCTGACCTTCCAGGGCGGCATCCGCGTACCGAGCTACACTGCGTCGAAAAGCGGGGTCGGCGGGCTGACCAAGCTGCTCGCCAACGAATGGGCGGCGAAGGGCGTCAACGTCAACGCGATCGCGCCGGGCTATATTGCAACCAACAACACAGCGGCGTTGCAGGCCGACGAGGCGCGCAACCGCTCGATCCTCGATCGTATCCCCGCGGGGCGCTGGGGCGACGCGAGCGACCTGGGCGGCGCGGCGGTTTTCCTCGCCAGCCGCGCGTCGGACTATGTGCAGGGCCATATCCTCGCGGTAGACGGCGGATGGCTGGCGCGGTGATCACACCGCAGGGGAGTGGAATGGGTAAATTCCTCGCATTCGGCGAAATCATGCTGCGGCTCTCTCCGCCGGGGCGCGAGTTGATCCTGCAGACGCCGAAGTTCGACGTTTGGGTGGCGGGCGCAGAAGCAAACGTCGCGACCGCCCTCGCCCGGCTCGGCCATAATGTCGCCTTCGCGAGCGCCGTACCAGCGAACGATCTTGGCGACAGCGCCGTCGCGACCCTGCGCGGCCACGGCATCGATACGTCGGGCATCCAACGCCGCGGCGAGCGTATGGGGCTGTATTTCGTGACGTCCGGTGCCGGCATGCGCGCGACCGAAGTGATCTACGACCGCGCGCATTCGAGCTTCGCCGATGCACCCGCGGAGGCGTGGGATTGGGACGCGCTGCTCAAGGGCGTCGACCGGCTGCACCTGTCCGGGATCACCCCGGCGCTTGGCCCCGTCCCCGCGCAAGCCGCGATCGCTGCCGCCGAAGCCGCCGCCGCCCGCAACGTCGCGGTGTCGTTCGACGGCAATTGGCGTGGCAAATTGTGGGAGCGATGGGACGGTAAACCGCGCGAGATCCTGTCGCGGATCGTCGCCCATGCCGACCTGATGTTCGGCAACCATCGCGACATCGCATTGCTGCTCGACAAGCCCTTTTCCGGCGATGGCGAGGATCGCCGACGCGAAGCCGCGGAGGCCGCATTCGCCGCTTTTCCCGAGCTCCAGACGATCGCCTCGACCGCGCGCCATGTCGAGGATGCCGACCGCCATCGCCTGTCGGCGCGGGTCGACGCGCGCGATGCGCATGCCCAGTCGGAGGAAATCACGCTGGCCGGGATCGTCGATCGGATCGGCGCGGGCGACGCCTTTGCCGCAGGCGTGCTGCACGCATTGCGCTCGGGCGGCAGCATCGACGACGCCGCGCGCATCGGCCTAGCACTGACCGCGCTCAAGCACTCGTTGCCGGGCGATGCCAGCCTGTTCCGCCAGGCGGACGTCGACGCTTTCCTCGAAGGCGGCCTGGATGTCCGGCGCTGACATCGACCGCCGCACGCTGATCGGCAACGGGATCGGCGCTGCCGCTTTGGCGCTGCTCCCGCGCACCGCTTACGCGACGCCCATCAGCCTGCAGATCGATGCACCCGCCGGGCGATTCCTGAGCGACGGCCACAGCGAAAACGGGGGACCGCGCGCCTGGTCTTTCCGCGGCATCCGCTACGGTCGCGCCGAGCGCTTCCGCGCCCCAACGCCAGAACCACGCGCGACTGCTCCGGTCCGTGCGGTCGCCTGGGGTTCGTCGAGTCCGCAGGCCGGCAAGGGCTATGCCGGCGACGCGAACGGCATTCCCGCCAATGAGGATTGCCTGGTCCTCAACGTCTGGACGACGGGCAAGACCGACAAGCCCAAGCCGGTGATGTTCTACATCCATGGCGGGGCCTATTCGTCAGGCACCGGATCGAGCGCACTGTATGACGGCACGCAATTGGCCGAGCGTGACATGGTCGTGGTGACGGTCAACCACCGGCTCAACGTGTTCGGCTATCTCTACCTCGCGCGATTAGACCCGCGCTTGCCCGACAGCGGCAATGCCGGGCAACTCGACCTGATCCTGGCGCTGCAATGGGTGCAAAGGAATATCGCTGCGTTCGGCGGCGATCCCAGCCGCGTGATGGTGTTCGGCCAATCGGGCGGCGGGGCCAAGATCGCGACGATGACCGGGATGCCGGCCGCCAAGGGTTTGTTCAGCCGCGCGATTACGATGAGCGGGCAGCAGGTTACGGCGTCCGGCCCGCTCAACGCGACGACGCGCGCGAGGGCGTATCTCGGCAAGCTGGGCAATCCGTCAATCGACGCGTTGCTGACGATGCCGGTCGAGAAATTGATCGAGGGCCTGTCGGTGCCCGATCCGATCCTGGGCGGCGCGCTCTATATGGGGCCGGTGCTCGACATGAAGTGGCTGGTCCGCCACCCCTTCTACCCGGACGCCAACCCGGTCGGGCTGTCGATCCCGATGATCCTGGGCAATTGCAAACAGGAAACCGGCGCGTTCATCGACCCCGACAGCGCGACGATCAAGGGTCTGACCTGGGACAATATCGCCGAGCGCATGGCCCCGCAGTTGCGCATCGACGCGCTGCCCGAATGGGTCGTCGCCGAATATCGCCAGCGCTATCCGCAATGGTCGCCCGAACAAGTGATGTATGCCGCGACCACGGCCGGGCGGAGCTGGCGCGGTCAAGTGATCGAGGCGGAGGAGCGCGCCAAGGCTGGTGCGCCAGCCTGGGTCTATCAGGTCGATTTCGCCTCGCGCACCGAACCGCGGCGCGGGGCGATGCACACGATGGACATCCCGCTCGCCTTCGGCACGCTCGGTGCGGCGGGATCGCAGACCGGCACGGGCGCCGATGCGCGTGCGGCGTCGAAGGCGGTGCAGGACAGTTATGTCGCGTTTGCGCGAACCGGCGATCCCAACCATCCCGGCCTGCCCGCCTGGCCGAAATACGATCTGGCCAGGCGCGCGACGATGATCTTCGATACGGACAGCCGGATCGAGGACAACCCGCGCCGCTGGCAACGCGAGCTGTTCGCGCGCATTCCCTATATCCAGCCGGGCACCTGACGTGACGATCGACCGGCGCACCGCGATGCTCGCGACGCTCGGCGCGGCGTTCGCCGGAAAGGCCGGCGCGCAGACACCGCCGCCGACGGTCAAGGAGGGCGCGCTGCCCCTCGCGCTGTCCGAGCCGAGCGAGACGATCGACCTGTGGCCGAAGGGCCCGCCCGGCATGCCCGAGACACCGCCCGTCGAACTCACGATCGAGCGCAGCAGGGACCCGGCGCGCAACGACCGCGCGGTCGTCGGTGTGACGGCGCCGCGGCTCGCGGTGTTCCGCCCGGCCACGCCGAATGGCGCGTCGCTGGTGGTGTTTCCCGGCGGCGGCTACATCCGCATGGCGATCGACAAGGAAGGGTACGAGATCGCCCGCCTGCTAGCGGCACGGGGCTTCACGGTGTTCGTGCTGTTCTATCGCCTTCCCGGCGAAGGCTGGGCGAACCGAGCCGACGTACCGCTGCAGGACGCGCAGCGCGCGGTGCGGCTGGTCCGCGCGAATGCGGCGAATTTTGGCCTCGACCCCGCCCGTGTAGCGGCGATGGGATTTTCGGCGGGCGGGCACCTCTGCGCCGATCTCGCCGCGCGCTTCGCCAGCAAAATCTATGAGCCGGTCGATGCCGCCGACGCACTGTCCGCCAGGCCGATGATTGCGGCACCGGTCTATCCGGTGGTGTCGATGGATTCGAGCTTCGCGCACGCCGGATCGCGCAAGTCGCTGCTTGGCGACGAGCCGACGCCCGACGCTGCCCGCGCCCATTCGCCGGACCTCAATATCGCACCCGACACCCCGCCCTGCTTCCTGTGCGCGGCGGCGGACGATCCGGTCGTCCCCGTCGCCAACACGATGATGCTCCACGCGGCGTTGCGCTCGGCAAAGGTGCCGGTCGAGCTGCACGTATTCGAACAGGGCGGCCACGGGTTCGGCTTGCGCGGCGTGACCGGCAAGCCGGCAGCGGCATGGCCCGATCTGTTCCTCGCCTGGGCGAGGGCCAAGGGCTGGAGCTGACGCCTATTTGGGCGTGTATCGGTAGATAGTTGATGATCAGCGCGAGATGCTCGGCACCGGTCTGGCGGACGCCCATCGTCTCGCCGGGAAAGAAATAGACCGCCTGCCCCGCTCCCCTTCCAAAAAGAGCCGGTGCGAAGGCGGACCCTCGCACCGGCAAGGTGAGGACTCGATCAGAAGTTGAAACGCACCCCGGCCAGGAATTCGCGGCCGGTGTGGTGATAGACCGACAACAGATCGCGGGTGTCGTTGAACTGATCCTGATACTGGTCGGTCAGGTTGATCCCCTCGAACGTCAACTTCATCCATTTGGTGACGGTGATCTGGGCCGAGGCATCGATGTTGATCGTCCGGTTGTAGCCCTGGCTGTCGATACCCTGCGTGCCGACCGCGTCACTCAGGTAACGCGAGCGATAGGCGGCAGAAACGCGGGCGCTGAGCACCTTGTCTTCATAATAGAGCGTCGCGTTGCCGCTATCACGCGACAGACCGGTCAAATCGCCTGTTTTCACCACTGCGCCGGCCGAATTCAGATATTTGATGTTCGACGTAACGTGCGTGTAGTTCAGCAGGATACCGAAATTGCCCAGGAAGCCCGGCAGGAACTTGAACGGCTGCTGGAAATTGATTTCCAGGCCGCGCAGCTTGCCGCCCGGCGTGTTGCGTGGCGCGGAGAACACCCAGTTGGTCAGCGACGGATTGCACGTCGCTGGATCGAGATTGGCGCAAGCCGCGATCGCGAGGCTGTCGGGCAGCCCGAACGGGTTGTTGGTGTAGGCGCCGGACGATTGGACCGTCTGAACGAAGCTATTGATGCTCTTCTGGAACAACGCGACGGAGAACAGCGCCCCGGGCATGTAATACCATTCGGCCGCTGCATCGAGCGTGGTGGCGCGGAATGGGTCGAGGTTGGGGTTGCCCACCGACACCGACCGGCTCGCGCCCGATACCGACACGGTCGCCGAGGGCGCAAGGCTGGTCAGATCGGGCCGCGCCATGACGCGCGCCGCCGCGAGACGAATCTGGAATTTGGGCGAGAGTTCGAACACCAAGTTCGCCGACGGCAGCCAGTCGTCATAGGTGCGCGAGACCGTCAGCGGCACCGCCGCCGTGCCGATGAACGAATAGCCCTGCGACCGCTGGAACGTCTGGACGTACCGCACGCCGGCATTGCCGCGCAGGTTGAACACGCCGAAGTCGCGCTTGAAGTCGAATTGCAGGAAGCCGCTCTTGTCGTGCTCGTCGACCGCGACGTTCCCCGCCAGCCCCGGCTCGATGCCGAGCTTGAACGCGCCCCCGCGCGCCGTCGGATCTTCGAGGCCGAAATATTGGGCGGCCTTGAAGTATGATGAGTCGAAGAAGGTCTGGCCTTCGATCGTGACGATCTGGCCGAACTGGTTCAGGTCTCGGTCGGCGGCCAGCGTGCAACAGGCGAGGTTGGTGTCCTGCGAGGCGGTGGTGCCGTTGCTGCGCCGCCGGTCAGTCGCCGCAAAGCCGTAGCCCTTGTACGCCGCGCCGCCCGAGATGGTGAAGTCGTCGGTGACCTCCCACTTGAAGCTGAGCGCGCCGGTCTCGTACGTGTTCTTCGCTGACGCCGCACGCAAACGGAGCTGGCTCAATACCCAGCCGGTGCCATTCGCCAGGTTGGCGTTGCCGAAATTGAACACCGGCTTCTGGCGGTTGCTGTAATCGTAGCCGTAGCCTTGGACGTTGTAGAGGTCGAAGGTCACCGTGTTCTGGATCGGGTTCTGGTGGTTCGATTCGGAGTGGCCCGCGACGAAGTTCAGCGAGAAACGATCGCCGAACTTCTGGTCGATATTGATCGTCAGTTGCTTGAACTTCGTGTCGAGCCGGTCGAAGCGATTTTCGACGCGAAGATCGACATCGTTGAACGTGCCCGCAATCAGCGCGCCGTTGTCTACCTTCGCGGTCAGCACGTCGATGTCGTTCACGCCGCAGGTGGTCGGTCGATTGGCCGTGGTGCACGCGCCCGCGACGGAAAAGCCGTTGGCTTCCAGATAACGCTCTTCACGCGTCGCCTTGAAATCGGCGTAGAGGCCGTCGAGGCTGATCGTCGTGCCGGCGGCCGGCTTCCACTGGACCGACGCAGTCAGGCCGATACGTTGCTGGTCGTTGATGTAGTAATCGAAGCGCGGAAAGCGCGGGTGGAACAGGTTGTTGGCGTCGATACAGGCTTGCGTAGTCGAGGGACCGGTCGAGGTCGGATAGACGCAGGTCGTGCCGAGATAGCTCTGGAAACCCGGTGCGGCGCCCGCAGTGTTAGTAGTCCAGCGCACCGTCGAGTAGCCGCTTTCGACGAGCTTGCGTTTGGTATAGGCGCCGGACACGAGCACGCCGAACGTCTTGTCGGGGTTCGACCAGGACACCATCAGCGCGCCGCGCGGCGAGAATTTCTCCGCAAGGTCGTTATAGCTGCCCTGAGCGGACGCCGCGACGGTAAAGCCCGACTTGTAATCGAACGGGCGCGCCGTGCGCAGATCGACCGTCGCGCCCAGCGATCCTTCCTCGGTCGCCGCATCCGGCGTCTTCTGGACGGTGATCGCGTTGAACAGGTCGGCAGCGAACACGTTGAAGTCGAACCCGCGGCCCCGATTGGTGCCGCCCGACGCGTCCGACCCACCAGCCGTTGCGATCGCCTCCATGCTGTTGATACGCACGCGCGTGAATTGCGGGCCGAGACCGCGCACCGAGATCGAGCGGCCTTCGCCGCCGTCACGCGACAGCGCGACGCCCGGAATGCGCTGGATCGATTCCGACAGGTTCAGGTCGGGAAACTTGCCAATATCCTCTGCGAGGATCGAGTCGATCGCCACCGCCGACGCTCGCTTCTGGTCGAGCGCGCGCGCCAGGCTGCCGCGGAAGCCGGTGATGACGATGTCGCCGCCGTCGGCCTGGTCATCCTGGGGTGCGTCCGCCGCCGGGGCCAGTGCCGGTGCCGCATCGGCAGGCGCGGTCTGCGCGTGCGCGACGCCTGCGCTCACCGCGACCGCGAGTACCGCCAGCGAGGCGCCCCCGCGCAGCAGCAGATCGAATTTGAAACCCTTTCGCATACCATCCTCCCTGAAGTCGCGACCGGCGGTTGTTCCGCCGATCCTTATTGTCGATCGATAGAATTCCATGGTCGTGCGGGACCGAGCCGACGCTGCAACGCCGAGAGCCGGATCCGGCCATCGCCGATCGCCGCGCGATGCCTGGCGGACAGGTCGGCCGCACCAACCGGGCCGCACCGATCGGCCAGTGCAAGCCATGCCAGCGCTTCGCCGACGCGCGCGCCCGGTTCCAGGCACACCCGCTGGATGTCCTGATCGAACGTCGCGAAAAAAGCTGGCTCGCCTTGCATCCTCTCAAGCGTCTCCCGCGCTTCCTGAAGTGACCATCGCGCACTATGGACACCGGTGTCAATGAGCGATCTGCACAGCCGGAACAACATCCAGTGCAGAAAGCCCAGACGCGCGCGGTCATCGGCCTCGAACGTGCCCAGCGGCGCCATCAGCTGTTCGGCGTAGATCGCCCATCCTTCCTGAAATCCTGCCGTATATTCAACGCGTAAGGCGTGCGGCGCGGCCCGGGCGTCAATCGGCATCTGCACCATGTGGCCCGGAAGCAACTCGTGATGAACAACGCTCGGCAAGCTCCAGTTCGGGCGGCGGCGAATGTCCGAAAGATCGACGAAATAGCGTCCCGGCGTCCCATTTGGGTTCGGAAGGACCCGATAACCACCCTTTTTTGCCGATTCTTCCACCGGTGTCATTCGTCCGACCGCGACGTTCATGCATTCGGGGGGGAGCGAGCCGAACAGGCCGGGCAGCCGCTCCTTCGTCCGGACCAGCCAGGAGTTCATATCGGCGACTGCACGGTCGCGGCCGTCGTCGCTGTCGGGATAGAGGAATTGCGGATCACGGAATGCGGAGCGAAATCGTTCGCCGGTATGGCGACCGGCATAGCCGAACCGGCGCAACAGATCGTCCGCTTCCGCCGCCGTCTCCGTCGCCAGCGCCATCACCCGGCGGTGGATCGCCGCGGCATCGCGCCCGCCGAACTGACGGTCGATCATCAGCTCGTAATAGGCCGTACCATTGGGCAGGTGCGACATGCCCGGCTCGTCGGCCCGGGACGCCAGCGACACGAGCAACCGTGCCTGCTCTCCAAGAGCCGCGGACACGGGACCGCTAGTGCGACCGGCGGCGCCCAGGATCGCGCCGACGGTGCGATCGAGCGGATCGGGCGGCAGGACGATCCCCGCCGCCGCCTCGCGCTTTACGGCGGCGGTATCCGCGGCGATGCGATCGACGGCGTCGCTCACATCGAGATCGCGCCACGCGCCGCTGGTCGGCGTCACCGAGTAAGGCGAGCGGCCGAGCCGGCCATACGGCATGATCTCCGCGATGCGAGCATCGATCGCCAGCCCCTCGCGCGCGGTTTCCAGGTCCAGCTTGGTTCGTGGCGACAGGCCGTGCTCGCGCACGTCGCGCAATTTTGCGAGCTTGGCGGCCGGGGTCGCGAGCGCCGCCACGCCGTCGAGCGCCGCGCGCGCCGCCGCATCGGCATCGGGCGCTACGGCGGCGGCGACGCGAGGCAGCGCGGCCGTACCCAAGACGCTGGCCGCGCCGGCCAAGAAATCGCGGCGGCGAGTCACTTGGCCTTGCGGCGCGCCGCCGGCGGCAACGCCACGACATTGTTGAGCAGTGTCACCTCCGGTGCACCGTCGGGCAGTGCGACGCGCACCCGCCACCCCTGCCCCGCCGCCGCCGGCAAGGGCAGCCGCACGACCGTGGTCTTGGGCAGCAGGTCGAGCGGGGCAGCGAGTGTCGGCACCGCAACGGTCGCCGCGACCTTGCCCGACGCGTCGACCAGCTCGACTCGCCCGCCCGTCGCCGCGACCGCGCCGAGGCTGTGGACCGTCACCGCCGCCGTGCGGCCGGTCACGACCACATCGTCGGTTCCAATGCCCAGATCGGCGCGACGTTCGGTCGGCACGCCCGGCGCCTCCAGCGTGAATTCCAAGATCGTCGTCGTGCGCGGCGCGAAACTGACCTCGACCGACCCGCTGCGTTCCAGCATCATGTCGCTGGCGGGCGGCGCGCCGTCCGCCTTGTCGCCGCCAGACGCGCTCGTCCCGACGGTCATCCGCCACTTGCCGGCAGTCACGTTCCAGGTGGACATGGTTGCGGGTTGCGGCACGTTGCTGGTGTTATAGGCGATGACCTTGAAATGCCCCGGCGTCGCGCCCGGCACCAGGATCGCCACCCTCTCCGCCGCGCCCGGATTGGCGAAGCGCCAACTGACGGTGTTGCCCGGCCAGGTCTGGTTGCGCACCAGCGCGATGCCGCCGAGCCGTTGCCGCTGCAACTGGTCGCTCGGCATCTCGACCCGGTCGGTCCACCAATGTCCCTCCGTGTACATGTACATGCGCTGCGACTTGAACGCGATCGCGTCGGCCGCCTGGCTTTCCAGCAGCTTGCGGTCGCCGGTCGCGTCCCAGCCGGCGACGCGGCCGAAATCGCTTTTCATCCCCGCCAGCGCCTTGCCCCATTCGGGCCTGCCGAGCACGGCGACGACGTTTTCGTTGAGGTCGGCGATCGACCCCGGCCCGCTCCGCGCCACGCGGCTCAGCAGTGGAGTCAGATACTTGGCGTCGCCGGTGAAGCGATAGGCCGCCCAGGCCGATTGATACGGCGTCGGCAACCCGCCGCCATCGCCGACGCGCTCCGCGTCGGTCCGCCAGTTGATCTCATTGGGATAGCTCCAGCTGCCGTCGGCATTCCGCTTGCCGTGCGCCATCCAGCCGTCGATCACGCCCGTGACGAGTCCCGTCGCGGTGGGATTGGCGTTGAACACGCCCATCAGGATCGGCGCGTGCATCACGGTGAAGCTGTAAGGCTTCTGCCACTCCCACGGCCCTTCGCGATAGACGATGCGGCCGCCATACCAGTTGCTCGCGAAGTGCAGATGCCCGGCGGGATTCTTCAGGATGATCCGTTCGGACAGCGCTTTCACCGTCGCCATCAGCCGTTCGATCGCCTTCGGCTCGCCCCAGTTGAGATAGAGCCGCTCGGCGTCCGAATTGAGCCCTTCCTCATAGGCATGGAGTTCGTCGGTGGTGATGGTGCCGAGGCCGTTGGTCCGCATGCCGTTCTTGTAAACGGCGTCCGACAGCGCGCGGAGCGACGCGTTGATCTTGTCCGGCTCGACCCCCATCAGCGCGAGGCCGGGCCATTGCTCGGTCAGGTCGACATCGTCCGAAATCCCGCCGCCGAAATCGCCGTAGGGCACCTGACGATTGTCGATCCACCAGTTCACGAAACGGCTGGTGAGCTTGAGGTCTTCAAGCTGGCGGAATGCCCAGAGCGGCGTGCCGTCAGTTGGCGCCGGCTGGGTAAAGGCCGGCATGCCAGTCGCGCCGTAGCTGATGTCGGCCCAGTAGCGCCGCCCCTCCAGATTGTCGGGATCGACGCGCAACAGGTCGGTTATGTCGCCCTTCAACCGCCGGAACAGGCCTTCGCGACCCGACGCGGTATGTTCCTCGACCAGAAAGCCCCAATTATCCTTCACCTGGTTGAAGCGGTCGGCGATATGCTCCTTCTTGGCTTCGTCGCGGTCCTTGAACACCAGCCGCACGTTCATGCCGTCCAGGCTCGACGCGCCGAAATCAGGCGCGGCGCTAGCGACAGTGATGTAGAACGGATCGTTGGTCAGGATACGGTCGCGCAGGTCGAGCCAGACGGTGCGCTTCTCGCCCGGTTTCACCGACACGGTCACGTCGATCATGTCACGGTCGGGCCAGATCGGGTCCTTCACCCGGATGTTGAGCGGGATCAGGCCGTCCTTGTTCGGCGCCGCTTTCAGCGCGGGGATGTCGAGCGCGATGCCGTCGAGTCCGTCGCGCGCATTGGCCCAGGTATAGTTCCACGCCCGCGCCAGCGGCTTGCCCGGAAAGGCGTCGCCGAAATCGGACGGGATCAGGATATGGATCAGCGGCGCTTCGTCCCCCCTGCGCACTGCCCCACCGGCATCGGTCGCACTGCCCGCACCGGGCGCAGCGGCACCCGCGCTGGCCGGCAGCGCAACGACCGTCGCGCGCTCGTTCGCCGGAAAGCGGCCGGCGATATAGGCGTTGAGCGGCGACAGGTTCGCGAAGCTCGGCGCGGCCTTGCTGTTGACGGTATAGCTTAGCTTGAATGTGCCCTTGGGTTCCGCCCCTGCGCCGACGTTGTACGCCCAGATTTCCTGGATCGGCGTTTCCTGAGCGATGTTGGTGAAGCGCAGCTTGCCGCCGGTGCGGTCGGCGAAACTCGTGATCGACTTCTCGACACCCTGCGGCCGCTTGGCGAGCAGGCTGAACGCCCCGCCGTCCGGCGCATAATCGAGCGCGCCATACGCCGCACCGCGAATCTCGACCCGGTTGACCGTTTCGCCCTGCGGAATGGTCAGTTCATACGCTTTCCCGCCTTCGACATAGACGTTCCAGTCGGGCAGTTCGAAATAGTCGTCGCGGCCCGGCAGGCGCGAGCGGTTATAGACGCCGGGCCAGGTCGTCTCGGCGATGCCGTCGACGCCCTTCCACATCCATTCCTTCAAATCCTTGGCGTCGGCGAACTCGACCTTGCGGATCGCCGTCGTCTCGGCAGTCAGCAGCGGCGGCGAGGCGCCCTCGAAACCGTAGCGATGGAGGAACGCCAGCCGCTCCGCCGCGGCAGCGACCGGCGCCCCGCCGCTCGGCGCAGTATTCACCGCCAGCGCCGCCACCGCCCCCGCATCGAGCATCTGGTCATAAACGCGGATTTCGTCGACATCGCTGCCCCGCATGAAGCTGTAGCGGCTCTGCACCTGATGCGGTGAGATGATCCGCCCCGCGAGTCCGAACTGGTCGAGCCCGCTGTCGAGCACCGCTTTCTGATCCTTGCGTGCGACTTCCTTGCCGTCGACGAACAACCGCACGCCGACCGCTTCGTCCCACGCAAAGGCGATGTGGTGCCATTCGGTCGATGCGGGCAGCGTGGGCATGCGGAACGACACCCGCTCTCGCGCGAGGTTGTTGTCGGTGACGAAGGCGTCGAAACCGTGGCCGTTCCAGTCGATCCGCAGGAACGCCATGTCCCAACTGGTGTGGTCGGCAAATCCAGCACGGAACAGCACGAACGGCGCCTCGCCGACGGGCGTGCGCGAGCGCCAGAAAAACGACAGAGTGCCCCGGCGCGCGTAGATGTTACCCGGCGCCTTCCACGCGACATAGCCATCGTCCTGCCATTCGATCGCGCCGCCCGACTTCCCGGTCGGGACGATCGCGACCTTCGACTGGAAATTGGGCACCGCGTCGCCACCGGCGGTCTCGGCAGTGAAATTCTTATCGGCCGAGACATGGAAGATCAGCCGCGGTCCCGGATCCTGAGCGAACGTCGCGCCACCCAGCGCCGCGGTCGCCAAGCCCGTCGCCGCCAGCCACATCATCGTCGGGATTCTCATATCAGCCACCCTCTCTCGACGGATCCGAGCCTGACGCGGCTTCTCTACCCTGCCCAACCCATAATCGACTTATGACACCGGTGTCTATCGGGTAATTGCCGCGCCATTCCCGCTATTGGCGAAGAGTGGACCATCGCTCTTGTGCTGTCCGGCCAATACGAGACGCCGGCACGGTCTAGCGCGGCATGCCGCACACTAAGATGATCGGGATCGGGATCCCTCTGCCGGAACAACAGACCGATTTGCTTGGCAATTGTGGCGCTTGCTCTGACAGCGGGCCTCCCGATCAGTTCAGTGCCTTATTGATCCGAAGCCAGAATTGCTCGTCGAAATCCTTGTCGCTCGCGGCCGCGCCGGTGCGCACGATTACCAGCTTGCGGCTGGGAACGACGTAGAGACGACGATTGAAAGCGCCCAGCGCGGCGACCAGATCGGCGGGCGCGGCGGCGATCAGCGGCCCGTCCTTTCGAGCGCCCAAGGCGCCTATCGTATAGCTGCTGCCGTTCAGCCACCACAGCCGACCATAAGCCGCGTTGGTCGCCGACCGCGCGAACATCACCTTGAAACTCGCCTCCGACACGATCCGCTTGCCGTTTTCGGCGACGCCGCCGTTCAGGATCATCACGCCGAAGAGCGCGGTATCGCGTGGTGCCGTAACGAGACCGGTGTCGTTGCCTACGCTGGAAAGAATGGCCGGGCGCTTGCGCCAGGCGGTGTCGTTCATGCCCACCGGCGCGGTCAGCCAGTCATGCGTGATCGTCTCCAGCGGCTGCTTGGCAGCGGCCACCAAAATCCGCTTGGTGATCGCATAGACGGGCGTGTTGTAGAGGAAGGTCGTGCCGGCGGGCGCGGCATAGGTGAAATTCTCGGCCAGACCGGAACTCATCGTCAGAACGTCGATGACCCGAATCTTGGCTTCCTGCTCGGGTGCCGCCTTGGACCAGCCTGTGCCGATATAGTCGGAAATCGGTCTGTCGACCTGGATCAGGCCCTTGTCGATCGCCACCGCGACCAACACCGAGACGAAGCTCTTCTGTTGCGAGGCGACATCCTCCAGCAGCGCACCGTCCTTCGTCCGTTCGTAGACGAAGGCGGCGAATTGAGGATTGCCCTCGGGCGCGGGCCAGTTTTTCTCGACGATTATCTTGCCGCCCTGAACGATCAGGAAGCCGGTGGTGCCCTGGCCCTTAAGATAGTCGAGCAATTCGCTCATCGCCGTAGATGTTGTTGACGCCGAAGCCGCGACGCCCGGCATTGGCGCGACGGCCGCGACCGCCACGCCGCAAAGGAGCGCACCGGTCAGAAGCGCGGCCCCGAAACGTCGACCAGTCATAATTCCCATGATCGCCCCACGCCGAACTCGCTGCACGGTCGCGCTTCGCACGACTACTGCCAAGCGACAACTCGCTATCGCGAATCCGCAGGCGCGACGCCTGAGCGAGCTCGTCGCCGCAAATTGTGGAGGCGTAGCGCGGCTCAGCCGAAACTGTAGCGGACGGTCTCGCGGCGCTTCCGGCGCAGCGCGCCGCCGACCAAGCCGAAGCCGGCGACCATCATCGCCCAGGTGGCGGGTTCCGGCACGGCGCCAGGTGTGGAACCGGGCGGAATGGTGCCAGTGGGCGGCGTGGTGATCGGATCGTAATTGGCGTTGAACGTCCAGTTCACGATGTCCTGCTCGCTCCAATTCGCGCCCGTGCCGCCGGTAAAGCCGACAAAGACCGGATTGGTGCCGAAGATGCTCGCCAGGTCGATGTTGTAGCTGAGGCCGGCGCTATCGGGCCGCAGGCCGTCCTTGGACCAGCGCACCTCCAACAAATTGGCGGCGCCGTTATAATCGACAAAGGCGGTGATGTCGTAGCCCCCGCTCAGGTTCAGCGTGGACGACACGTTCGAATATGCCAGGTGGTTTATAGCGTCGCCATTCTTCATGATGGCGATGTGATTGTTGGCGCGAAGGTCGCCGTTGAAATCAGGATCGGTCCCGTTGCTGTAGGTATCGAATTCGACCTCGACGCTCGGCGTGATGCCGCCATAGCCCAGCGAGCCGCCGGCGCCGCCTACTGTGTTCGACAGGGTCTGGATGACAAACGCGATGCCGTCCGCGCCGATCGGGCCATAGGGCGTGTCGCCGTTGTTGCCGATGTTGAAGGTGAAACGGGTGCTAAAGCTGTAATCGTTCGTCAGCGCGATGGCCTGTGTGTTGAACACGGAGCCGCCCATGGCACCCTGCGGCGGCGTCAGCCGCATCACATCGCGGCCGCCAATATTGAGCGCGTCGGCGGAACCGTTGATTTGCAGCCCCGTCGTGTCGATGAAGTTCGCATAGGAGAAGGTCTGCGCCTGAGCGGAGGTCGCCATCCCGCCACCAATCGCCAGCGCCAGCAAACCCGCCCGGCATCCAATCGCTTCGAACCGCATCATACCCTCCAAAAAATGCCCTGGCCGCGAAGTCCCCCTTCACAGCGCATCGGAGGATATTGTCGTCGTTTCAGACGCCCTCCAGCAATCCCCGGAACCGGGGATTGACGGGGTTAATCATTGGTAAATTTTCCAGATTTTCGCTTCGAGATGTCTTCAATCGGGACGAGGACGATCAGCCGGGCCCCTTGCCCCGGCGCGCTTTCGATGCGCAGTTCGCCACCCATCTGCACGGCGCGGCGATGCATGTTGGCGAGGCCGCGCCCCTCCCCCGGCGAACCCCTGGCAGCGGCGGGATCGAAACCCATGCCGTTGTCGGAGAGCGTCACGCGGAGTCGATCATTGTCTGCTGGCTCTGCCCACAGATCGATTCGCGTCGCGCGGCCGTGGCGCACCGTGTTGGCAATCCCCTCCTGCAACAGCCGGTAAAGACTGAGCAGCCGAGCGGCATCGAGACGCGCCGCTGGAGAAGCAAGCTCGCAGCGCCACTCGAAGTCGATGCCGGATCGGGCCAACCGGACCCACATGCGCTCGCGGAACATCGCCAGGGCCTCGTCGATCGGCTCGTCGGCGGCGTCGATCGCGCTGGCCATGTTTCGGAGATCATCGACCGCCGATTGCAGCGACTCCCCGATTTCCGCATGGTTCAGGCGCCCCTCGCGCGTGTCGAGCAGCAAGTGAGTCAGGATGCCACCCACGCCGTCGTGCATGTCCCGCAACAAGCGCTGTCGCTCGGCGTCGATCGCGATCCGCCGTTCCTGGTGGCGCAGCAGGTTGGATGAGCGCAGCAGGCTGGCGTCCTGTTCGAGGACCTGCCGCTCGAGATCGGTGCGCGCTTCGTCGGCTTCCCGGCTGAGCTGGCGGCCCTGAAGCGCGAGTTCGAACAGGATGAGGAACGTCGTCAAGGTCGGCGTCAGTACCGACGCCTGCAACATCGGGCCGGTTGGCGCCGGATGGATGAGGAGGTCCCAGGCGGTCGACGTAATGCCGACCAGCAGGATCGCCATCACTCGGATCGCCGGACCGGGCGCGGTGCGGCTCATCCTGATCAGCGCCGCGATCCCATAGGCCGACACCAGGACGAGCGCAGCGGCGTCGAGCCAGGGGACGACACCTGCAACGTCGCCCAAAACGAGCATGGCGGCAATCAGGACGGTTAGGGCAATACCAAAACAGGCAAGGGTGATGCGAGCCGCCCCGGGCTGCCAGCCCGCAAAGGCGTTCACGGTAAGCGCCACCATCGCCAGCATCAAATATTCCACGCCGAAGCGCAGCAGCGGGAACCAGGCATAAGGCAGCGCATCCGCGCCGAACGCGGTGAACCAGGCGTCCGCGCTCACCAAGATCATGAACAGGCCGGTGATGGTCTGAAGCCGCGAGAAACGGCTGAGAGGCAGCAGCACGAGCAGCGCCAGGCCAAGCAGCCCTTCGACGGCGATGGCCACCCAGACCATGTCGAAACGCTGGAACCGCTCCCAGCCCGCCGCCATGCCGATCCGGTCATGTGGGCCGACATAAATCGCGTCTGGCGTCGCGCAGGATCGGTTCAGGCAAGTGAGCGACCACGCCCCTCCCCCCTCGGTCTTTTCGGATGGGGACAGGAGCGTCATCCGCGCCGGAGTCACGATCGCCGGCTGCCAACCGGGAACATGCAGCACCGCCGGCTCTGAAAGACCAGGGATCCACGCCGCGGTCGGAACGCTCGTCGACGCCGGTCCGGCACGACCCACCGGCAAACGGTATTCGCCCCAGGCGACCGCCGGATGAAAGGCCAGCACGATCAGCGCATAGAAGGTCCAGAACAGCACTTGCGCGCCCAGCACGGTCACGATTGCGCGGCGCCATCCCCACCGCCGGATCGTCACCGTCACGGGCGCAGCAATCCGCTCCGGAAGGCGCGGACCATCGCCTCGCCCCGGCTGCTGACCCCGAGCTTGCGGTAGATCGACTTCACATGATCGCCGACCGTGTGCGGAGACAGCGACAGCGCCTCGGCCGCCTGACGGTTGCTCTGCCCGCGAGCAAGCAATTGGAGCAATTCATACTCTCGCGGCGACAGTTCGGAGTCCTCATCTTGCTGCTTTTGCTGCTCCTGCTGGCCGCGCAGATAACGCAGCACATAGGCTGCAATACTCGGGGAAAGCGGCGCCCCGCCGGACAGCGCTGCGGCGGCCTGTTGGCCAATGTCGAGGCTGTCGAGGTCTTTCAACAGATAGCCGTCGGCCCCCGCCAACACCGCCGCCAGCACCGTCGTCTGATCGCCGAGAACTGACAGCACCAGGATTTTCGGACCTGCGCCTCGTTTAGTGCGAATTTCCGCGATCAGATCGATGCCGTTGCCATCGGGCAGCCCAAGATCGAGAATGAACAAGTCAGCGTCCTGGCCCAAAAGCGCGCGCGCTTCCGCCAACGAACCCGCCGTCCCAAGCAACGACAGGCCGCCATGCTCTGTCACCCCATGGGCGACGTGCGCGGCGATCCGCGGATCATCCTCGACGATCACGACCTTTGCTTGCACGTCCCCGCCCACCTTTCGCCGGTACCGGCTTGTACCCGGTCTGTCGTCAGTCGGATTAAAGTATCCGCTGCGTCCCACCCCTCGCCCCTTCGGCCAAGCGAGGCGGAGCTTGCGGATTGATCCCCGAAATATCAACGAGGATCGTAAGACGATCCCATCAGATCGCCGGCACGCAATAACAATCCCCGGTTCGGGGGATCACTCCATATCTAGTGCGGGCAGGCCAACCTCGAGCGATCACCGCATTTACTCTGACCGCGTCCGGTCGCTCGATCACCGCTTCACTTGATCTTTAGGAGGCGATCGAGCGAGAAACGCCCGCCACCCATCGCGATGATCGGGAGCATCAGCCCGGCCCAGCTAAGGTGAGTCGGCCAGGCATCCGGATAAACGAAGATCTCGATGACCAGCGTCATGCCGAGGAGGGCCAGCGCGGCGAAACGGCTGAACAGTCCGAGCACGAGCAGGATCGGGAAGAAATGCTCGGAAAAGGTCGCGGCATAGGTCGCGATCGTCGGCGGCACGAGCGGGAGCGCGTATTCGCTGCGGAACAGTTCGAACGCGTCGTCGGTGATCGTGAACCAACCGGTCACCTTGGTGCGACCCGACAGGAAGAAGATCGCAGCGACGGCGAAGCGCTGGATCAGCAGCAGCAGGGACATCGGCAAGGCCCTATCCGCGAGTCCGGCGAAGCGGTCGAGGATCGAGCTCCGTCCGGGTTCGGCGACGGGCAAAGCGGCGGTGGTGTCGAGCATGGTCAGAATCCCTTGGTCTTGAGGCTGGAAAGCGCGCAGGAGGCGAGGATGTCGCGAAACGCGCCGGTAATGTCGGCGTGTGGGTAGAGGCCGGCGGCCGCGGTCGCGGCCTGGCTGATCGTCTCACCGATGCGCAGGCCGAACAGGATGCGGTGCTCCGCCGCGCCGATCCGCTGGCCGATCACCGCGCCCTCGCGACGCGTGAGGAGCATACCCTCTGCACGCCATTCGGGCGCGATTTCGGCGGCATGCGGGTCAAGGTGGGCGAGCCAGATCGACGGCGCGGGCACGGCAAACCAGCCGAAACGCGTGGCGGGATGAAGGACCGCGGCGCTCGCCGACCATTGCTCGGCCGATACCGAGGTAAGCTGTAGTGGGTCGAGCACGTCGCCATCGGCGGCCAGGTGCGATTCGACACGCAGCCGGTCGATTTGCGCGATACCCGACAAATAGGGCAGCGTCCGGCCGATCCCCTGCATTTCGAGCCAGTCGGCGAACCCCGCTCCATAAGCGGCAAGCACCGGGCTGTCGGGCGGACAGTCGGCGACGAAGTCGATCGCCAGCGCGACGAACGTGCTTTCGCCCACGACCATCAAAACGGTCTGGTAATTGTCGGCGAGCGCGTCGATCGCGCCCTTGACCGACGTGTTGCGATAGACGCCGAGGATCGGGTCGCCATGCCGCTTGCCGTCGATCGTCTCGACGAACTGGCGCTGATAGGTGGCAAGATCAGGCATGGCATAGTTCCTTTCGAGCGAGGATCGCAGCGGCGCGGTCGCGCTCGGCCATAAGGTCGGCGAAGTCCGGGACGTTGCCGTCGCGTTCGAGCAGCACGGGACGCTCGCCCGTGTGGTCGAGCAGTTCGGCGAGCAGCCCCCACACCGTTTCGGACACGGGCGCGTCGTGGCTGTCGATCAGCAGGTGTGCGCCGAGCATCGGGTCATCGCTGTGCCCGGCCACATGGATTTCGCCGATCGCGTCGTGCGGCAGTTGAGCGAGATAGCGGCCCGGGTCGTAGCCAAGGTTGTTGGCCGCGACCGCAACGTTGTTCACGTCGATCAGCAACCCGCAACCGGTGCGACGGACAATCTCACCAAGGAAATCGGGTTCGCTCCACATCGCGTCGAACGCGGCATAGTGCGCTGGGTTTTCGATCAGGATGCGGCGACCGAGCGTTTCGTGGACGATGTCGATGTTGCGCGTGACTATTGCGAGTGCCTCGCCCGTCCGCGGCACCGGTAACAGATCGGGCAGGCAACGCGACCCGACCCGCGACCAGGCGAGATGTTCGGACACGAGGAACGGGTCGAACCGGTCGACCAGGTCCGCAAGCGCCTTGAGGTGCGCGGGATCAGGGCGGTCTGCGCCGCCGATCGATAGGCCGACTCCGTGGAGCGATAGCGGCCGCGCTTCGCGCAAGGCGTGGAGCATCGCGAGGCGCGGTCCGCCTGCGACCATATAATTCTCGGCATGCACCTCGAACCACAATCCGGCCGCCGACGCGGCGATTGCCTCATCGAAATGTTGGGGCTTGAACGCCACGCCAGCGGTCGGACGGGTCATGGGCTTACGCCTTGGGGGTCAGCGAGCCGTAGCCCTTGGGCGTCTTGATCTTCGCGCAGGTGCCCTTGGCGACATACTTCCAGGCATCGCGCTGATAGTTGATGCGGCTGGTGCCCGCGCAGCTGGTGCCCGCGCCCGCCTTGCAGTCGTTCTTGCCCGCCAGGCTGATACCGTAGCACTTGTCCTTGTTGGGCTGCGCAGCGACCGGCCCAGCTTGGGCGGCGGCCGAGCCGAGCGCGGTCAGCACGGTGGCAGTGAGGGCGAGATTGACGGTCTTCATGTTGCTTCCTTTCAAGAGATTCGAGGCACCGGGGGTGCGACGGGACTCTCACCAAAATGATCGGTCGCGTCCGCTACCGGGAATGCATGGTTTCGATGCATGGAGCGTCAGCCCGCGGCGGACGTGCGCACCATCTCGCCGCCCATCGCCTCGTGCAGGACGAATCCTTCGAGCGGATCGACCGGATCGCGCCACGGTGCGGTCTCCAGCGTACGCATCGTGTCGGCGTAGCCCGCGTCCCAACGCGCGCGGATACCCGACGGGCTGAAATCGATATCCTTGCTGTGATCCTCGCAATCGAGCGCGGGGGCCAGCAGGCGGATGACGTGCATCCGCGTCGGGCAGCCATACGCTGCAAGCTCGGAGACCTCGGGCGTCTGGCGCTGGTCGGACGGGATCATCGCAGACAATTCGGTGATGACGTGACGCAGGCGGTGGAGCTGGCGCTGGCGCTTGATGTGGCTGCCGGCGCGGCTCGAATATTGGACGTCCTTCTGGCGGTTCATCACCTCCCAGATCGTCTCGGGTTCGGCACCGTGCGGGTTCCAGATATGGACGGCATAGACCATCGAATCGCGGCGTGGATTGTCGTCGAACACCACCTCGACCGGCGTGTTCGACAGGATGCCGCCATCCCAATAAAGTTCGCCGTCGATCCGCACCGCCGGGAAAGCGGGCGGCAGCGCACCCGACGCCATGACGTGGCGCAGGTCGAGCGGCATGTCGCGCGAATCGAAATAAACCATTTCGCTCGACGTCACGCGCGACGCGCCGACTGTCAGACGGACCGCGCCGTCATTGACCTGATCGAAATCGATCAGGTCGCTAAGCGTCTCGCGCATCGGGTCGACCGAATAGTACCCCGCGCCCTCGGCGCCGAGCGTCGCGTGCGGGCTGCCGAACGCGGGCAGGTTGGGCGTGAAGAACGCCGGCAGGCCGCCCATGATCGTCGCCATGTTGCGCCAGACGCTGGCGATCTGGGTCGGCATGACGTCTTCGAAGAAATGGCCGTGCTCGACGCGCTTCCAGAATTCCGTCAGCCGTTCGAGCCGCTCGCCTGGCTTGCTGCCCGCGATGATCCCGGCGTTGATCGCACCGATCGACGTGCCGATCACCCAATCGGGTTCGACCCCGGCCTCATGCAATGCCTGATAGACACCGACCTGATAGGCGCCCAGGGCGCCGCCGCCCTGCAGCACCAGCACTTGCTGGCCGTGTGCGCGCAACTCGTCGTGAAGGCTCAAGCGGCCCATGTCTTATCTCCATTGGTTGGGTTTGCGTCGCCGGTGATCAGGCGCGCGCCGCGTTCGAAGGTCAGGTAGTTCCACAGCCAGTTCGCGCCGACGATCAACCGGTTGCGATAGCCCGCGAGGAAGAAGATGTGCGCGGTGCACCACAGCAGCCAGGCAAGCGTCCCCGACAACTTCAGGTGACCATAATGGATCACCGCTCTATGCCGCCCGATCGTCGCCAGGCTGCCAAAGTCGCGATAGCGGAATGGCATGCGGCGACCGCTCGCGATCATGCGCGCAACATGCTTGCCCTGCTGTTTGGCGACCGGGGCGACGCCGGGCAGATGATGACCGTCCGGCTTTTTGAACGAGGCGGTGTCGCCGATCGCGAAGATCTCCGGGTAGCCGGGCACCGTAAGGTCGGGTCTGACCACCAATCGCCCAGCGCGGTCGGCGAGCGCATCGAGCCACGCGGCGGCTGGCGATGCCTGCACGCCCGCCGCCCAGATAACCGTATCGGTATGGATGCGGATGCCGCCGACATCCAGGTAATGGTCGGTGATCGTAGAGACCGGCTTGCCCGCGAGCACCGTGACGCCGATTTCCTCGATTGCAACGCGGGCCTTGCCGGCCAGCCTTTCCGGGAATGCGCCGAGCAATCGCGGGCCCGCTTCGATCAGCAATACTCGCGAGCAATGCGGGGTGATGCTGCGGAAATCGCGCGACACCGAGCGGCGGGCGAGTTCCGCGATGGCCCCCGCCATCTCGACTCCGGTCGGGCCACCTCCGATCACCGCAAAGGTGAGCAGCGCCTGGCGCCGGTCGGGATCGGTTTCACTCTCGGCCCGCTCCAGCGCGAGCAGCACCTTGCGGCGCACCGCGGTCGCGTCGTCGATCGTCTTTATGCCGGGCGCATGTCGCGCCCAATCGTCCCGCCCGAAATAGCTGTGGCGTGCGCCTGTCGCGAGGACCAACTGGTCGTAAGCAATTGGACGCCCCTCATCGAGGATCACGCGACGCCCCTCGCGATCGATGCCGATTACGGTGTCGAGCACGACGCGGACATTCTTCTGCCCGCGCAGGATCGAGCGGATCGGCGCGGCGATGTCGGCGGGCGACAGGCCCGCAGTCGCGACCTGGTAGAGCAAAGGCTGGAACAGGTGATGGTTGCGGCGGTCGATCAACGTCACATCGACGTTTGCGCGCGCCAGGGCGCGTGCGGCGGAGAGCCCGCCGAACCCCGCACCGACAATCACGACGCTCTGGCGGTTCACCACGGCCTCCCGTGGCGCGCGAGTTCGGCGAGCACGCCGAGCGTCGGCGCGTCGACGCGGTCGAGCCGATCTGGGTGGACGCGACGTAAGGCATAATAAGCGGCGAGGTCCGGGCGCAGCGCGCACTCCTTCTCACGCGCACGGGGCAAATGCGCGCTCATTGCGCCACCCACCCGCCGTCGACCGGCAACGCGGTTCCGGTGATCGACCGACCGCCCTTGGAACAGAGGAAAACCGCAAGCGCGCCAAGTTCCTCGACCGTCGCGAACTGCTTGCTCGGCTGTGCGGCGAGCAGGACGTTCTCGATCACGTCCTCGCGGCTGATGCCGCGGGCCTTGGCGGTGTCCTCGATCTGCCCCTCGACCAACGGCGTCCATACATAGCCGGGACAGATCGCGTTGCAGGTGACGCCGAACTTCGCACCTTCCAAGGCGACCGTCTTGGTCAGGCCGACGATGCCGTGCTTGGCGGCGACATAGGCGCTCTTGAACGGCGAGGCGACGAGGCCGTGCGCCGAGGCAATGTTGATGATCCTGCCCCAACCTGCGGCCTTCATCGGCGCGAACGCCGTTCGGATCGCGTGGAACGCCGCCGACAGGTTGAGCGCGATGATCGCCTCCCATTTCTCCGCCGGAAAATCCTCGATCGGGCTGACGAATTGGATCCCCGCATTGTTGACCAGGATGTCGATCCGACCGAACGCCGCAATCACAGCCTCGACCATCGCGACTGCTCCGGCCGGGTCCATCAGGTTCGCGCCGTTATAGGCGACACGGACGCGATGCGTTTCGGCGAGCTCGGTGCGCTTCGCTTCGATCGCTACAGCATCGCCGAGGCCGTTGATCACGATGTCCGCGCCGGCTTCGGCAAGCGCATGGGCGATACCGAGGCCGATGCCGCTGGTCGATCCGGTGATGATCGCGACACGGCCGGTAAGAGGTCCGGCCTGTTTGAGTTCGGCCATCGGCTGAACGGTCATCGTGGGTCTCCTTGGAATTTGACTGTTCCCAGGATGCCGATGCGCGCGCGATGACTGAAATGCCGGTCGTGCATGGAAACCATGCGGTCAATCGAATGTCCCCGCCCTGCAGTCTCCCATATCTCAACATCGTCACGGGCGGTGGCCCGTTCCGGGCATTCCCCAGCCCTAACCCGGTCCCGGCAGTGCTGCCGCCCGTGACGCGATTTCACTCAATGCAAAGGACTGACATCATGAACATTCGTTGGACTGCGGTATTCGCCGCGACCGCCGCCATGCTCGCGGGCACCCCTGCCTTCGCCGGCACGTGCCCTGCCGGCAAGACCATCGCCAACCCGCTCGCTGGTGCGCCTACCGCGCCGGTCAAGGTCACTGACGACGTCATTGGCTCGGTCGATCTCAAGAAAGAGATCGACGTCGACAATCGCGACCTGCGCCTGCGTCGCCTCGTCGTTCAGCCGGGCGGCGTCGTGCCGCTGCACAGCCACGCCGGCCGTCCCGCGCTGATCACCGTCGTATCAGGATCGATCACCGAATTTCGCAACACATGCGCGGTCGGGATCGTTCACAACGCTGGTGACGTCGCCAGCGAATCCGACGGCATCTCGCACTGGTGGAAAAACACCGGAAAGGTGCCGGCGGTCCTACTGTCGGCCGACGTGAAGGCGCGCGACTGATTCCTCCGCCGCTCGCATAGGTCGCACCGGATTTCCCTTATCCGGTGCGGCCCGGCGCGGCGCCTTTCTTGAGAGGATGCGGGCGCCGCGCCATCCTTCTATCTCAGGACGCCACTGTGACAGATTCGTATCACGTCGGGCTCGAAGTGCTGGCCCGGACCGGGGCAGAACTGGATGCCCGCCGCAACCGGGTCGCCGAAGTCGCGCCCGATTTCGCCCGCCTTGCCATCGGCTTTGCCTATGGTGATGTTTTTTCCCGCCCCGGGCTCGACCTCCGGTTGCGCGAGTTCGCCGCGATCGCCGCGTGCGCCGCGATGGGCCGCTCTGCCGCGCAGCTACGCGATCATGTCACCGCGGCACTTCACCTCGGTTGGAGCAAGTCGGAAATCATCGAACTGCTGACTCAGATCGCTGCACATGCCGGCGTCCCGGCCGCACTCGACGCGCTCGTGTGGTGCCATGACCTGCTCGTGGAGATCACCGACTGTCAGACCTGCGAGGAAAGCGGTTCGAACGACGGCCAGGAGTGACGTCGCGCCTCGCGCACGAACGCCCCGATCGCCGGTGAATGCGGCCGCCCGCGCACCGTCGCGAGATATATCGTCCGCGAATATTCGGGCTCGATCAGCGGGCGGACGATGAGGTCGGGATCGGTCACGCAATATTCGGGGAAGAAGCCGAAGCCTAGTCCGGCCTTGATCATCTTCTGCACCCATTCGTCGCGCGGCGAGCTGAACACCTTTTTGGTCGTGACCCCGCGCCTCGCGAAGTCCTGCGTCACCATCTGGAACACTTCGCAATTGGTCCGCCCGACATACGGTTCGCCGTTAAGCTCGGCCACACGGATGGCGTTCTTTTCCGCCCAGGGATGGTAGCGTGGAATCACGATGACGAAGCGCTCCGTGAACACCGGCACCTGGTGGAGCGTATCGGGCAACTCATCCGGCACGCCGACGATGCTAAGGTGCAGATCGCCCTTTTCCAGTTTCTCGATCATCGCCCTCGCTTCGCCGTCGATCACGTTGACCTCGACATCGGGATGCTCGGCCTGGAAGCGGACGATCAGGTCGGCGATAAGCTGAGGCCCGATGGTGCACATCGCTCCCAGCGTCAACGTGACATTCTCGATCTTCCTAGCCGATTTCGCCGCGTCCTTGGCGGCGAGCGTCGAGGCGTGGACGCTGTCGAGATAAGGCAGCATCATCCGCCCGAGTTCGGACAAGTGCGTGTTATTGCGCTCGCGATGAAAGAGCGGCCCGCCCAGTTCGTGTTCGAGCTGCTGGATCGCCCGGGTTAGCGCGGGCTGGCTGACGTTGCATTGTTCGGCCGCACGCGTGAAGTTGAGCGTCTGCGCCAGGCAGACGAAATAGCGGACCTGCTGCATTTCCATGGCGTCACTCCCCCCTCCGGGTGCGCGAGTTACGAGTTTAACATCGATCAGGATGCGGCGCCAATCCGGCGGCCGTCGCTGTTCAAGCGACGGCCGGCCGACGAACGTGCCGCGCGAGCAGGATCAACGCGGCGATGGTCAGCGTCATCGTGGTGACGGCGATCCAGGCGTGGGGCTGAAGCAGCGGCAAACCGACCATGATCAGCCCATCGTTGGTGCCAGGAACCAGCAATCCGCCAGCGCCCATCAACGCACCCCCGACCAGGCAGCGCACCACGTCGTCGAGCGTCGGTGGCACCCAGCGGATCTTGCCCGCGAACCAGCCACCGAGGATCGAGCCAGCAAGCAACGCGACCACCATCGCGCCGCGCAACCCTATACGCACGTCCATCGCCTTGGCGATCGCCGCGAGCGCATCGGTATAAGCCCACAGACCCACGCTCAGCATCGTCGTCACGAAGGTGACGGCGATCAGCAACGTTGCGCGGTGCGGATGCCACAAATGCGCAAGCGCACCGGGCGCGCGGACCACCTCGACCAGCCGCCAGACTGCCAGCGCGCCGAATGGCACCGCGATCAACGCGGCATTGGCAAATGGAGCAGGATGTCCGGTGGCTTCTGGTTTCGCGATAGGGATAAGGCAGCCGAGAAAGAACCCGACTGGCGTTGCAAGCCACGCCCATTGCCCCGACCCGATCCGCGCGACCGCGCCGAACACGCAAGCTCGGTTGATCCACGCGCCGAAACCGAGCAGCACGCCGCCGGCTACGGTCAGCGCGGTCGCCCGATAAAGTGCGGGCGGCATCGTCAACACACCGGCCAGCTGCGTAACGGCGAGCAATCCGCCCACCCATAGCGCTGCCTCGCCCAGCGCCAGCGCACGACCATATGACCGTTCGATGATGGCCGCGTCGACGGCGGCGACCATGCAGGTCGCGCCACGCTGGATTGCGAGACCCATCATCGCGGCGCTGGCGAGCGCGAGGATCAGCAACGCGGGCGTCATTGATGCGTCGTGGCCGCCGCCGCGATCGATGCCGCGACCGCGCTCGCCATTTTGAGCTGCGGCGCCTTGTCGGTGATCGCGTAGCGCTGGGCGATGAAGGCGAAGTCGGTCCAGGCGACCCAGACGTTGCCGTCCATATCCTCGAGCACCAGCATCCGCACCGGCCAGTCTAGCCCGGCATAGGGATTGGATTGGAGGAATTGCACGCCGAGGGGCGGATTCCCGAACAGGACGAGCGTCGAACGCCGGATCTTGAGGTCGGCCGACCCGCCCAGCGCACTTTGGTCGATCGCGTCGAAGAAGCGGATGCCCTTTGCCTGCACGTCCGCCTTCAACCGCGCGACGGTGTCGTCGAACGCATTGGCGCTTCGCAGACGAATGACCCCCGCCGCCGAGGGGGCTGCGGCGGGGGTTGCGGCCGGGGCTGGGTCGGCGCGCGAAACGGCAGGAATCGAAAGCGTGGCGAAAGCGAGCGCGGCGCAAGCCGCGGCGGTTATCGAGCGCATTGGGCATCTCCTGGGCATGAATATCGATGCCCGGAGAATTGCCGACCGCGGCGATGTGGAAAAATCGCGCTATCGCATCGGTTCCATGCCCGGCGCTTATGGCCGAACGACGCTGCGACCGCCGGTCGCCTCTATGCGTAATACTCGGGGTTTTTCGGCGGTGCGCGTTATTGCGCCGGGATGCGCTCGAGCGGTGGAACTCGCCAGCGGCGTTCAATCAGGGCGGCGTCGGGCAAATAAGCACGCAACGCCAGCCGCATGGGTCCGCTGGGCGCGGGCAGCCAGTTGGCGGCGAGCGGCCCCTGTGGCTTGTCGTGCTGAATCAGGATCTCGATGCTGCCGTCGGGATTGCGCACCAGACCAGGCGTGCGGTCGCCGATCGAATAGCGATCGATCGGGTTTTCGACCAGGAAGTAACGCCCATCGGCCTGCGGTTCGTACATCGTCAGCGACCAGAAGCCGTGCACAGGTACGCCGCCGGGTGGAACGCGCCAGCGATAGGCGTGCTCGCCGGTCAGACGCGCGCCGCCCTTTTCGAAGTTGGCGTGGAAATACATCGCCTCCCTTTCGCCCAGCGCGGCGATGCCGCCGAGTGCGATCATCGCGCGCAAATGGTCGTTGGTGCCAAACTCGCCGACCCCGCGTGGCTGGTAACTCCAGCCGTCCGACACGAGATCGCGAAACAGGAAGCCTTCGCGCAGATCGGCGACGCCGGCCGGCAGGTAATCGCCCCAACGCTTGAGCAGTGCGGCTGATGGCGGCGCGTCGGTGCCGATGCCGAGCGAACGGAAGCGGGTAGCACGCGCCAATTGCCCCTTGCGGCCTGGCGACCGCCGCAGCATTTCGTTGACGACGGCGAGAAACAGTGCGGGATCCTGCGGCACCGGCGTAGCCGCATTGGTGAAAGCCCGGGCTGGCGGGCGGCCAGGCGGCACGATCACCTTGACCTGAGCCTGGATCGCCTTCGCCGCCGCAAGGTCGGCGGGGCCGTCGACCAGCACGCGCGCCAGCATCCAGACGTCATTGCCGATGGACCGGAACAGCGTGACCCCGACCGGGGCGCGGCCCGTCCATTGTGGCCCGGCGATCCAGAAACGCCCGCCGCGTCCACCCGTTGCCCGAGTCCCGACATAGGCAAAATTGTCGGTCAGCAGGTCCATGAACGCGCACGAGAAATAGCGGTCGCGCACGTCCGGCAGTTGAACTTCGATCGGTCCCGCCGACAGATCGAGGAACGCGGACGAATAGATCGTGTCGTTATTCGGCGCGGTCACGTTTCTGGAGCTGGGGCCGGCCAATTGCGCGCGCTGCTTCACCGCGTTGAGCAGCCCCGGCCCGCCGACCGACTGTGCGATCGTCTGTTCGCTGCGCGCGAATTCGTACAGCGGATAGGCGAAATAGAAGGCAGCGGGCAGGTCAGCGTCGCCGTCGGCGGCGAGCAGCCGCCCGCCAACCCCGACCAGCGGCAGCGCCGCCGCGGCGCGCAGCATCGTCCGCCGCCCGATATGATTGTCGATCATCGCCTCTCTCCTCTCAACCGACCAGCCGATCGCGGTCTTCCCAGAACGGCTTGCGGATCTCGCGCCGCAGGATTTTGCCCGCCGCGTTGCGCGCGATCGTATCGGTGAAACGGATCGTCTTCGGGCATTTGTAGGCGGCGATCCGGGTGCGGCAGAAATCGAGGATCGCCTGGGCGTCTTCCGGCGCGTCGGCGGCAGGAACAACCAGCGCCAGCACGGATTCGCCCCAACGGTCGTCGGGCACGCCGATCACCGCCGCGTCCGCCACCCCGCCATGTTCCAGCAAGGCGTTCTCGACCTCGACCGGATAGATGTTCTCGCCGCCGGAAACGATCATGTCCTTCACCCGATCTCGGATGAACAGATAGCCCTCCGCGTCGAGATAGCCGGCGTCGCCGGTGTAGAGCCAGTCGTCGCGGATCGTGGCAGAGGTCGTGGCGGCGTCGGCCGCATAGCCCGCCATGTTGATCGCCCCGGCGACGATGATCTCCCCGGTCTCGCCGGGCGGCATGTCGTGTCCGTTACCGTCCACCACCCGGATCGCGATGTCGCCCGCAGCGCGTCCGCACGACAGCAAGAGGTTGCGGCCGGGCGCATGATCGGCCGGAGTCAGGATAGTGATCGGGCCGGTCGTTTCGGTCAGGCCATAGCATTGCACGAAGCGACAGCCGATCCGCGCCGTCGCTTCGCGCAGCACCGCCTCAGCTATCGGCGCCCCGCCATAGACGATCACGCCGAGCGCGGAGAGGTCGGCGTCGGCGAACGATGGGGCCGCGAGACACGCCTGGATCATCGCTGGGGCCAGCGTGGTATAGCTGACCCGTTCGCGTGCCATCACCCGCACCGCCTCGTCGGCCGCGAAAGCGGCGCTCACAACCAGTCGCGCGCCCGACTGCGCCATTCGCAGGACGGGGCCGATACCCGTGATGTGGAACATCGGCGCAGGCGCGTAGATCACATCGCCGGGCGCGAGATCAAGCGGCGGCCGGCTGAAGATCGCGACCGAGGCGACGACGTTGGCGTTAGTCAACATCACGCCCTTGGGCAGACCGGTGGTACCGCTGGTGTACATCTGCAGTGCGACGTCGTCGGCGGCACCGGAGCGTAGCACGGGATCGTTCGACTGGGCGTCTCGCCATGTCGCGAAGTCGCGGTCGATGACCGTGATCGGCATCGGGCAGTCAGCGCAGGCCTGTTCGGCTGCCGGTAGGAAAGCCTCGTCAACGAATAACCGCGTCGCGCCCGAATGCTTCAGGATATAGGCGATCTCGGCCGCGACCAGCCGCCAGTTCACCGGCAGAACCACCTGGCCCGCGCGCAGGATACCGAACATCAGTTCGACCTGCTCGTTCGAATTGCGGCCCAGGATCGCGATGCGGTCACCAGCCTTGCCCTCGGCCAGCAGACCGTTGGCGACGCGGTGGACGCGCGCGTCCAACGTCGCGAAATCGATCGCCTGCCCGATGATACCCAACGCCGGCGCTTCGGGATGTTCGGCCGCGGTGTCGCGCAGCATGTCGTCGATGACGGATTGGGAAATGGTCATGGGATTACCCGGTCGTCATGGATGAAATCCACATCGGGATTCTCGCCCACGAACATCGACATCGTATCGAAGAAGGGAAACTTCCCGCCCCAGAGCGGCGCGGTGAAGCGAGGCTCGGGGCTTAGGAACGCCGCCCGCCATGCGGCGTAATCGTCGAACCACACTTCCAGCACGCGCGGATAGTCGCCGCGATCCGCCACCGATTTGTACAGGCCGAACCGCTTCACCCCCGGCAACGCGGCGATCTCCTTGGCATGAACGCCGTCGAACCACGCATCGGCATCGGCCTGCGCCACGCCGGCGGGTGGACGAAGGAAGACGATCCAGCGCAGATAGGGCAGTTCCTTGGGCGGTGTCGGCTTCGACACGTACAGCATGTCCGGATTGACCGGCACCGTGGCGGTGGTGCTGCGGAACAGCGTGTTGCCGCGCCAGCCGCCCGGCGGCGGCGTGAAGCTCTGAAGATCGCCGCCATAAAGCGGGTTCTTCCGGCTTTCGCGGAAATTCTCGATCGTGTCGAAGTGGATTTCGGTCATCCGGCCATAGGCAACGTGATAGCGTTGGACCGCATCGGCCGGGGGCAGATAGGCACGGAACGACAGGTAATCGCGCTGCCACGCCTGATAGGCTCTGCGCACCTGCGGCGCGTGAAAGGTCATATACCAACGGTCGAGCGCCAGTTGATCGGCGCCCGGCAGCAGCTCGATCAGGATATAGTGCTTGATTGCGCCGGCGGCGAAGGCGGGCGCCGCCCACAGCATCGCCGTGGCGCCCGCCGCGCCTGCCATCAGGGTGCGGCGAGTGACGCCGTGATCGCTCATGCCTTGTTCTCCTTGGGCAGCGCCAGCGCGACCAAGCGGTGCGGCGCTTTGTTGAACCCCATGCCGCAGACGACGAACTGCCGCCCGCCGGCCAAGTAGGTCATCGGCGGACCATGAGTGTGGTCAGGCAGCGCGATTTCCGCGACGACCGCGCCGGTCGCCTTGTTCCAGGCGCGCAACACCTTCCGCGCGACGCCCGGCCGGTGCGGTCCCTCGCCCAGGAACAACAACGTCTTCGTGAGCAGCGGACCGGTGCGCGCGGTGTGTCCGATCCAGCCGGGATTGTAGGGCTTGAATTGCGGCGCGTCCTTCGCCCCCGGCCCGTTGGCGTGTGTCCAGACGATCGCGCCCTTGTTAAGATCGATCGCGGTGATCCGGCCATAAGGCGGCTTGAGCAGCGGCAGCCCGCGGGGGCCGCGGACGATGGCAGCCTGACCGGCGATCTCGCTCTCGCCGTCGGCGGCGTCGGTGCGCTTGCCGTTTGGGTCGAGCGCCATCGCGACCGCCGCGGTAATCGACGGAACATAGAGCATCCCCGTTTCCGGATCCGCCGCCGCGCCCCACCAATTGGCCCCGCCCACCCAACTCGGCAGCACGATCGTCGGCCGCGTGCCGAGGGGGGTGAACAGCGGGCCGTGATCGTATGTGGCGAGGATGGCGCGCGCCTCCGCCTTCAAGTCGGGTGTGAAGTCGATCAAGTCGTCGTCGGTCACGCCCTGTCGATCGAATGCGGGCGGCTTCGTCGGGACCGGCTGCGTCTTTGCGCTACGCTCGGCCGCGATCGTCGATGCTGGAACGGGGCGTTCTTCGATCGGCCAGACCGGCTTTCCCGTGCGGCGGTCGAACACGAAGCAAAAACCCTGCTTCGTCACCTGAGCGATTGCGGGAATGCGGCGGCCGTCGACGGTCACATCGATCAAATTGCCCGCGCACGGCAGGTCGTAATCCCACAGGTCGTGATGGACCATCTGGAAATGCCAGCGCCGCTTGCCGGTCAGGACGTCGATCGCGATCAGGCTGTTGCCGTACAGATTGTCGCCCGGCCGGTCGCCGCCGAAGAAGTTGTTGGTCGGGCAACTGCCCGGCACGTAGACGAGGCCAAGTTCGTCGTCCGCGCTCATCGGCGCCCAGGCATTGCCGTTGCCGGCGCGCGCCAGCGATCCGGGCGCCCAGCTTTCCGAGCCCGGCTCGCCGTCGCGCGGGATCGGGCGAAAGGTCCATTTGCGCCGCCCGGTCGCGGCGTCGAAACCCATGATCGTGCCGCCCGGCATTGGAGTGCGGTCGGGCCGGTCGTTGATATATTGCCCGACGATCACCGTGTCGCGGCAGACGACCGGCGGTGAGGTGACGCCGATCAGTCCGGCTGGTTCGCCGACGCGGCTTTCGCCAGCGGCGGCGCGAAGGTCGACCTCGCCTTTGTCGCCGAAGCCCGGCACCGGCCGCCCGGCCGCGGCATCCAGCGCGATCAGCCGGTTGTCGCCGGTCCCGATCAGGACGCGCTTGTTCCAATAGGCCACGCCGCGATGCAGGAAGCCCTTGCTGGTCGGATAACCCTGTTTCCAGCTGCCGGGATCATACACCCACAGGGTCTTGCCGGTGGCCGGATCGATCGCCGCTACTTGCGACATGGCGGTCGAGGTGAACAAGCGCCCGTCGACCATGATCGGCGTCCCCTGGAATTCGCCGGGGCGCAGATCGGGATGATCGGCCAGGATCGCGGCGTCGGGCGAGGTCCATTCCCACGCAATCTCGAGTCCCGCGACGTTCGATGCGTCGATCTGGTCGAGCGGGGAATATTTGGTCGCGGCGTTGGTCGCGGCATAGACCGGCCATTCGCCCGACTTGCGCTTTACCGTCGCCGCGCCGGCCGGTGCCGCGCCGAGCGCGGCCGCCGTCGCCAGCGCCGTGCCGCCCGCCAGGACCTCGCGGCGGTTCGCGTCAGGGCCGGACATGGCGCTTGAAGAACGTCCAGGCGGCGTCCGTCGCGTCGATCGCGTCATACGGCGTCATCTCCAGCATCCGGGTGGCGCCCGCGGGCGCCTTTGCGCCGGGCCAGGTGTGGGTTGCGGAAGCGAGGCGATAGAACAGCACTTCCGACCCGGCCGAGCACGATGCCCAGTCCTGGGTCTGAACCTCGCCGGTGGGCGAAGCCTTGGGCGCGGCGGTGCAACCGTCGGCTTTGACCCAGTAGGCCACGGTCTTTTCCACCGCCTGGAAATCGCGGCTCTGCGCGCTGGCGACAAAGCCGATCGGGCTGGGTCCGCCGGCATAGGGCACGACCTGATCCTTGGCGCCGTGCATGATCATTATCGGCACCGGCCCCGCCGGGGCGCCTTCGTCGCCGAACATCGCACCCGAGACGACCGCCGCCGCCGCGATCTTGCCAGACAGCGCGATCGCAACCTTGTGCGTCAGCATGCCGCCGTTCGACATGCCGGTCACATAGACGCGTTTTGGATCGGCGACGCCGCTGCGCACCAGCTCGTCGATTAGCGCTCCGATGAAGCCGACATCGTTGCTGTTCGTCGCCATCGCCTGGCCACAACAGCCGCCGGCGTTCCACGTCGCCATCCGCCCGTCGCGGCCGACGCCGTCGGGAAAGGCGACGACGATACCTTCCGCCCGCGCCTTGTCGGCCCAGCGCGGCACCATCGTCTTGCCGTTGCCGCCGCCGCCGTGCAGCGCGATCACCAGCGGCGCAGGCGCCTTGTCGCGCCGCGCATCGAGCAGCAGGTAATTGCGGGTCGCGGCACCCACCGCCAACGTCCGGGGATCGACACCGGCGGGCAACGGGGCGTTGTCGGACGCCGCCATCCTGGCGCGCAACTGCTCGCGCAGCCCCGGCCGGTCGGTTTGCGCGGCGATCGGGGATCCGGCGACGGCGACCGCCGTCGCCAGCAGGACGTACAAGGTCCGCATCACGTGCTTCCTTACCATTCGAGGGACAGCGTCGCGCTGTAGGTGCGCGGCGTGTTGTAGTAATCGTTCCCGCCGACCGACACGATGTAATAGAGGTCGTTGGTCACGTTCTTGACCGATCCGAGCAGCTTCCAGTTGCGCCCGCGCACACCCGCCGACAGATCCAGGATCGAGTAGTTCTGGCTCTTGCGCGTCAGCGTCGCATCGTCCCAGCCGCCTGCGGCGGTCTGGTAGCTTGCAGTCAGCATCAGGTCGATACCGCGCACCAGCGGGTGGTCGTACATCCCGTTGACGTTGAAAATGTAATCGCGCGTACGCGGCGTCTGCTTGCCCGACAGATCGAGCACGGCACCGTTGGACAGGATCGACGATCCATCGCTCCAGGTCCCACGGCTGCCCGAAACGTTGGCGCTCCCCGACAGCCGGCCGCCGGCCAGCGGCACGGTACCCGACAGTTCGAACTCGGCGCCGTAAATGCGGTTGCCGCCAACATTCTCCAGCGTGAAGGCCGGGTTGGTAGTGGACAGCGTCGTCGTCTGCTGCACGTTGCGCGTCCAGCTCATGTAAAGCGCGAGCTGCGAGCGGAAGCGGGCGGCGCCGATCCGGAAGCTTCCCTTGGCGCCGACTTCGCCGGAGGTGACGTCTTCGGGGTCGTATGGCACGCGATCGAAGAAGCCGATTGCCGGCGCCTGATTGAAGCCACCGGCGCGATAGCCGGTAGCCACCCGGCCATAGAGCGTCAGGCGATCGCTCGCTTTCCAGGTCAGCGACCCGGTCGGCAGGAAACGGCTCCAGTTTCGGGAAAACCGCGTCAGGGGAATCGTATCGTTGGTGGTCGCGTCCAGGTCGATCTGCTGGAACGCGAACTGCTTGCTGTCGACCTGAAAGCGCGATTCCAGCGACGCCGTCAGCGTCGGCGTCAGCTTGAATCCGACCTGACCATAAGCGGAATAGGACGACACGTTTTCGGTCGATTGCTGTAGCCGTAATTGCCGCCGCAGCGATGTCACGGTGGCGCCGGTCCCGGTTACGGTGCCCGTGCGGTTCGAATAGATGCGTGACACATAGGTCAGGAAATCGGCACCGCCCAACCACGTGAGCGGGCCGTCACCCTTCGATCCCCACCGCGCCTCGGTGCCGTAGCGCTCGAACTTCTCACCCTGCGCGTCGAGCAACAGGACGTTCGGCAACCGGATGCCCAGATAATGGTCGAAATCGGCCGGGCTGCGATCGCCCTTGCGGCCCTTGTAATCGGCCAGGATGGTCAGTTCCGACGAGCCGAAATCGTGGCGGAATTCGCCGATCGCCTGAGCCTGGTCGATCGTGACACGATCGATCGAATCGAGTCCGGTGCGCACGAAAATATCGGGATCGAGCGTGCGGTTACGCCCCAGCGACGTGAAGCCGGGCGCTTCCGACCGCGAATATTCGATCGTCAGCCGGGCGCTCGTATCGGTGCCGATCCCGGTACCGATCGCGCCACGAACGCCCCAGTCGAGCGTGTTGTCGATCACCCGCCCGGTGACCTGGTCAGTATAGAATCCCCCCGTCTGCTTCGAATAGAAGCCGCCTGCGCGGATCGCGACCGTATCGGACAGCGGCACATTGACGGTCAGCTGGGTATCGAGCTTGTCGACCGAATCGTAGCCCAATTTCGCGCGAAATTCGGTGTCTGCCTGTGGCTGACGACTGATGACGTTGACCGCGCCACCCACCGCATTGCGGCCATACAAAGCCCCCTGCGGCCCGCGATACACCTCCACCCGGTCGATGTCGTAAAAGTCGATCTGGCTGTAGCTGCGCCCGCCGAAACCGCCGCCCGCCACGTAAATGCCGTCGCGATAGATGCCGGTCGAGGATTCGGAAAAGCCGAGCCGCCCGCCGCCCTGACCGCGCAACGCGATGTCGTTGAGATATTTGGGACCGGAGCCGATCAGGATCGCGCCCGGCGTCAGTCGCGTATAATCGACCACGTCGCGCACGGCGAGACGTTCCATATCGGAGCTGTCGAGCACGCTGACAGACGCTGGCACATCCTCGATCGATTCAGAACGCCGGCGGGCCTGAACCAGAATGTCTTCGGATGGGCCGGTCGCTACCGGATCGGCGGCCGGTTTTGGCCGCTCCTGCGCCAACACGGGTGATGACAACAGCATGCCCGCCAGCACACCAATTCGCGTCACGCCGCGTCGTTCCAGACCCATATCGTCCCCTCCCATCGGTGCTGGGGGCGCCGACATCGAGCGCCCCTCTGTTACTCGCCAGTAACATGCAGTTTCCGATAAGTAAACACATGCACCTTTCCGGTTCGTTGGATTTGCATTCGCCGCCGACTTGGGCGACCAACGGGTATGGAGCCGAGCTATTCCGAGATGATGGACGCCCATCGCGAGCGGCGGCGCGAGCACCTGTTGCTTGCCGCGGCCGACGTTATGGACGCCCGTGGCCTACGCCAGGCCACGATGGATCAAGTCGCCGAAGGCGCCGGCGTGTCGAAGATCGTGTTGTATCGTTACTTCAAGTCGAAGGATGCGCTCGTGCACGCGGTGCTCGACGATGTGGTCGACGGCATCCTGGACGCCGATGCGGCCGAACCGACGATGTGGTGGGCGGACCGGATGCGGTTGACGCTCAAGGTAGCACGCACGCGCGGGTCGGCGATGCGCCTCCTCATACGCCATGCTTCGCACGACCCGGTATTCGGGAGACATTTCGAACGACTAACGGCGGCACTGATCGCGCGGATCGAGGATCGCCAAGTCGAGATTCTGGGACCGAGCGATAGCGTCGCCGGCAAGATCGGGGTGCTCGACGCGTCCATCGCAGCGTTCATGCTCGACGCCTATGTGCGCTGGATCGACAGCGGTACGCGGGAAGAGGATGAGCGCTTCCTGACGTGGCTTGGGCAATCCGTGCGCGCGATGGTCTATTATTGGCGAGGTCTGACGCCATGAGAACTGGTATTCTGGCGGAAGCGACTCGATATTTCGTCAACTGACGGCTTCCTGCCGGACGGTCCGCTCTCCCAGCCTTTAGATCAAGGTCGCCCCCACCGTTTTCGGCCCCGCAAACGCATGGCGTGCCACATCTTCGGCATTGATAAATCGCGCAGGCGTCGTGCCGATAAAGCGGCGAAAGTCGCGGATCATGTGCGATTGGTCGCTGTATCCTAGATAGGCAAGATCCCGTTCGTCTGGAGCGGCAAGCGCAAAATGTTCGGCGGCAGATTGAGCGCGCCTCCGGATGGCCAGCAATTTGGGGGACAAGCCGTGGCTGGTCGCCGTGAATCGCGCTGTCTGGCGGGGAGATAAATCCAATATTTCCGCAAGACGATCGACGCTTGGGTTCAGCGAACTTCGCAACCATCGATCCACGGCCAGGACGCGCTCATCGTTGACGGGCGACACCTGCCACAGACGATCGAACAGCAAATCTTCGATTACTTTCCAACCGTGATGCGGGGCCCTCAGGTCGCCCGCCTGCTGCACCACCTGGTCCAGACCGGCGAGGCCGAAAAAGCCGCCAAGGTCGATCGCGCGATCGACAAGTTCCGATGCCGGGACGCGAAATAAGGTACGTAGCCCGCCCGGCGTCAGTCCCGCGCCAATGGCCCGATAGCCCGGGCTGGCGACCATCCTGACCGTCGTCGACAAGGGCCCGACGAGTGCGAAGGGTGGCAGTTCGATGGTTTTGCCATCGAGCGTCTGAAGCTGGGCATCCCCAGCAATTCTGATCACGACTTGCGCGTCGACGGCTGGCATCCAGCCGTCGTAGCCGAGCTTCAACTCCGTCCATGCGAACAGCAATGTGATGTAGTTGGTCAGCGAGACCTGCGGGGGAGAGTATCGCAACGCTTGAAGCGCATCGCGCTCGGTCTCTTCCCCCATTCGCGACGCTCTGGGCTACTCGAACGCACATCGCAATAGGTGACCTATCCCAAGATTGGATGACGCTGCAGAGCGGAAGCAGCAGCCCTCGGGACGCAAAACTCTTCAGCGGTGCCGTCAGGTTATAGCGAACCTCCCCTATCCTCGAAGCCGGCCAATCTTGAGGATAGCGGGTTAGCTCGCGATCGACGCTACGTTCGGCGTCGCTAACAATCACCTCAGCGGGCGGACAGCGCCCCTAGTCTCCCGCCAGCCGCAAGACCTCCTCGCTGACCAATGCGCGCGCGACCTCGGCCGGGAGGCACTGATCGTCTCGTAATCGCTGCCAGACATCGAGACTCAGCATCAGATCGATGAGTTCGAAGCGCGCAGGATCCTCCGCGACCTTTCGCGGTAGCAGCGACGCCAGTCGCCGCCGCAGCAGCATCGTAACGCGCACATGTTCGGCCTGGATCGCAGGCGACATATGACGATGCGCATCGCCGGCCCGCTTGAACGGTAACATCCGCTCGAACGTCGCGGTCCGGCGTTCGATCATCTCTTTCAACTGATCCAGCGGATCGAGCGATTCGAACGGGATCAGCCACATCTCGTATTGCTCGACCAACGAGGATGTCAGCGCCGCGTACAGGCTTTCCATGTCGCGGAAGTGCCGGAACACCGTCCGCAGACCCACCGCCGCGCGCACCGCGACATCTTCGGCGCTCGGCGTGATATGGCCTTCGCCGACAAGTTCGATCATCGCCGTAACGATCCGCTGGCGGCTATCCAATGTCCGGCGCCGCCGTCCGTCCTTCACCGCAGCCTGCATTTTCGCCATCAGTTCGACCAATAGATGTAGGTTTCGCCTGCCTTGGGCTTGGTACCAAGCGGACGATCGATCGCAATCGGCGACCGGATGAGGGACGGCCAGGCCGGTTTGACGCTCTCGCGATCGTGCTGTGCGATCAACCCCTTCAAGCGCGCGACCACGTCCGGGTGCAGGGCCGCGACATCGCGACGCTCGGTCGGATCGGTCTTCATGTCGTAGAGCAAAGCGACCCGCGGCAGATCGAGCAACTGAAGCTTCCAGTCGCCGTCGCGGACGACGCGATACGGGCCGCTACGCCAGAACAGGGTATTGTGCGGCAGCCCGGTTTTCTTGCCCTCGATAAACGGCAGCAAGTCGACGCCGTCGATCGGACGGTCGCGTGGCAGTGTCGCGCCCGCCACGTCGCTCGCGGTGGCGAAGATGTCGAAATGGCTGACTGGCCCCGCGATCTGCGTGCCCGGCTTGATCATCGCCGGCCAGCGCATGAAGAAGGGAACCTTGACCCCGCCTTCGAAGAACGTCGCCTTCCACCCGCGATAGGGCCGGTTGATGTCGGGCAATCCGATATAGTGCGCCCCGCCATTGTCGCTGGTGAAGATCACCAGCGTGTTCTGGTCGAGGCCCTGCGCCTTCAGCTCAGCCATGACCCGTCCCACGCCGCGGTCGAGCGCGCGGATCATCGCGGCATAGACCCGCGTGCGGTGATCGGCGATCTGCGGCAGCGCGTCGTAATCGGCCTTGAGCGCCTGCAGCGGCGTATGGGGCGCATTATAGGCGAGGTACATGAAGAACGGGCGGTTGCGGTTGACCTTGATCGCGTCGATCGCCTCGTCCGTCAGATAGTCGGTCATGTAGCGCGCAGGCTTGAACCGGTCGCCGCCGTTATACTGGACGCTGAACGGCAGGTTCGCCCACAGGAACTTGTCGATCGGATCGAAATCCTGCTTCGAGTTTTCGACGTCGGGACTGCTTTCCGGCAGATACATCTGCCCGCCGATCATGAAGCCAAGGCTTTCGTCGAAGCCTTGCGCCTCCGGCCGCATGCCCTTGCCTTCGCCCAGATGCCATTTACCGAGGTGGATCGTGTGATAGCCCCGGCCCTTTAGCAGTTCGGCGATCGTGATCTCGCTGCCGGGCACCCCCTTGTCGGCGGTCGTCGCGGGCGCCCGCGCGGCATCTTCGTCGAAGATCGTCTTATGCTCCCACTGCGTCGGGAAGTTCGCGATGGTGCGCGAGAAGGAGACGTCGGTGCGGATCAGTCCAGACGGGAACCATTTGGGCGGATGGACTTCGGCCGGCGTGAATTCGTAGCCAAACCGGGTCGGGTAGCGGCCGGTCATCAACGCGGCGCGGCTGGGCGCGCATGTCGCGTTCCCCGCATAGCCGTCGGCGAAGGTCACACCTTGGCGGCCCAGCGCGTCGATGTTGGGGGTCTTGAGCAATCCGCCCGCAACGCCGCCGCCGTTGAAGCTGATGTCGTTATAGCCAAGGTCGTCGGCGACGATCAGAACGATGTTGGGCGGACGCCGGTCGGCGGGCAGCGCGGCGGTCGCCGGCCCCGGCTGCCATTTGACAGGCCGGTTGTTGTACACATGCGGCGCAATCCAGCCGGGCAGATGCAGGAAAACATAGTCTTTCGACAGATAGCCGGCGATGGCCAGTCCGCCGATCGTCCCGAGAGTCCACTTCATCCAGCGCTTCATCGTGCCGCCTCCGCATCGAAATGGCGCCAACCGATCGCCAGGATCAGGATCATCAGGGCCTCCACCACCATCGGCGGGAATGCGGTGCCTGGTGCGCCGTCGGCGATCAGGCTGATCGCGCGGCCAGAGATAGCGATGCCAAGCAGGCTGACAGGCACGAGCAACGGCGTCCGCCAAGCGCGCCACGCCGCGACTACCGCAAAGACGCCGCCAGTCACGAAAAAGGCCGTGAAGTCCGCCCGCATCGTCGCGAGGCCCTGCGTCCCAAGTGAAAGCAGAAAGAACCGCAACCCGGCCTGCGCCGGATCGATCAGAAAGCCCAACCCCAGCAACACGTTGAATGCGCCGACAAGTCCGACCAGCGCGCGCGCCACTTTCCGCATCCGCCCCTCCCTATTTTGCCGCCAGTCTAGCGTCGCAAATGCAACGCGCAATCTATTGGCATTGATAATGCCAAAATAATCGGCATCCTGCGGAAAAAGCGGCGGAGGGGTGCACATGCCAAGCAAGATGATCGTATCGGCTGTCGTGGCGATTGCGGCGATCGTGGGGTTCGCCGCCTTTCAGGGGCCGATCGGCGCGGCTGTGCTCGGTACCGCATTCGCGCAGCGAGCGGGTGTCGACCGGATCGCCGATTTGCCCGACGGGCTTCACGTCGCCTTGTGCGGCACCGGCTCGCCGTTACCCGACCCGAGCCGGGCGGCGGCATGTACGGTGGTCATTGCCGGCAAGCACATCTTCGTCGTCGATTCGGGCGAAGGCGGCGCGCGCAACATCTCGCTGATGGGCATTCCCAACGGACGGATCGAAGCGGTCTTCCTGACCCATTTCCATTCCGATCATATCGACGGATTGGGGCCGATGATGCTGCTGCGCTGGACGGGGAACGGCGCGACCAGTCCGTTGCCGATCTACGGCCCGCCTGGCGTGGAGCGCGTCGTCGCCGGATTCGACGCCGGCTATGCACTCGATTCGGGCTATCGCACAGCGCATCACGGCCAGAAGATCGCACCGTCCTCGGGTGCCGGCGGGGTCGCGAAACCCTTCGCCCTTCCGCCGCGCGGATCGAACGCGCGCGTTACGGTTTTCTCAGGCGACGGGCTGACGGTCACCGCCTTCCGCGTGAATCACGGGCCGGTCGATCCGGCGGTCGGCTATCGGTTCGACTATAAAGGCCGCTCGGTCGTGATCAGCGGCGACACCGCCGAAAGTTCCTCCCTGGCGGAGGCCTCGCGCGGCGCCGACATGCTGCTTCATGAGGGCCTGCAACCCAAGCTGGTGGGGCTGATGACTGCGGCGCTGACGAAGCGCGGCAACGCCAATATCGCGCAGATCACGCGCGACATTCTGGGCTATCACGCCTCGCCCGAACTGGTCGCGCGCGAGGCACAGGCGGCCGGGGTGCGGTTCGTCGTCTTCACGCACATCATCCCGCAAACGCCGTCGCGGATGATGTACCCTGCCTGGCTCGGCGACGCGCGGCGCCTCTATGACGGGCCGATCGTGGTCGGCGAGGACGGCATGATGTTCAGCATGCCCGCGGGGTCGCGCGGATTCGAATTCCGGCGCTTGCCGATCGGTTAGTCCTGGGCGGATAGCGGCTTGATGCGGAGGTTGAGCTGGCCCGCGAGGCCAGCGATCCGGTGCTTCTCGATCGCCTGATAGTCGGGCAGCTGGATCATCGCCATCATCGCGGCGCGCGACGGATATTGCGCCAGCGCAACCATGTCCCACAGTTCCTCGACTTCACCGATCATCGCTTCGGTGATCGCGCCCGCATAGAGCGCCTTGCCACCGACCGCTTCGAGGCACGCGCGCACCCCGGCGCCGTAGCGCGCATAGGCTTCGCGGCCGGACAGTTCGGCGTCGCTGCCGTCGGCATATTCGGCGCGATCCTTGAACTTCAGCAGGTTGATCATGACGAACGGGCCGTCGTCGGTGGCGCCGAAGAACGCTGCGGCCTGTTCGGGCGGGGGGAATACTGCATTGGTGTAGTTCATTTCGCTGCTCCTCTGTGGCTACGAGCCAATGCGTCGATCAGCGCGCACAATTGCTCGGTCGCATCCTCCTGGATGAAGTGGCCTCCGCCTTCGATGATCGTATGCGGCTGGCCCTTGGCTCCCGGAATGCGTTCGATGAAAGCGCGTTCGCCGCCCTTGGTCACCGCATCCTTGTCGCCGAACGCGGTGAGGACGGGACCGGTAAACCGTTCGAGCACTTGCCACGCGGCCTTGTTCTCCGCGACCGAAGCATGGTCCGGCGTGACCGGTACCAGCGCCGGAAATTGGCGCGCGCCGGCCTTGTAGCTCTCGTCGGGGAACGGCGCATCATAGGCGGCGATCTCCGCCGCGCTCAGCTCGCGCGTCGTCCCGCCGTTGACGATCGCACCGACAGGGAACATCGGGACGTTCTGGCTGAATGCGAGCCATGCCGCGAAGCCATCCGACGCACCCGATCCCGTTGGCAGCCCCGTATTCGACACGACCAGCCCGGCGAACCGGTCCGGGAACGCCGCCACCAGCCGCAGGCCGATCAGCCCGCCCCAGTCCTGGCAGAACAGAGTGACGTCGCGAAGGTCGACCGCGGTGAGCCAATCGCTCATCCAGGCGACATAACGCTCATACGTATAGTCGGTCCGCTCGGCGGGTTTGTCGGACTTGCCGAACCCCGGGAGATCCGGCGCAACGACGCGATGCCCGCGTTCGACCAGCCAGGGCACGAACTTGCGATAAAGGTACGACCAGCTCGGTTCGCCGTGAAGGAGCAGGACGGGGGCGGCGTCACGTAGCCCCTCGTCGACATAATGAATCCTGAGGTCGGTTCCGTCGGCGTCGGTGACGGTCAGATAATGCGGCGCGAACGGATAATCGGCCAGATTCGCAAACCGTTCGCCGGGCGTTCGCAGGACCTTCATCTCGACCTCTCCGATATTATGGCACTATCCGTGCCAAAATATCGGAGAGCGGTCAACGCGGTGGGATCGGCCGATCGCTGACCAAGCGCACGCCGATATGATCGGTCCCCAGACCGCGCTCCTCGAACTGGCGCGCCGCGGGACGATAGCGCGCGCAGTAGTTCGCCGCGCAAAGATACGATCCGCCCTTGATCACGCCGGTGTCGGCCTTCGCGCTCGCGGGCGTGCTGGTCCATTCCCAGACATTGCCGATCATGTCGTAGAGGCCCCAGGCGTTGGGCTTGAAACAGCCGACGGGCGCGCGTCCTTGATAACCGTCGAGGCCGAGGTCGCGCTCGGGGAACACGCCTTGATAGTAATTGGCTTGGGGAACCCCCTTTGCATCGACGGGCTCGGGCAAGGCTTTCGCCCCCGCCAGCGCGGCATATTCCCACTCGGCTTCGGTGGGCAGCCGTTTCCCCGCCCAGCGCGCATAGGCCTCTGCGTCGGCATAGGCGATTTGCACGACCGGCTCGCGGTCGCGGCCCGCGATGCTCTCGGCCGGTCCTCGCGGATGGCGCCACTGCGCTCCCACCACCCAACGCCACCAGCGCGGATCGTCGCCGTCCGGTGGGGCAAAGACCGCTGAACCCGGCATCCGCATATCGGGCGGCGCTTCGGGCAACGGCGGCGGTGCCCGCTCGGCAACGGTTCGATAGCCTGTCGCCTTCACGAACCGGGCGAACTCGGTATTCGTCAGTTCATGCGCGTCGATCCAGAAGGCCTTCACCGTCACCCGACGCGGCGGCCCCTCTTCGGGATAATGCGGATCGGCCCCCATGACGAAACTGCCGCCCGCTATTTTCACCATCGGCGCCGAAGCAAGGTCTGCGCAAGCCCTGCGCGCCTCGACGGCAGGCGCTTTCGCGGCTTCCCGATCCCCCCGACCACACCCCGTTACCAGGCAGAACGCAGCCAAGGCGACATGAACCACGAACCGGCGCGCGGACACAGATCGCCTAGGCCGTCGAGCGGGCTCAGAAGCCGAGCAGAACAATAGCTCGCCAGTCGGTTGCATCGCTTCTCATTTGACCATCCATCGCCCGAATTCGAACTTTGGCGGCAGCCGCCGCCCAGAGCAATACGCGCGAGGGATGTCCGCCCCTATCCGCACCCACATGCACAGCAGGCGACATCTTCTGCCCGCCCCACATCACGCAACAGCTTGTTGATCGTCCGTATTTCGCACTCCAATTTTGCGCTCGCCGGAATTGGTTGTTGTCGCGGAGCAAATGATTGATGATCGAGCTTCAACGCTTAGGGGGTGGGGATGATTAAATCGCTCGTATTGCTTACAAGCGCGCTGTTGCTCGGCGCCGCAGCCTCACCGCCTGAGCCGCTCTCCATTCCCGTAACGATCGCGGCGTCGGTCGGTGATCATCAGTCGGGCCGGCTGATCGTCTTCGTCGAACGAGTCGATCCCGGCGCCAAGCCGTCAGCCTCTGTCGATTTCAATGCGTTCGCACCAACCACCGCGACGATCACTGCGCGCGAGGTCATCGACTTGCGCCCGACCGTCGCCGCCGTCGTCGACGCAGAGACGGATGCATTTCCGCGACCATTATCGACGCTGCCGCGTGGCAAATATCGCCTCCAGGCAGTTCTCGATCGCAATCACGACTATGCTTATAACGGTCGTGGCCCCGGTGATCTGATTTCGAGCGTCGAGACGGTAACGCTGCCGGGGCCGATCCCGACGCTGACGTTGAACAGTGAATTGCCGGCAACCGAATCGGCACCCCGCGCCGATCTCGCACCCTATTACGCCAAAGTTCGCCCGGTCGATTTCCAGAGCACGCTGCTGACGGCGTTTCGGGGAACGCCGACGTCGATCCGAGGCTGGCTCGCGCTGCCGCCCGGATACGACGGCAAGACGCCTTTCCCGACAGTCTATTCTGATGGCGGCTTCGGCAGCACCCTGGGATCGGCCAAGCGCAGCGCGGCGAACATGATTCGGCTGATGGCCGATGGCAAGGCGCCGCCAATGATCTGGGTCTATCTCGATCACTCGGTCGGCACTGGCACGCACGAATTTGCCGACTCCGCGAACAACGGTCCCTGGGGCACAGCGCTGACCAGCGAGCTTATTCCCGCACTTGAACGCGAATACACAATGGATGCGCGTCCATCGGGCCGCTTCCTAACCGGCCACAGTTCGGGCGGCTGGTCCACGCTGTGGCTGCAGGTTCGCTATCCCAAGGTTTTCGGCGGAAGCTGGCCGACTTCGCCCGATCCGAGCGACTTTCACGATTTCACCAATATCGACATCTACGCACCCAACGCCAACTTCTACACCGACGCCGCCGGCAAGCCCCGTCCGTTGATCCGCGAAAACGGCAAGGTCATCGCCAACATGGTCGACTTCGCGCGCAGCGAAGCCGTGATGGGCGCCTATGGCGGCCAGATTACCTCATTCGAATGGGTATTCAGCCCGCGGGGCCGCGACGGCCGCCCGGTGCCGTTGTTCGATCGGGCAACTGGACGGATCGACTCGTCGGTCGCGGCCTATTGGCGGGACAATTACGACATCGCGAATATCATCCGCCGCGACTGGCCCACGCTGAAACCGGATCTCGACGGCAAAATCCACCTTACCGTTGGAACGGCGGATACCTTCTATCTCGATGGACCGGCCCATAGGCTTGAGGCCGTCATGCGCAATGTCGGGGCCAGAACGGACTTTCGTTATCTGCCGGGCAAAACCCACTTCGATCTCTATGTCAGGGGCGACGACAGAGATGCGCTGCTAAAGGACATTGCGTGGGAGATGTACGCAGTCGCCCGGCCTGACGCTAAGCGGGTCAATTAATTCACTGCTCGAGAACGACCAGGATTACAGTGCTTTGCGGCCGTCAGCTTCGCCGCCCGAACCGATAGCGGGCGCCAACGACTGAACGGATGACCTTGTCCGGCATCGCTTGTGAAGCGGCAGCAATGAACACGTCGCCGGAGCAGTGACCGGGGATGATGTAGTCGGGATTGATCGCCTGCATCATCGCGACCGTCTCGAGCGCTTGCGCCTTCGTCTGCGGCGGAACGAGATGGAACCCGCCAACGATCGCGTGTACCCGGTCGATGCCTGAGACGGCCTGAGCCCGGCGCACGGTGTTGATAATTCCGCGATGACTGCACGACCCGATGACCACCAGGCCGTGCCCCGCCACATTGTACGCGGTTCCAAGTTCATGCACCGCGTCGTCCACCACGAAGTCCACGTCGCGCTTGCTCGGGTCCAGCAGGGCTCGATTGCAGTTCTGGCCGGGTAACATGGCGGTGGGCACCCGAGGCCGTTCGCTAGTCACGAAAGGGATTTCTCCCGTCGTGAAAGCTTGCCCGGCGATCATGTGAGGCTCTCCCGACACGATCAGCTCGATCCCCGCTTTTGTCAGCGCAGCGCGATCAATCGCCCCGAACGACGATGCGCCGGGCTTGATCCCGCGGACTCGGCTGCAGAACGCCTCTTCACCGCCCACGTAGAGCGGCGTGCCAGGGCGGATTTCGCCGGTAGCGAGCAGGCCATCCAATCCACCGAAATGATCGTAATGACCATGGCTTAGGACCATCGCCTGGACGGTCGCGGGATCGATCCCTGTCAGCGCAAGATTGTTGAGCAGCGCTTGCGACGTGTAACCGAAATCGATGAGCACCGACTTTGAGGCGGCATCGGTAGGCGAAGCGCTTCGAGCATGCAGCGAATAGCCCCATTCGGCGGCATAGGTTCGGTGATAATCCGGAGCGGGGTCCGGGCTGGAAACGGAAATGTCAGGCCGTTCGAAGTCCGCCGCAAACACGTTTGCGAAATTGTCGACGATGACGGTTAGCTCCAGCGAGGCCACGCTCGGCACATTCAGTGTCGCCGCGCTTAGCGATCTGGGCAAGACCGCCAGCGTGGCCACACCCATCCCCAGCAACGTTCTGCGGTTCACATCCATAACGCCTCCACAAATGCGACGGTTGCCGAATGGCGGCTTTTGGGCAAGCCTTGGAACCGCCCTAACAGCGGCAATGGCAGGCGAACGGGCGTTTGCAATCACGTTCCGATGATCGCCCCCGCCCTTTGCTGCGCCTTGCGGGGAAGTTAGGTCGGGGCTCGGAGGTAATAGCCAGAAAATGACAGTCGCGACGACGACGGCGGCGCTTGTCGTATTGAAGGGTTGTAAAGCTTTCGATTTTTAATTCAAAGCTTTATCCGTTTCTCCTGGAGCGTGTTCTTAAGCTTGACGGCGTCATAGCCCGGCTCAAAGGGCAGCCATTAGGCGGCCGCCAATGGAAAACGCCAGTCTCAGCGCTGGCTATTCACACGACAAAAATTGCCGCCGGCACAAGCTGGTACCGGCGGCCTAGGCACCGCTCCGGGAGAGGCCGCGGTTTTCAAATTAATGCGGAGAAACCCGGCCGCACGAATTCGGTCTGAGCCGACAGATCGTTTAGCCCGGTGTGAAAGCCGGGACGAGTTGCCCATTTTCACTGGCAATTGGCGCAAGCCGCACAGGTTGCCCGATCGCGGGCTCATTCGAACCGTAGTCCACAATGTTGGTCAGCATCGAAACGCCCTCATCGAGCGTCACATAGGCCAAAGCGTACGGTGCGCCTGCCCCGCGCCGCATGATCGAGACGCTGTAAACGACGCCCTTGCCACTCGACTCCTCCCACACCGTTTCGTCCGAAAGGCAAAAGGGGCAGCGTCCGCGCGGAAAATAATGGACCTCATCACACCGGCGGCAGCGTTTCAGCAGCAAGATGCCATCCATCAGCGCCGCCCAAAATTTCTCCGTTTCGGGTCCAACCGACGGCGATGCGATCTTACGGGAATTTTCAGCCATCGATTCGCTCCATGATAAGGGTGGCGGCGGCGTGGCGGGTCGCCAGCATGCCGCCGATGCCGTTTGCCAAGGCGAGGTCGCAGTTTGTTACCTGCACGGCCGGATGCGCTTCGCCGCGCAACTGGCGCACCGCCTCGATCACCTTGGTGATGCCGCCGCGATGAGTCGGGTGATTGTTGCACAGGCCGCCGCCATCGGTGTTGAACGGCAGCTTTCCCGATCCGGAAATCAGGTTGCCGTCGGCAACGAACCGCCCCCCTTCGCCCTTGGCGCAGAAACCCAGATCCTCGAGCTGCATCAGGACCGTGATCGTGAAGCTGTCGTACAGCGAGACATATTTGATGTCCGCCGGCTTGATACCCGCTTCCTCGAAGGCCAGCGGTCCGGATCGCGCAGCGGCGGACGTAGTAAGATCGAGATGACGCCCGCCGCGCGGCCCCTTCACCGCCTCCGCCGCACCCCGAACCGCCACGAGCGGTCGGTTCAGCGATCGGGCAATCTCCGGCGATACCACCACCAGCGCCCCGCCGCCGTCAGTTACCACGCAGCAATCGAGCCGGTGGAGCGGATCGGAAATGACCGGCGATGCCAACACGTTCTCGACGGAAACGACGTCCTGGAGCAACGCGTTCGGATTGTGCTGGGCGTGGTGCGACGCCGCGACCTTGATCCAGGCCAGCTGCTCCGACGTCGTGCCGAATTCGTGCATATGGCGCATGGCGCACATGCCATAGCCATTCTGCGTGGTGGCTCCGACCCAGCGCTCGAAGGCGTCTTCGGGCCCGCCCGACCGGAACGCCATGAAGTTTTCGGACCGCGGACGGCCGGCGAGCGTGATCAGCGCGACCGAGCACTTTCCCGCGGCGATCGCCTGCGCAGCATGGCTGACGTGGATCAGATAGGAGGAACCGCCGGTCTCAGTCGAATCGGTGTGCCGGACCTGCAGCCCCAGATAGTCGATCATCGACATGCCGCCGTTGCCCGGGGCATCGCCCGCGCAGAAATAGCCATCCACGTCGGACAGGCTGAGTCCGGCATCAGCCAACGCGCCGGCGGCACATTCTGCGTGGAGCTGAAAGATGCTGGTATCCGGCGCCAGCCGGGTCGGATGTTCCCAAGCGCCGACAATGAACGCCTTGTTGCGGATCGTCACGAAAGTTGCACTCCCTGATCGGCAAGACGCGACTGTGCGACCGCCTTGACTGCTGGATAGTTGAGCTTGCCGTTCGCCAGGCGATCGATCGCCGTCACGGCAAATACATGGCGCGGCGCCTTGTATGTCGCGAGCGCGGTCCGGACGTGCTCACGCAGATCGTCCTCGCTCGCACTGGCCGAGTCTTCCAACCGGACCAAGGCGACGATCCGCTCGCCGAAGCGTGGATCAGGCACGCCGGTAACGGCGGCATCGATCACCGCCGCGTGTGTCTTGAGCGCTTCCTCGACTTCTTCGGGGAAGACCTTCTCGCCGCCGGTATTGATGCATTGCGACCCGCGGCCGAGCACGACGATGTCGCCATCGGCGCTGACCGTTGCCCAGTCGCCCGGCACCGACCAGCGCGCGCCTTCATAGATCGGGAAGGTTTCCGCCGACTTGGCCGGATCCTTGTAATAACCCAGGGGAATGTGCCCGCCGATCGCGATCCGCCCTCGTTCGTCTGAACCGGGTGCGACGCGGCGGCCGTCTTCCGTAAACACCGCACAGGTGGGTGTCAGCGAGAAGCTACCGGTCGCGCTTTCCCCGTCGCGCGTCGTGATCGACTGCGCCATTCCGAACGCTTCGGATGAGGAGAAGCTGTCGGACAATTGGATGTCCGGCAAATGGCGCAACAACCCCTGCTTGTTCTCGCGGCTCCACATCGTGCCCGACGATCCGATCAGCGTCAGCGAACCGAGATCCCACCGCCCCGGATGCGCATCGAGCGCGGCAAGCATCGGCTGGGCGAAGGCCTGCCCCACGATCGTCACGCGGTTGGCGCGCTCGCGCTCCACCGTATCCCACAGCAACTCCGCATCGAATGACCCCGGCGGCAGCAGCACGATCGTGCCGCCCATCCCGATCACCGACAGAGACGAAATCAGCCCGGTTCCGTGCATCAGCGGACAGGCGACGAGCGAGCGGAAACTCGATGGGTGTTCGGCAACCCGCGCACCCGCATCCGCCGGACGCGCTAGCGGCCCCAGGCCCAGCGCCGGGTTGGCGCCATAGCCGAACCGGCCGATCATATCGCCTTGCCGCCACATCACGCCCTTTGGCGCGCCGGTCGTGCCGCCGGTGAACAACAACATTATATCGTCGGCCGACCGTCCCCAGGACGCGACCACCGGCCGCCGCGCCGGGGCTTGCGCGGTAATCTCGGCGTAATCCGCGATCCACTCCGGCAACGAACCGCCATCACCCGCGATCGCGACCCAAGTCCTGACCGCCAGCGCGCGCGGACGCGCCTCCAGCACGATGGGCAGATAGGCCGCGTCGAACACCACCGCTTCGGCATCGCCGTTGTCGAGCAGCTGGACGACCTCGTTCGCGGCATAGCGATAATTGACGTTCGACGGCGTTAGTCCCGCTTTGAACGCGGCATAGAAGGCAACGAGATATTCGGCGCGATTGGGCGTGTAGATTGCTACCTTGCTCTGGTGCTGAAGCCCCGCGTCCCGCATATGCTGCGCCAGCGCATCGGCGGCGGCGTCGAACTGGCCATAGGTCAACGTGCGGCCATCCTGGATGATGATCGGCACATCGGGCTGAACGGCGCATATCGCTTCCCACATATTGGGATAGGCCCAGGCGTCCTGCCAGCCACCGGCCTCGCTGCTTGCCGCGCTCATCGAACCGCCACCACGATCTTGCCCAGCGCCTGGCGGTCGGCGATCGCTGTGATCGCCGACGGCGCGTCAGTGAAGGGCACGACCGACGAAATGGTCGGCCGCAACTTCCCGGTGACGTAGAGGTCCATCAACTCGGCGGTGTTGCGCGCCGATTCCTCCGGCTCATTCTGCGAGAAGCCACCGTTGAACACGCCGATGATCCCCGCCCCCTTCAGCAAGGGCAGGTTGAACGGCAGTCGCGGAATACCGGCGGTGAACCCCACCACCAGATAGCGCCCGCCCCACGCCATCGCGCGGAACGCGGGTTCGGCATAATCGCCGCCTACGGGGTCATAGACAATGTCGAAGCCATGCGCGCCACCTGCCGCCTTGAACTCCGCGCCTAGCGCCAGCATCTGTTCCTTGGACAAGGGTCCGCGCGGATAGACGATCACGTCATCCGCACCGCAGGTTTTGACGAACGCGGCTTTGTCCTCGCTCGACACCGCCGCCACGACGCGCGCACCCATCACTTTTGCGATTTCGATTGCCGACACACCAGTCCCACCGGCGGCCCCAAGTACGAGTACCGCATCGCCGGGGCGGCAGGCCGCGCGCTGCTTCAGCGCATGATAGGACGTCTCGTAAGTGAATAGATAGGCCGAACCTTCGGCGAAGCTCATCCCCTCGGGCAACGGCGCGACCCGCGCTTGGTCGATCGACACCGTTTCGGACAGGCCGCCCCAGCCGGTGCGTGCCAGCACGCGGTCACCCGGGGCGAACCCCGCGACGTTATCCCCGACCGCACTGACGATTCCCGCAACCTCGCCACCCGGGGCGAACGGCCGCGGCGGTTTATATTGATAGAGGTCGCGGATGATCAGCGAGTCGGGAAAATTGATGCCGCACGCATGAACATCGATCTGTACCTCTCCCGCTGCAGGAGGAGCCACATTGCGCTCGGACAAGGTCAGAGTTTCCGGTCCGCCCGGGGTGTCACTCAACCACGCTCTCATCGGAATACCTTTCGACCCCAGGAAATTCAGGCGGCGATCGAGACGCGCGCACGACGCAGCCGCCGTATGTCGATCGGCTGACCAGACGCGGCGTCGCACACAACAGGCGATACGCGCGCGCCGGTAATGCGATCGAACAACCGCATCGGCAGCGGCTCGCCGTCATACAGCCAGCGCTCTCCCCAGCCGTACATCGCGCAGAACAGAGGATGCAGCGCGCGCCCGGCGACCGCCATGCGGTATTCATACCGTTCGGGCACCCGGCGATACCGCTCCCGCAACATCAGATTGGCCTCGACCAGTCGGCTCAACCGGTCGGTCAATACGTTGCTGGCGATACCTAGCACGTCGGTGAACTCGTCGAACCGCCGGACGCCGAGCATTGCGGCGATCAGAATGCGCCAAGACCAGGGGTCGCCGAGCACCGAGATCGCGCCGAGTTCGGCCACCTGCTGCCCGCTTTCCCCACGTCGCCGGGCGTTAGACGCGTGTTCGACATCGGCGCACTCGCCGTCGAAGACATAGCCGATCCGCCGCGCCTCGATCGCACTCCCCCCCGGCGTGGCAAGCAACACCGGCTGCACCGGATAGCCGCTGTCGCGATCGCACAACGCCAACACACGGTCTTCAGCGCCGTACAGCCGCTCCCAGGCGTCCTGCATCAACATGATGCCGATCGTGTCGGCGCCTTTGGCGGTGCAGATGTAGGTGCGGCGAACGCCATTCGGCTGGGCTGGTTCCTGTTCGACCAGGCCGGCATCGCTCATCCGCCGCAGCCGCTCGATCAGCACCGCGCGCGAAATGCCAAGATTGGCCGCCAGGTCGGAAAAGCGCTGCGGCCCCGTCATCATCTCGCGCAGGATCAGCTGGATCCAGCTATCGCCCAGCACGGTGGCAGCGCGCGCCGCAGGGGAACAGCGTACGACCACACTCAACGGCGGCTGCACTGGCATCTCGATACTCACCGGAGCATCTCCCTTTCGAGATAACGTCCCGCCGCCCAGAAACAGAAAGCGGGGATCGGAGCGAGCAAGACCGACAGATAGAGCACATAACGGACGCTTTCGATGCCCGCCCAGGATCGGAAGAAATCGGACAGCATGCCGAAGATCATCGGCCCCAGCCCCAGCCCGACCAAATTCTGCACCAACAGGAACATCGCTACCGCGGCCCCGCGCGAGGCGGGGCGGACCAGACCCTGCAGGCAGGTGAAGACCGGGCCATAGGACACACCGCTGACGATCGCCGGCGCCAGCATGAGCGCCGCCGCCAGCTGCCAGTTGTCGACCGTGTAGGCAAGAACCGAAAGCGGCATCGCCACCAACTGGCCGACCCACACTACCGTCAGGATATAAGCGCGATCGCGCACGCCATATCGGGTCGCCATCCAGCCGCCGAACCAGGCCCCGGCGGCCGAACCCAGCCCCGCGACCAGCCCCAGCGCGAGCCCCGCGGCACCCGGGCTGGCGCCATGTACGCGGATCAGGAACACCGCCTGCCACACACCCTTGCCGTAACTGAGGAACGATCCGATCGACATGGCGATGGTCAGGAAGACGAAGGCGCGCGATTTCAGCACTTCGACCAGCACCGACCGCAGCGGGACTACCGCCTGGTCGGTCGGAACGGCCCCCGCGTTGCGCGCGAACATCGCCCTTCGCGGCTCGGGCACTATGATCCAGGTCGCGATGCCGATCAGGATGCCGGGAATCGCACAGAGGAAAAACGCCATGCGCCAACCGAACAGGTCGGCGAACACCCCGCCCATGCTCATGCCCAGCATCGTGCCGATCGGCAGGCCCAGCCCGTAAAAGGCCAGCGCCGAGGTGCGCTTTTCGGGCGGTATGAGATCGCTGATCAGAGAGTGCGATGGCGGTGTGCATCCCGCCTCCCCCGCACCGACGCCGATCCGAGCCAGCATCAAATGGATGAAGTTCTGCGCCATGCCGCACAGCGCCGTCATCACCGACCAAAAGATCAGCGCGCAAGCGATCAACCGCGGGCGACTGGTCCCGAACCGATCCGAATAGCGCGCAATCGGAATGCCGACGAAGGTGTAGAACGTCGCGAAGGCCAGCCCCGTCATCATCCCAACCTGGGTATCGGTCAGGTGCAGGTCGAGCTTCATGGGTTCAGCCAGGATGCTCGCCACCTTGCGGTCGAGAAAGTTCATCGTCGATACCGCGAGCAGCAACCACATCGCACGGCTGCGGTAGATAGACCCATTCACGGCCACGGCGGAGCCGAGATCGGCAGTTAGCGGCGGCCCCAGGGATTTGCTTGCCATGACGGTTCTTTCAGATCCTCTGACAAACCCTAGCTTTCAATTACGAACCAATCAACCGCGATGTCACGATTGATTGGTCGCATTTTTATCTCTTCGACTTGCGCAGTAAGACTTAGTCGAATGCCTCGTTGAGCTCGGCCTTGCGGCGTAGCAGCGGCGCGACCTCGATACCGTGACGCTCCAGCCCCGCGACAATCTTCGACAAACCGATGGTGTTCGCCCAGAACATCGGACCGCCGGTATAGGTCGGCCAGCCATAGCCCGTCAGCCAAACCGTATCGATGTCGCTCGCGCGCTGGGCAACGCCCTCATCAAGGATTTTCGCGCCCTCGTTGATCATGGGGTAGATCGCGCGTTCGACAATCTCGGTGGCGTCGATGGCGCGGCTTTCGACGCCCGATTTCTTGCGGAAATCGTCGATGATCTCGGCCGCACGCGGGCTCGGCGTGCGGTTGCGGTCGGCATCATAGTCGTAAAAGCCGCCGCCCGTTTTTTGGCCGAGCCGCCCCTCTGCGCACAATGCTTCACGGATCGTCGTGACGCGCGTCGGATCGCGGTGCCAACCGACATCGACACCCGCCATGTCGCTCATCTGGAACGGCCCCATCGCCATACCGAGATCGGTGAAGGCTGCGTCGATCTGCTCGGGCGACGCGCCCTCGATCAGCATGGCCGTCGCGGGAGCGCTGCGCTGCGCCATCATCCGGTTGCCGATAAACCCGTGACACACGCGCGAGACCACGGCGACCTTGCCGATCTTCTTGGCCAGCGCCATCGCCGTCGCCAGCACGTCGGGCGCAGTCTTCGCCCCGCGCACCACCTCCATCAAGCGCATGACGTTGGCGGGCGAGAAGAAGTGCAGACCCAGCATGTCTTCCGGACGCCCGCTGGCTTCGGCAATTTCGTCAATGTTCAGAAAGCTGGTGTTCGACGCCAGGATCGCACCAGGCTTCGCAATCTCGCCGAGCTTGCCGAACAGCGTCTTTTTCAGGTCCATATTCTCATAAACCGCCTCGATCACCAGGTCGCAGGTGGCGAGGTCGTCGAATGCGAGCGAGGGGGTAAGCCGAGCCATGATCGTATCGACCTGTTCGGCGGTGAACCGTCCGCGCTTGGCCGAATTGTCGTAATTGCGGCGGATTGTCGCGACCCCGCGATCAAGCGCTTCCTGCGCCGTTTCGACGATTGTCACCGGAATGCCGGCGGTCAGGAAATTCATCGCGATGCCGCCGCCCATCGTACCGGCGCCGATGATACCGACATGCGTCACGTCGCGCTTCGGCGTGTCCTCAGGCACGTCATCAATCTTAGCCGCCTTGCGTTCGGCAAAGAACATGTGCCGCAACGCCGACGATTGCGTGCCCGCCAGCAATTTCTGAAACTCCTGCCGTTCGAACGCCAGCCCTTCCTCAAGCGGAACTTCGGTCGCCTTCACGACGCAGGCGATGTTGGCGGCTGGCGCATCGAACCCCTTGAAGCGCCGGGCATTGGCCTTTTGGAATGCGGCGACCGCTTCGGGATCCGGGGCTGCTACCTTTTCCGAAGCGCGCGGCAGCGGCCGCACGGCGGCGATCTCGCGAGCAAAGGCGATGGCGTCTTCGGCCAGCTTGCCTTCGGTGGCCAAGCGGTCGATCAGGCCAGCGTCCGCGGCGCGTTTCGCGGAAACCGGATCGCCCTTTGCGACCATTTCCAGCGCAAAGGCGACACCCGCTAGGCGGGGAATCCGCTGCGTGCCCCCTGCCCCTGGCAACAGGCCGAGCTTGACCTCGGGCGTGCCCACCTTCGCGGACGGGGCGGCCATGCGATAGTGGCAACCCAATGCGATCTCGCAACCGCCGCCCAGGGCGGTGCCGTGGATCGCCGCCACTACCGGTTTGTGCGCGCCTTCGATCATCGCGATCAGTGCGCCCAGCCCCGGCTCCTGCATCGGCTTGCCGAATTCGGTGATGTCGGCGCCCGCGAAGAAAGTCCGGCCGTCACAGCGCAGCACTGCGGCTTTTAGACCGTCATCGCCGAGAAGTTCCTCGACCGCCTTGGCCAGCCCCTGACGAACGGCGGCACCGAGCGCATTGACCGGCGGATTGTCCGAGATGAATTCAAGCACATCGTCGTGGCGCACGGTACGGATCGGAGACGTCATCGATTGTTCCTTGTATGGAGCGGAGAAAGGATCAGGCGGCTTGGCGAGCGGCGGCGATCCGGTCTCGCAACTCGCGTTTAAGAACCTTGCCGATCGCGCTGCGGGGCAGTTCGTCGATCGGATGTAGAGCGGACAAGCGCTGGGTCTTGCCCAGGCGGGCGTTGGTCCAGGCCAAGATTTCCTCGGCCGGCGTCGCGTCGCGCGCGACGTAGAAGCCAACGGGCGTTTCACCCCATTGGTCGGATTCGACTCCGATAACCGTACAGTCGGCGACCGCCGGATGCGTCGCGATCACCGCCTCGAGATCGGACGGATAGATGTTGAAACCGCCCGAAATTATCATGTCCTTCTTGCGGTCGACCAAGGTCAGGAACCCGTCCTTGTCGAAGCGGCCGACATCGCCGGTGCGGATGAAACGATTGCCCTGCGGATCATGCCATTCGGCGTCGCGACTCTTGGCCGGCTGGTTGTGATAATGCGTCATCATCGCGATCGAGCGGCCGACCACCTCGCCCGTGCCGCCCGGCGGCACTTCCACGCCGTCGTCATCGATCAGGCGCACGTCGTGGCCGTCGACCGGCTTGCCGACGGTGTGCAGCTTGTCCGGATAAAGGTGTGCGACAAGCGTCATCGTCCCGCCGCCTTCGGTCATGCCATAGATGTCAATCAACCCGCCCGGCCAGCGCTGCAGCACTTCGGCCTTCAGGGCGGCGCCGAACGGAGCGCTGGTACAGGTCTTCATGCGGAACGCCGACAGGTCGAACCGGTCAAACGCGGGATCGGCGAGCAAACGGCGATACTGGACCGGCACCAGCATGGCGTGGGTGACGCGATGCTTCTCGGCAAGCTCGAGGAATCGCCGCGCGTCGAACCTGGGCATGATTACGACGGAGCCGCCATAGGACAAAGCGGGGATAAGGCTGACCAACGTCGTGTTCGAATAAAGCGGCGTCGAAATCAACGTGACGGCATCGGGCGCATAGCCGGTCAGGCGCCCGCGCCAGATATGGTGCCAGCGCATCCGGTGGCTCTGAACGATACCCTTCGGCTCGCCCGTGGTGCCCGATGAGTAAATGATGTTGAAGGCATCCCCCGGCGCGATGGCCGCCGGCGCTGGCACGACATCCTCCGGCGCCATCCAATCCTGCAACAGCGGTGCTTCGGCCGCGGCGCCGATACCGATCGGTCGGATCGCACCGGGCGGCAGCTGCGCCGCCGCCGCGCCATCGGCGAACAGCAAGCTGGACCCTGCGTCGCGCATCATCCGAAGAGCGGAATCGGCGCTGGACGACGGCGCGATCAGCGCCGGGACCGCGCCGACGCGCAGCGCCGCGATGTAAACGATCACGTAGTCGATCGAATTCGCCGCCATAATGGCGACCGCTTGCCCCTGCGACACTCCATCGCGCTGCAAGGCGGCCGCCGCGCGATCGACCTGCCGGTCCAGGTCCCGGTATGTCAGTGTCCGCCCGCCCTCAATCAGCGCGGGATGCGAACCTCGCGCGTCGGCATGCGCCCGGATCAGATCGGGCAGCGTGCCGAAGTCGCGTTCGAGGATTTCTTCCGCCGTCATGGTCAGAATTTGAATCTGACGCCAGCAGTGTAGTTACGGCCGATAAAGTCATAGAGCGCGCCGTTCGCCGCACGCGGCGTGGTGTTCGATCCGTTCGGCGTAAGAGGTGGATCCTTGTCGAAAAGATTGTTGACAGTGAAGAAAATCTCCATGCCGCCGCCCAAGGTCTTCGGCGAATAACCCACCGTCAAGTCGGTATAGAAGACCGCTGGCACACGCGTGTCCTGGCGCGGGTCATAGGTCTGGGTCTTGTCGAGGAAGCCCGAGCCGATGTACCGCTCCTGTACGAACAGGTGAACGCGATCGCTGCGATATTCGACCGCCAGCGAACCGGCCCACTCGGCTGCACCCGGTGGGACATTGGCGCCCGGAGTGACGTTCAGATCGCCGACGCGATCCACCGTGATACCTGCCGTGGTCAGCTGAAGATGGCGCGTGTGCGTGACCAGCAACCGCGTCGACAGCGTCCCCGGCAAGCCAACCCCATCAAGTCGGGTGATATAGCCAATCTCATAGTCTTCGCCGTTGGTACGTAGCCGGGCGAGGTTTTGCTGCCGCGTGATCACCTGGTTGATCGTGCCGTCCGGGTTGCGAATAACATCGGGGCACGACAGGCCGCAGGCATTCACCACGGAATCGCGCGTCGGGGGCGCGATGACGTTGCCGATGTTGATGTTGAAATAATCGACCGAGGCCGTGAACCCGCGAAGGAATGCGGGGCGCAGCACGACGCCGAGCGCCAGCGTATTGGCCGTTTCTTCCTTCAGGTTGGGATTGCCCTGGTTGATCTGCACGACGGTGAAGCGAGCGCCACCGTTGAGTGGATCGTTGACCGGCTGCCCAGTGACTGGCACCGCGGGGGAATAGAGCTCGTTGATGCTGGGCGCGCGGATGTCGCGCGACCGCGTGCCGCGGAAGCGCAGGCCGTTTACCGGCTCCCAGTTGATGCCGCCCTTCCATGTCACCACGCCACCGACGGTGCTGTAATCGGCGTAACGCGCAGCGCCGTTGAACGACAGATTGCGAAACCCGGTGACGTCCTTCAGCAACGGCACGTTGATTTCGACGAAGCCCTCCTTGACGGAGAAATCGCCGCTGAAGGCCTGAGCGGGGCTCAGCAGATAGGCGCCCAACTGATTGCGCTGTGCGGCCGGATAACCGCGGATGTCGGTGCCGGTACGAGTGATCGCATTATCCGGTCCGCTGACCTGCTTGTAGGTCTCGCGGCGATATTCCACGCCTGCGGCGAACGACACCGGCCCCGCCCACAGGCTGAACGGTTCACCACGGACGCTCGCAGACCCGACCAACTGGTCGAGATCGGTGTTCAGGTAAGTTGTGCGGAGAATGTACTTCAGCGCCTCGCCGCTTGGCGACCCTTCGCCGAACAGATTGACCGGCACGCAGCCGTTACCGCGCGCCAGCCCAAGCAACGTGGAGCGGCACACGATCGAGCCGTTCGGCGCGCGTACCGCATCGGCCGCGTTATAGACGTTTTCGACGTTCATGTTGTTCTCGGTCAACAGGTCGAACGTGGTCTTCCCATAGGCGCCGTAGACCGAGTATTTCCATGTGCCGCCCAGGCCGCCGTCGATACCGATGACCCCACGGCGCGTCGCCGTATCGTTGGTGTAGAACGAGCCCCCAAAATCGTAATTGGTCCGCGCCATCGTGAAGGACGTGATGCCGTTGGCGGTCATCGTCGCGCGAACGGCGTCTGGCAGATAGGCGTTATCGGCGAAGATCGTCAGCGGCGACGTGCCCAGTTCGCCCGAGTTCGAACCGAAGTAATGGTTGTGCAATTTGCCGTAGATACCTTCGGCGTAGATGATCGTGCCCTTGCCGATTTCATACTGAATGCGGCCGAACAGGTTCGTCACCTCGAACCCGGCGATCAGGTTCGTCCGGCGCAGCGAGCCGTCACCGCCACTCATCGTTGCCGACGTCACGAATGTGCCTTGCCGATACGGCGCCAGCGCACCGCCCGGCAGGAATTGCTGCCGGTTGAGCGGGCACGCGGCACTCACCGGTGCACACCCGGTGATAACGCCACCGCCAGTCGCCAGCGCGTCGCGCACGTCGGGGGCGACGATCAGCGCCGTCGTCGTCGTGCTGACACCAATTACGCCCCATTGCGTCTCGGCCCATTTGCGACCGCCGAAGTCCTCTGGCCCGATGCCTTCCTGACGCAGGTAATCGGCGGCAAACACGACATTGATGCGGCCGTCGGCGAATGCCTTGCCCACGGTTAGTCCGGCCTTCATCGTACCGGCATCGCCGCGCGACGAAATGCCGCCTTGGAGATTAGCCTTGATGCCGGTGAACTTGGTGTCGAGCACGAAGTTGACGACGCCCGATACGGCGTCCGAGCCATAGGCCGCCGATGCGCCACCGGTAACGACGTCGACGCGCTTGACCAGACTTTGCGGAATTAGGTTGGCGTCGGTCGCACCGGTCGGCTGGCTCGGCGTGATGCGCCGGCCGTCGAGCAGTACGAGCGTGCGGAACGCGCCGAGCGCGCGCAGCGTCAACAAGCTGGCGCCCGCGCCCAGAACGGTGCCGGCCGATCCCGCGGAGGATGACCGCGTCGAGCCCCGGAACACGGGTAGTTGCCCAAGACCCTCGGCGAGATTGCCGGGCGAGGCGGCGACCAATTGGTCGGACGTAACCACGGTCAGTGGGGTCGGCGCGGCGGAGCCGTTGGTGATGGCCCGCGAGCCGGTGACGACAATGTCGGGCGAACCCGGCGGCGGGGTCGGGTTGGCTTGCTCCTGCGGATCGGCCGCAACGGGCGCGCTAGTTGGTGCGGGCGTCGTCGGCGCGCCGGCCGTCTGGGCGTGACCGGCATTCGCGCTAGCCATCAACAGAACGATGAACGAGGTGCCGGAAATCAACCGCTGACGGCTCTGTCCCTTAATCATTTTATCTCTCCTGCATTCATTATTTTTATATATAAATCAGTATTTTAATCGAACTTACGTCATGATGAAGGCCGTCGCGTCGCACTGCACCAGCATCGGCGCGCGCAATTGTGCGGAGGTCAGTGTGTGGCGCGCGGGGCGCGAGGTGGGATCGGGGAATTCGATTTCCCAACGAGCGTTCACCGCCGCCCGCACCTCCGGCACACCAGCATAGATCGTCAGCTTGACGAGATGCTCCATCCCGCCGCCGCCGGCCTGCAGAATCGCCGCCAGATTGTCGAACATGTGCGCGACCTGATCCTCGAGCGTGTCGGCTAGCTTTCCCGTGGCGCGGTCGATTCCGTGGACGCCACCGGTCATCAGCAGCGGCCCAACCCGCGAGGCGGCCGGAATCGGCTGTGCTCCATGCGCGAAGCCGTCGACGACGATGCTGTTGCGGGTCGACATAAACGCTACGCCGCCCTGACGGATGGCAAGCGCCGAGCCGCGCGCGCCGCGAGGGCAAATGGCAGGACTTGCGCCCCGGCATAAGCGGGGACCACACTGGTCGCCGACCCCGCTACCAAGTGCCGGGCAACCTCTTCCAGCGTCAGGCCGAACGGAATGGTGCGCGCGCGGTCGACCAGCAAATTCCGGTCGTGCAGGCTGAGCCTCACCAAATCACCCAGTGCGCGGTCAACTGCGGCTGCGTCACGAGACGCGCACCCTGACATATCGAGATACCAGGAATCCGGCTCGACATGGTCCGCCGCCGACCGCGCTATCTCGACTGCAGCGTCGCGGGCAGCGGCGACAATCACTAGCGCGCTATTGGCGACGGCACCGCCGATCGAGGCGTGTTCTTGCACGCCCATGCGATGCACGGCGCGCGCGGGCCGGCTATGGCAACGGGCGAATTGCCGATCGAACACGGCGACGTCGAACCGCAGCGCAACAGCGCTTGCGCGATGCAGCGACCGCGCGTGCCAAAACCGATCACGGCGGCGCGCATCGTGCGCTCCGGCCGACCACTCGCTTCGTTATCGGGCCATGCCATTCGCTTACCCTCTCTCCGGTCCTGCTGCGGCCTTCGTGCCGCTTACAGGTCCAATTTCAGACGTTCGGTTCGACTGCCGGAACAACAGATCATCATCGTTGCGTTCGATGCTCGCTCGGCATCGTTCAGAATCATGTCGAGATGGTCCGGAACCCCGGCCAGCACGCGGGTTTCGCAGGCCCCGCAAATCCCCTGCTCGCACGACGCCTCGACCGGCAGGCCGGCCTTCCGCGCGCATTCCAGAATGGTCTCGCCCGGGGCGACGGTCAGTTCGATCCCGCTACGTGCGAGTTCTACGACGAAGCCCTGCGTGGTCGCAGCCGGTGGGGGCGCGGAAAAGCGTTCGACATGAACATGGTCCGGCGCAATGCCCGCAGCGGCGCAGGCCGCCTCGAACGCGTCGAGCATCGGCCCGGGGCCGCAGCAGTAGAGATGCGCTTCGGGCGCCGCTCCGGCGATGATCCCCGCCAGGTCAATCGGTCCGCCGGCGACGTTGTCTTCGTGCAGCCGGACCCGGTCACCGTGCCCTGCCATGTCGTTCAGCAACGCGGCCTCCGCGCGGTTGCGCACCGCGTAATGCAGCCGCCAATCGAGACCGATCGCCGACGCACGCTGGGCCATCGACCAGAGCGGTGTGACGCCGATGCCCCCCGCGATCAGCACCACCGGCGCGCCGCCTTCGACCAACGGAAAGTGGTTACGCGGCTTGCTGATGGGCAGGATCGCGCCGACGCGCAGCTCTTCATGCATCGACGCCGATCCGCCGCGGCTCGCCGGATCGCGCTTGACCGCGATCAGATAGCGCTCGGTGTCGCTCTGCGCGTTCAGGATCGAATATTGCCGGATCAGGCCGTTGGGCAGATGCACGTCGATATGCGCGCCCGCGGTGAACGGCGCGACCGAGCCTCCTTCCGGCCGGCGCAGCTCATAGATATTCGTCCCTTCGGCGGCGTAAAGCACCGCCGTGAGACGCATATCGATCAGGCTTGCGGACAAGCTGGACAGGTTCGACATATCGACCATATCAGTGGCGCGAACCGGCGGACGCGCAGGCGCGCCGCCGGATCGGTGCCTCTCCTATTCGGCGGGAACGGCGACGATGTCGGCGGCGGGACGAATCACCGAGGTGATGTTCTCGGCATAGGCGTCCTGCCAGGCGACCCCTTCATCGGCGACAAAGTAGCCCGCGCGGGATTTCAGGAAGACTTCCGGATCCTGCGTACCGGGCGGCGGCGCGCCCGTTTCGGCATAGGCACGCGCCGCGCGCAGCACGCGACGGCGGGTGCGCGCGATCATCAGATCGGCCGTGGTCAGATGTTCGCTGGCGTGATCGGTGATCGGCCCCATGCTCTCGGTGATCGCGTGATCCTGGAGATGGATGTTCATCAGGCCGGTATAATTGACGCCGCTGGCCTGCGCTTCGCGGTCGATCATCCAGTCGTTTTCCTCGACTTCGACCAGACGCCAGCGATCATACCAGCCGGTGCCGTTGGGCTGGTAGTTGTTGACGATCTTGTAGCCCTGATCGAGCACAGTGCCGTCCTTCAACTTCGGATCGCCGCGGCGGTTGAGCGGGTTGAGCGCCTCCTTCCAATAGACGTTGATGAACATCATCCGGTCATCGTCGATCGGCACCCAGGCACGGGCGTGGACGTGGGTCGGGAACTTGCCCGCAGGGTTCTGGGTCCAGAACGGAAACATGAAATTGGCCGTGCGCCAGTAGATGCCGCCCTGCGGCAACGGCCGATACGCGCCGTAGCTCGTGCCCCATTCGGTGTCGGCGACTTCGTATTTCGGCATGCGGTTGACGACGGTCGCATACATCGGGTGCGTATCGTCCATCTCGTCCGGCTCGAGCGTACCGGCATGGAGGAAACCGAAGTGCGCGGTGTCGATGTCACCCTCTAGCGCCTGCAGCCAGTTACAGTCGCGATAGACCATCGAGATGCTGAGCTCCTCTTCGGGGAGCAGCGTCACTTCGATGCATGGCAGCGGCGGCGGGTTATCCTGGTTCTGACCCATATAGACCCAGATCAGGCCGTTGCGCTCGGCGGTCTTGTAGGCCTTTGCGCGGATCTTGTCCTTCAGCGTCTCGCCCTCTGGTACGCTCGGCATATCGACGCACTTGCCCTCGGCGTCGAATTTCCAGCCATGATACACGCAGCGCAGGCCGTTCTCTTCATTGCGCGCAAGGAACATCGAAGCGCAGCGGTGCGGGCACTTCTGGTCGATGATGCCGACCTTTCCCGACGTGTCGCGGAACGCGATCAATTTTTCGCCCATGATCGGCAGACGCATCGGCGCTCCATCGGGCGTCAGTTCGGACGACATGATGCAGGGGATCCAATACTGTCGCATGAACTCGCCCATCACCGTGCCCGGTCCGACGCGCGTCAAATCCTGCGAGTCTTGTTCGATTCCCACATCCGTTCTCCCAAACTCTTATGGGAATCACCATGACACAGTTTTTTAATGCGTCAATTCGGAATTTAATTCCGTTTTATATATTCCTTTGCACAATTTTGAGACTGAATCGCAACAAGCTCTTGCCTAAGGCCTCGAATGCGCTTCAGGGTGGTGGAAGCCGAGGAGATTGAATGAGAAAGCGGAAAACGGCCGGATCGGACGATGCTGCGATCGACAGTGAAGGTACGCAGCCTAACAGCGCGCTAGCGCGGGGTTTTGCGATCCTGCGAGCGTTTCAAATCGGCGATACGCATCTGGGCAATGCCGAATTGGCCGAGCGAGTCGGCCTGCCCAAGGCGACGGTTTCGCGCCTGACCCAGACTCTCGCCGATGTCGGAATGCTCACCTATCTCGAATCCATCGGGAAATACGAACTGGCTCCAGCCGTCTTGTCGCTTGGCTATGTCGTTTTGTCGCGCGGCGAAATGCACACGCTGGCGCGCCCTTATATGCAGCAGCTAGCGAAGGACAGCGGCTTGGGTGTCGGCCTCGGCATCCGCGACGGGATCGACATGACGATCATCGAATATGCCCGCGGCCACTACTCCAGCACCATGACGGCGATCGGCGTCGGCCGCCGCTTGCCCGTAGGCGTCACCTCGATGGGCTGGGCAGCGATGCACAGCCTGTCGGCGTCGGATCAGGCGGCCGCCTTTGCCGAACTTCGCGCGGCCAATGGCGACCGGGCGGATGCTATCCAGGCGCGAATGCTGAAGGCGTTCGACGAGATTCATGAATTCGGCTTCTGCACCAGCGCGGGCGAATTCAGCCCAGCCTATAATTCCGTAGGTGTGCCCCTGCTCCACCCCAACGGGTCCGACGTCCTGGCTTTCCACATTGCCGGGCCAGCCTATTTCCTTTCGCAGGAGGACATGCGCGAGAAATGGGGACCGCGACTGGTCGAGGTGGCGGCGAAACTGCGCGGCGAGATATAGCGGCTAGGCGGTCCGATCACGCAGCACGTTTCGCTGGATCTTGCCGGTGACCGTCTTTGGCAGTTCGTCCAGAATGACAATATCACGCGGTTGCTTGTATCCCGTCAGCAGGGCGCGACAATGCGCCTTCAAGTCATCTTGAGCGGCCACCGTGCCGGGTTTCAGCGAGACATAGGCCAGTACCGTCTCGCCGCGATAGGCATCCGGCGCGCCGACCACCGCCGCTTCATGCACAGCCGGGTGTTGGTGCAGCACATCCTCAACCTCGCGCGGCCACACCTTGAACCCGGAGGCGACGATCATATCCTTCTTGCGGTCGACCAAGTAGATCCTGCCAGCGTCATCCATCACTCCGACATCGCCCGACCGCAGCCAGCCGTCGTCCGATAGTACAGCGGCCGTTTCGACCGGCTTCTGCCAATACCCGGCCATGATCTGCGGGCCTCGCATGCACACCTCGCCCGGTTCACCGGGGGGAGCTTCGGCACCATCTTCACCGACGATCCGGACCTCCGTGCCAGGCGTCGGTATTCCGATCGACAGCGCGCCATATTCAGGATGGACCGGGATATTACGAGCCACCGGCGTGAAGACCGCCGGGCTGGTCGTCTCGGTCATGCCGTAGCCGACATGAATTTCCATGCCCGTCCGCCGCAGCAATTCGTCGTGCAGCGCCGGCGCGACCGGCGCACCGCCGCTGGACACATGACGAAAACTAGCAAAGTCGGTGAATGTCGCGCCGGGCGCGCTCATCAGCGCGTTGAACGCGGTAATCGCGGCAATCGTCACCGTCGGGCGGTGCTCGCGGATCAACGCCAGCGCGGGCTCGGCGATCAGCCGATACGGCAGCACCATCGCGCAGCCCGCGACGCAGGCGGCAGCAAAGTGGCAGATCATACCGGTAATATGAAAGAACGGCGCCGCAGCAAAGATCACGTCCGCCGATGTGGTCTCCGACAGGATAGTGAACACCTGTGTATTAAAGGCGAGGTTGGCATGCGTCATCATTGCCCCGCGCGGCACACCGGTCGTGCCCGACGTATACATGATCAGGCCCAGCGATGCTGACGTGCTGATGATCGTCGGCGGCGTGCAACCGATGCGCGCCGCGATCACGTCCTCGAAAAGTTCGCAGCGATCGGGCGCGGCGACCGGTGCCGGCAGAATCGAAGTGTTGCGCGTCTGATAACTGCGCGGATTCGTCACCAGCAGAAGCGCACCGCTTTCCGCCATGTCCAGCGCTGCACGCGCAACCCCGCCCTGATCGAGCTGCGCCAGGACGACGGCAGGCGTACAGTCGGCGAAAAGCCGTGCCAGTTCGACCTCACGATAACCCGGGTTGCTCGGCACGGGAATCGCACCGACTTTCCACACCGCAAGCACGTAGATCACGAATTGCGGAATATTCTGTACAAGGACGGCGGCGCGGTCACCCGCGCGGACACCTCGCTCGATCAAGCCGACAGCAAGGGCGTTGCTCTCGACATCGACGTCGCGCCACGTGAGCACCCCGTCGAAATAGCGGATCGCGACCGCGTCGCCATGCCGGCCGAGCATATCGGCGAACAGCTCGAGCATCGGCCTGCCGTCCGTGGGCGCGCGCCAATGCGCGGGATAGCTGCGCAGCCATGGCGCAGCGGCATCAACGGTCGGCATAGTCATTCAGGAAGTCCAACTGCGCATCGCGCCATGCATGGCCGACACATGTTTGGTCGCCGAGTTCGAGGAAGCCGGTTTCTGCGGAAGGCCAGTCGACGCCATCGATACTGCCAGGCTGGCCCGTTTTGGCGAAATTCGTCCACGCGACGACGAACGACCGGGCCAGCGCAACATCGCGCTCCCCCGCCGCCGGCGCATTACCGGCCGGGGGCTCGTCGAGATGGCCGAATACATAAGGCACTTCGCCGCCATGATGCGGGCCGTCGCTCGTCCCTGCCCGGCGCCGGGTGAAAAGATAGCGGAACACGGGAACACCTCTCGCAAGCAGGGCGCGCGCCAGTTCACGCGTGCCGAGCTGGAATTGGCTGTCACCGAACATCTGCGCCACCGCCCCGCGCGCTTCGTCGTCGCGCGCCGCCGGATAGAGCGCCGCCGCGCGGTCACGATCGGCTGGGAAATTGGCATCGAGCGTCGCATTCCAGCCTGCCAGGTCATCCACCGGCCAACTGGCGGTCAGCCGCGACCCCTCATCGGCATTGCTCCCGACGATCGCCGGCACAGCGGCAAACGCGCCGGCGCGATATGCCGCGCGCTCATCCTGCGGCACGACCCAGCCGTCGATCACCGGACGTAGCACACGGGGCGTGGTCAACCCGCGTACCGCCGGGACCAGACGAGGCTCGAGCGCCAGCACCTGATCCGCCGGGAGCGCACGCAAGTCCGCCAGCGAACCCAGCGCGGCGCCTGCATCCGTAGCTTGGGCGAGCGTGGCGAGCGGACGGAACGAGCCGGCACTCTGCAAAATCACCTGATCGAACGCGCCCACCGCCAGCGGGGACGTCATCAACAACGCGATCGACGCGCCACCGGATGACACGCCGAAAACCGTCACGCGATCAGGATCGCCGCCAAAAGCCGCGATGTTTGCCTTGATCCAGCGCAACGCCAGGATCGCGTCGAGCAGCCCATAATTGCCGGCAGCTCCTTCGGGCGATTCCGCTGCGAGGTCCGGATGCGCCAACCAGCCGAAAATGCCCGTGCGCGATGTCACCGAAACAAAGACCACGTCCTCCCGCGCGAAAACCGTTCCGTCGCTGCGGACATCCGCGGCGCTTCCGTGTATGAAAGACCCGCCATAAAACCAGACCATGACGGCACGCGGGGGTGCCTTGGCGGCGGGTGCCCAGATGTTGAGCGTGAGGCAGTCTTCAGAGACACTTGGTGCGCGCGACCCTGCCGGCCGGTTGCGCTGCATGGCATCGGGCGCGAATTGCGTCGCGTCGCGCACATCCTGCCATTTGGCCGCGGGTTCGGGTGGCCGCCACCGGCGGTCACCGACCGGCGGCGCGCCATAGGGAATACCGAGAAAGCGGCTGACACCATCCTTGCGCGTGCCCCGAACCGCGCCGGCGGGCGCAAACACGACGAGATCGGCCGCTCCGTCGGTCACGGGCAGAATGACATGAACGCGGCGCCGATCCCGGTGCCCGCCGGAGTGCGGTACAGCGGGACATATTCCTCCCAAGCCACCTGCATGCCGTTGATCGCTCCTGCCGCAACGATCCAGTTGAGGATTTCCGACGATCCCGATCGCAGGGCCGCGCGCGGGATCGAGCGCAGCATGTCGGCATCGTTGTCCCGCAGACCGGTAAGGATCCGACGGTCCAGCTCCTCATCGACAACGAAATGGCTGAGCCCGCCCGATGCGATGACCGCGACGCGCAGGTCGGCGGGCGATTGCTCGATCGCCTCGCGCATGAAGCGGCCGATGTCGAAACAGCGCTTCGCGCTTGCGACGTTGGGCGGAAAATAGGTGTTGAGCAGTACCGGCACGACCGGGATCGCGCGCCCCTTGAACAAGCGTTTGATGACAAAGCCATAGGCATGGCCGAACCCCGCTTCGGCGGGATTAGAGACACGCGCCGAGCTGCCGATGTCGACGTCGCGGTCGAGCAGTCCGGCAATGATGTCGAGCGCGAGAGCGCTATGGCCGGGAAAGCGATGGAAATCGTCCATCGCAAAGCCCTCGCGGACGGGCACGCGCCAGGCCGGAATGCTACCGTCATCATGCTCGCTGTGCATGACGAGCTCGTCGCCGAAATAGATCGAGATCACGGGCAGATTGTCGGTGCCGAACAGTTCGTCCTGGTCATCACCGACGATCAGGACGACGTCCGGATTGGCGCGCTCCAGATCGTCGGCCAGGCGGTCGAGCGCAGCCTGACATCGGACCCCCTTTTCGGCGAAAACATCGACAGTAACCTGGTCGGCATATTTGTCGCCGACTTCGGCATGCAGCGCGCGGTAGTCGAGCGTGCGCCCGTCCGTCAGCGTCAGTTTGGGGTTGTTGATGTCGGCCTTTGCCCGTTCGTGCCAGTGTTCGGGCGGGAGCGTCAGCACCGGCGTATGCGATGTTCCAGCGCCGTAGACGATCTTCGCCATTTCCACCTCTCAAAAACGGCGACTCCGCGCGCCGCTCGATTCGCTAGCCGCCACGCTCCTGGCCGTCAAGTTTGGTCTTAATTAGCAAGTCAGTTTCAAATTCATCGCATATTTTACGCGGTTATTGACAGTCTATGGTTTTTAGAAGCAAGCTTTGATCCGTTTAGGAAGGGCTTCACGCATGGAGAGAATTGTGGCTGATTCCACGCTTGATGGGCCCCCGGCAGAATGGTCGGCGCCATCGTCATCGGTTACGGCGCAACCGATGCGATCGGTCTACGCGAGCGGCGCGCTATGGCTGCTTATGCTGGTATCGACGCTCAACTTTCTTGACCGGCAGATCGCCAGCATCCTAGCCGAACCGATCAAGCGGGAACTCCTGCTTAGCGATACCCAGATTGGTCTGATGACAGGATTGGCCTTCTCGGCCTTCTACACGATCGTCGGCATTCCGATCGCGCGCTATTCGGACCGCCCGTCGACCAATCGATCCCGCCTGATCGCCATCATGCTCGCGATATGGTCGACGATGACGGCCCTGTGCGGACTGGCGCAGAATTTCGGTCAGTTGCTCGCCGCGCGCATCGGAGTCGGTGCGGGCGAAGCCGGCTGCACCCCGCCATCCCACTCGCTGATCAGCGACAGTTATCCGCTTGCTCAACGACCACAGGCGTTGGCCTTTTACGGCATGGGCCTGCCGCTCGGATCACTGCTGGGCCTCAGTCTTGGTGGATTGCTCGCTGATGCCTTTGGCTGGCGTGAAGCATTCCTCATCCTCGGTCTGCCGGGCATTGCGCTCGGGCTGGTCGTGTGGCGATACGTGCCCGAGCCGCGCACGGTGTGGGCCAAATTCGAACGCGACGCCATGCCCGCTGAGCATGTGCCGCCATCGTTCAAGGATCTTTTCGCCGAACTGATGGCGTCGCGCGCCTTCCTGTTGCTGATGGCCGCGTTCACGCTCGGCAGCTTCCTCAGTTATGGCAAGGGCGTCTGGCAGGCGGTGTTCATGATCCGCATTCACCACCTCAGCCCCGGCGTCGCCGGGGTAACCCTGGGCCTGGTCGCCGGTATCGGCACCGGCGTCGGTGCCTGGGCCGGTGGCTGGTGCGCCAGCCGCTACGGCGCCAAAAATCGGAAGCACATCCTGACCGTTGTCGTCATGGGCTTGATCGCATCGGTGCCACTGTCGCTGATCGCGTACAGTGCGCCAGACTGGCGCGTCGCCGCGTTTTTCCTGCTGGCGGGCGCGGTTGCCAGCGGTTTGTCCTATGGTCCGGTCTTTACCTGCCTGCAGGGAATAGTGCGGCCGTCGTCGCGCGGTGGCGCCACCGCCGTATTCCTGCTGGTGCAGAATCTGGTTGGATTGGGGTTCGGACCCCTGCTGTTCGGCGTACTGTCGGACGCGATCACGCCATGGGCAGGCGGGCAGAGCGTCCGCTACGTGCTCTATGCCGCCGCCCTGCTCGGTCCGATCCCCGCCTTCCTGTTCTGGCGTACCAGCCTGAGGCTCAATGCGGAGATGCGCCAATGACAACGACGGCACGGAAAACGGCGGCTTGGGCAGTGGTGCGCGCCTTACGTACCGGTGAGGTCACCGCCGCGCGGATAGCGCACGGCCATTTGTCCTCCACGGTGGAATTCGCCGGGGCGCAAGCGGCCTTCGCGGGCATCGACGCGGTGACCGAGCGCTTGACGGGGTTGTGGACATACACACCCGTCCTCGCGGCGGGCGCCTGGGAAGTAATCGATAGCGATGACGGCGTCGCCGCCATTGGCGACTTTGCCGGGATCGGCGCAGCCCCGGCAGCGTATCGGCTCGAATTCCGGTTCAACGAGGCGGGGCAAATCTCGACGATCCAAGAGATATTCACACCTGCGGCGCCACCGACACCAGCGGCCGGCATGTCGCCCTGGGTGCGCCGTTGCCTCGACCGCGCGTTGGCCGAAGGCAGACCCGTCGCCGTGACCTATGTCGATAAGGAGGGCCTGCCAAGCATATCGCTGCGCGGCAGCCTGTACACGATCGACGAGACTAGGCTGGGCTTGTGGCTTCGTAAGCCGACCGGCGGGCTGGCCGATGCCATCGCAGCCGGGCAGGCGATCGCGTTCCTGTATCGCGACAGCAGCACGCGTACGACGCTGATCGGGCGCGCTGCCGGCACGATCATCGACGATCCGGTCGCGCGCGACTCCATTTTTGAGTCCACGCCCGAAGTGGAACAGCGCCACGATCCAGCACGCACCGGCGCAGCCGCGATATTGTCGCTGATCGATTTAAGAGGCACCAGTTCGCGCGGGACCATATTGGTCCGTGCTGAGAATGACTGATCCACACGAAGCTCCAGCCCCGCGTAAGTTGATGATTATATATTATAAAAGTTCAACTGACTGCGGTTCGCGCTTGCGTCGAGTTGCTTTGACGAAGCCTTAGCGCCCTTTCCAGACCGGCGCCCGCTTTTCGACGAGCGCTCGCGCTCCCTCGCGGCGATCCTCCGACTGAAGCGCCGGTTGCGCCATTTCGGACTGGCGCTGCCATTTTTGGTCCGAGGGCCAGTCTGCGGCTGCCCGCAAAATCCTGCTCGAGGCGGCCCAGCGCTGTCGGGCCGTTTAGAATGAGCCGCTCGGCCAAGCCTTTGCCGGTTGCCGCGCCGATACGGGCACAAGCCTCCTGAACCGCCAGGAGTAAAGGTATCTGATAGAGCGAGGTCCATAGCTGACCGAAGCCAAACTGAGCGCCGGTTTGCGAGTATGTTGCGATGCCGGAGGGATCGTCGTCAGCCGCGCCGGTCACGATCCCCGGCCCAAATATTTTGAGCACCCTTAGAAGCCGTGGTCCCTTTTGTTCCGTCTCGCTCGCGGGATCAGGTTCCATTTTTCAAGACTCTCCCGAGAGATCGGCATGGGACCAGCCATCGCCCGGACGATAACCTACGCAATAACCGGGCAGAGCGGAACGTTCGAAACCAGCCTCGATGCCGGCGGACCAAATCCAGACGGCTCCGACTGCGATCGCAACTGCGATGCTGCGTCCCATATGACAACGACCGATTGCACCCGACCCCTGCCGGGGCTAGCCTCGCGACATGCTCTATCGCCTCGACGCTGACGCCGCGCGGGCGACCCTGATCGAAGCTCTACGGCGGACCGGAGACGAAGACCGCGCGGCTTTTCAGGACATCTACCGGCTCACGTCGGCGAAGCTATTTGGCATCTGCCTGCGTATCTGCGGTGAGCGCGCGGGCGCGGAGGATGTGTTGCACGAGGTCTACCTCACGATCTGGAAACGGGCTGGTGCGTTCGAGCCGGGACGCGCGAGCCCGATTTCCTGGCTCGCGACGATCGCCCGCAATCGTGCGATCGACTGGGTTCGCGCGCGGGGCGTGCGTCCGACGCAGCCGATGGCGGAAGCGGCCAAAATCGCCGACGAGGCCCCTGACCAACTGAGCTTGGCGCAGCGCGACGAGATGTCGCGGCGGCTGCACGACTGTCTCGACGCGCTCGGCGATCGACAGCGGGACGCGATCCGCACCGCCTTTTTCGACGGCATGACGTACGCCGAACTGGCCGACGTGAAGGGCGTGCCGTTGGGAACGATGAAGAGCTGGGTGCGCCGCGGTCTGATGCAGCTTAAGGAATGCATCGGCGATGATTGAGGAGCCCGACATGACCGCCGCCGAACTGGCGATCGGGCTGCTGGACGGCGAGGAGCGTGCGGCCGCGCTGCGTCGCGTGATCGCAGATCCGGCCTTCGCGCGCGAGGTGGAGAGCTGGCGCAACCGGCTCGCCGGGCTTTTTGACGATTACACCGAGGTCGAAGCGCCGGCGTCGGTCGCCGCACGCCTTGCCAAGCCACAAGACGCCGCGAAGCCGCGAAGCGCCTGGCCAATCCTTGCCCTCGCGACCGCGCTGGCTGCGGCAGTCGCATTGTTCTTCGTGTCCCGCCCCGTTCCCACCCCGCTGCAGGTGCCAGTCGCGCAGCCGCACCCGATCATGGTCGCGTCGTTGATGATGACCGACAAGTCTGCCTCGGTCCCGGCGATGATCGACATGACGACCGGTGAAATGACCATCCCGCATGCCAATATGGCCCCCGCCGGTAAGAGCGCGCAGCTCTGGATGATCGGCAGCGATGGGGTGCCAAAGCCGATGGGCTTGCTTGCTGCGGCAGGCACGTCGCGTATGACGTTGGCGCCCGGCCAGCGTGGCCAGCTCGCCGCCGGTATCACGCTCGCCGTCTCGATCGAGCCGGCGGGTGGCTCGCCCACCGGCAAGCCGACCGGCCCGGTCGTCGCCTCGGGAAAACTTTCTCTCGCCTGAGCGCATCCAGGCACGCACCCGGTCCGTATCTCCGCCCGCAATCGCCAACCAGGCGGGCATAGGAGACAGGCATATGAAGGTTGTTCGTAACATCATGATCGCCGCGACGTTGGTCGCCGGCGCGACGGGCGGATACGCCGCAATGAAAAATCCGATGGTCGGTGGCGCGGCCATGTATGCAACCAAGAACATTGTCCAGAACGCCGTCAATTCGAAGGATCACACCACGCTGGTCGCGGCGGTGAAGGCGGCTGGCCTCGTCGATACGCTGTCGGGCCCGGGCCCGTTCACCGTCTTCGCGCCGACCAATGCCGCGTTCGCGAAGCTGCCGGCCGGCACGGTCGACACACTGCTTAAGCCCGAAAACAAAGCTGCGCTCACCGGCGTTCTAACCTATCACGTTGTTCCCGGCAAAATTACCGCCGCGATGATCGCCGCCAAGGCCCAGGCGAACGGCGGCACCGCCACCTACAAGACCGTCAACGGCGGCGTGCTGAGCTTCAAGAAGATGGGCGGCGGTTGGGCGATCATGGACGGCAAAGGCGACACCGGCATGATCACCATCGCCAACGTGATGCAGTCGAACGGCGTCATCCACGTTATCGATACCGTGATGCTCCCGTAGCTTTCGGGAGCGAGAGGCCGGCCTGCCTCCTGTGGCCGGCCTCTCACATCGCTGGTCAATACCGTTCGAAAATGACGGCTATTGGGTGAAATCCGGTCCGCCGCGAACGACCAACGACGCTTTGTCGCCAAACCTCAGTGACCCACTGGCATCGTTGAGATCCGTCAGGTTTGGACTGCCTCCGGCTATTTGCGGACTATGACCTTCAGGTAGTTCGCAGCAATTATGGTTTCGTCCGCCCCGCCTTGATTCTCCTCCTCGAAAAGGGCCGACAGTCGGTTGTAGAGTTCGTCTGCCCGGCCATCCCTTTGCGCCGCATCGAACGCGTTCATGGTCGGCCCGTAATAGTGGCGGAACGTATCGAGCAGAGCAGCGGGCGGATTAGGCGTCCGGAATGTATAAAGCGTCGGCGTGCAGGAGATCGCATCCGGTGAAATGCCGGCAGCGGTGAAGCGCTCCTGGACATTATCGGCCACGCCCCAGCTAACCGGGCTAACGAATCCATCGGGCGGCGGCGGGGTGAATTCGGCGCTGATCTTGAGGACTTGTGCGACCAGCGTGGGATCGCCGGGTATCCAATTGCCCATGACGATGCGCCCACCGGGCCGGGCCACACGCACCATCTCACGCGCTACGTCGAACGGGTTGGGCGCAAACATCGCGCCAAAGATGCTGACGACGAGATCGAAGCGATTGTCGTCTATTCCTTCCAGACGAGACGCATCGCCCTCCCGGAAGAACAGGTTTGAAAGGCCCGCCTCGCGGGCGCGGACGTTACCTGCCGCGACGAGGTTGGCGGCGATGTCTACGCCGAGCACTCGCGCGCCGCGCCGGGCGGCGGGTACGGCGGTGGTTCCGTCGCCACAGCCGAGGTCGAGGACCTCCATGCCCGGTGTGACGCCCATCGTTTCGACCAACTCTTCGCCGGACTCGCGCATCGACGCAGCAATTCGTGTGAAGTCGCCTTTCTCCCACAGTGCTTTGTTGGGGTTTGCAGCGGCGGCCGTTTGTGTCGTTCGGTCGATGGTAGTCATGACGGCTCTCCGTTGCTCGAGGCGAGAGTGGCTCGCCAGATCAATAAAGGTAGACCCCGTCTATGCCGCTGCAGCCAGTTCAGAATGTGAATCGCGCCGATATAGAAAGTGAACTGGTCACCTCACGCGGCCCGACATAAGCTCAACGGAACTCGACCGCGCGAGGTAAGCTAATGGCTGACAACGGACTCCGGCAGTTCTGCCCGTTGGCAATGGCATCCGACATCTTGTGTTCGCGCTGGACCATGATGCTGTTGAGCGAATTACTCAATGGCACGACTCGCTTCAACGACCTGCGACGTGGCTTACCGCGGATGTCGCCCGCGCTGCTTTCGAAGCGGCTCAAAGATTTGGAATCTGCGGGCGTGGTCAAACGCTCGCGGTCGAGCGAAGGCCCCGACCTCTACGAATACTCGCTTACCGAAGCAGGCCGCGCCACTGAACCGATCGTCGATGCCATGGGCAATTGGGGTCACCGCTGGGTGACGACGCAAGCGACGATGGCGCATCTCGATGTCAAACTCTTGATGTGGAATATGCGCCGCAAGATCAACCCGGACCCGATGCCACGGCGTCGCAGCACCATTCAGATCATCTACCGCGATTTGCCTATAGAAAGCCGCAACTGGTGGCTGATCGCTGAACCCGGCAAGGACGTCGACCTGTGTTCGGTCGACCCCGGATTCGACGTGGATCTTTACATCACGACCGACCTGCGCACGATGACCGAAGTGTGGATGGGCTACGAGCCCGTAACGAGCGCAATTGAGGACGGCTCGCTAGTGCTGGTCGGCGACCGGGAACTCGAAGCCACGTTCCAAACCTGGCTGGGCGCCAGCCGGTATGCGAGCATGGAGAAATGCGTAGCCTAACCGCGGACCCAAGGTGAGCTCAGCGCCGCCGGGGCTTTTGCCTCTGATTCGCAGAGGAGGTCGAGGCCGGGTTGTTTTCCATCAACAAAGCGCCGGAGGCGGACAGATGCTGCATCCGGGATCGCCGCCATCCGGCTCAGCGGCGGCTGTTGGAGCACCTTTCCGTCACCGCCAATCTCACACTTGCCAACCGCCTGGATTGCGCGGCTAATCGGTGTCGATGCGGACAAATGATCTGGTCGCGGGATTGTGCGTTGCGGGCCTCATGCTACCCGAGGCGGTGGCTTATGCGGGTATCGCCGGTTTGGCGCCCCAGCATGCAATCTTCGCGGGCATCGCCGGTTGCATAGCGTATGCGATGATCGGGCGCAGCCGGTTCGCAATCGTCTCCGCCACATCGTCATCGGCAGCGATATTGGCGGCGACGCTGGCGGTGGTGCCGCTGCCCGGCGAAGGGCGCGCTGCGCTTGGTGCGGTGGTTGTCGGCATGGCGGGGCTTTTGTTCCTCGCGGCGTCTGCGGCACGCCTCGGTGGACTAACCGGTTTCATTTCGCGGCCAGTTCTACGCGGCTTCGCTTTGGGCATCGCCGTCACGATCGTCCTCCATCAGCTACCGATCATTACCGGCGTCAGCATCAAGTCTTCGGACATCGTCGCCTATTGCGCGGCCTTGGTGCGGTCAGCGCCGGCCTGGAAGGGCGTGAGTATAGCGACGGGAGGGACAGCGCTGGTTGCGCTCCTCCTGCTTCGACGATTTCCGGCAATCCCAGGCGCCTTTATCGTGCTGGTCGCGGGGATCGCGGCTTCCGCCTGGTTCGGTCTTGAGGGGCACGGTGTAGCGGTGGTCGGCCGCATCGACACCGCGCTGGCGATGCCCACCTTACCCAATCTCGAATGGGGCGATTATTCGCGGCTCGCGCAGTTTACGGTACCGCTCGTCCTAATATTGTTCGCGGAATCCTGGGGCACCATTCGGACACTCGCGCTCCGACATGACGATGCGATCGACGCCAATCGCGAACTCGCTGCGCTCGGTCTCTCCAACATCGCGAGCGCGTTGGTTCAGGGCATGCCGGTCGGGGCCGGGTTTTCGGCTGGATCGGCGAATGAGGCGGCTGGCTCGACCAGCCGGATGACAGGCGTGATCGCAGCGATCGGCCTGGTGATGATAGTGCTGTTCGCGATGCCGCTGGTCGCGCTTCTGCCGGAACCGGTGCTGTCCGCGGTGGTGATTGCCGCGCTAATTCACTCACTCAACCCTGCGCCGATCGTTCGATTATGGCGCTTGGATCGTGATCAGTTCGTCGCGCTCGGGGCCGCCCTTGGCGTGCTCGCGCTGGGCGTGCTCGACGGCATGTTGCTCGCGATCGCACTGTCCCTCGCGGCGCTCATCCGCCGGCTGGCGACGCCGCAGATCGCCCGACTCGGTCGACTGGGTGACAGCCATGATTATGTCGACGTGGCGCGCCATGCCGAAGCTATCACGCCGACGCATATCGGTATTTGGCGGCCCACCGCGCCTTTGTTCTTCGCCAACGCCGAACGCATGCTCGGGCTTGTCGCGTCCAGCACGCGCGGCGATTCATCAATCCGCGCCGTCGTCCTCAGTCTCGAGGAGAGTTACGATCTCGATAGCACCGCGCTCGACGCGCTGGTCGAGTTCGATCACTCGATGACCCATGCCGGAATTCGCCTCCAGCTGGCGCGCTTGCACGACGCCGCCCGCGACCTCATTGCTGCGGCCGGCGAAACCGATCTCGGCCAGCGTAGCAGCTATAGCGTCGATGATGCTGTTTTAACCGTGAGTGCAGCAATGTCAGAATCGGAAGGATGACCGGTGAGAGAAGATTTCGCGCCGACCCTCCATCCCGTGGCGATTGCCGCGCTCCGCCCGACTCAGATGACCGTGGGCTTGCGCGAGGTGGAGCGAAAACGCGCCGATTGGCGCCAACGCGCCGAGCGTGACGGCCCGGATTTCCTGGGTAGGCACATGATTCCTGTGATCGTCGGTCCAAAGGGCGTGCCCTACGTCATCGATCACCATCACTTGGTCCGCGCGTTGCACGACGAAGGGGTGAGCCACGTCCTGGTCAGTGTGATTGCCGACCTCCACTACCTCAAGAAAAGCGCATTCTGGACGTTCATGGAGAACCGCAACTGGCTGCATCCGTTCGACGCGGAGGGCGTGCGTCAAGGCCACGAAAAATTGCCAAAGTCGGTGAGCGCGATGAAAGACGATCCCTATCGCTCGCTTGCTGGGGAACTGCGACGATCGGGCGGTTACGCCAAGGATATCACGCCCTATTCGGAGTTTCTGTGGGCCGATTTCCTGCGCCGGCGGATCGGGCTTAAATTGCTCGAGCGTGATTTCGAGCGGGCGGTAGTTAAGGCGGCGGCCATGGCCGTCGAGCAGGATGCTTCCTACCTTCCCGGTTGGTGTGGCCGCTCGGACGATACAAATCGCTGAACCTGAATTCGGCTGGCACAAGCTGAAAATCCGCTTTCTACCTAGATTGCGCCTTGAACCGGGGCCTGGACGAGCGACACCTTTCAGGACCGAACGGGCGCCACCGAACGGCCGAAATTGGGGCGCAAAGCAGCGTGGGGTCATCTTACCCGCTTGGCGAGTTGCGCATAGAGCGTCGGCAAGACGAACAGCGTGAGTAAGGTGGCCGAGATCAGTCCCCCGATCACAACGGTTGCGAGCGGCTTCTGAACTTCGGCGCCCGAACCATGGCCAAGCGCCATTGGCAGGAAACCGAGGCTCGCAACCAGCGCGGTCATAGCTATCACCTGCCCTGTTGGTTTGACAGAACGGTCGCGACTCCTAAGCCGCTATGCGATTGCGAACGGCGTTGACGATCAATTCGGTGGTGGTCCGCAGGTGATCGACCGTGGCCGCGACGAGGCGGTCAGCATCGCGCGCCAGTGCGTAACGCACAATCTCGCTATGCTCGTTGCCGACGTCGCGATCGGTTTCGGTCCGAACCGAAAGCCCGCGATATCGCTCTGACTGTTCGTATAGCTGCGAGTGAAGCTGGAGCAGACGTCGGCTACCGCAAGCCGCGACCAGTGCGAGGTGAAATGCGGCGTGACTGACGACCCAATCCGGATTGAGACGCGGTTCGGGCTCATCAATGGTGATAGATTGCGCGCGCAGCCGATGCTCAGCGGCCACAATGCCGGCTTCCCACTCTACCGTGCCCCGTTCGACCGACCGCCTGAGAGCGATCGATTCAATATCGCACCTAAGTTCCGTCAAGTCTTCCAGATCGGAAATCGACAATGGCGCGACAGCAAATCCGCGCTGGTCTCGCGAAACAACGAGTTGCTCAGGCACCAGACGCGACAAAGCCTCGCGCACGGCACCAGGACTTACTTCGAGCTCCTCTGCCAAATCCTGGATCTTGAGCTTCTTCTCGGGAACATGGCGACCGCTTAGAATATCGCGACGTATGGCTTCGTACGCCCAACTCGTTTGGCTGCGCGAGCCCCCGTTTTCATCGTCGCGAGAATCCATCATCGTCAGCATCGTAGTTATTCGCCGCCCCGCACTATTTTTCGGGTATTCGCATGAACGCCCTTCCCCCGCCAAGGCAATTTTCGCAGAGCCTTGGTGAGGTCCGCGGGTGGCGGGGAAGCCGGTGCGGCAAATCAGAACTTCATCGACACTCGCCCCCCAAACGTCCGGGGTGCCGCGAGTTGTGCCGTCGCCGCCGTCAGCGAAGGATGCTCGGGGATGAATAGAATTGTTCGTTTGTTTTCAATGTTGCGAACATAGGCTGATACTGACCAGCGGTTATCCGACGGGCCGAAGGACAGCAGTGCATTGCTGCGCCAAACCCCGCCAACAAGTTCGTCGGCCGTAAAGTAGTAAAACGCGTAATGGCTGGAGCGGTATTGCGTATCCGCCGAAAAGACGAATTTGTAGCGATCACTGACATTAAACGTCTGTTGAAGGCCGAAATTGATTGTCCATTTCGGCGCATTGAACGCGGGGTATCCCGAACAATCGACGTTGTAGAATGCCGGATTACTGGAGACCGCGACCGGGCACCCGGTGAATGGCCGACCAGCCGACACGGGTGTCTGGTAAAGAAAGGAATCGTATTTCGCGTTCAGATACTGGACGTCGGCATTGAGTATCGTGTTTTTCGTCGCCGCTACCGTCAGTTCCGCCTCGAAACCCTTGTTGGTCGACCGACCGATATTCTCAGTGATATTTGCCGGCCGATTATTGGCGTCGAGTGCGATGTGCGACAACTGCTGATCACGATACTTCCAGATGAAGCCTTCGAGATTGAGCTGCACGCGATTGTTGAAGAAGCGGTTCTTCAGGCCAAAGGTATAGGCAGTGATATACTCTGGCAGAAACGGTCCGCGGCCGGCGGCGAAATTGAAGCCGCCCGACCGATAGCCTGTTTCCACGCTTGCGTAGAGCAGCGAGCGTGGGCCGACATCGAACTCGATCGCGCCGCGATACGTGGTCTGGTTCTGCGCGATGGCTGCGTTATTGACGCTATCAACCCGCGTGATGACCGCGCCCGACGTCCCTAGCGGGACCGCCCCCCCTGCCGGCGGAACGATCGGCTGCTCCGCAAGCGATTTGGTCCAGCGGATGAGTGGCGCGTTGGGGCAGCTGGCGACGCCGGCGACGCGAACTTGGCACACGATGGCAAGCGAAGTGCCCTTGCCGACGAAGGTTTTGTCATCGTCAGTGTAGCGGATGCCGCCCGTCAGGCGGAACCAGTCCGTGACATTGGCCGTGAGACGGGCATAGGCTGCCTTTGACCGGGTTGCATAGCGCTGGTCGGTAAAGCTGATCGCGGATTCGAGGCTGAGCGCTCCGATCGATCGGACTTTCTCGTTGTAATAATAGAGACCGGCGGAGAAATCGAAGATCGAAAACCGCTTCGCCGCAAAGCGGAGTTCGACGCTCTCCTGATCGTCCTTTTCGTTCGAGTTGCCGATGAAGCCCGGCCGGACGATGCTGTCGATGTGCGCGTACCGCCATGCCGGGATGATGGTGAAAGTGCCGATGCCGGTGCGCAACGCAATGTTGAGGTTTGCGCCGAAGTAGCTGTTGTTGAGATATTGATCCTGCAACAGCGGATTTGCCTTTGCGCCGATCGCGGCGAATACAAGCGTCTGTCGATAGGCTTGTGACGCTGGGGTTCCCAGCCCTTCGGCTTCTGGCAGTCCGGATGGCGTGATGACGAAATTGGTGCCGTTGAAGACAGCTTTGTCGATATAGACCATACCCTCGCCAGTCCCACCGACATGCGCATAGTCAAAGGTTGCGCGCACAGTGAGATCGGACGTCAGTTCGCCTTTGAGCTGGACGCGGAACGCCTTGGTATCATCATTGGAGGTGCCGTCCTTCAGATACCCATCGCGCTTTGAATAATTGCCCGACACGCGCAACGCGCCGTTCGGCCCAAGAGGCACGTTGATCGCGGCTTCGGCGGTCAGCGCATTGTAGTTGCCATAGCCGACGGTGGCGTAACCGCTCAGTTCGCCCAACTTCGGCTGCGTGGGAATGACGTTGATCGCACCCGCCGTCGCGTTCCGACCATATAGCGTTCCCTGAGGGCCCTTCAGCACCTCGAGACGGTCGAGATCGTAGAAGACGCCATTGCTGGACGTTGGCCGGCCAACATAGACGTCGTCGAAATTGAAGGCGGTCGATGGATCGCTGTTCGACGTCAACGTGAAGTTGCCGACACCGCGAATAAAGATCAGGTTGCCAGAGCTAGTCGGCTGTATCGAAAGCGCCGGGACGAGTTCCTGGAGACGACCAGGGGCCGTGATGCCCGCATTACTGATCGTGTCGCCACCTATGACCGCCACCGCAACGGGCGCCTTCTGGAGGTTTTCGGTTTTGCGTTGAGCGGTGATGATGATGTCACCGAGTTGGGCTGAGTTCGGGGGTTGCGACGATTGCCCGTCGTTGGGCGTGACCGGAGCGTCCCCATCCGACTTGGTTTGCCCGTAGGCCGGCGCTCCCATCATCAGTGCGCCAAAAGCTGTCGCGATTAGCAGATTGCTCCGCATCGTTATTCCCCTCCCCTTGCGATCGGGTAACCCGTCGCCGTTTTCGGATAACGATACGTGTAAAATAAAAATATTTTTTTACAATATGACTTTTTTATCTGGCTGAATATTCTCGCGATGCCTGTGGCTATCGCAAACGATGTTGGGCCGGTCGAAACCGCCCCCAACCGAAGTAGAGAATGGCGCCGGCAGCGATCGCAAACCCGCCGAAGATGCTCGAGACGACTGCGCGATCGAACCCGGCCGCGAACAACCATCCTGCCGCTGCGGGTGCTATAGCGCTACTCACCCGCCCCGCCCCGCTGACAAAACCGCTGCCTGCGGCGCGCGCTTCGTCCTTAAACGTGGTCGCCGCCGTCGCAAATGAACCGCACGACGCGCCGAACAAAAAAAATCCGCAGGCAGCGGCCATTGCCATCAGCATGGGTAAATGGGGCGGTGTTACCCCGAATAGGCTGGTAGCTAGCCCCAGCCCAACCATGCCGCCGCTGGTTAGCCAGCGCAGGCCGCCGCGCTGAGCGCGCCAGCCGAGCACCAGACCTCCGGCAACGCCTGCCATGCTGGCAACCGCTGAGGCGAGGCTTGCTGTCGAGGAAGCAAATCCCATTTCGGCGATCATCTGCGGTAGCCAGCTGAGCACGAAATAGACCGGGAACGTGAAGAGCATCGTGATGCAAACGAGCCAAACTGTGGCCGCCGCCTGTTCTCGGGTGAAGAGCGCCGAATAGCCACGCTTTGCGACCGCGCTTTCTTCCGGCCAGGCGTCTAGCGGCGGTTGGTCGCAGCGTACAAGCACGGCGTTGAGCTGCTCAAGACTGCCCTTTCTCGATACCAGGTACGCAATTGATTCGGGCAACAGCAGCAAGACCGCCGGGATCATGATGAGGGCGCCGATCGCACCCGCGGCGAAAACTGCCTGCCATCCATAATGCCGCAGCAGCACCGCAGCGAGCAGACCGCCAACGACGCCGCCGACGGGGTAGCCGAGCGCCATCACGGAGATGGTCAGGGGTCGACGCCGCGCATTCGCAAATTCCGTGGCGATAGGATTGATAACGGCGACGCATGATCCGATGCCGACCCCGGTTACCACTCGCCAAGCTATCAGTTGTTCAAGCGACCCCGCGCCGGCACTGAGGGCCATGCCGGCCGCCATCAGCCCGAGCGCGACCAACACCATCACCTTGCGGCCGGCAAGATCCGCGATCGGCGCCAGGATGAATGCCCCCGCAGCCATCCCGGCGAGGCCCGCTGACAGTAACACGCCAAGCGCCCCCTTCTCAACATGCCACGCCTTGATGATTGCCGGGGCGACGAACGTCACGGACAGCACGTCGAAGCCGTCCAACGCCGACAGCAAGAACGCGATGGCCACGGCCAGCGACTGCGTCGTGCTCATCGGCGCAGCGTCGAGCCGCGCTCGGACAAGGTCAGGTGCAGCTGGAACCGTCATGCCGCAGCGACAGGCTCGCGGCGCGCAACTGCCATACCCAACGCGCTCGTCCACTGATCACCGCGCCACGCCACATGCTGATCCGGCCTCACTAGGGTCAACGAAACACCGTAGAGGTCGCGAGCGGGGACATTTCCGGGTCGCACGATCGTCAGGGGGACCCCCAGCATTCGGGCGTCATCGACCGCCTTGGCGACCTCGGTCTCATCGGCATTGCGTGCCACGACGAGCGAAAACCCCTGGCCGAAAGCGTCATAAAGCGATCGACCATCCTCGAGCCAGGCATGGGGCGCAAGATAGCCCGGTCGAGCGGTTGGCGTGTACACTTCGTTGACATGTTCAGGCGGTGGCCCGGGCTCGGCCGAAACGATCGGCGATCCCTCATAGCCCAGCCCCAGAACCGTCCCCAGCGTATTGAACTCGCGACCCTTGGCCGACTGTATGACCATCCCCACGGCCCTGCGGATTTGTTCGCCTTCCGGTCCGTCGTCCTCGAGTTGCGGCGGAGGCATCGTACCGGCGATGGCGTAGTTCGCCATCGCCTCGTCGATGACCGCACGGTGGATCGGACGCCGCTCGGCCTCATAGGTGTCGATCAGTCTAGGGCCGCCCCACCCTTGCAACGTCGCGGCAATCTTCCATCCCAGATCGACGCCATCGCCGATTCCCATGTTCATGCCGTAACCACCAAATGGTGGATGGAGATGGCATGCATCGCCGGCCAGGATGATGCGGCGATCGGCATATTTGTCGGCGATCAGTTCGCTTGCCGCCCATGAATCTGCGCTCAGGACCTCGAATGGCATGTCGATGCCGGTGCGCTCGACGATGAGTGCGACGGCCTCCTCATCGGATAGCTTTTCGCCCGGCTTTGCACCGCCCGGCATAAAGAACCATTTATCGTCCCGGTCCATCGGACCGACCGCACTGAGGCCCTGCCTGCCCAACTGCCAATAGATCGCTGCGGGGCCGTGAGCATGCGCTTCGCTCAGGCCGGGGGCGCGAAAGATGATGTTGTAGCTGTGCGACAGGCCGTGCTGGCCTTCCAGCGTCGCGCCAATGAGATCGCGTATCTTGCTTCGGGCGCCGTCTGCGCCGATCAGATACCGTGCGCGAACTGTCAATTCGCCACCGTCCTTATCGGTCAGTTTGGCGGTGACGCCAGTGTCGTCCTGGCTTGCCGTTTCGAAGTCGGTATCGAAGCGGAGATCAACGCAGCGCAGCGACCGAACCTTTTCGATCAGGACCTTCTCAAGGGAATATTGCGGAATCCACTGTGCATGCTCGGGATAGAGCTGCGAACGTTCCGGCGAAGCATTGAACGCATTGGCAAAGCGCGCCAGTTCGAAGCCGGAAAGGCGCGTCACGAACACCATATTGTTCGGGTAATCGACGCCGAAGGGCGACTCTTCGGCAAGCCTGTCCGCCAGCCCCCAACGCCGAAGGTGGGTCCGCGTCCGAACATTCGTGGTCTTCGCCCGCGGCGCAGTCCCTCCCCTGTCATTGCGCTCCGCCACCAGCACACGCACGCCGCGTGACCCCAATTCTATGGCAGAGGCCAGACCGGCCGGGCCGGCGCCCACGACCAGGACGTCAACATCGACTTCGCTCACGCGTTCGTACCCTCGACTTCATAATTGTGGACGAAATCACCGGGCACCGCTGGGCCCCAGTTCGCGAGGCTGTCTTCCATTCCGTAATTCGTCGGCGACCACAGCGCGTAATCGTCGATATGGTCCATGTCGGAATAATATTCGAACCAGGATCCCCAAGGGTCCTGGATGTAGTGGAAGAAGTTCGAGCCGATCGTGTGCCGGCCCACGCCCCAATCGCCCCGCCCGGTCTTGTCGAGCAACGCGCGTCCCGCGCGACCGACCTCGTCGGGATCGACCACCTGAAAACTGGCATGGTGGAAGCCGATCCCCGGCGACTTCGCGAAGGCGAGGACGTGGTGGTCGCTGTTTCGGCGTGCGCAGGTGAAGGCGATCACATCCTGCGCTTGATCGGCGAGACCCATGCCTAGCGCTTCGGTGACAAAACGCACGCTCGCCATCACATCAGGCGAAAACAGGAGAACGTGGCCTAATCTTAGCGGCCTGACCCGCGCATAGTGCGTCGCGGGCAGCATGGCCGAGCGGCGAATGCGCGTGATGCGCCCCGGGCCGTTGATTTCGAACGGCGGCGTCGCCGCCAAGTCGGGATCGGCCGGATGCTCTATCAGATGAAACAGGGTGCCATTTGGATCGGTCACCCACAGCCCATTGTCCGCGAACCCTGTTGGCGCCGGAACGACCTGCCCTCCGGCATCTTCCGTTCGACTCGCAATCTCGTCGAGGCCGTCAGCGCGAAGCGCGACATGATGGAGCTGCTTTTTCGCCATCCCCCCGCGCAAGATGATCGAGCTTCGGTCCTGACCGACGCATCGCAAGTGCGCGATACCGTCCTCGATCACCGCTTCGAGACCGGCATCGGTGTAGAATTTTACGCCCTCGTCTAGCGACGGTACGTCCAGCGTAACGGACAATATTCCATGTACGGCCATAACCGTCTCCGACGTCAGCCGTTATTTTGCCGCCGGAGCGGCGACCCTATTCTCGATCGCGCCGATGCCCTCGATCTCACAGCGCACCACGTCGCCGACCTTCAGGAACTGAGGCGGATTCATCGCCGCGCCCACACCGTCAGGCGTTCCAGTGGCAAGCAAATCGCCCGGTTCGAGGGTGAAGGCCGTCGAGAGATAGGCGATCTGATCCCAGACGTTGTGGATCAGTTCACCGGTGTTTCCGGCCTGTCGCAAGTCACCGTTCACGAAACAGCGAAGATCGAGTCCGTGGGGATCGGCAATCTCGTCGGCCGTTACGATCCAGGGTCCGATCGGCCCGTGCGTGTCGAACGACTTGCCCACGGTGAACGTCGGCGAATGCCGTTGCCAGTCGCGTGCCGATACGTCGTTACAAACGGTGTAGCCGAAAACGTGGTTTTTCGCGTTAGCTGCGTCGACGCTCTTGGCCGGTTTTCCGATAATGACGCACAGTTCGACCTCGTAATCGAGCGCCTGGGACACGCCGGGATCGGTATCCTCGAACGGGCCAGCGATGCACGTGGTCTGTTTGTTGAACCAATATTGGTTTGTCGGGGCTGCGATCCCGAGCTTCTCCGCCTCCGCGACATGCTTTTTGTAATTCATGCCGATCGCAAGGAATTTGCCGGGTCGTTCAAGGGGCGCCAACAGTCTGACGTCTGCCAGCGGCACCGTATCGGCGGCCTGATCGACGACAGCCGCGATCTTCGCCAACGCCGCGTCGCCCGCCGCAATGACGGCAAGCATTGTCGGATAATCCCCGCGTAGCGCATCGAGCGGGACAATTACGTCGTTCGCCATAACTCCCAGACGCGGCCCAGCCGCATCGTCGAATCGCAACAGCTTCATGAAATCCCTCTCCGGCAGTCGATTCGGCCGCCAATCCCGCAAATCACCATTACGGGCATCCTGCATTCATAGTTTTTTTTAAGCAATATATTTATTACTGGCGTGCGCTGAACGGCTGGGGCAAAGCGCACTCGTCGAACAAAGGATTGAGAGGATGCCCAACTCTTTTGCTTGGCGCCAACCGGCAAGTGGCCGCGACCCGAGGGGTTGCGGGAGCGGCACATTGGCCGTTCGCCGAGCCTTATCGGGGTCCAGCAGCAGACAGTGAGGATTGAGGAGGCAACATGCGTAGGAAATGGCTGATTGCGCTAGGCATCGCGCTCGTCGCGGGCACGGGCGCCTATGCCTGGGTCGACTACGAACCATGGCATCCGGTGACGACGATCCAGCCGTCCGGCAAGCTCATCCTGTCCGGCGTCACGGTCGTCGATGTCCGCGACGGCAAGCTCTCGCCGAACATGGACGTTTTGACCGACAAGGGGAAAGTCGTCTCGATTGTGCCGATGGGCACGTTGCCGCAAGCGACGGGCGCGCAAATAGTGAAGGCGCAGGGGAAGTTTCTCGTCCCCGGGTATAACGACTTTCACGCGCACCCGCTCGGTCCGTTCGACGTCTCAGGCACGATGGCCCTCATGCTTGCCAATGGCATCACGGGCTTTCGGCAGATGTCGGGCTCGCCCCGGATGCTCGAGGAGCGCGCGCAGGGCCGCAAGCCAACAGGGCGATATGCGCCAGAAGCGCTGCTTATGCCCGGGACGATCCTAACGCCGTTCAATGCCGGCTCTCCTGACGAGGTACGCAAGGAAGTCGACGCCCAAAAAAGGCAAGGCGCCGACTTCATCAAGGTCGGGCTTGCTGCGCCCGACATCTTTTTCGCGGCCGAAGAAGAGGCGCGAAAAGTCGGTCTTCCGTTCGTCGGCCATCTTCAGCCCGGCGTCGATGCCGCGGAAGCCGCGCGACGCGGAATGCGCGCGATCGAACATTTGGGGCCTGGCGATACGGAAATGATCTCGTGCTCGACTGATGAGGCAGCGCTGCGGGAAGCGGTCGCCAAACAGCCGGTCATGAAAGCTCCTCCCACAAAACTTCCGCTCATGGAAAAACTCGCCGCCGACCTGATCCAGAAGCGGATCATCAACCCGTCAGCGGACGCCGATGAGGCTGGCGCAGCGCGTTACGATCGCATTTTGGCGACATTCGACGATACCAAATGTCGCGCGCTGGCCGCCACGTTCGTCAAATACGAAACGTGGCAGATCCCAACCCTGATCCGCCTCCGAACGATCGAACTCAGCGGTGCCCCCGAATACGCTGACGACGCCAATTATAAGTACATGCCGCCTGAAACCATCGCCTTGTGGCGTGAGACAGCGGCGAAGTTCGCCAAGAACCATGATGCGCCGAAACGGGCCGCTCTCGCCAAAGTGTACGAACTGCAGCTTCGCATGACGAAACTCTACGACGATGCCGGCGTGAAGATGCTCGCGGGGAGCGACGTGAGTGGTCAATGGGAAGTGCCGGGCTTCTCGCTGCATCAGGAGTTCGACGAGCTCGCAAAGGCTGGTATCACCCCACTGAAAATTCTCCAGATGACGACGATCAATGGGGGCGACTTCATGGGCTGGCCGATGTTTGGGCGCATCGCTACCGGCGCCAGCGCGGACCTGGTTCTTCTCGACGCCAACCCGATCGATAGCGTGCAAAACCTGCATCGGATCGCGGGCGTGGTGCGAGCCGGCTATTATTACTCGCGCGCCGATCTCGACGGCATCCTGCACAAGGTCGAAGCGGGCAAGGGATATTTCCACTGAGCCTGGCCGACAGTCGCGCAACGATGCGGCCCAATCTTTATGGACAGACACGGATATGACCAGTTCACCTGAAAATGGGCGCCGGGACTTCATTAAATCCGCAGCGACGGCTCCAATCGCGATTGCAGCTTCAGGAGCCATAGCGTCCGAAAAGCCCCCCTCGCCGGCCAATCGCAACGTGTATGTTCCGCATGACTATCCGGAACGCCTGGCAGATCTCGGCGAAATTCAAATGAATTACGCAGAGGCGGGTTCGCCGGAAAAGCCCGCCCTGCTCCTCGTGCCCGAACAAACCGGGTCCTGGTGGACATACGAGAAGGCGATGAAACTCCTGGCAGAGGACTTTCACGTCTTCGCGGTCGACCTGCGCGGTCAAGGGAGAAGCAGCTGGACTCCCAAGAGATACAGCTTCGACAATTTCGGCAACGATCTGGTCCGGTTCATTGCATTGGTCATCAGGAAGCCGGTCATCTGCGCCGGCAATTCCTCAGGAGGCGTTCTGTCCGCCTGGCTGTCGGCCTATGCGATGCCGGGTCAAATCCGCGGGGCAGTCTATGAAGACCCTCCGCTGTTCGCCTCCGAGCTGACACCAAAGTTCGGTCATTCGATCCGGCAGGCCGCCGGTCCCGCATTTGAAATGTACCGGGATTATCTTGGCGACCAGTGGAAGATAAACGACTGGGCGGGCTTCCTCGCCGCTGCGAAGTCTTCCACCAGCCCGCTGTTACGAATGGCGGGTTCCTCTCCTGAACCGCGGCAAAATCTCAAGGAATACGATCCGGAATGGGCGCGTGCTTTTTGGGAAGGAACCGTGGGCCTCAACTGCCCACATGACCGGATGTTGAGCTCGGTAAAGGTCCCCGTACTGATCACCCATCACCAACGCGCGATCGACCCGGCGACAGGAAATCTGATCGGCGCCTTGTCCGATCTCCAGGCTCAAAAGGCTTGTGAGCTGATCCGCGCCGCCGGCGTAAAGGTCGATTATCAATCCCATCCCGATGCGCTGCACATGATGCACCTGTTTCAGCCGGAGCGCTACGCGGAGATCGTCAAAACCTGGTCGAAAACGCTTCCGCCGGTTTGACCATCCCAACAGCCCCGCACAGCGCGACAGTTAATCGATACGCAGGAGAGTTGAATGCGATTTGCCACTATCATTGTGCCCGCCCTCGCCTTGGCCGCGCTCGGAACAGTATCGGCTGTCGGGTCGAGCAAGCCGGCAAGCGCTCCGTCTGTGATGAAATGGACGACCCTCGGGACAAATTCAGGCCCGATACCCAATGCCGAGCGCGCCGAGCCCGCCAATTTGCTGAAAACTGGTACGCAGAATATCCTGGTGGACAGCGGCGATGGCGCCGCTTGGCAAGCCGCAAAGGCCGGGGTCAGCCTGCGTCAAATCAACACGATCTTTATCAGCCACCTGCATTTCGATCACACCGGCGGACTCTTTGCCGTGTTGAGCCAGCGTTATCAGATGATCGAACCCAGCCCGCTCACGATCTATGGACCTCCAGGCACCAAGGGTCTGGTGGAATCGATGGTCAATGGCATGCTCACTTCGGCCTTAGGCGCAAACAACATGCGCGGGTTCGTGCGCGGTAAGCCGGGCGACAATATCAAGGTCATCGAGATGAGCGATGGTCAGAAGCTGTCGATCGGCGACGTGAGGGTAACCGCGGTGAGGAATACGCACTATATTGCGACACCCGGAGGCGACGATCCGAGCGCGCTGTCCTTCGCGTTTCGATTTGATGGTCCCGGCCGCTCGATTGTCTACACCGGCGATACCGGACCCAGTCCGGCCGTCGAAGCACTCGCCAAAAATGCTGATTTGCTCGTATGCGAGATCATGGATCCGGAGATCGCCTTCGCAAAGGTGAAGGCAGCGGCCCCGGCTATGCCCTCGTTCATCGCTGACTCGGTCCTTGCCCATTTCCGCAAGGAGCATGTGTCCCCCACCGAAGCCGGCCTGATGGCGTCTCGCGCTGGCGTTAAAGCGTTGGTGCTGACCCACAATGCGCTACCGGACAATGCGATCGCCAAAGCGAAGGCGCAGATCATCGCCAACTTCAAGGGTCCGGTTACGTTCGCAAAGGACCTGCAAACCTTCTAGCGGTAGTGAGAAGGGAAAGAACACACGCTATCGGCGCTCGGTCCCGACCTCAAACGATGACGGGCGCCGCTCCACGGCGCCCGATCATCTCGCGAAAGCCAGCGACGGCCTCGACTGCCTTTCAGGCAATTCCTCCAAGATATGGCTATGGGCTTTCGAATAGCCCGCAGCCCCAAGCCGTCGGAAGTACAATCGAGACGACCACCCAGCACACCCCGCGCTTGCTGCCTTCAGTCAGCACTTAGCCGACCGGATGATTGGGATGCTCGCCGCATCTATCAGAACGAGTTCAGATCTTCGGCAAACTGGATTGGCCCTTTGAAGTTGGCTTGGATCTGCGTGCGTGCGCGATCGATGATTTCCGGCGGCAGCGCGTTGTGAGTCAGGACGAGCATCTTCACATTGGCCCGCGACGCCAGAAGGCCCACTTCGGTCGGCGACAGATGCTCCTTGTAAAAGTGTTCGCTGATCATTTTCCAAACAGCTTCCGGACGATCGGGCGTTTGCTTCCGGCGGCGCGCAATCGCTTCGTCGGGGTCCATGATCTCGCTGACCAGCAGGTCCGCATTCTTGGCTAGCTTCTCGACAGCAGCGCTGGGTCCTGTGTCACCGGTGTACACGATGGATCGCCCAGGGGTGTCGAACCGGAAAGACAGTGTAGCACGCTTCGTCGCCTCGCTACCTGGCGTGGCTGAAAAATGAGAATTTGACGCCGCGGTCACGCGGATCTGACCTAAAGCAAACGATGCACCGTCATCAAGCTCGACGACTTTGATATTATCGCCGGGCGCCCCAGGCATGCGCGCGCGCATATTCATCGCACCCTCGACCGATGCGGTCAGTGCCGTCACGAGCCCGGCGACTACCGCCTTCGTTCCGCGCGGCCCGTAAATCGTGATGGGCGTCGAGTTCAGCGTTTGAAAGCGCTGGCCCAGAACGGCGAACAGGCCACCGGTATGGTCGAAGTGCAAGTGACTGATGAAAATCGTGTTGATCTTGCCCAGTTCGACACCGCTTTTGCCCAATTGCCAGGCAGCGCCATCACCCGCATCGATCAGAATGGTCTGACCGTCCGCGCGCAGAAGGTTGGCCGGTTCGCCGCGCCGCGGATTCGGGATCGGACCGGAATTCGTGCCGAGCGTCGTAAACGAGGCCGATGGCAGCGTCTGGGCACTGACGCCAGCTAAAGCAAGAGACCCGCAAAATGCTGCCAGCACAGCTTTCGTCGACTTCTTCATCACAATTCTCCTAAGAGCCCTCCGTCGAGGACATGGTTGGGCGTAGCGCCGCAAAGAGCATCAGTGCGGCCAGGACGGCGGCAATGCCGAACGAGGCAGACACGGTGCCGCGGCCGAGGCCAGCCGCGAACAGCCAACCGGCGGCGAGAGGCGCAATCGCGCTGCTGATCCGGCCGACGCCGATGACAAAGCCCACGCCGGATGCCCGCTCTTCGGCGGCAAACGACGCAGCGAGCAACGCGGCGAAGGCGGCAGCGCTGGCAAAGAGGAAGAAACCGCACAGGGCTGCGGCGAGGACGAGTGCCGGGAAAAATGGCGGCACATGGCCAAAGGCCAACGTGGCAAAGCCGAGACCCGCAACGACAAAACTCGTCGATCGGACAATACCCGCGCGTTGCGCGACAAAGCCAAGGAGCAGACCGCCAGCGATCCCGGCGAGGTTAGAGACGGCAGCGACCAGACTGGCCGTTGCCGGATTGAACCCCGCATCGCCGACCATCTGGGGCAGCCAACTCAGCACGTAATAGGCCACGGCCGCGTTCACCCCGTTTACCCCCGCCAGCAAAAACGTTCGCTTGGCCTCCGCCCCTGAGAAGAGCGCCGCATACCCCCTCGCGCGAGCCTCGGGCCGTGGCGGAAAAGCACGAAGCGTCGGGTGCCCACACCGACTGAGAAGCGCATTGGCGCGGTCGAGGTCATCGGGAGCCTGACGCGTCGCCAGAAACGAAATAGATTCCGGCAGGATCAGCAAAACGACCACAAAAAGGATCGCGGCAAAACCGAACCCCGCCAGAAAAATTGCTTGCCAGCCGAAACTCTTGAGCAGGAGCGTGGAGAGGAGCCCTCCGAAAAGCCCGCCAGCCGGATATCCCATAGCCATCGCGGCGAGCGCGAGCGGACGCCAGCGCGCATTGGAGAATTCTGCCGCGAGCGGATTGATCACAGCCACGCAGGTACCGATCCCCAGCCCTGTGACCACCCGCCAGGCGGAGAGCATCGCGAGAGATTGGGCGCTGGCCGACAACAACGTGCCAAGACCCATGAGGGTCAGACTCACCAAAACCATCCTTCGTCGGCCGAAGACATCTGCCAGTGGTGCCAGGAAGAACGATCCGAGCGCCATGCCAGCGAGTCCGGCCGACAATACAGCGCCCAGCGCGGCCTTGCCGATCCCCCAGCCCAAAGTAATCGCGGGCGCCGCAAAGGTGACCGACAGGACGTCATAACCGTCCAGCGCCGACAACATGATCGTCAGAGCGATGACGCCCCGTTGCAAGCGGTGCATCGGCGCGCGATCGAACAAGCCTTGGGGCGCGTCGGACTCAATGCTGGTCATGCGGCGTGGGGGGCCTGATGCCCCCATTGCACAGATGTAAGTTCAACCAGCGAGGCGGTCCGCGATCCATCGGCCGCGACGAGCAGGTCGCCGTCGGTCCAATGCTCCAGCGCATGCCCCCATGGATCGCGCCAATAGTCGAAGATTTGCGACCCAAGCAGGTGCCGCCCTATCCCCCAGTGCGGTTTCCAGCCCGCGCCGGACAGCCACTCATGGCCCGCGAACAAGTCGTCGGCATCGACGATCTCGAAAGCGGCGTGATTGAATCCGACGCCCCGGATGCCCTGGATCAGGAACAGGCTATGGTGGTCGGTCGGCTCGTCACCCCGGTCGCAGCGCAGGAACGCGCCGATCGACTTTCCGTCCGGCAAGACGATTTCGTCAGAAGTGATGAAGCCGAACCGCTCCTTGTACCATTGCTCGGAGCGCCGGAAGTCCGACACACCAAGCACGCAATGGCCCATCCGGACCACCTGCGAGGGGCGATTGCCGACCCGCTTTACAGCGCGGATGCGCGACTTGGCTATCGCGTCGTTCCATCCCACATCGCGACTTGGCTCACGGCGTTCGACTTGGGCCTGGCCAGCCACGATCTCGATCAGATACCCATCGGGATCAGTCTGTTCGACGACCCAACCCCCGCCCGGACGCGACGATGGCGTGACCTCGCATTCATAGCGATTTGCGAATTCGCGCAACTCCTCGAGGGACGGCGCCATCAGGCCGAGCGCTCGAAACGCCGGCTCTCCCAAATCGGTTACATGCAGATAGGCGCTCGACGTCAGGCCGCGACCATAGAGCGACCCCGCATCGCGAAACGGCGCCATCCCGAAGTCGGATATGAACCGTTCCATGAGGTCGAGATCTGGCGCAGTGAAGCGTACGTGGGCGACGTCGATTATTCGCACAGCCCTCTCCGTTTATGACTATATGGTCATTTTATGAGTAGGGCTGCATATTATGCAACAAGAATCTTAGACTGGTGTGAGAACGAAGTGTGCTAATTGCTTGCCGACGCCATTCCCACCTGCCAACACGAGCGACCATATTTGACCACCTAGTCATATGCCGGGCGGATCGAGCCACGCCACGCAGACGAGGACGCGCGATGCTGCCCGAAAAAGCGATTGACGTTCACGCTCATTTCCTGCCGCGCGCCTACCGCGATGCGCTAAGGTCGAACGGGTTCCGCTTGCTGGACGGTGGAATGCCGATACCGGAGTGGTCTGCGCAACAAGCGCTCGATCTCATGGACGAGGTCGGCCTGACGGCCGCGATGCTGTCGGTCTCGTCGCCATTCGCGACCACCGTCGCGGGCGCTGATGCCGCTTCACTTTGCCGAAAGGTCAACGATTACGCCGCCGAGCTGAAGTCGCGATATCCGACGCGATTTGGCGCCCTCGCCATGCTCCCGGTCCCGGATGTCGCCGCCAGCCTTGACGAGATCGGTCGCGCACTGGACGATCTGGCCCTCGATGGCGTCGCTTTGCCGACCAATGCCGCGGGCCTCTATCTTGGGGACCCAGCACTGGCGCCCGTGCTTGCCGCCCTCGACGAACGCCAAGCGACTGTTTTTGTCCATCCCACATCGCCGTGCTGTTTCGAGAAATTCGGATTGGCGCTTCCGGCACCGATGATCGAATTTCCCTTCGATACGACGCGCTCGATGATCAGTTTACTCTATTCGAGCGCCTCACGCCGGTACGAAGGCATAAAATTCATCTTCTCGCACGGCGGTGGGACGATGCCCTTTCTGGCGCCGCGCATCGCCCGCGTTGGCGCAAGCCCCGTGACCGGCGATCGCTCACGTCCCGTACAAGAGTCGCTCGACCGTCTAAGGTCTTGGCACTACGACTTGGCGTCGGTCACGACGCCCGCGCAGGTCGAGGCGTTGCGTACCATGGTGCCGGCATCGCAGATCTTGTTCGGGACTGATTATCCCTTCTCTCCCGCACCTTCAGTAAGACTAGCTGTCCAAGCCTTCCCGACTCTTCCTTTCCCCTCGGAAGACCGCCGTGCGATTTTGCATGGCAACGCGGCGAGGCTCTTTCCTCCATTCGCAAAGTCTTGCGGATGCACGATCGACTGAATGATCAGCCAGACGACGAGCCGTCTTCGAAGGCGCGGCGCCGGATAATGCTGTCTGCAGCTTGCGACGCAATCATCTCCGCCTCATGGTTCGACAAACCGAATGAGCGCAGCATCAGCATGCACAGTTGCTGAGCGGCGATCATCGCCCTGCTAAGATCTCGATACCTCACTGCCGCAAGCAAAAGGCTGTGCGCGACGCCGATAACGTAGAGAAGCCCGGCGTCGATCGAGGGAATGACCAGCCGGCCGCTATGAAGGCCAGCAGCGAGATCTGCCTCCAGTCCGTCATTGAGCGGCATACTGCTCGAGCTTCGCAGGTCGTTACGTAGCAGAATCTGGCCCTCGGCAGGGTCGTCGGACGCGCTAACCACATAGACGCAGATCGCCCGGGCGATGCGGGCGGGGGGGTCCTCGATGCCAGCGTTTACCGCTGTTACCCGCCCCTCGATGCCCGAACGAATTTCGGAGACGATCGCATACAGCAGCGCCTCTTTATCTTCGAAGTGATTGTAGAAAGTGCCTTTGGCGACGAGAGCTTCGCTCACAATGTCGTCGACCGCCACTGCATCGATCGGTCGCGCCGCGAATAACTTCCGCCCTGCGGACAGCAGCGCAGATCGCGTCTTCGCGGTACGGGACGAGGGTGGTGTCGATCGAGAAAGCATCGTCATCTGTCCTAGCTGCACCATCGGCGTAGAAGGCGCTAGCACCACAAGTCGCAGGGCCAAGCTCTATAATCTCTATTGACCAGATAGTCATATTAATGCGCGCCCTAAACCGTTAAGTCAGAGCCGATGAACATGAGGCATTTACAAATCTGACCGATTAGTCATTATAGAGAAATAACGGGGAGAGGCTCATAGAGGATGAAGCAGCGCTACGACGTTTTGATCGTCGGCCTTGGACCAGTCGGGGCGGTATTAGCCGGCCTGCTGGCGGAATATGGCCTCTCCGTCGCGGTGGTCGAGCGATCAACAGAGGTTTACCCGTTGCCCAGAGCTGCGCATTTCGACCATGAGATCATGCGCATATTCCAGCGGTTGGGCATAGCGGACGAGGTACTCCGGCACGCCCGGCCCGCCGGCCGTTACGAGTTCCGCAATGCGAAGGGCGAACTACTCATGCTCGCTCGGCGCGGCGACGAGCGCGGGATTTCCGGCTGGGCATATTCCTACATGTTCAACCAGCCCGGCGTCGAACTAGCCTTGCGAGCCAAGCTGGCAAACATGGCCAATGTCTCAGTCGCGCTTGGCGCCAGCTTCGTTGGTCTTCGCACATTTGCAGAGCACGTGGAGGTCGAAGTATCGACTGGAGACGGTGACGGCGGATCTCAACTTTACGAAGCGAGATACGTCGTGGGGTGCGACGGTGCCTGGAGTCCGGTGCGTGAAGCCTTGGGCACCACGCTGGAAGACTATCAGTTCGATGAGCCCTGGCTCGTGGTCGATACGATCCCGTCGGACCCGAAGCAGCTCCCCACCGCCAATCTACAGATATGCGATCCGGCACGCCCGACGACATGCGTGCTGATGGGACCAGGCCGGCATCGCTGGGAATTCATGCTATTGCCGGGCGAAGACGCCGATACGGTGATGCAACCGGGCTTCGTCGAAGATCTGCTTCGGCAATGGAATGTCGACGTCACCATGGAACGGCGTGCCGTCTATCGGTTTCACGGTCTGATTGCAGAGGACTGGCGAAGCGAACGCGTCATTATCGCGGGCGATGCTGCGCACCAGATGCCGCCCTTTGCCGGGCAGGGAATGTGCTCAGGTATTCGCGACGCCGCCAACCTGGCTTGGAAACTGGCTGCCGTCCTCGCTGGGCGCGCCGCGCCACGCCTGCTCGACACGTATCAGGCGGAACGTGAGCGAAGCGTACGCGACTATATAGAACTCGCGATCGAGATGGGACGCGTGGTGTGCACGCTCGACGAGCAACGCGCGGCGCAGCGCGATGCGGAAATGATCGCCGCGCTCAAATCCGGTTCGGCCCCCGCCCCGGCTCGGGCCGGCGCGCCAGGCAAAACGGGCGGCGCGTTCATGGCTGATAATGCCTTATCAGGCACCATTTTGCCTCAGTTCGTGAATGGCGACCAGAGGCTCGATGATGCGTTGTCCGGGGACGCCTGGCTGATCGATGCAACAGGGGGAGACGAACCAGATGTCCTGCACATCGCCTCAACCGATCCGAGAATAGCTCCTTTTCAGGATGAACTACGGCGCTGGCTGGAAACCAATTCGGTCGAAGCGGTGTTGGTCCGCCCCGATCGCTACATTTTCGGCACGGGAGCGCCTGGTGATCTCCTGGACCACTGGCGCGCAGAGGTCGTCTCTCCGGTCCCTGCCGTGCAATCGGCTGCGTGACGGAGAAATCCCATGATCAATAAATTGACGGAAGATGCACTGTCAGCGGTGTCGGCAGTCCAAGACGGCGATACCGTTCTTATCGGAGGTTTTGGCGAAGCCGGAAATCCCACCGAACTCGTTCATGCGCTTATCGAACAGGGCGCGCGGGATCTCGTCGTCGTCAACAATAATGCGGGGAACGGGGAGATCGGTTTAGCCAGGCTGATCCTGAAAGGCCGGGTCCGAAAGTTGATCTGTTCGTTTCCCCGCAGCGCGCATGGCCATGTGTTCGACGATCTCTACAGGGCGGGGCGCATCCAGCTTGAGCTTGTGCCTCAAGGCACACTAGCCGAACGCCTCAGGGCCGGCGGCGCGGGAATTCCTGCCTTTTTCACGCCCACCGCAGCCGGTACCGATTTGGCGAACGGTAAGGAAGTCCGCGAGTTCGATGGTCGAGATCACGTGCTGGAACATGCGATCAGGGGCGATGTCGCACTTATCAAGGCCGAAGTCGCGGATCGGTGGGGAAACCTGATCTACCGAAAGGCGGCGCGCAACTTTGGTCCGGTGATGGCGATGGCCGCCAAGACCACGATCGCCCAAGTAAGACGCTCTGTCGACCTGGGGGCGATCAACCCGGAGCAAATCGTCACGCCGTCAATCTTCGTCAACCGCGTGGTGCTGGTGCCGACACCGGTCAGTGAACGCGACCATGTGCTGGACAAAGCAGCATGAGCTGGACCGCCGACGAGATTGCGGCGATCGCCGCGAGCGACATCCCGGAGGGTGCGTTCGTTAATCTCGGGATCGGGCAGCCTGAACGTGTGGCGAATTTCATCCCCACCGACCGCGAGGTGGTGCTTCATAGCGAAAACGGCATTCTTGGCATGGGTCCGCAGCCATCCGCCGCCGATGAAGATATGGAACTGATCAACGCCGGCAAGAAGCCAGTGACGCTTCTTCCCGGTGGCGCCTTCTTCCACCATGCCGACAGCTTCTCGATGATCCGTGGCGGACATGTCGATATATGTATCCTTGGCGCCTTCGAAGTAGCCTGCAACGGTGATCTAGCGAATTGGACCACTGGTGGAGACGGCGTCCCTGCAGTCGGCGGCGCAATGGATCTGGCGGCTGGCGCGAAGAGCGTTCGCGTGATTACATTGCACACAACGCGGGCCGGCAATCCCAAGCTGCTCAAGACCGTCAGGCTTCCGGCGACCGGCCGCAACATCGTCAAGCGCGTCTACACCGACTTGGCGGTACTCGAACCCACTGGCAGCGCCTTCCGCCTGTTGCGACTAGCCCCCGGCGTGAGCCTTGATCACCTGGCCAGCTTTACAGGCGCAGACGTCTTGACGGCGTAACCATCCTCAACACCCTCGCTCGAAAGACCATTTCATGAATCTGGTGAGCCTGGTCAATCGAATTGCGCGGAAGCATGAGCCTTTAATTACTCACGCCTGGATAACTGGCTGACGGCCGCCGATTGGTAGGCTGACAATCGCATTTGACCAAAGGCGACCATTGCGTGGCGTTTCCGGTCGCCAGTGCAGAAGATGCGCTTTTCTAAGGCACGCTCGCTGCGTCAGACGTCCCATTCTCGGGCGATAGAATTGACGCCTTGGTCATAAAATGTGCCGAACTATCTTAAGAAGCAGTATTTCATAGAGCTTGACGTTCCGATATAAATGACCGAATAGTCAGATCAACAATCTGCGAACGTCGCCGCTCAATGGCACGTCGGAGTCAAAAAGGGAGAGGGTTATGCGCATTTCTGTCGGCCGACGTTCGATGATTGCTGCATCGGTTACGGCGCTTGCGGCAGGAATCGTCGTCACTCCGGCGCTGGCGCAAACCGCTCCCGCTGCTCCGGCAGCCAACGATACCGCTAACGCTCAGGACGCCGCTGGCGCGGACATCGTCGTGACGGCGCAGCGCCGGTCCCAGCGACTGCAGGACGCACCGGTTGCGGTGACCGCGCTGTCGAACGAAGCGCTCGACCAATTCAACATTTCCGACACGCGCGACCTAATGACCGTAGTGCCGAGCCTCCAGGTTAGTCCCGTGGCCGCGAGCAATAGCGGCAATGCAACCTTCTTCCTGCGCGGTATGGGCCAGCAAGCCGCCACCAACGGCTCGGAAGCCGCGGTCGGCATCTATATCGACGATTTCTATTATCCCTCGATCTCGGGCTCCGTTTTCGAGACCGTAGACCTCGACCGGGTCGAGGTTCTCAGAGGGCCTCAGGGAACCCTATTCGGTCGCAACACTATCGGCGGCGCCATCCGGTATACGACGCGGCGCGCCGAGCTGGGTAAGTGGTCGGGAAGCATCAAGGGGACGATCGGAACCTACGATCGCTATGACCTGACCGGCGCTCTGAACGTTCCGATTGGGGATTTCGCCGCCCTCAACGTGTCGGGCGGCCATCTCCAGCATGGCGGATACGTGAAGGTGCAGAGCGGCGGAAAGGACGTCGGCGGCACGAACGCCGACCTCGTGAGACTCCAACTCGCGATCGAACCCACGTCGCGGCTACGCATCGATCTGGCGGGCCAATACAGCGAAGATAACAATGACGGGATCGCGTATAACAATCCCGGTCCGTTCACGCCTGTGGCGCCTGCGGCTGGGGCCGCGGCGACCGCTGCGTGGCGCTATAATCTGTTCGCGACGCCGCGGGGCCTGCCACTCTACAACGAAACATATCGATCCAGCTGCTTCTATTGTCAGTATGGAACGTTGAACCGCGAATTCAGCAATACCACCTACAAAAGCGCTCAGGCGACTGTCACTTGGGACCTGACCAATAACTTCACGCTCAAGTCACTGACAAGCTGGCAAGACGTATACAATCGCGCGAGCAACGATCAGGACAGCACCCCCCTGCCCGTGTTCGGCGGCGGTATCACCATCACCAAGACCAAGGCTTTCACCCAGGAATTGCAGCTTAACGGCAAGCTGTTCGATGACCGCCTCAACTTCGTAAGCGGGCTATTCTACATCAATCAACGCGATCCGGATTCGCTTCCCGGGCGGGCGAACACCACGGCCGGCGTCCCGGTCGTCACGACGACGCTCGGCTTTCGATTCCTGAAGTCCTATGCGGCCTATATCGATGCGAACTTCGCGCTGACGGACAAGCTCAAGCTGCTTGGAGGCTACCGCTATAGCGAAGACCATCGCGACATCAGGATCAAGAGCGTCGCAACCGGCGCCGCGGTCGCATCGGGGTCGGATGTGTTCAAGAGCAACACGTATCGTGCCGGTCTGCAATACGATTGGACGTCCGACATCATGACCTATGTGAATGTCGCGACCGGGTTCCGCGCGGGCGGATACAATCCCTACATGGCGACGCAGAACCCGCCTCTCACGGCGTTCGAGCCGGAAACGGCGATCACCTACGAAGCCGGCGCGCGCATGCAGTTCCTCAATCGCAGGATCACGATCAACCCGACGATCTTCTACACCAACTGGAACAAAATTCAGATCCAGGCCCTGCAGCCTGACAATACCGGAACGCTAGTAAAGGTTCTCAGCAACGCGGGTACGGCGCGAAGCTACGGGTTCGAGCTCGAATGGTCCGCGTCAGTCTCCGAGGCCGTCCGAATCTTTGGGACATTCGCCTATCTCAATCTTCATTACACCGACATTGGTCGCGCGGATGGCATTACGCTGAACAGCGATTTCCAGCGTGCGCCGCCGATCACATTCTCTCTTGGCGGAGCTCACACCCTTAGGCTGGATTCCGGCGCGAAAATCGTTTCAACGATTAACTACAGCTTCCAGGACGATCAGCGCAGCATTGCTGCGGACGCAGACGCGCTGATGCTGCCGGCGTATGGGTTGCTAGGCGGACGGATCGACTTCACCGATGCTTCAGGAAAATTCTCGATCGGGCTGTTCGGCACGAACCTGTTGGACAAGAAATACTTCATCGGCGGGATCCGCTTCAGCAGCGTCGGCGCGGCGCGATGGAATGTGGGTCGACCACGAGAAGTCGGCGTTTCGGCGAAATTCAAATTCTGATTGATCGTATGCCCGGCCGACGATGCAAAGGTTGGCCGGGCATGTCGCAATTGACGTGTCCTAGCGAACGGCATGATTTTGAGCGATGATCCCAAGCCCGCTTTGATTGGTTATCCAATCAGCGGCAAACAGGTGCGCTCATTTAACATTCTACTGCTTGGCCCTCACTACGTTGTGTGGTCGTGTAGATAGCTCTTCGGCGCGCCGATGGTCGACACCGATACCTGCCAGACCGAATAACAAGAGGTCGGCAATGCGCGCTTCGGCCTGTGACGAGTCGCCGGTCCACTCGAGCAGATATGCTATGACAGTCTGGCAGAGTCCCAACCAATACAGCACACCGCTCTCCCTGGCCTCCGGCCGGACCAGACCCAACCGCACCGCTTCGTAAAAATCGTCGGCAAGGCCCTTGTTCAGCGGGTGCTTGGGGTCAGTTACATTTGCAACGCTGCGTAGGAGCACGGCGGCCCGTTTGGGCTTCTCGATGGCAAAGTTGGCGCAGGTCAGCAGCCCCCCGGCAATTCGCTCGACCGGATCCGTTAGACCATTGTTCGCGCGATCCACATGCTGCTCGAGCTCAAGCCGAACTTCGGTCGCCAGTGCGCTTGCAAATGCCTGCTTGTCGGCAAAGTGATTGAAGAAGCTTCCTTTCCCAACGCCAGCTGCAGCTACCAGTTCATCGATGGCGATGGCATCGATCGGCTTTGTCGCAAGCAAATCGAATCCTGCCGTGACGAGCGCGGAACGGGTCCGCGTAGCGCGTGGCGAAATAAGGGGTTGATCAAGCATATCACCACCATACTTGACTAACTGGTCAACGCAAACATATATGACCAAATAGTCAACTAGGGTTCGAGATCTGCGATGCCGGTGATCAAGATCGAGGACATTGCGCACGTACGCTTCGCTGCGCCGGACTTGGCGGTCATGCGGTCGTTCCTGGTCGACTTCGGGCTTCGCGTGAGTGAGGTTGGCGGCCGCTTGTATGGTCAGAGCGCGGACGGCCGGCCATTCGTTCACGTGACCGAGTACGGCGATGCGAGGTTTCTTGCCGTCGGATTGCGTGCGGAGAGCGTGGCGGATTTGGAAACTCTTGCTGCCGCTGAAGGCTTGAGCGTCTCAGACCTGGACGAGCCGGGCGGTGGCAAAGTCTTGCGATTGACCGATCCCGATGGGTATCTGGTCGAAGTTGTCGCAGGTCAGCAACGCGAAGCGCCGGCGGAGGTGTTGCCCGATCTGCCGCGCAACACTGCCACATCGAAGCCCCGCTTCCGGTCGGCGGTACGGCTGCAAGCCGCACCTGCTCACGTGCTCCGGATTGGGCACGCGGTCCTCAAAGTGCGTGATTTTCGCACCTCGGAACGCTGGTACAAGGACAGGTTCGGCTTCCTGACCTCGGACGAAGTGGAAGCAGCGGCGGGCGTCCCTCTCGGCGCTTTCATGCGTTGCGATCGGGGTGACAAGCCGGCGGACCACCACACCTTGTTTCTTGCCCAACTGCCTGGGGAACTGGGCCTTCTGCACGCGGCGTTCGAAGTGGCCAACTTCGACGACCTGATGCTGGGACACCAATATCTAAAGTCGAAGAAGCGCGAACAAGCCTGGGGCGTCGGCAGGCACATCATGGGCAGCCAGGTATTCGACTATTGGCAAGACCCGTTCGGTAACGAGCTGGAGCATTGGACCGACGGCGACCTTTTCGCCGCCGCAGACCCTCCTCAGAAGCAACCGATGAGCGCGTTGCTGAACGTACAATGGGGAGCGCCACATCCGATGTTTGCGGGCAAGCGCCCTCCCCCGCCCGGGCTCGTTGCCTTTGTCGCTGCGACACAGATCCGGCTCAAGAATTTGTTTCGCCGAAAGTCGGGAAGCAACGCGGTATAGATATGCCTAACACCTCGCCGCCCATCCTGCCGACCCCCGCCCTGAGTACCGGCGGATGCCCTACATCCAGCAGAACCCCGGTCTACGATGTGGTCGCTATTCCGCCGGTGAAGTAGCCACCGTCCGGTAAATCCAAGGACGGACGGTCACGTCCTGCTCGCGGAAACGCCTGATCCGTTCCGCCAGCTGGAGTGTCTGGCCAATCGGATCGCGGCCCGCCAGCAGTGCCTCGCGCGCCTCGCCATCGATAGCGAAAGGCCATGATAGCCCCTGGGTAAGCGCGACGCGCTGCATTTCCAAATCGACGGTCAGGAGCGGCTCAGCCGCCTGCTCCAGCGCCGTCGCGATCGTATCCACCGCCGCATGGTCGAGCATCACGGGCACCATGCCGTTGGCGATGCAGTTACCCTTGAATATCGGATTGAACGACGGCGCGACCACCGCGCGGAACCCGTATTCGGCCATCGCCCAGACGGCATGCTCGCGGCTGGACCCGCAGCCGAAATTGGCGCCGCCGACCAAGATCTGTGCGCCGGCATAGCGCGCGCGGTTGAGCACGAAGTCCGGTTGCGGTTCGCGTGACCCGATCGCAGTATAGCGCCAGCCTGCAAACAAACCGTCGGCAAGCCCCTTTTTCGACGCGCTGCGCATCTCGCGCGAGGGGATGATCGCGTCGGTATCGATATTGTCGCGTAGCAAGGGCGCAGCGATCGCGGTGACCTTCGTGAACGGCGTCATCCGGCTATCTTCCGGGGATCGGCGATCCGGCCGGCAATCGCCGAAGCCGCCACAGTTTCCGGCGATGCGAGGTGCGTGCGCGTTTTTGGCCCTTGCCGGCTTTCGAAATTGCGATTGGTGGACGAAATGACGCGCTGCTGCGGGCCGAAGCTCTCGCCCCCGGCGTAGAAGCACATCGAACAGCCCGACTCGCGCCATTCGAAGCCCGCCGCTTGGAAAATTTCGTGTAACCCCTCGGCCTCGGCCTGCGCCTTTACCTGGGTCGATCCGGGAACGCAGATCGCCTTGACTCCGGCCGCCACGCGCCGCCCGTTCAGTAGCGCGGCAGCACGACGCAGGTCGGTGATCCGGCTGTTCGTGCACGACCCGATGAATGCGGCGTCGATCGGAAGATCGGTCAGGACCCGGCCCGGCTCCAGTCCCATATAGGCAAGCGCCCGGTCCTGCGCGTCGCGCATCCCCTGCCCCGCTGTATCCTCCACCGCCGGCACCGCGCCATCGATCGGCACCACCTGTTGCGGGCTGGTGCCCCAGGTGACCATCGGCGCCACGGCCGATGCGTCGAACGATCGCTCTACGTCGAACGCGGCATCATCGTCGCTGGCCAACGTCCGCCAGTATTCGACCGCCGAATCCCATTGCTCGCCGACCGGAGCGAACCGCCGCCCTTTCAAGAACGAGAACACCTTTTCGTCCGGTGCGATGATCGCCGTGAACGCGGCAAATTCGGTCGCCATGTTGCAAAGCGTCAGCCGACCCTCGACATCCAGCGCGCGGATCGCGCTGCCGGCATATTCGACGACATGGCCCGCCCCCCCGCCGACCCCGAACCGCCCGAGCAGGGCGAGTGCCAGATCCTTCGCGGTGACGCCCGGCGACAATTCGCCGTCGATCCGAACCAGCATGCGCGGCGGACGGCGCACGCGCAACGTGGAGGTCGCCAGCGCATGCTCGGCGTCGGTCGATCCGATCCCCCAAGCCAGCGCGCCCAACGCGCCCTGCGAACAGGTATGGCTGTCCGGACAGATCAGTGTGGCGCCCGGCAGCACGATGCCGAGTTCGGGCGACATGACGTGCACGATACCCTGCTGCGAATCATTCAAGTCGAATAGCCGGATCCCCGCTTCGTTCGCCGCCTCACGCGTCGCGCGGATGAAATCGGTGCCGGTCGGCATCAACGTGCGATCGGTGCGGCCGGGAAACGTGTCGATGATATGATCCATCACCGCGAACGCCTGATCGGGGGCGAGAACGGGCAGGCCCCGCTCCTGCAGCCCGCGCAATGCCACGCCGCCGGTCCGCTCATGCAACAGGATACGGTCGATCAGGATAAGATCCTGTCCGCCCGGCGCTTGAGCAATACTATGCGCGTCCCAGATCTTGTCGAAGATCGTCCGGCTCAAGTGTCCGCGCCCTGTCCCAATATCTCGGCGTCGTGCTGTCCGGGTAGCGGCAGGTCGCGGCGCAGCGCTGGTTTTTCGCCGTCGAACTCGATCGGCAGTGCCGGCAGCATGGTCTTGTCGCCATTTTCCAGCGTCACCTCGACCAATCCGTCGCCGGACAGCAGATGTTCGTCCTCGAACAGATCCTGGGGTCGCATGATCGGCGCGAACGGCAGGCCGATCGCCTCCAGCCTCGCGATGATCGCCGTGCGGGGCATCGCAGCAAACATCGCGCGCAACGGTGGCAGCACGCGGTCGCGCTGCAGCACGCGGTCGTTGTTGGCGGCAAGGCCCGGGTCGGCCGCGAACTCGGTCAGCCCGAACTCGCCGCAAAACGCCTTCCACTGCGGATCGCTAACGACGCCGATGAACAATTGCTCGTCGGGATCGGCCGTTTCGAACACGTCATACACCGCCCAGGCCGAAATTCGCGTTGGCATCGGCGACGGCGGTGTTCCGGTCACTGCCATCTGCGCCATGTGCTGCCCGACGAAGAAGGCGGCGGTCTCGAACAGCGAACATTTGACCTCGCCGCCCTCGCCCGTGCGATGCCGCCGTTCCAGCGCGGCGAGGATACCGATCACGCCGAACATGCCGCCGGCGATGTCGATCACCGATGCCCCCGCGCGCAGCGGACGGCCCGGCGGTCCGGTCATATAGGCCAATCCGCCCATCATCTGAGCCACCTCGTCCAGCGCGGTGCGTTCCTCATAAGGCCCGGTCAGGAAACCCTTTGCCGTGCAGTAGATCAGGCGCGGATTGCTATCCCTGAACACCTCCGGCCCGAGACCCAGCTTCGCCAGCGCGCCCGGCCGGAAATTCTCGATCACCACATCGGCGTCGTCGATCAGATCGCGCGCCATCGCTTTTCCGGCGTCGGTCTTTAGATTGAGCGTGACGCTCCGCTTGTTGCGATTGAACATCGGGAAATAGCCAGCGCCCGATCCCAGCAGCCGGCGCGTATGATCGCCGCCCTCAGGCTCCACCTTGACGACATCCGCGCCGAGATCGCCTAGGATCAGGCCGATCGATGGCCCCATCACCATATGCGTGAACTCAACGACCTTCAGACCGGCAAGCGGCAGCGATTCCATCATCCCTGTTTCTCTTTTACGTCGCAGCGTCTCGACAGCCCACTCCCATTTGATATAGAAATAGGACAATAAAGCAAGCGGAGGTTTGATGACATCCGATATTCTGGTCAGCGAAGTAGGGCCGCGCGACGGCCTGCAAAGCATCGTCCGGACCATGCCGACCGCCGCCAAGAAAGCATGGATAGCGGCCGAAGCGGCGGCGGGCGTCCGCGAGATCGAGGTAGGCAGCTTCGTGCCCGCCGGTCTCCTTCCTCAACTCGCCGATACTGCGGAAATCGTCGCATTTGCCAAGTCAATTCCCGGACTTGCCGTGGCCGTTCTGGTACCCAACCTGCGTGGGGCGCAGGCGGCCGTCGCGGCGGGCGCTGACAAAATCACCCTGCCGCTGTCGGTATCGGAAACGCACAGCCTCGCCAATCTGCGCCGCACGCATGTTCAGGTGATCGAGCAAGCGCGCGCCATCGCAGCGTTGATCGCCGGACTGCCGAAGGACCGGCGCCCGCATTTCGAGGGCAGCCTGTCCACCGTATTTGGCTGCACGCTGGAGGGAGCTATCCCGCTCGACCAGATTCTGGGACTTGCCGAGCAGCTGATGGCGGCTGGCTGCGACGAGGTGGGCCTCTCGGACACCTCGGGTTACGCCGACCCCGCCGCGGTCAAATCCATGATCCGCGCGGTACGCGGCGTCGTGGGCGACAAGGCGCTGACCGGCATTCACCTGCACAATACCCGCGGGCTTGGGCTCGCCAACGTGCTCGCCGCGCTCGACATGGGCCTGGATACGGTCGACGCCTCGCTCGGTGGGATCGGCGGCTGCCCCTTTGCACCGGGCGCCAGCGGCAATATCGTCACCGAGGATCTGGTTTTCATGCTCCAGGCGATGGGCCTCCGAACCGGCATCGATCTCGGAAAGCTGCTCGAAGTTCGCAAGATCGTCGCGGAGGCGCTGCCCGGCGAGCCGCTCTACGGCTTCACGCCCGATGCCGGGCTTCCGCTCGGCTTCGTCCCCGAACAACGCGTGCGTACCAAGGAGGCTGCGGAATGACGATCGGCACCAGGATGATCCGGGAGGACAAGACTGCCCGGCAAATCTTCGAGGAGGTGATGGCCAATCCCGCGCGCGCGCGGTTCGGGTTCGGCGAAAAGCTCGCGATCGTGAACGTCGATTTCCAGAACGCCTATACCCGCATCGACGAATTCAAGACCGCGTACGAAACCGACCCGCGCCAGATCGAATATGTTAACACCCTATCGCACATGGCCCGCGAACGCGGGATGCCGGTCATCTGGACACACGTCGCCTATATGAAGGATGCGAGCGACGCCGGGGTCTGGGGCACGCGCACCGACACGCCCGATTCGCTGCAGAACATCAAATACGGCTCACGCCGTCATGCCTTCGACGACCGGTGTGAGATCGATCACGACAGGGATGCGATCTACACGAAGCGAATGCCCTCCGCCTTTTTCGAAACGCCGCTGCAAAGCCTGTTGGTCTGGCACAAGGTCGACACCGTGGTGGTGACGGGCGGCTCGACCTCGGGCTGCATACGGGCCACCGCGGTCGAAAGCCTCAGCCGCGGCTATCGAACCATCGTCCCGATCGAGACCTGTGCCGACAAGCACGAAAGCTATCACTTCGCCAACCTCACCGACCTTCAGCTCAAATATGCCGATGTCGTGCCGGCGCAGGCGGTGATCGACTGGCTGGGGGAACGCTGATGCGCGAGGGCGAGAAGAATCCCGGCCTCTACGACTTCCGGCCCTATCGCGACCGGACGAAACTGGAATGGCCGGGCGGCGGCAAGGTCGCGGTCTGGGTATCCCCCAATCTCGAATTCTACGAGATCGACCCGCCCGCCAATCCGCAGCGCAAGAGCTGGCCCAAACCTCATCCCGATGTGGTCGGCTACGGCCATCGCGACTATGCCAACCGCATCGGCCATTGGCGCATGGCCGAGGTAATGGAAAAACATGGCTTCAAGGGGTCGGTGTCGCTGTCGGTCGCGCTTTGCCAGCATCACCCGGACGTGGTTGCCGATGCGAACGCCCTGGGCTGGGAATTCTTCAGCCACGGTATCTACAACACCCGCTACAGCTACGGCATGGACGAGGCGCAGGAGCGCGCGATCATCGAGGATTCGATCCGCACGGTACGCGACGCCACCGGGCAGACGATCAAGGGCTGGCTGGCGCCGGCACTGACGCACACGCCGCGCACGCTCGACCTGATCGCCGAATATGGCATGACCTATACTTGCGATCTCTATCACGACGACCAGCCGGCACCGGTCCATGTGAAGCAGGGCAACCTGGTGTCGATGCCCTATAGCATCGAGGTGAACGACCATTATGGATTCTTCGTCTACAACATGAGTCCGCGTGAATACGCGGACACGCTGATCCGCCAGTACGAACGCCTGGCGGCCGAGGGCGAGGCGGCGGACGGCCCAGGCGGTACCGTCATGTGCATTCCGCTCCACTCCTACCTGATCGGCCAGCCGCACCGGATCGGCCCCTTTGTGGAGGTCTTGCGCCACATCGCTGCTGACGGCCGCGCGTGGATCACCCGGTCGGGCGACATCGCCGACCATTTCCTTTCATCTGGCTATTACGATGCGGTAGCGGCCGATGCCGCGCGGTACAGCGGGGGAGCAGCGGCATGACGCTCGATCCGGCTTACCTGGAATATTCCCAACGCCGCGAGGGCATGGACCACGGCCTGTATGCTCCCTCGCCGATGCCGGCTCGCAAGCCGATCGCCTGGCCGGGCGGCAAGGCGGTCGCGGTCACCCTTCTCGTCAACCTCGAATGGTTCCCGATTCTACCCAACGACAAGCCCTTCCGGGCGCCGGGCCACATGGTCACGCCCTATCCCGACTATCGGCACTACACCGCACGCGAATATGGCACGCGGGTTGGCTTCTATCGGCTGCTAGACGCCTTCGCGAACGCGGGCGTGAAGGCCACGGTCGCGGTCAACTCGGCCATCGCGGACCGCTATCCGTCCATCGTCGCCGACATAGTGTCGGGCGGCCATGAGATCATCGCGCACGCCACCGACATGAATGCGACCATCGACGGCAGCCTGCCGGAGGATGAGGAACGTTCGATCATCACCGAAGCGCGCGACAAGCTGACCAAAGCGATCGGCACAGTACCGCGCGGCTGGCAATCGATCGCCCGCTCGCAAAGCTTCAACACGCCGCGTCTGCTGGTCGAGGCAGGCTTCGACTATATGTGCGACTGGGTGAACGACGATCTGCCCTATATCGCGACAACCGAGGCAGGGACCATCGTCAGCGTGCCGTTCAACCACGAATTGTCGGACCGTCAAATGATCGCGGTCCAGCAGCAATCGATGGACAGCGTCGCGCAGCAGGTCGGGGACGCGCTCGACTGGCTGAAGGTGGAATCAGCGCGATATGGTGCGGGCCGCGTCCTGCCTTTCACGCTGACGCCCTATATCACGGGGCTGCCCTATCGCATGGATGCATTCGAAGGGCTGCTCGCGCGTCTGGCCGGCGATGACGCGACTTGGTTCGCCACCGCAGGCGAGTTGATCGACGCCTGGCGCCCGCAGGCGGAATAGCAAAAGGGCTCGGCCGCACGAACCGGCCGAGCCCTGACGCCCGTCGCAGTCGTTGCGACGGTTGCGCGAAATCAGATCACCACTGACGGGGTCGTTGCCTGCACGCGCGGATCGAGGAAGATGCGCATCGCCCGGACCAGCAATGCTTCCGTCGCCTCCCGCCGCTCCCGCGCGGCGTCCCCGTCGTAGCGGACGTCGCGCAAAGCCGCGACCGGTTCGCCTCTGAGGTCGGCGACCATACGCTCCAGCCGATCTATCCGGTCGTTTGACACCGACAGTTCAACCAGAAGCGCCAGCGCGACGGTGAGAACCTCCTCGGCTTCCGTGCTGGCCATGGATTGAGGCCGCTCCCCGCGCGCCGAGGTAATCAGGGCAATCAGCGCCTCGGTGCTGGTCGCCATCATGCCGGTTTCCTCGCGCTGATCGCATACCAGCGGTTACCGGCAAAGCCCTGCAGCGCGGCGAGGTCGTGCTCCTTCACCTCGGTCTCGGCGAAGCCGGCGGCGATCATGTCGCTGCGAAGATCGGCAGTAGCATAGGTATTCCAATGCACCTCGCCGTTGAAATGGGTGTCCCAATCGCGCTCGACCTGATGGACCAAGGTCGGCTGATCGCGGATCGCGACATCCTGATGGATCACGATGCCGCCAGGCCGGACCAGCCGCCACGCCTCGCGCATCATCGCGCGACGCTTTTCCTGCCCGATCTCGTGCATGACGTTGTGCGACACGACCAGATCGAAGCTTTCGTCGGCGAAAGTCATCGCCGTTGCGTCCATCTGGTGGAAATGAACCGCGACGCCGAGCGATTCTGCGCGCGCATGGGCATAGCGCAACATTCCGGCGCCGATGTCGATCGCGTGAACCTCGGCCTCGGAATAATGCTCGGCGTAAGCGGCCGAGGCGGCCCCTGCCGAACAGCCGATGTCGAGGATGCGCGCTGGCCGGAAGCCGCCGAAATGCTCGTCGAGCAGACGGATGACGACACCGGCCTTGCTGTCGCCTCGGCCAATGCCCTGGCCGAAGGAAAACACGTTGCCGCCACATTCATATAGCGCGCCCGCGATCACATCGCCGGGGTCCCGGTCCATGGCATAGCCGCCCGGCTGCAAGTGGATGTCGACCGCGGCGACTTCGGGCGAAGGATCGTAGTCCGGGTTCAACGACAGGCTACCCTTGCGATCCTCGGCCTCGATCAGCGACCGCGCCGCGCCGCGCATCCGGTCTAGATCGCGATAGATGGGCTCGCCCACCGACACCCAGATCATTTCCTGCGCCGCACGGTTGGCGGCGCTCCACCGGCGATAGGCGGGGGACATGAGGAACGCCTGACGCACCTCGTCGGGAGATTGCGGCACGCGGCCTTGCGTTGCGAGAAAGGCAGGACGGGCCTCGCTCTCGAACATATCGATGTTGCGGGGACGCACCCGGGCGTTGAGCAGCTTCCTGAGCGCGACAACGGCTTCCTGCCGGCTCCGCTCTTCCGTGCTGGTTTCCGGCAGCATGGCGTGCTGCACGTCGCGAACGTTCATCGTCGACTCCTATCGAGGGCCAATGGCGCGAAGAAACCACGAGCCGCCCTCGATCGCAAGTAATATGACATACTGTTAGTACAATTAACGAGACTCGATCAGTTCTAGCAATTCTCCCGCCGGCCCCCTGACCGTGCAGGAACGACGTTCACGATAAACCGCTTCCTCGCGAAGTACCGGCATTGCCCCGGCGAGGTCGGCGACAAGGGCCAGGTCACTCACTTCCAAGCTGACCATCGCGTTGCCAGGCGGCAGCATGCCGGGGTGCGCCGGCCGGTCGGTGGCAACCCTTCCCGGCCCATGGGAATAGCCGTCAAGTTCCAGCAGATTTCCGCGTTGGCGCATGCCGATCGCGCTCAGCTCGATGGCGTGGTCACGGGAAAGCCCCTGCGCTCGCTGGATGATGTCGACCTTGCTTTGCCGCACCGGCCGTTCGCGCAAAGCGAAGCGGTCGACATACCAGCGCAGCATCGACGTGAAATTCGGTCCGGCGCACACTACGATGAAGGTCCGTCCGACGAACCCCGTCGGCGGCGGCAGGATCGAGGTTTCTCGATCGCCGCTTTCCATCGTGAAGTACAGGCACTCGCCGCCCGGACCGATCACCTGCATGGCGACGATCGACGGCATGAACGCAAGTGGCTTGGGCGGTCCAATGATCTCGAACGGCGAGTCCGCGAGCCGGTCGGCCAACGCATGCACGTCATCGACGATGATCTCGAAGGCGTTCCAGCCGAATGTCGTGAGCGGGCGGTATCCCGGAATGGCCGGCGCCTCGATCAGCCGGACGAAGGTGTCGGCCTCGCCGGCCGCGCGAAGCGTGAGGCAGCGCGCGCCGGCGGTGCCGGGAACACCCCAATGATCGGCGAGCGACGGAGCGACCCCTCCTCGCTCAACCACGCGATAGTCTAGAAAGCCTGTATAGGCGGCTTCCGCCGCGTCCAGGTCAGGCACCGAAGCGGTCGTCGCCACGATGCGGATCAGTTCTGGATCAGTGAAGGTGGTCCAGTCGCTCATGCCCGCGCCCCATCTGTGTCAGTTGGAGCGACTGGATACAACGGCTATTTTGTTATATCTATATGTCAAATAGAGGCTGCGTTATAGAAGCTGCGCCGCCGAACTGGGAGAATTGAGATCGAGACGGATCTGGTACCGGTCGGACCGATATTGAGCCAATATGTGCTGGACGGGCGCGCCCTTGGTATCGAGCACCGTTCGGCTCACGCGCAGGATCGGCGATCCAATATCCACCTGCAACACCGCGGACAGGGCCGCGTCCGCCAGCGTCGCGGAAATCGTCTGCCGCGCCGATCCTATATGCACTCCGGCCTCTTCAAGCAGGGCGAGCATCGGCGTCGACTTGAGCTTCGCGCGAGTCATTCCCGCCCCCAAGGCGACGGGAATATAGCTGATGAAATACCCCACCGGCTGATCCTCCAGCCAGCGGACGCGCACCACGCGCAACACATCGCTGTTGCCGGGAATTTCCAGCGCCTCGTCGATCGGCGCCCGCGCCGGTACCGTCTCGACCTCCAGCAGCTTCACCTTGGTCGCCCGACCAAAGGTCAGCAGCGAATCGAGCGCTTGCTCGATATTGCCCTGGATCGGCTTGGCCGGCGAACGAAACACTACCGTCGTCCCGACACGCCGCTTGCGTGCGACAAGATGGTTTTCGGCGAGTTCGTCCAGCGCGCGGCGCGCGGTGATGCGAGATACGCCGAACTGGGCGGAGAGCTCCTGCTCGGTCGGCATGCGGGAGCCGAACGCGCGTTCACCGCTGGTGATTTCCTCGCGCAATTGCAGGAATATCTGATGATACAGCGGCACGGCCTGGCCGCGATCGACGGCTACGACGTCCCCAGTTTCACTCGGCAAGAAACTCTCTCCCCCTTCTGGCATCGGTATCCGCCGCTCCGGAATCTCGGGGAGCGGTGCGCTCATCCAACGCGGCTAGCAACAAGAAAGGTTTTACACTGATGCAATTCAAGCCATTTATCGACGGAGCCGACGCCAGGGCGATGATCGATGCCGGGCTGGCCGCCGCTGCGCGCGAAGGGCTGGCGGTTAGCGTGGCGGTGGCCGATGCCGCCGGCCATGCTCTTGCGCTGCATCGCATGGATGGCGCCGGGATGCTGACCGGCGACGTCGCGCTCCGCAAGGCGCGCACCGCGGCGCTGCTGCGAGCGCCCAGTCGCGTCCTGGCGGATCGCGTGGCCGCGGACCCGGCATTGCTTGCTCTCACCGACTATCTGCCGATGGCCGGCGGGCAGCCGGTTCGGGCCAAGGATGGTGCGGTGGCCGGGGCGGTCGGCATATCGGGCGGCAATCCCGAACAGGACGAGCGGATCGCCGCTGCCGCCCTGGAGGCGCTGGACGCGATCTGACAGCAGCGCGAGCGACGGGGATCAGTGCATTTCCTCGCCGCCCGACACGTTCATCGCTTCGCCGGTGATGAAGCGCGCCTGACCGGAGCAAAGGAAAGCGCAGGCATTGGCGGTGTCGCTCGGCTCGCCGACCCGGCCCAGCGGAATACGCGACCGCATCGCCGCCATATAGTCCTCCAGCGTCTGCCCCCGCGCTTTGGCCATGAACTCGTTCTGCCAACTGCCGAGGCCGGTCGTTACGTGATTTGGGCAGACCGCGTTGACGGTGATCTGTTCCGGACCCAGCTCGATTGCGGCCGACCGGGTAAGCCCGACCAGCCCATGTTTCGACGCGATATAGGAAGAGGTCAGCGCCGACCCCGATTTCGAACCCCGGCTGCCGATCGACACCACGCGGCCGCGTCCCCAACCGGATTGAACATCCTGCTTAAGCATCTGACGCACCGCATGCTTGGTCGCGAAGAACGCACCGCGCAGGTTCACGTTCAGCACCGTGTCCCACATCTCCTGCGTCGCATCGACCAGAGGGCCGAACAGATAGCCGACGCCGGCATTGTTCACCAGAATGTCGAGTCGGCCGAAACGATCGACGGCATGGGCGACAAGAGCCTCGACTTGCGCCTCCTCACGCATGTCGGCCTGAAAGGTGGAGACGTCCGGGTTGATTTGGCGGATGTCGTCGGCAACCGCGGCCATCTCTTCCGACGCGCCGATTCCGTGGGCGGGCGCAAGATTGCCCTCGACCTTGCCCAGGTCATGGATCACCAGCTTGACGCCATCTTCCGCAAGCTTGCGCGCGATCGCTTCGCCCAGCCCCTTTCGTCGTCCCGAGCCAGTGACGATCGCAACCTTGCCTTCGAGATCGGGATACATGTTCCTGCTCCTACAAGTTCATCGCCGCGTGATACCCTTCGGCGGTCGCGGTCAGGACGATGCGCGGCGCCTTGCAATCGCCTATCGTCCGCACGTCCACGCCAGCCGCCTGCAGCGGCGCGGCCAGCGCATCGTCGGGCAGGCGCGCGGTCGCGTATGTCAGGAACGACACGTCCGTCACCTCGTCCGTCGCGCCGCTGAAGATGTTGGCATAGGCGACCTCGCCCTGCTCTATCCGGGGTTCGGGCAGCGGCCGCACCGAGGTGACGATCCGCACGTTCTTGCGATAGAGCCGCTGATAGACTCCCTGCCGCACGACCAGCGATTCGTCGCTGGCGATCCGCTCCCGCGGCGTAAGGATCACGACCTGATCGAAACGCCCGGCCAGGAACTCGGCGGCATCGTAAGTGAAGGCACTGTGATCTTCGTCCCAGATCACGGCTACACCGGAATTATGCCCCGGATAGGCCGAAAGCGCGCGCACGGCCTCGCGCAGGTCGGGGATCAGCCCCTCCTCACGCCAGGTATCGGGCAAGAAAGCGGGCCATGACGGCGTTGATCCGGTCGCCAGGATCACGACATCGGGGGAAAGCGCGAGAATGTCCGCCTCGTTGGCGTGGCGACCCAGATGCAACCGCGCGCCGTGACGCCGCGCCGCCAGCAACTGATAGTCGTAGATACTGCTCAGCCCCTCGCCGCCCGGCAGTATAGCGTGGAGGCGGGTCTTGCCCCCCGGGTCGTCGGATGCGCCGAAAACGTGAACTTCGTGTCCGCGCGCTGCGGCAACCCAGGCCGCCTCCATACCCGCGATACCCGCACCGACGACGACCACGCGACGCCGCGCTGCGGCGGCACCCGGCTGCCAGTCCGCCTCGTCGGCGCTGCCGACACGAGGATTATTGTCGCACAGCAAACCCCGCCCGGATGTAATCATGCCCCAGCAGGTATTGCACGACACGCAATAGCGGATTTCCGCCTCGCGCCCCTCGCGCGCCTTCACCGCCCATGCCGGATCAGTGACCAGCGGCCGCGCCAGCATCACCAGATCGGCGAGGCCCTCGCGCACGATCCGTTCCCCCTCGTTTGGATCGGTAATCAGGCCAAGCGCGCCCAGCGGCACATCGGGCGCCGCCGTGCGGCCGAGCCGACAGATGGCGTCGACATAAGGCATCCGCGGTCCGTGATTGTCGGGCAGGTGCGTATAGAGCGTGTCGGAATGGCTACCCCAGCAATAGGTAAGGTAATCCATCACCCTATCGGCATGGAGCAGCGCGGTGATCCGCTCGGCCTCGGTTTCGTCGATTCCATCGGTCATGCCGTCCCACGCTGGAAGTTTCGCCCCGATGATAAAGCCGCTGCCGCATGCTTCGCGGATGCCGTTCATCAGTTGCCGCAACAGCCTCGTCCGTCCGGCGAGGTCACCGCCGAACTCATCCGAGCGACGGTTGGATCGCGCGGCGAGGAACTGGTGGAATAAATGGCCGTGGCCGGCCGAAATCTCGACCCCGGCAAACCCCGCTTCGGCCAGTTTCACGCAACTTTCCACGAACGCGCCGATCATATCGTGGACTTCGGCGGTGGTAAGCTCCTCGGGCACGGTCCAACTCAGGTCGTCCGGCAGCGGCGACGCGCCACGCGCGCCGAGGTTGCGGAAACCGGCCCGGAATCCGCGCCCATTGTCCTGAACCTGTCCCAGCATCAAGCCGCCCTCGCGCGCGACCGCGTCGGCCCAGCGCGCCAGCGCGTCGCGGTTGATGCCCGATAGAACCTGTGGGCGGGTCGGCAACGTCTGCCACGGCAACATCGCCATTGGCTCGCTCACCAGAAGCGACGCGCCACCACGCGCGCGGTTGATGTAATAGTCGATCAGGCGATCGGTAACGCGCCCGTCCGCGCAATAGTGAGTCGATGTCGATGCGTGAACGATGCGGTTCGGCAGGACATGTTCGCCGATCCTCACCGGCGAAAAGAGATGGGGGTAGGCTGTCACATTCAATCGGGATCGTGCAGGCGCATCACCCGGCGGATGAACGCGTCGTTCCATTGCGCGCGTTCTGCCTCGACCTCGGCGGTCGGGCGATAGGCCTCGATGTCTTCGAGGGTGATCGCCTCGTTTTCCTGCAATAACCGCTCCACCGTATCGTGCCGCTCACGCAGGGCGGAGAATTCGGCCATCAGTTCGAGCATGAAAGTCATGATCTGATCGAGCGCGGGATCGTCGAAGAAGCGAGACCGCTTGCCCTTGATTTTTCGAGGCAGCTTCACATCGATTTTATCGGCTCCCGCCATCATCTAATACTCGCATAACGGGGAGCGAAGGGCCACCCTCGCTCCCCTTGCTTCACGCGCTGCTCAGAACTTGTAGCGCGCCCGAACCAACCAGCTCCCCGGGTTGTTGAGATACGGATAGATCAGGAAGGACGTCTTGTAGACATCGTTGAAGCAATTGTTGCACTCGACGCCCAGCGACCAGCCCTTCTCGGATGCGAAGGTCAGCCCGGCATTGACCAGGCTATGCGCCGGTTGGAACCCGGCTACGTCGTTCGACGTCGCAACCCATGTCCCGCTGATATAATTCCAGTTCACGCTGGGCTGCAGCGAATAGCCGCTGCCGAGGTCGAAACTGTAATTGCCCCCCAGGGTCGAGGTGAAGCGTGGCGCGCGCGTCGGTTCTGCGACGGTTCCGGCTGGCGTGACGATGCCCGTGTTACAATTGTTGGCGTAGGTGCCGGCTAGGCAGCGAGCGATCTGATCCTTGGTCGCCTGGTTCAGGTTTGTGTACTTCGCGTGCTGTAGCCCAAACGTCCAGAACAGGTTGAGCTTGCGCACGGGCGTCAGCGTGATTTCGCCTTCCAGGCCGTAATTCGTCATATCGGCCACGTTGCGCGTGAGATAAGTGATTGAATTAGTTACCGGATTGTACCCGCCGCCCGGCAACTGAGCGTCATAGTCCCTGAAGTAGAAGCCGGTCAGGTTTACCTTCAACATGTGGTCGAGGAATTCCGACCGCACACCACCCTCAAATGACCAGATCGTCTCCTTGGTGAAGGCGACCGCGCCCGCCGCGTAATAAGCACGCGAGTTCCAGCCGCCCGACTTGAAGCCCTTCGTCGCCGAGGCGAAGACCATAATGTCAGGCGTCAGTTTGTAGTTCAGCGCGAAACGCGGGGTCCATACCTTCGAGCGCAATTCGGTCGGGATACCGGCAGTGACCAGATCCTGCGTCGTAAACGGCTGGTTGATCGCGGCTGACCGGGCCAGCGGGCTGGCATTCGGCGAGAACAAGATAACCTTGTTCTCGTCGGTATAGCGAATGCCAGCGGTAAAGGTGAGCTTCGGCGTGATATGCAGATCACCCTGGAAATAACCGGCATAGGCTTCGGTGTTGTTGCGCATGATGCGGTCGCCGCTGACCGTCGCCGCGCCTGTCAACGGCACCGAGATATTGGCGAAGTTCGTCCAGTTGCGCTCGTTCACGTAATAGAAACCGCCGACATAGGTCAGCAGCCCGCCTAAAGTGTTCCCCGTCAGCTTGACTTCCTGGCTGAACTGCTTGCTCCAGCTGTCGTTGACCAGCGGTGTTGACGTACCGCGAGAGCCGGAGAGAAAATTGACCCCGTCGAACTTCACGCTTGCGCTGCTCAGGCCCGCGAAGCTGTCGGTCATGTATTTCTGGCGCAGATAGCTGTAGCCGGTGATGAAATTCACCGACAGGCCGTCGTTGACCCGAACCTCGAAATTCGAGCTTATCAGCGTCGAGCGAGTTTTGTTGCCCAACGGAATGTCGGCAAGACCGGCCGAAACGAGAGCGGTGCCCAGCCCCTGATCGGTACGAAGCGGCGTGTAGCTGATCCGCCGGTCATTCGTCGCATCATAGAAATTCGGAAGGTTGGCGATCGCGGAATACGTATAGCTTCCCGACAGGTCCCAGGTCACGCTGTCTGACAACAACGCCCTTATCGCGCCGCGCAATCCCCAGCTCTTTTCACCATTGAGCTTTTCACCCGTCACCAGATCATCGACATAGCCGTCGGCGCGGTTGTAATAGCCGGAAACCTTGGTCAGGATTTTCGCGTTGAGCGGCAAATCCACCGAAGCGCGAAGCTGGGCCCGATTGTACCGGCCATAACCGGCATCGACATAACCGCCGACCTCTTCGCCCGGCTTGCGCAGGATCACGTTGATCGCGCCGCCCGTCGTATTGCGGCCGAACAACGTCCCCTGCGGCCCGCGAAGGACCTCGACCCGCTCGACATCGAAGAACGAGAAATTGTTGGCGCCCTGACGCGAGATGTAGATGTCATCGACATAGGTGCCGACCGGCGGGTCGAAAGTCGAGATCGACTCGGTATTCGCCAGCCCACGCAACGAATAGGTGTTCGCCGTGCCGAGCGCGGTGTTGTTGTGGCCGATCAGGTTCGGGACGTAATTGACCAAATCCAGCGTGTTGTTGACCTGCCGCGACTGCATGTCCTGTGCGGTAAAGGCGGAAACGGCCAGCGGAACGTCCTGCAGACGCTCGCCGCGGCGCTGGGCGGTGACGATGATGTCGCCGCCTTCCGTCGCGGAGGTCTTACCGTCATCCGCGACGGGTTCCGGCGGGGTCGCCGTCTGGGCCATCGCGGAAGTGGTCGATAGCAGCACCGCACCCACGAAGAATCCCAACTTGCACTTGCTCGTCATCATGCCTGACTCCCTGAAACTTTGTCCCCGCGCGGGCTTTGCGCCCGTCAGCGCCCGATGGTGTTCCCAGCAAACCTAGAATTTGTCATATGTTTATAACAAATGTGAAGTTTGTAAACCGGTTTTTGCGCTTTGCGTGCCGACCTTCCGGGCAAGAAAATTCCGCACCGGAACAAGCCATTCGTCATACCGATCGAGGACCATGCCCGGACCGCCGGGCAATTCCGCATAGCTCCAGTCGGGCCGAGCCCGGTGAAGTCGCTGCCCCGATTCGAACAGCGGGTCGGTCCGGCTCGCCAGGATCAGCGTCGGACAATCGATGCGCGGCACATCCCGCTCGAAATCGTGCAGAGGGATTACCGAATGGCCATGTTCCTTCCATGGACCGTGCTGGAAATAGGTAAGAACCGAGATATGGACGGTCTCGTCGCTCCAGTCTGGATCGCCGACGCGGCGAACCCAGCCCCAACGGTCGGTAAGATGCCTGCCGTCGGGCGCAATCCGCTGATCGTCAGGAAAGCGGCCGATCCGTTCCGCGCGCTCCTCGGCGGAAAGGAACGGCGCGTTGTCCAGCACCAGCCCCGCGACCAGTTCCGGTCGCTCTGCCGCCAGGCGGCCCGCCGCCAGCCCACCGCCGCGATGCCCGAGGACTACCGCCGGTCCCAGTTCGAGCGCCTCGATCAGCGCACCGATTGCCGCAGCATAGGCATCGATACCGGGTCGTGCCGGCGGGTCCGACATGCCATGCGCGGGCAGGTCGATCGCGATCGCGCGATAACCTTCTTCGGCGATGGCCGGCAGGACGTGCCGGAACTGGATCGAGGCCCAGGGCGCCTGGTGCACCAGCACGACCGCGGGCCCGCTTCCGTGGCTACGGTAATGCAGCTGACCGTCCGGGCCATCGATATAGCCGCGTCGCTCGCCCGGCAGCGCGGTCAGGATCGGCAGGGTCATCGGCCCAGTTCCAGCGGGATAAGATGATCGCCCAGCAACCGGCCGAAGGTCATGGCCGGCGTCACCATCATCCCGCCGCAGGCCGCCTTGCCCATCGTCTGGCTGGAGCCGAGTATTTCGCCAGCCGCATAGAGGTTGCCGACCGGTGTGCCGTCGCTGCGGATCACCCGCAGTTCTTCATCGACCGCCAGGCCTATCGAGCTGGAAATCGAACTCGCTTGCATCCGAATGGCGTGAAACGGACTTTGCTCGATTGGAAGCGGGCGATGGCGGCGGCCCAGGAAATCCTTGCCGGTCTTAACGCCGTAATTGAATCCCTCGATCGCACGGGCAAGCCCGTCGGCGTCGATCCCGGCCTTCCCGGCGAGATCGGCGATGGTATCGCCTGTCAGGAATGAAGGGCCGCCTTCCTCGAACGCGGTCAGCATCTGCTCCCGCGTCCAGCCGACGACGATCGGCGGCGCCTCATTCAGGATACGATGATCGAACACGATCCAATATCGTTGGCCCGGCTGATGAAAAAGCGCCATTTCCCGGGCGTCGACGCTGTCAAGATCTTCGCGAACGAAACGCTGGCCGTTCGCGTTGACATATATTTCCCAAGGTGCCCGGCGTTCCGGAAAATGCTCGACCCGACCCACGGCGTGCGCGGGAAAGTTGTCGGTGTTGAACAGCGTCCCGAAATTGCAGAACAGGTTTTCCGCGCCGCGCGCGTATCCGCCGACGGATTCGCCCAGCGCCAGCCCCGCACCGCGCGATCCGTGCCAGGGCGCTGCATTATATTGCGGCACGCCATTGCGCCGCGCGAACTCAGCGGGATCGCCGGCATAGCCGCCGCAAGTCAGCAATACAGCCTGCGCGTCTATTTCACGGACCCGGCCGTCGGGCCCTCGCACAGATGCGCCAGTTATGGTGCCGTCGCCATCCTGCACCAGCGCGGTCACCGTGTGGTTCAGCCACAGGGTGACGGCACCCTGTTCGATCAATTCCTCGACGATCGGGACCAGCACGTCCTTAATACTGATCCCGCCATCGCGACCCCAATAATAGCGTGGCAATCGATAGGGTTCGTGCCCGAAGCCATTCACGGGGTGGTCGGGCAGTGGCTCGAACCCCTCGTCCATAAGCCAGTCGAACGTGGCGGCGGCATTGTCGACCGCGCGACGGACAAGGCCCGGATTCGCGGTTCCCCGACTGATCCGCATGACATCCTCGAAATGCAGGTCGGGATGGTCCTCGATACCCTTCTCGCGTTGCAACCGGGTGCCGGCCGCGCTCATCTGTCCGGTGGCCACCCATAGTGATCCGCCGATGCGATCTGCGTGATCGATCAACACTACGTGGGCGCCGCGCCGCGCCGCAAATATGGCGGCGGGCAGCCCGGCGGACCCAGCCCCGACGATCAGCAGATCGCATCGCGGCGATCCGGGGACTCCGGCCGATCTGTCTTCTTCAGCCAATGTCGGCGCCGCGTTCATCCATGCTCCGGCAAAGATTCAACCCGTGTAAATATGTCCTATATCTATATCAAATCATTTGCGGGCGGTGAAATCAAGCGGCAATGCCACTCGAGAGCGAGCGAGGATGGTTCGAGCATCGTCCTCGACCGCCTGACATTGAAGGCGAGCCCGCCCCCTGCCCTCAACACAGCATTGGCAAGCGCATAGCCCGGCGTTCAGGCCTAGGCAGGAACAGCCCCGCCAACCGGGCCGGCGCCGTCCGTCTCCGCCCTCAACGTGCCCGCCATCTCGATAGCCAGCTTGCGATAATGTTTGAGGCCCAGGCAGACGATCAGCAGGCTGGGCACACCCAGGATCACCACGAACCCGGAAAGCGCTATCCCGATTGCCTTGGGCGTGCCCATCCAGTCGGTCGCCGCCCCGATCAGCGGCGGCCCCAACAGCGGGCCGATCAGCGTGATGATCGTGTTGAATATCGCCACCGAACGGCTGCGCATCTCGCCCGGGGTGATCATCTGCAGCGCGGCCGGACCCCCGGCCGTCGCCGCTGCCTTGCCTATAAAGGCGATGAACATCGCCGCGACGGCAAGTTCGGGACTGGGCAGGATGGGATAGAGCGCGCTCATCGGCACCGTGATGAACAGGCCCAGGATGAGAACACGCATCGCGCTGTCCTCCTTGCCCCGGCCCAGCGCCTTGCTCGCCCATAGCGCGAGTGCGGTGCCGATCGGCCCTGCGGTGAAATAGAACAGGCCGGTGACCGTTCCGATCTCCACCACCGTCCATCCGTGGACGCGCTGGAACAGCGGCACGTTCCAAAGCGTGAGCGTGCTCATCGCGAAATTGCAGGTGGCGCCCAACGTGACCACGCCGAAGCCGCGCCAGCGGACGAGCATATATCTCACTGCGCTCGCCTGCGCGCCGCTCTGCGCACCGATCTTTTCAGTTCGCTTCGGCTCCCGCACCGTCAGCATCAGCAGCGCAAAGACGGTGCCGGGAATGCCCACCAGGAAGAAAGCGAGTTGCCACGGTTCGAATCGGCCCAAGCCCAGCAATTCCATCGGGCCGCTGCTGTGCAGCGCCGAAACCAGCACGCCACCGGCGAGAAATGCCAGCCCGGCCCCCAAATAGGGACCCGCCATATACAGGCTGATCGCCCGCGCGCGCTCCTCGCGGTTGAAATAGTCGCTGATGATCGACACCGAGCACGGACTGACCACTGCCTCGCCCAGGCCCAGCCCGAAGCGAAATAACAGGAGCGGCAGAAAGCTCATCGCGAAGCCGCTCATCGTCGTCATCGTACACCAGACGACGATGCCCACGACCAGCATCCACTTGCGGCTGGTCTTGTCGGCCATCAGCCCGAGCGGGATCGTTACCAGGACGTTGAACATCGAAAAGGCCGGACCCATCAGGAGCCCGATCTGGAAATCGCTGAGGTTCATCGCCTTCTTGATGGGCTCGACCAGCAACGAAAGGATGTAGCGGTCGAAATAGGAAAGAATGAAGACCAGCAGGAGAAGGACGACGACGTACCAGCGGTACCAGCTTGCTGTCTTCTCCACCGCAATTCCCTAACTATGAATGTTGAAGACCGGCGCCGCTATTCAGCTACGCTGCTGCCGAAGACATACCATCCGCCCTTGCCGTGGCGCGGCCGACCCGGCTCTTCCCAGTCGAACGCGGCGTGGCGGTCGGGATAGGCGTTCGCGTCGGGAAGTATCTGCGCGAAGCTGCGTGCGTGATCGAACCCGGCCTCGTCCATCAGCTCGATCGGGTCCTGCGCGCGGAATGCGGTATAAAACGGCTCGTTGTTGTTGTCGGTGTCCCAGTTCCAGAAATAGTCTTCCCATGCATCGACCAGGCCCGTCGCGGGCAGTTCCTGATTCACCATCATCCCGCCCGGCCGCAGCAGGCGGCGACATTCCTTCAGAACGTTCCGCGTCGCCTTCACCGGGATTTCGTGGAAGAAGAAGCTGGACACGATCAGGTCGAAATGACCGTCGGGGAAATCGAGTGATTCAGCATTCTGTTGGCTGAAATGGATCGGGATGCCTTCGTGCTCTGCGACCGCATGGCCCCAGCGCAATAAGGGCGCGCCCAGATCGACGCCATGCGCCTCGACACCGGGAAACGCCTCGACATACGGCATAAGATTCTTGCCCGACGACGTGCCGAGATCGAGAATCCGGAGCGGCCGGAAATCGGGGCGCTCATGCTTGATCCAGCGACTGATCGCCCGCGCCACGCCGCCCCAGCTTCGGTGGTTCATCGTCGCAGAAAACACGCGCGCGCCAAGACTGACCACCGCGCCCTGCGCGACGTCGTCGTCGATCCATTCGTTGTGGAAGCAGCCGGGCGTCAGATGGACGTCGAGCGCGGTCAGGTAACGCGGCATTTCGAGCGTGGGATCGAGGCGCAGCGATCCGCCAGCCGGGTTTCGCTCGGCCGCGTCGCGCGACACCTCGATCATTTCCGGCAGCGCCCGTTCGATGCTGCCCTGCACCGACAGGAAGCACATTTCCTGCGCGTTGTAGCGCAGCGTCGAATAGAAACGGTACGACAATTCGGGCTTCATCGCCCGCTCGATCGCCAGCGCATTGTCGGGCGCCTCGCCCCGCGCTTCCAGCCGGGGCTTCAGCCGATCGTGGAAATCGGCGCGCAGCATTTCCGGCATATCCTGTATCGCGTAGCGGCGAAGCGCGCTGCAAAACCGCTGCCGCCCCCGCTCTTCCAGGGTCGGGCGAGCCAGCGCCTCGATATCGGGGATGGCCGAATTCCGCCGGCTCAACAGTGCATCAGACGCCATCGCTCACCTCCTGCACCCGCGCCTTTCGGGCGGCATCGACGAGCAGTCTTGCCGCCAATTTCGCTCTGGACAAGAGGCATCGCGACTGCTGAATAGTCTTATATCTAGTACAAATTGGATTGCAAGGGAGGACGGGCGCAACCATGACTCCGGTATTGATCGTTGGGGCCGGGCCGGTCGGGCTGACGGCGGCGCTCCTGCTGCTTCGGCGCGGGATTGCCTTCACGCTGATCGAACGTTCGGAGGAACTGGCCGACGATCTTCGCGCTTCCACCTTTCACCCGCCTACGCTCGATATGCTCGACAGCCTTGGCGTCGCCGGCCCGCTGATCGCCCAGGGGTTGGTCAGCCCGACATGGCAGATCAGGATGCATCCGAGCGGCGAACGCGCGGTGTTCGACCTGGCGGCGATAGCTGACGCGACCGCTCATCCCTATCGTCTGCAATGCAAGCAATCGATACTGTGCCGCATCCTGCTCGATCGCGTCCGAGCGGAAGGTGGCGACGTCCGCATGGGCCTTTCGCTGGAGGACTTCACGCGGGATGGCGACAGCGTATCGGTCACCGCTCGCGACACCGGGGGCGGCCTTCACCAGTTCAACTCGGCGTTCCTGATCGCCGCCGATGGAGCGCGCAGCACTATTCGCGAGAGGCTGGACCTGAAGTTCGAAGGCAGGACCTATCCCGAAACCACCATTCTCGCGACCACGCGCTTTCCGTTCCACGACCATCTGCCCGGCCTGTCGAACGTCAACTACGTCTGGAAGGAGAAAGGCACGTTCAGTCTGCTGCGCCTGCCTGATGTATGGCGATGCAGCCTTTATCCCGATGGCGAGGAAACGATCGAGGACGCGCTACAGCAAGAAAGTATCGCTCGAAAACTCCAGGAAATCGCCCCCAGCCCCGGCGGGCATGAAATCGGCGAGGTCCGGCCCTATCGCATCCATATGCGGATCGTGGACGACTACCGCCACGGTCGCGTGCTGCTGGCGGGCGACGCCGCGCATGTGAATTCGCCGTCGGGCGGCATGGGAATGAATGGTGGCATCCACGACGCGTTCGAACTCGTCGCGACGCTGGCGCAGGTGCTGGACGGTGCGGCGGTCGAGCACCTCGATCGCTATACGCGCCGCCGCCGCCCGATCGCGCTTCAGGAAATTCTCACCCAGGCCGATCGCAACCGGGCACGGATGCAGGAACGCGATCCCGCCAAAAGGCGCGAGATGCTGACCGAGCTTCAACAAACGGCGGCTGACCCGGCAAAAGCGCGCGCATACCTCCTGCGCACCTCGATGATCGACGGGCTCCGAAAAGCGGCCATCGCATGACGGGGGGGCGGTACGATTATGGCCGCGCCGGTATCGTCGGCCTCGGCACGCCGCAGGCCAACCCCACAGTGGAAGCTGAATTGCGCATCCTCCTGCCACCCGCCGTATCGATCGCGGTGTCGCGGCTGACAAGTATGGAGGAAACGCCGCTCGCCCGGTTGTGGGACTATCTTGACCATTTGGATCGTGCGCTCGAACAGTTCGATACGCTGCGCCCCGCAGCCTATGGCTTCGCCTGCACTGGCTCCTCATATCTGATGGACCGGGCACGCGCACGGGCGCTGATCGCCCGGCTGGAGCAGCGGCTCGGCTATCCCATCATCACCGCCGCCGACGCAATCGACGCGGAACTGCGCAGAATGGGCGCGCGGCGGATCGCGCTCGCATCCCCCTATCCGCAGGAACTCGCCGACGCTGCTGCCGCCTACTGGCGGAGCAGCGGCTATGAGGTCGCGGCGGTCCGCCGGATCGAAACCGGGAGCAGCGACACGCGCGGCATCTATGCACTCGGCAGCGCCGATGCACGGGCCGCGGCCATGGAGCTCGCCGAAATGCACGTCGATGCGGTTCTGTTGAGCGGAACCGGCATGCCGTCGCTCGCGCTGCTGGCCGACCCGCCCCCGGGCGTCGCCTTGTTGTCCTCCAATCTCTGCCTCGCGCGCAGTCTGTGCCGCGCAATCGGCATCGCCGAGCCCGACCCAGACCAATGGCGGCCCCGCCTCTACGAAGCCCTCGCCATATCCTTCGAAGGAACCGACCAATGACCAGCTATTCCACCGCCATCATCGATGCCGAAAGCATCGCCGGTTCCGGCACGCCCATCCGGGTCGTCGACCCGTCGACGGAGGAAGTCATCGCCGAGGTGCCGGAGGCGGAGGACGCGCTGGTCGATCGCGCCGTCACATCGGCCCGCGCCGCCTTCGATCGCGGCGAATGGCGCTCCATGAGCGTTGAGCAACGTCAGGGGGTGCTGCGGGCCTGCGCCGATGCAATCGACGCCGCCGCAGACCGCATCGCCGACGTCGAATGCGCCAACACCGGCATCCCGTATGCGCAGGTCCGTCAGGGGCAGGTGGTGCGCGCAGCGGGCAATTTCCGCTTCTTCGCCGATTATATCGGCCAGATGACGGCGGAACTGTACGAACAGGACCCCAACTACCTTACCTTCGTCCGGCGCGAGCCGGTCGGGGTGGCCGCGCTGATCTCCCCCTGGAACTCGCCGCTGGCGTTGGGATCGATGAAGGTCGCCTCGGCCATCGCGTTCGGCAATTCCTGTGTCCTGAAACCCGCCGAGCAGGACCCGCTGGGGCTTACCATGCTGGTCGAGACGATACAGGGCGCGGGCCTGCCACCCGGCGTGGTGAACCTCGTCAACGGCTTCGGCGCCAGCGTGGGCGACCGGCTGGTCCGTCATCCCGGAATCGACTGCGTGTCGTTCACCGGCGGCACGCGGACCGGCCGGATCATCATGTCGGCGGCCGGCGCCAATCTGAAGCCTTCGGTCATGGAACTGGGTGGCAAGTCGGCCAACATCATCTTCGACGACGCCGATTTCGAAACGGCGCTCGACGGCGCCCTGATCGGCATCTTCACAAACAACGGCCAGCAATGCCTGGCGGGATCGCGGGTGCTGGTGCAGCGCGGCATCTACAAACGCTTCGTGGAGGCCTTCGTCGAGCGCGCGAACAAGGTACGCGTCGGCAATCCGCGCGACGCCGCGACCGAGATCGGACCGCTCGCCACCCGCCAGCATTACGACCATGTGATGAGCTTCGTGCCGTCGGCCGCCGACCAAGGTGCCCGTATCCTCGCTGGAGGCGACCGGGCCGAAGGGTTCGAGCGTGGCTTCTATTTCCAGCCGACCATCGCGGAAGTCGACTCGAACGATCACCGCCTGTGCCAGGAGGAGATCTTCGGGCCGTTTGCCACACTGATGCCGTTCGACACCGACGAGGACGCCTATCGCATCGCCAATGAGTCGCGCTTTGGGCTCGTCGGCTATGCATGGTCGCGCGACATCGGCCGGATCATGGCTGCGCAGGAACGGGTTTCCGCCGGCACGATCTGGTGCAACACGCCGATGTTCCGGGACCTGCGCGCGCCGTTCGGCGGCTACCGCGAATCCGGCGTCGGAGCAGAGGGCGGCCGCGCTGCCGAAGCGTTCTACACCCGGCAAAAGGCGGTCAGCATCCCGCGCCGCCCCCTCAATCTTCGCAAAATGGGAGCCTGAAGCGATGACGACCCCGCTGCACACCGAACTCTCCGCTTTCCTCGACGCCTATTTCGCCGCTTGGAACCGCTACGACGTCACCGCGATGCGCGCGCTGTGGGATGAAAGCGAGGAACAGGCGGTCTATCTCGCCGAAGAATGTGAGCCGCATATCGGGTGGGAGGCGATTCTCGGTTATTGGGGAGTCGACCGCTCGAAGGCGGAAAGGCTGCTGACGTGGCACGACCTCACCGCGATCCGCGCCGGGGAGGACGTCGCCATTGCCTTCTTCCATGCCAACTGGAGCACCTATCTCCCCGGCAACCGCCTGTACCCAAAGCCGTTCGGCGGTCCGGTGCGCATCAGCATGACGCTGCGTCGCTCGCCCGAGGGTTGGCGCGCGATCCATTATGTCGAATGTCCGCTGGCGTCGCTGGTCCAGGTACGCAAGGCGCACGAGGACGCCGTCGACCCCGCGCTGCATGCTCGGCTGGCGGCCAAGGGCATCACCTACTGAGGCCCGTAGGGCGGACAAGGGTATGCCCGCGTGCGGGTTTTCACTAAGCGCCGTGATGGCGACAAGTAGGGCGCAAAGCAGGCGATAGGGCTACGCGCGCGCCCAAGGTGTCGTCGCCAATGCCGCGGCCAAATGATCGATGACGGCCTGGACCCGCAACGGCCTGAGTGATGAGGGCGGCGTCATGAGGTGCAGGCCAAGCGGCGGGCATTCCCAGTCCGGCATGATCTGTTCCAACGCCCCGCCGCTCAGTTGCTCCCACACGAGGAATTCGGGCTGGATCGCCATTCCCCGTCCGGCCAGCAGTGCGGGATTAAGAACGTCCGCATTATCGGTCCACAGTCGGATCGGGGGCTCCACAACTTCCTCGCCGAAAAGCGCGTGATTGAAGCGCCAAACCCCCGGTGTGTTGCCGCCAGTATAGGCTAGCACATCATGGTCCATAAGCTGCCGCGGATGGGTTGGACGACCGTGAGCGTCGAGGTAGTCGGGCGACGCGACGAGCAGCAGCCGGACCGCGCAGAGGCGCCGAGCAAGCAGTGACGAATCCTCCAGGCGCGCAATGCGGATCGCTATGTCGAAACCGTCGGCGACCAGATCGACTTGCCGGTCGCTCAACGAAAGATCGAGTGCGACATCCGGATAGGCCGTCATGAATTCAGGGAGAGCGGTCGCCAGGTAAGCGATACCGAATGACAACGGCGCGCTGATCCGCACGCGGCCGCGCGGGATTGCGAGTTGCTCGGCCGCTTCATCTTCGGCTGCCTCGCCTTCGCGCAAGATGCGTGTCGCACGTTCGAGCGACGCGCGACCGGCTTCGGTGAGCGAAAGACGTCGCGACGTCCTTGAAAAGAGGGACAAGCCGAGCCTCGCCTCCAAGCGCGTTACTGCTTTTGAGACCGTCGGGTTCGACAGGCCCAGCTCCTGCGCGGCGCGCGCGAACGACCCCAGTTCGGCGACCTTCGCGAAGATCGCCCATGCTTCGAGGTCGGGTAGCCTTCGTGTCATTTTCGGAAATGATTAGATGCAATCATTTCTATTTCGTCAATACCGATCCAACGGCACTTTCACCTTACCGACGCACGCCGCATCGGATCGACGGGAGCAAGACGATGAGCACGATCACCACCAAGGACGGCACCGAGATCTTCTACAAGGACTGGGGCAACCGCGATGCCCAGGTCATCATGTTCCACCACGGCTGGCCGCTCAGCTCCGACGACTGGGACGCGCAGATGATGTTCTTCGTCCAGAAAGGCTATCGCGTCATCGCCCATGATCGCCGCGGCCATGGCCGCTCGAGCCAAGCAGCGATTGGCCACGATATGGACACCTATGTCGCTGACGTCATCGAGCTGGCCGATGCGCTCGACCTCAAGAACGCCATCCATATCGGCCACTCGACCGGCGGCGGCGAAGTCGCCCGCTATGTTTCTCGGGCGAAGCCCGGCCGCGTGTCGAAGGCCGTGCTGATCAGCGCTGTCGCGCCGATCATGGTCAAGACCGCCGCTAATCCGGACGGGGTGCCGATGGACGTATTCGACATGGTCCGCGAACAGACCGCCACCAACCGCGCGCAATTCTACTACGACTTCACGTTGCCGTTCTTCGGCTATAATCGCGAGGGCGCCGAAGTGAAGGAGGCGGTTCGTCTCAACTGGCTTCGTCAGGGCATGAACGGGGGCGCGCTTGCCCATTACCTTGGCGTTGCGGCGTTCTCCGAAACCGACTTCACCGACGACTTGAAGGCGATCTCGGTCCCGACGCTAGTGCTGCACGGCGAGGACGACCAGGTCGTCCCGTTCCCGACGACCGGCAAGATGTCTGCGCAGATCGTCGCCGGCGCCAAGTTGATCTCCTACCCAGGCTATCCCCATGGCATGCCGACGACCCATGCCGATGTGATCAATGCCGACTTGCTAGCCTTCATCGAAGGCTGAGGATCTAGACCCCGAAGGCGCGGTGGATTTGGGTCCTCCGCGTCTTTGGCTGCTCAACGCTAGCCGGGACCCGCGCTTAGAAGGTCCGCTTTTGGGCTCGCTGATTGAGGCCGTGATCGATTGAGTTTGGGGTGCGTGGCAGTCGGACGCTGCGGCGACTGTACTGCTGACGGGATAGGCCAGTTTCTTTGAAACCGCTCGACTCATCCAGGTCGGGTTGGAATAGGACGCGAATGACCAACGCCTCGGACCGTCGCATCCTTCTGGCGAGCCTGATCGGCACGTCGGTCGAATTCTACGACTTCTATATCTACGCCACGGCGGCGGCTTTGGTGTTCGGCCCGGCTTTCTTTCCCGCCAAAGACCCAGCGGTACAGCTGCTCGCATCCTATGCGAGCTTTGGCCTGGCATTCTTTGCGCGGCCGTTGGGCGCGGCCCTGTTCGGACATTTCGGTGATCGCCTGGGTCGAAAGTCCACGTTGGTGGCGTCGCTGATGCTGATGGGCGGCTCGACCGTCGCGATCGCATTCCTGCCCACCTATGACCAGATCGGGTGGATAGCCCCTGCTCTGTTGTGCACGCTGCGCTTCGGTCAGGGCTTGGGACTTGGTGGTGAATGGGGCGGCGCGTCGTTGCTGGCGGTCGAGAACGCGCCGCCGGGCCGAGAATATCGTTGGGGCATGTTCCCGCCGCTCGGCGCACCGATCGGCTTTATCGCGGCGAATGGTCTCTTCCTGCTACTCGGTGCAGTTCTGACCGACACGCAGTTTCACGCCTGGGGCTGGCGGCTCCCCTTTTTGGCCAGTGCGGCGTTGGTCATGCTCGGCCTGTGGGTGCGCCTCAAACTGACCGAGACCCCGGCGTTTCGCAACGCGGCAGCGCACGATACCCTGGCGAAGGTACCGATCGCCGACCTGTTTCGGCATCATCTCCGTGCGACAATTGCGGGAACCGCGGGCGTCATAGCCTGTTTCGCGCTGTTCTATCTCACCACGGCGTTCGCGCTAAGCTACGGCACTACGACGCTCGGACATGGGCGTCAGGCGATGCTGGGCCTGGAGATCGCCGCGATCATTTTCCTGGCGATCGGCGTAATCACGTCCTCGATCCTGGCCGACCGAACCGGCGCGTCGTCCATGCTGCGCTGGGGTTTCCTCGGGTGCGTTCTATCGGGCTTGCTGATTGGACCGATGCTCGGCGCTGCGTCGCTATGGGTCGTGTTCGCATGGCTCGCGCTTTCATTGTTTGCGATGGGCTTCACCTATGGACCGCTTGGCGGCTGGTTGCCGTCGCTGTTCCATCCGAACGTTCGATACACAGGCGTATCGATAACATTTAATCTAGGCGGCATCGTCGGCGGAGCGCTCGCCCCTATCGCCGCGCAGTCGCTCGCTGTTCATGGGGGATTGCCGCTCGTCGGCGCCTATTTGGTCGCCGCCGGCATGCTCAGTCTTGGCGGCGTCTTGCTCCTGGGAGGTCAATCTCCCTATACAAATCGACAGGCCTGACGAACGACGGCATTTGGCTCTCGGGCTTCCCCAGTCCCCAGTTCGTCGTAGACATGTCTTCGTTGATCGATTTCGCTGGCTCGGCCGTTGTGGGGATCGGATTGAGTTTCACGGTGCCATTTTTGATCCGGACCACGCCTCTATCGAATGAGGCGCAGAATGGCACCGCAAGCGGCGATCGCAGCAAAGGTCTCGAAAGAGAAGACTAGGTGGCGGAGAGGGTGGGATTCGAACCCACGGTACGGTTACCCGCACAACGGTTTTCGAGACCGTCCCAATCGACCACTCTGGCACCTCTCCGCACGGGGGTTCCACGCCGCGGCGCGGGTCGAAGGCGGGGCCTCTAACGTAACTGATCCGCGGGCACAAGCGCGTGCTTGTGCGATGCCGCAAAAACCCTAAATTGTGGCCATGCAGCGTTCCCAACCCCATGATATCGTGTCCCCGGCGGGCGTGCCGATGCCGCCGGTCGCCACCGCGCGCTTTTCGATCGGCGATGTCGTGCGGCACCGCCTGTTCGACATTCGCGGCGTGATTTTCGACGTCGACCCGGTCTTCGCCAACAGCGAGGAATGGTACGAATCGATACCGGAGGCGGTGCGTCCGGCCAAGGATCAGCCGTTTTACCACCTGCTCGCCGCCAATGCGGAGTCGAGCTATGTCGCCTATGTCAGCCAGCAGAACTTGCTCCATGACGACAGCGACGAACCGGTCGACCATCCGGCGATCGACGGCCTGTTCAGCGGGCTGATCGACGGGCGCTACAGTCTGCGGCGCGAGCACCGGCACTAAACAAGAAAAAGGGGGCCGATCGGCCCCCTTCCCTTTCCAGGATATTCTGCCGCGCCATCAGACGAGGGCGTTGCGCGCCATGGCTGCCCGCCGCGGCGGAAGCGGATTTTCCTGAGCAAATCCGCTTCCGTCCGCCCCTAGAAGTTGAACGCCACGCGCCCGTACAGGTACCGCCCGTTGAACCCGAACGGCGAGAATTGCGAATACGGGATGAAGTAGCTGTTCGGCGTGAAGCCCGGCGCACCCGTCGCCCCGCCGGTCGGCAAGCGATCCGGGTAGGTATCGAAGACGTTGTCCGCACCGATCGTCAGCGTCACTTCCTTGATCGGGTGAACTCGTAATTCGACGTCGGTGACCCATTTCGGCGTCAGCTTCAGGTCTCCCGCGACGCTGCCCAACGGCTGGGCAAGCGTGCCGGTATTGACCACCCACACGGTACCATAACGGTTGGTGCGGACCGTCGCGCCCACGATGCCGAGATCCCAGTCGGCCGCGAGGTTCAGCTTCGTACGCGGCTGGCCATCGGTGATGCGGTACGATTCCTGACGCCCGAACAGCACCAGCCCCGGCAGCGACGGCAGCGAGGCGCGCTTGATGATCTTGGTCTGGTTATAGTTGTACCCCGCGGTCAGCGTGAACTTGCCCGCGCCGAAATCCGGCACGCGATAACTGGCGACGATGTCGACACCCTGGGTCCGCGTGTCGGCACCGTTGACAAAGAATCGGGCCGACGTGACGCCGGTGATGCCCGCCGCCGTCAGCAGGTTGACCACCGCGGTCCCGGTCAAGTTCTCGGTCAGCAGCACGCGGTCCTTGATGCGGATATTATAATAGTCCGCGGTAATGCTCAGCCCGCTAATCGGGTTGAGCGCGATGCCGCCCGCGAGGTTGAGCGCCTTCTCCGCCTTGAGCTGCTTGCCGCCCAGTGCTGTGCCGATCGCGCTGGTTGATGGCACCGTCACGATGTCGATCAGCGTGCCGCCGACATTGTTGGTCGACGTGGTCGAGAAGAATTGCTGCGCGAGGCTCGGCGCACGGAAGCCCGTCGAGACCGACCCACGGACCGCGATGCCCTTGATCGGCTCGAACCGCGCCGCGACCTTGCCGTTCACCGTGTCGCCGAAATCGCTGAAATGTTCATATCGGCCGGCCGCCTGGATGGTGAACATCTTGCTGATGTCGGCATCGACTTCGACGTAACCGGCAAAGCTGTCGCGCGAACGATCGACGGCATTCTCCGGCTTGAAGCCGGGAAACACCTGCGCGCCCGGGGCCGCACCGTTGACGACAAAAGGACCGCCGACATAGCTGCTGACGCTGCCCGGCCGGATCTTGAAATTCTCGTTGCGGTATTCCGCGCCGAACGCGATGCCGAAGCTCGACAGCCCGCCGACATCGAACTTCTTGGTGAGGTCGAGGTTCGCCGTGGTCTGCCCGAACGCGATCCCGCCGGAGTCGAACCGCCGCGGCGACAGGAGACCGCCAAGCGACACGTTGAAGCTGTCGATCGTTTGGTAATCGAGCTGGTTCGACCCATAGACGACCGACAGATCGGCGTTGAACCCGCCAACGTCCCCCTTGATCCCGACCGCCCCGGCCACGTCCTCGATCTGGCTGTAGATCTTGGGCAGGAAGCCGTCGGCATAGTAAGGCACGAAGGTCGTCGTCGACGCCGCCCAGTCGCGGTTGCGCGCGTCGTTCGAGCGGCGATAGAAGCCCGCGCCGATACCATCGCGGATGCCATAGCTGCCGAACGTGTAGAGTTCGAGGTTCGGGCCGATGTCGACCCCAGCGTTCAGGAACACGTTGTAATCGACCGTCTTGCCGTCGCCATAGCCATGGCTGAACCGGTCGAAGGTCAGTTCGCGCGGATCGCCCACGGTGAAATACTGACGCCGCGGGTCGGCGCCCGAACGGTTGGTCGGGTCACGGTCGCGGAACTGGCCTGACAGCACCAGATAGCCGCCATCGCCGACCGGCAATCCGACGCGCGCGGCCAGGGTCAGCGTGTCGCCGTCGTGCCGCTCGCGTTCCTTGCCGTAATTGAGCGCGAGCACGTCGGCCTGGGCGTTGGAGCCGGGGATCAGCACGGTCGGCACGCCGCCGGTCGTCTGGACGCCCAGCACGTCGTTCACGCCCGACATCGTCGTGTCGTATTTGCCGAACGTCACCGATCCGCTGACGCCGACCTTCTTCGACAATTGGATGTTGATGACACCGGCGATCGCGTCGGAACCGTATTGCGACGACGCGCCGTCGCGCAGCACTTCAACGCGGTCGATCGCGATCGGCGGGATCTCGTTGAGGTCGACCGACGACGACCCACGGCCGACCGAGCCGTTGAGGTTGATCAGCGCGGCGGTGTGGCGACGCTTGCCGTTGACGAGCACCAGCGCCTGGTCGGGCGCAAGGCCGCGCAGCGTCGCCGGGCGCACCGAATCGGTGCCGTCGGTGAGCGACGGCTGCGGGAAGTTGAACGAGGGGACCAGATCGCGGATCACCTTGTTGGTTTCGGTCGATCCCGAATTGGTCAGCTGATCGCCGCCGATCACGTCGATCGGCACCGGCGAATCGGCGACGGTGCGGCCTGGAACGCGCGACCCTGTGATGACGATGTCCCTGGCGGGCGGTTCGGTCGCTTGCGGATCGCCGAGCGTATCCTGGGCGAAAGCGGGCGTGGTCAGCGCGATCGCCGACACGGTGAACATGGAAAGGATGATAGCGCGACGCATGGCCGAGTCCCCATTTGCTGTTTTTACAGCAGCCTCGGGCCCTCTCCGCCCTCGGCTACGGTTGAGGACTGTATGCCGTCATGGAAATGTAACAACAAAGTTATGCTGCGCCTGCACACGACGCACGATTGGTGTGGCGGACGGGCAACACACGTTTTGGACGTTTCCCACGCGTCTCGGCGGTTGACAGCGCGGCATGCTTCGCCTAGCTGGCCCCTCTTTCCCGGGCAGGCTTTTGCTTGCCGGGGTTCGTTTATTTGAAAAGTGATGAGGGCCATGTTCGCAGTCGTGCGCACGGGCGGCAAGCAGTATCGCGTCGCCGCCGGAGACAAGATTGTCGTCGAGAAGATCGACGGAGAAGCCGGGGCGTCTGTGACGCTCGGTGACGTGCTGCTCGCGGGCGAAGGCTCGGAGCTGAAGCCGACCGACGGCCTGACCGTCGCCGCCGAGATCATCGCGCAGGCGAAGGGCGAGAAGGTCATCGTCTTCAAGAAGCGCCGCCGTCACAACTATCGCCGCAAGAACGGCCACCGCCAGAACCACACGATTCTGAAGATCGTGTCGATCGGCGCCGCCGAGAAGAAGGCCGCCCCGAAAAAGGCCGCCGCGAAGAAGGCCGAGGGCGACGCCCCGGCCGCTGCCGAAGCGTAAGGAAGCAACGAGATGGCACATAAGAAAGCAGGCGGTTCGTCGCGCAACGGTCGCGATTCGGCCGGTCGCCGCCTCGGCGTGAAGAAGTTCGGCGGCCAGGAAGCCGTCGCCGGCAACATCCTCGTGCGCCAGCGCGGGACCAAATTCTATCCGGGCCGCAACGTGGGCATGGGGAAGGACCATACCCTGTTCGCGCTCGTCGATGGCCGCGTGGTGTTCCACGACGGCAAGCTCGGCCGAAAGTTCTGTTCGGTGGACATTATGGCGGCCGCGGCCGAATAACATCGGGTGACCATCCGGGTCGCCCACCAGGGCGATCCGGGGTTTCACGAACGAAATCCGAAACAGGGAGACGGGTCGCCCCGGCTCCCTTTTTTCTTGCTCCCTCCACCCGACCGTCGCGCGCACGTCACATCCACGTGCCAGCGGCCAAGACACGGAGAGTAAGATGTTCGCGATTACGCCTCGGTTGGTTTTAAGGCCCGGCTGGCCCGAAGATGCCCCGGCGCTTGCCCGTGCCATCGCGCACAAGTCGGTGGTGACGAAGTTGTCTCGGGTGCCATGGCCCTATGGGCAGGGCGATGCGGAGGCGTTCCTGGCCGACGCCTGGCAGGGTTCGGTGCCGCGTTTTGTCATTACCGAGCGTGCACGCGACGACCGGCCGATCGGATGCATCGGCCTTCATCACGATCACGACCTCCCCGAACTCGGCTATTGGCTGACGCCGGAGGTGTGGGGCCGCGGTTATGCGACCGAGGCGGGGAATGCCGTCGTGGCGCTGGCCCGCGACAGCCTCCGCCTGCCTCGACTGCGGGCGAGCTGGCTCGCGGGCAATCCCGCTTCGGGCCGCGTGCTGAGCAAGTTGGGCTTCGTCGCGACGGGCCGGGTCGTACCGCAGCCATCCCGGGCGCTCGGCCATGATGTCGATACCGTGGAAATGCTCCTCGATTTCGACGCCGACGAGCCACGAATGCCCATCGCGGCATGACCGAAATCCGCCGCCGTCCTATGATACCAAGGGCGGCGGCGGATAGGCCTGAGCGCTAACGCGCCAGAACGACGGGCGTCGCGGTTCCGTCGAGAAATGCAAAGCCCCGGCAGACCTCCGCGGCACCCGCGGGCATGGAAAAGTGCCCGTCGACGATCGGCAGGATCTTGGTCCGCTTTTCAGGTGAATCTGCATCGCTGTCGAACGTGCCCGCCGTGTAGGTTCCCACCGTCGGATCGTTCGTCACGCCGATCGCCGTGATGGGGCCGCTCGTCGCTTCGTAGCTATGGATTTCCCTTTCCAGCAAATCCTTGTCCCAAGCGGCGTCGAAGAGAATAACGGTCGGATCGTCCATCTCACTTCCCTTCAAGAAGGTCTTTGAGGCGTTGCGCATCGGCCGGCTTGCAAAGGCCGGTCAGATAGGTTTGCAGGGCGCTCGCTTGGGCGTCGACCTCTTGCGGAGTCTTGGCATCAGCCGATGGCGTCAAATTCAGCTGGCGCATCGTATTGCCGAGATTCTTGACCTTTGTCTGCACGTCGGCAGGCCAGGGCAGCGTCGCGGCCGCTTTGTTCGTCGCACGAAACGACTTTCGGGCTTCGCCCCCTGGCGCATCGAAACTTTCGTCGCGAACACACGCCGTTACCGCTCTGCTGTAATCGCCCTTCGCATCCGAAAAGCTCTTGGCCGCCGCAACGTTGAGTTCGCCAATCGCGCCATTGATGCTGCCCGCGACTTCGTAATCCCGGAGTTCCGCGTACGCCATTTCCAGCGTGTAGTCCGACGCCGGCAATTTCTTGTGTTCCTCGATCTGGGCACGGACCTTCAATCGGTTGGTCTGCATCGCCACGATCAGCGCCGACAGCGTGCGTTCGAAATAGAGTTCCTTGTTGATGCTGGTCTTGGTGTTGCCGATGAACCCGGCGAGCGCGGCAAGTTCCGGCGCGGCGTTGGTCACGACCGACCCGACCCCGGCCGCCGCGCTCCCCGCAATATCCAGCGCCACGTTCGCGCCGTTCCGCTCGCTGGACAGGCTCCCGAGGAAGTTCGCGAACTGTGCGTCGGCGGCGGCCATATAAAGCGTGATCTCGTCGTCGCGCCGTCGCTTCCGCTCGACGTCACTGATTCCGGCGGCGTTCACATACGCCAAACCGTCACGCATATCCTTGATAAGACCGTTAGGCTGACGATACGCGGTTACTGATTTCGGCATGCCCGAAAACGACGCGCAGCCGCCCGAACCCAGCAACAGCACCGCCGCTGCACCCAACCGCCAACGCTTGACCCCCATCTCGCCCCTCCAGACCGACGACGCCCCGCCCGGATGCTGCGACGCCCAAGTGCATAAAAACAGCGAAGAAAGGTTCGAACCGGAGCAACCGGCCCCCCGATAAGGGACATTGCTTGCTCTTGCGCCGGACGCCCAAACCGCCGACAGACGATCCATGTCCGTCACCCCCCTGCCCGTCCGTCGCCGCCTGTCGCCCGAGGAATCGCGCGAAGCCGCGCTCGACGCCGCGCGCGACGTGCTGGTGGAACTCGGCCCGCAGGCCGTGACGCTCAAGGCCGTGGCGGCGCGGATCGGCCGCACCCACGCCAATTTGCTCCACCATTTCGGTTCGGCCGCCGGGCTCCAGACCGCGCTGATCGAGCGGATGGCGGAGTATGTCACGACGGAGATTCGCGAGACGGTCCTGCGCGAGCGCGCCGGCGGCCACGATCCGCGCCAGGTCGTCGACATGGCGTTCGATGCGTTCGACACTGGCGGTGCCGGGGCGCTGGCGAGCTGGATGATCCTTTCAGGCAACGAGAACGCGCTCGACCCGATCTTCAGCGCGATCCACGACCTTGTCGACGAACTGGCCGAGGATCATTCCGACCACGAACGCCCGATCGCCGACGAGACACTGCAACTGGTCATCATGGCGCTCGGCGACGCCTTGTTCGGTGCCCCGCTGACTCGCGCGCTAGGTCTGCCCCGTGACCGCGCGCGGACACTGACCTACGCCGCGCTCAAAGACGGCATCGTTCGGGACTGATCGATGCATTTCCTCGACCAGGCAAAGATCTTCGTCCGCTCGGGTTCAGGCGGCCCCGGGGCCGTGTCGTTCCGGCGCGAAAAGTTCATCGAATATGGCGGCCCCGATGGTGGCAATGGCGGCAAGGGCGGCGACATCATCTTCGAGACTGTCGCGGGTCTCAATACGCTGATCGACTTCCGCTACACCCAGCATTTCCGCGCGCCCCGCGGGATGGGAGGCTCCGGCAGCAACCGTACCGGCGCGGGCGGCGACGATCTGGTCATCAAGGTGCCGGTAGGCACGCAGGTCCTGGCCGATGACGAGGAGCGGTCGCTACTCCTCGACCTGACCAAGGTGGGCGAGCGCGTCACCTTCCTGCGCGGCGGCGACGGTGGACGCGGCAACGCCAGCTACAAGACGTCGACCAACCGTGCCCCGCGCCAGCACGGCACCGGCTGGCCGAGCGAGGAGGCATGGGTGTGGCTGCGGCTCAAGCTGCTCGCCGATGCCGGGCTGGTCGGGCTGCCCAATGCCGGCAAATCGACCTTCATCAACCAGGTCACCAACGCGCAGGCCAAGGTCGGCGAATACGCCTTCACCACGACCCGCCCCCAGCTCGGCGTGGTGCGCCATCACCAGCGCGAATTCGTCATCGCCGACATTCCCGGCCTGATCGAGGGCGCGGCCGATGGCGCCGGGATCGGCGACCGCTTCCTCGGCCATATCGAACGCTGCCGCGTGTTGCTCCACCTGGTCGACGCCAATGACGACGACGTCGCCGAAAGCTATCGCATCGTCCGCGACGAACTCGCGGCTTATGGCGGCGGGCTGACCGACAAGCCGGTCGTCGTTGCGCTCAACAAGATCGATACGCTGGACGACGAACTCATCGCGGCATTGTCAGCGGAACTCGAGGAAGCGAGCGGCGCGGAAGTACTGCCGATCTCCGGCGTCAGCGGCACCGGCGTCGACTGGGTGCTCGACAAATTGCTCGACGCGATCGGCCCCGCCCCCGGCGCCGTTCCCGAGGACGACGAGGGCGAGGACGCGATCGAATGGTCGCCGGTCTAGGGCTTATTTAACCGGAACGCCCGCCGGGCTCGCCCAGCTCCACGACGCGACCTTCCATTCCATCCCTACCTTAACGAGCACGAACGCGACGAAGCCGGTTTCGCGCATCGTCTTGCCGCCTTGCTTGTAGGTATAGGTGCAGGGAGTGACGACATAGGCGCTGCCGTCGCTGATTTGCTCGTCGACCGACTCGCCGAACCACACATTGCCGTCGGATTTGCCCGCCGCCGCTTCCGACTTGCCGAGATCGCCGAGCCATTTGTCGAACGATCCGGGGCCGGACCAGACGAACGGCGCGACATTGTCGACGATCGTCGGATCGACGATGTGGATCGCCTTCACGGCGGCGATGTCGCCCTTGTTGAAGCCGTCCATCATCGTCTTGATCGTCGCGGCGATCCCCGCGTCGCGCGCGGACGCCACCGGCGCGACCAGCAAGGCGGCGAACGCGATTAACATCGACAATAGCTTCATGATGACTTCCCCCTCCGAAAATATTCCGCGACGGTATCATAACGGAAGCGGCCACGCTAACGGAACGGCGATGGAACGGTTCGCGCCCTCCCAATGCCCCCGCCTGATCGTGAAGGTCGGGTCGTCGCTGTTGGTGACGCCTGAGGGCGAAGTACGCCGCGACTGGCTGGCGAGCCTTGCCGCGGACATCGCCGCCACCGTGAAGGCCGGGCAGCAGATCGCGGTGGTGTCGTCGGGCGCGATCGCGCTTGGCGCGCGGCGGCTGAAGCTGGCGAAGGGCGGCCGCGCCAGCCTGGAAGACGCGCAGGCCGCCGCCGCGACCGGCCAGATCGCGCTGAGTCAGGTCTGGGCCGAATGTCTCGCCGCTAACGGGCTTACCGCCGCGCAGATGCTGGTGACGCTCGACGACCTCGAGGACCGGCGGCGCTATCTCAACGCCGCGGCGACGCTCGACCGGTTGCTCGGGCTGGGCGTGGTGCCGGTGATCAACGAGAATGACTCGGTCGCGACCGAGGAAATCCGCTTCGGCGACAATGACCGGCTCGCGGCGCGCGTGGCGCAGGCAGCGGGCGCGCGCGGCGTGCTGCTGCTGTCGGATGTCGACGGCCTCTACGATCGTGACCCGTCGAAGCCCGGCGCGATGCTGATCGAGCGGGTCGCGCGGATCGATGCCGCGATCGAGGGCATGGCGGGCGGATCGTCGTCGGGCATGGGTTCCGGCGGCATGACGTCAAAGGTCCAGGCGGCGCGGATCGCCACGCGCGCGGGCATCGAACTCGCCATCGCGAGCGGCAAGATCGACCATCCGCTGGCGCACTTCACCCGGGGCGGTCCGGGCACGCTGTTCGCCGCCGAACGCGTCGCCCCCGCGCGCAAGGCCTGGCTTGGCGGGCGGCTGCGCAACCGGGGCGTGATCCATGTCGATGCGGGCGCGGTGACGGCGCTGGCGGCGGGCAAGAGCCTGCTGCCCGCCGGCGCGGTGCGGATCGAGGGCGACTTCGCGCGCGGCGACTTGATCGCGATCGCCGGGCCGGACGGCGTGATCGCCAACGGCCTCGCCGAATATGACTCGGCCGACGCCGGGCGGATCGCGGGCAAGCGCAGCGACGAGGCAGCGGCGATCCTGGGCTATGCGCCCCGCGCCGCGCTGGTGCATCGCAACCATATGGTGATCGCGTGACTGTCGTTGCGCTGACCGGGGGCACCGGCTTCGTCGGCAGCCATGTCATCGACCAGGCGACCGCCGCCGGGATCGAACTCCGCGCGCTGACCCGCCGCCCGCAGCCCGACCGCGCGGGCGTTACATGGGTCGCCGGGGCGCTCGATGATGCAGCTAGTCTCGCCACGCTGGTGGAGGGCGCCGACGCCGTGCTGCACGTCGCGGGCGTCATCAACGCCCCGGACCGCGCGGGCTTTGCGGCAGGCAATATCGAGGGCACGCGCAACGTCATCGCCGCCGCCGAACAGGCCGGCATCCGCCGTTTCGTGCAGGTGTCCTCGATCGCCGCCCGCGAACCCGATCTGTCCGATTACGGCTGGTCGAAGGCCGAGGCCGACAAGGTGCTGAACACGAGCAATCTCGACTGGACGATCGTCCGCCCGCCCGCGATCTTCGGCCCGCGCGACAATGAGATGCTCGAACTGTTCAAGCTCGCGATCAAACACGTCATGCCGTTGCCCCCCGCCGGTGGCAGGCTCTCCATCATCGCGGTCGAGGAACTCGTTCGCCTGTTGATCGCGCTCCCGGCGAGCAACGCGCTGACTCGCCAGATCGTCGAGCCCGACGATGGCGCGCCCAACGGCTGGGACCACCGCGACCTCGCCCGCGCGATCGGCGTCGCGACCGACAGCAAGGTTCTGCCGCTCCCCCTGCCCCGCATGATCCTCGACACGATCTCCACCGGCGACCGCCTGGTCCGCGGCAAGCGCGCCAAGCTCACCCCCGACCGCGTCCGCTATTTCTGCCATAAGGACTGGGTCAGCCATGCCCGCCCGCCCGCCGACGTCTGGGCGCCACAGGTCGACACGCGCGATGCGCTGGCGGCGACGGCGGCATGGTATCGCGCCCAAGGGTTGCTATAAAGCCGCCGCATTTCACTGGCACCGCCATCGGCCAGCACAAGGAACACCAATGACCGACCGCGCCAAGACCTTCGAGATCGTCACCGGGCTGATCCAGCCGTTCAACAAGAAGCAGGTGGCGCTGTCCGACGCGACGACGTTTCAGCACGATCTCGAATGGGATTCGCTGACCGTGATGGATTTCGTCGCCGCAATCGAAGACGAGTTCGACATCATCATCACGATGAACATGCAGGCCGAAATCGAGACCGTCGGCCAGCTCGTCGACGCGGTCGAGAAGCTGAAGGCCAATTAATTCCCCGTTCGTGCTGAGCTTGTCGAAGCACGTGACGCACGCCCTTCGACAGGCTCGGGGCGAACGGATGAGAGAGATGATATGACCGACGCCGACCTCACCAGCGACAAACTGCCTGCCGATCCCGCCCGGGTAGCGCCCGAAACCGACCTCATGTCGAAGTTCGACGCCCTGATCGCCGAGCGACAGGCGCTGATCGACACCGGCGTGACCGATCCGTTCGCGATCGTGATGGAACAGGTTAAGTCGCCGACCGAGGCCGTCATCAAGGGCAAGAACACGATCCTGCTCGGTACGTACAATTACATGGGCATGACGTTCGATCCCGACGTGATCCAGGCGGGCAAGGACGCGCTCGATCAGTTTGGGTCGGGCACCAATGGCAGCCGGATGCTCAACGGCACCTTCCGCGACCATATGGAGGTCGAGGAGGCGCTGCGCGATTTCTACGGCACGACCGGCGCGATCGTGTTCTCGACCGGCTACATGGCCAATCTCGGCATGATCTCGACGCTCGCCGGCAAGGGCGAATACGTCATTCTGGATGCCGACAGCCACGCGTCGATCTATGACGGCTGCAAACAGGGTTATGCGGAGATCGTCCGGTTCCGTCACAACTCGGTCGAGGATCTCGACAAGCGGCTCGGCCGCCTGCCCAAGGAAGCGGGCAAACTGGTGGTGCTGGAGGGCGTCTATTCGATGCTTGGCGACATCGCCCCGCTGAAGGAAATGGTCGACGTCGCGAAGAAGCACGGCGCGATGACGCTGTCCGACGAAGCGCATTCGATGGGTTTCTTCGGTCCCAATGGGCGCGGCGTGTATGAGGATCAGGGCTGCGACGTCGATTTTATCGTCGGCACCTTCTCGAAGTCCGTCGGCACCGTCGGCGGTTTCTGTGTGTCGAACCACCCGAAGTTCGAGGCGATCCGCCTCGCCTGCCGTCCTTATATCTTTACCGCCAGCCTGCCGCCGAGCGTCGTCGCGACCGCCGCGATGTCGATCCGTAAGCTCAAGCATGCGCACAACAAACGCCAGCATCTGTGGGAAAACGCACGGCATTTGCACGGCGGACTGACGAAGCTCGGCTTCAAGCTCGGCACCGAAAAGCCCGACAGCGCGATCGTCGCGGTGATCCTGAACGACCAGGAACAGGCGGTGGCGATGTGGCAGGCGCTGCTCGACAGCGGACTGTACGTCAACATGGCGCGCCCGCCCGCGACCCCCGCCGGCACCTACCTGCTGCGCTGTTCGCTGTGCGCCGAGCATACGACGGAGCAGATCGACCGCGTGCTCGGCATGTTCGAAGCCGCGGGCCGGGCGACGCACGCCATCGCCTGACCGATCGCGGGGGTTTCTTCGATTCGCCCGATTCGCTACGCTAGGTCGATGAGTGGGAGCGAGGCCGAACCACGGCTCGTCGACAGAGCACGTGCAATCTGGCGGGGTATAACCCTGGCGGTGATGGCAGTGCTGGGCGTCGGCATCCTGATCGCGCTCGTCATCCTGCAATCCAGCGCCAACGAGCAACGCGATCAAGCGCTGAAGCTGGAAAGCCATAGCTACGACGTGATGATCCTGACGCGAACGCTGTCGGGCTCGATCGCCCGCGCCGAGGCCGCACTGGGGCGTTACGTGATCAGCGGCGACGAAGGCATCGGGCGCGAGTTCACCGATCAATGGGATCAGGCACGCGCCCAGATCGACCGTCTGGATGCCGCCACCAACGATAATCCCGACCAGCAAGCGGCGATCGACCGGCTGCGCGCCGCGTTCGAGCGGCGCGGCGACGAACTGTCGGTCACCGCGCTCAGCACCGCCTATAAGAAGAACAGCCAAGCCTATTCGCGCTATTACGAGGCGGGAAGGTCGTCCTCGCTGCGCAGTATCGACGGCGAGCTGGACCATATCACCGCCGCGGAGCACGATCTGCTCGACGAGCGCACGGCGGCCGCGATGGCGTCGGTCAAACGGTCGAGCGAAATCGCCCGCACGCTGTCGATCTTCGGCATCCTGATCGTGCTGAGCGCGATCGTGCTGGGCGCCCTGACGATTGCGGCGATGCAGGAGCGCGCGGCGGCGCGCGCGGAAGCCGACAGCGAACGCGAACGCTCGGCCATGCTTGAGGAGGCGGTCGGCGAGGCGACACTGGCGCTCAGCCAACAGGAAGCCAAGCTCCGGCAAGTCCAGAAGATGGAAGCCGTGGGTCAACTCACCGGCGGTATCGCACACGATTTCAACAACATGCTCGCGGTTGTTCTTGGCGGCCTCGAGCTTGCGCGCCGTTCGCTGGAGAATGATCCGGGCAGCGCGCTCCGTCACCTCGATAACGCGACCGAAGGCGCCAACCGGGCGGCCGCGCTGACTCGGCGGCTGCTCGCTTTCTCGCGAGAGGAAGCGCTGAATCCCGAAGCCATCAAGCCCATCGACGCGATCGCCGGCATGTCGGACCTGTTCGACCGCACGCTTGGCGACGCCATCCTGATCGAGCGTGCCGACGACGGATCGGACTGGGCGATCTGGGCCGACCGCCACGAACTCGAAAACACCCTGCTCAACCTCGCGGTCAATGCGCGTGACGCGATGGACGGGCGCGGGACGCTGAGCATCCGCACCAGTGTGATGACGCTGACCGCAGGCCAGGTCGGTAACTGCCAGGACGGCGATCATGTCGCGATCGCGGTCGCCGACACCGGCTGCGGCATGTCCCCGGAGGTGATCGAACGCGTATTCGAACCGTTCTTCACGACCAAGCCGGTCGGCAAGGGCACCGGGCTCGGCCTCAGCCAGATCTTCGCGTTCGTGCGCCAATCGGGCGGCGAGATCGCGATCGAATCGACACCCGGCAAGGGGACCGTCGTCACACTCTATCTGCCGCGCCACATGGCCGCAGGCGATACCGCCACAGCCATCGAGCCCACCGCGAACACCCACGACACGCCGGCGATCACAGGGCTCGGCATATTGGTGGTCGAGGATGACCCGCGCGTGCTGACCGCGACGGTCGGCACGTTGGAGGAACTCGGCCACCGCGTCGTTCCCTGCGCGGATCCGCTCGACGCGCCACGGACGATCGATGAGGCCGGGCCGTTCGACCTGATCGTGTCCGATGTGCTGATGCCGGGCCAGACCGGGCCGGAAATGGTCGCCGGGCTGTTGGCCCAGCGCCCCCACCTCGCCGTGCTGTTCGTGACGGGTTATGCGGGCGACGGATCGGCGGCCGACTTCGGCGGGCGGGCGGTGCTGCGCAAGCCGTTCACGCTCGCGGGACTGGAACAGGCGATCGCCGATGCGATGGCGTTCGCTCCCTCCACTACGTCGCCCGATCAACTAGCGGCGGAATAAGACAGTTTTTCCGGCTGACGGCGAACCAATGCCTGCCTATAGCCGGTGGATTACGAAGCCCCGCCGCAGCCGGCCGAAGGACCGACCCCGCACCCCGACATGAAGTCCATCGATCGCTACATGGCCCGGCTGATCGCGGTCCCGCTGTTTTCGACGCTGGTGATCGCGGCGATGCTGCTGGTGCTCGACCGCATGCTTCGCCTGTTCGATTTCGTCGCAACCGAAGGCGGGCCGGTCAGCGTCGTGTGGCAGATGCTGGCCAACCTGCTGCCCGAATATTTCGGGCTGGGCATCCCGATCGGGCTGCTGCTCGGCTGCCTGCTTGCGTTCCGCCGCCTCGCCACGTCGTCGGAGCTCGACGTGTTGCGTGCGGTCGGCGTCGGCTACAACCGGCTGATGCTGGCGCCGTATATGTATGCGGTGGTGCTGGCGATCCTCAACCTCGCGATCGTCGGCTATATCCAGCCCCAGGCGCGGTTCCAGTATGAGCGGCTGCGCTACGAACTGCGCACCGGCGCGCTGGGCGCGTCGATCAAGGTCGGCGAGTTCACCACCTTCCCCAATGGCGGCCCGACCGTGCGCATCGAGCAGAGCCGCGATGAGGGCCGCGAACTGTCGGGTATCTTCCTCCAGCAGACCGACAAGAAGGGCAACTCTCTCGCCGTCACTGCCGAGAAAGGCCGCTTCTTCGGCACCGCCAATCCAGACGAGATCATCTTCCAGCTCACCAAGGGCACGCTGGTCCGCAACGAAGTCGGCGTGCCGGTGCCGCGCGTCTTGCGGTTCGACGTGTGGAACGTGCCGATCCCGCTGCCCAAGACCGACCCGTTCCGCGGACGCGGCGGCCGCAATCTGGAGCGCACCCTGCCCGAGCTCGCGGTTCTCGGCCGCAAGAGCAACAAGGACGAGGAACTGCGCGACACCAGCCGCGCAGCGTTCCATTTCCGCCTGACCGAAGTCGCCGCGATGTTCCTGTTGCCGTTGCTCGCGATGGCGCTGGGCGTACCGCCGAAACGATCGACCTCAGCACTCGGCGTGTTCCTCGCGATCGTGATGATCGTGACCTATTTCAAGATCAACGAATATGGCCAGGACGCGGGCGGCCAGGGCCGGATCGACCCGTTCTTTGCGCTATGGGTGCCCTTTTCGCTGTTCGCGGCTCTAGTGCTGTGGATGTATTACACGATCGCCAACGTGCCGGGTGGCCAGCCCATCGGCGCGCTCGAACGAGTCTTCGCCAAAGTGTCCAAGGCGGTGCGGCGCTGGCTGCCCGGCCGGCGCATCCAGCCCGGTTCGGACGACGATGCCGACGACGGCGCAACTGCTGCGGGGACGCCGGCATGATCGCGACGCAATTCTTTCCGTCGCGGACGGTGTCGATCTACCTGGCGAAGACCTTCGTGCTGCGCGCCTTCGCGGTGCTCGCGGCGTTGGTGCTGGTGCTGCAATTCCTCGACGCATTGAGCGAGTCGGGCTTCATTCTTGCGCATCCCGGCAACGGCCAGGGCGAGGTATGGCGCTATATTTCGCTCCGCGCGCCGCAGATCGTGGCGCGCTTCATGCCCTATTCGGTGCTGCTCGGTGCGATCATCACCTATTCGACGCTCAACCAGAATAGCGAGGTCATCGCGCTGAAGGCGTCGGGCCTGTCCGCGCACCAGATCCTCGCGCCGATGATCGTCGCGGCGATGGGGATCGCGGTGTTGAGCTTCGCGTTCAACGACCGCATCGTCAGCCGCGCGACTGCGACGCTCGATGCCTGGAAGAAGGTCGAATATGCCCCGATCCCGATCGATCGTGGCGACCGCACGAACGTCTGGACCAAGGCCGGCGAGGATCTGATCAACGTCCAGCACGTCAAGCGCGACGGTGACGCGGCAACACTGAGCGGCGTCGCCTTTTACGACCGCGACACGCAGGGCCGGCTGATCGCGACGCTGACCGCCGCGAACGGCCGCCGGGAGGGCAATGGCTGGCGCATCTGGCCCGCGCGCAAGTTCGACGTTGCGAGCGGCCAGGTGAGCAATCTCGGCTCAGTCGTCGTCGCCGAAGGCGTCAGGCCCGACCAGTTCACGCTGGCGAGCGTCAATGCGGAGGGGCTGTCGTTCCTGCAACTCCGCGATGCCGTCTCCGCGCTGAAGGCGGCGGGACGCCCGACCAAATCGTATGAAGGCGAGCTTTGGCACAAATTGTCCGGTCCGTTGTCGGCGGTGCTGATGCCGTTGCTCGGCGCGGTCGCCGCGTTCGGCATCGCGCGCTCGGGCAAGCTGTTCATCCGCGCCGTGATCGGCATGGCGCTGGGCTTCACCTATTTCGTGGTCGACAATTTCGCGCTGGCGATGGGCAATCTCGGCGCCTACCCGCCCTACCTCGCCGCCTGGGCGCCGTTCCTACTGTTCCTGATGATCGGGGAAGCGGTGCTCATTCGCACCGAAGAGTGATCAACGTCGCGTGATCGTGCTCCGCGCGAGCCGCGTCACCAGCACCGGCAGGCCCTTGTAACTGCCCTTGTGATAGACCGAATCCGCGTCGAGCGCGGCGGTGATGCGGCGGTGCGCGGTGCCGAGCGCGTGATAGGGCAAACCCGGCAGCAAATGATGCAGCGCGTGATAGCGCAACCCCACCGGCGCCCACAGCATCGGCAGGACCGCAGGCGGCGGCACGTTGACCGAATCGAGATATTGCGCGGTGACGGTCATCACCTCGCCCTCATTCTCCCACAGGTGCGCGACCAGCGTCCGCACCTGGTTGGTCACGGCGAGACCCGAGGTCACAGCGAGGAAGATCAGGAACGCCTTGAGCGGAATGATCCCGGTGGCGGTCAGCGCGATCAGCGCGATCGCATAAACGCTCGCCCCGGCCTCCAGCCGATGCCACAGCGACCGCGCCTCGCCCTCGGGCGCGCGGCGGCGGAAGGACGGGTTGATCTGAAGTCCCGAATACCGCGCGACCACCACGCGGCGGAGCGGCGGGAAGATCACCGACAGCGGCGTCAGCACCGCATAACGGACCAGCAACGCGACCGGCGCGAGCGCTGCAACGAGGATAAACACCGGCAGCGTCCACCACTTCATCAGCGCGAGCGGCAGATATTCGGGATCCTCGACCGTGCCATAACGCGTACGAGCGTGATGCAGATTGTGGACGCCTTCATACATGAAGCTCGGCGTCAGCAGCGGGATGCCGACGATCAAGTTCCAGCCGAGCCGGAATCCCGGCACCGCCGCATGCTTGATGTGCGTCAGTTCGTGGATGAAGCTTTCCGCGCGATACAGCGCCAGCGCCGAGATTATGCCCGCGACGATCGCCCAGCCGACCGACGGGGCCATGATCGCTGCGACCAACGCCGCGTAACCGATCGCCGCCGACGCCAGCATGTCGGTCCAGTAGATCGCCGGATTGGCCGCATTGAGGTCGCGCGTCAGGTCGGCGGCCGCCTTCAGCATCGCCTTGTCGTCGTCGATCCGCGCGCGCGCCGCCGCCCGCGCGGCCACGGCGTCGGCCCCGCCGGTCGTCCGGCGATCGAGGGTCGCAACTGTATCCATAAGCTGGGTCATTGGCCGAATATAGTGGCGAGACGGTGGCAAACCAACTTGGGAGAATCCCCGATCAGTGTGATCGTGAAATATGATGATCGTCACCCCGGCCTTGTGCCGGGGTCCGCCCATCGGGTTCTCAATCGGTCAAGGGTGGAAGACCCAGCCCGACCGCCAAGTCGTTCCACTCAGGGTTGAGCCGTTCGATCAGATTGTATTTGTATTCGCGCGGCCAGCTCTTGATCTGTTTTTCGCGCCGGATCACGTCCTCCATCATCGCGCCTTCCTGGTAATAGACCAGCCGCTTGATGCCGTAACGCTTGGTGAAACCATCGAAAGCACCTTCGCGATGCTGGATGATACGGCCGATGAGGTTGGAGGGGCGCCTGTATAGAGCGTACTGTGGTATTCCCTGGCCAGAATATAGACGCACGGAATGATCTCTCTCATCGTTACAGCTTGCGGTGACGCAGACCCCGGCACAAGGCCGGGGTGACGGTTGGCCATTGTGCAACATTCGACCTTTCCCTAACCCGCGCTGTCCCATTGCGAGGTAACGATGCCCTCCCCAGCCGCCATCCGCCCGATCGACAGCAAGGCCGACCGCAAGAAGTTCGTCGACCTGCCGTTCCGCCTCTACAAGGACGACCCCAACTGGGTGCCGCCGCTCAAGGGCGAGGCGCTGGGGCTGATTACGCCGGAAAAGAACGGCTGGTTCAGCCACGCCAAGGCGCAACTGTTCCTCGCCGAACGCGACGGCCGCGTGGTCGGTCGCATTTCGGCGCATATCGATACGCTTGCCTTGACCATGCCCGCCGACAAAGGGTTCGGCTCCGGATGCGGGCAATGGGGCTATCTCGACGCCGAGGACGAGGAAACCGCGCAGGCGCTGATCGCGACCGCGGAAGGCTGGCTGCGCGATCAGGGCATGAACCGCGCGCTTGGGCCGGTCAGCATGTCTATCTGGGAGGAACCGGGGCTGCTGGTTCAGGGCTACGATCATCCGCCGACGATCATGATGGGCCACGCCAAGCCCGAATATAAGGGCTGGATCGAACGCGCGGGCTATCACCCCGCCAAGACGCTCCAGACCTACGAGCTCAACGTCGCCAAGGAATTCCCGCCGCTGATCGGGCGCATCGTCGCGGCGGGCGAACGCAACGCACGGATCAACATCCGCGAGGTCGACAAGTCGAAGTTCGACGAGGAGGCCGCGATCATCCTGTCGATCCTCAACGATGCCTGGTCGGACAATTGGGGGTTCGTCCCCCTGACCCCGCCCGAGATCGCCGATGTCGGCGTCAAATTGAAGCCGATCGTGTTCAACGACCTGATCCGCATCGCCGAACTGGACGGCAAGCCCGTCGCGTTCATGATCACCCTCCCCGACCTCAACGAAGCGATCAAGCCGCTCAACGGATCATTGCTGCCGTTCGGTTGGGCGAAGCTGTTGCTGTGGCTGCGCAAGCCCAAGGTGAAGACGATGCGCGTGCCGCTGATGGGCGTCGTCAAGGAACTGCAATCGTCGCGCCTCGCGAGCCAGCTCGCCTTCATGATGATCGAATATATCCGCCGCGCGGCGGTCGCCAATTACGGCGCGAGCCGGGGTGAGATCGGCTGGGTGCTCGACGACAATCAGGGCATGAACGCGATCGCCGACGCGATCGATAGCCACGTGAACAAGGTCTATGTGATCTACGAAAAGGCGTTATGAGGGCTGACCCCGGCACCTGGGACGGATTGCCGGGGTCAACCCAATGCCAGGATCAGCCGCGCACCTGCAGCTTGCTGACATCGATGCCTTCTTCACGCCATTGGTCGGCGGTCTTGCAAATCCGGCCCTGCAGGATCGAACCGGTGACGGGTTCACTCTTGACGCAATAACGCGGCTTGGCCTTCGTCTCCGACTGTTCCTTCGGCGCGGTGGAGTTGGAGTCCTGGCTCTTGCTGGATGCCAATGCCGGGCCGGCGGAAACCAGGCCGATCATGGCGATGGTGGCGATCGAAACTTTACTGAACATGAGTCCGCTCCTTTATCGTCGACAAGGGGTCATCGACGAGCGTGTTAGTGCATTAAGTATGCCAAACACTGAATATCAAATAAATCAATGACTTAAAGAAAACTACATTTGTAGTTGTTGGCGGATTTTACTGAACTATGGGGCGCGTTGCCGATTTTCGGCAATCAGAAGCGGCGCGACACCCCGGCGAGGAGTTCGATGTCGGGCGCGTCGCGGCTGAGCCCGGCGATGCCGCCGATGTCGAACTGCAAATTGTCGCCGGCCTTATAGGCGAACGACAGGGCCGCCAGATCCTGCGTCGTCTTGCCCGCTGGATCGTCGTCACGAAGGATCTGGTTTTCCAGCTCGACGGTCAGCTTGTCGTTGAGCTGGATGCCGATCCCGACCACCGCGCTCGCGGCGAAATGGCGGCCGCGGCCGCTGCCGTTCACCGCCGCGTCGACCTCCGGCACGAATTCGACGTTGACCGCCTTGGAAAGGTCGAAGGTAAGCGGGACCACGACGCCCGCCCCCCAATCGCCCGCGCCGACCGGCTGGCGTCCCGCGGGTAACGTCACGAACGGCTGCACGGCCACCGAAAAGCCGCTGCCGTCCGGATTGGCGAGATTGGCCTTCAACCCCAGCGTCACATCGCCGACCCGTGTGGCGCGATCGACCACGCCGCCCGACCGCTCCCGCACGATCCCCAGCGGCGTCCAGCCAATCTGCACCTCGATCGTGTCGGTCAGCCCGACGCGGACCAGCGTATCGCCGATCAGGATGGTATCGGTGCGATCGCCGCCCTGTTTGTCGAGCGTCCAGTCGCCCAGCGACGTTTCCACCGACACGCGTCCCGGATCGATCGTGCAAGCGGGCGTGCCCAGACCGGGGCGCGCGGGGCAATAATCGCGCGGCTTGTCCTGGGCCATGGCCGGCGCCGCGATCAGCATCGCGGCCAGCATCATCGTGATCCTCATTTCAACCTCACCCAGGTCGGCGCGTGGTCGCTTGGCCGCTCCCGCCCGCGATACTCCTTGTCGACCCCGGCGTCGCCGAACCGATCGGCGGCTTGCGGGCTCAGCAGAAGATGGTCGATGCGGAACCCCTGATCGCGCGCCCATCCGTTGCTCTTGAGGTCCCAGAACGTCCACACGCCCCCGCTCGGAAAGCGGGTGCGCAAGGCGTCGGTCCAGCCCTGCGCGAGCAACGCGCGATAGCGCTCGCGGCTTTCCGGCTGCATCAGCGCGTCGTCCGCCATCGCGCGGACGGAGAACGTGTCGTCGTCGTGGGGAATGACGTTATAGTCCCCCGCAAGCACCGCCGGCAGTTCCTCCGCAAGCAAGGCGCGGGCGCGGTCCGCCAGCCGCTCCATCCATTTGATCTTGTAGTCGAATTTCGGCCCCGGCTGCGGGTTACCGTTGGGGAGATAGATCGACGCGACCACCAGCCCGTCGACATCGCATTCGATATAGCGGCTGTGCTCGTCCTCGGGATCGCCCGCCAGCCCGCGCTGGCGCTCGACCGGCTGCACCCCGCGCGCGATCACCGCGACGCCGTTGAACCCCTTCTGTCCGTGCCACGCGCCCAGATAGCCCGCCGCCTCGATCTCCTTGATCGGCAGCAATTCGTCGGCGCACTTTAGTTCCTGCAGGCAGACGATGTCCGGCTGCTGTTCGGCGAGATATTCGAGGAAGCGCTCCAGCCGCGCGCGGATGCCGTTGACGTTATAGCTGACGATCTTCACGCGAGCTCAGACCGAAAAGCTCGTTCCGCAGCCGCAGCCGGACGCGGCGTTCGGATTGCTCACCGAGAAATGCGCGCCGCCCAGATTGTCGACGAAATCGACCTCCGCCCCGCGCACCAGATCGAGGCTCATGTCATCGACCACCAGCCGCGCGCCGTCGGTCTCGACAATCGTGTCGCCCGCCTCGGGCGCGTCGGCGAGGCCGAACTTATACTGGAATCCCGAACACCCGCCCCCTTCGACCGACAGCCGCAGGATCGCGGGCTTGCCCTGTCGCTCCGCGATCACCGCGACGCGCGCGGCCGCGGCGGGTGTCAGGGTCACGTCGGAAGCCAGCGTTGCCATGGACCGGAGATAGGCGCTGCCCCCCGTCGCGGCAACCGATGAAAAAAGGGCCGCGCCGGTTGCCCCGGCGCGGCCCGTCCTCTCCGTGTCCAGGTCAATCAGTCGGCGGAATCGCTCGCCGCCTCGGTGCTAACCGGCACCGCGTTGAGCTGCGGGTTCTTGAGCGCCGTCAGGTAATCCGCGGTGGTCAGGAACGGCATCGGGTTGACCGCGCGGCCGTCGATGCGAACTTCGTAGTGCAGGTGCGGGCCGGTCGAACGACCGGTCGAACCCGACAGCGCGATCAACTGGCCGCGCTTCACCTTCTGACCCGCAACGACCAGGATCTTCGACAGATGGCCGAACCGGGTCTGGATACCACGGCCATGATCGATTTCGACCATGTTGCCGTAACCGCCCGAACGCTCCGCCTTGTCGACCGTGCCGTCGGCGGTGGCATAGACGGCGGTGCCGGTCGAACACGGAATATCGACGCCGGGGTGGAACGCCGCGACGCCGCGGAACGGATCGCTACGGATGCCGAAATTGCTGGTGAACTTCATGTCCGCAACCGGCTGGACCGAGGGGATCGAGATCAGCCCGTCCTCGAGCGTGTCGAGCTTCTTCCAGGTCTGGAACAGCGCGCGGAACTGCGCATCGGCGGCGAGGTCGGCGGCGGCTTCGGCACTATCGGCGGCGATCAGAGGACCGCCCATCGCGACGGGCTTGGGCTGGAAGCGGGCGGGATCGATCCCGAACGACTTGGCGCGCGCCACTGCGGCCGCATAGCGCTTCTCCGTCGCGGCTCGCGCCTTGACCGCCAGTTTCACTTGATCCCGCTCGACGCGGGCCAACGGAGCGACGACATCCGCGGCGACCTTGGCCGCCTTCGCGTCGATCGGCTCATAGGCGACCGGCTGGACATTGCCGCTGCCGTTGAGCGCGGCGATCAGCATCGCCTGGCGCGCTTCGACGCGCTTGGCGCGGACGTCCGCGACATATTTGATCTGCTTGATCTTGGCCTGCATGTCGGCAACCGCCACTTCCATGCTGGCGACCTTCGCCTCGGGCGACAGCGGTGCGCCGGCCAGGCCGGTCAGAGCGATTGCCCCGGCGCCGGCCTGCGCCACGCCATAGGCCGAGAAGAACAGCGTGACGGCGAACGCCGCGGCAAGCGCCGCCTGCGTGCGGCCCGCGATCGAGAAGCGCCGCAAATCACGGCCATCGTGAAAAATGAAATCGCGTGTTTTGAAGAATTGGCCGAAGCGCGCGGCGGCGCTCCGCAAAGTCGTGAAGCTAATCATGTGTTCCTGGCGACCCCGACGTCGGCCACCGCTGGAAACGGCGACCCCAATTGCTTGACCGACCGGGCATCCCCACACTCGCCCGGCTTACGGGAACAAGAAGGCCCGGGCGTCGTTTTCATGCAATAGCAAAGGTTAATTCACGGGGCAGACCGTCGCGTTCGCGCGGCGAGTCGTTGAATTTGAGATGAACGACTGCGCGATCGAATATCGGCTGCCGGCCGATTCGCGAGTGCGATCAGTGGCTCAGCCGAGTTCCTTCACCGCGGTCAGAACCTGTTCGACGTGGCCCGGCACTTTCACCTTTCGCCAGCTTTTGACCAGCTTGCCGCCCTTGTCGAACAGCCAGGTCGATCGGTCGATTCCCATATATTCGCGGCCGTAAAGCACCTTCGGCACCCATGCGCCGAACGCTTCGATGACTTCCTGTTCGTCGCTCGCGAGCGGAACGGTCAGGCCGTATTTGGCGGCGAACTTGGCGTGCTTGGCGATCGTATCCTTCGACACGCCGAGCACTTCGGCTCCAGCCTTCGCGAATTCGCCGATCATCGCGCTGAACTCCTGCGCTTCCTTGGTGCAGCCGACGGTGTCGTCCTTGGGGTAGAAATAGAGGACGAACGGCTTGCCGACATAATCGCGCAGCCGGATCGGGCCGTCCGCGCCCGTCAGTTCGAGGTCCGGCAAGTCGCCGCCGACTTCAATGCTCATCCGTGCCTCCGCTGACCGCTGCCCAACATTGGGCGACGTCCTGCCGCGTCGCGTCGAACCGCGCAACCAACGTATCCCAATCCGCCGCGCCCAACACGCGGACGATCAGCGCGCGGGTCGCCTCCGACGGCGGCTGGCTGTCGGGCGCGACGAGGCGCAGCAGAACCAGCATCCGCGTGAGCAGCCGATACGCCTCTCCCATCGCCGCGGATATGATTCCCCGCTCCGCCAGCGCCGCGATCGCCAGGCCGAGATCGGGGTCGAACCCGGCATTGCCGGTGAGTTGCGCGACATGGACCGCGAACTCCAGATCGACCAGCCCGCCGGGCAGCAGCTTGGCGTCGAGCGGCCCCGCCGGCGGCTTGTGCCGCGCCATCTCGGCACGCATATCTGCCGCGTCGGCGACGATCTTGCCCCGATCGCGCGGAGTCTGGAGCACGTCGCCGATCACCGCCCCCACGGCCAGCCGCGCCGCGTCCGAGCCGAAGATCGCGCGCGCCCGGGTCAGCGCCATATGCTCCCACGTCCAGGCGTCCGCGCGCTGATATTGTGCGAACCCCTCAAGCGAGACGACCAACGGCCCCTGCGCGCCCGATGGCCGCAATCGCGTGTCGATGTCGTAGAGCGGCCCGGCGGCGGTCGGCACCGACAGCGCGGCGGTGATCCGCTGCGCGAGGCGATTGTAATAATGCACCGCGCCGAGCGGCTTCGGCCCATCCGATTCCGCCGCGAAATCGCCCGTGAACAGATAGATCAGGTCGAGGTCCGACGCGTGGGTCAGCGCCCCGCCGCCCAGCCGCCCGAGCGCGAGGATCAGCAACTCGCTGTCCGGCACGAGGCCGTGCGCCACGGCGAAGTCGGCGACCGTCGCGGCGGCGAGCACGTCGACCGCCGCCACCGCAACGCGCGCATAACCATGCGACACGTCGAGCGGATCGCTCACCCCTGCGACCAACTGCGCGCCGAGGGCAAAGCGCTTTTCGCCAACGATGCGCCGCACGCGGTCGAGCGTCGCCTGGTAGTCGTCGCCGTCCTCTCCCCGCCCCATTTCCGCAATCAGCGCCGGCAGATCGCCCATCGGCGCGAGCGCGGTCGCGTCGATCAGCCCGTCGAGGAGCGCCGGCCGTCGCCCCAGCGCTTCGGCCAGCGGCGGCGCATGGCTGAGGATCGTCGCCATCAATTGCGCGAGTTGCGGCCGCGCCTCCAGCAACCGGAAGAAATTGATCGCGCTGGGCAGGCGCGACAACATCGTGTCGACCTGCACCAACGCCGCGCGCGGATCGGGCGCCTGACCCAACGCCGCCATCAGTCCGGGCAGCACCGCCTCCAGCGCTTGCCGCGCCGCCGGGCTGCGCAACGCCGGATACGAGCCGCCGCGCCACCGCTCCACCAGTTGCACCGCCGTTTCGGTATCGGCGAACCCCATCGCGCCGAGTTGCGCGGTCAGGCTGTCGTCGTCGGGCGACAAGGCATCGGTGTCGGGCGGGTCGAGCGAATCATAGATCGCGCCGACCGCAGCGACATGGGGTTTCAGCATCGCGATCAGCGAGGCACCGCTGCCCAGCCCGGCGAGCAGGCCGACATTGTCGAGGGCATCCTGCGCGCGAGGCAATGTGTGGGTCTGGCGGTCGTCGACCATCTGCAACCGGTGCTCGGCGGTGCGCAGCACGACATACGCCGCCTTGAGCGTCTCCGCCTCCTCGCCCCCGATCCGCCCCGCCGCCGCCAGCGCATCGAGCGCATCCATCGTCGCGGGCGCGCGCACCGTGGCATCGCGGCCGCCATGGATGAGCTGGTGGATCTGCGCGAAGAATTCGATCTCCCGAATGCCGCCGCGCCCGCGCTTGAGGTCATAGCCCGGCCCGAACGCCTGGCCGTGTGCGTGGTGATCGCGGATGCGCCGCGTGATCTCGCGGATCTCGCCCACCGCGCCGAAATCGACCGAGCGCCGCCACACGAACGGGCGGATCGCATCGAGAAAATGCCGCCCCAGCCGAAGATCGCCCGCCGCGGCGCGAGCGCGGATGAACGCGGCGCGCTCCCACGGCAGCGCCTGGCTTTCGTAGTAGGAGATCGCGGCATTGACCGGCAGCACGATCGGCGTGACCTCCGGCGACGGGCGCAGGCGGAGGTCGACTCGCAACACATAGCCCTCGCCGTCGCGCGCCTGAAGCAGTTCGACCACGCGCCGCCCGATCCTGACCGCCGCTTCCTCCGGCTCCTCGCGTGCCCGATGCGGCAGCGTCTCGGGATCGAACAGCAGGATCGGGTCGATGTCCGACGAATAATTGAGTTCGCAACTCCCCTGCTTGCCCAACGCGATGGCGGCCAGCCCGACCGGCTCGGCATCGGGCGCGCGTTCGAGGATCGCGGCGCGGATCGCGGCGTCGAGCGCGCGGTCGGCGAACGCGGTCAGCCGCCGAGTCACCCCGTTCAGGTCGAGCGATCCGGCCAGATCGGCAATCGCCACGATCAACGCCTCGCGCCGCCGCGCGCGCCGCATCGCGACGCCGATCGGCAAGTCGGGGTCGAACGGCGCCGGATCGGGCACGACGCCGCGCGACAGTTCAGCGAAGAGGTCAGGCTGTTGCTCGATCGCCACCCTTAGGAACGGTGCGTGCGCCATGGCGCGGGCGATGGCGCGTTCGAAGTCTGCCGGGCTACTCACCGCCCCGTCCTAGCCCAGCGGCCCGTCCGATAGAATCCCGGAGTTCGTTATGGTTCGGACCTAAATCGAGCAAGGAGCGGCAACATAGGGGCAACGAAACATCGCGTCGGTCGTTTTAACAGTTATGGATTTTTCAGCGTTCTCTGCCTCGGACACTCAGTCCAGTGACCGCCAGGCCGCAGGCTTGCCGCGCGCGGGGGACGGTGTGGGCAACGCGCTGCGTCAGATTTTCGACAGTGCTCCGGTCCTGCCGTCCGACTTCGCCGCTTTGCTCGATCGCCTCAACGAGGATTAATCCTCGTCGTCGTCGACATCATCCGGACGGGGGCTGTGATCGCCGCTCAGATCGTCGACCTCGTCCATGATCGTGTCCAGCGCGGTGCGACCTTGATTGTCGGGCGCTTCGCGGCGTGACGCCAATTCACCACCGCTGAGCAGGCCTTCCAGCGCCACCCGGCCGCGCGCAACGCGGCTCTTGATCGTGCCGACGGCGACGCCGCAGATTTCCGCCGCTTCTTCGTAGGCGAAACCGCCCGCACCGACCAGGATCAGCGCCTCGCGCTGCGGCTGCGGCAAATGGAGCAAGGCGCGCTGCATGTCGCCCAATTCGACATGCTTGTCCTGGCTGGCGGGGGCGGCGAGCACGCGATCGGCGACGAGATCGTCCCACTCGCCCTTGAACCGCGCGCGGCGCATCTGGCTGAGATAGAGGTTGCGCAGGATGATGAAGGTCCATGCGCGCATGTTGGTGCCGGCCTGGAACCGCTGGCGCGCGGCCCACGCCTTCATCAGCGTTTCCTGGACGAGATCGTCCGCCAGGTCGCGATTGCCCGACAGCGAGCGGCCGAACGCGCGAAGGTGCGGGATGACCTGGCCCAGTTGATCCTTGAAATCGGAGTCCGACAACGCGACGTGCTCGATCGCCTCTCCCCCATTCTCGGTATCGATATCGGTCGTGGTCATGAGGCTCCGGACTGAACGCGGACAAGAAAAAGAAATAGGCTGATCGGCAGGCACCGCAACCGAGATCGGGTGATTATTTGCCCAGCAACACTGGCACCCAGACGATCGCCGACAAAATCCCGATCGCCAGAACGATCGAAATCAGCAGCACGTATCGCATGTGCCCCGACGTCTCGCCGGCGCGCGCTTCGTCGCCCGTTCCGTGGACCGCGGGCTTGGAGGGATCTTGGTCAGTCATGGCCGTCGAACGCACCAATTCCGTTTTGGCTCCGAAACCGATGGAACTTTTACGCGATCACGCGGCAATTTGATCCCCAAATCGCTCACTCCGAGCCGTCCATCAGGCCGGAATCGTGCTGTCGTCGAAGAACAGCGCCTGGCTGATCGCCGCCTTCACGGTCGAACGCTGGAACGGCTTGGTGATCAGGAAGGTCGGCTCGGGCCGCTCGCCAGTCAGCAAGCGCTCGGGGAAGGCGGTGATGAATATCACCGGAACCTGGAACTCGGCCAGGATGTCCTTGACCGCATCGATCCCCGAACTGTCGTCGGCAAGCTGGATGTCGGCGAGCACCAGCCCCGGCCGGTCCGCCATCGCCGCCGCCACCGCTTCGTCGCGAGTCACCGCGACACCCGTTACCTCGTGGCCCAGGTCGCGCACGATCGTCTCTATGTCCATCGCGATGATCGGCTCGTCCTCGATGATCAGAACGCGCGCGCGGGTCTGCTTCTCGATCTCGGCGAGCGCCTCAGCCACCAGCGCCTCGACCTCGTCGGCGTCGTGATCGATCAAATACCCGGCATCCTCTGGCGTAAAGCCCTCCATAGCGGTCAATAGCAGCGCCTGACGCGACAGCGGCGCCATCCGCGCCAGCCGTGCATTGGCGATCGCCTCGCGCCCGTCGATGGAGAGGTCGTCGCCGCCAAGCGCAGGTTCGTCATCGGCGTTGGTCGCGCGCCAGATCACCTGGAACGTGCGGTACAGGCCGAGCCGCGGTTCGACGTCGCGCGGGAACTCCTCCGGCGCGGCGACGATCGCCTCCAGCGTGGCGCGAACATAGCGGTCGCCATGTTCCTGGCTACCGGTCAACGCGCGTCCGTAGCGGCGCAGGAAAGGCAGGTGAGGCGCGAGTTGCTGACCGAGCGACATGGTGTACTTTATCTCCCCAGAATGGCGGCGCCCTTGTGCGAGCACGGCCGAGTTTGCGCAAATGACATTTTTCTGTTCGCTAGTGGAACAATCGAGCGCGTTTTTGGTTTCATTCGCGATAACGGTGCGTATGAAGCGCCGTGTCGTTGCGCATGTCAGCTTTAGTCCGGTAGCGCCGGCGTGATTGATGGGGGTGAATGTTGCCTGATCGGCGGTCATCAAAAGGCGGGAAACCCGGCAGCGATGGCGACAAGAGCAGGAAGATGAAGGACGAGGCGATGGGGACCGCGCTGCGCACGGTGTACCATGACGCGATCAGCGAGCCTGTGCCTGACGAGATGCTCGATCTTCTCCGTAAGCTCGGATAGCCGGTGGACCGCATCGCCGCCGGTGAGCGCTCGCGGACCAGAATCGGCGCTCGGCTCGGCCAGTTACAAACCGGCGCGAAGATTTTCCTGATCCTGCTGGCGGCATTGCTGCCGTTTGCACTGATCGCAATCCTCGCGACGCTCAGCACTACACGGCAGGCGAGTGTGGAGGCGCAGTCGCAACTCCGCGTCGCCGCGAAGGAAAGCTCGCGCAACCTGGCGATCGAACTGGCCGGCGATATGGCCGCGCTGACCACCGCGATGAACGCGCTCGCCGCCGACCATGCCGACGCGCCCAGCTGCGCGCGCGCTCGGGGCGTGTTCGCGCAACAGACCGCAGCCGGGGCCAGCTTTTCGATCATCGACCGCGCCGGGCGGACTCTATGTGGCGGCACTCCGCCCTTTCCCGCCCCTGACGCGACGGTAGGCGGCGGGCCCGCGGCGCGACTGGTGCCCGGAAAAGGCGTGGTGCTGGCGATCGTCGCCGCCGGTGGTGATTTGAGAGGCAGCGCTTTCTTCCCGACCGCCTTTCTCGCCGGCGTCGCCAAGCCGACAGCAACGGGCATCAACTATGCGGAATCGATCCGGAGCGCGGACGGCCAGGAACTTGCGCTCGGCGCGCCCAACCAGGGCGGACCGCTCGACAACCGCCAGGTGATCAACACCGCGCTCAGCGTCGGCGACCTGACGCTGTCGGTCAGCATGCGGCGCAACCTGATCACCTCGCCGATCGCGATCGCCATGCTGGTGCCGTTGCTGATGTGGCTGGCGGCGGCGAGCATCGCGTGGTTCGTGGTCGACCGGCTGCTGATCCGGCCGCTCAGGATGCTGCGCGCGCGTGTTGCCGCCTATCGCCCCGGCCAGGCGATCGAATCGGCCGATGTGCGCTTGCTTCCGGCCCAGGAAATTCGCGAACTTGGCGAGACGTTCGGGTCGCTCAGCCGCACGCTGATCCTGCACGAGGCGGGCCTTGCCGAAGGACTGGTGCGCCAGACCAAGCTGACTCGCGAGGTGCATCACCGTGTCAAGAACAACCTGCAAGTCATCTCCAGCCTCATCAATCTCCATTCGCGCGGCGCGCAGGCGGAGGAAGCGGCGCGCGCTTATGCGTCGATCCAGCGCCGCGTCGATGCGCTGGCGGTGGTGCATCGCCACCATTTCGCGGAGATGGAGGATAATCGCGGCCTCAGCCTGCGCGCGGTGATCGGGGAACTCGCGTCCAACATCCGCGCCACGAGCCCGGAGGGATCGAAGCTCGCGATCCTACTGGAGATCGAACCCTTCCTAGTCAGCCAGGACAACGCGATCGCGATCGCGTTCCTGCTGACCGAGATCATCGAACTCGCCATCGGCATTTCGCCGAGCGCTCAGCTTACGCTTTCGGTACGTGCGGCCGATACGCCGGGCACCGCGATCCTGCGCGTCAGCTCTCCGGCTCTGGCCGACGGCGACGCGCTCCAATCGGCGCTCGCTCGACGCTACGGGCGCGTGATGGAAGGGCTGTCGCGCCAGTTGCGCGCGCCGCTGCACCACGATCCGCTCACCGGGTGCTACGAAATAGCCGTCCCGGTCACAGGAAAAGACTGAAAAACAACGGGAAAATTTATTTCCGAAAAATCCCGAAAAATCGCTTTTGAATGGAACCGATCCGGGCAAAGCGCGTTCTAATATTCGGATAGCGACCTTATGCCCCCCGCTCTCGCTATCCACGACATAGGCCCGGCAGCGTCCACCCCTCCCCCCCGGTGACGCTGCCGGGTCTAAATTTTTTTGGGGTCAGGCGAGTTCTTCCGCTTCTTCTGCTGCCTGCGTCCGTGCCTGCCGGCGGTGCGTCAGCCAGATCGCGCCCAGCGTCAGGAAGTAGAGTCCCACCAGCGGCATCGCCAGCATCACCATCGATCCTGCATCGGGCGGCGCCAGCACCAGCGCGATCGCGAAGCACCCGACGATGGCGTAGCGCCACGCTCGCGCGAGCTGCTGAAGCGTGACGATGCCCGCGCGTTCGAGCAGCATCATCAGGATCGGCAGCAGGAACGATACTCCGAACCCGAACAGGAACTGCATCACGAACGTCAGGTAATTCCCGACGCGCGGCAACGCCTCCTGCTGCACGTCGCCGACCTTGACCTGATAGCCGAGCAGGAAATGCACCGCGGCGGGGATCGCGACGTAATAGGCCATCGCGCATCCCGCCGTGAACAGGATCGGCGTCGCGAACAGGAACGGCAACAGCGCACGCTTTTCCTTGCGGTACAGCCCCGGCGCGACGAACTGCCACAATTGGTTGGCGACCACCGGGAACGACAGGACCGTCGCGGCGAAGAACGCGACTTTGAGCTGGACGAAGAACGCTTCGAACAATTCGGTATAATAGACCTTCTTTTCGCCAGCCGCCGCCAGCGGCCTGATCAGGAATCCGAAGATCGGTTCCGCGAAATAGAGGCAGATGCAGAACAGCACCGCCAGCGTCACCATGCTGATCAGCAATCGCTTGCGCAGCTCGATCAGGTGATCGAGCAAAGGCGCGCGGCTGGCGTCGATGTCGTCCTCGTCGCTCATCGCGTCACGGTTTCGCGCGTTTGGCGGCGGGTTTTTTCGCCGCCGGCTTCTTTGTGGCCGCGGCGGGCCTCTTTACCGCCGGCTTCTTTGTGGCGGCGGCGCGCGGCTTGGCCGGCGGCTTGCGCTTCGGCGCGGGTGCAGGCTCGGGCGCGACCACGGGCATCTCGACCGTCATCGCCAGCGCATCCTCGCTTTCGGGCGCGGGATCGTCCGGCGGCACCGGGGCCATCAGCATCGCCTGGTCGGGAGTCGCCGGGAATTCGCGCATGATGCGGTCATTCTCCGCCTTCCACTTCTTTTCCATCTCGGCGAATTCGGCCTCGCGGATCATGTCGTCAAAGCCCGAGCGGAACTGGCGCGCCATGCCGCGCGCGCGGCCGATCCATTGCCCGGCGAAGCGCATCGCGCGCGGCAGATCCTTGGGCGGAATGACGACCAGCGCCACCGCGCCCAGCACCAGCAATTCGGCGGGGGCAATATCGAAGATCACGGCCGGACCTTTCGTCCGGAATTAACGCTCGGCGTCGCGGGCGCGCTCGGCGGCGGGGTCGATCACGGGGTCGGGGCGCTTGGCCTCGATCCGGTTCGGCGGCGTGTCGTCGTCCTCGGCCATGCCCTTCTTGAACTGCTTGATGCCCTTGGCGACGTCGCCCATCATGCTCGAAAAGCGGCCGCCGCCCAGCACCAGGACGAGCACGACGCCCAAAATCAGCCAATGCACCAGGCTGAAGCTACCCATCATTCAATCTCCTCAGGCGATGAACGCCACTTAATCCTCTTCGGCGGCATTTGCCACCTCATCCTCGGCATCTTCGCCGATCGCCATTTCCGCCATCGCCAGATCGATCGGATCGAGCAGCCCGGCGGCGCGCAAATCGTCGATCCCCGGCAGGTCGCGGCGGCTGGCGAGACCGAAATGCGTCAGGAATTCCGCGGTCGTCGCGAACTGCAACGGCCGGCCGGGCGTTTCCCTCCGCCCGGCGGGGCGCGCCCAGCCCGCTTCCATCAGCACATCGAGCGTGCCCTTGGAGATCTGGACCCCGCGGATCGCCTCGATCTCGGCGCGCGTCACCGGCTCGTGATAGGCGATGATCGCCAGCGTCTCGATCGCCGCGCGGCTCAATTTGCGCGCTTCCTCGCGGTCACGGCGCAGCAAGTGCGCAAGGTCGCCGGCGGTCTGGAAATGCCAGCGCTCGCCGCGACGGACGAGTTCGATCCCGCGCCCGGCATAGTGTTCCGCCAGCCCCTCCAGCGCGCCGCGCACGTCCGCCTCCTCGCCGACATGCGCACGGATCATTTCGACCGTCAGCGGCTCGTCGGCGGCGAACAGCACCGCCTCGACCGCGCGCGTCAGGTCGTCGGGCGCGATCATGCCCCGGCGCTTTCCGGCGCCTTGAGGTAGAGCGGCGCGAACGGCGATTGCTGGCGCAGTTCGGCCTTGCCCATCCGCGCCAGTTCGAGCGCGGCGACGAAGCTCGACGCCAGCGCCGACTTGCGGAACGCCCCGTCGAGCGAATCCGGCAGGAAACTCTCGATCGTGGCCCACTCCATCTGCACGCCCAGCAGCCGCGACACGCGCTCGAGTGCCGCGTCGAGCGTCATCACCGGACGATCATGGACGACGTGGAAGACCGGGCGATTGCGCGCGTTGATCTGGCCGTACGCTGCGATCAGGTCGTAGATTTCGGCCTGCCACTGCGCCTTGCGCACGGTGCGCAGCCCTTCGGGCTCGGCGCGGCGGAACACGTCGCGGCCCAGCCGGTCGCGCGCCAGCAACCGCGCGCCCGCATCGCGCATCGCGTTCAGGCGTTCGAGCCGCATCTGGAGCCGCAGCGCGAGTTCCTCGGGGCTGGGTTCGACCTCAGGGTCGCGGGGCAGCAACAACGCGGACTTCAAATACGCGAGCCACGCCGCCATCACGAGGTAATCGGCCGCGACTTCCAGCTTCAGCGCACGCGCCTGTTCGACATAGGCCAGATATTGCTCGACCAGCGCCAGGATCGAAATCTGCTTGAGATCGACCTTCTGCGACCGCGCCAGCGCGAGCAACAGGTCGAGCGGCCCTTCCCATCCGTCGATGTCGAGCGTCAGCGTGTCGGGGCCGGAGTCCATTGGCGGATGTAAGCGGAGTGCTACGCGATTGTCACCTGAGCGGCGCCAAAAAGCTGTTCGTCACCCCGGCCTTGTGCCGGGGTCCGCCGCGCCCCAAAGGACATAGCCTGCGGATGAGCGGATGCCGGATCAAGCCCGGCATGACGGTGGGAGGTCAAACCAACGCCAGCAGCTCATCCCTTTTGGCAATCAACTCGCCAAAATCCCCTTCCGGCGCCGCGATCGTCGCCATCGCCCGCTCCAGCCGCGCCAGCGAAGTGGCCGGCATATCGTCCAGCAGCCCGGCAATCTCCGCCATCTCCTCCATCCGCCCCCAGCAATCGAGCACCAGGTCGCATCCGGCCGCGATCGCCCCCGCGGCTTTCTCCCCCGCCGTGCCCGACAACGCCTTCATGTCGATGTCGTCGGTCATCAGCAGCCCGTCGAAGCCGATCTTGCCGCGGATCACCTGATCGACGACGATCGGCGACAGCGTCGCGGGGCGCTCCTTGTCCCACACTTCAAACACGATGTGACTTGTCATCCCCATCGGCGCATCGGCGAGGCTGCGGAACGGCTCGATGTCGATGTCGAGTTCGGCCTCGGATGCCGTGACCGTCGGCAGTAGATGGTGGCTGTCCACCTTCGCGCGGCCATGCCCGGGCATATGCTTGACCACGCCGACCACGCCGCCCGCGCGCAGCCCCTCCAGGATCGCGCGGCCCATCGCGGCGACGCGCATCGGCTCGCTGCCCAGCGCACGGATCGAAATCGCCTCGGTCGTGTGGGGCTGGTTGACGTCGAGCAGGGGCCAGCAATCGACGTTGATCCCGACCTCCGCCAGCATCAGCGCGGTGGCCTGGGCGTGCGCGCGCGCCGCTTCGATCGCGGAGACCGGTGCTACCTCGTACAGCGCATCGAACGCCGGACCGGCGGGGAAATCGGGCCATTCGGGCGGCCCCATCCGCTGCACCCGCCCGCCTTCCTGGTCGATCAGGATCGGTACGTCGGCACGGCCCGACAGGTCACGCAGCGAATCGGTCAGCGCGCGGAGTTGCGCGCGGTCGGCGATGTTGCGCCTGAACAGGATGTAGCCGCACGGATCGGCATCCCGGTAGAACGCGCGTTCGTCGGCGGTGAGCGCAAGGCCGGACAGGCCGTAGATGACGGGCTTCATACGCCCGTCTCTAGGTAAGCGCGGCGGAACAAAAAACCCCGTTCGTGCCGAGCGTGTCGCAGCACGTGCGTTTTGGCACGCCCTTCGACACCCTCAAGGCAAACGGATGCAAGTCGCCCGGTCGTCAGCTCGTGACGATGCACGCCTCGCCCGCGACCTTCAGCTTGCCGCACAGTTCCTGCGCCGCCCCCGCGCTGCCCGCGTTGACCTTTAAACGGTAGAAGACTCGGCCATTGACCTCCGCCTTCTCGATCGACTTGCCGAGCCCCGCGAGATAGCCGAACCGCTTCGACGCTTGCGCCCAGGCGGTGTTCGCGCTCGCCTCGCTCGGGAAAGAACCGAGCTGGACCAGCGCCCCGCCCCCCCCGCCGTTCGGGATCGTCACTGGACGGCCCGGTGGCGGCGCGGTCAGCTTGCCGCCGGGGCCGGCGACGCTGGCGGTCGCGGTCGACGCGCCCGCCCCGCTTTTGGTATCGGGCCCGGCCTTCTTGCCAACGATCGGTGCTTCGGGAAGGCTGTTGACCGCGATCGATCCGTTGCCGCCGGCCGCCCCGCCGCTGGCTGCGACGGCTGCGTCGCCCTCGCCCGCCACCTTCATCCCGCCGGGATCGTCGGGCTTGACCTTGTAATCGCCCGCCGGGGCCGCGATCAGCGTGCCGTCGCCCGGCGCCGTCGAGCGATGCTTGAACCAGTAGATCCCGCCGAGCACCGCGCCGAGCGCGACCAGCCCGACCAGCACCAGCCCAACGACACGGCCGAGCGACGGCGCGCCGTCATTCTCGTCTCCCGCGGTCTCGAGCCACGGCAGCCGGTCATTGTCGGTGACCGACGGCTCGCTCCACTGTTCCCCCGGCATCACTTCATCTCCTCGACCGCCTCCACCCCCATAATGGCGAGGCCGTTTCGGATAATCTGCCCGATCGCGTCGCCCAGGAAAAGCCGCGCGCAGGTCAGGCCGGGATTGTCGGTCAGCAGGAAGCGGCGGTCCGCTCGGTCGTTGCCGACATTATACTGAGAATGAAATTCCGCCGCCAAGTCGTAGAGATAAAAAGCGATCCGATGCGGCTCCCGTGCCGCCGCCGCGGTTTCAACCACGCGCGGAAACTGCGCCGCCAGCTTCACCAGCGCCAGGTCTTCCGTATCAAGGCGGGACAGATCGATGTCGGCGCAGACGATACCGGCCTCCGCCGCTCGCCGTTTGAGCGACGCGACTCGGGCATGGGCGTACTGGACGTAGAACACCGGATTGTCCTTCGACGCCTCGACCACCTTGGCGAAGTCGAAGTCCATCTGGGCATCGGCCTTGCGCGTCAGCATCGTGAAACGCACCACGTCCTTGCCGACTTCGCGCACCACATCAGCAAGCGTCACGAAGTTTCCGGAACGCTTGGACATTTTGACCGGCTCGCCGCCGCGCAGCAGCCGCACCATCTGGACCAGCTTGACGTCGAACCGCGTCTTGCCGCCGGTCAGCGCTTGCACCGCGGCGACGATCCGCTTGACCGTCCCGGCATGGTCCGCGCCCCAGATGTCGATCAGCGCGTCGGCGCCTTGCGCCTTCTGCCAGTGATAGGCGAGGTCGGCGCCGAAATAGGTCCAGCTGCCGTCCGACTTCTTGATCGGACGGTCCTGATCGTCGCCGAATTGCGAGGACCTGAACAGCGGCAGTTCGACCGGCTCCCAATCCTCGGGCGTCTCGCCCTTGGGTGCTTCGAGCACGCCGTCATAGATCAGGCCCCGCGCGCGCAATTCCTTTTCCGCGGCCTCGGGCTTCTTCGCCGCCTGCAACTCCGCCTCGGACGAGAACAGGTCGTGATGGATGCCGAGCAGCGCCAGGTCGGCCTTGATCAGCGCCATCATCGCCGCGACCGCCGCCTTGCGGAACAGCACCAGCCATTCGCTTTCGGGGGCGGCCACGTACTTGTCGCCGAATTCCTGCGCCAGCGCCTGCCCCACCGGGATCAGGTAGTCGCCGGGGTACAGCCCTTCCGGGATCTCGCCGATGTCCTCGCCCAGCGCCTCGCGATACCGCAGGTGCGCCGACCGCGCGAGCGTATCGACCTGCCCGCCCGCATCGTTGACGTAATATTCGCGAACGACCTTGTAGCCGCCCCATTCGAGCAGCGACGCCAGGGCGTCACCCACCACCGCGCCGCGGCAATGCCCCATGTGCATCGGGCCGGTCGGGTTGGCCGACACATATTCGACATTGACCGTCTGGCCCTTGCCCGTCGTCGAGCGGCCATAGTCGGCCCCGCCGTCGTTGATCGCGGCGAGTTCGTTGCGCCACGTGTCGTCGGTCAGCGTCAGGTTGATGAACCCCGGCCCCGCGACCGCAACCGACGCGACTTCGTCGAGCTTGCCCAGCTCCGCGGCGATCTTCTCCGCCAGCGCGCGCGGATTGGTCCCGGCGGGCTTGGCGAGCACCATCGCCGCGTTGGTCGCGAGGTCGCCATGCGTCGCATCGCGCGGCGGCTCCACCGTCACGCCCCCACGTGCCAGCCCGCCCGGCAAATCGCCGTTCGCGGTCAAGGCATCGAGCGCCGCGTCGATATGCGCGGCAAAGCGGGTGTAGAGCGTCATGTCGGGTCCAGCGATGGAAGGAAGGCGCGCCATTAGACCAACCGCGCGCGACACTCAAATCTGACTGTTCGCGAAAGCGATTGCCAAACGCGGCGGTGTGGCCGATTCCATTTCCATGGCTGAGCCACGATCTTTTCCGGACGTGATCGTCGATACCGCCTATCACAAGCTGATGGCAGCACGGGCACGAGCAAACCCGGACACGCGCGCCGAAAAGCCGCGAGATGCGATCATTGCCGGCCTTTCCCTCGTTACCGAGGCATTGAACTACTCCTTTTCGGCCAGCCAACTTCGGTTGGAGCGAAAGCGCGGCGATCTGACCTTTCGGCTCAACATTCAGTCGGACCGGAACAACGTTGCCGGGCAACGTGCCGCCATATTGGTCCATCCGGCGATCTACTCGCGCGCCGTGTCGGCTTGGTCCAAGCGCCATCCCAGCGAGTGGATACGCCCTAAAACGCCGCTTCCTCTCCCGTTCGTCGGCAGCCAGATCGGCTATATGGGCGAGCCGAAGGGATGGATGACCTGGGATTTCGCCGATCCGGCGTCACGGCGCGAGACCGCCGAGGATCTTGCCCAAACCATTCGCTCTCGCGTTGAACCTTTCTTCGCTGCGTTCGATGGTCCCGTCGAGGGGATCGCCGCGCTTCCCTTACAGCCCGGCGGCGTCTTGCCTGAAATGCGAGCAGCCGGCATCCTGACCTACCTTCTGGCGCATGGCCATAAGTCGCTGGCGCTGCAAACGCTGACAAGTTACTTCGATGCCCGGCCGAAAGATCGCGCCGAGTTCGAGGCCAAATTGCACGAGTTTGCGGGCAACGGCCTGCCCGAATTCAGGTCGCTCGGCGTATCTGACCTCGCAGCGTTCGCGGTCGCTACCGGTTATCCTTGGTCTTAATCTAGACCAACCCGCTCACCACCGCTCCGCCATTCGTTTCCGGGAAAAGCGTCTTCATCACTCGGCCCGGCTCGACGCCGTAATGCCCCGCCACCGCGCCCGCGACGAACTGGTCGAGGCCGAGCGTGGGCTTGAGGTCGCGGCCTTCGTAGAGTGCCGCCTGCCCCAGCCCCGGCCAGTCGGCCATCACGCGGCCACCCTTCACCCCGCCGCCGATCAGCATCGCGGCGGAGCCGGTGCCGTGGTCGCTGCCGCCGGTGCCGTTGACCGCGACGGTGCGGCCGAATTCGGTCGCCACCAGCACCATCGTGTCGCTCCACGCCGGGCCCATCCCGGTCTTGAGCGCGGCGATCATCGCGTCGAGCCCCTTCAACTGCGCCGCCAGCCGCCCGCGCTGCCCGGCATGCGTGTCCCAGCCGCCGGTCTCGATCATCGCGATCCGCGCGCCGTTGGCGGGGGCGAGCAGCTTAGCGGCGAGCGCGCCGGTCGCGGCGGCATTGGCCGCGTTGGCGGCGGTCAGGTCGCCGGTCAGCATCCGCGTGTTCATCGCCTCGTTCCAGAGCCCGTGGAGCTGGCCGTCGCCCTGATACAGCGACGCGACGCGCATCATCAGATCGTCGGACGCCTGGGGCAGCGACGAGGGCGCGTAGCTCGACACTTCATGCGGCCCGCGCAGCGCGAGCGGCACCGTCGCCGACACCGCGATCGCCTTCGATTCCCCCGACGGGATCAGGCCGAGCATGCGATTGAGCCAGCCGTCCTTGACTTGGTACGCGCCGGTCCCGCCGCTTTCGAGCACGTTCTGCCCGTCGAAATGCGAGCGGTCGCGATACGGCGAGGCGATGGCGTGCGCGAACAAGGCTTCCTTCGCGTCATACATCCCCGCCAGCGATGTCATCGCCGGGTGCAGCGCGAACATGCTGTCCAGCTTCTTCGCGGACCCGAAATCCTCGGCCAGCTGCCCGCGCGCACCGGCAAAGGCGGGGTCGCCCACCGCGCCGATCGTGCCCAGCCCGTCCGCCGCGCCGCGCTGGATGATGAAGACGAAGCGGCGGTCGGTCTCCGCCTTGGCGAACGCCATGCGCGGCGCGAGCGCGAGACCGGCAAAGGCGCCGGAGCGGATCAGGAAGGAACGGCGATCGTACATGATTACCTCCGCAGCATTTCGGGCGACACGAGCAGCAGCGCGAGCGCCTGACCCGGGCTTTCGGCGCGCGCCAGCGCCTGTTCGGTGGCGGGCGTCAGCGCGCCGGGAAAGAGCGTAGGGGCGAGCGCCCGCGCGTCGATCGCCGCGCCGGATCTCGTGGCGAACCGCTCCGACGCCTCGACGCGGCGCAGCAGGGCATCGGGTCCAGCCCAGCTCGCGGCGATGTCGTCATAGCCCGCGGGCGACCCCGGCTTCCAGGTCGGCTGGCCGAGCTGGTTGAGCAAGCCGACCGCTGCGAGCGGCAGCATCTGCTTCATCCCCAGCGCGCGGCCGGTCGACACCGTCCATTCCCAGGGCGACTTGAACTTGACGGGTCCCGCCACCCAGCATTCCGGGCTGTCGATCAGCACGCGGTAGAGCGCGGGCAAGTCGCCCCCGGTCTTGAGGAAGTTGGCCTTGAGCCGCGCCACCAACGCAGGTGGCGGCGTATCGCCGGCGAAATGCCGCGCCAGCTTGGTCGCGATGTGCTGCGCCGTCGCCGGGCTGGTCGCCAGCGTGTCGAGCACCGCCTGTGCCTGTTTTTCACCGTCCTGCGCATATCTCACGCCGATGATCGTCCGCTCACCCGGCTCGTGCAGCCGCGGCGCGAAGGCGAATTCGCCCGGTGATCCGTCGTCGATCCCGGCCAGCCGCGCGCCCGGTCCGCGCCCGATCCCCTTGACCGTCCAGCCAGTCAGCGCGCGCGCGAACTCCGTCACGTCTGCCTGGGTATAGCCCGACCGCACGCCGAGCGTGTGCAACTCCATGATCTCGCGCGCGAGGTTCTCGTTGAGTCCCGGCCCCTTGCCGTTCGCGCGCGGGCGGCGAGACGCGAGTTGCCCCGCCATGCTGTCGGGTCCGATCGACACCGCCTGGTCGAGATAGAGCAGCATCGCGGGGTGCCGCTCGACCGCGTTCAGCATGTCGCGGAACGTGCCCATCATGTTCGGCCGGATCGCCTCGAACTCGAGCAGCCCCGAAAGACCGATCACTTCCAGCTTGTCCGCCGACACCGCGAAGTGATTGGCCCAGAAATGCGCGAGCCGGTCGGCGAACGGCGTCGGGCTGGTCAACGCCGCCGTCAGGCGGGCGCCGACCGCCGTCGCGTAATCGTCGCGCACCTGCCCCCCCACGAAGCGCCGCGCCGCCATCAGCGGGTCGCCCGCGGCGGGGTCGGGCTTTGCGCCGGGCATCGGCACCATCGGCATCGCGGGGCCGCCGGGCTGCATCTGGGGCGCGGGCGCAGCCGGCTGCGAAGCCTGTGGCCCGCCCGGCATTGGCGTCGTCGCGTTCGCCAATTGGCGGCGGCCCAGCCCTTGCTGCCGCAACTGACGCTGCTGATCGTAGAAATCGGCGAGCTCGCCCGCGACCTTTTCGCGCGTCGGCACGCTGGCGAACGCAGGCGGCTTGGGTTCGAAACTGTCGAGCTGGCCCTTCAGCCAGCGCTTCGGGTCACTCGGAATGCTCTCGTCGGGGCGGGCGCCAAGCCCGAAGCGATTGAGCGCGATACTGGCATCGGCCATTGCCACGTCTCCATGCGATGCGACGGGTATAACGCCCCTTTGTCGCACAAATGTCCCAGCCTAACGGCGGCGCGATGCTTTCCCTTCGCGCAATCGCGATCGGCGATGTTTGCACTCGCGTGCCATGTTGCAACGCAATATAAATGCTGCATCGCACAATGATTTGGCGGGGATGCCGATCGGCTTTCGACTGACGAAAGGAACGATCATGAGAAAGACAGTCCTGTTTCCGCTACTCATCGCCCTCGCCACCCCGGCGTTCGCCGCCGATGAACCGGTCGAGCGCAGCTTCACCCGAAATGGCCAGACCTACACCTACACCACACGCAAGGAAGGCGACCTCACCATCCTGGAAGGACGCAACGTCACCGCCGGCGAGCCGTTCAGGCTGACCGTCCGCAACGGCTGGGTCGAGGGTAAATATGACGGCAAGCCCGTCTCGTTCGTGTCGCCCGACAAGTCGAACGGCACGGTACTCGTCGCTCGATAGCGCGCCTGTCGCCCGAGGGGCCTAAAACCCCTCGGGCAAGTCGATGGGTCCGACCACCTCACGATAGCGCGCGATGGCGTAGCGGTCGGTCATGCCGGCGATGAAATCGGCGATATGGCGGCTGAGCCAGGGTTCTTCCTGGGGCAACCGTTCGGGCCACTCCCCCGTCATCAGCGACGCATCCGCGCGATAGGCGGCGAACAGCCCCGCGACCACCACGCGCGCCTGGTCCGCCGCCGCGAGTTGCAGCGGGTGGTGATAGAGATTGGCGTACATGAACCGCTTCAACCCGCGCTCGTCCTCGCGCATCGCGTCGGAAAAGCCGATCAGCGGACGGCCCGCGTCGCGCGCGGCGTCGGGCGACGCGATCCCGGCCTCGGCAATGGCGGCGCGGCTGGTCGCGATCAGATCGTTGACCATCCCGCCGATCTGCCCACGGATCAGTTCGCCGGTCAGCTTCTCGGGCGGGACGTCGGGGAAGCGGGCGCGGCACTGGTCCCAGCGCGCCGCGATCATCGGCACGCCGAGCAACTGGTCGAGGCTCAGCAGCCCCGCGCGCAACCCGTCGTCGATGTCGTGATTGTCGTAGGCAATGTCGTCGGCGATCGCCGCGACTTGCGCCTCCAGCCCGGCAAACGTCTCCAGTTCCAGCGGAAACATGTCGTCCGCGGTCGCCAGCGCCCATTGGGGCGCGCTCACAGGGCCGTTATGCTTGGCCAGCCCCTCCAGCGTCTCCCACGTCAGGTTCAACCCCGGAAAGTGCGGATAGGGGCTGTCGATCGCGGTCAGAGCGCGCAGCGTGTTGCCGTTATGATCGAATCCGCCCTGTCCCGCCAACGCCGCCTTCAGCGCCTCCTCACCGGCATGGCCGAACGGCGGGTGGCCGATGTCGTGCGCCAGGCACAGCGCCTCGGTCAGGTCCTCGTTCAGGCCGAGCGCGCGGGCGATGGTCCGCCCGATCTGCGCGACTTCCAGGCTGTGGGTCAGCCGGACGCGGAAATGATCGCCGTCCGGCGCCAGGAACACTTGAGTCTTGTGGCGCAGCCGCCGGAAGCTGATTGAATGGATGATGCGATCCCGGTCGCGCTGGAACGCGTCGCGCGGCCCCCGCGCCGTCGTCTCGTCCTCCGGAAAGAGCCGCCCGCGCGTCAGCCAGGGGTCGGAAGCATAGGGCGCGAGATCGGGCATGCGGCGCGATGTAGCGGGGCGAAGCCGAGAAATCTAACCGTCGATTGCGTCCGAACCGATCGTCATGCCGGACTTGATCCGGCATCCCACTTCTTCCTTCCTCGGACAAAGCGAGACCCCGGATCAAGTCGGAACCTATATATCAGTGTGACCCAAGCGGGTCGCGATAGTCTCTAACATCTTTGATCCGCGCTCTGAGGTGGTGATCAAACACGGGCCGTCATTGTCATAAACGAAGTTCTAGCCGGCCACTTCCACGCTGGCAGATGCCAAGCGTTCCGCCACTGTTAGGCTGCCGAACAGTTCGCGGATTGCTGAAAGTACCGCCTCCCGATCATCGAATGCGAACTCCAAGGACACGAAGGTCGGATCGCGGAGCAACGTTACTGCCATGTCGGGCACGATAGCACGCCAGCCGCCACGAAAAAGCCTGGCTGGTTAGGCGGGGCTTCTCATTAAGCGCTAATCAAGTCCGGGGTGACGAGAACCTATTTAGCCCCCAGCCGCTCGACCTTCTGCCCCTTGGTGCTCGTAAAGACGAAACCCGACAGCCCGGCCTTGGCCATGCGGTTGACGAACGCCTGCGCCTCGTCGTCCGACTTGAACGGACCCGTCAGCACGCGGTTGGTGGCGCGCAACGGCGTGGTCCAGCCCTGCCGCCCGCGGAACAGATCGGGCGCCTTGCTTTGCAGCGCCGCCCACGCCTTCTTGAGGTCGCCCTCGTTCGCGCCGCCCGCAACCTGGACCCAAACGCGTGCGGGTTCGCCCTTGGTCTCCGCATCGGCCTTGGCCTTGGCGGTCGCCGCCTTGCAGCGCGCATCGTTGGCCTTTTCGCGCGCCGTCATCGGCTTCTTGGTCTTGATCGGCGCGGCCGCCCTGCCCTTAACCGGCTTGGGCGGGATCGGGCAGCCATTCTTGTCGAGCGCGAGGACGGGTTCGTCGTCCGCGTCCTTCGCCTTGATCGGACGGCCCTTCGCATCGACCGGCGGGGCCTTGCTCTTCGCCGATTCGACCTTGGCGTCGGCGAGCTCCTCCTTCGACGGCCGGCCGCGCGTGCGGGAGGGCGCGGGCTTGGGTTCCTCGACGGGCTTGGCCTTCGGCTCAGCGGGTGGCGGTGGCGGCGCAACGACCGCCGCGGGGCGCACCCTGCGCGATGGCACGGGCGTCGGCTTGTCGAGATTGGCGACGATGCGGGCGAGCACGGTGTCCTCGCTTACGCGCGCGGTGCCGGTCGGCTGCGGCACGCCGGCCTCGGCCGCGCTCGGCTGATCAGCGGTGCCGGGAACTGGCTCTGCGGGCGGCGCGGGCGTCGGGTTCGCCGCGACCATGACCGGCGCGGTCGGCGTCGGGTTGTCCGGCGCGGCATCGGTCGTAGGCGTGGGGACCGCCGCGACTTCGGTGGGCGCTGGCGCTGGAGCCGGAGTCGGAGACGGCGCGGGTACCGGCGTGGGAGCCGGACTTGGCGGCGGGGGCGCGACCACCGCAACCGGCGGCGGTGCCGGTGTTGGCGCTGGCGGCGGCGCTGGCGTCGGAGCCGGCGGCGTCGGCCTGGGCTGGACGGCGGCGACGCGCACCGGCGGCGGCACCGGCGCGGGCGTCGGCTTGGACGCGGCGATCACCGTGGGCGCTGGCGTCGGAGCGGGAGTCGGCGCGCGCGGCGCGACATAGACCGGCGGCGCGAGCGCGACCTCGACCGGCGCGGGAAGCGGCTGCCGCCCCGCGGGAACGACGGCCTCGCCCTTCCCGCGCTTCTTGCGCTTGCGACCGTCATCGGCGGCCGCGACGACGACCCGCGGCGGCTCGGCCGCGACCTTGGGCGCATAGGGATCGGGGCCGAGCTTCGGCAGCGGCGGCGTCAGTTTCGCGTCGGCGACCCGTTCCGGCGTCGCTCGCATCTCGCCGAACGTCACGGCAAAGGCGCGGTCGGCGGCGGACAGTTGCGGCAAGCGCCGGAAGAACGGGGTCAGCCCCGCGCCCAGCCCCGGCGACATCATCGTCTCGGCGATCTTTTCCGCGCCCGCCGTATCGCCGTTCATCGCCAGGACGAACGCGCGGTCGCGCCACGCCGGCCGGTCGCCCTTGCGCAGCAGCGGCTCGAGCAGCTTGAGCGCTTCGTCCTTCTTGCCCGAAATCCCCAGCGACAGCGCGTAGCGCCGCGTCACCTCGTCATCCGGCCCGTCGCGCAGCGCCAGCCGGTAATCGCGCTGCGCCCGCTCCTGTTCGCCGATCAGGTCATAGGCCAGGCCGCGATCGGCGGCGAACTTGGCCGGGTCCAGCCCGCGCCGCTCGGCCTCCTGGAACCGCACGAGCGCCATACCGGGCCGTTCGGCGCGCACCATCAGACTGCCCCACCCCGCCTTGATCCTGGGGTTGAGCGGATCGAGTTTCTCCGCGCGGCCGAAAAATCCCGCCGACGCCGTGCTGTCGCCCATCCTGAGCGTCAGTTCGCCCGCGGTGATCAGCGCCTCGATGTCGAGCGGGTTGGCCGCGAGCAGCCGCATGTCGGCGGCGAGCGCGTCGGCGTCGCGATTCTCGCTCGCGGTCTGCGCCTGCGCGCCGCCCGCCACCGCGAAACCGAGCGCGGCAAAGGTCAGGGTCCGGCGCAACATCATCTGGGGTGTAGCCTAGAGCGGGTACAGGCTGAACGGGAAATGGGTGTCTGGCCCACAAACGGCGAAACGGGGCGCGACGGCGACGAGCCGTCACACCCCGTATCATCGTGAGACAGTTACTGGTTGTTCTGGCGATGCAGGAAACGCGGAATGTCGAGCGAATCCTTCTGGGCTTCCGGTTCGGATTCGCCGAACGCGCCGCGCGCGACATTCTGCATCCGCTCGAACAGGGTGCCCCCCATCTTGACCTTGGGCGCCGCGCTTTCGTCGGTGCCCGTGGCGATCGTCGCGCCGCGATCGTTCGCGAAATCGTCGTCGCCGAACGTCAGCCGTGTCGGCGGCGCAGGCTCGACCTCCGAACCGCTGTCGAGCACCAGTTCGTCGTTGTTGGCAGCCAGCGCCTCGGTGGCGGGCACAATGTCCTCCACGACCGGTGCGGTCAGTTCGAGCGGCGCGTCCTCGGCCGCGGCTTCGGCTTCCGGCTCCACGGCGGCAGCCGCGACTTCCGGCTCTGGCGTCGGCGTCACGGGCGTTTCGATCGCCGGGACCGGCGCAACCGAATCGCGGCGGCCGAACGAGAAAGCGCGCGTCGACGGCTCCGCGGCCGCGACGGTGCTCGCATCCGCCTCGATCCCGGTCGCGACGACCGAGACGCGGATCTTGCCTTCCAGCTCGGGGTTGAACGCCGAACCCCAGATGATGTTGGCGTCCTCGTCGACCAGCTCGCGGATATGGTTCGCGGCTTCGTCGACCTCGAGCAGCCGCATGTCCTCACCGCCGGTGATCGACACGATGACGCCCTTCGCGCCCTTCATGCTGACACCGTCGAGCAGCGGGTTGGCGATCGCCTTCGACGCGGCTTCGATGGCGCGGTTGTCGCCCTCGGCCTCGCCGGTGCCCATCATCGCCTTGCCCATCTCCTGCATCACCGACCGGACGTCGGCGAAGTCGAGGTTGATCAGGCCGGGCATAACCATCAGGTCGGTGATCCCGCGCACGCCCTGTTGCAGCACCTCGTCGGCCATTTCGAAGGCCTGCTTGAACGTGGTGTTGGCGTTGGCGACCAGGAACAGATTCTGGTTGGGGATGACGATCAGGGTATCGACATACTTCTGCAGTTCCTCGATCCCCGCGTCCGCCGCCTTGGCGCGACGGTTGCCCTCGAACGCGAAGGGCTTGGTCACGACGCCGACGGTCAGGATGCCCGCGTCGCGCGCCGCCTTGGCGATGACGGGGGCCGCGCCAGTGCCGGTGCCGCCGCCCATCCCGGCCGCGATGAAGCACATGTGCGATCCTTCGAGCGTCTTGGCGACCGCGTCGATCGTCTCTTCGGCGGCGGCGCGGCCGATCTCCGGCCGGCTGCCCGCGCCCAACCCTTGCGTGATCTTCGCGCCGAGCTGGATCTTCTGCCCCGCCTGGCTCTGCTTCAGCGCCTGGGCGTCGGTATTGGCCACCAGAAAGTCGACGCCCTGCACGTCGTTCCTCATCATGTTCGCGATCGCGTTGCCGCCCGCGCCACCCACGCCGATCACGGCGATTCGCGGGGTCAGCTCGTCCACCTCGGGGGGAAGAAATTCGACCATGATACCTGTCTCCGTCCTGTCCCCGAAAATGGGCGGGAACACCCTATGCCTACTACTTCTTGCACCATCGCCCCAGTTGTATCCACTACAAATAGGGATTTGGTGACTTATTCTGTTAATAATTCGCCCGAGCCGTGCGGATCAGGCGACGAACCATCGAAAAGGGCGACGGCTTGTGAATCAGTTGGCGCTCGTCACTGGCCAGCGCACGAAGATCGATCGGGTTCGTCGCGGCGTGATGGACCAGCCCAGCCGCGGTCGCAAATGCCGGTCCCGAATGCGCATCGGGCAGCCCGGCCAGACCGCGCGGCCGCCCAACGCGGACCGATCGGCCGAGCGACGACTGCGCGTAATCGGCGATTCCCTTCAACTCCGCGCCGCCCCCGGTCAACACGACCTGACGGCCGACATTGCCGTCGAACTTCATCGCGGTCAGCGCCTTGCCGATCTCCCCCATCAGCAGTTCGAGCCGCTGGCGGATCACCGCGATCAGCTGAGCCTTGGTGATGCGCGGTCCCTCGGCCGCGCCATCGTCCGACAGCGGCGTGATCTCGATCACCTCGTGATTGTCGCGCGGCGTCGCATTGGCGCAGCCGTGGAAGCACTTGATCCGCTCGGCCTGGGTCCGCGATGCCCCGAACGTCGAGGCAATGTCGTCGGTGATGTCCGCCGCGCCCATCTGGATCGTGGTCAGCCCGACCAGCATCCCGCCCGCGAACAACGACACGTTGGTGATTCCCGCGCCCATCTCGACCAGCGCGGTGCCCAGTTCGCGCTCCTCCGCGCTCAGGCACGCCAGCCCGGTCGCGACCGGCGCGGCGATGATCGACTTCACCTCTAGGTGCGACTTGGCGACGCACAGCCCGACGTTGCGCACCGGCGATCCGTCGGCGGCGACGACATGGATGTGGACGCCCAGCCGGTCGGCATGCAGCCCCAGCGGGTTCTTGACCCCGGTAATCCCGTCGAGCGTGTAGAGCGCGGGCTGCGCGTGCAGCACCATCCGCCCCGCCGGGTCGATCGATTCGCGTCCCGCGCGCAGCAGCGCGTCGATGTCCGACTGCTCGATCCGGTGCCCGCCCAGCTCGAACTCGATCGACGCGACGTCGCTGACCAGCCCGCCCGCCGAAAAGCCCACCCAGACATTTTCGATATTGGTCTGCGCGATCCGCTCCGCCTGTTCGACGGCCTCGCGCACCGCGACCTCGGTCGCGCCCATGTCGGCGATGCAGCCGCGCTTGACCCCGCGGCTCTCGCGCTGCCCGGTGCCGAGCACGATCAGCTCGCCGCCGTCGCCCTTCTGCGCGATCATCGCCGACACCTTCGACGATCCGATGTCGAGCGCGGTGATCAGTCCTTCGGGTCCAGCCTTCGCCATATATTCCCCCTTACACCTCGTCGCGCGTCGGCGCGCGGTCGGATTTCGTCGTCGTCGGTTTCGCGGTCGCGCTCGGCTTCGGCGCGGGCGTCGTCGTGACGCGGCTCGCCGGCCGCAAGACCATGCGGTTCGGATAATCGCGCATGTCGAACTTGATGTAGGCGCCGCTGCCCAGCAATTTGGTCGTGCCGTCTTTTTCCGCGAACAGCTTGAGCGCCTTGGCCGCTTCGTCCTCGCCCTCGGGCAATGACAAGGTCTCGCCGGTGTCGAACAGCAGGTCCCAGCGCCGGTTGCCGACCCAGGTCGCGGCGCGCACGCGGGGCTTCAACGCCGGGGCGGCGACCATCAGCGTCTGGAACGCCGGCTCCTGCCGGTCCGCGCCGGGACCGATCACCAGCGGCAAATCGGGCATCGCATCGGCGGAAACCGGCTCCAGATAGATGCCGTCGCGGTCGATCAGGCTCAACTGTCCCTGATTCTGCCACACCGCCGCTGGCGTGCGCTCGACGATGCGGATCAGGAGCGTATCGGGCAACCGTCGCGAGACATGCGCGTCCTGCACCCAGCCATATTGCAGCAACCGGTCGCGCACGCCGTTGAGATCGACCAGCGGCATCGCGCGCGATTTCTGGTCGAGCGCGACGGCATAGACGGTGGTCACGTCCATCCGCTTCACGCCACGCACCTCGATCTGCTCGACGCGCAGCCCCGCCTTGCCGACCTGTTCGGCGAGCGCGGTGCCGATCGCAGCATTTGCCCCCGTCACCGCCCCCGCGACATACACACCACCGAATACGACCAGCACGATCGTCCAGGTCGCGATCCGGCGCAGCGCGACATGGCTGAGCGGGATGTGCGCGAGGATACGGTCGAGGATCGACGCCTTCTTCTTGCGGTTGGTCGGACGGCCGCGCGTGACCGGGCGCTTGCTCATGACTCCTCCCCCGCCAGCGCCTCGTCGACGATCATCTGGACGAGTTCGGGATAGGAAATGCCGAGATGCCGGGCCTGTTCGGGCACCAGGCTCAGCGGAGTCATGCCAGGCTGCGTGTTGACCTCCAGCAGGAACAGCCCGTCCTCGCCGCGTTCGTCGTCCCAGCGGAAATCGGACCGCGACGCGCCCCGGCATCCGAGCAGCCGGTGCGCCTCGAGCGCGATGCGCTTGCACGCTTCCGCGATGTGATCGGGGATTTGCGCCGGGAAGATGTGCTCGGTCATCCCGTCGGTGTATTTGGCGTCGTAATCGTACCAGCCCGACTTGGGCTTGAGTTCGGTCACGCCCAGCGCCTTGCCGCCCAGGATCGCGGTCGTCAGTTCGCGGCCGCGCACATAGGGCTCGGCGAGCAGCTCCTCGAACTCCTGCCACGGCCCCGCGACGTCGCGGCCGATCGGCTGGCCGTAATTGCCCTCGTCGGTGACGATCGCGACGCCGACCGACGATCCTTCGTTGACGGGTTTCAGCACATAGGGCCGCTTGAGCGGATCGCCTTCGAACACGTCCGCCGACTTGACGATCCGCCCGCCGGGCATCGGGATGCCGTGCGGGACGAGCGCCTGCTTGGTCAGCACCTTGTCGATCGCGATCACCGAGGTGACCATACCCGAATGGGTGTATTTCAGGCCCATCAGGTCGAGCATGCCCTGCACGCTCCCATCCTCGCCCGGCGTGCCGTGGAGCGCGTTGAACACGACATCGGGCTTGGCGGCGGCGAGCTTGGCGGCAACGTCGCGGTCCATGTCGATCGCGGTGACGCGGTGCCCAAGCGACTCCAGCGCTTCGACGATGCCCTTGCCCGACATCAGCGACACGTCGCGCTCGGCCGACCAGCCGCCCATCAGGACGGCGACATGGAGCGGCGCGCTCACTTCGCCACCCCAACGCGCTGAATTTCCCACTCGAGCGTCACGCCGCTGTCCGCCTTCACCCTCTCGCGCACGTCCTCCCCCAGACCCTCGATGTCCGCGCTCGTCGCGTCGCCAAGGTTGAGGAGGAAGTTGCAATGCTTCTCCGACACTTGCGCGTCGCCCCGGCGCAGGCCGCGACACCCCGCGTGATCGACCAGCTGCCAGGCCTTGTAGCCCTCCGGGTTCTTGAACGTGGACCCGCCCGTCTTCGACCGCAGCGGCTGCGATTCCTCGCGCGCGGCGGCGATGCGGTCCATTTCGGCCTGCACCACGGCCGGCTCCTCCGGGTGCCCACGAAACGTCGCCGAAACGACGATCCCGCCCTCCGGCAACGCGCTGTGACGATAGGTGTAGCCGAGATCGCCGAGCGCCAGCGTCTTGCGGTCACCTGACCGCAGCACGACCTCGGCCTCGACCAGCACGTCCTTGACCTCGCGGCCATAGGCGCCGCCGTTCATCCGCACGAACCCGCCCACGGTTCCGGGGATCGAGCGCATGAACTCAAGCCCGCCGATCCCCGCGTCGCGCGCAGTCGATGTGACGAGGATACCCGGCGCGCCGCCGGCGCATTTGAGCGCCGTGTCGTCGAGCCGTTCGACCTTGGCGAACGCCTTGCCCAGCCGCACCACGACGCCCGGCACGCCACCGTCGCGCACGATCATGTTGGAGCCGAGGCCGAGCCCCATCACCGGCACCGCCGGATCGAGCGCGTAGAGGAACGCTTCCAGGTCGGCGACATCCGCCGGCTCGAACAGCCATTCCGCCGCCCCGCCGCTCTTGAACCACACGAGCGGCGCGAGCGGCGCGCCGTGCGTCAAGCGGCCACGCACCGGCGGCATGGCGTAACAGACACTCACCGCGCCGCCTCGATTCCGGCCGCCAGGCCCGCCGCCCACTTGGTAATATCGCCCGCACCGAGACACACGATCATGTCGCCCGGCTGCACCACGCCCGCGAGTTCGCTCGCCAGCTCCTCCGCCGAGCCGATCGTCGCCGCCGAGCGATGCCCACGCCGCTTCAGCCCATCGACCAAGGCCTGCGCATCGACACCCTCGATCGGCTGCTCGCCCGCGGCATAGACCGGCGTCACATAGACCATGTCGGCGTCGTTGAACGCCTGCTGGAAGTCCTCCATCAAATTGCCGAGCCGGGTGTAGCGGTGCGGCTGCACCACCGCGATGACGCGGTTCGACACGCCCTCGCGCGCGGCGGCCAGCACTGCACGAATCTCGACCGGATGGTGGCCGTAATCGTCGATGACGACCGCGCCGCCGACCTCGCCGACCTTGGTGAAGCGCCGCTTCACGCCGCTGAACTGCTTGAACCCTTGCTGGATCGTCGCGTCGCTGACGCCCAGTTCCAGCGCGACGCCGATCGCCGACAGCGCGTTCTGGACGTTGTGGCGGCCCGGCATCGGCAATTCGATATGCTCGATCGAGCGCGTCGTGCCGTCGCGCTGGCGGATGATCGCCTCGAACCGGTTGCCGCCGGGGATCGGGGTCACGTTGACGCCGCGAATGTCCGCTTGGGTCGAGAAGCCATATGTGACGATGCGCCGGTCGCGCACGCGGGGCAGCACGGCCTGCACCTCGGGATGGTCGAGGCAGAGCAATGCCGCGCCGTAGAAGGGCACGTTCTCGATGAACTGGACGAACGCGTCCTTGATCGCGTCGAAGCTGCCGTAATGGTCGAGATGTTCGGGATCGATGTTGGTGACGACCGCGATCGTGCCGTCCAATCGCAGGAAGCTGCCGTCGCTCTCGTCGGCCTCGACCACCATCCATTCGCTGTCGCCGAGCCGCGCGTTCGATCCGTAGCTGTTGATGATCCCGCCGTTGATCACGGTCGGGTCGATCCCGCCCGCGTCGAGCAGCGCCGCGACCATGCTGGTCGTCGTGGTCTTGCCGTGCGTCCCCGCGACCGCAACGGTCGACTTGAGCCGCATCAGCTCGGCGAGCATTTCCGCGCGGCGCACCACCGGGATGCGGCGTTCGAGCGCGGCCTCGACCTCCGGATTGGCGCGCTTGATCGCGGTCGAGGTCACGACCACCGCGGCGTCGCCGAGATTGTCGGCGGCGTGACCGATCTTCACGTCGATGCCGAGGTCGCGCAGCCCCTGCACGACATAGCCTTCGGCGACGTCCGACCCCTGCACCTTGTAGCCGAGATTGTGCATCACCTCGGCGATGCCGGACATGCCGATCCCGCCGATACCGACGAAATGGATCGCGCCGATGTCGGTCTTGAGGCCGGTCATGCAATCACCTCTTGTGCTCCGGCGCAGGCCGGAGCGCTGGAAACTGGGCGGCACGCGACGAGGCCAATGCTCCGGCCTGCGCCGGAGCACGACCGTAGTGAAACGATGGCGCGGCTCATGCGTACGCCACCTTTCCGCCGCTGGGGAGTTCGGGTTGCGCAGCGCCGACCGGCATGTCGCCCGCCGGGTTGCTGATCCGCTCGACCAGGTCGGCCAGGTCGCGCGCCGCGTCGGGATGCCCGCACGACCGCGCGCGGGCAGCAGCGTTCTGCAGCGCTTCGGGGTCGAGGCCCAATTTCTGCATCTGCTTGGCGAGTTCGACCGGCGTGAAATGCTTCTGCGCGATCACGCGCGCGCCGCCCGCCTCGGCGATCTCGCGGGCATTGTCGGTCTGGTGATCGTCGGTAGCGGTCGGCAACGGCACCAGGATCGCGGGCCGCCCGGCGGCGGTCAGTTCGGCGATGGTCGAGGCGCCCGCCCGCGCAATCACCAGATGCGCCCACGCCAGATGCTCGGGCAGATCGGGCAGATAGGTCGCGAGATCAGCCGCAATCTGCAGCTCGGCATATTTGGCACGCGCCCGGTCGATGTCCTCGACTCGCGCCTGATGCGTCACTTGCAACCGGCGGCGGAACGTGACCGGCAGCATCGCGAGGCCATCGGGCACCACTTGGCTTAGCACGCTCGCGCCTTGGCTCCCGCCCGTCACCAGCACGCGGAAGATGCTGTCTTCCTCCAACATCGGATAGGGCCGGTCGCGCAAGGCGAGCACCTCGTCGCGCACCGGATTGCCCGTCAGCGTCACCTTGCCGCGAACCTTGTCCGCCAGCCGCGCGACCTTGCCATAGGAGGTCGCGATCGCATCGACCTTGCCCGCCACCAGCCGGTTGACCCGCCCCAGCACGGCGTTCTGCTCGTGCACCGCGGTCGGGATCTTGCGATTGAACGCCGCCAGCAGCGCGGGCAGCGCGGGATAGCCGCCGAAACCGATCACGGCGGCGGGATCGAGGTCCTTGTACAGCGCGATCGCCTGCGCGCGCCCCGCCATCATCGCCCGCCCCGCGCGTAACCAGCCGATCGGCCCGCCCTGCACCCGGCCGGCGGGCAGGACATGCGTCTCGACGCCTTCGAACAGGCCGGGAAAGCGCACGCCGCGCTCGTCGCTGATCAACGCGACGCGATGCCCGCGCCGCTTCAGTTCCTCGGCCAAGGCCGCCGCGGGGACCATATGTCCCCCGGTGCCGCCCGCGGCCAGCACGAACTGCCGCACTCTACTCATTCGCCGCTCCATTTCACGACATAGGGTGAGCGGCTCACAAACGGGTTCCGGCGCGTAAAGGCAAGCAGCAACCCCATCCCGACCGACAAAGCGATCATCGACGACCCGCCATAGCTGATGAACGGCATCGTCATCCCCTTGGACGGGGCGAGGCCGGTATTGACCGCCATCGAGATCAGCGCCTGCACCCCGAACTGGATCGCGAGGCCGGCGGCGGCGAGCATGCGGAAATCGTCCTGTTCGTCGAGCAGCTTGACGAACACCCGCACGACGATCGCGAGGAAGATGACCGCGACGATCGCGCAGGCGATCAGCCCGAACTCCTCGCCGATCACCGAGAAGATATAGTCGGTATGCGCCTCGGGCAGGCGGAACTTCATTTGCCCCCCGCCCGGCCCGGTGCCGAGCCAGCCCCCCGCGGTCAGCGTCGCACGTGCCGCATTGGTCTGGAAATGATCGGCGGCGTCGGTCGATCCCGGGAACAGGAACGCGTCGATCCGGGTGCGCGCGGTCGAATAGAACAGATAGGCGGCGGCGATCCCCGCCACCCCCGCGCCCGCCAGCGCCAGGATGAACTTGGGCGAAATGCCGGAAATCAGCAGCAACGCGACCCACACGATGCAGAATACCACGGTCTGCCCGAAATCGGGCTGCAGCATCAGCAGCGCGGCAGTCAGCGCGGTCAGCCCGCCCGTCAGCAGCGTCAGCACGGTGGTCGAAATCCCCTCCTTGCCCTTCATCGACAACAGCCAGGCGATCGCGACGATGAAACAGGGCTTGAGGAATTCGGACGGCTGGAACTGCGAAATGCCGACGCCCAGCCAGCGCCGCGCGCCGTTCACCGTCACCCCGACCAGCGGCACCAGCATCAGGCACACCAGAAACCCCGCGCACCCGATCAATGCGAGCCGCCGCGCGCGATCGGCCGGCAGCATCGACACGATCACCAGCACCGGCAACGAAACCCCGACCCAGCCGAGCTGCCGCCAGAAATAATAAAGCGGCGCCATCTTGTGCGTGGCGTCCGAATAACGCTGCGCCGTCGCTGGCGACGCCGCCGCTACCGCGACCAGCCCGATCGCGATCAGGAACAGTGTCAGGATCAACAGCATCCAGTCGATGTCCCAGAACCACGACCCCAAAGCCGATCGGTCCGCGCGCCCGCCGCGCCGCGCGACGCGAGCCAATACGCCGTCCTTTTGCGGCATGTCGTTCATGCCAGCGCCTCGACCAGACGGCGGAACGTGTCGCCACGATCCTCATAGTCCCTGAACTGGTCGAAGGACGCACAGGCCGGCGACAGCAATACCGTGTCGCCCGGCGCCGCCGCCGCGCGCGCCAGCTCCACGGCATCGGCCAGCGTGCCGGCATAGGTCGTCGGCATGTCGTTCGACAGCAGATCGCGGAACAGCATCCCCGCCTCGCCGATCGTGTACGCGGCGCGGACATGGCCGAACGCGGGGCGGCACGCGTCTAGATTGTCGGTCTTGGCCTGCCCGCCGCAAATCCAGTGGATGCGGTCGAACGCCGCCAGCGCCGGCGCGGTCGAATCCGGGTTGGTCGCCTTGCTGTCGTTGACGTACGCGACGCCGTCCACGACCCCTACTCGCTCCATCCGGTGCGGCAAGCCCGTGAAGCTTTCCAGCCCCGCGTCGATCGCCGCCTCCGGCACGCCCAGCGCCTGGCACGCGGTGATCGCTGCCAGCGCGTTCTGCGCATTGTGCGGCCCCTGTAGGCTAGGCCAGCGCGACTGGTCCATGCACACGCCGGGCGCGATCTTGTGGAGATGCTCGCCGCGCGCCGACAGCCCGCGCGCGATTTGCGCCGATGCCGCGTCGCCGATCCCGATCACCGCGTCGTGATCCTTTTCCTGCATCGCGAACAACCGCGCCTTCGACGCCGCATAGCCCTCGAACCCGTCATAGCGGTCGAGATGGTCGGGCGTGATGTTCAGCAGCACCGCGACGTCGCAATCCAGGCTGTGCGTCAGGTCGATCTGATAGCTGGATAGTTCGAGAACATAGACGCCACCGATCGGCAACGGCTCCTCGCCCTGGATCGGCAAACCGATATTTCCCCCCATCCGCGCCGGGATGCCCGCCGTCTCGACGATATGATGGATCAGCGCGGTGGTGGTCGACTTGCCGTTGGTCCCGGTGATCCCGACGACACGATGCGACGGCATGTATTCGCGGGCCTGCGCGAACAGCTCGATGTCGCCGATGACCGGGACGTCCGCCGCGCGCGCCTTGGCCGCGATCGGATGGCGGTTGAGCGGCACGCCCGGGGAGACAACGACGCCCGCGAAACCGGTGAGGTCAACCGTCGTCGGATCGGCGTAGCTCGCGCCTTCGATCGTCCGCTTGGCCTCGTCGCTGTCCCACGCAACGACCTCCGCCCCGCTCGCCAACAACGCACGCACCGTCGCCGCGCCCGAGCGCGCCAAGCCCAAGACCGCAAAGCGTTCGCCGCGCCAGGCGGGGCACGTGATCATGTGTCCGTGCTCGTGCGAAGGCAAGAGCCCAGGGTCGCAGGCGAAACCGCTTGCGGTTCTGGATCCCCGCCTGCGCGGGAATGCCGTTCGATCGATGCCCGCATCGCCCTCACCGCAGCTTGAGCGTCGACAGCCCGGCCAGCGCCAGCACCAGCGCGACGATCCAGAACCGGATCACGACCGTGCTCTCGGCCCAGCCGAGCTGTTCGAAATGGTGGTGGATCGGCGCCATCTTGAACACGCGCTTGCCGGTGCGCTTGTACCAGAACACCTGGATGATGACGCTCATCGCCTCGACCACGAACAGCCCGCCGATGATGCCGAGCACCAGTTCGTGGTGCGCCGTCACCGCGATCGTGCCGAGCGCGCCGCCCAGCGCCAGGCTGCCGGTGTCGCCCATGAACACGGCGGCCGGGGGCGCGTTGAACCACAGGAACGCAAGGCCGGCCCCGATCATCGCGCCGCAGAAGATCGCGAGATCACCGACGCGCGGGATGTGCGGGATGCCGAGATAGTCGGCGAACTTCACGTTGCCCGCCAGGTAGACGATGATCATCAGCGTCACGCTGGCGATGATCACCGGCATCGACGCCAGCCCGTCGAGCCCGTCGGTCAGGTTCACCGCATTGCCGAAGCCGACGATGGTGAACGCCGCGAACGCGACGTAGAACCAGCCGAGGTCGATGACGTGGCCGTTATAGAAGGGCACGTACAGCTCGGTGCCGTTGCTGACGTTGGTCTTCACGATGATCGCGCTGGCGATCCCGGCGATGATGAATTCGCCCAGCAGCCGCACCTTGCCGGATACCCCCGCCGTGCTCGCCTTCCTCACCTTGTCGTAATCGTCGAGGAACCCGATCGTCCCGAAGCCGAGCGTCACGAACAGACAGGCCCACACGTACGGGTTGCTCAGGTCCATCCACAATAGGATCGCCGCGGTCATGCTGGTCAGGATCATCAGCCCGCCCATCGTCGGCGTGCCGCGCTTGGCGAGGTGAGTCTGCGGTCCGTCGGTGCGGATCGGCTGCCCCTTGCCCTGCCGGATGCGCAGCCAGCCGATGAAGCGCGGTCCGATGATCAGGCCGATGAACAACGCCGTCGCCACCGCCGCCCCCACCCGGAACGTCTGATACCGGATCAGGTTGAGGCCGTGGGCGAACCCGAACTGCGCGGCGAGCCAATAGAGCATTGGTCCTATACCTTCCCGCCGCGCAAAGCCGCGACCAATGCGGACAATCCGACCCCGTTCGAACCCTTGATGAGGACCGCGTCACCCGCACGCAGCACCGCCGACAGGCGGTCGCGCGCGGTCGCGGCGTCGGGCACATGCAGGAGATCGACGTGCCCTTCAAGCGCCGTGGCGAGGGGCTTCATCGATTCGCCGACAAGGATGACCGTTTCGACGCCCGCGTCGCGTACCGGCCCGGCGAGATCGGCGTGATAGGCGTCAGATTTCTCGCCCAGTTCGCGCATCTCGCCGAGCACCGCGAGCTTGCGCCCTTCCTCTCCACCCAGCACGCTGAGCGTCGCGCGCATCGAGGCGGGGTTGGCGTTATAGGCTTCGTCGATCACCAGCGCCGTCCCCTCGCCGACCGGCACGGTGAAGCGGTCGCCGCGTCCCGCCAGCCCGCCCAGTTCGGCGAGCGCCAGCCCCGCCAGCGCCAGGTCGCCGCCGACCGCATCGACCGCCGCGAGCACCGCGAGCGAATTGCTCACCCAATGCTGGCCGGGCTGCGAAATCGTATAGCTCAGCTCGCGCTCACCCACCCGCGCCGTGACGAAGGTGCCGCCATTGCCCGCGCGGACCGCTTCGATCGCGGCGACGTCCGCGCCCTCACCCACGCCGAACGCCACGATCCTGGCGGCATAGGGTCGGGCATGACCGATCAGCCGGTCGCAATGCGGGCTGTCATACGGAATGATCGCGACGCCGCCCGGCTCGAGGCCCCGGAAGATCTCCCCCTTGGCGTCGGCAATCGCGCTTTCGTCAGGAAAGAACGCCGCGTGCGCCGGGGCGATCGCCGTCACGATCGCGACGTGCGGGCGGACGAGCGTCGTCAGATGCGCAAGTTCGCCCGCATGGTTCATGCCCATCTCGAACACGCCGTAATCGGCCTCGGCGGGCATCCGCGACAGGCTGAGCGGCACGCCGGTGTGATTGTTGTACGACTTGACCGATCGATGCGCCGACTTGCTCGGCGACCGGTCGAGCGCGGCGAACAGCGCTTCCTTGGTTCCCGTCTTCCCCGCCGACCCGGTGACGCCGATGATCCGCGCATCGGTCCGCGCGCGCGACGCCCTGGCCAGCGCCTCCAGCCCCGCGAACGTGTCCGCGACCCGCACATTGGGATGCCCGCTCGGCTGGCTGACCAGCGCGCCCGCCGCGCCGCGTTCGAACGCCTGGTCGAGGAAACGGTGACCGTCGGTGCTCTCGCCGGTCAGCGCGATGAACAGGTCGCCCGGACCCACTTCCCGCGAATCGAACGTGACTCCAGAAACGTCGAACGCCGCCGAAGCGGCGCCGCCGGTTGCCTCGGCGATGGCGGCGGAGGACCACAGGCTCATGTCGCCGCCGCCTCCCGCGCGACCGTCACGTCGTCGAACGGCAGCACCAGGTCGCCGACGATCTGGCCCTGTTCGTGCCCCTTGCCCGCGATCAGCACGATGTCCTCCGGTCCAGCGATCGCCACCGCCTCGCCGATCGCCCGCCTTCGGTCCCCGATCTCGGTGGCGTCGGGCGCACCCTTCAGCACTTCGGCGCGGATCGCCGCCGGTTCTTCGCTGCGTGGATTGTCGTCGGTCACGATCACCATGTCGCCATATCGCGCGGCGATCTCCCCCATCAACTCGCGCTTGCCGTGATCGCGGTCGCCTCCTGCGCCGAATACGACGATCAGACGTCCGGCGGTGTGCGGCTTCAGCGCGGCGATGGCGGCTTCGAGCGCGTCGGGCGTGTGCGCGTAATCCACGTACACCGGCGCGCCCGCACGATTGATCACCGCCCGCTCCAGCCGCCCGCGCACTGGCTGCAGCCGCGACAGGTTCTGGATCGTCTGCGCGACGTCGCCGCCGGTCGCGATCACCAGCCCCGCCGCGACCAGCGCGTTCGCCGCCTGATACGCACCGATCAGCGGCAGGTTGACCTTATGAACTTGCCCCTCGGCCTCGATCGTCAAGCCTTGCCCCAGCAAGGTCGGATCGCGCCCGACCAGCTTGAGCGTCCCGCCGCGCTCGCCGACGGTGACGATCCTCTGCCGCCGTGCATGCGCCAGATCGACGACGCGCGCTGCTTGCGGGTCGTCGGCCCACACCACCGCCGTCCCGTCGGCGTCGAGCACTTCGGAAAACAGCCGCAGCTTGGCGGTCAGATAGTTCGCCATGTCGCCATGATAATCGAGATGATCGCGACTGAGGTTGGTGAAGGCGGCCGCGTTCACCGTCAGCCCTTCGGTGCGATACTGCGACAGGCCGTGGCTCGACGCTTCGAACGCCACATGCGTCACGCCCTCGCGCGCCAGCCCGGCGACGTTCGACAGGAAGGTCACGACATCGGGCGTGGTCAGCCCGGTCGACACGCTGTCGTCGGAGGTCGTCACGCCCAGTGTCCCGATCGACGCCGCGTGGAACCCCGCCATCCGCCACAATTGCCGAGTCATCTCGACGGTCGACGTCTTGCCGTTGGTGCCAGTCACCGCGACCGCCGTTTCCGGGAACGGCGCGAAGAATTGCGCGGCCAAGTGCGCGAAGGCCTGGCGCGGATTGTCGGCGGCGATGTGGAACGCGCCCTCGACGCTCACGCCCGACCGCGCGACCACCGCGATCGCCCCCGCCGCGACCGCCGCCGGGATGAAATCCTCGCCGTTGACCTTCGCCCCTTCGAACGCGCCGAAGATCGTGCCCGGCGCGACTTTCCGGTGGTCGATCGCGAAGCCGGTGACGCTGGCGTCGCCGCCGCCCGACACCAGCCCGCCAAGTTTCATTCGGGATCCGCCACGGGTTGTGCGATCTTTTCCCCGGGACGATGCCAGATCAGCGCCATCAGGTCGTCGACCCGAATGTCGCGCCCGGCGTCCGGCACCACGCCCAGCATCGGCCCGGCGCGCAGGATGAATCGGCTGACAACCGGGGCAGCGGTATAGGCGGCGGTGTTGACCGCACCATTGGGCGAGTCGAGCATCACGATCACCACATAGCGCGGCGCATCCATCGGGAAAGCCGCCGCGAACGTCGAGACGTTGGCTTTCTTTGAATATCCCCCGCCGGTCGCGACCTCCGCCGTCCCGGTCTTGCCGCCGACGCGGAAGCCGGTAGCGTCGGCCTTCTTGCCCGTGCCCTGCAAGACGACGAGGCGGAGCAGCTGGCGCATGCGGTCGCTGGTCGATTGGCTGATCACGCGGCGGCCGGGCACGGCCTGACCGGGCTGCACCTTCATCAGCGTCGCCGGGTGCCAGACGCCACCATTGACCAACGCGGCATAGGCGGCGGCGAGGTGCAGCGGAGTCACCGCGACGCCATGCCCATAGGCCGAGGTCATCGTCGTGATCCGGCTGAATTTCTGCGGGAACAACGTCCGCCCCCGCGCCGGCAGCTCGAACGGCATCGGCTGGTCGAACCCCATCGCGCGGAACATCGCCGACAGCCGGTCGCCACCCAGTTCGTCGGCGATCCGTGCGGTCGCGATGTTGGACGAATAGATCAGCGTCTCCGGGATATTGAGCCAGCGATTCTGCTCGTCCCCGCGATCGTCGTGGATCAGGAAGCGGTCGATCGCGAGCGGCTTCGTCGCGTCGAACCGCCGCGCCATCGACGTCACGGTGCCGGAGTCGATCGCCGCCGCGACCGTTATCGGCTTGAAGGTCGAACCGAGTTCGTAGGCGGCAGTCGTCACGCGGTTGAAGAACGGCCCCGGTATTTCGCGCCCCTCGGGCGTGCGCTGCGGCGCGGGCGCGGCGCCGGGGTTGTTGGGGTTGAAGGTCGGGAACGACGCCAGCGCCATGATCTCGCCGGTGCGCACGTCGAGCACGACGCCCGCCCCGCCCTTCGCCTTCAACGCGACGACTTGCTGGCCGAGTTCGTTTTCCAGCGCCGACTGCGCGCGCAGGTCGATCGACAGCGCGACGGGCTGACCGCTCTTGCTCGGATCGGTCAGCCGCGCGTCGAGCGCGCGCTCCATCCCGCTCGCGCCCTTACCGCCCATGTCGAGGAAGCCGAGTACCGGCGCCGCGAGTTCGGACTGCGGATAGAGCCGCTGCGGCTCGCGTTCGAACACGATCGCCGGTTCGCCGATCGCATTGACTTCGGTCACGAGCGAGGCCGACGCATCGCGCTCGATATAGGCGAAGCGATTGCCGGCGAGCTGCGCGTAGACCTTGTTTTCGTCGAGGCCGAGGATGCCGGCCAGCCGCTGCGCGATGTCGCGCTTGTCGCCCAGTATCTGTTCGGGATGCACGCCGATCGCCCAGGCGTCGATCGTCCGCGCGAGCGGCGCGCCGTTGCGGTCGACGATGTCGCCCCGTGCCACGCGCTTCACCGTCGTGGCGGAGGCGGGACCAGTGAACACGGCGAAAAAAGCAAGCTTGGTCAGCACGATGCCCACGGCGAAGCCGTAGAGCAGCATCATGATCATCAGCCTTTTCTGCGCGGTCGCGCGGGACAGGCCGCGATCGTCGGTCAGGCGGCGCGGCGACAATGGCCGCGCGATCGTCGTCATTGGCGGCCGCCCTCCGCATCGACGCGGCGCATCAGGTCGCCGAGCGAGGAACCGCCCATGATCCGGCGGTCGAGCATCGCCACCTGCTCGCGCGGCTTGGCGGCGGCGAGCCGCGGCTTGGCCGCCACGGCGTCGGCGAGCACGGCCTTGGCCGGCTTGGCGGTGGGCTTGGCGGGCAAGCTGGTCGTGACCGAGGCGGGCATCGTCTCGATCGTCGCGACCGGCGCGCTCGGGATCACCGCGGCGGCGGTCTGGACCTGCGGCTGCTCGCCGCGGCCCAGCATCGCGAGCTGCGCGTCGTCGCGGACATATTGCGCGGCGGTCGGCGCCGACAGCTTCAGCGTGTCGCCGTTCCAGCGCTGCAACTGCGCGAGGTTGGACCGCGTGTCGAACTCGGTTTCCAGCGCGCGGATGTCGCGCTGCGTGCGATTGATCGCGCGCTCGACCTCGGCGAGCTTGTTGCGCTCCGCGGCGACTTGCGACGACATCAGATAGCAACCCAGGACCACGCCCACGCAGAGCACGAACCACCCAAACCAGCGAAACCGCGTCACCACCACCATCACGCTTCTCCCGCCCAGGGCGCCGCAGCCGTCCGATGCGCCACCCGTAAAGTTGCCGACCGCGCGCGAGGATTCGCCGCGATCTCTCCCTCGTCGGCGCGCACCGCACGCCCTACTTTCTCGAAACTCGGCGCCGCTTGCGCCGCGCTCGGCGGCAAATGCCGCGACCCCGCCGGCGTCGATCCGCTGCGCTCCCGGAAGAAGCGCTTGACCAGCCGGTCCTCCAACGAATGGAACGTTACCACCGCCAGCCGCCCGCCGGGCTTGAGCACGCGCTCGGCGGCGGCGAGGCCGTCCGACAGCTCGCCCAGCTCGCGGTTGATATGGATGCGGACCGCCTGGAAGGTCCGCGTCGCCGGGTCCTTCTTGTCGTGCGGCTTGTGGCCCAGCGCCTTCCGCACGACGCTCGCGAGTTGCCCCGTCGTCGTCAGCGGCCGCGCCGCGACGATCGCGCGCGCGATGCGGCGGCTCTTGGGCTCGTCGCCATATTGGTAGATCACGTCGGCGATCTGCTCCTCGGGCGCGGTGTTGAGGAAATCCGCCGCGCTTTCGCCCGACTGGCTCATCCGCATGTCGAGCGGGCCGTCGGCCTGGAACGAGAAGCCGCGCTCCGCCTGGTCGAGCTGCATCGACGACACGCCGATGTCCATCACCACGCCTTCGACCGGCGTCGCGTCGCGCGCGTCGAGTTCGCTCTCCATCGCGGAGAACGGGGCCTCGATCAAAGTGAAGCGATCGCTGGCGGCCAAGAGGGGCTGGCCGCCAGCGATCGCAGCCGGATCGCGATCGAACGCGAACACGGAAGCGCCGGCGGCAAGCAATGCTCGCGTATAGCCGCCGGCGCCGAAAGTGGCGTCGACATGGCGCTCGCCCGGGGTGGGGAGGAGCGCGTCGATCACCGCATCGAGGAGCACGGGAACATGAGGGGTGGGCGTGCTCACATCAGGCCCTTTTCTTCGAGCGCGCCGCGGCACGCATCTTTCATCACTTCCGGCGCGTGAGGGTCGGCCAGCAGCGTTTCGGGGTCCCAGATTTCGAAATAATGGATCGATCCATAGAAGAAGGCGTGCTTGGTGATGTTCGCCTTGCGCTTGTGCCAGCCGACCAGCACGCAACGGCCGGTCGAATCGAACCCGATCGTCTCGCCCCCGCCCGACAGGCGCCGCAGCTGGCTGTCGTCGGGATCGCCATTCTCGTCGAGCCGGTCGAGCGACGCCTTGGTCGCACGCGCAATCTCTTCCTCGAACCGCGCCTGATCGTAGCCGACCAGGCAATTGTATTTGTGGTGGACGTTGATGCGGACTGTCGCGCCGCCCTTCAGCGTTTCCGGGTCGCTGTTGGCGATGATGGCGTCGCGGAACTTGGCCGGGATGGAGACGCGCGACTTGTCATCGACAAGCTGCAACGCCGTTCCCGTATAGATGCCGCGTCCCGCCACCCTTTTAGCCCCAACCCAAACACGCGCGCCTTCCCCGGCGCGGAAGCGGCCATCGCCGCCGCCGTCGCGACTCGAATCAACGGGTAAGAACGCCCCTCTTGCTGCCCCAAGGGGTATCAAGGGACGGCATGGGATACAATGGGTTTTGTTGGGGATTTGTGGGTTTTTACTAACCCTGACTCACTAAGTCACTCTAACTACGCAAAAAGATTCTCGGGGATGATCCCTGCGACCGGCAGGGATCGACAGCCGCAACGGTGCGAAAATGGCGGATTTGCGTGCGGTGGCGCGCAGGGTGGAGGAATTTCCCATGACCGGCCCAATCGCTCGGCCGCGGGCGCTCACGGTTTCGCCGGAGTCGGGGATGCCGCCGGGGCGACGCCGATCTCTGCAAGCGGCTCGGTGGTCGGCGCCGCATTGGGGGCGGCGCTGTTCGATACGGTTAGGTTGGCGGCAACGTCGGCTTTGGGCGCGCCGGCCGCCACGCCGGGCTGCTCGCGGCTGACGATGCTGAAGATCGTCGCCGCCAGTCCGATGAGGAGCAGCACGGAGGCCAGGCCAATCACCCCGACCTTCACGCGCTGCATCGTTTGTATTGAATCGCGAACCACTATTTTCATGTGTGATATTTATGTAACGTAATTTTACATCCTTGTCGACCTTGCGGGCGGAACGGTCCGTCGCATCACGCGGGAACCAGCCCCTTCGCCGCCAGCCACTCCCCATTGTAGAGGGTCGAAAGATAGCGGAATCCCGTGTCGCACAGGATCGTCGCGACTCGGCTACCCGGTCCCAATTGCTTCGCCAGCAGTACCGCCCCCGCCACGTTGATCCCCGACGACAGGCCCAGGCACAGCCCCTCCTCGTCGAGCAGCCGTCGGACCCAATGATACCCCTCCGCGTCCGAAATGCGGAATTGCGTGTCGATCGGCGCGCCTTCCAGATTGGCGGTGATCCGCCCCTGCCCGATCCCTTCCGCGACCGACGACCCTTCGCTGCGCAATTCGCCGCAGGCATAATAGTCATAGAGCGCCGCGCCGTGCGGGTCGCTGAGCGCGATCGTCACGCCCTCGTCCTTCGCCTTCAGCCCCAGCCCGACCCCGGCCAGCGTGCCCCCGGTCCCGACCGAACAGGTGAACCCGTCGATCCGCCCATCCATCTGCTCCCAGATTTCTTCCGCCGTGCCGACGATATGCGCCTTGCGGTTGGCGATATTGTCGAACTGGTTCGCCCAGATCGCGTTGGGCGTTTCCTCGGCGATCCGCCGGCTGGTGTGAACGAAATGCCCGGGGTTCGAATAAGGCGCGGCGGGCACGAGCACGAGTTCGGCGCCGAGCGCGCGCAGCGTGTCCATCTTCTCGCGGCTCTGCGTCTCGGGCATGACGATGATCGTCCGGTAGCCCTTGGCGTTGGCGACCAGCGCGAGGCCGATCCCGGTATTCCCCGCCGTCCCCTCGACGATCGTCCCGCCGGGCTGGATCAATCCGCGCTCCTCGGCATCGGCCACGATGAACAGCGCCGCGCGATCCTTCACGGACGCGCCGGGATTGGCGAACTCGCACTTGCCGTAGATCTCGGCCCCCGCCGCCTCGCTGGGCTCCTTGAGCCGGACGAGCGGGGTATGGCCGATGAGCGACAGCGTGTCGGGAGTGATGGGCATGGCCGCTAGATGGCCCGCGCCGCGGCGCGGGGCAAGCGAGCGAAGCTTTGCCGGGCCAAAGCCCTACATCGCGTCGTGCGAGGTGGTCCCGCTGTCGCCGGTCGCGGCGTCCACCGCATCGGTCGCGGCGTCGGCGGCGTTCGACGCTGTGTCGGTGGCTTCGACGGTTGGCGTCGGCGTGGGAGTCGGGGTCGCGATATTGGCGACGACTTCGCCCACCGCCGTCGTCTTGACCGAGCCGGTGGAATTCTCGCCGACGGCGTCCGCGCCGCCGCCGCATCCCGCCAGCACCAGCAAGCCCGCGCTCGCCCAGACCGTCCGCCGCATCGCACCCTCCCGCCGTTGACCGCCGCACCATAGCGCCCGCGCCGCGCGGCTCAACAACTGCCTGCTTCCGCGCTAGGCCGTCTCCCGTGACGATCAAGCGATCCTTCGCCCCGGTGGCCGATGCCCGCACGCGCCTGTTGATCTGCGGCAGCTTGCCCGGCGACGCCAGCCTCGCGGCGGGGCGCTATTACGCGCATCCGCAAAACCAGTTCTGGCGGCTGCTGTCGCCCGCCGCCGGCGTGGACTTGGCGGCGCTCGATTACGACGCGCGGCTGGCGGCGCTGATCGCGGCGCGGATCGGATTGTGGGATGTCGTCGCCAGCGCGACTCGCGCCGGAAGCACCGACGCCGCGATCCGCGATCATGCCGCGAACGATCTGCCCGCGCTCGCCGCGACCCTGCCGGATTTGCGCGCGATCGCGTTCAACGGCGGCGCAGCATGGAAACTGGGGTCGCGCCAGATGGCCGGGATCGATCGCTATGCGCTGATCCCCTTGCCCTCCAGCAGCCCGCTCCACACCGTCGGCATCGCGGCGAAGCAGGCGGCATGGTCCGCGCTTATTTCTTTCCTGTCAGCGCCTTGAACACCTCGCGCGGCCCCGCCGACAGCGACGCCGCGATGATGAACCCCACCGCCAGCGGCAGGATCGCCATCGTCAGGATGGGATTCGAAAAGGACGGTTTCCGGGGCGGTTCGGTGGCCATGCCGGCGCCTTAGCATGAATCCCGCCAGGATCGCCATGTCCGGCGAATCGGGCGCGTCGGCCGCGACGCCGCGTCCGATCGCCGCTTCGAACCCCAATTAAGTGTCGTAAATTGTTGCGGTGCGGAACAGTTGCTTGACCTGAGGCGTTCTGTGGGCAAATCGCTGGAGTGCTATGAAGACCCCCATCCTCCCCGCCGCCGCCGTCGCGCTTCTCGCGCTTTCGGCTTGTCAGTCCAAAACCGAAACGACGACCACGGTCTCGAACGACACCACGGTCGAGAACACGACCACCGTCGCGACGACGCCGATCGAGCTGCCGCCGGCGATCAAGACCGAAGGGTCGTATCGCTGCCATGGCGACAACAGCCTGGTGAAGGTCACCTTCTTCGAAGCGAAGAAGGACGGCTCGCTGAGCGCTTCGGTCGCGTCGCCCGCCGACGCGTCGCCTGTCACGCTGAGCGGCGCGGCCGGCCAGCCAATGACCGCCGAGGGCGGCTGGGTGCTGTCGGGCAACGACAAGTCGTTTGACCTTACGCAGCCGGGCAAGCCCAAGCAGAACTGCAGCAAGTAACTCATTTCGGCACGGCCCGCAGCGATGCGGGCCGTTGCTTCACTTGCCCCGAACGGGCACGCTGCGCCGCGTCATGGCGACCATCGCGATCTACAGCCTGAAGGGCGGCGTCGGAAAGACGACGCTGGCGGTGAATCTCGCCTGGGCCGCGGCGTCGCTGTCGTCGCGCCGCACCCTGCTCTGGGATCTCGACCCCCAGGCGGCGAGCACCTTCCTGCTGACGAGCAAGAAGGCGAAAGGCGACGCCCTGTCGATCTTTTCGAAGGACGCCGCACCCGAAAAGCTGATCCGCGCGACCGCGACCCCGCGGCTCGACCTGATCCCCGCCGACGCGTCGCTGCGCGACCTCGACTTGCTGTTCCACCAGATCGACCGCAAGAAGCGCCTCGCGAAACTGCTCGACGGGCTGGCGAAGGAGTATGACCGCATCCTGCTCGACTGCCCGCCCGGCCTGACCGAAACCAACAAGCAGGCGATGCGCGCCGCCGACCTGATCGTCGTGCCGGTCATCCCCTCCCCGCTGTCGCAACGCGCGTTCGAGGAGCTGATCGGCTATCTCGGCACGACCAAGCGCGTGCTGCCGGTCCACGTCATGGTCGACCGCCGCCGCCGCCTCCATACCGACAGCGTCGCGGCGAACCCCGGCTGGCCCGCCATCCCGATGGCAAGTGCGATCGAACAGATGAGCGTGCAGCGCGCGCCGGTCGGCGAATTCGCCGCCCGCTCCCTCGCCGCCGACGCCTTTGCCGGGCTGTGGCGAGAGGTCGAGCAATGGCTGTCGGTCCCGGCGCGGTGAGGGCCGCTCGCCCCAACCTGTGCTCCGGCGCAGGCCGGAGCGTTGGCGATAGAGCTCGCCTAGTGTTGCCAGCGCTCCGGCCTGCGCCGGAGCACGGAAGCGAAACGCGGTGAAGCATCTGCCCGAACCCTCCTACGACATCCTCGACCCCAACCTCGTGCTCGGCGCCTATGCGGTGGGCGTGTTCCCGATGGCCGATGCGCGCGACGCCGCCGGGGTCTATTGGGTCGAGCCGCGCAAGCGCGCGATCCTCCCGCTCGACGGCTTCCATTTGTCGCGCTCGCTGAGGAAAACGATCGCGTCGGACCGCTTCCGCGTCACCGCCGACGCAGCGTTCGAGGAGGTCATCGCGCTCTGCGCCGAAAGCGCCGACGACCGTCCCGAGACCTGGATCAACGCGACGATCGAGCATGCCTTCACCAACCTCCATTTCCGCGGCTACGCCCATTCGGTCGAATGCTGGGACGGCGACGCGCTGGTCGGCGGCTTGTACGGCCTCGCGCTCGGCCGCGCCTTCTTCGGCGAATCGATGGTCAGCCGCGCGACCGACGCGTCGAAGGTCGCGCTCGCCTGGCTCGTCGCGCGGCTGAAGGCCGGCGGGTTCACCCTGCTCGACTGCCAGTTCATGACCCCGCACCTCGCCACGCTGGGCGCGGTGGAGATCAGCCGCGGCGATTACATCGCGTTGCTGGGCGGCGCGATCGAGGGTTCGCTCGGTGCTGCGGCGGAGTCGTCCGCCCCGCCATCGGGCGATTTCGGCGCACTCGACTTGCCCTTGGTCTCGGTCGGCGCGGTCACGGTGTCGGGGCCGCTGGCCGGGAAGGACATCGTGCAGCTCTTGACCCACACGTCATAGACCGGGTCGCGCACGACGTTCAGGTTCGGGCGTTCCTTGTAGAGCCAGCCCGAATGCACCCGCTTCCACGATCCGTCGGTCTGCGCGATGTCGAGCTGGACGAACGCGCCGGTATAATGCTCGGCCTCCCACGGCGCGGTCTGTTCGCACGCGCGCAGCCGGACGATGGCGTTGCCGACTCGCGCCGCCTGGCCGGGCTTCAGCGTCAGGTCGCGCGCCTGGCCGTTGCGCTTGTTGAGCAGGCCGAGCACGGCGACGCGGTCCTTCATCGGCGTCGTGCCTGCTTGCGGGTTGCTGGGATCGCCCGACACGTCGACCGTCTCCACCCCGCCCGCGACATCGGCTTCGTCGAGCGCCGTCGCGGGAGCGGACGCCACGGCGACCGGCGCCTTCGCCTGTTGCCCCTGATACCAGTTATACCCGGCCCAGCCCGCCGCTCCCGCGCCAGCCAGTGCAGCGACGACGCCGACCACGCGGCGCCAGTTCATGCGTCGGGCGTCCAGGCTTCGTAATCGCCGGTCGCGGGCGCGCGCTTGCCGCCCTTTTCCAGCGCGCCGGGCGGGCGATAGGCGAGCGCGGTGCCGGTCATGTTGGGCACCGCCGGTTTCTCCCAGCGCCGCTGCGGCGGCAACGCGCGGTCGGGCACGTCGTCGATCTGATGGTGCAGCCAGCTGAACCAGTCGGGCGGCACGCGGCTGGCGTCGTTCGCGCCGGCATAGACGCACCAGCGGCGCGGATTGCCGTTCGTGTCCCTGCCGCCCTGGTAATAGACGTTGCCGAGCGCGTCCTCGCCGACGCGTTCCTTGCCGATCAGCCCGACCGCCGTGCCCCAACTGATGCCGTTCCACCAGGTGAAGGGATTGAGATTGATGCCCATGGCCGAGCGATTAGCGGGCGGGCGGAGCGAGGGCAAGCGAATGGGGGACTGGCAGCCAGTTAACCGGACTGGCGATCCCATCGGGATTGTGCATCCGAAAGTAGGCTTGATTGCGCCAGCGCTGCAAAGCAAAATTGTTGCCAATTTACTGCGGATTGAGGAGATTCCCTTAGCGGCGAACAATCATATGGCAGGTTGTCGACGAACTGGCTGACGTCATTTGGGGGTAATCATCGTTGTGCGATCAGGTAGTTTATCAGCGATGAAACGCTGGATCCGGAAGATGCGAATTTTGGTTGTGGCCCGACGTCACCGACGGACTCGAAAAGTCATCGCCAATGCACGTTTTCTTTCCCGGCAGTCCGGCGCCAAAGATAAAGTCGAGCTGCTTCCTGATTGGGCCGCTGTGCACGAGGCCCGACGAGCGACCGTAATTGCAGGCATCTCATCTGTCTTGAGCATTGCCGTAATCATCACGGCTTTTGCCGTGCCATATCTACAGCAACATATTCAAGATAAGGAAAATTGGCGTGATCGAGCATTACAGCGTCTTCAATTGATCGGTATGCTATCGATTACATACAATACTCAACTGGAGGGGCGGCAAGACATGCAGACGATGGGCACCGCCGCCCTACGTAGACCCAAGCCGCATTCGCAACAATATTATGAGATCCGCGATGGGGCGATGTTAAGTAAAAAGAAATATCAAAATGATATAGAATATTTAAATGTCGAGTTTAACATAGAAAAGTCCGACATTATAGCTAGAACTTTTTATCAGACTATGTATGATATATATCAGGATAATATCACATATAACGAATTTATTCTAAGACTTATCGATGAGAATCCAAATTTCCCGCAGGGCCTAGCGGTGAGAGAAATAGATGGCATGCAGAGCGTAATAGAAGACAAACTTCGACAAGCTCGACTATTAATCGACCTTAACAAGGATAAAGTATACAACTATTCCGTACCATGCGGAAAAGAACCATCTGAGTATGACTGCCAGAGGGAATTGGAGAAAATTGACTTAAGCAATACGATATTACCGGATCGTCTTTGATAATGAGAGGCCATAGGGGTCCAATCAAAATCTATTTCGCCCAGCTAACCTTGTCCCCTTCGGCGATGCCCAGCGCCGCCGCGCGGCCGCCCTTGATCTCCAGCACCGCGGCCACCGGTTCGCCCGACGACAGCGGGGTTTCGTCGTACGGCACGGCATCCGCCGCGATGTGCGCGATCGTGCCGTCGGCGCGGATGAAGATGATGTCGAGCGCGCTAGGCGTGTTCTTCATCCAGAAATTCGCCTCGCGCGGCGGGCCGTTGGGGGGATAGGGCCAGAACAGCATCCCGTTGCTGTCGGTCAGGTCGGTGCGGAACATCAGGCCCCGCTCCTGCTCCGCCGCGGTAGTCGCGCGGTCGACCTGGAAGGTGTGGGCGCCCGTCTTGCTCGTGATCGTCACCGCGATCGTGCGCGCCGCCGTCGCGCTGTTGCCCGTATCATTGCCGGCAGCGTCGCCCGTCGCGCACCCCGCGGGCAGCACGCACAGCGCCAGCGGCAACAGCAATCCGCGAAACTTCATGCGATCATTCGTCCCGGTCGACCGCGACCGCCAGCGGACCCTTGCGCCCGTTGACGATCCGCGCGCGCATCCGCTGGTCCGGCTCGACTTCGTGAAATCCGGCGCGGCGCAGCGTTTCCATATGGACGAATATATCGCTCGAATCCGATCCGCGCACCAGGAAACCATAGCCTTTCAACCGATTGAACCACTTTACGGAGACGGATTCGAACTCGCCGGCCTGGGCGAGCATCGCCATCGGATCGACACGCTCGCCCTCGCTCCGCAGGCGCGGCGGCGGCTCCACGGCGGAGGACAGGTCGATCGACAATATCTCGGTCGCCTGCAGCCCGCGCTGGCGCAGCACCGCGCGGCATTCGATCCGCGCGCCCTCGGGCAGGCTGCGCCGCCCGTGCGGCTGGAGCACAGAGAAGTGGATCAGGACGTCGCCCGCCTGATTGTCGTCGACCAGAAAGCCGAACCCGCGAGTCACGTCGAACCATTTGATGACGCCGGTATAAAGTGCCTCTTCGGCCGGCGCGGGTGACGCGACGGTCGTTTCCGACGGCTGCAGCGGCCGTTCCATGTGATCCGGCTGCGGTTCGACGCGCACACTTACCCCCTGAACAGCTATGTCTATCACGTTCGGCGCAAAATCCAAAAGATTCGCGGCCGATCGTTTCGGTCCCGTTTTGATCCAGATCAAGTGTACAGATCGCCGGGATCGTCCCCCGGCGTCATGGCGGCAATCCGCCTGGCGAGCGCGGGCGCGTGCCCGGCGCGCAGCATTGCCCCGATATGCTTCTCGCGAAGCTCGCGATCGGCGATTGCCGCGGCGAAAGGCCCGATCCGCTTGCGCCGGGCAAACGCGATCGCCGCCTCGACCGCGCGCTCCTCGATGCCCGGCGCGATCGCCTCGGCATCCTCGCCTCTTACCCCCGCATGGTGCAGCGCCCCCGCCACGCGCCGCGCGCCCAGCCCGCGCCGCGCCATCGCGTTCGCCTTCGCCTCGCCATAGGCGCGGTCGTCGATATAGCCGAGTTCGGCGAACCGCTCGGCGATCCCTGCGGGGTCTGCGCCCTCGCCTTCCCAGCCGCGTTCGCGTATCTTCCGCTTCAGATAGTCGGTCAGCCGGGCGCGGGTCGTCGCGAAACGCTCGACATACCGCAACGCCAGCCGCTCAAGCGCCGGACGGTCGAGCGGCGGGGCGGAAGGACGAGGAAGCCGAGGCATGTCGCCATGTTTGTGCCACACTGATTGCCGATTCTAAACACGTGCTATTGGCAGGGGGTCTACCAATGGCATGGTTACAGCCCGCGTAGATGGGCAGGACGTAGAACATGGGCGCGACAAACGCATGACAATGGACACGACTGACGCAGTGATGGAACGACCGGCCGGGCTTAGCCCCACCCCGAGCGACGACTCGCTGCCCCGCCGCTACGCCGACTTCGCGACGCTGGGCGAGGCCCTGGATTATGCCGCGCAAGGCACCAAGGGTCTCAATTTCCATGATCCGCGCGGGACGCTGGTGCGGCCCTATCCGTTTTCCGAACTGCGCGAGGACGCGCTGGCGATGGCCCGCCGCCTGATCGCCGCGGGCGTGAAGCCGCAGGATCGCATCGCCCTGATCGCGGAGACAGGCACCGATTTCGCGGCCCTGTTCTTCGGCGTGGTCTATGCCGGCGCCTGGCCGGTACCGCTGCCGCTGCCGACCAGCTTCGGCGGTGCGCAAAGCTATATCGACCAGTTGTCGGTTCAGCTGAACAGCTGCGACCCGACGATGCTGATCTACCCGCCCGAAATCGGCGCGATGTGCGCGGAAGCGGCGAAGAATTGCGGCGTCGAGGGGATCGACTGGGCCGAATTCGGCCAGCGCGCCGCACCCGACGCGACCCTGCCCCAGGCCAAGACCGGCGACGTCGCGTATCTGCAATATTCCAGCGGATCGACTCGCTTCCCGCACGGCGTCGCGATCACCCACGCCGCGCTCCTGTCCAACCTCGCGGCGCATTCGATCGGCATGAACGTCGGCGACGGCGACCGCTGCGTGTCGTGGCTCCCCTGGTATCACGACATGGGGCTGGTCGGCTGCTTCCTGTCGATCGTCGCCAACCAGGTCTCGACCGACTATCTCAAGACCGAGGATTTCGCGCGCCGTCCGCTCGCCTGGCTCGACCTGATCAGCCGCAATCCGGGCACCACGCTCAGCTATTCGCCCACCTTCGGCTACGACATCTGCGCGCGCCGCATCGGCAGCCAGAGCCATGTCGCCGACCGCTTCGACCTGTCGCGCTGGCGTGTCGCGGGCAACGGCGCCGACATGATCCGCCCCGACGTGATGCAGTCGTTCGTCGACGCCTTCGCCGATGCCGGGTTCAAGGCCAGCGCCTTCCTGCCCAGCTACGGTCTCGCCGAAGCGACGCTCGCCGTTTCGATCATGCCACCCGGCGAGGGCATCCGCGTCGAACTCGTTGAGGAAACACAGCTTTCCGGTCAGGAAGGCCGCCGCGACCGGCCCCAGCGCTACCGCGCCATCGTCAATTGCGGCAAGCCCGCGCGCGACATGCGGATCGAGATTCGCGAGGAGGACGGCACCCCGCTCCCCGACCGCGCGATCGGCAAGGTGTGGTGCGCCGGACCGTCGCTGATGGTCGGCTATTTCCGCGACCCCGAAGCGACCGCCGCGTGCATGAAGGACGGCTGGCTCGACACCGGCGACATGGGCTACATGTCGGACGGCTACATCTACATCGTCGGCCGCGCCAAGGACATGATCATCGTCAACGGCCGCAACCACTGGCCGCAGGACATCGAATGGGCGGTCGAGCAGCTGCCGGGCTTCAAGGCCGGCGACATCGCCGCCTTCGCGATCACCGCGCCGGGCGGCGAGGAGACCCCCGCGGTGCTGGTCCAGTGCCGCACCACCGACGAGGCCGAACGGCTCCGCCTGCGCGACGAAATCCGCGAGCGCGTGCGGTCGGTGACCGGCATGAACTGCGTGATCGAACTCATCCCGCCGCGCACCCTGCCCCGCACCAGCTCGGGCAAGCTCAGCCGGGCCAAGGCGCGCAACCTCTACCTCGCCGGCGAGATCAAGCCCTACGCGATCGCGGCGTGATTCGAACGGCTTAGCCGCCGGGCGCGGTAAATCGGGTGATCGAAGGGTCGAGCCGTTTTCGTTGGCAGGGGCGGCATTTTTGACCGCCATCCTAACCCTTCGCTAACCCTCCCCGCGCTATCGCGCCGGGGTGAGTACAGGCGCTTCGTCACAATTTCCCAAACCGCGGATCGACGTCCGCGCGCTGCTGGGGCTGTATGACCCCCCGGACACCACGGACTGGGGGCCGATTCGCGCGGCGCAGCTGCACGCCGGGCGCCAGCTCGCCATGTTCCTGCTCGCCGCGAATCTGGTGGGTGCCGCGCTGATCGTGATGCTGTTCGACGGCCAGGTGCCGCGCACCTTGCTGTTCGGCTGGGGCATCGTCACCGGGATCGTCGGCACCACCGTGGCGATCCGCCGCCTGGCATCGCGTCATCGCGATGCGATCAGTGCGACTCTGCACGATGTCCGCGACACCGTGATCGAGGGCGTGGGACTCGCCTGCGTCTGGTCGATTCCGCCGCTCGCACTCGGCGCCCACGCGCCGATCGGCGTCGCGATGGCGTTGTGGATCCTGCTCTCGGTGATGATGACCGCCAGCGCGGTGTCGATGGCGGCGCTGCCCACGGCAACGCTCAGCTTCCTCGGCATTCTCGGCACGGCGGTGACCGCGATGCTGATCCGGCTCGGCAGTCCGCTGCTGGCGGCGGCGACTGTCCTGTTCGTCGTGCTGCTGATGATCGGCTGCCTTCAGCGGGCGCGCGCCTTGGTGGTGATCCGCGCCGGAGAGATCGGCCTCGCCGAGCGCGACCAGACCGTCAGCCTGCTGCTCCGCGAATTCGAGGAGGAGGATGGCGACTGGCTGTGGGAAACCGACGCCGCGCGGCGCATCGTCCGCGCCTCGCCGCGCTTCGCTCGCTCGGTGCACCTCGACCCCGTCAAGATCAACGGCATGCCCCTGCTCCAGGCGCTCGCCGCCGAACGCTGGGAATCGGGTGATTTCACCGCCGGGCTGCGCACGCTGGCGGAAAAGCTGAAGGGGCGCGAACCGTTCCGCGACCTGATGCTCCAGATCCAGGTGAAGGACCAGCTCCACTGGTTCGCGCTGTCCGCCAGCCCGCGCTACGACGATCGCGGCGCGTTCCTGGGGTTCCGCGGCGTCGGGCGCGACATCACCGCCGAACGCGAATCCGCCGACCAGATCAACCGCATGGCGCGATTCGACGCGCTGACCGGCCTGCCCAACCGCCTCCAGCTCCATGAACAGCTCGCCCACGCGATCGCCGAAGCGGACAAATGGAACACGCGCTGCGGCTTCATGATGATCGACCTCGACCGGTTCAAGGCGGTCAACGATTCGCTCGGCCACCCGGTCGGCGACCGCTTGCTCGGCCAGGTGTCGGAGCGGCTGGCGCGGCTGATGACCGACAACGAATTGATCGGGCGGCTTGGCGGCGACGAATTTGCGGTCGTGGTGCGCGACGCGTCCGATAGCGAGCGCGTCGAACGGCTCGCACATGCGATCATCGATACGCTATCCAAGCCCTACGAACTCGACGCGCATACCCTGTTCATCGGCGCGTCGATCGGCATCGCCATCGGCCCGCGCGACGGGCGCACCGCGGAAATGCTGATCCGCTCGGCCGACCTTGCCCTCTATCGCTCGAAAGACGGCGGCGGCGGCGCGTTCAACACCTACGAACCGCAATTGCACATCGCCGCGGAGGAACGCCGCGTCCTCGAAATGGCGCTGCGCCAGGCCCTCGAAAAGGGTGAGATGCACCTCGAATACCAGCCGGTGGTCTCCGCCGGCGACGGACGTTTGAAGGGCTTCGAGGCGCTGCTACGTTGGACGCATCCCGAACTCGGCGTGATCTCGCCGGCCAAGTTCGTGCCCCTAGCGGAGGACGCCCGGCTGATCGTGCCGATGGGCGAATGGGTGTTGCGCTCGGCCTGCGCGGAAGCCGCCAAATGGCCGCACCCGATCCGCGTCGCGGTCAACGTGTCGCCCGAACAGCTCCACAACCCCGCCTTCGTGTCGGTCGTCGCCTCGGCACTCGCCAATAGCGGCCTGCCGCCCGACCGGCTCGAACTCGAAGTGACCGAAGGCGTGTTCATGCGCGAAGGCACCGGCGCGGTGCAGGTGCTCGAACGCGTCCTCGACCTCGGCGTGCGGTTGAGCCTCGACGATTTCGGCACGGGCTATTCGTCGCTCGGCTATCTCGCGCGCACGCGATTCTCGACGATCAAGGTCGATCGCAGCTTCGTTCAGGCCGCCTCCAAGGGTCAGGCCGAACCGATCGCGATCATCCGCGCCGTGGTCGCGCTGGCGCAGTCGCTCGGCATGGCGACGACCGCGGAAGGCGTCGAGACCGAGCAGGAACACCAGATGATCCAGGAGCTCGGCTGCACCAAGGTCCAGGGCTATTATTTCGGCCGCCCGCTCCCCGTCGCGGAAGCGCGGGCGCTGGCGAACCGCAAATGGGACGACCAGGCGGCGGCATAACGTCGCTTCTACTGTGCTCCGGCGCAGGCCGGAGCCCTGCCCGCAAGCGGCGTACCCACCCTCCAACGCTCCGGCCTGCGCCGGAGCACCGGTTTACGATTAGTCGAGTGCCTTGCGCTCCCCCCGCGAGAACGGTAGGAGCCGCGGCGGCCTAGGGGTGTAGCTCAGCTGGTTAGAGCGTCGGTCTCCAAAACCGAAGGCCCTCGGTTCGAATCCGAGCTCCCCTGCCACGGCCCGCTGCGCGACGATTAGCGCAGCTAATCGACAGACGCAGCGAGGCCGGCCGGCGGTCGGCGACAGCCAAACCGTCCGACGACGCGGCTTCGCCGCGGCGGCCCTTTCCCACTCCACAAACCGAAACCCTTCTCCGCCCCCTACTCCCCGTCGGGCACCTGCGGAAAGCCGCGTTCGGCGACGCACATCGCGCGGGCGGCGGTGGTGCGATAGGTGTGGACGTCGGCGCACGGGTCCTGCTTGGTGCGTGGCGCCGGCGGTTGATCGGTCGCGTTGGCCGCGGACGGCGACGCCGGGTTCGCGGGGCCGCTTTGTTTGACCGGCTTGGGCTTGACGATGTCCGCCCCCGCCGGACCGGCGCTCGCGAGGATCAGCGCGGCTGCGACTGCTGGACTGGCGATGGCGCGCATGTTCCTTCCTCCGTCAGTTCTGGGCCCGCGACCGGATATTGCCATAATCGAGCAGCCGGTTCTTCGACGCCTCCAGCGATAGCCCGATCTTCGCGTACATATCATGGCACGCTTCCGGCTTGGTCTGCTTGTTGACGTAGGCCGGCATCTCGCACAGCGAGACGTAGTTGTTGAACTGGAGCGCGGCGTTGGCGAGCTCCTGCCGCGCGTCGGGCTTGAGCAGCCAGACGGTCCCGGGGATCTCCGCGAAGCGCCGCATCTTCACGCGCATCTCCTTGGGAACGGTCAGCGGGTCGCGGCGATTCTGGTCGCGGCTGGAACTCCAGCGATCGACGTCGCTCATCGCGCTTTCCATGTAATCGATCGCCTCGACCGCCTGCTTGATCTGCTGTTCGTAGACCAGGGTGCGATAGGGCGTGTCGACCGTCAGATAGGCGAGCAGGCTCTGCGCGGTGGTTGCGATCAGGCCCAGCGCCGCCACGATCAGGCCCAGCGGCGCGATCGAATCGGTCCAGCCCGATGCGGGCGGCGGCGCGGCGACCGGCTCGGCCCGCGGCGGGCGCGGCCTGATGGTGCGATACGGTACCGGCATGGCCCCCAAATTCCGTGCGCTTTTCCGAGCGCGCAGCTTGCCGCAACGCGGCGCGCCGGGCAAGCCGCTCGCAACGCCGCCCTCTCCGCCGTTGCAAAGCCGCCGCGAAGCGGGTATCGCGCGCACCAATCCGACATCGGAAATCCTTCGTCCGGCCCTTCACGGGAGCGGGCGGCGGTCCTATGTCCGGACGCGAACAACATTAGCGAGGCCGTTACGTGGCGAAGACATCCCCGGTCGAATTCATCCAGCAAGTCCGTGCGGAGACCCGCAAGGTCGTCTGGCCGACCCGGCGCGAGACGATCATGACCGGCGTCATGGTGATGATCATGACGCTGATCCTGGCGATCTTCTTCTTCGCGATCGATTCGGGGTTCGAGGCGCTGGTCGGCTTCCTCCTGAGCCTCGCGGCCAAGTAAGACCAATCAAGGGGAGCGCCCACGTGGCACGCTGGTACATCATTCACGCTTATTCGGGTTTCGAGGGCAAGGTCCGCGACGCGATCATGGCCGAGGCGACTCGCATGGGCCTCGATCAGCTGGTCGAGGCGATCGAGGTTCCGACCGAAACCGTCACCGAGGCGCGCCGCGGCAAGAAGGTGTCGGTCGAACGCAAGTTCATGCCCGGCTATGTGCTGGCCAAGCTCAGCATGAACGACGACGTCTATCACCTGGTGAAGAACACGCCGAAGGTGACAGGCTTCCTCGGCCCCAACGGCAAGCCCCAGGCGATCAGCGACGCCGAGGCCGCGCGGATGCTGAATTCGAAGGACGAAGCCGCCGCCAACGCGCCCAAGGCGCAGGTCAAGGTCGATTACGAGATCGGCGACAGCGTCAAGGTGCTCGACGGCCCGTTCGCGAGCTTCAACGGCGTGGTCGAGGAACTCGATTTCGACAAGGCGAAGGTCAAGGTCAGCGTGTCGATCTTCGGCCGCGCGACGCCTGTTGAGTTGGACTTCGAACAGGTCGAGCGGAGCAAGTAAGTCGGAGCCGCACGCGATTTAGCGTCAGCTAAATCGCGAGAACGGCGCTCGACCGGCCGGCGGGTCGCGAAGCGAACCCGTCCGACGACGACGCGGGATTCACTCCCGCGTCGGTCCGCCCCCAACACCACGCCCCCTTCCGCCGCGCCCGATTTCCCGCCATGGTGGGCCGATGACCAACCGGCTCTATTACGGCGACAATCTGGATGTGCTGCGCGAGCATGTGCCGAGCGAGAGCGTCGACCTCGTCTATCTCGACCCGCCGTTCAATTCGAACGCCAATTACAACATCTTGTTCAAATCGCCGACCGGCAGTTCGTCCGACGCGCAGATCGAGGCGTTCGAGGATACCTGGCATTGGAACGACGTGGCGGAGGACGCCTTCGATCAGGTCGCGCGCAGCGGCAATACCAAGGCGTTCGACCTGCTGAACGCGATGCGCGGCTTCCTCGGCGAAAACGATATGATGGCGTATCTGTCGATGATGGCGATCCGCCTGATCGAGTTGCACCGCGTGCTCAAGCCGACCGGCAGCCTGTATCTGCACTGCGATCCGACCGCGAGCCACTACCTCAAGCTGCTGCTGGATGGGGTGTTCGGGGCTGATAAATTTTTCAACGAAATAATTTGGAATAGGACGGCGGCGAAGGGCCACGCCTTCACCCGATTTGCAAGTTCGCATGACGTCATATTGGTGACCCGGAAGGATTCCGGCGCCACTTGGAACTCCCAATATATTGGTCATTCCGACGCGTATATCCGGAGTCATTACTCCAATGTCGAACCCGAGACGGGTCGGCGGTATCAGCTCGATAATCTTTTGAATCCGAACAAAGATCGCCCCAATCTTACATACGAGTTTCTTGGAGTGACACGTGTATGGCGCTGGACTAAAGACCGGATGCAAAAGGCTTATGAAGACGGCCTCGTTATCCAACCAAGCCCGGGTGCAGTACCCCGCCTGAAACGGTATTTGGACGAGCAGGAAGGCGTGCCGCTGGGGGACGTGTGGACAGACATTCCACCACTCAACTCCCAAGCCCAAGAACGCCTCGGCTACCCAACCCAGAAACCTCTCGCCCTACTGGAACGCATCATCGCCGCCTCGTCCAACGAAGGCGACGTCGTCCTCGACCCGTTCTGCGGCTGCGGCACCGCCGTCCACGCCGCGCAGAAGCTCGGCCGGCAATGGATCGGAATCGACATCACCCATCTGGCGATCAGCCTGATCGAAAAGCGGATGAAGGCCGCGTTTCCCGGCATCGCGTTCACAGTTGAGGGCACGCCGAAGGACCTCGCCTCCGCCGAGGACTTGGCGCGGCGCGACAAATACCAGTTCCAATGGTGGGCGGTCAGCATGGTCGACGCCATGCCGTTCGGCGGCAAGAAAAAGGGCGCGGACGGGGGCATCGACGGCATCATCTATTTCAAGCCAGACGGCAAGAAGACCGAAAAGGCGCTGGTGTCGGTCAAAGGCGGCGACAATGTCGGCGTCCAGATGATCCGCGATCTCCATTCGGCGATGGAACGCGAAAAGTCGCCGATCGGCGTATTCATCACCAAGGCGATGCCGTCCGGCCCGATGGAAAAGGAAGCCGCCGCGGTCGGCCGGTTCCATTCGGAAGCGACCGGCAAAAGCTATCCGCGGCTGCAAATCCTGACGCTTGCCGAACTGTTCCAGGGCAAGCGGCCAGACATTCCGTGGGTCGACGCCGGGGCCGCGTTCAAGCGCGCCGCGCGCGAGGATACCGGGCAGCAGCCAAGCCTACTCTAGCTTCCTCCTCAACTCCCGCATCCGCCATCCCCCGAACAGCGCCCGGTCCGGATCATGCGGCGTCTTGGCCGGGTCCGCGCTCGACCAGCCGGTGACTTGCGCCAGGTCGACCACCGCGCGCCACGCTTCGTAGGGACTCGGCTCGCCCCGCGCGCGGCGTTCGGCTTCCGCCACCGCGATCTTCTCCTGCTCGCGCGCCTGCCGTTCCTCGTAGAGCAAGGTCAGCCGCATCGACATTTCCGCGCGGCTTTCGCCCGGCCGCCGCCGCCGCAACAGTTCGTGTGTGCCGCCCAGCCGCGCTTCCTTCTGGTGCAGGTACATCAGTTGCAGCGCCTGGTTGACCGTCATCGGCGGCATGTCGGGCGGCGCGTTGTGGCGCCACGCATCGTCCTCGTGGCTGGCGGGCGAGGCGCTGGCGAGCAGCGCCATTTCGAGCCGCTCATACCCCGCCTCCAGCGCCAGCCGCCATTCGCGCGCGAACCCCTTGTCGCGACGGCGGCGGCGATAGAAGGCCGCCTCCGCCGCGCCCGCCGCCGCGGCCGACAGCCGGACGTTGGCGGACACGGACAGCGCCGACAGGAACGCCTGTTCGCATTGCTTGGTCAGCTTGCCGGGCTGGGCGCGCCGCATCTGCAGCTTGCCGTCGTTGCGGCGGACCACGACGGCCTCACCGCCTGAGGTCCTGTTGCCCTCCTCCCGCGCCTTCGGACTCTTCAGGCCCTGTTTCGCGAGTCGCGCCTGCGCGAACACCAACGCGGCGTCCCATCGAAGCGCGAAGGCCGGGTGCGCGCGGCGGCGATGCTGGATCGTCGAATATTTCAGCCCGACCGCGCGCGCCGACAGCCGGACGTTCCCGGTGCGCCGCAATTCGCGCAGGAAAGCGGTGTTTTGCAGCGTTTGTGCGCGATTGAACGGCTTTGACATGCGCGGAGGCTGTCAAACGATTTCCAACTTCTCAACCCTTTCGTCGCCCCGTACTTGATCCCGCGCCCCGCTTCGGCTATCGGCGCGCGCTTCCAACGCTACAGCAATGGAAACCTGCGGGAGGGCGCGTGCGTCCGCTTGTACCGCTAAACTTGAAACGGCGGGGCGCTGTAGCGCTCAGAGCCGCCAACAGAGTGAGAGAAAGCCACCATGGCAAAGAAGATTACCGGCTATATCAAGCTGCAGGTGCCCGCCGGCGCCGCCAATCCGTCGCCGCCGATCGGCCCGGCGCTTGGTCAGCGCGGCGTGAACATCATGGAGTTCTGCAAGGCGTTCAACGCCGCGACGGGCGACATGGAAAAGAACGCGCCGATCCCGACCGTCATCACCGTCTATGCGGACCGTTCGTTCTCGTTCGAGACGAAGACTCCGCCGGCGTCGTTCCTGATCAAGAAGGCCGCGAACCTGAAATCGGGCTCGAAGGAGCCGGGCAAGGTCTCCGCGGGCAAGATCAAGCGCTCGGCGCTGACCGCGATCGCCGAGACGAAGATGAAGGACTTGAACGCCAACGACATGGAAGCGGCGACCCGCATCATCGAAGGCTCCGCCCGCGCGATGGGCCTCGAAGTGGTGGAGGGCTGAGAACATGGCATTCGTTAGCAAGAAGCAGAAGGCTCTCTCGGTCGACCGCGAGAAGCTCCACGGCGTCGATGAAGCGATTTCGCTCGCCAAGGCCAACGCGACCTCGAAGTTCGACGAAACGATCGAAGTCGCCCTCAACCTGGGCGTCGACCCCCGCCACGCCGACCAGATGGTCCGCGGCGTCGTCACCCTCCCCAAAGGCACCGGCAAAACCGTCCGCGTCGGCGTGTTCGCCAAGGGCGCGAAGGCCGACGAGGCCAAGGCCGCCGGCGCCGATGTCGTTGGCGCCGAGGACCTGATGGAAATCGTCCAGGGCGGCACGATCGATTTCGACCGCTGCATCGCGACCCCGGACATGATGGGAATCGTCGGTCGCCTCGGCAAGGTGCTGGGTCCGAAGGGCCTGATGCCGAACCCGAAGCTGGGCACGGTGACGATGGACGTCGCGGCTGCGGTCAAGGCTGCCAAGGGTGGCCAGATCGAATATCGCGTCGAAAAGGCCGGGATCATCCACTCGGGCATCGGCAAGGCGTCGTTCCCCGCGGAAGACCTGCGCGCGAACTTCGACGCGCTGCTCGACGCGGTGGTCAAGGCCAAGCCGGCCGGCGCCAAGGGCAAGTATGTCCGCAAGGTCGCGCTCAGCTCGACGATGGGTCCGGGGATCAAGGTCGACACCGCGGAACTCGCGGGCGCCTGATCGTCGCCATCCGATGAAATGCGAAGGGCCGGGAGGAAACTCCCGGCCCTTTTCGCTTTTACCGGTTCGTGAGGTTTGCCGGCTACCCAAGCCAACGGGATGCGGGATCTTGTTACCCTCGCGGCGCCGGCCCTGGTGCTCGGCTTGCTCTACTGCCTCTATCGCGCGGCGACCTTGTTCGCGGCGTGGAAGCCGGCGGCGGCCGTGGTGTGGGCGAGCGACTATACCGATGCTGAGCGGCGCGACGATTTCTGGGGCATGGGCACGCTGCGCGGCTGGCGGATCACCGACGGCGACAACCAGCGGCTGATCGAGGAAACCGTCCATTATCAGGACGAGGATGGCGAGCGTCACGTCGCCGAGGTCAAGCGCTACGTCCGCGCCGGCTGGCGGCCGAGCGGCGTCCACACGATCTGGTACGACAGCGCCGACCCCGATCGCGCGACCGCATTCGGGCCGGGTTACTGGCTGGTGATCGCCGTTGCTCTGGTGGCCGTGCTCGTTACTTTGATGAACGCGGCTATGAAGGTTCACGCCTGACTTTTGCCAAACGGCGCAAAAGAGCGTAGGCGCACATCCAATCCCTATTTCCATTCCCGTTTCCGGCCCGGCGCGTTAGCCTTGGGCCGAACGTATCGCTGTTGAGATCGCATGCCCTTTTCGCACCTGCCCGCCGCCCTGTCCGAAGCGCTGACCGCCAAGGGCTATTCCGCCCTCACCCCCGTCCAGGCGCAGGTCAGCGAGCCCGCCGCCCAAGGCCGCGACTTGCTCGTCTCCGCGCAGACCGGGTCAGGCAAGACCGTCGCGTTCGGCATTTCTATGGCGGGCGAATTGCTCGGCGAGGATGGCCGCCTGCCCCAGCCTGGCGCGCCGATGGCGCTGGTGATCGCGCCGACCCGCGAGCTTGCGCTACAGGTCGCCAAGGAATTGTCGTGGCTCTACGCCAAGGCCGGGGCGCGGATCGCGACCTGCGTCGGCGGGATGGACGCCAGCCGCGAGCGGCGCGCGCTCAGCCACGGCGCGCATATCGTCGTCGGCACGCCGGGGCGCCTGAAGGACCACAGCGAACGCGGCGCACTCGACCTGTCAACGCTGAAGGTCGCGGTGCTCGACGAGGCCGACGAGATGCTCGACATGGGCTTTCGCGAGGACCTCGAGGCGCTGCTCGACGCGACCCCGCGCGACCGCCGCACGCTCTTGTTCTCGGCGACGATGCCGCGCCCGATCGTCGCGCTGGCCAGGAAGTATCAGAACGACGCGCTGCGCATCTCGACCGTCGGCGAGGATCGCGGGCACGGTGACATCGCCTATCAGGCAATCGCGGTCAGCCCGTCGGACATCGAGCACGCCGTCATCAACCTGCTACGCTTTCACGAAGCGGAGACGGCGTTGCTGTTTTGCGCGACCCGCGACAATGTCCGCCACCTCCACGCCAGCCTGGTCGAGCGCGGGTTCGCGGCGGTCGCGCTGTCCGGCGAGCATTCGCAAAGCGAGCGCAACCACGCGCTCCAGGCGATGCGCGATCGCCGCGCGCGCGTCTGCGTAGCTACCGACGTGGCGGCACGTGGGATCGACCTGCCGACGCTCAGCCTCGTCGTTCACGTCGAATTGCCGCGCGATGCCGAGACGCTCCAGCATCGCTCCGGACGCACAGGCCGCGCGGGCAAGAAGGGTACCGCGGTCCTCATCGTTCCCTTCCCGCGCCGCCGCCGCGTCGAGATGATGCTGAAGGGCGCGCGGATCGATTTCAGCTGGGTGCCGGTCCCGACGCCCGAGGACATCCGCGCCAAGGATCGCGAGCGGATGCTCGACGCGATGTTGGCCGAGGTCGAGATCGACGACGACGACCGCGCGATCGCCGCCGAGTTGATGGCGAAGAAGTCGCCCGAGGATATCGCCGCCGCGCTGGTCCACGCGCACCGCGCGTCGATGCCGCAGCCCGAGGAATTGCTGACCTCGACGCCGAACCCCAACCTCGCGCCCGACAAACAACATCATCGCCCCGGCTTCGACGACACCGTCTGGTTCGTGATGAACGTCGGCCGTCGCCAGAATGCCGATCCGCGCTGGTTGCTGCCGCTGATCTGCCGCCGCGGCGGGATCACAAAGAACGAGGTCGGCGCGATCCGCATCCAGGCCAACGAAACCGGCTTTCAGATCCCGCGCGCCCTTGCCTCGCGCTTCGCGGCCGCGGTGATCAAGAGCGCCGGCCAGGACGGCGAGGACGACAGCGGCATCCGTATCCAACCGGTCGATGGTCCCGGCACTGCGCCCGCCGCGCCTGCGCGCGCAAAGCTCCACCGTGCCGCGCCGACCGGCAACGACCAGCGCCCGCCCGCTCCGCGTCACCCGGGCCCTTCGCCGATCCGCCACAAGGGCAAGCCGTTCCGCAAGGGTCCCGCCGGCAAGGGCGCCCCGCGCCGGCCTAGCTGACGCCCATGGCGACCCGCCGCATCCTGGTCGATGCCGACGCCTGCCCGGTGAAGGACGAGATCTACAAGGTCGCGTGGCGGCTCGAGGTGCCGGTCACGATCGTCAGCAATTCGCCGATCCGGGTGCCCGCACATCCGCTGATCCATCGCGTCATCGTGAGCGACGGGTTCGATGCCGCCGACGACTGGATCGCCGAGCGCGCCGGGCCGGGCGCAGTGGTAGTGACGGCAGACATATTGCTCGCAGATCGCTGTCTGAAAGCGGGCGCATCGGTGCTGGCGCCCAACGGCAGGCCCTTCACCACGAGTTCAATCGGCAGCGCCGTCGCGACCCGCGCGATCATGGCCGATCTCCGCGCGGGCGGCGAACAGCTCGGCGGTCCCTCCGCCTTCTCCAAGGCCGATCGCTCGCGCTTCCTGCAAGCGCTCGACGTTATGCTGGTGCGCCTGCGCTGATCGCGAATTGACTTTCGCGCGTATCCCCGTATAGGCGCGCCCTCGTCCGGGTTCACCCGGACACCGTCCGAGACAGCAAGTGCCGGTTTCCGGCTTAATCTCTTGCCGAGACGGGGACAGGATATATCGCCGGTTCGCCGGCCGGTCGTGCCTTACCGCGCGGCATCCCATTCCCCATCGTTGGACTTGTGAACCGGTTGTTCGGCGCTGTTGCCGTGCGACCAAAACGTGGAGAATGGCATGGATCGTGCTCAAAAGGCCGCGGCCGTCGCCGATCTCAAGCAGACCTTCTCCGAGGTTGGTGTGGTGGTCGTCACCCGCAACCTCGGCCTGACCGTCGCACAGTCGACGCAGCTCAGGACGAAGATGCGTGAGGCCGGTGCGACCTATAAGGTCTCGAAGAACAAGCTTGCCAAGATCGCGCTCGACGGCACCGACTATCTCTCGCTGGGCGACATGCTCACGGGACCGGTCGGTCTCGCCAGCTCCATCGACCCGGTCGCCGCCGCCAAGGTGGTGGTCGACTTCGCCAAGACGAACGACAAGCTCGAAATCGTCGGCGGCGCGATGGGCGCGACGGCTCTCAACCCCGAAGGCGTGAAGGCTCTGGCCACCATGCCGTCGCTGGATGAACTGCGTGCGAAGATCGTCGGCCTGATTCAGGCACCGGCGCAGAAGCTCGCCAGCATCACCCAGGCGCCGGCCGGTCAGCTGGCTCGCGTTTTTGGTGCTTATGGGGCCAAGGAAGCAGCTTAAGTCGACGAAGTCGCCCCTGCGCAAGCCGGGGTCCAATCATCAGAATATTGAACGGAGATTATCATGGCAGATCTGAACGCGCTGGTTGACCAGCTGAGCGAACTGACGGTGCTCGAGGCCGCTGAGCTTTCGAAGCTCCTCGAAGAGAAATGGGGCGTTTCGGCCGCTGCCGCGGTTGCGGTTGCGGCCCCGGGCGCCGGCGGCGCCGGTGGCGCGGCTCCGGCCGAAGAAGCCAAGGACGAGTTCGACGTGATCCTCACCGGCGACGGTGGCAAGAAGATCAACGTCATCAAGGAAGTCCGGGCCATCACCGGTCTCGGCCTGACCGAAGCCAAGACGCTGGTCGAGTCGGCTCCGAAGGCTGTCAAGGAAGGCGTCAACAAGGACGAAGCCGAGAAGATCAAGAAGCAGCTTGAAGAAGCCGGCGCGACCGTCGAGCTGAAGTAAGCCGCTAGCGGAGAGGATTTAGCAGCCGCTAAATCCCACCGCACAAGGCCGGCCGGCGCTGGCTCCGCCAGCGTCCGACGTCACCGGATTAACTCCGGTGACGGCCAAGCCAAAGAAAGAGGGCGGCCCGGGCAACCGGACCGCCCTTTTCTTATCCCCCAACCGCCCCTAAGCCGTTCCGGGGATTTACGTTTTGAGCATCGCTACCGCCCGGCACCCGCTGGGCTACATTCCAGCAATCGACGGACTGCGCGCGCTCGCCGTGCTGTCCGTCGTCGCCTTTCACCTGCACCCAGGTTTGCTGCCGGGGGGCTTTTCCGGCGTCGACATCTTCTTCGCGATCTCGGGTTTCGTCGTCACCGGATCCATGATCGGCAAGAGCTTCGATCGGCTGCCGGCGATGCTGTCCTATTTCTATGCGCGACGCCTCGTTCGCATCATGCCTGCACTACTCGCGATGCTGCTCGTCGCGATCCTCGTGAACCAGATGCTGGTGCCCGAAGCATGGCTCAGCCGCGCAGTGCCGCAGACCGCGCGCTTCGCGTTCTTTGGTTTATCCAACATCATCCTGGCGACGGATACTGACGGCTATTTCGGGGTGCAGGCGGCGTTCAACCCGTTCACGCACACTTGGTCGTTGGGTGTCGAAGAACAATTCTATCTGGTATTCCCGCTCATCCTGTTCTGGCACCAAAGGCTCGACAGCGCGAAGCTAGACGCCGACCGGGCAGTGCGAGTGATCGGCTGGGCCGCGCTGGCGTCCTTCGCGCTTTGCGGCGTCTTGACCGTGATCGACCAGAAATATGCGTTTTACCTGATCGTCGGCCGGTTCTGGGAACTCGGCCTAGGAATGATCCTCTGCCTCCGGATGCCACAGTGGCTGCCGGTCCTAGTAGCGTGGCCAGCGAAGCGGCGCGCGGCGTTGGTAAGTGTCAGCATATTGATGGTCGGAGCAGCACTCGCACTGCCTGATCAGCATGGCTTTCCGTTCCCGCTCGCGATCCTGCCGGTGGTCGGCACGATCGGGCTGATCGCCAGCGTTCTCGCGTCTCCCGACACGGGGATCGCTCGAATCCTCGCAAGCAAGGGTCCAGTTGCGATCGGACGGCTGTCCTATTCACTCTACCTCTGGCACTGGCCCGTCTTCGTGATGTTCCGCTGGACCGTGGGTCTCGAAACGCTCGGTCTTCAGTTCGCCGCGCTAGTCCTGGCGGTGCTGTTGGCGACCGCATCCTACTTCCTGATCGAGCGCCCCCTCCGCCGCAAAGGCAAGGCCGCCAACGGTGCGCCCAGGTTTATCGTCGGGCGTATGGCGATCGGTACGCTCGCCTGCGCCACGCTAGGATTCGGGATGCTGGCGCGCAGCGACCTGCTGGCGATCGGCGTCACCCGTGATCACTCGACCTGGTATGCCGACGAGCGCCACGCGCTGAACCCCGCCCTCACGCACTGCGCCGTGACGATAGGGCGCGACCGGGACGCGGATCGCTGGACGCCGAGTAGCTGTGCGATACCCACGGCGGGCTTTCGCGTCTTCGCCATTGGCGACTCCCACAACACCGCCTACGCGCCCAATTACCGCCAACTCGCTGCCGAACTCGGCGTGCCGGTCGCGAGCTATTTCCACCCGGGCTGTCCGTTCCTGCGCCTGATCCAACCGATGGACGTGAAGCACCGCTGCGCTGGTTTCTACAGCCGCTTCTTCGATGACCTGCGCGCGCTAGGCCGCCCCGGCGACGTCGTATTCCTGCCCGGCCTGCGACTGACCCGGCTGATCAACCAGTTCGGCCACGACGCGGAGCACGACACGCCCGTCGACAACACGCTCTCGCCCGTCGCGCTTGCCGAAGCGCGGGCGACGCTCGCTCGATTGCAGGCGATGGGGTTCCGCGTCGTCATCGAAGCGCCCAAGCCGATTTTCCCCGCGCCACCGTTCCGCTGCGCCGACTGGTACGATCGCGCCAACCCGATCTGCGCCGGCGGCCTGACGATAGCGCGCGACCGAGCGCTCATGCTCCGTCGGCACGTCTTGGGCGCGATGGCGGACCTGTCCCGCCAATATCCCGCTCTCAAAATATGGGATCCCTTCCCCATCCTCTGCCCCGCCAACCCATGCCACGCGCTCGACCAGACTGGGCGCCCCCTGTTCTTCGACGGCGACCATCTCAGCGGCCACGGCAACGATCTGCTCTACCCCGCTATGCGCGACGCGATCCTCGCCGCTCGGCGCTAGTCGTCAAATCCCACGAAGGTTGTCGCTTCCTCGACCGACTTGCGGGTCGAGACCACCGCGTTGGCGGGAAAGTCCTCGTCGGGCCAACCGAGCGCGATGCTTTTCATGATAACCTGATCGTCGGCGATGCCGGCATGTTCGCGCACCACCGGCGATTGCATGATCCCCTGGCTGTTGATCACCGCGCCCAGCCCGCGCGACCAGGCCGCATTGACCAGTGCCGTCGCGACCGCGCCGCAATCGAACGGGGTGTCGTCGCTGCCGTCGAGCACGCGGTCATAGGTCACGATCACGCAGACCGGCGCATCGAACTGTCGGAACCCGCGCAGCACCCAATCCTGCCGGCGCTCGGCATCATCGCGGGCGATGCCCATTGCGGCGAAGAGTTGCTTGGCAACGCCGATCTGGCGCTCGCGATGCTGATCAGCGAAGGGCTGGCCGGTGCGAAACTCACGCGATTGCGGGACGCCGGCGACTATCCGCTCGGTATTGCCTGCGCGGATGCGGTCGAGAGGTTCGCCCGTCAAGACGTAGAAATTCCATGGCTGGGTATTCATCGACGACGGTGAGCGCATGGCAAGCGCAATGATTTCCTCGATCAGCGCGCGCGGCACGGGATCGGGCTTGTATCCGCGGATGCTGCGGCGGCCGGTAACGACTTCGTCGTAGGTCTTAGCCGTCACGCGACCTTACGCTCCGCCACTTCGGGGTGCATATGCGGCCCGCCGTCGAGGCGGAATGGCGCCATCTTCGCCCCTTCCCCGCGATCGATGCCGATCATATGCGCGGCGGTGGCGACGCCCGGCACGCCGACGTTCTCGCCCCAGAGATACTCGGTCTTCATCGCCAGCACCGGCACGAACCACGGTTTGCCGTCGATCGTCATCACGTTGACCTGCTCGCGGGCCAGCAGTGCCATGCCCGACATTTCCACGTCTTGGCCGGGAACCAGTTCGAACGGCGCGACCAGCGGCTGTTCGATGTTGGTCGCAAAGATCATCTGGAGGTCCTGCGCCTGTCGCGCGCTAGCGCTCAACATGTACATGGCGAAGCGGATGTCGCGGGCGGCGATCGAACCGGTGTTACGGATAATGACGCGATAATCGACCGCCGCGCTCGTCAGATTGGTGCCCGCGCGTTTGGGGATCAGGCTGATCTCGAGCCGAGGCTCCGCTTCCTCGGCGGCACGGCGACGAGCGGGGATGGTGACATGCCCGCTGGGCGGTTCGGGCGAGGGTGGCGGCGCCACCGGTCCGGCAGCGACGGCGGCGACAGGCTCGACCATATCGTCTTCGCGTGCCCTACGCCGCCGACCAAGCAAGAAGCCGCCAAGCGCAACCACCGCAAGGACACCCGCGCCGATCGCGGCGAGCAGCCACATCGACAGGCCATCGGACGACGGCTCGGTAGTCGCGGGAACTGGCGTGACCTCCGGCGTTGAGCTGGTGGTCGCAGTTGGGGACGGCATAGCGTCGGGAGTCGCGCTCGGGACTGGGGTCGGCGTAGGCGTCGGGACTGTGCCGGTTATCTCACGTTTGGTGATGACGTTTACGACACCGGCAATGCTGTCGGCGGTGTAAGCATTATTCGGCGTCGCCTTAGGGGTTGGCGTCGGCCGGGGCGCGGGGGTCGGCGTCGCGACGACGACCGGTGCAGCCGATGTGGGAGTACTCAGCGGCGCGACGATCGGGCCAGAGGTCGGCGTCGGGCGCGGGCTCGGGCGGGTCGAGGGCGGTAGGCTGAAGCGGTCAAGGCTGGGATCGGTCTGCGGCACACCGGAGGTCGTCTGTGCGGCCGCCAGGGCGGGCAGCACCGCCGCCCCGGCGAGCCACACTCCCGCACGCTTCCGCACCCCGCACCCCTTCATCCCGATCACGCCTACCGACTTCTACCTGAACCGCCGCCAAACACGGCAAGCGGCTCCCCTAGCGCATCAGTTGCGGCGGGGCGAGCGGCACGACCGGCAGCCACACTTGGCTCGGCGTCTTTCCACCACGCATGATCGTCACTGTGGCTTTCTGATAGTCGGACTTCTTCGCGAAGAAGATGTTCGGCACGTATTTCTGCGGATTGCGATCATAGAGCGGGAAGAGGCTCGACTGCACCTGAATCATGATCTTGTGCCCCGGCAGGAACACGTGATTCACGGTGGGCAGGCGGAACTTGTATTCCTGCACTTGATTGGCGGGGATCGGCGACGGTTTGCTGAAGCTGTTGCGATAGCGCCCGCGGAAGATGTCGAGGCTGATCGCAAGCTGATACCCGCCCATCTTCGGGTCGGTCGCATTCTCCGCGGGGAAAACGTCGATCACCTTGACCACGAAGTCGCCATCGGTCCCCGTCGTCTTGGCGAACAGGTCTGCGATCGGCGCACCCGACACGCGGACCGCCTTGGTCAGCACCGGCGTCGAATAGGTCATCACGTCGGGGCGGCCGTCATAGCTGCGCTGGTCCTGCACCAGCCAGTCGCCCCAGCGACCGTCGTTGAAATTAACTGGGCGCGGCAGATGCGGGACCGGCTTGGCGGGATCGGAGACATAGCTGTCGCCCCCCGCCGCCTGGCCATCGAACCCGAGCCCGCCATCGGCGCCGAGATAAAGCGGGGTCAGCGGCGACGGACATCCCTTATCGCACGCCAGCGGCCATTCGCTGAAGCGGTCCCAATGGTTTTCGCCGGTATTGTAGATCGTCGCCGCGGGCACCGTCACCGCCGGGCCGTCCTTCAGATACTGGTTGAAGAACGGGATGATCATGTCCTCGCGATATTGCAGCGCGGTGTCGCCGTTCCACTTGAACGGCCCGAGCTCGAACCCGACCCGGTTGATCTGGCTGTGGCGCCAAGGGCCCATGACGATGAAGTTGTTGCCGGTCTTGCCGACCGACTTCAGCGCTTCATAGCTGTGGATCGCGCCCCACATATCCTCCTGGTCCCACAGCCCCTGTTCCCAGATGGTGGGGACGTTGGACGGGTTCTTCTTGAGCAACTCGTCGAGCGCTTGGCCCGACCAGAATTCGTCATAGGCCGGGTGCGCCGACATGCGCTCCCAATAAGGTAATTGGTCGTATCCCGACTTCTTCGCCCAGTCGCCCGCCGAGCCGACCTCGCGGAAATTGTCGTAATCGTCCCAGCCGCCGGTCGGCGGCGCCCGGCCCTCGCCCTTGTAGCCGGTCTGCGCGCCGAGCCAGGCGATGTTGGCGAGGCGGAACGCGCCGTAATGGAACCAGTCGTCACCCATCCAGCCGTCGACCATCGGACTCTGGGGGGCGGCAACCTTAAGCGCCGGGTGCGGCTTCAACAGCGCCATGACGACGGTAAAGCCTTCGTAGGACGACCCGATCATCCCGACCTTGCCATTCGATTCGGGCAGGTTGGCCTTGTTCACCAGCCAGTCGATCGTGTCATAGGCGTCGGTCGTATGATCGACCTTGGTGTCGTTGAGCGGCCCGACGACCGGCCGCGTCACGACGTACCCCCCTTCCGACTTATACTTGCCGCGAATGTCCTGATAGACGCGGATATAACCGTTCCGCACGAACCCCTCGTCGGACAGATTGAGCGCGTTGATCATCGACGAACTGCCCGAGCGCCGGGCGCGCGCCGTGGCGTTATACGGAGTTCGAGTCAGCACGATCGGCGCATTGGTCGCGCCCTTGGGGATCACGATAACGGTGTACAACTTTGTCCCGTCGCGCATCGGGATCATAACTTCGCGCTTGATATAATCGGCGTCGGGATCGACGGGCGGCGTGAACTTGGCGGGAACGTCGTTGCCGTTGGGCGGCCACATCTGCGGCGTTTCCTGTGCCAGCGCAGGGGTGAGCGCCAAAGCGATCAAGGGCAATAACGCCAGCTTCTTCATCATGCCGATGCGACTCCTTGGAAGGAAGAGATGCGGCGTCGTAGGACGCTACGGCACCGTGTTCAACGGGGGATAGCGAAGCGCCCGCCCCGCAAGTGGCGGGACGGGCGCTACGTGCCTAGTCGGTCGGATCAGGCGTGCTGGGGTTCGCCGTGAAGCTCGGCGCCGACATTGTCGAACATCGACGCTCGGGCGAGTTCGATCGGATTCAGCCCCTCCCCTCCCTCGGGCGTCACGCCGATTTCGAACGAAGCGGACGTTCGGCCTTCAGTGCCGTCGGCGAGCGTATAGCGGGCGTCGGCGACGACGATCGGACGGAACGAGGCGGGTAGGTTCTCACCCATTTCCGACTTGAGCAGTGCGAGCGTCGCGTCGATGCGCTTGCCCTCGCCTGGCTTGATTGTGACAGGATCCGTCGTGGCGTCCGTCGGCGGCTGCACGAGCAGGCGTTCCATTTCGGTGCCGTTCGGATCGCTCGATAGCAGGAAGGTCGAAATCCGCACGTCCTTCGCAGGTACCGATCCGGCGTTGCCGACGGTCAGCTCGATCTCGACCAGCGCCTCATCGACATTGGTACCGGCGCGGACCGGGCGCATCGCGAACTCAAGCCACGGGCGTTCCGCGACCGGCGCAGCGGCAGCGGTAAGTTCCGCGACATCGTCCGCAGTCGGCTCGACGATGTGAACCTCGTCCGGCGCGACAGCGATCGGCTCGATCGCGACAGCGCCTGTTCGGCGCAGGAATTCCTGTTCCTTGCGCGGCGCGACTTTGGCGACGGGCATCGGCTCGGCGACCGGGACTACGGCGACGGGCTCGACATAAGCAGGCTCAACATACGTCCCTTCCACATAAGGCTCGTCGTTATATTCCTCTTCGACGCGACGACGGCGCAGCGCGAACAGTCCGATTGCGATAACGGCGAGCGCGGCGAGACCTCCGCCGATCCATGCCCATAGCGGCACGCCGGTATTGGTCCGCGTCGTCGCCGTGTCGGCCGCGACGGTGGATTCCGTCGGCGGCTCGGCCTCGGGTGCGGCTGCGGTTTCAGGCTGTGGCGTCGGCGCGGCAACGGCCGCAGGCTCGGGTGCCACCGCAATGGGCGCGGGGACAGGTTCCGGCGCAGTGCGAACCCGTGCCGGGCGAACAGACGTAATTCGCGTCGCCGTAGGCGTCGTCGTTGCGCGGGTCGCCGCACGCGGCGCCGGCGCGGCGGCAGGCTCGGTCGCCGAAGCGGCCGCCTCTGGCTGCGTGTCGGGCACGGTGCGCACGACCGGTGGCGGCGGCACGGCAGCAGATTGCGGCGGTGTCACGACGACCGGCGGGGCGGCTGTCGTTTCCTGCGCGAACGCGGGGGTTGCGATGAACGCGGTGGCGCACAGCATCGGCGCGACGGCGTGGGCGAAGCGGGGGGCAAAGTGCTGTTTCATGACGCTGTCAAAATGAAGGGAACCCGAGTCTGGTTCCGCTTGAGGAATGCCTTGTCCCACGACAACACTCGCATTTCTGTCAACAGAGCATTGATTCTAAACAATAAAATTCTCTCAATTTTTCGTTGACTTTTTTGCGGATTCGTCGCCCGCGGGTTTGACACTTTCCAACATCGCTCCTATATCCCGACCTCCACCACAGCTTTCGGGAAATGACGCGGCGTCGCGCACCGTGTCGATCGTATTGGAAGCTGTCGGTTCACACGACGCCAGAAGCTGCACGTCCACTTTCGAAAAACGAGAGTTCGGATGAGCGGCTTTTTTGCGTCGTGGCGTGCCTGGCCCCGGGGTTCCGGGGCACGAATCTAGGCTGATGAGGCAAATATCTCCATGGCGACCAAGGCGATCGAAGGCGGCACCGCGAAGCGGCGCATCCGCAAGGTGTTCGGCAACATCCACGAAGTGGTGCAGATGCCGAACCTGATCGAGGTTCAGCGCGAATCCTACGAACAGTTCCTGCGCAGCGATCCGTCGATCGGCTACGTGTCGGGTCTCGAAAAGACGCTGCGCAGCGTCTTCCCGATCCGCGATTTCGCCGGCGCTGCCGAACTCGACTTCGTCAATTACGAGCTCGAACCGCCCAAGTTCGACACCGACGAATGCCGCCAGCGCGGTATCACCTACGCCGCCCCGATGCGCGTCACGCTGCGCCTGATCGTGTTCGAGGTGGACCCGGATACGGAAGCCCGCTCAGTGCTCGATATCAAGGAGCAGGACGTCTACATGGGCGACATGCCGCTCATGACGCAGAACGGCACCTTCATCATCAACGGCACCGAACGTGTCATCGTGTCGCAGATGCACCGTTCGCCGGGCGTGCTGTTCGACCATGACCGCGGCAAGACCCACGCTTCGGGCAAGTACCTCTTCGCCGCGCGCGTGATCCCGTATCGCGGCTCGTGGCTCGATTTCGAGTTCGACGCCAAGGACATTGTCAACGTCCGTATCGACCGCAAGCGCAAGCTGCCGGTGACGGCGCTGCTCTATGCGCTCGGCCTGAACTCCGAAGAAATTCTCAACCACTTCTACAACCGCGTGACCTATGTCCGTGGCCAGGGCGGATGGCAGATTCCGTTCGCCGCCGAGAACTGGCGCGGGCAGAAGCCGCTGTTCGACATTGTCGATGCGAAGTCGGGCGAAGTGATATTCCCGGCGGGTCAGAAGATCAGCCCGCGCGCGGCCAACAAGGCAGCGAAGGACGGTCTCGAGACCCTGCTGATCCCGACCGAGGAAATCTTTGGCCGCTACAGCGCCTATGACCTGATCAACGAAAAGACCGGCGAGATCTATATCGAGGCGGGCGACGAAGTGTCGGCGGAGAACCTCGAAAAGCTCGACAAGGCGGGCATCGACCGCATTGAGCTGCTCGACATCGATCACGTCACGACCGGTCCGTGGATCCGCAACACGCTGAAGGCCGACAAGGCCGAGGAACGCGAACAGGCGCTGTCCGACATCTATCGCGTGATGCGCCCTGGCGAACCGCCGACGCTCGAGACGGCCGAAGCGCTGTTCGCTGGCCTGTTCTTCGATCCGGAGCGTTACGACCTGTCAGCCGTCGGCCGCGTCAAGCTCAACATGCGCCTCGACCTCGACGCCGAGGACACGGTCACGACGCTGCGCACCGAAGACATCCTCGCGGTGGTCAAAACCCTCGTCGATCTGAAGGACGGCAAGGGCGAGATCGACGATATCGACAATCTCGGCAACCGCCGCGTGCGCTCGGTCGGCGAACTGCTTGAGAACCAGTACCGCGTCGGCCTGCTCCGCATGGAGCGCGCCGTGAAGGAGCGCATGTCGTCGGTCGACGTGTCGACCGTCATGCCGAACGACCTGATCAACGCGAAGCCCGCGGTCGCCGCGGTGCGCGAGTTCTTCGGTTCGTCGCAGCTGTCGCAGTTCATGGACCAGACCAACCCGCTTTCCGAAGTGACGCACAAGCGTCGCGTCTCGGCCCTCGGGCCGGGCGGTCTGACGCGCGAGCGTGCGGGCTTCGAAGTCCGTGACGTTCACCCGACGCATTATGGCCGCATCTGCCCGATCGAAACGCCGGAAGGCCCGAACATTGGTCTGATCAACTCGCTGGCCTCGTTCAGCCGCGTCAACAAGTACGGCTTCATCGAAACGCCGTACCGCCGCGTGGTCGATAACAAGGTGACCGACGAGGTCGTCTATCTGTCGGCGATGGAAGAGGCCAAGCACACGATTGCGCAGGCCAACGCTGAACTCGACAAGGACGGCAAGTTCACTGAGGAGCTGGTCTCGGCGCGTCAGGCGGGCGAATTCCTGATGGCGCTCCCCGACACCATCACGCTGATGGACGTGTCGCCGAAGCAGCTGGTGTCGGTGGCCGCCTCGCTGATCCCGTTCCTGGAAAACGACGACGCCAACCGCGCGCTGATGGGTTCGAACATGCAGCGCCAGGCGGTGCCGCTGGTTCGCGCCGAGGCGCCGTTCGTCGGCACTGGCATGGAAGAGACCGTGGCGCGTGACTCGGGCGCAGCCATCTCGGCCAAGCGTTCGGGCATCGTCGACCAAGTCGATGCCAGCCGCATCGTCGTCCGCGCGACGGGCGAGGTCGAAGCCGGCAAGTCGGGCGTCGACATCTACACGCTGATGAAGTTCCAGCGGTCGAACCAAAACACCTGCATCAACCAGCGTCCGCTGGTGAAGGTGGGCGACGTGGTCAATGTCGGTGACGTGATCGCCGACGGTCCGTCGACCGAGTTCGGCGAGCTGGCGCTGGGCCGCAACGCGCTCGTCGCGTTCATGCCCTGGAACGGCTACAATTATGAGGACTCGATCCTCATTTCCGAGCGCATCGTGAAGGATGACGTCTTCACCTCGATCCATATCGAGGAGTTCGAGGTCATGGCGCGCGACACCAAGCTCGGGCCGGAAGACATCACGCGCGACATTCCGAACGTCGGCGAGGAAGCGCTTCGCAACCTCGACGAAGCGGGCATCGTCTATATCGGTGCGGAGGTCGAGCCGGGCGACATCCTGTGCGGCAAGATCACGCCAAAGGGCGAGAGCCCGATGACACCGGAAGAAAAGCTGCTCCGCGCGATCTTCGGTGAAAAGGCGTCGGACGTGCGCGACACGTCGCTGCGTCTGCCTCCGGGCGTCGCCGGCACGGTGGTCGAAGTCCGCGTGTTCAATCGCCATGGCATCGACAAGGACGAGCGCGCGATGGCGATCGAGCGCGAGGAGATCGAGCGCCTGAAGAAGGACTCTGACGACGAGCGCACCATCCTCAACCGCGCGACTTGGTCGCGCCTGCGGGAGATGCTGATCGGCCAGACCGCCACCGCGACGCCGAAGGGCCTGAAGAAGGGTTCGGTGATCGATCAGGACCTGCTCGATCAGGTCGATCGTCACGAATGGTGGAAGTTCGCCGTTGCCGACGACAAGGTCCAGAGCGACCTCGAAGCGGTCAAGGTGCAGTACGATGATGCCGCCAAGGTCATCACCGACAAGTTCCACGACCGTCGCGAGAAGCTGGAGCGTGGCGACGAACTGCCGCCGGGCGTGCTCAAGATGGTCAAGGTCTTCGTCGCGGTGAAGCGCAAGCTGCAGCCGGGCGACAAGATGGCCGGCCGCCACGGCAACAAGGGCGTCATCAGCCGCATCCTGCCGGTCGAGGACATGCCGTTCCTCGCCGACGGGACGCCGGTCGACCTGGTGCTCAACCCGCTGGGCGTGCCGTCGCGCATGAACGTCGGGCAGATCTTCGAAACCCATCTCGGCTGGGCCGCGCGTCAGCTCGGTCAGCAGGTCGGCGTGGCGCTCGAGGAATGGCGTGAGGCGAACCCGGATGCCAAGGGCGGCGCGATGCCGGCCGCCGTCCGTGACCGGCTGAAGGAAATCTACGGCGAGCATTACGCCGCAGACATCGACGCACGCTCAGGCGAGGAAATCGTCGAGCTGGCGCAGAACCTGAAGCCGGGCATCCCGATGGGTACCCCGGTGTTCGACGGCGCGCACGAAGCGGACGTGTCGGCGATGCTGACGCTGGCCGGGCTCGATACGTCGGGCCAGTCGGACCTGTTCGACGGCCGCACCGGCGATCAGTTCGACCGCAAGGTGACCGTGGGCATCATCTACATGCTGAAGCTTCACCACCTGGTCGACGACAAGATCCACGCGCGTTCGATCGGGCCGTACAGCCTCGTCACCCAGCAGCCGCTGGGCGGCAAGGCGCAGTTCGGCGGCCAGCGCTTCGGCGAAATGGAGGTCTGGGCGCTCCAGGCTTACGGCGCCGCCTACACGCTGCAGGAAATGCTGACGGTGAAGTCCGACGACGTGGTCGGCCGCACCAAGGTCTATGAGGCGATCGTCAAGGGCGACGACACGTTCGAGGCCGGCATTCCCGAAAGCTTCAACGTGCTCGTCAAGGAAATGCGCAGCCTCGGTCTCAACGTCGAGCTCAAGAATGACGAGCCCGGCGTGGATTCGGACGGCGTCGCGATCGCGGCGGAGTGAAGCTTAGGCCTCTGCTCTCCGACGGCAGAGGCCCCTTCCCCACCGCCCAGAGATTTTTCCCTAGAGGAAATTGAAAAATGAACGAACTGACCAACTTCGCGAACCCGGTGGCCAAGCCGGAGACCTTCGACCAGATCCAGATCGGCATCGCGTCCCCGGACCGCATCCGCTCCTGGTCGTTCGGCGAGATCAAGAAGCCCGAGACTATCAATTATCGCACGTTCAAGCCCGAGCGTGACGGCCTGTTCTGCGCGCGCATCTTCGGTCCGATCAAGGATTACGAGTGCCTGTGCGGCAAGTACAAGCGCATGAAGTACAAGGGCATTGTCTGCGAAAAGTGCGGCGTGGAAGTGACCGTCTCGAAGGTCCGCCGCGAGCGCATGGGCCATATCGAGCTGGCCGCGCCGGTCGCGCACATCTGGTTCCTGAAGTCGCTGCCGAGCCGCATCGGCCTGCTGCTCGACATGCAGCTCAAGCAGCTCGAGCGCGTGCTCTATTTCGAGGCGTATATCGTGATCGAGCCGGGCGTGACCCCGCTCGAGCGCTATCAGCTGCTCACCGAAGACGAGCTGCTCGAAGCGCAGGACGAATATGGTGAGGACGCCTTCACCGCCGGGATCGGCGCTGAAGCCGTGCGCATCATGCTCGAGAATCTCGACCTCGAGGGCGAGAAGGTCGCGCTCATGGAAGAGCTGGCGACGACCAAGTCGGAGCTGAAGCCCAAGAAGATCATCAAGCGACTGAAGGTCGTCGAGAGCTTCATCGAATCGGGCAATCGCCCCGAATGGATGATTCTCGAAGTAGTGCCGGTCATCCCGCCCGAACTGCGCCCGCTGGTGCCGCTGGACGGTGGTCGCTTCGCGACGTCGGATCTCAACGACCTGTATCGCCGCGTGATCAATCGCAACAACCGCCTCAAGCGCCTGATGGAGCTGCGCGCGCCGGACATCATCGTCCGCAACGAAAAGCGCATGCTGCAGGAAGCCGTTGACGCGCTGTTCGACAATGGCCGCCGTGGTCGCACGATCACGGGCGCTAACAAGCGTCCGCTGAAGTCGCTGTCCGACATGCTCAAGGGCAAGCAGGGCCGCTTCCGTCAGAACCTGCTCGGCAAGCGCGTCGACTATTCGGGCCGTTCGGTCATCGTGACCGGTCCGGAGCTCAAGCTGCACCAGTGCGGCCTGCCGAAGAAGATGGCGCTCGAGCTGTTCAAGCCGTTCATCTACGCCCGTCTCGATGCCAAGGGTCTGTCCATGACCCTGAAGCAGGCGAAGAAGTGGGTCGAGAAGGAGCGCAAGGAAGTCTGGGACATCCTGGACGAAGTGATCCGCGAGCACCCGGTTCTGCTGAACCGCGCGCCGACGCTCCACCGTCTGGGCATCCAGGCGTTCGAGCCGGTGCTGATCGAAGGCAAGGCGATCCAGCTCCACCCGCTGGTCTGCTCGGCGTTCAACGCCGACTTCGACGGTGACCAGATGGCCGTCCACGTTCCGCTGAGCCTTGAGGCCCAGCTCGAAGCGCGCGTCCTGATGATGTCGACCAACAACATCCTGTCGCCGGCGAACGGCAAGCCGATCATCGTGCCGTCGCAGGACATGGTGCTGGGGCTGTATTACTTGTCGATGATGAAGGAAGGCGAGCCCGGCGAGGGCATGATCCTGTCCGACATGCAGGAGGTGCATCAGGCGCTCAACGCCGGCGCGGTGACGCTTCACACGAAGATCACCAGCCGCGTGCCCCAGACCGATGAGAATGGCGTCAGCCACATGAAGCGGTTCGAGACGACGCCGGGCCGCATGCTGCTCGGCGAAACCCTGCCCAAGTCGCACAAGGTGCCGTTCGAAACGGTCAACCGCCTGCTGACCAAGAAGGACGTCACCGACGTCATCGACGAAGTGTATCGCCACACCGGCCAGAAGGAGACCGTGCTGTTCGCCGATGCGATCATGGCGCTCGGCTTCCGTCACGCGTTCCGCGCCGGCATTTCGTTCGGCAAGGACGACATGATCATCGCGCCGGACAAAGACAAGCTGGTCGACGAGACGCGCGAGCAGGTGAAGGACTTCGAGCAGCAGTATCAGGACGGCCTGATCACGCAGCAGGAGAAGTACAACAAGGTCATCGACGCGTGGTCGCGTTGCGGTGACCAGGTCGCCAACTCGATGATGAACGAGATCAAGGCGGTCAAGAAGTATGAGGACGGCCCCAACAAGGGTCGCGAGAAGCCGATCAACTCGATCTACATGATGGCGCACTCGGGTGCCCGCGGTTCGCAGGCGCAGATCAAGCAGCTCGCCGGCATGCGCGGCCTGATGGCCAAGCCGTCGGGCGAGATCATCGAGACGCCGATCATCTCGAACTTCAAGGAAGGCCTGACCGTCCTCGAATATTTCAACTCGACCCACGGCGCTCGCAAGGGCCTCGCGGACACCGCGTTGAAGACGGCGAACTCGGGTTACCTGACTCGCCGCCTGGTCGACGTGTCGCAGGACTGCGTCGTGATGGAAGAGGATTGCGGCACCGAGCGCATGCTCGAAATGCGCGCGATCGTCCAGGGCGGCTCGGTCATCGCGTCGCTCGGCGAACGCATCCTGGGCCGCACCACGGCCGAGGACGTGGTCGATCCGAAGACCGGCAAGGTCGTCATCCCGTCGGGCACCTTGCTCGACGAGCCGATGATCGCGCAGATCGAAGCGATCGGCATCCAGGGCATGAAGATCCGCTCGCCGCTGGTCTGCGAAGCCAAGATCGGCGTCTGCGGCAAGTGCTACGGGCGTGACCTCGCTCGCGGCACCCCGGTGAACATCGGCGAAGCGGTCGGCGTCATCGCGGCGCAGTCGATCGGCGAGCCGGGCACGCAGCTGACGATGCGCACGTTCCACATCGGTGGCGCAGCACAGCTCAACGAAACATCCAACCTGGAGGCGCATGCCGACGGCACGGTCGAGTTCCGCGATCTGCGCCTGATCGTCGATCAACGCGGCCGCCGCGTGGTGCTCTCCCGTTCGGGCGAGATCGCGATCAAGGATATGGACGGCCGTGAGCTTTCGGTCGATCGTATCCCCTACGGCGCCTACGTGATGTTCGACGACGGTCACATCGTGACCAAGGGCGACCGCATGGCCGAATGGGATCCGTTCACCATGCCGGTGATCACGGAAACCGGCGGCACGGTGAAGTATGTCGATCTGATCGAGGGCAAGACGCTCACCGAGCAGACCGACGAAGCCACCGGCATCGCCCAGCGCGTCGTGACCGAAAACCGCACGACAGGCGGCGCCAAGGCCAAGGAAGACCTTCGTCCGCGCCTGACCCTGACCGGGTCGGATGCCGGCGAGGCCGCGCGCTACATGCTGGCGCCGGGCGCGGTGCTGTCGGTCGACGACAACGCCACGGTCCAGGCCGGTGACGTCGTCGCCCGTGTCGCTCGCGAGTCGGCAAAGACTCGCGACATCACCGGCGGTCTGCCGCGCGTCGCCGAACTGTTCGAAGCCCGCATTCCCAAGGACTCGGCGATCATCGCCAAGGTCTCGGGCCGCGTCGTGTTCGGCAAGGACTACAAGGCCAAGCGCAAGATCGGCATCCAGCCCGAGGATGGCGGCGAGGTCGTGGAGTATCTGGTGCCTAAGTCGAAGGTCATCGACGTTCAGGAAGGCGACTACGTCAAGCGCGGTGATAACCTGATCGGCGGCTCGCCCGATCCGCACGACATCTTGGAGACGATGGGTGTCGAGCCGCTGGCAGAATATCTCGTTGCGGAAATCCAGGAAGTCTATCGACTGCAGGGCGTGAAGATCAACGACAAGCACATCGAGGTGATCGTTCGCCAGATGCTACAGAAGGTCGAGATCACCGACGGTGGCGACACCACGCTGCTGAAGGGCGAACAGGTCGATCGTGCCGAAATGGACGAGACCAACGAGAAGCTCGACAAGAAGCAGCGTAAGGCGGAGGGCAAGCCCGTCCTGCTCGGCATCACCAAGGCGTCGCTGCAGACTCGCAGCTTCATCTCGGCGGCGTCGTTCCAGGAAACCACCCGCGTCCTTACCGAGGCGGCGGTCCAGGGCAAACAGGACACGCTGATCGGCCTGAAGGAGAACGTGATCGTCGGCCGCCTCATCCCCGCCGGGACCGGCGCGGGCATGAACCGCCTGCGTGTCGCCGCCTCGAGCCGTGACGCCGCTTTGCGTGTCCAGCAGCGTGCGCTGCAGGATGCGCTGATCGCGCCGAACTCGGCCGAAGAAGAGCATGCAGCGGAACTGGCCCGTTCGGCGCGCGACGCCGGGGGCACCCGCGACGCGCTCGCATCGGTCGAAGCATCCGGCGACGGCAGTGACGCGGCTGCGGGGGACTACCTGAACGAGGCCGAGTGATCGGCTAAGTTCGGCGTATTTTCGCTAACAAGGAATACCGCCGTCCGGAAATGTCCGGGCGGCGGTTTCTTTTTGCGCGGGCCGCCCCATCTAGGCGCGACACCAGAAACGGAGGGGATCGATGGCCACCGACCTGCACACGCTTACCGCACCGACATTCGTCCGCGCGCTCACGTCGCTATCGAAGATCCTCGACAAAGCACGCGCCTTCGCCACCGAGACGGGAATGCCCGAACAGGAATTGCTCCGCGCCCGACTGATTGAGGACATGGGCAATCTGGTGTCGCAAATCCAACGCGTCAGCGACAGCGCCAAAGGTTGCATGGTGCGGCTCGGCGAGGTCGAAAACGTCGTGATGGAGGATAACGAGACGACGTTCGACGACCTGCAGGCACGCATCCAGAAGACAATCGACTTCGTGAACACAGTCCCCGCCGAGGCGATCAATGGTCGCGAGGATGCGTCGGTTGTCCTCAAATTCCCGAACGGCGAATTCACCTTCACCGGGCGCGACTATGTGCTCGGGTTCGTGCTACCCAACTTCTACTTCCACGTCACCACCGCCTACGACATCCTGCGCATGAAGGGCGTGCCGATTGGCAAACGCGACTATCTCGGGGGGATATAACGCTCCATTTCCACGATCCCCGTCGCGATCCGTTCGGCTTCGGCGCGGTCATGGGTTACCATCAGGATAGGCAGGCCAAGTTCATCCCGTACGTCGGCGATGGCGCGTTCGACCTCGCTCGCGCGAACTCGATCAAGCGAGGCGGTTGGCTCGTCGAGCAGCAGGAATGCCGGATCGCTGAGCAACGCGCGGCCGATCGCGACACGCTTCGCCTCGCCTCCCGACAGCGTGCGCGGCCAGCGATCGAACAAGTGCGATATGTCGAGCATATGCGCGATCGCATCGACCATCGACGCGCGTGCGCCCCCATAGTGCAGGTTCGCCGCGACGCGCATGTGCGGAAACAGCCGCGAATCCTGAAAGACGTAACCAGCCCGGCGACGCTGGACGGGCACGTCGGTCGCCGAGTCGAACAGCGTACGCCCGCCGACGCGGACATGCCCCCGATCCGGCGGGAGCAGCCCGGCGATCATGTTGAGCACGCTCGTCTTGCCGACGCCGGAAGGCCCGAACAGCACGGTGATCCCCTCTTTTGCATCAAGGCGCAATGCAACCTCGGTCTCGCCGAGCCGCTTGGCGACGTCGAGATCAAACGCCATGAATCATTGCCGCACGCATCCGCCGCGCGAGCAGTTCGGACACCACCAGCGCCGCCAGCGCGATCACGATCGATAGCGCCGCAAGACGGAGCGCGATGGCGTCGCCATCGGGCCGCTGGAGTGCCGCGTAGATTGCGAGCGGCAGCGTCTGCGTCTGGCCCGGCACATTCGACACGAAGGTGATGGTCGCACCGAACTCACCGAGCGAGCGTGCGAACCCCAGCACCGTCCCGGCCAGCACGCCGGGCATGCTAAGCGGCAATGTGATCGTGCGAAACACGCGCCAGCGTCCCGCGCCCAAAGTCCGCGCAGCGCCTTCCAACCGGTGATCGACCGCCTCGATCGACAGCCGCATCGCGCGCACCATCAGCGGCAGCGCCATCACACCCGCCGCGACGGCCGCGCCGGTCCATTTGAACAGCACTTCCCCGCTCAGCGCACCAAGCGGTCCCTTGGGCGCGAAGGCAAGCAGCAGCATCCATCCGGTCACGACCGGTGGCACGACGAGAGGAAGGTAGACGACCGCTTCGATCAGGATCTTGCCCCGCACCTTCGCCCGCGCGAGAAACCATGCGATTGCGAACGCGACCGGCAGCGTCGCCAGCGTCGCGACCAGGCCGACCTTGATCGACAAGGCGACGATGCTCCATTCGGCGGGCGTCAGCGCGCCCTCCCCGGCGCCGCGAACCCGAACCGCGCGAAGATCGCCCGGCCGCGCGGTGAAAGCAGGAAGCGGCGGAACCCCTCGCCTTCCGGATTGGTCGAACTCGCAATTCGCGCGATCGGATAGACGATCGGCGGATGGCTCGCGACCGGGAAGATGCCCGCGATGCGGACCTTCGACGACGCCCTGGCGTCGGTGAGGTAGACGATCCCGAACGGCGCCGCGCCGCACTCCACCAATGTGAGGGCGGCACGCACATTCTCGGCGCGCACGACGCGGGGGGCGACGGCATCCCAGGCGCCGAGCTTGGTCAGCGCCGCCTTGCCGTATTTGCCCGCCGGCACGCTATCGGGATCCGCCATCGCCAGCGGCCCCGCACCCAGCAGCCGCGCCAGCCGCGCTCCGTTGAGCGGCACCGCCGTCCGCCGTCCCGCCGGCTCAACGACCACCAGCCGGTTGCCGACGAGATCAGCCCGAGTTCCCGCCGCGATCAGCCGCCTAGTCGCCAGCAAATCCATCCACTCTTCATCGGCCGACACGAACAGGTCGGCGGGTGCCCCAGCCTCGATCTGCCGTGCCAGCGCGGAAGACGCCGCAAACGAGATTACCGGGCGCGGATGCCCCGCCCGCGCCCATTGGTCTGCGGCCGCGTTGAGCGATTCCTGCAGACTCGCTGCCGCCAGTACCAGCGGCGCAGTCGGCGACGGTGCTGCCCCCAATCCCAGCACAGCAAGACCGGCGATCAATAAGCGGCGAGTGACGTTCGCCCCGATGCTCACCCCGCCTGCACCCGGCCCGTCCGCTGCAGCTTGCCCCACCCCACGCTGGGCCCGCGCAATGCCTGGGTGATCGCCTTCAGCACGACATAATACATGATCTGGCGATAGCCGATGCGCTGCGGGATCAGCAGCCACAGCAGCCGCCATTTTTCGCGCCGCTCCAACGCGAAGGCGACGATCGCCGAGAGTAGGTCGATCGCGGTGAAGATCAGCCAATAAGCAAGCATCTTGTCGAGGCTCGTCTGCGTCTGCGCCCAACCATGCGCTTCGATTGCAAACCAAGTTGTGACCATGCTGATGAGCAACGCGAGGTCGATGATCGGGCTGATCGCGGCGAGCAGCACCTGGAATATGATCGCCTGCGGTACCCCGATCCATGCGAGGCCGCGCGGCCGTCCGGTCCGCATGATCCCGCCATGCTTCCACAGGCATTGCAGCGTACCGTACGCCCAGCGGAAACGCTGCTTGGCAAGGCCGGCGAAACTTTCCGGGCTTTCGGTCCAGGCGACGGCATATTGGTCATAGGACACACGCCAACCCATGCGCTGGATCGCGATCGTCAGGTCCTGATCCTCGGCCAGCGTATCGTGCGGATAGCCGCCGACCTCGCGGACCGCCGCGAGACGCCACGCACCGACCGCGCCGGGGACGACCATCATGGCGTTGAGGCTCGACAGCGCGCGGCGCTCCAGGTTCTGCGCCGTAATATATTCGAGCGCTTGCCACCGCGTGATCAGGTTCACCCGGTTCCCGACCTTCGCATTCCCCGCGACCGCGCCAAGGTGGGGGTCAACGAACCAGCGCGCCAGCCGCGCGATCGTGGTCGGCTCGAACTGCGTATCGGCGTCGAGCGCGATAACGATTTCGCCCTGCGCCAGCTCGAGTCCGCGGTTGAGCGCCCGCGCTTTGCCGCCATTTTCGAGCGTGACCAGCCGCACGCGCGGTTCGTCGGCGAACTGTTCCGCGACGATCGCACTCGTCCGATCCTTCGATCCGTCGTCGATCACGATCACTTCTATCTTTACGTCAGTCGATGCGAGCACGGTCCTGACCGATCGTTCGATCACCGCCTCCTCGTTGAACGCCGGGATCATCACCGTCACGAAACGGTCCGGATCGATCGCTGGGAAGATCGTCCGCCCCTCGCGCCGCGCCTGGATCAGCGCCAGTGCCGACAGCACGACCGCGCGCAGGATGCCGATCGAGATCGCGAAGACGAATATCCAGCCCAGCGCCGTCACGATCGCGCCCAGCGTCCCGAACAGAAAGAGATCGACCTCCGCCGCCGTCCGATCACTCGCCGAAATCGGAGGCATCGCGACGTCGCGCGGAATGCCCGCGAGCCGCGACACCGGCACGAACGTGTAGCCCTGCGCGCGCAGCCGGTCGATGATGATCGGCAAGGCCTCGACGGTCTGCGACCGGTCGCCGCCCGCATCATGGAGCAGCACGATATTGTGGCTGCACTCATCTTCGCCGCCGCTCGAACAGCCGGTGTCGCCCTTCAGCACGCCGTTCACGACATTGTCGACGATCGCCTGGACGCCGGGCCGCTGCCAATCCTCGGCATCGACGTGCAGCCCGACCGAGATGTAGCCCCGGTTCTGCGCCTGTAGCGCGGGGCCGATTTCGTCGGCGGTGGTCGGCTCGGCGTCGCCGAAATAGGGTGCGCGGAACAGTTTGAGCGAGCGGCCGGTAAAGGCCTGGAACAACCGCTGCGTCGTGTTGAGCTGAACGTCGGTTTCGGTATCCGATGCACCCGCCAGATTGGGGTGCGTGTAGGTGTGACTGCCGACTTCATGCCCTTCGTCGATGATCCGCTTCAGCAGACTGCGTTCGGTCAGGGCATTCTCGCCAACGATGAAGAAGGTCGCGGGTACGCCCTCGCGTTTCAGCACGTCGAGTATCTTTGGCGTCCATACCGGATCGGGCCCGTCGTCGAAGGTCAGCGCGATCTCCTTGGGGCGATAGCCGGTGCGCTGGACGAGATACTGGCTGGGCAACGTGAGGAAGCGTGCGTCGATGATCGTGCCGCCGGGGCCGGTGACGATGTCGCGCTTGCCCGCAGTCGGCACCGCGCCGATCTTCAGGATCTCGCCCTTGCCCTCAATATCGACGTCGGTGCCGGGCGGGATGTCGGTGATCGACGATGCTGGCGGCAAGGTCGGATGCGACCGCCCGAACAAGGACCACAGGCCGGGATCCTCGGCCCCCAGCCGCCACAATGCCACGCCGCCGATCCCTGCGCGGCGCAGGAAGGCAATCTGGTTATAGGCCGACGCCGCATCGAGCAGCCAGATGACGTGTTTGCCGTCGTCATCCTCATAGGCGAAGCCCGAATTGCCGGTCGCGCGGTCGAATATCGGCATCGCGTCCGATTCGCGGGCGGCCTGCCACGCTTCCTCGACGGTCATCGGGTCGCCGCCTTTACCGTACCAGTCGTAACCGTAATTGCCGATCGCCACGACCAGCTTCGACGCCGGAATGCCGCGTGCGGCGTCGGTGACGACCTTGGCAAACCATGCCTGCGACGCGATCGGGCCGGGCGGACCCGACAGTTCGTGTTCGTCGTAGCTCATCAGGAACACGCGATCGACGATCTTCGCATAGGCGGGTAGGTTCCACGACGGATCGCCAAGCGGTGCCGCCATCGCGATCAGCCAGCCATGCTTGTCGAACCGCGTATTCGCCTCGTTCAGGAATGCGAGGTAATCGGCCTGGGCGGACGGCGGCAGTTCTTCGAAGTCGAAAAACGCACCACTCGCGTGGTTCGCCGCCAACCAAGGTTCGATCCGGTCGAGCAACGCGGCGCGCTGTTTTGGGTCGTGGAGCAACGCCGCCATCCCACCGCCGTCCCACTTCCCCTGGATCGCGTTCTGGATCATCGGCAGGATCAGCGGTCGGCGCGGCGCGGCGTTCAGAACCGCACGGCCGGCGGGATCGGGAAAGGTCGTGATCGTGTGCTGCGGCCCGGTGATCGACGCCCAGCCAGGGATCACCCAGTCGAGTTCGTCGACGTGCCGACGCAGCGATTCCGCCGATTGCGCGTCCCACGGCACGTGAAACGCGATCGCCAGCGGCACGTTGCCGGCGTCCTTCGCCGCCTTGGCGCGCGTTTCGCCGGTCAGGCGGCGGGCGTACCAGTCGATCGTCCGCTTGGTCCGCTTGAGGACGGTGTCGCGGGGCAGGTCGACCTTGTGGCTTGGATGCTCCGAACTGAACGGCAGCAACGGCTGGGCCGGCACGATCCCGATCGAGACCGAGAACAGCACGACGGCCAGTAACAGGAGCGCGGTGAACGACGCGACGCCCAGCGCAAAGCGGCGGCGGCGGCGGCCTGACGGATCATAGAAGACGGGCGCGCCGGGGGTCGACATCGTGCAGCGTCGTGGCACCGCACGCCGCGCGCTTCAAGCGCGATAGGATGAAAAAGCGCCAACGCGGCGGGTTCATGGTGAACCCGCCGTTTGAAGGAACGATTACCGGTAGCGCCAGCCGTTATTGTAGCGATAGCGATGCTGCCAGTACCGTCGGCCATCCCAATAGCCGCGACCGTGATAGTAATTGCCGATCACGAGACCCACGCTGGGCGCGGCGACGACGGCGCCGGGCGGTGGGCGATAAGGAATACAGCGGCCATAAGCCCCACGATGCCACCCGCGGCCACAGCCTTCACGTGCTTCGGCCGGAACGGCGGCAAAGGCAGCGACGGCGGTGCTGGCGACCATGGCCGCGGTAATCAACTTGTTCATGGCGGACCTCTCGATACAGTTACACGGGGATCGTCCGAACGGACCGGCTGGAAACACAAGCTTTGCTGACCTGTTCCGACGTCCCGGCATGACAACGCGCGGGCTACGCGAACCCTTCGTCAGATCCGGGTCGCGAACCAGATGACGTGGCGCGGCCCCTTGCCGTTGCTGCGCGCACGGACAACCACCTCCTCGACGGCGAATCCGGCGTCCTTGAGCCGGCGAGCGAAACGCGGATCGGGCGCCGCGGACCAGACCGCCAGCACGCCGCCCGGTTTCAGTGCGGCACGCGCCGCGTCGAGTCCCCTGGCAGAATAGAGCCGCCCGTTGCTGGCGCGCGTCAGCCCGTCGGGGCCATTGTCGACGTCGAGCAGGATCGCGTCATGGTCTCCCTGCGCGTCGTCGATCAGCGCGGCGACATCGTCGCGGACTACCGCCACGCGCGGATCGTCGAGGCATCCGGCGGCCAGTTCGGTCATTGGCCCGCGCGCCCAGTCGATGATCTCCGGCACCAGTTCGGCGACCGTGACGCGTGCCTTGTCGCCCACCACCGCCAGCGCGGCGCGCAGCGTGAAGCCCATGCCGTAACCGCCGATCAGCCAGTGCTGCGCCGCCCGCCCCTTCAGCCGCTCCGCGGTCATCGTCGCGAGCGCTTCCTCGGACCCGCTCATCCGGCTGTTCATCAGCTCGTTGCGATCGAGCACGATCATGAAATCGCCGCCGCGCCGGAAAAGGCGCAGTTCGTCGTTGGTTCCGGGTATCTTCGCGACGTCGAGGAGCTCGCGCGGGGTCAGCCTTCATCCCCCATCCGCAGCGCGGCGATGAACGCTTCCTGCGGGATACTGACCGAACCGTATTCGCGCATCTTCGCCTTACCCTTCTTCTGCTTTTCCAGCAGCTTGCGCTTGCGCGTCGCGTCGCCGCCGTAGCATTTCGCGGTCACGTCCTTGCGCATCGCGCTGATCGTTTCGCGCGCGATGACCTTGCCGCCGATCGCCGCTTGGATCGGGATCTTGAACAGGTGGCGCGGGATCAGTTCCTTCAGCCGCTCGACCATGCCGCGCCCGCGCACTTCGGCGGTCGCGCGGTGCACGATCATGCTCAGCGCATCGACCGGCTCCTCGTTGACCAGGATGCCCATCTTGACGAGGTCGCCCTCGCGATAGCCGATCTGATGGTAGTCGAAGCTCGCGTAGCCCTTCGACAGCGATTTCAGCCGGTCGTAGAAATCAAACACCACTTCGTTGAGCGGCAATTCGTAGGTCACCTGCGCGCGACCGCTGACATAGGTCAGGTTCTTCTGAATGCCGCGCCGGTCCTGGCAGAGCTTCAGGATGCTGCCGAGATATTCGTCGGGCGTGTAGATCGTCGCTTCGATCCACGGCTCGGCGATGCTTTCGATCTTGTTCGGCTCCGGCATGTCCGCGGGGTTGTGCAGTTCGATATGCCCGCCGCCGTGCGTCAGCTCGATCTGGTACACCACCGACGGCGCGGTGGTGATGAGGTCGAGGTCGTATTCGCGCGTCAGCCGCTCCTGGATGATCTCTAGGTGCAGCAGCCCCAGGAACCCGCAGCGGAAGCCGAAGCCGAGCGCGGCCGACGTCTCCATTTCGAAGGAGAAGCTGGCGTCGTTGAGGCGCAGCTTCGAAATCGACTCACGAAGCTTCTCGAAGTCGTTGGCATCGACTGGAAACAGGCCGCAGAACACCACGGGCTGGACTTCCTTGAAGCCCGGCAGCGCCTCGGCGGCAGACCGCTTGGCATCGGTCAGCGTGTCCCCAACACGAGCCTGCGCCACATCCTTGATCTGCGCGGTGATGAAGCCGATCTCGCCCGGCCCAAGCTCGGTCAGTTGCTCGATCTTGGGGCGGAAGCAGCCGACGCGATCGATCAGGTGCGTCGTACCGGCCTGCATGAAGGTAACTTGCTGGCCCTTCTTGAGCACCCCGTCCATCACGCGGACGAGGATCATCACGCCGAGATAGGGATCGTACCAGCTGTCCACCAGCATCGCTTTCAGCGGGGCGGTCGCGTCGCCCTTCGGCGCCGGAATGCGTTCGACCACGGCATCCAGGATTTCCTCGATCCCAATCCCGGACTTGGCTGAAGCCAGCACGGCGCCGGAAGCATCGAGTCCGATCACTTCCTCGATCTCGGCCCGCACCTTTTCCGGCTCGGCGGCTGGCAGGTCGATCTTGTTGATGACGGGCACGATCTCATGGTCGTGCTCGATCGACTGATAGACGTTGGCGAGCGTCTGCGCCTCGACCCCCTGTGCCGCGTCCACCACCAGCAGCGCGCCTTCGCACGCCGCCAGACTCCGCGACACTTCGTAGGCGAAATCGACGTGCCCCGGCGTGTCCATCAGGTTGAGCTCGTAGCCCTTCCATTCCAGGCGCACGGTCTGCGCCTTGATGGTGATGCCGCGCTCCTTCTCGATCTCCATATTGTCGAGCACCTGCGCCGACATTTCGCGATCGGACAGACCGCCGGTGCGCTGGATCAACCGATCGGCGAGCGTCGACTTCCCGTGGTCGATGTGCGCGATGATCGAAAAATTGCGGATCTTGTCGAGAGGCGTGGTCATGATTGGCGCGCCCCTAGCAGGAGCGACGCCAAACGCCAAAGGATCAAGCGGACATCGTCCCCAGGATCACCTTGAGCGCATTCAGGTAACGCTCCTCCCCCTCGCCGCCGACCAGCGCCCAGCGTACGCCGCGGCGTTCGAGCACTTCCTTAGACAGATGGAAGAAGCGCTGCCGTTTTTCGGGCGTGCCGAACATGCGCGTCCCGTCCTCAACCCATGGCAGGTCGATGTCGAACAACAGGTACAGGTCGGCCGTCCCGGTCCAGGCGTCGAACCACGGATCGTGCTTGCCATAGAGCATTTCCGCCCAGACTTGCGTCATCAGCGGATCGGTATCGAGGATCACCGGCGTACGCCCGCTGGCGATCGCCGAACGCGATTGCGCGTCGTGCGCCTGCGCGATCGCCACCAGATCGGACATCGTCCATCCCGTTCCGAACGCCTCGGTATAGGTACGGCCATATTCGACCACGCACGCCGAGCCGAAATGCCGCGCCAGGTCGGGCGCGATCGTCGACTTGCCGGTGCTTTCGGGGCCGTGGAGACAGATGGAGCGGAGTTTCATGCCGCGGCCCCTTGCCGCGCCGCTTGCCAGCGCGCCAGCCCCCAAATCGCCATGCCGAGCAGAACGATATAGAGACCTGTCGTGATCCAGAGCGGATGCAGGGGGTCGATCACGGATTTATAGCTGTAGAGTCCGACTGACAGCACGTTCGCGAGTATCCATAGCCACCAATTCTCCAGCTTGCGCAACGCCATCAGGATCTGGGCGGCGATGCTCGTCATCGCGACGCTCGCGTCCCAATAAGGTAGCGCTGCATCAGTGGTGGCATGCATCAGCCAGCCCCACGCGGCGACCGCCACAGCGATCCCGCCGGCCCAAGCAAAACGTCGGCCGACGCCCATCCTCTCGACGACGACCTCGCCCGCGTCGGCCTGGGATTTACGCCATTGGGCCAGGCCATAGACGTTGAGAATAAGGAAGAAGACCTGCAGCAGCATGTCGCTGTAGAGCTTGGCGTGGAAAAAAATCCAGCCGTAGATCGCGACCCCGGCGATCCCAAACGCGTAGTTCCAGATGCTACGCCGCGCGACGAGCCAAACGTTGATGGCGATGAGACTGGCGGCCGCCCATTGAATAAGCGACATCTCGCTCAAGAAGGCGTGGGCAATGTCGAACGACGTCATCGGCCCGCCATATCGAGCGATCGCGACATGGTCGAGGGTGGCGGAAAACACCTATCGTGCGATTCGGCGCTCTGGTAAATCGTTCGGGCTTGGGGATCGCGAAGGGCTGGGCCGGACTATGCGCCCGTCGTCCGCCATCGCGGCCGCGAATGGGGTATTCAACTAGGGAGATAGGAATGATCAGAACTTCGACGGCGGCCATGGCCGCTCTCGCATTGTGTCTGTCGAGCGGAGAATCGCTGGCCCAGAGCAAGATGGCCAAGCCGAGCAGCGGCCAGAAGCTGCAAGAGCAAACGATGAACGACGTGCCGCGGTGCAAGCGCAAGCTTGGTACGGTCTCGATCGTCGACGGTGACGATCCGCGCGCCTGGACGCAATATTCGCTCGCGCCTCCCCAAAAACTGCTCAAGGTCCTGGTGCAGCGATCCGGCTGCTTCAACATCGTCGATCGCGGCTCCGGGCTGCAGGCGGCCGAGCGGGAGCGCAACATCGGCGGCAATCTGGGGCTGCAACGCGGCTCCAATGTCGGCAACGGGCAGATCAAGGCGGCGGACTATGTGCTGATAGCGGAGATTTCCGGCGCCAACAGCAACGTCAGCGGCGGCGGCGCGGGCGCCGCGGTCGGTGGGATCATCGGCGGCGGCGTCGGCGGCCTGATCGGCGGGATCCGCAGCAAGAAGATGGAGGCCAACACCGTCCTGTCGCTGACCAACGTCCGCACGACAGAAACGCTCGCGACCGTGGACGGCTATGCCGCCAAGAACAGCCTCAGCTTCGCCAGCGGCGGTGGCGGGTTCTGGGGATCGGGCGGCGCGGCGGCGGTCGGCGGCGGTTACGACAATACCGACATCGGCAAGATCATCACGATCGCGTTCATCCAGGCCTATACCAAGATGGTGACCGAACTCGGCCTGGTCCAGCCCGGCGACACGGGCACTGCGGAGGCCGCACCGGCCAAGACCTTCCAGGCGCAACGGCCGGTCGTGATGCGCGTTTCGGCGATGGGGACGGCCAAGGTCGTCCGCACGCTGCCGCCGGGTGCGATCGTCTATCCGACCGGCAACAAGAACGGCCTGTGGTGGGAAGTCGCCGACGAGAATGACAATGTCGGCTGGGTGCTCAATACAGGGCTGGCTCCGACGCAATAAGCGCATCGGCGCGATCCGCTTGCCACGATGCGGCGTGGCGCTAGTTTCTATCCAACCAAGCGGGAGAGACTATGCGCCACGTCGCCATCATCGGGTCCGGCCCTGCAGGCTATTACACCGCCGAAGCATGCCAGAAACAGTTCGGCGACGACGTGCGCGTCGACATCATCGATCGCCTGCCCGTTCCCTACGGCCTGATCCGAACCGGAGTCGCGCCCGACCATCAATCGATCAAGGGCGTCAGCCGCCGCTACGAAGCGACGGCGCTCAGCGACAATGTCCGCTTCGTCGGCAACGTGACCGTTGGGGAGCACGTATCGATTCCCGAACTGCTCGATCTCTACGACGCCGTGGTGATGGCGACCGGCGCACCCGCCGACCGGCCGCTCGGCATCCCCGGCGACGATCTGCCCGGCGTGGTCGGATCGGCGGCGTTCGTCGGGTGGTATAACGGTCATCCCGACTTCGCCGATCTCGCGCCCGTGCTGAGCGGCCCTGGCGCGGTGGTGGTCGGCGCGGGCAATGTCGCGCTCGACGTCGCGCGCATCCTCGCCAAGACAGCGGCGGAGCTCGAAGGGTCGGATATTGTCAGCCATGCGCTCGACCACCTCGGCACCGCGAGCCACGAGACGATCACGATCCTCGCCCGCCGCGGCCCGCATCAGATCGCCATGACGCCCAAGGAGCTGGGCGAACTTGGCCACCTTTCCCGCGCCGCCCCCCATGTCGATCCCGCCGACCTGCCGCCCGAGGCCGACGACGCGCCGCTCGAACCCGGCTTGCGCAAATCGGTCACGCACCTCCGCAATTTCGCGACGATCGACGCGGCGGCAAAACCGATCACGATCGACTTCGATTTCTACGCGATGCCCGTCGCGATTGAGGGCGGCGGCAAGGTCGAGCGCGTCATCGTCGAGCGGACCGCAATCGGCCCGGACGGCGGCGCGCACGGCACCGGCGAGACCTATGCCGTCCCCGCGGCTTTGGTCGTGAGCTGCATCGGCTATCGCACCCCGCCGATCGAGGGCGTGCCCTATGACGCCAAGCTCGGCCGCTTCGCCAATGTCGAGGGACGGATCGGCCCCGGCCTCTACGCGGTCGGCTGGGCGCGGCGCGGCCCGACCGGCACGATCGGCACCAACCGCCCCGACGGGTTCCTGATCGCCGAACACATTGTCCAGGACACGATCGACGCCAGCGGCAAGGCGGGCCGCGCCGGCCTCGACAGGATCCTCGCCGAACGCGGCATCGACGTCGTCACTTTCCGCGACTGGCAGAAGATCGAGGCGGCGGAGAATGCCGCCGCGCGCGACGGATCCCCGCGCGAGAAATTCACTAGCATCGACGCGATGCTGGCGGCCCGGAATGCGTGATTCATCCGCTTGCACGTTAGGTAATGCGTCGGTATAGGCGCGCCTTCCAAGCAACGGACGGTCGCGAAGCATCGCCCGTCCGTCACTCCGTCGGGGAGTAGCTCAGCCTGGTAGAGCACTGCCTTCGGGAGGCAGGGGCCGGAGGTTCGAATCCTCTCTTCCCGACCATTTCCTGATAATCAGGCCGCGGGCGCGCTCTTTGTGACGGGCATGCCGCCATCCTTGTCATCGGGCCGCCGTTTTTCGATCTTGCGCCGCCAGTTGCTCAGCGGCCGTTCCACAAGCCGGTGCATTAGCATCGCATAGCCGACGGCAAGGGCGAGCGCGGCGAGCGTGGGTGCGAGGGGATGCGTGTCATCGTTCGGCGTGAACGCCTGAATGAGGCCGCTATGGACGAGGTAAAGCGTGTAGGAGAGAATCGCGACGTGCTTCGTGAAACCGTTGTTGAGCAGCCGGCAGACCAGCCCGGTGTCACGGATCGCAGTGTTGAACAGCACCATCAGTCCGACACCCTGGATCGTGTAGCGATAGGTCTGGCGAAACGCTTCGTCGCGGACCAAGAAAGTCGGGATCAGGAGGGCCGCAGCAACGACATAGCCCGCGACGCCGACGGGCAGAACATTGTCGTCATCCGCCACGGGGTTGTTCCATAGCGCCATTATCGATCCGAACAGGATCGAATCGATCCGCGTGTGGGTCCAGAAATTCACATCGACGAAGTCGGCCAGCCGGCTCACTTCCCAGACGCGGACCGCCAGCACGACTATGCAGAACCCAAGAAAGATCGCCGCGCATCGCGCGAAGCTGACCCGCCGCGCCAACAGCGCCAGCGTCAGCGGGAAGGCGAAGTAGAAATGCTCCTCGACCGCGAGCGACCATAGGCCAATCGGCGTACCGCTGAGGGGAAAATAGTTGGTCAGGAACGCGAAGTCGAACGGCAATCCCCACCACGCCAGCGGCCGTATCAGCCCAGCGAGCGACAGCAGGACGAAGAAGCCGATTGTGATATACATGGGCGGCAGGATGCGGACGACGCGGCGCAGGTAGAAGCGACGGAAATCGATCCGCCCCCTCTCCTGCAGTTCGGCCCGCAGCAACGTCGTGATCAGGTAGCCGCTGAGGAAGAAGAACAGTGTCACGCCGAACTGCCCCGGCACGACCCGTTGCAGCCCGATATGCGAACACATTACGATGATGATCGCCGCTGCACGCAGCCCGTCCAGCGCGGGTATCGCAGCGTGGTGCCGGGCTACGCCTTCGGTCAGTATCGCCACGGTTCGCCCCCCTTGCGAACGCCGAGGCCGGAGCCGGCCGAGATTACTTGGCGGGCGCGCTACCCGCCGGCGACGGCGCAGCGCCAGCGGCTGGAGGCTGCGAGAAGCCAGGCTGATACTGGATCTTCGCCTTGCCCCGCTCGGTCGACAGACGCTGCTGCAGCATCTTGCCGAGTTCGGCGTTCTTGACCGCGTTCACCGCGACCGGACGCACCTGATCACCCGCCATCGGCGCCGGCTTGCTGCCCGTGATCACGCTGACAGTAACCTTCGGCCCCAACGGCACCACGAACGGCTCGCCGGCGGGAACCTTCAGGATCTGCGCCATCATCGGCGCGGGGACCATCGCGGAGTCCATCTGCGCGTTGCCGCGATCATATTTGATGCCGTTCTTGTCGAGCACAGCGACCACATCCGTCATCGAGTGCGCAGCGCCCAATTCCTTGAGCGCATCGGGCCGCTTCGGCGTATCGAACTGGATCTGGTCGACCGCGTAGATGGTCCGCCCCGCGAACATGTTCGAATTGTCGGCCATATATTTGCTGACCTCGCCCGCGCCCGGCGTCTTCAGGCCGCCAGCGATCTTCTTGGCTAGCATCTGGACGAGCAGCGCGTCCTCCGTCTGCTGGCGGCGGACGATGAAATCGGGGTTCTGGTCGAGCCCTTCCTGACGCGCGGCGTTAGCCAGCAGCTTACGCTCGATGATCCGCTCCAGCGCCGCGTTCTGGACGAGCTTCTTGTCCGCGTTGGGCGGAATCTGCATCGTCGCCAGTTCGGCGTTCAACTCGGTCAGCGTGATTTCGTTGCCATCGACGGTGGCGACGACCTGGCCGGTCGGCGCCTTCTGGCATGCTGCGAGCAGCGAGGTGGCGGCGACCGCCACCAACAACCAGCCGCGGCGGCGCGAAAGCAGCGTGCGGTGAGAAACTCGAGTCATGTCCTTCTGTCCTTCATCTGGAATTCGAAAAACGGTGGTTGGTGATGTCCCTCAGGCCAGCGGGCCGAACAGGATGCGACGCAGCGTCGGCGGCGCAACGGCCCGCAAGTCCTCGATAAACTTGATCATCAACGGCCTGCTCATGGTCATATCGTCGTTCGGCATCGACACGCGCGCAAGCATGCCGTCGGGGTTGACGCGTGCCAGGTTGGCACGCAGCACCGCCAGGCGCTGCTCCGACCACTTGACCGGAAAGGCCTCGCCGATCCGCGTCCAGTATAGCACCTGTTCGCTGCGTTCGTTGCCGTTCGCCGAAAATGCGTTGGCGGGCATCGTCCGGCCCCCGCCGACCGGGATCAGGGTCTCCATCGTCGGCGACAGCGTATAACCGCCTGCCGGGTAGCAGATTTCCGGCCGGTGAATCTGCAGCACGCCGTCCTGATAATTCTTATAGGCGATCAACAGCATGATCACTTGCCCGTCGGGTCCCGTATAAGCCCGCGTCACCAGATTGTCGTACAGCCGCGCCGACAAGGCGTCCTCGGGCGGTAGGACCAGGCCGCTGGTCTGCTGGAACTTCCACGCGCCGACCGTGTCGGGCACCAGCGCCTTGAAGGCGTCGATCCCGATCGATGGCGCGTTGGGTTGCGGGATGCGCGCCGCGGCCGCGCCGCCGGCCGCCAGCATCGCCCCGCCGACGAAGAATGCGCGGCGGCTGACGCGGGGACCAACGCCGGTCTGTTCGGTATCGCTCATCAGAACAGCCCTTCTTTCGCGGGCGTCCGCGCGGGCGCGAACTTGCGGAGCAAGGGTCCGACCGCGGAATCGATGCCGAACAGGATCAGCAGCGCCGCCGCGAACATCGTAAGACCCGCGAAATTGTGCAGGAAGCCCTGTGCCGCCGCTTCGCCAGCGTGATAGGTCAACAGGATCAGGATCAGCACGCGGACGAAATTCGCCGCCATCGCGACCGGCACGATGAACACCGCTAGCACCAACGCGCGTAGTAGGTTCCCCGCGTGCCGTACGTAGATGTAGAAAGTCGCCAACACCGACAGCGAAATGATCGAATTGAGCCCGGCGCAGGCCGCTGCGACCAGCAACTGATACTGGCCGACCTGAATCCACACGCCGGTATATCCGATCGGATAGCCGAACATCGACAGCAGCCAGACCGCGGTCTCGGTGATCGCGATCTTCATCGGCAGCGTCAGCGCGTAGACGACCGTGTCGGGCGGCGGAAAGACGAACGCCAGGTAGAATAACGGAAACGCCAGCCGCTTCATGATGGCGCCGCCCACGATCGCGTAGAATCCGCTGAGGAGCACCGCGTACATCACATACCCTTCGATCTCGACGATCTGCGAGATGCGGGCGAGGACATAGAGCGCGAGCAGCGGCAGCATGATCGCGACCGGACGCCACCAGGGCGGCGGCGCGATCGGACCGACATCCTTCCACGCGTGGAACAGCAACCAGACGCCGGTCAAAAGCACGATCGGGCCATGGGCACCCTGTTCGGTCGACCAGCTTTCCCGCGCGACCATCAGCATGGTGGGCAAGGCGACCGCAGCGACGCCGGCAAGCAGAACGACGGCAGCCAGCAGCGCCGGACCGCGCCACCATGCCGCGCCAGGCCGCGTCGCAGACACGGCCGATGCAGCGGCCGACGACACGCCGGGTGCCGCGACGGGGTCCGAATCCGCAGCTTCGGCGCGCGCGGGCGCGTGATGGGGGTCGTCGGTCATCGCTTGTTGCACTTTGTCATACCGAACCGGACTGCCTGTCTGCCTCTCTCATCGGGAGCCGACAAACGCCCGCTGCCCGTCTTATATATCGCGGTCAGTCGTACGTTCTCATCCCGTACCGATCACCATAGCCGTAACCATAAGGGTCGGCGAATCCGCCCTTGTAGCGGTTCAACACCGTACCGAGACACGGCGCGGGATCTAGCAGCCGGACCGCCTCGGTAATCTGGCGCGCGGTCGAAACACCATGATCGACCACCAGTAGATATGCGTCGAGATACTGCATGCAGATGATCGCGTCGTCGTCAGCGAACACCGGCGGCAAGTCGAATATAACCAGCACGTCCTGCGGCATCGCGCGGAGGCGTTCCATGAAGGCGCGGAACCGGCCGGTCGTGAGGAGTTCGCTCGACGGCGCTGCGCTCCTGACGGTCGGCACCACCACAAGCTTGCTGTCGTTGATCCGCAGCGCCAGTTCGGCAGGATCGTCGACCTTACCCTCTAGATAGTCGCTCAGCCCCGTATTCGTTGGGTTGCCGAACGTATCCCAGATCGATCCCCGGCGAAGGTCGAGGTCGCACAGCATCACCGTCGTCCCGGCGGTCGCCGCCAGCGATGCCGCGAGATTGATCGACGTGAAGGTCTTGCCCGCATCCGGCGTGGCGCTGGTGACGCCGATCATCCGCCAGTTGTTGCGCGCCATGATCTTCCCGACCTGCGCGCGCAACAAGTGGTAGGCGCGCGAGCGGCGATCGCGGTTGTTGAACCCGACGATCCGCTGATCCTCGAGCTGTTCGCGCGACAAGCCCAGGACCGGAACCTGATCGATCGACGCGATCAGCGGACGCGCGGCGGACGTCGCGGAAGATCCGGCCGTTCCCATCGTCGGGGCGATCACGGGATCGGTCATTCTTGGTCTTCCTTGGGTCGGCGGCGGAACGGGTTGCGGAATACGCGCTCGGCGAGGGAGGGACGCTCATCGCCGCTGCTGGCGATCACGGGGATCAGGGCCAGCGTGGGGCTGCCCGTAATCCGCGAGATCGATCCCGGCGTACGGACGGGTTGCAGGAACATTTCGATCAACAGCGCGAGCAGGACGCCGAGGCCAAGGCCGGCGCCGATGCCACCGCCGATGATCAGCAGGCGGTTGGGCGACGCGGGTTTGTCCGGCACGACCGGCGGATCGACCACGACCAGCCGTTCGCCGAGTTGCTCGTTGGCGGCGCGGGCGCCGGCCTGCGCAGTCATCAGGCGTTGCGAAATCGCGTCATATTGCTTGTAGAGGCCGTCCAGCTTCTGCTGCAGTTGCAGGGTCAATTGCTGCACGGCGGGCGCGCGCGACTGCGAGTTGATCGTCGCCGACACCGCGCTCATTTCCTGGGCCTTGGCCGCACGCAGCTTCGCGATCTGCTCGTTGTTGAACTTGATCTGCTCGTCGATATTGTTGACCGGCACCTTCTTGATGCTGTCGGTCGCAAGGCGCTTCGCCTCCGCCAGCCGCGCCTTCGCGAGCCGGACGTCCGGGTGATCCTCCGAATATTGCGCGCGCGCCGCGGCCAGAGCCTGTTCGGCGGCGGTCACCGCCGGGTCGCGCTGATCCGACGTGGCGACGTCCGATTTCTGCAATTGCAGCGTCTGGTTCGCGCGCATCAGGTCGGCGATCTGCATGTCGTACCCGACACTGTTGCCGCCGATCGGCGTATTGGACCGCGCCAGGACGCCGCCATATTGCAGATTCAGCTTTGCGATCTGTTCTTCCAGCCCGCTTATCTCACGCTTCAGGTTGTTGCCCTGTTCGGTCAGGAATTGGACGGCCTGGTTGGCGTTCGCGACGTCCGCGGTCGAATTGAGTTCGACAATCTGTTCCATCAGGCTTTGCGCGATAGCCTGGGCTTTGGTCGGATCCGAATAAGCGAACGACAGCTTGAACGCGATCGTCCGGTCTTCGGGCTTGCTGGCGTTGAGATTGGCGTCGATCGACGTGAGCGTGATGTCGTCCCGCATCGTGTCGATGACCTGCGACAACGGCTTGCGCGCGCGGTCGGAGGAATAGAGATCGTTGGTTTCGATCAGCGCGAGCAGCTTGGGACGCGTAACGATCTGCTGACGCAGACTCTCGATCCGGCGGTTGATCAGGTCGGCGTCGTTGCCCGTGCCGATCACGTCGTTCGGCAAGCTGGGCGACTGGACCAGCAAGGTGGCGGTGGAATCGTACACCCTGGGCAACAGGAACGCCGTGGCCAGCGCCGCGATCGCCGCGACGAGAACCGGCACGATCAGGAACCATCGGCGCTGCCAGACAATCGACGGCAGCTGCGCAATGAAGCCGCCATCGCTTGCGGCCACTACGCTCTGGTCGTCTCCGCTATAATAATCGTTCACTGCCCAGCCCCAAAGGAATACTGCAACCCCAAGGCGATACCGACATTCGCCTTGCGCTGAACCTGCGGCGACCACGTCTTCGACACACTGGCCGAAACGAACGCCGTCAGCTTGTTGTTGATCTGATTGTCGTAGCGCGCCGATCCCGCCGCGAAATCGAGCGCCGGTTGCCCGCCGGTGATGAGGTCACGCGAACGGCCGGTCTGTGCGTAGGATCCCGTCAAGGACAGCCGCCCCCGTTCCGATAAGCGGGTCGAGAAATCGCCATTGATCGTGGTGGAAACGCGCACGTTGCCATTGGCCGCCGGCTGCGGGCTTCGCTGCCCGCCGAGGCAGAATTGCGAAAACTCGCCCTGCCAGCAAAGCTTCAACCGCGTCGAAATCGACGAATACTTGATGTCGGGCCGTCCGCCGCGTCCATCGATCGTGGTGAACGAACCGCCCACGGCCACCGTCGCCGTCCAGCGGGGGCCTAAACGAGTGTCCACGGACGCAAGAAAATCAGCCGTCCGCGCATCGCCCTGGGCGAGGCTGAGATAGTTGGTTACGCTATATCCGCCGATCAGGCCGACCGAGATAGACTCGTTGAGCTTGTGTGATAGGTTCAACCCGCCGTGCAGTGTGTTGTATTCGTCATAGCCGATCGAGCCGAAGCGCATCGCGCGCGCATCGAAATCGGCCGACAGGTTGGTGTAGGCCCCGAGTACGAAGTCGGCTCCGACCCCGGAACCGTATGACGTGATCCGGGTGCGCTGACCCAGGATGTTAACGTCGCTCAGCCCGGTCAAAGGGTCTACCACCGGCGTCGGATCGAGCGGGTCTGGATTGATCGGCGTTGGCCCAACAACGGACAGGCCGGGCCGGCCGATGCCGTTGAAACCGCCTTGCGTGTAAGCGAAGGAGCTGGTTCCGCGCAGAGTCAGCCATTCCGATTGACGCCGCACGATGCTGGCATCGACCGAATAATTGTCTTCCAGTCCGTACCGCCGAAGGAACTGACGAAACTGCGCCATCGCGTTGACCGCGACCGTGGTGCGCTCATCGCGAGCGATCAGCGTCGGGCGGATTTCCGCGGTCGCCGCGACCGCCGCGCCGCCGGGATTCGCTTCGTTGTAGGGATTGCTCTCTGCAGAACCGCCGACGGACGCCACCGCGCTCGCCTGAATATCCTGCGCGTGCGCGATCGCCGGCGCGCTGGCCATGGCGGCCAGCCCGATACACCGTCCGGCGTGCCGAACTACTCGACTACGCATGTTCCCAAACCCCCTTGCCGCCGCCGTTGGATTTACGGAACGACGACGATGTCGCCCGCGACGAGCGGGACAATGTTGTTCTTGTCGAGGACCCCGCCGCCGGTGCTACCCTTGAACAGCGACCCCAGCTTGACCTTGAAGGTAATCAGCTGATCGCCCTTGTGGCGGATGATCGTCACGCCGTCGAGGTTGGCGAATTCCGCCGGCCCCCCGGCCAAGCTCACCGCATCGAGGACGTTAATGAAACGACCGGGCGCAAACGAGCCCGGCGAACGAACTTTGCCGACAACCGAGAAGGACAGGCCGGCGGCCGACCGCACCGTTACCGTGACGTTCGGCACGTCGCCCTTATATTGGCTTTTGAGGCGCTCGCTCACCAGCTTCTCGACGGCCTGGGGCAACAGCCCCTGAATCTTGAGCTGACCGACCAGCGGAAAGGCAATCGTACCATCGGGCAATACGTGAAGAACGCGCTGAAGCCGCTCTTCGCCCCAGACGTAGATCTCCAGTTCATCGCCGATATTGATCGTATAGCTGGATTGACCCGAAGCTGCGGGGTCTGCAGCAGCTTGCGCGAAGGCCGGCGCCGAAAACGGGATTGCCATCAACGCTGCGGCGCACCCGATTATCTTAACCATGGCCGCGACTTGCCGCCCCACCCCTGTCTCGCAAAAACGCAATACTTGAACTCCATTCTGCTCGACTGGGATAATGGCGGCGCTATAGCAGCGCGAATGTTCGCCTTCCAGTCCAAAACCCGCCTGAAAACCCGTTTGCGGAGCCACTGTGTCATTGTGGCATTATCCGCCACAGTGTTAATAAGTGGCTGCGGCGACCGCACTAAACAGGCTTATGCGGAGGCCGCACGTGCACAGGCGCTGCTCGACGCCGGCGACGTGATGGGCGCCCAAATGGCGATCGCGCACGCTATCACGCTGCGCGGCGACCAGATGGAATTCCAGATCCTGAACGGACGGATCAACTACGCGCGCAAGGACTATCAGGGCGCGTTCGAGGCCTACAGTCTGGCGCTGTCGATCGATCCCAACAACCCCGAAGCGTTGCAGGCCGTGTCGCAGATCGGCGCGTCGATGGGCCGCGACAAGGAATCGTCGGCCGCGACCGACCGCATCCTGGTGGCGGACCCGGACAATCTCCCCGCCTTGCTGGTCAAGGGCGTGCAATTGATCGGCCGCAAGGATTTTGACGGCGCGGAGGCGGTCGGCGATCACATGCTGAGGGTCGACGCGAACAACGAAGCGGGAATGGTGCTGAAGGCGCGCGCCATGTTCCTCAACAACAAGCGGCCGGAAGCGCTGACCCTGCTGACCGAAGCGCTGAAGCGGAACGGCCCGACCCAGATGGTGGTCACGGCGTTGCTGGAAAACGCGCGCGATCAGGGCGATTCAGACGTCATGCTGCAGCAGTTCAAGGCGCTCAGTAATATCGTTCCAGACAATGTCGACTTGACGATCGACGAGGCCAATGTCGACTACAAGCTCGGCCGGAACGACGATGCCCGGGAGCGGGTCTGGGCGCTGCTGACCAAGAGCGGCGGCAATCGCGACGCGATGGATCGGCTCAACGACATTTGGACGGAGTATGATCCGGCTCCGCTGAGCCCGGATCAGGTCGCCACGCTCGCGACCAACGGCGCGGTGCCCGCGCGTCTGATGGCGGCGCGCTATTATCTGCTGGCGAACGACGGCCGGACCGCAGGCGACCTGATCGGGTCGACGCCCGGCGGCGAAGCCGATGGCCTGCGGGCGCGGATCGCGTATGTCCAGAGCGGCGGATCGGACGTCTCCGCCGCCGAACGCGTGCTGGCGGGCGACAAGAACAATTGCGACGCGCTGGCGGTGCGCGTGGAGGATTCGATCCGTCGCGGCCAGGCGGCGAACGCCGTCGTCGCCGCGCAACAGATTGCCAGCCAGTGCCCCGATCGCGACGGTTTCGATCTGCTCGCGCGCGCTTATGCGTCCAAGGGCGATACGGCGGGCGTTCGCCGCGCTTTCCTGGACGGCACGCGCGCCCGGCCGCTCGATAGCAAGCCGGTGGCTCATTACGCCGCGTGGCTGGTCAATAACGGCAACGTCAGCGAAGCGGCGGATGTCGCGCGGCGGCTGACTCAGCGGGCACCGGCGAAGATCAGCGGCTGGGTGTTGCTGGGCAAGATCTGCACAAGGCTGTCGGACCAGATCTGTCTCAACGAAGCCAAGGCTGGAGAAGCGGCGGCGCGCAAGACGTTCGTGATCGATCTGCCCCCCGGCGTGCGCCGCCCGAACCCCTTGCTTGGCAGTAGCTGGCGGTGATCGACAGCGGCGCGACGCCGCGCGATGACGTGGGGTTCCTCGGCTTGCACTTTGCGGCGCTGGATATCGACCAGGTCGCGGCTTGGGTGCGTGATGCACTGGCGGCGCCGCGATTCCGCTATGTCGTCACCCCCAACGTCGATCACATGGTCCGGCTGCACAACAATGGCGACGCGCCCTGGCACGCTGCGTTCGCCGCGGCCGAGCGCGAGGCCGACCTGTGCATCAACGACAGCCGCATCCTCGCGAAACTCGCTGGCCTGTCTGGCCTGGCGCTGCCGGTCGTGCCGGGCAGCGACCTGACGCGCGTCCTGATCGAAGGCGGCATGCCGACAGGCACGATCGTCGCGCTGATCGGCGGCAGCGCCCGGGACGCGACGTGGCTGCAAGCACAGCTCCCCGACGCAACCATCCGCCATTTCGAGCCGCCGATGGGCGTGCGCGACAATGCGTCCGCCCAACAGGCGATCGTCGATTTCGTCGAGGCCGAGCAGCCCAACCTGACGCTGTTCGCGATCGGCGCACCACAGAGCGAGATCGTCGCGCACCGGATCCAGCAAAGCGGCAGGGCGCGCGGCGTCGCGTTGTGCATCGGCGCGTCGATCGAATTTCTGACCGGTGCGAAACGCCGCGCGCCGCGCGTGATGCAGCGTTTGGGACTCGAATGGGCATTCCGCTTGCTCAGCGAGCCGCGCAGGTTGTGGCGCCGCTATCTGGTCGAAGGCCCGCCGATCTTCGCGATCTGGTGGCGATGGCGCGGCGCGCGCCGGCCGCGCTGACTGGTCATGTCCCCGCCGCCTTGAACACCAGCGCCGCGCGCGCATAGTCACCGAACGCCGCGACGAAGTTGATCGCGCCGCTCGTCGTCCGCGTCGCCACCGCGATGCCCAGCGTCTCGCCCAGATAGGTGTTCTGGCCTTCATCGATCAGCGTCGTGCCGCTGCCCGCCGTCGCCGGCGTGACCGAGGCCCCACCATATTCGCCCAGGAAGCCGATCGCGATTCCGTTGGCGGGCACGGTCAGGCTGGCGGTCGATTGCGGTGACGATTCGCTGCCCGGACCCGCGCCGTCGGCGGCCGGACTCGTCTGCTGGATCGTTGCATCCGCGCCTTTGACAACACCCCACGAAACGACCGACTGGCCGGTGAGGGAAGCGAACGTGACGACGATGCTCTGCGCGCCCGTTGCGCCGATCGGTACGGTCCACAGCGACAGGTTGCCGCCGAACGGCGTCGTCTGCACGCGTTGGCGCGTAGCCGAGACGCCCCCTACGCTGATACCGCTGGGCGTCGGCCCGCGCACCGCGATCAGGCCGATACCGACATTGTCGAACGCGCACCCGGCATAAGTGTGGACCGAATCGGTCGCCGTCTGCCCCACGACATCCTGATGCGCGTAGCTCGCCGGCGTCACGTTGGCGGTCGTCGTATAACTGATCGTCCGCGTCTCGCCGCCGATCGTCAGGGCAATACTGACCGCGGTGCTGTTGAGCGCGCTGAGCGGGATCGCGATGTCGAGCACGTCGCCATTGTAGAGCGCGCGGCCGTTGCCGCTGCTGGTACCGACGAGCAATCCCGGCGCGCCGCCATTCAGCGCGATCGTCGTCCCCGCCGGGCCGCTGACGCTCGCGCCGGAGGTCAGCCCGGCATGAGCGATGCCCCTGACGATGACGCGCCGCACGATCGTCGCGCCCGGCGCCAGGTTGGTCTCGTTCACCGGCCAGGCCGCACCGTAGATCGACGTGGCATAGGTGCGGTCGGCATCGCGGATCGTGTCGACCGCCGCCTTGTAGACTTGGTACGCACGATATTGCCCGGACGTGATGACGCTCGCGCCCGGTGTCATGTGCAGCTTGTCGCTCGCATTGAACATCGCATCGACCGTCGCGGGGTCGCGGAAGTCGGGATGCTCGCCGAGCGGAATGTAATAGTCGGCAAAGGCTGCGCGGATCGCCGGATCGCGCAGCCGATCGATATAATCGACCCAGCGCGGATTGAACGTCGCATAGCTGCCGTTTGCGGGGTGATAAGGCGGCGGCGCGACGACGGCGAGCTTGATCCCCGCCGCGCGCACCGTGGGCGCATAAGCGAGCCACTTCGCCATCATATTGCCGACCGAGAAGGTGCCGAGATCGTTGCTGCCGAGCATCGCCGTCAGCAGTTGCGGGGCATAGCCAACGTCCTCGCCGCGATGATCGAGCAACGTGTTGCCGGTCGGCGTGCCCGTGTCCGCGCCCTCTGGCGGCGGACCGCTATATGCCGGCCCACCCACCGTCCGGCTAACTTGCGCGCGGATGTGGAAGGTCACGCCGGTATTGGCGGGATCATCGGCATAGGCGTAGCTGTAAAAGGCGTCACGATTGGTCGACTGGTCGGGCGAGGTGCTGCTCTGGCTGTCACCCTCGATCACCATATTGGTGATCGCGACGGACGCGACCGGCGGCGCGCTTGTGCCCGACCGGCGGCTCGCGACGTCGGGTAGCGAAAGACCGAGGCCCGCCATCAGCGAGCGATCCGCAAAGTTACGACCAAGGAAGTATTCGGGAAAATGTTCGTCATGGAGGCCCTTTCCGAGAGGGCCTGCCAAGCGAAACCGCACGGCGCCCTAAGGACTGGGCGCTACAGGAGTCGATATTCTGTAGGAAAGAGAAATATAACCAATCAGGTTATAATTACGACCGCGCCCAAAACCACGCCGGCCCACAACGCCAGGCTGAGTCCCACGATAGTCGCGATACGCAGCGGCATCGGCCACTTTTTGACGTCGCCACTCTCCAGCACTGCTTCGCCGCCCGATATGCGCGCGGCCAGCTCTTCCTGTAACACAATCGCCGGCGAGGTCGGGAGCGTGCCATCGAGCGCACGCGGCGACCGATAGTCTTCCATCGGCGCGCGTTCGACCAGCGCGATGCCTTCGGGCGACGCAGTCAGGTTCTGATCGACGAGCTTGCGTTGTGCGGCCATCCGCTAGGTCTCCGTGACGGCCCCCGTGCCGCCGGACCGCGACGATAACGGCCAAGTCCTTAAGACAAACTTTCGCGGACCTATTTCTTCATGCCGGTCATGCCGGGCATAGCGTCCATCGGCCCCTCCGGGCGCGGCGGCGCGGGCACGAGCCGTGGATCGGCAACCAGAGTATACCCCGCCCGCCGCCGCATGATCGTCCCGTCGCCAAGCTCGCCCGCCGAACAACTCAGCACCTTGTCGATGCAGTTCGCCGTCCAGGTCTTGAGCGTCGGCTCGTCCCACGCGCCATACCAGTCAGCGTGAAAGGTGCTGCCGGGTGGCATTTGCGGCATCCCCACCATGCGGTCGCTCGCCAGGAACCAGTCCTGAATTCGCTCCCCCGCACCGACCGCATAGACCGCGCCGATCGTGAATTGCGGCACGATGATCGGATGCGACCGGGGACACACCGCGTCCGGGCGCGTGCCGTCATAGAATTGATAGGCCATGTGGCGGCGATGATCGGGGCTGTCGAGCCGCTTGCCGTCCCAGCAATTGGGCGACGACAGCGTCACCATCAGGCTGTTGCCCGCCGGACAGTCGAGCTTGTCGAACCGCGTCTCCTGCCCGCCGATATAGCTGTTCTGCGGCGTCACGCACTTCCAGTGGAACAACAAGTTCTCGGGCTGGCGGTCGGTCATCCGTTTGGTGTCGAACCCAAAAATATATCTTAACCCCCGCGGCAATTGGCGGCAGTTCGCGCCGTTCTTCCCGCAGATCGGCGCGCTGTTCGGCACGCGCTTGTAATAGATCGAGATCCAGTCGGGCCGGATCACATGCCCCCGGCCGTCGAGCATCGCCGGCATCCAATAGGCCGATCGGTTGAGCGGCCCCATGCAACTGCTCTCGCCCGCACGCCGAAGCGACTCGTAGGTCGATAGGGCACTGCCGAGAGCATTGCCGAACCATTGGTGCAAATGCGGGCTGGCATTGGGCTGGCCGGGATAGACGATCGGGTCGTCCCAGTTAAGCTGGCCCGGCTGGCAGATGAAGCGGAACGCGCCCTCGACATTATTGTCGCGCGCCACCGGGCTGGGATCGCGCTCGATTTCGGTCGCGCGGTCGAAATTCGTCGGGATGTCGGGAAGGCCCTCCGGCGAGGGCGCGACGATCGGGTCGGGAGTGAAGGCCGAGACGCTTTGCCCACCTGCCGACACAGAAGGCAGCGCGAGCATCGCCGCGCCTCCCAACGCCACCACCCGGCGCCAGCGTCGCGGCCTGCGGGACACCCTATCCGTCCGTGCGCTCGGTGCGGCGCCACTCGGTCTCACGACGGCGCACGAAGCCCAGATAGATCGGCAGTTTCCACAGGATGTATAATGGCGCGGTCAGCAACGCCGTTCCGCTCAACCAGCGCCGTCCGCCATGAAGCCAGGCGATAAAGACAAGAAGGAGCGCCGTGGCATAGATCGTTGCGAGCATCGCAGCAGGAATGATGCTCCCGCCGACCGCCCAAAGGCCGAGCGTGATCGCCAGCACCAAAGTCGCCACCATCAACAACAACGCCAACGGCGGCACGAGCAGATGGCACGCGAGAAGTACTTCCTTCAGCGCGCCGCGACGTAACCCCGACCCCAGCAAGGGCATCGCTGTGTTGCGCGCGGTATGCATGAAGCCGTGTTCCCACCGCGTCCGCTGTGCGAGCGCGGCATCGGGCGGTGGCGGCGCGCTCGACACTCCCGCCTCCTCGACCAGCAACGTCGCATGCCCCGCCTTCACGAGTTCGATCCCGAGTCCCAAGTCCTCGACCAGCGACGCCGATCCCAAATCCGCCGCCGCGAACAGTTTCCACGGAAACGCCATCCCGGTCCCGGTCAGCAGCGCCGACCCGCCCATCCGCGTCATCCCGCGCGAGCGATAGAGGTTCTTCACCACCATCGCGAAGCTGCCGATTTGCGTCATCGGCATCGCCGTGAGATCGGGCGCGATCAGATTGATCGCCTGAGCCGGCTGGCCCCGCATCGCCGCTGCGGTCAGCGCCTCGACGCTGCCGGGCGCGAGCCGGCAATCGGCGTCCATCACCACGACCACGTCGGGCGCCTCGCCGTTCGCGATGTGATCGCGCCCGAACGCCAGCGCGTAGCCCTTGCCGCGCGCGGTCGCGTCGTTACGCTCGATTACCTCCGCGCCTGCCGCCCGCGCCACTGCGGCGGTGTCGTCCGAACAATTGTCGGCGACGACGAGAATATGAGTGCCCGCTGGCGCCATCGCCTTCAGCGCCTCGATCGTGGGTGCGACCCCCAGCGTCTCGTTGTGCGAGGGGATCAGGACAACCACACGGCCACCCGACCCCGCCGCTGCCCGACGCCGCGCATTGGGCAGCCCGACCGCGACCTCCAGCACGAAGATCGCCAGCGGCACCGCCGCCGCCAGCGCCAGCAGCCAGGCGAGGATCGTCAGCAGCATCAACCCGCCTTCCGGCGATCGAGCAACTCCGTCAGGAACGCGCGATATTTCTCCGCGATCTTGGGCCAGGCGAATTCGTCGGACCGCGGGTCCTGCGCGCCACGTCCCGTCGCCAGCGCCCGTTTGAGCGCATCCGCGACCGCATCGAGGTTTTCGGTGTCACACAAGGTATCGCGATCCCCAACGATCCAGCGCAACCGCGGCGTGTCATGCCCGACGATCGGCAACCCGCTCGCCATCGCCTCGACGAACACGTTCCCGAACGATTCGAGCAGCGACATGTGGAGAAACGCGTCCGCCGAAGCATAGAGCCGCGGCATGTCCGGCGCGGTCAGGGTCAACCGTTTGAACCGCCCCGGCAGCATCTGCGCCGCCAGCGCATCGACGTCGGCCCTCAACGGCCCGTCGCCTGCCACCACCAGATGCGCGTTGGGCAGTTTCGCGACCGCCCGAATGCCGTCCGCGACGCGCTTGGTATCGATCATCGCGCTGACCATCAGCACGATCGGCACGCCCTCCGGCAGGCCCAGCCCGGCGCGATCCGGCGCCACCCCGTCATAGCGCGCAATGTCGATGCCGTTGGGGATCAACGCGGTCGGCCAGCGATCCTTGTTGGCTTCCTGATAGTCGGGGTTGGTGCACACCAGCCCGTCGCAGCGGAACAGCCGGAACTCGGCCTTGTCGCTCCGCGCCGCCCAATCCCCGTTCTGCGTCACGAAGATCTGCAGCGGTTCCTGCCCCGTGGTCGGCCGCCGCAACGCCAGATGCGAGAACGGGAAGTTGCAGGTGATCGCGACGTCATAGTCGCGGGGGCTGTATCTGGTCAGCAGGCTCGCGGCGAAGGTCGCATCCTCCCACATCACGTCCGACCGGAACGGCGGGAATTGCAGCCACTTCTCGAACTTCCGCCGGTCGATGATCGGCACATGGACGAATCGATAGGTTTCACCCGGTCGCTCCGGCCCGCCACCCATCACCGTCACTTCGTCCCCGCCGCGCGCCAGCTCACGCGCGACCGACAGCAACGCCACTTCGGCGCCACGATCCTGGGCATGGAAACCCGGCAGGGCGAATAGGATGCGCATGCGCGAACAATATCCCCAAACCGCCGCTCGCGCCGCGATATACGCGTGCCCAATGCCATCCAATCGTTGTTTCAGGCAATACGACAATGCGCGCCGCAATAAGCGCTGTGTCGAATCGTTACATCGCCTTTGCATTGACATAGGGCCATGGTGCTTTAGCTGCAAAGGCATGGGCCATGGGTCGCCGGGAACGCGATCGCCAGCCCGAACGGGGAGCTTGCACGGCGATGGAAACTGTCTGGGATTGGGTGACGATCATCTGCTTCGGCGGGCTCGTCGTGCTGATGCTGCAGCGGTCCGTCGAAGAACGCACGCGTGACCACCTGATGGAATATCTGTTCCCAGCGCTCGGCTGCGCGGTCTCGAACTATCTGGGCAACCATTATCTGGAACCGGTCGGCCAGATCGGCGCGGGCCTGGTGCTCGTTCTGGTCGGAGTCTACGTCTTCAAAGTGCTCAAATTCCCACCGATCGGCCCCAACAAGATCGACGGCGACGGCCACTGACACGCCCGTTAACCCCGTATCAGGGTTAACAATCTGGACAGCTTAGTTCGACCCGGATAGCCGCAGTCATGGCGCGTGAACCAGACGCGTAGGTAGGGCTTTTCAGGGGCAATAAGGCAAGGGCGATGCTGTTCAATTCGTTGACCTTCGCCGTGTTCCTGCCGGTCGTATACGCATTGTATCGCGTGTTGCCGTTCCGCGCACAGAATTACATGCTGCTCGCTGCGAGCTACCTGTTCTACGGCTGGTGGGACTGGCGCTTCCTGTTCCTGATGATCGTGTCGACCTGTCTGGATTTCTGGACTGGGCTGATCCTCGAACGCGCCAAGATGACGCGGCAGCAGGTGTGGTTGCCGCTGACGTTCCTCACCGTCGGTGCGTTCCTGCTCGTCGGGTGCAATTTTGGCACATTGGTGCGGACCGCCGTCGGCATGCACGCGACCGGGCCCATCATCAGCACCGCGATGCCCTCGGTGCTGCTCTACCTGCCGCTCGGCCTCGCCCTCGCCGCCGGAGCGTTCGCGTGGCTGTCGCGCCTGCCCGAGGACAAACGCCGCAAATATTCGATGATCCTCAGCATGTGCGTCAATTTGGCGATCCTGGGGACGTTCAAATATTTCAACTTCTTCGTCGACAGTGCGGTCACCGCACTCAACGACATCGGCATCGCCGCCCAGCCGCGCCATTTCGACATCGTCCTGCCAGTCGGTATATCGTTCTACACGTTCCAGTCGATGAGCTACGCGATCGACATCTACAAACGCGAGCTGAAACCCGTTGAACGCTTCCTCGACTTCGGGCTGTTCGTGGCGTTCTTTCCCCAGCTCGTCGCCGGCCCGATCGAACGCGCGCGCCACCTGCTGCCGCAAATCATCCAGCCGCGCACGCTGAGCTTTACCGAAACAACGCGCGGCCTGTTCCTGATCCTGCTCGGCCTGTTCAAGAAGATCGCGATCGCGGACGGCGCGGCGATGACGGTCGACCAGATCTTCAACAGCTCCGGCCCGGTCAGCTGGCTGGAGGTCGTGGTCGGCACCATCCTGTTCGCGGTCCAGATCTACACTGATTTCTCGGGCTATTCGGACATCGCGCGCGGTACCGCGAAGCTGTTCGGCGTCGACATCATGGTCAATTTCCGCCTGCCCTATTTCGCGCGCAGCCCGCGCGATTTCTGGAATCGCTGGCACATCAGCCTGTCGACCTGGCTCGGCGATTATCTCTACAAGCCGCTGGGCGGCAATCGCGGCAGCATGGCGTTCACCTGCCGCAACCTGATGCTGACGATGCTCCTCGGTGGGCTGTGGCATGGCGCCGCGTGGAACTACATCCTGTGGGGCGCCTATCACGGCACCGCGCTCAGCGCGCATCGCGTGCTGACCGGTGGCAAGGGCCGCCCGGCAAGCCCCGACGGGCGGATCGAGGCGGTGCTCAAGACGCTCGGCTTCGGCATCGTCACGCTCTACGGCTGGCTGCTGTTCCGCGCGCATTCGTTCGATCAGATCGCGACGTTCACCCGCACGCTGCTGACCGGTGCGGGTGGTCTCCGCCTGTCCGCCGCGCTGCCGCCGCTGTCGACCCTGCTCGGCATCGTCGTGCTGGCGACTTGGGAAATCGGGCAGTATCGGGCCGGCGGCGACGGCCGTTTCTATCAGCGTTATCCGGCCTGGACGGTCGGCTTCGCCATGGCGGCGATGGCGTTCCTGTTGGTCATGGGCTCTAGCAATGCACCCGCACAGTTCATCTACTTCCAGTTCTGAGGCCGACGCGCCGCGCGAGCGCCGCCGCCGCTGGGCGACGTTGCTCTGGGCCTTATTGTGGCTGATCGTGCTCGACGTCGGCGCCAGCCTCGCGTTCGCGTTCCCGGCTGATGTGAAGAACGTCAATCCGGGCAAGCTGCAACTGTTCTTCGATTACGGCCGGTCGATGGAGGCCCGCGTCCGCCGCATGACGCGCGCCGACCCGAACCAGACCGCGCCGATCACGCTGGCCGGTTGGTACAGTCCGCTCAAGGCGGTCGAACGCCCTGCCCAACCCGGCGCGGTCCCGATCACCGTCTATGGCATGTCGCACGCCGTCCGCCTGGCCGATGCACTGCATAGCGAATTCCCCAACTACGCCGTGCGCACCGTCGCCGGGCCGGGGGCGACGACTAACTGGTCGTTCGGCGCGTTCCGGCGCGACACGGGCAACCGCGCCAGCAAGGTCGTGGTCCTCGCGATCATGTCCTCGACACTTCCCGAAATCACCTCGATGACGCCGATGACATGGAACGTCAGCTTCCCGCTCGCCTACACGCAGGATCGCTATTTCATCGATGGCGCGGGCAAGCTGCAGGTCGTCACGCCGCCCTATGAATCGTTCGCCGACTATACCGCGACGCTGAACGATCCGCAGAAATGGGCTGCGGCTGTGGCGAAGTTCCAGCGCTACGACCCGTTCTACGATCCGTTGATGTTCCGCGCGACGCCGCTCGACCATTCGACGTTGGTGCGCCTTGCCCGGCGCGCCTGGATCAACAAGCGCGACCGCGAAACCGCGAGCGACGTACTGACCGCGAAGAGCTTCAACCCCGACAGCGAGGCGGTGAAGGTCGCCAACGCGATCATCGCCGAATTCGCCGCGACGGCGCGCCGCAACGGTCAGCTTCCAGTCATTTATATCGTCAATAATTACGGCTATGGGAATCAACTGTTCCGGGCGCTGCGCATGACGATCCAGCGCGACAGGATTCCCTATTTGAGCTCGGATACGGTCGTGGACCCTAACAATCCCGCCAACTATTTACCGGATACGCATTTCACCGACGAGAATGATCGGCGGCTTGCGCAGGCGCTCGATCGCGTCATCGCCGACAATCTGGCGCGCTGAGCGGGTGACATGGCGACCGTGATCCACCGACATGCGATGCCGACCCGCCGGGAGCTATGGCTGGTCGCGACGATTCTGCTCGTCATCATGGGCTCGCTGCTGGTGCAGCGCGACGTCGCACAGCGGTTCGGCTTCCCGCACCGGAATACGCCCGCGGCCACGCTGCCGGTCCCGCCGTCCGCCGATGAGATCAGGACTCTCCTGACCAACACGCCACTCGCGATCACGTCGACCGACGCCGTGGCGCTCAACGCGGCGCGCCCGCTCGACAGCACGCCCACCAGCTTCGCGCGACCCTTCTTCCTTCCCGCCGCGATCGAGCCACCCGGCGGCACCAACGCGGCGCTCGATTGCCTAACCAAGGCGATCTACTACGAAGCCGCGAGCGAGAGCGACACCGGCAAGCGCGCGGTCGCCCAGGTGGTGCTCAACCGCATGCGCAGCCCCATCTTCCCTCACTCGGTCTGCGGCGTGGTGTTCCAGGGATCGGAGCAGCGCACCGGATGCCAGTTCAGCTTCACGTGCGACGGCAGCTTGGCGCGCCAGCCCAGCATCGCCGGCTGGGCATCGGCCCGGCGCATCGCGCTGGCGGCATTGTCGGGCGCGGTCGAGCGGTCGGTCGGCCTATCGACGCATTACCATGCCAATTATGTCGTGCCGTACTGGGCCGGATCGCTCGACAAGGTGGCGACGATCGGGGCGCACATTTTCTACACGATGCGCGGCGGGCTGGGCCGACCCGCCGGGTTTGGCGAACGCTACAACGCCAGCGCCGAGGTGTTGCCGACGCTGCTGCCGGAGATCGATCCGAATGCCGATCCTGACGCTGAACTGGTCGGCGTCGGCCGCAGCGGTGAGACGACTGACCCCTTGGGCGTGCTGTCGCCAAACCGCACGCTCGTGAAGGACGACTTGCTCGGCAAGCCGAAGCTGCCCGACGCTCCCGGTGCTGCGCCGCCGCCTGTCTTACGCGCCGATGAGAAACGCGGCGAACTGGTCGTGGACAAGACCAAGGGCGCCCTGAAGGACAGCCGTTAGCGGCGTCAGCCGGAGATGCTCGGCGTCGTGACCAGCGTGGCGACGCCGTCCTGCAACCCGATCCGCGGCGCCCAGCCCAGTGCAGCGCGCGCCCGCGCGTTGGGATAGCTGAGCGGCCGCCACCTTACCCGCTGGCGCGGCGGATCGAGCAGTTCAGGTAATCGCGCGCGGCCACGGAAGAACAATTTGCTCGCCAGCCGCGCGGACCCGCCCAAAGCGAGCACGAAGAGATACGGCACCGGGATCGCCACGCCTGTCGGCACGCCCGCGCGCTTGGCCAGCGCATGATAGCGCCAGTGCGTCGGCTGCTCCGGATCGATCAGATTGACGGTGAGCGGCCCGTTGAGTGGCGCAGTCAGCGCGGCGACGATCGCATCGGCGCAATTGTCGACATGGATCAGCCGCATCTTCGCCAGCGGCGCAAAGACCAGATCGAACCGCCCGACCTTCAGCCCCGTTCCGGCTTCCCAATCCTTGCCCGGGCCATAGATCGCCCCTGGCCGCACCACGACCAGTTTCGTCCCGACGCGGGCGGAATGTTCGCGCACCAACCGCTCTTGCAGCAACTTGGTCTGCGTATAGGCGTCGCGGCGCAGCGCAGCGGTCTCGAGCGGCGTTTCCTCGTCAAGAACGCCCCCTAAGCGTGGCGCGTCGAAGTCATAGACCGACAAGCTGCTGACGTGCACGAACCGGCGCAGCGTCACCGGCAGCGCACCGAGTAGATTCTCGGTCGCTAGTACCGTCCCCGCCAGTTGCGACGGCAAATCGCCAAACGCCGCCGCGCAATGCACCACCGCATCCACGTCGCCGATTGCCCCGGTCCACGCCCCCCGCTGACGCAAGTCGCCCGCAACCTCGGTCACGCCGTCCGGATAGCCACCTCGCCCGGCCGAGACAGGACGCACCATCGCGACAACGTGATGCCCCGCACGCGCCGCCGCCGCCACGACCGCACGGCCTAGAAAGCCGCCGGCGCCCGTCACCAGAACCTTCATCGTGGATCGCCCAAAGCGACCAGCCGATCGCACAGCCGCGCCGTTGCGATCATTTCTGCGGGCGTGATCGGCATTGCCGTCCCGTCCAGGACCGCGTGATAGATCGCCTCGACCATGCGCGGCAGGCCGTGCATCGTCCCATGCTGCATGATCTTGTTGCGCAAATTGGTCCACCCCGCCTTCTTCAGGCTGCGACCGTTGGCTACCTGCCCGAACGGCGCGCGCTTGCCGACGTTCGGTGCGGCGTCATAGCGCAGATAGGGGTTATAGAGGTCGGTCTCGGCCGTTCCCTCGGTCCCGCGGATGACGACACGGAACGCCTCCGGATAGGCGTCGGTCGCGACGCGCAACCGCCCGCGCACTTGGCCATCGTCGATCAGCGCGTCGAGATGATCGAACCGCGCGCGCGGATTGTCGCTGCGATTCTGCAGGAATCCGCGCACTTCATAGTCGTCGCCGAGTCCCGCCAGCATCTGGAACGTATAGACCAAGTGCGGCATGAAATCGTGCACCGCCCCGCCCGGCAGATCGACCATGCCCGACAGGTTGCGGTCGCCGAACGGCCCCGCGAGGAAATCGAGCGACAACAGGATATCGCATTCGGTGACGCGGCCGAACTTGCCATCCGCGATCATCCGCTGGAGCGTCAGGATCGGATCGTTCCACAACAGGTTGCGGCTTTCCACGAGCTTGCGACCCGCCGTGTCTGCTGCCGCCAGCAAGTCCGCCGTCTCACGTTCGGTTCCCGTCATCGGCTTCTCGCACAGCACGTGCGCGCCGGCAGCCAGCGACTGGCGGACGATGGAATCGTGCGTGTGCGGCGGTGTCAGGACGTGGACGATGTCGGGGCTCGTATCGGCCAGCATCGCGGCGACATCGGTATGGATCACCCCCGCCCCGAACCGCTCTCCCGCCGCCGCGGCGAGTGCGGGCGAGGTGTCGCACACGGCCGCTAGCCGCGCGAAGGGCGTCGCGGCGACGAACGGCAAATGCTCGTAGGCGATCGCGCCGCAGCCGACGATGGCGACGTTCAGCTTGCGGTCGTTCATGCTACAAGGCTCCGCAGCAGATCGGCCATCGCCCGACCGTTAATCGCCTGATCGTGATGCGCCTCGACCCGCGCACGCGCTGCATCCGCCAGCTTCCTGCCGAGCGCAGGATCGTCGGCGAGCCGGCGCAACGCCTCCGCCAACGCATCGACGCGTGCTGGCGGCACAGTCAGCGCGGTCACGCCGTCCTGCGCGAGTTCGGGTATCCCCGCGATCCAGGTGGCAACGACCGGCACACCCGCCGCCATCGCCTCCATGATCGACACCGGCAAGCCCTCGCTGAACGACGGCAGGCAGAAAATGTCCGCGGCGCGCAGTTCGGCACGAACCTGTTCTGGCGGCAGTTCGCCGACGAAGGTCACGCGTTCGGACACCCCCAGCCGATCCGCCAGCGCGGTCAATACGGCGCGTTGGGGACCGTCGCCGACCAGCCGCAGCTTTGCTTCCTGCAGTTGCGCGAGCGCTTCGATCAGGATGCCGAAGCCCTTTTCAGCCGACAGCCGCCCGAGCGCGACAATGGTCGGCGCCCCTGCAACACGCTCGGGAGTCGCGAACTGCCACGCGGCCAGATCGATGCCGCACCGGATGACGCGCGCGCGCGGCCAGACCGCCGGATCGCTGTTGAGGAACAATTGCCCGCGCGTGAAATCGCTGATGCACACGACAGCGTCGGCGGCGTGCGCCTTAAGGTCGAGTCGAGTCTCCCCCGGATCGACGAAATCGTGAAAACCGTGGATCGTGAAACTGAACCCGACCGGTTGCCCGTCGAGCGACATCATCCGGCTCGCGAACCAGGCGATCGTGGCCGGGGCGAGCGCGAAATGCGCATGAAGATGCCGTACTCCCTGCGCCTTCGCCACGCGCGCCAGCCGCGCCGCCTGGGCCAGATGCGCCAGCCGGCGGATCGTCCGCCTCACGCTGCCGCCCCCGCTGTTGATCGCAGCGCCAATGATCCGGCTCATTCCCACCGGATGGCGCAGCGTGATCGCCAGCGCGTCGCCGATCGCGCCGAGCGGGCTGTCCTTCAAATAGGTTGTCACCGACGCTTTTTCCTGCGCGCCCACGACCGCCAACTCTCGCGCGTCCGGCCGGTTCATCGCGAAGCATGCGACTTCGACCCCCGCCGCACGCACGCCGTCGATCTCGCCAGCGATGAACGTCTGGGCGTTGCGAGGGTAATGCGTCATCACATACCCGACCGTCAGGGTCTCGCCATTCATTTGTAGACCAGTGTTCCGCCGGCATCGCCACGCAGGGCGCGCCCGATATAGCGCAGCGCCCCGGCCAACTCGGCGAAATGCGCCACTGCGGCGAGCGTCGCGTGCCGCACCCCGACGCGCGGCGACCAGCGCGCGATCTGCAGTAGATTCATTCCGGGCCAAAGCAGCACGGCAAGCGGATGGATCACCACCGCGCCAACGATACTGACGAGCGGCAAGATCGCCCCCCAGCCGAAGGCGCGGCTGAGTTCGCGATTATAGAGCGGCTGTCCCTGTGCGCGCGTCACGCGCCACGCCTGGGCATAGCCGAAACCACTGCGCACGCCCCTCTTCCACCATTGGCTGAAACGGAACGTCGCCGCGTCGTGGATCGTCATCGGCGCATCGAGCCGCATGATCCGCCATTTCGCCGCGCGCAGCCGTCCGCACAATTCGGGTTCCTCGCCCGCGATCATCTTCGCATCGAACCCGCCGACCGCCTGATAGGCCGACGCGCGCATCATTGCGTCGCCGCCGCAAGCCTCGGCTTCCCCCGCCGGTTGTGACCATTCGTAATCGGCCAGCGCGTTGTAGAAGCTCGCCTCTGGGAAACGCTCGCGCCGCCGCCCACAGACAGCGGCGAAATCGGTGTTCTGCTCGAGGAAATCGGCGGCGATCTTCAGCCAGTCCTTCTCGATCTCGCAATCGCCATCGACGAACATCAGGAACTCGATGCCGGGATGCCGGTCGAACAGCACCGCCACGCCCTCCGCCCGCGCGCGCGCTGCGGTAAACGGTCGCGCCATGTCAAGCGAGTGGACCGTCGCCCCGGCAGCCCGGGCCCTCTCCGGACTGCCGTCGGTCGAGGCGCTGTCTACATAAATGGTCGGCACGCCCGCCGGGATCGACGCAAGGCAGCGAACCAGCCGCTCCCCCTCGTTGCGACCGATCGCGACGATGCCAATCGAGGTCGCGCCGTCAGCCATGGACGGATGCGCCCAACGCCCACCATTGCTGGAACGTCGGCACCAGTCCGATCGCCCCCAGCCCGGCCTTCAATATCACCGCGTGCACGAACACGCCGATGGTCATCAGCACATCGTCGCGCACCGAGGTCAGCCGCTCCGCGCGCAACGCCACCGACAACGCCGCCCAGCGACCGGCTTCCGCAAGCATCAACACCAGCAGCCCGGCGAACACGCCATACCGCGCCACGGCCAGTGGCAGGCCGACGATCATGATGACGAACTTCGCCAGATTCCCCGCAGCGCTGGCGCGCGGACGATCAAGCCCAAACAGCGTGGATTCGCCGAACGCCGCCAGCACCGCAAACCACGCGCCGGCGAACAGCACCGGCAGAATGAACGCGGCCGCGTGATAGCGCGCATCGTAGAGTATCAGGATCGCGCGGTCGGACACTGCCAGCGCGACCGCGATCCCCACGGCGATCGCGCCAAGCGCGAGCCGCCTTTTATGCTGATACGCCTCCGACACTTCGCCACGTTGCTGGCGCAGTTCGACCACCTTAGGAAACACCAGGAACGCGCCGAAACGCTGCGCCAGCGACGTCAACATGTCCGAAAACGTGCGCGCGACGCCGTAGATGCCGACGAGGCCCAGCGGCAGCACCGCGCTGAAATAGATCTTGTCGGTGCTGATCGCGGCGAAATAGATCGCGGTCGACAGGAACACCCATTTACCGAAATGGAAAATCTCGTTCCAATATTCCGGATGCCAGGTCAGCCGCGGAAATCGGAGCGGCGCGAAGGCGAAGGTCATCGCGGTCGAAAAGAAGGTGCTGAGCACCAGTCCCCAGACCAGCGCCCAGACGTTGCCCCACCACCATGCCAGCCCGATCGTGATGACGCTCGACGCCACCACGGTCACCATGTCGAAGATGCCTCGATGCGCGACGCGAATATCTCGTTGCATCAGAAACAAATCCGGCGACTGGAGGCCGGTGAGCAGGAAGGTCAGCGACGCGACGACGATGATTTTCGCAAGTTCGGGGTTGTTATAGCCGTGGGCGACGGGCCACGCTGCGAGCAACGCTACCGTCATCAACAATACGCCCCGCGCCAGTTGCACGGTAAAGGCAGTGTCGAGAAACGTCTGGTTGTTGGCGTGCGGACTGCGCACCACGCTTTGCCCGATGCCCAGATCGGACAGCAATTCAGTGCCGGTGCGCAGCGTGTTGATCAGCACCATGACGCCGAACATTTCCGGCGCCAGAAGACGAGCGAGCACGATGCTGGTGCAGAGCCGGATCACCTGCTGCACCCCGAACGGCAGCGTCAGCCACGCCGCACGGCGCACGAGTGGATCGCGCGTCGCCGCCAGCGCCTTGCCGGCAAGCGGTTTCAACGACGGTGCGGCCTCGGTCACGCGGCGTCCGATCAACCCATTGCTGGGGGGTTAGAACCGATCACTTCTCTGCCTTGATATAGGCGTAGCTGCTCAGCCGGGTCCATTCATTGCGCGCGGCGAGATCCGAAAACCAGCGGTGGATACCGCGCAGCACCGGAATCTTCTCGTAATAGAAATGGCCGTAGAAGCTGCGCACCTCGACCTTGCTGTATCCGATCTGCTTCAACTTGCGCGCCATCTTCTCAGGATCGCCGTAGCACATCGAATAATAAGCCGGGAATTTCGGGTTGATCGCGCGGCGCGGCGCAAAGGTGGCGAGCACCCAGCTCGTCAGCCGCTCGGGCAGGAACTTGTTGATCACGAACGGCATCGCATAGAGCGTCGGAATCAGGTGGAACGCCGTCCCGCCGTCGCGCAGCACTTGATAGACGTTGCGGTGCATCGCCTCACCGTCCGCGACATGTTCCGCCAGGAAGCGCGAGAACACTACGTCATAACGGTCACTAAAGTTACTGGCGTCGCCACTGACGTCGAAACACGCCTGGTCATAGCCGTCAGGCAGCAGCGATAGCTCCTCCGGGCTGATGTCGTTCACGGTATAGGACTTCACCGTCGACGGCATTTCCTCGAACGTGAAGGACGGCCGGCGGCCCGCGCCCAGTTCGAGAATCTTGGCGTCGGGATGCGCGGCGACGATCGCCTTCAGCGCATCGCCATAGCCCAACATGCTGGTTTCCCAGCTCTTTTCCTGTTCCATCTTACTCATTCCATCCCGCTGCGCAGCGCACGAGAGACCCGGCGCTGCGTGGTGGCATACATTCAAACTGTCAACGGATCGTTGGCGCCCTGCCCGCTAGTTGCGGAACTGCCCGATCGACCTCGACCGGCGGCGCGGCGCGGCGCGGGCGTATCGACGGGATGCCACGCACCTGCGCCGCGATTACCCCGATCGTCATGAACACCAAGGCCAGAACCTCATAGTTGAACACCGTGAACTCGTAGCTGTTGTGCACCACGTTCACGCCCATCGCGATCGCCGCGCCGAGCGCGATCTCGCCGCTTACGCCGACCCGGTTTTTGAAAGCGAAGCGCAGCCCGATTACGAGCGGTGCGATCAGCAGGGCAAGAAACGCAAGCTCGCCCGCCCATCCCGTTTCCGCGCGCGCGAGCAAATAGGCGTTGTGCACCGGCGCCGATCGATTGGCGAAATTCCACGCCACGCCGGCCCTGTCCGCATAGCCCTTCAGATTGGCGGTCGGCACATAGAGGTTGGCGCCGACGCCCAGCACCGGGTGATCGGCGGCCATCGCGGTCGCCGCGCGTTCGAAGGCGGCACGCTGAGTCTCCTGGGTCGTGATCGATTCCGATCCGAACCGCTCCTTCAGCGTCGCCATGCCCAACGGCACCACGACGACCGCCGCTAACGCACCCAGCCCGACCATCTTCATCTTGATCGGCGTCACGCCGCGTATCAGCGACAGCAGGACGTACACGACGATCCCGCCGCCCGCGATCCCCATCGCGCCGCGGGATCCGCCGCCCGCGATCACGATCAGACCGGCGGCAATTCCCACCTTGATCAACTTGCTGCGTTCCCCGGCCAGCAACGCCGCGATCAGGATCAGCAGCGCCAATTCGGTCATCATGCCCAGCGTGTTCTGATGGAACATCGTGCCGGTCGCCTGAACCATGCCGTGCAGCTTCTGGTTGATGACGTAGCAGGCCTGCAACATCAGCCCAAGCGACAGACCGCGAAACAACCCGGACCGCAGGTCGGGCCACGCGCATTCGCCCGCAATCGCGGTGAATACGATTCCCGCACGGACAAACTGCCAGCACGAAAACAGCGTCGCCATCCAGACCGATGCCTGGGTCATCGACAGCAACAAGACAGCCCCATACGCGCCGATCGCGATCCAGAACGGCCGCGTCGGCCCCTTGCCCCGCCGCGTCAGGATCAGGGCCATCGCCAAGGCATCGATCGGGGAAATCTCGATGCCGCGTGCCGTCCCGTTCCACATCGGCCAGCCGATCAGCGCCGCGTCGATGCGCAGATTGCCGCCGGTGAACATCAATGCGCCGATTGCGGTGAGCGCCCAAGGGCGCAGGTCCGGATACTGGCGAAGCATCGACGCCAGCATCGGGGTGCTCAACAGGATCAGCGCAAAGACGACATAATGCATTACCGGCTCCCCGACGCGGCCCGGCGACAGCGCCTGCCCTTCCCGGTCATGGCGCCCGATACCAAATTCGCCGCCCCGTTGCGCGCGGAAAGCGACGGTGCCGCGGACGTCACCTCCGGCCCGAATGGTAAACGATCTTGTCGGCGGGGCGGTTTCTTATAACAAGCGCGCGCACGCAGAGTGGACAACCAATGATCTTCGACAAATTCGACATGATCCGCATCATCAACCTGCCGGAACGCACCGACCGGCGACGACGGATGGAACGCGAACTCGACCATGCCGGGATCGGCGACGATCCGCGCGTCGAATTCTTCCGCGCGATCCGCCCGACCGAAGCGCTGAACCACTCCTCGATCGGGATGCACGGCGTGTTCCTCAGCCATCACGCCATCCTGAAAGAGGCCGCGGCGAAAGGCGCGTCGGTGCTGATCCTGGAGGACGATTGCGATTTCGTCCCCGGCATCCGCGACTATGTCGCGCCCGAGGGGTGGGACATCTTCTACGGCGGTTACTACGCCGACCGGCCCGACGATTTGCAGAACAGCGATATCATCGGCGCACACATGATGGGCTTCACCGCCGCGGCCGCGAAACAGGTCGCCGACTATTTTACCGGGCTGAATCCCGAAGGCCAATTCCCGCCGATCGACGGCGCCTATGTCTGGTTCCGCCGGGCGCATCCGGAGGTGAAGACCGCCTTTGCCGAACCGGCGATCGGCAACCAGCGCGCGTCGCGCACCGACATCGGCGACCTCAAAATCTACGACCGGCTGCCCGTCGTCCGCCACGCGGTCGAACTTGCGCGGCAGTTTCGCAACCTGTTTCGGAAACGTGGCGACGCGCATGGCGGCAAGTTCAAATTCTGACGCCGCGCCCTACGGCGTCGGTCGAAGGAGCAACGCGGCGCATCGTTAAAACCGGAACTCGCTGGGGCGAAGTGGCGAATCCGCGCGCGCGAACAGCAAGTCGATCTGAACCAGTGGCCCCGACGGGCGGCTGAACCCCGAAATCTCGGTCGGCAGCCAGCCGCGCCCAGCCATCCAGGCTACGACGTCCGGCATCAGCGGCGCGCCCTGATTATATTGCAGCATCGCCACTTCGAGCTGCACCAGCGACGCCTTCTCCAGCACTTTCGCGCCACCCGCCAGCACCTTCAGCTCGGCGCCCTGCACGTCGATCTTGAGGAACGGCGCCGACACATTGGTCAGGAACGTTGCAGCGACCTCGTCCAGCGTCTTCGTCGTCGTGGTCTTCTGTTCGCGCGGCGCGTTGCTGGCCTCGGCGAAGATCGAGGAGCCAGTACCCATTTCGTAGAACGGCACTTGCTGGCCCGACGTATCGGACAACACACCGCTGGCGACCGCCATGTCGCCGCGCGTCGCGGCGAACGCTTCGAGCGCAGGGACCAGCGAGGGTTGCCCCTCGACCATCAGCGTCGGCTTGGGCCCGAGCACGCGGTGCGCAAGACGCGTCCAGTTGCCGTGATACGCGCCCACATCGATATAACCGTCGGGCGCGAAGCCCATCTGAACGAGCCGTTGGTAGGTCGTCTCTTCGAAATTGCGCATCGCGAGGTCCGCCACCGCGAGCCGCGACGCCGAACCCAATCGCGCGTACACCGACGCGATCAGCCGCTGTGACAAGGAAGCCATCGTCAGCGACCGTCCGCCGTCACCGCGCGCCCGTCAAAACGCATTCTGATGCTTCAGGACTTTGACCGTCGCGAGCAGGATCACCAGGTCGCCCCAAAAGGTCCAGTTCTGCAGATATTCGAGGTCGCACCGCAACCGCCCCTCCAGATCCTCGCGCTTTTCGGTCGAACCACGGAAGCCCCGGATCTGCGCCAGCCCGGTGATGCCCGGCTTCGACGCATGGCGCATCCAATAATGGTGCGACACTTCCCAGAACAACTGATCCCCGGCGGTCGAGGCGGTTGCGTGCGGGCGCGGGCCGACCAGGCTCATGTTGCCGATCAACACGTTGAACAGTTGCGGCAGCTCGTCGATGCTGGTGGCGCGGATGAACTTGCCGACGCGCGTGATGCGGCTGTCGTTGCGGCTTGCCGACACCGTGCCGTTCGCGTCGGTCTGGGCCATATACATCGAGCGGAACTTGAAGATCTTGAACGGCTGGTTGTTCCGGCCGATGCGAGTCTGCGCGAACAATGCCGGCCCCTTGGAGTCCAACCGGATCGCAATAGCGACGACGAGCAACAACGGCGCGATCAGGATCAGCGCCGGGATCGTCAGCGCCAGGTCGAACGCACGCTTCTGGACTCGGCTGGCCAGGCTCAGCGGCCCCATCGACAGGATCAGCGTATCGCGGTCGCCCAGTCGTCCCAGCCCCACCGCGCCATGTATGTCTTGAAGCGACACCAACAATTCGACGGCCATGCCGGTCGCCTTCAGCGTGGTGATCCACGCTTCGCGGTTCGCCTCTCCCACGCCGAGATAAATCTTGTCGTACGGATCGACGAGCCCGCCCAGCCGAGCGATCGTGCCCGGATTGTCCAGGTCGGGCCGCAACCCGAGCGCCTTGGCGTCCAGCACGTCGCAATCCGGCGCCAGTCCGACCGGTGGTCCGTCGACGATCAACAGGCTCTTTTCGACCACACTGTCGAACGCCCAGCGCACCAGCGCCGCGACGAGCGCGCGACCGACGAGAATCAGCGCCACCGAAAATAGCACCGCGTAGACAAAGGCCTGCCGCGACATCACGGCCCCGACCTGGGCAAGGAACGCGAACGTCACTATAAGGAGCGACGTCGCACCGAACGCCGCCAGCACCCCGCGCGCCGAATCGGCATAGTCGCTCAGACCCTTGACGCTGTAGGCGCCATACATCAGCCCGAATATGACGAAGAACGGCATCGCGCCGAACACCACCGGGAAACCGTTGATGGTCAGTCCGCGCGCGCCCTGAGTCAGGCTGCCCAGCCAGAAACCGGCGAAGATCGCGGCAAGATCGAGTGCGAGGCAAAGCGCATACAACCGCATCCGCCGACGCTCCATCGAGCCTCGGTCCTGCGTCAGTAGTGCCTTTGATGCGGCCATATCCAAAGGAAGTGCCTACCCCGTCGATAACCCTGTACGTTGGGAGCGGCCATGCCCCAGTTCACCGATGTTCGCAAACGCAACATCGTCGTTAGGGATGAATTTCTCGCGGAATTCTGCGCCAAATTCTATACAAACGCCGCCATCGTCCGGTTTCGGGACATGGTGAGGGGTCGCTCATCTTTGGGTCCCGCAAACGGCCAATCCGGGACATCCCGAACCAGTGTAGTGCCTTGCGCTAGACCGCCCCGCGATTATAGCCGCCACAGCATCTGGGGGTTGGCGTATGACTTCGTTCGAACAGCGTGTCCTGGTCACCGGCGGCGCGGGCTTTATCGGATCGCACCTGTGCGATCGCCTGATCGAGCGCGGCGCGGAAGTATTATGCGTCGATAATTTCTATACCGGACGCCTCCGCAACGTCGCGCATCTGCGCAACAATCCGTCGTTCGAGATCCTGCGGCATGACGTGACCTTCCCGCTGTCGGTCGAGGTCGACCAGATCTACAACCTCGCCTGCCCCGCCTCGCCCGTGCATTACCAGTTCGATCCCGTCCAGACGACAAAGACGAGCGTGATGGGCGCGATCAACATGCTCGGCCTCGCCAAGCGTTTGAAGGTCAAGGTCCTCCAGGCCTCGACCAGCGAAGTCTATGGCGACCCGACGATGCACCCGCAGCGCGAGGAATATTGGGGAAACGTCAACCCGATCGGCCCGCGCTCCTGCTATGACGAGGGTAAGCGCTGCGCCGAGACGTTGTTCTTCGACTATCACCGCCAGCATGGCACCGAGATCAAGGTCGCGCGCATCTTCAACACCTACGGCCCGCGCATGCACCCCAATGACGGGCGAGTCGTGTCGAACTTCATCGTCCAGGCGCTGAGCGGCAAACCGATCACGATGTATGGCGACGGCAAGCAGACCCGGTCGTTCTGCTACGTCGACGATCTGGTCGCCGGCCTGATGGCGCTGATGGATTCGTCGAAGGAGACGACGGGGCCGATCAATATCGGCAACCCGGTCGAATTCACGATGATCGAGCTGGCGGAACTGGTGCGCGAACTCGTCGGGTCGAACGTCGAATTCGATTTCCGGCCGTTGCCCCAGGACGATCCCCGCCAGCGTCAGCCAGATATTTCGACCGCACGCGACCGACTCGGCTGGCAACCGGGCATCCAGTTGCGCGAGGGGCTGGGCAAGACGATCGATTATTTCGACCGCTTGCTGAAGGACATCGGGTCCACCGCCACCGCAGACTGATCGCGGCACGACGGAACGATAAACGGCCCGTCCCGAAAGGCGCTCCACCCGCCGTTACACTATTTTTCAACTGTGCATTCAATTGCATGGGCGCCGTCGCACGCGCCCTCAACATATCCCGTCGGCTTCAAGCCGTAACCGGACGGATGGTGCGCCGCGCAAGATGACTCGCACCCCCGGATGGTTGGAAATCCGATAACAGACATAGTAAACAAAAAGAAAAATTCCCCCATTTAACCAGGTATTTACGTGCTCCCCATATTGATTTGGGGCATGATCCGTCGTGCGTTCCGTTCGTCCGGCCATTGTGCCCTTTTGTTCGCCGCCCTAGCTCTCGCGGGGTGCGGCGGAGGCGCCGCTGGCGGCACCTCAGCTTCGACAGGAACGCCGGTCGCCGACGCGCCGACCGCGACTCCCAGCCCCACTCCATCGTCCACCAGTACGCCAATGCCGATGCCAGCCCCGACAGGGACCAGCGTTCCCGCGCCGTCCGTCGCCGGCCTCGAAGCGGTATCGTCGGGCATCAACGTCAACGATTTCCTCCAGCCAGCCTGGGGCACCGGCGACATTCCGGGGCACGAGGACGATGTCGGCGCGTTCCGTTTCCTCTGCGCGCCCAGCCACAATGCCTATAACGACCCAATCGTCTATCCGGGCCAGCCGGGCAAGTCGCACCTCCACACCTTCTTCGGCAACACGCTCGCCGACGCCAATTCGACCTATGACAGTTTGCGCAAGACCGGCGACAGCACTTGCAACGCGGTACTCAACCGGTCGGCATATTGGATTCCGGCGATGATGAACGGGGCCGGCAAGGTCGTGATGCCCGATTATCTGGCGGTCTATTACAAGCGCATGCCGTCGACCGACCCGCGGTGCCACACCTACGCCACGGCCTGTGTCCAATTGCCGCGGGGCCTGCGCTACATATTTGGCTACAACATGCTCGATCCCGCCAGCACGCCGACCAACACAGCTAAGCGCTGGTGGAACTGTGATGGCACGGGCGCCGTGTCGGGCCAGTTCGCGACGATCGGCGAAGCGTTGCAGCATTGCCCCGCTGGTTCGCGGCTCGGTGCGGTGCTGGTCGCGCCCGATTGCTGGAACGGCAAGGACCTCGACAGCCCGGACCATCGCAGCCACATGGCGTACCGCGTCTATAACGAGAACGCGCAGCCAGTATGCCCGGCCGGCTATCCCTATATCATCCCCGAATTCCAGCTCGGTGCGTGGTACACGACTGACGCGAGTGCACCCAATTGGTATCTCGCGTCCGACCGGATGGCCGGCATGGCCGATTTGCCGCCGGGCGCGACGCTGCATGCCGACTGGTTCGGCGCGTGGGAGGACAGCATCCTGACGGCGTGGACGAGCAATTGCATCGAAAAGCTGTTGAGCTGCACCGGCGGCGACCTCGGCAACGGAACGCAGATCAAGACGCTGGCGGGGTATAATTACGGCAGCACAACCGTACTCGCGGATATTCCCGCCAAGCCAAACTAACGACAGGCGGAGGCGGCTACCCGTTCAGCGCATGCTGCCCGAGCAGGACAGCGCCCAGCGGACCCGCCTCACCGCCGAGCGCCGCGGGAACGATATAGTCGTTCAGGTCGCCCAGTAGCGACCGGTCGCCATAGCTGCCGATGCTCGCGTCGAGCATCTCGCGCACCATCGGCAGGAGCCACGGCACGCCGAGTGCCACGCCGCCGCCGAACACGATCCGGCGCGGGACGCCGGTCAGGACCAACGTATGGCAAAGCTGCGCCATGGGATGCGCGACGAGCGGCCAGACCGGTGAATCCTGCGCGATCTGGTCGGCGCTGATCCCGGCGCGCGCCTTGACTGCCGGACCGGACGCCAGCCCTTCGACGCAATCGCCGTGAAAGCTGCACATGCCGGGCCATTCGTCGCCCTCGGCTCGGACCGGCCGGATATGACCGAGTTCCTGATGGGTCATCCCCACGACCGGCTTGCCGTCGCTGATCAGCCCAATGCCGATACCGGTGCCGACCGTGACATAGGCATGGTCACGTAAACCCTTCGCCGCGCCCCACTGCCCCTCCGCCAGTCCCGCGCCGACCACGTCGGTGTGAAATTCGACCGGCGCGTCATAGCGGTCGCGCAGTCGACCGGCGACATCGGTACTCGCCCAGCCGGGCTTGGTTGTCGCGGTGATGAAGCCATAGCTCGCCGCGCCTCGATCGATCCCGATCGGCCCGAAGCTCGCTATGCCGATCGCGTCGAACGGCCGCCACGCATCGAGCACATCCTCGATCGCGGCCATCGTCGTCACGGGATCGGTGGTCGGGATGCGCCGCTCCTCCGCGATCGTCGCGCCGTCCAGCGACAATACGCAGATGCATTTGGTGCCGCCGAGTTCGACTCCGACAATCCTCATTTCGCCATCCCCAGAATCCGTTCGGCCTGGACGAGGTGCAGTGCCTCGACCATCTTGCCCTCAACCTGAATCACGCCGCCGTCGCTACCGGCGAACGCGTCGCGTACCTTGCTCGCCCAGGCGATGTCGGCCTCGCCCGGGCTGAATGCGGCGTTGCAGATATCGATCTGGCGGGGGTGGATCAGCGACTTGCCGTCATAGCCCATTGCGGCCGCCGCATCGCATTCCACGCGCAGCCGCGCATCGTCGCTGAAGTCGTTGCACACGCCGTCGAGCGCTATCGCCCCGCGTGAGCGCGCCGCCGCCAGCATCATCGCCTGAACCGGCGCGAGCCACGCCCGCTCCGCCCCAGGGCGCGCGCCGAGTTCGAGCGCGAGATCGTTGCCACCCAACACCAGTCCCGCGGCGCCCGCATCGGCAATGTCCTGCAGCCGGCCGATCGCCTCGCACGTTTCGATCATCACCCAAAGCGGCTTGCCGCCCAGCGCCGCGCGGTATCGCGCCACATCGGCGGCGTTGCGCACCTTGGGCGCGAGCACCGAATCGGCCTTGCTCGCTGCCGCAGCCGCCAGATCATAAGGATCGTCGGCATTGACCCGGATCACGCACTGGCGCGCGCCGAACCCTTCGTCGGCGGCAGCGACCGCCGCCTCTCGCGCTCCGGCCTTGGCTTCCGCCGCGACCGCATCCTCCAGGTCGAGGATAACGACATCGGCCGCCAGCCCCCTCGCCTTTTCGATCGCGCGGCCGTTGCTTGCGGGCAGGAACAACGCGCTGCGGCGGGGACGAAAGGATTCATGCATCGCTTTTCCTTGCCTGAAGCCGCCAGCCACGACAATGCGGGGGCAAGGAGATCATGATGGCCGGCATGGGACATTTCGACTGGGCGGACCCGTTCCTGCTCGAGGATCAGTTGACCGGGGACGAGCGGATGGTGCGTGACACGGCGCGGGCCTATGCGCAGGACAAGCTCGCGCCGCGGATCATCGACGCGTTCCAGCACGAGACCACCGACCCGGCGATCTTTCGCGAGATGGGCGAACTCGGCCTGCTCGGCCCGACGATCCCCGAAGAATATGGCGGGGTCGGCGCAAGCTACGTCGCGTACGGCCTCGTCGCACGCGAGGTCGAGCGGATCGACTCTGGCTATCGCTCGATGATGTCGGTGCAGTCGAGCCTGGTGATGTTCCCGATCTACGAATACGGATCGGAAGAACAGCGCCGCAAGTATCTGCCGAAGCTCGCGACCGGCGAGTATATCGGCGCGTTCGGGCTGACCGAACCCGATGCCGGGTCCGACCCCGGCAGCATGACCACGCGGGCAACCAGGACCGCGACCGGCTATTCGCTCTCTGGAGCAAAGACCTGGATCTCGAACGCCCCGATCGCCGATGTGTTTGTCATTTGGGCCAAGTCCGACGCGCATGGCGGCGGCATTCGCGGGTTCGTCCTGGAAAAGGGAATGAAGGGTCTGTCGACGCCCAAGATCGAGGGCAAGCTGTCGCTTCGTGCGTCGATCACAGGCATGGTGATGATGGACGAGGTTGAGGTCGGCGAAGACGCGTTGCTGCCCGAGGTGCAGGGATTGAAGGGCCCGTTCGGGTGTCTCAACCGCGCGCGGTACGGGATCAGCTGGGGCAGCATGGGCGCAGCCGAGTTCTGCCTGCACGCCGCCCGCCAATACGGCCTCGACCGCAAGCAGTTCGGCGTGCCGCTGGCCAGCAAGCAACTCTACCAGAAGAAACTCGCCGACATGGAGACCGAGATCGCGCTCGGGCTACAGGCCTCACTCCGGGTCGGACGCCTGATGGACGAAGGCAAATTCGCGCCGGAGATGATCTCGATCGTCAAGCGCAACAATGTCGGCAAGGCGCTGACCATCGCCCGCGACGCCCGCGACATGCACGGCGGTAACGGCATCTCGAGCGAGTATCAGGTGATGCGCCACTTGATGAACCTGGAGACGGTCAACACCTACGAAGGCGCGCATGACGTCCATGCATTGATCCTCGGGCGCGCCATCACCGGGATCGCCGCGTTCTAATGTTCCGCCGTCACCCCCGCGAAAGCGGGGGCCCATCACCGACGGTTTGGTCTTGGAAAAGCGCGGGAGATGGGTTCCCGCTTTCGCGGGAATGACGTGAAAAAAGATGCTCCGCTAAAAGGCCTCAAGGTCCTCGAACTCGCCCGCATTCTCGCGGGGCCGTGGGCGGGACAGGTGCTGGCCGATCTCGGCGCGGAAGTGATCAAGATCGAAAGCCCGGCGGGCGACGATACGCGCACCTGGGGGCCGCCGTTCGTCGAAAACCCCGACGGTTCGAAGGACGCCGCTTATTATCATGCCTGCAATCGCGGCAAGTCGTCGGTCGTTCTCGACTTCACGACGCCTGAGGGCCAGGCCGAGGTCCGCCGCCTCGCCGCCGAGAGCGACGTGTTGATCGAGAACTTCAAGGTTGGCGGCCTGGTCAAATACGGACTCGATTATGCCAGCTTATCGGCGATCAATCCGCGCCTGATCTATTGCTCGATCACGGGGTTCGGGCAGGACGGTCCCTACGCCCCCCTTCCCGGCTACGACTTCATCATCCAGGGCATGGGCGGCATGATGGACTTGACCGGAGAGCCCGATGGCGCGCCGCAGAAGATCGGTGTGGCGATGGCCGACATCTCGACCGGTCTGTATTCGGTGATCGGCATCCAGGCTGCGTTGATCCAGCGCGAAAGGACCGGGCGCGGCCAGCATATCGACATGGCCTTGCTCGACACGATGACCGGGGTGCTCGCCAACCAGGCGGCGAATTACTTCGCGAGCGGCGTCACGCCGACACGCGTCGGCAACGCGCACATGAACGTGTCGCCCTACGCGGTCTTCCCGGCCAGCGACGGCTGGTTCATCTTGGCGGTGGGTAATGACGGCCAGTTCCAGCGCTTTTGCGGCGTGGTCGGGATCGATCCAGAGGAACGCTGGGCGACCAATGCCGGGCGCATCGTCTACCGCGAACCGCTATTCGCCACGATCCGCGAGGCGACGCGGCGGTTCGAACGCGACGATCTGCTGGCGAAACTGGAAGCGGTCGGCGTCCCGGTCGGGCCGATCAACACCGTCGAACAGGCGCTCAACGACCCGCAGGTCCGGGCGCGCGGCATGGTGATCGAGGGCGAGCGCCTAGACGGCCTGCGCACCCCGATCCGCTTCTCCGACGCAGACTTGGCACTTGGGCGGTTCGCACCACGCCTAGGCGAAAGCCAGCCGGACTAAGCGTCGGCGTAATCCTCCGCCGGCTTGCGGGCGTAGACGCCGAAGGCCGCGATGATCGCGTAGCACGCGGCCGGCAACAGCAGCGCGAGCGCCAGGCTGCCCGTCGCGTCGGCGATCGCGCCCGTCGCCAGCGGCAGGACCGCGCCGCCGAAAATCGCGACGTTGATGATGCCCGACCCGTCGGCCGCCCGTGCACCGAGCTTTTCGCACGCCAGCGTGAAAATCGTCGGGAACATGATCGAATTCATCAGGCCGATCAGCAACAGGCTATAGCCCGATGTCCGGCCGGTCGTATGCGTCGAGATCGCGATCAACATGATCGCCCCGACAGCGACCGCCGCCAGCACTTTGCCCGGGCTCATCAGGCGCAGCACCAACGACCCGATGAACCGTCCGATCATCGCGCAGCCCCAATAGACGAAGATCAATCCGCCAGCCGCTTCCGTCGTCAGGCCCATGACGTTCGATTGCTTGAGGTAGTTGACGATCAGCGACCCGATCGACACCTCCGCGCCGACATAGAGAAAGATGCACAGCGCACCGAACGCGAAGCGCGGCCGCCCGAGCAGATCGAGTCCGGCGAGCCCAGTGCCGGCCTGGTGCGCCTCACCTTTCAACCGATTGCGGAACGACCACACCACCGCCGCGACGATCGCCAGCGCAACCGCCAACCCCAGATAACCGTGGACGATCGCCTGGCTTTCCGCCGTGCGATAGGCGTCGAGCGCCGGACCCGAAAGATCCTTCGCCTCGACCTTTGCCAGACTCCCCAGGATGATTGCCGCGCCGGCGATCGGGAACAGCGTCGTCCCAAGCGAATTGAACGCTTGCGCGAATGTCAGGCGGCTCGACGCCGTCGCGGGCTTGCCAAGCAGCGTGATCAGCGGATTGGCGACGATCTGAACCAGCACGACGCCCGTCGCCAGCACGAACAGCGCGAACAGGAACAGTTCATAGGTCGCGGTGCTCGAAGCCGGGATGAACAGCAGGCAGCCGAGCATCATCGTCAGCAGGCCGACAGCTGCGCCGCGCATATAGCCGATCCGCTTGACCAGCATCGCGCCCGGAATGCCGATCACGGCGTACGCGGTGAAGAAGCAGAACTGCACCAGCATCGCCTGGGTGTAGTTGAGCGTGAACAGCTCTTTCAGCTTCGGAATGATGACGTCGTTCAGGCTGGTGATGCCGCCGAAGATAAAGAACAGCGCGAAGACGAAGACCTGCAGGCCCGGCGCGTTCACCCCCTGATGGCTGTCGCCGGTCGATGCAGAAGTCGTCGGGTTGATCGCCATGCACTCGCTCTCCTGGCCGGCGTTTGGCCGGTATCCGGAGCGCGTGATGGACCAGCGTCAGGCCGGCGGCAATCCGCTTTCGTCAGCCGAAGCGATAACCCGACACGGTCCAGCCGAGCACGACGTCACGAAAATCGCGCCGCGCCGGATCGCCGCCGCCGGCCCCGAGCGCCACCATCAGTGGGAGCAGGTGCTCCTCGCGCGGGTGCGCGAAGCGTCCGTTGGGAAGCTCGGCCCAGTCCGTAACACGCGCCGCCCGCGCGACGGGGTCGGGATCGGTCACGGCGTCGCTCAGCGCATCGTCCCAAACCGCGGAGGGCGCCGTCGCCTGCGGACCCCGTATACGCATATTGTGGAAGCTCATGCCGGAGCCGACGATCAACACCCCTTCGTCACGCAACGGCGCGAGCGCGCGACCGATGGCGATGTGATCGGCAGGATCAAGATCGGCGCGCAGCGACATCTGGACCAGCGGAACATCCGCGTCGGGCACCGCGACCTTCATCGGCACGAACACGCCATGGTCCCAGCCGCGTTCGCTTTCCTCGCGAGTCTCGAACCCGGCGGCGTTCAACAATCCGGCGGCGCGGCGCGCTAGACCGGGCGCCCCCGGCGCATCCCAGCGCAAGTGATAGGTGTGCTCGGGAAACCCGTAATAGTCGTAGAGCAGGCCCGGCCGCTCCCCCGTGTGGAGTGTGATCGCCGATTCCTCCCAATGACCCGACACGAGCAGAATCGCCCGCGGCCGCTCGGGCAAACTGGCGATCAGGCCGGCGAGGTAATCCTCCATTGGTCGCCACATCGGATCGGGCGGGCCGCCATTGGGGTCCATGAAGAAACACGGGCCGCCGCCATGGGGCACGAACAGGGTGGGAAGCGTCATCGTGCGAATATCGGCCAGGCTTTGCCTCGTCACAATGCCGCTGGCGGAAACGGCGCGTTTCCGACTATCGGTGCGCGGTGACCAAATTCACCGTCAACAACCAGCCGGTCGAATATCGCATGGACCCGGCGACGCCATTGCTGTTCGCGTTGCGCGATGCGTCGAACCTGACGGGCGCCAAATATGGCTGCGGCACCGGACATTGCGGCGCGTGCGTCGTTCACGTCGACGACGTCGCGCGCAAAGCGTGCCAGATCGCAATCGGATCGATCGAAGGCAGCTTCGTCACAACGATCGAGGGGCTGTCGCACGACCGCAGCCACCCAATCCAGGCCGCGTTCCTCGCCGAAAACGTCAGCCAGTGCGGTTTCTGCATTCCCGGCATGGTGATGGCGGCGGCGGCGTTGCTCAAGAGCAGCCCGCGCCCGAGCGAAGACCAGATCCGCGCCGGCATCACCAATATCTGCCGCTGCGGCGTCTATCCGCGACTGGTCGAGGCGATCCAGCGCGCGGGCCGCATCCAGCGCGGCGACGAGCAAGTCGCGAGCCCGCGCCCTGGCGTCGATCCTGCCGACGCCGCGCGGATCGTCCCGGCATTGACTCCCGCCCCCTAGGACCCAGATTCCTTTCAATATGCTGACGGCCCAATTCAGCATCGTGTCATCGCGACTCGGGCAGAAGGGCGTCATCGTGGGGCCGGCATGTACGCCGGCGGTTGGAGTTACGTGGATGCGTAAGACTTTTATTCTCGGACTGATGGCGGCAGCGGCGATCGTGCCGGCGATGGCCTCGGCGCAGGATCGCGGCGGCTGGCGTGGTCGCGGCGGCGGCAATGGCGGCGATTCGAGCGCCAGCCAGCCGCAGGGTAATCGTGGTGGCAATGGCGGTGGCTGGCGTGGCCGCGGCGAAGGCGCTTCGGCGCCCGCACCCGCCCCTGCTCCCGCACCCGCGCCCCGTGCGGACGGCGGCAATCGCTTCGGTGGCTGGAACGGTGGCAATCGCGGCAATGGCGGTTGGGCGGGTCGCAACAATGGCGGCGATGCGCCGGCTCCCCGCGTTGACAATCAGCCGCGCCCCGATCGCAATCGCTGGAATGGCAATGGCGGCAACGACAATGGCGCTCGTCCCGGCGGCTGGGGCAATCGCGGCGGCGGCGTGACGCCGGACGCGAACGACCAGGCGCGCGCGCAGGCCGAGGCGCGGGCCCGTGCCGACCGCAACCGGTTCGATGGCAATCGCAACAACAATAATTGGCGCGGCGACCGCAACAACGGCTGGAACGGCAACAACCGCAACTGGAACGGCGGCGACAATCGCTGGCGCGGCAATGACGGCAATCGCGGCGGCAACTGGAACCGCGGCTGGCGCGGCAACGATCGCTACAACTGGCAGAGCTACCGGTCGTACAATCGCAACGTCTTCCGCCTGCCGCGCTATTACGCGCCGTATGGCTGGAGCTATGGGTATCGCCGCTTTTCGATCGGCTTCGTGCTCGATCAGGTGCTGTTCGGCCAGAATTACTGGATCGACGATCCGTACAATTATCGCCTGCCGGACGCGTATGGCGAGTATCGCTGGGTGCGCTACTACAACGACGCCCTGCTGGTGGACATCTACACCGGCGAAGTCGTCGACGTGGTTTACGACATTTTCTACTGAGAGTCGTCGCGTGGGTTGGGGTCGGGGAATTCGTTCCCGGGCCCTTGCCTTTTCGAGGCCATCGGCGAAGAAACGCGGCCATGTTAGGCACCAAGAAGATTTCCGCCGGCGGCCCGTCTAAGGATCGCGCCCGCATCGGCCAGAGCGTGGCTCAGCGGCTCGACGCCAATCCCCGCATGCAGCCCGCCTTGGTCGGCGCGGCGCAGGCCTATTACCATCTCGATTTCCTCGATCCGGCACAGTGCGACACGCTGATCCGCGTCATCGACAGCAATCGCCGCCCCTCGACTTTGCTGTCCGACCGGCCTGAGCGGGAGGATTACGGGTTCCGCACCAGCGATAGCTGCGACATGGACCGCTGGTCGCCCGACGTGCAGCCGATCGACAATTCGATCGCCGATCTGCTCGGCCTGCCGGCAGTCTGCGGGGAGACGATGCAGGGGCAGCGTTATGCGCCTGGACAGCAATTCCGCGCGCACCACGACTTCTTTCATGAGAACCAGGCCTATTGGCCGGAGATGCGGCGCAGCGGCGGCCAGCGCACCTGGACCGCGATGATCTATCTCAACGATGTCGAGGAAGGCGGTGCGACCTGGTTCCCCGAGGCGGGCCTGCGCGTCGCGCCGCGTCGCGGCCTCCTGCTGGCGTGGAACAACATGAGCGCCGATGGCAGCCCCAACACGCTGACGCTGCATGAGGGCATGCCGGTGGTGAAGGGCGTCAAGTACATCATCACCAAATGGTTCCGCGAAGGCACTTGGCTGCGCCAGTGACCGGCGCTCGATGACCGACACCGTCCTCAACGTCACACGATCGATCCTCGGCCAGCCGTGGCGCTGGCGCGCGCTCGCCGCCGACGCGCGCGATCCGGGGTTCCAGCCCGACGATCTGGTGACGCAATTGCTGTTGTCGCGCGGCGTCGCGCGTGACGACCTCGACGCCAATCGATCCCCAAGCATCCGCGGCTTCATGCCCGACCCATCGATCTTCAACGATATGGACACGGCGGCGGCGCGCCTCGCCGACGCGGTGCAGGCTGGCGAAGCGGTGACAGTGTTCGGCGATTACGACGTCGACGGCGCGACCTCGGCGGCACTGATTATCCGGCTGTTGCGCGGACTGGGCCTCGACCCACAGGCCTACATCCCCGACAGGCTGATGGAAGGCTATGGTCCCTCGGGCGAGGCGCTGGTGCGGATCGCGGCGGGCGGCGCGTCGCTGATCGTCACGGTCGATTGCGGCGCGCAGGCGTTCGAGGCGCTCGACATGGCGCGTGACGCCGGGGTCGATGTGATCGTGGTCGATCACCATCAATGCGCAACTGCCCTCCCCCACGCGCTGGCGCTGGTGAACCCCAACCGGCTCGATGAGCGCGAGGGGAAGCAGCACGGCCACCTCGCGGCGGTAGGCGTCGCGTTCCTGCTAGGCGCTGCATTGCTGCGCGAGTTGCGCGGACGCGGCTTCTTCGCCGATCGCGCGGAGCCGAAGCTGCTCGACCTGCTCGACCTGGTCGCGCTCGGCACGGTCGCCGACGTCGCGCAACTGAAAGGCCTTAACCGCGCTTTTGTCGCGCAGGGCCTGAAGGTCATGGCGCAGCGCCGCAATATCGGCCTGACCGCGCTCGCCGAAGCCGCCCGGTTGACGCGGGCGCCGACTTGCAGCGACCTCGGCTTCGCGCTCGGCCCCCGCATCAACGCCGGGGGCCGAGTGGGCCGTGCCGATCTCGGCGTGCGGCTGCTCACTACCTACGATCCCGTCGAAGCGCGCAGCATCGCCGCCGAGCTCGATCGCCTCAACGAGGAACGCCGCGCGATCGAGGCGCTGGTGCAGCAGGAAGCCGAGAACCAGCCGCACGGCGCGGCGGTGGCCGTCGTCGCGGGCAAGGGTTGGCACGCCGGCGTCATCGGCATCGTCGCGGGGCGGCTCAAGGAACGGCTCGGCGTACCCGTCATCGTCATCGCGATCGACGAGGCCGGCATCGGCAAGGGCTCGGGCCGCTCGATCCCGGGCGTCGATCTGGGCAATGCCGTGCTGGCAGCAAAAGAGGCTGGCCTGCTCGTCGCGGGTGGCGGGCACGCGATGGCGGCGGGGTTGACGATCACCGAGGACAAGCTCGCCGATTTCGCCGCCTTCCTCGACGATCGCCTCGCCGCCGCGGTCGCGCGCAGCAACGCCGATCGCGCGCTGCTGGTCGATGCTTTGCTCGCTCCCGGCGGCGTGACGCCGATGCTGTGCGAGACGATCGACGGCGGCGGCCCCTATGGCATGGGCTGGCCCGCGCCGCGCGTCGTCGCCGGGCCATTCCGTCCGATCAAGGTCGATGTCGTCGGCAACGGCCATGTCCGCGCGATCATGGCGGGCGACGACGGTCGCAGCCTGAAGGCAATGGCGTTCCGCAGCGCCGACACCGCGCTCGGCCAGGCGCTGCTCCAGGCGCCCCCGCACCGCAAATTGTGGCTCGCCGGACGGCCCAAGGTTGACGACTGGGCCTCGCGTCCCGCCGCCGAACTGCATCTCGACGATGCGGCATGGGCTGATTAGCTTGACCCCGCGCCCGGCTTTCCCTAACCGGCATGCCGCGCCAGCGATGGCCCCTTCGTCTAGCGGTTAGGACGCGGCCCTTTCACGGCTGAAACACGGGTTCGATTCCCGTAGGGGTCACCATCCGCCTCATAACTGGCGGTAAAGCGAGGAAACTCGCTAAATTGCGTGTCTTACGGGTCTCGGGGTGGTCCATTTAGGTGGTCCACATGAGCAACCGTCTGATCGCCCCCTTCCAGAAGCCAAATTCCAGCTATTACTGGTTCCGGATCGTTGTGCCTGAACGCTATCGCCAGGCACTTGGGCGGCGCGAGGTTGTAGCCTCGCTCAAGACCCGCGACCTCGGCGAAGCCCGGCGCCTTTGCGCCGCGCGCCAACAGGAATGGCTTGACCGGTTCCGGCAGATCGAAGCTGCAACGGCTGCCAATGCGTCGGCTGATGCGATGGCAGTGATCGACTCCTATCTGGCATCGGAGACACGCCGTCTCGGCAGTCGCGGCCGCGTCATCGCTCACGAGCTAAAAGGCTTGGCGATCGCCGAAAGCTGTGCGTTTGTCGATGACGATCCGTTTTCGGATGGCGAGTTTGAGCGCGGCGTCGTTGATCAGGCCAGCGACGTCTATGCGGGCCTAGACCGTAAGACCGTCGAACTCCGGCGCGATGCCTTGCGCTGCGACCACGCTGGCGCCGTCTTCGTCGGGATAGAGGCAGCCCGGCGTATCGAGGCGGCGGGACTTTGGGGGATGGCCGAAGGCTTCCTTGTAGAAGCGTTTGCTCATGCCGGCGCGCCTTGCCCGACCGATCCAGCGACGGTCGCTATCGCAGCGCGACATTTTATTCATCTTCTGCTTGATCATGCTCAGCCCGACTTGGAAGCGTATCGAGCTGCGTTTCCCGCGATTCAGATGGCGACACCATTGCCGCGTCAGATCGCTCCAGTTGCTGTCCAACCTGCAACACCGACGACAGCTGTCGAAATCAATACCGAACTTCGCGAAGCGATCTTCGGCGAGGCGGTTAAGGCGCGCACGATATCCGAGGTCTTCCAGGCTTGGACGAACACGCGGCCGCGCGAACAGGCGAAACTGGTCGATGAGTGGCGCAAGGCAACCAACCGGTTCGTTGCCTTGTGGGGCGATGTCGAAGTCGCTGCCATAACCGATGAAATGGTCGAAGGGTTTCGCAACGCGCTCCAGTCGCTGCCGACACGTCCCGCCAAAGACATCGCCTCGTTGCCCATCCTCGATCAGATCAGGATCGCGCGCGAAAAGGATCTCCCACGCCTATCCGGGCCAACCGTCGCCAAGTCGGTATCGGGCATCCGGGTCGTGCTCGAATATGCTCGCGACAAGCTCAAACTCATCAAGACCAACCCAGCCAAGCTCGTGACCGTCGAAGACGCCAAGAGCGAGGTCAACGCCCGCAAATGTTTCGACGAAGACGAATTGGCGACGATTTTCTCGTCCTCGATGATGATCGACCCCGACAGCGACCGATCGGACGACGAATTCTGGTGCGTCATGCTGGCGCCACTTACCGGCCTAAGGCCCGAAGAGATGGCAACCGTGCGACCTAGCAACGTCAAGCAGGAGCGTGGCATCTGGTATATCTCGGTCGAGCTCGATCCACGCAAAGTGCGCAGGAAGAAGAATGCCGACGGCGAGGCAAACAAGACAGCCAAGACCAAGACGTCGCTGCGTGACGTGCCGATCCACTGGCTGCTGATCGAAGCTGGGTTTCTCGACTTTGTCGAGCACCAACGTCAGAGCGGTGCCGACTGGCTTCTCGATAGCCTTGAGGGCGATCGATATGGCAAGCGAGCCAACTATCTATCCCGGCGACTGAACCGCTACATTCGCGGCTTAGGTATCACCGATGAGGAGAAGGTCTTTTACTCGATGCGCCACTCGATGAAGCGAGCATGCCGCAACTCGAAGATGAAGGAGGAGATCGCCGATCTGTTGGCCGGTCACGCTCCTCTCTCCATCGGGCGCAAATACGGAGCGGGGGCCGCGATCGATGTTCTCCACGAAGCCGTTGACCTGATCGAATATCCTTCGATTGCCTGGGATCCGGCCATCGCATGTGCTCGCCGCCGCTTGGCCATACGAATTGGCACCTAGAAAATCCGATGCAGCGGTTTCGAAACAACGCCATATTTGGGAGCAATGCACACTGCACGCTTGACTTGCCCAGGAGGTGTCGTGACAACCAAGCCTTATGGGGAATGCGGTCTCCCCACGAGGCGACAGCCGAAGAATCGCGTCCTAAACTTTTACCCAAGGACGCATCATGCCTGCTTTACATTCGATCGCGATCGACAAACTCATCCGACTGATCGGCACGCCCGGCGCGCCGCTCGTCATCGACGTGCGAAGCGATGAGGAGCGGATCGCAGACCCTCGCTTCATCCCCGGGTCGATCTTCCGCTCCGCCACCTCGGTTGCGCAATGGGCGGCGGCGCTGCCCTCACGAAACGCCGTCGTCGTATGCGAACAGGGACGCGCTACCAGCCAGGGGGCCGCAGCGATCCTTCGTCATACCGGCATTTCGGCCGAAGCACTGGATGATGGCTTCAACGGCTGGCGCAAGGAGGCGCTGCCCCTTGTGTCCGAGGCCGCGCTCCCCACCCGTAACGCCGACGGCCGCACAACCTGGGTGACGCGGGCGCGACCGAAGGTCGATCGCATCGCCTGCCCGTGGCTGATCCGGCGTTTCGTCGATCCTGAGGCGATGTTTCTCTACGTGCCGCCCGCCGACGTTTTGGCGGTCGCCGAGCAGGTCGGCGGTGCCGCGTTCGACCTCGAAGGCGATGGCGTGTTCTGGAGTCATCGCGAGGATCGCTGCACCTTCGATCTCATGGTCGAGGAATTCGGGCTCGGCGGGATCGAGCCACTAGTCCATCTCGCCACGATTGTGCGCGGCGCCGATACCGGCCATCCCGAGATCGTGCCGGAGGCGGCAGGGCTGCTGGCGGCGTCGCTCGGTCTTTCGCGCATGTATTCTGACGATCTCGAACAGCTAGAGGTCGGAATGGGTCTTTACGACGCTTTCTATCGATGGTGCCGCGACGCGCGCGGAGAAACGCACAATTGGGCCTCGCACAGGCCGGCAGCAAGGAAAGTCGACGAGGTCCGGGCGTGAGCGCCGCCTCCGTGGTGCCGGCGACGGCGCCCTCGCAGCCACGGCCGGGCGCGGTGTCGCTCGGCGAGGCTTTCTGGGTCTGGCTACGGATCGCGTCGCTGTCGTTCGGCGGCCCGGCGGGACAGATCGCGATGATGCACCGCGTGCTGGTCGAAGAGAAACGCTGGATCGGCGAACAACGATTCCTGCACGCGCTCAACTATTGCATGGTGCTGCCCGGCCCCGAGGCACAGCAACTGGCGACCTATATCGGCTGGCTGATGCACCGGACGAAGGGCGGCATCATCGCCGGCGGACTCTTCATCCTGCCCGGCGTCGTGTCAATCATGGCGCTGTCCTGGATCTACGCGCTCTACGGTAAACTCGGGATCGTCTCGGCGCTCTTTTTCGGCTTAAAGGCGGCTGTGCTGGCGATCGTGCTGCAAGCCGTCGTGCGGATCGGATCGCGGGCACTGCGCAGCCGAGCGATGCTCGGGCTGGCGGGTGCTGCTTTCGTCCTGATCTTCTTCTTCGGCATTCCATTCCCGCTCATCGTCCTTGCGGCGGGCCTGATCGGCTGGATCGGCGGCAGAGCGGGACTTGCGGCGTTCCAGTCCGGCGGCGGACACGGTGGGGCCAAGGGCAGCATCGTCGACGACGCCGACACTCTGCTCGGCGTCGAGTTGCCCGCGCATGCCGTTGTTTCCTGGCGACAGACGCTGCGCACCGCCGCAGTCTGTGTCGCGCTGTGGCTCGTGCCGGTCGCGCTGCTGATCCTGTGGCTTGGCCCAACGAACGTGTTCAGCCAGATCGCGACCTTTTTCTCTGGCATGGCCATGGTGACGTTCGGCGGCGCTTATGCCGTGCTGGCCTATGTCGCGCAGGAAGCGGTGCAATCCTATCACTGGCTGAGCGCGGGCGAGATGCTCGACGGGCTCGGCATGGCCGAGACGACGCCGGGACCGCTCATCATGGTGCTGCAGTTCGTCGGGTTCATGGGCGCCTATCGCGCACCGGGCATATTGCCGCCGTTGCTCGCGGGCACACTGGGCGGCCTGCTGGCTACCTGGGTCACGTTCGTGCCGTGCTTCCTCTGGATCTTTCTCGGCGCGCCGTTCATCGAGCGGCTGCGCGGCAATGCCGCTGTTGCGGGTGCGCTGTCCGCGATCACGGCGGCGGTGGTCGGCGTAATCCTGAACCTAGCCGTCTGGTTCGCGCTCCACACCGTCTTCCGCCGGGTGACGCCGTTCGCCGCCGGCCCGATCCACCTCGACCTGCCGGTGCCGGCCAGCCTCGATCCTTGGGCACTGGCGCTGTCAGCGGCGGCGATCGTCGCTGTTCTCCGCTTCAAGACCGGCACGATTGCCACGCTCGTCGCGACCTCGCTTGCCGGGATCGCGCTCCATCTCACCGGCCAGCTTGGCTGAACCCATCCCCTACTGGAAAGGACTAAACGCCATGACCGACACCACCATCGACCGCCGCAGCCTGATCGCGGGCGCCGTCATTGGCGTCGGCGCTGCCGGCGCGCTTGCCGGGGGGCCCGCCGCCGCCGCGCCTGCACCCGCCGCCGCAAAGACCTTCACACCACAGCCGCTGCCCTTCAATCCGGCGTCGATCACCGGCCTGTCCGAGAAGATGCTCGTGAGCCACCATGACAACAATTATGTCGGCGCGGTGAAGCGGCTCGGCGCGATCGCGACGCAATTCGCCAGCCTTGACCCAGCGACCGCGCCCGGCTTCACGCTCAACGGCCTGAAGCGCGAGGAATTGATCGCCTGGAACTCGATGATCCTGCACGAACTGTATTTCGCCGGGCTCGGCACCCCGACCCAGCCGGGCAAGGTGCTGGCGGCAGCGCTCGAGCGCGATTTCGGCAGTCATGACCGCTGGCGGGCCGAGTTCAGCAACATGGGTAAGGCCCTCGGCGGCGGTTCGGGCTGGGTGCTGCTGACTTGGAGCCACCGCGACCATTGCCTGGTCAATCAATGGGCCGCCGATCACACGATGACGTTGGCGGGCGGCACGCCGATCCTCGCGCTCGACATGTATGAGCACGCATACGCGATCGACTATGGTGCGAAGGCCCCCGCCTATGTCGATGCGTTCATGAACGCGATCGACTGGACGTCGGCCGACAAGAGGCTAGCCCAGGCCGCCGCCGCCGACCGGGCCTGACCGATGGGTGGCGCGCTGCTACGACGCATTCCTGTTCTGCTCGCCATGCTTGCCGGCAGCGCGTCGTGCAGCGCCGCGCCGCCCGCGACGGCACCCTTGAAACTCGCGCAAACCATCGCACTGCCCGACGTCGGAGGGCGGATCGATCATCTCGCCGTCGATCTCAAACGTCATCGCCTGTTCGTGGCCGAAGTCGGCGATGGCAGCGTGGACGTGATCGACCTCACACGCGGCGCAGTCGTCGGGCGCATCTCTGGCCTCAAGGAACCGCAGGGCGTCGCATGGCTGCCCGCGCGAGACGAACTCGCGGTCGCAAGCGGCGGCGACGGCACCGTGCGATTCTATCGCCACGATCTCAGCGCCGACGGGGTAATGTCGTTTGGTGACGACGCGGACAATCTGCGGGTCGATCCTAGGAACGGCCGACTGATTGTCGGTTATGGATCGGGCGCGCTGGCCGTGATCGACCCTGCGACACGCTCGGTGGTCCAGCGTGTGACCTTGCCCGGACATCCCGAGGGCTTCCGGCTGTTCGGCGACAACGCCATCGTCAACGTGCCCGATGCGCGGCGCGTGATCGTGGCTGATCTGGTGAGCGGCAAGATCCAATCCGATTGGCACGCACGCTATCGGCTCAACTTCCCGATGGCGGTTGATCAGGGTGTCGCCGCGCTGGTGTTTCGCTGGCCCGCAAGACTGCTGACGATGGATCTGGCAACGGGCGCCATCGCGACCGACCTTTCGACCTGCGGGGATTCGGACGACGTATTCTTCGACGCCGCTCGGCATCGGCTTTTGGTCAGTTGCGGGTCGGGCGCCGTTGAAGTGTTCGGCATGGTGTCTGGCGCCTATCGATCACTCGGAATTGCGTCGACCCGCTCGGGCGCACGCACCGCGTTGTTCGTGCCTGAACTCGACCGCCTGTTTGTCGCCGTGCGCGCGGGGGGCGGCCAGGCGGCCGAGATCAGGATCTATCAGCCGACCGATTGAGCAATCCTGCCGGACGATCGTCTCGCCCGGCAGGACAAATCAGAGTGCTGCAATCGCGCCTTCTTGCACCGGGCGTTTGCGCAGCCGCCCCGCCCAGGCGGCGATGGCTGGCAGCACCAGCAGGGTGAGCGCGGTGGATGTGATCAACCCGCCGATCACCACGGTTGCCAGCGGTCGCTGCACCTCCGCACCGGTGCCGGTCGCCAGTGCCATCGGCACGAAGCCGAGGCTGGCGACCAACGCGGTCATCAGCACCGGGCGGACGCGCTCCATCGCGCCATTTACGATCGCATCGTCCTCGTCGGCGCCGTCATCCTGATATTTGCGGATCGCGCTCATCATCACGAGTCCGTTGAGCACCGCGACGCCCGACAGTGCGATAAAGCCAACCGCCGCCGTGATCGAGAACGGGATGCCCCGCAGCAGGAGCGCGAATACGCCGCCCGCCAGCGCCATTGGCACCGCGCTGAACACTATCGCCGCACGGCCAACGCCGCCCAGCGCCATATAGAGCAGGCCGAAGATCGCCACGAACACGATCGGCACCACGATCATCAGCCTGAGCCGCGCCGATTGCAGGCTCTCGAACGTTCCGCCCCATGCCGTATACATCCCGGCGGGCAGTTGCAGCGAATTGATCTTTGCCTGCGCCTCGTCGACGAACCCGCCCAGGTCACGGCCACGCACGTTGACCTGCACGGTCACCATGCGCTTGCCGTTCTCGCGGCTGACCTGGTTCAAGCCATTGGTGTAGCTGAACCGCGCCACCTCGCGCAGCGGGATCGAGCGGGCGACCTGGCCCTCGGCCGCTGGCAACATCACCGGGATCGCCCCCAGCGTTTCCAGATCGTCACGTTGCGCATCGGGCAGGCGGACAACCACCGAGAAGCGCCGGTCGCCCTCGAACAGCAGTCCAGCTTCACGCCCACCGAGTGCGGCGGCGACGGTATTCGCCACCTCCTCGACCGACAGGCCGTAACGCGCCACCGCCTGGCGATCGATCTTCACGTCGAAGGTCGGGGCGCCATCGGTCTGCTCGGCGCTGACGTCGCCCGCGCCGGGGATGGTGCGCAGCACCCCGGCGATGCGCTTGGCCTGCTGGCTCATCGCGTCAAGATCGTCGCCATAGAGTTTGACCGCAACATCCGCCCGAACACCCGCGATCAGCTCGTTGAAGCGCATCTGGATCGGCTGCTGAATTTCGGTCCGGTTGCCTATCAGTGGCTTCATCTTGGCCTCGATTCGCTTGAGGATGTCCTCCTTGCTGTGCACGTCGGCCGGCCATTCGCTCTCGGGCTTGGGGATGAAATAGGTGTCCGAGGCGTTGGGCGGCATCGGGTCTGTGCCAAGATCGGCATTGCCGTTCTTGGAAAATACCAACGCTGCCTCGGGCAAGGACTTCAGCGCGTCCTCGATCTTGAGCTGCATCTGCGTCGACTGGTCGATCGAAGCCGAGGGCACGCGGAAGTTGGTGACGGTGATGTCCTTCTCGTCGAGCTGCGGCATGAACTCCTCGCCGAGTAACCCGAAGCACAGGATCGCCGCCACGAACACGCCGGCCCCGCCCAGAATGAACGGTAACGGACGAGTGACCGCACGCTGCAAGAGGGGCGCGTATTTCTCCTTGAACCAACGGATCGGCTTGACCTCGGTCTCTCTAACCTTGCCCTTGATGAGCAGCGCGATCATCGCCGGCACAAAGGTCAACGACAGGACGAACGCGCTCGCCAGCGCGACCATCAGCGTGATCGCCATCGGCGAGAAGGTCTTGCCCTCTACCCCCTGAAAGGTGAGCAGCGGCACGAAGACGAGGAAGATGATGAGCTGACCATAGACGGTCGGCCGCACCATCTCCTGCGCGGCAAGCGTCGTCTCTTCCATTCGTTCCTCGCGGGTGAGCAGCCGCCCTTCATGCTCTTGCCGCTCGGCGAGCCGCCTGAGCGCATTCTCTACGATGATGACTGCGCCGTCGACGATCAGGCCGAAGTCGAGCGCACCCAGGCTCATCAGATTGCCCGACACGCCAAGCCCGTTCATGCCCGCCGCCGTCATCAGCATGGTAACGGGGATCACTGCCGCCGTGATGAGCGCCGCGCGGATGTTGCCGAGCAGCAGGAACAGAACGACGATGACGAGCAAAGCGCCCTCGGTCAGGTTCTTCTCGACCGTGGCGATCGTGGCGTTGACCAACTTCGACCGGTTATAGACCGGCTCAGCGAAGATATCGGGCGGCAGCGATTTGTTGACGAGAGTCAGCTTCTCCGCCGCGCTCGTCGCGACGATGCGGCTGTTGCTGCCGACCAGCATCAGCACGGTCGAGATGACCGCCTCCGATCCCATGCGGCTGCCCGATCCGGTGCGGACCGCGCCACCGATGACGACCTGTCCTACGTCCTTCACACGCACCGGCGTGCCGGCGCGGGTGGCGACCACCGCTTCCTCGATGTCGGCGATCGACTTCAGGCGGGCATCGGCGCGGACCAGGAAGCTCTCGCCCGCACGGCGGACATAGTTCGACCCCGCCGACAGATTGGCCCGCTCCAGCGCGTCCGCCAGTTCGGTGATCGACAGGCCATAGGTGGCGAGCGCGTTCAGGTTCGGCTCGACCAGATATTGCTTCACATAGCCGCCGTTGGAATCGACGCCGGCGACGCCCTTCACGTTGCGCATCTGCGGCCGGATGATCCAATCCTGCACCGTGCGCAGATAGGCCGCCTTGGCGAGCTCGGTGGTCAACCGCTCGCCCTCGGGAGTCAGGTAACTGCCGTCCGATTGCCAGCCAGGCTTGCCGTCGACCGCCTTGATGCCCTTGCCATCGGGATGGCGGAACGCGACCGAATAGAAGAATATCTCGCCCAGCCCGGTGCTGAGCGGTGCGAGATTGGGCTGCACCCCGACGGGCAGACTGTCCTTGGCCTGAGCGAGCCGCTCGGTCACCTGCTGACGCGCGAAATAGATGTCGGTCGAATCGGTGAATACCGCCGTCACTTGGCTGAAGCCGTTGCGCGAAAAGGACCGGGTGATCTCCAGCCCCGGAATGCCCGCCAGCGCGGTTTCGACCGGGAAGGTCACCTGCTTCTCGATATCAACCGGGCCCAGCGTTGGCGCGAAGGTGCTGATCTGCACCTGACGATTGGTGACGTCGGGCACCGCGTCGATCGGCAGCTTGGTGATCTGCCACAGGCCGAAGCCGATGACGATCAGCGTCAGCGCGGCGACCAGCCACCGCATGCGGACCGAAATCGAAAGGATGCGCGCGATCATTCGTCGCCCCCTTCGTTCTTCTCGATCTCAGCCTTGAGCAGGAAGGCGTTGACCGTCGCGATCGGCGTGCCCGCCGACAGGCCAGAAGTGATTGCGACCAGCCCGCCGCTGCGACTACCGACCTGCACGGTCTGAGCCCTGAAGCCCTTGCCCGTGCGGACGAACACGACCGTTCGGTCGCCGATCGTCTGCACCGCATCCTGCGGCACCATCACGCCCGATTTGGCGGCGCCGCCGCTGGCGAAAATGCGCGCCTGCGCGAGCTGACCGGGCACCAGCAGGCTACCACCTGCGCTCGGCTCGATGATGATCGTCGCAGACCGTGTGTCGGGGTCGACCACGCCGGTCTCCGAGCGGACGCGGCCTTCGATCGTGCGCCCGTCGCTGGTGGTCAGCTCCACGCGGTCACCGGCGCGCACGCGCGACGCATCCGCTGGCGGGAGGCTGGCGGTGATCTGAAGCCGCGTCGGATCGGCGACACGGAACAGCTCGGCCTCGGCGGCAACGAACTGGCCCAGCTTGGCCGAGGCAGCGGTAACGCGGCCGGTGACGGGACTCACGACCGCGACCGATCGGCCGTCACCCGACAGGCGCACCGCGCCGGCGGCGGCACTCGCACGCCGGGCATCGGCTTCGGCCACGGCAAGGTTAGCCTGCGCCGTCTCGTAATCGGCACGCGGGCTGACCCCTTGCGCGAGCAGCGAGCGCTCGCGCGCCACCTGCTTCGAGGCCAGGGTCACGCGGGCGGCGGCGGCGGCACGATCGGCGGCGATCGCCGAGGCGTCGCGACTTTCGACCAGTGCCATCGTCTCGCCGGCGCGGATTGGGTCGCCGATGCGCTTGAAGATGCGCGTGACCGTGCCGGGCGCGCGGGCGGTCAGCACCGCTTCGGCGTCGGGTGTCGCCTCGACGGTCGCCGACGCGGCGATGGCGGTGTCGAGTTCACCGGCAGCGGCTGGCGCTATCGTGATGCCGGCGGTCTTGATGCCGGCGGCGTCGAGTTCCACGGTGTCGTTCGGCGCGGCGGCAGAAGCAGCGGCGGTGGCAGTCGTCGGGGCAGCAGCAGGTGGAGACTGCGTCATCCGGCCGGCTCCGAATCCCAAGGCGGCGACGAGCACGAGACCGAGTGCGGCCCCGGCATACAGGCGATTATTGGTCATTGAACCGGTTCTCCGGTGACGGCCAGGCCTTGCAGGCTGGCGAGTTGGGCGCGAGCATCGAGACGGGCGGCGGCGGCGTCGACGACGACCCCGCGTGCCACGCCAAGGCCGTGACGGGCGACGAGCAGTTCGCTAAGCGGCGATTTGCCGGCCTCATAAGCGATCCGAGCGAGGCGATAGGTTTCAGTTGCGTTCCCCATCGTCCGCTCGGCGGCGGCGACGCGCGCATCGGCGGCTTCGACCAACGCCAGTGCTGCGGCGACGTTAGCCGCCGCTTCCAGTCGGGTTGCCTCGGCACGCGCATCGGCGCCGCGCACATCGGCATCGGCCGCCGCGATATTGCCCTTGTTGCGATCGAACAGGTTGAGCGGCAGCGAGATGCCCGCGACCAATGCGGTCGCGCGGTCCCCTTGCAGGCGCCGAATTCCGAGCTGACCGGTCACGTCCGGGATCGCCCGCTTGCGCTCCGATGCAGCACGACGGACGGCGGCGTCGCGATCGGCCAGCGCGCTGATATAGCCAGCACTCTGCATCGGGTCGACCGGGCCATAGGTCGTGCGCGGTGTCATGCGATCGAGCAGCGATTCGGACACGCCGGTGAATGGCGTTTCGACCCCGGCCATCGCCGATAGTCTGGCGAGCGCGGCGGTGCGTGTCGCCTTGGCTCCTTCGAGCACCGCCTGTGCGGCGTTGAGTTCGGTCTCAGCCTGCAGCGCGCGTAGCCGCGTTTCCTTGCCAGCCTCGACCAGCGCGCGGGCCAGCTTCAGATCGGCCTCGGCTTCCTCGATCTCGTCCTCGGCCAAGGCGATGCGGCGATCAGCCAGTTCAACCGCGACATAAGCCAGCGCCAGTTCATAGGCGAAGGCGATCCGACCCTGCCGTCCGCGTGCTCTGGCGGCAACAACCCCGGCCTCACCCGCCGCGATCCGCGCCGAGCGCTTGCCGCCTATCTCGAACGGCTGGTTGAACTGCAGTGTCGTCTCGCTGCGATCGAACCCCGAATAGGGCGATGATCCCGCGATGTTCTCGCCATATACGCTAACCGTGGGGTTGGGCCGTGCCCTGGCCTGGTCCGATAGCCCCTTGGCGCGATCGACGTCGGCCTCGATCGCCTTCATGCGCGGAGAGCTTTCCGCCTGCTTCAACAATTGCGCGAAGGGAGGCGCAGGGTCTGCCCACGCCGACCCGGCGAGCGCCATGCTCGCGAGTCCGCCGAGCAACGCCACGAGGCGTCGCCGGCGTAAAGTGCCGTTCATATCGATGTCCTTGCCTGATTGATCCTCGTGGCGCGGCGACGCGCGCTAGAGAGATCAGGCTCGGGGCGGTCTAAGCGGTGACGCCGGATCCTCGCCTGGCGTGAAGCCGCTGGGGGTCATCTGCCACCGCACGACTTCCCTAGCCGCATAGAGCGGCGCGGTCGTCACCGACGGGAGATCGATGCCTTGGCCGACCATATGCGCGGCGACATGGATAGGCGCATCGGGATCGACCGATCCGCTATCGCTGTGGACATGCGTCACCGACGCAGCGTGGATCGGGTCGTCGTCATGGAAGCTCGCGCTGTGCCACGTCGACACGGCGCTCATCGTCATCACCGCGAGGATGGCGAGGATGACGCTCAAGAGCGCGGGTCGAGGACGCCGGATGGGCACGGTCCGCAGCCTATGCGAACGCCCCAGTGGCGGCAAGACGATGGCGGTCATGATTTGGGCCAATCAGGATGACGCTTGTCGATCACGAAGTCGTGCTCGCCCTCCGCATGGTGCGGGTCGTCGGCCGCCAGGTCGCCATGAGCGTGAGCGACCACGTCGGGGTCGTTGGCGGGCCACAGCCACAGCGCCAGCAGCGTGCCGATCGCGGCGATCACCGCCATGCCCCCGAATGCTGCGGCCATGCCGACCCGCGCACCGAGCTGGCCGACCAGCGGATAGCAGATCAGCCAGCAGACATGGCTGAGCGCGAATTGCGCCGCGAACAGTGCGGGTCGATCCTCGGCATGAGCGGAGCGGCGCAGCAGCCGGCCCGATGGCGTGACGCTCGCCGAATAGGCCACACCCATCACCAGCCAGCCGGCAAGTAGCACGAACCAATAGCCCCCGCTCTTTCCCATCACGAGAGTGACCACCGCCATCGCCGCGAGCACCATCGTCATCAGCGCGGCGGCAACCAGCATCACCGTGCGATCGGAGATGCGATCAAGGATGCGCGGCAGGGTCAGCGCCGCCGTGATCGATCCGCCGCCGAACGCCGCCAAGGTCAGCGCGACGTCGCGCTGGCTCAGGCCCATTCCCCGCACGATGACCACGGTGTTGACGATCACCATCGCGCTGGCCGCCGCCGCCGCCAGTGTCAGCGCCAGCAACCCACGCAGGCGCGGCGTCTTCAGGTAGATGCGCGTGCCGCGCGTCGTCTTGTCGTAGATGCCACCTTCATCCTCGATCGGCTTCGGACGCGGCAGCGTCGTCGAGACGACGAGCAGCGCCGAGGCGACGAACCCGATCGCGGTGCCCGAAAACAGCCAGTGGTAACTGATCAGCGTCAGCAGCCCCGCCGCCAGGATCGGGCTGGTCAGGCTCTCCATGTCATAGGCCAGCCGCGACAGTGACAGCGCGCGGGTATAATCGCGCTCTTCCGCCAGGACGTCTGGAATCGTCGCCTGGAAGGTCGGGGTAAAGGCGGCCGAAGCCGACTGAAGCACGAAGATCAGGACATAGACCTGCCACACCTGTGTGACGAACGGCAGGCAGACGGCGACGCCGGCGCGCAGCACGTCCATCGCGACGAGCAATGCCCGACGCGGCACCTTGTTCGCGAACGCCCCGGCGATCGGGGCAACGCCGATGTAGGCGACCATCTTGATCGCGAGCGCGGTCCCGAGCACGGCTCCGGCATCGCCACCGGCGATGTCGTAGGCGAGCAGTCCAAGCGCGACCGTGGCCAACCCCGTCCCGATCAGCGCGATGATCTGCGCCAGGAACAGATGGCGATAGGTGCGGTTGGCGAGCACGGAGAACATACTGGCCCCTTATCCCCCCAGGGGGATATATGTCCATCCCCCCGGGGGGATATTTTCTCGACAGCGGGATGACGGTGTGGGAGAGAGCGGTATGGCACACGTCACCCACCCCGCCATTATCAAGCGGCTCAACCGCGCCGCCGGTCACCTGCGCAGCATCGTCGGCATGATCGACGAGGAACGGCCCTGCGTCGACATCGCCCAGCAACTTCAGGCCGTCGAGAATGCGATCGCCAGCGCGAAACGGGCGTTGATCAACGACCATATCGACCATTGCCTGGTGCATGCCGAGGACGGCGAGGGTCCGCAGCACGCGATCGAGGAGTTCCGGGCGATCTCGAAATATTGGTGACCGGCATTTATCGCCTGCCTTTGGGCGCGACGGGTGATCGCCTCTGTCAGCCTCGAAGCCTAGCCATTGGCCAAGGTGTGCAGGGCAATCTGGCCATGGGCGACGATGCCGTGAGCGATAAGATTTACGAGTTGCCGTTCCGCGCGCCGGATGCCCTCGTCCCAGCCATCGGGTTTTGCCGGCTTGTGGATCAGCTCATGGGGTTCAAGAACAAAGTGGCCCCGGACATGCTCGGGCGGCATGATGACGGTGCGCCTGCCGATCAGGCTTAAGCGACAGTTGGGATAGGAGTAGACGGCGATGTTGCGGGGCGCGGCGACGGTTAGGCCGACCATCTCATAGCCGCGATCGGTGTGATCGAACGCCAAATGGACGATATCGGTATCGGCCTGTCGCGCCATTTGCCCCAAACCTACCCGCTTGGCGGCATCCAGCGGCTCACCCGCGACGATGGCGACGCCCGGCTGCATCGTCCGCCGCCGCAACAGCATATGAGTTACAGCGTGAACGTAGCGCGTCGCGATCTCGACTTCGTTGGACATATGCAGTTCCTTTTTCATCCCCGCCATGGGGATCACTGCCTCCTGTCCACACCACTAATTTGCATTCTGGTGGTTCCGGTCATCGCTCGGCACCGCCCCGCGAAATTCCGGCCTGATCATCATCACGGTCGCGATCGATATCGGGCGCTTGCTCCGTCGGCGCTGGCTCGATCTCGCTCGAAGGTGCCTGTTGCAAGGGACTCTTATGGAGCGAGGGCACTGCGGTCGGCGTAGAAGATCGCAAGCGCTCCCGCTCAGCCAGACTCAGCTGGCGCGATACCGGTGCGGTCGCTTTATCTGCCGTCGGACGGCCAATCGACAATAAGATCGATTTGCCAGCGGGATTGTTGAGGATCCGGCCTACTACCGCACGCACAATAGGATCGTCAGTCACCACGCGCAAATTAGGGCCGGTTCGATAGAGATGCGCCTGATTGGAACGGATCGCCGCCCGCAGGTCGCCAAGCTCGCTCGCAATTTCCGATACACGCGAAGCAGGAAGATCTCGTATCGCGGAATCGAACATGGTTAGATCGATGGGCATGCTGCCCAACGGCGCGCTAAGCTCGAGCCTGTTGGGCGCAGCAATAGGCCGGGGTCCGATTGCAGTTGAACGCCGCTGGACGCCCGACACCGGCACCTGGTCCACCCCACCGATCCTTGCGGCTTGCGCAATGATTCCGGTCATCGGCGGTCGAGGCAAATTAAGACGACCTAGCTCAACATCCATTCGCATCGTAGCCAACGCATCGCGTAGCGACAGCGCTCGTTGCCGCAGTGCTGCCTGGTGCACCTTCCTCAACTCGGCCTGACGACGCGCGGCGCTCTCGGTCATGCTACGCACGCGCGCACCAGCGTCGCTCCCTCCCTTTCGAAGAAGTTTGCCGAGGCGTCGCCGGCCCTGCCTATTTATCTCAGCTGTAGAATGAATTGCGTCACGCAGGTTTGCGATACGTCTAGCCTGCGTCGCCATTCGCGCCGCCAAAACCAGATCTGCACGATCTGCTCGAACTCGATGCGACAATTCAGCAAGTTCTCTAGTCGCCCTCAATAGAATGGCCCGACGCGACATATCGCCGAGGTGATCGACGGCTTTTGCGCTCTCGACCAAGCGGGCGCGAATATCCTTGCGTAACGTTGAGATCCGGGCGCGAGCGACGAGCCGATCGCGGCGTTCGTGCAACGCCAGCGTGCGCCGACGCAGATCGGCCAGCATCACCGTGAGCTGGAGCGCGCCACGCTGCTCCCCAATGGCTTTCTGCGCTGCCAAGCATTCGATCTTTATCTCGCTCAGCATCGTCGTTCGAACCCGACCGATCGTCCGGCCGATCTCGACATGGCGATGTGCGATTGCGACCAAATCGTTGGCGCAGGAGCCGACAATCTCGCTCAGGCTGCGGTTCTTCTTGGCCTCGACCAGCTTCTCCTCGGCGGCCAATACCGCCTTACGCCGTTCGATCGTGCGGACACGGCCCTGATGCTTATCGACGGGTGCGACGGCGCGGATCGTATAGCGCCTGGCGATGCCCGCCTCGGTCAGATGATGGTTGAACAGATTCACGGTGTAGCGTCGCCACACCTTGAGCATTGCCGGATGAAAGAGATCACGCGTTTTCGTCTTCGCGAACGTCCATTCATAATCGCCCACGCGTTCAAAAGCGCGAGTCAGCACTAGCGCGTGCATATGATAATTCCGTTGGTCGCCGCCGGGATCCGGGGCATGCAACACAAGCAGGTAGGGTAGCTTGTGCCGGTCGAACTGACGCGCATAGGCTGCCGCGATGTCACGCCGACGCTCTGGGCTGATGTCGTGCGGCAGCGGCACGATGATTGACTTGTAGAGTTGGCCGGTAGGGTCGATCTCGCGCTCCAGATCCTCGGCCGCGTCGAGGAACGTAACCAGTTCGCGCGCGAATTCATCGCTGTCACGGCTAACATGCGGCGGAACGATCGAGGTGAAGATCGCCGCCTCAGGCGCTAGTTCCAACGCGGCCTGGTTGATGCAATAGCGCGCGAAACGCGAGCATTCTCGACGACGGTATCTACTCCGTCCCTGTCCGCCCATGCTCCGGCCTTTGATTCGCCAGACCAATCCGGTCTGCGGCGAAAATCTGGTGTTGCTCCAGCTTGGCAGGACCACGCGTTCGAATCGTTCACGCTGACGATAGTGACGACGCCCACCATACCTGGTGACCTTCGAGCGGTCGGCTTTCGCCACCTTCACACGGATGGTCTTGCGTTTGAGCCACGCTTCCTCTTCGCGCACGCGCTGGCGCGCCGCACGCTGCTCGGCAAGTTCCGCAAACGTTTCCTTCTTGCGCTGCAACTGCCGCCGCCGAGCCGCGCGATCGGCGTTGCGGCGGCTTCGTTCTTCCGGACTGAGCCGAGCATGCTTGCCATGGCGAGGCTGCGCTTCGGTCTGCCGCAGCGACCGGCTCGCATGGTTGAGCATTAGCGACGACGTATGGCATTCGGCGGCGATCTCGCCGTCCCTTGCCCGCCGTGCACCAACATAAAAGGTCGCCATTTCTCGCCCTGTCCCGAGGAGGGGGTGGAGCACGATGAAATCCCCCCATCCGTCAGCGGTGGGGCGGATTTCGCGGTTACTGCGCACCACCCCCTCCATTTGACTGACCTGATCTGCCCCTCCGTCGCAGCTCAGTCAGGACACGGGATCATTGGCGTTGGTCGTGATCAAGCCGAGTCCAATAGACACGGGTGAGGTAACTCCGCGTATCGCGTGTCCTATCCGCCGCTGACGCCGCGGTTGGCGAAGACTAAATCGACGGGGTGAGCAGTGGCGGCACCCACGCCGCTTCCCGCAGCCCTTGCGAAAGCGGCGTCGGCGACACGCTGCTCACGATCACCGGCATCATAGATGCCTACGAGGATGTCGTGAGCGCATATGCCTACCGATGCTGCAGCTCTGCTTGCTACCGCCAAGGCGACCGCGAAGCGTGCGGCGGCGCGTTACGCGCATCATGTCGCCTATGTCGGCGAAGCCGAGCGCGAGCACCGCCTGGCCGCAACGTGGCATCTGCGCCGAGCATCGGACGAGGGATCAGTCGATAATCGTATCTATGAGAACGGTTCGAATGAGCAATGCCTGGGCGGGCTGCTGCTCAACCCCATCGCGCTCCTCGGACTGAAGGCGGCCGGTGCAATCGCATATCCCTGGTTGATTGCAGCCTCCGCCGAAGATCCGACCGGCACCTATATCGATCACGCCACCGCCGTTTTCCGGAACCGGGAGCGGTATCACTGGTGTGTGGAGCTGGGCGCCTACCACCGTTTTCAGTGGAAGCGCTCGGTATACCAGAGCGAAGTTCACGATTGGCAGACGTCGCCCGCTGCGCAGAATCCCGATGCGCCATGGCGCCGCCGTAGGCCCAGAGCACCGCAACGGTATCTGCTTTTTCTCATTGTTGATTGTCTTGCGGCGGCAGATCGGTGGGTCGACCCACCGAATGCCGCCGCAAATCGTGGCGCCGTCCACGATTGGCTTCACGAGCATGGCGGCAATCCCATGTTTTGGTGCCTGCCGGCCGTGCCGGCGGCGTGGATCGAAAAAGGCGCATGATATGATCGCTGCAAATGAGTTGGACGCGGTTCTGCGTCGCAGCAAGGAACTCTACGACCGTCAGACCCGCATCGATGCGCGGGCCGCCACGATGGCGCGTGCGATCGACGAGGGTAACTGGGATGCTACGGAATATAGATATATTGAAAATGCATATACCGCGCTTGGCGTGGACCTCGCAGAGCTGCTCGAAGAGCTAGGTCGTTTGACGAGCAATGACGACAGCATGGCAGTGACAGAGTAGTATCTACAATGGCCGGTTCAGACGATCCGAACCCCATGACCGAGGCCGCTCGGGCGGCAAGAGTCATGTTCAATGACGATCTGGCTGACAAGCTGGACGGGTTACCCGACTTCCAGGAACGTTGGGTCGATGCGCATTTGCACGGTAGCGTGGCGGAGGATGAGCGCCACGGGATGGCGATCCGTAACGTCGACCGCAGTCCCCTGGCACCAGGACTGTATGCTCCGGCTTATGCGCGACTCAACGTATCGGATGTTCCGGACCGGATTGAATACGTCGCCCCCTATCTGCGGGCGTTGATCGCGCGCAATCCACGCGGAACTCGTGACGAAACGGGGTTTGTAGCCGCGACCATCGCGGAAGTAACCCGAACGATCGGCCCGATTGACCGCATCGCCGAGACGATGTGGACGATCCGATCACAATCACCCGCTCTCTACGCCGCCGCGATGCTTGGTGACTTTCCGGCTGCGGCATTTCTGTTCGAGCAATCTTCAATTGAGAGCACGCCATCGCTCGTTGCGGCATTGGCTGGATTGCGGGCGATTTGGGCGGCAGCCGATGTCCAGCGGGTTGCCGTTCACGGTCGCGACGATGTCCAGCGACTGCTTATTCCGTGGTTCATGAAGATTTTCGGCGCGATGAACACTGTCGCCGACGTGGTCAATCTGATGAAGCGTGCAGAATTTTCCATCGATCGGCTCTATCGAAGCGCCGACCTCGCCAGTGAAGCCGGCAAGGAAAAGGTGCAGATCCATGGTCCCAAAGGGCCGCTGATCGCGACAGTCGAAGACGTCGCGGCTCCTCTCGAGCAGCGGATGACGGACGGCGCCAAAACGATCGTGAAGGAGCGCACCGTTGCGATTGCCGAACAGGCAGCGACCATCATAGGCGCGCTCCAAGCCGATACTGCCGACCAATCGCACAAGGCTACCATCCACCAATGGCAGTTCGCCAACCTGAGCCCGGTCGCTGCGCTGTTCGTAACCTGCTACCGCTTTGCCGAAGAGGAAGCGGCGATGGCCCGCATCATTGCCCGAGGCACGATGAGCGATGATCTGTGGTCAGCTGCCCGGCGACCATTCCCGGCCTCAATTGACCGCAAGCTATGGACGCGTGCCATCAACCTCGGCGACGCTGCGCGACGCGCGATGTTGCAGGATGTAGATCTCAACAACGATACTGCTGCTGATCGACACCCCACCCAATGGGCTATCCAGGCCCAAGCGACGGCTCGGACTTTCCTCGCCGACATTGGCTCGATCGCGCTCCGTCCAAACGGCACGCTCGACCGCGATCTCCTATCGCGAACCGAGTTCAGGGCCGCCCATATGTTCGATCTTTCACACCTGGCGCGAACGTGTTTCGTTACAAGCGATTCGTAGCGCCCGACCTAGCGTAGCTAACATAGATATTAATTTCCTACGGGTGGCGATCGAAGCGCAGGCCAGCCGCGTGTAGAAACGCATGATTGCGTAGCCGCGCGTCAGCGAGCAAATCCTTCCACTCGATAACCTCAACGATACCCCGGAATTTTCCGCCTAGCTCCTGAATACGCCCGCGTCCGTTTGCGGTAGTGCGCCAGCCATTTGTGTGAATTTCCAGCTTTCCGACGATATCGGCGACAACGTAACAGTAGAAAACGCAATCGTCGGCAATGCGCACTCGCGCATTATTGAAATCCTCGATCTGGCCCGCCTTGAGCTTGGTGATGTATTCGCTGATCTGGTTCATCGGCGAATATCGCTCCTCGTAATCCCTGCGGCCGGGATGCTTGAACTCCACTAGCATGACCTTTGTCAGCGGGTCCTCACCCTCCGCGCCTAGACCATACAGCCGATCATATATCAGCAAATCCGGACGCTTCGTGCTGTCCTCTCCGACCAGGATCTGCGTGAAGGGCACGTCGGACGCGAAGTATTTCTGAAAGGTCAGTCGTTCGTCGATTATCCACAGATCGTGGTCGGATTGCTCCACCTTCGACGGATCATCGCCCCGCAGCTTCATGGGGCAGATGAACTGGTGTAACGTTTCCTCAAGCTGAAAGTTTTGCGAGCCGTCCTCGCGCTCGCGAATGCGCCGAAGCAGCACTTCCATCACATCGAGGACGGTCTTCCGGCGGAGGACATACTCGGTGAGCTGCCGCTGTTCCTCCGCACGAATCTCGTCGGCGGCTTGCCGCACGGAGGCCGCGAAATCGGCTGGTATCGTTTGATTGCCATCGAGCTGAGCCACGATCTGCTCGATCGTGTCATTTCGCTCCTTATCCCGGCGAATTCGGAACGGGATGAGGGCGCGGGCAAACTCCTCGGGTTTGATCGCGTTCTTTGGGGTTCGTTCCAGCAATTGCTCGGCGGCTTCAAACCCGAACGATGGATATTCATTGACGAAGCTGCGCAGCGTTCCGAGGCGATGATCATCGAACTCGCGAACCTCGTCTCCGATAGCCGTCGAGCGCACATATCCGGCGCATTCGCGCACGATTTCTTCGACGATGGATTCGTCGAAATTGAACTGGGTCCGCTCTTGGTTGACACGCTCGTCCAGATAATCACCGGACACGCAACCGTGATAAACCTGATCGGCTTCGGCACCGAAGCGGCCAATCCCGATTAACCCATCAATTTTGCGCGTGGTAACGGTGCGACCGTTGGCGACCAAGTGAATTTGGTGGAGACCGTCGAAGTTGGCGCTGGCGTTCTTGTGGCAGACAAAACTCGCCAGCGAGAGGTCGCCAAACTCCCCCGTCGATAGAGTGGCGATGCCCCGGTCCTCGATCTTGAGGTTCTGAATTTCCTCTGGGAAGGTTGTCGAGTTCCCTTCGATATCGACAACAATCTTTGGCGAGCGACCGAGGATAAAATCGGCGAAAAAGTGAGAGCCGAAGTGCTTGACGATCGTCGCGCCCTGGCTGGGAAATTTACTGCGATAGGCGCTTCCGCGTAAACCCGAGAATGTTACCGACGTGCCAGTTGGATTCTCAGGACCACCGACCTCGACCATGGACTCCTCAGTAATCTGATCCTGAGATTCTAGCCGAAAGGTGAACGACCTCCGCCAGACCGCCCCATTCTCTCTAAAGGCGCTGACAACCTTAATTTTCTCGAACGCATCGAGCCACAGAAGGCGGCCGACGCCCTTACCTCCGCGCGACATTTTATAGTCGGTGTCAGTTGTGCAAAACGCCTTGAAGCGAGGCGCCTCGAGTCCAATCCCATTGTCATCGACGATGATCTCGATCTCGTCCGGCGATCGCGGGTTGTTGATCGTAACCGCAATCGAGCCTTTGGTCTGGAACAGGCTTTCGCCGTAAGCGTCCTCGATTGCGTGGAGTGAGTTGCTCACAGCTTCAAAGACCGGTTGCAGCGCCTCCGCAGCCTGCGACGGCTTGGGAAGCCGCTTCACGCGATTGACGATATCGCCTTGCATCGAGGTCATTGTCGTTCCCTGGAAAGCAAACTTGGCCTGCGCCGTCGGCAACAAGCGAGAAAATTGAGCCGATTGCTACCGCAACCGGCTCAATCGCACATCTGCATTTTTAGTGCTTAGGCCGGATAGGCCTTAACGAAGCGCCGCCAGTCTGCCTCGAACTGGCGGTGCATCTCAGCGGGTGCATCCGCGAACATCGCATGTTCCTCCGAATACCCCGCTGCATCCGCCGTGGCCGTCAGCGTCACGATATGGGTATGAGGAAGGCGTGCGGAGCGGCTACCGCCAGCCCGATGCTGAACGATCATCGACGACAGTTGCTTCGGTCGAAGAAACGTCAGGGCATAAGCCAGGGTCATGTCCATCTGGTCATGGATCGTGCGATCCTTTGGAAACACGAGCGTCTGCACGATTGCGGTGATGTTCTGACCCGGCGCCATATCGGCGTCGTAATCCTCAAACAGCCGGCGGGGACTAGGCACATCTGCCGTGCGTGGCGCTAGGACGATACGGTGGTCGTGAGCGGTGATCGCCCATTCCGAACCTGCTGCTGCAACCTCCTCATCGGTTGGCCGTCGCGGCTGGAGCTTGGCTCGCGCCAGGTCCGAGACTCTGTTGGTCGCGCCATCCCTGCCGCGCGCCCAATAAATGGCGAATTTGAAATCGGTATCACCGCCCAGCTTGGCAGGGTCGTCATATACCATGTCGGCGGCTTCGCCCGGACTGATCCACTTCGACATGGTCAGCCCTCCATCTCGGCGTTGAAGAACTGTCGCGCCGCGACAAGGCCGCGCCGCCGATCGAGATCATTGGTGGCAGGGAGCGTTTTCGGCACGAGCCGGTCGGTGGTGAGCAGGAACGACGGCTCCTCGTCGACGCGCGCGCGAGGATCGGGCACGAGCCACAAATCTCCGCTCGTACTTAGCCACGGCAGATGCGGCCCGTAACGGACGACACCGATGCTCGACCAAATGCATATCGAGGCGAAGACCTGTCGCTCGCCGGATGCCGCATGGCCGAGGCTGACGATAATGGCATCGCTGCGCGCTTGGCGAACGGCGCTGGCAGTCGGCTCGAAAGCCTTGGCGTGCGAGCCAGCCACGGGTAGCAACAGCAATTCGGCCGCCGGGACATAGTGGAAAGCCCAGTGCTCGGGCGGGAGCGCGAACGTGACGCTGCGGTCTATCGTCCAGCCCGCCTTCCTAGCGAAGGCGAGTGTTGCCGCACCCACTTCGGTAGCAGGCACGTTAATCATGTCATTGTGGTCAGTCATTGAGATTCCAGGGTCAGCGCGTCGTCGCTGGCTGAGGCGCGAAGCGCAGTTCATTTCACCTTCCGGTTCAGCCGAAAGGCGCCCTCGAATTTCTCTTCAAAGTGATACAAACGGGTGGTCCAAAACGCGTTTGCGCGTCGGACCCTCCCAGGCTATTCTCCCTCGTAGCGTCAACCCGCCACCCCCTCCCGTAGGGGTCACCATTCGCCGGAGAGCGATAGCGACGGTGCTTCCGCAGGAGCGGGATTCGGACAATTCAATTGTGAGCCATTCCAGCTGTCGCCGGAATGCGAAGGTGATTCGATGACTTTGGCGCTCGCCACCGAACTCGACGAGATCAATCAGCAATTCTCCGCCGCACTCCACGCGCTCGAAGCGGCGCTGCGTTCCGACGAACCCGATTTGGTTGACCTCGGCAAGCGCCGGACGGCGTTGGCGCGACACGCGCGCGTGCGGCTCAACTTTATCGACGGCAAGCTGTGCCCGCTCTTAGCCGCTGGTCCGACCCCCGCCCACGGCGCGGCGGCACGCCAGCTCCGCCAACGGATCGGCGACATATTCGCGGCCTCCAATCGCCACATCGGGGATTGGAGCAGCGCCGACATCGCCGCCGATTGGGACGGCTATCGCGATGCGACGCGCGCGATGGCGGCTCAGGTTAAGGCTCTGCTCGCGATGGAGCGGCGCGACGTCTATCCTCTGCTCGCCACCGCCGTCTGACCCCTCGCCCTTGGGAGCGCATCTCCCTATCGTCGGGCGATGCTAGGCATTCGTTCCGCCATCGCCCGACGGATTCGCGGGCTGCTGTCCGATCCGGCCAGCCCGCGGATCGAGCTGGCGCGCGACGGCAGCGGTCTGTTCGCGCCCGATTCGGTGAGTTGGCGCGTGCATATCGATGTGACGGGGATGATGGTCGGCGGGATCGCCGCGTTGATGCTCCAAATGCTGCATCCCAAGGTGCTGGCCGGGGTGTGGGACCATTCGGGGTTCCGCGAGGACATGAACGCCCGGCTGCGCGGCACCGCGCGCTTCATCGCGCAAACGACGTTCGAAACGCGAAGCTCGGCCGAGGCGCAGATCGAGCGCGTGCGGCACATCCATGACAAGGTGTCGGGGACATTGCCCGACGGGACGCCCTATTCGGCGAACGATCCACGGCTGCTCGCCTGGGTGCACGTGGCGGAGGCGACGAGCTTTCTCGCCGGCTGGATACGCTACGGCGAGCCCGGGATGAGCTTGGCCGACCAGGACCGATATTTCGCCGAGATCGCGGTGATCGGCGAGTTGCTAGGCGCGGCTCCCGTGCCCAGGAGCCGCGCCGAGGCCGAGGCGCTGATCGCCGATTTCCTGCCCGAATTGAAGTCGGACGAGCGGAGCCGCGAGGTGCTCAACCTGTTGCTCCACCAGCGCGCGCCGAGTCTCGCGCTGGTGCCGTTCCAGGCGCTGACGATGAACGCCGCGATCGAGTTGCTGCCCGACTGGGCGCGGCGGATGCATGGCCTTCCGACGCCGACGCTGAGCAAGCCCGCGATCCGTCTCGGCACGCGCGGGATCGCCGAGACGGTGCGTTGGGCGTTACGCGACTAGCGACCGGCGGCGCGCGTAGAGTATGTAGATCGCCAGCCCGATCGCGTTCCACACGAAGAACGAGATCTGCGTGATGCTCTGCAGGCTGGTAAAAAGATAGAGGCAGCCCAAAATCGCGCCCGGCGCCACCAGCCATGCGAGCGGCGTCCGGAACGGCCGCCGTCCCTCGGGCTCCCGCCACCGCAGTACCAATACGCACACGGCCACGGCGATGAAGGCACAGATCGTCCCGGCATTGGCCAGGCTGGCGATGACGTCGAGCGGGACGAGCGCGGCAAGAATGGACACCAAAACCGCCGTCACCGCCGTGATCCGCACTGGCGTACCGCGGCGCGATATCTTCGCAAGACCCGCCGGCAGGAAGCCATCGCGGGCCATCACCAGAAAGATTCGGCTCTGCCCATATAGGAAGCCAAGGATCACCGTCGGGAGAGCAATCACCGCCGCAGCCGCGACGATGGTCGCGACCTTCCCCTGTCCGACCTCGCGCAGAATCAGCGCCAAGGGCTCGGTACTACTGGCGAATTTGGTGAAATGCAGGGCGCCCAATGCGGCGGCGGCAACGACGATGTAGATGGCGGTACAGAGTATCATCGATCCGACGATCCCGATCGCCAAATCCCGATCGGGGTTTTTCGCTTCCTCCGCCGCGGTCGAGATCGCATCGAAGCCATAAAACGCGAAGAAGATGATCGCCGCCGCCGGCATCACGCCGAGTTTTACCCAACTGCCGCCGATAGGATCGCACTTTGTGGCGCCACTGGCATAACCGTAAGGCGCGAAGGGGTTCAGGTTGGCCGCGTCGAAATGCGGCAGTGCCACCGCGACAAACAGCGCCAGCGTGACGATCTTGATGACGACGAGCAGCGTATTGACGCGCGCGCTTTCACGCGTTCCCAAGCTTAGCAGTCCCGCCACCACGGCAATGATCAACACCGCGGGCAAATTGATCCCGAAGCTGGCGGCGCTCGTCGTGCCGGTGCATTTCGCCCCGGCAAGCGCAGGGCCGTGCGCCAGATACGCTGGCAGATCGATGCCTATTCCATGGAGGAAGCCGACCGCGTAGCCGGACCAGCCAACCGCGACTGCGGACACCACCAGCGAATATTCGAGGATCAGCGACCAACCGACCACCCAGGCGATCACCTCGCCCAACGTCGCATAGCTGTAGGTATAGGCACTGCCCGACGCCGGGATCATCGTCGCCATTTCGGCATAGCACAGCGCCGCGCACGCACAGATCGCGCCCGCCACGACGAAACTGACCAGCACTGCCGGCCCCGCCCGATCCGCGCCGACCCCGATCAGCGTCAGGATGCCGGTGCCCACGATCGCGCCGACGCCCAAGGCGACGAGGTGCGGCCAGCTCAGCGTCCGCGCGAGTTGATGCTCGGGCGGCTGCTCGGTGATCAACTTGCGGCGAAAAAGACCCGACATGCAAACCCTCCCGTTCGGCCTGAGCTTGTCGAAGGCCTGCACTTTCTGCACAGGGTTAGATAGAAAACACAGCCCTTCGACAAGCTCAGGGCGAACGGTTTGGAGCTACCGATAATGGACGCGACCCTCGATTTCGGCCTCGGCGAGAATGCCGATATGATCCGCGACACGACGCGGCGTTTCGCCGCCGACCGCATCGCGCCGCTCGCCGCGAAGATCGATCACGAGGACTGGTTCCCGCGCGACCTGTGGCCGGAGATGGGCGAACTCGGCCTGCACGGCATCACTGTGCCGGAGGAGGATGGCGGGCTCGGCCTCGGCTATCTCGAGCATGTCGTCGCGTGCGAGGAAGTGTCGCGCGCCAGCGCCTCGATCGGACTCAGCTACGGCGCGCATTCGAACCTGTGCGTCAACCAGATCCGCCGCTGGGCGTCGCCTGAGCAGAAGGCGAAGTATCTCCCCAAGCTGATCTCCGGCGAGCATGTCGGCAGCCTGGCCATGTCGGAAGCCGGCGCCGGGTCCGACGTCGTATCGATGAAGCTCAAGGCCGAGCCGGTTCAGGGGGGCTACGTCCTCAACGGCACCAAGTTCTGGATCACCAACGCGGCCTATGCCGACACGCTCGTGGTCTACGCCAAGACCGGCGAGGGATCGCGCGGCATCACGACGTTCCTGATCGAAAAGGACATGCCCGGTTTCTCGATCGGGCAGAAGATCGACAAGGTCGGGATGCGCGGCTCTCCGACCGCCGAACTGGTGTTCGACGATTGCGAAGTGCCCGAGGAAAATGTGATGGGCCCGCTCAACGGCGGGGTCGGCGTGCTGATGTCGGGGCTCGACTACGAGCGCACCGTGCTCGCCGGCATCCAGCTCGGCATTATGCAGGCCTGCCTCGACGTGGTCGTGCCGTACGTCCGCGAACGCAAGCAGTTCGGCAAGGCGATCGGCCAGTTCCAGCTGATGCAGGCCAAGGTCGCCGACATGTACGTCGCGCTCAATTCGGCGCGGGCGTATGTCTATGCCGTGGCGAAGAATTGCGACGCCGGGCTGACGACACGATTCGACGCGGCTGGCGCGATCCTGCTCGCGAGCGAGAGCGCGGTGAAGGTCGCGGGCGAAGCGATCCAGGCGCTGGGCGGCGCCGGCTATACCAAGGACTGGCCGGTCGAACGCTATTGGCGCGACGCCAAGCTGCTCGACATCGGCGCGGGGACAAACGAGATCCGCCGCATGCTGATCGGGCGCGAATTGATCGGGGCGGGGCAATGAGCGAGATTGACTCGATTGACGGAGCAAGTCTCCCGGTTGAGAAAAGTTCGGCGCGACGCCGGGCCGATGCGATCAAGCAGTTCCGGTGCAAAAACTTGATCGCGGTCATCGAGAACCCTTCCGACATCCGAAACATCGGCACCGTGATCCGCAACGTCAACGCGTTGGGGATCGAGAAAGTGTACGTGGTCGATGAAAGACACTCGCTGCCCGACGACTGGCAAGACATGCGCGAGCGTAAATCCCTGAGCAAAACTTCGGTTTCAGCTGTCAAATGGAGTTTCGTGAAGCGTTTCGACAGCACCGATGCGTGTTTCGATCATCTGGAATTTAAGAACTTCAAATCCATCGTCACTTCGCCTCACGTGAAAGGAAAGAGGAGCATCTTCCTTCATGAGGGCGATTATACCGAGTTCACGAAGCTGGCAGTCTGGTTCGGCAGCGAAGCCGTCGGGATAAGTGATCGTGCGGTCGCGCGAAGCGAGATGTGCGTTTGCATCCCGATGTTCGGCATGATCGAGAGCCTCAACCTCGGCACGTCGTCTGGCATCGTTCTATATGAAGTCGCCAAACAGCGGCGCGAATATCAGAGCAAATATCGGCTGCGGGACAAACGGGGCGTGCGGGCTAAACCGCTGCCCACGATGTTAGCGCCAAAAGACCGATAGGCGAGGCGGCGACCGCAATGTGGCGCACTGTCCTGCTTTACGGCTTGGGCCTGGCGTCCGCCGCGGTCGCTCTTGAGCAACTCAAGTTCCGTTACGCCGCTTCCGAGATTTCGACCGATCTCTATGTCGGACTTATCGCGCTCGGGTTCACTGCGCTGGGCCTATGGGTAGGTCATCGCCTGACCGCCAGAAAGCCCGCCGCGCCGTTCGCGCGCAACGAAGCGGCGGTCGCGTCGCTCGGCCTGACCCGCCGCGAGTGTCAGGTGCTCGGCCTGCTCGCTTCGGGCCGGACCAACGAGGAACTGGCGAAGGCGCTCGGCGTGTCGCCCAACACGATCAAGTCCCACCTCGCCAGCCTGTTCGCCAAGCTGGAGGTCGACCGCCGGGTCAAGGCGATCGAGAAGGCGCGCTTCCTGTCGCTGATCGAATGACGAGCGCGCGATTCGCGTAAATCACCCGTTCGGGCGATAGTGCGTTGGCTGGCGGGCGGCGATGATTGCGCCGTCCAGTCGCAGGGGAATGCCATGAACCAGACGCTCCGGTATTCGTTGATCTACGGTGGCCTGTCCGCCGCCGTCCTCGCCGCCTTCATCGCCGTCATCGGTACGCTGCACGAACGCGTCGCGTTCGTCGCGACATTGACGTTCGGCTATTCGGTCATGCTGGTCGCGATGAGCTTCGTGTTCGTCGGGGTGAAGCGTTATCGCGACGTCGAAGGTGGCGGCGTGATCAAATTCTCGCACGCGCTCGGCCTGGGGCTGTTGATCGCCTTGATCGGTTGCATCGGTTACGTGCTGGTCTGGGAAGCATATCTCGCAATCACGCATTATCGCTTCATGGACGATTATATCGCCAAGATGCTGCGCGACGCACACGCGAGCGGCAAGAGCGCCGAACAGATCGCCAAAATGACCGCCGAGTTCGACGGCATGCGCACAATGTACGCCAACCCGCTGATCCGCATACCGATGACCTTCATGGAAGTCGGGCCGGTCGGCCTGCTCGTCGCCCTCGTCTCGGCGGCTCTGTTGCGCAATCCGCGGCTGTTCCCCGCGCGCAGCTAGACCACGCGCGGGGTTGCCCGCTTACCAGACATGGACGCGGTCTTTGGGGTCCAGATAGCGCTTATCGCCCGGCTTGACGTCGAACGCGCCGTACCAGGCGTCGAGGTTGCGCACCGTTTCCGTCCGCAGGAACGCCAGCGCATGGACATCGGTCGCAACGCGCGCACGGATCGAGCGTTCGCGCATCTTGGTCCGCCAGCTCTGCGCGAAGGCGAGGAAAAAGCGCTGGTCGCCGGTCAGCCCGTCGATCACCGGCGACGGCTTGCCGCCGAGCGACGCGTGATACGCCTCGTACGCGGCGGTGAGGCCGGCGGTGTCGGCGATGTTCTCGCCAAGCTCCTGCTCTCCCTTCGCGAACAGGCCGGGCAGCACTTCGTACTTATCATACTGATCGGCAAGCGCCTTGCCCGACGCCTCGAACCGCGCGAGATCGGTCGGCGTCCACCAGTTGCGCAGGCGGCCGGTCGAATCGAAATCAGATCCGAGATTGTCGAAGCTGTGGCTGATCTCGTGCCCGATGACGGCGCCGATCGCGCCGTAATTGGCGGCGTCCTCGAACCCCGCGTCGTAATAGGGCGTGTACAGGATCGCGGCCGGGAAGTTCAGCGCATTCTGCAGCGGCAGATTGACCGCGTTGACCGTCTGCGGCGTCATCCACCACTCGCCGCGGTCGGGCGTCTTGCCGATCTTGCCGATCTGGTAGCGATATTCGGACAGCCGCGCGCGCTGCGCGTTGCCCAGCGGGTCGGTCGCGCTGACCGCGTAATAGGGTCGCGTCGGCCAGACGTCGGGGTAACCGATCCCGACCTTCAGCACCTGGAGCTTCTTGCGCGCCTCCGCCTTGGTCGCCGGCGCCATCCAGTCGAGCGCGACGATACGGCGGTCGAACGCGGCAACGATGTTCTTGACCATCGTGTTGATCGCCGCCTTCGACGACGCCGGGAAATATTTCGCGGCGTAGATCTTGCCGACCTCGACGCCCAGCGCGCCGTTGACCGCGCTGATCGACCGTTTGTCGCGCGGACGTGGTGCCGCGGTCCCGTTCAACTGCTTGCCGTAGAAGTCGAACGACGCGGCGTCGAACGCCTTGGGCAGCACCGAGGTATATTGGGTGATCTGGTGGAAGGCGAGCCAGTCCTGCCACGACGCCATCGGCTCGCTGGCGACGAGCGCGGCGAGCTTCGTCGTCGTGGCCGGGTTCCAGTTGATGAAGTCCTGCTGCCTGGGCAGCCCCGCCGCGGTCCAGAACGCGTTCCACTCGATCCCCGGCGCCTTGACGGCGAAGTCGGCGCGCTTCCACGGATTGTTGCCCATGTGCGCGTCCTGCGCGGTGACGATGTCGGTCTGGGCTTCGGCGATCTTCATCTCGAGCGCGAAGACGCGGTCGGCGCGGGCCTGCGCGTCGCTCATGCCGGCCAGCGAGAACAGCTTCGCGACATAGGCCTTATAGCCTTCGCGCACCTCGGCCATGTCCTTGGTCGACGACAAGTAATAATCGCGGTCGGGCAGCCCGAGCCCGCCCTGCATCAGGTACGGCACGTTGACCGTCCCGCGGTTCAAGTCGCCGCCGACGAACAAGCCGAACAGGTTGCTGGTCGAGGCATAATTGTTGTTGTTGAACGGGTCGGTATCGGACCGCAGGTTGGCACCGAGCATCGCCGACAGCTGCGCCTTGGTCTTGAGCGCCGCGATCTTGGCCAGCATCGGCTGGATCGGCGCGGTCCCGCGCGCTTCGATCCCCGCGGTGTCGTTGTACGCCGCATAATAATCGGCGATCCGCTGCAGGTCGGTGCCGGCCTTGGCCTTGGCCGACCCGGCGTTCTGGATGATGTCAGCGGTCCGCGCTTCCGCCACCTTCGACACGTCGAGCCCGACCCCGATCGAAGAGCGGTCGGCCGGGATTTCGGCGGTCTTCAGCCACACGCCATTGGCATAGGCGTTGAAGTCGTCGCCCGGCTTGACATTGGTGTCGATCAGCGACCGCTCGACGCCCGATTTGGTTCCAGCGACAGCTTGCGCAATCGCGGGCGATTGCCAGACGGCGACACCGCCGGCGGTGGGGGCGAGCAACATGGCGGCGAGAACGGAACGCTTCATCGGGAAACCCTCTCCTGAACGGGTGTATGACCGAGTCGCTACACTAACATGCCGAGCGGTTCCAGCGCTTCCCAATGCAGTGATGCGCGGCTAGGCAGAAGGTCATGAGCGCCCCCGTCCTCGACACCAAGCTGTCCCCAGACAACGAACAATTCCGCAGCAACGCGGCGCACAATCGCGCGCTGGCCGAACGGCTTCGCGGCGATGTCGCGCAAGCCGCGCTGGGGGGCAACGAGAAGAGCCGCGAGCGGCACAAGGCGCGTGGCAAATTGCTCCCGCGCGATCGTGTCGAGCGGCTGCTCGATCCGGGCTCGCCGTTCCTCGAGATCGGCCAGCTCGCCGCATGCGACCTCTACGACGGCGACGTGCCGGGCGCGGGCATGATCGCGGGCGTCGGTCGCGTGTCGGGGCGGCAAGTGATGATCGTGTGCAACGACGCCACGGTAAAGGGCGGCACCTATTACCCGATGACGGTCAAGAAACATCTCCGCGCGCAGGAGATCGCCGAACAGAACCGCCTGCCATGCATCTACCTGGTGGACAGCGGGGGCGCGAACTTGCCGCATCAGGCCGAGGTGTTCCCTGACCGCGACCATTTCGGGCGCATCTTCTTCAACCAGGCCAACATGTCGGCCAAAGGCATCCCGCAAATCGCGTGCGTGATGGGCAGCTGCACCGCGGGCGGCGCGTACGTTCCGGCGATGAGCGACGAGAGCGTGATCGTCCGCAACCAGGGCACGATCTTCCTCGCCGGGCCGCCGCTGGTGCAGGCCGCGACAGGCGAAGTGATCAGCGCCGAGGATCTGGGCGGCGGCGATCTCCACGCGCGCAAGTCGGGCGTGGTCGATCACCTCGCCGAGAATGACGAACACGCATTGACGATCGTGCGCGACATCGTCTCGACCTTGCAGCCGCAGACCGGCGCCGACGTGAACCTGCGCGAGCCGCGGCCGCCAAAGTTCGCCGCCGAGGATTTGTACGGCATCATTCCGCAGGACGTCCGCGCGCCGTACGACGTGCACGAGATCATCGCGCGATTGGTCGACGGCAGCGAGTTTCAGGAGTTCAAGGCGCTCTACGGGTCGAGCCTCGTGTGCGGCTTTGCGCATATCTGGGGCATGCCGGTCGCGATCCTGGCGAACAACGGCGTCCTGTTCAGCGAAAGCGCGGTCAAGGGCGCACACTTCATCGAACTCGCGCAGCAACGCCGCATCCCGTTGCTGTTCCTCCAGAACATCTCCGGCTTTATGGTCGGCGGCAAGTATGAGGCGGAAGGCATTGCGAAACATGGCGCGAAGCTCGTCACCGCCGTCGCGACCGCGACCGTGCCCAAGATCACCGTGCTGATCGGCGGCAGCTTCGGCGCGGGCAATTACGGCATGGCGGGCCGCGCCTATTCTCCGCGCTTCCTGTTCACTTGGCCGAACAGCCGGATCAGCGTGATGGGTGGCGAGCAGGCGGCATCGGTGCTGGCGACCGTCCACCGCGACGCCGCGACCTGGACGCCCGAACAGACCGAAGCCTTCAAGCAACCGATCCGCGACGATTATGAAGCGCAAGGCAATCCGTGGCATGCCACCGCCCGGCTGTGGGACGACGGCATCATCGATCCTGCGCAGACTCGCGACGTCCTCGGCCTCGCCTTCGCCGCGACGCTCAACGCCCCAATCCCCGAGCGCCAGAGTTTCGGCGTGTTCCGGATGTGAGGATGAAGACGACGCGCAAATTTCACATCGCCGCTGCGACCATTTTGCTCGCCAGTATCGTTACGCCAGGCGTGTCTGCGACGAAACGCACGGTACTGCCCCCGCCACTGCTACCCCTCAGCGAGAAGGACATGACGACCGGCGAGAGCGGATGCGAAACGTCGATCAGCCAGGGCAACGACACCTTCATCTACATCATCAACCAGACTTTCATTCTGCGCACCGCATCCGGCGCGAAGGGTCTACAGGTCTGCCGCCCGGCCGACGTTCAGGACTTCGAGAGTGGCGGTGTAACGGTGAATTGCGGTGCGCGCCGGCTCAGCATGCGACCGGTCGGCAAGACGAAGAGCCACGAGGAAGCCGACAGCGTCGAAGGCAGCGGGATACTGACGATGAGCGACGGCACCCACAGCCGCCAAGTCAAGGTTAGCTGGGGTACCGCGTGTTGAGGAGAGTATGATGCCGATTCTGATCGCCCTCGCGCTCGCAGCCGCCGCGCAATCGAGCGACAAGCTGCCGCCCGCCAATCCCCTGCCCCCGCCCACGTCGGAAGAAGGACAGGTGCTGGCCCCGATCGAAGCGGTCTTCGCCGCGTTCGAAAGCGGCGATGCCGTGGCGATGCTCCGCTACGTTTATCCCGACGGGCGCGTGACGGCGGCCAGCGACAGGGGCGTTCGGCGCATGAGCTTCAGCGAATTCGCGGCTCGGGTGAAGCCCGACGCCACTTTCCAGGAACGCATCACCGACCCGGCAATCGACATCGACGGCGACATCGCGATGGTCTGGGCTCCGTTCACCGTGCGCGTCGGGGGCAAGATCACCAGCTGCGGCATCGACCATTTCGATCTGATTCGCGAAAGCGGCGTGTGGAAGATCATGAACATCTCCTTCTCGTCGCGCACGACGGGATGCCCCGCGCAGTGATTTCCTCGCTCCTCATCGCCAATCGCGGCGAGATCGCTTGCCGCATCATCCGTACCGCGCGCGCCATGGGCATCCGCACCGTCGCGGTCTATTCGGATGCCGACGCCAACGCGCTGCACGTCCGCCAGGCTGACGAAGCGGTGCATATCGGGCCGTCGCCGGCGCGCGAGAGCTATCTGGTGGGCGACAAGATCATCGCTGCGGCCAAGGCCACCGGGGCGGAGGCGATCCATCCCGGTTATGGCTTCTTGTCGGAGAATGCCGACTTCGCGCAGGCAGTGCAGGATGCCGGCCTCATCTGGGTCGGCCCCAACCCGGCCAGCATCCGCGCGATGGGCCTGAAGGACGCCGCGAAGGAGTGGATGATCGCGGCGGGCGTGCCGGTAACGCCGGGCTATCTGGGCGAGGATCAGCGACCCGATCACCTCAAGGCCGAAGCCGATAAGATCGGCTATCCCGTGCTGATCAAGGCCGTCGCGGGCGGCGGCGGCAAGGGTATGCGGCGAGTCGATGCCGCGGATGACTTCGCCGACGCGCTCCTGTCCTGCCAGCGCGAGGCCGCGTCGAGTTTCGGCGACGACCGCGTGCTGATCGAGAAATACATCCTCTCGCCGCGCCACATCGAGGTGCAGGTGTTCGGCGACAGCCACGGCAACGTCGTCCACCTGTTCGAACGCGACTGTTCGCTGCAACGCCGCCACCAGAAGGTGATCGAGGAAGCCCCCGCCCCCGGCATGGATGCCGAGACGCGCGAAGCAATTTGTGCTGCGGCAGTCCGCGCAGCAAAAGCAGTCGACTATGTCGGCGCGGGCACGATCGAATTCATCGCCGACGCGAGCGAGGACCTGCGCGCCGACCGCATCTGGTTCATGGAAATGAATACCCGGCTGCAGGTCGAGCATCCGGCGACCGAGGAAATCACCGGCCAGGACCTGGTCGAATGGCAGTTGCGCGTCGCGTCGGGCGAGCCGTTGCCGAAAACGCAGGATGAGCTGAGCATCGACGGTTGGGCGGTAGAGGCGCGGCTCTATGCCGAGGATCCGGCCAAGGGGTTCCTACCCTCGATCGGCCGGCTCGAGGAGTTTTTCTTACCCGATACCTTACGTATCGAAACAGGAGTCGAAGAGGGCGGCGAGGTTTCCCCTTTCTACGATCCCATGATCGCGAAGCTGATTGCAAAGGGCGCGACGCGAGCAGCCGCTTTAGACAGGTTGATCAATGGCTTGAAACTCATTGCCGTTTGGCCCGTACGCACGAATGCCGGGTTTCTGTGGCAATTGCTGTCAGAGGACTCCGTCCATGACGCCGATTTCGATACCGGACTGATTGCACGATTAGGCGATCAAGTTACGCAGCCGCTCCCCGCCGACCCCGAGCATTTGAAGCAAATTGCGGCGATGCTGTCTGCAACGCCCGGGCGGGGTCCGTGGGCACGGCTGACTGGACTCAGGTTGAACTCGCCTGATCGAGCCGTTGCAGAATTGGTTGACGATGGCGGCCAGCGATATTCAGTTCCGTTGACAGATGTGCCTGATGACGAACCCGGCGACTTCGCTAATGTCTTTGCCAACGCATTCCCTCGGCAGTTCATGATTTTTCGAGCATCCAGTGGGTCAAGCGGCGCGTCTGGCGACGGCGCGATCCTGGCACCGATGCCGGGCCGCATCATTGCGGTCGACGTCGCGGCGGGCGACGTCGTGACCAAGGGCCAGAAGCTGCTGACGCTCGAAGCGATGAAGATGGAGCACGGCCTGGTCGCGCCGTTCGACGGCATCGTCGCGGAACTCAACGCGGCGGCCGGCGCGCAGGTCCCAGTCGACGCGCTGCTCGTTCGGATCGGGAAAGCCGATGGCTGAAACCGAGCAGGTTGCGATCGATCTCACCGATCGCATCCTGACGATCACGCTCGACCGCCCGGCGGTGATGAACGCGTTCACCGCGCAGATGATGCGGGAAATGGTCGCCGCGTTCGACCGCGCCGATGCCGATGACGAGGTCCGTGCGGTGATCGTCACGGGCAGCGGCGATCGCGCCTTCTGCGCCGGTGCGGACCTGTCGAGCGGCGCAGCGACGTTCGACTATGCCAAGCGCGGCAACGATTTCGGCCAGGCCAGCTCGCCGCTGCGCCCCGACGGATCGGTCGATTACGACCATCCCGGGGTGCGCGACGGCGGCGGGATGCTGAGCTTGCGCATCTTCCAGTCGAAGAAGCCGGTGATCGGCGCGATCAACGGCGCGGCCGTCGGGATCGGCGCGACGATGACGTTGCCGATGGATTTCCGCCTCGCCGCCGACACTGCGCGGTTCGGCTTTGTGTTCGCGCGGCGCGGGATCGTGCCGGAAGCGGCGTCGAGCTGGTTCCTGCCGCGCCTCGTCGGCATCTCAACCTCGCTCGACTGGTGCTATTCGGGGCGGCTGGTGTCAGCGGTCGAGGCGCAGCAAGCGGGACTGGTGCGATCAGTTCACGCGCGGGGCGACCTGATAAGTGCTGCACGCGACTTTGCGCAGCAATTGACCACGCAATCCGCACCGGTGTCGGTCGCACTGACGCGAGCAATGATGTGGCGGATGATGGGCGCGGCGTCGCCGATGGACGCGCACCGGCTCGACAGCCGCCTGGTGTGGTCGCGCGGATCGAGCGCCGATGCGAAAGAGGGCGTCGCGTCGTTCCTCGAAAAGCGCGATGCGGACTATCCCGACAAGGTTTCCAGCGACTTGCCGTACTTTTCGCCGTGGCTGGATGAACTCGAGTGGTGACGTATCGCGATGCGACCGAGAACGACCTGTCGACGATCGTGCGGTTGCTCGCAGAGGATCAGATCGGTGGGCGCAGGGACGACCCCGGCCCACCGCTCGACTCGGTTTATGCTGCAGCCTTTGCTGCGATCCAGGCCGATCCCAACCAGCGCCTGATCGTCGCCGAGATCGACGGCGCGATGATCGGCACGATGCAGCTCAGCTTCCTTCCCGGCCTGCTCAATCGTGGCGCGTGGCGGGGGCAGATCGAGGCGGTCCGCATCGCCGCCGACCGCCGCGACCAGGGACTGGGCGAGCAACTGATCACCTGGGCCATCGAGCGCTTCCGCGAGCGCGGCTGCTACATGGCGCAGCTCACGTCGAACAACGATCGCATCGCGGCGCATCGCTTCTACGAACGGCTCGGCTGGCAAAAGAGCCATGCCGGGTTCAAGCTCTACCTGACGGAGACCCACTGATGCCGGGCAAATTCTTCGACGAATGGAGGGTCGGCGAGACGATCGAACACCCCCTGCGCCGCACGGTGACCGAGACCGACAACCTCCTTTGGTCGACTATGACGCACAACCCGCAGCCGCTCCACCTCGACGCCGAGGCCGCGAAGGCCAGCGAGTTCGGCCGCATCCTGGTCAATGGCACCTTCACGTTCAGCCTGATGGTCGGGATCACCGTCGCGGAGACGACGATGGGCACTTTGGTCGCGAACCTGGGCTACGACAAACTGGTGATGCCCAAGCCGGTGTTCATCGGCGACACGCTCCACGCGACGAGCGAAGTGACCGAGCTTCGCGAAAGCAAGTCGCGGCCGAACGCGGGGCTGGTGACGTGGAAGCACCAAATGCACAACCAGCGCGACGAAGTGGTGTGCGAGTGTCTGCGGACGGCGTTGTTGTTGCGGAGAGCGGCGTGATGGCAAACGACGCCGTCGGCTGGCTGATGAACTGGTATAGATCGCATTGCGACGACGACTGGGAGCACAGCTACGGAGTGACGATCGACACGATAGATAATCCGGGCTGGAGCTTGAAGGTAGACTTGGCCGATACAGAACTCGACGGTCGAACCTTAGCGGAAGTAACTCACAATTATGAACACGACTCCGATTGGTGGATGTGTCGAACCGAAAACAACAAGTTCGTCGGCGTAGGCGGACCGCTCCATCTTGAGTCGTTAATTTACCAATTCAAACGTTGGGCAACGGGCGCGTCAGTCAGACCGTAAAACTCTCCCCGCACCCGCATTCGCCCTTGGCGTTGGGGTTCTGGAACACGAAGCCCGCGGCGAAGTCGTCCTCGACCCAGTCCATCGTCGATCCGACCAGATACAGGATCGACCCGCCGTCGACGTAGAGCGTGCCGCCGGGCGTCTCGATCTTCTCGTCGAACGGCTTGGCGTCGGTGACGTAATCGACCGAATAGGCCAGCCCCGAACAACCGCGGCGCGGGGTCGACAGCTTGACGCCGATCGCCCCTTCCGGCGCCTTCGCCATCAACGCGGCGATGCGCGCCTCCGCGTTCGGGGTCAGGATCAGCGCGGCGGGGCGCGGGCGCAAGGTCGTCGCCATCACAGCATCCCCAGTTCGAGCTTGGCTTCGTCGGACATCTTCGCCGGGTCCCAGGGCGGGTCCCACACTAGATTGACGTCGGCGAAGGCAACCCCCGGCACGCTGGCGACGCGCAGTTCGACCTCGGCCGGCATCGATTCCGCGACCGGGCAATGCGGCGTGGTCAAAGTCATCGTCACCGCTGCATGGCCGTCGTCGGTCACCTCGACGCCGTAAATCAGCCCGAGGTCGTAGATGTTCACCGGGATTTCGGGATCGTAGATTTCCTTGAGCGACGCGATGATCGCTTCGTAGAGTTCACCCCCCGGCTCGCCGCCAGCCAGCGGTTCGGGCTTCTGCGCCAGGAACCCGGCGAGATAGTCGCGCTTGCGCTCGAACGTCTCACTCGCACCCTCGACGCGCGCCTTGGGCGGCGCCTCCACGGCGTCCACTTCTTCCACGGCAATCTTGCGTTCCCCAAACTCTTCGATGCTCATCCGAAGATCCTCGTCACTCGTTCCACGCCCGCCGCCAATGCCTCGACATCGGCCAGCGAATTATAGACCCCGAAACTCGCCCGCGCGGTCGCGGGCACGCCGAGCATCTCCATCAGCGGCTGCGCGCAATGGTGCCCGGCGCGGATCGCCACCGATCCTTCGTCCAAGATGGTGGCGACGTCGTGCGGATGCACCCCCTCGACCGCGAAACTGACGATCCCGGCGGCATCGGCGGGACCGAACAGCCGCACCGAATTGATCTGGCCCAGCCGCTCGCGGGTGGCGGCGACGAGCGCGGTCTCGTGCGCGTGGATGCGATCGAGGCCGATGCCATCGACATAGTCGATCGCGGCGTGCAGCCCGACCACCCCGACGATATGCGGCGTTCCCGCCTCGAACCGGCCTGGCGGCGGGGCATAGGTCGTCTTGGCGAATGTCACGCGATCAATCATCGACCCGCCGCCCTGATACGGCGGCATCGCGTCGAGCAAGTCGTAGCGTCCCCACAGCACGCCGATCCCGGTCGGACCGTAAAGCTTGTGCCCCGAGAATATGTAGAAATCGCAGCCGATCGCGGCGACGTCGACCGCCATCCGCGGCACCGCCTGGCACCCGTCGAGCAGGATCTTCGCGCCGACGCTGTGCGCGATCGCGGTCGCACGCGTCGCGTCGAGCACCGAGCCGAGCACGTTCGACACATGCGCCAGCGCAACCAGTTTGTGCTGCGGCGTGATCATCGCCGCCATCGCGTCGAGATCGATCCGTCCGTCCTCGGTCAGCGGCACGACGTCGATCGTGGCGCCGACGCGTTCGGCCGCCATTTGCCACGGGACGATGTTCGAATGATGCTCCAGCGCCGAGAGCAGGATGCGGTCGCCCGCCTTGAGTTGCTCGCCAGCCCAACATTGCGCGACCAGGTTGATCGCCTCGGTCGCGCCGCGCACGAACACGATCTCGCGTTCCTCGCCGCCGATGAATTGGGCCACCCGCCGCCGAGCCGCCTCATAAGCCAGCGTCATGTCTGCCGATCGCTGATACACGCCGCGATGCACCGTCGCGTAGGTCTCGCCATAGGCGCGGTTGATCGCGTCGAGCACCGGCCGCGGCTTCTGGGACGTCGCCGCCGTATCGAGATATGCCCAACCCGCCGGGATCGCCGGAAAATCGGCGAGCACGTCGAGGGGACGGGTATCAGCGAGCACGCTCACAATATCCGCTCCAGCGCCGCCTGCGCGACCGCCTCGACGCCATCGCGCTGCACGTCGTTCTTGATCCCGTCGAACACGCTGCCGATGAATGCGCGGAGCAGCATCGCCTTGGCGTCGGCGGGCGCGATGCCGCGGCTTTGGAGGTAGAACAGCGCATTCGCGTCCAGCTCGCCGACCGTCGCGCCGTGCGCACACTTTACGTCGTCAGCGAAGATTTCGAGTTCCGGCTTGGCGTTGGCGGTCGCGGTGCGGGTCAGCAGCATCGCCTTGACCGACTGGCCGGCATCGACCTTCTGCGCATCGCGCGCCACCGCGACCTTGCCGAGATAGGATCCGGTCGCCTTGCCGCCCAACACCGTGCGGACGACCTGGTTGCTGGTCGCGTTGGGCTCGACATGGTTGAGCGTGGTTACGATCTCCAGCGTCTGGTCGCCCCCGCCGATGATCGCCCCGGCGAGTTCGAAATGCGAGCCCTCGTGGCACGTCACGTCGATCGCCACGCGCCCGAACTTCCCGCCGATGTTGAGCACGCTGAAGATTGCCCGCGCGTCGCGTTCGAGGATGACGACGAAATCGTTCACCGCGACCGCATCGGCGGCCGCATCCTGCACGATCAGCCGCGCGATCTCCTCGCCCGCCGCGACACGGATGACTTCCGGCCCGGCGACCGGCCACGCCCCGGCAAGCGCGTCGAGGTCGCTGTACCGCCACGCCTCGTCGCGGCGCGTAGGGAGCGCGAGCAAGGTCACGCCGCCACCGCTCCATAGCCTTCGCGTTCGAGTTCGAGCGCCAGTTCCGGCCCGCCCGACCGCGTGATCCGCCCGGCCTCTAGCACGTGGACGAAATCGGGCCGCACGTAATCGAGCAGCCGCTGGTAATGCGTGATCAGCACCACCGCCTTGTCCGCGCTACGCATGATCCGGTTGATGCCGTCGCCGACCACGCGCAGCGCGTCGATGTCGAGCCCGGAGTCGGTCTCGTCGAGCACCGCCAGCTTCGGCGCGACGATCCCCATCTGCACCATTTCGTTGCGCTTCTTCTCGCCGCCCGAGAAACCGACATTGACCGGCCGCTTGAGCATTTCCGCATCCATCGACAGCGCCGCCGCCTGCTCGCGCGCAACTTTAAGGAAATCGCCGCCCGACAGTGCCGTCTCGCCGCGCGCCCGGCGCTGGCTGTTGAGCGCCTCGCGCAAAAACTGGACGTTCGACACGCCGGGGATTTCGACCGGATATTGGAACCCCAGGAACAACCCCGCCGCGGCGCGCTCGTGCGGTTCCATTTCCAGCAGATCGGCGCCATCGAACGTCACCGATCCCGCGGTCACCTCATAGCCCGGCCGCCCGCCGAGCACATAGCCCAGCGTCGATTTGCCCGCGCCGTTCGGCCCCATGATCGCGTGCACCTCGCCCGCATTCACGGTCAGGCTCAAGCCCTTCAGGATTTCCTTGCCGTCGATTTCGGCGTGGAGGTTCTCTATCTTCAGCATCTTATTTCTCGGTCCCGCGGCCAGCGCACTGCGTCAGATATTGCTGGCGGAAGTAATACATCATGTCCTGTTCGAGCCGGTCGAGCGTGCGGAGGTCGTCCAGCGCGCGCTGACGGTCGTCCAGCGCCTCGCGCGCCAGCGTCAGCGCGGCTTCGGTGTCGCCGGTCTTCTCGCCCGAATGCAGCTTGCGCCGCCGCTCGGCGAAATCGCCCCGCGCCGCCGCGATCGCGCGCTGTTCGGCATAGGCGTCGATCAGGAAGGTCGAGTGCCGCGCGATCGTGTCGGTGACCGTCTTGGTCACGACCGCGCGATCGCACTTCGCGACCGCCTTGCTGAGCGCGTCGAAATCGGTCGGGTCGGCCGTCGTCGCGGCGGTAAGGGCGAAGGCGATCATAATATGACTTCAGACCCTCGGCTTCTTCATCACGAACTCATTCTTCGTCTCGCTCACCGGCGCGCCGTTAACTTCAAGGCGCTTTGGCTTCGGGATGGGCATGCTGCCATCGGCACCCGTCGCACAGCCAGCATCGCCCCAGCTGTCCGCAGCAGCGTGCCCGCCGCAATGACCACCCCCGTCGCAACCATGACCGTCCATCATCCGACGCTCCCTTCCAAGGAAATCCCCAGCAGCTTCTGCGCTTCGACAGCGAACTCCATCGGCAATTGCTGCAGCACTTCGCGCGCGAAGCCGTTGACGATCAGCGCGACCGCCGCTTCCTGGTCGAGCCCGCGCTGCATCGCGTAGAACAGTTGATCCTCGCTGATCTTCGACGTGGTCGCCTCATGCTCGATCTGCGCCGAGGGGTTGCGCACTTCGATATATGGCACGGTATGCGCGCCGCAGCGGTCGCCGAGCAGCAGGCTGTCGCACTGGGTGAAGTTGCGCACGCCCTCCGCGCCCGGCGCCACGCGCACCAGCCCGCGATAGGTGTTCTCGGAGCGCCCCGCCGAAATCCCCTTCGACACGATGGTCGACCGCGATCCCTTGCCGTTGTGGATCATCTTGGTGCCGGTGTCGGCCTGCTGGAAATTGTTGGTGACCGCGACCGAATAGAATTCGCCGACGCTATTTTCGCCGTTCAAGATGCAGCTGGGATATTTCCAGGTGATCGCGCTGCCGGTCTCGACCTGCGTCCACGACACCTTGCTGTTCCGGCCCTGGCACAGCGCGCGCTTGGTGACGAAATTATAGATCCCGCCGCGACCATTTTCGTCGCCCGGATACCAGTTCTGGACGGTCGAGTACTTGATCTCGGCATCGTCGAGCGCGACCAGTTCGACCACCGCCGCGTGGAGCTGGTTCTCGTCGCGCATCGGCGCGGTGCAGCCTTCGAGATACGACACGTACGCACCCTTGTCGGCGACGATCAGCGTGCGTTCGAACTGGCCGGTATTCTCGGCGTTGATGCGGAAATAGGTGCTAAGCTCCATCGGGCAGCGCACACCCTCCGGAATGTAAACGAACGTCCCGTCGCTGAAGACCGCGCAATTGAGCGCCGCGAAGTAATTGTCATGCGGCGGCACGACCTTGCCCAGCCATTTGCGGACGAGGTCGGGATATTCGCGGATCGCTTCGCTGATCGAGCGGAAGATGACGCCCGCCGCCTCCAGTTCCTTGCGAAAGGTGGTCGCGACGCTGACCGAATCGAACACCGCATCGACCGCGACCTTGCGCGCGCCCTCGACGCCGGCGAGCACCTTCTGCTCCTCGATCGGGATACCGAGCTTTTCGTAAACCTTCAGGATCTCGGGATCGACCTCGTCGAGGCTTCCCAGCTTCGGCTTCACCTTCGGCTCGGCGTAATAATAAGCGTCCTGGTAATCGATCGGGTCGACGTTGAGCTTCGCCCAGTCAGGCATCTCCATCGTTAGCCACAGCCGATACGCCTTCAGCCGCCAGTCGAGCATCCATGCGGGCTCGTTCTTCTTGGCGGAAATGAAGCGGACAGTATCCTCGGACAGGCCCTTTGGCGCGAACTCCTGCTCGACTGGCGAGGAGAAGCCCCATTCGTACGTCTTGTTCGCGGCGGCATGCGCCTCGGCGTTCTTGGTGGCCATTATGCAACCGCTCCCGCTGTGCTCCGGCGAAGGCCGGAGCGTTGGGAAGAAAGAACGTCGCTATGTTCGCCAGCGCTCCGGCCTTCCCCGGAGCACGGGTTAGCTAAGGACGCCAACGAAACCCCCGCCAGCGCCCCGCGCACCGCGCCGTTCACCGCGTTCCAGTGGGGCTTCACCTTGCAGCTATGCTCGACGCAACAATCGTGCGCGCCGTGATCGACGCACGCGGTCATCGCGATCGGCCCCTCGATCGCCTCTACGATGTCAGCCAGCGTGATCGTCGCGGGTGGCCGCGACAAACGAAAGCCGCCACCGGTGCCGCGCTGGCTCTCGATCAGCCCCGCGGCGCTCAGCTTGCTCACCAGTTTCTGCACAGTCGGCAACGGCAGCCCGGTCTCGTCGGCCAGGCTCGTCGCGTTGAGGCGACCGATCCCCCCGCAATGCCGCGCGGCGGCGGACATCATCACGACCGCATAGTCGGCAAGGCTCGAAAGGCGCATTTGTAGTTAGCCCTAGGCGCAACAAAGCAGACTGTTGCGAACGGTTCTCAAATCAGATCAAATCGATCTGATTGGCAGATGGGCGCGCTAGACGGCGCCGTCAACCCGATTCCGGGCCTAGGTCTCGGAAATCAGCGACTTCACCTGCCCGCCGAGTGCAGTGCGCTGGGCGACGGTGATCGCCGCAAGCGCGGTCGGCTCGTCGCGAATTTGCTTGGGGGTCAGACCGGTGAACTGTTTGACCTCGCGAATCAAATGCGACTGGTCGTAGAAACCATGCCCGATCGCATCGTCGAAGCTCAGATCGTACCCCCGCATCGCGACCGCCGCGCGCAACGCGCGGAACTTGCGCGCCAGCAGCTTGGGGGGCGCACCATAGATCGCGTTGCACTTGCGCTCGATCTGACGCCGCGACAGCCCGGTCGCGCTGATCAGATCATCGATCTCGGGCGATCGGCTGTTCTCCAGCCAAGCATCGACTTGCCGCGCGAACCGCACCATGTCGGGGCACGCGCCGCCGACGAATTCGCGAAGCAGCGCAGCCCCGATCGCCGCCATTTCGTCGAAATCGCGCGCCGCCTGTAGTCGCGCGCGCGCCTCCAAAACCCGCAAACCGAGCACCGCGGCGCCGTCGAGCATGCGGTTGAGCGCGTTCGACGCGTCGCCGCCCATCATCGCGCCCCAGCCGCCTGCGGTGATACCCCAGCCGAACAGCCGGATCGGCCCTTGCGCACGCACCTTGAACGCCGTGCTGGTCGGGCCGATGATATGGACGAACGGCGCTTGCTGTACCGTGCCGTCGGGGAAATGATATTCGGCGGGGCCGTCGTCGAGACGGAACCGCATCTGCGCGTGATCGGCGCGCTCCATATCCTCGAACACCGCCAAATCGGTGTAGAAGTAATAGAATAGGGTTGCGTAGTCGGCAACATCGGGTCCGGGAACCCGGTAGTCGAGCCCAATATCACTCACGAAAGATGCGCCCCTTGTTCTGCTTTCGTGATGTCGCTTTTATACGATTTTTCTTGGGCAGACCATAAAAAATCGGCCCGGCCTTCCGAGGAGGGCCGGGCCGTCGAGGGAAAGAACCCCTCCCAGGGCCCTTCGGGTCGCAGGTTTCGTCTAGGCAGCACTTGCCGAGTCGTATTGGACGGATTCGCCGTTTTGCGAATTTCTCGCACCGGTGCCATGGCGGGACATGGCCTTCTTGCTTAAACCTTTCCTGTTCGCGATCGACGCCGAAAGGGCGCACGGATTGACCATCGATCTGCTCGCAGGTTGGGGGGCGGCGGGGACGCCGCTGGCGGTTCGGCCGCCATCGCTGCCGATCACCGTCGCCGGGCTGACCTTCGCCAATCCGCTGGGACTGGCCGCCGGCGCGGACAAGGACGGAAAGGCGATCGACGGCTTCCTGGCGCTCGGTTTGGGGAGCGTCGAGATCGGCACGCTCACCCCCCTGCCCCAGCCGGGTAACCCCAAACCGCGCCTGTTCCGGCTCGCTCAGGATCGCGCGGTGATTAACCGCATGGGGTTCAACAATGGCGGCCTCGCCGCCGCTTTGCCGCGAGCGAAAACGGCCAGGCGAAAGGGCGTGCTCGGCATCAATGTCGGCGCGAACAAGGATGCGGCCGACCGCATCGCCGACTACGAAACCGGAGTCACCGCCGCCGCGCCCGTCGCGGACTATGTGACGATCAACATCAGTTCTCCCAACACGCCGGGGTTGCGCGACCTTCAGCACGGGCCGGCGCTCACCGACTTGCTCGCGCGGGCGGCGGCGGCGCGCGGTACCACGCCGCTGTTCCTCAAGGTCGCGCCCGATCAGGAACCTTCGCAGATCGACGAGATTGCCAAGGCCTCGATCGACGCGGGAATCGATGCACTGATCGTGGGCAACACCACCGTCAGCCGCCCCCCGCTCCGCTCCTCGAACGCCGGCGAACAAGGCGGCCTGTCGGGCGCCCCGCTCGCCGGCCTCGCCGCGCAACGCTTGAAGGATTTTCGTACCGCGACCGGCGGCAAGCTCCCGCTGATCGCAGCGGGCGGGATCGACAGTGGCGCGGAGGCCTATGCCCGCATTCGCGCGGGGGCGAGCCTGGTCCAGCTTTACACGGCGCTCGTCTATGGCGGCCCAGGCCTGCCCCGCTGCATCCTTCGCGACCTCGCTTATTTTCTCGCGCGCGACGGGTTCGCAAGCGTAGCGGATGCCATTGGCGCCGGGTGACGTAGCGTCTTGCCACTCCGGCCCACATCTTTAGGGTCGCGGACCATGAAGAAGCTCCTCCTCGCCGTCGCTCTGTTGTTCTTTTCGCCCGTCGCCGCATCGGCGCAGGGCGTGGTGTCGTCTGCCGATCCGCGCGCGTCGGCTGCCGGTCAGGAAATCCTGCGCAAGGGCGGCAGTGCGGCCGATGCGGCGATGGCGATGATGCTCGCGCTGACCGTGGTCGAGCCGCAAAGCTCCGGCATCGGCGGTGGCGGGCTCTTCGTCTATAATGACGGCAAGACCGGCATGGTCTCGACCGTCGATGGACGGGAGACCGCGCCGATGGCGGCGACGCCGCAACGTTTCGTCGGTCCGGACGGCAAGGCGCTGCCGTTCATCAAGGCTTTTCCGGGTGGCAAGTCGGTCGGCGTGCCTGGCAACATCCGGCTGATGGCGATGGCGCATGCGCGCTGGGGCAAATTGCCGTGGAAGGACCTGTTCGCCCCCGCGATCCGGCTCGCGGAGGAAGGGTTCGTCGTCAACGACCGGCTGAACGGATCGATCGCGATGGTATCTCCGCTGTGGAAGGATTTCCCGGCCGCCGCCGCGCTATACCTGCCCGGTGGCAAGCCGTTGCCCGTTGGCACGACGTTCAAGAACCCCGAGCTCGCGGCACTACTCAAGAAGCTCGCCGACCAGGGACCGGAAGCTTTCTATTCGGGTGCCAACGCGCAAGCGATCGTCGATGCCGCAACCGGCAGCTCGGTTGCGCCGAGCGACATGACGCTCGCCGACCTCGCCGCCTATCGCGCCAAGGAGCGCCCGCCGGTTTGCGGCACCTATCGCACCTACAAGATCTGCGGGATGGGCCCGCCCTCGTCGGGCGCGACGACCGTGCTCGGCATTCTCGGCATGCTTGAACGCTTCGACATGAAGAAGCTGGGGAAGGATTCGCCCGTCGCCTGGCACCTGATCGGCGAGGCGATGGAACTGGCCTATGCCGATCGCGAGAAATATCTCGGCGACGGCGATTTCATCGACGTGCCGGTCGCCGGGCTGATCGACCGGGCCTATCTGAAATCGCGCTCGAAGCTGATCTCGCCAACGCGCACGCTCGCCAAATACGAAGCCGGCACGCCTCCCGGCGCGCCGCAGCGCACCGCAGCCGTCCAGAATGAGGTGCCCGGCACCACCCATTTCGTTGCGATCGACAGCGACGGCAACATCGTCAGCATGACCTCGACCGTCGAGGGGCCGTTCGGCAGCCAGTTGCTCGCCAATGGCTTCGTCCTCAACAACGAGCTCACCGACTTCACGCTCGCGCCCGAAAGGGACGGCAAGCCCGTCGCCAACCGCGTCGAGCCGGGCAAGCGGCCGCTCAGTTCGATGTCGCCGACGATCGTTTACGACGCCAAGTCCGGCAAGCCGGTGTTCGTGGTCGGCGCAGCGGGCGGCAAGACGATCATCATGCAAGTGACGAAGGCGATCATCGCCCGGCTCGACTGGGGCATGGAACCGCGCGACGCGCTCGGCCTCGGCCTCATCTATTTCAACCAGGACGGCCTCATCCTGGAACAGGGCACCGAGCTCGAAAAGTTCAAGGCCCCGCTCGAAAAGCTGGGCGCTAAGGTCACGATCGCCAAGCTGGGACTGAAGGCCAACGCCGCCGCGTGGGAAAACGGCAAATGGGTCGGCGCCGCCGATCCGCGCAGCCCGGGCGTCGCACTCGAACAATAAACAGGCGCAGCCGAAAACGGCGCGTCACGCAGGAGAGAGAGCCGCATGCGGCAGCTTGAGCATTTCCCCAATCTGGTCGCGATGTTCTTCGCCCGCGCGGCGGAGGGCGGCGACAAGCCGTTCCTGTGGCACAAGGAGGGCGATGCGTGGGTGTCGCTCAGCTGGGCCCACGCCGCGCAGCAGGTCGCCAGCCTCGCCGCCGGCCTGAAAGCGATCGGGCTGCAACCCGGCGACCGCGTGATGCTGGTCAGCGAGAATCGCCCGGAATGGTGCATCAGCGACCTCGCCATCATGGCCGCGGGCTGCGTGACGGTACCGACTTACATCACCAATACCGAGCGCGACCACACGCACATCCTGGAAAATTCGGGCGCGCGCGCGGTGATCGTTTCGACCGCGAAGCTCGCCCGCCCGCTCCTCCCCGCTGCGATTCGCGCAACCGAGGCGAAGGTGGTGATCGGCATCGACGATTTACGGATGATGCAGGCCGGAACGCTCGAATATTTTCAGTGGTCCAAACTGATCGAAGACCATCCCACCGATCCCGCGAGCATCGTGTCGGACGCCAAGCGCGAAGATCTGGCGTGTATCATCTATACGTCGGGCACCGGCGGCGCGCCGCGCGGGGTGCAGCAGCATCACGGTGCCATCCTGCACAATGTCGCCGGTTGCTGCGCGGTGATCTCCGAGGATTTCGGCTGGGAGGAGGAAGTGTTCCTCTCGTTCCTCCCGCTTTCCCACGCGTACGAACATACCGGCGGCCAGCATTTCCCGATCGGGCTCGGCGCGCAGATCTATTATGCGGAGGGGCTGGAGAAGCTCGCGAGCAATATCGAGGAAGTCCGCCCGACGATCATGGTCGTCGTGCCGCGCCTGTTCGAGGTGCTGCGCACGCGCATCGTCAAGGCGATCGAAAAGCAGGGCAAGGTCTCAAACTACCTGCTCGACCGCGCCGTCTCGATCGGCGGAAAGCGCGCCGCGGGCGGCGTGCCGCTGTACGACCAGCCGATGAACTTGATCGTCAAGCGTCTGCTGATGCCCAAGATCGCGAAGCGCTTCGGCGGACGGATCAAGGCGATGGTGTCGGGCGGTGCGCCGCTCAACCCGGAAATCGGCATCTTCTTCCAGTCGCTCGGACTGACCTTCCTGCAAGGCTACGGCCAGACCGAAGCCGCACCGGTCATTTCCTGTAATCGCCCGAGCGCGGGCCTCAAGATGGACACGGTCGGGCCGCCCCTCCCCAACACCGAAGTGGTGATCGCGGAGGACGGCGAGATTCTGGTCCGCGGCGAACTCGTCATGCACGGATACTGGCGCAACCCGGAGGAGACCGCCCGCGTCCTGAAGGACGGCTGGCTCCACACCGGCGACATCGGCGAGATCGACGAGCGCGGACGGATCAAGATCACCGACCGCAAGAAAGACCTCATCATCAACGACAAGGGCGACAACGTCTCGCCGCAAAAGGTCGAGGGCATGCTGACGCTGCAGCCCGAAATCGGCCAAGCGATGATCGTCGGCGACCGGCGCCCCTATATGGTCGCGTGCCTCGTCCCCGATCAGGAATGGACGCAGGAATGGTGCGCGAAGACCGGCGCCATCTGCGACTCGAAGGCGCTGCTCGACGATCTCGATTATCGCGCCGCGCTGATGGCGGCGGTCGAACGGGTCAACAAGGACCTGTCGGTGATCGAACGCGTCCGCCGCTTCATCCTCGCCGACGAGCCGTTCACGATCGAGAACCAGCAAATGACGCCGAGCCTGAAGATCCGGCGTCACGTGCTGAAGGAAGTGTACGGCGCACGATTGGACGCGCTGTACAAGGGATAGAACTGGTCGCGCCCAATAGAGGAATTGCTCCGATGTCGGCGACGGCTAGCGACCCAATGGCGGACGTCGCGTCAAGTCAGAGGAAAGGTCACTTTGCTGACGGTTGGTGCATCATCGCTTAGCTTCGTCAACACAGCGTGATGATACACCAGAGTGATTTTGAAGCGATCAGTGTGCAATGAAGCAGCGTGCATCGGGCGTCCCAGCTTGAGCGACCATTCAGCAGCGCCCGCGCTACCACTGATGACGGCAAAACCGGGATAGGCGTTCGACCAATTCGTGCCGAACACGTAGCCCGGTGGCTCTCCCGCTGCTTCCCAACATTCATGGTCGATGAAGTCGTCAGACCATGCTTCGTTCCAGAGCGGAGCAGAAAGGGCGGTAGAATATTCCATCGCTACAACGTGCGTGAACGTTAAGCGGTAGGTTCCTGGATTTGCGCCGATGCAGTCCTCGATCACAAACTCATAATCGCGCCCGTGATCTGCGAAGCCGTGGCTCATCACGCCGACATCGATCTTCGGCAATCCGGCTTCGATGAGGATAGAAAGCGGATTCATGGAAAAACTCATACGCGGCGATGCGCTCGTCGCCAACGGCAGCTCACCACCCAAACACAGACACCGCCAGAAAGTCTCGCCCGGCCAGCTCTACTGCCCCGCCGCCACCGTCAGCCCGGCCTTCGCCGCGACCGACTTGGGCAACACCTCCATCGTCCAGTCCTTGTCGGGGCGCAGATACTTCGCCGCCACCGCCTGCAACTCGGTCGCGGTGATGCCGTTATAGTCGACGATGATCGACCGCGCGGCGTCGATCAGGCGCGGATCGTAGGTCGCGCCGCCCAGCAGGTTGAGCCAGAAGCCGTTGCCGGTCGACGAGCGCAGCACGTACTGGATCATCGGTTCCTTCACGCGCCGCAGTTCGTCCTCGCTGATCGGGTTCTTGGCGAGGTCGGCGGCGATTTCGCGCGACAGGCGGAAGAACAATTCCGTCTTGTCGGGGGGCACCTGCCCGATCGCCATCACGCGCCCGCCGCCGCTGAGGCCGGTCGGCCAGCTCGACTGCACGCTGGGGCTATAGCTCGCCCCGGATTCGGTGCGAAGGCGGTCGAACAGCCGGTCGCTGAACACTTGCGCCAGAACTTCCAGCTTGCGGCTCTCCGCAATGCCATCGACCCCGCCGCCGGTCGGCCAGGCGATCAGCGCGACCGCCTGATTCTCCTGGCCCGAATGCGTGCGGACGACGGGCGTGGCGTTATGGTCGGGGAAACGGATGGCCGGCGCGGCGCCCTTGGCGGCCGATCGCGGCTTGAGCGCGCCGAGCGTCTTGGCGACCGCGGCGATCGCCTCGTCCGCCTTGACGTCGCCAAACACCTGCACCTCGATCGGGCCGCTCGCCAGCACCGGCTGCCAGAACGACTTGAAGCTCGCCGGCGTCAGCGCGTCGACCACCGGTTTGGGCGGCATGCCCCAGCGCGGATCGCGGTCGTGCAGGAAATATTCGAGGTCGCGGCTCAGCACGCCGTCGGGCGACGAATCAAGCCCGGCATAATTGTTCGTCAGCAAAGCCTTGGCGCGGGCGATCGGCGCCGGATCCCAGCCGGGATTGGCGAGCTTGTCGGCGAGCAGGCGGAGCTGGTCCTGGTAATCGGGCGGCGACGTCACCGCGCCCAGCACGAACGCGTCGTCGTCGATCCCGAAATCCATCCCGAGCCGGCGGCCGGTGGTCAATTGATCGATCTGTTCCTGGCCCAGCTTGCCGATGCCGCTGGCGACGAGCGCAAGGTCGCCCGCCCAGACGGGGGTCCGCTTGTTCGATGGCAAGGCGTTATACCCGCCGCCCCAGCGCACCCGGACATAGACGCGGTTGGTCTCGCCCGAATTGGGGTAAAGCATCAGCCGCACGCCGTTGGAAAAGACGACCTTTTCCATTTCGAGTTCGGGGAACATCTCGCGGCTGACGACGGTACCCGGCGTACCGAGCGGCGGCAGTTTCGAGAAATCGACCGCCGTATAGGCGGTGCGCTTGGTGACCAGCTTCGACACGTCGGCGGTCAGCGCGGCGGCGAGCTTGGCGCTCGCCCCGGTGTCGGTGGTCGGCGTCGAGACGAACGCACGCGTGGCGTCGCCCTGGAAGATGCGCTTGGTCGATGCGAGGATCGCTTCGGGGGTGAACATCCCCTTCTTCTTCGCGTCGGTCAGGATCGCATAGGACACGTCGGGCGCGGCGACCGTTTCGCGAATGTCGAGCGCGGAGACCATATTGTCCGCCTGCGCCGACCCGGCCTCTACTCGCGAGGTATCGACGCCGTTCTTCATCGCCGAATCATATTCGGAATATTCGCGGTCGAGTTCGGCCTGGCTGGGCGGGTTGGTCGTGGCGTCGGCGATCACCGCGCGCACATCCTTCAACGCCTGTTCCCAATTGTTGCCGACCGGCTGGATCGTCACCATCGTCGCGTTCGCCGATCGCGCAACGTCATCCAGATTGACCCCGGCGGCGATGAAGCTGCCGCCGCTCCGCGCGCGCGATTCCAGGCGGCGGTTGATGATCTGCACCGCGAGCAGATCGACCAGCCGCTTCTGGTTGAAGAGCACCAGGTCCTGGTTGAACTTCCACGGGCGCAGCACGGCCATCGACACCACGCTCGGGATACCGGGCTCGACCAGCGATCCGGTCACTGGCTGTTCGGTCGCGGGCGTGCCGAAATCGGGATCGGCGGGGTTCGGCCCCTTTCCCTTCCAGCTCGAGAAATTCTTGTCGACCAGCTTTTCGAAAGTCTCCGGGTCGATGTCGCCGGAGATGATCACCACCGCACGTTCCGGGCGATACCATTTGTCGTGGAACGCGCGGAGCGTCGCCGCCGTCGCCGCGTTGAGCGTCTTGGTCGTGCCGATCGGCGAGCGCACCGCGAACGGCTGGCCGGCGAAGATCGTCGCGCGCATCGCGTCGCCATAGCGGACCTGCGGCCCCGGCGCTTCGCGCTGTTCGGCGAGCACGACGGGGCGCTCCGAATTGACGACCTTGTCGTCGAAACTCGGTGCTTCCATCATTCCCGACAGGATCTTCAGGCTTTCGTCGACCGTGTCCGGCGTCGCCGATGGCAAATCGAGCTTGAACACCGTCTGCGTGAACGTCGTCGACGCATTGGTGTCGCTGCCGAAGGTCGCGCCGAGCCGCTGCCACGTGCGCTTGGCTTCGTTATCGACGACATAGGCGCTGCCACGGAACACGAGATGCTCCATGAAGTGCGCGAAGCCCTGTTCGCTGTCATTCTCATAGAGAGACCCGGCGTCGATGCGGACACGGATCGAGACTTGTCCGGGCGGTACGCCGTTCTTGCGCACTGCGTAACGCAATCCGTTGGGCAGCGTCCCGAAATGCCAGTTGAGGTCGGGCGTGATGTCGCTGCCCTTGAACAGCCAGGGCGAGCGATCGACTTCGGGCCGGATTCCGGACGCAGCGGTCGCGACCGGCGTCGGCGCTGCGGCGGGTTTCTTTTTCGCCACGGTCTGCGCGATCGCGGGAAGCGACAGGCTCAGGGTGACGGCGACGAGAAGCGACAGGCGGCGCGCGCGGGGCAGGATCGGCATAGGCGCCCTCTCTAGGAGCCGGACCCTGAACGGGCAATGGCTGGAACTGTGTGGCGGAAAGATCACGATCCCCGCGCGAATTCGCCATGTTTTGGTCAAACGCCGTTTCTATCCCCATGTGGTGGGGCGCGCGGGGCAGCGCGGATATTCAGGCGACGTGTTTGGGAGGACACGGCAGACGAAGAGGCTGTTCGTGAGCATTTACGAGAAGATAGCGCCGGTAATGGCGGCTGACCCCGATATCTCCAATCTTCCCCTCGGCCGCGCGGCCCATGCGAGGATAATGCCGGCGGCGGGGCAACGGGCCAAGACCAAGCGCCCCATCCTCATCCGTTATGGAAAGCATTTGCGCGGTTTCTTCGACCGGTTGATCGCGTCGTCGTCGCTGGTGCCGAACGACCCGGTGCTCGACGTCCGCGACTTCCCCTGGACCCAAGTGCTCCGCGAAAACTGGCAAGCGATCCGCGACGAGGCGATCGGCGCGGCGCTGGAGCGGGAATCGCCTTCGCTCGCCAGTATCTCACCCGACCATCGCGCGATCGCCCCGGTCGGCAAATGGCGCAGCTTCTTCCTGTGGGGCTATGGCTATCGCGTGGAGGAAAACCTCGAACGCTGCCCGGTCACCGCCGCAGCCGTCGCGCACATTCCCAACCTGAACAGCGCGTTCTTCTCGATCCTCGCACCGGGCACGCACATTCCCGCGCATCGCGGCGTGACAAAGGGACTGATCACGTGCCACCTCGGGCTGATCGTGCCCAGGGACGGCGACGTCCGCATGCGCGTCGATGACCGCATCGTACGCTGGGCGGAGGGCGAGACGTTGGTGTTCGACGACACTTATGACCACGAAGTCTGGAACGACGCGGAACATACCCGCGTCGTCCTGCTGATCCAGGTCCGCCGTCCCTTGCGTAATCCGGGCAAGTGGATTTCGGACACGTTCCTCAACGTGATCCGTCGCTCCGCCTTCGTCCAGGAAGCACGCGATAACGTGATGGCGTGGAACGCCGCGGTGAAGCAGCTGGATGTTTGAGCGCTGACAGCCGGATCATTATTGGCTCTCGTGCTCCGGCGAAGGCCGGAGCGTTGGCGGTAAAAAACTACGATTGCCAAGGCTCCGGCCTTCGCCGGAGCACAAACGTTTCAAATGGCCGGTTTGCGTCAAGCCCTGATCGAGAACAGGATCGCGTTGCTGATCGCATAGACCGCACCGTCGGCGCCGATCAGTGTCGGCGTGTACGCCTGACCCAGCCCGGCGGTGATGCGGATACTCTGCGACAACGTGTTGTTGGTCAGGTCCCAGCGATAGACGATGCCGTCCTCGTTGTTCGCCAGGATCGATTTGCGCGCAGGGTCGGCGGCCATGGTGTTGATGCACCATTCGCGCCGCCCGATGCCGGAGGTTCCATCAGGCGTCGGACCCAGAATCGTGAAGACCTCCTTCATCACCGACACGCTCGGGATGATCGGATCGGCCTGGCTTGCCCTGGGATCGAGGATCGCAAGCCGGTTCAGCCCGTCGCCCGTCCCCGCGCCGGCGTAATTGTTGTATTTGACCGCGAGCAGATAGGTCGACGAACCGGCATAGGACGGCACCATCGACGCCGGGATGACGCTGGGCGACACGTCCCATCCAAAGCTGCCCGGCACACCGATCGGGTTGAGCGACGCATCGAACTGCAACAGCCAGCCGCGCCCGTTATGCGTGCCGAAGGTCGGCTCGAGCACGCCGTAGAATACACGCCCGTCAGTCCCCACCACCGGTGCCGCCGTGCCGTCGTCGCTGATCCGCGCCGATGTACCCGTGCTCGGGTCGTTCAATGCGACCTTCGCCTTGGTCGCCAGCGTCGTGCTGTCGAGCGCGAGCAGGTAGCCGCGCTGGGTGACGCCGGTGATCACTTCGGTATTGACCGCGATATAGACCGTCGTGCCGTCGTTCGAGATCGCGGGCGCGCAGTTCATTGCGGGCTTCCTGATCCCCGCATCCCCCGCCGCCGTCGACGCGCCGACCCAGCTGCCGACGCCGCTCGCCGAAACGCGCGCGATGCCGCTGACCAGCCCGCTAGGACTCGTCCCGCTCGCGACCTGGAACCCGAAGAAGATGTTGCCGTTCGCATCGGCCGTCAGCGGCGTGCAGATGAAGACGTTGTTGTCGAACCCGCTCGGATTTGCGGCATAGGCGGCGTCGCCGTAGAAGGCGATCGTCTGGATCGTACCGGTCGCCGCGTCCGCGTCGCCGCGCACGGCCAGCTTGCCGCCGACATCGGGCATGTAGAGCTTGCCGTCCGCCGTCAGCAGCACGTTGTAGGGCGGCAGCCAATTGTGCGGCGGCGGGGTGTAGCTATTCGTCGCCGACCAGATCAGCGCGCCCGTCGCGCCGTTGCGCCCTTCGACTCGATACCCCCCGTTCGCGCCCGTCTTGACCGGGATCACGACAGTATTGCGCGTCGTCACGACCGGCGATCCATAGTGCGTCAGCAGCGCGCCGTAGGTCGTATATTGCGGAGCGAGATCGACCGGCGTCTGCCACGCGATCCGCCCGAGGTCCTGCGACGTGTTCGCGCTGACCGCGGTGTGCTGGGCGTCGTGGCCGTAGCTGAACCACGCGGCGCCGATCACCGGGCCGGGCGTTGGCGTGGGGGTCGATGGTGAGGGTGTCGGCGTCGAGGGCGTCGGTGTCGGCGTGCCGCCACCACCGCTGCCTCCGCCGCCTCCACCGCCGCAAGCGGCCAGCAGGGCAGACGATGACAGCATCAACACAGCACGTCGGCGCGACACGAAATTGGCAATGCGCGGAGTTTCGGGGGCCTGACGATCACTCATAGCGTTACGCCTTTATTGGGCGGGCCGTATCACTCCTCGTCCACCCTTGGGTCGCGATCGTAGACTCAATCCTTCACAACGGGAAACCATTCATTTCCGGTCGGCGGCTTGATACGCCGCGACTTCCGGCCCACATCACGCGCATGCTGATCGAGACCGAGACCACGCCCAACCCGGCGACGCTGAAGTTCCTGCCCGGCCGCACGGTTATGGACGGCGGCACGCGCGATTTCGCGACGCCCGAAGAGGCCGAAGCAAGTCCGCTGGCGGAAGCGATCTTCAACCTGGGCGACGTAACCGGCGTGTTCTTCGGCCGCGATTTCGTGTCGGTCACGGCAGCGCCTGGCGTCGAATGGCCGGGCCTCAAGCCCGACGTGCTCGCGATCCTGCTCGACCATTTCAGCGCCAACATGCCGCTGTTCAAGCCGGCCAGCGCTGCGGGGATTAGCGTTCCCGCCGACGACGAGGGCCTGGCCGACGATCCCGCCGACGCCGACATCGTCGCGCAGATCCGCGAGTTGATCGACACGCGCGTCCGCCCCGCGGTCGCCAATGACGGCGGCGACATCGTCTATCGCGGGTTCGACAAGGGCAAGGTGTTCCTGCGCATGCAGGGCGCGTGTTCGGGCTGCCCGTCGTCGACCGCCACGCTGAAGAACGGCATCGAGCAACTGCTCAAATATTACGTCCCCGAAGTCACCGAGGTCCGCGCGGTCTGACCGCCAGTCCACACAGTTCAGTTTTCAAATCGAAAGGGAAAGTCATGGGCGCCAAGCTCACCGACGACGCACTCGACACGCTGTTTCGCGCCGCACGCAGCTACAACGGCTATGTCGACGAACCCGTCACCGAAGCCGACATCCACGAAATCTACGAACTGGTGAAGATGGGGCCGACCTCCGCCAACCAGCAGCCCGCGCGGTTCGTCTGGCTGCTGAGCCAGGACGCGAAGGACAAGCTCGCCGGGTTCGCCAGCGCCAACAATTCGGCGAAGATCAAGGCAGCGCCGGCGGCGGTCATCATCGCCTATGACAAGGAATTCCACGAGCATCTCCCGGAATTCTTCCCGCACGTCGATGCCCGTCCCTGGTTCGCGGAGCCGGTCATGCGCGAGCGGCACGCTTTCCTCAACGCGACTCTCCAGGCCGCCTATTTCATCATCGCGGCGCGATCGGTCGGGTTCGACACCGGTCCGATGACCGGGTTCGACAACGCCGCGGTCGATGCCGGCTTCTTCGCCGACCAGCCGCACTACCGCTCGTTCATGATCTCGACCTTCGGCCATGGCGACCCGTCGAGCATCTTCGGCCGCTTGCCGCGCCCGGAGTTCGCGAAGTTCAACACGATCGTTTGACTGTCGACCGTCATCCCCGCGAAAGCGGGGACCTACCTCCGGGGGTTGCCCAAACCGATCGCGTAGTTCTTTAAGTGAGCGCGCGAGATGGGTTCCCGCTTTCGCGGGAATGACGAGGATGGATTGCGAACTCTAGTCATCGAAACCGCCACCGCCGCTTGCTCGGTCGCGCTGATCGAGGGGGGGCGCGTGGTCGCCGCGCGGCATGAGGTCGTCGGGCGTGGCCATGCCGAGCGGTTGATCCCGATGATCGCCGAACTCCCTGATGGCGGCCGCGCCGGCGCGGTGCTGGTCGATGTCGGGCCGGGCAGCTTCACCGGCATCCGCGTCGGGATCGCCGCTGCGCGGGGGCTGGGGCTGGGCTGGGGCGTGCCGGTCCAAGGCTATTCCTCGCTGCCGTTGATCGCCGCCGCTGCCTTCGCCGCCGACCCGTCGCGCGATCGGCTTGCCGTCGTGCTGGAGGGTGGGCATGGTGAGGTGTTCATGCAGCCCTTCACCGCCGACCCCTTCGCCGCGACCGCCAATTTGGTGTCGCTGCCCCCTGCCGGCGCGGTTGCGCGGCTCGACGGTGCACGGCCGGTCGGCAACGGTGTGCGCTTTCTGGGACTAGAGGGCGGCGACATGCTGCCCCACGCGACGCACGCCGTCCTGCTGCCCCCTGCCCTTACCGCGCTCCCGCCACGCCCGATCTATGGCCGCGCGCCCGACGCCAAGCCGATGGCGGCCAAGGACCCCACCGCTTGAGCACCGCCGCGATCGACCTGCGCGAAGGCGACGTCCGCGACCTCGACCGCGTCGAGCGGATCATGGCCGATGCGTTCGACCCGCGCTGGGGCGAGGCGTGGACGCGCAACCAGGTGATCGGCATCCTGGCGGTTCCCGGCGTGTGGCTGACGATCGCCGAACTCGGCGGACGCGCGGTCGGATTCGCGTTGACGCGCGGCGTGCTCGACGAAGCGGAGTTGCTGTTGCTCGCGGTTGCGCCCGAAGCGCGGCGCGCGGGTGTCGGCGCGGCGCTGCTGCGGTCGGTGATCGGCGACAGCGCCTTGCGCAACATCTCTTCGCTCCATCTCGAAGTCCGCGAAGGTAACGACGCGATTAAATTGTATAGAAAATCGGGGTTTACCAAGGTTGGCGAACGGCGCGATTACTATCGCGGTTCCGACGGAAAGAGCTATTCTGCTCTGACCCTTCGTCGCGCGACTCGATAAGATCATCGCGTTATGGACAATTGCCGCTTGCACACCACGAAAACAGGGATCAAAGCCCCGTTCCGGGGGGAACCGTCAAAATCTAAAAACGGGTCGTGAAGGAAATAGAATGGACAATGATACCGACATGCAGGAAACGCTGGTCACGCTGACCGCGGATATCGCTGCGGAGTATCTGGGTAATAATAATGTCGCGGTGTCCGACATCGAGTTGGTCATCCAGAATATCTATCGCGGCTTGTCGAAGCTCAGCCCTGCCGCGCCGGCTCCCGAGCCGAAGCAGGAGCCAGCCGTCTCGATCCGCGCATCGATCAAGCCAGATTATGTGATTTGCCTGGAAGACGGCAAGAAGCTCAAGATGCTCAAGCGCCACTTGATGACGCACTATCAGATGACGCCGGAACAGTACCGCGCCAAGTGGAACCTTCCCGCCGACTATCCGATGGTCGCGCCGAACTATGCCGAACAACGCCGCAGTCTCGCAAAGAAGATCGGTCTCGGCACCAAGCGACGCAAGACCAAGTAACTTATCTTCTCCAGGGTAAGCTATCGAAAGCCCCGCGACGCGCCAGCGCCGCGGGGCTTGTTGCGAATGAATCTACCCTTTCGCAATAAGCGCTACCCGCCTATATCTCGAACATGGCGCGCAAGATCGATCTCGAAGCCCTTTGCAACGAAAAGGGCCTCCGCATCACCGAGCAGCGGCGCGTCATCGCCCGCGTGCTGAGCGAAGCCGAAGATCATCCCGACGTCGAAAAGGTTTACGAACGCGCGTCGGCGATCGACCCGGGCATTTCGATCGCGACGGTGTATCGTACCGTGCGGCTGTTCGAAGAAGCCGGCATCCTCGACCGCCACGATTTCGGCGACGGCCGGGCGCGGTACGAACCGTCGCCCGAATCGCACCACGACCATCTCATCGACATCGAGACCGGCAAGGTGATCGAATTCGTCGATCCCGAACTCGAACAGCTCCAGAAACAGATCGCCGAAAAGCTCGGCTTCCGCCTGGTCGACCACCGGATGGAGCTGTACGGCGTCACGCTGGACCGGAAGCCCTGACCCCGGAACAACGCGCCGCCGCGGCCGCCGGCGATCCGCCGCCGATCGACCCGCTCGGCTGGGTCCGCATCATCCTCCGCGCGCTGGGCCTGATCTTCGCGTTGCTGCTGACGGTGCCGCTACATTATCTGTGGCGGCTGTTCCGGTTGAGTTCGCCATGGCCGAAGATCTTCCTCGGCTGGGCTGCCCGACTGGCGGGCGCGCGCGTCAAACGCGTCGGCGTCCCGCTGAAGCGCGACGTCTTCTACATTTCCAACCACCTCAGCTGGATCGACATCCTGGCCATTGCTGGCCAGAGCGGCACTGCGTTCGTGTCGAAGGAGGAACTGCGCGACGCGCCGGTGGTCGGCTGGCTCGCGACTCTCAACCGCACCGTCTATGTGAAGCGGGAAAACCGCATGGGCGTCGCCGAGCAGATCAACGCGCTGCGCGACGCGCTGGCGGAAAACTGGTCGGTGACGGTGTTTCCCGAGGGCACCACGACCGACGGCCAGTCACTGCTCCCGTTCAAGACGCCGATGCTGCGCGTTCTCGAACCGCCGCCGCCTGGCGTCCTGGTCCAGCCGGTTATGCTCGACTACGGCGCGGTCGCCGAGGAAATCGGTTGGATCGGCGTCGAGACCGGCCTGAATAACGCCAAGCGCCTGTTGTCGCGACGCGGCAGCTTTCCGGTCAAGGTCCACTTCCTCGAACCCTTTCATCCGCGCGATTTCCCCGGCCGCAAGGCGATCGCCGCGGAGAGTCGCCGTCGCATCGAGGAAGCGCTGGTCGCGGTGCTCGGCAAGCCGCTGCGGCCCTTCGCCTACGACGTTGCGCCGGTAGCCTATGCCGCGCCCGATCCCGGCGCTATAGCGCCCGCCCCATGACCGCGAAGACGTCCCCAAAGACCTATCACGTCAAGTCGTTCGGCTGCCAGATGAACGTCTATGACGGCGAGCGCATGGGCGAGTTGATGGCCGCGCAGGGCCTGACCGCGACGGACGACGCCAACGCCGCCGACCTCGTCGTGCTCAACACGTGCCACATCCGCGAAAAGGCGACCGAAAAGGTCTATTCGGACATTGGCCGGATCCGCAAAGTGCAGCGCGCGGAAGGGCGCGACCCGATGATCGCGGTGGCGGGCTGCGTCGCGCAGGCCGAGGGTGAGGAAATCGCCCACCGCGCGAAGGTCGACATCGTCGTCGGCCCGCAGGCCTATCACAACCTGCCCGATCTCGTGGAGCTAGCGACGCGGGGCCAGCTCGGGATCGACACCGATATGCCCGTCCTGTCGAAGTTCGGCGCACTTCCTGCCCGCCGCAGGGTCGGGCCGACCGCGTTCCTGACGGTGCAGGAGGGGTGCGACAAATTCTGCACTTATTGCGTCGTTCCCTATACGCGCGGCGCCGAGATCAGCCGGCCGTGGGACGCCCTGGTCGACGAGGCGAAGGCGCTGGTCGATGCCGGTGCCAAGGAAATCACCCTGCTGGGCCAGAACGTGAATGCGTGGTCGGACGGGGAGCAAGACCTCGGCGCGCTGATCCGCGAGCTCGACCGCATCCCCGGCCTCGCCCGGATCCGCTACACCACTAGCCATCCCAACGACATGACGCAGGGGCTGATCGACGCGCATCGCGACGTCGAGAAGCTGATGCCGTTCCTTCATCTGCCGGTGCAGTCAGGCAACGACCGCGTGCTCAAGGCGATGAACCGCAGCCACAGCCGCGACAGCTATCTCCGCATCCTCGACCGCGTCCGCGCGGCACGTCCAGACATCGCGCTGTCAGGCGACTTCATCGTCGGCTTCCCCGGCGAAACGGAGGCGGAGTTCGCCGACACGCTGAGCCTGATCGACGCGGTCGGCTACGCGCAGGCGTTCAGCTTCAAATACTCGCCGCGCCCCGGCACCCCTGCCGCCGATATGGACGGCCAAATCGCCGCCGAGGTGATGGACGACCGCCTGCAACGCCTCCAGGCCGCGCTCAATCGCGATCAGGCGGCGTTCAACGCCGCGACCGTCGGCCGCACCTGCGACGTGCTGATCGAACGCCGCGGCAAGCTACCCGGCCAGATGCTCGGCAAGTCGCCCTGGCTACAGTCGGTGCATCTGATGACCGCTGCGCAGATCGGCGAAATTGTCGAGGTGGAAATTGCCCGCGCCGACCCGAATTCTTTGTCCGGAATTGGCACGACCCGCGCCGCGGCTTGACGCAAGTTACCGGAATAAGACGTAAAATGTCTTAACACTGTAATAACCATTCCTCATTGGCTCCCTATCCAACAAGGGAGCTACGTAATGCGTTTCAAGACCCTGGCGGCTGCCGCCAGCCTTTCTTTCGTCGCCATCGCCGCGCCGGCGTTCGCCAACCCCACGACCGACACGATCGAGGTCGTCTCGGGCAGCGGAATGCGCGCCACGACGCTCTACAATGGCCCGATCGGCCAGAGCTTCACGTCGCTCGACACGGCGCTGACCTCGGTCGGCTTCCAGTTCCAGCTGTTCAATACCAGCAACGCCAACACGCCGTTCACGCTCAGCCTGCTGAACGGCTCGGGCCTCGGCGGCACGCAGGTCTACACGACGCAGTTCACGCTGCCGACGACGATCCCGACCAGCGGCCTCAACTGGTTCGACGTCAGCCTGCCCAGCCTCGCGGTGAACATCGGCAGCGTCTACACCTTCGTGCTGTCGAACAGCAGCCTGCGCTACGGCGTCGTGCTCGGGCCGGACATAAACATCTTTACCGGCCAGGTGCTGGGCGGCGACGCCTATACCGGCGGCCAGGCATTCGGCGTTCAATCCTATCCGAACTGCCCCAACACGCCGGCCAGCGCCTGCGATCTCAACTTCCGCGTGACGGGTACGCGTGAGGTTGCCGGCGCGGTTCCCGAGCCTGCCACCTGGGCGATGATGATCGCTGGCTTCGGCATGATGGGCGGAGCGCTGCGCCGTCGTTCGCGCGCCACGAATCTGCTCACCGCCTGAACCATCTCCAAAGGGAGTATCGCAATGCGTTATCTTATGCCCATCGTCGTGGCCGCCGCGCTCGCGCCGGCCGCGGCGTCCGCGCAGACCGCGCTGACCACGACCAGCTACATCCAGAACTTCGACACGCTGGCCTCGTCCGGCTCGACCGGGACCGCGCTGCCGGCGGGCTGGGCGATCAACGAGACCGGCACCAACGCCAATGCGAGCTACGGCATCGGCGACGGCAGTTCGAATTCGGGTAACACCTACAGCTTCGGCACGACCGGCAGCACCGAGCGCGCGCTGGGCAGCCTGGGTAGCGGCTCGCTCGAGGCGACCTATGGCGTGCTGTTCACCAACCAGCTGGGCAGCGCGATCACCGCGTTCGACATCGCCTATATCGGCGAGCAATGGCGTCTTGGTAACTCGACCGACGACGGCCTCACGTTCGAATATTCGACCAACGCGACCAGCCTGACCACCGGCACCTGGGTCCGCGTCAGCGCGCTCGATTTCCTGCCGGTGCTGACGTCGGGCACGCAGGGCGCGCTCAACGGCAACCTGACCGCCAACCAGCGCAGTCTGGCGGCGACGATCGGCGGCCTGTCGATCACATCGGGGGCCAATTTCGGCTTCCGCTGGACCGACCTCAATTCGGGCGGCAACGACCATGGCTTGGCGATCGACAATTTCTCGCTGACCTCCACGACGGGCGTCACCGGTGCGGTGCCCGAACCGGCAACCTGGGGAATGATCATCCTCGGCTTCGGCGCGATGGCGGGGGCGGTTCGCCGTCGCGGCCGCGTGGCGCAGCGGGTCCGCTTCGCTTGACCCTTAAGGAGCACCGCCCGAGTCGCGGGCGGTGCTTCCTCGTTTCCCTCCGCGACTTTCCTGCAACATCGCCCGAACCTTCGCGTTCGGGCGATGTTTTTGTCTGTCATGGACTCGGTCGCTCTGCCACAATGCCGGCAACCCACGCTGAAAGGACCGCATGAGCCGCAAGCCTGTCCCCGCCCAATCCGGTGAACGCAGCCGGGTCGAGCTGACCTTCGACAAGCCGCAACTGCTCGCGCAACTTTTCGGGCAATACGACCAGAACCTCGTCGCGCTCGAACACCGGCTGGGCATCTACATCACCGCGCGCGGCAACAAGATCGGGCTGGAAGGGTCCGCCGAACAGGTCGCGCTGGGCCGCGACGTGCTCAACGATCTCTACAAGCGGCTGCAACGCGGCGAGGAGATCGATACCGGGCTGGTCGACGCGTCGATCGCCATGGCGTCCGAACCAGTACTCGACGGGATCATTTCGACCGAGCGGCACTCCACCCCGCCGATCATGATCCGCACGCGCAAGAAGACAATAGTCCCGCGCACCCCCGCGCAGGCGCACTACATGCGCGAACTGACGACGCACGAAATGATCTTCGCGCTCGGCCCGGCGGGCACGGGCAAGACCTATATCGCGGTCGCACAGGCGGTGTCGCAACTCATCGCCGGCAGCATCCAGCGGCTGATCCTGTCGCGCCCCGCGGTCGAGGCGGGCGAGAAGCTCGGCTTCCTCCCTGGCGACATGAAGGAGAAGGTCGATCCCTACCTCCGCCCCTTGTACGACGCACTCAACGACTGCTTGCCCGCCGAGCAGGTCGAGCGCCGGATCGCGAGCGGGGAAATCGAAATCGCGCCGATCGCCTTCATGCGCGGGCGCACGCTCGCCGACGCTTTCATCATCCTCGACGAGGCGCAGAATACCACGCCCGCGCAGATGAAGATGTTCCTGACCCGCTTCGGCGAGAACAGCCGGATGGTGATCTGCGGCGACCCCAACCAGACCGACTTGCCCGGCGGCGTCGGTGCGTCCGGCCTCGCCGATGCGACGACGCGGCTGGAGGGCGTCGAAGGCATCTCGCTCTGCCGCTTCGGCCCCGGCGACGTCGTCCGCCACCCGATCGTCGGGCGGATCGTCGAGGCGTATGAGGGGAATGCTGGCTAGTGCTGGACGTCGCCCTTTCGGCTGAAGAACCATGGCCCGACCAGGACTGGGACGCGGTCGCGACTCGCGCCGCGCGCGCCGCGATCGGGCTGACGCCGCATGGCGAGCTGTTGACGAGTGATGCGGCGGTCGAGATTTCGGTGCGGCTGACCGCGGACGATGAAGTTCACCAACTCAACAAACAGTACCGTCACAAGGACAAGCCGACCAACGTCCTCAGTTTCCCGATGGTTCAGTCCGATCTGCTCGAAACCGTCACGCTGAACAGCGACGACGGCGAGGTTCTGCTCGGCGACATCGTCCTCGCGCACGGCGTCTGCGCGCGCGAAGCGGCGGCGCGCGGGATTGCGCTCGAAACCCATGCCACGCATTTGATCGTGCACGGCACGCTGCATCTGCTAGGATATGACCATATCGACGACGGCGATGCCGACAAGATGGAGGCGATCGAAGTCGATGCGTTGGCGTCGCTCGGCATCGCCGACCCCTATTTGATCGACGAGGACTGACCACTCACCATGTCCGAGGGCCCCAGTAGCGACGCTGGCGACAGTATCTGGCGAAAGCTGAAATCCACCATCTTCGGCGAAGAAGCGAGCCTGCGCGACCAGCTCGAGGACGTGATCGAGCGTCACGAGGACGACCCCGCCCCCGATGCCGCGGGCGACTTGACCCCGCTCGAACGGCAAATGGTGAAGAACCTGCTTCACTTTGGCGAACGCGACGCGGGCGAGATCGGGGTGCCGCGCGCCGACGTGATCGCGGTCGAGGAAAATATCAGCTTCACCGACCTCGTGAAGCAATTCGCCGAGGCCGGGCACAGCCGCCTGCCCGTCTATCGCGAGAGCCTGGACGAAGTGATCGGCATGATCCACGTCAAGGACGTGTTCGCCATCCTGGCCAGCGACACGCCGCCGCCGGAAACGATTGGCATCCTGGTGCGCGAACCGCTTTACGTGCCGATGTCGATGGGCGCGCTCGATCTGCTCGCGGAGATGCGGTCGAAACGCGTCCACCTCGCGATCGTGCTCGACGAATATTCGGGCACCGAGGGTCTCGTCACGATCGAGGATCTGATCGAGGAAATCACCGGCGACATCGAGGACGAGCATGACGACGCGCCCGAGGCGTTGCTGGTGCCGCTCGACGGCGGCGCGTGGGACGCCGATGCGCGCGTCGAACTCGAGGACGTCGCCGAGACGGTAGATCCACGGCTTGGCGACCATGACGAGGACGTCGACACGCTGGGCGGACTCGCAGCGGTGATCGCGGGTCGCGTGCCGGCCAAGGGCGAATGCCTCGCGACGCCGTCGGGCTGGACGCTCGAAATCCTCCAGTCCGACTCGCGCCGCGTCGAACGCCTGCGCCTCCACCCGCCAAAGCCGGTGCCGGAGGGGGTCGAGGCTTAGCCCCAATCGTCACCCCGGCCTTGAGCCGGGGTCCCGCTACTTCGAGCGGTAGGAAATAGCGGAACCCCGGCTCGAGGCGGGGGTGACGGGAATATTCGGCTAAGTATCAACGCTACGCCGCACTGATCGATTTTCTCGCTCGCCGAGATTGGATTAAGTCATGGCGTAAATCTTTGACCTGTCATCGTCGCTCGTTAGGACAGTTCCAAACCAAGCGAGAGGAACGACGGCAATGGACGCGAAGACCGGATCGATCGACAATGGCGGCTGCCCCGCGCACGGCGGCGTACGTGCGCTGTTGGGCCGCACCAACAGGGATTGGTGGCCGGAAATGCTGGCGACCGAAATCCTCAATCCGAACGGCGCGTCCAACCCGATGGGCCCGGACTTCGACTATGCCGAGGCGTTCAAGGGCCTCGATTACGCAGCGCTCAAGGCCGATCTCACCGCACTGATGACCGACAGCCAGCCCTGGTGGCCGGCGGACTATGGGCATTACGGCCCGTTCTTCATCCGCATGGCATGGCACGCCGCCGGCACCTATCGCACCGCCGACGGCCGCGGCGGCGCGAACAGCGGCCAGCAGCGCTTCGCCCCGCTCGATTCGTGGCCCGACAACGGCAACCTCGACAAGGCGCGCCGTCTGTTGTGGCCGATCAAGCAGAAATACGGCCAGGCGATCAGCTGGGCCGACCTGTTCATCCTGGCCGGCAACGTTGCGATCGAATCGATGGGCGGGCCGGTGTTCGGCTTCGGCGGCGGTCGCGCCGACGTGTTCGAGCCGGAGCGCGACATCTACTGGGGCTCGGAAGACAAGTGGGTCAACCAGGGCGTCCAGACCCGCATCGACCCCGCGCACGGGTTCGAGATGCTCGAAGGCCCGCTCGCCGCGATCCAGATGGGCCTGATCTACGTCAATCCCGAAGGACCCGGCGGCAACCCGCATGACGACGCCGGCATGGCGCGCGACATGAAGGAGACCTTCGCGCGCATGGCGATGAACGCCGAGGAGACCGTCGCGCTCACCGCCGGCGGCCACACCTTCGGCAAGGCGCACGGCAACGGCGACGCCTCGCTGCTCGGGGCCGCGCCCGCGGGCGGCGACCTCGTCGCGCAGGGCTTCGGCTGGGTCAGCAGCCATGAGAGCGGCGGCATCGGCGAACACACCGTCACCAGCGGCATCGAGGGCGCGTGGACCAACACGCCGCGCGAATGGACCGAAAATTATTTCCGCCTGCTGTTCGACTACGAATACGAACTGGTGAAGTCCCCCGCCGGCGCCAACCAGTGGCAGCCGATCGACCAGAAGCCCGAGGACATGGCCCCGGCGGCCTGGGACCCGAACATCAAGGTCCCGACGATGATGACCACCGCCGACATGGCGCTGAAGCGCGACCCCGAATTCCGCGCGATCAGCGAGCGGTTCCGCGCCGATCACGAGGCGTTCAAGGACGCCTTCGCGCGCGCCTGGTTCAAGCTGACCCACCGCGACATGGGGCCCAAGGTCCGTTACCTCGGGCCGGAAGTCCCGGCGGAAGACCTGATCTGGCAGGACCCGATCCCGGCCGGCACGACGCCCTCCGACGCCGACGTCGCGGCGGTGAAGGCGAAGATCGCGGAAAGCGGCCTGACCGTCAGCCAACTGATCAAGACCGCCTGGGCCTCGGCCAGCACCTATCGCAAGTCGGACCATCGCGGCGGCGCCAACGGCGCGCGCGTCGCGCTGGCCCCGCAGAAGGACTGGGAAGTCAACGAGCCGGAAATGCTCGCCAAGGTGATCGACACGCTCAACGGCCTGCGCGGATCGATGAGCCTCGCCGATGCGATCGTGCTCGGCGGCGTGGTCGCACTCGAAAAGGCGGGGGCGACCAACGTGCCCTTCACCGGCGGCCGCGGCGACGCGACGGCGGAACAGACCGACGCCGACAGCTTCGCGGTGATGGAGCCGGAGGCCGACGCCTTCCGCAACTATGTCGGCAAGAAGAAGCTGGCGGTGAAGGTCGAGGAGATGATGATCGACCGCGCCTCGCTGCTTGGCCTGTCGGTGCCCGAGATGACGGTGCTGATCGGCGGCCTGCGCGTGCTCGGCGCCAATCACGGCGAGCGTGGCCAGGGCCACTTCACCAAGCGCTCCGGCCAGTTGACCAACGACTTCTTCGTCAACCTCTACGACATGACGAACGTCTGGAAGGCGGTCGAGGGCAGCGACGACGAATATGTCGCGACCGATCGCAAGGATGGCGGCGAGAAGTGGCGCGCGACCCGGGCCGATCTGATCTTCGGGTCGAATTCGGAACTGCGCGCGGTGGGCGAAGTCTATGCCGAAAAGGGCGGTGAAGCGAAGTTCGTGAAGGACTTCGTCGCCGCCTGGACCAAGGTGATGAACGCCGACCGCTTCGACTTGGCGTGAGGGTCAGCACTCCTCCCCTTAGGGGGAGGAGTTTCCAGATAGCGGCTCACGACCCGATCCTAGCCTCTGTTGCGAGGAAGATGGACAGGCATAACGGACAGGCTTCTACTGGCGATTGCAGAAAAATAGAGAAACTGGCAGCCGTGCACTGATGCACGTCTGGCCGCTCTTTCTCATCGCCATATTGGGAGGATGTGGCTCCGAACAGGGCAGCGAACCTGCCGAGGTGATAAAAGCTACTTCTTTTCCCGCGGATGATCTTACGACCTTATTAAACGGGGTCAGACTCGAGGTACCAAAGACTGGGAACTTCTCATGGAACAGCCAGGACGTGAGTGGCGAAACCTTACTGGCCTATTTGAAGGAAGCTAAAGGACGAGCGCGCATAGTGGTTCAAATCGAACCCGGCACATCTGACGAGCGGGTGCAGTGGGTTCGTCACCAGATTTTAGCATACGGCTACTGCGAGCAATCTCTCTGTGCCGAGGCACCGTGGAAAGCAGTGCGGCCCGTCGTCAACTAGCCCTGAAATCGCATTTCCATTCTCCACCAGCACTAACGCCATTCACTCTCTGTGTTGAGTATAAGTCGCCGTGATCGCGCACCGACTGCGCTCATCTTCCCGTTGCCGACACACCAGCGCGAACCGGCAACCGCCGTTCGCCGCCCCGCGCACTGTCACGCGACGTAACACGATAACATTGCTCCCTCTCCGCGCCCCGACTATCCTGTCGCCATGCGCCAGCGAATCCTGATCGGTCTCGCGCTCGTCCTAGCGTTGCTGGGCGGGCTGTATCTCTATTTCGCCCAGCCGGACCAGGCGCAGCTCAGCGTCGCCGCGGTCAGCGGGCGCACGCCGCGGATCGAGCAGCCGCGCGCGCAGATCGTGCCGACCATCGCTGTCGCCAAGGCGGTCGGCTGGAAAGCCGGCGAAGCGCCGACGCCCGCGGCCGGGCTGACGGTGAAGGCCTTCGCGGCGGGCCTCGACCATCCGCGCTGGATGTATCGCTTGCCCAATGGCGACGTGCTGGTCGCCGAAACCAACTCGCCGCCGCGCGAAGGCGGCGGGATCACCGGGCTGGTGATGACCTATCTGATGGACAAGGGCGGCGCGGGCGTGCCATCGGCCAACCGCATCACCCTGCTTCGCGACGCGAACGGCGACGGCGTGGCGGAAAGCCGGTCGGTGCTGTTGAGCGGGCTCAATTCGCCGTTCGGCATGGCGCTGCTCGACGGCTATCTCTACGTCGCCGACACCGATAAGCTTCTGCGCTTCCCGTTCAAACCGGGCGAGACGAAGATCACCGCCAAGCCCGAAACGATCGTCACCTATCCCGGCGGCGGCAACCACTGGGCGCGGAACATCATCGTCGCGGAGGACGGCAAGAGCCTGTACCTGACCGTCGGATCGTCCAGCAACATCGCCGAAAACGGCATGGCGGCGGAGCGCGGCCGCGCCAACATCCTTCAAGTCTATCCCGACCAGAAGGGCTATCGCATCTATGCCGCGGGCACGCGCAACCCGAACGGCCTCGCGCTGGAGCCGCACACCAACGCGCTGTGGGTGACGGTCAACGAGCGCGACATGCTCGGCTCCGACGGGCCGCCCGATTATATGAGCGCGGTCGAGGCCGGGGATAATTTCGGCTGGCCGTGGTATTATTGGGGGGGCTATCCCGATCGCCGCGTGAAGCCCGAAAATCCGGGGCTGCAGCAATATTCGAAACGGCCCGACTATGCGCTCGGCCCGCACACCGCGTCGCTCGGCCTCGTCTTCGCCGCGGAGTCGCGGCTCGGCGGGCAATATATGAACGGCGCGTTCGTCGGCCAGCATGGATCGTGGAACCGCCAGCCGGTATCGGGCTACAAGGTCATCTACATCCCGTTCGGCGAGAAAGGATTCCCCATCCCCAACGTCAAGCCGGTCGACGTGCTGACCGGTTTCCTCGACCAGGACGGCAATGCGCGCGGGCGGCCGGTCGGGGTCATCTTCGACGCGACGGGATCGCTGCTGGTCGCGGACGATGTCGGCAACGTGATCTGGCGGGTGAGTTCGAAGTAAGTTTGCGCGGCGCCGCAGGGCGATCGACCGACGCCAGATAAACGGCGGGCCGCGACAGCCCCCCCCGACTGCGCGGCCCACCTTTGGGTTACGACACCGAAGGGGTCCGTGCGCTGACCGTCGTCGGACGCACACTTCTTTCCGATCGATTTACGATCTTATACACATCCGTGTCAGTAATGCGTTGACGAAAATAGCCGGCCTGCCCAAAATGGGCACTCAGGGGCGGGAGTAAGACATATGGCCGCCGGCGATCGCGTCACGACAGTTCCAGACCGGATGGCGACACAGTGGCGCGCGGCGATGTTTCCGCTGCTCAACCTGTTCCTGTCGATGCATCGGATGTTGTCCGAGCACGAGGAAAGGGGGCCGTCGGTACTGTTGATCTATCTCACCGTTTGCGTCGGCAACATCCAGAAGCTGATGCGGGAACGCAACGTGCCCGACGGCTTCGTCGCGACGGCGGTGCTCCCGCGCGAATGGGTGGTGCCGATGTCGCGCAGCGCGATCGCGGCGGCGACGGGCCTGCCCCGCGAAACCGTCCGCCGGCATATCGGGCAATTGGTCGATCAGGGCTTGCTGATCGAGGATCCGCGCGGCGGCGTGACGATCGTGCCCGGGGCGATCCAGGATCGCGGGTACGAGCCTTTGCTGGAAAAGCTGCTGACCGAATTCGCGCGGACTAACGAAGCGTTGCTGCGCGCCGGGGTGATCGAGGTCAAGCCGGGCGGCTAGGTCGCAAACAATTGCGCGTCGTCGGCGAATGCCTTGAATTCCAGCGCGTTGCCGCTGGGATCGCGGAAGAACATCGTCGCCTGTTCGCCGGGCTGGCCCACGAAGCGGATATGCGGTTCGATCCCGAACCCGATGCCGGCGGCGGCGACGCGGTCGGCCAGCGCCCGCCAATCCGCCATCGTCAGCACCACCCCGAAATGCGGCACCGGCACGTCATGGCCGTCCACCGCATTCTCGACGGCCACCGGTTTCGCGGCGGCGAGATGCGCGACGATCTGGTGCCCGAACAGGTCGAAATCGATCCAGGTGTCACTGCTCCGTCCCTCGGGACAGCCCAGCGTATCGCCATAGAACGCCCGAGCGGCGGCGAGATCGTGAACCGGAAAGGCGAGGTGGAACGGGCGGAGGGTCATACGGCTTAGGTATTCCATACCCCTTTGTTCGTCACCCCGGACTTGTTCCGGGGTCCAAAGTGCCTCAAGCGCTATCGCTCGTTGAGATTTGGATGCCGGAACAAGTCCGGCACGACGAACTGGGTAAAGTCCGCGCCTTGAACCGCCTTCGATCTCTAGTCCCCCTCATCCTCGGGGCACTGTCAGCATTGGGCTTTTCGCCATGGAACGCCCTGCCCCTCACACTGATCGCATTCGCGGTCTGGCTGCACCTCGTCCACGAAGCGCCCCGCCTGCGCCGCGCGCTCGGCATCGGCTGGCTGTTCGGCGTCGGCCATTTCTGCGTCGCCAATGCGTGGATCCAGCAGCCGTTCGAATATCAGGACGCGATGCCGCACTGGCTCGGCTATGTCGCGGTGCTGGTGCTGTCGCTCTATCTCGCGCTCTATCCGATGCTCGCCGCAGGTCTCGCCTGGCGGTTCGCCAGTCCTGCGGCGAAGGGCGATCCGGCCCCAGCCGGCGACGCCGCCTTCGTCCTGGTCGCGGGCGCGGGGTGGATGGTCAGCGAGTATCTGCGCGGGACACTGTTCACCGGCTATCCGTGGGACCCTCTGTCGCTGGTGCTGGTGCCGCACGACCTGGCGCAGTCGGCGTGGCTGATCGGCACCTATGCCCTGTCGGGACTGGTCGTGATCGCCGCAGGCGCGCTGATGTTGCTTGTGCAACGGCAGTGGAAGTTCGCCGCGATCGGACTGGCGGCCTTCACCGCGATGACCCTCGCCTCGACGGACCGCTGCCGAATCGCCACCTGCGTCCCCCAATCCGAAAGCGCGCGGCTGGTCCGCGTCGTCCAGCCCAACCTCCCCGAGGAAGAACGCCCGACCGACGATTATGCGGAGAACAACTTCCAGGCGCTCGCCAAGCTCTCGCGCCGCAGCAATCCAGCCGCCCCGCCCCGCCTGATCTTCTGGCCAGAAGGCGCGGTGCGTTTCCCGGTCGAGGACGGCTACCCACCCTATGTCTATGCCTATCTCGGCAGCGCGAAGCTCGCGCGGATTCGGATGGCGGCATTGCTCGGCGATCAGGATGCGATCCTGACGGGCACGCAGACGATGCGGTTCGACAAGTCCGAGGAAATGGTCTCCGCGACCAATTCGATCGTGCTGGCGGGGCCGGACGCGCGCGTGCACGGGCGCTACGACAAGGCACACCTCGTCCCGTTCGGCGAGTATCTGCCGATGCGCCCTCTCCTCACCGCGCTCGGCCTGCAGCGCCTCGTCCCCGGCGACGTCGACTTCATCCCCGGTCCCGGCCCGCGCACGATGAACGTGCCAGGCTTCGGCAAGGTCGGGATGCTGATCTGTTACGAGGTGATCTTCTCCGGCGCGACGGTCGATCCCGCCGACCGCCCTGATTTCCTGTTCAACCCGTCGAACGACGCGTGGTTCGGAGACCTCGGCCCGCCGGCGCATCTTGGACAGGCACAGCTTCGCGCGATCGAGGAAGGGTTGCCGGTCGTCCGCTCCACCCCGACCGGCATCTCCGCCATCATCGCCGCCGACGGCCGCATCATCGCCTCGATCCCGATGCACCGGACCGGCGCGATCGAAGCGCCAATCCCGCCGCGCCTCGCTCCCACCCCGTTCAGCCGGATCGGCAACTGGATAGTTGCGCTGATCGCAGCCGCGTTAACGCTGATCGCGATTGCCATTCGCCGCCGCCGCCGCTAGGACGCCGACGACATATAAGGAAAGCTTTATATGGGCATGGCAACGGCCCGGCTTTCCTTGGCATCCCAAGAGGAAAAATACATGCGTTCCAATTACCTGTTTACGTCCGAATCGGTCAGCGAAGGCCACCCGGACAAGGTTTCCGACCAGATTTCCGACGCCATCGTCGACCTGTTCCTGTCGAAGGACCCCGAAGCGCGCATCGCGTGCGAAACGCTGACCACGACGCAACTCGTCGTGCTGGCGGGTGAAATCCGCTGCAAGGGCGTGTACGAGAACGAGACCTGGGCGCCCGGCGCGCTCGAGGAAATCGAAAAGACCGTGCGCGATACCGTCAAGCGGATCGGCTACGAGCAGGACGGCTTCCACTGGCAGACGCTGCGCTTCGAAAACAACCTGCACGGCCAGTCGGCGCACATCGCGCAGGGCGTCGATGCCTCGGGCAACAAGGACGAGGGCGCGGGCGATCAGGGCATCATGTTCGGCTATGCCGCCAACGACACGCCGGACCTGATGCCGGCGACGCTCTATTACAGCCACAAGATCCTCGAGCAGATGGCCGCCGACCGCCACAGCGGCAAGGCCCCGTTCCTCGAGCCCGACACCAAGAGCCAGGTGACGCTCCGCTACGAAGGCAGCGTCCCCGTCGCCTGCACCGCGGTCGTCGTCTCGACCCAGCACGGCAAAGGCTATGACCAGGGCGAAAAGGAAGCCGAGCTTCACGCGTACGTGAAGGACGTGATCGCCCAGGTGATCCCGGCCCACCTGCTGAGCGCCGAGACCGTCTATCACATCAACCCGACCGGCAGCTTCGAGATCGGCGGGCCGGACGGCGACGCTGGCCTCACCGGCCGCAAGATCATCGTCGACACGTACGGTGGTGCTGCCCCCCACGGCGGCGGCGCGTTCAGCGGCAAGGACCCGACCAAGGTCGACCGCTCGGCCGCCTACATCACGCGCTATCTGGCGAAGAACATCGTGGCCGCGGGTCTCGCCCAGCGCTGCACGATCCAGCTTGCTTATGCGATCGGCGTGTCGAAGCCGCTGTCGCTCTATGTCGACACGCACGGCACCGGCACGGTCGGCGACGACAAGCTCGAAGCAGCGATCGGCAAGATCGAAAAGCTCGGCGGCCTGACGCCGCGCGGCATCCGCACGCACCTCGGCCTCAACAAGCCGATCTACGCGAAGACCGCGGCATACGGTCACTTCGGCCGCAAGGCGGAAGGCGACTTCTTCCCGTGGGAGCGCACCGATCTGGTCGCTGATCTGAAGGCGGCGCTGGCCTAAGGACGCGCCGACGCGTTTGAAATAGGAAGGGCCGGGGTTTCCCCCGGCCCTTTTCTTTTGTCAGAGCCAGACTCGAACGAATTACGCCGGAATGGCGTTGACGATCAGGTTTTCCTCGCCCGCTTCCGTCCCGCGGATGAACGCGAGCATGTCGGGATTGAGGATCTCGGGATGCGTCGACAACAGGCCGTGCGGCAAATCCTTGTAGGTCTTCAGCGTGCCGTTCTTCAGCAGTTTGACCGTCAGCGGCCCCGCATCGGCATAGGGCACGATCTGGTCGTCCTCGCTGTGGATCACCAGAACGGGCACGTCGATCGCCTTCAGATCCTCGGTAAAGTCGGTTTCCGAAAACGCCTTGATGCACTCGTAATGCCCTTTGGCGCTGCCCATCATGCCCTGTCGCCACCAATTCTGGATGAGGCCCTGCGATACCTTCGCGCCCGGCCGGTTGAAGCCGTAGAACGGCCCGCTCGCGACATCGAGGTAGAATTGCGCGCGGTTCGCGGCCAGCGCGGCGCGGAACTGGTCGAACACCTCGATGGGCAGCCCGCCGGGGTTCGACTCCTTCTTGACCATCACCGGCGGCACGGCATCGACCAGGATCGCCTTCGTAACGCGCCCCGGTGCCGCGCGGGCGACATAGCGCGCGACTTCGCCGCCGCCGGTCGAATGACCGATATGGATCGCGTTCCGCAAGTCGAGCGCGGCGGTCAGTTCGGCGACGTCGGCGACATAGGTGTCCATCTCATTGCCGTCGCTCGTCTGGGTCGATCGGCCATGGCCGCGCCGATCATGCGCGATCACACGAAATCCTTCGGCCAGAAAGAACAGCATCTGGCTGTCCCAATCGTCGGCGCTCAGCGGCCAGCCGTGGTGGAACATGATCGGCTGCGCGTCGCGCGGCCCCCAGTCCTTGTAGAAGATCGTGGTGCCGTCTTGGGTCGTGATGTGCGTCATGGGGGGCATCCCTAGCCAATTCTACCGGCCAGCAGGACCGGCGCCGTCGTCACGCGCGAAGCCAAAAAGCAGGTAAGCTGATCGTCCGGGAACCTGTTCGACTCGGTCACGGGACGGGCCGGAGCGTAACACCCTGGGCGCTGCCCGTCAGCAACGGCGCGCGCGATTTGACACACGGCTGAACGTGGCCCGGCGCCCGCCCGTCCTTAGGCCGGCTTCTCCGCGACAATCAGGAACAGCGCCTTCCTGCGGAAGATCAGCTTGCTGACCGCACGGATCGGCATGTGGTTCAGCCAGGTCAGCGGAAAGCGGCGGAACGAATGCTGGATGCCGACCTTGAACCCGGCCTTCTTCAGGCCATCGACCATCTCGAACGGATCGAGCAGGCGTTCGGCATATTCGCCCGTTTCCGGATTGCGGCACCATGACAGTTCGGGCCGCACCGGCAGCGTGCCGTCGGCGACGAACTTCGCGGCGGCGGCCTCGACCTCCGGCTTGACCAGCCCGGCGGTCGCATGGACCAGCTTCTTCATGTCCTCGCCGGACAGTTGTGGCTGGACCGCGCGGATCATCTCCTCGCGCATCGCGCCGTACGGTTTCGTCCCGGCATGCTCGACCGGGCGAACCTCGGTCGCGAGCCATTCGGCATGTTCCCACGATTCGTCGCGCTCCGGCCACATCGCCATGTTCCGCGTCCGGAACTCGTCGTTATAGGCGTTGCTGTCGTTGGCGATGACCAAGCGCCCGCCCGGCTTCAGCAAGGTGAAGCAGCGGTCGTACATCAGCTCCAGGCTGTGGACATGCTCGACCGCCTCGCTGCTGAACATGCCGTCGAACGATGCAGGAGGCAGATCGACCGTGCACACGTCGCCGACCAATGCCTCGACCTTGAGCGTCTCGCCGCGCGCCTTCGCGGCGTCGAGGCATTGCTGCACGCCGTCGATCATCGACGGCAGGATGTCCATCGCCACCACCGTCGCGCCAGTTTCGAGCGATAGCGCGGCGGCTTCCCACCCGAACCCGCACCCGATTTCCAGGATGCGCTTGTCGCCATAGAAATTGCCGAGCCCCGCGATCAGCCGGATCCACCAGCCGAACCGCTCCCAATTGTGGCTCTCGATGTCGCGGCGATAGACGAGAAGGTCGGGATGGTCCGACCCGTTGCTGTAATCGATGATGCGCGACGCAAGTTCGCCGGTCGAAATGCCAGTCACTTAACCCCCCAAGTGCTCGATCGTCGGTCGGCCGATCACGGCGACGTGAACAGCCAACGAATTGGCACGCTATTGTCGTGGGCCATCGATTGATAGTGGTTTTCACGGTCGCAGCCGGGCGATCTGTGCCAATAAACGCCAGTCGCGACAGATTGCACGGCACGCTCCTTGTCCTAAGGAAGCGCGATGAACGACCCGATCACGATCCGCCGGCTGTACGGACGCCGACAGGGGCACAAGCTGCGTCAGGGCCAGTCGGCGCTGGTCGAGGAATTGCTGCCCCGGATCAGCGTGCCCGACACCGGACCGCTCGATTCCCGCATCCTGTTCGGCGATGACCGGCCGCTTGAACTCGAGATCGGCTTCGGCGCGGGCGAGCATCTGGCGGGGCAAGCGGCGGCGCGGCCCGATCATGGCTTTATCGGCTGCGAGCCGTTCCTGAACGGCGTGGTCGGCGCGCTCAACCATGTCCGCGATGAAGGACTGGGCAACGTCCGCCTGCACATGGGCGACGCGCTCGACGTCGTGGAGCGGCTGCCCGACGCCAGCCTGGATCGCGTCTATCTGCTCCACCCCGATCCCTGGCGAAAGGCGCGCCACGCCAAGCGGCGCATGGTCAATGACGGTCCGCTCGACCTGATCGCCGCCAAGCTGAAACCCGGCGGCGAGTTCCGGCTGGGCACGGACGACCCCACCTATTGCCGCTGGTCGATGATGGTGATGAACCGGCGGCGCGATTTCGCGTGGCTGGCGCGCGACGCGAACGACTTCCTGACGCGCCCCGCCGACTGGCCCGAAACCCGCTACGAACGCAAGGCGCGGCGGCAGGGGCACGAGGTCTGGTATTTCCGGTACCGGCGCGTTTAGCCCACCCGCCATGGGGCAGGCCTGAACACCCCGATGATTAGAGCTCCTTCAACGGCGTCTCGGTAGCCGCCAGCGCGGCTCGGGAGGGGGTCTTGCCATCGACCACCAGCGCGCGGCCCTGGACATAATCCCGGGTCGCATTGACGCAATCCAGCGCGATCACCCGCCCCTGCCGCAGATAGATGAGCGAAAAGCTTCGCGTCGCCGGGTCGCCACGCACCACGACATCGTCATGACCGATCGATAGTCCCACGGTCTGCAGCCGCAGGTCGTACTGGTTCGACCAGAACCACGGTACCGCGTGATATGGCACGGCCGCGCCAGTAATCGCCTTCGCCGTTACGGTGGCTTGGTCATTGGCGTTCTGCACCGACTCGAGCCGGATCTCGGCGCCGTCGGCAAATGCGTTGGCGTGCAACGCGCAATCGCCGATCGCGAAAATATCGGGCAGGCTGGTCCGGCAATATTCGTCCACCCGCACACCATTGCCGCCTGCAGCACCAGCCGCCAGTAACGGCGCGACCTCGGGAACGATGCCGATCCCCACCACCACCGTTTCGCACGGCAGGATCGTGCCGTCGCTCAGCCTGACGCCGGACACGCGTCCGTCCGTTCCGACGATGCCGTCGACCTGGGTGCCGAGCAGGATTTCCACGCCCTGCCCGCGATGCTCGGCTTCGTAGAAGCGCGACAGCGTCTCGCCGGCGACCCGCGAGAGGACGCGATCGAGCGCTTCGACGACGGTGACATGCTTGCCGAACTTGCGCAGCACCGCCGCCGCTTCCAGCCCGATATAGCCCCCGCCCACCACGACCACCCGATCGACCGTCGCCAGCTCGGCGCGCAGCCGATCGGCGTCGGCGCGAGTCCGCACGGTATGCACGCCGATCAGGTCGTGACCTTCGCAGCTCAGTCGCCGCGCACGGCCACCCGTAGCCCAGATCATCGCGCCATAGCCGACCTCGACCCCCGTATCGGTCGAGACACGATGCGCCGCTGCATCGACCGCGGTGACGCGCTGGCCGAGCAGCATCGCGACGTCTCGCTCGCGCCAGAAGGCGTCCGGCCGGATCAGGATACGCTCGAACGTCTTGTCGCCCGACAGATAGTCCTTCGACAGCGGCGGCCGTTCATAGGGCAAGTCCGGCTCGTCGCCGACGACCGCGATCGACCCCGCATATTTCGCCTGGCGCAGCGCGATCGCGGCCTGCGCCCCGCCATGCCCGGCGCCCACGATCAGGACATCATAGTGTTGCGTCACGCGACCACTCTCCCACCCGCGACCCGCCAGCACGACGCGATGGAGGCGCCGACGCGGAAATCACGCGCACATGACACGATTTATTCCGCGTGGACCACTTCGATCTTGGCCGGCTTCTTGAGCAGCAGCACCAGCGGCAGCACGCCGATCGTGATCCACATCATCAGGTAGAAATCGTCGATATAGGCGATCATCGCCGCTTGCTTGTTGATCATCCCGTCCATCATTTCGAACACAGCGTCGGACACGATGCCGAACTGAAAGATCTGCGTCAGATTGAGGCCGGGGACCATCTTGTCGGTTACATGCTGGGCAAGGTCGGCGTGGCTCACCTGAATATTGCGCGCGAGCAACACGGTAACCATGGAGATGCCCGCCGATTGACCGATCGACCGCATCAGGTTGAGCAGGCTTGACCCGTCGGTCCGGAAGTGCGCCTCCAGCGTCGCGAAGGCGAGGCTGTTGAGCGGCATAAACACCAGTCCCATGCCCAGCCCCTGGACGAAGCCGGAAATGATGACCGGCCAGAAATCCATTTCCAGCGACCAGGTCGCCATCATGTGCAACGACCAGCCGAACAGGATCAGTCCGATCGCGATCACCGCGCGCGTATCGACCTTGCCGAGCAGGCGGCCCGCGAGCCACATCGTGAACAGCACGCCGACGCCACGCGGCGCCATCATCTCGCCGGTCTGCACGACCGAATAGCCGAACAATTGCTGCAGCATGGACGGCAGCAGCGCCATCGGCGCCATCGTCGAAATGCCGATGATGACCATGAACACCATGCCCATGACCAGGTTGCGATTCTTGAACAGATGGCGGTCGAACAGCGGCTTTTCGGCGGTCGCGAAATGCACCACCGCCACCCATAGAGAGGCGATGGCGATCAGCCCCTCGATGATGATTTCCCAGCTCGAGAACCAGTCCTGGCTCTGGCCGCGGTCGAGCATCAGCTGAAAACTCGACACGGCAAGCCCGACAAAGACGAAGCCGGTAAAGTCGAAACTCCGCTCCGCCTTCGGGCGCGACGGGAGCAGGAACCACAGGATCGCGAAGGTCAGCGCGCCGACCGGCACGTTGACGTAGAATACCCAGCGCCAGTTGAAATTGTCGGTCAGATAGCCGCCCAACACCGGGCCCAGGATCGGGCCGACCATCACGCCCATCCCCCATACCGACATCGCCTGCGCCTGGCGCTCCTTCGGGTTGATGTCGATCATCGCGGTTTGCGACAGCGGGTTGATGAACGCCGCGAAAATCCCCTGGAGCGCGCGGAACATCACCATCTCGCCCAGATTGACCGCCGTCCCGCACAAAGCGGAGGCGGCGATAAAACCGCCGACCGCGATCAGGAACAGGTTGCGGCTGCCCAGCCGATCGCTCAGCCAGCCGGTCGCCGGCAACGCGATCGCGGTCGCCACGATATAGCTGGTCAGAACCCAGGTAATCGTGTCGTTGGTCGCGCCCAATTCCGCCGTCATGTGCGGCAGCGCGACGTTGGCGATCGTCGTGTCGAGGATCTGCATCACCATCGCGCCCATCACGCCGATAGTGAGGAGCGGACGGTTCGACGTTGCGAGCAGCGGCTTGCTGAGCGCCGGTTGCGCTGCCGCCGCTCCCGACCGTGCGGGAGCGGCCGCGCTAGCCATTGGGCTTGGTATCGACGCTGACGTCGGTCGACAGGCCGGTGATCAACGCGCGGTCCGTCTTGCAGGCGATCGAGATGCGAACCGGCACGCGCTGGGTCACCTTGACCCAATTGCCGGTCGCGTTCTGCGCCGGCAGGATCGACGCCGACGATCCGGTGCCCGCACCGATGCTCTGCACCTTGCCGCACAGTTTCACGCCGGGATAGGCGTCGAACTTCAACTCGACCGGCTGGCCGACGCGCATGTTGGCGAGCTGTGTTTCCTTGAAGTTCGCCGTCACCCAGGGCGAGGTCACGACCAGGCTGAGCGCGGGAACGCCCGATGGGGTGATGTTGCCGACCTGCAACCGGCTGGTCTGGGTGATGATGCCGTCATGCGGCGCGCGGACCACGGTGCGCGCCAGGTTGAGCGCGGCCTTGTCGCGCTCGGCCATCGCGGCCTGGACGGCGGCGGGAACGCCCGACCCGGCGACGCCCGATCCCAGCTGGACCTTCGCCTTTTCCACTGCGGCGCGCGCGGTCGCGAGGCGCGCCTTCGCGGCGAGCACCTCATGCTGCGCGGCGTCGAGCGACGCCTTCGTGGTGAAGCCCTTCTTCCACAGCGCGTTCTGCCGCTCCCACGTCGCCTGCGCCAGCGCGATGTCGGCATTGGCGCTTTCGACATCAGCCGCGGCGCCGCCGGTGTCCGTCGCCATGGTCGAGACGTTGACTCGCGCGCTCGCGATCGCTGCGTTGGCTTGTTCGAGCGCGATGCGATACGGTTCGGGGTCGATCACGAACAGGATGTCGCCCGCCTTGACCGGCTGGTTCTCGCGAACGCGGACTTCGACGATGCGGCCCGACACGTCGGGGCTGATCGAGACTGTGTCCTGTTCGACATAGGCGTTGTCGGTCGATTCGTAGCGGCCGCCGGTCAGGTAGAAATAGCCCGCGACCGCCGCAATCAGCAGCGGCACGATCGCCATCAGGCCGATCCGGCCCCAGCGCCGCTGCTTGGGCGCGGGCGCCTCGACGCTTTCGATGACGTTGGCCGCGGCGACCTGGTCGGCCACTGGTTTAATCTTGGGATCGGCGTCAGCCATGGGCGGTCTCGGTCGTGCGGGGAGCGGGAAGCGCGAGCAGGTTCGCGCGAATCAAATCGAGGGAATCGTTCAACGCCTCTCGCGCCGGGGGCGGCATTCCCACCAACGCCTGGTCGATCAAATCGCCGCCCATGTCGCGGAGATCGTCGAGCATCGGCCGCGATTTGTCGGTCAGGAACAACAACCAAGCGCGCCGATCGGCGGGATCGCGGCGACGCTCGACCAGCCCGGACTCCTCCAGCCGGTCTATCATCCGGCATGCCGTGATCGGCTCGACATCCAGCAACTCGGCCAGCGCGCCCTGATTGATGCCTTCGCTGCGGTTGAGCACCGTCAGGGTGCGCCATTGCGCGCGCGTCGCCCCGATCTGCCGCGCGCGCTCGTCGAACCGGCGGCGGAGCAAACGCGATACGTCGCTGATCAGGAAACCGAGTGAGTCGCTCATGACCGTCAATATAATAAGCCTGCTTATATGTTAAAGCCTCTACCCCAATTATTTTGCGGTGCAACATAAAAGTTGAACGTCCGGGCCGATTGGAGACACGCGAACACGCGCATTTTCGCTACCGCCACGCGTGAATGCCGCATACACTGACGCCATGACCGCGCCCCGCAGCAGCAAGCCCAGCTTCGCCAGCCTGCTGCGCTCCATGTCCCGCCGCCAGGACGACGAGGAAGAGGCTGTCCCAACCGCCGACCCGCCGGGTTCGTTTCGCGTCGATCCGGCGCGCGTCCGGCTGTGGAGCGGTCTGCAGGGGCCAACCCCCGAGGAATGTCGCGATCGCATCACGGTGATCGCGCGTGAAGGGCAGCGCGAGCCGGTAACGGTGCGTCCCGTGTTCGACGACGCCCTGTTCGAATATGAGGTGATCGCCGGCGCGCGCGACTGGGTCGCGGTGCGTCATTTGCGCGACGTCGCGATTCCGCACCTCGATCTGCTGGTGCGGGTCGAACTGGTCGATGACGACGGCGCGGGGCAGCTGGCGACCGAAGCGCCCGCACTGCTACAGCCGGTATTGCCCGAACCGATCGTCGCCGCGCTCGGCGGTGAGGCCCTTCCCGCCGACGTCGCCGCCGATCTGGCGGAGCGGCTCGACGGCCCGCTGGCCCCCGCCATCCTCGCGACCGCCCGCCAGATCGCCCGCGCGCAGGATGCGCGGCGGAGCGACGGCTTGCCGCCCTATCCGGCGGGCGAGGTAATGCGGCTGATCGATGCTGTCGGCCTGGCGGACGCGCCGCCGCCGCTCGATGTGTCGCTGAGCATCGTCGATGCGAGCGCGAACGGCGTGACGTTCCGGATCGGCGCAGAGGACCAACTCCCGCCAGAAACGCTCGCCCGCGTCGTGAAAGCGATGATCGATGGCGCCGCGGAGGACGGCATCGCCGTGACGTGGGCTACTGACCCGACCGCCGCCACATCCCCTTGAGCACCTGGCCCAGCAACGCGGGCGCGCCGGGCCGCAGCAACAGCCAGTCGCGAATCGCCGGGCCCTTCTCCGCGCCGATGACACGCTTGTAACCGCTATCGCCCGCACCCCAATCGACCGTCGTCATACCATCGTCGAGTGCGCGAGAGAGATTGCGATAATAGAGCAATTTGCCCGGCGAATGCCTGGCGAACGCGGGATCGTAGCTGTTGGCGATCGCATATTTGAGACGGCCGACGTTCAAATCGAACGAGAAAGCCGCGGGTTCGCCATCGACCGTCAGCAACGCCGCCCACATCATGCCCGCCACCACCGGATCGCCCGCTGCCTGTCGCCAGAACGCGCCATGACCGTGCTTCGTGAACTTCGCGTCGCTGCCGTCGGTGCGGTCGGCGATCCAGCTCTTTTCCTCGATTTTTGCGAGCAGATCGAACCCGCCCGCGAGCAAGTCGGCCCCCGACAGGAACGTCCAGGCAAGCTCGCCGTGCTCGGCAAGGTGCTTTTCGTGGAACCGATTCTTCTTCAGCGTCGAATTGCGGGGCCAGCCGCCCTCCCCGGCCTGCGCCGCGACCATGTCGAGCGCGTAGCTGTCGGCGACGAAGCGATCGAGCACCACCCAGCCGCGCCGCTTCGCCGCTGCTATCAGCGCGGTCGTTGCGGGATCGCCGTCATAACTCGGCCCGATCCGCAGGCCGTTGACCTGCTGCCCCAGCCGATCGACCAGCGCGTCGAACGCGGCGGGCTCGGCATGTTCGGCGGCGGGAAAGCCGCGAAACGGCCAGTAGCATCCGGGCACCATCGCCAGCCGCGCCGGGGTCGGGCCGAAACTCGCGAACGGGAGCGCGATCACCGGATCGCCGTCATGCTCGACCACCAAAGTCCGCGCGCGCAGGCCGTAGGCGGCGGTCGCGGCGGCGAACCATTGATAGCGCAGGAAGCGATGACTCTCCGGCGCGGCGTCGGCGACGGTGTCGATCAGCGCCGACAGCCCTTCGAACGCCGCCGCGCGCGTCGCGGCCGGCAGTCGGGTGAACTCTGAAAGCAGCATGGGCTTGGTCATCGCGCGCTTGCTCTAGACGACAGGCGTTACCAAGCAGTGATGACTTCCCTAAACGCGCACTGATCGGCATCATGCGCCGCGATGCAAGTCGCCACCGTCTCGACGATCGCCCAGACGATCCAGCTTTCGCTGTCCCCGGTGTTCATGCTGGCGGGCATAGCGGGGTTGCTCAACGTGCTGGCCGGGCGGATGGCGCGCGTCGTTGACCGCGCCCGCGCGCTGGAGGAACTGCACCCGCGATCGACCGGGCCGGAGCATGACCGCCACGTCTGGGAACTGCGGCTGCTCGACCGGCGAATCTCGATCATCAACTTGTCGCTGTTCCTCGCGGTATCCAGCGCGATCATGACCTGCACCGTCGTCGCATTGCTGTTCGTCGCCGAACTCGCCGACCTGAAATTCGGCACCTATGTCGCGCTGGTCTTCATCCTCGCGATGCTGTTCCTGATCGCGTCGCTGGTCGCGTTCATCGTCGAGGTGCGGATTTCGCTCCGCGCCGTCCATATCCGCGCCGAACTGCTCGAGCACAAGTGACCGAAAAGCGCATGCTGCAGATCGTCGTCGCGATCGCGTGCCTGGTGCCATTGTCGATCGGCGGCGAAAGCATCGTCCGCGGCCCTTCGTTTCTCGGTCACCCACCGGTGGTGCCCACCGATCTCGACAGCCATTTCCGCTATATCTCGGGCATCTTCTTCGGGGTCGGCGTCGCGTTCGCCACCTGCATCCCCAATATCGAGGTCAAGGGCTCGCGCTTCCGCTTGCTCGGCGCGCTCGTGATTTGCGGCGGCCTGGCGCGCGTCGTCTCGCTGCTGTCGGTCGGGCCGCCCAGCACGGGCCACCTGTTCGGCCTCGCGATGGAACTCGGCGTCGTGCCGCTCCTGATGCTGTGGCGGGCCGGGTTCGCGCGGCGTTATTTGGCCGCCTCGACCTCCGGCCCGGCATCCACGGTCGGCAGGTAGCGCGGCGCGACGCGCGCCTTCGACGCCTGTTCATAGACATAGCCCGCCTTCAGCAATTCGCGCTCGCTCCAGGCCGGTCCGATGAACGAGATGCCGACCGGCAGCCCGCGCACCAGCCCCATCGGCACGGTGAGGTTGGGATAGCCCGAAATCGCCGGCAGCTCGGACGAGCTTGGGCCATTATACTGGTCGCCATAGACCGGGTCGCTCAGCCAGGCGGGGCCATAGCTCGGCTGGACCAGGATCGACGCCCCGGCGTCGGCCAGCATCTTGTCGATCGCGCCCTTGGCGGCGGCGAATGACTTGGCGCGCTGGTCCTTGTAGGTAGGCTCGTCCACGCCCTTCGACTTTGCCGCCATGTCGAAGATTTCCTGCGCGAAATACGGCATCTCGGCCGCGCTGTTGGCAGTATTGAACGCGATCACCTGATCGAGCGTGCGAGTCTTTACCGCGGGCGGGGTCGAGGCGAGATATGTGTCGAGGTCGCTCTTGAGTTCGAACTTGAGCACGTCGAACTCGGCGTCGCCCATGCCCTCGGTCTTGGGGCGCGTCACCTCGATCAGCACCGCGCCCTGCGCCTCCAGCACCGCCAGTGCTTGCTCGAACCTGACCTTCTCCAGCACCGGCGTGTCGGTGCGCAACACCGCGATCCGCACGCCTTTGAGCGACGAGCCGGGAAGCACACTGGTGTAGGGAGGCGGCGCAACCCGGTATTGCGGGCGCGCCACCATCGCCGGATCGGCGGGGTCTAACGCATCCATCGCATCGAGCAGGATCGCGACGTCCTTCACACTCCGCGCCATCGGCCCCGGCGTGTCCTGGCTGTGGCTGATCGGCACCACGTACGTGCGGCTGACCAGGCCCACGGTCGGCTTCAGCCCGACCAGCCCGTTCATCGACGACGGGCACACCACCGATCCGTCGGTCTCGGTTCCCAGCCCCGCCGCCGCGAAGCTCGCCGCGATCCCGGCTCCCGTCCCGCTCGACGATCCGCAGGCGGTGCGATCGAGCGCATAGGGATTGCGCACCAGCCCGCCCACCGCACTCCACCCGCTCATCGACTTGGTCGAGCGGATATTGGCCCATTCGCTGAGGTTGGTCTTGCCCAGGATTACCGCGCCCTGCGCGCGCAATCGCGCCACCACCGGCGCATCGCGCTTCGTGACGTTATCCTTGAGCGCCAGGCTCCCCGCCGTCGTCGCGACCGGGTCCTTGGTCTCGATATTATCCTTGATCAGGATCGGCACGCCGTCGAGCGGGCCGAGCGGTTTCTTCGCCTTGCGCCGCGCGTCGCTCGCTTGCGCCTCGGCGATCGCGTCGGGATTGACCGCGATCACCGCGCGCAAGCTCGGCCCCTTGCGGTCCATCGCCTCGATCCGCGCGAGATAGGCCCGGGTAATCGCCTCGCTGGAGACGCCCGACGCCATCGCGGCGCGCAGTTGATCGATCGACTGTTCCTCGACCACCGGCAGGCTTTGCGCGAATGCCGCGGCGGGCGCCACGATCAGCAACAGGGCCAGAAACGGTCGCATCGGCTCACCCCCACGTCGTTATCGTCCACACCGTGCGCCAGTCCGCCGTCCACGACAAGCGACTCACTCCCCGAACAATTCGCGCTGCGCCTTTTCAAGTTCCTCGGCATAGCGCTTGCGGACGAATTTCTCGGACAACGTCCCCAGCACCACGCCGTCATTCCCGACCACCGCGAGTTCATCGGCCTGGACGACGTCGAACTTGCCCATGATCGCGACGATGTCGTCCTGCGGGCTAAGCGGCGGCAGCGGCGTGCGTACGAGCGTCTCGACCACCGTCTCCGGCGCCACGCCCTCGGCATAGACGATCGCGGGCGGAATGATTCCGGCATAATCGCCGTTCGCGTCGGTCAGCACGACACGACTGACCGCGCCCAGCGGATAGCGGCGGCGAAACTCGGCGGCGGTCGCGCTCGCCGGAATTTCCTGGACCTCATGCCGCATCATGCGCCCGGCGGTCAGCAGCTTCACCCAGCCGACGTCGCGCGCGCTCTTGATCGTCTCGCCACGCAGATGCAGCCGCCAGGTCGAGAAGCTGTAGCCGAACATTTCGCGCACGATCGTCGACGCGATCAGGGACGCCGCCATCACCGCGCCGGTCAGGAGGAAGCTCTTGGTCGCTTCGAACACCAGCATCGCCATGGTCAGCGGTGCGCCGATCACCGCCACCGCCATCGCGGCCATGCCGACCAGCGCCGCATCGCCCGACGGCAGGATCTGATAGCCGGCCGCCAGCGCGACCAGCCCGGCGAACAGATGCCCGGCCAGCGTCCCCAGAAACAACGAGGCGAAGAACAACCCGCCGCGAAACCCGAAACCCAGCGAGACCACCGATGCAAGCGCCTTGGCGACCAGCACGATCGCGAGGAACTGCAACGATGCGCCCACCGCCAGGTCGGTGCCCAGTGCGCCATGTCCGGCCGACAGCACTTGCGGCGACCAGGCTGCGATCGGGATCATGAGGACGCCGCCCACCGCTGGGCGCGCCCAACTGGGCAGCTTGATGCGACGTGTGCCCCACTCCACCGCGGCCACCGCGCGCATCAACGCAATCGCGATCAGCGCGCAGATCGCGCCCAACAGGCTGTAGAGGATATAATGATCGCCCGGCACGGCGAGCGACGAGTTGACCGCCGCCACGGCATAAGGCGGCGCGCCCATGGCGTGCGCCACGAGGCTCCCCGTGAGCGACGCCGCGACGATCGGCGCGATCGCGGCGGGCGTGTAGGCGCCGATCACGATCTCGAAAGCGTAAAACGCCCCGGCCAGCGGCGCGCCGAACGCCGCAGCGATCGATGCTCCTGCTCCCGCCCCGACCAGAATGCGCAAGTCCGCTCGCCGCGCGCCAAGCCCAAGGCCCACGGCCGACCCCGCCGCGCTACCCAATTGAGCATAGCCCGCTTCGAGTCCGACCGACGCGCCGAATCCGTTCGAGATCGCGGTCTGCGCGGCGATGATCAGGCTGTCGGTCATCGACATGCGCCCACCGTGCAGCGCGTTCGCCTCGACCGCATCGACCAGGGTCCGCTTGCGCGACCGCACCGCCCACGAAAAAGCCGCCAGCACCACGCCGCCGAGCGGCAGCATCGCGAGTTGCGCCGGACTTAGCGCCGGCATCAGGCTGAGCCGTTGTTCATCGGGCAGCCGGAACAACAGATGCTGGATTCCCCGCGCGATCGACCCCAGCGCGACCGTCGCAAGGCCGGACGCCGCTCCAACCGCGATGGCGAGGCCAATGAACCAGAATTCGCTGGAACGAAACTTACGCCGCACCCACGCGATCGGCGTCAGCGCGCGATAGGAAAGCTGCAACCCGGCCATGGCGCGCGCTATCCGCGCATAGGCCGGAAATGAAAAGAGGCTGCCGGGGGTCTCTCGACGCCCCGGCAACCTCCTGACATGGTCAGCGGCCGGAGAGCTCCAGCCCGGAGGACCATGCGGACCGCTAGCTCTATGGACCTTGCGTTGATTGGGGGAAGATACCCCCCGTCAAGGTCCGGCGAGGCTTAGCGGCGCGTCCCCCGAACGAACTGAACCGACCCCATTGCTGAACCATGAGACATCGGATCACCTCCTTTCGCTTGTTGAAACGGCGTACCCAACGCTGGGTACAAGTGGAATGTGAATCACGTGGATAAGCATTTCAAGTCTTGTAATTCACACAAAATTCGACGATTCTCTTTCGCCTTGGTCGGCTCCCTAGCGACTACCCCCGGCAATCCTCGATCACGCGCCCGATTTCGGCATGGGGTGGAAGCACCAGCGGCGCGACACCCTTCTGCTCGATCACGAAACGCCCGCGGCTGAACGCGATGGCATCGAGCATCGGATCTTTAGCCGCAAAAAACAGCATCGGCACAGCTTCGCCAGCATCCGCTGTGGTCGCCAGCACACGAGTCAACGTCGTCGTCCGGATCGTCGCCGGGGCAGCGGCGATGCCGGTCAGCCGCACCTGCCGGGAAATGCGGTCGCAGGTCAGCGATACCAGCGCTCGCTCGCCATTCTCGAACCTTCCGATCGTGGCGTCGCCCTGCTTCCTGTATCGCCACTGCCCCGGCGTGAAAGGCCAATCGTTCCAGTCGCTCGCCAGCGGCGCGGGCGGTGGCGCAGGGGTCGGTCGCGGCGGCGGCGTGACGACCGGGGCCGGCGGCGCTTCGGGCGATTGGGGCGGCGCCACGCATCCGGCGAGGGTCAGGGCGAGGAACGAAACAGCCAAAAATCTACGCATCGCCCGATCATGGCGACACCGGCGCCGCGCCTCAACCCGAAAGCGGCGAACGCATCGGGATCGGCGACGCGTCACGTTCGTTGCTGATCGCGCCACCAAGGGGATTGAACGTGACCGACGACGCCGCACAACATTTGCTGACCGCCAATCTGGGCGAAACGATGAAGGTGAAGAGCCGCGAGGGCAAGACGATCGGCGCGGTGCACGCGTACATGATTCATAAGCGATCGGGCCGCGCGATGTACGCCGTGCTTCGGCTGGGCGGATTTCTCGGCATCGGCAAAGCCTATTACGCTGTGCCGGTCGCGCTGTTGGCTTATGACAGCGCGGGCGACCAATATATCGCATCGGTCGAGCCGAAGGTGCTGGAGGGCGGTCCGAGCTGGGCAAGCACGGCGCCGGCCTTCGATCAGGACTATGCCGATCGCGTCGCCAGCTATTACGGCGCGGACCGGCAGGATCTGGCGATCGGGTGACGGCGCGAGTCAGCGCGCGCGCCGACTGCTCCCCGGCATACCGGCGCGCATCTTCTGGCTCTTGCCGTAACGCGTCTTGCGCGTCCCTGGCTTGCCTTCGTTCGACCGTCCCATGATCGGCGCTTTGTGCTCGCTAGGCGGCAAGCCGAGTTCCTCCGCCTCCAGCGACCGGATTTCGTCGCGCAGCCGCCCGGCTTCCTCGAACTCCAGGTCCGCCGCCGCCGCGCGCATCTTCTTTTCGAGCTCCTCGATATACGCGCGCAGGTTGTGGCCGACCATGTGCGGGCGGTCCTCGTCGATCTCGACCGTCACTTGGTCACGGCTGGCAACATCCTGGATGATGTCGCCGATATTGCGCTTGATCGTCGTCGGCGTAATCCCGTGCAGTACATTGTATTCGCGCTGCTTCTCCCGCCGCCTGTTGGTCTCGTTGATCGCGCGTTCCATGCTGCCGGTCATGCGGTCGGCATAGAGGATCACGCGCCCGTCGACGTTGCGCGCGGCGCGGCCGATCGTCTGGATCAGCGACGTTTCGGAGCGCAGGAACCCTTCCTTGTCGGCGTCGAGGATGCAGACGAGGCCGCACTCGGGAATATCGAGGCCTTCGCGCAGCAGGTTGATCCCTACCAGCACATCATAGACTCCGAGCCTAAGATCACGGATCAGCTCGATTCTTTCCAGCGTCTCGACGTCCGAATGCATGTAGCGGACCTTCAAGCCCGCCTCGTGCATGAACTCGGTCAGATCCTCCGCCATCCGCTTGGTCAGCGTGGTGACGAGCGTGCGATATCCGGCCTCCGCGGTCTTGCGGCATTCGTTGATGCAATCCTGCACCTGGTCCTCGACCGGGCGAATATCGACCGGCGGGTCGATCAGCCCGGTCGGACGGATCACCTGTTCGGCGAACACGCCGCCGGTCTGCTCCATCTCCCACCCGCCCGGCGTTGCAGAGACGTAGGTTGTCTGCGGGCGCATCGCGTCCCATTCGTTGAAGCGCAACGGGCGATTGTCGATGCAGCTCGGCAGGCGGAAGCCATATTCCGCCAGCGTGATCTTCCGCCGATGGTCGCCCCGCGCCATGCCGTTGATCTGGCCGATCGTCTGGTGGCTCTCGTCGACGAACAGCAGCGCGTTTTCGGGCAGATATTCGAACAGGGTCGGCGGCGGTTCGCCCGGCATGCGCCCGGTCAGGAAGCGCGAGTAATTCTCGATCCCAGCGCAACTTCCAGTCGCCGCAATCATTTCCAGGTCGAAGTTCGTACGCTGTTCGAGCCGCTGCGCCTCGAGCAGCTTGCCCTCGATCTGCAACTCCTTGAGCCGTTCGGCGAGCTCGAACTTGATCGCCTCCATCGCTTGCTTGAGCGTCGGCCCCGGCGTCACATAGTGCGAATTGGCGAACACACGGACATAGTTCAGCGACGCGATCTTCTTCCCCGTCAGCGGGTCGAACTCGACGATCTCCTCGATGTCGTCGCCGAAGAACGACACGCGCCACGCCGTGTCCTCATAGTGCGACGGGAATATCTCCAGATTGTCGCCCTTCACGCGGAAATTGCCGCGCGCGAAGGCGGCGTCGTTGCGCTTGTATTGCAGCGCGACGAGTTTCCGCACGATCTCGCGCTGGTCGACCGTCTGACCCTTCTTCAGGTCGAAGATCATCGCCGAATAGGTCTCGACCGATCCGATGCCGTACAGGCACGACACCGACGCCACGATCAGCACGTCGTCGCGTTCGAGCAGCGACCGGGTGGCGCTATGCCGCATCCGGTCTATCGCCTCGTTCACCGAGCTTTCCTTCTCGATGTACGTGTCGGACCGCGGCACGTAGGCTTCGGGCTGGTAATAGTCGTAATAGCTGACGAAATACTCGACCGCATTCTCCGGGAAGAAGCTCTTGAACTCCCCGTAAAGCTGCGCCGCGAGAATCTTGTTCGGCGCCAGGATCAACGCCGGCCGCTGCAGCGTCTCGATCACCTTGGCCATGGTGAAGGTCTTGCCCGACCCCGTCACGCCCAGCAGTACCTGGTCGCGTTCCCCGGCCAGCGCTGCCTCGGTCAGTTCCTTGATCGCGGTCGGCTGATCGCCCGACGGCTCGTAGTCGCTGACCAGCTTGAACGCCTTGCCGCCCTCGACCTTGGCTGGGCGCTCGGGCCGGTGCGGAATGAACGACTGCCCGGTCTCGGGTTCGGCCAGGTTGGTGCGAATCTGGATTGCCATAGTCACGGAATATGGGATGAAGGTGGCCAACCCGCAACAAAGCGGGAACGGTCGCGTCGGATTTTCAGGCCAGATACTTCAGGGGAGTCCAATCATGCGCCGTTTCCTGCTCGTCACCGCCCTGCTGCCGCTCGCCGCATGCAACAGCGGCCCGACCGTCACCGCCACCAACGCCAGCGAGGCGGAGGTCAAGGCCAAGGTCGCCGCAGCGACCGGCGGCGCGGACATGATCTCGCCGGGCCGGTGGGAAGGCACGATGACGATCAACAACATGAAGATGCCCAAGCTGCCGGCCGAAGCGCAGGCGAAGCTGGCCGGCCGGATCGGCGGCGCGCAGAAGTTCGTCAGCTGCGTGACCGAGGAGGACGTCAAGGCCAAGCGCGCCTTCTTCACCGGCGACAAGGAGGCCGACAAGAGCTGCACCTACAACCGCTTCACGATGGGCGGCGGCAAGATCGACGCGGCGATGACCTGCAAGAACGAAGGCGGCAACATGACCGCCACGATGACGGGCAATTTCTCGCCCGACAGCTATCATATGGAGATGGCATCGAATACGGACAGCAGCTCGCCCTATGCCGCGATGTCGATGAAGATGACCGTGGACGGCAAGCGCACGGGGGCTTGCCGCGGAACCGAAGACAAGGAGTGACGATGCACAAGACCATGATGACCGCCGCGATCGCGGCGATGCTGCTCGCCGGATGCGCCAAGGGTCCGCCGCCCAAGCGCCAGCCGGGAAGCTGGTCGCAGACGATGGAGCTCAAGCGGTTCGAGGGCAAGGACGCCGAAAAGGCCAAGGCCGCGCTCGGTCAGATGTTCGCGGCGATGAATTCGGTGACCGTGTGCGTCACGCCAGAAATGGCGGAAAAGGAAGACCCGACCGCCAATCTCGAAAAGCTCGGCAGCGGCGGCGGCACCTGCACGTTCGACAAGAAGTCGGCGGCGGGCGGCTCGCTGGACGTCGCGGGCACCTGCAAGGACGCCGGGGGCAAGACCGCGAAGATCACCGCGGCCGGCTCGCTCGGCGCGACCGATCAGGATATCACGATGACCGTCGAAGGCTTCGACGCATCGGGCGCCAGGGAAGGCCTGATGGAAGTCCGCGTCCATTCGACCCGCAAGGGCGAATGCACCGCGAGCGACATGAAGGCACCGGGCGCGACGGCGATGTAATCATGGGGCGGCCGGGAGGGGCGACCCTCCCGCCTACCCCACCTTGCGGTAGGCCACCCGCCACATCACGACCGCGACGCCGGCGGCCATCGCGGCCATGACCAGGCTGGTCAGGAATCCGCTCGCCCAGCGATACAGCAACGCGCCCGCGTCCGTGGCGGGCATGGTGAACAGGCCATAGCCATAGGTCTGGCCGCCGAGAAACAGAGCGAACCCGATCGCCGCGCCCAGAACCGCCGCGGCCATCGGCCCGCGCCGGCCGCTGGCGTGGAGCAACGCCCAGGGGATCGCCGCCAGCGCAGTGATCGACAGCGCCGTCATCAATGACCCGATCAGCAGACCCGCGAGCAACGCGGCGGCATTGTGCGTTCCCGCAAATGCCATCAGCAGCACGCCGATCGCGCCGCCCATCAGCCCGCCCGCGCCGATCGCCAGCCCGACGCGGTCGATGCTGGTCTCGTACTGGCTCGATACTGGCCGTGCGGGCATGCCCCTCCCCTTTGCGCGCCACCTTAGCATCGCGGCGACGGCGCTCAAGCGCCTGGACTGTTTGCTCCGTTCGCACTGAGCTTGTCGAAGTGCGGGACCATCGGCATCGCTTGCAACACGTGCTTCGACAAGCTCAGCACGAACGGGGTTGACGGTCAGCGCAGGGCTTTCACCGCGGGCGTATCCAGACAACGCAGGAGGTCAACGCGCGAAAGCGTCGGGCGTGACGGCGGCGCGACATAGGCCGGCACCTCGACCGTCCGCCCAATCGGCTGCGTGCCGAACCCGCGCTGGCCGGTGCACCGCTCCGCCGCCGCGAGCAGCTTGGGCGGCGTATCCCACGCCTCGTAGGATAGCCGGAACGTCCCCCAATGCACGCCGATCGCTCGCGCCGCGCCCAGCCGGCGATAGACCTCGACCGCATCGACCGGCCCGATATGGCTTCCCGACGCCATCTGCCCGGCGGTAAAGCGGAACGCGCCGATCGGGATCAGCGCGAGCCGGATCGGGCCGTAACTCGCGGCCTTGTCCGCCCAGCCGAGATCGCCCGCCCCGGTGTCGCCCGCGAAGAACAGATTGCCGCCGCTCGGCAATCGCACCACGAAGCTCGACCACAAGGCGCGGTTGCGGTCGGTGAACCAACGGCTGTCCCAATGGTGGCCGCGATTGACCACGACGTCGATCCCCGGCCGCACCGCCACGCGCCCGCCCCAGTCGCGCGCGGTCGCCGGGACCCCCGCCTGCCCGATCACGCTGTCGTTGCCCAGGCTGGTGACGATCAGCGGCTTGTCGCGATCCCATAACCGTTTGAGCGTCGTCAGGTCCATGTGATCGTAATGATCGTGGCTGACGAGCACGAGGTCGATCTTGGGGAGATCCTCGAACCGGATGCCCGGCTCGGCGACGCGCGTCGGTCCGAACCCGAGCGGCCCCGCACTCTTGCTCCACACGGGATCGGTCAGGATGTTGATGCCCGCCGTCTGCACCAGCACGCTCGAATGCCCGACCCATGTCGCCAGCATCCGGTCGCCCTCGACTCGCGCGGGCGGCCGGGCCGGCGTCACCGCGATGCGAGCGGGCCATGCCGGGCGGTCGTCATTGCCCAGCGCATAGCGCGCGATCGTCGCGAAACCGTTGGCCGGCGTGAATACTTCGTCGCTGCCATCGGGGTTGAAGAAATGCTCGCCGTCGAAATGGCTGCTCGCGGACCCGCGATAATAGCGCGCGTCGAGGAAATGCGGGAGGATCGCCAACGTCAGGGACGACAGGATGACGGTCCACAACAGCGCCGTGCCGATCCACCGCGATACTCTGCCGACAAACGCCATTTCCCGCCCGTCTCACAGCGGGCCGGGCGGTTCAAGCCGCGATCAGCCCTGGTCCTCGTACGCGAATTGCAGGATACCCCAGTGCCGCCCCTTTACCGCGATCGACGCGATCACTTGCTTGAGCAACAGCACTTCGCCCGACGCCGTCGCGCGGCGATACGCCTTGAGACAGAACGGATCGGTGATCTTGCACTGCGCCTGCGTCTCCGGAAAATCGAACACCAGTCCCTGGCGCGAATGTTCGGCGTTCCACGCATCGTCGCCGGGGCGTTGCGGATGCGCGCGTTCGGGCATCGCCACCGCGCCGAAGCCGTTGCGATCGGTGAATGTCATGCCGAAGAAGCCCTTGTGTCCGCGCGCCGTCTCCTGGTGGGGGCGCGCCGCCGGAACGATGATGCGCTGGACCGGGTGCGTGAACTGCGCCGGACTGCTGCCCGGGATCGGCGTATAATCATCGCTGAACAAGTCGGCCGCGCTGATCTCGCCGTCCGCCAGCGCCGCTTCGAGCCGTCCCGCCACCGCGTTCGCGGTATCGAGGCCGAACCGGATATAGGGCGAATCCACGATCTCGACGCCGCTTTGCGCGAAATATTGCAGCAGGGTGTTGGTGTCGTCGCTGACCCCGGTCAGGCGCTGCGACAGCCGTTGCAGGCCGTCGGCATTGCCGGTTGAGCTGTGCGCCAGGCTGCCCAGGCCGGTGCGGATATTGCCGATCGATTCGACGATAAAGCCGATCGAGTCCGCCACGTCCTCGCTATTGTCCGACAGGCCATGCATCAGCGTCGACAGCCGCCCGACCAGCGCCTCTATGTCGCGCGTGCCGTCATGCGCCGACTGCGCCTTTTCGACGCCGTGCGCGACACGGCCGAGCATCCCCGACGCCTCGCCGGTCAGCGCGCGGATCGATTGTTCGATCTTCTGCGTCGCGGTCGCGGTTTCGTTGGCGAGCTTCTTCACTTCCTGCGCGACAACCGCGAAGCCGCGGCCCGCGTCGCCCGCGCGCGCCGCCTCGATCGTCGCGTTGAGCGCGAGCAGATTGGTCTGGCTGGCGATCCCGCTGATGACCGAGGTGACGTGGGCCACCGTCTCCAGCGCTTCGTTGAAACCGCCCAGCGCGGCGTGGATGTCGCTGACCTGGTCGATCAGCTCGACGACATTGGCGGTCGCGGTCGACAGCTGGCGGCTCGAATCGTCGATCACCGCGCGCGCCGCGCTCGCGCTGTATCGCGCTTCCTGCGCCGCGGTCGCGATACTCTCGCCGTTTTCCGCCAGCCGTATGGCATCCCCGCCGATCGTCTCGATCGTCGTCGCCTGGTCGGTCACGCGGCCCGCCAGTTCGCTGATGTCGGCCTGAAGATCGAGCGTCCGGATACCCAGCTCGCCCGACATCCGCGCCGCGGTCTGGACGGTTTGCGCGATGTCCAAATCAAACCCCCTGGAAAATCAGGGGAAAGCGTTAGGGGATGATGGTTAAATACTGCTTAGCGAATGACCGGCCTAGGTGTGCCACGCGCCCGCGAGCGCGAGCACGACGCCGATGGCGACGAGGAACAACCCCAGCATCTCGCTGCGCGCGGTCCGTTCGCCCAGATAGAAGTGCGCGAACGCCATCGTGAACGCGACCTCGATCTGCCCGACGATCCGCACCAAGGCCACCGGCGCCGAGGCGAAGCCGGTAAACCAGCACGCCGACGCGACCGACGACATCAACCCGACCTGCCCCGCCGTGCGCCATTCGGCGAACACCGCCGCCACCTGATCACGCTCGCGCCACACCAGGTATGCGCCCTGCAGCACCGTCTGCAGCGCGACCGTCACCGCGAGCACGATCAGCGCGGCGCGGATATGATCGGGCGTCCGCACTTCCTGCGTCGCGGCACGTATCCCGATCGTCGTCAGCGCGAACATGAACCCGGACGCGATGCCGTAGCGCGCCGCCGGCTGCCCGAGCGAACGCAACAGCTCGCCCGGCCCCATCCGCTTGCCGCCGGTCGACAGGATCATGACGCCCGCGACGCCGAAGCCGATGCCGATCCAGGTTAGCGGCCTCAGGTGATCGCCGAGCAACAGGACCGACAGCAACGCGCTCTGCACCGCTTCGGTCTTAGAATAGGCCGTGCCGACGACGAAGTTGCGTTCGCCGAATGCCATCAGCAACAGGTTGGTCGCGATAATCTGCGCGAGGCCGCCGCCCAGGCAGTAAGGAAGAAACCAGTTTCCGAGCGCCGGAAACGCCGCCGGGGCAAACCAGAACTGGTAGCCGCATACGAGCAGGACCGCGATCGGCAGGCCGTAGAGATAGCGAACCAGCCCGGCCGCGTTGACCGACAGCGTCCGCGACACGCGGCGTTGCACCGCGGTCCGCCATGCCTGCAACGCGCCACCGATCAGCGCGGCGGGCAGCCAGAGCGGGATCATGCCCGTTCCAGCAATTTCTCCCGCGCGATCTTTTCCTTCCACACCAGCGGCGCGAGCTGGTGGACGTTGTGCCCCTCGCTGTCGACCGCGACGGTGACGGGGAAATCGACCACCTCGAACTCATAGATCGCTTCCATGCCCAGGTCTTCGAACCCGACCACTTTCGAGCCTTTGATCGCCCGCGCGACCAGATACGCCGCCCCGCCGACCGCCATCAGATAGGCCGACTTGGCCTCCTTGATCGCCTCGGTCGCGGCCGGGCCGCGCTCGGCCTTGCCGACGCACGCCAGCAGGCCCTGGTCGAGCATCATCCGCATGAACTTGTCCATGCGCGTGGCGGTCGTCGGACCCGCCGGGCCGACGACTTCCTCGCCGACCGGATCGACCGGTCCGACATAATAGATCACGCGGCCACGGAAGCTGACCGGCAGTTCCTCGCCCTTGGCCAGCATGTCGGCGATGCGCTTGTGCGCAGCGTCGCGGCCGGTCAGCATCTTGCCGTTGAGCAGCAGCCGGTCGCCCTGCTTCCACCCCTGCACCTGCTCCGGCGTCAGCGTGTCGAGATCGACGCGGATCGCCGCGCCGTCCGGCTTCCAGTCGACCTTGGGCCATTCGTCCAGCTTCGGCGCGGGCAGGTAACTCGGCCCCGACCCGTCGAGCGTGAAATGCGCGTGGCGGGTCGCGGCGCAGTTCGGGATCATCGCGACCGGCTTGCCCGCAGCGTGGCACGGCGCGTCCTTGATCTTGACGTCGAGGATGGTCGACAGCCCACCCAGCCCCTGCGCGCCGATGCCGAGCGCGTTGACCTTGTCGAAAATCTCGATGCGCAGCGCCTCGATGTCGTTCTTCGGCCCGCGCGCCTTCAGCGGGCCCATGTCGATCGGCTCCATCAGCGCCTGCTTCGCCAGCAGCACGCAATGCTCAGCCGTCCCGCCGATGCCGATGCCGAGCATCCCCGGCGGGCACCACCCCGCGCCCATCTGCGGCAGCATCTCGATCACCCAGTCGACGATCGAATCGCTCGGGTTCATCATCTTGAACTTGGACTTGTTCTCGCTGCCTCCGCCCTTCGCCGCGACATCGACCGACACGCGGCTGCCCGGTACCATGACGACGTGGAGCACGCAGGGCGTGTTGTCCTTGGTGTTGCGCCGCGTGAAGGCGGGGTCCTCCAGCACCGACGCTCGCAGCTTGTTCTCAGGATTGAGGTAAGCGCGCCGGACGCCCTCATCGACCACGTCCTGCAACGACCGCGAGGTGTCGTCCAACCGGCAATCCATGCCCCATTCGATGAAGACGTTAACGATGCCGGTGTCCTGGCAGATCGGCCGATGCCCCTCCGCGCACATTCGGGAATTGGTCAGGATCTGCGCGATAGCATCCTTCGCCGCCGGCCCTTGCTCTGCCTCATACGCCTCGCCCAGCGCATGGATGTAGTCCATCGGATGGAAGTAGGAGATGAACTGCAAAGCGTCGGCGACGCTCTCTATCAGGTCGGCGGTGCGGATGGTGGTAGTCATAGCCCGCCCCTATGCGACGCCCGCGTTTCCCGCAACGCCGCCCTGAACAAGGGAAGCGTTCGATTAAAGTTAGTGGAGATGCGTCCGATCTGGCCGTTCCGGCGTTAAGAGCGCCTATGACGGTTAGTATAGATGACGATAACGATACGCCCACCCAGATGGAGAGCGCCGCGCGAATGGCCGCGATCGATCGTTCGCAGGCAATCATCGAATTCGATCTCCAAGGCAATGTGATCGAGGCGAACGACAATTTCTGCCACCTGTTTGGCTATAGCCGCGGTGAGATCGTCGGGCGGCATCATCGCATGTTCTGCGATACCGAATATGCCCATTCAGACGATTATCGCCGCTTCTGGACGAAGCTCGGCCGTGGCGAGTTCGATTCGGGTCGCTATTGCAGGATCGGCCGCGGCGGACGCGAAGTGTGGATCCAGGCCACCTACAATCCGCTGCTCGACGCGGACGGCAACCCGCGCAAAGTCATCAAGTTCGCCAGCGATGTAACCGCACAGGTCGTGCTCGAGCGTGAGGCGCAAGCCCGCCTGTACGAAGTGGAGGAACTCCGCGCCGAGGCCGACACGCGCCACCGCGAATTGCAGGACACGATCGCCGCAGTCGGCGCGATCGTCGATTCGATCGGTCAGATCGCGCACCAGACCAACCTGCTGGCGCTTAACGCGACAATCGAGGCCAAACGTGCCGGCGATGCCGGGCGCGGCTTCGCGGTCGTCGCACAGGAAGTGAAAAAGCTCGCTGCGGATACCCGCGAAGCGACCAGGCGCGCCGGCCGCCTCATCGGCCGGTCCTGATCCGCGCCTCAGTCGCGGTCGGTCGGCGCGCCGAGCGGGAACATGTGGCGGTACGGCCGCGCCTCATCGAGCGCCCGCGCGTAGCTGGGCCGCGCGAGCAGCCGGTCGCGGTACGCCCAGACGTTCTTATGCTCCTTCGGGATCGCATGCGTCCAATCCGCATAGAGCAACGCCGGCGCCGCCGCGCAATCGGCGAGGCTGAACGTGTCCCCCGCCGCCCATTCGCGCTCCTCCAGCAATCCGTCGAGCACGCGATACGCCGTCTCCAACCGCGCGCGGAAGATTGCCTCGTCGCCCTGGTCGCGCTTGAGGGCGATTGTGACGATCCGCTGTTGCGGCGTCTGGATGTAATTGTCGAAGAAGCGGTCCATCTGCCGCACCTCGATCGCCGCATCGCGGTCGTCGGGGATGAAGCGCGTCGCGCCGGGATAATGCGTGTCGAGATATTCGATGATGATCGTCGCTTCGGTGATGACGCGCTCGCCATCGGTCAGGATCGGGAACTTGCCGATCGGCCACAGCCGCATGAATTCGCCCCAGACCGGCTCGCTGCCGTCCAGCATCTTCAGCTCGAACGGCGTGTCGTTCTCGTACAGCGCCATCTCCGCCTTGTGGCAATAGGAGGACAGCGGGTGGGCATAGAGCGAAAGGGGCATTGGCGGTCTCCGTCGCGATCGATTGCCTCCTCTATCGTCACGGAAACCGCGTTGCGCTAGCGTCGATCGCATGAAGATTCGGATCGCCTTCGCACTATCGCTGGCCGCTTTGCCGTTCGCCGCGCCCGCCGCCACCACCGATTTGCCGTCGCGCGCTTATGCGACGCTCGACGGTCGCCGCATATCGGAGGTGGCGATTGACGCGCGCGTCGCGCGCCTGATGGCGGCCAACAACGTCACCGGGCTGGGCATCGCGGTCATCCGCGGCGGCAAGGTCGTGTTCCGCCAGAGCTACGGCTATGCCGATCTGGAGACGAAGACGCGGCTGACGTCGGGGACGATCATGTATGCCGGGTCGCTGACCAAGGCGACGTTCGCCTGGATGGTGATGCAATTGGTCGATGAGGGGAAGATCGACCTCGACAAATCGATCGCAGAATACCTCCCCAAACCCTTGCCTGATTACGAGAATTTCTCCGACCTGAAGGGTGACGAGCGCTGGCGGCGGCTGACGATGCGGATGCTGCTCAACCATACCAGCGGCTTCCCCAACCTCCGCTTCTTCGAGGACGACAAGAAGCTGCGCCTGCGCCGCGATCCGGGCACGCGCTACGGCTATTCGGGCGAGGGCTTCCGCGTCGCGCAACTGGTGCTCGAACAGGGACTTGGCATCGACGTCGGCAAGGAGATGCAGCGTCGCATCTTCGACCGGTTCCGCATGAACGATTCGTCGATGACGTGGCGCGACGATTTTACCGGGCGGCTGGCGTTCGGCTATAACGAGCAGGGCGAGCGCCAGGGGTTCCGCCAGCGCCGCGTGGCGGGCGCGCTCGGCTCGCTCGACACGACGCTGACCGACTGGTCGCGCTTCCTCGCGGCCGTTGTGCGCGGCGACGGGCTCAGCCGCGCCGCGTTTGCCGCAATGATTCGCCCGACCGTTTTTATCGACAGCCCGACGCAATTTCCGACGCTCACCGACGCGCGGACCGACCGGTGGAAAGCAAAGAAGCTCGGCTACGGGGTCGGCTGGGGAACGTTCGAAAGCCGCTTCGGCCGTGCCTTTTTCAAGGAAGGACATGACGACGGCACCGACAATTATGCGGTGTGCGTCGTGGCGCGGCAAAGCTGCATCCTGTTGATGGCGAACGACAATCGGGCGACCAACATCTTCGTGCCGTTGGTCGACGAGTTGCTCGGCCCGATCGGCCTGCCCGCGGAATGGGAAGGCTATCGCCCCTGAGGCGACGTTGCGGCACGGTAAAATCGCCGCGATCGGCAAGCGTTTCCTAACGACTCCCGCGCTACGGCGGGATCATGTCGCGTACCGTCAGAACCAGGAATACCGATTTACCGCGCCCGATCTGGGGGGCGCTGGGGCTCACCGCCGACACGACGCCGGAGGTTACCGACAGCCATTTGAGCCGACTTGCCGAAGTCGCGGCGATCTGGCCGTTCGTCCTGTTCGCGCAACTGCTTGCGCCCGCCGTGGTGGCGCTGATCTTCTACCATTTCGGACGCGCCGACCTGCTCGACCAAACCGCGACGCGCGGCGGGTTGATCCTGCTGATGTCGCTGGGCGCGCTGCTCCAGCTCAAATTGCCCCGCGCTCGGACCTGGCCCACGCAAGCCCAGGTCAGAACCCTGACGCTGAGCGCGGCCGGAATCGGCGCGGGTCTCCTGTCGCTGCTCCCGCTACTGACAAGCGCGGATCTCACACAGTTCCACCTGGTCGGCTTCGTCGCGGTATTCTCGGCGGTCACGATCACGGCGATCGCGATCCATCCGGTCCGCGCCGCAACGCTCGCTTATGCCGCGACGCTCGGCGTGGCGGTAATATTGAAATCGGGAGTCGCGCTGCCGTCCGCGGTCGCCGCGATCGCCTTCGCCACCTTGGTCGTCGCGACGGTGCGGCTGGCGCGCGACGATCAGACGGCGACCGAGCAGCACAATTCGACCGGCCATGCCGGGCGTCTGGCAGGCCAGCTCGTCCGCGAGGTCGAGGAGCATGGCGACGGCTGGTTCTGGCAGACCGATCGCCATGGCTATTTCACCTATCTGTCGGCGAAAGTCGGCGATGAATTGTCGCGGCTCGGGGTCGAGACGGCGGGCATGCGGCTGATCGACGCGTTCCGCACAGACACTGGATCGGGCGACACCGAACGCTCGCTCAATTTCCATCTGGCGACCCGAACGTCCTTCTCCGATTATTCGGTGCGCCCTGCCACCGCGGAGGATAGCGAGCGTTGGTGGTCGATTTCCGGCCGTCCGATCCTCGACGATCTCGGCCGGTTCCAGGGTTTTGTCGGCTCCGGCCGCGACTTGACCGAAAAGCGCCGCTCGGAAGCGGAGATCCAGCGGCTTGCGATGTTCGACGGCCTGACCGGCCTCTCAAACCGCCAGCGCATGCGCGCCACGCTCGACAAGACGCTGGCGCCGCAGGCGGGCTCCCCGGGCACGACCGCGCTGTTCCTGCTCGATCTCGACCGCTTCAAGGCGGTCAACGACACGCTCGGCCATCAGGTCGGCGACGCCCTGCTCAAGCAAGTCGCGCAGCGGCTGCAACGCGCGGTCGGTGACGTTGGACTGGTCGGCCGGCTCGGCGGCGACGAGTTCAAGGTCGTGCTGCCCGGCATGGGCAATCGCGAGCGGCTGAGCGAGCTCGCCACGACGATCATCGGTTCGGTGTCGCAACCCTATTTCATCGAGGGGTCCTCCATCTCGATCGGCGCGTCGATCGGCATCGCAATCGCCCCGGAAAACGGCACCGATTCGGAAACGCTGATCCGCAACGCCGACATCGCGATGTATGCGGCGAAGGGTGACGGCCGCGGCATCCACCGCTTCTTCCGCGAGGAATTGCTGGAGGGCGCCAAGTCGCGCAAGCAACTGGAAGACGATCTGCGTCATGCCCTGGTCGCCGACCAGTTCCACGTCGCTTACCAGCCGGTGGTGTCCACCGAAGGCGCCCGCATCGTCGGGTACGAAGCGCTGATCCGCTGGGACCATCCCTCGCGCGGCAGTATCAGCCCCGCCGAATTCATCCCGATCGCCGAAGAAGCCGGGCTGATCGAATCGATCGGCGAATGGGTGCTGCGCACCGCGTGCCGGGAAGCGGCGACCTGGCCCAATTACGTCCGCGTCGCGGTCAACGTGTCGCCGATCCAGTTCGCCAACCCCGCGCTGCCCACGATCGTCACCTCGGCGCTCGCCAATTCGGGCCTCGCGCCGCAGCGCCTCGAACTCGAGATCACCGAAGGCGTCTTCCTCAACGAGGATTCGTCGTCGGAACAGATGTTCAAAGCCCTGAAGGGCATCGGCGTCCGCCTGGCGCTCGACGATTTCGGCACCGGCTATTCGTCGCTCGGCTATCTGAAGAAGGCGCCGTTCGACAAGATCAAGATCGACCAGAGCTTCGTGCGCGGCGCAGCCGCACCCGGCAACCGCAACGCCGCGATCATCAAGGCGATCGTGACGCTCGCCAACACGCTCCACATGGAAACCACCGCCGAGGGCGTCGAGCATCAGGACGAGGTCGAACTGATCCGCGAGCTGGGATGCAGCCACATTCAGGGCTTCGTCTATGGCAAAGCCGCGCGGTGCGAGGACGTGATCCAGCAGCTCCGGGCCGCCGCCGGCGTCGCCACCGCCCAGGGGTACAAGGTCAGCCGCAGCCCGCGCGCGACGATGCTGCGGTCTGCCCAGCTCGACCTCGGCGCCGAACAGGGCGAAGTCCGCATCCGCAATATCTCGTCGACCGGCGCGATGATCGACGGCATCGAATTCCCGAGCCAGTCGATCGGCGTCGAGATGATGATCGAGCTGCTCGAAGGCCAGATGTTCCCCGCCACGCTGCGTTGGGCGCAGGACGGCCGCGCGGGACTCGAGTTCAACCAGTATTTCAATCTCGAACGGCTGAACGCCGCCAATCGGGGCCTGCGCAAGGCCGGCTGAGCTAGAGGGTCAACGCGAAGCGCGGCCCGATCCACGTCATCGCCGCGTACAGCGCGATCGTCAGCGCGCAGCCCAGCGCCAGCGCCAGCCAGAAACCGGTCCCATGGCGCAACAGGAGGGGTATCAGCAGGAACATCGGCAGCGAGGGCAGGACATACCAGAACGTCGCGCCGGCATGCGCCGCCATGTTTTCCACATCGGGCTTTTCGGACCAGAGCCAGATCATCCCCAGCACCGACACCAGCGGCAACGACGCGATCAGCGCGCCGAATCCGGGGTATCGCTTCGCCAGGGTCGATGCGATCGCGATCAGGATGCCTGAAACGGCGGCCTTCAAAATTAGGTAAGCCATGGCTCTCTATCCGAATCGTTGCTTGATGGGTCGCGACCGAACCAGACGACGACCGCCGACCACAACCGGTTGATTCCATTCTGTCGTCGGCGAAAAAATTTGTCCGGTTCGGCGTTCGTTCCCTTGCTTTCCGCGAACCCCGCAGAAACCCGCGCGTCGCGCCGAATTGCTCCCCTCGACCCGCCGACGAACCGAATCAAAATAGCGACGAACCGAGTCTTTAAATCGTCATTTACTGTCTTGCGTCGCGGCCCAGTTCGGCACAATCTGTAGAGGTTCAGTTCGGGGGCGAACCCAAGCACTGGTAGATCGATGGCCGCAATACCATATTGCGGAGACGGTCTTCCTGTGTCCGATCCACAGGCTGTGGACACTTTTTGTTCTTGGCCGCTGCACCCCGGATGGTAGCATGGGGGTTCGCCCCTGAGTCGTAGTGACGAAAGCGGTAAAACCAGGGGCGCGTGATGGATTTCAGAGACACCGAAGGAACGGGCGAGAACATGGCGACTGATGCGATCGAGGCAGCGACCCAGGCCCTGGAAAAGGTGGCGGCGAACGCGGCGACCGTCGCCAAGGCCCAGCCGGTCGAACGCGATTCGAAGGCGGTCAAGCCACAGCCTTACGCGCTTGAGGTCGATCATTCGCGCGACGCGCTGCTGACCGATTTCGGCAAGGAAACGCTCAACGATCGTTACCTGCTGCCGGGCGAATCGTATCAGGATCTCTTCGTCCGCGTGGCGTCCGCCTATGCCGACGACGCCGCGCACGCGCAGCGCATCTACGACTATATCTCGCAACTGTGGTTCATGCCCGCGACCCCCGTGCTGTCGAACGGCGGCACCGGGCGTGGCCTGCCCATTTCGTGCTTCCTCAACTCGGTGCCCGACAGCCTGAACGGCATCGTCGACACCTGGAACGAGAATGTCTGGCTGGCGTCGCGCGGCGGCGGCATCGGCACCTATTGGGGCAACGTTCGCGGCATCGGCGAGCCGGTCGGCCTCAACGGCAAGACCAGCGGGATCATTCCGTTCGTGCGCGTGATGGACAGCCTGACGCTCGCGATTTCGCAAGGCTCGCTGCGCCGCGGCTCGGCCGCCTGCTATCTCGACATCAGCCACCCGGAGATCGAGGAGTTCCTCGAAATCCGTAAGCCCTCGGGCGACTTCAACCGCAAGGCGCTGAACCTTCACCATGGCGTGCTGATCCCCGACGCCTTCATGGAAGCGGTGCGTGATGGCAGCGAATGGGCGCTCAAGTCGCCCAAGGACGGGTCGGAGCGCGGCAAGGTCGATGCCCGCGCGCTGTTCCAGAAGCTGGTCGAAACGCGTCTTGCGACCGGCGAACCCTACATCATCTTCGCCGACCACGTGAACAAGAACATGCCGCGGCACCACCGTGAGCTGGGCCTCAAGGTCTCGACCTCGAACCTGTGCTCCGAGATCACGCTGCCGACCGGCAAGGACCATCTCGGCAACGAGCGCACCGCGGTCTGCTGCCTGTCGTCGCTCAACCTCGAAACCTGGGACCAGTGGAACAAGGCCGAGGGGTTCATCGAGGACGTGATGCGCTTCCTCGACAACGTCCTGCAGGATTATATCGACCGCGCCGAGCCGGGTATGGAGCGCGCCGCCTACTCCGCGATGCGCGAGCGCTCGGTCGGCCTCGGCGTGATGGGCTTCCACTCCTTCCTCCAGGCGCGCGGGCTGCCGTTCGAAGGCGCCATGGCCAAGTCGTGGAACCTCAAGATGTTCAAGCACATCAAGGCGCAGGCCGACGAAGCGTCGATGGCGCTGGCGGTCGAGCGCGGCCCCTGCCCCGACGCCGCCGACATGGGCGTGATGGAGCGTTTTTCGTGCAAGATGGCGATCGCGCCGACCGCGTCGATCTCGATCATCTGCGGCGGCACCTCGGCGTGCATCGAGCCGATCCCGGCCAACATCTACACCCACAAGACGCTGTCGGGCAGCTTCTCGGTCAAGAATCCGTATCTCGAGAAGATCTTCATCGAAAAGGCGAAGAACACCGACGCCGTGTGGAACTCGATCCTCGAGCGCGGCGGGTCGGTGCAGCATCTCGACTTCCTCACCCAGGAGGAAAAGGACTGCTACAAGACCAGCTTCGAGATCGACCAGCGCTGGCTGATCGAGCTCCAGGCCGACCGCACGCCGTTCGTCGACCAGTCGACCAGCCTCAACCTGTTCATCCCGGCGGACGTCGAAAAGTGGGACTTGCTGATGCTCCACTTCCGCGCGTGGGAACTGGGCGTGAAGTCGCTCTACTACCTCCGCTCGAAATCGGTCCAGCGCGCCGGCTTCGCGGGCGGCGTGGAAGCCGACAACACGATCGAAGCGCCCAAGTTCGAACTGGGCGAGTCGACCGACTACGATGAATGCCTCGCTTGCCAATAAGATGGCGCGAGCATCGGCCATAAACGACGCCCCGGCCCGCATCGCTGCGGCCGGGGCTCGCTCAACCGTCGCGCAGGCTGGCCCGCGCGCGGGGCAATCGGCGTTACGCTTCTTCCTCGAACGTCACCGCCACGTCGGCGTTGGCGGACAGGCGCACCTTGTCGCCCTCGACCCCGGCGATCAGCCCGGTCGAGATGAAGTGGTGGTGCCCTTCGTGACTGCCCTCGCCGCTGTCGGCCTTGGTCAGCTTGATGCGGTCGCCCTCGACCTTGTCGACGGTGCCGACATGGACGCCGTCGGCGCCGATGACTTCCATGTGTTCCTTGATCGCGCTGGTATCGGCCATGGGGATGCTCCTTGGTTGATGGTTACGCGGGCAGAACGCACGACCGCGGAGTTGGTCGCATGACTCGCGCGCCGATCGTCATGGCCGCGGTCGCCAGCGTCGCGGGGCTGGGCGGCGTCGCCTCCCTCGTCGCGATCCGCGGGGCGGGCGAGGCCGCGACCTATGCCCGCCGCATGATCGCGACGATGCTGTTCGCGCTCGCGCTCATCCTCGGTTTCTTCGCCTGGTCGCTGGCGAGCTGGGGGGCAGCTTAGCCATGGGCGTGATCTTGCTCTTGGCAATGCTCGTATTGCTGCTGGTGGGCATCCATATGATAGTGCGGCCACAAGGATATGTCGGTCGTGGCCCGATACCCGCGCGCGATGCGAGTAATGTCCGCGCGATGGGATTTGTCTTCGCTTTTCTAGGCGGCGGCGTGACGTTTCTGTTCACCGCCCCGGTCTTTTTGTCGTCGCTATTTGTCTGATTCGTCTCGGAGTAAGCCCATGTCCCTTCTCGAAGCCCGCAAGCAGTACAAGCCGTTCGAATACCCCTGGGCGTTCGAATTCTGGAAGCGTCAGCAACAGCTCCACTGGCTGCCCGAGGAAGTCCCGCTGGGCGAGGATTGCCGCGACTGGGCGCAGAAGCTGAGCGACCACGAACGCAACCTGCTGACTCAGATCTTCCGCTTCTTCACCCAGGCGGACGTCGAGGTGCAGGATTGCTATCACGAGAAATACGGCCGCGTGTTCAAGCCGACCGAGGTCAAGATGATGCTGACCGCGTTCAGCAACATGGAAACGGTCCACATCGCCGCCTACAGCCACCTGCTCGACACGATCGGCATGCCCGAAAGCGAATATGGCGCCTTCCTCGAATATGCCGAGATGAAGGACAAGCACGATTACCTGCAGCAATTCGGCGTCGACAATGACGAGGACATTGCGCGCACGCTGGCGATGTTCGGCGGCTTCACCGAAGGCGTCCAGCTGTTCGCCAGCTTCGCGATGCTGATGAACTTCCCGCGCTTCAACAAGATGAAGGGCATGGGCCAGATCGTGTCCTGGTCGGTGCGCGACGAAAGCCTGCACTGCGAAGGCATCATCCGCCTCTTTCACGCCTTCGTGAAGGAACGCGATTGCCTGACCAAGGCGGTGAAGGACGACATCGCCGACCAGTGCCAGACCACCGTCCGGCTGGAGGATGCGTTCATCGACCTCGCCTTCGAACAGGGCCCGGTCAACGGCATGGCGCCGAAGGACATCAAGAAATACATCCGCTACATCGCCGACTGGCGGATGGGGCAATTGGGCATGAAGCCGATCTTCATGATCGACGAACATCCTTTGCCCTGGCTGACCCCGCTGCTGAACGGCGTCGAGCACGCCAACTTCTTCGAACAGCGCGCGACGGAATATTCGAAGGCCGCGACCAAGGGGCAGTGGAACGACGTTTGGGATTCGTTCGACAAGCGGCAAAAGGCGAAGGCCAAGCCGGCGGCGAACGAGGATGCGGGCGCTGCTGAGGGCGAGGACATGTTCAGCGCGAATGGGATGGCTGCGGAATAGCGATGGCAAAGAAACCTGAGGATGCACAATCAGATGCGGCAGCGCCTAGCGCTGCCGGCAAAACGAAGTCGATAAAGCGCTCTTATCCGCGGGCGCCTCTTGAGACGTGCATGAAGGTTGCCCTGATATTAAAGGAAAAGAATGGCGGAAATCCTTGGCCTCCGACAGAAGTCGCTAAGGCTCTTGGTCTAAGCGAAAAATCTAGCAATCTCGACTTATACACGGCGTCTGGAAGCCAATATCAAATAATTGAAGGCAGTCGTTACTCAGATAACGTAAGCCTAACGTCGCTAGGCCGCGAAATAGTATACGCGGATAGTTCGGAACGCGAGCTAGCCGGAAAGCGCAGCGCGTTCTTATCGATAGAGGTATTTAGAAAGGTTTTAGAACACTACGGTGGAAATAATCTGCCTGAAAAGCAATATCTGTCCAATACACTTCTCGACAAGTTCCAAATACCACTGGAAATTCAAGACGAGTTTGTCGCCGTATTCCAATCGAACTGTAACTATACAAAAATCGGGCAGAGCTGGTCTGCGAGCATGCCGGACTCTCGTGGTCGAATCGACCACAGCCTACCGGTGATTCGGACCGACGCGATAAATCCGAGTGGGAATAAGTGCTTCGTTATTATGCCTTTAGCAGAACGCGAGGGTGTTCGATCTGCCGGATTCTTTAGAGAAGTTTACGAAAGCCTCATCAAACCCGCAGTGACAAATGCCGGTTTCGGAGTAGAGACGGCGCTTCGTACAGGTAGTGATCTTATACATTCGACCATCATAAATGAGCTGTACGAAGCAGATATCGTATTGGCAGATATAACCGATCACAATCCGAACGTATTGTTCGAACTTGGACTTAGACTAGCCGAAAATAAGCCGGTGGCGATAATAAAGTCGGACGATACTGGTCGCATTTTCGATGTCGATAATCTGATCCGTGTTTGGGAATACGATGCTAATCTTTGGCCTTCTACCGTGGTAAAAAACCTCAGCGAACTAGAAGAGCATATCAAAGCGACATGGGCCAAGCGATCTGACGGTAGGTCGTACATCGACATGTTGCGAGGCCGGTAGGTTTATGGCGCGGAGTAAATCCGCGCCTTCAGCCGAATTGGGCTGCGACCCTCACTAATCTAACGATGGATACCTCCGCCGCGTATGCAGGACCGTCAGCACGTCGATCTCCGCTTCGGACGCGATGTGATAGACGATCAGATACGGAAGCCCGACGACCGAAAACTCGCGCGTCCCTTCGACCGCGCCGTTCCGCCCGAGCATTGGAAACTGCCCAAACATCATCGCCGTTTGCACGATCCGGGCGACGACACGATCCGCCGCCCCCAAATCGTCCTGTGCGATCCAGTCGCGGATCGCGGCGAGGTCGTCGCTCGCCTGCGGCGTGAAATTAACGCGCAAGCTTCAACGTATCGAGAACTTGCTCGGCCGGGATCATCGCGGCGCGGTTCTTTGCCTGGGCCAGGCCACGCTCGACCTTGGCGCGCTTCCAGGCGTCATATCCCGGTTCGGTGACGCCGATGTCGTCGTCCAGCTTGTCGGCCAGGGGCGCTTTTGGCTTCATAAGGTCGATATAACCGATTTTCGGTATCGGAGAAACGGGTTCGGGCGCGGAGTAAATCCGCGCCTTCGGCCGAGTTGGGCTGCGCCCACTCGCCGGCAGTGTTCGACATCGAGGCGGAAAATAGCTGCCGCTATTTTCCTATGTCGACCGCAGCCCGGCGTCGGCGGAGTCGTTCCTTCGACTGCCGGGCATTTCCACCGTGAACATTTCCAGACACGAACAGTGCGTGCTGCACGCGCGATCCGGGATCCCCGCAAAGTACACTTTGCGGGGTGGGGCGCAGGGCGGGCGTATCCAGCACCGCCGCTGTCCCGACACCGGCCGCATCCTGGCGGCAGACTGCTTCACCCGCGACGGGCATGTGCTGAGCGACTGCACGCTCGGCCTGTTCAGGAAGCTCAAGCGGCGCGGCCTGATCGCGTCGAGCGGCGGCCAGCCCTATCGCGTCACGCGGTTGGGGTTGAGCGCTGTGCGGGGGCAGCTGGATAACCGCTGACCGCGCGGAATTAGCGTGGCTAATTCCGGCCCTAGCGGTCAGCACGGCCGGCGGGCGGAGCCAGTCTCCGCCCGTCCGACGCCGCGGCTCAGCCGCGCCGCGCCCGGATGAATTTCCTACACCAGCAAATTTGGCTATATCAACGATCGACCTATAACCAATACGGCTCGCCAAATAGTTACCCCGACCCCGCTTTCCACTCCCCGCCTGTAACACGCCCCGCACCATTTTCGCGCAAACGACTCCCAGCGCCAGTGTGACTTTCGTGTGACCTTTGGATCGGCTAGTCGCGCAGCAAGTCCGCGCCTCCGGCCCGATCGGCAGGTCGGCTCCGAGCTGCGAAATACCTGCGTTATTCCGGCCCGGAGCCTGACATGCCCACCATCGCCCTCCTCACCTTCTCCAATATCTTCATGACGGTCGCCTGGTACTGGCACCTGAAGGGCGGGATGGCGAAGCCGTTATGGACCGTCATCGCGATCAGCTGGGGCATCGCGCTGTTCGAATATTGCCTCGCCGTCCCCGCCAACCGGATCGGCTATGCGCACGGGTGGAGCGGCGCGCAGCTCAAGGTCACGCAGGAGGTCATCGCGCTGACCGTCTTCGGCGTGTTCATGGTCACCGTGCTCGGCGAGCCGATCGGCTGGCGCCACGTGGGCGCGTTCTTATGCCTGGTGGGGGCGGTGGCTTTCCTTTTTGTCGGAAAGTGAGAACCTACTTGCCCGCGTCGCCCATCGCGTTCGCGAGAACCGCCAAATCGGCGTTGCTCACCGCCTCGCCCGTCGCGTCCTGCTGCGCTGCGCTCGCATTGCCCGCCGCGGGATCGGGCGCGTTGGCCTGCGCCACGTCGTACGCCGTCCACAGAATCCCGCCCGCCCAGAACAGGGCGGCCCAGCGGCTGCGGAAGATCTTCGAGGAGAACATGCCCTCGCCATGCCACGCGGAGGGTTAACGCTGTCGCTGCGGACACAGTTAACGGCCGCGCGCATCCGGCGCCGTCACCTCACCAACGTCTTCCCGCTGATCTCGCCATCGGGGAACTTGTCGGTGTGGATGTCGAGCAGCGCGCGCTGCCCGCGCATCGCGTTGACGAACTCGTCGAAGCTTGCCCCGGTATTGAGCAGCTTCGCCCCCGTTTCGTAATCGTATCCACGCACGGTCACGCGAAACCCCGTGCCGGTCGCCTTGTAATTCGGACCGTAAGGCAGCGGCAGGATCAGTTCGACATCGTCGGCGGTGCGATAGACGTGGAAATGGATCGGCCCGACCGGCTTCGCGACCAGGCCGTCATTGAGCTGATCGAGCGTGATGCCGGTGACGTCGAGATCGACCGATACCTTCTTCGTCGTCGTATCGACCTTAATGATAGCGGAGCCGCGCGCCGGGGAGCCGGTGGCTGTCGGCGGCGCGATGCCGGTCAGCGTCGCGCGAAACGTCATGGTCTTGGCAGTGGCGGGACTCGCCCCAATGAAGGCGATGGCGGCGAACAACGGAAACAAACGCATCAACGAACCTCAGGGCAACAATCGGCGCGATCTACCAAGCCATCGCGCAAATGTCACTTTGCCCCCGGCGGCGCTGGCTTGAGGTCGATCGACTTGATCCGCCACGCTTGGTCCTCGGCAGTCGCGCCGTCGATATCTCCGGTGCGGTGGAGCACGACGCTGCCGATCCAATAGGCCGCCTTGCCGTCCTTCAGCCGCGCATAGGGCTGCACCGGCACGGTGACATAGCGTTGGCCCGCGCCAGCATCTTCGCGGCCTGGAGCACCGACGTTAGCGCGATATTCGGTGTACTTGGCGAAGCTCGCGGCAAAAGCGTCGACGGATTGGCCGCTAGCCTGGCCGCCGTTGCCCCAAAGCTTCCACGCCTCCGCATATTTACCCTCGCCGATCAGCGCATAATAGGTTTGCACCACCTTCGCCGCGCCTTGCGGACTTTCGGGCGTGAGGGGCGTTTCGGAGATTGGCGTCTTGTCGTCGGCCAGGCCGCCCGGCTGGCCGGGCGCTGCAGGATTGAGCCGTTCGATCGCCGCGTCGGCCGCCGCATAATTGTCTATATCGTCCTGCGCTTCGTCAGCGGCAGCATGGATGTCGGCGGCATTGTTGGTAATCGCAGCCTGTTGCGAACAGGCCGTTGCCAGGATCGGCAAAAGGAAAAATGCACGCATGTCGTATCCTGCTGATGAAGCGGATAGAACGCCTGCCCGGATCGCGCGTTCCTAGAATTCGGCGAACCGTTTGTTGTCCGCAAAGCCTAGCCGCGTGACGCCCGCGCGCTTGATCGTTGCAAGCACATGGTCGAACGTGTCGTACCGCGATGCCGGATCGGCGTTGATCGTCAGCAACGACTGCTTGTCCGTGACCAGCGGCGCCAGCCGGTCCGGCAACGACGCCTCATCGACCGCCACGCCGTCGAGCGTCAGCGATCCGGACGCCGCAATGTCCAACCGATGCATCTTTTCCGGCGGTGTGGCGACCGGCGGCCCGGCCACCGGCAAGTCGATCGACACCTTCTGTGTCGCCATCGGGATCGTCAGGATCAGCATTACCAGCAAAACGAGCATTACATCGATCAGTGGCGTGATGTTGATCGATCCCATCGGCTGGTGGTCGGCGCGTGCGGTCATGGCGACTCTCCATTTTGGTATGTAATAACGTATCAGTCGCCGGAAAGAGCGCAAGCGCTATCGCGGCCCGGTCATCCGGTCAGCAATTCTCGTATTTCCAGTTGATCTTCTTGCCGTCGCGGACCTGTTCGATCGTCTGGGCTATTCGCTTCGCGCGCGTCTCGTCTCGCTTGGCTCCGGCAATCCACTCGCAATATTCGCGGCGGCACCCCGGCGGAAAGGCCTCCCACTTGGCGGACGCCGCGGCATCACCCGCCAGCGCCGCGGCGAGTTCGGCGGGCACCTCAGCTTCAGGCTCCGATGCTCGCGTCGGGCGCTGCGGCTTCACGCCCGCGTCGATCATAGCCACCGCCCTGTCGAGCGCGTCGAGCAGGACGGTGTCGTCGGGCATCGTATCGCGCGATGTGATCCGGCCATATTGCCCCATCGCATCGCCTTCCCGCCCAGTCTTCAATTCCTGCCGGTTCCAGAATCCGAACGCCGCATGCGCCTTGAATGCCGCCATGTTGGCGAGCAGTTCGCCCTTGTATGTGAAGAACGGCATGCTCCACTTGATATCTTCGCCCGCGTCCGGAATGCGCGCGTGAATCAGGTCGCGCAGGTGCGTCAGGATCGGCTTCGCGAAATCGCCCTTGCTCGCGATATAGGAATCGACGCGCGGATCCCTCGGCATGGCGGCTCCCCTTCCAAGGGAGAGACTAGGTCAAGCCTGTCAGGGCTGCAACGCCTGATCGTCGGCGTCGCTCAGTTCGTCGTCGTCGATTGATCCGTCGTCGAGTTCGTCCTGAACGTCGTCCTCGTCGATGTCGTCCTTATCCTGATCGGCGTCGTCATACTCCTCGCCAACCTCATCGGACTCCATTTGAATGTCGTCGTCCTCTGGGTCATCACCCAAATCGGGGTCGAGGTCGGTGATCAGCGTGCCGTCGCTCGGCCCATCGCGCGTCGCCTCCAGGATTTCGGCCCGCTGGCTTTCGTCATAGCCTTCCTCGTCAAAGCCGTCGTCGCCTGAACCCTGACCCGGCACCTGATATCCGCCCATGCTTCACCTCCAGTCTGACTACAAACGCGAACGGCGAATGGGCATAACGGTTCCCGCAAGTTACCTGGAATGCGTCAGGTCGGGCGAAACAGCCGGCCGCGCTCCACCAACGCCGCGAGCGCCAGCGCGACGATCCCCGCGCTCAGGAACCCGAGATGGAGCGGCGTGGTCGTCCCGTCGAACGACCGTCCGATCAGCCCACCAATCAACGCGCCGCCGGTGGTCACAACAAAGCCCTGCAGGCTCGACGCCGTGCCCGCAATCTCGCCCATATTCGCCATCGCCATCGCCGAACAGTTCGACGCGGCGAGACCGAAGCACATCATCGTCACTGCCTGCATCGCGACGAACAGCCACAACGTCTCGAAGCCGAAATGCTCGATCGCCAGGCTGGTTGAAGCCGCCAGGATTAATACGACCATCGCCGCATGGGCGATCCGTCGCATCCCCAGCCGCATCACGATCCGCGAGTTGAGCAGGTTGCCGCACATCATCATGCCAGCACACATGGCGAAAACCACGCCCAGCCGATCCTTCGCGTGAAACACCTGCTCCACGATCGGCTGGATGCTGGTGATATAGCCGAATAAGGCTCCCTGAAGCCCAATCACTGCCGCGGAATATCCCACCGACAGTCGATCATCGAGAGTGGCCCGCCAATTCGCGATCAGCCGCGCAGGCTCCAGGGGTATGCGATTTTCGGGCCGCAGCGTTTCGGGCATGCGAAGGATAAACCATCCCGTCACGACAGCGCCCGTGATCGCGATCAGGTTGAAAATCAATCGCCAGGAGCCGTGCTTCAATATCTCCTGCCCGATACTCGGTGCGATGACCGGAACGATCATGAACACCATGATCGACAGACTGCTGACGCGGGCCATGGCCCGGCCCGAATAACAGTCACGGATCAACGCTATCGTCACGACCCGTGTCGCCGCGATCGCCACGCCCGCGCACACACGTGAAATCAGCAACAGTTCCATGCTCTTCGCGGCAGCGCAAACCAGGTTCATCACTATATAAAGTACCAGTGATCCGACCAGCACCGGCCGCCGCCCGAACCTGTCCGCCAGCGGCCCGTGGATCAGTTGCGCCGCGCCAAAGCCGCCCGAGAACATGACGATCACCAGCGGTAGATCGTGCGGATTCGCGCCTAGGTCGGCACCAATGTTCGGCAAAGCCGGCAGCATCGTGTCGATGCCTAGCGCGCCCATCCCGATCAACGCCGCAATCAAAGCGACGAACTCGACGAATCGAATCGGCGCGGAATTTTCGTCGCGCGGACGCGTCACCGGCGACGGATCGTCGCGGACAAGAGGTTCAGCCGGCGGCATGGCTCCCCCAATGCCCTAGCGTAAGGGACAGGTCAGCCCCGAAAATCCGCAAAAACAGTGTCGCGGGCCGCGCGACCTGATTAGACGTTGTCGCCCAACTATACGTGAAGGAGAGTCGGATGAGTATCTTCGGCACCATCAAGGACGCGATCTTCGGTTCCAGCACCCCCGCTGCTGCCCCGGCAGCGGCGCCCGCCCCCGAAACCGCTGCGCCGCCACCACCTCCTCCTCCGCCGCCGGTCGCCCTCAGCGAGGACGAGATCTACGCCGTGCTCGAAAAGCACGCTCAGGAACGCGGCGAGCAATTGAACTACAAGACGTCGATCGTCGACCTGATGAAGGCGATCGGTCAGGATTCGAGCCTCGACGCGCGCAAGCAGCTCGCGGGAGAACTCGGCTACACGGGCGACACCAGCGACACCGCGACCATGAATATCTGGCTCCACCAGAAGACGATGGAGCGGTTGATGAACGGCTGAGCCGTCCTACATCGCGTGAACGGCCCGTCGCCCCGCGCGGCGGGCCGCTTTCGTTTGGGCTCGGTAAGGTTTACTGTCCCGCGCTCTCCAAGGAATCCGGAACACTGCCATGCTCGACACGCCTTCCGCCCAGGTCCCCGCGCTCAGCCTTGCTGACGAAGCGCGCGACCCGAATGCCTTCGCCGCAGCGTTCGGTGGTTCGTTCGAGCGGTTCGGCTTCGCGGTCATCACCGATCACGGCGTCCCGCAGTCGCTGATCGAGCGCGCGTGGAAGCTGACCGAGGAATTCTTCGCGCTGCCGGTCGAGGACAAGCAGGGCTATTACGACAAGGATCTCGGCGGCCAGCGCGGCTACACGCCGTTCAAGACCGAGATCGCCAAGGACGCGAAGCATGTCGATCTGAAGGAATTCTGGCATGTCGGCCGCGACTTGCCCGCCGGCCATCCCGCGGCCAAGGACATGATGCCCAACGTCTGGCCGTCGCGCCCCGCCGAGTTCAAGGAAGCGCTGACCGACCTGTGGAACGCGTTCGACCGCGCCGGCCTGCGACTGCTGTCGGCGATCGCGCGGCACCTGAAGCTTGACCCGCATTATTTCGACACCGTGGTGGATCACGGCAATTCGATCCTGCGCCTGCTCCACTATCCGCCGATTCCCGCCGATGCCGAGGGGGTCCGGGCAGGCGCGCATGAGGACATCAACCTGATCACCCTGTTGCTCGGCGCGGAAGAAGCCGGGCTCGAACTGCTCGACCGCGACGGCAAATGGCTCGCGATCAAGCCGCCGGAGGGCGCGCTGGTCGTGAACGTCGGCGACATGCTCCAGCGGCTGACCAACAACGTGCTGCCCTCGACCACGCACCGCGTCGTCAACCCGCCGCCCGAACGCCGCGGCTTCTCGCGTTATTCGATGCCGTTCTTCCTGCACCCGAACCCCGAATTCCTGATCGAAACGCTTCCCGGCACGATCACCGCGGACAATCCGAACCGCTATCCGATCCCGATCACCGCGCACGATTACCTGCACGAGCGGCTGGTCGAAATCGGGCTGGTGAAGGCTTGAGGATTCCCGGCTCGGGCATTTGATGGTATGAATAGGCGCGAGTGGAGGGTTCGATGCGTCGCATGATCATGGCAATCAGCTGTTTCGCGAGCGGCGCGCCGGCCGCATCGCTGGCGGTTGCGCAGCCCGGACTCGACATGCAGCTCGATCGTAGCGCGGCGATCCGTCCCACCGACCGCAGCATTTCGACGCAGGCCGGGCCGATGCGGCGCTGGATCGCGGTCGGCAAATGCGTGGTCGGGCGCGACCGCGTCACCAGCATCGCGCTGGTCCGCGCGCCGGTCGGCTCGGATGATGCGAGCGAGGCGGCGAGGCGGCTCGACCCGATCTTCGCGACCTGCCTGGCCGGATCGGGTGCGCCCGGTCCGTCGAGCGTAGTGCTGCGCCGCGCGGCGCTCGCGAGCGCGCTCGGGATCGCGCTGCCGCGCGTCTGAGATAGACAAACCGCGTCGCGCTCCCCTAAGCGCGGTCGCGATGGCTACTTCCTCTCCCCTTCGCGTCGCCCTTGCCGGGCTCGGCACCGTCGGCGCGGGCGTCGTCAAGCTGATCGACGCCAATCGCGACCTGATCGAGCGTCGCGCCGGCCGTGCGATCGAGATCGTCGCCGTGTCCGCGCGCGACCGCGCCAAGGATCGCGGCGTCGACATTGCGCGCTTCGCCTGGGAGGACGACACCGCGCGGTTGGCCGAACGCAGCGATGCCGATGTCGTGGTGGAGCTGGTCGGCGGGTCTGACGGTCCTGCGTTGGCGCTGGCGCGCGCGACGCTGGCCGGCGGCAAGAGCCTGGTCACCGCGAACAAGGCCCTGCTCGCGCATCACGGCCTCGAGCTCGCCGAAGCGGCCGAGGCGGCGGGTTCGGCGCTCAAGTTCGAAGCGGCGGTCGCGGGCGGCGTGCCGGTCATCAAGGGGCTGCGCGACGGCGCGGCGGCCAACCGCATCGACAGAGTCTATGGCATCCTCAACGGCACCTGCAATTTCATCCTGACCAAGATGGAGGCCGAAGGTCGCGACTTCGCCGACGTGCTCGCCGAGGCGCAGGCGTTGGGCTTTGCGGAGGCCGATCCCAGCTTCGACATCGACGGCGTCGACGCCGCGCATAAATTGTCGATCCTCGCCAGCCTGTCGTTCGGCACTAGCCCGGCGTTTGGCGACGTCGCAACCGGTGGCATTCGCCAGATCCTCGCCGCCGACATCGCCGAGGCCGCGTCGCTCGGTTTCAAGGTCCGGCTGGTCGGCGTTGCGGAAGCCGGAACGGAGGGTCTGTTCCAGCGTGTCCACCCCCATCTCGTCCCTGTCGATCACCCGCTTGCGCACGTTTCCGGCGCGACCAACGCGGTGGTGGCGGAGGGCAATTTCGTCGGCCGCCTATTGTTTCAGGGCGCGGGTGCGGGCGATGGCCCAACCGCCAGCGCGGTAGTCGCCGACTTGATCGACATAGCACGCGGCGAATTCGGCCCGCCCTACGCGATGCCCACCGCCAGCCTGACCGCTTTGTCTCCCGCCGACAGCGGCCGCCGGCGTGGCCGCGCCTATCTTCGCTTCATGGTTGCAGACAAAGTTGGCGTGCTGGCCGAAATCGCCGCCGCGATGCGCGACGCGGGCGTCTCGATAGAAAGCCTCATCCAACGCGGCGCGGAAGCCGATGGCAGCGTGCTGGTCGCCATCGTCACGCACGAGGGGCCGGAGCGCTCGGTCGCGCATGCCCTCGAAAAGCTGCGCGGCTCACCCAGCCTCGCTGGCGAGCCGCTCTGGATGCATATCCTCTAATAGGCTGCCTTCACCCACGTTCGCGGCTGTTTTCGGCAGATTTTAGCGCGCGTCACGTTGCAGTCGGTGCCGTCCTCGTTGAGCGCGCGGTATTTAGACGTCGCCTGGTTGTCGTCCGACGACGCAAGCCGATAGCGGCTCGCGCATTTTCCGGTGCATCTAGTACGGGCGGAAGGTCGAGCTGGCGGCAAGGTATAGTTGGGCAACTTGGCGCCAGCGGCGAGCATGACGGCAATAGAAAGCGCGAGCATCGGCAAACACCCCTGTTTGTCTCCACCACTCCAACGTCGTCGGCGGGAAGAGGTTGCCGAGATGCAAAAATTCAGGGTTTGATGCGCCCTGTCGGCGCGTCGCTACCATCAAGCGGGATGGCGACGCGACCGGTCTTGTCGGGCCGCTTGCGGAACGTGTTTTTCGCCACGTTAACCGCACCCTTGATCATCGGCACGACAGGCGGACCGAACCCGACGACGCACGAACGGCTGATCGGGCATGGCGTGGCCATGTTCGCCAGTGCGCCGCTTCCAGTGAGATATGGGTTTGACTTTATGGGCGCGTCCGACGGGACGGAGGCGGGGTCGGGCAAGCGAAGTGACGCTTGCGGATCGGGCGTGCCGCAAATGACGATGTCGTCTGCGGCGCCGGGCTTGCGTTCGGATACGCATTTCTGACCCGGCGCGGGCGCCAGGATCGACCAGCGTTCGGGCTGGGGCGGCGCGGCAGCGGGCGTGGCGCTCTGCAGGGCGAGGATCAGCGCGATCATGGCGCGAGCGGTCGTTCTCCCAGCCCCCGCAGGCCGCCGCGCGTGCTTACCCCGATCCCAACCTTCCCGCAGCCGACCAGGAAGGTCGACTTCTCCTGGCAATTGTTGGTGCGCGCGAGCAAGCGCTCGCGTTCGGCGGGCACCGGCTCGTTCTTCGGGTTGTCGAGATCGAGTTCGACCAACGGCAAGCGAAACTGGTCCGCCGCGCGGCGATCGCAGATCACGATGTCGTCTGGCCGGCCGGCGCGGCATTCCACCGTCGCCCGGGTCTGCTCGCGATAGCGTGCCATCGCCGCGTCAACGTCGGGAACCGCCTGAATCGCGAACCACAACAACATCACCCACTCTCCAGCGACGCTTCGGTGCCGGAATGATCCCCGATTGCGGCGCTTTTCAGGCTGCGATCGGGGGAATGCCGAGCCGCGGAATCTCGATCGCCGGACAACGATCCATCACGACCTTCAGCCCCGCCGCTTCGGCCCGCGCGGCGGCTTCATGATTGATCACGCCCAATTGCATCCACACCGCCTTCGCTCCCGAGGCGATCGCTTCATCGACCGCTTCCCCCGCCGCCTGAGCACGGCGAAAAATGTCGACGATGTCGATCGGCACGCCGATCTGGGCCAGCTCGCGGAACACGAACTCGCCATGGACATGCTCGCCGGTGATCTGCGGGTTGACCGGGATGACGCGATAGCCGTGGCGCTGGAGCATCGCCATGACGCCATAGCTCGGCCGGTCGGGCCGGTCGGACGCGCCGATCATCGCGATCGTGCGCGCTTTCGTCAGCAAGTCGCGGATTTCGGCATCATCGGTCAGCGGCATCAGCGTGGCTCCTCCAGCCAGGTCTCCACCTTTCCGGCTATCTCCCCGAAAACCGCCCCCTCCGGCGCGTTCCCGGCCGCAGGGGGCGTCCCCGCGTCCGACGCCGCGCGGATCGCCATCGCCAACGGCACGCGGCCGAGAAACGGCACGCCCAGTTCGCCCGCCGCCGCCTCCGCGCCGCCCTGCCCGAACGGGTCCGACACTTCGCCGCAATGCGGACAGGCATAGCCCGCCATATTCTCGACCAACCCGATCACCGGCACGCCGGCCTTGGCGAAAAGGTCGATCGCTCGGCGCGCGTCGATGAGCGCCAGGTCCTGCGGCGTCGAAACGATCACTGCCCCCGCCGGCTTGTATTTCTGGATCATCGTCAACTGAACGTCGCCGGTGCCCGGCGGCATGTCGACCACCAAAGTGTCCGCCTGGCCCCAGTCGCCCTCGATCAGTTGCCCCAGCGCGCTCGCCGCCATCGGCCCGCGCCACGCGATCGCCTGCCCCGGTGCGACGAGTTGACCCATCGACAGGATCGGCACGCCGTGGGGCGTCGCGACCGGGATCATCGTCTTGTCACGCGCTTCGGGTTTGGCTCCCTCGACCCCCATCAGCGTCGGTTGGGAGGGACCGTAGATGTCGGCATCGACCAGCCCTACCTTGCGCCCGCCTTTCGCCATCGCGACCGCCAGATTGGCGGCGACGGTCGATTTCCCCACCCCGCCCTTGCCGCTCGCCACCGCGATCAACCGGCGACCGACGCGCTCGCTGGTCATCGCGACGCGCACGTCCGTCACATCCGTGCCGGCCAGCGCCGCCGCGCGCACCGCTTCGGCCAGCGCATCGCGTGCCGTCACGCTCAGTCCCGTCACGTCGAGAATCACACTGATCCGCTCGCCCTCGCGCCGCGCCGTGGCTCGCCCGCTCGAAATCGCGGCCAGCCGCGCCTGGATTTCATCATCGCCCATCGCTGCGCCAGATAGAGACGCCGCGCCCGCTTGCCACTGTTTTTCCGTGGCGGGGCACCTATAAGGGTACGCATGACGACCGTACGCGCCTGGTGGCGCCACCTTCCCGTATTCATGGCCAAGCCGAAAAGCCCCTGGGGCGGGGGCGGCGATGGCCCGAGCGACAATAACGACGACAGCGGCGACGCGCCCGACGAATCCGGCGCTGGCCCCCGCAACCCCTGGGCGCAGCCGCCCGGCGGCAAGCCGCGCTCGGCCCGGGCTTCCTCGCTCGACGAATTGCTCAAGCGCGCTCGATCGGGCGGGGGCGGCGGAAACGGCGGCGGTGGCGGATTCAAGCTCCCGACCGGCGGCGCGAGCTCGCGCAACTTGTGGTTGGGCGGTGCCGGCCTTGTCCTGGTTGCCTGGATCGCGCTCACGAGTTTCCACGTGATCGGCCCGCAGGAGCGCGGCGTCGTCACCTATTTCGGGAAATATTCGGGCACGCTGTCACCCGGCTGGCAGACGACGCTACCGGCGCCCATCTCGTCGGTGCAGGTGATCGACGTCAATTCGATCCGCACCATCCAGTTTCCGGAGAATGGCGGCCCAAATCTGGTACTGACCGAGGATCAGTATCTCGTCGATCTGAGCTATACCGTGCGCTGGCGTATCGCGGACCCGCAGAAATATGCGTTCGAACTGAAGCTGCCCGACGACAGCGTCAAGGCGGCCGCGGAAAGCGCGGTCCGCGCGGTCGTCGCCAACAGCTCGCTTGATGAAGTGCTCGGCCGCGGCAAGGGCCAGATCGAAACCCAGGTGACGCAAGCGATGCAGCGCATCCTCGACGAATATCAATCGGGCATCACAATCGTCGGCGTTTCGCTCAACAATGCGTCCGCGCCGTCCGCGGCGCTCGACGCGTTCAACCAAGTGACCGTCGCGCAACAGGAATATGCCAAGAACGTCAACGCCGCACGCGCCTATGCCCAGTCGCTGGTCGCCAGCGCGGAGGGTGAGGCGCAGTCGTTCGACCGCGTCTATGCGCAGTACAAGCTCGCGCCCGAAGTGACCCGCCGCCGCATGTATTACGAGACGATGGAGCAGGTGCTGGGCCAGACCAACAAGACGATCATCGAGCCACGCGGCGTGGCGCCCTACCTCCCCATCCCGCCGGGCCGAACGCTGCCCAGTGCGCCGCAGGGAGGCCAGTGATGACCAACTGGCTCCGCAACCCGATCACGCTCGGCGTCGTCGCGCTGCTGCTCATCATCCTGCTCGCGAGCACCATCGCGATCGTTCCCGAAACCCGCCAGGCCGTGATCGTTCGCGTTGAAAAGCCGATCGCCGTGGTCAACGCCTATCGTCCCGGCGAAGCGCTGGGCAATACCGGCGCCGGCATCCTGGCACGCGTACCCTTCTTCGACCGCATCGTATGGCTCGACAAGCGCGTGCTCGACGTCGATCTCAACAACATCTCGGTGCTGTCGACCGACCAGCGCCCTCTCGAAGTGGACGCCTATGCGCGCTACCGCATCGTCGATCCGTTGCGCACGCTGCAGGCGGTCGGCCTGGCGGGCGGCGCGGAGGAACGCGTGACGCTGGCGCTGGAGCAATTGTTCGGATCGGCGCTGCGCAACGAGCTCGGCAAGCGCGAATTCGCGGCGTTGCTCAGCCCGGAGCGCGGCCAGATGATGGATAACATCCAGTCGCGGCTGCAACAGATCGCTGCACCCTATGGCGTGCAGATCATCGACGTGCGGATCAAGCATGCCGATTTGCCGTCGGGCACCGCGCTCAATTCAGCGATCGAGCGGATGAAAAACGCGCGGCTGCAACAGGCACAGGTGATCCGCTCGCAGGGGCTGAAGGAAGCCGCGATCATCCAGGCCGACGCCCAGGCGCGCGCCGCGCAAATCTACGCGGAGGCGTTCAACAAGGATCCGGTATTCTACGACTTCTATCGTGCGATGCAGTCGTACCGCCAGACTTTCACGCCGGGCACCAAGGACCAGCCGAAGGGCGACACCAACCTGATCCTGACCCCGGACAACGCGTATCTGAAGCAATTCGAAGGCGGGGGGAAATAATCGGCCCGACGGTGGCGGGTTTGACCAATCGCGTTTCTTGCGATTCGTTCATATTCAATCGCCGTTAAGCCGCGCCGCCCCAATAACCGGCCGGACCGGGGTTTCGTCGAGACGAAGAGGAATACCAAGTTGCGCTACGCTTACGCCATTACCACCGCCCTGCTGATCGGGGGCGCTGCCTCCTCGCTAGTGCTGGAGCATCCGGCCTACGCCCAAAGCGCGCAGAACGAGCCCGGCGCGATCGCGTCCGCCGCGCCCAAACCCGGCGCGCCGATGAGTTTCGCCGACATGGTCGCCAGGCTCCAGCCCGCGGTGGTCAATGTCTCGACCAAGCAGAAGGTCCAGGTCTCGACCCAGGACAATCCGCTGATGCAGATGTTCGGGGATCAGAATGGCGGCGACGGTCAGCCGGTTACGCGGGAGGGACAGAGCCTGGGGTCGGGCTTCATCATCTCGCCCGACGGCTATATCGTCACCAACGCGCATGTCGTGAACGCCGCGGCGCGCGGCGCGAAGGTCGAATCGATCACCATCACGCTCGCCAACCGCAAGGAATATGTCGCTCGGCTGGTCGGCAGCGACACCAGCTCGGACCTTGCGCTGCTGAAGGTCGACGCGACCAACCTGCCCTACGTCAAGTTCGGCGATTCGACGACGGCGCGCGTCGGCGACTGGGTGATCGCGATCGGCAATCCGTTCGGTCTGGGCGGTACCGTGACCGCCGGCATCATTTCCGCCCTCCACCGCGTCACCGGCCAGGGCGGCGCGTACGACCGCTTCATCCAGACCGACGCGGCGATCAACAAAGGCAATTCGGGCGGGCCGATGTTCGACCTGAACGGCAACGTGATCGGCATCAATTCGCAGATCTATTCGCCGTCCGAAGGATCGGTCGGCATCGGCTTCGCGATCCCCGCCGAAGCGGCCAAGCCGATCATCGACACGATGATGAAGGGCGGCAAGATCCAGCGCGGCTATCTGGGCGTCGGTCGTCAGCCGGTGGATGAGGACATCGCCGCGTCGCTCGGCCTGCCGAAGGACAAGGGCGAGCTGATCGGCCGCGTCGAACCGGGCCAGGCCGCCGACAAGGCCGGGATCAAGCAGGGCGACGTGATCATCGCCGTGAACGGCCGCGAAGTGAACCCCGACGAGACGCTGTCATACCTGATCGCCAACCTGGCGCCAGGGTCGACCGCGAAGCTGAGCGTGATCCGCGACGGCAAGCCGCTGACGATCGACGCGATCGTCGGCACGCGCCCAAGCGAGGAGGAACTCGCCAACCTCGTCCCCGGCGGCGCACCGAACGGCGATGGCGACGGCGCACCGGGAGCCCCCGAACTGCGCGCATCGACCGATCTACTCGGGGTTCAAGTGACGGCGCTCACCCCCGGCATCGCCAACAGCCTGGGCATCCAGCCGGGCAGCATCTCTGGCGTGGTCGTCACCAATATCGATCCGTCGAGCGACGCCGCGGCCAAGAGCATCCAGCGTGGCGACATCATCTCGTCGGTCAACCGCGTCGCGGTCTCGACCCCCGGACAACTCGCCGCCCAGATCAATGCGGCGAAGGCGGCGGGGCGCAATACGGTGCTGCTCTACATCACGCGCGTGCGCCAGGGCAGCCTCTACATCGCGGTCAAGCTCAAGAACTGATCCCACCGCAAAGGCCCATTGCCGGGTCTTTGAGCACCTCCTAAAACTCCCTCGGTCCGGACGGACGCGAGGGAGTTTTTTGCATGGCCGACACCACCACGATCTTCATCGGCGCGGGCGACGGCGGTGCGAACCCGCAGGCGCTGGAATTGAGGCGCGCCAACCGACACGGGCTGATCGCCGGCGCGACCGGTACCGGTAAGACCGTGACGATCCAGGGCATCATCGACGGGTTGAGCCAGGCCGGCGTCCCCTGCTTCGTGTCGGACGTGAAAGGCGACCTGTCGGGTCTCGCCATGGCAGGATCCCCGACCGCCAAGAACGCCGACATCTTCGCGCAGCGCGCCAAGGACATCGGCATGACCGACTGGTCCTATAGCGACAATCCGGTGCAGTTCTGGGATCTGTTCGGCGAACAGGGTCATCCGATCCGCACCACCGTCAGCGAAATGGGTCCGCTGCTCCTGTCGCGTCTCCTCGATCTCAACGATGTGCAGGAAGGCGTGCTGACGATCGCCTTCACCGTCGCCGACAAGGATGGGCTGCTGCTGCTCGATCTGGACGACCTGCAGGCCATGTTGGTCAATTGCGCCGAACGCGCCGACGAGCTGACCACGACGTATGGCAACGTCAGCAAGCAATCGGTCGGCACGATCCAGCGGTCGCTGCTGCAATTGCGCAGCCAGGGCGGCGACCATTTCTTCGGCGAGCCTGCGCTCGCGCTCGAGGATTTCATCGGCCTCGACGACAAGGGGCGCGGGATCGTCAATATCCTCGCCGCCGACAAATTGATGCAGAGTCCCCGGCTCTATTCGACGTTCCTGTTGTGGCTGCTGAGCGAACTGTTCGAGCACCTCCCAGAGGTCGGCGATCCCGACAAGCCAAAGCTCTGCTTCTTCTTCGACGAAGCGCATTTGCTGTTCGACGACATCCCCAAGGCGCTGGAGGACAAGATCGAGCAAGTCGTCCGCCTGATCCGGTCGAAGGGTGTCGGCATCTATTTCATCACGCAGAACCCGATCGACATCCCCGACACCGTCGCGGGCCAGCTCAACAACCGCGTCCAGCACAAGCTCAACGCCTTCACCCCGCGCGACCAGGCAGCGGTCAAGGCGGCGGCGACAACGTTCCGCGCGAATCCCGGCGTCGACGTCGCGACCGTCATCACCGAGTTGAAGGTCGGTGAAGCGCTCGTCTCGCTGCTCCAACCCGACGGCGCCCCCTCGCCCGTCCAGCGTACGCTGATCAAGCCGCCGTCGTCGCGCGTCGGCCCGGTCACGCCGCAAGAGCGCGCGACCTGGATCCAGACCGACGCGATCGGAACCAAATACGATGCCGTCGTCGATCGCGAATCCGCCGAGGAAATCCTGAAGGCCAAGGGCGAGGAAGCCGCCGCCGCCGCCGCGGAGGCCGCCGCCAAGACAGCCGCCGAGAAGCAGGCGGCCGCCGACGCCAAGGCCGCTGCCGCTCAGGCCAAGGCGGACGCGCAGGCCGCCGCCGCGCAGGCGCGGGCCGAGGCCAACAATCCGTGGAACCGCGCGGTGCGCAGCGCGACCGCATCCGCCACACGCTCCGCCGGCACCGTAATCGCACGCGAGGCCACCAAGGCGGTGTTCGGCAAGTCGGGCGGCATGGCGGGCGGGGTGATCGGCGGGCTGGTACGCGGCGTGCTGGGCGGGTTGTTCAAAGGGCGGTGACCGCCCGCATCGCCTCGATCCAGATCGGGCGGATCGCGCCGCTGGGACCGGAGCGCGTTCCCAGCGCCTTCATCAAGACCGGCATCGCAGGGCCCGTGCTCGCCGGTGCCCTCGGACTCGCCGGGGACGAGCAAGCCGATCTGTCGGTCCATGGCGGCCCGGAAAAGGCGATCTACGCTTACTCCGCTGGACGCTATGTCGACTGGGCCGCGGCCTTTCCCGATCTTGCGGAGCGCTTCGTCGCGGGCTGCATGGGCGAGAATCTCACGGTCGAGGGCATGAACGAGGACGGTTTGTGTGTCGGCGACGTCCACGCGATCGGCGGCGCTCGGCTTCAGGTCTGCCAGCCGCGCCAACCCTGTTTCAAGCTTGCGCTGGCGCTAGGCGAGCCGCGTCTCGTCAAGCATATGGTCCGCACGGGTCATTCGGGCTGGTATTATCGCGTCGTGCAGGAAGGGCCGATCGCCCCTGGCGACGTGCCGACGCTGACCGAGCGGCCCAATCCCGATTTCGGCTTTGCGCGCCTCGTCACGATCATCAACCGCGGGGGTGCGACCGTCCCCGAACTTCGGCGACTCGCCGCGATGCCCGGCCTCGCCAGCCGGATCGGTCAGAAGGCGCGAGAGGCGTTGGAAGCCGCCTGACAAATGCGTTACGGTCGGAAGACTGGGAGACCGTCATGACCGAATTCACCACCGACTGGACCGCCGCGGGCGAAGCCGAACTCGCCGAGATCGTCGCGCTGCGCCGCGCGATCCACGCCGACCCCGAAATCGGCAACCACTGCCCACGCACCACCGCCAAGCTGCGCGCCGCGCTTGAGGGCTTGCCGCTCGAAATCCACGAATCGACCTCGACCACCGGATTCGTGGCGATCCTGCGGGGGGGCGGCGACAATGGCCGCGTCGTGCTGTTGCGCGGCGACATGGATGCGCTGCCGATGCCGGAGGAAACCGGCCTCGACTTCGCCAGCCAGGTGCCGGGCGCGATGCACGCGTGCGGCCACGATTCGCACTGCTCGATGCTGGTCGGCGCCGCCCGCGCGCTCAGTGCCCGCAAGGACAAGCTCCCCGGCACCGTGGTCTTCATGTTCCAGCCGGGCGAAGAGGGCCATCATGGCGCGCGCTTCATGATTGAGGACGGGTTGCTCGACATCGAACGGCCCGACAGCGCCTTTGCGCTGCACATCGACCCGAACAGCCGCGCCGGGGCGATCCGCACCCGTAAAGGCCCGTTGCTCGCCTCGACCGATGCGCTCAACATCACCGTCAAGGGCGCGGGCGGACATGCCGCGATGCCGCACGATTGCCTCGATCCGATCCCGGTCGCGGCCGAGATCGTCACTGCGCTGTCGGTATTCGTCGCGCGCCAGATCCCGGCGACCGACCCTGCCGTCCTGTCGATCACCAAGATCGAGGCCGGTTCCGCCTACAACATCGTGCCGGGCGAGGTGAAAATGCTCGGCACTCTCCGCACGCTCAGCTCCGCAACTCGCGAAAAGGCGCGCAGCGGTCTGACTCGCATCGTCGAGAATGTCGCCGCGGCGCACGGGCTGACGGCGGAGGTGCGGATCGACGACGGCTACCCCGTGACGATGTGCGATCCGCGCGCGGTCGACTTGGTCGAGAAGGTCTCCGACAGCCTGGAAGAAGGCCAGTGGCTCCCGATGCCCGCGCCGATCATGGGCGGCGAGGATTTCAGTTACGTGCTGCGTGAAGTTCCCGGCGCGATGGCGTTCATCGGCGTCGCGCCGGAGGGCAGCGACCCGTCGACCAATCCGCCGCTCCACAACACGAAGATGACCATCGAGGAATCGGTGATGGCCAAGGGCATCGCGATGCACTGCGCGTATGCCGAGCGATTTCTGGAAAACGGGTTCGATTGAGCTCGGCTACGTCCTCCACTCCGTCGTCACCCCGCACTTGTTGCGGGGTCCAACCCTCCCCAAGCCGCATACCTCGCGGCACTTTGGATGCCGGAACAAGACCGGCATGACGGAATGGCTGGAGGCGGATCCCGCGCTGATCACCCGCTGGGCCGAAGCTTGGGCGATCTCGCGTGACGCGGCGGCGCCAGTCGCGCAGGACCGTGGCCTCTACATCCATGTCGGCCAGCCCGAACAGGTCGGGCGCTACATATTCGCGAGCCTCGACGCGGAGCCGATCCGCGATCTTGCCGCGCGGATCGACCAGCCCCTCCTCTACCTCAAAGTTTGCGCGCCCGCAGACTCCGTCCGCCCCCTGCTCCCGCCCGGCTGGGAGATCGCGACGCCCGGCTACATGATGACCGCTCCGGTCGCGGCGATGCTGGCGAGTCCGCCAGTGCTGCCGGACGAATTCACCGCCTACCTAGCCCGCGACGGCGCCGTTACATTCGCCACCATCACAGACCCCAGCGGCGAAGAAGCCGCGCGCGGCCGCATCATCGCGATGGGCGATCTCGTCGTGTTCGACCGCATCCGCACCGCCGACAAACATCAGCGCCGCGGCCTCGGCAGCGCGATCATGCGCACGCTCGCCGCGGAGGCCGACATGCTCGGCATCCACGACGCGATGCTCTGCGCCACACCACCGGGCCGCGCGCTGTACGAACGCCTCGGCTGGTCGCTGCACAGCGATTACACCACGGCCTCGCTCGCTCCGTAAAACTGTGCCACGGTGGACGAATGAGCACTTCCGCATCCCCCCGCCCGATCGCCGAACTCACCGTCCGCGGCATCATCCTGGGCGGCCTCATCACCCTGCTGTTCACCGCAGCGAACGTCTATCTCGGCCTGAAGGTCGGGCTGACCTTCGCGACGTCGATCCCCGCAGCGGTGATCTCGATGGCGATCCTGCGATTGTTCAAGAACTCGTCGATCCTGGAGAACAATATCGTCCAGACGATCGCGAGCGCGGCCGGGACGCTGGCGGCGATCATCTTCGTGCTGCCCGGTTTGATCATCGTCGGCTGGTGGCACGGATTTCCATTCTGGACGACGGCGGCAATCACCGCGACGGGCGGCATATTGGGCGTGATGTTCTCGGTCCCGCTGCGCCGCGCGCTCGTGGTCGATACCGACCTGCCCTACCCGGAAGGACGCGCGGCGGCCGAAGTGCTGGAAGTCGGATCGGGCGAAGGCGGCGCGGCCGAGCAGAATGCGGCGGGCCTGCGTATCCTCCTATGGAACAGCATCGTGTCGGCCGGGTTCGCGATCCTGACGCAAATGAAGCTCGCCGCCGCCGAGGCATCGACCTGGTTCCGGGTAGGGCGCGGCGCGACGGGAATTTCCGGTGGGCTGTCATTCGCGTTGTTCGGCGTCGGCCATCTGGTCGGGCTGTCGGTCGGGCTGGCGCAGCTTGTCGGGCTGGTCACCGGATGGTGGATCGTGCTGCCGATCCTGACCGCGCAGGCGGGAGGCAGCGGGACGGCGGAGGAAATCGCCAACACCGTGTTCCGCGCCGATGTCCGCTTCTTCGGCGCGGGCGTGATCGGCGTTGCAGCGGTTTGGACCCTGCTCAAGATCGCGGGGCCGGTGATCGGCGGCATCCGGTCGGCAATGGCCGCGAGCCGCGCGCGCCATGCGGGCGAGGCGCTGGAACTGACCGAGCGCGACTTGCCGATCGGCTGGGTGGCCGGTGGTTCGCTCGCAATCCTCGCCCCGATTGCATGGCTGCTGTGGAGCACTATCGCCGGCGGCCCGATCGCCGGATCGGCGCTGTTGCTGATCGGGGGCGCTTTGGTCTTCATCGTCGTAATCGGGCTGATGATCGCGGCGGTAACGGGCTATATGGCTGGATTGATCGGCGCGTCGAATTCGCCGGTGTCGGGGATCGGGATCCTGTCGGTGCTCGCTTCGTCGCTGATGCTAGTCGGGCTGTTCGGACGCGGCACGCCGCACGACACGACCCAAGCACTGGTCGCCTACGCGCTGATCGTTACGGGCGTGATCTTCGGTGTCGCGACGATCGCGAACGACAATTTGCAGGACCTGAAGACCGGTCAATTGGTCGGTGCAACGCCGTGGAAGCAGCAGGTCGCCTTGATCATCGGCGTCGTGTTCGGATCGATCGTCGTGCCGCCGGTGCTCGAATTGCTGAACGTCGCGTTCGGGTTCGCCGGCGCGCCCAATGCCGGGCCGAACGCGCTCGGTGCGCCTCAGGCCAACCTCATCTCCAGCCTCGCCAAGGGAGTGCTGGGCGGCGACCTCAACTGGCGGATGCTCGGATGGGGCGCGGTCGCGGGCGTGATCTTCATCGCGATGGACGAGACGCTGGGTGTGCTCAAGCGACTTCGTTTGCCGCCGCTAGCGATCGGGATCGGTATCTACCTGCCGATGGCGGTGATCCTGCCGGTGACGATCGGGTCGATCGTCGGCTGGTTCTACGAGCGATGGGCGGACGGTACGCGCGACCCGGAATTCGCGAAGAGGCTCGGCGTGCTGACCGCGACGGGCATGATCGTCGGTGAAAGCCTGTGGGGCGTCGCGTTCGCCGGGATCGTCGCGGCGTCGGGGACCGACACCCCGCTGGCGGTCGTCGGCGACGGCTTCGTTTCGACCGCCCTGATCGGCGGGACCTTGCTGTTTATCGCGCTGACCACCGCACTGTACCGCTACGCGCAACGCGCCGGGCGCTAGGCCATCGAGGCAACCAGCCCGGCGATCGGGACGAACGCGAACGCAACCGAACTGTCCGCCACGCCATAGGGCAGGAACAGGCAGTCGCCGTGGCGGATCGCGCCGCACGAATAGACGACGTTGGGGACATAGCCCTCGCGATCCTCATCGGCGGCGGCGAGGATCGGCTGAGGCGTGCGGCCGATGATCTTCGACGGGTCGCCCTTGTCGAGCAAAACCGCGCCGATCGAATATTTGCGCATGGCGCCGACCCCATGGGTCAACAACAGCCAGCCTTCGTCGAGTTCGATCGGCGGTCCGCAATTGCCGATCTGGACCAGCTCCCACGGATAATGTGGCTCGAGGATACGAACCCCCTCCTCCCAGTGCGTCAGCCGGTCGGAATCGAGCAGGAACAGATTCTCGCCGTCCTGCCGCCCGATCGCCAGATAGCGCCCGCCGATCTTGCGCGGGAACAGGGCGATGCCCTTGTTGCGCGCCGCCGGACCCGTCATCGGCACGAGATCGAACGAGCGGAAATCCTTGGTCCGCAGCAGTTCGGACTGAATCTGCGAGCCGTTATACGCGGTATAGGTGCCGAGCCATTCGATCTCACCGTCGTCGTGCGTGAACTGGACGAGACGCAGATCCTCCAGCCCCTTCGACTGCGCGGCGGTGATCGGGAAGATTACCGTGCCGGACAAGGTCGAATCGCGATGGCGATGCACCGTGACCGGTCCCGACGGGATATGCTCCTCGTCGCTGCCATAGATGTCGGCGGCGGTCGCGAAGGGCGGTTCGGGCGCGAGCTTGAGTTCGTTCTTCGCGGTAATGATGCCCTCGCGGAACGCGACTGACGAAATGTGACCCTCACCCACCGCGCGCAACGACATCAGGATACGCATCGACCCTTTGGGCATGCCCGACTGGTCGAAATGCGGCACCGCGCTGGGGTTCATCAGCGCGGCGGCGGCATAGCTGTATTCGTGGCAGAAATAGGCGCCGATCAACTGCCGCTTCTCGTCGCCGATCTCGGTCCCGTCGAGGCCCATCATCTCCTCGATCTCGTCGTAGCGGGTCATAAAGACGCGGCGTGTCTGCCAGTGTCGCGCCTCGAAATCCTTGAGCACCGTCTCCAGTTCGGCGCGCGTTTCCTGCGTCGACAGCGCCAGCACTTCGCCGACCAGCCGCTCCGTCCGGCCCGACGACACCCCGCCGGGCGCCCAGCCGATATGGAACGGCCGCACCACGACGCGCGACGGATCGGCATGCAGCTTCAGGCGATGCGTGAAAATATCGAGCAACGAAAGACCCCGCTTGTAATCCCGCCCAAGCGGCGCCGCGTGTCGTTGCTACGCGACGGCGCGACTCGTCCCTGCCACGGTTTTCGCCGCTTTTCCAAGAGCGGAAATCGCGCAACTCGCCAATTGCAGCGCCAAAATCGACTCGGCGCCCTGATTTCGGTTCAGACCGCTGGGCATCAGCCCGTCGAAACAGCCCCCGTCCTGTGCCGTTGCAAGCGGCAGATCGAGGTCGTTCTGGCCTAGATACCAGCGATAGGCGCGAGCCGCTTCGTCGCGCCACTTGTCGTCGCCGGTCGCCTTGAACGCCGCCGCACATGCGTCGATCGTCGCTTGCGCTTCCAACGGTTGCTGGTCGAACGCGAGCGGCGCTTCATAGGGGCGCCCGAAACTCTCGGTGCCGACCGCGCGAAAGCGGCCTTCCGGGCTGGTCTGTTGCTCGACGATCCAGTCGAGCGTCGCAAGGCCGGCCTTGAGCAGATCGTCGCGGCCTAGCGCCATTCCGGCGCGGATCAACGCCTCAGGGAGCCGGGCGTTATCATAGGCCAGCACAATCTCGAACCATTCCCATTCGGGCCGCCGTGCTTCCTCGAGCAATGCGAGCAGGTCCGCCGAGAAACGTTCGAGGATATTGCATGCAAGTTGATGCCCGGGATGCGCGCCTAGGATAGCGGCTGCGCCGAGCATCGCGAACGCCTGCGCCCGCGGGCTGACCAGGTCGAATGCCAGACTGGCAGTCTCGTCGAACAGACGCAGCGCCCAGTCGCGATGCTTGGCCAGACCTGCACGCTTCGCGGTGACGCCCAGCGCCCAGATCGTGCGGCCGTTCGAATCCTCCGATCCAGCATCCTCGCACCAGCTGCGGTCGAACCGCATGAAGTTGCGATAACGCCGCGCATCCGGATTCCACGCATACTGGACGAACGCGGCGTAGATGGTCATCCACTTGTCGCGCACTTCGGCGTCGAGGTCGGGGATCGCACTCATCAGCATCAGCGCACGGACATTGTCGTCGATGCAATAGCCATGGCGGCGATCGGGCACCGACAGGATCGCATGCTGGAACATACCGGTCGCGTCGCTCATCCGCTCGACTGCGGCGATGCTGGGTTCGAGCACCGGCAGCGGCATCGCGCTCTTGATACGGCGCGGACGCGCGGCGACGATCGAGTCGATCGCGGCCATCGACGTTTCCGCGAGCCGCGGCCAGATCATGGTCCGGCCACGATCATAGGCGCGCCCCGACAATTCAGCGCGTTCGGCATCGTCATGCAGCAAGCGGGCGATCACGCGCGCGAAGCCGTCGACATCGCCGAAATCGACCAGCACGCCATGCCCGTCCGCCAGGATCTCGGTCGCGTGAATGTAGGGCGTGGATACCACCGCTTTCCCGACGCCAACCGCGTAGCTCAGCGTGCCGGAGGTGATCTGTTGAGGATTGGTATAGGGCGTGACGTAGAGATCGGCGGCCTGCAGATAATCGAGCAATTGCTCGTGCTCCACAAACCCATCGATGAAGCGCACGTTGCCAGCTACGCCCAGATCGACGGTCAGCGCCTTCAGCCGGTCGCGATAGGCTTCTCCCTCATGCGCGACCAGATTGGGGTGCGTTGCGCCGAGCACGACGTACAGCGCGTCCGGATTGGCCGCGACCACCGTCGGCATTGCCGCAATGACGCTTTCGATTCCCTTGTTCGGCGCGAGCAGCCCGAACGTCAGCAGTACCTTGTGCCCTTCCCAGCCAAAACGCTGCTTCATCGTGTCCGGCTCGATCAGTTCACGGTCGGGCACGCCGTGGGGGATCATCATGATCGCCTTGGGATTGGCGCCATAGACGCGCACCAGAATCTCCCGGCCGATCTCCGCCATCACGATGACCTTGGCGGCGCGCTGAAGCAGGCCGTCCATCACGCGGCGCTGATCGTCGTTGGGCTGGTCGAGCACGGTATGAAGCGTGACGATGACCGGCACCGTCAACCGATCGAGCAGCGCCAGGATATGTTCGCCCGCCGGGCCGCCATAGATGCCGTATTCGTGCTGGACCCAGACCGCCTGTGCACCGCTCGCCCCAATATCGCGCGCCGCGGCGAGATACGCCATGCGGTCTTCCTGATCGATCGTACCGGTGACGGCGGCGGGATAATCGTAACCCTGCGGCCGGTCGTTCATCGCATAAACATCGACCTTAAGGTCGGCAAAGCGATCGGTCAGCGCCTTGAATGTGTCGGTCGTATATGTCGCAATGCCGCATTGGCGCGGCAGAAAGTTGCCGATCAGGGCGATATGACGAGTGCGTGGCTGGACGAACGACGTGGCCATTTCGGTCTTTCTTGCTGGACAAAGCCGGGATTTTTCCCGCGACTCACCTCCCTGAACGGACTGAAAGAAATATGGTTGCGCTTTTGTTGCATTGCAACAAAGGATTCATGCTGACCTGCGTTAAATGTCCGAGGAAAGTTACCCGCGGCCACGATAGGTCGGCACGCCCTGATCGGGCAGCCACAGCCCATCGGGCACTGGCCCGGACTGCCAGAACACATCGATCGGAATGCCGCCGCGCGGATACCAATAGCCGCCGATACGCAGCCATTGCGGCTTCATCTCCGCAGTCAGCCGCTCGCCGATCCCGACCGTACAATCCTCGTGAAATCCAGCATGATTGCGAAAGCTGCCCAGGAACAACTTCAGCGACTTGGATTCGACGATGCTGTCGCCCGGCACGTAATCGATCACCAGATGCGCGAAATCGGGCTGGCCGGTGACCGGGCACAGCGAGGTGAATTCGGGCGCGGTGAAGCGCACCAGATAGGGCCGACCGGGGCGCGGATTGGGCACATAGTCGAGCACCGCTTCGTCAGGCGACGCGGGCAAGCTACTGGATTGGCCGAGATGTTTGGGGGTCATGGCCGATATTTAGGCGCATGGTCGGCCAAAGCAACGTGGGCAGAGGGTTTCCCGGCGCCGTGCGATAAGGCTAAGGGGTGGCGATGGATGCGCTGGTGACGACCGAATGGCTGGCGGGGGAACTGGGCGCGTCCGATCTGCGCGTGGTGGATGCGACCTATTTCGGGTCGGTACCTGGCGGTCCGGGGCGCAACGCTCGCGCTGAGTACCAGGCGGCGCATATACCGGGCGCGGTGTTCCTCGACCTCGAAACGCTGGCCGACGCGACCAGCGACTTGCCGTCGATGCTTCCTCCGCCCGGACAGTTCGCCGAGCGCCTTGGGTCCCTCGGCATCGGCAACGGCGATCGGATAGTGCTCTACGATGTGTCGCACTATCACACATCGACACGTGCGTGGTGGATGCTCCGCACGATTGGCGCGCGCAACGTCGCGATCCTCGACGGCGGCCTCGCGAAGTGGCGCGCAGAGGGACGCCCGGTCGCGAGTGGAGTGGAACACCCCACCCCGCGCTCTTTCACCGCCCGGTTCGATCCGAAGGGCGTCCGCACGCTCGATCAGATGAAGGTCAACGTCGCGAGCCGGACAGAGCAGATGCTCGACGCGCGCGGCGCGGCGCGTTTCACGGGAGAAGAGGCCGACCCTCGTCCCGCCACCGCGTCGGGGCACATTCCGGGGTCGCGCAACCTGCCCTATGGGCGTTTGCTCAATGCCGATGGCACGTGGAAGCGCTACGATGCGCTCCGTGCCGAGTTCGACGCCGCCGGTATCGACCTTGCCAAGCCGCTGGTCACGACCTGTGGCTCTGGCATCACCGCCGCCGTCCTCGCATTCGGCTCGCATCTCCTCGGCAACGACGCGGCGCTCTATGACGGGAGCTGGTCCGAATGGGGCGGCGATCCTTCCACACCCAAATCGACGGGAACGGCATGAGCGGCAAGGACGACGATCAACCGGCAACCCGCGTCGTCACCGGCGGGCGGCGAAAGGAATGGACGCAGGGTGTGGTCAACACTCCTGTCTGGCGCGCCTCGACGATCCTTTACGACAATGTCGCCCATCTGCGCGAAACCGGAAAACGCCGCGACACGCACCACACGCTTTATTACGGTCGCCGCGGTACGCCGACGCAATGGGCGCTCGCCGATGCGCTGACCGAACTCGAGCCGGGTGCGGAGGGCACCTTCCTCTATTGCTCGGGCGTGGCGGCAGTGACGGCGGCGTTGCTGTCGGTGCTGACGCCTGGCGACGAACTGCTGCTGGTCGACTCTGCCTACGACCCGACGACCAACTTCGCCGCCGGGTTCCTCAAGACATTCGGCATTGCAACGCGCCATTACGACCCGCTGGTCGGCGGCGGTATCGCCGGGCTGATCGGCGAGAAAACGCGCGCGATCCTGCTCGAAAGCCCGGGCAGCCTGACGTTCGAGGTGCAGGATATTCCCGCGATCGTCGCGGCGGCGAAAGCGCGCGAGATCGTGACGATCCTCGACAATACCTGGGCGACGCCGTTGCTGTTCCCGGCGATCGAAAAAGGCATCGACCTGACGATCCTGGCCTGCACCAAATATGTCGTCGGTCATTCGGACGCGATGCTCGGGTCGGTCACCGCCGGACCCGGTTTCTTTGCGAAACTGCGCAACATCAGCTTCCAACTCGGTCAGGTCGCGAGTCCGGACGATTGCTGGCTTGGCGCGCGGGGCTTGCGCACGATGGCGGTGCGGCTCAAGCAACACGAGGCAAGCGCGCTGAAGATCGCGCAATGGCTGTCGGCTCGGCCCGAAGTTGCGACCGTCCTCCACCCCGCTTTGCCAAGCTGCCCCGGCCACGAATATTTCGTCCGCGATTTCAAGGGATCGTCGGGACTCTTTTCGTTCGCGTTGAGGGACGGCGACGAAGCCAGCCGCGCTGCGTTCATCGATGCGCTTCGCCTGTTCGGGATCGGCTTCAGCTGGGGCGGATTCGAAAGCCTCGCGATACCCGCCGATCCGAAGCGCGCACTCGGCGTACCCCATCATGGCGGTGCGCTGGTGCGGCTGCATATCGGGCTGGAGGATGCCGACGATCTGATTGCCGACCTCGACCAGGGGTTCGTCGCCTTTCGCGCCGCTCAGGGCTGAACAGCCGGAATCACGGCCGAAACTGTTGCGCGATCGCAACATCATTACGTTCGTGCGACAATCTGCGTCCGAAAAGTGTTGTGCGGCGCAGCGCAAAAGGGCACTGATGTTGCCGTGTCGAAGCAACGGCCCGTCGGCTTTCAACCGATAAAGAGGCAGAGCCGACACGTGCAGGCGGGAACGCACGATTTTTCCGATCGGAAAGGAATAACATGCGCTTCTCCCACGTTAGCCTCGGCGCGCTTGCGCTTGCCGTCGCCACCCCCGCGTTTGCGGATCCCAAGCCGGCCGGGCCGGTCGATCCCGTTGCAGCAGCGCCCGCCGGCGAAGCACCTGCGCCCGCCGCTGCCGCAGACGAAACCGCCCCACCGCCCGAAATCACCGTGACCGGTGGCGTGACGCTAGTGTCGGATTATCGCTTTCGCGGCATCTCGCAGACCAATCTGCAACCCGCGATCCAGGGCACGTTGAGCGTCACCCACAAATCGGGCTTCTACGCCACGGTGTGGAGTTCCTCGACCTCCGGCTACGTGACCTTCTCGGGAACCGGCAGCCAGGAAATCGACGCCATCGTTGGTTACAGCAAGACGGTCGGCGGCTTCAAGCTCGACGGCGGTCTGCTCTACTATATCTATCCGCGCTCGCGGCCAGTCGGCGACAATAGCAAGGGGGACTTCTTCGAACCCTATGCCGACGTCTCCTATACGCTCGGCCCGGTCACTGCGAAGGTGACGGTCAACTACGCATGGAAGCAGAAGGCGCTGTCGCTCGACCAGGGCCAGACCGGACTGCTGCCGAAAAATGACAACGTCTATCTGGCGGGCGATCTCAGCGCCGCGATCCCCAAGACGCCGCTCTCGCTTTCGGCGCATATCGGCCACACTTGGGGTCCGAGCTGGCTGGCGCTCGGCAACGAATATACCGACTGGGGCGTGGGCGCTTCGCTGGCGTGGAAGAACCTGACGCTGGGCGTCAGCTATGTCGACACCGATGGCGTCTTCACGCTCGCCAATGGCAAGAATGCCGCGCGCAGCGGCGTTGTGGTGTCGCTCGGCGCCAGCTTCTGATCGAGCAGGCGGGGATGGCGCAGGCCTTCCCCGCCCAAAAGTCTAAATCACATCACTAAATCACATCAGTAGATAAGATGTGATATTGTAACGTCGCGCCGATCCGCCTAGATGCACGCCATGGTCGCGACGATTCGCCATACCCTGTCCTCACACATGCCACGCCTCGATCGCTACGCGATGGGGTTGTCGGGATTGTGCGCGGTGCACTGCCTGGCGAGCGCGGTGCTCGTCGCGCTTGCCTCGACCGCGGGCGGGATGTTGCTCAATCCGCTGTTCCACGAAATCGGGCTGACGATCGCGATCGGGCTCGGTGTGGTGGCGTTGGGACGGGGCATCTTCGATCACGGCTATATGGCGCCTGCCGTGACGGGTTCGTTCGGCCTCGGCATCATGGCGGGCGCAATGACCCTGCCCCATGGCAATGGCGGCGAGACATTCTGGACGCTGGTCGGCGTCGCCATCCTGGCGCTCGGCCACGATCTCAATCGGCGAGCGGCCAACTAACCACGCTTGTTAGCAGCGCTCGCAGCGCCTAAATTACACCCATGTCCGCACACGCTCATCATCACCACAGCGAACCGGCCGGTGCCGACCTGGCCGCTGCCGCGCAGGCGACGCTCGAGAAATCGGGCGAGCAGTGGACGACGATGCGCGCGAGCATTTTCGACGCGCTGGCGAAGTTCGACAAACCCGCCAGCGCCTACGACATCGCCGAAGCCGTCTCGAAAAGCGAAGGCCGCCGTGTCGCCGCCAACAGCGTCTATCGTATCCTCGACCTGTTCGTGGGCGCCAATCTGGCGCGGCGTGTCGAAAGCTCGAACGCGTATGTCGCGAACGCCCACCCGGATTGCCTGCACGACTGCATATTCCTGGTCTGCGACAATTGCGGCCAGACCGTGCATATCGACGACGACAAGATCGCCGACAACGTCCGCCACGCTGCGGAGGCCGCAGGATTCTCGCCGGTTCGCCCGGTGATCGAAGTGCGCGGCAAGTGCGCGGATTGCGACTAAGTCATTTCGCCGCAGGCTGAGGATCCGGCGCCTTGACGGACGCCGATCCGTCCGCCGCTGCCACGCTGCTCGCAGCCTCATTCCGAATAGTGGGCACGACCGCGGGCGGTGGCGTGTTCGGATGATAATAGTCGCGCCACGCATCGACGGCTCGGTAGAAATCGAAGAACGGCTGATCGAGACGAGCGAGTGACGCCCGCGCGAAGGTCGGCAAATCGGCGTCCGGCACCGTCGCGACCTTGGCGATTTCGATGCGCGCCGCGGCGCAGAACGCCATCCTGATCGGCGACTGGCTGTAGAAGTTGTAGAAGCGCGTCTGCTGGGTTTCGAACGCATTACGCCAATCGTTCCAGCCGGCTTCCTCCCAATCGTGCAGATATTCTTTGAAATAGCGGGTCAGGATGGCGCTGTGAGTGCGCACCCACGCGTTATATCCCTCCAGCACGCCCCCGCCCGCCCGGTCGCAGCCCAAGGCCGCAACATTGAGGGCGCCACGCAATTGCCAGACCGCAGCGCCGTCCGTCGTATCGAAATGCGGGGGAATATACGTGCCGTCGGGCCGCCGTGGGGCGGTATAGACTTCGGGATAGCCGCCGGGGGGCATCACCGGGGGCGGCGGCTTGACCGGCGTCACCGTCGCGACGAAGCGGGGCGGCGGGGTCGGCTGGGAACATCCGGCAAGACCGATCGCCAGTCCCATGGCCACAAAAATCACGTACGCACGCAACGTCATGGTCGTTGTTTCTCCCGCCCCCATGACTGAAATGGCCATACCCTCACCAGCGCTAACGCGGCAAGGCAGCCGAGACGAAACGGGTCGCGGGCGCGTTTGTTGCATGGCGCGCCGGGTCTTCTGCCCGACCCTTCCCGATCAGCTCGACAGCGCCTTGCCCATTCGTACACCCGGCACCGGCACCCCGCCGTCGCTCATCTTGCTGACTCGTTCGATCGGTTCGTAGCCGCACGCCAAATAGAGCGGTTCGCCCGCCAGCGTCGCCATCAGCTCGGCGCGCCGAAACCCCGCCGCCTTCGCCGCCCTCTCGTTCGCGGCGAGCACCATCCGGCCGATCCCGCGCCGCACGTAATCGGGGTCGGTGTACATCGCCCGAATCCGCGCCGCGTCCTTTGCCGGATCGAGCGGCGCGGCGTCGCGCAAGGCGGGATTGTGGTCGCCACCGTACAAAGTCGCACGAAAGCTCCATCCGCCGCACCCGACGATCCGGCCGTCAAAGTCCTCGACCACGACATAGGTGCCGTCGGCGATCAATTGTGTGTCGAGTCCCATGCTCAGCTGACTGGATGCGATCTCCGCATCGCTCAGATAGGGGCGCTGGAGTTCGGCGATGGCACGATCCATCAACGCGGCGATGGCGGGAATGTCGTCGGCCGTCGCAATCCGCGTGGTAAAGCTCATTTACCGTCGAGCATCGCGATCGTCGCGGTCGCCGGCGGCTCGTTTGCCATACCCGCCGCGACACGCTCCGCCGCCTCCATGACGCGCAGGATATTCCCGCCCGCCAGCTTGGCGATCATCGCGTCGGTCCAGCCGCGCCGCATCAGTTCGGCGAGCAAGGCGGGATTCGTGTCGACCCCGTCCAGTCCCTCAGGCAAGTCGCCGCCGGTGCCGTCGAGGTCACCGCCCAGCCCGACATGGTCGATGCCTGCGACCTTGACGATCCATTCGATGTGATCGGCGACCTGCGATAGAGTCACCACAGGCCGCGGATGCTGGCGCTCCCATTCCGCCATCGCGGCTTTGGCGCGGTCGGGCTGGCCGATATACAGTCCCCCATAGGGCGGCGAATAATAGCGGCCGCGCTCGGCATTGCGGTCGGCGTCCCAGCGCCGTCGTGCTTCAGATACATAACCCGGCGCATAATTGACCATCACGACGCCGCCGTTCGCCGCGACCAGCTTCAGCACCTTGTCCGACACGTTGCGCGGCGAATCGTCGACCCCGCGCGCCGAGGAGTGTGAGAAGATCACCGGCGCCTTCGACACGCGGATCGCGTCGATCATCGTATCCTCGCTGACATGGCTGAGGTCGACCAGCATCCCGAGCCGGTTGAGCTCCCTCACCACCGCTTCGCCGAACTTGGTCAGCCCGCCGTGCTTGGGGTCGTCGGTCGCCGAATCCGCCCATTCGATCGTCTTCGAATGGGTCAGCGTCAGATAGGATGCGCCGAGCGCGCGATAGGCGCGCAGCACCGCGAAACTGCCGTCGATCTGTCCCCCGCCCTCGACCCCGAACATGCTGGCGATCTTGCCCTGCGCGTGGATGCGGCGAACGTCGGCGGCGGTCGTCGCCTGCGCGAATACATTGGGGTAGCGCCGGAATATCTCCTTCATCAGCGCGATCTGGTCGAGCGTTTCCTTGACCTGTTCCGGTCCCGGCAGGCTGGCGGAAACGTAGACCGACCAGAACTGACCGCCGACGCGCCCCGCACGCAGCCGCGTGATGTCGGTGTTGAATTGGCTGGGGTCGAGCTTGGTGAGGTCCATCGTCCAGCGCGCATCGCCCGCTTTCTCGGCCAGTGTCTCGGCCCAGTCGTTATGCCCGTCGATCAGCGGCGTCTTCGCCAGCACCGCGGCGACGCGCGATTGATAGGCCGAAACCTTGTCTTCGGGTGCGGCGCTGACGAACAGCGGCGCGGCGAGCAGGAGAGCGAAAGCGTAGCGCATCGGGCCAGCGTATCGCCAGCCCCGGCCCGGTCAAGCGGTCGCCGCCTCCACCTGCAGCACCTCGTCCGGTTGCGCGCCCATCTTGCGACACATCACCTCGAACATCCCCCCGTCGATGCGGATCTCGTTGAAGGAGGGCGGATCGGCGCGCGTGCGTTCGGACAGCGTCCCCGCGCCGATCGTGCGGATGGTGCGCCCCTCGACCTTATGTTCGATATTGAACGCGTCGTGGACATGCCCGGTCAGCACCGCATCCACCCCCGCCGCCGCCAGCGCCGCCAGCGCCTCCTCCCCTCGGTGCGTCCTCGCCGATCCCCGGGCGTCGAGATCGACCAGCGGGTGGTGAGCAGCCACGAATATCAGCCCCTCCTTGGGAGCCGCCGCGATCAACGCCAACGTCTCGGCCAGCGCAACGCGGCCGACATGACCCTCTGCCCAGTTCCACCGCCACTGCGCGCGGCGCGTGGTTTTGAGTGGCACCACCGTCACGCCGGGCAAGTCGAGCGGTTGCTCGATGATCCGCTCGATCGCTTTGTAACGGCGATAGGGCCGGAATATCCGGTCGATCGGGTTGAAATAGGGGAGATCGTGATTGCCGACCTCCAGCGTCACCGGCCTGCCGAGCGATTGCAGCCAGCCGAGTCCCTTCGCGAACTCCCTGGATCGCGCGCGCATCGTCAAGTCGCCGGTCATTACCACCGCGTCGGGCTGCTCGGCGGCGACGAGTCCGCCGAACCACGCCACCGCCGCCTTGTCCTCCCGCCCGAAATGGACGTCGCTGACGTGGAACAGACGGATCATGGTTTCACCAACGCACACGCGCCGCGTTCGATCAATCGGGCACGTCCATCATCACTTGCGTGCCGGCCTTGTCACTGTCGGTGGTCACCGTGCCGCCAGCCTGATGCGCGAAGGCTTCGATCAATCGCTGGCCGAGGCCACCGTCCTTTCGCTTGGGACGCGGCCCGGGCGGTATGCCGACGCCATCATCGGCGACCGTCAACCGCCATCCGCCTTCCGGGCGGCGTTTCCATGACACCATGACTCTGCCGCTCTCGCGACCTTCGAATGCGTGTTTCGCCGCATTGGTCACCAGTTCGTTGACCACCAGCCCGATCGACACGGCATGGTCGCGCTGGATCGGCGCGGGATCGACATCGCATTCCAGCCGCACCCCACCGCGCAACAGCAGCGCATCGGACAGGGTTGCGCACAGATCCTCCAGATAATCCTTGATGTTGACCTCGCTGCCGCGCCCGTCGCGATAGAGATGGCGATGCGCGCGCGCGATACTATCGACCCGCATCATCGCCGCGCCCAGCGCCTCGCCGGCTGGGGTGTCTCCCGCACGCCGCCGCTGAATGTCGAGCATGCTGGCGACGACCGCGAAGTTGTTCTTCACGCGATGTTCGAATTCGGCCAGCATCAGGTCGCGGTCGGCGATCTGGCGATTGCGTTCGGTAGCGGCACGCCGAACGGCGCGGCGAAATGTTTCGGCGAGAACGATGGTCAGCAACGCCGAGACGCCAACCGCGAACACCGCCAAATGGGGGTTGATCGGGGTACGGCCGGACGCGGTGGGTAAATAGACGACGAAAAAGGTATAGGCGATCGAGATCGCCGCCGTCAGCGCCCCTGCCTGCCAGCGCGCCAGCAGGGTCGCCAGCATTATCGCCGGAAAGATCAGGGCAAATACCGCGGAGCCCGGCGCAATCGCGTTGACTGCCACGCGGCTGACCTCGACGCCGGCCGCGCACAACAATGCTACACCAAGCTGTGTCCCAAAGCGCGGTATGGTCGGCGCGAGCCGATCGGGAAGATCGAGTTCGCCTAGTCTTGGCACGACCGAATTCGGCATAGCCGTGCTCCCAATATCAGCCCGAACGCGGCTAAACTAACCCTGCCTAATCAGAAAGGTAGCCCGCGTCCAGAGCGCCCCGCCAGGTCCGTGATATAGTACCAGGCGACCCGCCCCGACCGGCCGCCGCGCCGTGTAGCCCAGCCGATCGCTTCGTCCGCGTCGAACACCAACCCGAACCGATCGGCATAGGCCCGGACGATTGCGAGATAACCATTCTGGTCGAGCGCGTGGAAACCCAGGCTCAGCCCAAACCGGTCGGCCAGCGCGAGATGATCGTCGACGCTGTCGCGCGGGTTGATCGCGCTTTCCTGCTCGGCGATGTCACGCGGGAGCAGGTGGCGGCGGTTGGAGGTCACGACAAGGCGGGCGTTCGCCGGACGCGCCTCTGCCCCACCCTGTAGCAGCGACCGTAGCGCACGGGCGTCCGCCGCCGCGTCGAATCCGAGATCGTCGAGGAACAGGACATAGGCGCGCGGCAGACCCTCGATCCGGTCGAACAGCGCGCGGAGGCCGTCCATCCGCGCGACCTCGATCAAGGCGATAGCCGCCCCTTCAGCCTGGATCGCGGCGACCGCGCTCTTGACCAAAGCCGACTTGCCGCTGCCCCGCGCGCCCCACAGCAACACGTCCTGCGCGGCATGGCCCGCCGCAAGCCGGCGGAAATCCTCGACCAACGTCGCCTTCTGCGCGTCGATCCCGAACAGCAGGTCGATCGGCACCGGGTCGAATGCACGCGCCGCCGCCAGACCCCCGTCGCGCCAGACATAAGCCGGGTGCGCTAGCGGATCGGCATCGACGGGCGCGGGCGGCGCGATCCGCTCCAGCGCGGCGGCGATACGAGCGATCGGGTCGGTCATCGGCCCGCGTTACACTCAGCCAAGCGTCTTGAGCAACGCCTGCGCCGGGGCACGATCGGTGAAGGACGGATCGGCAAGTGCGAGCGCGATCTGCGCCTTCGCCTCTGCGTTGCGGCCGAGATCGGCATAGGCCTGCGCGAGATGCCAGCGGATGTCCGGCTGGCGCGGCGCGAGCAACGCTGCCTTTTCCAGCAGGTCCTTCGCCTTTTCGCTGTCGCCCGCCGCATAAAACGCCCAGCCGTAAGCGTCAGTCGCGGCCGGGTTCATCGGCGCGATCGCATAGGCGGCGGCGCCGTAATCGAGCGCGTCATCGACATTCTGCGCCCCGACATTGGCATAGGTCAGTTCGGCGAGCAGTGCGGCATCGCGCGACCCTACGCGCGAGCGAAGATCCTCGAGCGTGCCGATCGCGCCTTCCCAGTCGCCCGCAGCGATCTGCCAGTGCGCGACGAAGCGCAAGGCGGGTACGTTTTCGGGATGCTGGGCGAGGAACAGCGACAACACGCGAGTCGCTTCCGGCCGCCGACCGGCATGGTCGAGCGCATCGACCGCGCGCAGCATCGTCGTCTCGTCGAACCGAATGTCGGCCGCGCGGCGATAGGCGTCGGCGGCGTCGCCGAACCGCCTCATCGTCATCAGCGTGTCGCCGACCAGCAAGTATGCGGCCGGCGCGCCGGGATTGGCAGCGACGAGCGCCTTCGCCTTGTCGAGCGCGCTGCCCGCTTGGCCCGCGTCGATCAGCCCGCGGATCATCCCGACCATCGCCACCGGATTGCCGGGATCGTTAGCCGCCGCGCTGGCCAGCACCGCCAGCCCGTCATCGCTGCCGAGCGGCGTCGCCGTTGCGGTCGCGGGCCAGGCCGATCGGTCGAGATATTTCGACGCCCAGTCGCGCTCGCCGGTCGCCTCGAACGCGCGGCCGACCAGCGCCAGCGTGTAGCTGTCCGCATCCCCGCGCAACGCCACCGGACGCAGTACGTCGAGCGCACCCTTCGCATCACCCGATCGCAGCAGCGCCACGCCGAGCAAGCGACGCGCGGTCACGTTCATCGGCTGCCGCCCGATCAGCTCGCGCCACTTCCCGATCGCCTGTTCGTAAGCGCCCGCCTGATAATCGAGCGTTCCACCCAGCAGCAGAACGCCGGGCTGATCGTCGATCGCACCGCCGGTGCGCTGCATCAGGCTGCGCGCTAGGTCGTAATTCTGCGCTCGCGCGGCTAGCACCGCCTGGAGGTAAAGCGCCTGTGGGTTGCCCGGCCGCGCCGCCAGCGCCTTGCGCGTCGTCGCCAGCATGTCGTTGTAGCGCCCCATGTCGCCGAGCGTCGCGGCATATTCGATCAGCGCCGGGAAATAGTAGGCATCGCGTTTCAGCGCGCCCTCGAACCATGGCGTCGCGGCGGCCAGGCCATATTGCTGACGCATCAGTTCGCCGCGCAGAGTCAGCGCCTCGAGATTGTTCGGGTCGAGCGACACCGCCCGCGCCGAGTTGGCCGTCGCGCCCGCAATGTCACCGGCATTGTAGCGGATCCGCGCGAGGTCCGACCAGCCATACGAATTACCCAGATCGGCGTCGAGCAATTCGCCGAGCAGGGCGATCGCGTCGGGCGACTTGCCCTGCATCGCCAGCGCCTTGGCGGTAATGCGCGTCGCATAGCCGCCGAACCGTGGATCGGCCTTCGCGGCCTCCGCCAGCGCACGCTTGGCGTCGCCCTGCAACAGCCAGGCGTGTGCGAGCATCTGGTGCCCACGCTTCATGTCGAAGCCATTCGCGGCGGCGCGACCCAGTTCGGCCTCCGCTCCTACCCCGTCGCCGAGCGCCAGATAGGTCCGCGCCAGCATCGCATGCGCCAGTCCCCATGTCGGATCGGCGGCAATCGCTTTTTCCGCATAGGAGCGCGCGGCGTTGAAATTGCCGTCGGTCAACAGGCCGAGGCTCAGCACCACGTCGCGCTTCGCGACCGCGCCGTCGGCATGCGCGGGCGTGGCGGCGCTTAGCGCGACCCCGGTCAGCGCAGCGGTGCCGAATGCCACCGCGGCCAACATCCTCATCGGGCTGATCCTACGCATGGAGGTCGTAGCTCTTGAGCAGATCGTAGAGCGTAGGGCGACTGATCCCGAGCAATTTGGCGGTGTTCGAGATATTGCCCTCGGCGCGCGCCAGCGCGTGACGGATCGCCTTGCGGTCGGCGGTTTCGCGCGCTGCCTTCAAGTTGATCGCTTCGGCCTCGTCCTTGCCGCCCAAGTCGAGATCGGCAGCGGTGACGTGCTTACCGTCCGCCATGATCACCGCGCGCTTCATGCGATTTTCGAGCTCGCGGACATTGCCCGGCCAGCCCCAAGCGTCGATCGCCGCCAGCGCATCGGACGACAGGCCGACGACAGGCCGGTTCATCGCCTTGGCGTACTGATGGAGGAAATGTTTGGCGAGCAACGTCGCGTCGCCTGCACGCTCCGCCAGGCTGGGGATGCGCACGATGATCTCGGCGAGCCGATAGTACAGGTCCTCGCGGAAGCTCCCGCTCGCGACCATCGCGTCGACATCCTGATGCGTCGCGCAGACGATGCGGACATCGACCGGAATAGCCTTGCGCCCGCCGATCCGCTCGATCACGCGCTCCTGCAGGAAACGCAGAAGCTTGACCTGGAGAGGCAGCGGCACGTCGCCGATTTCGTCCAGAAACAGCGTGCCGCCATTGGCCTGTTCGATCTTGCCCTCGGTCGTCTTGACCGCGCCGGTGAACGCCCCCTTTTCGTGGCCGAACAATTCGCTTTCGAGCAGGGTCTCGGGGATCGCGGCGCAGTTGATCGCGACGAATTCGCCCTTCCGGCCCGACGCGTTGTGCAACCCGCGCGCGAGCACTTCCTTGCCGGTGCCGCTCGCACCGAGCAGCATTACCGACACGTCGGCGCTCGCGACGCGCTCGATCATGCCGGTAACCTTGAGCATCTCCGGCGCGCCGGTAATCAGCCCACCGAGCGCCGCCGCTGGCGACGCCGCCAGCCGCCGGTTCTCCGCCTCCAGCGCATGAACATGGAACGCACGGGCGACGATCAGACCCAGCGCGTCGATGTCGATCGGCTTTTGGTAGAAATCCCATGCCCCCTCGCCGATCGCGCGCAACGCGCTTTCGCGCGCGCCGTGACCGGAGGCGACGATGACCTTGGTGTCGGGCTTGAGCCGCAGGATCTCGGAGAGCGTCGCGAACCCTTCGGTCACGCCATCGGGATCGGGCGGTAGGCCGAGGTCGAGCGTCACCACCGACGGCTCCTCGGCACGCACCGCGTCGATTGCCTCGCGCCGATCACTCGCGACGATCACCTCGTAGCCGTCATACGCCCAGCGCAACTGGCGCTGCAGCCCGGCATCGTCCTCGACGATCAGGAGTTTGGGTTTGGCGGTCGTCATGCTGCGCGTTCCATCACTTGCGGCGCCAACATCGCCGGCAGGAGAATCGTGAAAATGGTGCCCTCGCCCTCGCGACTAACGACGTCGAGCGTGCCGCCCATCGCCTGGATCACCTGACGTGCCTCGAACGCGCCGATCCCGAAGCCGCCATGCTTGGTCGATACGAAGGGGCGGAATAGATGGTCGCGGACGAAGGCTGCGGTCATCCCGGTTCCGCGGTCGGCGACCTCGATTGATCCGCGCCCGACCGTCACCGTCACCGGCTCACCGTTCGCGCTCGCTTCGACCGCGTTCTGGATCAGATGGCCGAGCGCCTGTTCGAGGCGACCGGCATCGGCCACCGCGAGCGCGTCACGCGTACCCGACACGATCACCGGATGGCTACCGCCGCGGGTCTTGGCAACACGCTGGGCGAGCGGCATCAGTTCGACCGCCTGTGGATCGTCGGCGCGCCCGGAATTATGCTGCGACAGGCGCGCGAGCAGGTCGTTCATCTTGCCCGCCGACTCCTGCAGCGTCGCGATCATATCGGCGCGGAACTCGGGATTGTCGGCATGACGCTCGGCGTTGCGCGCGACCAGGGTAAGCTGACTGACCAGGTTCTTTACGTCATGGAGGATGAAAGCGAAACGGCGGTTGAATTCGTCGAACCGGCGTGCATCGGCGAGTTGCTCGTGCGCGCGCGCCTCCGCCAGATAGCTGGCGACTTGCCGCCCGGCGATGCGGAGCAGGTCGAAATCCTCCCAGTCCAGGCTGCGGTCGATCGGCGGCCTAGCGAGCAGGATCGCGCCGATCAGCGCGTTCACATGAACTAACGGCACTACCGCCCAGGCGGCGTGATGGTCGAGCATCCATTGCGGGACGGCGGCGAGTTCATCGCGCTCGGCATCGCCGCTGCGCACTGTGTCGAGTTCGACGATATGCGCGCCGTTAGCCAGGAGGCGCGCCAACCCTTCCCCCGCGACGCCGACTGGCGGCTCGCCCTGCCATTGCCACCCGGTGCCGAGCGATAACCCATTGCCGTCCGCCATCAGCAACAACCCTGCGGGGGAATCCGTCAGATCGGCGACCGCCTTGACAATGCGCTCCTCGAGCGGCGCCGCGCTTTCGCCGGGCAACCCCAGCGTTTCGGTAAAGCGCACCCATTCGGCGCGGTAGTCATAGCGGTGACGGAACAGGTGCTTCGCCACGATCACGCGCAGCCACGCTTTCACCGTCGGCGACGACAGCAATGTCAGCAGCGCGGCGGCCGATCCGAATACGAACGCGGTCTGCGCCACCCGGGCGTAACCGCCACCGAACGTCTGGATCGCGCCGATTACCAGGACCGTCGCCATCGCGTAGATCGTCAGCGCGACGAGCGTCAGTGACTGCCACGTCACCGTCCGCGAGATGTTGAGCGTCCAGTCGCCGTTGCGGTGCACCGCTACCGCCAGCATCGGCACGATCGCTGCCATCACGATACCCCGCGCCGCGATCAGCGCCTGTGGCCAGTCGCCACCAATATAGGCCAAGGCATAGAGCGCCAGATCGGCTAGCCACATCATCGCCAGCGCGATCACCGCCAGCCGGATACCGCCTCTCGCCGCGGGTGCGACCATCGAATAGAGGTGATTGACCAGCACCAGCGCGCCTACCGCGACCATCATTCGCAAGACGATCCGCGCCGCGGCGATTGGCCCGGCAATGTTCGGCTCCGCCGCCGTCTGGAATAGCGCCAGCCCAATCCCCACCAGCGCGACGAGCGCGATGACGCCGTATATCGTCGTCACCGCCGTCCCCCGGCGGGCGCTGTCGCGGCGGAGCAAGGCGAACATGAAGCCCAGCCAGCCGAGATTGCGGAGCGATTCAGCGACCCCCGTCACCAGCTCGCCACCGCCGATCCCCGCCATCGCCAGCGCCCACAATGCGGTCAGCGCCAGCGCGGCCAGGAACGCCGTCCGCGGCAGGCTACCCCCGCCCGCGTGCAACCGCGACAGGGCCAGACCGGCGAATAGCAATGCCGCCAGCGCATGACCCCACAGAATGACCGCCGCGGCGACCATGTTACCGCGCCCCTTCCGGCCAGATCACGACGCGGATCGTCTGAAGAATGATCAGCAGGTCGAGGAAGGGCGAATAATTCTTGGCATAGTAGAGATCGTATTCGAGCTTCTGCCGGCTATCCTCGATCGATGCTCCGTACGGATAGTTGATCTGCGCCCAGCCGGTGATCCCCGGCTTCACCATGTGGCGCTCGGCATAATAGTTGATCCGCTGTTCCAGATCCTCGACGAACTCCGGGCGTTCGGGACGGGGGCCGACGAAACTCATTTCGCCCTTCAGCACGGACCAGCATTGCGGCAATTCGTCGATCCGCACCTTGCGGATGAAGCGCCCGATGCGCGTGATGCGCGGATCTGCCTTTTCGGCCCAGATCGCCTTGCCGCCGACCTCCGCGTCCTGCCGCATCGAGCGCAGCTTGATGCAGTCGAACCCCTCGCCATAAAGTCCGACGCGACGCTGGCGGTAGAAGGCGGGACCCTTGCTCTCCAGCTTGATCGCGATGGCTGTCGCGATGATGATCGGCGCGACCAGCGTCAGCAGCAGCGCGCTGACGACGATGTCGAACAACCGCTTGAACACGCCCGACAGCATCCGTCCCGACGAAAAACCGTCGGAAAAGATCAACCAGCTCGGATTGACCGATTGCAGGTCAACTCGCCCGGTCTCGCGCTCCAGGAAGGTCGAGATTTCGTTGACGTGGACGCCTGTGGTCTTGATCCGCAACAAGTCCTTGAGCGGCAACGCGTTACGCCGTTCCTCCAGCGCCAGCACGACCTCGCTCGCATTGAGCAGCACGACATGATCCGCCAGATTGTAGATCGCGTCGCGCGCGATCGCTTCCGGTATGACCCGGTTGGTTTCGCTCATCGACACATAGCCGACGACGACGAACGCCGATCCGGGTCGTTGCGCCAACGCCTTGAGTCGGGCCGCGCGAGCGCCCGCGCCAAGCACGACGACGCGGCGCTTGAACACCTGGCTGCCGAGCATCTTGCCGAGCAGGACGCGCAGGGCGACCAAGGCGGGGACCGAGATCGCCATCGCGTAGAACAGGTTGGATCGCCAGAAACTGAGTACGGGCGAGATAAAAAAGACCACCGACAGCAAGATTACGCCGAGCGAAATCGCGACTAGGATGCGCGCCGTCGCGCGGCGCAGCGATTGCAGCGAATCCGCGCCGTACACCCCGACCGCGACCATCGCGATCTCCAGCGAGGCGGCATAGACGAGCAATTGCGGCAAGCGTTCGCTGATCGGCTCCACCACGCTGCCGAGCTGATGCAGGCGCAGCGCATAGCCCACTTCCATCGCCGCGATCAGCAGCGCGAAGTCCAGGAACCCCAGAAACAGGACGGCATGCGGCACATAGTGCTTGAACAGCCTGATCATTCGTCATCGCCTCTTGGCCCCGCGCGGCGTGTAAGGATTTCCGACAGGGCCCGGGAAAGCGTGTCGCAGAAATTGACAAACGAAGGGTGAATGCGCCCACCGCGGAAACTCGTGCTGCTCCTGCGAGTTTGGCAAATCCGGGGAAGACACTACAGCCACGTCAACTCAACCCAAGGACTCACGCATGGACGCGCCGACGACGATCATTCCTGTCATCCTGTCGGGAGGATCGGGAACGCGCTTGTGGCCGATGTCGACGCCGGAAAAGCCCAAGCAATTGCTCGCCCTGACCGACGACGAAACCATGCTGCAACTGACCGCGCGGCGCACCGCGGGTACCGCCTTCGGTACGCCGATCGTGGTCGCCAATGCCCGCCATGCCGACGAGATCGAGGCTCAGCTCGGCGACATCGGCCTCTCCGAGCATCGCCTGATCCTGGAACCGGTGGCCCGCAATACAGCTCCGGCGATCGCGCTGGCGGCGCTGACGGCGGGAAACGATGCGGCGTTGCTGGTGATGCCGTCCGACCATGTCATCGCCGACACGCCCGCCTTCCACGCCGCGATCGAGGCGGCGATGCCGATGGTCGACCAAGGCTGGCTGGTCACGTTCGGGATCGATCCGCACGCGCCGGAAACTGGGTATGGCTGGATTCATGTCGGTGAGAGCATCGCGCCCCGCGTCCACCGCGTCGCGCGCTTCGTCGAAAAGCCGCCGCGTGATCGCGCAGAGGCGATGCTCGCGGCGGGCGATCATGTGTGGAACGGCGGGATATTCCTGTTCCGCGCCGATGCGTTCCTGAACGCGCTGGCGGCGCATGCGCCTGACATGCTCAACGCCGCTCAACAGGCGCTCTCGAAGGGCGAAACGAAGGGCACGCGGCTATACCCCGACGCCGACGCCTTCGCCGCGTCGCCGTCCGAATCGGTCGATTATGCGGTGATGGAAAAGGCCGATCGCGTCGCGGTCGTGCCGGTCAGCATGGGGTGGAGCGACCTCGGCAGCTGGGATGCGCTCCACGAACTCAGCGCCTGCGACGACAGCGGCAATGCCTGCAACGGCGATGTCGTCGCGATCGAGACCGAGAATTGCCTGGTCCAGGCTGATGGCGTCCGGGTCGCTCTGGTGGGCGTGACCGACCTGATCGTCGTCGCCAACGGCAAGGACGTGCTCGTGATGCCGCGCGGGCGCAGCCAAGAGGTCAAGAAACTGATCGAGGCGATGAAGGACTAGCGGCAGACGGTCTGGGGCGCTGAGGCCGTGGGCGCGATGATCGCGACCCCGTCGAGCCGCTGTACGCGCCCTGCCAGCGCCGCCGGCGCTTTGCCGTCGAGCAGCACGTAGAGCCGCGTCGGATCGAGCCTGCCGCCCTGAAACGCCGCGCTGTCGGCATCCAGCCTCGCGCGCACGGCGATGCTCTCGCGCGCGGCATAGGTGAACCGCACCGGCCGGCAGGCGGTCACCGCGCGCCACGAGATTTCCTGCATCGTTTGCAAATCGACAAACGGCGTGGCGGGTTCGAATTCGACCGAACTTGCCCCGGCGGTCAAGGCGGACCACCGCGGATCGGTCGTGCGGTGATAGACCGACCGGTCAGTCGCCTTGGCACTAGTTGCATGAACGGCCGCCAGCATCGGCGCAAGATCGACGACCTGCAGCGCGAGCGCCGCGGCTAACACGACCGTCGCACGCCGCAGCCGCATCGCCATGACGATCGCCGCGAACGCCAGCGTATAGGTCGGCGGCCAGGCGAGCCTTCCCCCCGCGCGGATCGGATCGAGCGCGTCGGTCAGGCCTTGCGGCAAGTGGATCGTAAAGATCGGTGCGCCGCGCCACATCGGCTGCGGCCCAATCGCGGCGATCGCGACGACCGCGAACGCCGGCAGCAGCCAGCGCAGCCGCGCGAGCGATGAGGGCGATCCTTTACCGCCATCCTCCCCACGCCGGGCGAGCCATGAGCCGAGCGCGACCACCACCAATGCAAGCAAGCCGGCGCCCAGATACTGCAACCCCTCGAACCCTCGCCCGTGATCCTCCGGCGACGATGGGATCAAGGCGGTGTAGCCGGGGTTTGCCGGGTTCCACCACGCATCCAGCGCCAGCGGAAACGCGCCATAGGTGCCGGTCGAGGCGTAACGGCCGGCGAAGGCCCCGTGCCACCACAGGATCGCTGCGACGAACACCACCACCGCCGCCGCACCCGCCAGCACTCGGGCCCGAGCCGGTCCGGCCCACAGTGCACAGAGCATTGCGCTGCCCCAGAACGCCGCGACCATCAGCAGCAGATAGGTGTGGACCATCGCAGCGATGCCCAGAACCGCCATCCACTGCGCGGGGCGCCGTGCACGATCTTCGTCGACAAATACCCAAAGCGCCCACAGGACCAGCCATTGCGCGCACAGGCTGGGATGCCCGTAGCGATTGAACAAAGCCGGCATTGCCGCGAGCAATACCGTGCCCACGAGCGCCGCAAGGTCGTCGGGCGCGTAGGGCCGGACCAGCCTCCAAGCGAACCACACCTGCAACACGACGCAGAGGAGATACCAGAGGCCGACAAACTGGAGGTCGCCCGATACGCCGAGCGGCTTGAGCAGCAGCCCGAGCAGTGGAATGCTGTCGCTGAACAACAGCGACAGCCCCTCCGGCGCCATCAACAGCGGTTCGTGTAGCGACGGCCACGGCCCGCCCGCGCGCAGATAGGCGACCATCCCGATCGGACCCTGCCCGCGATCCTCACCCGACAGCAACCAGCCGACATTGTGCGGGTCGAGCACCGACCAATGCATCCACGCGCCGAACATCGCCAGCGCGATCGCGGTCAGGACCGCCGCACGAATGTAGATCGAACGCATTGCACCCTATTGCCGCACCGGGCGGAAAATAGGGTTAACGGCGCGGCGATTTATGCGATCAGCGCCTCGATCTGGTCGAGCGTGTCCTTGAACGTCGCGATCACCGCCTGGTACGGTGCCGGCGACGCCATATCGAGTCCGGCGCGCTTCAGGATGTCATATGGGTAATCCGATCCGCCCGCCTTCAGCACGCCGAGATAATTGTCGCGCTCCTTGGGTCCACCCTTCAGCACCGACCGCGCGAAAAAAGACGCGGCGGAGATGCAGGTCGCATACTGATAGACGTAGAAGCTGTTGTAAAAGTGCGGAATATAGGCCCATTCCGACGCATAGGTGTCCGACACCGTGACCTTCGGCCCGTGATAGCGCTTGAGCAGGTCGAGATAGATCGCGCTGAACTTCTCGCCCGACAGCCCCTCCCCGGCTTCCGCCTTGTCATGCACCGACAACTCGAATTCGGCGAACATCGTCTGGCGGAAGAAGGTGCCGCGTATCCCCTCCAGCAACTGGCCGAGATAGAACAGTTTCTCCTGCTTGGTTTTCGCGTTGGCGACCATGTAGGCGACCAGCAATTGCTCGTTGCAGGTCGAGGCGATCTCTGCAGTGAAAATCGGATAATTGGTCTTTTCGTAAACCTGATACTTGTTGGCGAGCAACGTGTGCATCGCATGCCCCCATTCATGGGCGTAGGTCGTCATCCCCTCGTAATTCTCACCCAGGTTGAGCAACAGATAGGGGTGGACGTCGAACGCGGCGCCGGGGTTCATGTACGCCCCCGATTTCTTGCCCGGCCGCGGCAAGGGATCCATCCATTTCAGCGCGCTGGCCTTGGCGAACATATCGCCATATTCCGGGCCGAGCGGCTTGACCGCCGCCATCGTGGCGGTGCGCATTTCCGGCACCGAGACCTTCTTGTCCAGCGACACCAGCGGCGGGTAAATATCGTAATAAGCCATGTCGGGCAGACCGAGCATCTTGCGCCGAAGCTCGAAATAACGATGCAGCTGGGGCAAGCCGTTGTTCGTCTCCGCGACCAGGGTGCGGTACACGCCTTCGGGCACGTTGCTGTCCGACAGCGCCATCGCCAGCGAAGTCGGGTATTTGCGCGCCTTCTTGCGAAAGATGTCGGCCTTCAGATGCGAGAGGTACGCCGCGCCCAGCGAGTTCTGGAACTTGCCGTACGCCGCCCAGAACGTATCGAACACCAGCTTGCGGTCCGCGCGGTTCGGCGCGTCGCGGTTGAGCGTATAGGCCTGATCGTCGAGCCGCACGTCCTTGCCCGTCGACAGCTTGACGGTGGGCCACGGAATATCCGACGCCACCAATTGTTCGCGGATGTTGCCTGGGCCGGACAGCGGTGATCCGAGTCCGGCCAGCAGCGCCTCGCCCTCCGGCGACAGCAAATGATCGGCCTGGCGGATGACATCGCGGAGCTGGAAATCGAAATGCTTCTTCAGCGTGTCGTTGCTCGCGATGAAACCCTCGATCTTCGCCTTGCCCAGCGCGAGCAGCTCAGGCCCGGACCATGCGACCGCCTCGCCGAAACTGGTCAGCAGGTCGCGCGCCTGCGCCTCGCGCTCCTGGTTGGCGGAGACGCGCAAATCGGCGTCAGCGCTCAGCGAGGCGTAGACGAACACCCGGCTGGCGGCGCGATCCAGGTTCGACTGCGCGGTCAGGAACGCGGCCAGTGTCGCGGCGCTCTCACCCAGCCGACCCTGGTATTTCGTCAGCGACGGGATGTCGGCCATCACCTTCTTGCGCGCTTCGTCCCAAGCCGCGTCGTTCGGATAGAGATCGGTCAGATCCCATTGCGCCCCGCCGCCGCCGTCCTGCGCCCAGGCGGGCATTGAGGCGACGAGCCCGGCAAGGGCAGTCGCGGCCAGGGCTTCACGGCGGGACAGGTCGAGCATGTGCGACTCCGGAGAAGGAAGGAAGCGCGCAATGTGTCCCGGCGGCGTTGGAAAGAAAAGAGTGTTTTGCCCAAGCGAGACACCTTGCCGCCGTTGGAGCGACAGGCCAGGATGATCGCATGCCCAGCCTCGTCATCCGCGAATTCAGCGACGACCTCGCCAGCCACTTCCACCGCATCAACGCGCAGTGGATCGCGGACATGTACATGCTTGAACCGACCGACATCGAGGTGCTGGAAAACCCGCGAGAGCGGATCGTCGACCCCGGCGGCGCGATACTCTTCGTCGAGGACCGTGAACTCGGCATCATCGGCACGTGCGGGTTGCAGAAGACGGGGGATCGCCAGTTCGAGCTGACCAAGATGGGCGTGGTGCCGGAGGCGCGCGGGCGCGGCGCCGGGGAATTCCTGCTCCACGCGATGATCGACCGGGCGTTCGCGCTGGGGTGCGACCGGCTCTACCTGCTCAGCAACACGAAGGGCGCGACCGGGGTGCGGCTGTATGAAAAGACCGGGTTCGTCCATGATACCGGGATCATGGAGGAGTTCGGGCGGCGCTATGCCCGGTGCAACGTCGCGATGCTGTATGTGGGACCGCGGTAGATAGACGTGCTCCGGCGGAGGCCGGAGCGTTGGCCTCAGTCGAATTCCCTTGCCAAGGCTCCGGCCTTCACCGGAGCACAGCAGCTGACAAAAAAAGGGCCGGCGGATCGCTCCACCGGCCCCTTCTTTTCGTCTGAGCGGCGCGGGCAAAGCCCGCGCTGTCGTCGACCGGGACTTCGGCCGTGGGCCGAAGCCCGCCGTCCGATCCGACGCGAGTCCGGGGCCAAGCTTGCTGGGCCCAAGCCGCGTTCGGATTAGAAGTCCATGCCGCCCATGCCGCCCATGCCGCCGCCGCCCATCGGCATCGCCGGCTTGTCCTCGGGGACTTCCGACACCGCCGCTTCGGTGGTGATCAGCAGGCCGGCGACCGACGCTGCGTTCTGCAGCGCGGTGCGGACGACCTTGGTCGGGTCGACGACGCCGGCCGCGACCAGGTTCTCGTACTTGTCGGTCTGCGCGTTGAAGCCGACGGTCACGTCGTTGCCTTCGAGCAGCTTGCCCGCGACGACCGCGCCGTCATGGCCGGCATTAGCCGCGATCTGACGCACCAGAGCCGACAGCGACTTGCGGACGATGTCCACGCCGCGGGTCTGGTCGTCGTTCGCGCCGGTCAGGCCGTCGAGCGCCTTGGTCGCGTACAGCAGCGCTGTGCCGCCACCGGGAACGATGCCCTCTTCGACGGCCGCGCGGGTCGCGTGCAGCGCGTCATCGACACGGTCCTTGCGCTCCTTCACCTCGACCTCGGTGGAACCGCCGACCTTGATCACCGCAACGCCGCCGGCGAGCTTGGCGAGACGCTCCTGGAGCTTCTCACGGTCGTAATCGCTGGTGGTGTTCTCGATCTGCGCACGGATCGCTTCGGTGCGGCCCTTGATCGCCTCGGCATCACCGGCGCCATCGACGATGGTGGTGTTGTCCTTGTCGATCGAGACGCGCTTGGCGGTGCCCAGCATGCCGACAGTGACGTTCTCCAGCTTGATGCCGAGGTCTTCCGAGATCATCTCGCCCTTGGTCAGGATCGCGATGTCTTCGAGCATCGCCTTGCGACGATCGCCGAAGCCCGGCGCCTTGACGGCCGCGACCTTCAGACCGCCGCGCAGCTTGTTCACGACGAGCGTTGCCAGCGCCTCGCCCTCGATGTCCTCGGCGATGATCAGCAGCGGACGGCCCGACTGGACGACGGCTTCCAGGATCGGGAGCATCGCCTGCAGGTTCGACAACTTCTTCTCGTGGATCAGGATGTACGGATCCTGGAGCTCGACCGTCATCTTTTCCGGGTTGGTGATGAAATACGGCGACAGATAGCCGCGGTCGAACTGCATGCCCTCGACGACGTCGAGCTCGAATTCGAGACCCTTCGCCTCTTCGACGGTGATCACGCCTTCCTTGCCGACCTTTTCCATCGCTTCGGCGATCTTCTCGCCGACGACAGTGTCGCCATTGGCCGAGATGATGCCGACCTGGGCGATCTCGTTCGACCCGGCGACCGGCTTCGAACGCGACTGCAGGTCGGCGATGACCTTCTCGACCGCCTGGTCGATGCCGCGCTTCAGGTCCATCGGGTTCATGCCGGCGGCGACCGACTTCATGCCTTCGCGAACGATCGCCTGAGCGAGAACGGTCGCGGTGGTCGTGCCGTCACCGGCATTGTCGTTGGTCTTCGAGGCCACTTCGCGCAACATCTGCGCGCCCATGTTCTCGAACTTGTCCTTGAGCTCGATCTCCTTGGCGACGGTGACGCCGTCCTTGGTGATGCGCGGCGCGCCATAACTCTTTTCGATCACGACGTTGCGGCCCTTCGGCCCCAGCGTGACCTTGACCGCGTCGGCGAGGATGTCGACGCCACGCAGGATGCGCTCACGCGCGTCGCGGCTGAATTTTACGTCCTTGGCTGCCATGTTGGCTGACCTTTCAGATTTGGAAGTTTAGTCGAAAGTTAGGTGAAAGAAGGCTCAGCCGACGATCCCGAGGATGTCGGATTCCTTCATGATCAGCAGGTCTTCGCCGTTCAGCTTGACCTCGGTGCCCGACCACTTGCCGAACAGGATCTTGTCGCCCGCCTTGACGTCGAGCGGCGTAACCTTGCCGGCTTCGTCCTTGGCGCCGGCGCCGGCGGCGATCACTTCGCCTTCCTGCGGCTTTTCCTTGGCGGTGTCCGGGATGATGATCCCGCCCGCGGTCTTTTCGTCGGCCTCGATGCGGCGGACGAGAACGCGGTCGTGCAACGGACGGAAGTTCATTGCTGTTACCCTCTTGCTTGACTGAAAAACGGTCCTTGGCACTCGACTCACGTGAGTGCCAACGGGGCGCATATGTGGAGCGTGCAGGGCCGCGTCAATGGCCCCGCATGGTTTATTTGAAAACCGCCAGTCAGGCGGCGCGTGGCGGGAGCAGGCCGAGCCGATCGCGCATCGCCCAGCGCACGACGAGCAGGCCGGAAACGACGAACAAGCCGACCGCCAGTCCGATCCAGATGCCGACCCCGCGCAAGGGGGTATGAAAGCCGAGGAAGATGGCGGTGCCGAACCCCGCAACCCAGTATCCGAACGCCGCGATCAGCATCGGCGCGCGCGTATCCTGAAGCCCGCGAAGGCTCCCCGCGCCGACGGCTTGAGCGCCGTCGAACAACTGGAACGCGGCGGCGACCGCCAGATACCGGATCGCGAGCGCCACCTCGCCCGCGCGCGACGGATCGCCCGGATCGACATAGATGCCGATCACCAGCCGCGGCGCGAGCCAGATGAAGGTCGCGGTCAGGACCATGAACCCGGTGCCGCCGACGATCGCCGCCCAGCCCGCGCGGCCGATCCAGGCATGGTCGCGCGCGCCATAGGCCATCCCGACGCGGATCGTCGCGGCCTGGGAAATGCCCAGCGGCACCTGAAAGGCGAGCGCCGCGATGTTCAGGGCGATCGCGTGCGCGGCAACCTCGGTCACGCCGATCAGGCCCATCAGGAATGCCGCCCCGCCGAACAATCCGCCTTCGAGCGTGAAGATCAGCGCGATCGGCGTGCCGATGCGGACGATCTCCCTAAACCGCCGCCAATGCGGCTGCCACCATTTGCCGAACAAACGATACCGGCGAAGGCGCGGGTCGAACGCCAAGATCAGGGCATAGGCCAGCATCATCGCGACCGCGGTGATCACGCTGGCGGTCGCCGAGCCTTCCAGCCCGAGCGCGGGAAAGCCGCCATGACCGAACACCAGCAACCAGTTGCCGAGCGCGTTGACCCCGACCGCGCCCGCCGTCACCAGCATCGCCCAGCCCGGCCGACCGAGCGCCGCCGCGACGGTGCGCATCACGCTGCCCCAGATATTGGGCAGCAGCGCGAACAGCAGGATGCCGAGAAACGCCCCAGCTCGCCGCGACACATGCGGGTCCTGACCCAGCAGCAGCAAGACTCGCTCGCCGTTCGCGAGCAGCACGATCGCCGCCAGGCTGCTGACCATCGCCAGCCACATCGCCATGCGGAACGACCGCCGCACTTGGCGCACGGCATGCGCCCGCGCGCCGAGTTCGGCCGCGATCAGCGGCGCACAGGCCCCCGTCAGTCCCATCAGCGCCCACATCAGCAGCCCGAACAGGAACACCCCGAGCGTCGCCGCCGCGAAATCGATCGCCGACAGACGTGCGACGAACATCACGTCGATCGCATAGACCGCCATCTGGAGCAGGTTGGCGCCCGCCAGCGGCAAAGCCAGTCGTGCAAGCGCGCGCGTTTCCTCCCCGATCGTCGCGGGTGCGGGGCCGGCCAGCGGCGTGAGGGCGGCTGGCGCGTCCATATCCTGCCCCTATCTGCTTCCCATATATACCGTCAAGACAAGTAGCCTCATTATGTGCTATCAGGGCGTATGCGATCGATTCTCTCCCGCCTTCGGGCGAACCCAAAATGGAGTTTTGCCGGATTTTTTGGTCTGCTGGCCTTTCTCTGGGACCGCTTCAATGACTATCAGAGCGGCAGCGGTCTAATGGTCGGCGTGCTGGGCGCTAATTGGTTTCAGACAGTAATCCACTCGCCATGGTTCACTGTGTTTGGGCTTGGGCTGGTCCTTCTGTCGCTGTGGCGGATTGGCCATTTGGCCGACAGCGCAAACAGAGCGTCAGAGGAGAGAAATGCGCTAGCGCGCGATAATGCAATTGCCCCAATCCTCGACGTAGCCACGCGATACGAGAAATTTCGCTTGGCGGTCATCGCAGATAGGGAGATTGACCGAGGCGAGGCTGCAATCGAAGAATACAAGCGGGTGCTTGATGAAGCCAGGCACGGTGGGCCGAAACACTGGCCTTCAATCAAAAGCATTCTTGAAATACGCTGTGATGCCGCGTTCTCCGGTCAGCATCGCACTCGCGCCCTTTTGGGGCTAGGCGCAGGCGGAGTAACCCCAAGGAGGCCAGTTCCAATACTTCAACCGGTTGAGGGCAGTTTGGGCCGTATTGGGTTATTTGATCCTACCGAAAATACGGCGTTTTTCAACGAGCACCAATTGAACGTTGAGGCGATCGAAAACAGTAACGCTGCATACAGAGATCTCGCGCGCGAGCGACGAGAATCGTTGGCGAATCTATTGCCACAGGAGGCTCGGATTGATGGCTGATCGCGACCCCAACGCCAAGTTCGACCGCCTCCTAGAGGCGATGGTCCCCCCTAGCGAACGAAAGAAGCCATCAGCCGATCAAGCATCAGGTGAGGCGTCTGACGCATATTGTGGCGATACTCAAACTCCGCCAGATACTTCGGAAGATGCTTCTGACTGACATGAATGTGGGTGCCGTTGATCCCGCGCTTTAACGCCGACCAGAACGACTCAACGCCGTTCACGCTTGCTCCGTCCGCGCCGACATACTGACCCTTATTGTGGTTGACCGTCATGTGACGGTAGCCCTTCACCGAGATCGACCGATACGAGATCAATTCGTCGGTGCTGATGACGGTGCCGCGCAACACATGCGCCTCGATTACCGGCCACAGGGTGGCGCGACGAACATTCGGGATCACCGTGGTCTTGATCGACCCGCCACGTTCCAGAAGTCCCATGACGACAGTCTTGCTGCGGATTTGCGGGCCTGACCCCTTGCCCGTGACGCGACCGCCAATGATCGTTTCGTCAATCTCCACGATCCCGTCCGGGCCGCCCAGCGGGCCGTCACCGTCAACCTGACCCATATATTCGCGGATCATGTGGCACATGCGCCAAGCCGTTTTGTAGGTAACCCCAAGCTGGCGCTCGACCTCTTTCGCCGCGACGCCGTTCCGCGAAGAGCAGAACTGGAACATGACGAAGAACCAATCGCGCAGCGGCGTGCGGGTGCGGTCGAACGGCGTGCCAGCGGTCGGATAGACTTGATAGCCGCAATGCTCGCACGCGTAGGAGCGACGCGCCTTGACGCGGTAATAAGTCGCCTCACGCCCGCACCCCTGACAGTCGTGACGCGCGCCGTAGCGGGTCCGCATCAGATGCTCCAGACAGCTATCTTCCGTGGGGAAGCGGTCCTGAAACTGGCGAAGCGTCGGGGCTTTGTTGCTCATGCATATTGTATGGCACAACGCCTTACTTGTTTCAAGGGGATATATGTTATCTGCTTGGCGCGTATTGCTCAACCACAACACTTGCGGCTATCGCGTGAGGCGCGCCGTGCCGGCGCACCGTGGAGAAGCGAACGTGAAACTGGTTCGGGGCGCCTGGAAAATCCTGGTCGGCATCAAGGACGGCCTGGTTCTGCTGTTCATGCTGATCTTCTTCGGCGCGCTGTTCGCGCTGTTGTCGGCCAGGCCGAATGCCGGCGCGATCCGCGACGGGGCGCTCGTGCTGAAGCTCAATGGGCCGATCGTCGAACAACCGGCCACGCCCACCGCGCTGGCCGCTGCGCAGGGCGCGAGCCCAGACCGCGAATTCCGCCTGAGCGACCTCGTCCGCGCGATCGACGCCGCGAAGAGCGACGCTCGCGTCAAGGTGCTGGTGCTCGACCTCGACAGCTATGGCGGCGGTACGCCCGCCGCGGTGACCGAGGTCGCCAATGCGGTCGGCCGGTTCAAGGCTTCGGGCAAGAAAGTGCTCGCTTACGCCACCGCTTATACCGACGGCAGTTACCTGCTCGCGTCGAGCGCCAGCGAGATCTGGGTGAACCCGATGGGCGGCACGCTGTTCTCGGGGCCGGGCGGCAACCGGCTCTATTACAAGGGGCTGATCGACAAGCTTGGCGTCAACGTCCACGTCTATCGCGTCGGCAAGTTCAAATCGTTCGTCGAGCCCTACACCCGCTCCGAACAGTCGCCCGAGGCGAAGGAAGCGCTGACCGCGCTCTATGCCTCGATCTTCGGCCAGTGGAAGGACTTGATCCACAAGGCGCGGCCCAAGGCGCAGATCGACCAGTTCCTGACCAACCCCGACCAGGCCGTCGCCGCGACAGCGGGCGACATCGCCAAGGCGAACCTGGCGGCGGGGCTGGTCGACAAGCTGGGCGATCGCATCGCGTTCGGCCGCCACGTCGCCGAACTGGCGGGCGATGCGCCGAAAAAGGTCGCGGGCACCTATGCCACGATCAAATATTCCGACTGGGTCGCGGCCAATCCACTCGCCACCCGTGGCGACAAGATCGGCATCGTGACCGTCGCGGGTGACATCGTCGATGGCAATTCGGGTCCGGGCGTCGCGGCGGGCGACACGATCGCCAAGGCGGTGCTCGACGCTTTGGCGAAAAAAGAATTGAAGGCGCTGGTGGTGCGGGTCGATTCGCCTGGCGGATCGGCCCTGGCGTCGGAAACGATCCGGCTGGCGGTGCTTGAAGCGAAGAAGCAGGGGCTGCCGGTCGTGGTGTCGATGGGCGGTCTGGCGGCGTCGGGCGGCTATTGGGTATCTACCGCGGGCGATGTGATCTTTGCCGAGCCCAACACGATCACCGGGTCGATCGGCATTTTCGGGATCATCCCAACCTTCGAGAATTCGCTCGGCAAGCTCGGCGTCACCACGGACGGGGTCAAGACAACGCCGCTGTCGGGCCAGCCGGACGTCTATGGCGGCACCAACCCGCAGGTCGATGCGATCCTGCAATCGTCGATCGAACATGGCTACGCGCAGTTCATCGCGCGCGTCGCGGCGGCGCGCAAACTCACGCCGCAGCGGGTCGATGAGATCGGCCAGGGCCGGGTATGGGATGGCGGCACCGCGCGGCAGATCGGGCTGGTCGATCGGTTCGGCACGCTCGACGACGCGGTCGCGGAGGCCGCCAAGCGCGCCGGGATCGACCCCAAGAACGTCGCGCGCGTCTATCTGGAAAAGAAGCCGGGCTGGCTCGCGCAATTGATCGCCGGGTTCAACGGCGACGACGACAGCAGCAGCGACAGCGCCAGTGCGCGTGACGTGTTCGCGGTGATCGCGGCCGAGCGTCAGGACGTTCTGGCCCGCGCGCTGGGCGATGCGAAACGGCTGGCGACGGCAAATTCGGTCCAGGCCCGCTGCCTCGAATGTGCGGGGTTTGAGGACAAGCGGCCGAGCGGTAGCGACCTCAGCCTGGTCCAGATGCTGGTCAAGGCGATCTGGTCTTGATCGCGCTCCGCCCTGCCCGGCCCGACGATGCGGCGGCGATCGCGGCGATCTACGCTCCTTATGTGATGACCGGCACGGTCTCGTTCGAGACCGAAGCGCCCGACGCCGCGACGATGGGAGAGCGGATGGCGGCGTCGGAGGGTCTTTATCCCTGGCTGGTCGCGACCAATGGCGAGGAGGATGGCGATGCCGTTCTCGCTTATGCCTATGCCAGCAAGTTCCGCGAGCGGCCTGCTTATCGCTATGTCGTCGAAACGTCGGTCTATGTTGCCGGACCCGCGCAGGGCCAGGGAATGGGAAGACTGCTGTATCACGCGCTGATCGATACGCTGCGTGCGCAGGGCTTCGTCCAGGCGATCAGCGTTATCTCGCTGCCCAACGATTATTCGATGGCGCTGCACGAAGCGACCGGGTTCCGTCGCCAGGGCGTGTTGCGCGAACTCGGGTTCAAGCAGGGGCGCTGGATCGACGTTGGTTTTTGGCAGTGCGAACTTAACGAAGCGACGATCCCGCCCGCTCAACCGAAGAAATTCAGCGAGGTCGGACTCGTACAGCGAGGCTAGTCGATGCGCCGATACAGTGTCGTCGCGTTGACCTGCGGCAGGTCGGTGGAGCGGATCTCGGCCCGATAGGTCGTGTCACCGATCCGCGCCCAGCGCGACGCAATGCGGAATCGCTGGCCGCCGCGCGTAGTGTAGGCGCCGGAAAATCCGATAAGATTGCCGCGCGAACGCACCGATCCCGCGACGCGCCCGCCCATGGAGTCGCGATAGATGAACGCGATCGCTCCCGCTCCCGCGTCCCAGCGATAGACGGTCTCCCCCGCCAGCACCCGCTTCCCGCGCTCGCTGACCAGATGCCGGTCTCGCACCGTCCCGTCGGTGAGGACCGTGAAGCAATGACGGTCAATCTGCCCCGGTGCGATCTCCCCCTGCCAGCAATGACCGACGAGGAAACCAAACGGCTGGAGTTGCGGCAGCAATACCGGCGCCGGGCTCGCCAGCGTCAGCAGCGCCGCGATCACCGCGTTCCGCCGCGATAGGCCGGCAGCGCGAGCTTCCAGCGGATCGCGACCGCGCGCAACGCGAACCCGGCGACTGCGCCAAACCCCGCCGCGACCGGTAACGGCACGCCGATTTGCCCGAGACCGACATACAGCCCTGCCGCGAGCGCCGCCGCGGTCACGTAGATTTCGGGCCGCATGATGATCGACGGCTCGCCCGCCAGCACATCGCGGATGATCCCGCCGACGCACCCCGTTACCACGCCCATCAGCGCGGCGGGCACCGGCGGCACGCCGTAACCGATCGCCTTGGCCGCGCCGAACACGGCATAGCCAGCAAGGCCCACCGCATCGAACCAATCGAGCGCTTGCCCGCGCCACCATGCCGCAGGGGTCAGCCACACCGCGAACGCGACCACCAGGCAGGCGGCCGCCGCGCGGCTGTCATGGATCCAGAATACCGGCGCGCCGATCAGCAGATCGCGCACCGTCCCCCCGCCCACGCCGGTGACGAGCGCGAAGAAACACAGGGTCACCATCGTCTGCCCCCGCCGCGCCGCCGCGAGCGCACCCGACGCAGCGAACACGACCAGCCCCGCCAGGTCGAGCCACGGCGCGATCGCGGGGAGCCATGAGGTGTGGGGAAGCATGGAGGTCAGCGACGCTCGTCGGTATCAGGTTGGGCCGGTGCGTAAGCTTCGTTACCAGTGAATCCGAATGACATGCCTTTGGGCTCTAGGTCGGCGGCGATCAGGGTCATCAGCACACATTCGATCTGACCGCTGGCTTTTTTGCTAGGCATCTTCCGCAAAGCCAGCGGATCGATTGTCAACGTTGTCGCCCCAGTCGCTATGAGCAGACTGCCCGGCTTGGCTCCACAAAAATGTTCGACACGCCCCGCATAAGCAGGAAGCGGCTGCCCGGCATCGAATTTTGGCGCCTTCTCCAGCAGACCTCGTTTCGCAAGCTCCTGTCGAGCCGCAGCCATGCCAACCTCCCCCATTTTCGGTCGGTAGATTTCCGAGAAGCGCCGGTTCAACGCGGGATCGGCGAACTCTACGAAATACCCATGTTTCGCGGCAGCCTCAGCCAAGCAGCCCATCTGCTGGTCCGATACGGGTGCCGAACCACCCACACCTGTTTCGCGATCCTGCAAGTCGTCGCGATACTCCACGAGCGCACGCGTCTCGTCGATGCCGCAGTTGCGCAAATCATCTATGAAGGTCGCTGTCGGGTCGGCAATAGTGAGTAGGGCTGCAAAGACGAACATGTCGTCGTGATATCAGGCAAATGTTGCCAGTCCAGCCGCCCCCAAACGCAATTGGGGAGCCGGTCTTGCGACCGACTCCCCTGTCGCCGGACTTCGATCCGCTTGCCTGAGCCGAAGCCCCTGCCGCGCCTTCTGGTTTCGGCGGCTCGCTACATCCGTGCGGCTCCAAGGAGCGGCGCCAGGTTTCACGGTTTGCTCGGCCGCGCGGCCCGAAGACCATCGCAACTCTGCGGTTTCGCTCCGCTCCGTTCGTCAGAAGACTCCCTTCGCTTCGCCCGCTCCACCGATCGGCCCGAAGGCCTTTCCTGCTTCGCGGTCGCCCCAGCCCGGTTTCGCCCGAAGGCGCTCCGTTTCCGAAGGCTCGCTCCACTCGATCCACCCGAAGGCACATCCAGCTTCGCGATCTGCTCCACCCCGAAAACCCGAAGGCTTCCTGAATCTCGCATCCGATCCGTCGGTTTGATCCGAAGATCCACCAGACTTCCCGGTTCGGTCGTCGGGGCCGGGCGCGATCATCCGAAGAGTCTCAGCATTCCCGGCCACCGGCGGCCTTACGAAGAACCTAGCCGAAGCTACCTTCTTCGCATTTGGAACATCGGTGATGCCTGTTCCGGTCTTCTCGCTTGCGCGATCCGTCCGGGGTCAGCGGGGGCCGATGTCCCACCTTCGAAACCATCGTCCTTCCCTTGCGGTCCGGCCTGTTTCTCGAAGCTCAAGTCCTTGAACAAACTGCCGATTTCTCGCCAAGCCGTTCAGCTTCCTGATGTCATGAAGCTGTCATCGATTCCGATTCGCGCCAAGCGTTAACCGACGCCGGCAGCCTGTGGATAACGTGGATATCGTGCACATGCTGATCAGCTGCCGCAGGGGATTTGGAACGGGATGAAACTTTGCGGGCAGCAAAGACGTTACGCTTGCGGCATTGATCCAAAGCAAAGGGAATTCGACATGCGAAAGCTGCTGCTCGCCTGCGGGGCGATGACGATGGTCGCATCGACCGCCATCGTGCCGGTCACGCCGGTGCAGGCCAAGAAATACCATTATCGCGAATGGCGCGGCAAGGATGGCCGCACCTATTGCCGCCGTTCGAACGGCACGACCGGCCTGGTGGTTGGGGGCGTCGCCGGCGCGCTGATCGGCAACGGCATCGCGGGTCGCGGCGACAAGCTGCTCGGCACCGCAGTGGGTGGCGTGGCCGGGGCATTCGGTGGCCAGGCGATCGACAAGACGATCACCAAGAAGCGCCGCTGCCGCTGAGCGCTGCGCCGTCAGGTGTGATACGAACGGGGCGCGGCCAATGGGTCGTGCCCCTTTTTTCTTATGGAGCCAGCAATGACGACACGCAGCGGTTCGGCGAAATATGAAGGTTTCGGGAAGGATGGCGTCGGGCATGTGTCGACGCAGTCGGGCGTGCTAAGTGACCAGAAATACGGGTTCGGCACGCGGTTCGGCGACGAGCCGGGTACCAACCCGGAGGAGCTGATCGCCGCAGCGCACGCGAGCTGCTTCACCATGGCCCTGAGCTTCGCCCTCGCCCGCGAGGGGTTCAGCGACGGCACGCTGCAAACGACCGCCAAGGTCACCCTGGACAAGCAAGGCGAAGGGTTCGCGATCACACGATCCGACCTGACGCTGACCGCCAGCGTGCCGGGCATGGATGCCGACCGCTTTGCGCAAATCGCCGCCGACGCCAAGGCGAACTGCCCGGTATCGAAGGTGCTCAACGCCGAGATCACGTTGGAACACACGCTCACCTGAAAACCTGTCGCGCGCCTGAACGCCCGGTAGTTTCGGGTTCACGCAACCTTCGAGCGACACGGCGGGTTTTACGGGAACTCCAAAACGAAAGGGAGAATTATGATGCGACGGCTCCTTCTGGCCGCCCTGGCCGCCACCACGATGGCGGCCCCGATGACGTCTTTTGCCCAAAGCAATCCGCGCGATGCCGGCCGCGAATATCGCGACGAAGTACGCGATGCGAACAAGGACTATCGCCGTGACTTGCGCAATGCCGATAGCCGCCGCGATGTGGCCCGGGCGCAGCGCGAGCGCGATCGGGAAATCCGCGACGCCCGGCGCGACTATCGCCGCGACACGCGCAACTGGCAGACGTGGCGCGGGTATGACTATAATCGGCTGGAGCCCGGCCAGCGTTACTATTATGCCAACCGCTATTATCGCGACGGCCGCTATTACCAGCCGCGCCGGCTGTATCGGAACGACCGCATCTATCGCGGATCGAACGGCCAATATTATTGCCGCCGTTCGGACGGGACGACAGGCCTGATCGTCGGCGGTGTGCTGGGCGGGCTGATCGGCAACTCACTGTCGAACGGACGGTCGAGCACGCTCGGCACCCTGCTGGGCGCGGCTGGCGGCGCGGCTTTGGGGTCGTCGATCGACCGCGGGCAGGTCCAATGCCGCTAAGCGACTGACCTACCGGTCAAGCGAAGGGCTCGGCAACCGCCGGGCCCTTTTCGCGTCATAAGATCCCGCCGCCGAGCGACAGCCGCCACGCGGCGATCAGCAGCAGGACGATGTTGAAGATCAACCCGGACTTGTGCCGCGACAAGGCACCCAACAGCACGCCGACCGCGCCTATCACCAGCGCCAGCCAGTTGAGCCAGCCGAGGAACGGGATCAGGCCGACCAGCACGAAGACGAGCAGGACGATGCCGATCAGGATCGAGACAAGGTTGAGCATGAGCCAGCATGTGGGATGTGCGCACCGCCGCGCAAGGCCTGCGTAGCTCTATCTTAACGCCTTCTTTGCTATCGCCCGCATCGAACCATCGGAGTGTTGCCGGCGTGGCTGTCCGCCATTTGATACTAGTCGCACTCGCCCCGCTCGGGCTTGTCGCGTGCGGGTCGCAGCCGGCCGCCGAAAGCAATCTCGATTCGCTCGACGCCGAACTCGCGAGCAACACCGCCAATTCCAGCGACCCAGCGATACGCGCCGCGTTGCAGGATCAGATCATGGTCGATCCGGCGCTGACCGGCCAGTCCAACGCCGACGCGGTGCGCCCACCGCAGCAACCCTATTCGGGTGCGCTGCCGCCGGATTCGGTCGCGGGTGGCAAGACCGACGGCACCATCGCCGCGGGCGGTTCATCATCGTCGAGCGGCAGCAAGCCGACCCCGCCCGCCTCAGGCGATTGCCCGCAGTGCAAGGTGAAGAACGATTCGGTGACACTCGGCGCGCTCGCCAGGCGCCAGCGCGACCAGCGCACCGCGGGCTGCGCGAACGAGCTGCAATATTCGACCGGCTGGGCGCAGCGCCTGCCCGCCGCTTTGCCGCTCTATCCCGATGCACGCGTCGATGAAGCCGCGGGGGCCGCGGCAGGCGGTTGCGCGCTGCGCGTAGTCAACTTTTCGACCGAGGCGTCGATCCAGACCGTGCTCGACTGGTATTACGGCCGCGTCACCGCCGCCGGCTATTCGGCCGAGCATCAGGCCAATGACGGCCAGCATGTGCTCGGCGGCACGCGCCGCGATGGCGCCGCATACGTAATTTACTTTGACACGCGCGGCGATGGCCGTACCGAGGTCGATATTGTGGCGAACAACGGGAACTGATGTCCCGCTGATCGCTTCTACCCCCTTCAGCACCCACGCGAGGCCGCCTACCCGATAGCGGACAGCATAGGCAGCGCAGTTCGCGTGGGTGCTGAAACCAGCCGTTTGTTTAGCGGCGTCGCTCCGCTACAGGCGGATAATGAATTTCCTTCTGGTCATGGTCGGCGGCGCGGTCGGCAGCGCGGGACGTTACGCTGTCGGCAAGACGATGCTGGCGGCGTTCGGACCCAATTATCCTTGGGGCACGCTGGCGGTGAACCTGATTGGCGGGTTCGTCATGGGACTGCTCGCAGGATTGCTGGCCCGCACGGGAGGCAACGAGCATACGCGGTTGCTGATCGGCGTCGGCGTGCTCGGCGGGTTCACGACCTTCTCCGCCTTTTCGCTCGATACGGTGACGATGATCGAACGCGGGCAATGGGGCGTCGCGCTGACCTACGTGCTTGTATCGGTGATCGGATCGGTGCTGGCGCTGTTCGGCGGGCTGTATCTGGTCAGGGCCATTGCATGAGCGACATCCGCACCTTCACCGTCGCGCCCGACGACGACGGCATCCGGCTAGATCGCTGGTTCAAGCGGCATTTGCCCGACACCAGCTTCACGCTCGTCGCGAAATGGGCGCGTACCGGCCAGCTCCGGGTCGACGGCGCGCGCGCGACGCCGGGCGATCGCATCGCCGCGGGCCAGACGCTTCGCGTGCCGCCGCCCGAGCCGGTCCAGGTCGCGGGCAAGCCCAAGCGCGAACGGCCGCCTTTGTCCGACGAGGAAGTGGAATTCGCGCGCGACATGGTGATCCACCAGGACGCACAGGCGTTCGTGCTCAACAAGCCGCCCGGCCTCGCGACGCAGGGCGGGACCAAGACGACCGCGCATGTCGATGGCCTGCTCGACGCGCTGCAATACGACAATGAGGGCCGGCCCAAGCTGGTCCACCGGCTCGACAAGGATACGTCGGGGGCGTTGCTCGTGGCGCGCACGGCTCGTGCCGCCGCCTTCTTCGCCAAGAGCTTTTCGGGGCGCAGCGCCAAGAAGGTCTATTGGGCGCTGATCGTCGGCGTGCCGTCGATCGAGGACGGCGTGATCGACTTGCCGCTCGCCAAGCAGCCCGGCACCGGCGGCGAGAAGATGCATGTCGATGAGGAGAACGGGCAAGCGTCGCGGAGCCGCTATCGCGTGATCGAACGCGCCGGCAATTCGACCGCCTGGGTCGAGCTGACCCCCTATACCGGCCGCACGCACCAGCTCCGCGTCCACATGGCGGCGATCGGCCACCCGATCGTCGGCGACGGCAAATATGGCGGGCCTGCGGCGTTCCTGACCGGCGGGATCAGCCGCAAGATGCACCTCCATTCGCGGCGGATCGCGGTCGATCATCCCGACGGTGGCAAGATCGACGTCGAGGCCGAACTGCCCGCGCATTTCGCCGAAAGCCTGGCGCAACTCGGGTTCGACCAGATGCTCGGCAACATGATGCCGCTCGACGAGGCCCCCGCCCCGACCAAGGCCGAACAGAAGACCCGCGCCAAGCAGCACGCCAAGACCGTGCGCAAGGAGCGCAAGGGCGAACGGCGCAATCGCGGGGCGGCCGATGCGCCGCGCCGGGGTGCGGCGAAGGGCAGGAAGCCGGGTACGAAAAAGCCCAGCCCGAAGAAGCGCTGATGCATCCCAATTCCACCTTCCGCTGGGAAGATCGCGACGCCATGCGCGCGCTGGTGAGCGAACTTGGCTTCGGCCAGTTGTTCGCCGCGACGCCAGACGGGCCGCGCGTGGCGCAGGTGCCGGTGGTGTGGCTGGACGACGACACGCTGGGTCTGCACGTCGCGCGCGGCAACGGGATCGCGCGGTACCTCGACGGCGCGACCGGGCTCTTCACGGCGCTGGGGCCGGACGGTTACGTCAGCCCGGACTGGTATCGACTCGGGCCGGATCAGGTGCCGACCTGGAATTACGTCGCGGTCGAGCTGGAAGGCGTGATGCGGCGGATGATCGACGACGATCTGGTCGCGCAACTCGATCAGCTGTCCGCCGAACAAGAAGCGAAGCTCGCGCCCAAGACGCCGTGGACGCGCGACAAGATGGACCCCAAATTGTTCGGCAAGCTGACCGCCGCGATTGTAGGCTTCCGGCTGGAAATCGCGGGATGGCGCGGAACGCTCAAGCTCGGCCAGAACAAGCCCGAGGCTGCGCGCCTTGCTGCCGCCGACGGCGCCGAGGCATCGGGCCGGCGCGGGATCGCACACTGGATGCGCAACCTGTGACGCGGCTCGCGATCTTCGACTGCGACGGGACGCTGGTCGATAGCCAGGCGAATATCTGCCGCGCTGTCGAGGAAGCGTTCGCTGAAGCGCGGATCGCCGTGCCGCCGCGCGACGCGATCCGCCGGATCGTCGGGTTGAGCCTGGTCGAGGCGATGCAGGCGTTGCTGCCCGACGCATCGGACGCCGACCACCGCGTCCTTGCGCAGAAATACAAGGACAAGTTTGTCGCGATGCGCGCGAGCGGGGCGCTCGACGAGGAGCCGCTGTTCGACGGGGTCGGCGCGCTGGTCGAGCGGCTCGCCGACCAAGGCTGGCGGCTCGGCGTCGCGACGGGCAAGTCCGATCGCGGGCTGGCGCATGTCCTATCGACGCACGGACTCGCGCATCATTTCGTGACGCTCCAGACGTCGGATCGCCACCCGTCCAAGCCGCATCCGTCGATGATCGAGGTGGCAATCGCCGAAACCGGGGCCGATCCCGCGCGTACCGCGATGATCGGCGATACGACCTATGACGTCATGATGGCGGTAAATGCCGGCGTGCGTGCGATCGGCGTGGGCTGGGGTTATCATTCGCCGGACGAACTGGCGGACGCTGGCGCGCATAGCATCGCGCTTGAAGTCGCCGACTTGCCGCAGCATCTGGAAGCGTGATGACCGAAGAACCCAGCCCGGCGCAGTCGCGCAATCGCTACCTCATGATTACCGCCACGCGGCTGATCGGCGCCGCCGGGGCCGTATTCGGGCTGGTGCTCACCGCTCGCTATCCGCAATGGCAGATGAAGGTGCTGGGCGGCGCGATCGTGCTGTCGGCGATCTACATGTCATGGGTCGTGCCGCTGGCGCTCGCGCATCGCTGGGCGACGCCGGGGAACGTGCGGACCAACCGGCGGCGGCCGCCCAAGCTGCGGAAATGAAGAGGTTCTGGAAGGACGTCACCGTCGATGCCGAGCGCGGCGTACGGCTCGACGGCAAGCCGGTCCGCACGCCCGGCCGGCTGCCGCTGGTGCTGCCGACCGACGCGCTCGCCGACGCGGTCGCCGAGGAATGGCGCAGCGTCGAGGGCGACATAGACCCGCGCGCGATGCCGCTGACGGGCCTGTCAAACGCCGCGATCGAACGCATCCCGGCCGACCCCGCGGTGTTCGCCGCCAACCTCGCCGCTTATGCCGAGAGCGACTTGCTCTGCTACCGCGCCGACGCGCCGCCCGACCTGATCGAGCGGCAGAACGCGTTGTGGAATCCGCCGCTCGACTGGGCGGAGGGACGCTATGGCGTGCAGTTCGAGCTGGCGTCGGGGGTCATGCACCAACCGCAACCCGACGCGACGATCGAGAAACTGGCGGTCGCGGTGGCGACGCGCGATGCCTTTGAACTCGCAGGGCTGTCCCCGATCGTCACGATCACCGGGTCGCTGGTGCTCGGCCTCGCGCTGATCGAAGGCGCGATGGCGGCGGAGGCCGTGTGGACCGCCGCGAACCTCGACGAGGATTGGCAGGCTGAGCAATGGGGCGAGGACGCGCTGGCCGCGCAAACGCGCGCCGCGCATCGCGCCGAATTCGACGCGGCGGTGCGCTTCCTGACGCTAGGCCGCTGATAACGGTCGGACGCGCGTCGTCCGCTTCCAGGGCCACGCCGACCAGATCGCCACGCCGGACGCGACGAACGCGCCCAGTACGATCGGCAGCGGCGGCAGATCCTTGATCTGTGCGAATGCGGCCGCCCACCAGTCGCTCGCGGCAATCGTCTCGAACTGGACGATGCGCCAGACGCTGTACACCGTGACGAGCAGGAACGGCCAGCCGTCGCGCCGCCGCGCGAGATAAACCGCGAGCGCGATGGCGATCGTCAGCAGGTCCGCAAGGTGCCACCAGCGTGGCAGCGGCAATCGCGAGAACACTGGTGGCAGCACCAGCGCCACGGTCGCGAGCATGTAAGCGGCGTGCAGCCCGACCCGCCGGCGATTGACGATCGCCGCGCGGACCATAGCCACCAGCATGATTGTCGAAACGATATCATCCATGCCCAGCCGCGCGCCGAACGCCCCATAGAACGGGTCGCTCTTCGTCAAGAACTTGGTCGCCATGCCCTGCAGCGCGAGCGCCCCGCCGGCGGCGAACAGTGGCACCAGCACCAGCACCGAGCGAGCCGCCAGTCTGTGCCACACGAACCGCTTGGCGTGCGCCGTCCAGCTCTGCGCCAGCGCGAGTATGATCCAGCAGCTCGCCGTCAGGCCGTGCGCATGGAATACCCAGCTCGCGCCGCGTAGATTGCTGAAATAAGCTGGCCAGAACGCAAGGCCGATCGCCGGGACCAGCGCCAGCAGAATGACGTAATGCGCGTAACGATAGGGCATCATCGGCTCCCCCAAGCCGTGGCTACATCTCCGGCAGGCGCCGGATGAACCCGATCATACCGCGCTGGCGTGAGCGCTTCAACCGTTCGGCCGTCAGGATCGTCTGCACGCACTCATAGCAATCGTCGAGGTCGTCATTGACCAGGACATAATCGTAGCCGTCCCAGTGGCTGACTTCGCCGAGCGCGCGGTCCATGCGGTTGTCGATGACTTCCTTGCTGTCGGTCGCGCGCTTTTCGAGCCGCTCCCGCAGCGTCCTGAGCCCCGGCGGCAGGATGAACACGCGCACCACGTCGCCCCCGGCAAGCTGGAACAATTGCTGAGCACCCTGCCAATCGATGTCGAACAGGATGTCACGCCCGTGCTCCAGATCCTTGAACACCGTATCGCGCGGCGTGCCATAGCGATTGTCGCCCATCACGCGGGCCCATTCGAGGAACTGGTCGTCCTCCACCATCTGGCGGAACGTCGCGGTATCGACGAAGTGATAGTCCTTGCCGTCGACCTCACCCTCGCGGATCGGGCGCGTCGTGTAGGACACCGACATTTTCAGCCGGTTGTGCTCTTCCTTGAGCAGCCGTTTGGCGATCGTCGATTTGCCTGCCCCCGATGGCGATGACAGCACGAACATCAAGCCGCGCCGTTTGAAGCTTTTGGGTTGCGACGCGCGATGATCGACCATGTGCGCCTTTGGCGTGGAGCACCGCTCCACGTCAAGGCGAGTCGCGTGCTATTCGGTGACCGGTTTGGGTCCGAACACGGCGTCACGCGCCTTGCCGATGCCGCGCCACACCAGCCAGCCGGTCGCGAACGTTACGGCCAGCGGCACGGCAACGCGCACCGCGGCCGCCGTCGCTGCGCCGATGATCGCGCCGTCCACGGTCGAATCGTCCCCATCGCTGCCATCGATCGCGCTACCGATCGTCGCGCCCAGAATCGTGCTGAATTTCATGAGTGCCCTTTCGCTTTTGCGATGAAACTGCGCCGCGCGGCCAAGGTTCCTTCGCAAATCGAGCGAAGCTCAATAGTAAAGCATATGCTTAGCGAATCGAATCTGCTCGACCGTGTGTTTCAGGCGCTTTCCGACCCCACGCGACGCGCCATCGTCGAGCGGCTCGTGGAGCAGCCGATGACCGTCAGCGCGATCGCGGCGCCGTTCCCCATGTCGCTTCCGGCGGTGATGCAGCATCTTGCGGTACTCGAAACTGCCGGACTGGTGCGATCGTATAAGGAAGGACGCGTGCGGACCTGCATGATCGATCCGGTCGCGATGCGGCTCGTCGAGCATTGGGTCGATGACCGGCGCCGCGACCGGCGGCGGCCGTTCGACCGGATCGACGAATATCTCGTTGCCGCCGACTAGCGGCCGACCATAACCTCTGGCCGCACGACGCGGTCGAACGTCGCTTCATCGACCAGACCGAGGCCGAGCCCTGCCTCCTTAAGCGTAAGGCCGTGTTCATGCGCGTATTTCGCGATCTTCGCGGCATTGTCGTAGCCGATTTCGGGCGCGAGCGCGGTGACGAGCATCAGCGAGCGATCGACAAGTTCGGCGATTCGGCGGCGGTCGGGCTCCAGCCCATCGACACAGCGTTCGGCGAAGCTTTCCATGCCCACGGCAAGGAGGTCGATCGAGCGCAGCACGTTGGCGCCGATCAACGGCTTGAACACGTTAAGCTCCAAATGCCCCTGCATCCCGCCGACGGTCACCGCCTGGTGGTTTCCGATCACCTGGCCCGCAACCATCGTCAGCATCTCGCACTGGGTCGGGTTGACCTTGCCGGGCATGATCGAGCTGCCCGGCTCGTTGGCGGGCAGCGCTAACTCGCCGATCCCCGAGCGCGGGCCGGAGCCGAGCAAGCGGATGTCGTTGGCGATTTTTGTCAACGCGACCGCCAGGCTGTTCAGACGGCCAGAGAAATCGACCAAAGTATCGTTCGACGCCAGCGCCTCGAACTTGTTGGGCGCGGTTTCGAACGCAAAGCCGGTCAGCGTCGATAGCTCGAAGGCGACTTCGGTATCGAACCCCGCCGGCGCGTTGAGTCCGGTGCCGACGGCGGTGCCACCCTGCGCCAGCCTCGAGAGCGCGTGGATGACGAACGGCTCGGTGCGGGTGCGCGCGAGTTTCAGTTGCGCGTAATAGCCCGAAAACTCCTGGCCCAGCGTCAGCGGCGTCGCGTCCTGCAAGTGGGTGCGCCCGATCTTGACGATGTCGTCCCACGCTTTCGCTTTGGCGAGCAGCGCGTCGGCAAGCCGATCGATCGCGGGGAACAACCGCCGCGTCGCCGCCAGTGCCGCCGCAACATGCAGAGCGGTCGGGAAGCTGTCGTTCGACGACTGGCTCATGTTGACATGGTCGTTGGGGTGGACCGGCGTCTTGCCGCCGCGTGTACCCGTCAGCATCTCGTTGGCGCGGCCGGCGATGACCTCGTTGACGTTCATGTTCGACTGCGTGCCGCTGCCCGTCTGCCAGATCACGAGCGGGAACTGGTCGTCGAGCTTGCCCGCGACGACTTCGGCCGCAGCCGCCTCGATCGCGTCGGCCAGGTCGGGCGGCAGGCCGTGCCGCCGGTTCACCCGCGCCGCCGCCTGTTTCACGAGAGCGAGGGCATGAACGATCGCGATCGGCATGCGTTCGGTAGCCGGGAACGGAAAATTCTCGATCGATCGCTGGGTCTGCGCGCCCCAATAGGCCGACGAAGGGACCTCGATTGCGCCGATCGAGTCGGTCTCGGTTCGAGTGTCAGCCATCACCATCTCCGTCATGCCGGACTTGATCCGGCATCCCGCTTCTTCCGCCGGCTGAAGGAGCGGGACCCCGGCTCAAGGCCGGGGTGACGAAGAAGTTTATTTCTTCCGCTTGAAATCCACGCTCACGACGTTCGACCCGTCATCGACCCGCTCGACCGGATCGTTTTCAGCCTCGTCGTGCGGCTCCGGTCCTTCGGGTTCCTCCTGCGCCTGGAAGCGCAGTTCGAAGTTCACCGCTGGATCGTGAAAACCCGTGATCGCCGAATAGGGAATGTCGAGCTTCGACGGCACCTGATTGAAGCTGAGACCCACCGAAAACCGCTCATCGTCCACCGTGAGATCCCAATACCGGTTCTGCAGGACGATCGTCATCTCGTCCGGAAATCGCTCGATCAGCCGCGACGGGATGTCGACGCCAGGCGCCTGAGTCTTGAAGGTGATGTAGAAATGATGCTCGCCGGGCAGGCCGCCGCCAGCCGCGACCGACCCCAGCACGCGGCCGACCACGGCGCGCAACGCCTCTTGGACGATCTCGTCATAGGGAATCAGGCTGTCGGGCAACTGCTCGCTCATATCCCTTCGGTAACCAATGCGAGGACGGGGTCAAGATTGCATAGGCGCGCGGTGGCGCTATGGGGAGCGGCATGCGCACCGCGACGATCAGCCGCAAGACGAGCGAGACCAGCATCGACGTCACCGTCAATCTCGACGGGACGGGGGCGTATCGGGTGTCCACGGGCATCGGGTTCTTCGACCATATGCTCGAACAGCTCAGCCGCCATTCGCTGATCGATCTCGACGTGAAGACGGTCGGCGACCTGCACATCGACCAGCATCACACGGTCGAGGATACCGGGCTCGCGATCGGCGAGGCAGTGGCGCAGGCGCTGGGCGAGAAGCGCGGCATCCGGCGCTATGCCGATGCGCTGTCACCGATGGACGAGACGCTGACGCGCGTCGCGCTCGACATTTCCGGGCGGCCGTTCCTGGTGTGGAAAGCCGAGTTTTCGCAAAAACGCCTCGGCGAGATGGATACCGAGATGTTCGAGCATTTCTTCCACTCGTTCGCGCAGACCGCCGGGCTTACCTTGCACATCGAGACGCTCTACGGGTCGAACAACCATCACATCGCCGAGGCCGCGTTCAAGGGACTGGCGCGCGCGTTGCGCGAGGCGGTCGAGATTGATCCGCGCAAGGCCGACGCGATCCCCTCGACCAAGGGAACGCTTTGACCGTCGCCTTGATCGACTATGGCGCGGGCAACCTCCATTCGGTCGCGAACGCGCTGAAGGTCGCTGGCGCGCACGACATCGCGGTGACCGACAACCCGGATGTGGTGGCGAAAGCTGATCGCATCGTCCTGCCGGGCGTCGGCGCGTTCGGCGCGTGCGCGTCGGCATTGCGCGGCGTGGACGGCATGGTCGAGGCGATCGAACAGCGCGTACGCGGCGATGGCGCGCCCTTCCTCGGCATCTGTGTCGGCATGCAATTGATGGCCGACGCTGGCGAGGAAATGGGCGAGCATCCGGGCCTTGGCTGGATCAGCGGACGCGTCCGGCGCCTGAAGCCGAGCGATCCCACCGCCAAAGTCCCGCACATGGGCTGGAACGACGTCCGCCCCACCGCTCCCCACCCGTTGATCGAACCGGGCGAGGCCTATTTCCTTCATTCCTTCGCGTTCGAGGGCGACGATGTGGTGGCGACGACCGACCATGCCGGCCCGGTCGTCGCGGCGATCGCGCGCGACAACCTCGCTGGGGTGCAGTTCCACCCCGAAAAGAGCCAGCGCTACGGCCTTGATCTGCTCTCGCGTTTTCTGGAGTGGCGGCCATGAGCCTGATCGTCTTCCCCGCCATCGACCTGAAGGGCGGCAACGTCGTCCGCCTGTCCGAAGGCGACATGGACTCGGCGACAATCTACGGCAACGATCCGATCGCGCAGGCGATGGCGTTCGCCGCGGCGGGCGCGCAGCACCTCCACATGGTCGATCTCGACGGCGCGTTCGCCGGACAGTCGGTCAACGGCGAGGTTGTGCGCGCGGTGGTCGAGGCATTCCCCGGCCATGTCCAGCTCGGTGGCGGCATTCGCGACCGCGCGGCGATCGAGGGCTGGTTCGACGCCGGCGTTGCGCGGCTGGTGATCGGAACCGCCGCGCTGGAGAACCCCGATCTGGTTCGCGAGGCGGCGCACGATTTTCCCGGCGGGATCGTCGTCGCGGTCGATGCCAAGGACGGCATGATCGCGACGCGCGGCTGGGCGGACGTATCGGACGTCGCGGTCCACGATCTCGCGCGCCGGTTCGAGGACGCCGGGGTGGCGGCGCTCCTTTTCACCGATGTCGGGCGCGACGGGTTGCTCAAGGGCTGTAACGTCGAGGCCACCGTCGATCTCGCACGATCGGTTGACATTCCCGTCATCGCGAGCGGCGGCGTGGCAGGGATCGGCGAAATCCACGTGCTGGCACTGCACGCTCGCGACGGGATCGAAGGCGTGATCACGGGCCGCGCACTGTATGACGGCCGCCTCGATCTGGCGACGGCGATCGCGGTGGCGGAAGCAGGCGCGTGACCGTCCGGGCACGCGTGATTCCATGCCTCGACGTTGCGAACGGGCGCGTGGTTAAAGGGGTCAATTTCGTCGACCTGCGCGACGCCGGCGATCCGGTCGAGCAGGCACAAGCGTATGACGCCGCGGGGGCGGACGAGCTTTGCTTCCTCGACATCACCGCCAGCCACGAGGCGCGGGGGACGATCCTCGACGTCGTGCGGCGGACGGCGGAAGTGTGCTTCATGCCGTTGACGGTCGGCGGCGGGGTGCGCTCGGTCGAGGATGCACGGGCGCTGTTGCTAGCGGGCGCGGACAAGGTCGCGGTCAATTCGGCGGCGGTGGCGCGGCCCGACCTGGTCGGCGAGATCGCCGAACGCTTCGGCAGCCAGTGCGTCGTTGGCTCGGTCGATGCGCGGCGGTCGGGTGGCGGCTGGGAAGTGTTCACGCATGGCGGGCGCAAGTCGACCGGACTTGACGCTGTCGCGCACGCGTTACGGCTCGCCGAGCTGGGTGCGGGCGAATTGTTGGTCACCAGCATGGACCGCGACGGCAAGCGCGACGGCTACGACCTCGACCTGATCCGCACGATCGCCGACCGGGTGAGCGTGCCGGTGGTGGCGTCGGGTGGCGTCGGCGGGCTCGACGACCTGGTCGCGGGCATTCGCGACGGCCATGCCAGCGCGGTGCTCGCCGCCAGCATTTTCCATTTCGGCGAGGCCAGCATTGCCGACGCCCACCGCGCATTGGCGACAGCGGGGATTCCGGTGCGGGTCCCTCTCTCCTGATCGCCCCCCCGACTTGATCCGGGGTCCCGCTGTTCCGCCAGAGAAGAAGCCGGATGCCGGAACACGTCCGGCATGACGGAGAATTAAGAGTTGGGTGTTTAATCAGACGCCATGCGCTTCGTCCTGTCCTTGTTGCTGTTCGCGACCCCGGCCTTCGCGCAGGTACCGCCGCACAGTGGCATCATCCACACGCGCAGCATGCCCGAACTCTCGGATATCGCCCTATTCGCGATGGCGGTCGGCGGCGTGTGGCTAGTCCGCCGCGCGCTCCGGAAGCGGTTCAAGCAGCCCGATACCCACGTCGAGGATTGACGTTGCGCGCGCGCGCGGCCACCGATCCGTTCGATGGCCGACGACCCGCTGGATGCGCTCGACGCAATTATCCGCTCGCGCAGGGGCGATGATCCCGCGACCTCCTACACCGCGCAATTGTTCGCCAAGGGCCGAGCCAAGATCGCGCAGAAGGTCGGGGAGGAAGCCGTCGAGACGGTCATCGCGGCGATGGGCGACGACGCGAGCGCGCTGACGGTGGAGGCCGCGGACCTGATCTATCACCTCCTTGTGCTGCTCGCCGACGCGGGCCTGTCGCTCGACGACGTCCGCGCCGAACTCGCGCGGCGCACTGGACAATCGGGCCTGACCGAAAAAGCCAATCGGAGCGAATGATGCCGATCGACGCGACCTTGCCCTATGACGACCAGAACATCTTCGCGAAGATCCTGCGCGACGAAATCCCGTCGAAGCGGGTGTACGAGGACGAGTGGGCGATCGCGTTCCACGACATCGCCCCGGTCGCGCCGATCCATATCCTGGTGATCCCGACCGGCGCCTATGTCTCATGGGACGATTTCAGCGCGCGGGCGTCGGCGGAAGAAATCGCGGGCTTCGTGCGTGTCGTGGGCAAGGTCGCGCGCGATCTCGATCTCGTCGCGCCGGGTTATCGCCTGCTCGCCAATGTCGGGCTGCACAGCGGACAGGAGATTCCCCACCTGCACGTCCATCTGTTCGGCGGCAAACCGATGGGGCCGATGCTCGCGCGTTAAGGGATTGCGCCACCCGCTTTTGTGGTTAGGCTCCGGTGCCAACACAAAATGACAAGCCAAGGGGTGGCCCACACATGATTTTCGACCGCGTTAAACCATTGGACGCGATCCTCGCGACCGCCGAGAAGAAAGGGCTGCACCGGTCGCTCGGCGCGTTCCAGCTCACCATGTTGGGCGTCGGCGCGGTGATTGGCACGGGTATCTTTGTACTGACAGCCGTCGCCGCGCAAAAGGCCGGCCCAGGCATGATGATCAGTTTCTGCATCGCCGGCTTCGTCTGCGCGGTGGCGGCGCTTTGCTATTCGGAACTGGCGTCGATGGTGCCGGTTGCCGGGTCAGCTTACACCTACACCTATGCCGTTATGGGCGAGACGCTGGCCTGGATGGTCGGATGGGCACTTGTCTTAGAATATGCCCTGGGCGCCAGCGCGGTGGCCGTAGGGTGGTCAAACCACTTCGTCGGCGCGCTAAAAGATAGCCACGTATATTTTCCGGAGATAATCAGCAACGCCAATGGCCTGATGGCTAAGGTGTCACTGGCATTCGGCAGCGCGCCGACCCAAGACTTGCTCAATGCCGCGCAGCATGGCGGCTATATCAACCTCCCGGCGGTCGTTATCGTGTTGGTCGTGACCGGTTTGCTGATCTGGGGAACGACGGAGAGCGCGATGGTCAATGCCGTGCTTGTCGTCGTCAAGCTCGTCGCGTTGACGGCGTTCATCATCCTGACATTGCCCTTGCTGAAGTCCGACAATTTCAGCCCGTTCACGCCGACCGGTTTCGGCAATCTGACCAGCGGCACGGGTTATGTCGGTGCAGCCGCGTCGATTTTCTTCGCTTACGTCGGTTTTGACGCGGTTTCGACTGCGGCGGAGGAAACCAAGAATCCGCAGCGCAATGTGCCGATCGGTCTGATCTGCAGCCTGTTGATCTGCACCTTGATCTACTTGCTCGTAGCAGCGGGTGCGATTGGCACGCTGGGCGCGCAACCGGTGACGTCGGCCGCTGGCGCATTCCTGGCGCCAGGGTCGCCCGAAATGACCGGCCGGTGTGCAGCAATCGTGGCGAGCGGCGCGACCCAGCCCTTGGTCTGCTCCGATCACGCGTTGGTACATGTGCTCCAGACGATCGGTTATTCGCGGATCGGTTATTTTGTGGGTCTCGCCGCAATCATCGCGTTGCCGTCGGTCGTGCTAATGATGATGTTCGGCCAGACCCGCGTGTTCTTCACGATGGCGCGTGACGGCTTGCTTCCGTCGTCGTTCGCGAAGGTGCATCCGAAGTTTAAGACGCCATATGTCGTAACCGCCGTCACCGGCACGTTCGCTTTGGTCTTCGCCGGTCTGTTACCGGTCGGCAGCCTGGCGGACTATTCCAACGCAGGCACGTTGTTCGCGTTCGCGATGGTCGCGACCGCAGTGCTGGTGCTGCGTCGCAAGGACCCAACTCGCAAGCGCGCGTTCCGCACCCCAGCGGTGTGGATTGTAGCGCCGTTGGCGATCATCGGCTGCATCGTCCTCTATGCTGCGCTGGACACGACATCGAAGCTCGTGCTGGTTGGCTGGGGCGCAATCGGCCTGGTCGTCTATTTCCTCTACAGCCGTAGCCGGAGCCATGTCGGGCGCGGGATCATCGACGTGGTCGACGACCCGGCGATGCTGCCTGAGACGTCGCACCCGCTCGACTAATCGGCGGACAGGCGAAAACAAAAAAGGCCGGGGGGCGATCCCCGGCCTTTTTTTGTTTGTCCCAGGCTCGCTCAGCCGATCTTATCGGCGACCAGCTGCTTGATGTCGGCGACAGGACGCGGGCCGATATGGCCGATGCATTCGGCGGCGCAGAGCGCGCCCATGCGGAGGCTCGTGGCGAGATCGCGGCCCTGCGCCTGCCCGGCCAGGAAACCGGCGGCGAACAGGTCGCCCGCGCCGGTCGTGTCCACCACGTCATCGACGGGTTCGGCGGGTACGCGGGCATGCTCGCCATCCTTGTGCGCCTCGGCCCCCGATGCGCCATGCGTGCAGACCAGCAGCGGCACGCGCGCCGACAAGGCGGACACCGCCGCGGCAATGTCGTCGTCCTGCATCATCGCGCGGACTTCGTTGTCGTTGGCGAACAAGATGTCGATCTGGCCGGCGTCGATCAGTTCGAAGAATTCGGCGCGATGCCCCTCGACCACGAACACGTCGGACAGCGTAAGCGCGACCTTGCGCCCCGCCCCCCGCGCCATCGCGATCGCGCGCTTCATCGCGTCGCGCGACTGGTCGGCATTCCACAGATAGCCTTCGAGATAGAGGATCGCGCCCGCTTCGATCGTCGCCTGATCGACGGCCGCTTCGGGCAGAAACTGCGCCGCGCCGAGGAAGGTGTTCATGGTGCGCTGGCCATCTGGCGTGATCAGCACAAGGCAGCGTCCCGTCGGATCGCCACCGGTCGCGGGCGCAGTCGGGAAATGCACGCCCAGCGCCTTCACGTCATGCGCGAAGACCGCGCCAAGCTGGTCATCCGCGACCTGGCCGATAAAGCCGGTCGCATGGCCGAGCGCGGCGAGCCCCGCGATCGTGTTGGCGGCCGATCCGCCCGACACTTCGCGCCCGGGCCCCATCCGTGAATACAGCGCGTCGGCGGCGGCGGGATCGAAGATCAACTGCATGCCGCCCTTGGTCATCCCCTCGGCTACGATGAACTCGTCGGTCGCCTGGGAAAGGATGTCGACGATCGCGTTGCCGATCGCGACGACGTCATAGGTCGGGCTGGTCAAAATATGTCTCCGGGAAAAGGTTGGCCGCGCCCTACGCATCTCGCTAGACCCGCGCAACGATGTTTCGCGCGTTCTTCCTGTCGATCGGCGACCTGACCGACCCCGCGATCCTGCGCGTGTTTGCTAAGACCATCGCGCTGACGGTGGTCGTGTTCCTCTTGCTCGGCGCGGGATTGTGGTTCGCGACGCGGTGGCTGGTTATCGACCAGCTCGGCTGGGACGAAGAGACCGGCAATCTCGCCGCGATCAGCGGGTTCCTGGCGATGCTGCTGTTCGGCTGGGTATTGTTCCGCGCGATCGCGGTAGCGGTGATCTGGCTGTTCGGCGACGAGATCGTGGTCGCTGTCGAACGGCGGCACTATCCGGAGGCGCTGGCCAGCGCGCATCATGTGCCGATCGCGCGGTCGGCGGCAATGGGGTTGCGCTCCGCGTTGCGTACCTTGCTGATCAATATCGTGCTGGCCCCGGTCTATGTCGTGCTGCTGGTTACGGGAGTGGGCACGCCGTTGCTGTTCTATGCGGCCAACGGCTGGCTGCTCGGCGCCGATCTGGGCGAGATGGTCGCGGCGCGGCACCTGTCCAGCGCTGAGATGAAACAATGGGCGCGCGATACGCGATGGAGGCGGTGGGACATGGGCGTGATCGTCGCGGCGTTGCTGAGCGTGCCGATCGTCAACCTTGTCGCGCCCGTGCTCGGCGCGGCGATGGCGACTCATCAATTCCATGGGAGACGGCGATGAAGCGGGCGATGATAGTCGGCGGCGCGCTGCTGCTTGCCGGATGCGGCGAGGCGGCGCCGCGCCCGGTAACCGTGGCCCCGATCGTGCTGCGGCCGATCCCGACCACTGGGCTCGAGCGCGTCATGGGCCGTGACGCCGCCGAACTCACCCGCACGTTCGGCGCGCCCGATGCCGATGTCCGCGAAGGCAATGCGCGCAAACTACAGTTCAAGGGGACGATCTGCGTTCTCGACACCTATCTCTACCCGTCCAAAGGCGGCGGCGAGGCAACCGTCACCTATGTCGATACCCGCCAGCCGGACGGCAGCCCGATCGACCGCGCGAGTTGCGTGGCAGCGTTAGCGCGGCGGGGTGGCGGGAAGTAGCCGCGCGATCGCCCAGCCGGCGGCATCGCGAACGACCTCCGAAGAATCGTTGCTAAGCACCTCCAGTAACGGAACCAGCGCCGCGTCACCGCTGTTGCCCGCCGCATAGGCGGCGTTCCGCACCATCCGATCACGCCCGATCCGCTTGATCGGCGATCCCGCGAACACCTGACGAAACCCCGCATCGTCGAGCGCCAGCAGCTCCGCGAGTGCAGGAGCTGCGAATTCCGCGCGCGGCAGGAAGGCGCGGTTAGCAGCCGCAGCATCGGCGAACTTGTTCCACGGGCACACCGCGAGACAATCGTCGCAGCCGTAAATGCGATTGCCGAGCGCCGCCCTGAACTCTTCCGGCACCGGCCCCTTATGCTCGATCGTCAGGTAGGAGATGCAGCGCCGCGCATCGAGACGATAGGGCGCAGGAAACGCGTCGGTCGGGCAGGCGCGCTGGCACGCGTCGCACGACCCGCAGCGATTATCCCCCGCCCGCGACGGCGCGAGGTCGAGCGTGGTGTAGATCGCGCCGAGAAACAGCCAGCTGCCATGCGTGCGGCTGACCAGGTTGGTATGCTTGCCCTGCCAGCCCAGTCCCGCGGCCTCGGCCAGCGGCTTTTCCATCACGGGTGCGGTGTCCACGAACACCTTGAGGTCGGAACCCGGCGCTTCGGCGACGATCCACCGCGCCAGCGCCTTCAACGCGCGCTTGACGACGTCATGATAGTCGCCCCCTTGCGCATAGACCGAAATCCATCCCAGATCCCCCTCGCCCGCCAACGCCAGCGGATCGCGGCCGGGCGCGTAGCTCATCCCCAGCGCGATCACGCTTTTCACCTCGGGCCATAACCCGACCGGGGCCCCGCGCTGCGCCGCGCGCTCCTCCATCCATATCATCTCGCCATGGCGGCCTTCGTCCAGCCATTGCCGCAAACGCGCGCCCGCCAGCGGCGCGGCGTCGGCGCGAGCGACGCCGATGTCCGCGAAACCGAGCGCTAACGCCTCGGCCCGCAACCGTTCCTCGAATGGCCTTTCGTGATCCACCGCGCCCCGCTACCACGATTGCCGAGAACAAAGGGATAGTTTGCGTGACACAAACCCTGGCGGTCACCGCCAACGGCCTGGTCAAGAAATTCGGGCAACGGAGAGTGGTCGACGGGATCGACCTGGCGGTGCCGGCGGGCACCATCTACGGCGTGCTGGGTCCCAACGGCGCGGGCAAGACGACGACGCTCCGTATGCTGCTCGGCATCATCGAGCCGGACGAAGGCAAGCGGACGTTACTCGGCCACAGCCATCCGCGCGACGCCAGCGATCAGGTCGGCTATCTGCCCGAGGAACGTGGTCTCTACCCGGCGATGAAGGCGCGCGAGGCGATCGCGTTCATGGGGGCGTTGCGCGGCCTGCCATGGACCGTGGGACGCAAGCGCGCGGTCGACCTGATGGAGAATGCGGGCCTGGGCTATGCGGTCGACACCAAGATCCGCAAACTGTCGAAGGGCATGGCGCAGCTCGTCCAGTTGCTCGGATCGGTGGTGCATCAGCCCGATCTGCTGGTGCTGGATGAGCCGTTTTCGGGACTCGATCCGGTCAACCAGGAGAATCTCGAAAAGCTGATCCGCGGCGAGCAGGCGCGCGGGGCGACGGTACTGTTTTCGACCCATGTCATGGCGCACGCCGAGCGGCTGTGCGACCGGCTCGCGATCATCGCCGGGGGCAAGCGCCGGTTCGAGGGCACGGTCAACGATGCCCGCGGGCAATTGCCGATGCAGGCGCACTACACGCCCGAACGCGACGACCAGTCGATCGCCGGAATCCTGCCCGCCGACGCGCGGCATAATGGGCGGGAATGGATCTTCCCGGTGCCCGATGGCGGGATCGAAGACATGTTGCGGCTGTTGACGCAATCGGGCCATGGTGTGGCGGGGCTGTCGATCGAGCGGCCCGGTCTGCATGACGCCTTCGTCAAGATCGTCGGCGCTAAGGCGCTGGCCGAAGCCGAAGCCCAAATTGAAACGGAGTCGTTGTGATGGCCGCCGGTTCGTTCCGCCGCCATATCCGCCAGGCGCTGACCGTGGCGCGACGCGATTTCATCGCGACCGTCTTCACGCCGACGTTCCTGATATTCCTGCTCTCTCCTCTCCTCACCATCGCGTTCGGCGCGGCGGGCGGCGTCGGGGCGTCGTCAATGACGCAGAGCGTGATCGAGCGCAGCAAATTGGTCGTGCTGACCACGCCCGACCGCACCCCCGCGATCCAGACGATCGATGCGCAGTTGCGCACGGTGTTCGATCGTCGCGAGGCGCCCCCGCCGATCGAGTTCAAGCTGCCCGAACGGAACCCCGACGCCCAGGCACGCGGCCTGATCGGCAGCCGCGAGGGCGATGTCGATGCCGTCCTCTACGGCCCACTCGAAAAGCCGCACATCCTCTACGGCAACGGCGCGGCGAGCGAGGCGAACTATCTCGCAATGCTGGCCGACCAGGTGCTGCGCGCCGATCGCGTGGGTTCGGCCGCGCCTCTCAGCACGCCGATCAAGACTCGGATCGCGCAGACGCAAGTGACCGTCACCGGACATGGCACCGCCGCGTTCCTGGCGGTGATGGCGATATTCCTGCTGACACTGTTCCTTGCCGGCCTCACGATCGGGACGATGGCGGAGGAACGCAACAACAAGGTGATCGAAGTGCTCGCCGCCGCAGTGCCGCTCGAATCGGTGTTCGTCGGCAAGCTGATCGGCATGTTCGGCGTCGCTTTGCTGTTCGTCGGGTTCTGGGGCACGGTCGTCTCGCAAATCACCAGCCTGTTGCCCGCCCGCATGGCGGTCGAACTCGCGCAAGTCGCACCGGCGGTGGGCAAGCCGATGTTCGCCCTGCTGTTCCTCATCTATTTCGTGATGTCCTATCTGCTGGTCGGCGCGGCCTATCTGATCCTGGGCGCACAGGCGTCGACCCAGCGCGAATTGCAGATGATGTCACTGCCGATGACGTTCGTGCAGATGGGCATGGTCGGGCTGGCGACGACCGCCGCGGCCAATCCCGGCGGCATGATCGCGCTGATCGCCGAAATCTTCCCGTTCAGTTCGCCGATGGCGATGGCCGCGCAAGCCGCGAATTCGCCGTCGCTCTGGCCGCATGCGATCGCGATCCTGTGGCAATTACTGTGGGTATCGGTGGTGATCTGGCTCGGCGCGAGTTGGTTCCGGCGGGGCGTGCTCAAATCGGGCGGCGGACCGAAGAGATCGAAAGCAGGTTAGCCGATACGCTATTGACATTTGTGTAAGTATCGTCTTGATCTGGTAAAAATAGGAGAGTGGGCGATGGCGACCAAATCGCAGGAAGAGGTCATGCAGATGGTGGCGGGCGGCCCCGTCCTCAAATATGACGGACCCATCGATCCGCTCGACGTCTCCCGTCCCGAACTCTACCGCGACGACATATGGCAGGCTCCGTTCGAGGAACTGCGCGAAAAGGCCCCGGTCTATCGCGTCGAGGGATCGGACTTCGGCCCCTATTGGTCCGTTTCCACCTACAAGCCGATCGTCGAGGCTGAATCGCTCCCCGACATCTTCTCGTCCGAGGCCGGCGGCATCACGCTCGCCGACATGATGCCCGACAGCGACGTGAAGATGCCGATGTTCATCGCGATGGATCGGCCGAAACACACCGGCCAGCGTCGTACCGTCGCCCCCGCCTTCACGCCGAGCGAGATGGTGCGGATGAAGGACGACATTGTCCGCCGCACCGCAGAGATTCTCGACAGTCTCGAATATGGCAGGGAGTTCGATTGGGTCGATACCGTGTCGATCGAACTGACCACGCAGATGCTGGCGATCCTTTTCGATTTCCCGTGGGAGGACCGGCGCAAGCTGACCTTCTGGTCCGACTGGGCGGGCGATATCGAACTGGTGAAGACGCCCGAACTGCGTGAGGAACGCCTGAAGCACATGTTCGAGTGCGGGGCCTATTTCGGCAATCTGTGGAACCAGAAGGTCGGCAAGGAACCCACCCCCGACCTCATCAGCATGATGATCCATTCGGACGCGATGTCGGAAATGGACCAGTACGAATTCCTGGGGAACCTGATCCTGCTGATCGTCGGCGGCAACGACACGACGCGCAACACGATGAGCGCGATCGCCTATGGCCTCGACAAATTTCCCGACGAGCGCGCCAAGGTGGAGGGCGACCCGTCGCTGATCGCCAATACGGTCCAGGAAATCATCCGCTGGCAGACCCCGCTCGCGCATATGCGCCGCACCGCGACGCAGGATCATGAACTCGAAGGCCAGCTCATCAAGGCGGGCGACAAGCTGGCCCTGTGGTATCTATCGGCCAATCGCGACGCGAGCGTGTTCGGCGACAACGCCGACGACATTCAGGTCGATCGCCCCAATGCGCGGCGCCACCTGGCGTTCGGGCACGGCATCCACCGCTGCGTCGGCGCGCGCCTCGCCGAATTGCAGGTCAGCGTTCTGCTGGAGGAAATGGCCAAGCGCCGCATGCGCGTGAACGTGGTCGGCGAGCCGGAGCGCGTGTCCGCCTGTTTCGTCCACGGTTATCGCAAGCTGCCGGTCGAACTCAGCAAATACTGACGGGTAACAAAATGCGTCCGTCGCTCGTATCTATGAACGACGGAGACCCGATATGACCAATCGACGCGAATTCCTGAGCCTTGCGAGCGCCGGCACCGCCAGCATCGTCCTTTTCGGCTGCCGCGCGGCTCCCGCCCAGCCGCCCGAAAAGTTCGAAGTGACGATGACCGACGCCGAATGGCGCAAAAAGCTCGGTCCGGCGGCGTACGAAGTGCTGCGCCACGAAGATACCGAACGACCCTTTTCCAGCCCACTCAACGACGAGCACCGCGCGGGCACGTTTTCGTGCAAGGGCTGCGCGCTGGCGCTCTATTCGTCAGCGACCAAATTCGACAGCGGCACCGGCTGGCCCAGCTTCTGGAAGCCGTTGCCCAACGCGATCCGCACGCGCGCCGATGGATCGCTAGGCATGTCACGGACCGAAGTGCATTGCCGCCGCTGTGGCGGGCATCTGGGCCATGTATTCAACGACGGGCCGAAGCCGACCGGGTTGCGATACTGCATGAACGGCGTCGCGATGACCTTCGCACCGGGCAAGGCATGAAGAAAAAGCCCCGCCCCGGCTGTCCGGGACGGGGCTTTCGAAAACCTGCGCTGGATCGGCTTAGTCGCGCACACCCACCATGCGGCCGGTGCCGGCGGCGACACTCGCCATTTGCAGCGAGGGCAGCTTGGGTTCGTCATCCATCCGGTCGTCGCTCGGCGCGCCGTTGGCGTAGATGAAGCCGTTGGTCGGATAGACCGAAGTGCCGAGGCCGCCCTGCGGCCCGTACCATACGCGAACCTCGCTCCAGTCGCCCGCCGCCGACACGTCGACCGCGCGCGCGGTATATTCGATGCCGCCGCGGCGCGACCAATTGGCATGGTTGAGCAGTACTTCGCGATCGCTGACGATCGCCGCAACTGTCGCAACATGACCGAGGCGCATCTTGCCGGTCGACCGGAACGAGAGCACCGCGCCGACCTTCGGCGCATTGCCCCGTTCATACTTTCCGGCGGCCTGCGACCACCAGGTGTTGGCGTTACCGAAGATCTGGATGCCGGAAACTTCCCGGGCGTAAGGCGCGCACTGCCAGAAGCGAGCTTGGGCGGGAACCACCGTCATCAGGGCGCACACCGCCGCCAGCGCAAAACGCGCTGTCAAAACACCAAATTTCATGGACCCCCCGAAGGTCGTCGTGAACTGTTGATGATGGGCTAGATGGACAAATCCGACATGGAAACCCTGTCGCGGGGATGAACGGAGGCTTTCACGACGAACTGTGTGGAGTCGCCGATGAGCGCCCTATTGAGGAGGGAACGCTGTCCTATTTCGCAAGCGCAGCATGGCGAATCGTCAATCGGAAACGTGCGGAAGTCCTTCGTTTTCCGCGGCCGCCAGCCCTGCCAGTCGTGCCTCGTGCTCGGCGCGGCCGAACGGGAAACGGGTGAACAGGAACGCTGCAATCGACCCCAGCGTGGCATAGATGAGGATGAACATCAGGACGAGATGATTGACCTTCGCCTGCGACACCGTCGCCGGATCCATCTTTTCCTGCAATCCAGCGAGCGCCAGGATCGCACCCGCGGCGGCGATGCCGAGGCCGGACGTACATTTCTGGACGAAGAACGATCCGGCGAAAAACACGCCCTCGTTCCGCCGCCCGGTGCGTGACTGCGATTCCTCGACGACATCGGCCATCATTGACGCGCCAAGGATGAACGACGACACGTTGAGCGCCGTCGTCGTCGCGAACATCGGATATAATATGGCTACTCGCGTCCAACCCGGTGGCGGCAACACGTCAAGCATAAGCATCGCGTAGGGAACGATATACGACCCCGCCCCCAGCAACACGAATGCGCTAGCCGCCTTCGGCTTGCTGGTGTTGCGACCGATGCGCGGCGCGATGATGAAGGCGGCCATCGCTCCCGCGAATAGCGTCAGCGGCAGCAGTTGCAGCGCGCCGGGACTGAGCTTCCAGGCATAGGCATAGAAATAATTGGCGAGCGCGTACCCGATCCCCTGATTGGTGTAAGCGCATACGCCCGCGAGGATCAGGATCACGAACCCGCGATTATGCAGCGTCCCCCACAATTCACGCAGTACCGCGCCGAACGACTGCGATTCGACCTCGACCTTGGGCAAGCGCTGGATCTCGCCATGCGTACCGATTGCCGAGACCAGCACGCCCACGACCATCAGTAACGCCGCAGCCAACGCCAGCCTATGATAGCCCGTCAGGTTGAGCAGCCCGACCGGATAATCGTCGGACGGCAGCAGTAGCACGCCATACGCGAGCAGCACGATGCTCAATCCCCCCCGCCCAGCCGAACAAGTAACGGTATGCGGTAATCCGGGTCCGTTCGTCATAATCGGTGGTCAGTTCGGGGGTGAGCGCCTGGCTGGGCACCTCAAAACAACTGACCGCGCTGCGCGTGATGACGGCGGTGACGAACAGCCAGCCGAGCCGGAAGGCCTCGCTCCCCGCCGGCGGGTTCCACAGCAACAACCAGCCGATCGCGATCGGCGCGGCGGAGGCGTAGAGCCAGGGATGCCGCCGTCCCCAGCGACTGCGCGTGCGGTCGGACAGGATGCCGACCATCGGATCGATGAACGCGTCGAAGACGAGCGCGGCCATGATCACCAACCCGACCTTGAACGAATTCAGTCCGAGCACTTGATTGTAATAGATCAGCAGAAAGGTACCGAACGCGGCGTCCTTCGCGCCGTACGCCACCGACCCGAACCCGTAGGCCAGCGTCACGCCCGTCTTCAGGCGTCGCCGGACCGGGACGGCGATGCCGCCCGCTGCATCGACCTGCGCGTCGCTCACGCCGAGGCTGCCTCCAGCGCGGAGAAGATGCCCGGCACGCTGTCGTCCCAGCTCGCTCGCGTGCCGATCAGCATCCCGCCATCGACGAGAATATCCGTGCCGGTGACGAACGCCGCGTCGTCGCTCGCGAGGTAGGCGACGGCCGCCGCAATGTCTTCAGGCCGTCCGGCGCGCTGGACCGGCTGCGCCTTTGCGGCGGTCTGCGCGATCACGCCGTTGACGTGGTCGCGCGCCGCCCCCTCCAGCCCGAGTGCGGAGGTGAAGATGTTGGTCGTGATGAAGCCGGGGATCACCGCATTGACGCGAATATTATGCTTGGCGAGGTCGGCAGCGGCTATCTTGGTGAGGTGCAGCACGCCGGCCTTCGCGGTCGAATAAGCGGTCGGGGCATAGCCGCTGCCCAGCGCCGACACCGACGATGTGTTGACGATCGCCCCGCCGCCGCGCTTCGCCATCAACGGCGCGGCGTATCGGATACCCATCGCCACCGACCGGAGCAGCAGCGCCATCGTGCGGTCCCAGTCGTCGGGCGAAATCTCGTCGATCTTCTCCCGGCTGCCCGCCGCACCGGCATTGTTGAACAGCACGTCGATCCCGCCTGCGGCGTCGGCCGCCGCCATCAATGCTTCGATCTCGGCGGCTTGCGTGACGTCAGTGCGCTGGAACCGGATGCGGCCGTTCGAGGTGTCGGCGAGTTCCTGGCCGCCCGCGACGTCGAGGTCGCCGATCAGCACGTCCGCGCCTTCATCGACCAGGCGCAGCGCCGTCGCGCGTCCGATGCCCGAAGCGCCGCCGGTGACGACCGCGCGCTTGCCCTGAAACCGCATCAACTTCTCCTGCGTCCTTGTTTTCGGATCAGCATAAGGGTGCACAAAGGGTGGTCAATCGGCGTTTTTCGAATTTCGGGTTTGCGAGCCACGATGCTTTGATGCATCGGATCGCGGGAAAGACAGGAGAGCCACGATGGCGCTTGACGCCGAAACCTTCGACGCTTTGATCGATACGGTCCGCCGGTTCGTGGCAGAACGGTTGCGCCCCCTGGAGGCCGAGGTTGAGGCGAACGATGCGCTTCCCAACGACGTCATCGCAGAGATGAAGGAGATGGGACTTTTCGGCCTGTCGATCGCCGAGGAATATGGCGGGCTCGGGCTGACGATGCTGGAAGAGGCGAAGGTCGCGATCGAGCTTGGCCGCACCACGCCCGCGTTCCGGTCGAGCTTCGGCACCAATGTCGGGATCGGCAGCCAGGGCCTAGTGATGGCGGGCAACGACGCGCAGAAGGCCGAGTGGCTGCACCGGATCGCGAGCGGCGAGATCATCACCAGCTTCGCGCTCACCGAGCCGGATGTCGGATCGGATTCGGGCGCAGTGAAGACCCGGGCGGTGTGGGATGGGCAGGCCTATCGCCTGTCGGGGACCAAGCGCTACATAACGAACGCCGACAAGGCCGACCTGTTCACCGTCATGGCGCGTACTGGCGACGATACGGGCGCGCGCGGGGTGTCGGCATTCCTGGTACCCCGCGATTTGGCCGGCGTATCGATCGGCGAACCCGAGAAGAAGATGGGGCAGAAGGGCGCGAAGGTCGCCGATGTGATCTTCGATGACGTGATCGTCCCGGTCGAAAACCGGCTCGGCGCGGAAGGCGAAGGGTTCAAGATCGCGATGCGCGTGCTCGATCGCGGGCGGCTGCACATCAGCGCGGTGTGCGTCGGGGTGGCCGAGCGGCTGATCGCCGATTGCGTTGCGTATGCAACCGAGCGCAAGCAGTTCGGCAAACCGATTGCCGAGCACCAGTTGATCCAGGCGATGATCGCCGACTCCAAGACCGAAGCGTTGGTCGCAAAAGCGATGGTGCTCGAAACCGCCGCCGCCAAGGACGCCGGCAAGGACGTCGTGATGGAATCGGCGGCCGCCAAATACTTCGCCAGCGAGATGGTCGGCCGCGTCGCCGACCGCGCGGTCCAGATCTACGGCGGCGCGGGCTATATCGCCGATTACGGCATCGAACGCCTCTATCGCGACGTACGCCTGTTCCGGATCTACGAAGGCACCAGCCAGATCCAGCAACTCATCATCGCGCGCGAAACCATCAAGCGCGGCGGCTGACCTCCTCCCCAGGGCAAGCCATCACACTCAGGAGACCGACATGGACACGAGCAAGTTCTTCAGCCTGGAGGGACGCGTCGCCCTTATCACCGGCGGGTCGCGCGGCATCGGCAAGATGATCGCGGCGGGCTATATCGCGCAGGGGGCGAAGGTCTATATCTCCTCGCGCAAGGCCCCGGCATGCGAGGAAACCGCCGCCGAGCTCGGACCAAACTGCATTCCCATTCCTATGGACGTTTCGACGGTCGAAGGATGCAAGGCGCTCGCGGCGAAGATGGCGGAGCATGAGGATCACCTCGACATTCTGGTCAACAACGCCGGCGCGGCGTGGGGCGTGCCGTTCGAGGAGTTCCCGGAGAGCGGCTGGGACAAAGTGATGGACCTCAACGTCAAGTCGCCCTTTTTCCTGACACAGGCGCTGCATGGGATGCTCAAGGCCAAGGCGAGCTACGACAGGCCGTCAAAGGTCATCAACATCACCTCGATCGACGGCCTGCGGCTCAATCCCTGGGAAACCTACAGCTACCACGCCTCCAAATCGGCGCTGATCTACCTGACAAAGCGAATGGCGGCGCGACTGATCAACGACGCGATCATCGTCACCAGCCTCGCTCCCGGTGCGTTCGCCAGCGAAATGAACAAGGCTGCGCGCGACCATGGTGACGAAGTCGCCAAGCGGATCCCGATGCGCCGGATCGGCACCGACGAGGATATGGCGGGCGCCGCGATCTTCCTTGCCAGTCGCGCGTCGGACTATGTCGTCGGCGATACGCTGGTGGTCGACGGCGGGCTGGTCAACGCCTCGCTGGGCGTCTCGATCGACGCCTAGCTTTCGGGTTGCGGGTGGTTCGGAGTCAGGATCAGCGTCCGCCCCTCCACCCGCCAGCTCTTGAGCCGCGACAGGAAGTTCATCCCGATCACGTCCATGTCGCCGAACGCAGGCGAGGTAACGACGGGTAAGTCGCGCGCGACGATATTGCCGATGCGGATTTCGGGCGCGGTAGCAGTGGTCGCGCGGATCGATCCGTTCGCGGTCTGAACGATCATCGGGAACGGACTTCGGTCAGGCTTGAGACCAACGGCCTCGGCGGTTGCCGCCGATAGCGCGGTGACCGTCGCGCCGCTGTCGACCAGCATCCGCCGCTCGACGTCGCCGAACTTCACCGTCACCCAGAAATGCCCGTCGCTCGCCATCGGCACGCGCATTTCCTTGCCGACGACTTCCTGGTTTCGATCGAGCTGGAGGAAGGACGCGATCCGCGCAAATGTCGGGTCGAACCGGCCGCGCTCGCCGATCAGCAGCGCCGCCAGCGCGATCGCTCCCAGCATGAACACGAACGACACGATCCGCCCGACCACGCGAAAACGCTGCGCCAGCAGCAGGACGACCGCTGCGCCGCCGATCAGCAGATAAAGCTGCGTCGATCCACCCAACCCGTCAGCCATGCCGCGTATCTGCCATGGCACAGATGTATGGCGGCTGACGCGGCTTCGCCAGTGGCTCGACTACCCTGCAATCCCTCCCGCTGCGAGCACCGCCAGCGTCACCAGTTCGCTCGCGGTCGAGGTCATCGGGGCGATTTGGACGGGCTTTTCCATGCCCACCAGCATGGGGCCGATCACCGAATCGCCGCCCAGTTCGCGGAGCAGTTTCGCCGAGATGTTGGCGGACTGCAGACCCGGCATGATCAGCACGTTGGCGGGGCCGGACAGGCGTGCGAACGGATAGTTGGCGAGCTGCCGGGGGTTGAGCGCGACGTCGGGCGCCATTTCGCCTTCATATTCGAACCCCACCTGACGCTTGTCGAGCACCCCGATCGCGTCGCGCAGATTTTCCAGCCAGCGCCCCTCGGGATTGCCGAACGTCGAATAGCTGAGGAACGCGACGCGCGGTTCGTGCCCCATCCGCCGCGCGACCGCCGCAGTCTGCTCGGCGATGTCGGCAAGTTCCTCAGCCGTCGGCCGCTCGTTGATCGTGGTGTCGGCCATGAAGACGGTATGGCTGCGCCCGACCATGACGTGGATGCCGAACGCCGTCCGCCCCGCCTCGACGTCAATCACGCGGCGAACGTCGCGCATTGTTTGGGCGTAGGTCCGCGTGACGCCGGTGATCATCGCATCGGCCTCGCCGAGTTGGAGCAGCACCGCGCCGAATGTATTGCGGTCCTGGTTGATCATCCGCTCGACGTCGCGGCGCAGATAGCCGCGCCGCTGCAACCGCTGGTACAGGAAATCGATCATGCGCGGCACGAGCGGCGAAATGCGGCTATTATGGACTTCATATTCCTCGACGTCCTTGACGCCGAGCGCGCGGAGGCGATCGTGGACGTCGTCGCGGCCGACCAGCACCGGGGTGCCATAGCCGCCCTCGCGGAACGCAACGGCGGCGCGCAGTACCACTTCCTCCTCGCCTTCCGCGAACAGCACGCGCTTGGGCTGCGCGCGCGCGCCTTCGTAAGCGAGCGTCAGCACCGACGTGGTCGGATTGAGCCGTGCGCGGAGCTGCTGGCGATAGGCCGCCATGTCGAGGATTGGTTTCGTCGCGAAGCCGGTGTCCATCGCCGCCTTGGCGACCGCGGCGGGAACGACCTCCATCAACCGCGGATCGAAGGGCGCGGGGATGATGTATTCGGGACCGAACGTGTGGCGCACGCCGTACGCCGCGGCGACTTCCTCCGGCACCTGTTCGCGTGCGAGTTCGGCGATCGCCTGGGCGGCGGCGATCTTCATTTCCTCGTTGATTTCGGTCGCGCGCACGTCGAGCGCACCGCGGAAGATGAACGGGAAGCCGAGCACGTTGTTTACCTGGTTCGGATAGTCCGACCGCCCTGTGGCGATGATCGCGTCGGGACGCGCTTCCTTCGCCAGTTCGGGCAGGATTTCGGGGACCGGGTTGGCCATCGCGAAGATGATCGGCGCGGGAGCCATGTCCCTCACCATGTCCGGCGTGACAGCGCCGGCCGCCGACAGGCCGAGGAACAGGTCGGCCCCCACCAGCGCTTCCTTAAGGGTCCGCTTTTCGGTTACGGCCGCATGCGCCGACTGCCATTGATTGATGTTCTCGCGGCCCTGATAGATCACGCCCGACCGGTCGCACATGATGACGTTCTCGTTGCGCACGCCCATCGCCTTGATCAGCGCGGTGCAGGCGATCGCCGCCGCGCCCGCGCCGTTCACCGCGACCTTGATCTCCGACAGCTGCCGTCCGGTCAGCAGGCACGCGTTGATGAGACCGGCGGCGGTGATGATCGCGGTGCCATGCTGGTCGTCATGGAAGACCGGGATGTTCATCCGCTCGCGCAGCGTCTGCTCGATGATGAAGCATTCGGGCGCCTTGATGTCCTCAAGGTTGATCCCGCCGAAGCTGGCGCCCAGGAGTTCCACGCAGCCGATGAATCGATCGACATCCTCGGTCTCTACCTCCAGGTCGATCGCATCCACATCGGCGAAGCGTTTGAACAGTACCGCTTTGCCTTCCATCACCGGCTTCGACGCCAGCGCGCCAAGATTGCCGAGGCCAAGGATCGCGGTGCCGTTCGAGATGACCGCGACCAGATTGCCCTTGACCGTGTAATCATACGCCGTCGCTGGATCGGCCGCGATTGCTTCGACCGGCACCGCCACGCCCGGCGAATAGGCGAGCGCGAGGTCGCGCTGCGTCGCCATCGGCTTCGACGCGATGATCTCGATCTTGCCGGGCCGTCCCTCCGAATGGAACAGCAATGCTTCGCGGTCGGAAAACTGGGCGGACTTCTTCTCGGTCATTGGTGGAGCAACCTCTCTGTCGGCTCACCCTTAGGAGCCGCATGCCGATAAGGGAACCGGCTTGCCGCCCTCCTGCGCCGTGCCGATTGCTCGATCATGAAAGCCGGACCGTGCGATTATCCGCACATTTTACCACAGCAAAGCCGCGCGACGGGTTTGCGGCATGGCGAGCGTCGGCTAACTCGGACGCGATGGCCGACGCCGCCCCCACCCCGATGATGGCGCAATATCTCGCGCTCAAGGCGGAAGCCGGCGATTGCCTGCTATTCTATCGGATGGGCGATTTCTTCGAACTGTTCTTCGACGACGCCAAAGTCGCGAGCGCCGTGCTCGACATCGCGCTGACGGCGCGCGGCGAGCATGCGGGCGAGAAGATCCCGATGTGCGGCGTGCCTGCGCATGCCGCGGTCGGTTATCTCCAACGGTTGATCAAGGCGGGGCATCGCGTCGCGATCGCCGACCAGACCGAAAGCCCGGCCGAGGCGAAGAAGCGCGGCGGTTCGAAGGCTTTGATCGCGCGCGCGATCGTGCGCGTGGTGACGGCGGGGACGCTGACCGAGGAAGCGTTGCTCGACGCGCGCGCCGCGAACTGGTGCGTCGCGATCGGCGAGGCGGCGGGCGCCATCGCGGTCGCGGCGGCGGACGTGTCGACCGGGCGGTTCGAACTGGTGGAGACGGATGCAGGCGGTTTGGCGGCCGAACTCGCGCGGTTGAGCGCGGCGGAGGTCATCGCCAGCGAGGGCAGCGCGGTCGAGCAATACGCCACGACCCTGCGCCCCAAAAGCGAGTTCGATTCGACCACCGCCGAAACGCGATTGAAACGCGTCTACGGCGTCGCGACGCTCGACGGCTTCGGGCAGTTGAGCCGTGCGGGGCTGGCCGCGGCAGGCGGACTGGTCGCGTATCTGGAGCATACCGCGAAGGGTTCGCTCCCCTTCCTGCGCCCACCGCGCATCGCCAGCGCGGCGCAGACGATGGCAATCGACGCTGCGACGCGCGAGAGCCTGGAACTGACTCAAACGCAGACCGGCCAGCGCAAGGGCAGCTTGCTCGACGCGGTCGATCGTACGGTGACGGGCGCGGGCGCGCGGTTGCTGGCGGCGGATGTTGGCGCGCCGTTGATGGACAAGGCGGCTATCGAGGCGCGGCTGGATCTGGTGCAACGGCTGCACGACGATGGCGGTTTGCGCGAAAGCCTGCGCGCGACGCTGCGCAGCCTGCCTGACATCGGACGCGCGCTCGGGCGGATTGCGGCGGGCCGCGGCTCTCCGCGCGATCTTGGCCAGTTACGTGACGGCCTCGACGGCGCATGGCTACTCGGCGAGCGAATCGACAGATTGGCCGAGCTGCCCCGGCTCCTAGCCGAAATCGCACCGCGGCTGCGCGGTCATGGCGCGCTGATCGACCTCTACAAGCGCGCGCTGGTACCGATGCCGCCGATCGACGCCTCGGACGGCGGCTATATCGCGGAAGGGTATGACAGCGCGCTCGACGATCTGCGCGACATCGGCGCGGGCGGGCGGCGCGCGATTGCTGCGCTGGAGGCCGAATATCGCGGCCGGACCGGGGCGACGGCGCTCAAGATCCGCCACAACGGCGTGCTCGGCTATCATGTCGAGGTGCCGGCAAAGGCCGCCGACGCGCTGATGGCGGCGGACAGCGGGTTTACCCACCGCCAGACGCTGGCGGGCGTGGTGCGGTTCAACGCGCCCGAACTGCACGAACTCGCGATGAAGGTGACGCAGGCCGGCAGCCACGCGCTCGCTGCGGAAGCCGCGCACCTGGAGGATCTGACGCAAACGGCGCTCGCCAGTCGCGAAGCGATCGCCGCGACCGCCGACGCGCTGGCGCGGCTCGATGTAGCGGCGGGCTTGGCCGAACGCGCCGCCGAGGGTGGCTGGGCGCGGCCGCATCTCGCCGATCACGCGTGTTTCGACATCGAGGGAGGGCGGCACCCGGTCGTCGAAGACGCCGTCCGCCGCACCGGCGAGCGGTTCGTCGCCAACGATTGCGGCCTGTCCGAAACCAACCGGCTGTGGCTCGTTACCGGCCCCAACATGGGCGGCAAATCGACCTTCCTGCGCCAGAACGCGCTGATCGCCGTGCTCGCCCAGGCAGGCAGCTTCGTGCCAGCGACGAGCGCAACGCTCGGCCTTGTCGATCGCCTGTTCAGCCGCGTCGGCGCGTCCGACAATCTGGCGCGCGGGCGATCGACCTTCATGGTCGAGATGGTCGAGACTGCCGCGATCCTGGCGCAAGCGACGCCGCAGTCGTTCGTGATCCTCGATGAGGTCGGGCGCGGCACGTCCACGTACGATGGTCTGGCCATCGCCTGGGCCGTGGTCGAGGCGATCCACGAGGACAATCGCTGCCGCTGCTTGTTCGCGACGCACTATCACGAACTGACCCGCCTCGCAGAACGCTGCGACGCCCTAACGCTGCACCACGTCCGCGCGCGCGAATGGAAGGGCGACCTCGTCCTGCTGCACGAATTGGCCGACGGCCCCGCCGACCGCAGCTATGGCCTCGCCGTCGCGCGGCTCGCCGGTCTGCCGCCCGCGACCATCGCCCGCGCGAAGGCGGTGCTCGCCAAGCTGGAAGCCGGCCGTGCCAAGACCGGCGGGCTGGCAGCCGGACTCGACGATCTCCCGCTGTTCGCGGCCGCAGTCGAGGCCGAGGAAGAGGAATGCGACGCGATCCGCGCCGAAGTCGAAGCGTTGGACGTCGATGCCCTCTCCCCCCGAGACGCGCTGGAGATTCTGTACCGCCTCAAGACACTCGCTCGCGACGCCTGATCCCGCGATCGTTGCGCGATCCACACATTAGTGCGAGTTTGCGCGGGCGGGGAGATGCGACTCATGGAAATCCAGGACGGGCTGTTCCCGGCGTCGGGACCGGGCATGCTGGCGATGCCAGTTCCCTCACCGACGGTCGCCGGCCCAACCTTGCGCACCGCGCGCGAGCGCATGGGCATGACGCTGCAGGATGTAGCCGGCGAGACGCGCATCGCCGTCCGCCACCTCGCCGCGATCGAGGAAGGCCGGTTCGACGGCTTCGCGGCCTCGGTCTATGCGATCGGTTTCGCGCGCAATTACGCCCGAATGGTCGGCGTCTCGCGCGACTGGATCACCGATTGCCTGCGTGACGCGATCACCGAACAGTTCGACGCGCGCGATCGCTTCGATCTCGGCTGGAGCGGCCAGCCGGCACGGCGCGTCCGCGCCGCGCAATTCAAGCGGCGCTAACGTGCGTGACGGGGCGGCATTTCGTCCCTATCTGACCAGCCATGTCCTCGCGCTTCGACACGTTGCCGCAACGCCGTGCGATCATCGATCGGCGCGCCTTGGCCGATACATTGGCCGCCGCGATCGAGGGCAACGACAGCGGCAGGCTGCGCCAGGCGGCAACCAGAGAATTGAAGGCGGCGCTGGCGGCGGGTCGTGCGGAGATCGAGGCGCGGCTGATCGCGCACCCGTCGCGCGGACTGGAGATCGCCGCGTCCCAGGCGTTCCTGATCGACCAGATTCTGCGCCTGCTCTACGATTTCACCGTCCAGCGGCTCTACCCGCTCAGCAACCCCACCGCCGCTGAACGGCTCACGCTGATTGCGGTCGGCGGCTATGGGCGTGGCGAAATGGCGCCCTATTCGGACGTGGACATCGGCTTCCTGACGCCGTGGAGGGAAACGCCGTGGCACGAACAGGTGGTCGAATCGATCCTCTATTCGCTGTGGGACCTGGGGCTGAAGGTGGGTCAGTCGATCCGCAGCGTCGACGAAATGGTGCGCCAGGCGAAGGGCGACGTGACGATCCGCACCGCGTTGCTCGAGGCGCGCTACGTTTGGGGCGACCAGAATCTGTACGACGAGGCGGCACGCCGCTTCAAGGCCGAGGTCCAGAACAATACCGAGCGCACCTTCATCGCGGAGAAGCTCGCCGAACGCGACCAGCGCCACAAACGGATGGGCGACACACGCTACGTCGTCGAACCCAATGTCAAGGAGGGCAAGGGGTCGTTGCGCGACCTCCACGCGCTCTTTTGGATCGGCAAGTATGTCTATAACGTCCAGACCGCGTCGCAACTGGTCGAGACCGGCCTGTTCTCCGCTTCCGAATATGCCCAATTCCACCGCGCCGACAATTTCCTCTGGGCGGTCCGGTGCCACCTGCATTCGATCGCGGGCCGCGCGGAGGATCGCCTGACCTTCGACATGCAGCGTGACATTGCGGAGCGGATGCGGTTCGCCGACCGGCCGGGCAAGTCCAAGGTCGAACGCTTCATGCATTACTACTTCCTGCAGGCGAAGGCGGTCGGCGACCTGACGGGTGTGTTCCTGGCGCACCTCGATGAGAAGTTTGCGGCGCGCGGGCGGCGGTTCGGGCTGCCGACTCTGCGGCGGCGGCCATGGAAGCTCAACGGCTTCGTTCTCGATCGCGGGCGCCTCGCGCTCCCCAACGACAATTTTCTCGCCGAAAAACCGACCCGGTTGATCGAGATGTTCGCGCTGGCCGACCGGCATGACCTGGAAATCCACCCACTCGCGATGCGCGCCGCAGCGCGCGACGCGAAGCTGGTCGACGACATCCGCCGAGACCCCGACGCCAACGCCCTGTTCCTCGACGTGCTGACCAGCCACCGCCATCCCGAAACGGCGCTGCGCCGGATGAACGAGGCGGGGGTGTTCGGCCGTTTCGTACCCGATTTCGGCCGCGTCGTCGCGCAAATGCAGTTCGACATGTATCACCATTTCACGGTCGACGAGCACACGATCCACGCGATCGGCTTGCTCAGCCGGATCGAAAAGGGCGAGTTGCAGGACGACCATCCGCTCGCCCACGCGATCATGAAGCAGATCGCGTCGCGGCGTGTGCTCTTTGTCGCTGTCCTGCTCCACGACATCGCCAAGGGACGCGGCGGCGACCATTCGATCCTGGGGGCGGGCGTGGCCGAACGGCTATGCCCTCGGTTCGGCATGACCGCCGCAGAGACCGAGACCGTCGCTTGGCTGGTGCGCTATCACCTTCTCATGTCGGCGACCGCGTTCAAGCGCGACCTGTCGGACTTCAAGACGATTCTCGATTTCTGCGAAGTGGTGCAAAGCCCCGAGCGGCTGCGCCTGCTGCTGACGCTGACCGTGGTCGACATTCGCGCTGTCGGACCCGGTGTGTGGAACGGGTGGAAACGGCAGTTGCTGACCGACCTGTACGAAGCGGCCGAGGAAGTGCTGCGGCTCGGGCACAAGCAGAAGGGACGCGGCGAACGCATCGCAGCCAAACAGGAAACGGTCGCCGCGACGCTCGGCTGGGACGCGAAGTCCTTCGCTCGGGTCGTCAAGAAGCTGCCCGAATCCTATTGGGTCGCCGAGCCGGAAGACGTGCTCGCGGCGAACCTTCGCCTGGTCGCCGAAGCCGGCGATGCGCCGCTATCGATCGCCATATCGGTCAAGAGCGACCGGGGCGCGACTCTGGTGACGATCTACGCCGCCGACCATCCGGGGCTGTTCTATCGCATCGCGGGTGCGATCAGTATCGCGGGCGGCAACATCATCGACGCGCACATCCACACGACGCGTGACGGCATGGCGCTCGATAATTTCCTGGTTCAGGATCCTTTGGGTCGGCCGTTCGACGATGCCGGGCAGATCGCACGGCTAAAGCGGGCGATCGAGGATTCGCTGGCCAATCGCAACAAGCTGGCCGAACGGTTGAAGGCCAAACCCCTGCCCCGCCCGCGCGCCGAAGCATTCGACATCAGCCCCGCGGCGTTTATCGACAACCACGCGTCCAACCGTTTTACGGTGGTGGAGGTCAATGCCCGCGACCGCCCCGCGTTGCTCCACCAACTGGCGCACGCCTTGTTCCAGTCGAAGGTGACGATCCATTCGGCACATGTCGCGACCTATGGCGAGCGCGCGGTCGATACCTTCTATGTAACCGATCTGACCGGCGACAAGATCGACACGGCGAGCCGCGTGAAAGCGCTCGAGCGGCGGATGGTCGAGGCAGCGTCGGGCGAGGCCATTCGCGAGGCGGCATGACGCATATTCGCGAAAACCCCCCGTTCGGGTGATGGCGCGACACCCGTCGACCGGCGATAAGCAGGAACGACTCAACAGGGAGATCGACGATGCCGGTTTTGGGGATGGGTGGCTTCTTTTTCCGCGCGAAGGACCCCGACGCGCTCAATGCCTGGTATCGCGACAATCTGGGCGTCGGCGCGGGCTGTTCGGCGGACGATACCGGGCCGGCGGATGAATGGACCTGGACCGTGCAGGGCGGCCCGATGGTGTTCGCGCCGTTCAAGGCCGACACAGACTATTTCGCAGCCGACAAGCAGTTCATGCTCAACTTGCGGGTGCGCGATATCGACGGCTTGATCGAGAAGCTGAAGGCGGACGGGATCGATGTGATCACAAAGCCCGAGTGGAGCGACCCGGCCACCGGACAGTTTGCGCGGATTCATGATCCGGAGGGGAATGCGATCGAGCTGTGGGAGCAGCCGGTAGCATAACCGAAACGCAAAACGGCGCGGAGTAAATCCGCGCCGTCGGTTGTCGCTACGCGACGCCGTCGGCGTGGCCGACGAGACGCGAAATAGCTTTCGCTATTTCACTTGGGCGCCAGCACCATCAGCATCTGCCGGCCTTCCATGCGCGGATAGGATTCGACCTTGGCGTCCTCGACCGTGTCTTCCTGAACGCGCTTGAGCAGGTTCATGCCCAGCTGACCGTGCGACAATTCGCGACCGCGGAAGCGCAGCGTTATCTTCACCTTGTCGCCTTCGCCGATGAACTTGTGGACGGCCTTCATCTTCGTCTCATAGTCATGATCGTCGATGTTCGGACGCATCTTGATCTCCTTGATCTCCTGCGTCTTCTGGCTCTTGCGGGCAAGGTTGGCCTTTTTCTGGGCCTCGTACTTGAACTTGCCGACATCCAGGAACTTCGCGACCGGCGGGTCCGCGTTGGGCGACACTTCGACCAGGTCCAGACCCAGTTCGGCGGCCTGCTCCATCGCTTCGCGCGTGTACATCACGCCGAGATTCTCGCCCTCATGGTCGATTACGCGGACCTTGGGCGACTGGATGAATTCGTTGAATCGGGGGCCGTTCATCGGCGGCGCCTGCAAAGGCCGGCGCATATTGGGCGGTGGGATAGGTGATGCTCCTGTGGTTACGGGAGCGCCGATATAAGCTTTCGGCATCGACTTGGAAAGCGGGCGTGGACGAAGGCACGCCAGAAACACTTCGTCACAATCCAGCAACTCCCCGCTCCCACCCGGAGGATAGCCAAAGCGTGTCGTCCGGCATGTCGTCTCATGGTCCCAGAGAAGGCGCAGCCGGGCGGCCCGCAGGCGGAACGTTCACCACCTCAATAAAAGCAGGGGGAATGTTCCATGAAATATCGTCTGGCCGTGTTTTCGGCGTTGTTATGCACTGCCACCCCCGCGTTCGCGCAGGAAGAACCGCCCAAGCCCATTACGGTGTCGGGCGGTGTGGCCGTCGTCAGCGACTATCGCTTTCGCGGTGTTTCGCAAACCGACAAGCAGATCGCCGTGCAAGGCGGAGTCAGTGTCGCGCATGAGAGCGGCCTTTATATCGGCACCTGGGGATCGAACTTGGCTGGCTGGGGCACGTTCGGCGGCGCCAACCTGGAACTCGACCTGTATGCCGGGTTCAAGAAGGAAGTCGCCAGCGGCACGACGATCGACGTCGGCCTGACCTGGTACATGTACCCTGGCGGTGCCGATTTGACCGATTTCGCCGAACCCTATGTCAAGCTGGGTACCACGATCGGTCCCGCCAGCCTGTTGGCGGGCGTCGCCTATGCGCCCAAGCAGAAGGCACTCGGCAACTTCTCCAACACGCCGCAAAGCCGCGGGCAATCGCAGGACAATCTGTACATCTGGGGCGATGCCAGCGTCGGCATTCCGAAGACGCCGCTGACTGCCAAGGTGCATCTCGGCCATTCGAACGGCAATCCCGGTCTCGGTCCGAACGGCACCAGCGTCGCCCCGACCGGGGACTATTTCGATTGGTCGGCCGGGCTCGACTACGTGCTCGGACCGGTGACGCTCGGCGTATCCTACGTCGATACCGACATCACCAAGGCGAAGTCGGCGTATCTTTTGCCGAATTTCTCGTCGACCAAGAACGGATCTTCCATCGCGGGGCCGACAGTGGTGTTCTCGGTGAGTGCCGCGTTTTAAAAAGGGGGCGGCGGGCGGTTTCGGCCGCCCGCCGATTTTTGCTAAACGGCGAGGTCGGGCGCCAGCGCGTCTTTCGCCAGTTGTTCGACTACAGCGGCGAGGCTCAGCACCTGCTGCCGCTCAGATCCGAGCTGACGCAGCGCGACCGTGCCCTCGTCGGCCTCGCGCTTACCCACGACGAGCAGGTTCGGAACCTTGGCCAGCGAATGTTCGCGCACCTTGTAGTTGATCTTCTCGTTGCGAAGATCGGTTTCGACACGCAATCCGGCCTTCCTGAGCTCCGCCGCAACCTGAACCGCATAATCGTCCGCGTCGGACACGATCGTCGCGACCACCGCCTGGGTCGGCGCCAGCCACACCGGCAACTTGCCGGCGAAATGCTCGATCAGGATGCCGATGAAGCGCTCATAGCTGCCGAAGATCGCGCGGTGGAGCATCACCGGCCGGTGCCGCTCGCCATCCTCTCCGACATAGCTCGCGTCGAGCCGTTCGGGCAGCACGCGGTCGGACTGGATCGTCCCGACCTGCCATGTCCGCCCGATCGCGTCGGTCAAATGCCATTCGAGCTTGGGCGCATAGAACGCCCCCTCGCCCGGCAGCTCTTCCCAGCCATATTCTTCCGTCGCCATGCCGGCACGGACCACGGCGTCGCGCAGCTCCGCCTCGGCCTTGTCCCACATCTCCTCAGTGCCGAAGCGATTGTCGGGACGCAGCGCCAGCTTGATCGAATATTTGAAGCCGAAGTCCTTGTAGATGCGGTCGGCCAGGCGGCAGAAATCCTGTACCTCGGCGACGATCTGGTCCTCGCGGCAGAAGATGTGCGCGTCGTCCTGCGTGAACTGGCGCACGCGCATCAGGCCGTGGAGCGCGCCGTGCGGCTCGTTGCGGTGGCAGCAGCCGTTTTCGTAGAGGCGCAGCGGCAGGTCGCGATACGACTTGATCCCCTGGCGGAAGATCAGGACGTGCGCCGGGCAGTTCATCGGCTTGAGCGCCATCCATTGCGCGTCGTTCGACACGATCGGCCCTTCGTCCTCGACGTTCGGGACTTCGTCGGGAATGACGAACATGTTCTCGCGATACTTGCCCCAGTGGCCGGACTGCTCCCACTGGCGCGCGTCCATCACCTGCGGCGTCTTCACTTCCTGATAGCCGGCGCCGTCGATCGCGCGGCGCATATAGGCCTCCAGCGCGCGCCAGATCGTGAAGCCGTGCGGGTGCCAGAACACACTGCCATGCGCTTCGGCCTGGAGGTGGAACAGGTCCATCTCCTGCCCCAGCTTGCGGTGGTCGCGCTTGGCGGCTTCCTCCAGCCGGAAGAGGTGCTCGTCGAGCTGCTTCTTGTTGAGCCAGCCCGTGCCATAGATGCGGCTCAACATCGCATTGTTCTGGTCGCCGCGCCAATAGGCGCCCGACACGCGCGTAAGCTTGAAGGCGTTGGGATCGAGCTTGCCAGTCGAAGCGAGGTGCGGCCCACGGCACATGTCGAGCCAGGCGTCGGGGCCGTTGCCTGCCTTGTAGACGGTCAGTTCCTCGCCTTCGGGCAGTTCGGCCGCCCATTCGGCCTTGAACGTCTCGCCCTGCTTGTTCCAGCGCGCGATCAGGTCGGCGCGGCTCCACACTTCTCGGATCAGCGGCTCGTCCTTGGCGATGATCCGGCGCATCTCTGTCTCGATCGCGGGGAGGTCTTCCTCGGTGAACGGACGATCCTTCGGCGCGAAATCGTAATAGAAGCCGTCATCCGTGGCCGGGCCGAACGTGATCTGCGTGCCCGGGAACAGGTTCTGCACTGCCTCCGCCAGCACGTGCGCGAAATCATGGCGGGCAAGTTCGAGCGCGTCCTCCTCGTCGCGGCTCGTCACCAGCGCGAGGTTGGCGCTCCCGTCGAACGGCCGCGTGATGTCGCGCAGCTCGCCATCGACCCGCGCGGCGATCGCCGCCTTGGCGAGGCCCGGGCCGATCGCCGCGGCAAGGTCCGCCGGCGTGGTGCCGGGCGCGACCTCGCGCACGGAGCCATCGGGGAGCGTGATCGAAAGCATGTTCATCGTCGTTCCTGTTGCGTTGCGCGCGCCTATGCACGCGGCGGCGTCCGGTTGGAAGACGGAACGGGAAAGCGGACGCCAGCCTCACCCGTTCCCGGGCGAGGTCGTCGGCGCGGTTAGAGGCGCGTGCCGACAGCCCCCCGGAAACCCGGGAGGGTGGTAGTAGTCGTCACGGCGAAAGCGCGGCTCATCGGCGCTTATATAGGACGGATGGGTGAGTGACGCCAGTCACGCTTTCCCCTGCTCGTCTCGGATCGTCTTGAGCTGCCATTCGATCGAGCCCCAGATATGAGCGGTGTGCGTCGCCACCGCGTCACGCAAGGCCTTTGCGTTGGGAGTCGAAGCGTCGAGTTGATCCACCGATGCGACATTGGCGTCCTTGAGTTGGCCTGCCTGCGCCACCGGATCGGGGTCATTGCTTAACAGCGAGAGCCACGCACCCTCGACCGCCAAGCGCAACGCGACCAATTGGGCCTGCAAATCGGCGATGTCGTCCATCATATTACCCTTGAAATTGGTGTTGACGCCCCGTCGCGGCGTCGCTCCCCACTGTCAAGGTCAGGCGGCAACCGGTCCGATGACGCCGGTGCGGCGCGCGATCAGCGCCGCGTGCTGCTTGTCGCTAAGGTCCGGCGACATCAATTGGCGGACGTCGGCGATGTGCTTTTTCATGCGCCCGTTGAACCACGCCATCTTGGCTGCAGTAGCATCCCAGTTAAGCGGGGCATCATCGGCCAGGAAATCCCTGACGTTGAAACGCAAATCCTCGGTCAGCGCAATGCATTCGACTTTCACTTCGTTGACGCGCGAACGCAGCGCGGGGTCCGACTGGCCGAGCAACGGCGCGAAAACGTTGCGGTGGATGAACAATTGGTAGGACGCGACCACCAGCATCGAATCGGCGATGCGGCGCTTGAGGTGCCTGACTGTCGCGGGATCGCGGGCGGCGACGAGTCCCTCGCCCTCGACGATCATTGCTTCGATTTCGGCGTGGTATGCTTCTAACGACTGCGGCACGTAGCGCCCTCCTGCAAGGACCAGCGCTAGCGCCAATTGGTTAGCAAGAAGTTCGGAACCGTCGGGGAACAAGCCCACTACTTGTAAAATAGGGTCAAATTTTCGGTATTACTTGCCCGAACGGAACGACATGATTGGCGGCGTCGTGACCGATCAGCGCACGGCCCTCATAGGGCTTCTTCATAAGCTTCGACCAGTCCCAGGCGATCTGATCGGGGGTATGGCCGAAATCGGCCTGGCCGTCGGCGTCAGGCAGCGTGATCGTCCCGACCCGGAGCGAATTGATCCCCGCAAGTTGAGTCGCGTTCGCGACGGTGAACATCATGCGATCGACGCGGTAGAGATGCTCGCTGACTTCCTCGACGAGCAGATCGTGATCGGCGAGATCGGGGAGCCACTTGGTCCCGATCATCGCCGCCAGAATCGACAGATTGAACGCCGCCGCCGGCTTGCCGGTGCCGATGATGCCGGGTTCGAGCGCCGACTTGTCGCCGCGAGTAAGCCAGGCCAGCGTCCGCGCCGCGCATTCGCGCCCGCCCACCTTGCGGTTGATGTCGACCGGCATCGGCCCGTGGATCGGCTTCCCGATCTTGCGGGCGTAGAGCGCGCCGAGCAGGAACCCCATGTCCGAATAGCCGATATAGGCCTTGTGCTTCGCCGCTTCCTCCAGATGCGGGAAGATCAGCGGGAACAGCCGGTTCGAGCCGTAGCCGCCGCGCGCGAACCAGATCGCGTGATAGCTGGGGTCGTTGGCATATTTCAGGAAAGTGTCGGCACGTAGCTGGTCCGGCCCCGCCCAGGTGTGTCCGCCGCCCGACGCCCAGCATTGCGGGTCGATCACGAGCTCCACGCCATATTCGGCGGCGAGCGCGGGCACGGCGTCGAGCGCGTGTTCGTCGACTCGGTTGGCGGGGGCCATCACCGCGATTTTCATTTGTCCCGCCGTCCCATGCTTGCCGACATAACCGAAAGCGGGGATAGCCGCTTCCTATGCCCGACGCCAACTCCCAAACCGAACCGTCCGACAAACCCGCATTCTTCGTCGGGATCGGCGGGTCCGGCATGATGCCGCTGGCGATGATCCTGGCCGCGCGGGGGCGCAGCGTCGCGGGATCGGACCGCAGTCTCGACCAGTCGCGATTGCCCGCAAAGTTCGATTACCTCCGCGACCTGGGCGTCGACCTGTTCCCCCAGGATGGCAGCGGGATAACATCGCCCGATCAGATCGTCGTGGCCTCCGCCGCGATCGAGGCGGCCGTGCCCGACATGGTCACCGCCGAGCGGCTGGGCTGCGAGCGGCGCACCCGCGCGGAGATGCTGGCCGAATTGTTCAACGACAGCACGATGCCGATCGGCGTCGCGGGAACCAGCGGCAAGTCGACCGTGACCGGCATGATCGGCTGGATCCTGCACGCGACCAACCGCGACCCGACCGTGATGAACGGCGCGGTGATGAAGAACTTCGCCACCCCCAACGCGCCGTTCGCGAGTTCGCTGGTCGGCGGCGGCGACGCCTTCGTCAGCGAGGTGGACGAAAGCGACGGGTCGATCGCTTTATTCGCGCCGCGCGTCGCGGTGCTCAATAATGTCAGCCTCGACCATAAGAGCCTCGAGGAACTCAACCAGTTGTTCGGCGACTTTATCGCCAAGGCAGAGGTCGCGGTGATCAACCTCGACAATCCCGACGGCGCGGCGCTGACGCGGACGTTGTCGGAGCAGCGTGTCGTCGGGTTCTCGATCAACGCCGATGCCGAGGTGATGGCGACGGGGATCGAGGAGCGGCCGTTCGGTGCGGCCTTCACCTTGGCGGTGCGCGACCACGACCCGATCCCGGTCGAGCTGCAAGTGCCCGGCCGCCACAACATCTCCAACGCGCTCGCCGCAATCGCGGCCGCGCACGCCGCCGGGGTCGCGCTGGACGAGGCAGCGGTGGCGATCGGCGGGTTCACGGGGCTGCGCCGCCGCTTCGAGCTGGTCGGCGAGACGCAGGGCGTCGCGGTGCTCGACGATTTCGGCCACAACCCCGACAAGATCGCCGCGACCCTGACGACGCTCCACGCCTTTCCCGGGCGGCTGCTGGTCCTGTTCCAGCCGCATGGGTACGGGCCGTTGAAGGTCATGCGCCGCGAACTGGTCGAGGCGTTCGCTGCCAACCTAAAATCCGGCGACGTGCTGATCCTGCCAGACCCGGCCTATTACGGGGGCACTGTCGAGCGCGAAGTGACCAGTGCGGACATCGTCGCCGATCTGGTCGCCAAGGGGTGCGACGCGCGCCACATCGCCGACCGGACGGAGGCCGCGGCGGCGATCGCCGGGCTGGCGCAGGGCGGCGACCGCACCATCGTGATGGGCGCGCGCGACGACACGCTGAGCCAGGTCGCGGGCGACATATTGGCCGCAATCGCGGAACGCCCCGGCGACGCAGGATCTGGCGCCAGCTAAATCCGAGTTCGAGCCGGGGCCGGCCGGCGGCGCCCAAAGCGCCGTCCGACGACGCGGAATATTCCGCGTCGGCCACCCTTCGCTCGCGGCTAACGTCACACCAGGGTCACACTGAAGCGCAAGTCTCAACCACGCCGGCGCGACCTCCGCCCGACGACATTAGTCGCGAAAATTTTTCCGGTGCCGCGGCAGCAGGACACGGGTGGGGCTAAGACGGTCGCGATGTCAAAGAACGTCACGGCAATGTCAGCCGAAACCCTACATTGGAAGCCCCGACCGCGACATGTCCGCCAGCGACTCGCGGGGGGCGAGTCGCCGGCGAACCTCCTGCAAGACTCGATCAGACCGGCTTGGCGCCCGGCGTTCCGCACTTGGCGAACTTGCCGTTCAACCGGCATTTCTTGGCGGCCACCGGCTTCTTTTCCGGGCATTTGATGAACTTGCCCTTGGCGTCCTTGCACGGCGCGGCGAGCGCGGGCGTGGCGGACAGTGAAACGACGGCGAGCGCGAGAAACAGGGTACGCATGGTCCTAATCCTTCTTTGCCTGGAGGGCGGGAGGAGGGTGCGCTTGTTGGGGGGTGGAGGCAAGGGCACGCCGACCCCAACTACGCACCGGCGGGAATCAGTGGACTGTAGCTGCGCTCAATGGGTTTTCGGACTGGCGGTTTTTCGAGTTCGCGGAGCCCGTCAGCCGACTTACCCCCCCACAAAATTAACAAAACGGCGGTGAAGTATTTTCTCGCCTCTTCTGTTTTTGAAACGAAGCTTTCAAGATCGTCATTCGACACCTTGGGTTGCGTAATACGAAGCTGACCGCCCTTTGCAGACACTATTTCGGTCAAGGCGTGAGGCTCATCGCCTCCCTCCTCATAGCCAAAGAGCTGGCACCCATGGACTAAATGATTGCGATGCGATCGTTCACTATCAAACATTCGCGAGCAGTGCTTCATGTGAGAGCGCATTGGCTCGTCATAATTGTCGGCAATGGCCTTCAACGAGTCCGATAGTTCAGCACTACCTAGATGCGCGATCAGCGTGTCAACGCGATAACCTGGGCGTGGCGGATTAACGGCGCCGAACACAAGTGTTTTGAATAGAGCTTCCACGTAATTCCAACGCATTACCGCGATGCCCAACATCTCGCAGAAAGAGCGCTCCTCGGGAGTTATGTCACGGGGGTTCGGGATCAATTTTCAACCTTTTGCGCAGGTAAGTCGCACGACCGGAGGCATTTTACGCTTCGATCTACAAACTGCAATGTAAAGCTCCCTTGACGTAAAGCACGCTTTCCATGTAAAGCTTCCCTCACTGATTCGAAAGGAGGCTTTACATGAACGGCAATTTCTCTCCCGCGGCCAAGCGATACAGCGTGCGGGTCATCGTGCTCAGCCTGATCTACTGCGCGTTCCTTTTGCCCGCGGTCTATGCGTTCAAGCATCACCTGATCGGCGGGGGGCTGGCCTGGGTAGTCGCCGTGCTGCCGGCGTTACCGATCGTCGGCATCTTCGCCGCGATCGGACTTTATCTGGTTGAAGAAACAGACGAATATCTGCGGATGATGACGGTGCGCCAGACGCTCTGGGCGTCGGGCATCATGCTCAGCCTGGCGACGATCTGGGGCTTCCTCGAAAGCTTCGATATGGTCAGCCACATCCCGGCCTACTGGGCCTCCGTCCTGTGGTTCGCCGGACTCGGTATCGGAGCCTTCATCAACAAGCTGACGATCGGGAGGGGTTGATGGAAAACCGCCTCCGCGTGCTGCGCGCCGAGCGCAACTGGAGCCAGGGCGACCTGGCCGACCGGCTCGAAGTGTCGCGCCAGAGCGTCAACGCGATCGAGACCGGGCGGTACGACCCCTCGCTCCCCCTCGCATTCAAGATCGCCGAGCTGTTCGAACTCGCCATCGAACAGATTTTCGTTTCTCCCTCCAAGGAAGCCTGACCCATGAAATATATTCCCCTGCGCATCGCCGCCGCGTGCCTGGCCCCGCTGCTGGTGCTGAACCCCGGCCATGCGCATGCACAGCCGGCCGACCCGGCTTGCGTCACGCCGGCCCCGGTGGTCCGCATGCCCCATATCTCGATCGAGACGCGGGGTTCCGCCAGCAACCCGACAATCATCCTGATCCCCGGTTTGTCGTCGCCATCGTCCGTATGGGACGGTGTTTGGCCAGAACTCGCCAAGACGCACCGGGTTGTGCTGGTCCAGGTCAACGGTTTTGCCGGCGACGACCCCGGCGACAATCTGAAGCCCGGCGTGCTCGACGGGATCGTCGCGGACCTGGACTCCTATATCGCGAAGAACAAGCTGCAGGGCGCGGCGGTGATCGGGCATTCGATGGGCGGACTTGTGGGCCTGATGCTGGCAAAGGCGCACCCGGCTGATCTGGGCAAGCTGATGATCGTCGATTCGCTGCCGTGGTTCGGGATGCTGTTCGGGCCGACCGCGACGGTTGCGGCGGTCGAGCCGCAGGCCAAGGCGATGCGCGACCAGATGGCGGCGACCTATGGCAAGCCCGACGCGGCGAGCGCAGAGCGCACCGCGAAGACACTGGCGCTCAAGCCGGAAAGCCAGGCGGCGGTGGCCGGCTGGGTCATGAAGGCCGATGCGCGCGTGTCGGCGCAGGCGATGTATGAAGACATCACGACCGACCTGCGCGGCGACTTGAAGGACATCGCGACGCCGATCACGCTGCTCTATCCGAGTTCGGCAGGGCTGCCCGCGGCGATGGCCGATCCGTTCTACAAGGGCGCTTATGCCGCCGCGCCGCACGTCACCTATGTCCGCATCGACGACAGCGCGCATTTCATCATGCTGGATCAGCCAGAAGCATTCGCGAAGGCGGTCGCGGCGTTCGCGCGATAAGAACCAGCGCACCGGTAGCAGGGGATCAAAGTCTGCTACCGGTGCGCCAGAACCCCTGCCTCGGCATGCGAGGCGAAGTAACGCGTACCTGAAGACTGGCGGTTGAAACCGGCGCCGGCCGTCAAAGTTCCGCGGCGAAACGATATTGTCGAAACAGTAAAGATTTCCCCTGTGGTTTGGGGCCAACCCACGCCGTTGCATCGGGCGGCCGCAGGATCCTGTGGGGTTTGCGTTTGCAGAATGCCTGCATAAAGCCGCTATCATGACTGCCGCTCCCCGCCCCATGCCCGCCTATCGCCTGACCACCGGCAAGGGTCCGCCGGTGATCTTCCTCCCCGGCTACGCCTCCGACATGGAGGGCGCGAAGGCGCTCGCGCTGGAGGCGTGGGCGAAGGCGGCGGGACGCACCTTCGTCCGGTTCGACTATGCCGGATGCGGACAGAGCGAAGGCCTGTTCGAGGATCAGACGCTGACTGGCTGGCGCGACGATGCGCTCGCGATTCTCGACTTGTTCGGAGAGCCCGCGATCCTGATCGGATCGTCGATGGGCGGGTGGATCGCGCTGATGATCGCGCGCGACCATCCGGAGAAGGTCGCAGCGTTGGTCGGCATCGCGGCGGCGGCGGACTTCACCGACTGGGGCTTCTCCATGGAGGAGAAGATGAAGCTGCTGCAGGACGGCCGGATCGAGCGCCCCTCGCCTTATTCGGATCAGCCGACCGTCTTCACCAGCCGGTTCTGGCAATCGGGAGAGGCGTCGCGGATGACGGCGGCGGCGATCCCGATCTTCTGCCCCGTGCGGCTGATCCACGGCCTCGGCGACCGCGACGTGCCGGCGGAGCGCACGATGCACCTGATCCAGATGATCAAGTCAGCCGACATTCAGGCGACGTTGATCAAGGACGGCGACCACCGCCTGTCGCGCGACAGCGACATCGCGCTCCTGATCCGCACCGTCGAAAGCCTTTGATGATCCTCCTCCCCCTCGCGCTGCAAGCCGCCGACACGAACGGTCCGATGGAGGCGCGATACCATGCGTGCCTCGACCTCGCGACGAGCAACGCTGAGGCCGCGCAGAACGAGGCGGAACGGTTCCGGCTGGCGGGTGGCGGGGCGAAGGCGCGGCAATGCCTGGGTCTGGCCTATGCAATGCAGGAAAAGTGGCGCGATGCCGCGATCGCGTTCGAAGCAGCAGCGCAGGAGGCGGCGACGGCAAAGGACCCGCTCGCGACGCGATACTGGGCGCAGGCGGGCAACGCCTGGCTGGCGACGGGCGAGCCGGTGAAGGCCTATGCCGCATTGAACAACGCGCTCGCAGGCGGGACGTTGGCGGGCCAAGACAGGGGCGAAGCATTGCTCGACCGCGCGCGGTCGCTGGTCGCGGCGGGGCAGCTGGCAGGCGCGCGGACCGATCTCGACGCGGCGCTGGAGAGCGCGCCGAACGACCCGCTGGCGTGGCTGTTGTCGGCGACGCTGGCGCGGCGGACGAAGGACTTGCCGCGCGCGCAGAACGACATCGCACAAGCGCTCAAGCTGTCCGCGGACGACGCCTCGGTGCAACTCGAGGCGGGCAATATCGCCGCGATGGCGGGCGATGGCGACGCGGCGAAGAGGGCGTGGGAAGCCGCGGTGAAGATCGCGCCGACGAGTTCCGCGGGCCAGAACGCCCGAGCGGCGCTGGCACAGTTCGATGCGCCTGCGCCTGTGTCCGCACCGCCCGTCAAGTAATATGGTGCTCCGGCGCAGGCCGGAGCGCTGGCAACCGACGCGTGACCTCTCCAGCGCTCCGGCCTGCGCCGGAGCACGGTAAGGGTGGTATGACGGAAGCCGGAGTCCTATCTCCCGCTCAACCCAAAGGGAGCGCGCCAGATGAACTATCTCCACACGATGATCCGCGTCAGCGACCCGGACGCGACCGTCAGATTCTTCGAACTGCTCGGCCTCAAGGAAGTGCGCCGGTTCGACAACGAGAAGGGGCGCTTCACGCTCATCTTCCTCGCCACGCCCGACGACAATGCGGAACTGGGCGAAAAGCGCCGGGCGGAGGTCGAGCTGACCTATAACTGGCCGGCGGAAGACGGCAGCACCGAAACCTATACCGGCGGGCGCAATTTCGGGCACCTCGCTTATCGCGTCGAGAATATCTACGAGACGTGCCAGCGGCTGATGGACGCGGGCGTCACGATCAACCGCCCCCCGCGCGACGGCCACATGGCGTTCGTGCGCACCCCCGACAACATCTCGATCGAGATCCTGCAGGACGGCGTGCTGGAACCTGCCGAGCCCTGGGCGTCGATGCAGAATACTGGCGAATGGTAGGACGGTGAGCGGCTGGCCCGACCCCCGGTTTCTGGACCTGACGGGCGCGAGTGTCCCGATCGTCCAGGCGCCGATGGCCGGGGCGAGCGGAGTTGCTTTGGCCGTCGCGGCGATGCGCGGCGGTGCGATCGGATCGTTGCCCTGTGCAATGCTGACGCCCGAGCAAGTGATCGCACAGTCGGCCGAGGTGCGCGCAAGAGCGAGCGGGCCGCTCAACCTCAACTTCTTCTGCCACCGTCTCGGCCCCGCGCCCGATGACAGTGCGTGGCGGGCCTTGCTCCAACCATTCTACGATGCCGAAGGGGTGAACCCTGCCCCGCCTCCGCCGCTCCGCCGGCCGTTCGACGCCATGATGGCGGAAGCGGTGGAGGCGGTACGACCCGACATCGTCAGCTTCCACTTCGGGCTGCCCTCCCCCGACCTGATCGAGCGCGTGATGGCCACCGGCGCCTTGATGGTCGGCAACGCCACCACGCCCGCCGAAGTCCGCTGGTTGGCCGAAGCCGACGCGGACGCGATCATCCTGCAGGGCGCCGAGGCCGGGGGCCATGCCGGCTGGTTCCTCGGCCACCACCGGCCGACGCCGCTCGCCGACCTCTTGCGCGTCGAGGTCGCGGTGCCGACGATCGCGGCGGGCGGAATCGTCGATGCGATTGGGATTGCGGCGGCGCTGAAAGCAGGCGCGAGTGCTGTGCAGATCGGCACAGCCTTTCTCGCGTCACCCGAAAGCAATGCCAGCGCGCCACACCGCGCGCTGCTCGGCACCGCGACGGAAACGGTGTTCACCAACCTGTTTTCGGGCGGCGTCGCGCGCGGGCTGCGCAACCGGCTGATCGACGCGATCGGGCCGGTCAATCCCGCCGCCCCGCCCTTTCCCTACGCAAGCGCCGCGCTCGCACCGCTCCGCGCGAAGGCCGAAGCCGATGGCCGCGGCGATTATTCGCCGCTCTGGGCCGGGACCGGCGCGGCGCGCGTGCGCCCCGAACCCGCCGAAGCGCTGACTCGTCGCCTCGCCGCCGAAACTCTTTCCCTGCTGGAGACCGCCTGATGGCCCTGGAAATCGTCCGTATTCCCGCGTTCAGCGACAATTATATCTGGCTGGTCCACGACCCCGACAGCCAGAAAACCATCGTGGTGGATCCCGGCGAGGCGACCGCGGTGCTGACCGAGGCGGAGCGGCGCGGATGGACGATCTCGGCGATCTGGAATACGCACTGGCACCCCGACCACACCGGGGGAAACCAAGCGATCAAGGAGGCGACGGGCGCGCACGTCATCGCCCCCGCCGCCGAGTCCGCGAAGATCCCGACCGCCGACCGGCTGGTTGCGGAGGGCGATACGGTGACGATCGGCAATCATGTCGCGAGCGTGCTGGAGACGCCGGCGCACACGGCAGGACACATCACTTATTACTTCGCCGACGACGCCGCGCTGTTCCCTGGCGACACGTTGTTCGCGATGGGATGCGGGCGGCTTTTCGAAGGAACCGCCGAGCAGATGCACACCAATCTGCAACGGCTCGCCAAGTTGCCGCGGGAGACGCAGGTCTATTGCGCGCACGAATACACCCTTTCGAACGCCAGGTTCGCGCATGTCGCCGAGCCCGACAATGACGCCATTGCCCAGCGCCTCGTCACGGTCGAGCTGATGCGCGAAAAGGGTGAGCCGACCGTCCCGACCTCGATCGGCGAGGAACGCGCGACCAACCCTTTCATGCGCGCGACGTCGGTGGAGCAATTTGCCGAACGCCGCGCCGCCAAGGATGCTTTTTGAGCTCCAGCGCGTTATATCTCCACAATAGGGGGTTGATGCGATGGAGTCGCCGATGCGTGTCCTTGTTCCCACGATAGCCCTAACCGCGCTGGCGCTGACCGGCTGCGCGATGTCCCCCGCCGAAACCGCGCGTGCGCAGGCCCGCGCCGAAGCCGATCGCGCGGCGCTCGGCAAGCAACTCGCGGGGCTGAGCCCGGCCGAGAAAACCGACTGCCTCGACAATTACCGCACGGCGCCCGCGTCGCTGTCGGCTTATGGTCCTGCCTTGGTGTATCGCGTCAGCGACAGGCTGATCTACGTCAACGACACCGGTGGCGGCTGCGAAGCAGTGGAACGCGGCGACATTCTGATCACGAGGTCGAATGCGGGCCGCCTGTGCCGCGGTGACATCGGGCGCACCGTGACACCGGGATCGACCGTCCCAAGCGGTAGTTGCGCGCTTGGGTCGTTCACCGCCTATCGCAAATAGGATGCGGCTCGCGCTCCTACCGGTCTTGCTGGCGGGGGTCGCCGGTTCCGCGGCGCCTGCCGCGCCGGCCAAGGACCCGCTCGCGGGCCGCGTCGCCGGCGCGCCCGTCGATTGTGTCGATCAGGCGCGGATCATGGGGCCGGATATTATCGACAACCGCACGATCCTCTACCGCCAGTCGCTCAAGCGGATCTGGCGCAACGATCTGGAGGGGACATGTCCCGGGCTGCGGCCGACCGCGACGCTGATCGTCGAAGTCTTTGGCAGCCAATTGTGCCGCAACGACCGCTTCCGGGCGCAGGAGCCGGGATCGATCATTCCCGGCCCCTATTGCCGACTGGGCAAGTTCACGCCGTACGATCTGCCGACGAAATAGTTAGAGCACGAACCGGCTGAGGTCGGTGTTGCGCGCGATGCTGGCGAGCTGGCTTTCCACATAGGCAGCGTCGATCGTCAGCGACGTACCGGCGCGATCCTCCGCGTCGAAGCTGACGTCCTCGAGCAGCTTTTCCATCACCGTCTGCAGCCGCCGCGCGCCGATATTCTCGATCGCGCCGTTCACTTCGGCCGCGATCCGGGCGACCGCGCGGATGCCGTCGTCGGTGAAATCGATCGTCACGCCCTCGGTGCCGATCAGCGCCTTGTATTGCTCGGGCAATGACGCCTTGGTGTCGGACAGGATCGCGACGAAATCGTCCTCGGTCAGGCCCTTCAGCTCGACGCGGATCGGCAGGCGGCCCTGCAGCTCGGGCAGCAGGTCCGACGGCTTCGCGACGTGGAACGCGCCCGACGCGATGAACAGGATGTGGTCGGTCTTCATCGGCCCGTATTTGGTGGCTACCGTGGTGCCCTCGATCAGCGGGAGCAAGTCGCGCTGAACGCCCTCGCGACTGACCGATCCGCCGCGCACGTCGCTGACCGCGATCTTGTCGATCTCGTCGAGGAAGACGATGCCGTTGGCTTCCGCATCGGCCAGCGCCTGGCGCGATACCTCGTCCTGGTCGAGGCGCTTGTCGGCCTCTTCCTCGACCAGCTTGTCCCACGCCATCGGCACGGTCAGCTTGCGGCGCTTCAATTGCGGGCCGCCGAACCCCTTCATCATCTCGCCGAGATTGATCATCTGCGGCCCCGCGCCGGGGATGTCGAACGGCATTTGCGGCGCGGCTTCGAGTTCGATCTCGATCTCGGTCGCGTCGAGCACGCCGTCGCGGAACCGCTGCTTGAACGCCTCACGCGTGGCGGTCGACGAATCCTTGCCGGTCAGCGCGTCGAGCAGGCGGTTCATCGCCGCTTCCTCCGCCTTGTCCTTCACCGCCGAGCGGCGGCGTTCCTTTTCCAGCCGGATCGCTTCCTCGACCAGGTCACGCGCGATCTGCTCGACGTCGCGGCCGACATAGCCGACCTCGGTGAACTTGGTCGCCTCAACCTTGACGAACGGCGCGTCGGCCAGCTTCGCCAGGCGGCGGCTGATCTCGGTCTTGCCGCATCCCGTCGGGCCGATCATCAGGATATTCTTGGGCGTTACTTCGTCGCGCAGATCGGCGCCGAGCCGTTGCCGCCGCCAGCGATTGCGCAGCGCGACCGCAACGGCCTTCTTGGCGTCGGTCTGGCCGATGATGTGCGCGTCGAGCGCAGCGACGATGGCTTTGGGAGTCAGGGAATCGTTCATGGTGTCTCTTTGAAAATCAGTTGACGCTGTCGAGCGCTTCGACCGTGACGCGGTCGTTGGTGTAGACGCAGAGGTCGGCGGCGAGCGCCATCGCCTTGCGGCAGATCGTCTCGGCGTCTTCCTCGTATTCGACCAGGGCGCGCGCGGCGGCGAGCGCGTAATTGCCGCCGGAGCCGATCGCCGCGACGCCGTTCTCCGGCTCCAGCACGTCGCCATTGCCGGTCAGGATCAGCGTCACTTCCTTGTCGGCGACGATCATCATCGCCTCCAGGTTGCGAAGATACTTGTCGGTCCGCCAGTCCTTGGCGAGCTCGACCGCGGCGCGCATCAGCTGGCCGTTGGCGCGCTCCAGCTTCGCCTCCAGACGTTCGAAAAGGGTGAACGCGTCGGCGGTCGCGCCGGCGAACCCGCCGATCACGCTGCCGTCGCCCAGCCGCCGGACCTTCTTCGCATTGGGTTTCATCACGGTCTGCCCCGCCGAAACCTGGCCGTCGCCGATCACGATCACCTTGCCGTTCTTGCGCACCGACAGGATGGTGGTGCCGTGCCATTTGATAGTGTCACTCATGGCCGTGCATGTAGGCATCGGTTTCACCCGCGCAACAGATGGCCGATTGAGGTTGCTCTGCGCAACAGCGCGGCGCCGTTTGAGGTTGCTCTGCGCGACAGCGCGGCGCAATGTCGCTCCTGTCCAATCAATCCGCGGGGGCCGGTTGCATGGTCGCTGCCGACATGCGGGCGGCGCCCGCGATAGAAGGGGGAACGATCATGGCCAGCGAATTTCCCAACGACACGCCCGAAACAGCGGCGCCGACTCCACCCCCTCCCGGACCGCCGCCCGCGGCGCGCAACATGATCGATCGGATCAAGCGCTTGCTGATGAGCCCCGCCGCCGAATGGCCGGCGATCGAGGCCGAGCCGATGACGGTGCAGGGCGTCATGACGAGCTGGGTGCTGCCGCTGGCCGCGATCGGCCCGATCGCCGGGCTGATCCGCAACATCCTGTTTCCGCTGACGCTGTTCGGGGTCAGCTTCCGCCCGTCGCTGGTCGGTTCGATCGTCCAGGCGGTGATCGCCATCGGGTTGTCCATGCTGGGCGTATGGCTGTGGAGTTTGCTGCTCGACGCACTCGCCCCCAGTTTCAAGGGGACGAAGAACCCGATCGCCGCACTGAAACTCGTCGCCTTCTCCGCAACCGCGGCCTGGCTGTGCGGGATATTCCAGCTCACCTGGCCGACCGCGCCGCTGGCGATCCTGGGATTGTACAGCGTCTACCTGTTCTGGGTTGGCGTGCCGGTGATGATGAAGGTGCCGGACGATCAGCGACCGGTCTATGTCGTGGTCGCGGTGGTTGTCGGTATCGTCGTCAATTGGGTGGTCATCGCGGTCGCGGCGGCGCTCGCGTCGACGATGTTCGCGATGAGCCCTGCCTCCAGCATCACCACGCCCGGCGGCACCCTGACGATCGGCGCGACGACTATCGAAACCGGCAAGCCCGCAGCAAAGGGGTGATCGTTACGGTGGATTCGTCTCCCAAGTGCGAGCGTTCGTTCGGACCACGACCAAGCCGATATCGACCGTTTACTGTTCGCTACCACGGGGCGATGTCGTATTTGTGCAATTCTATTGAAACCTAGTCTTCGTGGTTCCGTAACACACAACAGTCGTGGCAAGTCGCCACAGGAACTTAATGTAAGTTAATGGAAAAGATTCTTCCCGGGGGTGGTTTTATCAAGGCACTGGAATCTTGAGGAATCTGCCCAAAAACAGCACCGATCTGTCCCATGCCGGGATTCCCCGCAATTGACCTGCTTCGAAAGATTAATAGGGTGTTAATGGGATCAAACGCGATTCGCCCCATCCAGAGGGCGGCCCGTCGCAACCGATGTTTTGAGATTGAAGAGGGGAATACTAATGAAGCGTTTTGTACTCGGTTTGGCGGCCACGGTGGCCACCATCGCGCTGGCGCCGGCCGCCAATGCGACCATCTGCATCGGCATCGCCGTTAACGGCGGCGCCATCACCAACGTTGGCTGCGACGGCGGCACCGGTTCGGTCAACTACAACACGACCACCGGCGGCTATTTCTACAATGTCGGCGCGACCGGCAATCCGCTGCTCTCGGCGGCGACGCTGCTCACGCAGTCGATCAACATCCAGAGCCAGGGTGGCTCCAACGCTCTGATCGACGTGTACATCACGCAGCAGGGCATCACGTCGGCCACCAACGGTCTGCTCAGCACGCTGACCTCGAACACCATTTCGGGTGCGACGGCCACGCTGACCTCGTACTACAGCGCCGCCAACGCGCTGTTCTCGGGCACGCAGCTGCAGCAGGGTGTCTTCACCGGCCCCGGCGTTCTCAGCGCAGGCAACGCCATCTCGGTGGCGGGTCCTTGGTCGGAGACGGTCAAGTACAGCCTGAACTTCACGGGCGGCAACGGCTCGAACTTCAACGGCACTGCCAACCTGACGGCGGTTCCGGAGCCGGCGACCTGGGGCCTGATGCTCCTCGGCTTCGGCGCGATGGGCGGCCTGCTCCGCACGCGTCGTCAGACGCCGCGCGTCCGCTTCGCCTAAGACCGCGATCGACCTTCGGGTCGATCATGGGAAAGATTGCCGCGGTGACCGAAAGGTCGCCGCGGTTTTCTTTTGCCCGGGATGCGCCGCTCCCAAGTTTCACGAACGTCACTGTATTTGGAGCATGCCGCTAGCTCGGCGACTGATACCCCCTACGGCTCACTTGATATGGGACGCCGCGTCCAAGCGATCACTTGTCGACCCCCTTGGCTTTCCCCCATTGCCGCGCGACGGTGTAACCAAGGTAACCGGTCCCGAAGAGCGCATAGAGCGGCTCCGGGATTCCGTTGAGATAGGCGTTCATGCCGGCCGCGATGTCCCTCGCCATTTGCGGCTGCACCGCCGCGATCAGCCCCATCGGAATCGCCCAGAGCAACAGCGCATACATCACATAGAGAAAGCTCGGCCGCGCCCGGCTGGTCCAGGGGTCAACGGACTGCGCCTCTGCTAGGATCGCGGAAATCTGCGTGCGCGTCGCCTCCATCTCCTGGCTGCCCTGCAAGGCGAGCAGCTTGAGCTTGGCCTCGTCGCGCGCCTTGGGGTCTGGGATCAGCTTGTCGAGTAGCCCGGCAATCGGACCGACGATCGCATCGAGGATAGCCATGATCGTTCTCCTTGGTTGAATTTAACCAATGGAGTTATCCTATATGGTTTCCTGTAGGAAAATGGTTTCGCCAGGCTCGACTAGCCCGCAGCGATCCCGACCAGCAATTTCACGTTCAGCCCGACGATCGCCGCCGCGACGACCCAGGCCACGACCCGCAACGCCAGCGGACTGGCGAACTCGCCCATCAGCTTGCGGTCGGCCGTGAACGCCACCAGCGGAATCACCGCGAACGGCAATTGCAGGCTCAACACTACCTGGCTCAGCACCAGCAGGTTGGTTGTCGCCCCCTCCCCGACCAGAGCGATGACGAGCGCGGCGGGGACGATCGCGATCGCGCGCGTGACGATCCGGCGCAGCCAGACGGGAAGCTTGATGTCGAGGAAACCCTCCATCACGATCTGCCCCGCGAGCGTGCCGGTAATCGTCGAGTTCTGGCCGGACGCGAGCAGCGCCAGCGCGAACACCACGCTCGCCGCGCTCGCGCCCAACATCGGCGACAGGAGGCGATGGGCGTCCTCGATCTCCGCCACGTCGGTGCGCCCCGCGACGTGGAAGGTCGCCGCGGCAAGAATCAATATTGCGGCGTTGATCAGCAACGCGAAACCGAGCGCCACCACCGTGTCGATCGTCGCGAAATGGATCGCGCCTCGTTTGTCGCCCGGCTCGAACGCGCGCGTCTGCACGACCGAGGAATGGAGATAGAGGTTGTGCGGCATTACGGTCGCGCCGAGAATGCCGATCGCGATATAGAGCATCGCCGGGTTGGTCACGATTTGCCCGGTCGGTACGAAGCCGCCCGCCACCGCGAGCCAGTCTGGCCGCGCCAGCCACAATTCATAGACAAAGCACCCGGCGATCACGACCAGCAGCGTCGCGACGAACGCCTCGAGCTTGCGGAAACCGAAACGCTGGAGCGCAAGCAACAGCATAACGTCGAATGCCGTGATCAACACGCCGGCAAGCAAGGGGAGTCCGAACAGCAGTTTGAGCGCGATCGCAGTGCCGAGCACCTCGGCCAAATCACACGCGATGATCGCGAGTTCGCACAACAGCCAGAGGACCAACGTGACGGGGCGCGAATAGCGCGCGCGGCACGCCTGGGCGAGGTCCAGCCCCGCCGCGATTCCGAGCCGCGCCGACAGCGTCTGCAGCAGGATCGCCATCAGGCTGGACAGCAGGACGACCGCGAGCAGGGTGTAGCCGAACGCCGATCCGCCGGCGAGATCGGTCGCCCAGTTTCCGGGGTCCATATAACCGACCGCGACCAGATAGCCCGGCCCGATAAATGCCATCAGCCGCCGCCAGAATCCGCGGCGCGGCACCGACACGCTGGCATGGCTTTCGGACAGCGACGCGCCAAAACCCTTGCCGTTGATCGCGTCACTGGTCGGCGGTGGTGGCACTTTGCGCGCTTCCTCGGCAATCGTTGCCGCTAGCTAGCGGCGAAACACGGTCGCGGCCAACCCTCTTGGAACATGGCGTGGAGTCGTCCAAGCGGACTGCACGATAATTGATGGAGAGCGTATCGTGATTCGTCCCCTGGTTGCCTGCCTCGCGCTGGCCGTCACCCTCCCGGTCTTGGCCGCGCAACCGATCGCCGGGCGCTGGCTGACCACGGACGGCGGTGCGGTCGTCGCGATCGGGCCCTGTGGCGCGACGCTGTGCGGTCGCATTGCAAAGGTGATCAAGGGGCCACCCTCCGGTCCGCCGGTCGATGCGCTCAATCCCGACCCCAAGCTCAAGACCCGCCCGCTAGTCGGGCTGGCGATCCTGACAGGCCTGACGCCCGACGGCGACGGATGGACGGGCCAGATCTATGACCCCAAGACGGGCAAGACCTATCGCGCCGTCGTCGCCCGCGATGGCGGCAAGCTCAAGGTGCAGGGGTGCGTGGCCTTGTTCTGCCGGACGATGATGTGGACGCCGGCAGGATAGCGCAACGCCAATCGCGAGCGGGAGCCGCTTGCGATTGGAGAAGCGGTGTTCCGCGGACGCAGAACGATTCAGATCACGTCCATGTCGACCTTGTAATGGTGCCACGCCACGATCGCCGCGGCGCCACGATGGGGGCGCCACTTTTCGGCCAGGTCGCGAATCGCCTTTTCGCTGGGGCGGTCGGCATGGCCGAGGATGCGGCCGATCTCGATCTGGACCGCCAAGTCGCCGGCGGGCCAGACGTCGGGGCGTCCTTCCGCGAACAACAGGTAGATTTCCGCCGACCAGCGGCCGATGCCCTTGACCTGGACCAGCTTGGCGATCGCTTCCTCGTCATCCGCCGGTAGGTCGGCGAGGTCGAGGCGGCCGCTCGTCACTTCCTCCGCCAGGCTGCGCGCATAGCTCGCCTTCTGGCGCGACAGACCGGCGGCACGCAGCTGCTCGTCAGTCGCCTTCGCGACGTTCGCCGGGTCCTCAAGGTCGCCGCATTGCCCCTCCAGCTTGCGCCAGATCGACGCCGCCGCGGCGACGCTGACCTGCTGGCCGACGATCGTGCGGAGCAACGTGCCATAGCCGCGTTCGCGCACGCGTGGTTCGGGATAGCCTGCACGCTCGATCGCCCGCGCAAAGGCCGGGTCGAGCGTGGCCAGCGCGTCGCACGCCGCCCGCATCGTCTCCGCCGTCGTTACCACAGGCAGCGCCCTTGATTGCGGGGGCCTGGCGCGGCATGGCGTCGGGCGACGAGATCAGGAAGGATAGCCATGCCCAAGCTTATCGTCGTGACGCGCGACGGGGAAGAACAGGAAATCACCGGCGAGGCCGGGCTATCGGTGATGGAGGTCATCCGTGACGCCGGGATCGACGAGATCCTCGCGCTGTGCGGCGGATGCTGCAGCTGCGCGACGTGCCACGTCCATGTCGATCCGTTCTTCGCGGAGATGGTCAACCCGATGAGCGAGGACGAGAACGACCTGCTCGATTCGTCCGCCGACCGTGACGCGACCAGCCGGCTGTCGTGCCAGATCGAATTTACCGACAAGCTCGACGGCCTGAAGGTGCGGATCGCGGCGGAAGATTGATTTTTTTGCCGCGCTCACGCGCGGTATGCGGCACCGGCGCGCTCCCCCACCCGACCGCCCAATCAGTTTATTCTATGGGCGGTCGGGTGGGGAGCGGGCCGGTGCCGTCAATCAAGAACGCGCCGCCACGGCGTAGAGCGCGATCGCGGCGGCATTGGACACGTTGAGGCTTTCCATCCGGGGGGAGATCGGCAGGCGGGCGAGCTGATCGCAATGCTGCATCGTGTTGTGCCGCATCCCCTCGCCCTCCGCACCCAGGACCAAAGCGACGCGCGCCTTGCCGATCGCCTTGCCCAGCGTATCGCTCGCCTCGCCCGCCAGGCCGATCCGCCAGAAATTGGCCTCTGAAATCTCTTCCAGCGCCCGCGACAGGTTGACCACGCGCACCCACGGCACGATCTCCAGCGCGCCCGACGCCGAGCGCGCGAGCGCCCCGCTTTCGGGTGGCGAATGGCGGTCCTGCGTCACGATGCCGAGCGCGTCGAACGCCGCCGCCGAGCGCAGGATCGCGCCGACATTGTGCGGGTCGGTTACCTGGTCGAGGACCAGCAGCGGCCGCTCGTCGCCCTCGCCCATTCCCTGTTCGAGCAAATCGCCGAGCCAGATGTCCTCGAGCGGCTCGACTTCGATCACCAGCCCCTGATGCGGCGCGTCGTTGGGCACCAGCCGCCCGAGGTCTGCGACGTCGGCATAGGTGATCGGGATCACCGGCGGGATGTCGAGCCCGGCCAGCGCCTCGCGCGTCGCCCACATCTTGCGCACCGTCCGCTCCGGGTTGGCGAGCGCCGCCAGCACGGGATGCCGCCCCCACAAACGGGGGCGGTTGTTGGTTCCCTGCGATGGTCGATGGCCGCGGCGCTTCACCATGTTTACTCGTCCGGATACGCGAACGGATCGGTCTTCGTCGGCTGCGTGGGGAGCGGTGGGCGCGGCAAGGCGTCGCCGTTCGCCGCGTTCCACAGGAACGCCGCCAGTATCACGGCGGCCTGGCGCATGTCCTCACCCTTCAGGTGATCGAACGTGTCGATCGACGTGTGGTGGATGCGGCTGCCATAATCGAGCGGGTCCTGGATGAACTGAAAGCCCGGCAAGCCAACCGCCTGCATGAAGACGTGATCGGTACCGCCGGTCTTGCGGATCACCACCGACGACGCGCCCATCGAATTGAACGGCGTCAGCCAGTCCTTGAAGATCGGCACGACCGCCGGATTGTTCTCGGCATAAATGCCGCGCAGCTTGCCCGATCCGTTGTCGATATTGAAATAAGCCGCCATCTTCGACCATTCCGGCTTGGTCGTGATCGGCCAGCGGTTATCCCAGCCGTAATAGCGCGCCATGCCGGTCGCGGTCGAGGCACCACCACGCGTCGCGAAGTGATTCTCGACATAAGCGAGGCTGCCGAGCAGGCCCTGCTCCTCGCCGGCCCAAAGCGCGAAGCGGATCGTGCGTTTGGGCTTGGGCATCTTCGACAGGATGCGCGCGGCTTCCATGATCATCGCGGTGCCCGCGCCGTTGTCCGCCGACCCGTCGCCGGCCACCCACGAATCGAGGTGGGCACCGGCCATCACATAGCTGCCGTCCTTGGCGGTGCCGGGAACGTCGGCGATGACGTCATAGGCCTTGGTATCGCTGTCGTCGAAACGAACGTCGTTGTTGATCGACACGGTCGGCGCGACGCCGAGACCGGCGAGCCGCACGAGACGGCGATAATCTTCCGCCGCGATCTCGACACCCGGCGTCTTCACCGTGTCGCCGACCCCGAACAGATACCCCTCGCCATGGACCAGCTTGCCGTCGAGCCGCGACTTGGTGGCATAAGCGACGGCCCCTTCCTCCTGCAGGAACGCGTCCATCGCCTTCGCGAAGCCCAGCCGCTTCATCCGGCGGTCGGCGGCGTCGGGATCGTAGGTAGGCTGCTGGAACTGGTCCATCTTCGCCAGTTCGTCGTCGGTCCAGCGCTTGAACGCGGGCTGGCCGGGTTCGGAGCCGGTGTCGGGCTTCGTCACCAGCACGATCTTACCGCGCAATTTGCCCTTCCACTTGGCGAAGTCGCCGGGATTGCCGATCGGCGCGACGATCACTTCCCCGGTCACCGTGCCGTTGGTCGCAGGCGTCCAGGCGATCGGGATCGCGGTCAGCTGGATCGGACGCGGGCTGACCATCTTCACCAACGAGCTTTCGATCCACCAGCCGCGGCCGAATTCGAACCCTTCCTTATGGACGTTGGTCAGCCCCCATTCGCTGAACTTGCCCATCGTCCAGCCTTCCGCCTTGCGCATCCCCGGCGAGTTGGTCAGCCGCGGGCCGATCTGGTCGGAAAGGTATTCGGCGGTCAGCATCACCCGGCTGCGGTTGAACCCTTCGTCCATGATCCGCGTGGTCATGGTCAGGTCGGTCGATTGCGACGCGGCGGGAATGAGAAGGGCAGTGGCCGCGAGGGCGGCGAGCAGGCGTTTGCGCATGAATGAAGTCCCCTGGGAGCGACGAACGGCGCGTACGCTATTGCCGCGCCACGTTGTGCGCAAGGGTGGCGAGGCGCGTTGACAGCGAGGCTGCGCTTGGGCATGGGGCGCCCTCGCTTTCCACGAGCGACCCGCCCACACGGGCGACGACCTGGGGACAGGTGGCCGAGTGGTTAAAGGCAGCAGACTGTAAATCTGCCCGGGTTTCCCGTACGCTGGTTCGAATCCAGCCCTGTCCACCATTTCCGAGTTTCTAAAAATTCGTAGACGTTCGCTGAAGACCTGCCTGCCGAAGGAAATAGGCATGTAATGTCTCCCAACGTCCCTTGAAGTTTCCCGGCATCGCCCTCATGATGTGGGGAGAAATGTGGGAAACGAGGCTTGGGCAAGCTCACCGTCATCGCTGTCAGGACTGTCAAGGAGCCGGGTCGTTATGGCGATGGAGACGGCCTGTTTTTGCAAGTGGGGTCTAACGGAAGCAAGAGTTGGATCGTCCGTGTCCAGAAGGCGGGGCGTCGACGTGACATAGGGCTAGGCAGCGCATCCAAGGTAAGTCTGGCTGACGCGCGAGCCAAAGCGTCGAAAGTGCGCGCTGAAATAGAAGCGGGGCTGGATCCTGTCGCAGAACGCCAGAAAGCCAATGGCGTACCGACCTTTCGTCAAGCCGCGGCGCAGGTTTTCGAGCAGAACCGCAAAACTTGGAAGAACGGACATCATCAATGGCAGTGGCTGCGAACGTTAGAGATGTTCGCGTTTCCTGCGATTGGCGATCTGCCCGTATCCAACATCACTGGTCCGATGGTTCGCGATCTGCTGGCCGATATTTGGCTGACAAAGCCGGAAACAGCTCGCCGAGTGCGACAGCGTGTCGGCGCTGTATTGGACTGGGCTTATTCGAAAGGGTGGCGCGACGCGGAAGCACCGGTGCGCTCGATTACCAAGGGCCTTCCGCGGCAGCCGCGCAAAATCGCGCACCATGCAGCCCTACCGTATGACGAGGTTCCGCCGTTTCTGACAAGTCTACAAGCAGGTCGCCAAACATTCGGTCGCCTCGCCTTGGAAGCGCTGATCCTAACCGCCGTTCGATCTGGCGAAGTTCGTGGAGCTCGCTGGCCAGAACTAGACCTTGAGTCGAAGACGTGGACCATCCCGGCTGAGCGCATGAAAGCCGGAAAGCATCATGTGGTTGCGCTTTCGAAAGAAGCTGTCCGCGTTTTTGAAACAGCGTCAAGCTTGCGGATAAGAGGCACTGATCTCGTCTTCCCAGGAGCAAAGCGAGATACGCCAATGTCGGACATGACGCTGGTAAAAATCATGCGTGATATGAAAGTCGTCGCTACACCGCATGGTTTTCGCTCCAGCTTTCGAGACTGGGCTGCCGATCAAACCAGCTTTCCTGGAGAGGTTGCCGAGGCGGCGTTGGCACACGTCGTCGCTGACAAAGTGGTGGCGGCATATCGCCGCACAGACTTTCTCGAAAAACGCCGACAACTCATGGCCGCGTGGGGTGCTTTTTGCGGCGGCCCGATACGAAATGTCGTGAGACTCGCATCGTGAACAAAAAGGCGTCCATTGCTACGCATTTGAGCCCCGACGCCAAGGCAATCTTTCGGGACATCGGTGCTCTCACTGGTCCTCAAACCTCGGAGCGCCGTCAGAAAGCCCCGTCCGATGAGGACATTCTCGACCGCGTTGAGCTCACCAGAGATTTAGCTTGGATGGCCGGCGCTTTGGCAAATCCTGTTCATGCCTCAGTTCGGTTTCGCGCAATACGCGCTTTGGCAAAACGTGTCGGGAAATCGACAGCCAGGCATTTGATCGATCTAACCAAGCCAAGCATTGATCAACCTTTCAAATTAACACTAGCACACCGCGAAGACGCAGACTTGCCCGACGGCGGTCAAGCAAGACGTGAGCGTGCCAAAGCTGGGTCGGCGGCGGCGATGGTTTATCTCGCAACCGGAAATCAAAACTTGGGGATGCGTGCCGAAGAAGCGCGAGATAGCGCCCGAGAGGCTCTAGGTAAGATTTCGTCTGGTGATGAGGGCACAAAAAAGGCAATCAGAGAAGGTAAAAAAGGCGCGAGGCAGCGTGGATACATTTTGCCCGCTGCTCCGGAAATGGTGATGTACTTCGGTCTTGAACTAGAACCTGATGTTCTTGTTGAAAGCATTCGCGATCGGGGCAGGCCCAAAAAAAGCGCCAGCTAGCCATTCGTTTGGCGCTTTTTATCAATTTCGTCTCCCAGCATGTCCCGGCAGCGCTCAGCGCGCCTTGTCATTCCCGAACGGAAAACGAAATGGACAATATGCTGGTGTCGATCGCCGATGCATCGACTCTACTTTCGATCGGCAGATCGACGTTATACAGGCTGATCGGCCAAGGTAAGCTCGCCACTGTAAAGATCGGCCGACGAACCTTGATCCGCGTCTCATCCCTTCATGCACTGACGGACGGCAACGACAGCAGTTAGCGTTGTCGCGACCCCAATGACCGTCGCATGATCGGCGGATCAACCCGAGGTTCGGCTTAAAGACGGCAGCTCGGCGATTGATATCGGGTACTGTGGGGCTGAGATCATAAACCCGAAGGGCACCGCTGAAGCCGCATGCCCATGGATCTCCGGGGTGGGATGAGCCATCTCGTTAAGAAGGCGGCGATCCGGGCGCGTCTCATCTGCGTCGCTCGGGGTCTCAAAAACGCCGGTCGGCTCCAAAAGCCAAAGCGACATTGAGATTAGCGGGATCGGCTTCGCCATTCTAAGGCGGGGCTGGTCCCGCTTGTCTGTTCACCGGATCCCACCAAAAGCCAAATGCGATTAGAGTAGTCGTTTCGGCTCAAGTTTTGGCTCGATTGAATGTCCAGCCACACACAAGGCTCACCGAAAATGTCTCTTAATCGCGCGACGCGCGGCCTTGTCCGGTGCGATATTGTGGAAGCGCATCCGCTTTTTCTCCGCCTCAACCATTTGAGCTTCCAGACGCCGCCGACGCTCTTCCGCCAAACGCGCATCCTCGTATTTGCGAAATATAGCCATCGCCCGCTCACGTCGCGCATTCGTGCGATGATCCCGAACCAACAGGGCGACGATTATAGTGCCAGCTACAGAGCCTATGATCGCAAAGACAATCGGCGGCACGGTCATGAATATCGCAACCACCAATAAGGCAAAAACGATCAGGCCAACGAAATTCAGCAGCACACCGCGAACGACGCCTGCGCCGAAAAGCAATATCAAAACGATCAGCACCAGCAGTGAGTTAGTCATCGCAAGCCCCGTGTTTCGCCCGGCTGGCGCCGGGTGGTTGAACACGTGCGAGCACGGGTGCAGCACGCCCCGCTTATTCGGCGAAGCCTGTTGTATTCAGCGGGCCGCCCGACATGAGCGGACCCGTGCTCAGCACGCAGTTGTGCGCCGCTAAGGCTGTTCAGACCCGAGCGACGTAATGATGGTACGCGGCAAGTTGATTCGGCGCCAGCGCCAATCGCGCTTTTATCGGGAATCAAGGTGTGGCCGCGCATCGAAACCGATGCTGTGCCAAGGATCTGTTCCCGCGACGCGCAAGCGGCTGATGACGTCTAAGCGACCACCGTTGGTCCGAAAGCGGCCCATCAGTTTTGAAGGCTCAACGGCGCCAAAGCTAACCTACGATTAGAGTCGCGGATCGACCGGCTCACTCTCCATCGCGAGCACGCCGAAAACGCACTGGTGGACGCGGGTCAACGGCGAATGCTCGACAAAGCGGTGAAGTGCCTCCAGCCCCAACGCGAATTCACGCAGTGCCATCGACCGCTTTTGCCCCAGACCACGCTTCTTCAGACGCGCAAGGTTCTCCGGCTGATCGTAATCAGGGCCATAGATGATCCGCAGATATTCGCGCCCGCGGCACTTGATCGCCGGCTGGAGCAGACCCTTGCGAACGCGGGCCACGAACTCGAGCGGCTTGACGACCACGCCCTCTCCGCCCGAAGCGGTGAGTTGTTCCCACCACGCGATCGCGTTCGCGACTTGCGTTGCATCCTCCAGGTCGATCTGGCGATGCGCGGTCGCGACGATCAGCGCAGGGTCGGCCGCGGCAAGGCGATGCGCTTGGCTCATGTGCCAAACATGGTTCTTGTCGTCATGCACCGCACCTTCGCTGGCTAGCAGGTGGAATGGCGCGATGCGCAGATCGTCGATCCCGACGAATGGTGCGACGTAGCGGTTGTAGGCCGAGCGATAAAGCAAGGCGTCGTCCAGCCGCTTCGTCGTTGCATCGGCGAGGTCGCCAACATCGACGCCTCGCGCGCGGGCCGCTTCCAACGCTACTGACGCCGCATCGAGCCCAGCGGTAGCCGCAGCACCCACTGCGGCGTATTGATCGCGGATCAGCGCGCCGGCCTTCATGCTCCACGGCATGATCTCCGCATCCCACAGCATCCAATCGGTGCCGAGATCGTTCCACATCCCGGCGGTCTCCATCGCCTTATCGATGCGATGAAGCGCTGCCGCTTCGAGCTCGGCATCGGTGAAGAAGCGGCGTCCGGTGCGCGTAACGATGACACCGCGCCCCCCATCGGCCACGCCGAACCGGCGCGCCGCAGCGTCCTGGTTGCGAGCGAGCACGATCAGCGCGCGCGACCCCATGTGCTTTTCCTCGACGACGAGGTTGGTCACGCCCTTCGACCCGTAGAAAGCGAACGCCTCCTCGGGCCGCTCGAGCCAGCCGTCGATCGCGCTGGTTTCGGCCGGCGACATGGTCGGTGGTAAGTGGACCAGCCACCGCGGATCGACGGCGTGACGGCTCATCACCTCCAGCGCCGCGGCCGCATTTTCCTCGCGCACCGTGACGATGCCATAGAGCCGCGTATCGATCGCCTGCTTGCCGAGAACGTCGGCCAGATCCAACTGATGCGGCTGTGCTTCGCTGGTCGACGGCGACGGTTCGCCAAGCGGGCGGATCGGCTCGTAATAGGTCTTGAGCGCCGGCACCTCGACCAGGTCCATCTCGGGATAGCGCAACGCAGTGAGCTTGCCCCCAAATACGCAGCCTGTGTCGATGCAAAGCGTGCCGTTGACCCAGTTCGCCTCGACGACCGGCGTGTGGCCGTGCACGACCTTGGCCTTGCCCTTGTACTCGGCCGCCCAGTCCCAGCGCACCGGCAGGCCGAACTCATCGATCTCACCGGTGGTCTCGCCATACATGCAGAAGCTGCGCACCGCGCCCGACGCGCGACCCTGCATATCCTCTTTCACGCCGGCATGCGCGACGACGAGGTCGCCGCCGTTGAGGACGTAGTGGCTGATCAGGCCGTCAAGCCAATCACGCATGCTCGGCCCGAACTCCGGCGGCTCGGCCGCGAACTGCTCGATCGTCTCGGCCAGGCCATGCCCGACCTTGACGTTCTTGCCCGACAGATGCCGCTTGAGCTTGTCGTCATGGTTGCCGACAACACAAAGCCCGGTTCCTGCCTCGACCATGTGGCGCGCGATGCGCAGCACGTCAGGCGAACGCGGTCCGCGATCAACCAGGTCACCGACAAAGATCGTGCGGCGCCCCTCTGGCGGCACCACTGTCACGTCCTTGCCCGACCAAGTCACCGCATAGCCAAGATTGCCGAGCAGCGTTTCTAGTTCGTCGCAGCAACCGTGGACGTCGCCGATAATATCGAACGGCCCGGTTTCTTCGCGGCGATCGGTCCACAGCTTGGTGCGGACGATCTCCACCGCATCGACCTGCTCGACCGAGCGCAGCACATGGACGTAACGCAGTCCCTCGCGTTGCAGACCGCGCATCGATTTCTTGAGGTTGAGCATCTGACGCCGCACCGGGCCGGCGCCGAACTGGCGATCGGGCCGTTCGGCGTTGCGCGCAACCGCCAACGCCTCTGGCAGATCGAACACAATCGCGACCGCCAGCGCGTGCCATTTCTTGGCGAGCGCGATGAGGCCCTTTCGTGCGTCCGGCTGGACGTTGGTCGCATCGATGACCGTGAAACGCCGTGCCTTGAGCCGCTTTTCAACGACGAAGTGCAGCACGTCGAAAGCGTCCTTAGTCGCGCTCTGATCGGTCTCGTCATCGGCAACCCAGCCACGCATCCGATCCGAGGACACCGTTTCGGTCGGCAGGAAGTGCTTAGCCGCAAAGCTCGACTTGCCGGTGCCCGACGCACCGACGAGCAGGACGAGCGCGAATTCGGGGATCTCGATCTTCATGCCGCCATCCCCTCGCTCGCTTCCGCGCGCGTGAACACGGCCGCCTGGGTCGGCGAGCCGTGCCTCGCATCCTCGCTTCCAATGCCCTCGAACCGCACGGCATAGCCGTGCGCCAACGCGACGCTTTCCGCCCATTGGCGGAACTCGGTGCGGGTCCATTCGAAGCGGTGATCATTGTGCCGGAACTTGCCCGCAGGCAGGCTCTCGAATAGCGCGTTATATTCGGCGTTCGGCGTCGTCACGATGACCGCGGCCGGCCGGGCATGACCAAACAGCGCCGCCTCAAACGCGGGCAAGCGCTCGGCATCCATGTGTTCGATCACCTCAACCACCGCGGCGGCGTCGAACCCCTTGAGCCGGTCGTCGCGATAGACCAGCGAGCCCTGCAGCAGCTCGATCCGCTGGCGCTTCATGTCGGGCATGCTCTCAAGCCGCAGCCGGTCCCCCGCCGCGGCCAGCACGCGCGGCGCCACCTCGACCCCGGTAATCTTACGGACGCCGGGCACCTTGAGCAATTCGCGCAACAACCGTCCTTCGCCGCAGCCGAGGTCGAGCACGCTCGCCGCGCCCAGCTCCTTGAGCAGACCGATGACGCGATCCATGCGCTGATCGTTGAGCCGGATCGGCTTCTCGATCGCGTCTTCGGCGGCATCGCGCGCCGAGGCTTCCTCGGGCGCTTCAGCTTCGACCTTATCCTCGAGCGCGGCGTTTGCGCGGTTCATCAGCCCGCGGAAACGCAGATAACGGCGCACGATCAGCTCGCGGTCGGGATGCGTTTCAAGCCAGCCCTCGCCCTTGCGGAGCAGCTTCTCCACCTCGGCCTCGCCGATGTAATAGTGCTTCTGATTGTCGAGCACCGGGATCAGCACGAACAGGTGCGTCAGCAACGCCGCGAGCCGCACCGTGCCGCTCAGCTGCAGCGCAACATAGAGGCTATCGCCCCATTCTGGATGCGCCGGATCGAGCGCAATTGGTGCCGCCTCGACCGTGTAGCCGAGTGGCGCAAAAAGGCGCTCAATCAGATCGGGCCCGCCCCGTGCCGGCAGCGGAGTGATGAACGCCTCAAGCGGAATCGCCGCGTCGGCGAGCTCTTGCCGGTCTTTCGACCTGCCGCCCATCGCGGTGTTGACTAGCCGCCCCAACGCAACCGACAACAGCGACGAAGCCGCATAGGGGCGATCGTTGACGTATTGATCCTCCAGTCCCGCCTTTCCGCGCACGAGCTGAACCGGATCGATCTTGAGCGTCACCGCCGCCGTGCAACGCTCCTCGCTCGCCTCGGGATAGAAAAGGGTCGCCGAGCCGAACGGGAGTTCGACCGCATGCACGTTCGCCGGGTTTTTCATCAGCAAGAAACCAAGGTCGGTTGCGGGGCGATGCGTGGTCGTGATTGTCAGAAGCATGGTCAGTTCCGGGTATGAAAAAGCCCCATCGAGGGCTCGACGGGGCTGCGGGTCATGGTCGGTGGAGCGATGATCCGACTATGGCGCAGCCTGAGCGCTAGGGTGATTGGCGACAGGGCGCAGATACTGGACACACGGCATCGCTGCTTCGGCGAAGCGATTGGATTCGATAAATGTGCGCGAGCGCAAGGCCATGAGGTGGAGCATCTAGCTATCTGCCGCGCTCGTCAACCTCGCTTGTTGATTGGTAACGCTTGGGCCGATAACCGACCGGCAGGTTGTGATGTTCGATCGAGCAGAGCGGACGCTGGGCAGCTGACTCATAATCAGCGGCCGAAACTGGGCCGATTTCGGAATGGCTCCAGGCTGCGAAACTGACAAAGCGGCCCTTCAAACCGAAGGGCCGCTTCAACTTAGATTTCGGTGCGCTCGGCGAGCAGCAAAGCATCTTCGATGTCGACGCCAAGATACCGGACCGTGTTTTCGATCTTCGTGTGACCGAGCAGGATCTGGATCGCTCGAAGATTGCCGGTGGCCTTGTAGATCATTGATGCTTTCGTCCGACGCATCGAATGCGTGCCGTACTCCGCGCGCCTGAGACCGATTGCGGTTACCCACTCATCGACTAAGCGAGCGTATTGCCTGGTGCTTATGTGCCCGGCGTGGTTGACGCGGCTCGGAAAGGCATAGTCCTCAATCGAGCCGCCGCGTCGCTCTAACCACGCCAAGAGGCTGGACCGGACATCTGCAGTCAGCTCGAATTGGACAGGGCGCCCAGTCTTCTGCTGGATGACAATTGCCCGAGTTCTGATCTCGGCGCCGGAAACCAAGTCGCCGATCTTTATTTTGACCAAGTCGCAGCCGCGCAGCTTACTGTCGATTGCGAGATCGAACAGCGCGCGGTCGCGAAGGCGTCCTTCGCGCTCGAGAAAGAAACGAACTGCCCATATTTGTTTTTGTGTCAGAGGCCGCTTGGTGCCTACCATCTTTCCTGCGTTCCACGCAGGGCGTCCCTGCATTGCCGGATCGTATCTGGAATATCCCATCGTTCTTCTCCGCGGCCTTGATTGGCCGGGCGCGATCGTCATCCTGAGTTCGGCGACAAGCCTAGAGCCGAGCCGATGGCAGTTGGCCGTCCCGAGGGAAAAACGGTCAACGGCTAAGCGTGTTCTAGAGCGTTGCACAATCATTGGCGGACTGATGGCGAAATGCTAACGATGTCTACCTTGCCGCTCAGCGGGTTTCAGAGAGGCGGCATGTCGGTTCTTATTCGCAACAATGTTCATGTGGCAGGCCAAGGCGATCGCGCGATCGTCTTCGCGCATGGCTTTGGTTGCGACCAGAACATGTGGCGCTTCGTGGCACCAGCCTTCGAGGCGATGTTCAAAGTTGTCCTGTTTGACCATGTGGGTGCCGGTGGCTCGCAGCTTTCAGCCTACGACAGCGTCAAATACGACAGTCTCCAGGCATATGCTGGTGATTTGGTAGAGATCGGTCGCGAGCTCGATCTGCGGGGCGCAATTTTCGTTGGGCACTCGGTCAGCGCGATGATCGGCATTTTTGCAGCAGCTTCTGACCCGACGCTGTTTTCAGAGCTGGTACTGGTGTGTCCTTCGCCTCGTTACATCGATGATGCTACGTATCATGGCGGTTTCTCGGCCGCCGATATCGATGAGCTGCTCGAGTCGCTGGCCGACAATCACCCTGGGTGGTCGGCTATGATGGCGCCTGTTTCGGATAATCGCAAGGATTTGGCGGGCGTAGCGGCGCGGACGCTCATCCTCCAATGTCGAGACGATGCCATCGCCTCGACACGAGTCGGCGAGTACGTCCGGGATCATATCGCCGACAGCGAACTGGTTGTGCTCGACGCCACGGGCCATTGTCCCAACCTTAGCGCGCCACAGCAGGAAATCGCCGCGATCAAAGCCTTTGTCTGAGTCGGCATCTCGCGCAGGCGTTCCCCTGGAGGATTTCCGCGATATCTTCTACGAAGCCCCCTGCGGCTATCTTTTGCTCGGCGCCGATAATCGGATCAGGGCTGCAAACCGTCGCATTGCTGAGTGGATAGGTCATGCCGCCGAAGACTTATTTGGCAGGCCGCTTAGCGACGTCCTTACGGTGCCTACTCGAATCTTCTACGAAACCAATGTGTCACCGCTGCTTCGACTGCAGGGTTTCGTGGACGAGGTCGCCATGGATTTCCGCGCTGGAGACGGAGGCAAGGTGCAGTGCCTGGTCAATGTCACGGAGCGCCGCGATGCGGCGGGCGACCTGCGGAACGTCAGGCTGGCGATTTTCCGGGCTGCCGCACGCCGCCAGTACGAGCGGGCGCTGATCGATGCCAATGACGCAACTGAGCGCGCCGTTGCCACGGAGCGGGAGAGCTCGCATTTGCGCGAACAGTTCATCGCCGTGTTGGGGCACGACCTGCGAAACCCCTTGGCGTCGATCAGCAGCGGCGTTCGCCTGCTGGGGGCCCGTGAAACGCTCAGCGTGCGCGGTCGGCAAGTCCTTACCCTCATGCAGGGCAGCGTCATTCGCGCGTCCGAATTGATCGACAATGTACTGGATTTCGCGCGTGGTAGGCTGGGCGGTGGCTTGACGCTGAGCCGGGATGCAGTCGCTCCCTTAACGCCGGTATTGCAGCAAGTGGTCGCAGAGCTGAGGTCGGTTAATCCCGACAGGGACGTCCGCGTCGATTTCGCGGTCGCCGAGCCGGTCGATTGCGACCGAGTACGGGTGGGGCAGCTGTTATCCAACTTGCTCGGCAATGCTTTGACGCACGGGAGTAAATCGGAACCGATCCGCGTTGAGGCACGCACCGATGCGGAGACCCTCAGTATTACCGTGGCCAACGGTGGCGCTCCGATCGACGAGGCGACAATGGCACGGCTGTTTCAACCGTTCTTTCGCGGCGACATCCGCGCTACCCAGGTCGGTCTCGGACTCGGGCTCCACATCGCGTCGGAGATTGCGAAGGCGCATGACGGAATTCTGCTCGTCGATTCCGGGACGACCGAGACGCGCTTCACGTTCACGATGCCGCTGCGCGAGATATCGCCAGTCGCGCTTTAGGACGCGGCACGCATCTGCCGGAACGCCTCCCCGATCGCCGGCCGGTTTAGCGGCTTTCGGAATATCCTTCCTGGTGCGCAAGGCGTACAAGCTTCTGGCGTCGCGGTGACGAAGATTACGGGGACCGTTCCGTATTCTTGACGAATACTCTCGACCGCGAGCGGGCCGGTTCCCTGGAGCAACCAGACGTCGGATAGGATGAAATCGGGCCGTTGCTCGTGCGACCGTGTCACGGCATCGTCTTGCGTATCGGCAAAGCTGAACGTCAGCGCGCCGTACTCGCGCAACAGGTCCTCGATATCCAACGCAATAAGCGGTTCGTCTTCGATAATCAGCACGTGGCACACAGAAGACTCTCCAATAAGAGACCCAACGCGCCAGCTTCGTGATGTGACACCGCCCGCTCCGAATTAAATTTCGTCACTGTCAAGCGAGGGCCAATTAAGCTGCTTTCGATCAGTGCAATTATCTCGTCTCGCGCGGGTCGATCTTGCTGCCTGCGCGTTGGATTGACGAAACCCGCGGAGCGCCGCGCGTGCTTTGAGAGAAATCAGCCATGCCCAATCCTACCGATCGCCGTGCGAACGGCGGCGAAACGCATCAGCAAGCCGAGGTTGGCATGCCGGCGCTGACGACGAACCACGGCGTCGCCGTTTCCGATAATCAAAATAGCCTGAAAAGCGGATGGCGCGGACCGACGCTGCTGGAAGATTTCGTTCTTCGCGAAAAGATCTTTCACTTCGATCACGAGCGCATTCCGGAACGCATCGTGCATGCGCGCGGCAGCGGCGCCCACGGTTTCTTCGAGGCGACGGACGATATTTCGGATCTGTCGAAGGCCGCCGTCTTCACGAAAGGCGAAAAGACCGAAGTCTTTGCGCGCTTCTCGACAGTTGCGGGGGGCGCCGGGTCGGTCGATACGCCGCGCGACGTGCGCGGCTTCGCCGTCAAATTCTATACCCGTGAGGGCAATTGGGACCTGGTCGGCAACAACATCCCGGTGTTCTTTATTCAGGATGCCATCAAATTTCCCGACCTCATCCACGCGGTAAAGATGGAGGCGAACAGCGGCTATCCGCAGGCGGGCAGCGCGCACGACACCTTCTGGGACTTCGCCTCGCTGATGCCCGAGACGACGCACATGCTGATGTGGGCGATGTCGGATCGCACGCTGCCGCGCAGCTTGCGCATGATGGAAGGGTTCGGAGTCCATACGTTCCGGCTGGTCAACGCCGCCGGCAAGTCGAGCTTCGTCAAGTTCCACTGGCGGCCTAAGCTCGGTATCCAGTCGACGATTTGGGACGAGGCGCTCAAGCTCCAGGCGGCCGACAATGATTATCACCGCCGCGACCTGTTCGAGGCGATCGATACCGGCGCCTTTCCCGAATGGGAGCTGGCGATCCAGGTGTTCGACCAGAAGTTCGCGGATGCTCAGCCCTACGACGTGCTCGACGCAACCAAGCTAATCCCCGAGGAGGATGTACCGCTTCGCGTGATCGGTCGCATGGTGCTCAACCGCAACGTCGACAATTTCTTCGCCGAGACCGAGCAGGTCGCATTCCTGCCGACCAACGTACCCCCGGGGATCGATTTCTCGAACGATCCGCTGCTGCAAGGGCGGCTGTTCAGCTACATGGACACACAGAAGTCGCGCCTCGGCACGACCAACTTCCACCAGATACCCATCAACGCACCGCGCTGTCCGTTCGGCAATTTCCAGCGCGACGGCATGATGCAGACGATGGTCTCGACCGGCCGCGCCAATTACGAACCCAACAGCCTGGCCGCACATGGCGAGGAAGGCGGCCCGCGCGAGACTCCCGGGGGATTCGCGACGACCAACGCCGCCAGCAGCCCGGACGAAATGGGCGACAAGCTGCGCCTTCGGCCGGAGACGTTCGCCGACCATTATAGCCAGGCCCGGCTGTTCTACCGCTCGCAAACCGAAAGCGAACAGGCGCACATCGCCTCGTCGTTCGTGTTCGAACTATCGAAGGTCGGGCTGCTCGACCAGGTGCCGCCACGCATGGTCGCCAATCTGCGTAACGTCGACGAGGATCTCGCCAGGCGGGTTGCGGACGGGCTGGGCATCGCCCTGCCGAAGAGGGCTGCCGCCGCGCGCGAGCCGGTCGAGATGGCGCCGTCCGACGCGCTGTCGATCCACAAAAAGATGAAGCCGACGCTCGAGGGGCGTTCGGTGGGCATCCTGATCGCCGACGGAACCGACGCTGGCGAACTGACGTCTGTCGTCACGGCTGTGACGAAGGCCAAGGGCAAGGCGGTCATCGTCGCCCCCAAGGTCGGCGGAGCCAAGTTATCGGACGGGTCGCAGCAGAAGGCCGACGGACAACTCGCCGGATCGCCGAGCCAGATCTTTGATGCGGTCGCGATCATTGTGTCTGACGCGGGCTGCGCAGCGCTGCTCAAGGAGAGCGCCGCGATCGACTTTGCGATGAACGCTTTCGGTCATCTAAAGGCCATTGGCGCCAGTGAGGCAGCGCAGCCGCTGCTCGAGAAGGCCGGCGTGGTCCCGGGCGAAGGGATTACCGGTTTGGGCAGTGATTTCGCGAAAGCCGCAACGCAACGCTTCTACGGCCGCGAGCCGTCGCTTCGCACTCTCGCCTGACTCAAGGAAAAAACATGATTGATCCATTTACCGTCTGGTCGCGCATGGTTCGCGCCGGGCTCGACATGCAGTCGACGTGGTTGCGAGGCGTCGAAACGCTGCAGGCATCTCAAACGGTCATAACCGCGCGAACCGACAAGATGCGGGATGCCATCGCGTCGCCGATGCAGGGCGATTTCGGCGAATTTTCCCGCATGGTACCGGAAAAAATCGATGCCTTCAGCCGCAGCACATTGTTTGTAACCAGAACAGCGATGGCCAATCATCGCGCATGGATGATTTACTTGCGGCGGGTCGGCGCATTTATGACGTCCGGGCGGCTTCCCACCGTCGGCGAGAGCGCTGTCTTAGCCGAGCAGACTGTCGAATATGCGCTAAGTGCTATCGCAGCTGGTGCCCATCTCGGTCACGGTGCCTTGCGCCCCGTCCACCGCATCGCCACCGCCAACGCCAGGAGGCTTGCGAAAAAGTAAGTAGGGACAGCCCGCGTTTAATGGCGCGTGCTCTTAGTTAGCAGCATTAGCGGTTGGCTAAAGTCCTTGGTCCCAAAACACCGCAGAATGGCGGTACCAGACATCAATTCCTGAAACTAAAGGAGAATATTCACCACTACCTTGGTGGGCGCGGTTAAAATAAGTCGGCCCACACATTATTTCGTGACCGGGTTGCGAATATACAGGTCACTACCTACATCAAGGATATCAGCGGCAATTTACCCCCAAGCGTCGCTGGCTGGGTTCCTCGTGTTCTCGCTTATTAGTTGCGAGGCCCAAAAAATGGACCTGAATGACCTTTTTCATCGCCATCAAGTTTCTTTGATGAAGGCTGATGCCGCATCGTGCCAGCCGTCGCGCTCATCGCATCAGGGTTTGGCCCGGGGCTACGCGCAGCGCATTCGCGCGATGCAAGACAATCTCGAAGCGTTTTCACCTTTTCAGCCGTCGCTTCGATGAGCGGCGTGACGCACATCCTTGCCGGCGCAAGCAGCGAAGAGGTGAAGCGCGTCAGGTTTCGGCGCTCCGCGGCCGGCGGACCCGATCCCAACGTGTTATCGCGGCAATCGAGGATCGCGCTGATGGCGTTCCAGGCTTGCGGCACACGAGAAGCAGCGTGCAGCTTCATGAACGACATTCACCCCACTTTGGGCGGTAGGCCGATCGAGATTGCAGGCGGCAGTGAAGCCGGGTTCGCGTCGGTCAGAGCTGCGCTGCCCTCGCGGTCCGGACAGGAATGCTGACGCTGGGCAGCCCCTTCTAGGCGAAACTGCTGCGTATCGGGGATTTGCGATGGGGCACGAAGTATTAGGAAGTCGCTCGATTAAGACCGAGGTCGAGTTCAAATATCCGTTCAAGCTGGGGCGGGACTCCCGCGAGTTCTCTCCCGGAATTTACACGCTGCACACGCACGAGGACGTGCACCAGGGCCGGTTCGATCCGATATATGTCGCCGTCAGCGTCGAATTGGTTGTCAGCGTCGACGGCAAGACCTTCTCACGGTTCGCTAAACCAGAGGAGATAAGGCTCGCGTTGGCAATCGATGCAAACCGTACGTTGCTCAGCGACGGCCCTAATGAAACCCCGGACCGAATGACGTCATGAGACGGCAGCGGAAGATGCTGATTCGAACGTCGCACGATGGCTTGGTCCGACGGTTAGTCGCCCGTTCTAACATGATGCGCAATCAGAGAAGTGGATGATGACCGACCTGACGATGCCACCTAACCGTCAGCCATCACACCATTGTAAATTGCGTCCTCCATCGCTCGGCCGGCTCCCATTGCGACACAGCTAAGCGGATCTTGGGCGATCGACACTTGTAGCCCTGTGGCCGCGGATAGGGCCTGGTCAATTTCGCGGAGCAGCGAGCCGCCTCCGGTCATGACGATGCCTCGCTCATGTAAATCCGCTGCGAGCTCCGGCTCAAGTCGAGCCAGCATTCCAAGCACCGTCGAGACGATCTGACCAACCAGATCGCTGAGCGCGCCTGCAATGTCCGCCTGGCTGATCTCGAGTTCTCGCGACACACCATTGATCAGGTCGCGCCCCTTCACGAGCATCGTCAGGCCACGCCCCCTGGCTGGCACCCGCGCGATACCGATCGCCATCTTGACGCGCTCGGCGGTCGCTCCCCAATTACCAAATTGTGCGCGCGCCGAACGCTGGAGGCAATCGCGTCGTCCATACGATCGCCACCGACCCGCGCCGATGCATGATGGGCAAGATTGCCGAGCGAGATTACCGCGACTTCAGTGGTGCCGCCGCCGATATCGATCACCATCGAACCCACCGGCTCGTTGATGGGGAGACCGACCCCGATCCCGGCAGCCATCGGTTCCTCAATCAGCCTGACGCTGCCGGCGCCGGCGTTGGCCGTGGCCTGGCGGATCGCGCGGCGTTCAACTTGCGTCGCACCTGACGGAATGCACACTACAATGTTGGGATGACGCGACAGCCGGCTGGGCCCACCGCGCGCCAGATCAATGAACGCCTTGATCATTTGCTCCGCGACTTCGACATCCGCGATCACACCGTCGCGCAACGGACGGATGGTTCGAGTGCCTAAGGGCGTCCTGCCCATCATCATTTTGGCTTCCAGGCCAACCGCGCGAAGACGGGATATGCCGTTGATCTCTTCGATCGCCACGACCGAAGGTTGGTTCACGACGATGCCTCGGTCCCGCGCATAGACGATTGTGTTCACCGTCCCGAGATCGATGGCCATGTCGTTGGAAGAGGTGTTGAACAAGCGGGGAATACGCATCAATGTCCGATACTTGCCGCGCTGCGAGAAGCCATCCGCACGCTAATTCTTGGCGTTCACTCCATCATAGAGTGCGACGAGACGATCGACCTCCGCAATGACCTCGCGCTGTTCGGCGAGCCAACGCTCTGTCGCGTCGTACATAGGCGTACCGTCACGGCCGTCGTGCAAAGTTGCGCCGTGTTCGATCAACCAAACGGCGTCGCGCGCACGAGACCGCTGCAGGCGCAAATGGGACATCCATTGTTCGACAATGTCCGATGGTATCACCCTGTCCATCGTCGCCTCCTTCGCTCGCGAAGTATTGGGCTTATTGCCTGCCGAAAGGCATAGCGTGCCGTCGGTTATCGGCGGACTGTCGCCCAATGCTCGCGTTCGACCTTACCCTCGATCAATGTCTTGCCGAACGCCTTGCGCATGATTGCTGCTTCATCGCCATTCATCATCACGACACGGGTGCCGCCGCGGGGCAGTGCCTCGATCGCGCTGATGATCGTTTTATGCTTGGTGCAAAATGCCTCGACTTCGGCGCGTGTCATGGTGACGTTGATGGCTCGCGATGTGCCGGGATTACTCCAGGCATCGTGGCCGTTGGTGGCGGGAATGGTCGGCATCATGGCGACAAGCTCCTTCGAAGCGGGAGCATGAAGCACTCTCAGTCGCGCCAATGCTGCTGGCTGGGGGACGCGATGCAAACACCATAGCGCACCGCCTCGGAAATAGCGACCCATGACTGTCACGCTTGCGATTAAGCGGTTCGGCAACGGTAGCTGAGAGCGAAACTCAAATTTTTCGGGGCCTAACGCTGACCGCCTCTTCAAAGGCGATCACAAATAATTCGCGGTCTGTAGGCTGACAAACCTGAAGCCTTCGGTCGAGATCGACGACACCGTTTGATCGGATTTCCCCGGCAACGAGATCGCGAATGTGGCGGCTTGCGACGGAACGCGCCATTCGTCCGTCGGCCAAGAGCACGCCCACTTGATCTTTCAGGACAGTTTTTGCTTCGCAAAGATGATAGAAATGTACGGGCACGGCTTTGCTCCCATGGCGGGAGCGCGTCGTCACCCGGTCGCCGTCAACCGTCAACCTCAGGTAGACACGGCGATTAAGCCTAATGTCCGGCATGCTGTAGAGGTTCCGATGCGAGTCCATGCCGTGCGAAAAAGGTTAAAAAGGGCGACGCTCTTTCGATAATTGTTTCAGGGCTAGCCGTAAGCTCGTCGGCCCTCCCCGCATGTTCGTGTGTCGTTCCAATCCGCTGCTGGGTGCTTCCGGTACCATAGGACCAACCTCCCTCTTTCATATGCTCGGTGCCAGGGATGACCCCGCCGATACGTGACGTGTCGTGCGTGCATCGCAATATCTTACCTTGCGCAGCCGCGGCGTGGCGCCCATATCGATGGTGCTACAGTGCAAATCGACGGCCTTCGGCGCTTTGCGGCTCCCATCTCCTTCTTTCCCTGCTCCCACGGCACCGGGCTGACCGTCTTGGTCACCCGCCAGAAGAAGGAATCGTATAATGACTATCGGAACCGTGAAGTTCTTCAATCCGGACAAGGGCTACGGGTTCATCGCCCCTGATGGCGGTGGGCAAGACGCGTTCGTTCATATTTCGGCGCTAGAAATCTCTGGCATGGGCGCGCCTAACCAGAACGATCGCGTGTCATTTGATCTTGAGGCCGACAAGCGCGGCAAGCAAGCTGCGGTGAACCTGAAGCCAGCCGAGTAGGATCGCCACGATTCGCGGCGCGGGCATCGTTAGGCGATGCTCGGCCGCCGACGGCGCATAATCTATGACGAATGCTTGTCGGCAGCGACCCGGTCAGGCTTCATCAATCAAAGGGAATGCCGATGCATCACCTGACTACCGTCGAGCGTGCCTTTGAAATCGCTCGGGAGGGCAGATGCCGGGACCGAAGCGACATTGGCCGCCAATTGTCGGCGGAAGGTTATAGCTCGGTCTCACCGCACTTGGCAGGTTCGTCAATTCGCAAGCAACTGTTCGCCCTCCTTCGGAAAGGTCGCGACGATCAACCTCGTCCGACAGGTACGTCAACGCCTTCATGACGACCGAACTCGTCGATAGCGCGGAAATTCCGGGCGGGGGCACTTACAGCTGCTGCGCCGGGGTTCGGATTTCTCCATCGTGCTTGGCGACGATGAGTTGATGGGCAGTCTCGCTTCTCATTCTGAACAGGCGCTTGCGATCCTGGCGTGTGATCGAATGGCACCCCATCACGGCAATATTCTTATCGGCGGTTTGGGCATGGGGTTCACACTAGGAGCCGCTTTGTCCGTTCTGCCCCAGACCAGCAAAATCGTGGTGGCGGAACTTATACCGCAAGTTGTCAAGTGGGCAGCGGGACCATTAGCACATTTGTTCGGCACAACACTGAGTGACCCGCGACTATTCCTCGACATGCGGGACGTGCACGACGTGATCGAGGAAGCAGAGGAGATTTTCGACGGCATCATTTTCGATGTCGACAACGGTCCTGATGGGTTCGTGTGCGCCGCCAACGAGCGGTTATACAGCGCGTGGGGCCTACGCGCGGCGTACGCGGCTCTACGACCGACTGGCGTGCTTGCAATCTGGTCGGCTTACCCGGACGACGAGTTTGTGGAGCGTTTGGTCCGAGCAGGATTCGCCGTCGAAGAAATAACCGTTCCTGACACGGAAATTGGACAGCGAGCCGTGCATACCATTTGGCTCGCCGAGAAACCAAGATAGCTAACAGCCGCTAATGCTGATTCGTTCGCTCCGCGTGGTGACATGACGCGAAGAATACAGGTCGCAAGTATCACCGCCTGCTCGGCGGTCTTACTTGAGCGCGAATGTTACGTCAGCCGGTACTATGTGAAACCCTTTGTCCGGTATGTTTGCCAAGGCCTCGTCAACATCTAGATCAATGCGGCACCGGCCGCTTTCGAGGTCCAGAGTCTTAAAATATCTCCACGGACCTTGCTTAGGGGACAGATTGATACCCAATTCGTTGAGCGTAAAATCGAAGCTTTTTACTCCCTGAATACGTGAACTCGCAATTTCAACTCGCTTTCGGCAGAGCATAGTGGGAGCGAAAAAACACAAGATTCCTGGCGGCCTGCAAAGTTCAGCGACGGTTAGCTCGGTCGGTCCTCCAATAAACTTGGGCTATGGCGCGCCGCCAGGCTGGTTTGGAGTTTGCCGCTTGGCTTGAGCGACGGCATCTTTCAGGTTGCTGTATCGGAATGGGCCGATTCTAAAAGAATCAATCGGTCGACGTTCGATACCAAGCTGTATCATTTGCCTCTCTTCCGCCTCTGTAAGTTCTGTAAGGCCGAGCTTGTTCTCACGAACCATCATACATTCTCCACAACGTTGACACGCGACGTGCCAAGCAAGCGTGCGCAGTCTTGCCGTTGGCAACGTTCGAGGTGCTGGAGTGATATGGAGCTGACTTCCCCATCCGCGAACCGGCGGGCCAACAGCTTTTCATTCCTTTCGACAAGTTCGATCAGCGCCTCGAACTGTTCGTCTCGATCCTCCCTCGCGGCTGTTCGGTCTCGGGCAAAAACATGAGGTTCATGCTCAGGATACGGCGTAGCATTTACAAGCCGCCGTGCGCTTCGAGAAGCGTCACGATGAAACTCAAACTGCGCGGGAGTCGATGACGTTTCGGCGCTCATGATTGAAGATTGCTCTCGCGCAAGCAATGAGTTGAGGTCACCGTCGGGAAAATCGTGCTGAACGCTGTCACCGTCGTCTTCCCACGATGGCGAATTCAACTCGTTCGAATTCTCGTGATTTTGGTATTTTGTCACCAGAATGCTCCTCTGCGTGTAAGCGGGAGCGCATGACATCTCTCAGCCGTTCATTTGCTGTATTTTGATCAACGGTAGCCGATAAATGGTAGGCGACATAGCCATTTGCAATGGGCGTGATCTCGGCGGCCGTTCATTGTGGTAATTTGTCAAAAGCTGCACTGACCCCTTTGTCTCGCTGATATATGGCCAGACAAAATCTTGGCCACTTGGCATCTCATAGTTTCATAGTTCGAATCTTTTTTCAGGGGGCTGGCGCGACTGCGTTACCGACCCCACATACAAACTATCGCGCCGCCTTTCTCGAGCTTGGCCGCGACTGAGAGCCCTTCATGCTCCCGCTCAGAGGCGGGAATTTTTAAGTGCCTTGCTCCCAGCGTGCTCAGGTCCTCGCCTCTCGAAAATGTCGGTTGACCATCCGTGGGTCGGCTCCCGCCGTCACACGAGCCTTCGTCACGCAGCTCCAGATCAAAGAAAGGTCGATATGGCCAAGGGACAACAACGCGGGAACCGCGAAGCACGCAAGCCGAAGAAGCCGGCCCCTCCGAAGCAGAATGCTTCGAACCCCTCCCTCAAAGGCACGGGACAGGTTCAACCTCCAAGGCAAGCTTGATCACACCTACTCAATTGAAAGGCCGCCCCATGCAGCCCTCCACTAGTCTCTGCCGTACGCAGGAAGCGCGTCAACATGCGCTCGCCCGCACAACTACACTCGACAATGTCAGGTCGGTCGCAACTGCAGCCGCGGCCGCTTGGGCCAAGGAGGGCGTAGCCTCCAAACTTCGCGAAGATCGCAAGCTACGCAGCAGCGCAATCGCGAATATCGCGGCCGAGTTGCAGCCTAGCCTCGATAGTTTGCTGAGCGAAAATCCTGACCGCGGTCAGGCCGACGCGAGGCTTTGATTCGACGGCGACGAAAGGGGGGTGATCATGGAGACCCGACTTCTCATCGCGTATGGCCTGATATTGGCTATGGCGTTGCTAGCAGCCGCAATCGTGGGACATCGGATTTATCACGCGAGGAGGCGCTCGTATCGGCGGCGTCTTCGGACGGAGAACCGTATGAACGGGACACGTCAATCTCCGCCGCGCGATTAACGCTGCGGGTGCGGGATCTCCGGCGACCCTTCTGATGAGCGGTATTTGATTTCGTACGGTGCTCTGCCTTGTATCCCTCAGGTTTGAAAGGCAGTCAGATGGCAGCCAAAGACGTGAAATTTGGCCACGACGCGCGCGAAAGTATTCTGCGCGGTGTCGATATGATTGCAGACGCGGTCAAGGTTACGCTCGGGCCGAAAGGCCGCAATGTCGTTCTCGACAAAGGCTATGGGGCGCCGCGCATCACGAAAGACGGCGTGACCGTCGCCAAGGAAATCGAGCTTAAAGACAGGTTCGAGAATATGGGAGCGCAGATGCTTCGAGCAGTTGCGTCGCGCACCCAGGATCATGTTGGCGATGGCACCACTACAGCGACGGTCCTCGCGCAAGCCATCGTTCGCGAAGGGATGAAATCAGTGTCGGCCGGCGTCGGCCCGATGGATCTCAAACGCGGTATTGATCTTGCCGTGAGTAAGGTCGTTGAGGCACTCCGTACGCGCTCCCGCTCCGTGTCGAGCAACGCCGAAATCGCGCAAGTCGGCATCGTCTCAGCCAATGGCGATGCTGAAATCGGCAATATGATCGCAGCGGCTATGGCCAAGGTTGGCAACGAAGGCGTGATCTCGATTGAGGACGCCCGGGGCACCGAGTTCGAACTCGAGGTGGTCGACGGTATGCAATTCGACCGCGGCTATCTCAGCCCGTATTTTGTTACCAATGCTGAGAAGATGAACATCGAGCTTGTCGATCCTTACATACTCATTCACGAAAAAAAGCTGTCGGATCTACAGGCACTGCTCCCAGTACTGGAGGCCGTGGTCCAGTCGGGTCGACCCCTGCTAATTATCGCCGAGGATGTTGAGGGCGAAACGCTCTCTACGCTAGTTGTAAATCAGTTGCGTGGCGGTCTGAAGGTTGCAGCAGTAAAGTCTCCTGGATTCGGCGATCGCCGAAAAGCGATGCTCGAAGATATTGCCATTGTCACGAAGGCGCAGATTATTTCGGAAGACCTCGGCACCAGGCTCGGCAACGTTACGCTCGATATGCTCGGCACGGCGAAACGTGTCTTGATCGACAAGGACGAGACAACGATCATTGATGGCGCTGGGGAACATGAGGCGATCGTTGCGCGCATTGCGTCAATCAAAGCGCAAATTGAGAATACTGCCAGCGAGTATGATCAGGAAAAGCTGCAGGAGCGCCTTGCCAAGCTTGTAGGCGGCGTGGCCATCATCCGCGTCGGCGCCTCGACCGAGGTAGAGATGCGCGAACGTAAAGACCGCGTCGACGATGCACTTCACGCAACGCGAGCTGCGGTCGAGGAGGGCATCCTTCCGGGTGGCGGTACGGCGTTGCTATACGCTGCCGACGCACTGATCGACATGCAGGGCGCCAATGACGACCAGACCAGCGGAATCCACATTGTTCGTCGCGCGCTCCAGGCGCCATTGCGCCAGATTGTCGAAAATGCCGGCCATCATGGCGGCGTGATCGCTGGCCGCCTGTTGGATGGCAACGATCCTGCAATTGGTTTTAACGCCCAGACTGAAACCTTTGAAAACCTCGTCGAGTCCGGCGTTATCGATCCCACCCTGGTTGTGCGCTCCAGTTTGCAGGACGCGGCGTCGGTTGCTGGCTTGCTGCTCAACACCGAAGCCGCAATTGCAAACGCCGGCTGAGGCGAAAGGCCTTGCCGATGTAACGTTAGCCGCGACCCACCGGAGGAGACTTATTTAAGAGAATCGGCGGCTTTTAGGACGAGTCGCCAAGGCACGGAATGACCGATACTGGGGCGCGAACCCGCCGTCGCTCCGCCTCGAAATTTATGTCTCGCAAGATCGCCCCTTTTGCGCGCCTGTATCGCTCTGGCAAACTTGGCTCTTCTCGGAGGACCCGACCATTAGACTTTGAATGTCGCAGAGCAAGCGTGCCGTGGGGAATAATGTGGGGACGGCGTAAATGTGGGCGCAATATTCCACTTATTTTCAGTTTGTTTGGCCTCTCTGTTCGATGGAAGCCCTGTCCACCACCACCCTCGAAACCGCGTCAATCAGGTTGACGCAGGAACACGCTGTTCCGTTACAGCCGTCGAATCCTGATCAAGTGCCGCCAGATAGGCGTGGATCTGCGCGACCACCGCCGCCCCTTCGCCCACCGCGGCGGCGACGCGCTTGGTCGATCCGCCGCGAACGTCGCCCGCGGCGAAGATGCCGGGGCGACTGGTTTCGAGCGGTGAGCGTACGCCGGCCCCCGCCGCTTCCCCGGTCAGCACGAACCCGCGATTGTCGAGCGCCACGCAGCCGTCGAGCCATCGCGTATTGGGATCGGCGCCGATGAACAGGAAAACGTGACGGAAATCGTGGCGCTTGGTCGCGCCCGACGCGCGATCGGCGAACACGGCACCGGTGACGCCCGTCGCACGCGATCCTTCGATCGCGTCGATCTCGCAGCCGATATGGTATTCGACGTTCGGCAGCGCCTCGATCCTGTCGATCAGGTAGCGCGACATGGTTTGCGCGAGCGGCCGCCGCGCGACCAAGTGCAGGGTGCGCACATAGGGCGCGAGGAACACCACCGCCTGCCCCGCCGAGTTGCCGCCGCCGACCAGCGCGATTTCCTCGCCCTCGCACAATTTGGCTTCGATCGGCGACGCCCAATAGGACACGCCGGAACCCTCCACCTCATCGAAATTGGCAATGTCCGGGCGGCGATATTGCGCGCCCGATGCGACGACGACCGTGCGAGCCCGGACCGACTGGCCGTCGCTGAAATCGAGCGTGAAACCGCCCTGGTCTCCTCCGTCGCCACAATGCAGCCGATCGACCGCCAGCGGGATCGCCAGTTCCGCGCCGAACTTCGTGGCCTGATTGAACGCGCGGCCGGCAAGCGCGAGGCCCGAAATGCCGGTCGGGAAGCCGAGATAATTCTCGATGCGCGACGACGCGCCGGCCTGGCCGCCGAACGCTCGCGTGTCGCAGACGAGCACCGACAGCCCCTCCGACGCCGCATAGACCGCCGTCGCCAGCCCGGCCGGACCAGCCCCCACGACCGCGACGTCATAGACCTTGCCCGCCGGTAGCTCGGGCAGGATGCCGAGGCAGGTCGCGGCTTCGTGATCGGTCGGGTGCTTTAGCACGGTGCCGTTGGGACAGATCATCAGCGGGAGGTCGTCGTCGTGCACGCCGAGGCGCTGGACCAGTTCGCGTCCCTCCGCCTCGCACGTCGCGAGCACCATATGCGGATAGCCGTTGCGCGTGAGGAAGCCCGACAGGCGCACGACGTCGGCGGCGTTGCGCTCGCCGACCAGCACCGACCCGGCGCCGCCGCTCTGCCCCGCCTCGATCAAGGCGACGCGGCGCAGGATGAAGGCGCGCATCATCGTCTCGCCGACATCCGCCGACCCGATGATCAGCGCGCGTAGGTGTGCCGCATCGAACGGCAGCGCCACCGCACCCGCGTCCCCGGCGCGCACCGCGGCAAGCGTGGCATGGCCGCTCAACTGGTTGGTCTCGCCGGTGATCTGGCCGGGCGCATAGCTCGCGATCGTCGCTTCGGCGCCGATCCCGCTCCGCCGGAACGCCGTGACCGATCCATCGAGGATCAGCCAGGCGGGCACGTCGCGCACGCCGAAATCATAGATCAACTCGTTCGGCGCGAATGTCTGTTCCGGCCCGCTCGCGAAGCGCCGCGCGGTCTCGATCTGCGCCGCGGTCAGCACCGGGTAGATTTGATCGTGGCGTTCCGTCGCGTTGGCCATCGTCGTGCTCCACCCCAAGTACGCACCGACTGTGCCCGAAACTGCTCCGCGCCTCAACGACCCAGCGTTGCGGGGACCAGGTCCACCAACGCCGCCAGCCGTTCGTCGAGCACGCCGAGCATCCCGGTCCAGTCGTCGATGCCCTTGAGCGTCCCCGGCCCGTCCGACACGCCGCGCAACCCGATCACCGGCACGCCGAACCGCTGGCACGCGCGCACGACGGCGAAGGTTTCCATATCGACCAGGTCGGCCAGCACGCGATGATAGGCCTCACCCCCCATCACCTCGCCACCGGTCGACAGGGTTGCGCTCGGCACGCCTGGGAGCGGGGTCGGCAGCGCGATCTCGGCGGGATGGTCGCAGAACGGGGTGACGCCCTTTTCGAAACCCAGCCGGGAGGCGTCCATGTCGCGCCACGACACGCTCGATATCTGCCAGGTCGAGCCGATCTGGAGGCGGTGCGACCCCGCCGAACCGAGCGAGACGACCAGGCTGGGCAGATCGCCCGCGTCGGCGCGCGCGCGCAGCGCCAGGGCGGTGCCGATCGCCGATTCGATCGGTCCGACGCCCACCATCACTGGTGTAATCCGGCGGCGCAGCTCGGCGCCGTATTCTTGCTCGGTCGCCATCACGAACATCACGTCCGGCATCATCGTCTCCCAAAACCGGCACAGGCTTACGTTGTGACTATGACGTCTGCTAGACATGGGCGATGGCGCACGCTTTCGCTGACATCGAAGACACCGATCCCGACGCCGACTGGAGCTTGCCCGGCTGGCTCTACACCGACCCCGAATATTTCGGCGTCGAGATGGAGCGCGTGATTCGTCCCTCGTGGCAGATCGTGTGCCACGAAAGCCAGATCGCGCGCTCCGGCGATTTCCACACGATCGATTATCTGGGCGAGAGCGTCATCGTCGCGCGCGGCGACGACGGTCAGGTGCGCGGCTTCACCAACGTGTGCCGCCACCGCGCGATGCGGCTGGTCGAGGGGCCGGCGGGGTGCGCCAGGAAGCTCGTCTGCCCGTATCATGCCTGGACCTACGCGACCGACGGGCGGCTGACCGGCGTGCCGATGAAGGGCGACTATCCGGCGTTGCGGCTCGAGGAGAACGGCCTGTCGCCGATCGATGTCGAACTATGGCGCGGCTTCGTGTTCGTCCGGCTGGAGGGCGACGGGCCATCGGTCGCGGCGATGATGGCGCCGTACGAGCACGAGATCGCACCCTATCGGTTCGAGGAAATGCGTTGCATCTCCCCGGTTCGCGAGCGGCCGCGCGCGGTCAACTGGAAGAATGTCGGCGACAATTATTCGGACAACCTCCACATCCCGGTCGCGCATGACGGGCTGACCAGGCTGTTCGGCAAATCCTATGCGATCGAGGCGCAGCCGTGGGTCGACAAGATGTCGGGCCAGATCGTCGATCGCGCTTCCGACAATCCGTGGGAGCGCTTCTACCAGAAGCACCTGCCGCTCGTGGATCACTTGCCCGAAGAGAACCAGCGGCTGTGGCTGTATTACAAGCTCTGGCCGAACATGGCGTTCGACCTCTACGCCGACCAGATCGATTTCATGCAATGGCTGCCGACCGGGCCGACGACGTGCGTGCTGCGCGAAATGGCCTTCGCGCTGCCGGATGGCCGCCGCGAGATGAAGCTGGTGCGCTACGCCAATTGGCGGATCAACCGCGTGGTCAATGCCGAGGATACGTGGCTGATCGAGCGCGTCCAGCAGGGCATGGCAAGCCGCAGCTACGCCGTAGGCCCGATCGGCGCGAGCGAAGTGTGCCTGCGCAGTTTCGCCAAGAAGATACGCTGCCTCATCCCCGAAGCGCGCCAGCATCGCGCACCCGCTCCGGGGTGGAGCCGTCGACCGCATCCCGTCTGAGCGTCATCCCCGCGAAAGCGGGGATCCATTCGCGCGACGTAGCGGATAATAACTAGCGGTGGCGGCAATTGATTCCCGCCTTCGCGGGAATGACGGAACTGGTGAATGACGAAACGATACGACGCCCTCATCATCGGCGGGGGACATAATGGTTTGGTCTGCGCTTTCTACCTCGCGCGTGCGGGGCTGAAGGTGCGCATCCTCGAACGCCGCGACGTGATCGGCGGCGCGGCGGTGACCGAGGAATTCCATCCCGGCTTCCGTAACTCCACCGCGAGCTACACGGTCAGCCTGCTGCGCCCCAAGGTGATCGCCGACATGCGGCTGCACGAGCGCGGTTGGCGGATCGTCGAGCGGACGATCAGCAACTTCTTCCCGCATGAGGACGGCTATCTCAAGCTCGGCGGCGGCGCTGCGCGGACGCAGGCGGAGTTCGCGCGATTCAGCCAGAAGGATGCCGATACCTTCCCGCGCTACGAGGAAGCGCTGGAGCGCGTCGCCGAAGTGCTGCGCAACATGGCGCTCAAGACCCCGCCCAACGCGGGCGGTGGGCTGCGGGCGCTGCTCGCCGCGGCTGTGCAGGGCAAACGGCTCGCGGGGATGGACCTCGAAGCGCAGCGCGACGTCATGGACCTGTTCGTCAAGTCGGCGCGCGACTTCCTGGAGGGGTGGTACGAGAACGAGTTCGTCCAGGCGGCGTTTGGGTTCGACGCGGTGGTCGGCAATTATGCCAGTCCCGACACGCCGGGCAGCGCCTATGTCCTGCTCCACCACGTCTTCGGAGAGATCAACGGCAAGAAGGGCATGTGGGGTCACAGCGTCGGCGGCATGGGCGCGATCACACGCTACATGGCCGAGGCCTGCATTGACCTGGGCGTCGAGATCAGCCTGGAAACGCCGGTCGCCAAGGTGCTGGTGGATGGCGGAAAAGCGGTCGGCGTGAAGCTGGAAAGCGGCGAGGAGATTGCGGCCGACACGGTGATCGCCAATGCCGGCCCGGCTTTGGTGTTCCGCCAGCTGGTCGATCGCGCCGACCTGCCTGCCGATTTCGCGCACCGCATCGACCGCTTCAAGACCGGCTCAGGCACGTTCCGGATGAACGTCGCGCTGTCCGAACTGCCCGACTTCACGGTGCTGCCGGGCAAGGACAAGGCCGAGCATCACACCGCCGGGATCATCATTGCCCCGACGCTCGATTACATGGACCGCGCCTATACCGACGCGAAGGCGCAGGGCTGGTCCAAGCAGCCGATCGTCGAGATGAAGATCCCCAGCACGGTCGACGACAGCCTGGCGCCACCGGGACAGCACGTCGCCAGCCTGTTCTGCCAGCAATTCGATCCGGCGGCCGATTGGGACGCGCATCGCGAAAAGGTGGCCGACCTGATCATCGACACCGTCACGCACCACGCCCCCAATTTCAAGGCGGCGGTGATCGCGCGTCAGATCCTCTCGCCGCTCGACCTCGAGCGTAAGTTCGGGCTGATCGGCGGCGACATCTTCCATGGGCACATGAGCCTCGACCAGCTCTGGGCGGCGCGACCGATGTTGGGCCATGGCGACTATCGCAGCCCGATCAGGGGACTCTATATGTGCGGATCGGGCACACACCCGGGCGGCGGTGTTACCGGCGCGCCGGGGCACAATGCGGCGCACGAAATCTTGCGCGATCGTTCCCTATTCGGCCGGCTGTTCGGCTGACGCGGTTGCACGGCGCGTCATTGCATAGAGCGGCAACGCGATCGCCATCAGCGCAATGCTGAGCAACGCCGCCTCGGTGCCCGACCCGACCACCATCGCGAGCGAGAAGAGCAGGGAGAGCAACGCCAGCACCGGCCGCACCCGCGCCTTGATCGCGGCGAGTCCGGCAAAGGCGTAGATCCACAGTCCCGAGGCCGCCGTCAGCCGCAGCATGAAATCCATCAATGCGGCGCCGCTGCGATACGATCCGATCAGCAACAGTGCGCAGGTGAGCACCGACCCGAGCACCAACGGCAGCGTCGCGATGTCCCTCGCGTTGGTCTTGCCGAACCAGGACGGCAGCTGGCCCGCCCGCGCGAGGCCGAGCGGTATCTCGCTTTGAAGCAACACCCAGACGTTAAGGCACCCGACGGTGGAGATCACCGCGAACGCTGCGACGAAATCGCCCGCCCAACGCCCCCAATGCCATTCGATGAACAACGCGACCGGGGCGTTCGATGCCGACAATTCGGCAGCCGGAACGGTGAACGTGATCGCGGTGCAGACGACCAGATAAAGCAGGCAGGACAGGACGATCCCGGTCATCGTCGCGCGCATGACATTGCGTTCGGGATCGCGGATGCGTTCGGCCGCGATGCTCGCCGATTCGAACCCGATGATCGCGACCATCGTCAGCGCGGTGGCGGACAGGAGCGGCGCGAAGGCGACTGGCGCGTGCGGCGTGGCGGTGAACGCGGCGTGGTCGCCCAGCGCCATCATCCCGGCGATCAGGACGACCGCGAACAGCGGCAACAGCTTCAGCGCGGTCGTCACGACCTGGAACCGGCCGGAACTCTTTAGGCCGCTCAAATTGAGCAGCGTCAGCGCAACCATCAGCAGCGTCGCGGTCATCGCCTGACGCAGCGGCGTCGCCGCCAACCCCGGCATGATCTGGCCCGCATAGCGCGCCGAGGTCAGCGCGATATAGGCATTCGCACACCAATAACTGACCCACGCGCCCCACCCGACCAGCACGCCTGCAATCGGCCCTAGTTCTAGTCCGATCACCGCCACGAGTCCCGGTGCTTGCGGACGCGACGCCGTCAGCGTGGCCAGCACCCGGCCGATAATCAGCGCGCCGGCGCCACCTGCGACCCAAGCCAGCGCGCCGCTCCAGCCATAAGCGGCGAACGATCCCGGTACGACATAGATGCCCGCACCGATCACCCCGCCGATCACGAACGCCACCGCCGTCCAGAACCCGAACGGCCGTTGCTCGACTGTCTCCATCCCCGCTCTCCCCAGAGCCCGCGCACACCAGAGCACATCAGGCGGTTGCGCGCCAGCGTTACGCGCGGCACGATGCCCCATGCCCAGCCAGTCCCCCGATGCCCGTCGCGGCATGATCGCCCGCGCCACGCTGATCGTGCTGCTTATCGCGCTCGGACTGTGGATCGTATCCGGCTTCCTGCCGGCCTTGATCTGGGCGATCGTGATCGCGGTGGCGATCGATCCGTTGGTCGAAAGGGCAGAAGCGCGGTTCCCGACGACATCGCGCAGCCTGATCGCGCTGCTGTTCACGCTCGCCTTTGCGCTGGTCGTACTGGTCCCGATCGGGTTCGCCGTCGCGCAGGGCGCACGCGAGTCGCACGATATTTTCGCCTGGATCGCCGACGCGCGCCACCATGGCGTGCCCCCGCCGGCCTGGATCGCGACCTTGCCGTTCGGCAGCGTCGAACTGACCGGCTGGTGGCGCGACCATTTCGCTGATCCGGTGACCGCGACGGCCTATCTCGACGGGCTTCAGCACACGTTGATCGCGACCAACGGAACGTTGATCGGCAAGGGCATCGCGCACCGGTCGGTGATTTTCGGGTTTACGGTGCTGGCGCTGTTCTTTTTGGTGCGGGACCGCGACGCTTTCATCGCCCAGTGCCGCAGCGCGAGCGCCAAGATGCTGGGTCCGACCGGCGAGCGGATCGGCAAGCAGGCCTTGCTGTCGGTGCGTGGCACGATCGACGGGCTGGTGCTGGTCGGACTGGGGGTCGGCGCGGTGATGGCTGTGGTCTATTTCGTGTTTGGCGTGCCGCACCCGGTCCTGCTCGGCCTGTTCACGGCGCTGGCCGCGATGATCCCGTTCGGACCGGTGGTCGCCTTCGCGCTCGCCGCGTTGCTGCTCCTCGCGCAAGGCTCGCCCGGAGCCGCGATTGCGGTTGCCGTCATCGGCTTCGCGGTCGAATTCATCGCGGGCCATTTCATCCGCCCTGCGCTGATCGGCAGCGCGACCCGGTTGCCGTTCCTGTGGGTGCTGATCGGGATTCTCGGTGGGGTAGAAACGCTGGGGCTGCTCGGCCTGTTCGTCGGGCCGGCGACGATGGCGGTGCTGGTGATGCTGTGGCGCGAGCTGGTCGAGCACGAGCCGGGTCCAGTGGCTTGAACCGCGCGCCGGGAGGCGTAGAGGACGCGGCATGACCGACTATCCGAGCAAACTGGGCCTCTACATCGACGGCGAATGGATCAGCGGCGGCGGGCGCGATACCCACCGCTTGCTCAACCCCGCGACCGGCGCGGGACAGGCCGACCTGCCGCTGGCGACCATTGCCGATCTCGATCGCGCGCTGGAAGCCACCGAACGCGGGTTCGCCGAATGGCGCAAGGTAGCACCCGAAGCGCGCGCGGCGATCCTCAACAAGGCGGCGGCGTTGATCCGCGAACGCGCCGATCACATCGCGCGCGTGGCAACGATGGAGCAGGGCAAGACGCTCGCCGAAGCCAAGGGCGAAGTGATCGCCAGCGCCGGCCTGATCGAGTTCCACGCCGCCGAGGGCCAGCGCGTTTATGGCCGCGTGCTGATGCGCGCGGCGGGGATGCGCAGCATGGTGCTGCACCAGCCGGTCGGCCCGGTCGCGGCGTTCTGCGCGTGGAATTTCCCGGCACTCAACGTCGTGCGCAAGGTCGCCCCCGCCATCGCTGCGGGCTGTTCGATCATCCTCAAGCCGAGCGAGGAAACGCCCGGCAGCGCGGTCGAGGTGATGCGCTGTTTCCAGGACGCCGGCCTGCCCGGTAATGTCGCGCAGATCGTGTTCGGCGTGCCCGACCAGATTTCGCGCCACCTGCTCGCCTCGCCGGTTACGAAGAAGCTCAGCTTCACCGGATCGGTCCCGGTCGGCAAGGCGCTGATGAAGCTCGCCGCCGACAGCGTGATGCGGATGACGATGGAACTGGGCGGGCATTCGCCCGTGCTGGTGTTCGACGATTGCGATCTGGAAAAGACGCTCGATACGCTGGTCGCACACAAGTTTCGCAACGCCGGCCAAGTCTGCGTGTCGCCGACGCGGTTCCACGTGCAGGAAGGCATTTACGAGCGGTTCGTTCAGGGCTTCGCCGAGCGGGCGCGCAAGCTCAACATCGGCGACGGCCTCGACTCTGCGAGCAATATGGGTCCGATGGCGAACCCGCGCCGCCCCGACGCGATCGCCGCGATGGTCGACGATGCACGCAGCATCGGCGCGCGCGTGCTGACGGGCGGCGAACCCGGCACCGGCGGCGGCTTTTTCTATCAACCGACCGTCATTGCCGACGTCCCGCTCGAGGCCAGGGCGATGAACGACGAGCCGTTCGGTCCGGTCGCGCTGATCCGTCCGTTCGCGACCGACGAAGACGCCATCGCTGAGGCGAACCGCCTGCCCTACGGCCTCGCCGCCTATTGCTTCACGGAGAACGGGCGGCGGCAGAATGTGCTGAGCGAAACCGTCGAATCGGGGATGGTCGCGATCAATCAGGTGCGCCTGACCTGGCCCGACGCGCCGTTCGGCGGGGTCAAGGAATCGGGATTCGGATCCGAGGACGGCCCGGAAGGCATTCTCGCGCATACGATCACCAAGGCGGTACACATCGCCTGATCGCCACGGGGTTGCCAAATATTCCGTGCTCCTGCGAAGGCAGGAGCCTAGGGTCGTGACGCGCTTCGCTGCCCTGGGCTCCTGCCTTCGCAGGAGCACGGCCTCGTTCTGATCGGTGATCCTATTTCTATGTCCACGCCCCGCACCGCCGCCCGCATTCTGGTCGATCAACTCGTCGCGCAGGGCGTCGACCGCGCCACCTGCGTGCCGGGCGAGAGCTATCTGCAAGTGCTCGACGCGCTGATCGGGTCGGGCATCGACCTGCTGACGTGCCGCGCCGAAGGTGGCGCTGCGATGATGGCGGAGGCGTACGGCAAGCTGACCGGGCGACCCGGCATCTGTTTCGTGACGCGCGGGCCGGGCGCGACCAACGCCAGTCCGGGGCTGCATATCGCGGTGCAGGATTCGACGCCGCTGATCCTGTTCGTCGGCCAGATCGAGCGCGGGATGCGCGACCGGGAGGCGTTTCAGGAACTCGATTACCGCGCGACGTTCGGCGCGCTGGCCAAATGGGTAGTCGAGATCGACGACGCCGATCGTATCCCGGAAATCGTCGCTCGCGCATTCCGTGTCGCGATGCAGGGGCGGCCCGGCCCGGTGGTGATCGCGCTGCCCGAGGATATGCTGAACGACGTGGCCGACGTGGCGGACGAGCCGCGCGTCGAGCCGGTCGAACCTTGCCCTTCTCCCGACGACATCGCCGCGCTGGCCGATTTGCTCGATGCCGCCGAGCGTCCGATCGCCATCGTCGGCGGGTCGCGCTGGACCGCCGAATCGCGCGACGCGATGGTGATGTTCTCGCACATTTACGACTTGCCGGTCGCGGCGCAGTTCCGTCGCGCGCACCTGTTCCCGGCGACCGACGACTTCTTCATCGGTGACCTCGGTCTTGCGCCCAATCCGAAGCTGATCGACCGCGTCAAGGCCGCCGACCTGATCCTGCTGATCGGCGGACGGATGTCGGAGATCGCGTCGCAGTCCTATACATTGCTCGACATTCCGAACGGCGCGCAGAAGATCGTCCATATCCATCCCGACCCGATGGAACTCGGCCGCGTGTACCAGCCAACACTGGCGATCAATGCGACGCCGGGCACGTTCCTGACCGCCGCTTATGGCATGCAGGTGCGCAGTGGGCGCAGCGTGGAGGATGCGCGCGGCGACTATCTCGCCTGGTCCGATGCGCCGCCGCCCGTGCCGGGCGACTTCCAATATGGCGAGGTCATGCTGTGGCTGCGCGATCGGCTCCCGCCCGACGCGGTGATCTGTAACGGCGCGGGCAATTTCGCGAGCTGGATCCACCGTTACTACCGTTTCCGCGATTTCGGCACGCAGCTCGCGCCGACCAGCGGGTCGATGGGCTATGGCCTGCCCGCCGGCGTCATGGCCAAGCGCCAGAAGCCCGCCAGCATCGTCCTGACGATCGCCGGCGACGGCGACTTCCTGATGAACGGCCAGGAATTCGCGACCGCAGTGCATCACGGCATCCCGCTGATCGTCGCGGTGATCGACAACGGCATCTATGGCACGATCCGGATGCATCAGGAGCGCAATTTCCCCGGCCGCATTTCCGCGACCACGCTGACCAACCCCGATTTCGCCGCACTCGCCCGCGCTTATGGCGGGCATGGCGAGACGGTGACGACGACCGCCGAGTTCGCCCCCGCATTCGAACGCGCGCTGGCGAGCGGCAAGCCCGCGATCCTGCATTGCCTGCTCGACCCGCAGGCGATCACGCCGACCGCGACGCTCGACGGAATCAGGGCGGCGGCGGAGAAGAAGTAGCGGCGTGGCAAAAGCCACGCCCTCGGTCGGCGCATCGGCGCCGCCGTCCGATCGTTCGCAAGTCACGAATTTGCGCAGCTAGTCCGCTGCGAAAGCTGGAGCGGGTAACGGGAATCGAACCCGTGTATTCAGCTTGGAAGGCTGCTGCACTACCATTGTGCTATACCCGCGCTGGCCGGGGCGTCTAACCGCGCCCGGCGATCCGCGCAAGCTGAACTACTTCGTCCCCGGCGGCAGGATCTTGGTTCCCTTCGGCATCCGCGTCTTGGTCTGTGGCGTCCCGCTGACGGTAAAGATGCCGCCGGGCTGGAGCGTGACATAGTAGTCGCCGGTGTCGCTGCAGGTCACCAGCCACGCGCGCTTGCCATTGTCGCGCGGGCGCTCGGTAACCTTGGTAATTTCGTCGCACTGATAATCGGCGTCGTAGATCGCGCGGAAGAAGGCGGTCTTGCGCTGGCCATCGTTGAGCGCGTCGATCTTCGCCTCCATCGGGTCGACGGTCGCGGCTGCAGCGGGCGCGGCGTTGTTCCCGCCGGACGGCGTCCCACCGCCCCCGCACCCCGCCAGCATCGCGCCGAGCGCCACCAAGGCCAAACCGGTCCGCATCATCACTCTCCTCTCTTGTCCGAACGCACGAGCCGTCATTCAGATGCCGTCCGCGATCACGGTGCGCCCCTCCGCCTCCAGCCGCGAGGTCAAATCGGCGATAGTCGCGTCGACCGAGGCCGCGTCAGGACTGCGCACGACGAAGTTCGCGCCGACCCGCCCTTCGCGGAAGAACGGATAGCTGCCGATCGCGACGCCTTCATGCGCGCGCTCGGTTTCGCCGAGCAGGTCGGCGACCTCGCTTTCGGGCACCCAGCACCCGATCGTGCGGCTAACCACGGGCCGTCCGCCCTCCAGCGTCCCCGTCAGCGCATCGAGCATCCCGGCGGTGATGTGCGGCACGCCCGCCATGATGAAGATGTTGCCGATCCTGATACCCGGCGCGCCCGACAGCCGGTTGGGGATCAGGTCCGCCCCCGCCGGCACGCGCGCCATGCGGAGCTGCGCCTCGGTCGTGCCGCCCCTGCTGGCGTAGTAACGTTCGAGCACCGCCACCGCGTCCGGGTGATGCAACACGCCCACGCCGAGCGCCGCCGCGATCGCATCGACGGTGATGTCGTCGTGCGTCGGCCCGATCCCGCCGGTCGTGAACAGATAGTCGTTGCGCGCGCGCAAGGCGTTGACCGCCTCGACGATCGCAGCTTCGACATCGGGAACGACGCGCACCTCGGCCAGCCGGATGCCCTGGACATTGAGCCACACCGCAATTTGCGCGACGTTCTTGTCCTGCGTGCGGCCCGACAGGATCTCGTCGCCGATCACGACTAAGGCAGCTGTCCAGATCCTCTCGCTCATACAGATACCGATAGCCTCGCAAATTCGCGCCGTCACCGCTATATGGCCCGTCATGACCGAATACATGACAGTGACCAACGACGCTCCGCTGGCGCGCAACGGCGCGATCAAGCTCTATGGCCGCGACGCGTTCGACGGCATGCACAAGGCCGGGCGGCTGGCCGCCGAGACGCTCGACATGCTCGTGCCGCATGTCATTCCGGGCGTGACGACGGGCGAGTTGGACGATCTGATCCGCAACTTCATGGTCGCGGGCGGCGCGGTGCCGGCGACCTTGGGCTATCGCGGCTACACGCATTCGAGCTGCATCTCGATCAACCATGTCGTGTGCCACGGTATTCCGGGCGAGCGCACGCTGAAGGATGGCGACATCGTCAATATCGACGTAACCCCGTTGCTCGACGGCTGGCACGGCGACACCAGCCGGATGTATCTGGTCGGCGACGTGCCGATCAAGGCGCGGCGGCTGGTTGACGTGACATACGAATGCCTGATGCTCGGGATCGAGCAGGCGAAGCCCGGCAACACGATGGGCGACGTCGCGCATGCGATCCAGCGCCATGCCGAGGCCCACCGTTATGGCGTCGTCCGCGATTTCTGCGGCCACGGCGTCGGCCGACTGTTCCACGACGCGCCGGAAGTGGTGCATGTCGGCCGTCCGGGGACGGGGCCGGAGCTGAAGCCGGGGATGATCTTCACGATCGAGCCGATGATCAATATCGGCAAGCCCGACGTGAAACTGCTCGACGACGGCTGGACCGCGGTGACGCGCGACCGGTCGCTGTCGGCGCAGTTCGAGCATTCGATCGGCATCACCGAGGACGGGTGCGAGATATTTACGGGGTCGCCTGGGGGATTTGATCGACCGCCTTATTGATTTGGTGACGTTCCTACAGGCGAGAATCGGTCGCCTTCACATTTAACAATAATTGCGGGAGGGCGGATGGTCTTCGCGATAATATTGCAATGGGCAGCTACGATCGCTGGCCTCGGATCGGCGATCGTTTGGGGTTGTTCTGGATATGCGGGATTATCTTACGATCGCTACAAGGCGAAGCAGATCAAAGCTGCGCAGAAAAAAGTGTGACGCCAAATCTCAGCGCCGTCGTGTTGAACGGAACGGTTATGGGGTCTGGAAATCCGGCCTTTTTAAATGCCATCGCAGCATTGCTCGCTGCAGCAGCGGTTCTATCACAAACGATGCTTCCTTGGGTTCAGGCAACGGTCGCGCCCTGTTCTACCAGCTACCCGTCGAGATCGCACGAAGTTGATCGATAATTCATGTCGAATGAGGCCAAACTCCTTACTCTACCCTTGCCGCCTCGACCTCCTTCTGCCGTCGCACGAACGGATACGCCAACTGTTTCCAATAGCCGTTCGGCACCTTTTCCGGCACACCATAGCCGCTCGGCCATTTGCCCTTCGGGAAATAGAAGGTCCCGAACAATTTATCCCATAGCGGGAAGTGGATCGCGAAATTGACGTCGATCGCTTCCTTCTCGATCCCGTGGTGCCAATGGTGAAACCGTGGCGTCACCATGACGTGGCCGAAGCGGTCGAAATCGCCCTTCAGGTTGGCGTGGACCAGCCCCGAATAGACGTACACCAGCGCCACATACGCCTGCATCACCGAGGGCAGGAAGCCGAACGTCAGCAGCGGCAGCGAGGTCACGCCGCGCAGCAGGATGATCTCGACGAAGTGCATCCGCGCGCCGGCCAGCCAGTCCATCGCCTTCGCCGAATGGTGGACCGCGTGGAACCCCCACAGGAACGGGAAGCGGTGGAATGCGCGGTGGAACCAATATTGCGCGAGGTCGGTCAGGATCATCGCTTCGACGAACTGCAGCAGCCAGGGTTGGCCGCCGATCGCGGCGCGAATGCTCGCGAGGTTCGTGGTGTTGGCGTTGATGATGCTCGACGGCGCAAGCGCGAGATAGGTGAAGACCTGCACCAGCATCGAGCTGATGAGATAGTAGAACAGGTCCTCGCGCCATTCGATACGGAACAGACGCTGGTCGCGGTTGTGCGGCCAGAAGCGCTCGATCGGGGCGAAGATCAGGCCGGCCGCGATCAGGTTCACGACGAAGAAATCGACCCCGAAGAAGATACCCCAATCGTGCGTTTCACGCGGCGAGACGTTTGCGCCGCCCAGCAATGCGGCGGCGATGCCGATGATCAATGCGGTGAAGCCGATCGCCTTTTTCCGCCGCAGCAACAGGCTGAGCAGTGCCAGTGCGTAGCCCGCGAGCAGGATGATGTGAATGAGCGGGCGGAACCAGTTGGTCTGCTCGGCCGCCTTGAGTTCGGGCATCGAGAACCAGTCGGGATAGCGAAGCGCGACGACCAGCCCGAACCCTGCGCACGCCAGTAACAGGCCGAAGAACCCCGCGAACCAGCCGCTGCCGAACCGCCGCGCCGACACCGGCGCTTCGAGATCGTCGATGAAATGCTGAAATGGCGATGCCATACCGGTTCCGTTCCCCCCGCTGCAGACGCGGTTACGCTATCACGCTGAAATGACGCGCGCCATGGCGCGGGTCGGCTGCTCCGCGAACGGGCAACCGAATTCGTGCTGCCTAATTGCTGGGCATTTGCTAGGCTCGAGCGACTCCTCTGCGCGGCCACGGCCCTCTGCGCGGGGAAGCTGGCACGCTTCGTGTAACGCGCGCTGGAAGCCGTACACAGGGCATACCGGGGGCGTTTCGCGTGAAGAAGATCGAGGCGATCATCAAGCCGTTCAAGCTGGATGAAGTGAAGGAGGCGCTGCACGAAGTCGGCGTCAGCGGCATTACTGTGACAGAAGCCAAGGGGTTCGGTCGCCAGAAGGGGCATACCGAACTGTATCGCGGCGCCGAATATGTCGTCGATTTCCTGCCCAAGGTTAAGCTGGAAGTGGTGGTCGAGGACGCATTGGCCGAACGCGTGGTCGAGGCGATCGCGGCCGCCGCGCAGACCGGACGGATCGGCGACGGCAAGATCTTCGTCATCCCGGTCGATACGGTGCTCCGCATCCGTACCGGCGAACGCGACGAGGCGGCAGTGTAAGGGATTTGACGCAGCGCAGCATAATGTGACAGCAACACGCTCGCACGAGCAACATGATTCTCCCCAACGGCGGGGAAACGCATCAACACGAAAGGGCTAGGGGCAATGGCGACGTCGGCACACGATATCCTGAAGAAGATCAAAGAAGAGGAGATCGAGTGGGTCGACCTGCGCTTCACCGATCCCAAGGGCAAGTGGCAGCACCTGACAATGGTGTCGTCGGTGGTCGGCGAGGACGAACTGACCGACGGCTTCATGTTCGACGGATCGTCGATCGAAGGCTGGAAGGCGATCAACGAGTCGGACATGATCCTGAAGCCCGACCTCGACGCGGTCTATATCGATCCATTCTCGGCCACACCGATGCTGATCCTGGTATGCGATATCGTCGAGCCATCGACCGGCGAACTTTACGCCCGCGATCCTCGCTCGACCGCCAAGCGCGCCGAGGCATACCTCAAGACCACGGGTATCGGCGACACGGTCTATATCGGCCCGGAAGCCGAATTCTTCATGTTCGACAACGTCCAGTTCGACACCAGCTACAACCAGTCGTTCTACAAGATCGACGACATCGAACTTCCGACCAATACCGGCACCAGCTATGACGGCGGCAATCTAGGTCACCGGCCGCGCGCAAAGGGCGGTTACTTCCCCGTGGCGCCGGTTGACAGCGCCGTCGACATTCGCGGCGAAATGGTTTCGACGATGCTGGAAATGGGCCTGCCGTGCGACAAGCATCATCATGAGGTTGCAGCGGCGCAGCACGAACTCGGCCTGACATTCGGCACGATGACGGTCACCGCCGACCGCATGCAGATCTACAAATATGTCGTGCACCAGGTCGCGAACGCCTATGGCAAGTCGGCAACCTTCATGCCCAAGCCGATCAAGGAAGATAACGGGTCGGGCATGCACACCCACCTTTCGATCTGGAAAGGCAAGGAGCCGTTGTTCGCCGGAAACGGCTATGCCGGTCTGAGCGAGATGTGTCTGTATTTCATCGGCGGCATCATCAAACACGCCAAGGCGATCAACGCCTTTTCCAACCCGACCACCAACAGCTACAAGCGGCTGGTGCCGGGCTATGAAGCGCCGGTGCTGCTCGCTTACTCCGCGCGCAACCGGTCAGCTTCGTGCCGCATTCCGTACGGCACCGGCCCCAAGGCGAAGCGCGTCGAAGTGCGCTTCCCCGACGCGATGGCCAATCCGTATCTGTGCTACGCGGCATTGTTCATGGCGGGCCTGGACGGCATCCAGAACAAGATTCATCCCGGCGAGGCGATGGACAAGAACCTTTATGACCTGCCCCCGGCCGAACTGGCCGAGGTGCCGACCGTGTGCGGTTCGCTGCGCGAGGCGCTTGATAGCCTGGAGGCCGATCACGACTTCCTGCTAAAGGGCGACGTGTTCTCGAAGGATCAGATCGAAGCCTATATCGAAATCAAGCGCGGCGACGTCGCTCGGTTCGAGATGACGCCGAGCCCAGTCGAATTCGACATGTATTATAGCGCGTAACCCTGAGGGAACGCCGCTGGCGCGAGCGATGACCCTCTCAATGCGGCTTTGCCGCGACTGACTTGGAAAAAGGGGCATCCGGCGCAATCCGGGTGCCCCTTTTCTTGCCGTGCAACGGAAATCCCTATCGAATGTTCATCTTGAGTGAATGATCGCCAGCCAAGGCGACACTAGGGGAAGTCCGATGCGCAGTCTGTCCTATCTGACCTTGCCCGTATTGCTCGCGATCGGCGGCTGCGGCGATGGCGGCGGAACGACGCCGACGCCAACCCCGACCAACACCGCCCCTACGTTCACCTCCGCCGCGACCGCGAGCGTCGTGGAAAATACCGCGCTTACTTATCAGGCGGCCGCGACCGATGCCGAGGCCAATGCGATCACCTATTCGATTTCGGGCGGCGCAGACGCCGGCAAGTTCACGCTCAGCGGCACGGGCGCGTTGAGCTTCAACAGCGCCCCCAATTTCGACCTGCCGGGCGACGCCAATGGCGACAATGTCTATGAGGTCCAGCTCCGCGCCAGCGACGGCAGCCTGACGTCGACGCTCGACCTGCGCGTCACCGTCAGCAACAGCCGCGAAGGGATCGAGGTGCGCCGCATCGCGACCGGGCTGAACCAGCCGATGATGCTCGCGCCCATCCCTGGCGATAATGCGACGATGTTCCTGATCGAACGCGGTGGGAACGTCTATCGCTTCACCACGGCAACCGGGGCAAAGACGCTCATTACCACGGTCCCCGGCGTCACCACCGACGGCGAGCGCGGGTTGCTAGGCATCGCGGCGCGGCCCGATTTCGCAACCACCGGCGGTTTCGTCGTCTATGCGACCGACACGACGGGCGCGATCCGTATCATCCAATATACGGTGAACCCGGCGAGCTTCGCCGTCACCGGATCGACGACGCTGCTGACCGTCCCGCACCCGACCAACAGCAACCATAATGGCGGCTGGCTGGGGTTCGGTCCGGATGGGCTGCTCTATATCGCGACGGGCGACGGCGGGGGATCAGGCGATCCGGCGGGGAATGCGCAGAACACCAATTCGCGTCTCGGCAAGATGCTGCGCGTCGCGGTCAGCGCCGCGGGCGTGGTAACGGTCCCGGCGGGCAACCCGTTCGCGGGCGGCGGCGGCGACCCCTATGTCTATGCGCTTGGCCTGCGCAACCCGTTCCGCAATGCGTTCGACGGCAATCGCCTGATCATCGCCGATGTCGGCGAAGGCCGCACCGAGGAGATCGACCTGCTCGGAATCACCGATCCGGGGCGCAATTTCGGGTGGAACTTCAAGGAAGGCACCGCAACCTTCCAGGGGACGCCGCCCGCCGGGCTGAGCGACCCGGTCAGCCAGTACGCCCACGGCTCCGGCCCCCGCCAAGGCAATGCGATCATCGGTGGGCTAGTCTATAACGGGCCGATCGCTTCGCTGAAGGGGTCGTATGTATTTGCCGACGAAGTCAGCGGAAATTTGTGGACCGTGCCCGCGGCGTCCCTTGTCGCCGGATCGATGCTCGCTTCGTCAAGCTACGAGCGGCGAAACGCGGATTTCGCGCCGGACGCAGGGACGATCAACATGATCGTCGATTTCGCAGCGGATAATGCGGGCAACCTCTATATCGTCGATCTCGATGGCGACATCTTCGTGGCGGAGCCGTTCCTGGGCAGTCTTTGACGCGCTGCCGTTCCGCATGGGTTCAATGCGACGAGCCGCGCGATGCGGCATTGCAGCACCCGGCGCATAAGCGTAGGCGGCGCGCCGATGCGTGTCGTGTTAAAGCGCTGGTTGCCGGACCGCCGTCGCGCCACCTCGTTCGCGCTGGCGCTAGCGGTCGAGATTGCGCTGATCATAATCCTACTGTTCTTCGGCCCGCGCGTGACGACCGAACCGAAGGCCGAACGTCCCGACACGTTCACGCTGATTCCGCCCGACGACAGCGTCTCGACCGAGCCGGATCGCACCAAGAAGGCGGATAATTCAGCGAAGCCGAAAAGCGCCTCCGCCCCGCCCGCGCCGCTCCCACCCGACGTCGCGCCGCCACCCAAGGCCACCGCGCCGCCGACACCGCTGCCCGGCGTGACGCCGCTCAACCTGGGCAATTTCGACATCAGCAAGATCAAAGGATCGGGCCAGGGCGAGGATGCCGGCCAAGGAGAGGACAGCAAGCTGGCCTATGGCCCCGGCCTGGGTCCGGGCGGCATGCCGCTCTATCGCGCCGAATGGTATCGCGAGCCGACCAATGCCGAACTCAACGGCTATGTGAAGAAGTTGCCGGAGGGCAGCGGCTGGGCGCTGATCGCGTGCCGGACGGTCGAGAATTACCATGTCGACAATTGCCGATCGATCGGCGAATCGCCGCTCGGATCGGGCCTTGGCCGCGACATGCGGCTGGCGGCGTGGCAATTCCTGGTCCGCCCGCCCCGCCGCGGCGGCAAGCCGCTGATCGGATCGTGGGTGAGCATCCGAATCGACTTCCACGTCACTGTGGCGAAGCGGCCCGCCGGACCGAAGCTGCCGTTCGACGACGGGCCAAAAGTCGGTCCCGAAGACCCTGCCGATAGCGGTCAGCAATAATCGCTAAGGCAGCAAGACCGTCGCGCCCTCGGTCTTCCCCGCCTCCAGCGCGCAGTGGGCGTCGGCGACGTCTTCCAGCGCGAAGGTCTGGCCGATTTCGGGCTTGATCGCGCCTTGGCGCAACATCGCGAAGACGCGGTCGAATCCCGCCTTCCGGTCCTCCGGCGTGGCGTAGTAATGGAACATTGTCGGCCGCGAGACGAACAGAGATCCGTGGCTGGCCAGCGTCCCCAGATTGACGCCCGTCACCGGCCCGCTGGCATTGCCGTAGCTAACGATCATTCCGCGCGGTGTGGCGCTCGCCAGCGAAGCTTCCCAGGTATCCTTGCCGACGCCGTCGAGAATCACTGGCACGCCCGCGCCGCCGGTTATTTGCTTTACGCGCGCGGCGATGTCCTCCTTCTTGTATTCGATCACATGATGCGCGCCCGCCCGCCGTGCGCGCTCGGCCTTGTCGGGCGAGCCGACCGTGCCGATCACCGTCGCGCCGATCGCCTTGAGCCAGCCGACCGCGAGATGGCCAACGCCGCCCGCCGCGGCATGGACCAGCACGGTCTGGCCAGCCTGTACTTTCGCGCAGCGTTCGATCAGGAATTCGGTTGTGCCGCCCTTGAGCAGGATCGCCGCAGCGGTCCGATCGTCGATGTCGTCAGGCAGCGGGATCAGCATCGTTGCGGGCACGATGCGCGCTGTCGCATAGCTGCCGATCGGACCAAACGTGCCGACGCGGTCTCCGATCTGGACTCCCGCGACGCCGGGACCGATCGCCTCGACCACGCCTGTCCCCTCGCCGCCCAGCCCGCTCGGCAGCTTGAGCGGGTAGAGTCCGTTGCGCTGATAGATTTCAATGAAGTTCAGCCCGACCGCGGTCGCCTTGATCCGCACCTCACCGGGACCGGGATCGGGCAGATCGACGTCGATCCACTCGATTACTTCCGGCCCGCCATGTTCTCTGATCCGTGCGACGCGCGCCATGTACCGTTCTCCCGTTGCGATAAGCCTCAACTGGGGAGTCGCGTTTCGGGTTGCAACCTAGTTCACGCCGCGCCATCTACGCTTCCGCATACCCGGTATTCCAAAATGAGCGGAGGCGAGGATGAAGAGCTACCTGAAGCAGTATATCGACGGCGTTTGGGTCGATAGCGAGGGCGGCAAGCGCCACGAGGTCATCGATCCTTCGACGGAACTGCCGGTCAGCGAGATCACCCTCGGCACCGCCGCCGATGTCGACAAGGCGGTCGCCGCCGCGAAGAAGGCGTTCAAGACCTACAGCCAGACCTCGGTCGCCGACCGCATCGCGCTGCTCGAACGGATCATCGAGGAATACAAGGCGCGCATCCCCGACCTAGCCGCCGCGACCAGCGAGGAAATGGGCGCACCGATCGGCTTCGCGACCATGGCGCAGGCGCCCGCCGGTCTCGGCTATTTCATCGGCACGCTCTCCGCGCTGAAGGAGTTCAGCTTTTCGGAGCAGGTCGGCAAGAACCGTGTCGTTCACGAACCGATCGGCGTGGTCGGGATGATCACGCCGTGGAACTGGCCGCTCAACCAGATCTGCGCGAAGGTCGCGCCGGCGCTGGCGGCGGGAAATACGATGATCCTCAAGCCCTCCGAGGAAGCGCCCGGCAATGCGGTGATCCTGGCAGAGATTCTCGACAAGGCGGGCGTGCCCGCGGGCGTCTTCAACCTGGTCAATGGCGACGGGCCGGGCGTGGGCGCGGCGATCAGCGGCCACAAGGACGTCGACATGGTGAGCTTCACCGGATCGACTCGCGCGGGCGTCGCCGTGGCTCAGGCGGCCGCCCCGACCGTCAAGCGCGTGCACCAGGAGCTGGGCGGCAAGGCGCCGAACCTGGTGCTGAAGGGCGCCGATCTGCCCACCGTGCTGCCGCCGACGATCGCCGGCGTGCTGGCGAACAGCGGGCAAAGCTGCATCGCGCCGACGCGTTTGCTCGTCCATGACAGCCAGATCGCCGATGCGACCGCCGTCGTAAAGGGCATCATGGAAGCGACTCCGGTCGACGCCGCCAGTGTGATGGGCGCGCATATCGGTCCGGTCGTCAACAAGGCGCAGTACGAGAAGATCCAGGGTCTGATCCAGTCAGCCATCGACGAGGGCGCGACGCTGGTGACAGGCGGTCCCGGGCGGCCCGACGGGCGCAACGCGGGCTTCTTCGTCAAGCCGACCCTGCTCGCCGACGTCACGCCCGACATGCGCATCTATCGCGAGGAGACGTTCGGCCCGGTCGCGACGATTACGCGCTATACCGACAATGACGATCCGATCGAGATGGCCAACGACACCGATTACGGGCTGTCGGCGACGATTTCGGGCGACCCGGCGGAAGCGACGAAAGTCGCGCCGCACCTGCGCGCGGGGCTGGTCACGATCAACGCCTGGTCGGGCGGCGGGGGCACGCCGTTCGGCGGCTACAAGCAGTCGGGCAATGGACGTGAGGGCGGCAAATACGGCCTGGCCGACTTCATGGAATTGAAGACCATCGTGGGCGAGCCAGCCTGAGGCAGACGCGGCGGCGCGAAGTGAATTCGCGCCGTCGACCGATGCTGTGCATCGCCGGCCGCGCTCGGCGTCGGGACGTGAAATAGCGATCCTATTTCACTGCGCCGAGCTCAGTGAACGGTCCCGACCGCTCGCCCGACCGACATCAGGATGATCAGCCGCTCTATCTGGCGCCAGCGGCAGAAGTGGATGTGGTTGCCGAGGTCGCGGCTCCTGTCCGCCCGCGTTGCCGCTTCGACCCCCGCTTCGTCCCCGAATGTCGCGATCAACTCCTGGGCGACGGCGACGGATGAACGATCGGCGAGGTAGAGGTGCATGCGATACTCCGACGCGCGAACGGGGTAGCGCGGCCCCTCCATTCTTCAAGGCGCGTGCCAGTCCCGGGGATCGACGGTAACGCAGGGGTTACAATGGTAAACGCCTGTAAGCGCGCTGTGCCACCGATCCCATCGCGAGACACTGGCGTCCCGGAACGGAACATGGCAGGCGCATCGGCATGACTCGTCCTTCGCAGTCGAAAAGCCCCGCTGCGGGCGGATTCCTGATCGCCATCGGCCTCACGGTCGGCGCGGTACTGGGGATGACGCGCGGCAATGCGTTGCTGTGGCTGCTCGCTGGGGCGCTGGCCGGGATCGCCGCTGCCATTGCGGTGTGGTTGATCGACCGGCAGCGCTGAACCCTATTTCAAAGACCGCGCCAGCCGCACCACGCGGCCGATAATCTCCGCACGGTCGGCGCGCACCGGCGCGATCGGCGGGGCGGCGGGATTGTCGCTGGCGATCCGCAGCTCCAGTCCGATCCGCGCGACTCGCTTGACCAGCAGCGTGCCGTCGAGCCGCAGCACGAACAAACCGGGCCGCGACGACAATCGCCGGTCGCCGCTGTCGACGAACAGCGCATCGCCGTCATGGATCAGCGGCTCCATCGAGTCCCCTCGCGCGGTGATCATCGTCAGCGCGTCCGCCGCGACGCCCAGCCGTTTGGCGATGCGCGGATCGATCCGCTCCTCGCCGATCGCGCGGTCGTCATCGACCAGCCCGCCTGGCCCGGCGGCGGCTAGCGCGTCGATGCGGCGCACCGACACCATCGGGTCGGCGACCGCCCCGCCGAGCAAGCCGCGATCGATCCCGAGAAACGCCGACAGCCGGTCAATCGCCGCATCGTCCAGCCTGCGCGGCGTCCCCCGCTTCACGAACTGCTGCAGATAGGCCTCGTTGCGGCCGATCACGCGTGACAGCGCCGCGAGGCTTTTGCCCCTCCGTTCGGCCATCTCGACCAACGTGTGCCGCGCTCCGTCCATGACCAACTGTAATCTAGGAAATCTTCCTAGACAAGTTGGATTTAGGAACAGAACATGAACAGAAGAAAGCGAGTCGGAGGACATGGTTCATGCACGTGGGACGGGAAGTGGAGAAATTTCTGCGGCGGACGGGCATGCCCGCGACCAAGTTCGGACGGCTCGCCGTCAGGGATCCGCGCTTCGTGCTGGACCTGCGGATGGGGCGCGAGCCGCGCCCGCATACCGCGCAACGGGTGATCGACTTCATCGCCGCGCAGGATCAGGCGCGATGAGCAAGGTCGAGCGCGATTGCGTGCGCGTGCTGCGGGCGAGCGCGCCGGACTGCTGCCTGGAGGCGACGGTCAAGGAATGCCGTCCCTGGGCATCCGCGCTGTTCGTCGGGCATCGCCTGACGATCTCGGTAGCGGCCGATGAAGATTCGCGGCTCGACGACTGGCTGGTCACGCTGCCCGAGACCGAACTGACCTGGCCCGGCCATTTCGCCGCGAGCGTCGACGTGATCGAGCGCCGCGCGAACGCCGCGACGATCGAACTGCTGATCGTGGAGTCTTAGCCGACCCGGCGAGCGAGCGCGCGCAAGGCGTCGAGCGTTTCCTCGAGCGTCTGTTCGCGCGGCGCTTCCGACTCGGGCTGACGCTTGGCGACGCCGCGTTCGAGCCGTTCGAGCAGGTCGTGGATCGTCGCCTGCGGCAGCGGCCGGGTGGTTTCGTCGTCGGGCGAGGGCGGCGTCAGGCCGAAGGTCTCGATCCGCTCGTGCGGCGCGAACCGCGGCGCAGAGACCGGGGTGAGGACCGGCGCGGGCGCGGGCTCCTCGACCGGCGGCACTATCGCCTCCGGCTCCGGCAGGACGATCGGCACGAAGACGGGCTCGGGATCCGCGTCGGGCAACGGCGCGTCACTGGGCGTCCAATATTCCGCGATCGGCGTGTCGAGATCGGCCGGCACAGTGCGCGCGCTGACGATTTCGAATTCCGCAGCGACCTCGATCGGATCCGCCTTCACGTCGAGGAACGGCGTGCCGAGATCGCTGTTGGCGAAGACCGGGCGGCGCGGCGGGGCGTCGGGATGCGCGTCCGCGCGGCGCAGCACGGGCACGCCGTCCGCGCTCTCCCCACGCCGGAGCAGCATCGATCGCGCGCCGAGAATCAGGAACAGGCCGAACCAGGTAAGCCCACCGGCGACCAGCGCCGCAAAGAACGCCACCGCTAGCCTGGCGGTCAGCCCGAGCGGCGGCGCGGCGGCGGTCAGGATCGACGCGATGCCGCTGTCGACCGCCATGTTCTCGATCACCGCGATCGGCATGATGAGGAAAGCGATCGCGACCAGCCCCGCGACGACGACACCCGCGACGGTCGCGATCGGCAGTGCGACCTTGGTGCGATGGTCGAACAGGGATGCGAAGGGGGTCACGCGCTGGCTACCGACTGTTGCAAACATTTCAGGTCCGATTTCCGTGCGTCGACTAAGCTTTGGTAAACCGGGACGTAACGTGAAATGTTTGACGACCAGTTACGATGTTCCTCGACGAACCGGCGTCCGCGTTCCCGGCGAGCGTCCCAGCCGGAGCGATCGGCAAACAAGGCGGACATCGCGTCGGCGATGGCGGCGGGGCTGCCGGGTGCGAACAGCGTGCCGGTGTCGTCGTCGCGGATCAGTTCGCGATGGCCGCCGACGTCCGACGCGGCGACGAGCCGGCGCTGCGCCATCGCCTCGAGCGGCTTCAATGGCGTGACGAGATCGGTCAGCCGCATCTTCTTGCGCGGATAGGCGAGCACATCGACCAGACTGTAATACCGTTCGACCTGATCGTGCGGCACGCGCCCGACGAAACGGATCGCCGCCGCCACGGGTGACGCGGCGGCCTGTGCGCGGAGCGCCGCCTCCATCGGGCCGCCGCCGACCAACAGGAGCCGGGCGTTCGGGCGCTTGCCGACTAGTGCGGGCATCGTCGCGATCAGATCGTCGAGACCTTCATAATCGTAGAAGCTGCCGATGAACCCGACGACATCGTCGGTCTCGGCCAATCCAAGCCCGGCGGCGAGCGCAGCGTCGCGCGGAGCAGGTTGACCGAACAGCGACAGGTCGACGCCGTTGGGCGACACCATGATCTTGTCCGCCGCGATTCCGCGCGACACGAGATCGCCCTTCAGCCCCTCGCAGATCACCGCGACGGCATCCGCCCGGCGCACCGCGCGCGTTTCGAGCCATTTGATCGCGCGATATTTGAGCGAGCCCTCGGTCCCCGTCCCGTTACCGACCGCTGCGTCTTCCCAGAAGGCGCGGATTTCGTAGAGCACCGGCACGCCGATCGCCTTGCCGACGCGCAGCGCCGCCATAGCGTCGAGCACCGGGGAGTGCGCGTGGATTACGTCGGGCCGGAATTCGCGCGCGACCGCCGCGACGCGTTTCGCCAACGCATCGACCTCGCGCCATTCGCCGATCACCGGCAGCGATTTGGGGGGGGGCATAGTGCGATAGAAGTCGAGCCCGTCGATCGTCTCCTGGGCCGCTTCCCGCACCCCCTGCCGCGCGCCTGTAACCGCCGCGACCTGCCACCCACGCGCGATCTGCGCCTTCAAAATGGCGCGCGTGCGGAAGGTGTATCCGCTTTGCAGCGGCAACCCATGATCGAGGACGTGGAGGATGCGCATCGCGGACGAGTCTCTGCCACGACAGTGTTTAACGCAGCGTCAACCCGCCGTCGCTAGGCAATCCGAACACAGGCGGACACCGGGCCAATGATCGACAATTTCGCGCTGGCCGTAAGCCATGGACTGATGCTGCTGGCGGCATGGTTGCTGGTGATGCGTCGCGACCTCGACGATGAGCGTCCCGAACCGCCGCAAAAACCGCTGAAGCGCGACGGCAGCCGCTGAGTGCTGCACGATCTCGCCTTTGTCGGGTTCCTCGCCGCGCTGATGGGACTCGCGCTGCGGCGGCCGTTCCTGTTCATCCTGGTCTACGTCTATATCGACATCGTCTCGCCGCAGCGGCTGACCTATACTTTGCTCAATTCGGTGCCGATCTCGCTGATCGCGGTCGCGCTGGCGGTTGGGTCGTGGATGCTGGTGGATCGCAAGGAGGACAGCCGCGTCGCGCCACGTCAGATCCTCATCCTGCTGCTGCTCGGCTGGTGCGCGGTGACGACGATGCGCGCGGATTTCCCCGCCGATGCGCTGGATAAATGGGACTGGGTGTGGAAGTGCTTGGCGTTCGCCGCCTTCCTGCCGCTGACGCTGCGGACGCGATTGCGGATCGAATCCTTGCTCACCTTCATGTGTCTGTCGGCGGCGTCGATCATCATAGTCGGCGGGATCAAGACCGCGGCGGGCGGCGGCGGCTACGGCTCGCTCGATCTGATGGTGACAAACAATTCGGGGCTGTACGAAGGCTCGACCATTTCCACGGTTGCGATCGCGATCATCCCGACGATCCTGTGGCTCGGCAAGTACGGCACGATCTTCAAGCGCGACTGGAAGGTGAAATTGTTCACCGCCGCGCTGGTGTTCGCGTGCCTGCTGATCCCGATCGGCACCTCGACCCGCACCGGCCTGCTGTGCATCGGTCTGCTCGTGCTGCTGAAGCTGCGCGATTCGAAGCGCAAGCTCCTCTATATCGGCATGATCAGCGTGCTTGGTCTCGCCGCCGTGCCGTTCCTGCCGACGTCGTTCACCGACCGCATGTCGACGATCAAGACGTACCAGCAGGACGAGTCCGCCGCGACGCGCGTCGCGGTGTGGAAATGGACGTGGGAGCATGTCCAGCAACATCCACTGGGCGGCGGGTTTGAAATGTATCGCCAGAACCAGATCCGCTACGACATCGTGAAGGCGGACGGGACCAAGGACAACGCCAGGCTCGACAGCAAGCTGACCACCGACCGCGCGCGCGCCTATCACTCCGCCTATTTCGAGATGCTGGGCGAACAGGGCTGGCCCGGCTTCATCCTGTGGGCGATGATCTGCCTGGGCGGGCTGTTCCGGATGGAAGTGATCCGCCGCCGTTACCGCAATGCGGAGGGCGACGAGGCGTGGATCGCCCCGCTCGCCAGCGCGCTCCAGGCGGGGCAATTGCTCTATATGCTCGGCGCGTGCTTCATCGCGATCGCGTTCCAGCCGTTCATGTTCATGCTGATCGGCGCGCAGATCGGGCTCGACACCTACCTTGGCCGCAAGCGTGCCGAGGCGAGCTTCCGCCCGATGATGAAACGCGCCAAGGCCGCCGAGCCGCAACCGGCGCTGGCATGAGCGGCGAAGTTCCAATGGGTGGGAGCGAACTCCGTGCGCTGACCAGCGTTCGCGGCATCGCGGCGTGGATGGTGGTGCTTTATCATATCCGCCTGTCGGTCGCGGGCTTGCCCGACGCTTGGGTAAAGTTCTTCGCCAAGGGGTATCTGGCGGTCGATTTCTTCTTCCTGCTGTCGGGGTTCGTCATCTGGCTGAGCTGGGGACCACGGTTGCGCGAAGGTGGCTGGCGCGAGGTGCCGCATTTCCTGCAGAAGCGAATCGCGCGGATATGGCCGCTGCATCTCGTCGTGCTCGGCGGGGCCGTGGCGCTGGCGGTGTTGCTCGCGGCGACTGGCCGCGCCAACCCGGCCGAATATCCCTTCGGCGAGCTGCCGCTGCACATCTTCCTGCTGCAGAATTGGGGCTTCACCGATCGCCTCGCCTGGAACGACCCGGCCTGGTCGATCAGCTGCGAGCTGGCCGCCTACCTTGCCTTCCCGCTACTGGTCCGTGCGGTCGATTGGCGGACGTTGCCAAGCTGGCTCGTCGCCGGGGCCGCCGCGGCGTTTCTCCTGATCCTCGCCGCGGTCATGGCGAACCAGCCGACGCTCGGCCATGACATTGCGCGCTTCGGCCTGATCCGTTGCCTGACCGAATTCGCCGCGGGCAGCGCGATCTGCGCCTTGTGGTTGCGGTGGAGGGCGGCCCCTCGCCTACCCGCCCTTGTGGCCTTCGGCTTCAGCGCAACCGCCATCGCCGGCTGGGCGTTTGGTCTGCCCGAAACGCTCGCGATCCCGTTCGCCTTCGCCGGGCTGCTGCTCGGCCTCGCCCTCACCGCCGGTTTGCGCGGCAACCCGCTCGACGCGCCGCCGCTCCACTATCTGGGCGAGATCAGCTACGCGACCTACCTATCGCACTTCATGCTGTTCGTCGTGTTCAAGCTCGCCTTCGTCGCCGACGCGCATGCGATCCCGCCGCTGTTGGTCGGGCTTTACCTCGCGATGGTCCTCGCCTGCTCGATCGCGCTCTATCACCTAGTCGAGCGGCCCGCGCAAAAATGGGTCAACGCCCTCGCTTTTCCACGCCGGCACTCCGCCGAATTACGCCTCGGCTAGCTCTTCCGCCAAGGCCGAGATGATAGCCTGGTTGAACGCCGGGATGTCGTCGGGATTGCGGCTGGTGATCAGCTTACGGTCGATAGCTACCTCCTGATCGACCACGTCGGCGCCGGCATTTTCCAGATCGGTGCGAACCGAGGGCCAACTCGTTACGGTACGTCCGTCGACCACATCTGCCTCGACAAGCAGCCATGGACCGTGACAGATCGCCGCGACGATCTTGTCGTCGTTCATAAACTCCTCGACGATTTGGACGGCGCGTTCCTGCATCCGCATCTTGTCGGGATTGCCGACCCCACCCGGTATCACCAACGCATCGAACTCCTCGGTATCGACGTTATCGAGCGGCAGGTCGGGGGTGATGGTGTCGGCTTTCTCTCCGCCTTTCTCGCCCTGGATCGGATCGATCTTGATCGACGCGAGCGTTACCGTGGCGCCGGCGTCGATAAGCGCCTGGCGAGGCTTGAACAGTTCGTCGTTCTCGAAGCCATCAGTGGCAATCATCAGGACGCGGGCATTATTAAGGTCGGGCATCTGGAGTCTCCTTGGTCAGCCTACCTAACCCGCTGCCTGCTATACCGTTCCGGAACGAAGCGGCGAACCGCGCATTTCCTTGGCTCTAGCGAACGGAGACCCATGACCCGACTAGTCTATTGCGACGACAGCCAGCCCGGCATCACCCGGCAAAAGGTGCGGCACGGCTGGGGCTATTGGGATGCCGACGGCAAGCGAATTACCGATCGCGACGAGATCGACCGGCTCAATCGCGTCGGACTGCCGCCGGCCTATACCGACGCGTGGTTCTGCCCGAAGCCGAACGGGCATATTCTGGCGACGGGCAAGGACGACAAGGGCCGCAAGCAATATCGCTACCATCCCGATTTCCGTGCCCGGCAAGAGGGCGAGAAATATAACCGCTGCTCGATCTTCGGCGAGGCGTTGCCGAAGCTTCGCGCCCGTGTCGACGCCGACATGCGCAAGCGCGGCCACAGCAAGGAACGCACGGTCGCCGCGATCGTCAAGCTGCTCGACATCGGGCACCTGCGCGTCGGCAACGAGAGCTACGCCAAGGCGAACAAGAGTTTCGGCGCGACCACGTTGCGCAACCGGCACGCGAAAATCCGGGGCGCCACGATCAAGCTCCAGTATCGCGCCAAGTCGGGCAAGATACGCGAACTCGCAATCACCGACCGCAGCCTCGCCCGGTTCGTCAAGCAATGCCAGGATCTGCCCGGCCAGCATCTGTTCCAATATGTCGGCGCCGCGGGCCTGACACACCCCGTCACCTCGTCCGACGTGAACGACTATATTCGCGAAGCGACCGGCTGCGACTTCACCGCAAAGCATTTTCGCACGTGGGGCGCGAGCGTGATCGCGTTCGAGACGCTCGCCGGGGCCGACCACGACGTCGGGCTCAAGGCGATGCTCGAACGCGTCACCCAAGCGCTCGGCAACACGCCCGCCATTGCGCGAAAATCATATGTCCACCCGGCGCTGATCGACTTGACCAAGCAGGGCCAGGAGCGGTTTCGCAAGGACCTCGCCCTGCCGCGCGCGACGCGCTATCTCGATCGTTACGAGCGCGGGCTGATCGCGTTCCTGAAGCGCGAGGCGCAACCCCGCCGACCGGTAGCTTGAAGAGAGTTCCATGATCGAAAAGACCGCGTCTCATCCCGCAACAGATCTGCGCGACCAGGCCGGCGAATTGTACGACGCGACGATCGCCTGGTTCGTGTTGCACTGGCTGCAGATCCTGATCGCGATCGGCGCGGGCGTCCTGTTGTTTGCGGCACTGCATTTCGTACGCGGCATCGGCAGGCGGATGTGCGCGCGCGACACGTCGCGCATGGGCTGGGGCACCGTGTTCGGGCGGGCGCTCGCCAAGACGAGCAACCTGTTCATTGCCTCCGCCGCCGCCGAGATCGTCATGAGCTTTGCGCGGTTTGCGGACGCGCCCGCCGGAATCGTGTCGGTGATCCATTTCCTGTTCACGATCGCCGCGGTGCTCCAGGGCGCGGTGTGGGCGCGCGAGATCATCCTGGGCGCGATTGAGCACCGGACGTCGGCGCAGGACTATCATGGCGAGGCGCTGGTCAACGCGATGGGCCTGATCCGCCTGTTTGTCAGCTTTGCCGTGTTCGCGATCGCGCTGGTGCTGGTGCTCGGCAATCTGGGGGTCAACGTCACGGGTCTGGTCGCGGGCCTGGGCGTCGGCGGCATCGCGATCGGCCTGGCCGCGCAAAGCATCTTCGCCGACCTGTTCGCCGCTATCGCGATCATCTTCGACCGACCGTTCAAGAAGGGCGATGCGATCACCTTCGACAAATCGTCGGGGACGGTCGAGGACATCGGCATGCGATCCACCCGCATCCGCGGCACCAATGGCGAGGCGCGGATCATCGGCAACAAGCGGCTGCTCGACCAGGAGATCATCAACAACACCCAGCGCGAGATGCGTCGCGTGATCTTCACGCTCGGCATCGTCCAGACCACGCCGGTGCCGGTGATGGAGGCTTTGCCCCATCTGTTGAAGGACATCGTCGAGGATCACGAGGGCAAGTTCGTCCGCGCCGGGTTCGTCGGGTTCGGCACGCAAAGCTACGACTTCGAATTGCAGTTCGATTCGCCGAGTGCGGCGTTGCAGGACATGTTCGACCTGCGCCATTCGATCGGTCTGGCGATCGTCAAGCGCTTCAACGAAGACCGCATCGCCTTCGCCTATCCGACCGAGGTCGGCCTGACCCCCGAGGAAGCAGGCCTGATCCAGCCGAAGCGCGCGCGCAAGATCAGGGAATCGAACGAAACGATCGCCAAGCCGCCCTCATCGGGCGACACGTCGGCGGCCGATCAGGAGGATGTGGCCTAAATCCCGCCCTCGTCGAGGCTGAGCAAGGTCGCGTTGCCGCCAGCCGAGGTCGTGTCGACCGAAACCGCCCGCTCGGCGACGAAGCGATAGAGGTAATGCGGCCCGCCCGCTTTCGGCCCGGTGCCCGACAGGCCCTCTCCGCCGAACGGCTGAGACCCCACCACCGCGCCGATCATGCTGCGGTTGACGTAAAGGTTGCCGACCGCCGCCTCTGCCTCGACCACGTCGCCGGCGCGCGCGATGCGGCTGTGCAGGCCCATCGTCAGGCCATAGCCCTTGGCGTTGACCCGCGCGATCGTCTCGCTGAGCTTGCCCGCGGGCCAGGTCGCGACGTGGAGCACCGGCCCAAACCATTCGGCGGTCAAGTCCTCGACGGCGTCGAGCCGGATCAGAGTCGGCGGCACGAACAGGCCAGACGCTGGCGGGTCGAGCGTCTTGAGCACCTTGCCCTTGGGCGCGGCACGATAGGCCATGAGTTTGTCGTAGGCGGCCTGATCGATCACCGGGCCGACGTCCGTGCGCGGATCGGCGGGGTCGCCGAGCACTAGCAGCTCCATCGCCCCGTTGAGCATGTCGATCACGCCGTCGGCGATGTCATCCTGCAACAGCAGCAGCCGGAGCGCCGAACAGCGCTGGCCGGCGGAACGGAACGATGAGGTCACGACGTCGACCACGACCTGTTCGGGCAGCGCGGTGGAGTCCACGATCATCGCGTTGATGCCGCCGGTCTCCGCGATCAGCGGGACGATTGGGCGGTCGTCATCGGCGAGGAGGCTGCGCGCGATCTTCTTGGCGGTCGCGGTCGATCCGGTAAAGGCGACACCCATCACGCGCGGATCGGCGGTCAGCGCAGCGCCGGCCTCCGGCCCGCCGGGGACGAGGATCAATGCGTCTTTTGGAATGCCTGCCTCGTGCGCCAACTCGACTGCACGATTTGCGATGAAAGGCGTCTGGGGCGCGGGTTTGGCGACGACAGTATTCCCGGTGACCAAAGCCGCGACAGTCTGACCGAGGAAAATGGCGAGCGGGAAATTCCACGGCGCGATCGTCGCCCACACCCCGCGCCCGTCCAGATGCAGGGTGTTGCGTTCGCCGGTCGGGCCGGGGAGCTCGATCGGTTGCAGGCCGGCACGCGCCTGCTGCGCGTAATAGCGGCAGAAATCGGCGGCCTCGCGCACCTCGCCGATTGCGTCGGGAATCGTCTTGAACGCTTCCTGCACGCAAATCGCCATAAGTTCGTCGCGATTGGATTCCAGCAGATCGGCAAGCCGCTCCATGATCGCCGCGCGCTGTTCAACCGGCGTGGCGGACCAGCCCGGAAATGCAGCGGCAGCACGAGCGATGGCGTCTCCGACCTTCGCGACAGGCATCTCGATCGTCTTGGCGATGAGATCCGGGTAAGGCTCCCGTACCGCCCGTTCGGTGTCGGCCAGCACCTCCCGATCGCTCAAATCGATCCCGCTTGAATTCTTGCGGTCGCCGAACAGGTCGATCGGCAGCGGGATGCTCGGGTGGCGCGCGCCGCCGACCGCGGCGATCTTCTCGACCGGATCGGCGAGGATCTCGTCCTCCGACAGGCGCTCGTCGGCGAGTTGATGCACGAAGCTCGAATTCGCGCCATTCTCCAACAAACGCCGCACGAGGTACGCTAGCAAGTCGCGATGCCCGCCGACCGGCGCATAGATGCGGCAATGATAGCCTTGTTCGCGCACCAGCCGCTCGTAGAGGCCGTCGCCCATGCCGTGGAGCCGCTGGAACTCGAAATCGCGCGTGTTGCCGGCCCATTCCATCAGCGTCGCAACGGTCAGCGCATTGTGGCTGGCAAAGGCCGGGCGGATGTTCTTCGCATCTAGCATGTCGCGCGCCACCGCGAGATACGACACGTCCGTCGCCGCCTTGCGCGTGAACAGCGGATAGTCGGCCAACCCCTCGACCTGCGTGCGCTTGATCTCGCTATCCCAATAGGCACCCTTGACCAAACGGACGTTCATCAGACGGTCGAGGTTGTTCGCCCAGTCAATCACCGGCCGCGCGCGCTTGCCATACGCCTGCACCGCCATGCCGAACCCGTCCCAGCCCTTCAGGCTCGGCAGCGAGGCGACCGCGCCGATAATGTCGAGGCTCATCTCGAGCCGTTCGGACTCCTCCGCATCGACGGTCAGCGCGATGCCCTTCCCCGCCGCCTGCACCGCCAGCGCCTCCAGCATCCCGGTCAGCGCGGGGACGCAGCGATCATATTGCGCGACCTCGTAGCGCGGGTGGAGCGCGGACAGCTTTACCGAGATCGAATGGCCCGCCACCGGGTCCTTGCCCACCGCATCGATCGCGTCGGTATAGGCATTGAAATAGCGCGCGGCGTCCTCGACCGTGCGCGCCGCCTCGCCCAGCATATCGAAGCTGGCGGTGAAACCCTTGTTCTCGCCCTTCCGCATCCGGGCCATCGCCTCGTCGATGGTTCGGCCCATCACGAAGATTTCGCCCATCATCCGCATCGCCGCACCGACCGCCTGGCGCACGAACGGCTCGCCCGCGCGGCTGATCAGGCGGCGCAAGGGTCCCGCCTCCCCCTCACCCACCAGTACGCGGCCGACCACCAGCCCCCAGGTGGCGATGTTCACCAGACTAGAATTGCTTTCCCCTGTATGTGCGCGCCAGTCGGCATCGCCGAGCTTGTCCGCGATCAGGAGATCGGCGGTTTCGGGATCGGGCACGCGCAGGAACGCCTCGGCGAGGCTGAGCAGCGCGACGCCCTCTGACGAGTTGAGCCGGTATTCCTGCAGGAACTGGTTGACCCACCCCCTGTTCTGCGCCGCGCGCAGATCGGCGAGCAGGCCGGACGCATGTCCCAGCACTCGGGCGCGCGAGTCGGGGGTCAGTGCGGCACGCGCCAAAAGCGGCTTTAGAATATCGGGTTCGGCCGCCCGATACTGCGCGGCCATGGTTTTGCGGGCGGAAGACGTAGCGTCTCTTGTCATTTTCCAATTCTCGGTCGGGTCGGGCTTGCGTCGCACGCGCGGGCACGCCAGAGGAATGCCGACGGCCTTAGCGCCGAAACCGCTTCAAGGGGAATGCCGTGACCGCCACCATCACGATTCAGGAACGCGCGACGCAGATCGGCAGCGAAAACGTGTCCGATTGGGTCGAAGTGACGCAGGACATGATCAACAAGTTCGCCGACGCGACCGGCGATCACCAGTTCATCCACGTGAATCCCGAAATGGCCAAGATGACGCCGTTCGGCGGCACGATCGCCCACGGCTTCCTGACGCTGTCGCTAATGCCGCTGTTGTCCTCGCTGGTGAAGGACGCGCCGAACATCGAAGGCGTAAAGATGGGGGTCAATTACGGCGGCAACAAAACCCGTTTCCTGACCCCGGTGCCGTCGGGCAGCCGCGTTCGGGGGCGATTCAAGCTGCTCGAACTGGTCGAAAAGCGCCCCGGCCAGTGGCAGCAGACCAACGAATTCACCGTCGAGATCGAGGGCAAGGACAAGCCCGCCCTGATCGCCGAGTGGATCAGCCAGATTTTCGTTTGATCCCCAGGAGCCGAGGGTGGGGCTGACTTTGCGCGGCGCACTCTCCATCTTCCGTTCACGTCAAAGATAAGGACTTACCAATGCGCTCCGCAGTCATCGTTTCCACCGCCCGCACGCCGATCGGCCGCGCCTATCGCGGCGGGTTCAACAACACGCCGTCACCGACATTGGGCGGCCATTCGATCAAGGCCGCGGTCGAACGCGCAAAGATCGATCCGGCGGAGGTCGACGACGTCGTGTTCGGCGCCGCGCTTCAGCAGGGGGTCCAGGCGGGCAACATCGCCCGCCTCGCTCTGCTCCGCGCCGGGCTGCCCGTCAGCGTGGCGGGCATGTCGGTCGATCGTCAGTGCGCTTCGGGCCTGATGGCGATCGCCACCGCGGCGAAGGAGATCGTGCTCGACAATATGGACATCGCGATCGGCGGCGGTGTCGAATCGATCTCGATGGTGCAGACCCCGCTGATGCGCGTCGGCCGCGACGACGAACTGCTGGCGATGCACAAGGACGTCTACATGCCGATGCTGCAGACCGCCGAGGTCGTGGCGAAACGCTACAACATCAGCCGCGAGGCGATGGACCAATATTCGCTCCAGTCGCAGCAGCGCACCGCCGCCGCGCAAGCCGCGGGCAAGTTCGACGACGAGATCGTTCCGGTCAAAGCCACGATGGCAATGACCAACAAGGAGACCAAGGAAGTCACCTATCACGAGGTCGAAGTCACCAAGGACGAGGGCAACCGGCCCGAAACCTCGATCGAGGGCCTGCGCGGGTTGCAGCCGGTGCTGGGTCCGGACTTCACGATCACCGCGGGCAATGCGTCGCAACTGTCGGACGGCTCGTCCGCGTCGGTGCTGATGGAGGAATCGCTCGCATCGAAGCGCGGCCTGACTCCGATCGGCCGCTATGTCGGCATGGCGGTGGCGGGGACCGAGCCCGACGAGATGGGTATCGGTCCGGTCTTCGCCATCCCGAAACTGCTCGAGCGCAACGGGCTGAAGATGGACGACATCGGCCTGTGGGAACTGAACGAAGCGTTCGCGGTGCAGGTGCTGTACTGCCGCGACAAGCTCGGCATCCCCGACGAACTGCTCAACGTCAACGGCGGGTCGATCTCGATCGGCCACCCCTATGGCATGACTGGCGCGCGCTGCACCGGCCATGCGTTGATCGAGGGCAAGCGCCGTGGCGCGAAATACGTCGTCGTGACAATGTGCATCGGCGGCGGCCAGGGCGCGGCCGGGTTGTTCGAGGTGCTGTAAGGGGGTTCATATCGGCGGGGGGTCGGCCAGTCGGGGAGAAGTGCCGGTTGTCGTGGGGATCACGACGCTGCCGAGCCGTATCGGCCTGATCCGGCCGTGCCTCGAATCGCTGCTCGACGGCGACCGCCCGCCCGACCGGATCGTGCTCACCTTGCCCGACGCGTTGTTGCGGGAGGCGGACGGCTATGACGTCCCGGACTTTCTCGGCGATCGCGCCTGGCATGGCGGCATCGTCGAGATCGCCCGGCCGCCGCGCGATTATGGGCCGGGATCAAAGCTGCTCGGCGCGCTCGCGGCGATTGCAGAACCGGCGGTGCTAATCCTGGCCGATGACGACGTGCGCTACGCCCGCGATTTCGTCTCGCGCTTCGCGGCGGCGCAGATGGCGGCACTCGACCGCGCGTTCAGCGGCTGGACCTATCGCTGCAACGGCCTGACGATCGGCCAGGGCTGCGACGGGTTCAGCGTGTGGACGCCGCATTTGGCCGGAGCGCAGGTGTTCTTCGACCGTTGCGTCGCGGGGACGCGGTTCGTCTATCAGGACGACCTTTGGATTTCCTTCTACCTGGCGCTGAACGATATTCGCGTGACCGAATTCCCGGCGGCGGAGGGGCATTGGTATGAGCAAGTCCACGAAGTCGCCGCCCTCCGGTATCAGGATGGCGAACTCGAACGGACCGCGCTGACCCGCGACGGACTCGATCACTTGATCGCCGTGGCCGACATGCCGCCCACACGACGCGCGCGGATGCTCGCCGATCGCCACGTCAGTCATTTCGTCGGCCGCCCCGCCCGGCGAGTAGCAGGCCGTTTGCAACGGCTGGTCCGGCGCGACTGACAACCACCGGCGCCGCGCGACAACTCATCGAAGCGAATCGACGAATTCTACTCCTCGGTTGGCCCCGTTTGACGGGCAAGGCCGCCTTATCGGTTGTTGAGTTCAACCATGAGGGGGCTTTTCATGCATCTACCGTCCTTCCTTTCCGCCGGTCTGGCAATCTTGTCGGCCAGCTTCGCCTTGTTCGCCGCGACGCCCGCCGTGGCGGAAGACTATGTTTGCGGATCTTCGGCTCCGTATCTGGCCAATTACGATTTCGCCCAGACCTATGAGGTCTATGCGATCGCCAAATACACCGAATTTGGCGCCTGCGGATCGGGCATCAGCAATTCGGACACCGCACCAGCCGGCGCGAGCACGCTGACCGACATCTTTCCCAAGACTGACCCGATTACGCGCGCCATCCTGTTGGGCGTCGCCAGCGATTTGCCCGGCGACCCGACAGGTCAGCAGCATCTGGTGGTGTTCACCAACACCGCGTTCGCCGCGAGCGCGCAAGGCATCGCGTTCGGCACCCTGTTCCCAACCAGCAATGAAGCTCAGTTGATCGCGGCATTGCTGTCGATGGCGAACGGCACCGGCATCGACAGCGACTATGACCTGCTGTCCAACTTCGCCAGTGGGGTCGCGTTGACGGGACCCAATGGCGACGCCGGATTCGGACTGCGCGACACGTTCGCCGCGATCGCCTTTTCGAACGGTCAGACGATCGGCACCGGCTTGCTCTACGCAACCCCGGCCCCGACCAATGCGGTGCCGGAACCAGCCACTTGGGCGACGATGATGCTGGGCTTCGGCATGATCGGACTAGCATTGCGGCGGCGTCCGGTTCGGCGCGTCCGTTTCGCCGTGTGACCATGCCCGCTATCGCCCAAGGTCGGCGCTTCGCAGGGGATATCAACTGTCCCAATCCGCGCCACCTGCGGCATCGCGGTCGGCGCTTGCAAGTGCCGCCGGTTGCAGCGACACTCCCGCGCGTGTCTGATGGGGAAGGCGCCAAGGTCCGGGCCGGGCGCGGCAGCGCGGGGGTATCCGCCGAACTGCTCGCGGCCTGCTATGACGACGTTCGTCGTATCGCGCGCGGCATCGTCGCGCGCGACGGCCCGAACCGTTCCCTGCAGGCGACCGAACTGGCCAATGAGGCGGCGATCCGGCTGATCGGGCTGGACCGCATGGAGGTCCACGGCAAGGCGCACATGCTGGCGATGGCCGCGCGGACGATGCGCCGCATCATGATCGACGAAGCGCGCAAGGGCGCGGCGGGCAAGCGCCGGATGCCGACCATGGTCACGCGGTGGCCCGACGATCCCGCCGCCGCGCTGATGGACATCCACGATCTCGACCGCGCGCTCGAAGCATTGGCCGAGGTGTCGCCCGAACATGCTCAAGTCGTGGAATTGCGGTTCATGCTCGGCCTGACGGTCGAGGAAGCCGCCCAGGCCAGCGGCCTTGCCGAGCGCACGATCAAGCGCCGCTGGCAAGCCGCGCGCGCCTGGTTGTTGGAACATCTGGGCGATGACGATTCTATCGGTTGATGTCGAGCGCGACGCGCTCGCGCGGGTCGAACGGCTGGTCGACGCGACGACGGAGCGCCAGCGCGCACGCATCCTCGCCGGGGCCAGTCCCGAGGTGCTCGCGCGCGTCGCCGCGCTCGAGGCGAGGCTGGATACCGGCCGCAACGCATTGCCGACGCTGATCCCGGGGAGCGGCGAGTTCGACAACGCGGCGCTTCCTCCCACCAAGGTGGGTGCGTTCCGGCTGACCGAGCGCGTCGGCCGCGGCGGCATGGGCGAGGTGTGGGCCGGCGTGCGCGACGACGGGCTGTTCGACCAGACCGTCGCCATCAAGCTGATCCAGCGCCACGCGCTGGCCCGCGCCGCAGAGGCGTTCAACGACGAGCGCCGATTTCTCGCTCGGCTGGAGCATCCCAATATCGGGCGGCTGATCGACGGCGGCGTCACCGAAGACGGGCTGCCGTGGCTGGCGATGGAATATGTCGATGGCGTGCCGATCGACGAAGCCGCGGAGGATCTGCCGCTCGACGCACGCGTGACCTTGTTCGTGAAGGCCGCCGACGCGGTGCAATATGCCCATAGCCGGATGATCGCGCACGCCGACCTGAAGCCGTCCAATATCCTGGTCAGCCGTAATGGACGGCTGAAATTGCTCGACTTCGGCATTTCGCAACTGATCGACGGCGAGGCCCGGCACGCGCCGCCCTCGGCGGGCTCGTCCTCCGGCGCGATCACGCGCGCGTTCGCCAGCCCACAGCGTCTGGCCGGCGCCGGGCCGTCGGTCGCCGACGATGTGTTTGCGCTGGGCCGCACGCTGTCGGTGATGATCGAAGACGAGGACGATTCCGAACTCGCGGCGATCGCCGCCAAGGCGCAGCATCCCGAGGAACAGAGAAGATACGGCAGCGTCGCCGCGCTGATCGCCGACGTCGAGCGCTGGCGCGGACAATTGCCGGTCTCCGCCCTGCCCGCGACGGTGCGGTATCGCGCGAACAAGTTCGTCGCGCGCCATCGCATCGGGGTCGGTGCGACGGGCGCGGCCCTTGTGCTGCTGAGCGCCACCTCGCTGGTCGCGACGACCAGCTATGTCCGCGCCGAACAGAACAGGACGGTCGCCGAAGCGCGGTTCGACGAAGTGCGCGATCTATCGCACTTCATGCTGTTCGACTTATACGACGAACTCGCGCGCCAGCCCGGCACCGTCGCCAAGCGGGCCGAGATCGCCGCGACGGCGGCGCGCTATCTCGACCGGCTGATGCTGACGAAGAACAGCACAGTCGACCTCAGGCTCGACGGCGCAAAGAGCTATCGGCGGCTGGCGGCGATCGAGGGATTGCCCGGCAATTCGGATTTGGGCCGGCCCGACAAGGCAGCGGCCGCGCTCGACCGGGCGGAGGCGATCCTCACGCCGCTGATCGCTGATCGCCCGCGTAACGCCGATGCGCTCGCCGAACTCGGCTGGGTTTATGCCGATCGCTGGTCGCTGCACGCCGATAACCAGGATTCGCCGGCCGCCAACCGCGCCGCGATCAAGTGGTTCGACGCCGCGCTGACGATCGCACCCAACAACGCGTCGGCCTTGCTCGGCAAGCTGACCGCCGAAAAGAATACTGGTTACGACCTGATCTGGAGCGCCGACAAATCCGCCGAGGCGTTGCCGCAGATGCGCGCGGCGCTCGCCCGGCTGAAGGCACGAAAATGGCCCGCGTCGCTTGCCCGCCAAGCGCGGATACTGGAGATCAGCCTGCTCAACCGGATCGGCGACGCGCTTTATTACACCGGCGATATTCCCGGCAGCCTCGGCCCCTATCGCGCCGCCGACGCGCTGATTGATGCCGCAATCGCTGAGGACGGCGCGATCCCGCAATGGCTGATCCAGAAGGGCGAGGAAGCGTTCAACATCTCCGGCTCGCTCGGCGATAGCGGGCAGGAAGCCGAGGCGCTGTCGGTCGCCGAACAGGGCGTCGCGACGCTCAAGAAGCTGCTCGTCTACGGCCCCGACGCGGCGGCGGAAAAGAAACTGCTGGTGCTCTACGGCCAGCAGGCCGCCCTGCTAGGTGACATGGGGCGTGCGGTCGACGCGCTAGAACCCTCGGCGGCGAGCGTGGCGCTGCGTGAAGCGCGACTGGCACGGTCGCCCGGCAACCCGCAGCGGATGCGCGATCTCGCGATCGGCCTGGCCCCGCACGCCAAGCTGCTCGACAAGCTCGGGCATCAGCAGCAAGCCTGCGCCGCCGCGACCCGCGCGTTCACAGTATGGAGCGACATTCGCGCGCGCGGCAATCTGGGCGCGCTCGATGCCCGCAAGAACCTGCCCCAAAGTGAGGCGCTTAAAATCAAGCTTTGCGCACCCGCCTGAATCGGAGGCCCGCATGCCGCGCAACCAAGGCGGCCGAGCGTCGTTTTCCCCGGTAGATCCAATCGAGGAGCGAAGACGATGGCCGACACGCACGAGATCAAGCAGCATTTCTGGAAGAAGCTTGCCGACAGCCCGTTTCTGATGATCGGCCTGGATGGCGGCGGTCACGCGGAACCGCTCACCGCGCAGCTCGATCAGGATCAGGTCGACACGCTGTTCTTCTTTATCGGGAAGGACAATCGGCTCGCGGGCGGCGGCCGGGCGATGGCGCAGTTCGTATCGAAGGGGCACGATTTCTTCGCCTGCCTGGCAGGCACCGCGCGCGTGGACAACGACTTCGCGATGATCGACAAGCTTTGGAACAAGCAGGTCGAGGCCTGGTTTCCGGGTGGCAAGGATGATCCCAACCTTGCGCTGCTGCGCTTCGACATAGCCGATGCCGAGATGTGGGAGACCGACATGTCGCTGGCCGGCAAGGTGAAGATGCTGTTCGGCGGCACGATCAAGGTCGGCGACGAAGGCAGCCACGCGAAGGTGAGTACCACAGCGGAGTAGGGCGGAGCCTGACCGTACCTGACGGGTGAAGCGGCGCGCCGGCGAGTTTACCCGCCGTGCGCGCTGATCCACTTCTCCACCACCGGCGCGATCTGGTTGCGCCACTTGCTGCCGTTGAAGATGCCATAATGGCCGGCGTCGGCGACGAAATGCCGCTTCATCGCGGCGGGCACGTTCTTGCTGATCGTTAGCGCCGCCTTGGTCTGGCCGAGTCCGGAAATGTCGTCACGCTCGCCCTCGATCGCCAACAGCGCGATGTCGGTGATCGCCGCCGGATCGACCAGGCGGCCACGGTGCGTCATCTCGCCCTTGGGCAGCGCGTGCTTCTGGAATACCACGTCGATCGTCTGGAGGTAGAATTCGGCGGTCATGTCGCAGACCGACCGATATTCCTCGTAGAACTTCATGGTCGCTTCGGCTTCCATGTCCTCGCCCTGGACGAGATGTTTGAACATTTCCCAATGCGACATCATGTGGTTGCCGAGGTTCATCGTCATGAACCCTGCGAGCTGGAGGAAGCCCGGGTAGACCTTCCGTCCAGCGCCCGGATAGTTCATCGGCACCGTCGCGATGACATTCTGCTCAAACCAGGCGAACGGGCGTTCGGTCGCCAGCGTGTTGACCGCCGTTGGCGCCTCGCGCGTATCGATCGGGCCGCCCATCAGCGTCAGCGTCTTCGGGCGGCAGGGATCCTTGTCGGCGCTCATCACGCACGCTGCGGCATAGGCTGGCACCGAGGGCTGGCACACCGCCAGCATATGCGCGCCCGACCCGATCACGTGCATGAACTCGATCAGGTAATCGATATAGTCGTCGAGATCGAAACGGCCGTCCGTCAGCGGCGCTTGCCGCGCGTCTCGCCAGTCGGTGATGTAGACGTCCGCGAACGGCAACATCCGTTCAACCGTGCCGCGCAGCAGCGTGGCGTAGTGGCCCGACATCGGCGCGACGATCAGCAACCGCGGGCCGCCTTCCACACCATGCCGCACGAAGCGCTTGAGCTGACCGAACGGCTTCCTGAGCACGATCGACTCGGTGACGTCGATCTCCTTGCCGTCAATCACGGTGTGATTGAGTCCGAATTCGGGCTTGCCGCGCGGCGCCGCGGCATGGGCGAACACCTCCAGCGCCGACGCCAGCACCGGGCCGCCACCGAAATAGGCGAACGGATTGGCCGGATTGCTCAGCAACTCCGCGCCGAAATTGGCCCATGCGCTGGCGCTGGCCAGCATCGAGCGTTGAAATTCGTAAGCGTTGTACAGCATGGGTTCGTTATACATCGCGATCATTTCCTTTGTCCGAACCACTAGAACCGTGTTGCAGCGCACACAACGTCCAAAAAGATGCGACGTTGCGGGCCGTGGGACACCGCTCTAGGGCGTAACGATCATGGCCGACCCCGTTACCGACACGCCGAAGCCGGGCCGCAAGCTCGGTAGTCTGAAAATGGTCTGGCGCGCGGTGGGCCGCTATCCGGGCCATCTGGCGGTGGCGCTGGCGGCGCTGCTGACGACGACCGCGACGACGCTCAGCCTTACCTATGTTCTGCGGATGGCGATCGACGGGCGGGCGGGTGTCGGCGACGATCGCGCGTTCCTGTTGCTGTTCATCCTGGTCGGCGTGCTGGCGATAGCGACCGCGATCCGCTTCTACTTCGTGTCGTGGCTGGGTGAGCGCACCGTCGCCGACGTTCGTGTTCTGGTGCAATCGAACCTGTTGCGGCTCGAACCGGGCTGGTTCGAGGAAAACCGTCCGTCGGAGATCGCGTCGCGCCTCACCGCCGACACCGCGCAGATCGAAATGGCGGTCGGTTCCACCGTCTCGGTCGCGCTGCGCAACCTGCTGACCGGGATCGGTGGCCTCGGGCTGCTGTTCTATTACGATTCCTCGCTCGCGGGGTTGCTGGTGATCGGGATTCCGGTCGTCGTGCTGCCGATCGTGCTGCTCGGCCGACGCGTGCGCGCTACCTCGCGGTCGAGCCAGGACCGCATCGCCGATATTGGCGCGATGGCGGTCGAGACATTGTCGGCGATGAAGGTCGTCCAGGCGTTTTCGCAGGAACGGCGCGAGTCGGAACGGTTCGCCGGGGCTGTCGATCGCGGGTTCGCAGCCGCCAAGCGCCGCATCCTGATCCGGGCGGTGATGACCTCGCTGGTGATCGGGCTGCTGTTCGGCGGACTCGCCTTGCTGTTGCGGACGATGCTCGGCGCGGTGTCGGCGGGTTCGATCTCTGCGGGGACATTGCTCGCGTTCGTCACGACCAGCGTGCTTGTCGCGGGCGCGTTCGGCGCGCTGACCGAAGTTTATGGCGACTTGCTCCGCGCGGCGGGCGCCGCCGAGCGGCTGAGCGAATTGCTCGCCGAGCAGCCCAAGATCGCCGCCCCCGCCAACCCCGTTGCGCTGCTCGAACCGGCGCGTGGCGCGATCCGCTTCGACCATGTCGAGTTCCGGTACCCGACCCGGCCCGATGTTTCCGCATTGCACGATTTCTCGCTCGACATCGCGCCGGGCGAGACGTTGGCAGTTGTCGGGCCATCGGGCGCGGGCAAATCGACGCTGTTCCAGCTCATCCAGCGTTTCTACGATCCGCAAGCTGGGAGCATTGCGATCGACGGCGTCGCGCTCCCGCAAGCCGATCCCGCCGACATCCGCCGCCGCATCGCGATGGTGCCGCAGGAAACGGTGATCTTCGGCGCGACCGCGCGCGACAATGTCCGTTACGGGGAATGGGGCGCGAGCGACGACGCAATCTGGGCCGCCGCCGAGGCTGCGAACGCCGCCGAATTCCTCCGCAAGCTGCCCGACGGCCTCGACACCTTCATGGGCGAAGGCGGCGCGCGCCTGTCCGGCGGCCAGCGCCAGCGGCTCGCGATCGCCCGCGCGCTGCTCCGCGATGCCCCGATCCTGCTGCTCGACGAAGCGACCAGCGCGCTCGACGCCGAGAGCGAGCGGCTGGTGCAGCAAGCGCTCGAACGGCTGATGGACGGGCGCACCACCCTCGTCATTGCGCACCGCCTGGCGACCGTGCGCGCCGCTGGGCGGATCATCGTGATGGACGACGGCCGCATCGTCGAGGAAGGTACGCACGCCAGCCTCAATGCGCGCGGCGGATTATATGCCAGGCTGGCGGCGCTGCAGTTCAGCGAGGCTGCCTGATCGGGAGAGATAGAATGGCGCGCGAGTTCGACATCATCGTCTATGGCGCGACCGGGTTCACCGGGCGGCTGGTCGCCGAATATCTGGTCGAGGCGTATCCCAGCGGCGTGACGTGGGCGATGGCCGGGCGGTCGCTGACCAAGCTGGAGGAAGTGCGCGATCTGATCGGCGCGCCCGCCGGCACCACGCTGATAACCGCCAATTCGGACGACCCCGCCAGCCTGAAGGCCATGTGCGAGCGTACGACGGTCGTCATTTCAACCGTCGGGCCGTATCAGCTGTATGGCAGTGACCTGGTCGCCGCCTGCGCCGCGACGGGCACCGCTTATGTCGATCTGTGCGGCGAGCCAGCGTGGATGCGCCACATGATCGACGCGCACCATGACGACGCCAAAGCCAGCGGCGCGCGGATCGTCTTTTCCTGCGGGTTCGATTCGATCCCGTTCGACGTGGGCGTGCTGACACTGCAGCAATGCGCCATCGCCAAGCACGGTAAGCCCGCGCCTCGCGTGAAGGGTCGGGTGCGGGTGATGAAAGGCGGCTTTTCCGGCGGCACGGCGGCGAGCCTTAAGGCTACGCTCGCCGCCGCTGCGCGTGACCCACGGATCGTCGCTTTGCTTACCAGCCCTTTCGCGCTGACTCCCGGCTTCAAGGGGCCTCACCAGCCGACCGGGCTGATCCCCGAATATGATTCGTCGGTCGGGGCGTGGGTCGCACCGTTCATCATGGCACCGATCAACACCAAGAACGTCCACCGCACCAACTTCCTGCTCGGCGAGCATTATGGCGCGGATTTCGTCTATGACGAGATGATGGTCGCCGGGCTGGGCGATCTCGGCAAGGCGGCGGCGGAAGCGATTGCCAAGGTCAATCCGCTGGCGGGCGACAAGGGGCCGAAGCCCGGCGAAGGCCCGTCGAAGGAGGAGCGCGACGCGGGGCATTACGATATCCTGTTCATCGGCGAATATCCCGACGGCGGGCGCGTCGAATGCGTCGTTACCGGCGACAAGGACCCCGGCTACGGATCGACCAGCAAGATGATCGCCGAAAGCGCGCTGTGCCTCGTGCAGGATGTCAAGGGAGACGGCGGCATCTGGACCCCGGGCGCGCTGATGGGCGATGAACTGCGCGAACGGCTGGTGGCGAAGGCGGGGCTGACCTTCCGCTGCGGCTAGCCACGATAGAATAACAGAGCAGCGGCAGCGATCATCACCGAGACGCCAAGGCTCCAGATGACTGCGTCGCGGCTGCGCGCCTGTTCGCGCAAGTGGTACGCCACGAGATCGAACCAGAACTGCCCGCCCGGCACTGCGCGAACGATCCCGGCGTCACACAGCTTCGCGAACGCCGTCGCGTCGCGCGGGTCGGGCGTGAAATCGATCGCATCCTCGGGCGACAGCGCGTGCGCCGCCAGCATCGCCTCGGCGATCCGCCCGCGCACCCGTAAGGCGCCCGGCGGCAATCGCGGCGGCGCAGGGGGCGGCGTGAGGCCGGTCAGCCGCAGCCGGTCGGTCATCCGCCCGCAAAGATGCTGAGCGCCGCGCCGATCGCGACCGCCGTGCCCACCATGATCCCCGCGCGCCGCCGCCGCTTGCGGTTCCATTTGTCGTAGGCGGGAATGTCGAGCCAATAAGTCCCGGCCTTGGCGACGTGTAGCACGCCTTGCTCGATCAGCCGTTCGAGCAACCGCCGCTCCATCCCACGTTCGGGCGCGTAACCAATCGCCTTGTCGGCCGCGACCGCATCGGCCGTCATGAAATGCGAGATCAACCGCCGCCGTGCGCGTGCCATGGCCGCCCCTGCTGCTCCTGCCGCTGCTCCACCCATATTCGACCCCTACTTCCGTCGCTTGCCCTGATGGCGGATGTTGGACGGACGCCCGCGCCGTTTCAAGACTCGTGGTGGCCGGCTGCCGGGCCTTGCGCCTTTCCCCTCCGGCAGTTCGAAGCGCAACGCGCCCGACACCGGGTTCGATTCCGCCAGCCGCAACGTCAGCCGCTGGCCGATGGTGAACTCGTCGCCCGATTGCTCGCCGACCAGCTTTTTCGCCGTTTCGTCGTAGCGGAAATACTCGCCGCCCGAAGAACCACCCAGATCGCGTACCGGCATCAGCCCGTCGCCGCCGATCCCGTCGACCGTCGCGAAAAAGCCGAAGTTGGTGACCCCGGTGATCCGCACCTCGACCAGTTCGCCGACACGTTCCGCCAGATAGGCCGCGACATAGCGGTCGATCGTGTCGCGTTCCGCCTCCATCGCACGGCGTTCGAGCCGGCTGATCGCCTCGCCGATCCGCTCCATCCCCGCGGCCTCGTCCGGCGTCAGCCCGCCGGGGCCGAGCTTGTAGGCCTCGACCAGCGAGCGATGCACCAGCATGTCGGCATAGCGCCGGATCGGTGAGGTGAAGTGGGCGTAACTACCCAGCGCGAGCCCGAAATGGCCGTGATTGGCCGGTGCGTAATAGGCCTGGGTCTGGCTGCGCAGGATCTGCTCCATCACCTGCGGGCGGAAATCGACGTTGCCGACGCGATCGAGGATGTGGTTGAACGTCGACGGGCGAATCACCTGACCCAGCGCCAGCTTGACGCCGTACGTCTCCAGATAATCCTTCAGCCCGATCAACTTCTCGCGCGCGGGCGGTTCGTGGACGCGGTACATGACCGGCGCCTTCTTGGCCTCGAGCGCCTTGGCGGCCGCCACATTGGCGGCGATCATGTAATCCTCGATCAGCCGATGCGCGTCGAGCCGCTCGCGCGGCGCGACCGACATGATCCGCCCCTTCTCGTCGAGCACGACGCGCCTTTCGGGGAGATCGAGATCGAGCGGTTCGCGGGCATCGCGCGCCTTGGCAAGCGCGTGCCAGCAGGCCCAAAGCGGCTTCAACGCAACCTCGGTCAGCGGATGGTCGAGCTGTCCGTCGATCGCGGCCTGCGCATCCTCATAGGCGATGTTCGCCGCGATCCGCACCACCGCGCGGGTGAAGCGCCAGCTTTTGAGCTGCCCGTCCTTGCCGACCTTCAGATGGCAGGCGAGCGCGGCGCGATCCTCGCCGGTCTTCAGGCTGCACACTTCCGCCGACAGGATTTCGGGCAGCATCGGCACGACGCGGTCGGGGAAATAGACCGAATTGCCGCGCCGCCGCGCCTCGCGGTCGATCGCCGAGCCGGGGTGAACATAGAACGACACGTCGGCGATCGCGACCACCGCTTTCCACCCGCCGGCATTGGCCGGATCGTCGTCGGGCACGGCCCACACAGCATCGTCATGGTCGCGTGCGTCGGCCGGGTCGATCGCGACGATCGGCAAGTGGGTCAGGTCCTCGCGGCCAGTACCCAATGGCTGCTTCGCAACGCGCTCCGCTTCTTCAAGGGCTTCCGGCGCAAACACGTCCGGGATGCCGTGCTCGTGGATCGCGATCAGCGAGAAGCTGCGTGGCGCGAACGGATCGCCGAGCCGCTCGGTCACGCGCGCGGTGATCCGCGGCGGGCGCCCCGCCTTTTCCGCCAGCACCAGGTCGCCGGGCTGCGCATCGCCCGCGTCGCTGACGGGATATTGCCGCCGCTCGCGCTTCTCGACGCCTTCGAGCCACAGCCCGTTCGCTTCCTTGCGCAGCACGCCGAGCATCAGCTCGTCGCCTTTGGCAAGCTGCTTCATCGGATGCGCGATCCAGCCCTTCCCGGCTTCCTCGGTGCGCGCCAAGATACGGTCGCCCACCCCGAGCGCCGACCGCTTCCCCCGCTCACGCACGCGCAGTTTCGGCATCGGCATGGCGTCGGCGTCCCAGCGCTCCGGCACCGCCCAGACATTACCGCTGTCATCGACATCGGTGATCCGCAGCACCGTGACCTTGGGCAGTCCGCCCATCTTGTGGAACGCGCGGCCGGGCGCGCTGTCGATCAGGCCCTCGTCGGCCATGCCCTTGAGCAGTGCCTTCAGCGCGATCTTTTCCTGCGCTGTCAGCCCGAAAGCCTTGGCGATCTCGCGCTTGCCCGCCGGAGTCGGTGACGAGGTGATGAAGTCGATGATCTGCTGGCGGCTCGGCAGGCCGGGTTGTTTTCGTGGTTTCGCCATCTGACGAGGGAGATAGGCGGTTCGCGACGATCACGCTAGGAGAAGCGCGTGACTTACGACCTCCTGATCATCGGCGGCGGCATCAACGGCTGCGCCATCGCGCGCGAAGCGTCGCTGCTCGGCCAGACCGTGCTGCTGGTGGAACGCGACGACCTGGCCAGCCATACCTCGTCGGCATCGACCAAGCTGATCCACGGCGGACTGCGCTACCTCGAATATTATGAGTTCAAACTGGTCGCGGAAGCGTTGCGCGAACGCGAGCGGCTGGTCCATGCCGCGCCGCACATTATCCGGCCGCTGCGCTTCGTGCTGCCGCAGGAAAATGCGGTACGTCCATGGTGGATGGTGCGGATCGGCCTCTATCTCTACGATTTCCTCGGCGGGAAGATGTCGCTCCCGCGATCACGCGGACTGCGCAAGAGCGACACGGACTACATCGCCCCGCTGAAGGGCGGCGACAGTGGGTTCGTCTATTCGGACGCGCAGGTCGACGACTCGCGGCTGACGCTGCTCAACGCGGTCGATGCGGCGGCGAACGGGGCGGAGATCTGCACGGGCGTGGCGCTTGAGAGCGCGCGGCGCGAGGGTGGTGTGTGGCGGGCGACCCTGTCCGACGGGCGGACCGTCGAGGCGCGCGCGATGGTCAACGCCGCGGGACCGTGGGTCCATTTGATGCTGGAGAAGCTCGGCGTGAGCGCCGCGGCGAATGTGCGGCTGGTCAAAGGCAGCCACATCGTCGTGCCCAAACTCTACGACGGCGACCACGCCTATATCCTGCAACTTCCCGATCGCCGCATCATCTTCGCGATCCCCTGGCAAGGCGAGACAGAGATCGGGACCACCGACATTCCGGTCGACAAGCCCGAGGACGCCGTCATCTCCGACGACGAGATCAAGTATCTGTGCGAGGGCGCGAACCACCACTTCGTGAAGCAGATCAGCCCTGCGGACGTGACGCACGTTTGGTCGGGGGTGCGTCCGCTCTACGACGATGGCGCGAGCGAGGCGAAGGCGGTGACGCGCGACTACGTCCTCGAACTCGACACAAACGGCCCGCCGTTGCTCAGCGTGTTCGGCGGCAAGATCACCACCGGCCGCCACCTCGCCGAAGAAGCGATGGGCAAGCTCGCGCCGTCGCTCGGCATCGATGCGCATCCAGTGACGCGGGCGCGGGTGTTCCCCGGCGGGGCGATCGGCGATTTCGACGCCTATCTGGTAAAGGTCCGCGCGACTTGGCCGTTCCTGGGCTACGAGCGGTCCGCGCGGATGGCGCATGCGTACGGTACGATGCTCGCCGAGATGCTGGCGGGCGTGGCCGACGAGGCTGGGATGGGCACCGATTTGGGCGGCGGGCTGACCGAGGTCGAGGCGCGCTGGATGCGCGATCGCGAATGGGCGAGGACCGCCGCCGACGCGCTCGACCGGCGCAGCAAGTTGGGGTTGCACCTGACCGCCGACCAGCGCGCGGCGTTTGAAAAGGCGTGGGATGCGCTGGCGTGATTCAGGTCGCCGCGCTCTATCGTTTCGCCCACTTCCCCGACCCCGCCGCGCTACGGGAGCCGTTACTCGATTTGTGCGTAGCGGAAGGGATTAAAGGCACGCTTCTCCTCGCGACCGAGGGGATCAACGGCACCATCGCCGGGCCACCCGACGGCATCGATCGAGTGCTCGCGTACATCCTTACCCTGCCCGATTGCGCCGATCTGGAGGTCAAGTTCTCGACCGCGGAGACTATGCCATTCCACCGCCTCAAGGTCCGGCTCAAGCGCGAGATCGTGACGATGGGAGAGGCGGTCGATCCGATCGGCAGCGTCGGCACGTACGTCGCGCCCGCCGACTGGAACACGCTGATCGAACAGCCCGGCACGCTCGTGATCGACACGCGCAACGATTACGAAGTGCGTGTGGGCAGTTTCGCCGGCGCGGTCGATCCGCGGACGGCGAGCTTCAGTGACTTTCCCGCTTGGTTCCGCGCCCACCGCGACGAGATCGAGCGGGCGGAGCGCGTCGCGATGTTCTGTACCGGCGGCATCCGTTGCGAGAAGGCAACCGCCCTGCTCAAGGCGGAAGGGATCGCGGACGTCCGCCACTTGCGAGGCGGCATCCTGAAGTATCTAGAGGAGGTTCCCGCAGACGAAAGCCGCTGGCACGGCGAGTGTTTCGTGTTCGACGAACGCGTCGCGCTCGGCCACGGCCTGACCGTCGGTACCCACCAACTCTGCCGCGGCTGCCGTATGCCGGTCGGTCCCGAGGACCGCGCGTCCGCCCTCTACGAGGAAGGCGTGAGCTGCCCCGCTTGCCACGGCACACGCGACGATGCCGCCCGCGCGGGCTATGCCGAACGTCATCGCCAGGCGATGCTCGCCGAAGCACGCGGCGAAACGCATGTCGGCGCGACCTATACTAAAGACAGTTCTTAACGATTTGTTAACCTATTCCGGTCACGCTCTTTCCCGGGCATACCGGGGGCCGTTCGTGGCAACGAGATATTCGCAATATCGCCGGGTCGAACCGGCATCGCTCGAACAGCGCGCCGAACCGCGCCTCAAGTTGTCGATCACGCGAGCGAGCGTGCGCCGCCACGGCAAGACGCCGGTCGATGCGTTGCTCCACGATCTTTCGACCTACGGCTGCCGCCTTGCGGCGGGGATCGAGGCGGATGAAGGCGAGCGGCTGTGGCTTCGTTTCGACGGGCGGATGCCGGTCGCGGCGACCGTGGTGTGGTGCGTGGACGGCATGGTCGGATGCCGCTTCGACGAACAGATCGAACGCGCCATGATGCGTGCACTCACCCTGCGGATCGCGTAACGTTCTAGCGGTGGTGGGCGGCGAAGAATGCCCACATCAGATCGGTGCCGTTCACCCTTCCCGTCGACCGCGTCACGCCGGGACGACCAATCGTGCCGCCGGGCCAGCCATGTTCGGCATCCTTGACGATGTAGAAATCGACCGCGCTGCCCTTCGCGCAATCGCTCCACAACTCCCGTACATAGTCGGCCGTCTCCGATCGCGTCGGGTTTACGCGGCATCCGTCGGCGCTCGCCCACCATGTCGCGGCATAGCGCGCCGGTTTGAACGGCGCCGACTGCGCGCCGCGTACCGTCTTCGAACCGATCCCACCCTCGATCGGCACATCCTCGTCGTTGGCGGCATTGACGATCAGCATCGGCACCGGCGCAACGGGCTTTGCCTCGTCGCCGAAGAGAGAACCGACGAACACGGTCGCGGCGGCGATACGATCGCCCAGCGCGATCGCGATCCGGTGCGTCATCATCCCCCCGTTCGACATGCCCGCGACATAGATGCGCTTCGGATCGGCGCGGCCGCTTGCGACCTCGGCATCGATCAGCGCCCGGATGAAGCCGACATCATCGATCCCCTGTCGCATCGCGTAGGCACAGCAGCCGCCGGCATTCCACGTCTGGAGTTTGCCTAACCGAGCCGTACCTTCGGGGAGCGCGAGCACGAAGCCTTCCTTCGCCGCTTTCTCGACCAGACCCGCCGATCGCGCGACTTGCGCGCCATTGCCCCCGCCGCCGTGGAGCACGATTACCAGCGGCTTGGGGCCCGGCCGCGGCGGCACGAACAATTTGTATTCGCGGCTGCCGACCGTCATCGATTGCAACGACGGTTCGGCGGCAGGGGCGGGAGCAGCCAGTTGCAGCGCGACGCCCATCAAACCCAGCCCGATCAACACCCCGCGCATGCTCGCCCTCCAGCTTTCCATGCGAGGCCCAACGGCTAAGCGCGCTTTATCCTTCGCTAGGCGACCGAAATGACCGCCAGCGTGATCCGCGACAGGCACACCAGCTTGCCTTCCTCATTGGTGATGCGGATCGTCCAAATCTGCGTCGTGCGGCCGGCCGACTCCGCCTTGGCGGTCGCTGTGACGTAACCGCTCATCGCCGGGCGGATATGATTGGCGTTGATCTCCAGCCCCACGGTCGTCTGCTTCGTCAGATCGAGCGTCATCGCTCCGCCCATCGACGCGACCGTCTCCGCCAGCGCGACCGAGGCGCCGCCGTGCAGCCGCCCGAATGGCTGATGCGTGCGCGCATCGACCGGCATTCGCGCGGACACCCAGTCGTCGCCGGCATCGACGAACTCGATCCCGAGCAGGCCGGGCATCGACTTCGCGCCGAGCGCGGTCATCGCCGCGAGGTCGGGCTTGGTGCCGTTGAGCCAGATCATCTCAATATGCCCGCGCGATCAGGACACGCTCGACCGCGGGCTCGCCGGTGAAAATGCACGCGCCGGTCGCGGGCGCCGCGCCCTGCGGCACATTGCGCAGCGTCAACTTCATCGACTTGAGCGTTTCGACCACCTTGTCGAGCGCGGCGCCGGTCGGCTTCGACCAGCCCGCCTCGACCCAGCCGGGGTTCTTCACGCCCTCGGCGAAGAACGCCTGCAGCCCCGCTATGTCGGTGACGTCGCGCGCGATGCTGCCGTCGAGCCGCGCCTTGGCGTCGGCGAACAAGCCGGCCTGAATCTCCTCCAACATCGCCGCCGCACCGCCGACGAAATCGCCCTTCGCGACCGCCGCGCTGTCGAGCTTGCCGTCCTCGCGATACAGTCGATCGCGGCGGATCACGCTGACATTGCCGCCTGCCATGTCGCGCCCGCCGACCTCAATCACAATCGGTGCGCCCTTCTTGACCCAAGCCCAGCGCTTGTTGGTCGACTTGACCGGCTTGAGATCGAGCAAAGCACGCACCGGCTCGCCGCACGCCGACAGCGCCGCGAGCTCGCCCTGCAGCCCCTTGCAGTAATCGATCAACGCCGCGTCCTCGTCATTGTCGCGCAGCATCGGCACGATCACGACCTGCCACGGTGCGATGCGCGGCGGAACGCGCAGGCCGTCGTCGTCGCCATGCACCATGATCAGCCCGCCGATCATCCGCGTCGACACGCCCCAGCTGGTCGTGTTGGCGAATTCGAGTTCGCCCGACGCATTCTGGAACTTGATGTCCTGAGCGTGCGCGAAATTGGTGCCGAGGAAGTGCGAGGTGCCCGCCTGGAGCGCCTTGCCGTCCTGCATCATCGCCTCGATCGACCAAGTCTCCACCGCACCGGGGAAACGCTCGTTCTCGGGCTTCTCGCCCGCCACCACGGGCAGCGCGACGCAATCCTCGGCGAACGAGCGATACACCTCGAGCATCTTGAGCGTTTCCTCGCGCGCCTCGGCCTCCGAAGCGTGCGCTGTATGCCCTTCCTGCCACAGGAACTCCGCCGTGCGCAGGAACATCCGCGTGCGCATTTCCCAGCGCACGACGTTCGCCCATTGGTTGATCAACACGGGCAAGTCGCGCCACGACTGCACCCAGCGCGAGAAAGCGGTGCCGATCACCGTCTCGCTCGTCGGGCGGACGACCAACGGTTCCTCCAGCCTGGCGGCGGGATCGGGGATCAGCTTGCCCTTGCCATCGGGGATCAGGCGGTGGTGCGTGACGACCGCCATTTCCTTGGCGAAGCCCTCGACGTGCTCAGCCTCCTTCTCGAAATAGGAGAGCGGGATGAACAGCGGGAAATAGCAATTCTCGTGCCCCGTCGCCTTGATCTTGTCGTCGAGCAGGCGCTGCATCCGCTCCCAGATGCCATAGCCCCATGGCCGGATCACCATGCACCCGCGCACCCCGGATTCCTCGGCCATGTCGGCCTCCGCGATCACGGTCTGATACCATTGCGCGAAGTCGTCGGCGCGCGTGACGGATAAAGCGTGCTTGATCATGCAGGTGCGCTTAGTCCGCCAAAACCGCTTCGTCACCCCGGACTTGTCGCAGCGCGCGCCGGGGCGCATGGCGACAGCCATGGGGGACGCGGACGACAGGGTCATGCTCGGCATCGCGATGCGTCTGCTCGCGGTGCTGTTGCTGGCGACGCTGTCGGCGCTGATCAAGCTTGCCGAGACGCGCGGCGCCGGCCTCGTCGAGATCATGTTCTGGCGGCAGGGCGCGGCGATCCCGGTGGTGCTGGCCTATATGGCGATCACCGACCGCAGTATCGGCGCGATCCGCTCGAACGCGTTTCGCGGGCAGGTTGTCCGCGCCGCGATCGGCGTGACGGGGATGGCGTTCAATTTCGGCGCGGTCTTGCTGTTGCCGCTCGCCGAAGCGACGACGCTCGCTTTCACGGTGCCGATCTTCGCCACGATCCTCGGCGCGCTGGTGCTGAAGGAACCGACCGGCTGGCATCGCTGGGGCGCGGTGGTCGTGGGCTTTATCGGCGTGCTGATCGTGACCCAGCCGGGTAGCGGCCATTTCCCGCTGGCCGGTGTTGCGGTCGGGCTGACCTCGTCCGTCTTCGTCGCCATCGTCGCGATCCAGCTCCGCCAGATCGGCAAGGTCGACCGCCCGGTGACGACGGTGTTCTGGTTCTCGACGCTGTCGATGGTCCCGCTCGGTCTGCTCTACCCGTTCTTCGCGCAAAGCCATGACCTCACCACGTTCGCGATCCTGGCGGCGATGGGGCTGTTCGGCGGGCTGGGCCAGATCGCCTTCACCGCCGCACTCCGCTACGCGCCGGTTTCCGCCGTGATGCCGATGGACTATTCGAGCCTGATCTGGGCGACGCTCTACGGCTGGCTCCTGTTCGACATGCTGCCGACGCCGTGGACATGGGTTGGCGCGCCGGTGATCATCGCGAGCGGACTTTACATCGTGTGGCGCGAACGCCGCGTCGCGCCACACCCTCAGGTGCAGGAAGCGATCGCGGACTGAGGCCTAGGCGGGAAGATCTGTTGCCGATAAATTGGCAAGCTCGACTATCCCCCGGCGAATGACCGGTCGAAAGAAGCGCAATTGCGGCGGGCGCTCCGTATCCAGATCGTGGATTGTCCAGCCTAGATAGACCGATTCGTTGGCAAAGCTTGATGGCGGCAGATCATCGCCAGCTTCAAGCGAACGAAAGTGTGCGGGATAGGCGCCGGTGCCAAGAAATGGCTGGCGATAAGGCTCCTGACGCCTCGCACGTCGGCGAACGAGCGATGCGTGTTGGGCGACATGATCTGTCTGTGTCGCGCGGTCGCTAAGGTCGAAATGCGCTTCGATAACATACGCAACATCGATCAGATCGCACTGTCGGCATGGTTCAGAGCCCAACCAGTCAAAGATGATGGGCTGAAGCACGTGGATTCTATCGACGTGCCACCTGATCGCCGGCGACCAGTAGATTGATTCCAGAATTCCACGGGCGGCTAAAGGGGTGATGATGTCGTAAGAAATCCTATCCCGCCGAAACTCGGGTCGCGCAAAGCACGCTCGATCTCCCCAAACGTGAAAACGGAACATAGCGCGACCATTGCTTATGTTCGTTGTATGTTCACTACAAAAATCATCCGTTCTCGATCAGTTTGGATCCTGATCGGATGGTTCTCTTCTCTGGATTTTTCTCCCCGAGGCGTAAGCCTGATGGTCTGTCGATCGTAGCGGTCGCCAGTTAGGATAAAGGGCCGGATATGAGCCAGAAATTGAGCGTCACGATCAAAGTATGCCGTTGGCTGGTGGTAACTTTAACTCTCGCTCGTCAATCGTCGCGACCTAACTAAGGCGGGCAGCTTCCAGAAGCCGCCCGGCGCGCAGGTACATTTCGACCCGCGTCATCGTGAACATACCCAGCGCGAACGCCAGGGCGGCGTCGGTCACCAGCGTCACGTCGAAACCCAGCGCGCGCCCTTCGCCCTGCGCCGCCATCTTCACCAGCACGATTGCCATCAGGAAGAGGATGGCCCAAGGCGAGCCCTTCTGGTTGAGCGCATGTGTTTCTGGATCGACATGGATTTGCATCATCCGTCCGCGCTGCCAGCCGAGTGCCGCGCCGACCAACAGTGCGATGACGGACGCGATCCAGGCCGCCAGAGTCGGCGGCTTCGCGACGAAATTGGCGACAACGATGGCAAGGTAGATCGCCGGCACGATCCACAGCCGTTCGAGCTTGAGCGGGCGCAGTCTCGACAGGCTCCGCGCGCGAAACGCGAAGATCACCAAGAACACCGCGATCGGGATCAGGTACTGGACGATTCCCGTCGGCTGGACGATCTGACCGTTCATGCGTGACCCCCGTGTTGCGTTGGCCCGCGTGTTAGCAGACTAACGCACCAGATCGCCAGCCGGTATTATTGCGGCAGGCCTACTCCGCCGCTTGCGCCAGCTCAGGCTCCTTCCACACCAGCACCGGCTTGCGAGCCGCGAGCGTCTCGTCGAGGCGGCGGCGCGGGGCGAAATGGGGGGCGGACTTGAGCGCCTCGTCCCCCGCCTTCGCGCGTTCCGCGACCGACCGTAGCGCGCCGATGAACTGGTCGAGCGCCGCCTTCGATTCGGTCTCGGTCGGCTCCACCAGCATCGCGCCGTGGACGACGAGCGGGAAGTACATCGTCATCGGGTGATAGCCCTCGTCGATCATCCCCTTGGCGATGTCGATCGTCGAGAAACCGTCGGGCAGGCCGTCGTCGCTGAAGATCGCTTCGTGCATGCAGGGCCCCGAGTCCGCGAACGGCGCATCGAGCGTGTTTTCCAGGCTACGCAGGATGTAGTTGGCGTTGAGCACCGAATCCTCAGCGACCTGGCGCAGGCCGTCGGCACCGTGGCTGAGGATATAGGTCAGCGCGCGCGTGAACATCCCCATCTGGCCATGGAACGCGCACATGCGGCCGAAGCTGTCGGGGTGGCGGTCGCCGACCGTCTCCTCCTCGACCAGCGTGATGTGCCCATCCGCATGGCGTTCGGTGAAGGGCAGCGGGCCATAAGGCGACAGCGCTTTCGACAACACTACCGGCCCCGAGCCCGGCCCGCCGCCGCCATGCGGAGTGGAGAAGGTCTTGTGCAAATTGATGTGCATCGCATCGACGCCGAGGTCGCCCGGACGCACACGCCCGACGATCGCGTTGAAGTTCGCGCCGTCGCAATAGACGTAGCCGCCCGCCGCGTGGACCGCGTCGGAGATCGCCTTCATGTCGCGCTCGAACAGACCGCACGTGTTGGGGTTGGTGATCATCACCCCGGCGACGTCCGGTCCCAGCCGTGCCTTGAGCGCCGCCAGATCGACACGCCCATCGGCGGTCGCCGGAATGTTCTCCACCGAATAGCCCGCGAAGGCCGCAGTGGCGGGGTTGGTGCCGTGCGCGCTTTCGGGGACGAGGATGACGCTGCGATGTCCCTCACCGCGCGCTTCCAGCGCCGCCTTGATGCACAATATGCCGCATAGTTCGCCGTGCGCGCCGGCCTTGGGCGTCATCGCGACGCCGTGCATGCCGGTCAGCTTGATCAGCCACATTGCGAGCTCGTTGATCACACCGAGCGCGCCCTGCACGGTATCGACCGGCTGGAGCGGATGGATGTCGGCGAACCCCGGCAGCCGCGCCATCTTCTCGTTCAGCCGCGGATTGTGCTTCATCGTGCACGAACCGAGCGGGAAAAGGCCGAGGTCGATCGCGTAGTTCTGGCGCGACAGGCGGGTGTAGTGGCGGACGGTTTCCGGCTCGGACAGGCCAGGCAGACCGATCGGGGCCGAGCGTTTCAGCCCACCGAGCTTCGACGCGACCTTGGCGGGTTCGGCGACTTCGACGCCGATCGTGTCGGTCGAGCCGATCTCGAAGATCAGCGGTTCTTCCAGCATCAGCGCGCGGTTGCCGGTGAAGGTCTGGCCGTTGCTCTCGCCCGCTTCCGGGGTGGCCGGGCGCCAGCCGCTCTGGTTGATGCTCATGCCAGCGCCTCCTCGAGCGCGGAGGCAAGTGTCCCGACGTCCTCCGCTGTAGTGGTTTCGGTGACCGCGACGACGAGGCCGTTCGCGAGCGCATCCTCGCCCGGATAGAGCCGCCCGAGCGAGACGCCCGCGAGGATACCCTTGTCGGCTAGCGCGCGGACGACCGGGCGCGCTTCCTGCGGCAGCTTCAGCGTAAATTCGTTGAAGAAGGTGTCGTTGACCAGCTCGACGCCCGGCACCTGCGCCAGCCGATCGGCCGCCGCGACCGCAAGGCTGTGATTGGTCGCCGCCAGCGCGCGCAGCCCTGCTTCGCCCAGCAAGGTCATGTGGATCGAGAAGGCCAGCGCGCACAGGCCGCTGTTGGTGCAGATGTTCGACGTCGCCTTTTCGCGCCGGATGTGCTGCTCGCGGGTCGACAGCGTCAGCACGAAGCCGCGCTTCCCTTCCGCGTCCACCGTCTCGCCGCAGAAGCGGCCGGGCATCTGGCGGATATATTTCTCCTTGCAGCCCATCAGGCCGACATACGGCCCGCCGAACTGCAGCCCGACGCCGATCGACTGGCCCTCGCCGACCACGATATCGGCATCCATCTCGCCGGGCGACTTGAGCGCGCCGAGCGCGACCGGCTCGGTGATGACCGCGATCAGCAGCGCTTTCTTAGCGTGACAGGCGTCGGCCAGCGGCCGGAGGTCGGTGATGCGACCGAGGATGTCGGGGTACTGGACGACCACGCACGACGTGTCGTCGTCGATGCTTGCGATCAGGCTGTCGATATCGATATCGGCGGTCAGGCTTGGCCGCGACGTTTCGAGCGCGTCGCCGGTGTACTTGGCCATCGTCTTCGCGACCGAGACGTAATGCGGGTGCAGCCCACCCGACAGGATCGCCTTTGCCCGCCTGGTGATGCGCCGTGCCATGCCGATCGCTTCCCAGCACGCGGTCGAGCCGTCGTACATGCTGGCGTTCGCGACGTCGGTGCCGAGCAGCCGCGCGACCTGGGTCTGGAACTCGAACAGCATCTGCAGCGTGCCCTGCGCGATTTCGGGCTGGTAGGGCGTGTAGGCGGTCAGGAACTCGCCGCGCTGGATCAGGTGATCGACCGACGCCGGCACATGATGCCGGTACGCCCCACAGCCGAGGAAGAACGGCGCGTCCCCCGCCGACAGGTTCTTGCGCGCGAGCGCCGTCATGTGACGCTCGACCGCTAGCTCGCTGGCGTGCGGCGGCAGGCCGTGGATCGGCCCGTCGAGCCGCGCCTCCGCGGGCACGTCGACGAACAGATCGTCGATCGAGGAAGCGCCGATAACGGCGAGCATCGCCTCGCGATCGGGCTGGGTCAGGGGCAGGTAGCGCATGACGAATTCCTGAAATTCGTCACCCCAGCGAAAGCTGGGGTCTCAGGCCGATTGCAATACGGCGCGAGATGCCAGCTTCCGCTGGCATGACGGTATTGATTAGAGCTTCGCGACGAACGCCTCGTACTTGGCTTCGTCCATCAGGTCCTCGAGCTCGCTCGTGTCGCTGAGCGTCAGCTTGAAGAACCAGCCTTCGCCGTCGGCGTCCTCGTTCACCAGGCCCGGATTGTCGGCAAGGTCGGCATTGCCTTCGATCACCGTGCCCGACACCGGCGAATAGACGTCCGACGCCGCCTTGACGCTCTCGACCACCGCCGCTTCGTCGCCCTTACTGACCGTCTTGCCCTCTTCGGGCACGTCGACGAACACGATGTCGCCGAGCTGGCCTTGCGCATAGTCGGTGATGCCGACCGTGCCGACGTCGCCATCGACATCGACCCATTCATGATCCTCGGTGAAATAGCGCATCTTACTTCGCTCCTCTGACATAGCGGTGGGGGACGAACGGCATCGCGGTGACGGTCGCCTCGTGGACCTTGCCGCGCTGGGAAAGCTGAATGCGAGTGCCGATTTCGGCCATCGCCGCGGGAACATAGGCCATCGCGATCGGCGCGCCGAGTGTCGGGGCGAAGCCTCCGGACGTGACCTTGCCGACCTCGGAACCCTCTGCATCGAGCACCGCCGCGCCCTCGCGCACCGGCTGACGCCCTTCGACCAACAGTCCGACGCGCTTCGCGACCGGACCCTGGTCGCGCTCCAGCAGGATGCGTTCGGCGCCAGGGAAATTGGCTTCCCCCCGGCGGCGCTTGCTGGCGACAGCGAAGCCTAGCGCAGCCATGATCGGCGTCGTCTCCGGATCGAGATCGTGCCCGTAAAGCGGCAAGTCCGCTTCAAGCCGCAGCGAATCGCGCGCGCCCAGACCTATCATCTTCACCTCAGGCTCGCCGCACAGCAGGTCAGCGATCTTCTCCGCCTGGTCGGCCGGGATCGAAATCTCGAACCCGTCCTCGCCGGTATAGCCAGAGCGACTGATGTAGGCGTTGACCCCGGCGATCTCGAACCGCCCGCCTCTCATGAACACCAGCACGTCGAGTGGCCATTCACCGGTGGTGTGGCGCTTCAGCGCGTCGAACGCCTTCGGTCCCTGCAACGCCAGCAGCGCGCGATCGTCGAGGTGATTGATCGTAATTTCGTCGGGGAGGTTTTCGCGCAGATGCGCGATATCATCATATTTAACCGCGCCGTTGACGACCATGTAGATGCCGCCCGGCCAGCGCGTGAACATCAGGTCGTCGAGGATCCCGCCATTGTCGGCGAGCAGCAGCGAATATTTCTGCTGACCCAGTTGGACGCCCTTCACATCGGCCGGGATCAGCTTTTCGAGCGCTTCGTCCAGTCCGTCACCCGACAGCAGCAGCTGACCCATGTGACTGACGTCGAACAGACCGGCCGATTCGCGCACCCACAGATGCTCGGCCATGATACCTTCATACTGGACAGGCATGTGATAGCCCGCGAACGGCACCATCCGGCCGCCGCGAGCGCGATGCCAGGCGTCGAGCGGAAGCGTTTCGAGCTCCACTTCGACATAGTCATTGGCGAGGTCGATGTCGGTCAAACCCGGTCTCCACAACAGATGACGGCGCGACAACGGCCCGCATGGACCGAATATCCGCCGCCCCCTCTGTCACGGAACCTGAGAGCTTTCACCGGTCGCGCAAAGCGCCCGGCTTACCCCTTCGGCGGCCCGGACGAACCGGACTCTTTCCAGAGCGTCGCTACCGACAGAAGCGGTCCTTTTGCCTGAGAGATTCCGGGGCGGTTGCTCCTTCGGCGGCGAGTTCCTGAAAGGACCCGCGCTCTCCCGCGCTGTCAGCGACTGTTGGTTTGTCTGACGCAGTGCAGCAAACGAGTCAATTCGTTTGCGCGCCTCTAGGCGCGAAAGCGGCGCCGGGTCGAACAGGGTCACGTCGCCGGTCCCGGCGGGAACGCCGACGGTCGGGC